>NZ_NKFO02000001.1:0-3239933 GCF_002223045.2 Burkholderia sp. HI4860 | reverse complement strand
CGCAGAAGGCGACCAACACTGAGTTTCTGGTGATTGCCGCGCGGGTCGAGATTCGCAACAACGATCAGGCGACGGGCGGCGAACCCTACCACTGCGTCACCGATTTCGTGGTCCAGCCGGCGAATGCCGTCTTCCGGAGTCCTCTGCAGAGAAAGCCGCCATGCGGGCCGGAAACCGCCGTGGTGGTCGGTCCGGAAAATCAGCCCATGTGGATCGACGGCTACGCGCGCGTGAAAATCCAGTTCGTCTGGGATCCGCTCGGCAACAAGACGGAATACGTCAACAACGCGCTCGGCCAGCCGGTGGAAATCGTCGATGCGAAGGGCGGAAAGAAGCAGCTTGCCTACAGCCCGACCGGCCAGTTGACGTCATATAGCGATTGCTCGGGCAAGACGAGCCGATGGCAGTACAACGGACGCGGGCAACTGGAGCGATTCACCGATGCAGCGGGGAGCGTGACGCAGTATCGCTATGCCGAAGGGCAACTGGCCGAAGTGGTTCGTCCCGATGGCGTCGTCGAGCAATTCGAGCGGGATGCGGAAGGGCGGCTGCTGGCTCACGTAGACGGGCTGCTGCGACGAACCGAATGGCGCTATACGCGCGCGGGCCTGATCGCCGCGCGCACGGGTGCCAATGGCGAGTCGCTGGGTTATCGATGGGACAAGCTGGGTCGCCTGGAAGCGTTGACGAACGAGAACGGTCGCGAGACGTCGTTTGCGTACGATCCGGTGGGCCGGTTGCTGGCCGAAACGGGTTTCGATGGCAAGACGACCCGCTACCGGTACGATCCGGCCTCGGGTGTGCTTCAAGACGTGCTGAGCGGGGAGAAGGGACATCGGGTCACGGTGGTTGGCTTCGATGCGGTTGGCCGGCTGACGTCGCGCCAGACAGGGCAATGGGACGCGGACGCCCGTCAGTGGAAATACGGCGAGCAAGAGCGATTCGCGTACAACGGCAACGGCCAGATGGTCCTTGCGGAGAATGACGCGAGCCGCCTGCAGTGGTTCCACGACGAAGCCGGCAATGTCACGCGTGAACACCAGCACTTCCGCTTTCTGAAGAAAGCGAGTGTCGCGGTGTGGCGCCACGAATACGACGTGCTGAACGAGCGCGTGGCGACGATCCGCCCAGACGGCCACCGGGTGGCGGTTCTGACCTACGGCAGCGGCCATGTGCACGGCGTGCTGCTCGATGACACGGAACTGGTGCAGATCGAACGGGACGCGTTGCATCGCGAGATCGAGCGGGTGCAGGGCAATGGCCTGACCCAGACGCAAGAATACGATGCGGCGGGAAGGCTTCTACGCCAGAAGCTGAAGTGACCCGGAGCGAAACGCCGGGCGGAAAGCGGCTCATGCAGCGCAGCTACACCTACGACCGCGCGGGTCAGTTGGAACGGATCGAGGACACGCAGAACGGCATGCGGACCTATCGCTACGATCCGGTGGGTCGACTCGTGGCGGCCACCGGCATGCTGGGTGAGGAGACCTTCGCATTCGATCCGGCGAGCAACCTGCTGGACGACGCGCAGACGCGGCACTTCGAGGCTGATCCTGCACGCGGCATACCGGGGTATTCGAGTCGAATCCTGGGGCGCCCGGCGCTGCTGGACAACCTGCTACGCGAGTATGCGGGCACGCACTATAGGTGGGACGAATACGGCAACCTGATCGAACGTCGGAAAAATGGCGATCAGGCATGGTTCGAGTGGGACGGCTTCGATCGGCTCGTTCGGTTCGATACCGTCAAGGTGAGCGTGCGTTACTGGTACGACGCTAGGCCGGCGGATGGCGAAGGAATCGAATGCGCGGGTTCGGGTCAGTTCGCTCGACGGTAGCGACTACCATGCAATCGAGACGGCACGGCTCAATGCGGAGTACGGGTATGGTCTGACGCTATATGGATGGACGGCGATACGCTGGCGTGGGAGAGCGGCAAGGGCGAGCATGGTGGCAATGGCCGCACGACGCACTATGTGTACGAGCCGAACAGCTTCGTGCCGATGGTGCAGGCGACGCATGCGGGATGGATTCCGCTGCACGAACGCCCGGACTATGATGAACATTACGACATCGACCGGGACCCGCTGTGGAGTCGCACGAACCGGCCGGTGCCGTTTGCGCGGATCGGTTACTACCAGTGTGACCAGATCGGCACGCCGCAGGAAGTGACGGACGAGCAGGGTGAGATCGCTTGGAGCGCGCGTTACCGAGCGTGGGGTGAAGCGAAGGAGGTGATCAGCGAGGCGGCGCGCAAGGCGGGTGTTCGGAACCCGATCCGCTTCCAGGGGCAGTACTTCGATCATGAGACGGGGCTGCATTACAACCGGTATCGGTACTACGATCCGAGTAGCGGACGGTTCATCAGCAAGGATCCGATCGGGTTGGCGGGCGGCATCAACGTCTATCAATACGTGCCGAGCCCCGTGCTGTGGATTGACCCGTTGGGACTGGTGGGCAAGATACTCTATCGTGGAATGACCGTTGATAGTGATGGTGGCCCGGTGGTTTATTCTGGACCGACAGAAAATGGCATGAACGCAGCAAATTCACTCGGTGTTCGACCAGGCGAAGCAGGAATGTCGACAGACTTAGTGCCCGAGAACATTCAGCCTCATCGTCGTCCCGCTGATTTTGGGGGAACCCAAAAGAATTCAGGAATGTACAGCATTGATAGTGACGATCTCGCACAACATGGATTGGTACATGATGAAGATGGGAAGGGTGTGAGTACTCATGCGAGTATAAAAACGGCGGAAGGTGTTTGTGCATGTGAGTTACCCACTCGTCTTGCGAAGACTAAGTCGCTTTGGAAAAGAGTTTTCGAAAATGAAGCCAGCAATCAAAGACAAAATTGAGGTGGCACTTTCTCAGTCTTCCCCAGAGGAGTCGCTAAGGCAGCTCGTGATTGATTTGAATGATGCTGGTGTTGGAAAATTGGACATATTGAAAGAATTTAATGAGGTCGATCAGATTCTAAGGAGTGTCGATCGAGATGAGGATGCCGACATTCTGGAGGATGTAATCGATATGATGACCGGCTATTACGTCGGAAAAAATTTAGATCTTAAGTGATTTGAAGAACGAAAAGCTGCTTGCGCGGACTTTCTTTCATACGGAGGTAATGGTCAACGGTCCGTGTTCGACGTTGACCATTACGCGCTGCCCTGCTTCGAATCCCGCGTGCTCGATCCATCGTCCTTGAAGCTTCATCCGTGGATACACGGACGGCCGGACTATGATGAACATTACGACATCGACCGGGACCCGCTGTGGAGTCGCACGAACCGGCCGGTGGCGTTTGGGCGGATCGGCTATTACCAGTGTGACCAGATCGGCACGCCGCAGGAGGTGACGGACGAGCAGGGTGAGATTGCGTGGAGCGCGCGTTATCGAGCGTGGGGTGAAGCGAAGGAGGTGATCAGCGAGGCGGCTCGCAAGGCGGGTGTTCGAACCCGATCCGCTTCCAGGGGCAGTACTTCGATCATGAGACGGGTCTGCATTACAACCGGTATCGGTATTACGATCCGGGTAGCGGACGGTTCATATCAAAAGATCCGATCGGCTGCAAGGTGGGCTGAACGCGTGGCAGTACGCGCCGAACCCAGTCCAGTGGATCGATCCATACGGTTTGGCGAATATTATCGAGGAGCCAAGGCTGGAGTAAGCCATCGTTTGAACCGAGGCCAGGAGAGTACAAGGTGCGAGATGGCAATGTCCAGCCTACCCATGGAGTATCTGTTTTCGATAACCGGATAGTTGCTCCTGTCGAGGATTCGTACCTCATGAGGTTGACTCTGAATCTGTTTCGGAGGATTTGAAAAATAATTCAGCGGGGTAAGGATCCCGCACACTTTGAAATAATGCCGGCAAATCCCATGGCAGAAGGTGACTACAAAAGTGCTCTGGGAATATCAAGGTAAAGTGAGAGGTATAATAATGCGTAAAATGGAAATTAAGTACCCTGGTTGGTATGACGATCTGCAGAATTTGAGCATGAAGAAAAAGGATTTTTGGAGAGGTGTTCTCGTAACCTCTGAGGAGGTGATGTTCACGCTGAATTTTTACGATACAGCTAGATTCGCACAAGATGCAACTGATGGCGTTCGCGATAGCGGATTTTTTATATGCATAACGTCGTGGTTGTTGAGAGCGTTTCCCGGAGGAATATTGAGGCGCGGCACAAAGAATCGTTTGATGGCGGACTAGCGGTATGAGTACGATCTGGTTCGACGTTGCGCCTTACGACCTTGCGGTAATTCCTCAACGCCCTACCGCTGCAAGAGTGCCGCCGATCGGGACGTGTCGTGACGAGACTATGACGAGAGTTGCATTCCGTGCCACAGTCATCGTTCGTTGCGATTTGGGCGATGCGGAGCGTGACGTATAGACGGGCTGCACTATAACCGCATCGGTATTACGATCCGGGGATGGCGGTTCATATCAAAGGATCCGATCGGCTACAAGGTGGGCCGAATGCGTGGCAGTACGCGCCGAAGCCGACAAGCTGGATCGATCCGCTTGGGCTGACTGGTAGCCTCTTCCTGGGGCCACGAAGGTCAATCGGATTGGGGGTAATTCGATTGATAACCTCCGCTTGAAAGAGCCGGAAAAGAAGCTCAATCCCCCTGGTATATCCGTCCTACATGGTTGTTGTCCCTGCGCTGCAGCTCAACAGATGAGGGATGCCTTTCCGAAGGCTACGGTTTGCAGAAGGCAACAGAAACTGTTGCATCAGGTATGGCAGATGCCATCCGAGGAGTTGGGTTCGATGTTATTGAGGACCCGACTAATAAATTTCCAAATCATGCTCGAATCATTCATCCTGGCGGCGCAGACGGCTTCAGCGATGAGAACCTCAAGGGGTTGCCCGAAGCACTTGGGAAAACCACAGGGTGCCCACGATGATGAAGTTCTATTTGAACGATGGCAGTGGAGATTTTGCAGGAGAGGTCACAGTGACTTCTGCCGATGGGATAGTCATGCTCGGAAACTTTGCCCCTGATCCGCATTTCTGCTCGTATGAACAACTCTTCACGGAATTTGAGCAAGCCGCAAACAATCAACTCTTTGTAGAGATAGATCGGTTGGAGCGCGAAATCGCTGAACTTGGCTTTTATTTGGTTGGCCCACTTCCGCAAGAGAATCGGCTTGAAATTGACGATTTGCAAATTATGGGAAGCGATATGAGCTTACGAGTGAGGCGTTAAGCCCTGACCTGCCCTGGAATGATGAATGTGAATGGCGACCGGCAACCTTGGATGAGATCAAGGTGTCGAAGGTGGATAAGTATCTGATAGGGGTAAAGAAGGACATGAAGCTTCGTACGCCGATTGAGCCGCTATGAGTACGACTCAGAGCAGTTTTTGCTCCTTTCAACCCACAGCGGGCGCCGTCGCGCCTTGCCGCTAAAGGCGCGCCACGAACTACGCAGAGACGCGATGCGGTTACGATACTGTGCGCCGCGATTGTCATCCTTCGTGATATGGGATTCGGGTTCGTAGCATATAGACGGGGCTGCGCTACAAGCCGCATCGGTACTACGATCCGGGTAGTGGGCGGTTCGTTAGCAAGGATCCGATTGGTCTGCGAGGCGGTACCAACGCATATATATACGTGCCGGACCCAACGACCTGGATCGATCCGCTTGGTTTAATGGGCTACCGAGTCGCGACGCGAACTGCTGAGCGAGTCAAATTAGGGCGAGATCTTACCGACAAGCAAGCAATTTCTCGTGTGCGGAGAGGCGGAGACGTGTATGCAGACAATCGTGGTGAAGCTATAAGCCTGGGTAAGCGGTGTGCATGTGGCATATTGATGAAGCATGATGCTCACCCGGACAGGGCTACTGGCAGTACGGAAGGAAGATTGCCGCACGTTCATCCAAATAATCATGAAGGTGTGAGCGGGGATGCGCATATCTTCTATCCGAAAAAATAGGAATCGTGATGTCTTATTTTTTGGTTTATTTTGAAAAAAATAATTCAAATTCAACGGACTACAGCGGATTCTTATCCGTTGGGAAATTTTCCATTCCTTCGGAGATTTTTGGTGGGTGGGTAAATGTATTGTATGAGGGCAAGGAAAGGGTGGCGGCGCTCGTAACGGATTGGAGTCGTCAGACTGCAAATGATATGTTCAAAAGAGAGGGGGAGGTGCTAGGCGTCAATTGATTGATTTTATAGGTGAAAGATTGAAAAACAAAAGCATAGTGGCGTGCTTGGCCGGCTATATTGAAAATAACTCAGATGACGTGGTGGCGATGGAGAAGGAGAGGCTATTGAGGGTTGGGCAGATTGAAGAGTTGCTTGCAAGGCGTGTCGACGTAGGGAGATGTATTGAGATAATTGATTAATTGGGATGAACAAGGAATTCGGTGGTCTGCTTTATGAAAAGGCTGGACGGTACTTCTCGACTATTCTGTTCCAATTCCTGGTAGAGCTGAACCTTCACCCCTGCTTTGGCATTACTGCAAGTGCCGAAGGGGCGACTATTGTAGGCAATTGTCGTACTCATGGAGATTATTCCGTGACGGGGTCTAACGGAGAAGTTGTTGGAATATCAAATCCAAGTGGGGATGACTTCAACGGCGATGGTTTATCAAGAAGAGGTAAAGAAGTCAGTGCTCTTACAACGCTCAAGAAGGAGTGCCGTCGTTCGTGCCTAGGTACGTCAAGTGGTAAGGTCAAGTTTTATACAGTCATGGGAGGCACTTGTGAGCTACAGCAAAGATGATGTTCTTGAATTGGCCGCTAGATATCCAAGCGATGTCTCTTGCAGTGGCGAATGTTTCGAAGTGTTTGGCTTGGCTTTGGCTGAATTCCGAAAGTTTTCAAAAGGTGAGTGGTCTCTAAAGAATTACAACGTCTCGATTGATTTTGGGAGGGACGAAAGATTGGTCGCAATTTCATTTATCCCTCGTCCGGCTTATGAGGTAAACGGAGTGCCGTTTGAGGTTGCGGACAAAGGGATGTATAAGAATGGACGTGGGGTGACATATATTTACACCGTTGATGGCGGGGAGCTTCTAAAGGCAGTCTACATGCGTTAGGGAAACGCTGATTTATTCGGCTCGGCGGTCATCGCAGACGTAGCCGAGGACGTTTAGAAGACAGCTCACGGAACGGACCCACGACGATGAAGAGGCAGATCGGCTTCGCGGAAGCGGAAATTGCAGGCAAGAAGCGAGTGACGAGGCGCCAACGCTTCCTGGAAGAGATGGAGAAGGTCGTTCCGTGGCAGCGCTTGCTGTCGGCCATCGAACCGCACTATCCGAAGGGCACGCGAGTCGCCCGCCGATTGGCCTTGAGCGGATGCTGCGAATCTACTTCGTGCAACAGTGGTACGGACTGTCGGACGAAGGACTGGAAGACGCGCTGTATGACAGCATCACGCTGCGAGCCTTCGCCGGCATCGATCTGGCGATCGAGAACGTGCCTGATGCAACCACGCTGTTGAAGTTCCGGCGCCTGCTGATCGAACACGAACTGACACGGAAGTTGTTCGACGAGATTGGCATCTCGCTGTGCGAGCGTGGGCTGATGATGAAGGAAGGCACGCTGGTTGACGCGACGATCATTGAAGCGCCGCCGTCGACCAAGAATGCCGGGAAGAGCCGTGACCCGGAAATGCATCAAACGAAGAAGGGCAACGAATGGCACTTTGGCATGAAAGCCCACATTGGCGTCGACGCCGACTCGGGCCTGATTCACAGTGTGGTTGGCACGGCGGCCAACGTGTCGGATGTATCGCAAGCTCATGCCCTGCTGCACGGGCATGAAGAGCAGGTGTTCGCCGACGCGGGCTACATTGGCGTCGACAAGCGCGAGGAAATGGCGGGCAAGGCCGTGAAGTGGCACGTCGCTGCCAGGCGGGGAAAGATCAAGGCGATGCAAGAAGGAGCGCTGAAGGACCTGGTGATCGCGCTCGAGCGAACCAAGGCGCAGATCCGTTCGCGGGTTGAGCATCCGTTTCATATCGTCAAGAATCTGTTTCAGCATCGCAAGACCCGATACAAGGGCTTGGCCAAGAACACCGCGCAACTGTTCAGCCTGTTCGCTCTGGCGAATCTGGTGATTGCGCGAAATCTGTTGCGATCGGTCCATGGGAGCAGTCCGTCATGCGTATGAAAAATGCGAGCAGGGGAGGCTCGCTTACGCGCCAAATTCACTGAATTGAGCGCCGATTCGCTTCGTCATCCAGAAAATTTGAAGCCATCTCGCCTGCAACTTCGGAAGTTGGTCCATTGATCAGCGTTTCCCTAGTGAGTTTGTGATCGTGAACACCCAGTTCCTTCCAGGCAATCACGTTTATGAAATCGTCTACTGGCATCCGAAGCACGACTGGGCTGAGATCCGCAAGGCTCAGGAACGTCCGGATTCGCAGGGCAGGGGCTGGATGATGTATCCGATCACGGATAACGCGCCGTCGAACCGCCTCTATTTCAGGGTCTACAAGCCGACCGATGAAGAAGCGCGTGAGGGTCGGCACATTGAATTCCTCGGCGAAGTGGATGCCCGTACGCAGGTTCCAGCGCTGCCGTACGCCCGTCCAGGTGACTACGCGCCAAAGACCGGCTATTGGGCCGCGACGGGCAAGAGTATCGAACGGCTCGGCGGCTATTACGAAGTGTTCGTCAAGGAAGGTGATTCACTGCCGAACCTGCCGGGGAGCCGGGGCGTGACCCCTTCAGCTTCCAGTGGAAGTATGTGGGCGAACAGAGTGCCGCCGCTGGAAAGTAACGGCTGATCAATATCACCCTCGGAGATTTTTATGCGACCCGTTGTGCTTGTCGGCCATCGCCATGTCTGTCCGTTGCAACGGACCCGAACTGTTATCAGCGGCACGGACGGCGTGACAGTCGGGGGAGAAAAGCGCCTGTGTCGGTGACTCTACGAGTTGCGGTGCTGTCATCGTCACCGGGGGCGTAACCACGTTTGGCGGTCGGGCGGTCGCCCGCGAGGGTGACACCACCAGCCACGGCGGCACGCTGGTCGAGGGCGATAACGGCTGGTTGCTTGAGTGAGCGGAACAGGGAAAGCACGCCATGATTCAACTTCCAGGCAGACATGCACCGGGAGACGCATCGGCGTGCGCTGAGTCGCCGCAGCTTGTCGCTGTTCGCATGCCTCTCAATAGTAGACAGGGCTGGGTGGCTACCGTTTGTTGTAGCGGCAGGCAAAGTTCTTCACACTTTCGCGTCGTACTTTGACGCGATGATCAGAGCAACGCACTTGGCTATGCCGAACAACCGCATCGGTATTTGGGGATAGGGCATTTGCCGCCGGGGACGATCGAGCCCCCAACCGGATGGGTACAACGTGCTTCTGCAAACGGGTTTGGGCCGCTCGCCAGGGACGATTGATTACTGGACCGGACAACCAGCCGCCGGGATGTTTTCTTAAACTTCGCCGGGCAGGTCATGCCCTCACGCCGTGCAGATACCGGCCACGCCGACTTTCTGGAACAGGTGCGGGCTCGCGACGGCGGACGACGGATAGGCCGACAGCTTGGCGACGAACTCGGGATGCGTGAAGGCCGCGCGAAATGCTTCGGTCGATTCCCAGATCGCGTAGTTCAGTAAGTCGGACTGTCGCCGAGCGCGCGATGCAACTGGGTCGAGATGAATCCCGGCTGTCGCTTCATGAATTCGGCGTCGTCCTTCCACACGGCAAGAAAGTCCGCTTCGTCGGCGGCGGCAAGCGTGAACACGTTGACGAGGACGACCGGCTCCGCGTCGATGGCGATCTGTTGCTGGATCGGAAAGGCCGGATCCATCGGCTTGAAATGAGGCATGGGAACTCCTGTGGGTGTGAGAGGTGATTGAGCGCTCACGTCGATGCATCGGCGCCATGCGCGCGGGACATCGCCGACAGCACGCGGATCGCCGCATCCAGGTCAGCCGAACTGAAATCGCCGGCGATGCTGCGGACATGCTGTTGCCACTGCCCGACCACGGCCTGATAGGCCGCCTCGCCGCGGGCGTCAGCGCGTACAACGGGGAACGCTTGTGTGCCGGATTGGGAAGCGACTCAACCAGCCCTTCGTCGGTCAGCACGTTGACCTGTTTCAGCACCGCCTGCCGCGTAATGCCCATCGCGTCGGCGATCTGCGGGATGTTCGGCGCTTCCGGCGCCAGCGAGATGGCGCCCAGCACCTGCCAGCGCGCACTGGTCAGGCCGTGCGGCCCGGCAAAGGCGTTGCCCCATTCGATCAGCAGGCCGTTCAAGCGGAATACGGACAGCGCGACGGTGGTCAACTTCGCGGATTTCGTCATGTTCGGTACGCGGGATAAATTGACAACTACTTTACCTATTGGGCAACTAGTTGTCAATTAGGCGAATGAATGTCGTTGAACGAAACCGGGTGGGTAAACTGGCGACGCGATGCGGAACCGGTAACATTTGCCGCGTCGAGCATCACGCCAGCATCCTCGAAACCTCGACCGGCCTGCGGATCGAGCGAATCGTCGACGACAACCGAGTCGGGTGGTGGGCTGACCCGTCCTGGCGTATTTGCCGCGCACGACCGGCAAACCCTTTCCGATCAAGGGCTTGGTGTCGTTAATGGAGGGTTGTCCACAAGCTTGCCAACACAATCTGTGGAAAAGCCGTGCGTCGTGCGGCGCCGGCGCGTCAGGCCGGCTGCGGAAAGCGCACCGTGACGGTCAGCCCGCGTCCGCCGTGCGTGGTGCCGAGCGCGACCGTCGCGCGATGCTGTTCGGCGATCCGCTTGACGATCGACAGTCCGAGCCCGCTGCCCGACGACGTGGCGGCCTGCGCGCCCTCGCCGCGATAGAAGCGCTCCCACACGTCGTTGCGTTCGGCTTCCGGGATCCCGGGGCCGTCGTCGGCGACTTCGAGCACGGGCGTCGTGCCGTCGATCGCGCGGATACATCGACGCGCGCACCGTCGCCCGCATAGCGGATCGCGTTGTCGACGAGGTTGTTCAGCAGCACGCGCAACGTGTCCGCATTGCCCGACGTCATCACCGGCGTCGACACGATCGCGCCGAGATCGATCCGGTGCGCGTCGGCGACGCGCGTGCGATCCGATACCACCGACCGGCACAGCGCGGCGAGATCGACGGGCGCCGACGCGGAGGCGGCCGCCTGCGCGTCGGGCTCCAGGCGCGCGAGCGTCAGCAACTGCTCGGCAAGGTGGCCGAGGCGCGTCGTGCCCGCCTGGATCTGCGCGAGGATGTGCTCGCGTTCCTCGGCGGTCGCCGCGCGCCGCAGCAGCTGCGACTGGATCGACAGCCCCATGATTGGCGTGCGCAACTCGTGCGCGGCATCGGCGATGAAGTGACGCTGCAGCGTGAACGAGCGGTCGAGGCGCGCGAGCAGATCGTTGATCGCTTCGGCGAGCGGCCGGACTTCGTTCGGCATCGAGCCGACGTCGACCGGCTCCAGATTGTTCGCATTCCTGCGTTTCAGGCCGGATGCGATCGTGCGCAGCGGCCGCAACCCCGCGCCGATACCGAACCACAGGCCGATCGCGAGCAGCGGCAGCATCGAGAACACCGGCCACAGCAGGTGCACGGCGATGCCCGCGATCGCTTCCCATCGGGCATGGCGTGCCTGCGCGAGCCGGATCGTCGTGCCGCCGCGCTCGGTCACATAGGTGCGCCACGGCTGGCCGTCGACGTCGACGCTCGCGATGCCTTTCTGCTCGGGCGGCGGCAGTTTCGAATCGCGGTCGGTCGAATACACGAGCGCGCCATTGCGCCAGACCTGCAGCAGCACCGCGTCAGGGTCGCTCGCTTCGAAGCCGTGCTTGCCGTTGGCATGGTTGCTGAACGACAGCTCGCCGTTCGGGCCGACGACGATCTGCTTCGACATGCTGCGCATCTGGTCGTCGAGCAGGTCGTCGAGTTCGCGCAGCGCGCCCCAGTAGGTGCCCGCGCTCGCGACGAGGCCGATCACGCAGGCGGCCGGCATCAGCCACGTCAGCAGGCGCCGCCGCAGCGACGTGTTGCGCCAGCGCGAGATCGCCCGTTGGATGCGCGTCATGCGCCGTCACCGATCCGGTAGCCGACGCCGCGCACCGTGCGGATCATGTCGTGGCCGAGTTTCTTGCGCAGGTTGTGGATGTGCACCTGCACGGCGTTGCTCTCGATTTCCTCGCCCCAGCTGTACAGCCGTTCCTCGAACTGCTCGCGGGAGATCACCGCGCCCGGGTCGCGCATCAGCTCGTGCAGCAGCACGAACTCCTTCGGCGACAGCGGCACTTCGTCGTCGTTGAGCCAGACGAGGTGCTTGACGGGGTCGAGCCGCAGTGGCCCGATCACGAGCGTCGTCTGCGCGCGGCCCGCGTGGCGGCGGCTCACGGCGCGGATGCGGGCGAGCAGCTCGTCGAGCTCGAACGGCTTGACGAGATAGTCGTCCGCGCCGCTGTCGAGGCCCGCGATGCGGTCGGGCACGCCGTCGCGCGCGGTGATGATGATCGCGGGAGGGTTTCGTCGCGGCGGCGCAGCGCGGCGAGCACCGACAGGCCGTCGCGGTTCGGCAGCCCGAGATCGAGCAGCAGCAGGCCGTAGCCGGTCGCGCGCAGCGCGAGCGACGCGGCGTCGCCGTCCTTCACCCAGTCGACCGCGAAGCCTTCCTGTTTGAGGCCTTGTTCGAGCCCGCTGCCGATCAGCGGATCATCCTCGACGAGCAATACGCGCATGAATTCGTGTCTCTTCAACGGGGCGCCGTGGCACCCGGGGTTCCCATGATAAGCGCCCGTGTCTTAGGCGCAGCTTAAACGTGGGCGGCGCACGGCGGGCGCGCCCATGCGTCCGATGCGGCACCACGCCGCTTCCGGACGACCTTCAGGTTTGCTTAATCTTACGGTCCGTAATCTGGCGCCGTCGCGTTCAACGGGCGCGGCGTCACATCGAAAAAGAGGACCACGATCATGAAACACCTGGCCAGAATCCTGACGGTTGCGCTCGCCACGCTGCCCGCCGCCGTCTACGCGCAATACACGGGGCCGTCCACGCTGACGACGACCACCGTGAAGGAACTGCTTGCGAACGGCAAGGACGACCAGCACGTGCAGCTGCAGGGCCGCATCGTCAAGCACGTAGGCGGCGAGGATTACGAATTCGCCGATGCGACCGGCACGATCCGCGTCGAGATCGACCGCAAGCTGTGGGCGACCGGCCAGCCCGTCAGCGACAAGAACGAAGTGAAGGTGACCGGCGAATTCGAGCGCAAATGGTCGGGCAGCGTGAAGGTCGACGCCGATCACGTCGAAGTGCTGCGCTGACCGGTGCGCGCGGGGCCGGTGATACCATGGACGACCGGTTCCCGTTCCCACCAAGATGGCCGCCAATTTCGACGAACTCGCGTCCCGGATCCGGGCGCAATTTTCCGAGCTGAGCCCGCAATTCCAGGCGGGCGCTGCCTTCCTGCTCGATCATCCCGACGAAGTCGCCACCTCGTCGATGCGCAAGGTCGCCCAGCGCGCGCAGGTGCAGCCCGCCTCGCTCGTGCGGCTCGCGCAGCAATTCGGTTTCCCCGGCTGGAACGAGCTGCGCGACCTGTGCGTGGCGCGCGTGCGCACGCGCCCCGAGCCGCTCACGCAGCGGGCGCGCTCGCTCGTGCGGCCCGACGCGCAGGCGTCGCTCGCGCACGACCTGCTCGCCGCGCAACAACACAACCTGTCGGCCACCGCCGCGCAGAACGAGCACGCGCTCGCCGATGCCGCGAAGCTGATCCGCAAGGCGTCGCACGTGCACGTCGCGGGTTTCGCTCGTGTTATCCGGTCGCGTTCGGCTTCGTGTACGGCTACCGGCTGTTCCGTCCGACCGTGTCGCTGCTCAATGGCGTCGCCGGTTCGCTCGAGATGGAGCTGCGCACGATCGCGAAGCAGAGCGTGACCGTCGTCGTCAGTTTCGCGCCGTATTCGCAGGAAGCGACGCGCGTCGCGCAGGCCGCGAAGGCGCAGGGCAGCCGGATCGTCGCGATCACCGATAGCGCGGTGTCGCCGATCGCACTGCACGCGGATGCGCAACTGATCTTCACGCACGACAGCCCGTCGTTCTTCCCGTCGCTGGTGGCCGCGCATGCGATGGCCGAAGCGCTGGTCGCGCAGTTGCTGGCGCTCGAAGGCAGCGATGCGATCGCCGCGCTCGAGCGCACGGAAGCGGAACTGCACGCGAAGGGCGCGTACGTCGTCTGACGCGGTGCGTGCGGCGTCGCCCCTTCCTCATTCAGGATTCAAGCGGATTCAACCGATGACGTTCACATACGAGGTGACGGATACGGGCGACGCGAACGTGCGCAAGCAGATCGTCGCGCCGCTCATCCGGTTCAACGAAAGCCAGGCGGGCCCGATCGACGCGCGTCCGCTGGCCGTGGTCGTGACCGATGGCGATGGCGCGGTGGTGGGTGGCCTGTGGGGCAGCACGGCGTATGGCTGGCTGCATGTCGACCTGCTCGTGGTGCCCGAGGCCGCGCGCGGCCAGGGCGCGGGCACGCGCATCATGGATCTGGCCGAGGCGGAGGCCGTCGCGCGCGGCTGCCACAGTGCGTGGCTCGATACGTTCGACTTCCAGGCACGGCCGTTCTACGAGAAACGCGGCTATGTCCGCTTCGGCGAGCTGCCGGATTATCCGGTCGGCCACGCGCGCATTTTCCTGACGAAGAAGCTCGCGGCTGAGCATGGCCGCCGCGTGGCGCGGCGCGGTTGACGTCGCCGCCGGCCGTCGCCTAGGATACCGGGCAGCGATGCAGGTCGCTTCCGGGTCCGCGGAAAGGGTTGAACCCACCTGTCGCAGCGAATTCAGCTTTCCCCCTGTCCTTTGTGCTGGCGGTATTGCGGACCTTCGGCCATTCACTGCACGAGGATTCGCATGAAAAAGCTGCCTCCCAAGGCCAATCCCGATCATCTGAAAAAGCAGGCCAAGGCATTGTTGCGCCTGTACCGGCAAGGCGACGCCGATGCCGTCGCGCGCTTTGTCCGGTTTCTTCCCGCCGCCGCGAACCGCACGCACGACGAAGCGCTCGCGCTCGGGCTTCGGCTGCATGACGCGCAATCCTGCATTGCGCGCGAGTACGGCTTTGCGTCATGGGCCGATCTCGGCGCGTTCGTCGAAACGCACGCGCTGGCGGGGCAACAGCGCGCGCAGCTCGTCCGCCGCTGGCTCGACCTGGCATACGGCGGCGACGTGACCGGCGGCTTCGACGCGCCCCGGCCGCGCGTCGCCGCGCAATTGTTGCTCGACCATCCCGAGCTCGTCGCGGACGATCCGACCATCGCCTGCGCGGCCGGCGACCTCGACGCCGTGAAGGCGGCGCTGGCCGCCGATCCCGGCTGGATCGCGCGCGCCGGCGGCGCGTTGAAGCTGCCGCCGCTGGTCGCCGTCACGCATTCGCGGCTCGGGCAGCTTCCCAGGTTCGCCGCCAGGCTGCGCGCCTGCGCGCGTCTTCTGCTCGATGCCGGCGCCGATCCGAACCAGCGGATCGGCAACCGCTTTCCGCCTGCGTCGCTCGCCGAGCCCGACGAAGCGGGGCCGCTGTCGGCGCTGTACGGCGCGGCGGGCGTCAATCGCGATCCGGTGCTCACCGCGATGCTGCTGGAGGCCGGCGCCGACCCGAACGACGGCGAATCGCTGTATCACTCGGTGGAGAATCCGGCCTGCACGCGCGTGCTGCTCGAACACGGCGCGCGGGTGAGCGGGACGAATGCGTTGCGGCGCGCGTTCGACATGCGCGATGCCGACGCGCTCGAACTGCTGCTCGCGCATGGCGGCGACCCGAACGAGCCGCCGGGCGCGGGGCTCGCGCAGACCTGGGGCGCACCGTTGTTGCGGGCGATCGGCGTGCGCTGCTCGGCGCGCCACGTTGCCGCGCTGCTGGCGGCCGGCGCCGATCCCCGCGCGCAAACGCCCGCAGGTATCAGTGCGTACCGGCTGGCGATGCAGACCGGGCTGTCCGACGTCGCGGCCTTGTTGCGTGCGGCCGGCGCGGAGGAGGCGCTCGACGCGGCGGACGCGTTCGTGGCGGCCTGCGCGCGTGCCGACGCCGACGATGCGCGGCGCATCCAGGCGCGGCATCCCGAACTGCCCGGCGCGCTGCCCGCTGAACGGCTGCGGTTGCTGCCGGACGCCGCGGCATGGGGTTCGGGCGACGCGGTGAAGGTGATGGTCGAACTGGGCTGGCCGATCGCCGCGCGGGGCGGCGACTGGGACGCGAGCGCGCTGAATCATGCGGTGTTCCGCGGCGACGCGGACTTGCTGGCATTCCTGCTCGCGCACGGCGCGAACTGGCGCGACCTCCACGGGTTCGGGAGCGACGCGCTCGGCACGTTGTCGTGGGCATCCGTCAACGAACCGGAGCAGGTCGGCGCGGCCGACTGGGAGGCCTGCGCGCGGGTGCTGCTCGCGCACGGCGTGCCGCACGCCACGCGGAATCCGTCGAATCCGGACGACGTGCGGATCGACAGCCGCGCAATGCGCTTCTCCGAGGCCGTCACCGACGTGTTGCTCGGCATCGACGGCGGGCCGCCCGCAACGACTTGAACGACCGTGGGCCGGCGACGGGCAGGTGGCGGCGCCGGCCCGCGCGTGGCCGGCTGCGGGCGTACGGTCGGCGCGCCGGGTTTTCCCGGTCGCGCGACGACATTTCGGCGAACGCTGAAACGTCGCGTGCACGACCGGCGTAAGCTCGGTCGTCAACTTCCTTCCGGAGTCCGCGATGACCCGTTCCGACCTGCAAGCCCGCCAAGCCGAAGCCTTCCGCGCCCTGCATGCACGCTCAGGCGCGTTCATCATCCCGAACCCGTGGGACGCGGGCACCGCGCGCCTGCTCGCGATGGCCGGCTTCGAGGCGCTCGCGACCACGAGTGCCGGGTACGCGTTTTCGAAAGGGCAGCCCGACAACGCGATCGACCGCGACGCGATGCTCGATCACATCGCCGAGATCGTCTCCGCGGGCGGCTTGCCCGTCAGCGCGGATCTGGAGAACGGCTTCGGCGACGCGCCCGACACGGTGGCCGAAACGATCCGGCTCGCGGCCGAGGCCGGCGCGGTGGGCGGTTCGATCGAGGACGCGACGGGCCGCGCCGACGCGCCGATCTACGCACGCGATGCGGCGATCGAGCGTATCGCGGCGGCCGTCGACGCGGCACGCGCGCTGCCGTTTCCGTTCACGCTGACCGCGCGCTGCGAAAACTACCTGCATGGCCGCCCCGACCTCGCCGACACGATCGCGCGGCTCGTCGCCTATCGCGACGCCGGCGCCGACGTGCTGTACGCGCCGGGCATCACCGAGGCGGACGACATCGCGGCGGTGACGCGGGCGGTCGGTGCGCCCGTGAACGTCGTGATGGGGCTGCAGGGCGGCTTGCTGAGCCTCGACGCGCTGGCGGCGCTCGGCGTGAAGCGCGTGAGCGTCGGCGGCGCGCTGGCGCGGGCCGCGCTCGGCGCCTTTCTGCGCGCGGCGAAGGAGATGGTGCAGGACGGCACGTTTACGTTTACGCAAGCGGCCGTACCCGGGCGCGATATCAACCGCTGGTTTGCGTCACCCGATAATTCGCCGGTTTTGTTCGGGAAATGAGCGCAGATAAATCGTGGGATCGTTTCCAATTGAAGTCTGCTTGACAATAATCAACCGATTTCGCGTCTGAAATAAACGTCGGTGACGATGCAAAATACATCGTCTATTCTCCGCATTCCCGCCCGTTCGACCGGCGCCGGCGCACAAACCGCGCCGGACCGGGCGATCGGGCGCTCGCCATGCGCGTCGATGCCGCGCATTGTTGCATTTCCTTGGTCAGTATGTTTTCGAACGCGGGAGTTGCCGGCTGATTATTTGATTGATAATCTGCGGCACGTTCGAAAGGACAGTGGGTGGTCCGCCGAGAATATCGATATATAAAAATGCTGAGAGAGCGATGACGAACCGAGAAAATCAACGCGTCAGGTTTCGCGTCGGCGATGTCGTGACGCTGAAGACGGGCGGGCCGCGCATGACCGTCACCTATGCCGGGCCGGTCGTATTCGACGACGGCGACTGGCTGATCTGCCAGTGGTTCGACGAAAACGGCGAATTCCGCCAGGAAATGTTCCCTCACGACACGATGGTGGCCGAACCGCGCGCGATTTCGGCCGGGCGCGTCCGCATGCGGATGCAGTCGCATCGCTACCGGTCGGCTGCCTGACGAGCAGCTGTCGTCGCGATGCCGCCACGCCGGCTACCCGCGCCGCGACATTTCACGTCAGCCCGAAACATGCGGCCGTGCACGGCCCCGATACTGTCTGCATGAACCCGACCGATCCCATCGCAGCGGTCACGCACCGCGATCCCTATCCCTACTATGCGGCGCTTGTCGACGGGCCGCCGCTCGCGTTCGACGCCACGCTCGGCCTGTGGGTCGCGAGCCGCGCGGCCGCCGTGACGGCCGTGCTCGGCCATCCGGCCTGCCGGGTTCGCCCGCTGGACGCCCCCGTGCCGCCCGCCTTGCGCGGCACGACGGCCGGCGCGCTGTTCGGCGAGCTGGTGCGCATGAACGATGGCGCGTTGCGGCACGACGTGCCGAAGCAGGCGCTGCGCGCGGCGTTCGCGCCGATCGACCCGGCGGCGCTGCGCGACCGTGCCGCGCGGATTGCCGCACGGCGCTTGCCGGCGCCGGGCGATGCCGGTGCGCTGAACGCGTGGTGCATGACGGTGCCCGTTTGCGCGGTTGCCGATCTGCTCGGCTTCGACGAGACGCAGCTCGACGATATCGCGGCGCAGGTCGTGGATTTCGTCGCCGCGCTGTCGCCGTTGTCGGATGCCGCGGCACTGGCCCGCGCGAGCGACGCTGCGCGAGCGCTGCTCGACCGGATGACGGCGCGCGTCGCACAGACGCAGGCGCACGACGGCACGCTCGTTGCCGCCGTGCAGCAGGCGGCCCGCGCGTCGGGCTGGCACGCGAGCGGCGCGCTCGTCGCGAATCTCGTCGGGCTGCTGTCGCAGACCTGCGAGGCGACGGCCGCATGGCTCGGCAATACGCTGGTGGCGTGGAGCGGGGAAGCGGGGGCGAGCGCCGCGCACGTCACGCCGGACGATGCCGCGCTCGACGCATTCGTCGCCGAAGTCGGGCGCTTCGATTCACCGGTGCAGAACACGCGCCGCTTCGTCGCAGCGCGCACGGCGATCGAAGGCGTGACCGTCGAGGCGGGCGACGCGATTCTCGTCGTGCTGGCCGCTGCGAACCGCGACCCGGCCGTGCATCGCGATCCGCAACGATTCATCCCTGACCGCGCGGCCGGGTCGAATTTCGGCTTCGGCACGGGGCCGCATGGGTGCCCGGGCGAGCGGATCGCGCGGGCGGTGACGGCGGGGGCGTTCGGGGCGTGGCTGCGTGCGGGCGGCGTACCGCTGCACGATGGCCTCGCGTGGGACTACCGCGCGTCGACCAACGTCAGGATGCCGAAGTTCGACGCGGTAAGCTGAAGGGGAAAGAGGGACTTAACGGCAGCCTTGCTTCTCCGCCCATTGCTCCTGGGCGGCCACGCGGCGTTGCACGCGTTCGACGAGACCGGTCGAGAAGGTCCGCATGCTGATGCCGCGGCGCTTCGCGAGGATCGTCTGCGCGACATCGGCGCGCGGGTTCGGCTGGCAGGCCCAGTACAGCGTCATCAGCCAGCCGATGCCGGTCCACCCGAACAGCGCGTTGAACATCGCGACCGTCAGCTTGTCGTGCCGGCCACGCCGGTCGGCCACGACCGCCGGCAGAAAATAGATCGCGATCGCGGCCACCGAACCGGCCACTTGAATCAGGACTGCGTTCTGCATGTTGCTGCTCCATCCGAACTGCAATGGAACCGAGTATCGCGCTTTTTCCGTTTGCGTGCAGGCCGTGGCCAAGCAATTGATTGTTGCGTTTTTAATGACGATCAGCCGGCTTTGGCTTCCGCCGGCTGCACTTCGTTGCTCAACGCGAAACCTTCGTCGAGCCAGCCCGTCACGCCGCCGATCATCAGCTTGACCGGCCGGCCGAGGCGCGCGAGTTCGATCGCCGCGCGTGCGGCGCCGTTGCAGTGCGGGCCCGCGCAGTAGACGACGAACAGCGTGCCGGCCGGATAGCCGGCGAGCTTGCTCTCGATGATCTTGCGGCGCGGCAGGTTGCGCGCACCGGGCACGTGGCCGGCGGCGAACTGATCGGGGCCGCGCACGTCGAGCAGCACGAAATCGGGCGTGCCCGATGCGAGCGCGTCGTGCACGTCCCAGCAATCGGTCTCGAAGCGCAGCGATGCCTCGAAATGCGCGAGGGCGGTGGGGCTGTCGGCGGCGGGCACGTCGGTGACGTAGGACATGGCAGGTTCTCCTGAAGAGTGCGTGGAACGCGGTGGAATGAGGGGCAGTATCGCGGTTCGGCGCGTTTCGCGGCAGTGGCGCGATCGACAAGTTCCGGTAACATCGCGCCATGCACAATCATCTCGTCGTCGCGCTCGCCTACGATCGCCTCTGCACGTTCGAATTCGGCTGCGTGGTCGAACTGTTCGCCCTCGAACGCCCCGAGCTCGGGGTCGACTGGTATCGCTTCGCGGTCTGCGCGAGCGAGCCGGGGCCCGTGCGCGCGGCGGGCGGCATCACGGTCGCCGCGCCCTATCGGCTCGCGACGCTCGATCGCGCCGACACCATCGTGATTCCCGGCTGGCGCGATCCGGACGAACGGCCGCCGGAGCCGCTGCTGAAGAAACTGCGGGCCGCGCATCGCCGCGGCGCGCGGCTTTGCTCGATCTGTTCGGGCGTGTTCGTGCTGGCCGCGGCCGGCGTGCTCGACGGCCTCACGGTGACGACCCACTGGCGTTATGCGGAGAAACTGCAGGCACGTTATCCGGCGCTGCGCGTGAATCCCGATGCGCTGTACGTCGACGAAGGGCAGGTGATCACCTCGGCCGGATCGGCGGCGGGGCTCGACATGCTGCTGCATCTCGTGCGCCGCGATCATGGCGGCGCGATCGCGAACCGCGTCGCGCAGCGCCTCGTGCTGCCGCCGCATCGCGACGGCGGGCAGGCGCAGTTCGTGCCGCGCCCGGTCGCGCCGGGCGGTACCGACCGGCTCGCGAAGCTGATCGACTGGATGCGCGCGCATGCGGCCGAGCCGCACACGCTCGCGTCGCTCGCCGCGCAGGCCGCGATGAGCACGCGCACGCTGCAGCGTCAGTTCGCGGATGCAACGGGGATGTCGCCGCTCGCGTGGCTGATCCGCGAACGCGTGAACGTCGCGAAGGACATGCTCGAAGCGCATCCGGCGCTGTCGCTCGCGCAGGTCGCGGCGCGCGCGGGGTTCGGTTCCGAGGAATCGCTGCGTCGGCACTTCCGGCGCGTCGCGGCGACGAGCCCGGCCGCGTACCGGCGCGGGATGAGTCGCGGCGAAAGCGCACGAGACGCCTGAGCGCGGTACCGATTTCTGTCGACGTTTTCGTCCGATGGAACCGTCGTGGCGCAAGATCGCGCGTCACCGCGAGAGGCCGGCCGCCTGAGCGGCCGACGCCGCCTGCAAGTGTCGACGCGCGCCGCCGGGCGGCGGCACGGCGTCGCGTTGCATTGCGTACTCAGCGCGTGCGGGTATCGCGCGCCTTCTGCTTGATGCACGCGATGCGATACACGCCATCCTCGACCTCGACACCGTGTGTGTCGTGCGTGAAGCCGGGGAAGCGCAGGTCGTATTGCTCGAGTGCCTTCAGGTAGCCGAGCAGCGGGCCGTCGGCCGGCCCCGCGTTCTCGCCGGGCATCAGCAGTGGAATGCCGGGCGGATAGGGCACGACACCCGTCGCGACGGTGCGGCCTTCCATCTCCGCGAGCTCCAGCATCTCGATGTCGTTGTGCACCAGATGCTCGAACGCCTCGGCCGGGCTGTAGTCGGGCTTCGGCAGCGTCGAGAAGGCGCGCGACATCATCTCGGTCGTCTTCAGGTCGCTCATCGCGCTGAACATCAGGTCGCACAGATCGCGCAGGCCGAGCTTGCCGTAGCGTTCCGGATAACGCGCGACGAGTTCGGGCAGCGCCTGTTCGAGCGGCGCGTTCGCGTCGTAGTCGCGCTTGAAATCGAGCAGCGTGTTGACGAGCGTGCCCCACTTGCCCTTCGTCACGCCGAGCGAGAACAGGAACAGGATCGTGAAGTCGGTCGTCTTCTCGACGACGATCCCGTGTCGGTCGAGATACGCGGTGACGACCGACGCCGGAATGCCGACCGGCATCAGCCCGCCGTGCGCCGCGACACCCGGCGTGACGATCGACACCTTGATCGGGTCGAGCATGCAGTAGTCGTCCTCGATCTCGCCGAAGCCGTGCCACGTGTCGCCCGGATGCAGCACCCAGCACGACGGATCGGTGGCGAGCAGCGTCTCGTCCGCTTCGTGGAAGCGCACGCGCCGGCCCGTCTTGCGATCGACGACGCTATCGGGCTGCCAGCCGTTGAAGAACCAGTCGTTGTTCTCCGCGCATTCCGTATGCAGGCGCGCCAGCATCTGGCGGAACGCGACGGCCTCGCGAATCGCGTCGGTGGTCAGCGCCTCGCCGCCGGGGCCGTCCATCATCGCGGCGCTCACGTCGTTCGACGCGATGATCGCGTAGTTCGGCGACGTCGACGCATGCATCATGTACGCCTCGTTGAAGCGCGCGTGCTCGATCGGGTTGCGACCGTCGCGAACATGAATGAACGATGCCTGCGACAGCGCGGCGAGCAGCTTGTGCGTCGATTGCGTCGCGAACACGGTCGGCTTGCTCGCGTCGTGTTGCGACGGATCGCCGTGCATCGCGTGACGGTCGCGGTAGATCGGGTTGAAGCGCGCGTAGCCGTACCATGCCTCGTCGAAGTGCAATCGGTCGACGCTCTGGCCGAGCAGGGCTTCGACGCGCGCGACGTTGTAGCAGAGGCCGTCGTACGTCGAGTTCGTGATCAGCGCATGCACGGGCGTCGGGTCGATGCCGTCGCGGCCGCGCACGAGCGGGTTCGCGTCGATCGCGAGGCGCACGGCGGCGGCCGTCAGCCGCTCGGGCATGATCGGCCCGATGATCCCGTAGTGATTGCGCGACGGAATCAGGTAGGTCGGAATCGCGCCGGACATCGTCATCGCGTGCTCGGCCGACTTGTGGCAGTTGCGGTCGCATAGCGCGACCTGGTTGCGCGTGACGCTCGCCATCAGGATCACGCGGTTCGACATCGACGAGCCGTTCGTCACGTGATACGTGCGGTGCGCGCCGAACACGCGCGCCGCATAGCGTTCGCTTTCGCCGATCGGGCCCGAGTGATCCAGCAGCGAGCCGAGTTCGCCGACCGAGATCGACAGGTCGGAGCGGAACAGCGATTCGCCGAAGAATTCGAAGTACGCACGGCCGACCGGCGATTTCAGGAACGCGGTGCCGCCCGTGTGGCCGGGCGTGTGCCACGAGTATTCGTACACGCGCGAGAACTGCGCGAGCGCGCGGAACATCGGCGGCAGCACGGTTTCGCGGTAGCGCTCGATTGCGGCGACGATGCGGCCGCCGATGAACGCGGTGGTGTCCTCCAGCATCCAGATGAAGTCGTCGGCCTTGCGCATTGCGTCGACCGGAATCGCGGACGCGCTCGCGCGGCTCGCGAGCAGGAACACGGGCACGGTCGCATTGCGGGCGCGCATCGCGTCGAGCACGGCCCGCGCGGGCGCATGGTCGGCGTCGTTGCCGAGTTCCCAGTTGAGCAGCAGGCACTGGATCGCCGGATCGGCGGCGACCACCGCGCACGCATCGTCGGCGGACGTCGCGATCACGACGTCGACGAGCCGCGCGCGCAGCTCCTCGACAAGCGCCGTCGCGGCGCGCCCGGTGGCCGTGCGTTCATCGATGTCGTGCTGCACGAGCAGCGCCTTCATGCCGAGGCGGCGGAAGGCCGGTTGGGTCAAGGAAGCAGTCATTGTTTAATCCCCCGTTTGCTGGGTTGCCTGGACGCTCGCGGCAACGGCCGGCGAGCGCGCGTGAAGGGTGTCGGCCTGGTGACGGCCCACGGAGATCCAGAAGGTGGCGGCGAGCGCGGCGATGGTCACGCCGAGTGCGAGATAGCGCACCCAGCGCGGCGAGCGGCCGCCCGGATGGATATGGGTTTCCTCGATCTCGCGCTGGCGGTTGATCGACAGCTCGTAGAAGACGATCGTCGCGACGACGAAGATCAGCGACCAGCGCGTTTGCTGGCCGTCGGAGCCGACCATCGCCCACAGCGCGTAGACCGCGCCGATCAGGCCGACGATCGTGTAGAACGTGAACTGGTGCGACGGCATCTTGCCGTAGCCGAGCACCTTGATCGCGATGCACGAGTAGATGTACGGCAAGAGCGTCATGATCACGGCGATCGACGCGATCTTGCCGAACTGTTCGCTCGCGCTCGGCGACATCGTCGCGAGCACCTGCACCGACATGATCAGCGCGACGATCGCGAGGCCGGCCGACGGCACGTTCTTCGAGTTCACGCGGGCGAACACGCCGGCGAACAGGCCGTCGTCGGCGGCCGCCTTCGCGGTCTGGCCGACCAGCAGCGTCCACCCCGCGAGCGAGCCGAGGCAGCCGAGCGCCGCGCAGATCGCGACCGCGTTCGCGGCCGTGTCGCCGAGCGCGAGGCGCGCGGCATCCGCGAACGGCGCGCTCGAGGCGAGCAGCGCCTTGTTCGGGATCATCCCCATGATCACGGTCGAGCTGAGCACGTAGCAGACGGCCGCGAGCACGACGCCGCCGACGGTTGCGATCGGCACGTTGCGCGACGGGTTCTCGACGACGCCGGCCGATACCGACGCACTCTCGACGCCGATGAACGCCCACAGCGTGAAGTTCAGCGTCGCGCCGATCGCGCTGAAGCTGTTGGTGCCCGACACGTTCCAGCCGGCGAAGTACACGTCCTTGCTGAACCAGAACCAGCCGAACACGGCCATCCCGAGGATCGGCACGAGCGCGAAGATCGTCGTGACCGACTGCACGCGGCCGACGACGTTCGGCCCGAGGATGTTCGCGTACGTGAACAGCCAGATCACGAAGATCTGCGCGAGCGCGAACACGAGCGGGTCTTTCAGGACCGGGAAGAAATGCGTGAGGTAGCCGAGGCCGGCGACCGCGAGGCCGACGTTGCCGAGCACGTTCGCGAGCCAGTAGATCAGGTTGGTCTGGTAGCCCATGTACGGGCCGAACGACTTGCGCGCATACGCGTACGGGCCGCCGGCGGCCGGGTCGATCGCCGCGAGCTTCGCGAACACGAGCGCGAGCGACACGGCGCCGACGACGGTGATCAGCCAGCCGAAGATCGCGATGCCGCCGGTGGCGGCGAGGTTCGCGGGCAGCATGAAGACGCCGGAGCCCATCATGTTGCCCGCGACCATCAGCGTGGCGGGAATGACGCCGATTTTCGGCGCGGAAGCCGCGGCCGAGGAGGCGGCGGCGCGGGAGGAGGACGAGCTGGCATCGGACATGCGACGCTCCTTGACGAGACGAGTTGCGGTTGAGGTGGCGCGGGTCGGCGCCGGTCGACGATTCCGGTGCGGATCATCGATTTAATTAACGTGTTCATGTTATCGCCTGGGTGGTTTTTAATAAGGGTAAACGCCGGTATTTAATAACTTGAATATTGATGGATATCATTGAAACCGGTGAATCGGTGTTTGAATGCGGGCGGGAGTGGGCCGTGCAGCAAGGATGTGGGTGTTTTTTGGCCTTGGCCATGGATGGGGGGATCGCGCTGCTGAAGTTGCCGTGAATAATCGTTTTTCCCGAATCGGGTAAATCGATTCGTGACGTAAATGGCGCCGCAATCGGGGTTCGGGTTTGTCGGTTAATATCGGGCGCATTAAATGCGCGCCGCCGGCGCGCGCGACCACCTTCTTCCCCGAGAACGATTCCGATGACGACGCTGCCTTCCCGATTGCCGTTGATCCAGGCGCCGATGGTCGGTTCGCTGAGCCCGCTCGCGATCGCGGTGTGCGAAGCCGGTGGGCTCGGCTCGTTGGTATGTGCGGCGGGGCTGCGCGACGCCTTCCCGCGGGCGGTCGGAGCGACCGGGCAGGGGGCGCCGGCGCGGGAGCATCGGCGTATCATCTGGGTTTTCGTCAGCCCGATCCAGGCACCCCCACCATGACCTCCGTCGACACTACCCCCGTCCTCGACCATGACAAGCTCGTTACCTTCATCGAGCGCAAGTGGAACGATGAAATCCTCCACGCCCTGACCGACTACATCGCGATCCCCGCGAAGAGCCCCGCATTCGACCCCGACTGGGCGAAGCGCGGCTATCTCGAGCGCGTCGTCACCGATGCGGCGCAGTGGGCCGAGCGCCAGCCCGTGAAGGGCCTGAAGCTCGAGATCGTGCGCCTGCCCGGCCGCACGCCGGTGATCTTCTTCGAATCGCCCGCCACGCGTTCGGGCAGCACCGACACGATCCTGCTGTACGGCCACCTCGACAAGCAGCCCGAATTCGACGGCTGGCGCGCGGACCTCGGCCCGTGGACGCCGAAGTACGAGAACGGCAAGCTGTACGGCCGCGGCGGCGCGGACGACGGCTATGCGATCTACGCGAGCCTCGCGGCACTTGGCGCGCTCGACGAGCAGGGCATCGAGCGGCCGCGCTGCGTCGGCCTGATCGAGACCTGCGAGGAATCGGGCAGCTACGACCTGCTGCCGTACGTCGACGCGCTGCGCGACCGGCTCGGCCAGGTGTCGCTCGTCGTGTGTCTCGATTCGGGCGCCGGCAACTACGACCAGATGTGGCTCACCACGTCTCTGCGCGGGCTCGTGTCCGGCGACCTGCAGGTCGAGGTGCTCGAGGAAGGCGTGCATTCGGGCGTGTTCGGCGGCATCGCGCCGTCGAGCTTCCGCGTGATGCGCCAGCTGTTCGAGCGCCTCGAAGACGCGAAGAACGGCAACCTGCTGCCGGGCGTGTTCCATTGCGAGATTCCGGACAGCCGTGTGCGCGAAGCCGAAGCAGCCGCGTCGATCCTCGGCGACGCCGTGTGGAAGGGGCTGCCGTGGGCCTGCGGCGCGGACGGCAAGCCGGTGCTGCCGACCACGACCGATCCGCGCGAGGCGCTGCTGAATTCGACGTGGCGTCCGTCGCTGTCGGTCACCGGCGCGGCCGGCCTGCCGGCGCTCGCCGATGCGGGCAACGTGCTGCGTCCGCGCACCGCGTTCAAGCTGTCGCTGCGCCTGCCGCCGCTCGTCGACGCCGCGCAGGCCGTGCAGCAACTGAAGGAATTGCTCGAACTCGATCCGCCGTACAACGCGAAGGTCACGTTCAAGCCGGACGCGGGCGCCGCGACGGGCTGGAGCGCACCGGATCTCGCGCCGTGGCTCGCGTCGTCGCTCGATGCCGCGTCGCGCCGTCACTTCGGTGCCGATTGCGCGTACATGGGCCTGGGCGGCACGATCCCGCTGATGAACGTGCTGCAGGAAGGGTTCCCGTCCGCGCAGTTCATGGTGTGCGGCGTGCTCGGGCCGAAGTCGAACGCGCATGGCCCGAACGAATTCCTGCACGTGCCGTATGCGAAGAAGCTGACGGCGGCGGTCGCGGACGTGATCGCGACCGCGCGCTGATTGCTTCGCGCGCAGTAGTGACCACTGTCCGACCCAACCGCACGGAACCTTGCCGATGACCGCACTGCCGACGCCCGATACCGAACCGCTGCGCATGCGCGCCGAACCGCTGCATGCATTCGTCGCGGCACTCTGGGAGCGGGCCGGCAGCAGCGAGCGTGAGGCGAGGCTCGTCGCCGATCACCTGGTCGGCGCCAATCTCGCGGGCCACGATTCGCACGGGATCGGGATGATCCCGAACTACGTCGCGTCGTGGCGGGAAGGGCAGTTGCAGTTGAACGGGCACGCGTCGATCGCGCGCGACGGCGGCGCGGTGCTCACGATCGACGGCGGACGCGGCTTCGGTCAGGTGATCGCGTTCGAGGCGATGGTCGAAGGGATCGAGCGCGCCCGACGCATGGGCATCTGCGCGATCGGGCTGCGCGACGTGCATCATCTCGGCCGCATCGGGCACTGGGCCGAGCAGTGCGCGCGCGCGGGGCTCGTGTCGTTCCATTTCGTCAACGTGCCGGGCGACCTGCTGGTCGCGCCGCTGCACGGCACCGATCCGCGCTTCGGCACGAACCCGTTCTGCGCCGCGTATCCGCGTGCGGGCCAGCCGCCGCTGCTGCTCGATTTCGCGACGAGCGCGATCGCGTACGGCAAGACGCGCGTCGCGTACAACCAGGGCAAGCGCGTGCCGGCCGGGTCGCTGATCGATTCTCGCGGCCAGCCGACCGACGATCCGGCCGTGATGCATGAACAGCCGTTCGGTGCGCTGCTGCCGTTCGGGCTGCACAAGGGGTACGCGCTGGCGGCGATGTGCGAGATTTTCGGCGGCGCGCTCGTCGGCGGGCATACGACCTACGGTGACACGCTGCAGAAGACGAGCGCGATCGTCAACGGGATGCTGTCGGTGCTGATCGATCCGAACGCGTTCGATGCGGCCGACGCGCAGCGCGAAGCCGATGCGTTCGTCGCATGGGCGAAGGCGTCGCCGCCGGCGGGCGATGTGCCGGTGCAGGTGCCCGGCGAGCCGGAGGAAGCGAGCCGAGCGGCGCGCGGTGCCGGCGGCATTCCGGTCGACCGCGCGACGTGGCGGCAGATTCGCGAGAGCGCGGCGGCGGTCGGCTTCGACGCAGCCGAGCTCGACGCGTGGACGCAGCGCTGCGGGGCATCCGCATGAGCTGGCAATCGGAAAAGGCGCACGGCGAGGAGATCGCGTATCAGCTCGCGCCGCTTGGCAACGTCACGGTCGTGCGCTTCTTCAGCGGTGCGGCGATGCGGCTCGACGGCGTGATGTTCGGCTTCATGTCGCGCGGGTCGTTGTTCCTGCGGGTGGATGACGTGAACCGACCGGCGTTCGTCGCGGCGGGAATGGGGCCGTTCTCGTACGAGCGGCCCACGCGCACGGTTTCGCTCGACGGTTATTACGAAGCGCCGGCCGACGTGCTCGAGGATGCCGGCGCGCTGTTCGACTGGTGCCGCAGCGCGTATCGCGCGGCGTTGCTGGCAGGGCCGCCGAAGCGCAAGGCCAGGGCGGTGCCGAAAGCGAAGCCGGCGCTGGAAGCGAAGCCCGCGTCGAAGCGAACCGCCAAAGCCGCATCGAAAGCGTCGCCAAAGCCTGCTTCTGCACAGGAAGCCAAGCCGGCAACGAAGCGAACCACCAAACCGGCGTCGAAACCGGCAGCGAAATCCCCGGCGAAGCGCAAGCACACCTAGTGCTCGTCGCGCGAAGCGAAAGCCGCGCGACTTTTCCTCGTTTGTCGGCCCGGCCGTCGCCCGGTGCTTCACGCGACATGCGCCGGCTGGCACAAGGGCGGCCGGGAGGGACACAGTCACGAATGCGTCAAGCGCGTGCCGCACCGAACATCCCCGATGCTTCACAACGGCGGCCTCGGCGTTTATGATCGGCGCGGGTTGCACCCGTGCCCGGCGCGACCCTCGCCAGCCTCGCCGCCGGCCCCGCGAACGGCGCATCGTACGCCGCGCGGGACGCTTCCCCCACTCATCATTCCAGACGGAGACAGCCGATGCTCGTCCTGATTCTCGGTTTAGCGATCTTCCTCGGTGTGCACTCGATCCGGATCGTCGCGGACGGCTGGCGGTCAGCGACGATCGAGCGGATCGGCGAGAAGCGCTGGAAGGGCCCCTATGCGATCGCGTCGATCGTCGGCTTCGTGCTGATCATCTGGGGGTACGGCATCGCGCGCCAGGGCGCGACGCTGCTGTGGGTGTCGCCTGTCGGCGTGCGCCACCTCACCGGCATGCTGACCGCGATCGCGTTCGTGCTGATCGCCGCCTCCTACGTGCCCGGCAACCGCATCAAGACGCTCGTCGGCCATCCGATGGTGGCCGGCGTGGCGGTGTGGGCCATCGCGCACCTGCTCGCGAACGGCACGCTGCACGCAGTCGTGCTGTTCGGCGCGTTCTTCGTGTGGGCGCTGGTCGATTTCGTCGTGTGGCGCGCGCGGGATCGCCGCGATGGCGTGCGCTATCCGGCGGGCAGGCTGTCCGGCGACGTCGTGGCGATCGTGGCCGGGCTCGTCGTGTGGGCGATATTCGCGCGGTTCCTGCACGGCTGGCTGATCGGCGTGCGGCCGTTCGGCTGAGCGGCCGAGAAGTTGAGCAACTGAGACGTCGAGCGACTGCGAAAAGACGTCTTGCGGTTTGCTCATCAATTGCCGCGACGGCGGCAGGCATGGGCGCGCGTCAGATCGGCTTGACGAACAACCCGACTGTCAACGCCGCGCCGATACAGACAATCCCGATCCGCAGCACGCGTTCGTTCACGCGATGCAGCGCCCACGTGCCGAGCAGCCCGCCGACGATCGCGCCGCCGCCGAGCGCGAGCGCGTTGCCCCAATGCAGGTGCGGCGACGTCAGGAACAGCACGACGGCCGATGCGTTCATCACGCCCGCGAGCGCGTTCTTCGTCGACATCGCGTGGCGCGGCGACAGGCCGGCCATCGTCAGCACGGCCATCATCAGGAAGCCGAGCCCGCCGCCGAAGTAGCCGCCGTAGATCGCGATCATGAACTGCGAGAGCGCGGCGGGGACGGTGCCGAGGTGGGCCGAGCCTTCGCTCGGCTTGCGGAAAAAGCTGCCCCACGCAAACACGATCGTCGCGAACAGCACGAGCCACGGCACGAGGCGCGAGAAGATCGACGACGGCGTTTTCAGCAACAGCAGCCCGCCGAGCGCACCGCCGACCACGCTGATGACGAACATCGCGCGAAACGACAGCCTGCCCACGCCGCGCACCATCTTGCGGCTCGCCCAGCCGGTCGTGACCTGCGCGGGAAACAGCGCGACCGTCGACGTGATGTTCGCCGCGAGCGGCGACATGCCCGACACGATCAGCGCGGGCAGCGTGACGAACGAGCCGCCGCCGGCCAGGGTGTTCTGCAGTCCGGCCCACAGGCCGGCGAGGATGACGAGAGCGAGCATCGGAGCGGGAGCGGAAGGTGACGGAGCCCGGCTGCCGGAGGCGGGCAGGCGCGGCGAACGCATGATGGTAATGCAGGACCGCTGACGACGTGAACTGCTGCGATCGCAGTGTCGTCGCGAGCCTTTCCGGCCGGTGCAGGCGACGATGCCGCACCGCCCGCGACCAAGGTCGAGGATGGCCCGGGCGGGCGGACGGGCGGTCTTACGACGTCGCGCGGCCAATGTCGGATTGCCGAACGACGCGCGTGAAATAGACTGGTTGATGAGCGGCGGGACAGAACCGGCAGGGTTGGGGGTCAGCCGGCGCCCGGTGCGCTCGGGAACGCAGTTCCTGTTGACGGGTTCGATTCCGGCCACGCAGTGCCGGCGCGTCGGAATCGGGCCGCCTTTTCTCGGGGGACACGCATGCGCGCCGGCGGGCGAACAGGCGACCGGGTGTCGATCGCGGCCACGCGACGGCGCTTCGTTGCCGTTGCTCCGCCGCATCGGCGGAGCAAATGAATGTCGTAGTCGGGATGGTGCGCCGCGTGTGCCACGCGTCGTACGATCGCCGTTGCTCGAACGCGTCGCGACCGTCAGCCGTTGGCCGGTCGTCGCGGGCGAACGGGCGTGAGAGAACAACCATGAAAAAGTCGTTTCGAAGGGTCGGTCCGAGTACGGCCGTCTGTTTGATCTGCACCGCCTGTTTTGCCGCATCGCCGGCGGCCGCCTACACGCCGGGCGGTGCTCGTCATGCGCATCCGTCGCGCAGCGCACCGGCGCTTTCGACCGTGACCGTCCAGCCGACGGCGAACGGCGGCGACCAGGCCGATGCGCTGCAGGCCGCGTTCGATGCATTGCAGCCGGGCCAGCGCCTCGTGCTCGCGCCGGGACGCTACACCGTCGGCCGGTCGCTGACGGTGTCCAAGGCGAACGTCGTGATCTCGGGCTATGGCGCGACGCTGGTTGCGACCAACCCGGTTGATCAGACCATCGTGATGAGCGGCAGCGGTTCGACGCTCGTCGGCGTCACGCTGGTCGGCACGGGTACGACGCGGCTGACGACGCCCGCCTCGACGAAGGTCGAGGTGACGGGCACCGGCGTCCAGGTGCTCGGCGTGACGATCCAGGGTGGCGCCAGCGCCGGGATCTTCGTGTTCGGCGGCAGCAGCGTGGCGATCGTGGGCAACACCGTGGAGGCGACGCTGGCCGACGGCATCCACACCACGTACGGCTCGACCAACGTGCTGGTGCGCGGCAATACGGTGAAGAACACCGGGGACGACCTGATCGCCGTCGTCAGCTACCAGGGTGACGGCCGCCTCAGCGCCAACGTGCTGATCGACGGGAATACGGTGTCGGGCAACTACTGGGGGCGGGGCATCTCCGTGGTCGGCGGGCGGACCGTGACGATTTCGAACAACACCGTCAGCGGCGTGCAGAAGGCGGCCGGCATCCTGGTCGCGCAGGAGGATAGCTGGAAGACCTACGGCGTGTCGGACGTCGTGATCGAGAACAACGTCGTCGGCGCGATCCAGGACGGCACGAATGCGAACAACGGCCTGCCGCCTACCCACCAGGCCGCGATCGAGCTCGATACCTGGTCGGGGACGGTGTCGTACGTCGTCGTGAAGGGCAACCGCGTATCGGGCTCGGGCTACGACGGCTTCCGGGCGGTGGGGAACGTCTGCCATTTCGCGGTGGCCGACACGACGCTCGCATCGATCGCCGGCATGCCGGTGTCGCTGCTGACGAACAAGTGCCCGGCCGCCGATATCGTCGCGTACGGCAATTCACTGGGCGGCGTGGCGCTGGCGACGCCGGTCGGCGCGTCCCCGTCCGGGACGATTCCGGCCGGCGGCGCGGTGACGTCGGGGATGCCGGTGGTGCGCACGAGCCTGATGCAGCCGAATGGCACGCCTGCATCGGCGCGGAACTGACGAGGTTCGCGATGCGCTGCCCGCCGTGCCATCGAACGGGGCGCCGCGCGATGCATTCGGGGGCGCGGTTGCCCCCGACGCCGTGGTGTCGTCCCCGGCGTCCGGATAGACGATCGTGCCGTCAGGCCGGACCCTCGTTGCGCGGCTGGGGTGTGCGTCGATCCTCGCGGCGTGCGTCGTCATGCCGGGACGAATGGTGTGTCCGTTATCGGCCGCGACCGTGCGCGGAAAAAGGCACAGTCCGCTGAAACGCACGATCCGGCCACGACAATGCCCGATTTAACGCTTCATTACGATGGGCCTTTCGGAAAGGTGTTAGATTCGCCCATCGATATTTCGCAAGGCGGAGAGGGCAGACAGATGCTGAAGAAACTGGCAGGGATGGCCGTGGTGGTCGGTGCGGCGGCGGTGGCGTCGCTGCCGGCCGTGGCAGGCGACACGAACAACGCACTGGGCGGCGCGCTGGGTGGCGTTGCCGGCGCGGCGGTCGGCAACGCGGTTGGCGGCAGCACGGGCACTGTTATCGGCGGGGCATTGGGCGGTGGCGCGGGCGGTGCGGTGACGTCGAACAAACGCGAACGCACGGGCGCGATCGTCGGCGGCGCACTGGGCGGCGGCGCAGGCGCCGCTGCGGGCAACGCGATGGGCGGCACGGCCGGCGGGCTCGTCGGCGCCGGCTTGGGCGGCGGCGCGGGTGCGGCGCTGGGCGGCCACGTGTCGCGCAACAACTCGCGTTCCAACGATCATCACCACGGCAACAAGAAGCGCCACAAGCACGACTGACCGTTGGTTCCCCGGCGTGCGTCGCCGGCGCCGGGGTGCCGTGCATGAATGGCGACGGAGGTGGTCAAGCGGTCAATCCGTCTTTCGGTCGCCGGTGATCAGCGCGTTGAGCACCAGATCCGAGATCGTGCGGTAGGCCGCGTCGAAATCGTCGCTTCCCAGCGCACGCTTGCCGAGCACCAGCAGCATCTGGGGAGCAAAATCCGCATACGCCTGCGTGGCTGCCCAGATCAGGAAGAACAGGTGCTCGGCATCGACCTGCCTGACCTTGCCTTCCCCGATCCAGCGTTCGAGCACCCGGATGTCGTCGCGCAACACCGGAATCAGTTGCTTGCGGATTTCCTTTCCGTAGGTCCTGGCTCCGCCAATGATCTCCAGCGCAAAGACCCGCGATCCATGCGGGCGATTTCTCGAGAATTCGAGTTTGGCGCGGATATACGCCGACATGGCTTCCGCGGGCTCGCGATCGGGCGCCGCAAACTCCCGCATCCTGCCGAGCCAGTCCCGCAATACGTCGTCCAGCACGCGTTGGTAGAGCGCCAGCTTCGTGGGGAAGTAGTACATCAGGTTCTGCTTCGACAGGCCGGCGGCCGCTGCGATCGTCGCAACGGAACTCCCCTCGAATCCGTCGACGGCAAACGATTCCTCGGCCGCGGCGAGAATGGTCGCCTCGAGCGTGTCGCGCAGCGCTTCGCGCCGGCCGTGAGGCCGGCCGGGCGTTCCCGCAGTGGGCTCGGACGGGTGCCTCACGATGCTTCCTCCCGCATGTCGGACCGGCGGCGTCGCCCGCTCAACGCGTGCCTGCTTCAGGATAGGTGATGCGTTCAGGCGTGCGCTGCATGATGACCTTCCCGGCACGGAGCGACACGCGCACCTTGGCCTGCGTGCGAACCACTTCATAGTCGGAATCCGCGTCGAGGATCAGCAGGTTGGCCGGCCGCCCGACAGCGATGCCGTAGCGATCGCCCAGGGACATCGCACGGGCGCTGTGCTCCGTCACGAAATCGAGGCATCGCTGCAGGTCTTCGTAGCCGAGCATGTGGCACACGTGCAGGCCGACGTCGAGGATGCGCAGGATGTTGCCGTTGCCGATCGGATACCACGGATCCTTGATCGAATCCTGTCCGAAGCACACGTTGATGCCGGCACGATCGAGTTCCGCGACACGCGTGATGCCGCGTCGTTTCGGGAAGGTGTCGAAACGCCCCTGCAGGTGGATGCTTTCGGTCGGACACGAAATAAAATGGATGTCCGAGCGCTTCAGCAACCGGAACAGTTTCGAGCAGTAGGCGTTGTCGTAGGAACCCATCGCGGTCGTGTGGCTGGCGGTGACGCGCGGGCCCATCCCGCGAACCCGCGCTTCCTCGGCAAGCACTTCCAGGAAGCGCGAGTGCGGATCGTCGGTTTCGTCGCAATGAACGTCGACCAGGCAGTCCTTGCGCTCCGCGAGCTCCATCAGGAACTTGATGGAGCTCACGCCCTGGTCGCGCGTGTTCTCGAAATGCGGAATGCCGCCCACGACGTCGGCCCCCATCTCGATTGCGCGCTCCATCAGCGCACGTCCGTTCTCGAACGACTCGATGCCTTCCTGCGGGAAGGCGACGATCTGCAGATCGATGAGATCGCGTGCTTCGTCCCTGACCTCGAGCATCGCCTTCAACGCGGCAAGCGTGTGATCGGTGACGTCCACGTGCGTGCGCACGTGCTGGATGCCGTTGTCGCGCAACATCCCGATCGTGGTGTGCGCGCGGGCTTTCGTATCTTCATGGGTAATGGTGGCCTTGCGCTGGCCCCACCGCTCGATACCTTCGAACAGCGTACCGCTCACGTTCCACTCGGGTTCGCCCGCGGTCAGCGTCGCATCCAGGTGGATATGCGGCTCGACCAGCGGCGGGATGACGAGATGGCTGCCCGCATCGATGACGTCGTCCCCTTCAGACGTCAGCGGCGACGGCTGGAGATCGATGCCGCGAATCGTGCCCGCATCGATGTCGATCGTGAAGAGGCCGCTACGGCCGCGCAATCTGGCGTTGATGATTTTCATGAGGATTCCTGTGGTTCGGGGGAGCGGGAGGGTGCGCAGCGGAATCATTCACCCTGAACGGACGGCTCGCGCGCGAACGCGCGGGCAATCTGCAGCAGCACGATGTAGGCGCCGGCGGACGCCGCGATGCCGACGATCGGCGCGATCCACGGCGAGGTATAGGCGAGTCCGGCGCCGATGGCATACGCGGCCAGGCCGACCAGGTTGAAGCGCGGAAGGCGGGCGGCGGCGAGCGACGGATATTGCCCGCGATGGCGATACCAGTAGTCCGCCATGATCACGCCGCCGACCGGCGGAATGATCGAGCCGAGCAGCACCAGGAACGGAATCAGCCACGCGTACATCCCGCCGACCGCGAGCACGATGCCGATCGCCGCGCCCACGAGTACGAGCGTGCGGCGCCGTTCGGTGCGCAGCAGATGGCATCCGGCGGCCGCCACGTTGTACATCGTCGGCCCCTGGATGGTCCAGAGATTGAGGCACAGCATCACGACCGCCGCGATCGACAGGCCCTGCAGCATCATCACCTCGACGATGTCGGCTTGCTGATAGACGATCGCGCAGTATGCGCCCGCGATGATCATCAGGCCGTTTCCCGCGAAGAATCCGATCATGCTGGCCGAGACGGCGCTGCGCGCGCTGCGTGCGAGGCGGGTCCAGTTGGTGGCCTGCGTCGCGCCGCTGGCAAAGGTGCCGATGACCATGGTCACGGCGGCCGAGAACGGCATCGACTGGGACGGCGCGACATGCGTGAGGCCGGCCCACCCGCCGATATCGCGGGTGGCGATCCACATCGACGTCATCAGTAGTACGAACATCAACGGCACGGACACGCGCGACAGCAAGTCCATGCCGCGATAGCCGATGATGGCCGTGATGGAAAATCCGAAGCCGAAGAGGATCATCAGCGGCGTGGTCACGGCGGGCGGCCAACCCAGCAGCTTGACCAGGACGATCGCCACCGTCGCGGTTCCCCATGCGTACCAGCCGAGTTCGGCGAAGCCGAGCAGGAAGTCGGACAGCTTGCTGCCCACTTCCCCGAAGCAGAACCGCCCCATCAGCACCGCATTCAGGCCGCTGCGGGCGGCAATCAGCGCCAGCGACGCCGCATAGGCGGCGAGCAACAGGTTTCCGATGACGGCGATCTGGATCATGCTGACGACGTCGAAGGCGACGCCGATCTTGCCGCCGGCAAACATCGTTCCCGTGAAGAACGTGAAACTCAACAACACCATCGTGATGGACAGGAATCCGGTGCGTTTCTTGAGCGGGACTTCGCTCAACGAGAATTCTCCGTGATCCGATTCGTCCATCGGGCTTGCATCCCGGTTCGTGGGCATCTTTCTTGTCTCCCGTCAGCGATTGGGTCGGGTCTGAAAGGGGGCCGTGCTTGGAGGGGTGACGCGCTGTTTCAGCGGGTCATTCTCTCAGTTCAAAATTTTTACAACCGTAAAAATTTCGTCCGGATGGATCGCAGGAACATGCATCCGGGCGGCGCGGTTCACGCGCTGGCTGCGGCTGCCCGGGCGGCGACTCGTTCGCTGACCAAGCTGACGGCGCAACGTTGATTCATCAGGCCGATGCGCCGTTTATTTTGCCCGCTTGCCTCCGTGAAATTGCCGTGCTAATTTTTCATGAAATTTCTCGGCGTAATTTTCACGGGAGTCCGCATGTTCGTGCAGTCCGACCGTCACGTCGCAAGCTACTACGCCGGCACCTACCCGGCGCCGATCCCGCATCGTCCGGCACTGGACGAACGCATCGACGCCGACGTGCTCGTCGTCGGCGCGGGGTTCAGCGGGCTGCATACGGCGTTGCGCCTGGCGCTGGCCGGCAAGCGGGTCGTCGTGCTCGAAGCGAGCCGCGTCGCGTGGGCCGCGTCGGGCCGCAACGGCGGGCAGGCGCTGCTCGGCTGGTCGTGCGACATGCAGCCGCTCGAGGATGCGCTCGGCCGCGACGGCGCGCGCCTGCTGTGGGACAGCATGCGCTGGGCCGCGGCCGAGATGCGCGAACTGCCCGCGCGGCACGGTTTCGACATCGACTATCGGCCCGGGAGCCTGTGGGCGGCCGTGCGGCCGCGGCGTGTCGCGATGCTCGAGCAGGCGCGTGACGAGGCGGCCGAGCGCTGGGGCTACGACCGGCTGCGCGTGATCGGCCGTGACGAGATGCCCGAATGGATCGGCGGCACGCGTTACTTTGCGGCGCTGCACGATCCCGAGGCCGGCCACCTGAATCCGCTGAAACTCGCGCTCGGCCTCGCGCAGACGATCGAGCGCGCGGGCGGCCGCATCTTCGAGCAGAGCCGCGTGCTCGACTGCCGCGAGACGGCCGACGGTCACGTTGCCCGCACGCCGCGCGGCGAAGTGCGTGCGGACGTCCTCGTGCTGGCCTGCAACGCGTATGTCGACCGGCTCGATCGCGATCTCGCGCGCCGGCTGCTGCCGGTCGGCACGTACCAGGTTGCCACCGCGCCGCTCGCACCCGATGTCGCCCGTTCGCTGCTGCCGCAGAACAGTTGCGTGATCGACAACCAGTTCGTGCCCGACTATTTCCGCCTGAGCCCCGACAACCGGCTGCTGTTCGGCGGCGGCTGCACGTATCTCGGCGGGATTCCGGCCGATATCGCGGCGGCGACGCGCCCGCACCTCGAACGGGTGTTCCCGCAGCTGGCCGGCGTGCCGCTCGATTACGCGTGGGGCGGCCATATCGACATCAGCATGCGTCGCACACCCGACATCGGCCGCCGCGGGCAGCGTTTCTGGCTGCAGGGCTTCTCGGGGCACGGCGTGCTGCCGACGCTCGCCGGTGCGCGCGCGGTGGCCGACGCGGTGCTCGGCGACGAACGCCTGCTTGCGCAGTACCAGCGCATCCGCAACCCGCGCTTCCCCGGCGGCGACCGGCTCGCCGCGCCGCTGGAAGCGATCGGCAAGGCCTGGTACCGTCTGCGCGATACCGTCTGACTGCACCGGAACCCACCATGAATGAACAGGAAGAGATAGAAAGCCTGGCGATCCTGATCCGCGACCTGCGCAAGCATCGCAAGGTCACGCTCAACGATCTCGCGGAACGGATCGGCCGCTCGGTCGGCTTTCTGTCGCAGGTCGAGCGCGGGCTGTCGCGCCCGACGGTGGCGGATCTCACCGCGATCGGCGAGGCGCTCGGCGTGCCGACCACCTATTTCTACAGCCTGAGCAAGCCGCGCAGCGTGCCGTGGGTCACGCGGCCCGACGAGCGGCGCACCGTGTATTACGCGGCCGGCATTACCGACATCCTCGTGTCGCCGAACATGCGCTCGCGCTTCTCGATCCTCGAAAGCCATCTCGCGCCGGGCGCGAGCAGCGGCGAGCGGCCCGTCGACGACAGCGACGAGCAGGGCGGTTTCGTGCTCGAAGGAGAACTGACGATCTGGGTCGACGGCGACGATACGCCCGTCACGCTCGGCCCGAACGACGCATTCCAGCTTCCCGCGCACAAGCGCTTTCGTTATGCCAATTTGACCGATGCGCCAACGCGCGTGATCTGGGTATTCACCTGAGGGGATGGCGGGGCGCGCGGTGATGCAGGCCATCGCGCCACGCAGCATGTTTGCAGTACTGATTTAAATGCGGCGTTCGTTGTCGAGTGTGCTGCATGAATCCGGTTCGCCGCCCCGCGGCACCGCCATACAAGACATGGAAAGGATGAGACATGGCTGACGTCGTTCCCGCGCTGGTCGCCGAGGTCCGCGCATTCCGGCAAGCGCATCCCGAGATCCGTTATGTCGACCTGATCTGCCTCGACCTGCCCGGGCATTTCTACGGCAAGCGCTACCCGATCGATGCGCTCGAGAAGGTGGCGGCCGGCTCGCTGCTGAAGCTGCCGCAGAACTGCATCCTGCTCGGCACGCAGGGCGGGCTCTACAAGATCGGCGACTACTGTTTCAACGACGGCGACCCGGACGCCGTGCGCCGGCTGATCCCCGGCACGCTGAAGCCGGTGACCTGGGAGAAGCAGCCGCTCGGCCAGATGCTGATCACGACGGACGGCACCGATGCGCCGGTCGAGTTCGAGCCGCGCGAGGTGCTCGCGCGCGTGCTGAAGCGGCTCGCGCGGCGCGGCATCCGGCCGGTCGTCGCGTTCGAGCTCGAGTTCTACCTGTTCGCCGCGCAGCTCGAGGAGGGGATGCCGAAGTATCCGCGCGACCGCCTGTCCGATGATCGCGACGATCAGCCGAACATGCACATCGAGCGCCTGTCGCGCTTCTCCGACGTGCTGCACGAAATGGTCGACGTCGCGTGCGTGCAGGGCATCGACGCGACCGTGATCACCGCCGAGCTCGGGCCGGGCCAGTTCGAGATCAATTTCGGCCATTGCGACGACGGGCTGCGCGCGGCAGACTGGTCGGCGATGTTCTGCCGCAGCACGCGCGGCGTCGCGTTGCAGCACGGCTATCGCGCGAGCTTCATGGGCAAGCCGTACCTGCATGCGCCGGGCAGCGGGATGCACGTGCACGTGAGCCTCTACGACGATGCGGGGCGCAACTTGCTCGCGGCGGACGGGCAGCGGCCGCTGCGGCACGCGGTGGCCGGCTGCCTCGCGCTGCTGCCGCATTGCATGCCCGTGTTTGCGCCGAATCACAATGCGTTCCGGCGTTACGGATCGATGGTGAATGCGGCGAGCCGCGCGAGCTGGGGCTTCGAGGATCGCGATGCATGCATCCGGATTCCCGAATCGGATGCACGCAACCTGCGGATCGAGCACCGGCTCGCGAGTGCGGACGCGAATCCTTATCTCGTGCTCGCGGCGATTCTCACCGGGATGGAGCATGGGCTCGACGCGAAGCGCGAGCCGATCGCGCCGCTCAACGAGGATCGCGGCAGCGGGATCGACTTTCCGAAGGAGATGCTGTCGGCCGTCGCGGAGATGCAGGATCACGCCGCCGTGCGCGATGGGCTCGGCAGCGAATTCGTGATGGTGTATTGCGAGAACAAGCGGCAGGAGGAGCTGGATTTCCGCAATGAAATCGGGGCGCGGGAGTATCGGTGGTTCTTGTGATCGAATGCCATCGCTTGCGCGTCTTGTCAGTCCGGCGCCGGCATCATCGGCAGGCCCGCTCCCCACGCGTTCGCGAGCGCTTCGATTTCGGCGCTCGGATCGACCTGTCGAGCAGCGTCGTGCGTGTCGTTGCCGAATAGCCGGTGAGCGAACTCGCGTGCACGTAGCGTGATTGCCGTGGTTTTCCGGGTGCGTCGCAGCGTGAACGACGCGAACGCTGCGTCGAGGTCGTTGCCTTTTCCATGCTCGTCGAGACAACGGGCGAGGTGCCATGCGTCCTCGAGCGCCTGGCATGCGCCCTGTCCGGAGGTGGGGAGTGGTGCGTGCGCGGCGTCACCGATCAACAGCACATTGCCGCGGTGCCATACGTCCACCGGATCGAGATCGTGCACGCGGATCTTCGCGATCGTGCCCGGCGGTGTTGCACGCATCACGTTCGCGATGGGCGCGGGCCACCCGTCGAAGAGCCATTCCAGCAGCGGGCCGGGATCGTCCGGTGCCGCATCGTCGCTATCGTCGATTTCAGCCTCGGCCCGGGCCGCTGCCCAGTACATGCGATGCCGGTCCAGCGCGACGATGCCGAATCGTTCGCGCTGGCCCCAGTAGTCGAATATCGACACGTCGTCGACCAGCGGCACATCGCTCTGCGCCACGCCGATCCAGTTGACGAATCCCTGATAGACGGGCGTGGCGTCGCCGACCACGTAGCGTCGCGCGACGGAATTCATGCGGCCGTCCGCGCCGATCACGAGATCGGGGGCGATCGCCACGCCGTTGTCGAAGCGAACGATCGCGCGGCCATCTGTGCCGGTATCGATGGCTGTCGCGCAGTGACCGAAGCAGACTTCGATGTCGTGCGCGGCGACGTGCCGCGCCAGCACGGCCTGCAAGTCGCGCCGCAAGATCGAGCGCGTCGGGAAACCCATGTGGCGGTCGAGTTCGCCGATATCGAAGCGCTTGAACGGGGTGCCGTGCCGGTCCATGCACCGCATCGCGTGCAGGTGGCCGCTGACCTCGACGATGTCCGGCAGGAGGCCGAGTTGCTCGAGCACGAAGCCGGCATTCGGCCAGAGCACGACGCCCGCACCCATCGTCGTCGCGGACGGCCTGCGTTCATGGAGCCGTATCCGGTGCCCCTGCCCGGCGAGCGCAAGCGCGGTGCTCATGCCGGCCACGCCGGCGCCGAGAATGGCGATATCCATGTTGATGCTCCCGTAGGTTCGTGTGCGTGCTCACGTCGGCGCGGGTTCGTGCGCCGGCGGCCACGCCTTGACTGGATCCGCATCGTAAATTACGGTCCCGAACGGGATAAGCCGTGAAAAACGGCGAGCTTTGATACCTGAAACGGGATAATGATGCGGAGCAAGCTGGATCTGAACGCGGTGCGCGTGTTCGTGTCGGTCGTCGACGAAGGCAGCTTTGCCGGCGCCGCGCGCGTGCTGTCGATACCCGGTTCCAACGTGAGCCGCCATGTGGCGCAACTGGAGTCGAGGCTTGGCGTGCGCCTGCTGGAGCGCAGCACGCGGCACCTGCGCATGACGGAGGCTGGGCGCCTGCTGCACGAGCGCGCGAAGCCGATGCTCGATGCGCTGACGCTTGCTGAATTCGAACTGACCTCGCAGCAGACGGAGCTGCGCGGCGTGCTGAAGCTTTGCGTGCCCGGCGAAATCGGGCCACGCATGCTCGGGCCGATCGTCGCGGAATTCGCGAGCCGCCATCCGCGTGTCGAAATCGATTGCGATACGAGCCTCGCGGGCGTCTCGACGCTGCGCGACGATATCGACCTGTCGATCATCGTCCATCGCGGCAAGCTGGACGACAGCGCGTTCGTCGTCAGGCCGCTCGTGAGCCTGCCGAGCGTCGTCGTGGCCGCGCCGTCGCTGATCGAGCGCACCGGCATGCCGACGCGGACGGAGCAGCTCAGGCAGTTGCCGTGCATCACGACGCTGAGCACGCTGAAAGGGCAACCGTGGCAGTTCGCCGACGGCGACGGGCGGATTCACAAGATTCCGGTCGCGAGCCGGTATCGCGTCAATAGCGGCGAGATGGCGGGTCTGGCGGCGGTGAACGGGATCGGCTTCGCGATTCTCGTCGAACGCGGGTGCGCGGCCGAGCTGGCCGCCGGGCGGCTGGTGCGTGTGCCGCTGGAGATGACGCCGGCGCCGCTGGAACTGCTGGCCGCCTATTCGAGCCGCAATTCCGTCAACGCGAAGATCCGCGAGTTGCTGCAGCTGATGCAGGCGCGTCTGGCGGCAGGGGTGGCGATGCCGTCATGACGATCGTTTCGGCAATGCGCGCCAGTAGCGCACTTCTTCAATCGGCGCGCCTTCGATCTCGAACGTCTTGATGTCGTCTTCGGCGACGAAGCCCTCGCGTTCATAGAACGCCCGTGCACGATGGTTTTTCACCAGCACCCAGAGCGACACCCATTCATGGCCCAAATCATGCAGCGCACGGCATGCATGGTCGACGAGTGCCGCGCCGACACCTTGCCCGCAATGCGCTGGATGCAGATAGATCGATTCGATTTCGCCCCAGGTGCGATCCTTGTCGGTGTCACGGGTCGGGCCGTACGCGATCCAGCCGATCGGCCCGCCTTTCGTGAGCGCGAGCGCGACGCGCGGCCGTCCGGCGTCGAGCGCATGGCGCCACGAAGCGGTGCGCTTTTCGACCGACAGGCCGGCGAGGAACGCGGCCGGCATGATGCCCGGGTAGGTGGCCCGCCACGATGCGACGTGGATGGCGGCGATGGCCGGGGCATCGGCGGGCGTGGCAGGGCGGATGTCGATGTGCATCGTGTTCGGTGTCATGTGTACTCCGCCTGATCGGTTGGCGTGTACCGCGCCGTCGCGCGCGGGATGTCGAGATTCACTCAACTTGGTGGCCGTACACTGCGTACCGGCAAACCCGCTCATTCAATGTTGAATTCGCGGTTCATTCAACGTTGGACTATCTGCTTTGCCGTTCATTCAACTTTGAACTTTCAAAGGCAGCTTGGCCCGTTCGCGCACGGCCGACCGGCTCTCATCGACCCAGAACGGCCCTTCAGATTTATCCAAAGCGGCCAATCGTTGTGACCTGCGGCGGGATTTTATAGCCTCGCTCGATGAGTATCTTGGCCTCGGCGCGACTGCGGAATCATTCCCGATTAAATCCCTTCTCCCGCAGCGTGCCGTTGGAACCTTCAACGGAGTCGTTCTGCCAAGGGCGGCAAGAACGGACACAGCGTGTACGATCTGGTCTTCAAGAAAACCATCCAAGGAGAGAGGAATGAATCCGGAACAGGCCCGAGCCGAAGAAACCCAGGCGATGGAGCGCATGGTGGCCGCCACGCTGCGCGTGCAGAGTACGTTCGCCTCGATGCAGAAGCAATTTCCGCCGCAAGGCAGCGGCGAGCCTTCGCCGTTCGCGCTGCAAACCTTTGATGCCGCCCTGCAGGAACTTGAAGACGCACAGGCCGCGTTCGATGCGCTGCTGAACGATCTGATCGACGGTAACCGCTAAAGGCTACGCCCTTATCCGCACCGATTGCCGACGATCTAAAAAGCTGTGTCGAACGGCCGTTCGTGGCCGAACTAGGCCGGCCGCCGCCCATCACACGCGACCGGCGCAAATCGACCCTGGGCGGACCGTCGGTCATCTCGGCAGCAGTCGTTCCCGTGGGTCAGTCGGGACCGTTCCGATCAACCCCCTGTCTCCCGAGGGGCAGCCGCGCCGACGACTGTTCGAGCCGCCCGGCTCAATTGGCTGAATCGTCAGAAATGTGTGGCAGACGTCTGAAAACATGTGCATTGTTCGGTGGCGGACGTCTTGGGCTCAAGGGTTGCACACCGCATATTCCCGATGAAACATCGGTGCCTCCTGTTGATCGCCCTGATCTGCCTCGCATACGAAAAAACGAATATATTCCCGAGTCATGACTAGACTGAGCTACGAAGAATCTTGCCGGCGCCTCCAGGAACATCACCTCGATCCGGACAGCATCCCGCCCATACCCGATCGCCTGCCACAGGCCGATGATCTGGAACCCTTGGGTGTTAGCTTCTTCCGCGTATTTCTTGGCGACCGCGAAGACATGTCAAACCTCACCTTGCCACGCACCTTTTTCGGGCGTTCCGAATTCAACGGTGTTCGTTTCTGCAATACCGAACTCACCGAATCCAACCTGTGCTGGAACGACTTCATCGACGTTGATTTTTCCAGCGCCGTACTGACGCGTAGCGACCTGCGAGCCAGTCTTTTCGACCGAGTCCGATTTACCGGGGCCAATCTTTCGTTCGCCGACTTGCGCCATTCCTCGTTCGTACAATGCGACTTCGGTGAGGCCATCATGACTGGCGTCATCATGACGCACGCCGGAGGGAAAGCGCTTGAGCTATCTGAAAAGCAGCGTCAGGAAATCGCGTGGACTGACAACGAAGGCCCTGAACCGGCAGGCGGATGAACCCGCGTCATTGCATGCGGAACGCGAGTGGCACGGGTGATTTGGAAGATGGTTCAGGCGTATTGAAACCGAGATGACAACAGGCAGGAGCGGGTTTGAATGGGACTCGACTGGAATCCGCTTGGCAAAGCCAAGCTTGGGGCGGAAGAAGAGTATTACTGTCGGCTTGGCCAACTTGGAACGGCCGAGGACTGGATGCAGCCTGTGCCGTTTGCTTTCTCTTCGATCGACGAGGCCCAACAGGAGGAAGTGCTTCGGCGCTTTTCCGAGATCCAGATTTCGCCCTACGAGACCTTGAGTCCGCCGCGCGTTGGCTACGACCCTGAGGCCGATGACTGGATTCGATCCAAGTATGAAGGCGCGCCAAACAAGCCATCGACGATTGAGGAATGGGTCCGGTCGTTCAATGGCTACTGGGTGATGGCACTGCTGCCCGAGAACGACGGGCTACCTTTCTACAGCAACGCCTCGCTCGATGCCCAGTGGGAACGATGGAGTTTCCGCGCGGAGTTCTTTCGCGATTGCGAGGATGTGCTGGGCGAGCGCTTGTTCAACGAAGCCTGGCTCAACCATCTCCCGGATCAGCTCGCCGACTACGGCCGTGGGTTGATGAACTGCGCCAGCATGTATGCGAAAACTCACGACGTGGCACATATTCTGAACCTGCGCGCGTATCCCGCGGACAATCTGGCTCTCAGTACTGTCGAGGGTGGTCCGGCGTACAAGGCCCACATCATTGCATCTGCAGCACGATGGGCACTGTTCTGGTCGTCGCGCGGACACGGCATGCACGCAGATTATTGAGCAGGCGGCTACGAACGGTCGCTCCTGCCGAAAACGGACACTCGAGTCCGAGGGGCCGTCAGTGCGCGGCACCGAATCAAACTATGACCTGAGGCTGGCTACTGGCGTCATCGATCAGCACAAGCGGACCTGTATCCTTTGCAAGGTGACGGAGAATGGTCTTTATCAGCGACTCCCAGCCCTTCTCGAACCAGAGATGCTGCCGCTCCTGATCACCAGCATATTCGGTGATGTTGAGTTGCGTCCATCCACCCTTGTCGCCACCGAGTTTGGAGACAATCGACGCTTGCCAATTGCAGCCGATTCCGTTGTCTTGAATGTCCACATTGAAACCGTGAAGCTGGGATAGGACAGCCTTGATCTCGCACCCGGTCGGAAAGCGGGACGAGACGTCGGGGTGTGGAACATCGAGTTCCTGAAGCCAGGTCTTCATTTGAGAATCAAGTGGCCAAACCGTCCAGAGGATTCCCATTCTGTTGCAGTTCCGCTCAATGTGATGCGAGCGATTGTCGACGATTCAGGATTTGATGTCGAGTGGCCCGTTGTGGCCGGCAAGCGCCCGCCCGCCAGCCGCGATGCCTTCGAACTTCCGTCCGCCTTGCCGTCTCAAGGGCATCGTCGATTTCGATGCGGAGGTAGCGGACCGTGATTTCGGGCATTGGATGTCCGGGCAGCAACTGCACGGCCCGAAGGTTCTTCGTTCACCGGCAGATCGGTGAAGTGTTGGTGCAGCACATCGCGTGAGTCCCGTACGCGGTATCGTCAAGGCTGATCGATGGATCCCGGCGATGTACCCGCCGGGAAAATTGCCGCGTCGAAAGATGCGGTGATGTGCGCACCCGGCTCGGGAACCGAAAATCCGCCCGTGAGCAATGATGCAGATCGTTCGCTTGTAGCGTTCAACAGTTCGGCAAGCGGCGCAGTAGATATACTGTCGTCGCGGCGGGGGAAGGAACTCCGTCAGGGGGCACCAGTGGGTAAGGCCGACCGCGCCCAGGGTCTTGGGCACCGTCTGCGTAATGGTCAGGCGCAGAGCTTGCCTCGCCGCGTACATCACACGCGAGTCGGATCCCGGATTTTCCGATATCGGTCGATCACATTACAGTGAAGTTGCTCCGTCATGGCGACACGTCGGGCGAGCGCAAACAGTCAGAACACTCCAGTCGGGGCGACATTGAAGACCAGATTTTTGATTGCAGCGCTGCTTGCCTGGGTGCCCTTGACCATCTCGAACGTTGCCAGCGCAGACAATACCGGAAGTCCGTCCTTTTCTCCCGATCCGAGGATCGGAAAGATGGCTGAAGCGTATGCGCAAGATGCCGTTGATTTCTCCGCCAAGCAGTTTTCCATCAAACTGGATTGGTCGGATGCAAGCGTGGCGGACGTCGAAAAAACCTTGTCGAAAATGCATGCTTCCTACACCGACACGACTCCCAAGCCGTCTGACGAGCAAGTCATGTCGTTTGCAAAAGGCTTTGGAAGTTACGTAGGTGAGGTGTTTCGCCGCAATCATGGTGGCGAATGGGGAATGGTCACGCTCGGCGACCATCGATTCCCTGGAATGCGAACCACGTCGGGTACAGATTTCTGGCCGTGGGCTCGAGCATTCGATCGAATCACGAAAGGCTCTGAAGCCGACATTGCCGACTACTACAATGTGCTGCTGAAGAAATGAAACGGATAGCGCTGGCATTGAACGGCCGGTCATGTCCGGACGCTACCCGATTGCCCGGCCGAGTCGCTATCCCTTTGTTGGCATACGAGTTGCGACTCGAACGCCCAAAGCCAACACTTGGCGGCTCGCTCAAGTTGCTGTAGCCGGTTCGCCACAAACGGGACAAACGATGCGTTTGGCGTAGCTGACGAGCGTGAGGCCGCAGCATGTTCCCTCCTGGCTTGGCCCGTGCTCCTCGTCGACACATTCCCCGGAATATTGAGGCCGTGCGAGCACAAGAAGCGTCCAGGGTGATGGCACCGCGGACGTCTCGTTGAATCGGTGAGCCTCCGCGAGGACGAGTTTGGCTGACTGCCATTCCGGACGTCCCACTTTGGCCTCGCGTGTCTCCAGCGCCAAGGCGATTACGTCGACCAGCTGCCGCTCCGGCAGCGAGGACAGGGCATCCACCAGCTCGCTGTTCTGTAAAAAACCCATCGAATCAACCATCCTGTCCAGTCAATGAGGCGGCGACGGCTTGAATGGCATTCAGATTGTCACGCCAGGCGCTTTTGTTCGCAGTGTGAACCAGCCGCTCTCCAGTATCCGTCACCCTGGCATGTTGTCTTTATCCAGTGCCGCACTAATCGTGGCTCACTTGCTTGAGCCACGCGTCCAATTCACGCGTCCGATCGCGTGTTCTATCGATTTCGCAAGTCAGTAGATCGAGATTGCGATCTGCTCCTGCCTCGTTGATCAGGTACCAGGCGGTACATTCCTTGTCGAGAAAACGGATCCATTGCCGCTGAGCCTCGACGAATTTCACCTTGAGAGCCGGATAGTCGACATACTCGTCACGTGGCCGAGAAATCGCCTTCAAAACCTTTCGGTAGGTGCGGTTCAATTCGTCGTCTGCTCGCTGAAGTTCATCTTGACTACGCTGCAGCAAACACTCTGGCGACACGCTATCAGGTGCGCAACTCTGCGCTTGCGCTGCGGTGAACCACGAAAATGTCAGCGCCGCGGCGACCCCGAGCGCTGCGCGACGCGGGCTGGATGCCGACGTGCAGATAGGCACTCTTGCTCCCATTTCTGTTTTTCCCATTCATCCGGCAATCGGGGTCATTCTGGCGTCGATCGCACCGATTGAAGCACGTATCGTTGGTTTGCTTGCGACAAGCGCGATCAACTCTGGAAAGGCCGATTGTCAACGAACTGCACGGCCATGTCGACCGACGGTTTCTGGCCGAACCGAGCACAGAGCAACCCTAAAGATGGCGGACCGGCTTCGACCACAACCTTGAAGTAACTTCAGAGCTCAACGTTGAGCGAGGCAAATTCCAGGTAGAGTGAATCTCGACACGGGATTCAATTCGCCGGATCCAGACTGCCTTCTATCGCAAAGCGGTAGTTGATATCCACCTGCGACGCATCGCCCGGCACGTCGGTTCTCTTCAGCACGAATTCGAACGCAGGCTCGAACCAGCCGTCGCGCGGCACTTCTCCACCGAGGATCTCGACGTCATACCAGCCGTTGTCGATTTCGATCACGGGTCGACCCGGTTCGCGGTAACGCGCGATCAGCGCATCGACCGTTGCGTCGTTGAAGTGTTCAAGAATCCGCCACGTGTAGAGCATGATCGAACGATGTTCGACGCGCAGCACGTAGCCGCCGCGCCGATGCTGCAGGCGGCTTCCGGCTTTGAGCAATTCGGGTGTGTCGCCATCCAGCGTGAAGATGATCGTGTACGGATGGTTCTCGATGCCGGCCAGCGGAATGACGACGCCTTCCAGCACAGCGCGGTCGCCGCTGTCGCTGGTGGTGAACGCAGATGCGACGTCGTCCGGCAGACCGTGCCGTTCCTTGAAGCGCTTGAGCAGCAGGAGATCGCCGACGAGAAAATAGTCGACCAGATCGTTGAGGACTTCAGAGAATTCATGTCGCATCGCGGCTCCTTTCGCGGTGCCGATGCGCAGGGTTCGCAAGGGCACGAAGCGCCGCGCCGCGAAACGTCTCGCGGCGCGGCACGCGCGACGCCCTTACTCGCCGAGCTTCGACGTCACGCAGCCCGTGCTCGAGCATTCGCGCTCACGCTCGCGCAGGAACGACAGCCGCGACTGCGTCATGTCGGTCGCGCACTGGAGATCCACGAGATAGCCGTTGTTGCGCGTCTCGCTGCACTGCGCGTCGCGCTGCTTCAGCCACGCGAGCTGGCCGGCCTTCAGCGTCGCCTGCTGGTCGCTGCTCAGTTGCTTGCGTAGGCGGCCGTATTCGTCGTTGAGGTCGCGGTCGGTTTGCGAGAACTGCGTGCTGCTGCAGTACACCTGGTCGAACGCGCTGTGCGGCTTCGCGCAGCCGGCGGCGTGTGCGGTGAACGGAACGGCAAGCGCGAGCAGCGCGCAGGATGCGAGCAGGTTCTTCATTTTCATGGTGATGCTCCTGACTGGGTGAAAACCGTTGAGCCCGACGGGCGTGATCGTTGTTTATTTCGGCACGGTACACGCGTCGATGCCGCCGGCGATCGCGGTGGACAGCTTCTGGATCGTCTCGCGTCGTGCAAGCCGCGCTTCCTCGTCCGGATTGACGATCACGCCGGCTTCGACGAGCACCGCCGGAATCGGCGCGGTGCGCAGCACGACGAGATCGTCGAAGCGGTGGATGCCGAGCTGCGGATCGATCAGCGGGCGATTCTCGCCGCGGATCGGCTGCGCGTGATACAGCGACGGCCGCTCGCCGGCTGCCACCAGCCGCTCGGCGATCGCCTTCGCGCAACGCAGGCTTTCCGCATAGTGCGGATTGCGTTCCGACACGAACACCGAGAAGCCGCGGAATTCGCGCTGCCGGCCCGCGTCGATGAACTGCTGCTGCATCGAGTCGTGATGGATCGACACGAACAGGTTCGCGTCGGGCGCCTGCGTCGAGCGCTGGTCGAGCGCGATCTCGCGGCCGTCGGCCGACGTGCGCAGCACGCGGTCGCCATGCGCGGCGAGTTTTTCGGCGACCGCCGCGGACAGGTCGAGGTTGTACAGGTATTCGACGCGGCCGCTCGCACCTGTGGAGCCCGGCCGCGCCGGCGTATGGCCGGTGTCGACGACGATGTAGCGCCCGGAGGCGGGTGCGGAGTCGGCCGCATGCAGCGCCAGCGGCGCGCCGAGCAGCGGGGCGCAGGCGAGCACGCGCGCGGCGGTGCGCACGAACGGGCGAAGGCGTCGGATGGTTCGGTTCGTCATTGTTGTTGTCGAGGAGGGCATACGGCGCGTCGGACGGCGCGGCACCGTCGGCCTGCTCAATGCAGTCGGAATGTCGGGCGATTATAGCGGCTGGCGGCGGCGCCGCAATGACGGAGGACGGCCGTCAAGCCAGCACGCGCCGGGCGGCGAGCACGCCCCAGTACGACGCTTCCTCGAACAGCGACAGCCCGGACAGATCGGCATGCGCGAACACGACGGGGCCGTCGGCATCGCGCAGCGCGAGCAGCCCCGGCCGGCTCAGGAAGCCGACGTCGGGCGTCGCCATCGCGTGACCACGTACGGTGATCTCGAGCGCCGTCGCATGTTTCCACAGTTCGCGCCCGTAGACGGCCTGCAGGTCGGTCGCCGCCTGTTCGCGCAACGCGTCGGGTCGGGCCTGCGCGAGCCAGCGGCGCGTGTCGTCGGGCGCTTGCGCGCTCAACGCCTGGTACGCGGAGAACACCGAGCGCGTCGGCGGCGACAGGCGGATCAGCTGGTGCGTCGACACGACGTAGCCGAGCCCCGCGCCGTCGTAGACGACGTTGTCCCACGCGAGCGGCACGCCCGCTTCCTCGGCCGGCATGCCGTCGAGCAGGAAGTTGGACACGAGCCACGGCGCACGCGGCGGCAAGTCGCGCGCGGGATCGAAACCGTATGCGGCAAGCTGCGGAAACACGCGCGTCGCGACGAACAGCGGCATCGCGCAGACGACGCGCCGCGCCTTCAGCGTGAACGTCGACAGCGTGCCGTCGTTGCCGATGCGCGCGCACAGCACGTCGACGCCGCCCGCGCGCTCGGTCGCACGCACCGCGAAGCCGTCGCGCGACCATGCGGTCGAGCCGGTGCGCGCGGTGATCGAATCGGCGAGCTTCGTCACCATCGTGTGCAGCCCGTCGGGCCAGGTCAGCACTGCGCCATCGCTCGCATCGCCCGCGTGGCCGCCGCGCGACGAGAAATAGTGCAGGCCGGCCCATGCCGAAACATGCTCGTAGCCTGCGCCATAGTCGTCGCGGCAGCAGTAATTCAGGTACCAGTGCAGCGCCTTCGCGGTGTAGCCCTCGTCGAGCAGCCACTGGCGGAACGAACGCCGGTCCAGCGCGCGCCAGCGCGGGTCGCGCGACGATTCCGCGATCGGGATGCAGAACACCTTGCGGCCATCGGCGCCGCGTGCGGTGCGCAGCCCGTCCGTGTACGCGAAGAAGCGTGCCTGCTGCGCGAGTTCGTCGGCGCCGACGCCGGCCGTCGGCACGATGCCGTCCTGCCATTGCCCGGCGATGAAGAGCCGCTCGTCGGGGGCATGGACCAGCACGCGCTCGTCGTACACCGGGCGCGCGGAGAACGGCGCGGATTCGATCACGCCGAGATCGGCGAGCATGTCGCGCAGGTGCGTGGATTCGAGCGACGGCAGCGGCAGGTAGTGCGCGCCTTTGGGGTAACCGAGATCGCCGAAGCGGCCGCCGGCCGCGTTGCCGCCGAATTCGGGGCCGGCGAGCACCGTGAAGCGCTGGTGCCCCGCGCGCGCGAGTTGCCATGCACACGACAGCCCGGCCGCGCCCGCGCCGAGAATCGCGACGTCGGTCTCGAGCGTGCCGGACGGCGGCGGCAGCGTTGCATGGTCGCGCAGCGCGTGGCCTTCGCGCATGCCGGGGTAGCCGACCTGCGGCGTCGTCTCGATCCAGCCGGTGCGTCCGCAGGCGGCGAGCGACGCGGCCGCCGACGCGACGAGGAACGTGCGCCGGTCCATCAGCGCAGCACGTGTTTCCAGTCGTCGTCGAAACGGCGCACGAGCGGCTGGTCGTTGAGTTCGTTCGGCGACATCGGCAGCGCCGGCATGTCGGCCGGGAAGTGGAACATCTCGGCGGCCGTCTGCGCGTCGAGCCAGCGCGTGGGCACCGTGTAGTGCGTCGGCACCGTGAAGTCGCGGCGCTTGCCGGCGATCACGAAACCCCAGTCGCCGAACGACGGCACGTAACAGTGGTACGGCCACGTGTTGAGGCCGGCTTCGTGCAGCGTCGCGATGATGGTCCAGTACGCGTGCGGCGCGAAATACGGCGACGTCGACTGGATCACCGCGTAGCCGTTCTCCGACAGGTGGCGCGCGAGCAGCCGGAACACCGGCACCGAATACAGCCGGCCGAGCCCGAAGTTGGTCGGGTCGGGGAAGTCGACGACGATCGCGTCGTACACGTCGGCATTCGATTCGAGCCAGCGTACCGCGTCGTCGTTGATCACGTGTACGCGCGGGTCCTTCAGCGAACCCTGGTTCAGCCTGACGAGCGGGGCGGACGTGGAGAACAGCTTCGTCATCGCGGGATCGAGATCGACGAGCGTGATCTGTTCGAGATTGCGGTGCTTCAGCAGCTCGCGCACCGCGAGGCCGTCGCCGCCGCCGAGCACGAGCACGCGTTTCGCCCACGGCAGCGCCTCGATCGTCGGGTGGATCAGCGCCTCGTGATAGCGATGCTCGTCGCGCGACGAGAACTGCAGGTTGCCGTTCAGGTACAGCCGCATGTCGTCGTGCCACTGCGTGAGCACGATGCGCTGGTACGGCGTCGTTTCCGAATAGATCGTCTCGTCGCCGTACACGCCGTGTTCGGCCCAGTGCGTGATGCGGTCCGACAGCGCGAAGCCGGCGACGAGCAGCCCGATCACGAGCGACGCGCGCATCAGTTTGCCGCGTACGTTGCGGATCTCGTCGCGGAACAGGTGCGTCGTCCAAAGCGCGACGAACGCATTCAGGAGCCCGAACAGGAAGCTGGTGCGCAGCAGGCCGAGACGCGGCGCGAGTACCAGCGGGAAGATCAGCGACACGGCGAGCGAGCCGAGATAGTCGAAGGTGAGCACTTCGCTGACGGTATGGCGGAATGCCTGGCGCCGCTGCTGGAAAGCGCGCATCACGAGCGGGATCTCCATCCCGATCAGCAGGCCGAGTGCCAGCACGAGCGCATACAGCGCCGCGCGGAACGGTGCGGCGAGCCACGCGAACACCACGAACAGCAGCGCGGCCGACACGCCGCCGAGCAGGCCGACGAGCAGCTCGATGTCGACGAAGCGGTCGAGTACGTCGTCGTCCTCGACGAACTTCGCGAGCCACGAGCCGATCCCCATCGCAAACAGGTAGCAGCCGATCACCGACGAGAACTGCAGGATCGAATCGCCGAGCAGGTAGCTGGACAGCGCGCTGCTGATCAGTTCGTAGCCGAGCCCGCACGATGCGAGCACGAGAATCGACAGGACGAGCGCGCGCCTATGCAGCATGGGGCGTCCGTTGTGCGGTGGTCGGCAATGTGGATATACTGGCGCGGAATTTTGTCCGCCGGCCCTGCATGGGCCGGCCGGCGACGGGGCGGCGAACCGAGCACAAAATCCGAGGGAAAGAATGAATAGTGCCTATCTCTATGCGGTTCATTTACTGTCGGCGTTCGTGCTGCTTCTTGTGTTCGCGGCAGTGTACCTGAAGGTCACCCCATTTGACGAACTGGCGCTGATCCGCGACGGCAACGCCGCCGCGACGCTGTCGTTCGGCGGCGCGCTGATCGGCTTCTGCCTGACGCTCGCGTCCAGCATCGCGCACAATTCCACGCTCGGCGAAGTCGTGATCTGGGCCGTCGGCGCGATGGTCGTGCAACTGATCACCTATGCGGCGCTCACACGCCTGATGCCCGGCATGAATCATGCAATCGAGGATCGCAACGTCGCGATGGGCGGCCTGATGGGCACCGCGTCGCTCGTCGTCGGCATCATCAATGCCGCCTGCCTGACCTGACGCGCCACGCGTTTCGAGGAGACCGACATGAGTCTGGGTTCATTCATCCGCAAGCAGTTCATCGACGTCCTGCAATGGACGGAAGACACGGACGGCGTGCTGGCCTGGCGCTATCCGATGGAAGACCAGGAAATCCAGTACGGCGGCAAGCTGACCGTGCGCGAGACGCAGGTCGCGATCTTCGTGAACGAAGGCAAGGTCGCCGACGTGTTCCAGCCGGGGTTGTACACGCTGGAAACGAACACGCTCCCGGTGCTCACGTACCTGAAGAACTGGGACAAACTCTTTCAGTCGCCTTTCAAATCGGACGTCTATTTCTTCAGCACGCGGCTGCAGCTCGGCCGGCGCTGGGGCACCGCGCAGCCGGTGACGATCCGCGATCGCGAATTCGGCTTCGTGCAGGTGCGTGCGTTCGGCATCTACTCGTACCGGATCGTCGATGCGGGCGCGTTCCATCGCGAAGTCAGCGGCACGCGCGCGCAGTACACGGTCGACGATCTCGAACAGCAACTGCGCAACCTGGTCGTCACCGCGATGAGCACGACGTTCGGCTCGGCGGACGTGCCTTTCGTCGACATGGCCGCGAACCAGTCGCTGCTGTCGCAGCGCGTCGCCGAGGCGCTGGTGCCGGTGTTCACGCGCTACGGCCTCGCGCTCGACGCGTTCGCGGTTGAAAGCGTGTCGCTGCCGGCCGAACTGCAGAAGGCGCTCGACCTGCGGATCGGTGCGGGGATGGCCGGCGATCTCGCGCGCGCCACGCAATACCAGACCGCGCAGGCGATTCCGCTCGCCGCGCAGAACCCGGGCGGCATCGCCGGGATCGGCGCGGGGCTCGCTGCCGGTGCGGCGATCGGGCAGGCGATGGCCGGCCAGATGGCAGGTGCCGCGCAACCGGCGCCGGCCGCACCGCCCGCGCCCGCCGCAGCGCCGGTGGCTGCCGCACCGACTGCCGCACCGGCGGAAGGCACTGACTACGTGCAGCGGCTCGAACAGTTGAAGGCGCTGTTCGACAAGGGCCTCGTGACGGAAGACGAATATTCGCGCGCGAAGGCCGAGATCCTCGCGAAGCTCACCCGGTAAGCGTCGCGCATGTTCAGTACCTCGTGCCCCCAGTGCGGCGCGCCGGTCGAGTTTCGCTCGGCGGCGGCGGTGATGGCCGTCTGCGCGTTCTGTCGCAGCACGCTGCTCAGGCGCGGCACCGACGTCGAACGGATCGGCGAACTGGCGACGGTGCTCGACGACGCATCGCCGATCCAGATCGGCACGGCCGGTCGCTACGGCAAGCGTACGTTCACGGTGCTCGGGCGCATCCAGATGACCTACGACGCCGGCGCGTGGAGCGAGTGGTACGTCGTGTTCGACGACGGCACGTTCGGCTGGCTGTCGGATGCGTCGGGCCAGTATGCGATCACGGTGCGCGAGCCCGACGATGCGTCCGGCGGCGCGTGGCCTGCGTTCGGCACGCTGGAACCGGGCATGCGGATCGACCATGGCGGCCGCGCGTTTCTCGTGTCGGACGTGCGCACCGCGCGCTGCACGGGCGGCGACGGCGAACTGCCGTTCCGCGTCGATGCCGGCTGGGAGGCGCGCGTCGTCGACCTGCGCACCGGCAACGCGTTCGCGACCTACGACTATTCCGACGCCGATTCGAATGGCGGGAGCCCGGCCGTCTACACGGGCGAAGCGCTCGAATTCGATGCGCTCGCGTTCACCGGACTGCGCGATACCGACCACGATACGCGCGAGAAGCGCGGCGCGGAAATGGTGCCGTTCGCGTGCCCGAGCTGCGGCGCGCCGCTGTCGTATGCGCCGAACGTGGCCGACTACGTGGTGTGCGGCACCTGCCATGCGGGCGTGCAGTGCACGGCCGAACAGCAGACCGTGTTCGCGGCGCAGCGCAAGCTCGAAGCGGTGAAGGGGGCGCTGGAGCTCGGCGCGATCGGCACGTTCGACGGCGTGAAGTACACGGTGATCGGGATGATGCGTTGCCGCGTGCCGGACGACGAGGAGACGTGGGACGAATACCTGCTGCTGAACCCGACGCGCGGGTTCCTGTGGCTCGTGCAGAGCGAAGGGCGCTGGGAACGCGTGCAGGTGCTCGACCAGTGGCCGACGATCGGCAGCGATGCCGATGTGACCGACGGCGACAAGACCTACCGCCTGCGCGAGGAATACGAGTCGGAGGTCGTCTACGTGGTCGGTGCGTTCAACTGGCGCGTGCAGGTCGGCGATCGCACGTCGATCATCGACTACGGCTGGCAGAAGGACAAGCTGACGCGCGAGCGCAGCGACGCGGAGATCGTCTGGTCGCGTGCGCGGCCGCTGTCGGGCAGCACGCTCGCCGAACGCTTCGGCACGCCGGCGCTCGCGACGGCCGCGGCTGCGGCGGCAACCGGCGCCACCGCGTCGACGGGCCTGTTCGGCCGGAAGGGCCCGCATAGTTTCGCGCCGCTGCCGCTCGTGTTCAGCGCGCTGCTCGTGATCCTGAACATGGGCGCGCTGTTCTCGTTCAGCGGCCGTTCCGTCTACGTGCTGGTCGGCCTGCTGGTGCTGTGGCTGCCTGAGTGGCTGTGGAAGACCTTTGCATCGGACGGGGGCAACGCGTGATCCGGTACATCCTCTACGGCATCTACGGCCTGATCGTCGTCACGCTGTTCAGCTGCGCATCGATCGGCGGCAGCGGCTCGGGCGGCAGCGGCTGGGGCAGTTCGTCGGCGCGCAGCGGTTACTCGTCGTACGGGTCGCACAAATGACCGCGCGCGACGGGATCGCGCCACCGCGCGCGACGTTCGGCTCGCACGTGCTGGCCGACCTGGCCGGCATCGACGCGGCGCTGCTGCGTGACGCCGCCCGGCTCGAGTCGATTCTCACCGAAGCGGCGCACCAGGCGGGCGCGCGCGTGATCGGCGCGCATTTCCATCATTTCGGCGGTGAGCATGGCGTGACGGGCGTCGTGCTGCTCGCCGAATCGCACATCACGATCCACACGTGGCCCGAGCACTGCTTCGCGGCCGTCGACGCGTTCATGTGCGGCGCGGCGCGTGCGGCCGATGCGGTCGATGCGATCGCCGCTGCGCTCGGCACGCAGGCGCAAGCCCGGCAGCAGGTTGCGCGCGGCGGCGCACCGACATGAGCGGGCGATTCACTTTCTTCGCCGATGGGCGTAACAGAATCCGGTGTGCCGCGTTGCTCGGCTGGGCGCTGCTTGCCGCCAACGCGGCCGCTGACGTGCCGCCGAAGCCGCCCGGGCCGGTCGTGATGGTGCACTTCGATTACGACGAGAAGGACAAGGCGCGCCTTCATGCGCTGGAGCAACGGCTGGATCGTGCGGTGAAGCAGGCCGGGGCCGGCGAGCTGGGCGAGACCGAACTGCATCGCGATGGTAACGACGGCTATCTGTACTTCTATGGTGCGAGCGCGGATCGCCTGTACGCGATCGCACGCCCGATCCTGAAATCGTCAGGATGGCTGACCGGTACGGAAGTCACGTTGCGCCGAGACGCCGGGGCGGAAACGTTCCCGTTGCGCGGGGACGGCGCGCGTTAGCGCGGATGCGGTTCGAACGGCGCGGCTGGAGGAGCGAGCGTTGCGGATCGGGCCATGCAGCGCGCTGTTACGCTTGCGGATGGCGGCGACAGGCTGCCGAGGGGGCGTTGCGATGACGCATCACACGTCACGACGTTCCCGCTAGCGCTCGAACCGGAACGACGACACGCTGTGCATCGTCGCATCGTCGGTGCCGACGATACCCTGCGTATTCGCGACGACCGCGCGCTTGCCGTTGCTCAGCACGGCCCAGTAGCAGTCGCCGCCGGCCGCGTGGAAGCCGGTTTCCGGATCGCTGATGCCCGTGATCGTCGCGCGCATGCCGGGACGGCGCGGCGATGGCGTGTTCGAACGCATTCGGGAGGAGGTGGCGCGGACGCGCCGGGCCGTGCGGCCCGCGTCGCCGCTCAGTGCGGCAGCGCTTCGGCTTCGGCCCAGCGCTTGAACGAATCGAGACGCCGGCGCGTCTGCACCAGGTAGAACGCGCCGATCAGCGGTTCGAGCAGCCAGCGCAGCCAGGCCGGCTGGGCGCGGAAGTGGTACGTGAATTTCACTTCGGTCGTGCCGGGCGTGTGCTCGGTGAAGTTCCAGCTGCCGCTGAAGCGTTCGAGCACTTTCGGCCCGTCGACCATTTCGACGGCGGCAACCTGCGGCGGACGGTACGAGATGTAGCGCGACACCATCGTCGCGCCCGACTGGCTGCGGCAGAACGCATCGACGCCGACGTCGGCCGTCATGCCGTCGAGCAGGTAGGCGTCGGTGAGGAAGCTGTCCCACACGAGCCGCCGCGCGTAATCCTGCGACCACGTGAAGAGGCGTCTGCGATCGACGCCGACGGTGCGGCTGACTGAGATCCTCATGATGGCGGGCGCCCTGGCGCGGAGTGGGATGAAATCGAGTGTACCGCGCCAATAACCGGTGTTTCGTCAGACTTCGTCAAGTCGAGCATGTGCTCGAATGGGCTGGATTGACGCACCTCGGGATTTCCCCTAGGATTCGTTTCAACCCTTCGGGAAAGACCCGAAGCGTTTCAATCTCTTGAGGGAGCCTCATGAGTACGCAACAGAACCGGCGCTTCGACGCGCTCGTTTTCATTGGTCGTTTCCAGCCTCCGCATCGTGGTCACCTGAACGTGCTGAAGTCGGCACTGAGCCGGGCCGAGCGCGTGTGCGTGCTGATCGGATCGACCGACAAGCCCCGCACCATCAAGGATCCGTTCTCGTTCGACGAGCGCCGCCAGATGCTGGCTTCGCTGCTCGACGCGTCCGAGCGCGACCGCGTCACCATCGCGCCGTTGCAGGATTCGACCTACAACGACGGCGACTGGGTGCGCTGGGTGCAGGACGCCGTCGCGTCCGCGCTCGGCGACATCGCGCAGCGCAAGGTCGGGCTGATCGGCCACGAGAAGGACGCCACCTCGTATTACCTGCGGATGTTCCCGCAATGGGAGCTCGTCGACGTCGACGCGACGGAAGACATTTCCGCCACCGAGATCCGCGATCAATATTTCGCCGAACGCACCAACAGCTTCGTGCAGTGGGCCGTGCCGGAACCCGTGTTCGGCTGGCTCGAGCGTTTCCGCACGCAGCCGGAATTCGCGCAGCTGAAGTCGGAAGCCGAATTCATCGCCGGGTATCGCAAGGCGTGGGCGGCGGCGCCGTATCCCGTCACGTTCGTGACGGTCGACGCGGTGGTCGTGCACTCGGGCCATATCCTGCTCGTGCGCCGCCGCAGCGAGCCGGGCCGCGGCCTGTGGGCGCTGCCGGGCGGGTTCGTGAACCAGGACGAGCGGCTCGACGCGGCCTGTATCCGCGAGCTGCGCGAGGAGACCGGCCTGAAGCTGCCGGAGCCCGTGCTGCGCGGCTCGATCAAGGATCGCCAGGTGTTCGATCACCCGACGCGCTCGCTGCGCGGCCGCACGATCACGCATGCGTGCCTGTTCAACTTCCCGACCGGCGAGCTGCCGCGCGTGAAGGGCGGCGACGACGCCGACAAGGCGCGCTGGGTGCCGCTCAACGAATTCGCGCAGATGCGCAGCGTGATGTTCGAGGATCACTTCGACATCGCGTATCACTTCCTGGGGAAGCTGTGATCCGCTGATTCCCCGCATTCCGTCCGCCGCGACAGACGCGGCGGCACTTCAACGGCCTAGAGGAGCTCTAGCCATGCAAAACGATCTCGGCGGCTTTGCCGCGGTTCTCGCCAATCCGATCCTCAACACGGATTCGTACAAGGCTTCCCACTTCCTGCAATATCCGCCCGACGCATCGGCGATGTTCTCGTACGTCGAATCGCGCGGCGGCCGTTACGACCGCACAGTGTTCTTCGGCCTGCAGATGCTGCTGAAGGAATATCTGTGCAAGCCGATCACGCACGCGATGATCGACGAGGCGCGCGATTTCTTCACGGTGCATGGCGAGCCGTTCAACGAGGCAGGCTGGCGCTATATCGTCGAACGCTACGACGGCTACCTGCCGGTGAAGATCCGCGCGGTGCCCGAGGGCTCGGTCGTGCCGGTGCACAATGTGTTGATGACGGTCGAATGCGACGACCCGCAGGTATTCTGGCTCGCGTCGTATCTCGAGACGATGCTGCTGCGCGTGTGGTATCCGGTGACGGTCGCGACGCGCAGCTGGCACCTGCGGCAAACGATTCGCCGCTTCCTGGAAAAGACCGACGACGACCTCGCGCAACTGCCGTTCAAGCTGCACGACTTCGGCGCACGCGGCGTGTCGAGCGCGGAGTCGGCCGCGATCGGCGGTGCCGCACACCTCGTCAACTTCATGGGCTCGGATACCGTACTTGGCGTGCTGGCCGCGAACCGCTTCTATCGGGAGCCGATGGCCGCGTACTCGGTGCCGGCGGCCGAGCACAGCACGATCACATCGTGGGGCCGCGAGCACGAAGCCGATGCGTACCGGAACATGATTCGCCGCTTTGGCCTGCCCGGTGCGATCGTGTCGGTCGTGTCGGACTCCTATGATCTGTTCGCCGCACTCGATCTGTGGGGCGGCGAGCTTCGGCAGGCCGTGCTCGATTCCGGCGCGACACTGGTCGTGCGGCCCGATTCGGGCGACCCGGTGGCGATCGTGCTGCAGACCGTGCGCGCGCTCGACGCATCGTTCGGCTCGACCGTGAACGGCAAGGGGCGACGCGTGCTGAATCGCGTGCGCGTGATCCAGGGCGATGGCGTCGACGAGTTGTCGATCGAAGCGATTCTGTCCGCGCTCGACGACGCGGGCTATGCGGCCGGCAACGTCGTGTTCGGCATGGGCGGCGGGCTGCTGCAACAGGTGAACCGCGATACGCAGCGCTTCGCGATGAAGTGCTCGGCGATCCGGCGTGGCGACGTGTGGCACGACGTGTGCAAGGATCCGGTCACCGATCAGGGCAAGCGCTCGAAGAAGGGGCGGCTCACGCTGCTGCGCAGTTTCCGCACCGGTGAGTATCGGACGACGACGCTGCCCGCCGCGTGGGACGACCGAATGCTCGAAGGCGAGTGGGAGGACGCGCTGGAAACGGTGTTCGATACGGGGCGCCTGCTCGTCGATACGTCGTTTGCCGAAGTGCGGGCGAGGGCGCACGCGGGGGAGGTGTGAAGCAGGCGGCGGTGGCGGCGTGAGAGGCTCGGGTCACGCCGTCGCCGACGCGACTTGATTGCGATGTCGTTTTCGTTGCGGACGACCTCAGTGAAGTGCTCTGGATGTTGGCGTGACGCGCGGGTCGCCGCACAGGTGCCGACATCCATCGTTGCAAAGCGGCACCAGTGTCAGTCCGATCTGAAGATAACCTTCGTAACCGGCGCTGTCTTTCGGATACGGTTTCGAGATGATGTGGGTATCAGACCAGATGTTCTTGTTCTTGACGCCGAGTTGTATCAGGTATTCCTTCAGGTTCACCGCTCGTCGCAACGCGAGCGCTTGTGGATTGACTTCCCCGATGTAGGCGCCGGCGGTAACGATGCCTCGAATCTCTGCGCCCGGCCATTGACGCGCGCGAATGACCATTTCCGCGATCTTGACGCGATCCTCGTTAGGGATCGCGTCGGAATTGAGCGGGACGCTGTCGAGCATGTCTTCGGAAATGGTACAAGCCACGGATGACATCGAAAACGAGAGGCAGAACCAGATCGCGACGCTTATCGCGCGTGCAAGAAATGTCACCACAGAATCCTGTCGTCGAAAAATGAAATGTAGCAGGCGAGGCTGTCTGCATTGTCGATCGCTACATCGTGGTGTGTCTGAGCCCAGTACTTCAGACCGGTGCCGAACCCGTAGATTTCGTCGTTTGAGTTGAATGTGTCGACGTAGTGCGTGCATTCATGAATCAGGACTTTCAGCTTGCAGTTGGTAGAAAGCCGAGCATCGGGAAGTGTGCAGAAGTGCGGATAAATCGCGATTATCCGCCTGTGCGAATCGGGTTTGCATACTGCGGCATCCGTGATTCCGTTGTCGGGAAACACGGTGCACGTTATGTTTCTCTGCGTTTGCTCGTCCCACCTGATGACATTCTCAGGTTTCAGCTCTTGCATGACGCGCAGAAGTTTGGGTAATCCGGTGTCGAGTCTTCGGCGGACTATGTCATCTGATCGGCCGAACCAAGTCTGGACGCGGCGCTGTTCTTCCTGATCCCAAGCGGCGAGGCCATGAATTCGCTCACGAATCAGGACAATCGCAGCATCGCGCAGCCGAGCAATCAGACGCCTGAATGCTTTGTTCGACATGTTTTCGCAGATTTGCGCCATGTCGAGTTCGATGGTGTGAGTGGATCCCGGTGTGGTGTTTGTATAAGTGGTTCCGACGCATATCCATTCGTCGCAGTCTTCTTGGCGCGTGGCGTCGCGTGAATCGAAGTTTTCGCTCATTGATTCGATAGTTGTCCGGAAGAGGACGAAAACTATCGACTGACGGAGGCACGCTCGTCTATTGGACGTGTACGATTTGCGAAACGAGGTAACTCAATTGCCATGCTTTATCGGATGTCGGCCTGCTTGGCGGCAGAATGCCGATTCATTCCGTAGTTGTCCGCCCGATTGCCGGGCTTCATCATTCTCCAGCATGGATACGGTGGCTCGCGCCCATCCACACGCCGCCACGCGGCTCCGTCCAGATCCTGAGCCCGCCGCGTGGGACGACCGAATGCTGGAAGGCGAGTGGGAGGACGCGCTGGAAACTGTGTTCGATACGGGGCGCCTGCTCGTCGATACGTCGTTTGCCGAAGTGCGGGCGAGGGCGCACGCGGGGGAGGTGTGAAGCAGGCGGCGGTGTATCGCGCTGCCTCGTTCCCGCTCAGGCGGCGCGCGTGACGAGCGTGCGCAGCACGGCGTCTGCGTCGAGGTGTCCCTTCAGGACATCCGCAGGCGCCGACGCGAAGTCGATCCACCCTTCATTGAAGCCGTCGAGCATGCGCATGCGCGGTTCGGGGTAGCGCATCCGCTGCGCATCGAACAGGCCGGCCCACGTGTCACGCGGGACGGCCTCGGCTTGTACGGGGCGCCCGAGCACGCGGGCGAACGCGGCGGCCAGGTCGTTCGGGCTGACGCGCCGCGGTCCTTCGAGTTCGACGATGCGCGTGCGGGACCATTCGTCCTGCAGCAGGGCCGCCGCCGTGCGGCCGACGTCTTCGGTGGCAACCATCGGCACCGGGCGGTCGAGCGGCTGCAGAAAGCTGTGGATCACGCCCGTGTCGCGCGCGGTCGCGACGTCCCATGCGGCGTTTTCGAGGAACCATGCAGGGCGCAGGAACGCGACAGGCATCGGCAGGTCGCCGAACGCCTGCTCGATCATCGTCAACTGCGTCAACAGGTTGACCTGCGTCGCCTGCGCGCCGATCGTCGACAGGCAGACCACCTTGCGCGGCCGAGCGGCGCGCAACGCCGCGCCCACGGCGTCGATGACCGCGCGCGTTTCGGGGAATCCGGGTGACGGATCGAAGCAGGGCGGCAGCAGCACGAATACGCCGGCCGTGTTCGAGAAGGCCGTCGTCAGCGCGGCGGTGTCGGTCATGTCGGCGAGTGCGACGTCGCAGCCGCGCGCGGCCCACGGCGCGGCGCGATTGGCGTCGCGCGCGACGGCCCGTACGGGCTGGCCTGCGGTGAGCAATGTCCGGGCGAGCGCGCCGCCGACTTGTCCGGTAATGCCGGTAATGGCGTACATGATTCGAAATCCTCATCGAGAAGGGGAGAAGCGGCATGCCGGAACGACCGGGCTTGCCGTCGCGATGCATCGGGTTGCATGATAGGGAGCGGCGATTCCTGATGGAATCGAATCCATGTCATTTGATTGGTGATCTTTTGTCATGAGTGAAATCATGGGCATCGACGGGCGGATCCTGGCGAACGTGGGCGTGCTCGCCGCGATCGTCGAAAGCGGCAGCTTCGCGCGCGCGGCCGACGCGCTCGGCCTGTCACCGTCCGGTGTCAGCCGGGCCGTGGGCCGGCTGGAGGCGCGCGTCGGTGTGCGGCTGCTCGATCGCACGACGCGCTCGGTCACGCTGACGGACGAGGGGCGTCGCCTGTACGAGGACATCGGCCCGCTGCTCGCCGGCATCGGCGACGCGGTCACGCTGGCCGCCGGTTCGGCGGCGGCCGTGCGCGGCAGGCTGCGTGTGAATGTCGACGCGTATTTTTCGCGGCGGGTGCTGGCGCCGCATCTCCCCGCGTTCCTGGCGCGCCATCCCGATCTGTCGCTTGAACTGGCGGCGCGCGAGCAACTCGGCGATCTGGTTGCAGAAGGATTCGACGTCGCGGTGCGGTTCGGCGAGCCGCCTTCGTCGTCGCTGGTGGCGCGCAAGCTGCTGGAGACGCGAGCGGTGACGGTCGCCGCACCTGCGTACGTGAAACGACACGGACGCCCGGAAGCGCCAGCCGACCTCGTCGGCCATGCGTGCATCCAGATGCGCAACACGCTGACCGGCCAGCCGATCGAATGGGTCTATCAGCTCGGCCGCAAGCGCGTGCCCGTGAAGACGACGGGCAGGCTGCTCGTCAACGACGCCGGCACGATGCTCGGCGCATGTCTGGCCGGCGTCGGCATTGCACGCTTCAAGGCGAGCGGGGTGGCGGGGCTGATCGAACAGGGTCGGCTCGTCGAGCTGCTTGCGGATTGGCGCGGCGAGGCGTTCCCGCTGTTTGCGTACTACCCGTCGCGCCACTTGCCGCCCGCGAAGGTGCGGGCGTTCGTCGATTTCGTCGCGGAAATCGTGGCGGCCGGCAGCTAGCGCGCGCCCGCCGTCACGATTCGCGGGCGAGCATGCGTCCCGTCGTGTCCGCCGCCCGCACCGCGTCCATCGCCCGCGCCAGCGCATCGAACACCGCCGGCCCCTTGCAGCGCGACACGTTGAAGCGCAGGTACGACGTTGCATTGTGCGACGCGCTGAACACGTTGCCGGGCGCAAGCACCACGTCGTGATCCAGCGCATGGCGCGCGACGCGCGCGGCGTCGAGCCCGTCGGGCAACGCCGCCCACACGAACAGGCCGCCGCGCGGCTCCGTCCAGATCCTGAGCCCGGCGCGCGTGACGCGCCGGAGCGTTTCGCCCATTGCGTCCGCGAGGCGCGCGCGCAGGCTGTCGACATGGCGCCGGTACGTGCCGTCGACGAGCAGCCGGTGGACGACGTTCGCGCCGATCTGCGCATGGCCGAACGACGTCGCGAGCTTCAGGTCGACGAGCGCCTCGATCCATTCCGGGCGCGCGGCGACGTAACCGCAGCGGATCGCGGCCGACAGCGTCTTCGAGAAGCTGCCGATCGACACCACGCGCGACAGCCCGTCGAAGGCCGCGAGGCGCGGCGCGGGCGTGCTCTCGAAATCCGCGAAGATGTCGTCCTCGACGATCAGCAGGCCATGTTCGGCCGCGAGCGTCAGCAGCCGGTGCGCGACGGGCGCCGAGAGCGTTGCGCCGGTCGGGTTGTGCAGCGCGGAGTTGGTGATGTACAGGCGCGGCCGGTGCTCGGCGAGCACCTGCTCGAAGCGCGCGAGATCGGGGCCGTTCGGCGTGTACGGGACGCTGACGATCCGCGCACGGTGCGCGCGCAGCAGCGCCTGGAAGTTGAAGTAGCACGGATCGTCGAGCACGACCGTGTCGCCCGGCTCCAGCAGCAGCCGGCAGACGAGATCGAGCGCGTGTGACCCGCCGTCGGTCAGCATGATCTGCGTGGGGTCGGCCTGAACACCGTGCTGCGCGAGCCGCCACGCGAGCTGCTGGCGCATCGCGGGCAGGCCGAGCGGCGTCGCGTAGTCGGTCAGCGCGTCGGCTTCGTCGCGCGACGCGGCGCGCAGCGCGCGGCGCAGGCTCTCGTCCGGCAGCCACGACGGCGGTAGCCATCCGCAACCGGGCTTCACGGACGTCGGCGCCGCTTCGAGCGACTGGCGCGACAGCCAGAGCGGATCGAGTCCGCGATCGAGCTGCGGGCCGAGATCGGCGAGCGCGAGCGGCGGTGCATGCCCCGACACATAGAAACCCGAGCCGCGCCGCGCGACCAGCACGCCTTCGCTCGCGAGCCGCTCGTACGCATCGACGACGGTCGACTTCGACACGCCGAGCGCGTCCGCCATCATCCGGATCGACGGCACGCGCGCGCCGGGCACCAGCGCGCGGCTCGCGATGCGTGCGCGCAACGTATCCATCACGGTTTCCACGCGCGTGCGCGACGGGGTGGGCGGAACGGGAAGCGGGGCGGCCTGGCTCATGGCGAAGAATCAACTGTACGGCCGGTTGTCCAGTACAGTTTGTCCGAATTGTATTGGGCTGTAGCTTACGCGCTTTTCGCGGGCGGCGGATCATCGGTCATCCACTTTCCCCGTTCAGGACTTCCCGTGCAAAAGACGACCGACGGATGGCTCAGCGGCCTGCTGGGCGTGATCATCTTCAGTGGCTCGCTGCCCGCGACGCGTATCGCGGTGCAGGGGCTCGACCCGCTGTTTCTCACCTTTGCGCGCGCGACGATCGCCGGCGCGCTCGGCCTGCTGCTGCTCGTCGGGCTGAAGCAGCGGCGGCCGACGCGTGCCGAGGCCGTGTCGCTCGCGATCGTCGCGCTCGGGGTCGTGATCGGCTTTCCGTTGCTGACGGCGCTTGCGCTGAAGCACGTCACATCGGCGCACGCGATCGTGTTCGTCGGGTTGCTGCCGCTCGCGACCGCGCTGTTCGGCGTGTGGCGCGGCGGTGAACGGCCGCGGCTGCCGTTCTGGATCTTCTCGATCATCGGCAGCGGCGCGGTGGCCGCGTTTGCGCTGCGCAACGGCGGCCAGGCGTCGGTAGTCGGCGATGCGCTGATGCTGGCCGCGATCGTCGCATGCGGGCTCGGCTACGCGGAAGGCGCACGCCTGTCGCGCGAGCTCGGCGGCTGGCAGGTGATCTCGTGGGCGCTCGTGCTGTCGCTGCCGCTGATGCTGCCGCTCACGTGGCTTACCTGGCCTGCGTCGTTCGACGGCGTCGATGCCGCCGCGTTGTGGGGGCTCGCGTACGTGTCGCTGTTCAGCATGCTGATCGGCTTCGTGTTCTGGTATCGCGGGCTCGCGCTCGGCGGGATCGCGGGCGTCGGTCAGTTGCAGCTGCTGCAGCCGTTCTTCGGCCTGCTGCTGGCGGCCGGGCTCCTGCACGAGGCAGTGCCGTCGTCGATGGTCGTGGTGACGGTCGTCGTGGTCGGCTGCGTGGCGGGCGCGAAATACTTCTCGAAAATGGCGCCCGTGCGGCGCGTGGGCTGACGTGTGGGGCTGATCGGATGCACGGGCGCGACCTGTCGAAGGTGCGCCCGCTCACACTCGATCATCTGGCGCGCAAGCGTTACTCGAACGTTTCGAGCGCGAGCAATTCGCCGATCGTCTGCCGGCGGCGGATCAGCCGCGGTGCGCCGCGATCGACGAGCACTTCCGGCGCGAGCGGCCGGCTGTTGTAGTTCGATGACATCGACGCGCCGTATGCGCCTGCATCGTGCAGGAACAGCAGGTCGCCGATCTGCGGCTGCGCCAGCTTGCGGTGCGTGACCACGCCGCCCGCGTCCTGCGTGAACACGTCGCCCGATTCGCACAGCGGCCCGGCGATCGCGAGATCGACGAGCGGCCGGCCGGCGGGCAGCGCGCCGTCATGCGTGTGCACCGATACCGCGTGGTAGCTGCCGTACATCGACGGGCGCATCAGGTCGTTGAAGCCCGCGTCGATCAGCACGAAATCGTGCTTCGGCCGGCGGTTGACGGCCTGCACTTCGGTGACGAGCGTGCCGGCTTCGGCGACGAGGAAGCGGCCCGGCTCGATCTCGATGCGCACCGGGTGGCCGAGGTGACGCTCGATCCGCTTGCGCGCGGCGTCCCACTGGCTGAAATAGTGATCGACGTCGACGCGCGGCTCGCCGTCGCGATACGGGATCGACAGGCCGCCGCCGGCCGAGATCGCGTCGATGTCATGGCCGAGCGACGTGACGAGGTCGACCATCGCATCGCACACCTGCGACAGGTGGCCGTAGTCGACGCCCGAGCCGATGTGCATGTGGATGCCGACGAGCTTCAGCCCGTACTGGCGCACGATCTCGATCGCGCGCGGCACGTCGTCGATCCAGATGCCGTGCTTGCTCTGCGGGCCGCCGGTGTTGGTCTTGTTGCTGTGGCCGTGGCCGAAACCGGGGTTGACGCGCAGCCACACGCGGTGGCCGGGCGCATGCTCGCCGATGCGCGCGAGCATGTCGAGCGAACCGGCATTCACGGTCACGCCGTGCTTCAGCACGGCCGCGAGCGTCGGTCGGTCGATCAGGTCGGCCGTGAACACGACGCCTTCCGGCTCGCCTGCCGGGCTGAAGCCGGCCGCGAGACTGCGCTCGATCTCGCCGAGCGACACGGCATCGACGCACGCGCCTTCCTCGCGCATCAGCTTCAGGATATGGACGTTCGAGTTCGCCTTCTGCGCGTAGCGGATCACGTCGAACTGGCGCAGTTGGGCGATGCGGTCGCGGATGACGTCGGCGTCGTACACCCACAGCGGGGTGCCGTATTGCTGCGCGAGCGTCGCGAGCTGGCGGGAATCGAGGGACATGGCAGATGAATCGGGGCGAATGAATGGATAACGGCCATGATGCACCTGATCGTCTATCCAGTAAAATGCCTGTTTATCGACATTCGATTCATATTTGATATAGCAGATCATGCTCACGCACCGCCATATCGAGGTCTTTCGCGCGCTGATGGTCACCGGCAGCACGACGCGCGCGGCCGAGATGCTCTATACGTCGCAACCGACGATCAGCCGCGAGCTTGCGCGCATGGAGCAGGTCGTCGGCTTCGCGCTGTTCGAGCGCGCGCACGGCCGGCTGCGGCCGACGATGGCCGCGCTCACGCTGTTCGACGACGTGCGGCTCGCGTATGTGGGGCTTGAACGTGTCGCGGCAACCGCCGCGCGCCTGCGCGAGTTTCGTGACGGTCAACTGTCGGTGATCGCGTTGCCGGCGTTCTCGCACGCGATCCTGCCCGGTGCGTGCCGGCGTTTCAGCGAGCAGCACGCTGGCGTCAGCGTGTCGGTGGCGACGCAGGAATCGCCGGTGCTAGAAGAGTGGCTGACCGCGCAGCGTTACGACCTCGGGCTGACCGAGCGCGACGTCGCGCCGGCCGGCACCGTGCTCACGCCACTGCTCGAAGTCGACGAAGTGTGCGTGCTGCCTGACGGCCATCCGCTGCTCGCGCATGACGCGATCGATCTGCCGGATCTCGCGGATCGCCCGTTCGTGAGCCTGTCGCTGAACGATCCGTACCGCATCCTGATCGACGAAGCGTTCGCGCAACTCGGCGTGGCGCCGCGCTCGGTCGTCGAAACACCGTCGGCCGTGTCGGTGTGTGCGTTCGTGCGGCAGGGGCTCGGTGCGGCGATCGTCAATCCGCTGACCGCGCTCGATTTCGTCGGGCGCGACCTGCACGTGCGGCCGCTCACGCGATCCTTTCCGTACCGGGTCAGCGTGATCGTGCCCGAGCACCGGCCGAAGAGCCTGCTCGTCGATGCGTTTACCAATGCGTTGCGCGGCGAGGCGAAGGCGATTCGCCGCCGGTTGGCCACGCTCCTCGGCTGAAGCGGCCGTATGATCGTGTTTCGCCGCCATCGCCACCACTTTCCGGAATCCTTCATGACCGACGCTTCTGCTTCCCTCGAACCACCGATCCTCACCGGCGAACACGTCGAGCTGAGGCCGCTCGATTCATCCGACCGGCAGGCGCTGCTGGACGCGGCTGCCGATGGCCAGCTGTGGAACCTGAAGGTCACGGTCGTGCCGGGCCCGGAGACGATCGACGCGTATATCGACACCGCATTGCAAGGGCGTTCGGCCGGCACTGTCATGCCGTTCGCGATCGTCGATCGCGCATCGGGCCGCGTGATCGGCAGCACGCGTTTCTGGAAGATCGATCGCAAGAACCGCAAGCTTGAGATCGGCCATACGTGGCTGAGCGAATCGGCGCAGCGCACGCGCGCGAATACCGAAGCGAAATGGTTGCTGCTGGGCTATGCGTTCGACGTGCTGCACTGCGTGCGCGTGCAGTTCACGACCGACGAGCTGAACGAGAAATCGCGCGCGGCGATCCTGCGGCTCGGTGCGAAGCAGGAAGGGATCGTGCGGCACGAGCGGATCATGCCGGACGGCCGCAAGCGCAATTCGGTGCGCTTCAGCATCATCGACGACGAATGGCCGGAAGTGCGTGCGCGGCTGCTGGCGAAGCTGGCGACGTAACGGGTCACGCGTGAAGCGTCGGGTTTGACGTGCGTCGCGCCGCCGGAAGGGGAGGCGACGCGACGACAGGGGAAGCAGTGCGCCGCGCGTGATGCGCGGCGCTGCGGCGCGTTACTGCGCCGATGCGAGGTGGTGGCGTTCCGCGAGCTTCTGCGCGTCCGCGTAGTGCTTCTGCAGGATCGGCAGCGACTGGCGTGCGACTTCCTTCAGCTTGGTGTCGCGGCCCGACGCGATTTCGGCCTGGAATGCCGAGATGGCCTTCTGCTGGCCGGCGAGCGCGACCTGCTCGATATACGCCTTGTCGAACTCGGCGCCGCGCAGGTTCTTGATGCTGCCCAGCACGGCCGTATCGGGATCGTTGGCCGGCACGTCGACGCCGCGCGGGCTGGCCGCGCGCATCGCCTGGATGATCTTTTCATCGTCGGTCGACACGCGTTGCGCGAACGCCTTGACCTGGCTGTCCGACGTGCGCGAATCGGCGATGCGTGCCGCGTCGTGCTGCGTCGACACGGTCTTCGTGCCGTCGGTGATGAAGGCCTGGTCGGCTTCGTGGATACGCGTCGCGGCGGCGGCCGGCGCGTTCGGTGCGGCCGGTGCCGGTTGTGCGGTTTGCGCGGTCGCCGTTACGGCGACGAGAAGCAGGCCAGCGGCAGACAAAGCAAGGCGCGAGAGTTGGGGAAAGCGGTTCATGGGACCTCCTTTCGATCGGGGCTCTGGTTGAAAAACGGATCACGTGATCCGTCGCTGTGCGAGAGACCGGGCGCGCCCGGGCCGGATTCGACCGCCGCTCTGCCGCGGCGCCGGTCGAAGCGTTTCCCGGCCCGACTGATTCTAGGAGAGCGATCCGGTAGCAGGTGCAACCGCGCTGTGGTTTGTGTAACGGTTGGTAAGACGAATCGATGAGCCAGCACGCCGACAGGTAGTGCGTACCTGTTGCGTGTGCGTCGGCGGCAATTTTTGCGCGCATGACGCGTGCGGGATGCACGGGGGTGTCATCCGCGTTTCATCGTCGTGCGGCTGTGTCGTGCGATGACGTGCGCATCGCGCGATGGGGCGAACTGGATGCGCGCAGCGCACGCATGCATCACACGCGATCGAGCAATGCGTCGAGACGCGGCAGCAACGGTGTCGCGCAATGCGCCTGCAACGCGTCCGGGGCGGTGTAGCCCCACGCGACGCCTTGGAATGCGATGCGCGCGCGTCGTGCCGCGTCGGCGTCGCGGATTTCATCGCCGACGTACAGCACTTCGTCGCTGCGCACGCCGGCCTCATGAACGAGCGCGCGCAGGCGACGCGCCTTGCCGAACAGCGGAATGCCGCATGCGAAGTGCTCGACGCGGCTGCTGGCGTGCGGGCCGAGCCGGTCACGCACGATCGCCTCGGTATTCGACGTGGCGATCGCGATGCGGATGCCGCGCGCGGCGAGCGCGTCGAACGTTTCGCCGACGCCGGGGAACAGCGCCACTTGCGCGACACGCGGCTGCATCAGGCGGCGCATGTCGATCGTCACGCGCGGCACTTTCCACATCGGCACGTCGAGCGCGCGAATGATGTCGCGCGCCGACATGCCGCGCAGCGCCGGGCGCAGCTCGGGCGTGGCGTCGCGAAAGCCGTGCAGGCGCGACGCTTCCGACAGCGCCGCGAGAAAGCTGTCGAGCGAATCGGCGAGCGTGCCGTCGAAGTCGAATGCGATGAGGCGGTAGGGCATGAGGCGGCGTGGCGAACTTGTTGGGCAGGCGACATTGTCACCGAATCTGCTGAAAGCCGATCTCGTCGTCGCCGCGCGCGACGACCGATGCGACCGGACGGCCGGTGCGGACGAGCGACATCCGAGAGAAAGCCCGGTATGCTGTCCGGCACCTGCAATGACGGTTTCCCGATGCCCATTCGTTTCCGGATCGATCACATGACAATCACTCGTGCACGTCTTGCAATGTGGATGCTGGGTGCAGCGTTGACGTTGGCAGCCGCGACGCAGGTATCTGCCGCACCGGAAAAGCGCTGCGGATGGCTTGAGAATCCGTCGCCGGCCAACTGGTGGCTGAATGACAAGGACGGCACCTGGACACTGTTGACGATGGGCAACGAGCCGGTGCCGGGCCTCGACACGATGCCCGACATGTCGACGAAGGGCTGGGTCGTCACCAACGCCGGCGGGCATGGCTACGGTTGCGCATGCCTCGACCTCGAAATCGACCCGCGCACGCGCGAGGTGACGCGGATAGTCGCAGCGCGGCCGCTGCCGTTGAAGCGTTGCAAGGCAGATCGCACGTTGCGGGCGCCATGACCCGTGGGGCGATGCTATTCGTAGTGGTAACGGCAGGACACGATGCTGATCTGCAAGTCGTCAGCCTCGTAGACCAGACGGTTCGTGTCGTCGATACGGCGCGACCAGAAGCCGGAGAGATTGGCCTTTAACGGTTCGGGCTTTCCGATTCCTTCGAACGGCGTTCGCTGGGCTTCGCGAATGAGCTGGTTGATACGCTTGAGCGTCTTGCGATCCTGCCCCTGCCAGTAGACATAGTCGTCCCACGCGTCGGAAGTAAAGAGCACGCGGCGTACGCTCATTCGTCATCCGCCGCGAGCTTGCGCTCCTTTGCCTTGCCCTTGCGTAGTTGCGCGATCGAGCGCTCGAGATGGGCGACGTTGGCCGGCGAGCGCAGCAAGTGCACCGTCTCCATCAGGCTGTCGTAGTAGTCCTGCGACATGATGACGGCGTTCGGCGCATCGCGGCGCGTGATGAGCGTCACGTCCGCGTCGTCGACGACCTGGTCGATAACGGTCTTCAGATTGCCACGGGCATCCGAAAAATGAATCGTGCGCATGATTGCCTCACTTGTACATATAACCGTACAAGTTTAGCACAGTCGAGAGAGGTGTACGGTTTGCTGTACAAGTCTACCCACCCCAGTTTCGTAACACACCAGAAACGTCCGGAATGAGCCTGCGTGCCGTCTGGCCGAGGCGACAAGTGCCGCCGCTTGTAGCTCGCCCCGCCGCGCGGTATCGTCAGCGTCTCGCCTTCCGCCATCGCGACCGGAGACCGACGTGCCCGCTGCCACCCCCGCCACCCCCGCCACGCTGAGATTTTCCACCGACAAACGCGAACTCGACGTCGACGCGATCTTCGACTTCCTGCACCGCGACGCGTACTGGTCGCAGGGCATTCCGCGCGACGTGGTCGAGCGGGCGATCGAGGGCTCGCTGTGTTTCGGCGCCTACGTGGGCGACCGGCTCGTCGGGTTCGCGCGGCTCGTGACCGATCACGCGACGTTCGCGTACCTGTGCGACGTGTTCGTGCTGCCGGCCGAGCGCGGTAACGGCTACGGCCGCGCGCTGATCGACCACGTGTTTGCACAGGAGGTGGTGCAGGGGCTGCGCCGCATCATGCTCGTGACGTCCGATGCGCACGAGTTGTACCGGCCGGTCGGCTTCGAGCCATGCGCGAATCCCGAGCGCGTGATGGAGATCCGCCGCCCGGACATCTACGCGAAACGCTGACGCGCCGCGCAGCGCATACAATACGCGCTTTCCGTTTTTGCCGAAGAGAAGCCCATCATGACCGAACAGGAAGCCGAACAGCTCGCGACGCATCGCCATTACAAGGGTGGCCTGTACCGCTACATCGGCGTTGCCCGTCATTCCGAAACCGAGGAATCGGTGGTCGTGTACGAACACCTGTGGCCGCATGCGCGCGGGCTGTGGGTCCGGCCGGAAGCGATGTTCAACGGGAACCTCGAAGACGGCACCCCGCGTTTTCGCAAGCTGCGCGACTGATTGACGGCCGGCACGTAGACGTCCGCGCCGCCGTCGTGCCAGCCGGCTGCGTGGGCGTCTAAGCGCCGGCCAGCGCCTTCACCAGCTCCGGCGGGGCCTGCTGCCCGACCGTGACTTCCGGCGTGCCGTGCCACGCCGCGAGCTTCCTCACCGCCTTCGCGACATCGGCTGCGAGCCCCGTGCCGAACCGCACGCCTGGCTCGACATGCACCGCCTTCAGTTCGAACGTGCCGAGCGTGCGATGCGCCTTCGCGTCGATGCGCCCGACCAGCCGCCCGCGATGCAGCACCGGCAGGCAGAAATAGCCGTAACGCCGCTTGTGCCCTGGCGTATAGCATTCGATCGTGTAGTCGAAACCGAATAGCGTCGACGCACGCCGCCGGTCCCATACCACCGGATCGAACGGCGACAGCAGCGTCGTGACCGTCGAGCGCAGCGTGTCGGCCTGCGCGGCCGGCAGCAACGCTTCGAGCGAGCGATGCACGTAGGCCGGCTCCTTCCAGTCGTCGATCGCCACCGGAATCAGGTCGCCCGCGCCGGCGAGCTGCTCGAGCTCCGCGCGGTAGGAGCGGCGCGGCAGCCGATAGTAGTCGGCCACCCAGTCCGCGCGCACGACGCCGAGCGCCCGGCACGTGTAGTCGAGCAGCGCGGGCAGCACGGCGCTGCGCGGCGGCAGGTCGCGCGTATCGTCCCAGTCGGGCAGCACGCGCTCGCGCACGTCGTACACGCGCTGGAAATTGCGGCGTTCCGACACCATCAGGTCGCCCGTCGTGAACAGCACTTCCAGGTGGCGCTTCTCGGGCTTGCGATCCCACCAGCCGTTGCCTTTCACACCATCCTCTCGGGCAAAATCGGCCGACCGTACCGGGCCCTCCGCGCGAATCCGCGCGAGCAGCCGGTCGATCTCGGGACGATTCTGCTCATGCCACTCGGCCGCGTATTTCCAGCCCATTCCCGACGGATCGAGCATCTTGTAGCGCATCAGGCCGAACTGCTCGACCGGCAGGAAGCACGCTTCGTGCGACCAGTATTCGAACAGGCGCGCCTCGGCGAGATGTTCGTCGAGCCACTGCGGCGCGAAATCGCCGAGACGGCTGAACAGCACGAGATACGGGCTGCGCGCGACGACGTGAATGGTGTCGATCTGCAGCTGCGCCATCCGGCGGATCGTGTCGAGCACGTCGGCTTTGGTTGCCTTGCGGCGGGGCGGCGTCAGCAGGCCTTGCGCGGCGAGATGCAGCGCGCGGGCGGCGGCGGTCGAGAGCGTAAGCATCGGAAGGGCGGCCGGGAGTGATGGTCGGGAACCACTTTAGCGCGAAAGCGGCGCACGCGTGCGACGTGCCGATGCACCGTGTCTGACAATGCTTGACAGATGCGTTGCGCAAGTTTCCCTATAGTGCAGTTCATGGCGCAACGATAAACACGCGCAACGCTTTTGCTTCCGACGCACATATGTCCATGGCACGCAGGAAGCGAATCCGGGATTCTCAACCCCCATCGGGAGACCCGGAGCCCTGAGCGGACATCCATGCGGCTGTGCACCGGCCCCGTGTGGATGTCCGCTGATTTTTTTGTATTTGCCGGTTTGCTTCGCGGGCGGTTTTTCCTTTTCTTTTGCCCGTTCCGTCCCTCTCGTGATTTCCCGCCCGTCTGCCTGGTGGCTATTGCCGCTTGCCGCGCGCGACTTCGTCGCCGGCGCCGGGCGGCAGCCGCCGCGTGATCGGAATCGACGCGAACGAGCACAGCCCGACCACGAGAAACGCGGGCCAGAAATCCGACCACATCATCTTCTGATGGCCCTGCAGCCAGTGCGAAATGTGCAGCACGAGGCCGGCGACCGTCACGCCGAGGCCGAGCGACATCTGCTGCACGACGCTGCCGAGGCTCGTCGCGCGGCCCGCGTCGCGCGGGGAGATGTCCGCGTAGATCATCGAGTTCAGGCTTGTGAACTGCAGCGCCGGGAAGATCCCGCCGACGAGCACGATCAGCCAGATCGCCCAGGTCGCCATGCCGGGATGGAACACGCCGTACGCGGCGATCGCGAGCCCCGCGAAGGCCGCGTTGTAGATCAGCACCGTGCGGAAGCCGAAGCGGCGCAGCGTATGGGTGGCCGTCGAGCGGCTCATCGCGCCGCCGAACGCGGACGCGCACGTGATGAGCCCCGAATGGAACGCGCTCATGCCGAGCCCTTCCTGCAGCGCGAGCGGCAGCAGGAACGGCACCGCGCCGAGGCCGATACGGAACAGCGACCCGCCGACGACGCTCGCGTGATACGTGGGGATCTTGAGGAAGCTGAGGTCGAGCACCGGGCGCTCCTTGCGGCGCGCGTACGGTACGTACAGCGCGAGCAGGACGGTGCCGGCCACGCACATGACGAGCGCGTTCGAGCGTGACGTGAGCGCGCCGTCGATCAGCGTGAGGCCCATCAGCAGCAGCGCGGCGCCGCTGGCCGACAGCAGGAAGCCGAACCAGTCGAGCGGGCCCGGATCGGGCTCGCGCGTGTTCGCGATGTGCTTGCTGGCGAGGTAGATCCCGTAGATGCCGATCGGCACGTTGATGAAGAAGATCATCCGCCAGTGCAGGTAGGTCGTGATGAAGCCGCCGACGAGCGGCCCGACCGTAGGCCCGAACAGCGCGGGAATCGCGAGGTAGTTCATCGCGCGCACGAGATCCGAGCGCGGCACGGCGCGGAAGATGATGATGCGGCCGACGGGCACCATCATCGCGCCGCCCACGCCCTGGATGAAGCGCGCGAACGTGAGCACGCCGAGGGAATTGGAGGCCGCGCACATCAGCGAGCCGACGACGAAGATGCCGATCGCGGTGCGGAATACGGAACGTGCGCTGAAGCGGTCGGCCAGCCAGCCGCAGATCGGGATGAACACGCCGAGCCCGACCACATAGGCCGTGATCGCAATGTTCAACGTGACGGGGCTGTGCCCGAAGTCCCTCGCCATCGCGGGGAGGGCGGTGACGATGATGTTCGCGTCGACGCTTTCCATGAACAACGCACAGGCAACGATGAGCGGTGCTAGAAAGACGGGCGACATGGGCTGGGCGCGCGGTAAAGACGCCATTATGCCCACAATGTGACCGTTGAGTCACGTACGACAACAGTTGTTCCGCATGTTGCAACAGTCGTCCTGGTTGGCGGCGGCATGGAAAGAACGACTGCATGACGCTGCCGCGCGCGCTGGGGCTGCGCGATGCGCCGCGCTCGACGCGCGTGCGTGGCGGGCCATGTCCGGTGATCTGTATCCGCGCGAGTTGCACGAATCGAAACTTGCTTGATCCGCACGTTTCGTGCGACAGTCGGATCCACTCGCATCACCAAACGACGCGCATCGATCGAGGGCCATCGAGACGAGCGCGCGCGCGAACGAGACCTCGTGCCGACCCACTCACCATCGAAAGGAGGGGACACGTCATGACGTCACGTCGTGCCGCATCGATCGCATCGCGCTTCTCGAGTCGCTTCTCAGGCCGCTTCTCAGGTCGCTTCTCAGCCCGACTCTCACCGCCTCTCGCGCCACCCGCGCCGCGTCTTCGCTGGGCTGCCGCGCTGGCCGTCGCGTATCTCGCCGTTGCCGGCTGCGCCGCCCAGGCCGACAACGCGAACCAGGCCGCCGCGCAGGCAACTACCCAGTCGGCCCCGCCGGCTACGGCCGCGATTGCTATCCCCGCGTCGGGCACGCTGCTGCCGCCGCCGAGCCAGCTCTACGGCGACCTGTTCGTCGCGGTGCAGACCGCGCAGATCTATCCCGACCAGAAGACCTTCGTCGACGCGACGCCCGACGGCGATCCGGCGACGATCGTGCAGTTGTATCAGCAACAGAAATCGCAGCCGGGCTTCTCGCTGAAGGCGTTCGTCGCGCAGCATTTCACGCCGCCCCCGGAAGGCGGCGTGACGCCGCCGCCGAACCAGACGCTGCGCCAGCACATCGACTGGCTGTGGCCGCAGCTCACGCGCACGAGCACGACGGTGCCGCCGTACAGTTCGCTGATCCCGCTGCCGAAGCCGTATGTCGTGCCCGGCGGCCGCTTCCGCGAAGGCTACTACTGGGACACCTATTTCACGATGCTGGGGCTGCAGGTGTCCGGGCGCGAGGATCTCGTCGACAACATGCTCGACAACTTCGCCCATCTGATCGACACGATCGGGCACATCCCGAACGGCAACCGCACGTACTACGCGAGCCGCTCGCAGCCGCCGTTCTTCGCGTACATGGTCACGCTCGCCGCGCAGGCCGAAGGCGACAAGGTCTACCAGAAATACCTGCCGGAACTGCGCAAGGAGCATGCGTACTGGATGCAGGGCGAAGCCACGACGCCGCGCGGGCAGGCCACGCGCCATGTGGTCGCGATGCCCGACGGCGCGGTACTGAACCGCTACTGGGACGCGAGCGATACGCCGCGCGACGAGTCGTATCTCGAGGACGTGACGACCGCGAAGTCGGTGCCGGGGCGTCCGGCGAACGAGGTCTACCGCGACCTGCGCGCGGGCGCCGAAAGCGGCTGGGACTACAGCTCGCGCTGGTTCGGCGACGGCAAGACGCTCGCGACGATCCGCACGACGTCGATCGTGCCGGTCGACCTGAACAGCCTGATGTTCCATCTCGAGACGACGATCGTGAAGGGCTGCGCGATCACGCGCGACGTGGCGTGCGTGACCGATTTTTCCGCGCGCGCGGCGCGGCGGGCGGCCGCGATCAACCGCTATCTGTGGAACCGCCGCGGCTACTACGGCGACTACGACTGGCAACAGCGCAAGCCGCGCGACGCGGTGACGGCCGCTGCGTTGTATCCGTTGTTCGCGGGCGTGGCGTGGCCCGAGCGCGCGAAGGCGACCGCGCGCGAGGTGCGCAAGACGCTGCTGCAGCCGGGCGGCCTCGCGACGACCACCGAGAACACCGGGCAGCAGTGGGATGCGCCGAACGGCTGGGCGCCGTTGCAGTGGATCGCGATCGACGGGCTGCGCCGCTATGGCGAACCGGCGCTTGCGAAGGACATCGGCACGCGTTTCCTGTCCGACGTGAAGCATGTGTATGCGACCGAAGGCAAGCTCGTCGAGAAGTACGTGGTCGAAGGCGCCGGCACGGGCGGCGGCGGGGGCGGTGAATATCCGCTGCAGGACGGCTTCGGCTGGACCAACGGCGTCACGCTGAAACTGCTCGGGCTGTACGGCGAGTGACGCGCGGCGAGGGCCGCGCGCGGGTATTGCAGGAGAACGCACGGGCCGGATTGTCGCGCAAGCGGCCGTCCGGCCCGTGTTTGCTTCGGGCCTGCTTTAGAACGTGATCGTCGTGCGCACGCCTACGACCGTTTCGTCGCCGATGCGCGCGCCGGCCGCGTTCGGGTTCGGGATGCCGCCGCCCGGACGGAAGAAGTGCTGCAGGTCGGCCTGCAGCTGCCACCACGGCGTGACCTGGTACTGGTACGTCGCTTCGACGACCGTCTCCGCGCGGCGCACCGGATAGCCGGGCGTCGTGTAGACGCCGGTGTCGCCGTCGAGGCCGCGCGCATGCGAGCCGATCTTCGCGTAGCCGACCGCGATGCCCGCGACGTCGTTGTCGCGTCCCTTGAACGGCGCCTTGAGCGTCACGCCTGCGTTCGCCGCGAAATCGACGGTATTGCGGTCGCCCGGCGCACCCATCACGCGCGCGAACACGTTGACCGAGCGCGGGCTGTCGGCCGACGGCCGCCATACCATCTGGTCCGCGACCGCGTAGAACGAGTAGTTGCCGCGATGGGTCGCGGCAATGCCGTTGCTGGCGGGATCCGCGAGCGACAGGCCATCGGTGCCGTAGCGCGGGTCGTTCGCATGCTGCGACTGATACCAGAAGCCGAGCTTGTACGTGCCCGGCAGGCCGGCCGGTTGCGGCGCCTTCGGATCCGCGGGCGGCGCGTTCAGCGCGTACTGCACTTCGCCGATCACGAATGCGCCGCTGCGCAGGTTGAAGTTGGTGCCGTGCGCGTTCAGCACCTGCGCATCGCCGTCGCTGCGGCCGGCCGGGTTGCCGTCGAACACGCCGACCATCGCGGTCCACGCATCGGACGGCTTCACGCGCAGCCGCACGCCGAGCGACGACAGCGGGTACGCGGGGCCGCCGGCCGGCAGGTCGGTCGACGGCAGCACGGGCCAGCCGAACGTGGCGTTCATGAACGTCGCCGCGTTCTGGCTCACCATGAATTCCTGGTCGACGCTCTGCTGGCCGACCTTCACGTCGACCTTGCCGTCGAGCAGCGACTGCTGGTACCAGAGTTCCCACAGGCGCGTGGTCGAATTCGCCTCGATGCCGGTCGCGGTCTGCAGCGTCTGCAGATAGCGCTGCGTGAGGTTGGTGCCGTGAATCTGCAGCGCCGACACGTTGAACGTGCCGCCCGGCAGGCCGACCGCCTTGCCCGTGTCGACGTTGAAACCGAATTGCGTGAGCCCCTGGTACGCGCCGCCGCGATGCGTGCCGCCCGACGTGTTGTACAGGTACTCGCTGGTTTCCTGCAGGCTTAGCGTGATGCCGTGATCGCCGAGCACGTCGCGCAGGCCGCCCATGTTGCCGAGCAGGTTCGAGCGCTCCCAGAAGCCGGTGGGGGCGGGCGCGGCAGCATCGGCGGCCTGTTGTGCGGGCGCGGCGGCGTCGCTGGCGCCGGCCGCCGGTTCGGCCGCGGCCGGTGACGACGCTTGCGCGAACGCGGACGTGGCGGCGAGCGACAGCAGCAGCGTGGCGAGCGCATTGACGCGGAGCTTGCGCGGGACGGGTTCGAGGTAGTTCTTCATGTGGGTTCCGTTGGCGGTTTGATTAGTTAGGCTGAAGAAACGAAAACGTGTTGCGGGAAGCGTGGCGAGACGAGACGGTCGCGCGGCGGCCCCTGGCGCGTGGCGCTGCCGCACGCCCGCGGGGCTTACGGCAGCCAGCCGCCGATGCGGCCCACCTGCGCGAAGCCGAGGCGCGGCGCGGCCGAGCACAGCAGCGCGACGAGGGCGACCGCGGCGGCCATCACGGCGACCAGCAGGCAGTCGAGCGGGCGGGGCGCCGCCGGCACGTGGGCGAGCGCCGTGCCGCGCCAGTTGCTGAACGCGTGGGCGAGCGGCGACAGGCCGGAGACGAATGAGCGGTCGCATGCGACATGCACGATGCGCTTGAGTCTGACCGCGAACGATTGAAAAAACATGACGCTGCCTCCGTCGTGTCCGGCTCGGGCCGGACGACGTGGTCGAGCGCGGGCGCATGACGCGGCCTGCGATCGGAGGGTGGAACGTAACGGAGCGTGCAACGGACGAACCGGCGATGACCGGCTCGGGAGGAAGCGCGCTAACCCGACGAATGCGAGCTAGCGGCGAAAGACATGCGTCTGGCTGCTATCTCGCGATGGCTTGGCCGGCCTGGACCGGCATCGAACTGCAACTAGAGCATGTGTCCACGGAGGGACTCCCTTGATGAATTGCGGCGGATTGTATTCGCGTCGTTTGCTGCAGCGCAAGTAAAAAACGCATAAAAAATGGCGCACGTTGCGCGGGCACTTCGGCGGCCCGTTCCGGCACGGGGCGGGCAACGGATCGGCAACGAAGGCGCGCGACCGGACGCGCCGCCGCGTTGTTCATACGCATCGCCCCCCGGCTGCACCGCATGCCCTGAAAGGTTGCGCCACGTGTTTTCAAGGGCAATTCTTTCAGTGCCGCGGCGCGCGAAATTTATTTCGAGAAATGGGGTTTCGAGGGGTTGACTTCACTTTCGGGCCGTCCATAGAATCCGCCATCTTCACTCTTGGGGCCGCCGCCTTGGACGCCTGCAGTAGTCGATCTTCGAACGAAATTTCCGCCTGAGCGACCGACGTCCGCGCCTCATCGAAGCCGCCGTTTGTCTCCCAGGCAAACGGTGCGCGCAGCAGTATTCCGCAGTAACCCCCTACGTGCACCCTGATTCGCGCCGGTTAGCGTGATGCGTTTTCGCATGCGCCCGCCGGTTTCACCGCCGCCCGGCAGGCGGCCGTGTTCGCGCACGCCTTTTCAGGCATCGCGAATGCCGGCCCGCCCGCCTGACGGCGGTCAACCGTGTTCTCCGGAACACCGCACAGGAGCCGCCATGAACGACAGTGACAGTTGTCCCTTATGCCCGTTGCACGCACAGACCCTTTTGAACCCGGGTCGCAGGGACAATCCGGCCGACTAGCCTGACACGTCGTTCAGGCCCCGGACTGGCCCCGCGCCCCACACGCGGCCGGCAGCCTGCCGTCGCCGCACGGAGCCAGATCATGAACTTCGGCCTTCTGCTGTCGAATCTCCCGCACGTCACCGAATCGCGCAACCACTACGAAGCGATGCTGACGCTCGACGCCCGTCCGCGGGTGTTCGCCCGCCTGTTGAACCAGCTGAAATCGTTGATCCACTGAAGCAGGAAGTACCGAGCGCGCCTCGGCATGCGCACGCACGGCCGCCATCGCGCGGCCGCCCCGCGCGTATTCCAAGGTCACACGCTCTTCAGATAACCCTTAGCCGTACGGAATAAATCATGTCCACGCCATCCAACGTTTCTCCACCGATCGCCGCCGAACGCAGCGCCGTGCTCGACGAAGCCCACCTGGGCGATATCCGCGGCGCGCTCGGCACGATCGCACGCCACGACACCGGTGCACGCGGCACGTGGTGGGCGCGTCTGCGCACGCTGCTTGCGATCATCGGCCCGGGCCTCATCGTGATGGTCGGCGACAACGACGCCGGCGCATTCGGCACCTATACGCAGGCCGGCCAGAACTACGGCACGACGCTGCTGTGGACGCTGCTGCTGCTCGTGCCCGTGCTGTACGTGAACCAGGAAATGGTGCTGCGCCTCGGCGCGGTCACGGGCGTCGGCCACGCCCGCCTGATCTTCGAGCGCTTCGGCAAGTTCTGGGGCGCGTTCAGCGTGATCGACCTGTTCCTGCTCAATGCGCTCACCATCGTCACCGAGTTCATCGGCATCACGTTCGTGCTGGATTTCTTCGGGTTGCCGAAGGTGGCCGGCGTGTGCGTGGCCGCGGCGTTGACCATGGCCGCGGTGAGTACGGGCGACTTCAGGCGCTTCGAGCGGTTCGCGATCGGGCTGTGCCTGCTGAGCCTGCTGCTCGTGCCGGTGCTCGTGGCGATCCATCCGCCGGTCGGGCAGATCACGCGCGATTTCTTCATCCCGAACTGGCCCGCGCATTCGAAGCTGTCGGACGTGATGCTGCTCGTGATCGGCATCGTCGGTACGACCGTCGCACCCTGGCAGCTGTTCTTCCAGCAGAGCTACGTGATCGACAAGCGCATCACCCCGCGCTTCATGAAGTATGAAAAGGCGGACCTGTGGATCGGCATCGCCTTCGTACTGGTTGGCGCAGTCGCGATGATCGCGTTCTCGGCCCAGCTGTTCTCGGGCCATCCGGAATTCGGCAACTTCACCGACGCCGGCGGCATCATCGCGGGCCTCGAGAAGTATTCGGGCCGCACGAGCGCGACGCTGTTCGCCGTCGCGCTGCTCGACGCGTGCATCATCGGCGCGGCGGCCGTCTCGCTGTCGACCGCCTACGCGATCGGCGACGTGTTCAAGATCCGTCACTCGCTGCACCGCAACGTGTCGGACGCGAAGGGCTTCTATCTCGTCTACTTCGGCATCGTCGCGGCCGCCGCTGCGCTGGTGCTGATCCCGGGCAGCCCGCTGGGCCTGCTGACGGAAGCCGTGCAGACGCTCGCGGGCGTGCTGCTGCCGAGCGCCACCGTATTCCTGCTGCTGCTCTGCAACGACAAGCAGGTGCTCGGCCCGTGGATCAACTCGACGAAGCTCAACGTGTTCACCGGCGCGGTGATCTGGGTGCTCGTGATGCTGTCGATCATCCTGACCGCATCGGTGATGTATCCGGACATCAGCGGTGAAGCGATCCTCGACGTGCTGGTGGGCGGCAGCGTGCTCGCGATCGTCGGCTATCTCGCGACGGTGCTGATCCGCCGCAACAAGCGTGTCGTCGAACCGGGTGTCGACCGTTCGCAGCGCGACACGTGGCGCATGCCGCCGCTCGAGACGCTCGAGCCGCAGAAGATGACGATGACGACGCGCGTGTGGATGGCCGTGCTGCGCGGCTATCTCGTGATCGCGGTCGGTCTGGTGATCGTCAAGGTAGTGCAGATGACGCTGCTGAAGTAACGCAGGTCGTCTTCCAGGAAGCGGCGCCGGACCCGGCACCGCGCCGCAACCCGTACATGCCGGCCCGCGAGGCCGGCATGTGCGTTTACGCGTCCGTTTGTGACAGGCCGCGCACGCCGCGCGATCGTCAGATCAGCTCGAGCTTCGACGTCAGGTACGTGAGCTGGATCCGGTTCGCGACGCCGAAGCGCTTGCGCAGCTTGCGCAGGTGATAGTCGACGTTGTGTGCGCTCGTGTCGAGGCGCCGGCCGATCTCCTTGTCGGAGGCGCCTTCGGCGATGCCGAGCAGCAGTTCCTGCTCGAACGGCGTGAGCCCGTTCACCGCACGTTCGCGCGACGTCGAGATCAGTTGCGGCGACGCGAACTTGTGCACCGACAGCCCGATCGACAGCGCCTGCTCGATCGTCGCCGGCGTGATCCATTCGCGCGTGCGGCGCGGCGCGGTGAAGCTCATGAACGCATGCAGCCGCGTACCGGGCACGGCCATCGAATACATGATGCCGCTGCACATCCCGTCGTCCTGCATCGTCTGCAGGAAGCCGTCGAGCGCGGCCGGCGTCGCGCGCGGGCCGGCGTCGCGCTCGCGGTGTTCGCGGCGCAACTGCTGCAGGTCCCACACGATCGGCATGTTGCACACGCGCGCGCCGAGCGTGCGCGGGTCGATGTCGTGATGGCTGTGCCGCACGTAGTCGCCGCGATAGGTGGCCGGCGTGAAGGCTTCGTGCAGGTAGAGACTTTCGACGCGCTCATGCGCGAATTCGAGCGCGAAGTACGCGAACGTCGAGAAGCCCGTCAGGTGCAGCAGGCTCGCGACGATGCGGCTGCGTTCGGCCGTGCTCTGCGCGTGCGCGAGCGTATCGGCGACGCCGAGCTTCGGCGCGTGCGGCTGCGTGAGCTCGGCGCGCTTCACGTCGTCGCACCAGACGACCTGCACGGGGCGCTCCCGCAGCACGTCCGGGCACGCGTTCAACCCGTGCATCGGGCGGGGAAAGGTTGGGGCGACCGCTTCTTCATGCAATGCAATATCGGACATGTGCCATCCCTCGGAATCGACGCGCATCGCCTGGCGGCGGCCGTATCGTGTACGGCGTTCGTGGCGGTGCGATCGAGCATCGTGTGATATGCGCCGATCGTCATCCCTGACGAAACGCGGGGGCATTGTACAAAAATGCCTGTGTATGCGTAATATGCCGTAATACTAATGGCGGCGGAAGATTCCTATTCGCACGCCGATAACGAAGACCAGACAATCCAAAAAGAAAAGACCAGATCGTGACGGGGCGCAGGTTCACATATTGGGAAAGGGCGGGCTCCTCATGACATATGCTGACGGCGCACCACGCGTCGAGTGGTTTTCGCAGGCCGATATCGCAACGACTGCGGCTTATTCGAATCAATATCAGGCAATCGGGCACGACGTTTTTACCGGCACTTCAATTGAATCCGGTAAAACCGACCTTGCTCCGGTCGATTTCGCGCAATGCCATGCGCGCTTGCGGCAAATCGGTTTCAGTACGCTCGGTTACGGCGCTTTCGAAATGATCGGGCGGCGCATCCTGTGCGCGCATCTGCTGCGCGACCTCGCGCCCGCGACATTCATGCAGCCATTTATCGAAGGGATGCTCTACGAGAGCGATCCGCGGTTTGCGCAGGTGCGGCAAAGCGGCTTTCCGGTCGCGTGGCGGCTCGACGAGATCGAGGCGGCCGCGCAGGGCAGCGGCGACCGCAAGATGCTGGCGCTCGCCGGCCATCTGCGCGCGCACGCGATGAACAGCGGCGTGCTGTTCGGCCTGTCGGCGCCGCGTCTCGATTTGCGTGTCGCGGTGAACGTGACATCGGAGACGCACGGCACCGACTGGATCGACGATCGCGTGATCGGCGGTGCGCTGTCGGTGAGCCTCGCCGTGCATCGTGTCGCGTTGCCGTTCCTCGAGGCACGCATCGCACGGATGCGCGGCTTCGCACTCGGCGACGAGCAACAGCAGGTGCTCGACCGTCTCGTGCACGGGCTGTCCGACCAGGAGATCGCGAGCGCGCTGCGCACGTCGCTGCACAAGGTCGGTCACCATATCCGCTCGCTCGAAAAACTCTTCAACGTGCAGAACCGCGCGCAGCTTGCGTATCTGGCGGCGCGCCGGCTGCCGTCCTGACGCGGTCCGTTCCCCGTTTTTCCGCGTGACCCGATGATCGCCGGGCCGGCCCGTCCGTGGCCGGCCCGGCGGGGCACGTCGGCCGCGCGTACCGTCGTGATGCACGCACGCTGCTTGACAGCGTTTTTTTCGAGTGATTGCGGCATTCACCAGTGAATTATTGCTGATTTATTTCTTCGTAATATGGCTCGACCGTCACGCCGGACGGCGGGCCGCGAGGTTGCGCCATGCATGACGGAACTGGTCAACAGGGGCAGACAAATCAATGTGCGGAATCGACGGCTTTCTGAATAGCGTCGCCTTCGATGAGGAGACAGCACGCGGCACGCTCGCGCGCATGACGGCAAGCCTCGCGCATCGCGGGCCGGACGGACAGGGGATCTGGGTCGATCCGGAAGCCGGCATCGCGCTCGGCCACCGGAGGCTCGCGATCGTCGACCTGTCGGTGCACGGCCGACAGCCGATGGCATCCGCGTGCGGCCGCTACGTCATCGTCTTCAATGGCGAAATCTACAACCATCGCGAACTGCGCGCGGAGCTCGAGCGCGCGGGGCGCGCACCGGCGTGGCGTGGCCACTCCGACAGCGAGGTGCTGATCGCGGCGATCGTCGCGTGGGGTGTCGAGGCGACGTTGCGGCGCGCGACCGGCATGTTCGCGATCGCGCTGTGGAATCGCGAATCGCGGGTGCTGACGCTCGCGCGCGACCGGATCGGCGAGAAGCCGCTCTACTATGGCCGGATCGGCGACGCGCTCGTGTTCGCGTCCGAGCTGAAGGCGCTGCGCGGCTATCCGGGCTTCGACGGCGCGATCGATCGCGACGCGTTGTGTCTGTACCTGCGCCAGTCGAGCGTGCCCGCGCCGCATACGATCTATCGTGGCATCCGCAAGTTGCCGCCCGGCACGTATATCCAGTTCGAGCATGCGCGCGATACGCCGCGTCTGCGTGCGTACTGGACGCTCGATCAGGCGATCGAGGACGGTCGCGCGCAGCCGTTCGAGGGCAACGCCGAGGAGGCCGTCGGCCAGCTCGACACGGTCTTGCGCCAGGCCGTCGCGCGGCAGATGGAGGCCGACGTGCCGCTTGGTGCGTTCCTGTCGGGCGGCGTCGATTCGTCGACGATCGTCGCGCTGATGCAGGCGCAATCGTCGACGCCGGTCGATACGTTCACGATCGGCTTCCATGAAGCCGGCTACGACGAAGCCGGGTATGCGAAGGCGGTTGCGCGTCACCTCGGCACGCGTCATACCGAGCTCTACGTCACGGCCGACCACGCGCTCGGCGTCGTGCCGAAGCTGCCGTCGATCTACGACGAGCCGTTCTCCGATGCGTCGCAGATCCCGACCTTTCTCGTGTCCGAGCTGACGCGCCGGCACGTGAAGGTGAGCCTGTCCGGCGACGGCGGCGACGAGCTGTTCGGCGGCTATACGCGCTACTTCCTGACGCCGCGCCTGTGGCGCAAGCTGCATCGGGTCCCCGGTGCCGTGCGGGCCCGGATCGCCGCCGCGCTGCATGCGTTGCGGCCGGATCATGCCGACCAGCTCGCGGCCGTCGCGCAGGGTGCGTGGGGCGGCGTGGAGGCACGCGAATCGGCCGCGCGCATCGGCGATCGCCTGCACAAGCTCGGCCACGTGATGACGGCCGAGAGCCGCATCGGGCTGTACCGGCTGCTGATGTCGTCGGTGCATCATCCCGAGCGCCTCGCGCTGTCGGGGCAGGAGCCGGCGACGCCGCTCGACACCGCATCCGCGTGGCCCGCGCACCTGAGCTTCGCCGAGCAGGCGATGGCGATCGATACGCTCACGTACCTGCCGACCGACATCCTCGCGAAAGTCGATCGCGCGGCGATGGCCGTGAGCCTCGAAACGCGCATGCCGTTCCTCGATCATCACGTCGTCGAATTCGCGTGGCGCGTACCGGCGGCGGTGCGTTTGCCGGAAGGGCAATCGAAGGCGCTGCTGCGCCGGCTGCTCGACCGGTACGTGCCGTCCGCGCTGATCGACCGGCCGAAGCAGGGCTTCTGCGCGCCCGTCGACCACTGGCTGCGCGGCGCGCTGCGGGATTGGGCCGAGGCGCTGCTGCGGCCGTCGCGGTTGCGCGAGGAAGGCTTCTTCGATGCGGCCGCGGTCGAGCGCCTGTGGCGGCAGCACGTGACCGGCCGGATGAACTGGCAGCACCAGTTGTGGACGGTGCTGATGTTCCAGGCCTGGCTGGAAGCGCAGCGCGCCGCATAAGGCGGTGCACCGCGCGTCGTCACTCGTCGAGGCAGCGCATGCAGCGCTGCTTCGCGGCGCTCGAGTGCCGGCCGCGGCACATCGTCGTCACGGGCCGCGCATGGCACGAAGGCGGATCGGCGGACGCCGCGGGAGACGCTTGCCGGCGTGCGCGCTCGGGCGGGGTGGTCGCGGCGGCATCCATCCGTCGCTGGCGTGCGGGCGGCGTGTCGCGCCCGGCGCTGTCTTCATCGGGATTGCCGGACGTCATCGACGCGACGTGCAGCGCGCCGTCGCCGCCTGCATGCGCAACGGGTGGCGGCGTGGCGCACATGAGCGCAACCAGCGCATACAGGCAGGCGACAACGGTTCGCGACGCGCGCATTTTCATGGTCATTCCGTTCGTTCCGGGGCCGGCGGCGCGGAGGGCGCGCGGCTGCTGCGTCGATTGTAGGGACGACGCAGGCCGAGTGTCACGCCGGAATCCGTCGTCACGGGCATGGACGGTGGCATGGGCGGCGATGGACGGAGCGGGTGCGACGAAGCGTGACGCGCGAGGACGTTCGGCTGCCGCCGCGCAAAAGCGACCGCCGCCCGGAGGCGGCGGTCGGGTCGCGACTGGCTGGCGGGCCGGGCCGCGTGCAGGCCGCGTCCGACGAGCGGGCCGCGAGGCGCTGCGGATCGCCGCAGCGCGGTGGGGGGAGCGTGACCGGCGCGCCGCGCGCGGGCGGCGCGGGGGAAGCGTCAGGCGTAGTCGGCGGCCATCACGGCCTGCGGCGCCGCGCGCAGGATCGGCGCGGCTTCGTGGCGCTCGACGTGCGTCATCGCCGCACCGAACAGCACGAGACGATAGCCGACCGCGTAGATCGGGATGATCCGCAGGTTCTTGTCGTGATCGAGCTGCAGCTTCGAACGGATACGCGAGATATGGGTGTCGAGCGTGCGCGACGACACGCCGAGTTCACGACCCCACACGGCTTCCTGGATTGCCTGCCGCGGCACGATCTTGTTCATGTTGTCGAGCAGGAATTCGACGACGTCGAATTCACGCGGCGTCACATCAATGATCTTGTTGTCGATTTCGATCGTGCGGCGCACGAAGTTGATTTTTATGTTGTCGATGTACAGGTATTTGCAATCCATGGTGGCCCTCGCATGTCCATAAAGGAGTGTTTGCGGGTCCTGTGCTGCAACTTTCGGGCCAGGGAGCGGATCGTCGGGGATCGAACGGCGGCGGCGCCCGTGGGGGCGGCGCGGCAGCCTTGAATTTAAAAGAAATTTTAACGGGAGGCGCGGGGCGGGGAGAAACGGGGGCGGGATAACCTTGAAGGATTGTTACGTAGCATCGGCCGGCGACGTTACGGGCGTTACGTCCGACGTAACGTGCGGGGCGAGGCGGGGGGCGGGCCGGCGGAGTGTCGCTGCAGCCGAATGGCGAACCCGATATCGAACCCTACATCGAACCCTGCATGGGGTCGATGGATTTTTCATGCGAATCAATGTGTTACGGGTGGTTTTCTGCCGCCATCGAACCCTACACTGCCCGCCTCCTGAATAAAAAAACGCCGGCCGCGAGACGTCTCCGCCCGCGGCCGGCGTTCCGGGCCATCCTCAAGCCTTCGCGCTATCCGCCGAATCGAACGGCAGCACGTAATGCCGCTTGCCCGTCGCCGCGAAGATCGCGTTCGCGACCGCCGGCCCGATCGGCGCGACGCCCGGCTCGCCGACCCCGGTCGGCGCTTCGGCCGACGGCACGATATGCACTTCGACCTTCGGCATCTCGGCCATCCGCAGCACGTGGTAGCCGTCGAAGTTGCGCTGCTCGACCTGGCCGTCCTTCAGCGTGATCGCGCTGTGCATCGCCGCGCCGAGCCCGAAGCCGATGCCGCCCTCCATCTGCGCGGCGACGATGTCGGGGTTGATCGCGATCCCGCAATCGACCGCGCACACCACGCGTTCGACCTTCACCTTGCCGTCCGCGTCGACCGACACCTCGGCTACCTGCGCGACATAGCTCTTGAACGCCTCGGCGACCGCGATCCCGCGCCCGCGGCCCTTCGGCAGCGGCTTGGCCGGATCCCAGCCGGCCTTCTGCGCGGCCAGGTCGAGCACCGCGCGCATGCGCGGCTCCTTCGCGAGCAGGTCGCGGCGGAACGCGTACGGATCCTTGCCGGCCGTGTGCGCGGCTTCGTCGATGAACGCCTCGACCGCGTACGCCGTGTGCGAGCTGCCGACCACGCGCCACCACAGCACGGGCAGGCCGACCTTCGTGGTGGTGAGTTCGACCGACACGTTCGGCACCGCGTACGGCAGGTTCGCCGCGCCCTCGACCGAGGTGGCGTCCACGCCGTTCTTCACCATGAACGCCTCGAACGGCGTGCCGGCGAGGATCGACTGGCCGACGATCCGGTGGCGCCAGCCGACCAGCTTGCCGTCCGCGGTCAGCCCCGCGTCGAGCTTGTGGAAGTACATCGGCCGGTAGAAGCCGCCCTGGATGTCGTCCTCGCGCGTCCACTGCAGCTTGACGGGCTGGCCGTCCGCGCCGAGCGCCTTCGCGATCGACACGGCCTCGACCACGTAGTCCGACCACGCGTTCGCGCGCCGGCCGAAGCTGCCGCCCGCGTACAGCGTGTGGATCTGCACCTGCTCGGGCTTCAGGCCGGCCGTCCGGGCCGCGTTGGCCTGGTCGACGGTCTGGAACTGGTCGCCGGCCCAGATCTCGCAGCTGTTCGCCGTCAGCTTGACGACCGCGTCGAGCGGCTCCATCGGCGCATGCGCGAGATACGGGAATTCGTACGTCGCGCTGATCTTGCGCGCGGCGCCCGTGATTGCCGCGTCGGCATCGCCGTCCTTGCGCGCCGACGTGCCCGGCTTGTCGGCGAGCTGCCGGTATTCGCGCATGATCTCGTCCGAGCTGCGCTTTTCGGCGTTCGTTTCGTCCCATTCGATCTTCAGCGCGTCGCGGCCCTGCTTCGCGGCCCAGAAGCCGGTGCCGACGACGGCGACCCCGCCCGGCACCTGCACGACCGACACGACGCCCGGCACGGCCTTGGCCGCCGTCGCGTCGAACGACTTCACCTTCGCGCCGAAGCGCGGCGGGCGCTGCAGCAGCGCGACGCGCATGCCGGGGACGGTCGTGTCGAGCGTGAAATGCGCGGTGCCGTTCGATTTGGCCGACGCGTCGACGCGCGGAATGGGGTGACCGATCAGCTTGAAATCGGCCGGCTGCTTCAGCGTGACCTTGTCCGGCACCGGCAGCGTCGACGCGTCGGCGACGAGCGTGCCGTATGCGGCCGTCTTGCCGCTCTTCGCATGCGTGACGACGCCTTTGGCGGTCGTCAGCTCGCTCGCGGGCACCTTCCAGCGGGCCGCCGCGGCCGATACCAGCATCGCGCGGGCCTTCCCGCCGGCTTCGCGTAGTTGCTGCCACGAGTTCGACATGGCCGAGCTGCCGCCCGTGCCCTGCATCGTGCCGAACGCGAGGTTCGCGTAGCGTTTCGCATCGGCCGGTGCGCTTTCGACGCGCACGTGCGACCAGTCGGCGTCGAGCTCCTCGGCGACGATCGTCGCGATGCCCGTATACGCGCCCTGGCCCATTTCGACGTGCTTCGCGATGACCGTGACGGTACCGTCGGGCGTGATGCGCAGGAATGCGTTCGGCGCGAAGTCGGCGGCGGGTGCGGGCGCGGCGAGCGCGCGGCGGCCGAAGCCGCTGAAGTCGAAGCCGATGGTCAGGCTGACGGCGGCCGCGGCGCCCGCGGCCTTCAGGAACGTGCGGCGCGACGGACGCACCGCCCCGGTGTTGTCGAGTTCGATCGTCATGGTCAGGCTCCCAGCGTCGCGGCCGCGTCGTGGATCGCCGCCCGGATGCGGGCGTAGGTCGCACAGCGGCACAGGTTGCCGTTCATCGCGGCGTCGATGTCCGCGTCGGTCGGCTTCGGGTTCTGTTCGAGCAGCGCGGTGGCCGACATGATCTGGCCGGACTGGCAGTAGCCGCATTGCGGCACCTGCAGCTTGACCCAGGCGGCCTGCACGGCCTGCGCTGGCTTGCTCTGCAGGCCTTCGATCGTCGTGACGTGCTTGCCCGCGATGCCGGCGAGCGGCAGCACGCACGAGCGGACGGCCAGGCCTTCGAGATGCACGGTGCACGCGCCGCACTGCGCCATGCCGCAGCCGAACTTCGTGCCGGTCAGTCCCGCGTGTTCGCGAATCGCCCAGAGGACGGGCATCGACGGATCGGCGTCGAGCGTGACGTTCTTGCCGTTCAGGACAAAGGAGGTAGGCATTGTGATTGTCTCCGTGGGGAAAACCCGGCATACGCCCGGTCACAGGGTCTGCTCACGCTCATAGCGGGCTTGCGCTGGCCCCCAGAAGGGCCGAGCGCAAGGAGCATGACGCCGCGATCGGCCCTTCTGGGGGCCAGCCCCACGAATGAATTTATCCAAAACAGGGGAACGTGCGTTGCCGGCCGTATTGCGGCGTCGATCGTCGCTTGTCCCCCAAGGGGACTTCCTTCGGGGCGTTTGGCTTGGCCAAACGGCGCTCCTCACTCCTTGCACTACGACCGGCAACGCACGTTCGCAAGCCCGCTATGAGCGTGAGCAGGCCCTGAGTGTGCGCGAGGCATCGGTTTTTGCGTCTACCCAATCCTGCAAATTTATTGAACAATCCTGCAAATCCCCGGCAGGCGGCGGGCGGTTTCGCTATGCTCCCGCGACATGAGGAAATTGATCGAGGAAGCGTCATGGACATGACCGATATCGTGACGTCGCGCGAATCCGGGCAGCGCGAGCTGGCGACGCTGATCAGCCGCTTCGCGCCCGCGGACGGCTCGCATTCAACGGCCGTGCCGGGTTTGATGCTGCACCGGCACACGCGGCCGGTCGATCTCGGCTGCGGCGTGTCGCGGGCCGCGCTCGTGATCGCCGCCCAGGGCTCGAAGCGCGTGATCGTGGCCGGTCAGGCTTACGAGTACGACGCGCAAAATTGCCTGATTACCTCCATCGACTTGCCGATCCTGTCGCGCGTGACGAGCGCGTCGCCGCACGCGCCGTATTTGTGCCTGTCGCTGACGCTCGATCCGCAGCGCATCGTCGAACTCGCGGCCGAGATGCGGCTGCCCGAACCCGATGCGGGCCCCGAAGGCGAGGGGATCGCGCTCGCCGAGCTGACGCCGCCGCTGCTCGATGCCGCGCTGCGGCTGATGCGGCTGCTCGATACGCCGGCCGACATTGCGGTCGTCGCGCCGCTGATCGAAAAGGAACTGCTGTACCGGCTGATGACGAGCGGGCAGGGCACGCGGCTGCGGCACATGGCGATCGCGGGCAGCCAGACGCACCGGATCGCCCGTGCGATCGAATGGATTCGCGATCACTTCGCCGAGCCGATGCGCGTCGAGTCGCTCGCGCAGGCGGTCAACATGAGCGTGTCGTCGCTGCACCATCATTTCAAGCACGTGACGACGCTGAGCCCGCTGCAGTACCAGAAGCAGTTGCGGCTGCACGAGGCGCGGCGGCTGCTGTTGCGGCAGGGCGGCGACGTCGGGTCGGTGGCCGCCGTCGTCGGCTACGAAAGCGCGTCGCAGTTCAGCCGCGAATACAGCCGGCTGTTCGGCGCGCCGCCGATGCGCGACGTCGTGCAGCTGCGCAGGAAGGAACTGCTCGGCTGACGGCGGATCGCCGGAAAGCCGGCGCGCGCTCGCTCGCCGCGCGTGTCACCGGGCGACCACCGTCGTCTGCAGGAAGGCCGGCGCGATCCGCCAGTCCGGCACGTAATGCGCGGGCCACGCGCCGGGCGTGTCGACCGCGTTGAAATACACCACGGCCTTCAGCAGCGGATAGCGCCACAGCGACCGCTGGAATTCGTCGAGCGCCTCGAGCTTGCGCGAACTCGACCCGTCGACGCCGAGCTCCGTGACCATCACCGGCAGCCCGTAGTCGGCCACCCGCTCGTACTTGGTCCGCAGGATGCTCGCGGCGGACGCGTGGCCGCCGGCCGGCCAGACCGCGCAGCGCGGGCAGTCGAACACGGACAGGCCGACGTCGTCCACATAGCCGCGGCCGGGGAAATAGTCGTCGAGGTTCCGGTTGCCGGCCGGCGACCACACGAAGCGGATCTGGTCGGTCATCGCGCGGCAGGCGGTCACGACCCGCCGGTATGCCTGCACGTAAGCCGATGCATCGCCGATGGCCCACGGATAGCGCCCGGTGTCGGCCTCCATCTCGTGGCCCCAGCGCACGAACACGGGGTTTTTCAACGCGGCGATTGCCGAGCAGGTGGCCGCGATCCGCGCGTCGTAGCGCCCGTGCGCGATATCGTCGAGCAGCGCGCCTTGTCGCGTGTCGCTGGCAGCCCAGGGCTCGACGGTCAGCATCAGCGCGCGGTTGCGCGCCTGCGCGCGCCGGTACGCATCGTCGATTTCCGCACGGATGTCGGGCGCGTTCCACGACACGAACACATGGTCGAACGCGAGATTCCGCTCGCCCGCGAGCGTGCTCTCGGGATCGTAGGCGCCGAGTTCGGGCTGCTTCACCGGTTCGCCCGGCACGGGCGCGACCACGGCCGGCAACCCCGAGCGCCACATCATCGCCTGCCAGCCTCTTGGCGCGCGCAGCCCGATGCCCGACAGCAGCATCGCGAGCGCGACCACGAACAGCGCGTTGCGCACGGGCAGGCGGCTGAAGAACATCTGCCTGAACGCCGACCACGCGAGCCCTTGCTCCCGGCCATGATTCACCGCGACGACGGCCGCGATCACCAGATACAGGATGCTCGTCAGCGTCGAGAACAGATAGAAGCCGGCGGCGTTGCGCGGATCCTCGACCGTGACGACGGGCAGGCTGCAGAACAGCGAGATCAGCAGATACGGGGCGACCACGCGCAGCGGCGCGTCCTGTTCGACCGCGCCGCCTTTCGGCGTGACCTTGAACGGGAATTCCTTGCCGCGCACGCAGTCGAGCACCGCCGATACGCAGCCGAGCACGACCCACGGCCAGCGTGCGAACACGAACGACAGGCCTTCCCACGACAGCAGTTTCGTATTCAGCGGGCGGCACGACTGGGTCGAACGCGTGGCCCAGGTCACGACGCACAGCAGCAGCACGGCCAGCGGCAGCGCGTAGGTGAGGTACGTGAGGTAGTCGACGTGCGCCCACACGCGGCCGGTCAGCAGCGCGACGACCGGAATCACGACGCCGCCGGCCATCGCGAGCGCGCACAGCGGATACCACAGCTGGCAAAACAGGAACTGCGCCTTCAGCTTCAGCGGCAGCCCCATGAAATAGTGGCGCGTGTAGCGCAGCATGATGATCATCACACTCTTGGACCACTGGAATTCCTGCGTGGCCAGGTCGCCGAACGTGCGCGGCCCTTCGCCGTTCGCGATCGCGTTCAGCGCATGCATGCCGCGCCAGCCCTTCGAATTGAAGATCATCGTGGTCGAGTGATCCTCGGCGAGCTCGGGCCCGAGCCCGCCGATCTCGCGCAGCGCGCGGCAGCGCACCGCATAGTGCGAGCCGATGCACAGCGGCGCGAGGCCGCCCGCATAGCCGGCCTGCATCGTGCCGTGCAGCGGCCCCTCGACGTTCACGCGCCCGCGTGCGCTCCAGCTCGTGGCCGCGTTGCTGTCGCAGATGCTCGGCGCCGACACGTAGCCGACCGCCGGATCGACGAACGGCCGCAGCATCTCCTCGAGATAGGTGCGGGTCGGCACGTGGTCGGCATCGAGCTGCGACACGAAATCGTAGTTGTCGTAGCCGACCTTGTCGTAGAAGTACGCGAGATTGCCTTCCTTGCACTGGGTCCGGCGCGGCCAGTTCGTCCGGTGGTACGCGGCGACGCCGCGCCGCGTCGACACGAATACGCCGTGCGCGCGGCACCAGTCGAGCGTCTCGGGCGACGGATCCTCATCGGCGAGCCACGTATCGTGCGGGTAGGTCTGGTCGAGCATCGCGAGCAGCGTCGTGCGGACGATGTCGAACGGCTCGGACGGCGCCTTGGTGACGACCATCGCGACGCGCCAGTCGCGCGGCACCGGCAGCGCGGGGTTCGGCACGACCGCCGAGCGGATGATGAAGATGAAGTAGCCGGGAATGAAGGTGGTCCAGAACAGCACGAAGCAGTTGACGCCGAAGCGGAAGGCGTCGACGTAGTGCTCGTCGCGCAACCACCAGCGCCAGAAGATGCCCAGCGCGACGAACCAGCCCAGCGCGAGGAGGTGGAAGACGATGCGGGTGCCGCTGTCCATCAACGGGACGACGAGCGGCACGTCCGCGCTCGTCGATGCGGCGCGATCCGCGTCGGAGGAGGCGGTGTCGATGGTGTCGGCGGTATCCGGCGCAAGGCCGCCCGCAAGCGACGCAACCAGCTTCTTCATGGTGCTCTCCCGTCAAGGTCAGATCATCAGTCTTGAAGCAGGCTGCGTGGCAGCCGGGTGTCCTCGCTGGCAGGCGGTTGTTCCGATGCCGGGTCGGCCGGCGTGCGTTCGCCGCACGCGCGGCCCACGCGCTCATAGCGGCGAAAGCCGCTGTCGACGGCGAGCCGCTCGCTGAACAGGTTGCGCATGTCGAGCATCACGGGATCGGCCATGTGATCCGCGAGGTCGGCGAGATCGAGTGCCTCGAACGCTTTCCATTCGGTCATCACGACGACGGCGTCCGCACTGCGCACCGCGTCGATTGCGGAGCCCTCCATGAAGACCTGCGGCAGCAGCCGCGACGCTTCATGCGGACGCGCCGGGTCGTACGCACGGATATGCGCGCCCGCGCCGACGAGCAGTTGGATCACGTCGATGCTCGGGCTTTCGCGCACGTCGTCGGTCTGGCCTTTGAAGGTGAGGCCGAGCACCGCGATGCGCTTGTCCTTGATCGAGCCGCCGCAGGCCTTCTCGATGCGGCGCAGGATCTGCTCCTTGCGCAGCGCATTCGATTCGATCGCCGCGCTGACGATGCGCAGCGGCACCGCATGTTCGGAAGCCGTTGCCTTCAGCGCGCGCGTGTCCTTCGGGAAGCACGAGCCGCCCCAGCCGGGGCCGGCCTTCAGGAACGATGCGCCGATGCGGCGGTCGAGGCCCATTCCGTTCGCGACCAGTTCGACATCGGCGCCGACGGCTTCGCACAGGTCCGAGATCTCGTTGATGTAGCTGATCTTCACCGCGAGGAACGCGTTCGCCGCGTACTTCACCAGTTCGGCCGTTTCGATCTCGGTCGCGAGCACGAGATGGCCCATCGCCTCCAGCGGTGCATAGATGGCCTTCATGATCTCGATCGCGCGCGGATGCTCGGCGCCGAACACGACGCGGTCCGGGTGCATGAAATCGTCGATTGCCGAGCCTTCGCGCAGGAACTCCGGATTCGAGGCGATCGCCGCGTCGATGCCGTCCGGCGCGCAGCGTTCGACGATCTGCTTGACGATCCGGTTGGTGCCCACCGGCACCGTCGACTTCGTGACGACGACCGCGAAGCCCGCCAGGTTCGACGCGATCTCGCGCGCGGCCGCCTCGACGTATTGCAGGTCCGCCTGGTCGGTGCCCGGCAGCGTCGGCGTGCCGACCGCGATGAATACCGCGTCGCGATCGCGCACGCTCGCCGCGAGGTCGCTGCTGAAGCGCAGCGTGCCGCGTTCGACGTTGCGGGCGACGACGGCGTCGAGGCCCGGTTCGTAGATCGGCATGCGGCCTTCGTTCAGTGCGTCGATCTTGCCGCGATTGTTGTCGATGCAGACGACGTCATGCCCGAGATCCGCAAAGCACGCGCCGCTGACCAGCCCGACGTAGCCCGTGCCGACGATGGCGATCCGTACCTTCATGGTGATTCCCCCGCGTGGCGTTCAAGGAAACTTGCTCAATTGCCGGATTCGAATTGCAGTGCTTTCTGAAACCACGCCGTGGCGTGTTCGACCATCGGTTCGATCGCGGTGAAACGCGGCCGCCAGCCGAGCACGAGCGCGGCTTTCGTGGCGTCGGCGTACAGTTCGGGCGGGTCGCCCGGGCGCCGCGCGGCCGTTACCGTCGGCACGCGGCGGCCCGTCACGGCTTCGACGGCGCGCAGCGCGTCGAGCACCGACGTTCCCTTGCCGGTGCCGAGATTCAGGGCGACGCTGTGGCCGCCGCCGCACAGATAGGCGGTCGCTTTCAGGTGCGCGTCGGCGAGGTCGCTCACATGCACGTAGTCGCGAATCGCCGAGCCGTCGGGCGTCGGGTAGTCGGTGCCCATCACCTGGAACGCACGGCCGGTGCCGAGTGCCGCGCGGATCGCGAGCGGCAGCGCGTGCGTTTCCGGTTCGTGGCATTCGCCGATCTCGCCGTCCGGGTCCGCACCGGCCGCGTTGAAGTAGCGCAGCGCGACCCACTTCAGCCCGTACCCGCGCTCGAAATCGGCGGCCATCCGTTCCATCGCGTACTTCGTGAAACCGTACGGATTGATCGGCTGCTGCGGCGTGCGCTCCGAGATCGGCAGCCCGTCCGGAATGCCGTACGTCGCGCACGACGACGACATCACGATCCGGCCGATGCCCGCCGCGTGCATCGCGCTCAGCAGCGTGCAGGTGCCGGTGACGTTGACCGTGTAATAGCGGTCGGGTGCGAGCACCGAATCGCCGACGTACGCGAGCGCGGCGAAATGGATCACGACGTCGGGCCGATGCACGGCGAACGCCTTCGACAGCGCGTCGCGGTCGAGAATGTCGGCCGCGACGAGCGGCCCCCAGCGCACCGCGTCGCGATGGCCGGTCGACAGGTTGTCGTAGGCGACCGGTTCGTGTCCCGCTGCCGCGAGTGCCTTGCAGGTATGGCTGCCGATATAGCCCGCTCCGCCTGTCACGAGCACTTTCATGCCGGGGCCCCGGTCACGCGCAGCACCGGCTCGAGCCACAGTTCGCGGCTGAAATAGTCGACGGTCCGGCGCAGCCCTTCGTCGAGATCGATGGCCGGCCGCCAGCCGAGCTCGGCCGACGCGACCGAGATGTCGGGCTTGCGCTGGTGCGGATCGTCGATCGGCAGCGGCCGGAACACGATCTCCGATGTCGAGCCCGTCATCGCGAGCACTTTCTCCGCGAGCTCGATCATCGTGAATTCGCCGGGGTTGCCGATGTTGACCGGCGTGCCGACGTTGCGCTCGGCGTTCATCAGGCAGAAGAAGCCGTCGATCAGGTCGCTGGCGAAGCAGAACGAGCGCGTCTGCCGGCCGTCGCCGTAAATCTCGAGCGGCGCGCCGTTGAGCGCGCCGACGATGAAGTTCGACACGACGCGGCCGTCGCGCGGCGACATCCGCGGGCCGTAAGTGTTGAAGATGCGCGCGACGCGCACGTCGACGCCGTGCGTGCGGTAGTAGTCGTAGCACAGCGCTTCGGCTGCGCGCTTGCCTTCGTCGTAGCACGCGCGCGGGCCGATCGTGTTCACGTTGCCGCGATAGGTTTCCGTCTGCGGATGCACGTCCGGGTCGCCGTAGATCTCGCTGGTCGACGCCTGGAACACGCGTGCGCCCGTCTTGCGCGCGAGCATGAGGCAGTGGTTCATGCCGAGCACGTTGGTCATCATCGTATGGACGGGATCGATCTGGTAGGTGGGCGGCGATGCCGCGCACGCGAGATTCCAGATCTCGTCCACCTGCAGTTGCGGCAGGCCGAGCGAGACGTCGCCCTTCACGAATTCGAAGCGGCCGGACGCCTTCAGGTCGGCGACGTTGAGCTTGCGCCCCGTCAGCAGGCTGTCGATGCACGTGACGCACGCGCCTTCCATGACCAGGCGTTCGCATACGTAGCTGCCGAGAAAGCCGGCGCCGCCCGTCACCAGGACGCGCTGACCGGCGCGCGTCTCGAGCGCGACCCGGTCATTCATGGCTTTCACCTTCGTCGAGCAGATCGAGGAACCACACGTCGATTTGCTCGACGGCGGTGCGCACGCGTTCCATCCCGCCGCACGGGTAGCGCTTCGGCAAGCGCCGGCTCGCATGGGCCGAGGTCGACGAAGCGCCGCGACAGGCGCTCCGGTTTCGTTGGCTACCCCGTTGATGCCTGAACGACGCGCACGTCGATCGCCCGGTGGTGATCTTCATCGCCTTTTCCCCGATACGCTGATTGACGAGCCGGCCGCCGTCCGTGATCTTGTGCTTCGACGTGCCGCTCGGTGAGAGCCGGAAACAAGGCAATCGGCATGCCATGAACGATGCCGCCGCGATGCGCACGGGAGCGGCGGCGCAATTGCCGCGCGATATGCGCGCTTCTGTTTCATGCATGTATCGTGGGGACAGAAAAGCGGGCGATTCCATTGCCGGGTCGATGCGATTCGATACGACGCAACGCATGATGAATCAGGCTTTTTCTGAAATGGCGTCGTCGAACAGGTGTCGAGTTCGAATGTTTCATCGATGAGAAATGCATCGCTAAACGATTCAAGGCGCTTCCCGAATGTGACGCGAATCGGACGATTCGGTGCGTGAAAGGCGGGGCGAATGAAGGTGAAAAAATGACGTGCGGCATGACGAGGCCCGAGTTTGCATTCATTTGAATGATTACGCCGCCACAAAAATTTTCTTTTTTACGGTCTATTTCGGCCCTCGAGCGGTGCGTGATCCTGTCGGTATTTTCACGGATGAATCAAATCCGCTTCGGTCATCGGGAGAATCGCATGTCGAAGGCGCGCCCGAGGCTGCCGTGTCGGGCTTTCGGTGCCCGGTGTCGGGCGAATCGATTCTCGTTTGTGATGGCACGGGAAGGGGCCGCACACGTCGCGCCCCACGGTTTGCCGGCGGAAATGCCCGCGCCGCCGGCCTTGCGCGGCAGCCCCGTTCTCAAGTTTGAAACACTCGTTCATCAGGCCGCCCGGTGCGGGCCTGCGGGCCGGATTCGTCCGTCTAATCCGGCGATTGCGTCGCGGTGCTCAACGATCGGAGCGGGTGTCAGACTGTTATTGCGATACATTCCTGAAACAAAAAATGTCGTTCCCGGCGCTCTGGGCCGCCATGGCGGCCGTGTGCCGCGCGCAAGCTGCGGTGGAATATCGCGTGGCACGCTGCTTGCGGTATTCGACGCACCGGCGGGCGGCTGAAACGATGTAACAAAGCGGTGGGGCGGCCAACTCGTCAATAAGCAGTCGGGGAAACGGCGATGAAGACCATAAGCAGTGGCTTGATCGGTGCGTACTTTGCGCATCACTGGGGTAGTCGGAAAGGCCGGGGTGACGCTCGCGACGCTGTGCCAGCTTCGCGGGTTGCGCTGTCCCGGTTTCTTGCCCGCCGCGCGCGTCGCCTGCTGGCGCGGTTGTCGCGGTTGTCGCGCCGCACGGCAGTCGGGCGACAGCGGTACTCGCTCTCATTCAGTTCACCCGGATGGATCAGGCTGTTCGTGCCGGACAGCGTGATGCCGATTCGTCCTCGGCCATGCAGGGCCGCTCCGATCGCGCCTGGCCCATGCCGGCGCCGGCCGGATTAGATCGAACAGCCTGTCGGCCGGATTATCCGGAAGACGCTTCGTCGATAGCTCAGGGAGAACACACGCCACCCGGCTGCAATGCAGGCCCTTGTCGCCCGCGTAAAAGGTGTATTTCAAGCGGCGCTGCAATTTGCGGTGGTTAATGTATTCGCGAATTTTCGATTCCGGAAACGGGATGTCGATTCATGACATGCCGTCCGGCGGTGCATCGGATATCGCCAGCCGGAAAGATGTGCGCATCGTTCCGGTCTATCAAGCAAGGGAGTTTTCGGTGCAAGGCCAATGTTCATAAAAATAATAGAAAACACCTACCAAAAAAATTTGGATAACGAAAAATCTCGAAGCTAAGCTTCGTCTGGCAAAAACATAAAAACGTGATTTAAAAGTCAATGAGATTTTATTTATTAGATAGTGATCCTTAATTTTGAGGATTGCTCAAGTCGGGAAGATTGAAGGCGTGCGATCTTCCTGATTCACTCCGTCCACGCCGTTTTGGAGTCGACCATGAAGAAGCTTCTGATTGCAGCAGCAGTTCTGGCGGTTTCGGGTGCAGCGTTCGCAGGTAGCGGCACGGTGTCGAGCAGCAACTCGTCGAGCGGCGGTTCGACGGCGGCCGGGGTCGTCGGGTTCGGCGTTTTCGGCGCGACCGATGCCGGTGCAGCGCTCGGTGCAGCTGGCGCCACGGCCGGCCATGGCAGCAGCAGCTCGATCTCGTACACGGACCACACCAACACTTCGCAAGTGGGCGGCTTCGGCTTCGGCGGCGCACAGGCAGGTGGCACCAGCGGTGCGAATGCCGGTTCGATCGGCTGGACGTATCACCACTAAGCCGCGACGCGCAGCGTTCGTCATTGGCTGGCGGTACGGATGCCGGGTTTCGTCCGATGGGGGGCAGGCCCGGCTCCGCCACCGCTGAACTTCATCACAGCAAGGGATTGCTATGAAAGCCAACGTCATATTAGCGACAGCGCTCACCGTCTTATCGTCGGCTGCATTGGCAGCGGGTTCGTCCACGACCAACCAGACGCAATCCGTTGCGGCCGGTGTTTCAGGGTCGGTGCTGGTCGGTTCCGGTAGCTATACCAGCAATTCGACTTCGACGGCGGGCGCGAATGCAGGCAGTACCGTCACACCCGCTGGTTCCGCCGGCACGGCATCCGCTTTCCACAACTCGACTTCGACGGCCAGTGGTTCGGGCACGAACGGAGGCGCATTTGCGGCAGGCGGCGGTATCGGTGCCGCAGGCTCGTACGGTGGAAACAGCAGCACGAACGAGAACGCGAATGCGCTATCGGGAGGGGTAACCGCCACGATCGTACTCGGCGCGAACCACTACACGGCAACGGGCGGAAACGACCAGGGCAATGCCAACGCGGGGGCCGCTGGCCTGACGGGCAGTGGCGGTTCGGGCGCGATCGCGGGTTCGAATCACTACAACTCGTCGACCGTGTGGAGTACGGGTCCGGCCGGCTCGCCGTCCGCATCGGGTGGAAGCCAGGGCAGTTCAAGTGCGACCGGAAGCAGTCATTAGTCAGGTGTGGGGGGACCAGTTTCCCAGCGACGCTGGTCTCTTTTCCCCACATTGTTGTCACGTAAGGAGTTGGCATGAAGCAGAAACTGATTGCCGCCGCTCTGATGCTCGCGTCTCTGACGGCGTATGGCGCTGACCGTATTGCCGACGACGTGCAATCGAATTTGCAGACGTCAAACAAACCTGACCAGACAACCAAACCGTCAGAACAACAAACGCTTTCTTCGGGCAGTGCCATCGGCGGATCCGACGCCCAGCAGTGGCAGGGCATGTCGGCAGGCTCATGGTCCCAGCTGGGCAACGGCTGGAAACAGTTCGGGGAAGCAGGCAAAGCTGAAGGGAATCAGGGGAACTAGTACGGTTGCCTGGGTGGGAGGTCAAACCTCGTCCGGAGAGTGAAATGAACAGCAACAGGATCAAGGTGGCATGCGCTGCGATGTTCGCGATGACCACGATCGGCGCCCAGGCGCAAACCGCCGACTCGACTTCGAGCTCGCAGTCGTCGAGCGGCTCGACGGCCATCAGCCAGGGCGGCGGCTCGAGCATGAACACGAACACCACGAGCTCGCGCGGCGGCAATGCCACCAGCTCCAGCGGGGTCCGCGGCAGCGGCAATTCGAGCGTGAACGTGAACGTGACGATGCCGTCCGGCACGAGTGGCGGTTCGAACGTGACGCCGCAGAGCGTGAGTTCGCTGCAGTCGTCCGGCGCGCCCGGCACCAACCCGTACAACACCCAGACCTCGGAAAACGTCAATTACTCCGGGACGCAGACGATCAAGACGAACCCCTCGATCCAGGCGCCGGGCCTCACGACCACGCTGTCCGATACCTGCATGGGCTCGGTGAGCGTCGGTGTGTCGTTCCCGGGCTTCGGCGCGACGGGCGGCACGACGCTGGTCGACCAGGCCTGCGTGCGACGTCTCGATGCGCGTGAATTCCGTGCGATGGGCCTGACCGACGTAGCGCTCGCGCTGCTCTGCCAGAGTGACGCGAACCGGCGTGCGGTGGAAGCGACCGGGCACCTGTGCCCGGGTACGACCGCGCCGCTCGCCCGTTCGAACGTGGCGCCGAGCGTGGAAGCGACGGTCGCCGACGACGTGAAGTATCGCGATCCGATCGTGCGCGACCGCATGGGCTTGCCGCCGCTCGGCGCCGCCGCGCCGGCACCGGCTCAGCCCCGTCCGGTGGCGACGAATTTTGTGCAGGCAGCACCCGTGTCGGTGCCGGTACCGGTGCCCGTGCCGTCGATGGCGCCGGTTGCCGCGGCGCCGGCTGTTGCTGCGCCGGCTGTCGCAGCCGCCGCACCGGCAGTGGCAGCGCCTGCTGTTGCGGCCGCACCTGCCGTAGCAGCCCCCGCCGTTGCGGCCGCGGCACCGGCCGTCGCCGCCGCACCTGCGGTGGCTGCCGCACCTGCGGCGTCGATCGTCCCGGCTGCTGCGATTGCGGCCGTGCCTGCTGCCGCCGTGATCGCCGCACCGGCAGTCGCGGACAAGGCATCGCAAGCGCCTGCCACACCGGTCGCCGAGACGAAGGCCCCCGAGCCCGTGCAACCGGTCGCCGACAAGGCACCGGAACCGGCACCGGTGGTGGCCGACAAGGCGCCCGAACCCGCACCGGTGGTCGCCGACAAGGCACCGGAACCTGCACCAGCGGTCGCAGACAAGGCACCGGAACCCGCACCGGCGGTCGCCGACAAGGCACCGGAACCCGCACCGGTGGTCGCCGACAAGGCACCGGAACCCGCACCGGCAGTCGCCGACAAGGCCCCCGAGCCCGTGCAGCCCGTCGCCGACAAGGCGCCGGAGCCGATGCCGGCCGCGACCGACAACGCAGCGCAGGCCGCTGCCGCGCCGGCTGCGGACCCGACGCCGGCGGCGGCCGTCGTTGCGGCGCCCGCGGCTGAAGCCGCGATGCCCGCGCCGGCAGCCGATGCGAAGGCCGCCGAGCCGGCGCCGGTCGCCGCGGAAGCGCCCGCACCGGAAGCCGCGCAGCCGGCCGTCGCCGCGACGCCTGCCGACATGCCGGCCGCCGACGCGAAGGCGCCGGAAGCAGCGGCTGCGCAGCCCGCCGACATGCCGGCGTTGTCCGATCCGGCGCAAGCATTGCCGCCGGCTTCGGTCGACCAGCAGGCCGCCCCGGCTGTACCGGTCGTGCCGGCTCCGGCCGTCATCTCGACGAGCACGTCGTCGTAAGCATGCGGGTCGGTTTCCCGTGTGATCGGAACACCGGCCGCACGGGAGACGTTCGGACCCGATGCCCGACGGTCGTTTCCTGTTTGACGGGTGTTGATCCCATCCCCGAGGTCAACACCTCTTTTTGCCTGACGAGGATGCAAGGAGGCCTCAATCATGAGGATCTTTTTGATCGCTCTGTTGTTGTACAGCGCACAAGCCGCGGCGCAGTCGGTATTTCAGAACCCGGCGGTCTTCGTGATCCTGGGCGAGCAGACCGCCGCGAACGCCGTGAGCGTTCAGCAGGCGCTGTCGACGCTCGGTCGCGCCGACAACACGGCATGCGCGCCGATGATGATGATCGGCGATCCGCAGATGATCTACATGATGCCGGAGGAAGGCCACGCCCCGTCGTGGCAATCGCCGGTGTACGGCCGTGGCGCACCGTTCGAAGCGCAGAAGGGGCCGATATCGACCGGCAAGACGATCGGCGCGATGCAGCATGCCGAGGACATGCAGACGCAGCCATGGAGCGACGGCAGCGCGATCACGCAGAAGATCGCCGGCGAGTCGAGCGTGACGGCGGCGGAGCGGGTGAGCGGGTGGCAGCGCAACGGGCTCGGCTCGATCGAGACGGCTCCTGCGACGGAGGTGACGGTGAACGGCAAGACCTACCGCGCCTATCGTGACGACCTCAACCGTGCCGCGAAGCCGGTCGTCGAGCCGCAGATCTACACGCAGCGCGTCGTGTTTTGTCGATAACGAAACGTCAATCCGAGGACGGCCCGGCGCTGCGCCGCGGGACCACGATGTCCCGCCCCGCGCGATCCGGCAACGGCCGTTTCGACCACCCATCCAAGCGACGAGGCCATCGTGAACTATTGCTGCCAGATCAGGGTGTCGGGCCCGCAGGATCTCGAACGCGAGGCAGGACCGGCGCCGTTCGTTGCCGTCCGGCGCAACCATGTCGTGCCGCCGCGGCCACTCGTCTACCTGTCGCAGCAGCACGATGCCGCGCTCGTCGACTGCCTCGCGTCACGGGGCTGGGACGTGTGGCGCGCGAAAACCGTTGCGGACGCACTGAATCTCGTCAGGGTGAATCGCCCGCATGCGGGCATCGTCGACTTCGGCAGCTTCGCGTCGCTCGACGTCATGTCGTTCGAAACGCTGCTGCGCGATCCGCGCGTCGGCTGGGTCGCACTCGCCGACCATGAGCGCCTGCGGGATCTCACCGTCGCGCGCCTGATTCGCCACTGCTGCTTCGACTACGTGCGCAATGCGAACGCCTATACGACGATCGGCTATCTGGTCGGCCATGCATACGGGATGCTGAAGCTCGCGGACGGCAGCCCGGACGCTGCTGCGGCGCCCCCCGGCGGCACGATGATCGGCGCATGCGATGCCATGCGACGGCTGTTCGCGACGATCCGCAAGGTCGCGAACACGGACGCCACCGTCTTCGTCGCCGGCGAATCCGGCACCGGCAAGGAGCTGACGGCGGCGGCGATCCACCAGCAGTCGTCGCGCGCCGACGCGCCGTTCGTCGCCGTGAACTGCGCGGCTATTCCGCCGACGCTGCTGCAGGCCGAACTGTTCGGCCACGAGCGCGGCGCGTTCACGGGCGCGCACCAGCGCAAGATCGGCCGGATCGAGGCCGCGCACGGCGGCACGCTGTTTCTCGACGAAATCGGCGACATGCCGTTCGAGAGCCAGGCGAGCCTGCTGCGCTTCCTGCAGGAAGGCACGATCGAGCGGCTCGGCGGGCACGCGTCGATTCCGGTGGACGTGCGGATCGTGTCGGCGACCCACGTCGATCTCGAGGCCGCGATGCAGGCGGGGCGGTTCCGTGCCGACCTGTACTACCGCCTGTGCGTGCTGCGCATCGACGAGCCGCCGCTGCGCGTGCGCGGCCGCGACATCATGCTGCTCGCCGACCACGTGCTGCGGCGCTATCGCGGCGACAGTTCGCACCGGATTCGCGGCTTCATGCCGTGCGCGATCGAAGCGATCCACAACTACCCATGGCCCGGCAACGTGCGCGAGCTGATCAACCGGATCCGGTTCGCGGTCGTGATGACGAACGGCCCGCTGATCTCGGCCGCGGATCTCGAACTGCACCCGTACACGTCGCGGCGGCCGCCCACGCTCGCGGAAGCGCGCCGGCAGGCCGAGCGGCACGCGATCGAGGAAACGCTGATGCGCCACCGCCACCAGCATGCGGACGTGGCGGCCGAGCTGGGCATCTCGCGCGCGACGCTGTACCGGCTGATGACCGCGCACGGGCTGCACGCCTGACGCGCGGCGGCACACCGCCGCTCAAGACCGCGCGATGCCGGCCGTTAAGACAGTAAACGGCCCGTCCGGACCGCCGGTGCAGCCATGCTGCGCACGGCCGGCACGCGGCGCATCACGCTTATCCGAGGTTACCGTGGCAGAGTGCAGTCACTGCGGCAGGACGTTCCTGGCCGGCGGGCGGTCGATCGACGGCCGCCGCTATTGCCGTGCGGCGTGCGCGCAAGCGCATCCGATCGTCGTCGAGGCGGAACAGGTGCCCGACGCGAAAGTCTGGGAGTACGTGCACGACTGGCGTTACGGGCCATGCCCGATCTGCGGTCGCAACGACCAGCCGGTCGATGTTCATGCGTCGCATCGCGTCGTGTCGCTGCTGTTCGTCACGCGCTGGGCGACGCGGCGCCACGTGTGCTGCCGGCGTTGCGGCCGCAGGAAGCAGGCGGTCGCGCTGCTGGCTTCGGCCGCGTTCGGCTGGTGGGGGGTGCCGTGGGGCCTCGTACTGACGCCGATCCAGCTCGTGCGCAATGCGCTCGGGCTGGCCGCGCGCGACCCGGCGGTCGCGACGCAGCAGTTCGAACAGCTCGTGCGGCGCAAGCTGGCGGCGCGCCGGCTGCGGCGCGCCCGGCAGGGCGTCGGCGCCTGAGCGCGCGGCCCGGCGCGGCGCGCGCGATCAGGCGGCCGGCCGCTCGAAGCCCGATGCGACCCAGCGCTCGGCGCTGGCCTTGTTGAGCTTGAACCCGGCCGACACCTTCGCTTCGGCCAGCAGCTCGCCATACGGATCGAATGCCTTGAGCTGCGCGTACGGCTCGAATTCGTCCGGCACGATGTCGAGCGTCACCGACACATCCTGGTCGTCCTCGCCCTGAACCGTCACTTCCTTGTGCAGCATCGCGCGCCGCTGCTGCTCGTGCCGCATCAGCACCTCGGTCGCGGTCTTCACGAGCGTGCGGAACGCATTCGCATCCATCGGCTTCGGGTTCTTCTTGTCGCGGCCCATGGTCCACGGCCCGACGAGCGCGGGCTCGGACTCGCCGTCCTTGATCATCTCGACGGCCCAGCCGTCGTCGTCTTCGTTCTTGATGATGCGGGCCGTCCAGCCGTTGTCGCGCCAGAGGCCGTCTTCGTGGATGGAGGTGTCGTCGGGTTGCAGGTCGGATTCGGTCATGGGGAAAGCGGGGGTACGGGCAGCCGGCAAACGGGCGGCGGCGCGCGGCCGGCATCGGCGCGTCGCTCGCCGCCGGTGGCCCGGCGCGGGATGCAAAGGCGTCGATTTTACCTGCTGGCCGGTCGCTTGGCCCGGATCGGCCGCCACGCTGGCCATTCGGCGGATGTCAGCGGCGACTGGCCGCCTCGTGTCGGGCGTTCGAACCGGCGCAAATATCAAACTCGTATTACGTCCCGGACGACCGATCCCGATGCCGTCCGATATCCCGCCTGTGCGCAGCTTCATAGAATCGACATTCAGGCTAAAAATAGCCTGAATGTCCTTTCAACGCCAAATCGGCCGTGCGTGCCCCGTGTCGCGCGGCCGATGAATCACCTGGAACTGCGCATGAGGAAATTCAATGTTCGCGTCGTTTTCGCGTACGACTGGCCGTTGACGCTGGCCGGCATCGAGCAGGTCGCGGGCAGCGGCTGTGCGATCGAGATCGTCGCGGTGTACCGGAGCGTGGCCGAACTGGTCGCGTCGCTCGGCGGCGTCGACTGCGATGTCGTGCTGGTCGACTATGCGATCCGGGCAGACGAGCAGATGGACGGCCTCGCGATGTTCGACTGGCTGCGGCGCACGCGTCCGAACGTCGGGATCGTCGCGCTGGTCGCGAACGAGAATCCGCTGATCTTCGGGTCGATCCTCGCGATCGGCGGCGTGAGCATCGTCAGCAAGTTCGACGAGGTCGGCCATATCGTCACGGCCATTCATTCGAGCTACAGCGGCGGGCGTTACCTGTCGCCGCTCGTCAGGCGCGCGGTCGACGCATTCGGCGAGCGCGGCGAGGCGCCCGTGAAGCTGTCGGCGCGCGAGATCGAGGTCATTCGCCTGTATCTGTCGGGGGTGCCGATCAAGACGATCGCGCAGCGTCTGAGCAAGGGCAAGCAGACGGTCAGCGCGCAGAAGATCAGTGCGATGAAGAAGCTTGGTGTGAGCAACGACGTCGAGCTGATCCAGCGGGCGGCGGGGTTGGGGCTTGGTGGGGCATCGGGTATGTCGAGGGATATTTGCTGAACATCCGCGTGATCGCCTATTGAGTCGGACTACGAATAAATATCGTACTCATCCTATAGACAAGGAAATTCTTACCGGCGAATGTCTATGGTCCGTCGACGTACCAGGTATCCGAGTCCATGACCCAAAAGGAACATGCCGAATGTCCGTATTTCCTTCATTCATCAATCAAGCTTTATACGATGGTGCAGCAGCTACACACGTCACCGATCGATGCACCCGAGGTGATCGATCCGACGTACAGCGGCAACATGCGGATGATCTGTACGCGTGATCCGTTCATTTGCACTTACCTTTCTCCACTTGATGCGGTCATGGGTTCCCGAGCGCTCACGCGTAACGACGGCCATTTTTGGCCGATCGACTTTCGCCAAGTCGATACCCGTCATTTCATCGAGCAGCAAGGCCGATTGTCAGTCGCCGTGAACTATGCCTATGGGGCGACCGGGGGGCGTCTGATTGTGTCCGATGTCGGACACCCCTTGATGGTCTACTTTGCTTCCTTCTTCGACGTGCCACTCGATCAGCGCGACCATTTCACCATCCAGTTTCCGGATGAGGTGGTCGAGCGAATCGAAATTGCCTATCAGCGCGCCGGGTTATCCGGGTTCGGTGCAACGCTTGACGCGATGCGCAAGTGGACGGCCGATCAGATAGCCGACGCAGAGGCCGAAGCACTGACATGCAAGCCACCGACGATTGCATTCACCGGGGCAGAAGTCGACCAATACGCGATTCACGATCCCGAATCCGGCGAATGGATCGTTACCGATTTCGATTGAGGGCACACCATGAGCAAACGAGTAATCAGAGTTGGCGACATGACGACGACGGGAGGAATCGTCGTCGAAGGTACATCGTCAATCGTTGTTAGCGACAGGCTCGCCGCATTGAACGGCGATAGGGCGACGTGCGGAAATTGCGAAGGTATGTTCCCCATCGCGGGGAGTGCTGTCAGCGTTATCTCATCCAACCGATGCGTTGCGGTTGAAGGCGACCCGGTACTTTGTCCGTGCGGGCAAAACCGACTAATCGCAGGTGCCGACTGCACGTTTTTCATTGGCGGGGACGGCGGCCGCAATGATGCGATGCCGTACTTCGGTAACGTCGCGTACTCCCCCGAGCGGTTCGCGTCCGCTCGCGGCACCCACGACGATCAATTCGTCATCCGCGACGTTAGAACGAAGGAACTGTTAAGTAACGTGCGCTATTGGATCAAAGATCGATCTGGAAACATGCTTGCATCTGGAGTGAGCGACGAGCGGGGTTGTACCGAGCGGGTGCGAACCGAACGCGCGCAGACATTGACGCTTGTAATCGAGGATTGAGAGGATGGGGAACCAAACCACCGTCGCCGAGACGACGACGAACACCATTGCAGGATCGCAGACGTTCGCAGATGTTGACCTACGACCGATCTGCGAGAACATGACCAACTCAGAATTTCGCGCCGTCTTTGCGAAGGCTCAAGCTAAGGCCATCGAAAAGCTAGGCGCACGCGTCGCCGCATTGCAAAGATGGTCACAGGCCGAAAAAAATCGCGTGTTTAAGTGGTTCGGTCGTAACGACGAGCGCACGCGCATGCACCTACTTACCGGCCTAACGAAAGTGCTTGCCGTGGTGCGCGGGTTCAACGAACACAACGTCGTTCGTAGCGGCAGCGCGGGCGATCTGGCGACAGGCTGCACTCTTCACCCGCGCGGGAGGGATAACGAAGCCGCCCACGTATGCGCACCGGATACGGCGACGCATACGATTGCAATCAGCGCGCAGTTCTGCACGATGCGCCCGTGGACGGACGGCGCTGATTCTCACGTGTCAACTATCATCCACGAAGCCACGCATTTTCACGACACCATGTCATCCACTGACGATCAATACATCATCACACCATTCCTGGCGCCTTGGGGGCGGTCGAATCCCGACTTGGCAATTCATAACGCCGATAGCATTGCGGGGTACGTTGTCGATGGTGACTAAATTCCTGGCTGCCACCGCGCTCGCGTTGACCTGCGCGCACGCATCCGCCGCATGTGACGGCCCATCGAATATGCCAGGGCATTACATCGATATTGTGTTCGATACCAATTCGAGCGCAATTTCTCCGGCCGAGCGCTCACGGCTGTCCGAGTGGTCGAGCGACATGCACAAGCGCTTTCCGATCATCGATACCGTGTGGTTGAACGGATTGGCCGAAAAGACCGAACGTGACGCGCAACAGCTTGCGAAGCGACGAGCCGAAAACGTGATGGCGGTCTTGGAACAGCACTCCATCCACGGTGAGAAAAGCGCCTTAGCTGGCAAAGTATTCAAGCCGGACGAGTTTGGTCAATCCGGGCGACGCGTTGAAGTCAACGTTAGTCCGGGGTGCCCGAATCACTGCTGCCCGAACCTGAACCCCGTCCCGAAGACGCAGTGACCTACCACGGGTCACGACGTGCAGACACGAGGACATCCCGACCGATGCCGATCGAGCGTGCGGGCCACGCGCAGGAAAAACGGGCCCGCACGCTTTCAAGGCCTACGCCGGCAACGCAAACCGCGTCACCGCATCCCGCAGCGCCTCGGCCTGATCGCGCAGCGAATGCGCGGCGGCCGCGGCTTGTTCGACGAGCGCCGCGTTCTGCTGCGTCACCTGGTCCATTTCGCCCACCGCGCGATTGACCTGCTCGATCCCGGCGCTCTGTTCGCGCGACGCATGGCTGATCTCGTCGAGGATCTCGTTCACGCGTCGCACCGACTGCACGATCTCGGCCATCGTCTCGCCCGCATGCGTGACGAGCGCCGCGCCTTGCTCGACGGTCTCGTTCGACGACACGATCAGCGACTTGATCTCCTTCGCCGCCGTCGCCGAGCGTTGCGCGAGCGAGCGCACCTCGGCCGCGACCACCGCGAAGCCGCGGCCCTGTTCGCCGGCACGCGCCGCCTCGACCGCCGCATTCAGCGCGAGGATGTTGGTCTGGAACGCGATCCCGTCGATCACGCCGATGATGTCGCCGATCTTGTGCGAGCGGTCGGTGATCTCGTTCATCGTGCGCACGACGTCGTCGACCACCGCGCTGCCGCGCGTCGCGACCTGCGCGGCCTGGTCGGCGAGCGACGCGGCCTGCGCGGCGCTGTCCGCGTTCTGCTTCACGTTCGCGGTCATCTGGTCCATGCTCGACGCGGTCTGGACGAGCGCGGCCGCCTGTTCCTCGGTGCGCTGCGACAGGTCCGTGTTGCCGGACGCGATCTCGCTCGCGCCGACGTTGATGTTCTCGGTGCCCATCCGCACGCGCGACACCATGTCGATCAGCCCGCCCTGCATCGTGTGCAACGCATGCAGCAGGCTGCCGCGATCGTCCTGCTTCACGGTCACGCGCGCGGTCAGGTCGCCCTGCGCGATGCGCTGCGCGGCGTCGAGCGCGACTTCCAGCTCGCCGCCGAGGTTCGCGCGCACGCTTTTCAGCACCAGCACCATCACGGCGGTCGCGATCCCGCCGAGCACGGCCGTCATCGCGAGCCAGCGGCCGACGCTTTCGAGCACCGCCGAGCGGACGTCGTTCATGTACATGCCGGTCACGAGATACCAGTCCCACGGCGCGAAGCGCTGCACCGCGCTGGTTTTGTCCTGCGGCTTGTCGGCGCCCGGCTTCGGCCACAGATATTCGACGAAGCCCTTGCCGCCTTCCAGGTTGCCGGCCTTCACGATCTCGACGAACAGGTGCTTGCCGTTCGGATCGGTGAAATTCGACACGTCCTTGCCGTTGAGCTCGGACTTGATCGGATGCATCACGATCACCGGCTTCGAGTCGTTGATCGAGATGTAGCCGTCGGCGCCGTGGCGCATCGCGGCGATCGCCTCGATCGCCTTCTGCTTCGCTTCGGCTTCCGGCAGCGCGTTCTGCTGCGACAGCTTGTAGAAATGGTCGGTCACGCTCGCGGCCTGCGCGACCAGCGACGCGAGCTGTTCGCGGCGGTCCGTGATCATCGATGCGCGCGTCTGCCATGCGCCGAGTCCGGCGATCACAAGCAGGCCGAGCCAGAGGATGACGATCATCGAGGCGAGTTTCTGATTCAGGGAAAGGTTGCGCATGGTGTGTGGTCGGTCAGTCGTGGATGCTCCCCGGATCGGCGTGACGGGGTAAGTGTCTTGACGGCGTCCGACGGGCGTCACCGTAGACGGGTTATCCCTAGGAACCGGTACCGTGGACGCATGCCTCTCATCCCGACAAGGGTATCTATGCATATGCATAACGGGTGTCGCTATACTCACGGGGCGATGGCGTGTGCGCCGCACGTCCGCCTCAGCGGCTCGGCGGCGCGGCGGCGAATGAAACCGAAAGGAGGCAACGATGCGAATTCTGGTGGTAGGGGCCGGCGCGGTCGGCGGGTATTTCGGCGGCCGGCTGGCCGCGGCGGGGCGCGACGTGACGTTCCTGGTGCGCGACGGCCGCGCGGCCGCGCTGGCGCGCGACGGGCTGCTGATCCGCAGCCCGCGCGGCGACCTGACGCTCGCGAACGTGCAGACCGTGCGCGCGGGCGACGCGGCTGCCGGCGTCGCGCCGTTCGACCTCGTGCTGCTGAGCTGCAAGGCGTACAGCCTCGACGACGCAATTCAGTCGTTCGCGCCGTTCGTCGGCCCGCAGACGCTGATCCTGCCGATGCTCAACGGGATGCGTCATCTCGACGTGCTGCGCGACCGGTTCGGCGCCGCTCGGGTGCTCGGCGGGCTGTGCGTGATCGCGGCGACGCTCGATCGCGAGCAGCGCATCGTGCACCTCAACGACACGCACGGGGTCACCTTCGGCGAACTCGCGGGCGGCGAATCGCCGCGCGTGCGCGCGGTGGCCGACGTGCTCGGCGGCGCAGGGTTCGATGCGACGCTCAGCGACAACGTGGTTGCGCGGATGTGGGAAAAATGGGTGTTCCTCGCGACGCTCGCCGCAAGCACGTCGCTGTTCCGCGGCTCGGTGGGCGACATTCTCGCCGCGCCGGACGGCCGCCGCCTGCTCGAGACGATGCTCGGCGAATGCAGCGCGATTGCCGAGCACAATGGCCACCGGCCCGACCCGGCCGCCATCGAGCGGATGCAGCGGATGGTGCTGACACCGTCGCCGCTGACCGCGTCGATGCTGCGCGACGTCGAGAACCATGCGCGCGTCGAAGCCGATCACGTGATCGGCGACCTGCTCGCGCGCCGCGACCCGCAGGCGGCCGATGCGTTGTCATTGCTGAGGATCGCGTACAACCACCTGAAGGCATACGAAGTGCGGACGGCGCGCGAGCACGCGGCCGCATGAGCATCGGCGCGGGCGGCCGCCCGGCCATTCCGCGCTGCACAAATTTGCCGTCCGGCGCCCTGTATGGCCGGAATGCGCAAAAAAGTATCGGAAATCAGGCGTAAAGTTGGTGGAGCCGCGCGCTCGATCGACCTACATTGCTTCCCATGCGACCGGTCGCGTCGCCGCGTGAAATGCGCGGTGACGCGCAAGCAGCCGAACAGGCCGGCCAGCGAGACATGGGAATGGAGACGCCAACATGATGCACCCCGATCTGGAAGTGGTCGACGTGCGACGCGACGAGTCGTTCAAGGTCTGGTCGCACGGCTATCCGTACCGCACGATCCGCTGGCACTTCCATCCCGAATTCGAACTGCACCTGATTGTCGCGACGCGCGGCAAGTATTTCGTCGGCGACCACATCGGCTCGTTCGGCCCCGGTCATCTCGTGCTGCTCGGCCCGAACCTGCCGCACAACTGGGTCAGCGACATGGCCGAAGGCGAAACCGTCGAGCGCCGCAATCTCGTGATCCAGTTCGACCCGGCGTTCGTGCGCCGTTGCATGGACGCGTTTCCCGAATGCCGCGACGCGCAGGCGCTGCTCGACGATGCGCGGCGCGGGGTCGGCTTCGACGCGGCCACCAGCGCCGCAATCGCGCCGCTGTTCGACGAGCTGTTGGCCGCGCGCGGCATGCGCCGCATCGCGCTGTTCATGACGATCCTCGAACGGCTTTGCGGAGCGGCCGAACGCACGCTGCTCGCGAGCCCCGCGTACGACCAGGCCGACGTCACGCCCACGCGGCTCAGCCATGCGCTGTCGTACATCGGCAAGAACCTTGCCTCCGAGCTGCGTGAATCCGATCTCGCGCAACTGACCGGGCAGAGCGTCAGCGCGTTCTCGCGTGCATTCCACCGCCAGACGGGCATGCCGTTCGTGCAGTACGTGAATCGTCTGCGGATCGAGTCCGCGTGCCAGATGCTGCTCGCCGACGACGCGAGCATCACCGATATCTGTTTCCAGGCCGGCTTCAACAACGTGTCGAACTTCAACCGCCAGTTCCGCGCGGTGAAGGGGATGGCGCCGTCCGAATTCCGCGCGCTGCAGCGTCTGAACGCGCGCAGCCGCGAGCTCGCGCTGCACGCGGCGCCCACCGGCAATCCGCTGCCGCCGCGCGTCGTCACGCTCGGCGTCCCGGCGCTCGCACCGCAGCCCGGATGATCGCGGGGCCGCGGCCCGCCTGATTTTCCACACCGTTTCACCCAGCGCAATCGCGTCGCCCACGTCGCGAGGGGCGCGTTCAACCACGAAAAAGCCGTACACATAACCGGAGACACCGTCATGACGCATGCATCGCCCGCTTCATCCCCCCGCCGCGCCGCCCGCATGGCGGCGATTGCCGCGCTCGCCGTCGCGGCCTGGTTGCCCGCTGCCGCCGTGCAGGCCGCACCGCTGCGCATCGGCATGACGTTCCAGGAGCTGAACAACCCGTATTTCGTGACGATGCAGAAAGCGCTGAACGACGCGGCCGCGTCGATCGGCGCGCAGGTCGTCGTCACCGATGCCCATCACGACGTCAGCAAGCAGGTGAGCGACGTCGAGGACATGCTGCAGAAGAAGATCGACATCCTGCTCGTGAACCCGACCGATTCGACCGGCATCCAGTCGGCGATCACGCAGGCGAAGAAGGCCGGTGCGGTGGTGGTGGCCGTCGATGCGAACGCGAACGGCCCGGTCGATTCGTTCGTCGGCTCGAAGAACTACGATGCGGGCGTGATGTCGTGCGACTACCTCGCGAAGGCGATCGGCGGCAGCGGCGAAGTCGCCATTCTCGACGGCATCCCGGTCGTGCCGATTCTCGAACGCGTACGCGGCTGCAAGGCCGGGCTCGCGAAATACCCGAACGTGAAGCTCGTCGATACGCAGAACGGCAAGCAGGAGCGCGCGACCGCACTGTCGGTCACGGAAAACATGATCTCCGCGCATCCGAACCTGAAGGGCATCTTCAGCGTGAACGACGGCGGCGCGATGGGCTCGCTCGCCGCGATCGAGAGCTCGGGCAAGGACATCAAGCTGACGAGCGTCGACGGCGCGCCCGAGGCGATCGCCGCGATCCAGAAGCCGAATTCGAAGTTCATCGAGACGACCGCGCAGTTCCCGGCCGACCAGGTGCGCATCGCGCTCGGCATCGCGATCGCGCGCAAGTGGGGCGCGACGGTGCCGAAGGCGATTCCCGTCGACGTGAAGGTGGTCGATCGCGGCAACGCGAAGGGCTTCAGCTGGTGAACGACGTGCGATGCGACGCGAAGGGCGGCGGCACGGCCGGCGCTCTTCGCACGGAGAAGCCGATGGACACGATACTCAGGCTCAGCCACATCACGAAAAGCTTTCCGGGCGTGAAGGCGCTCGCCGACATCGATCTGGAGATCGCGCGCGGCGAGATTCACGCGCTGCTCGGCGAGAACGGCGCGGGCAAGTCGACGCTGATGAAGATCCTGTGCGGCATTCACCAGCCGGATACGGGCACGATCGAGATCGACGGCACCGCCCGCCATTTCGCGGACTATCACGATGCGGTCGCGGCGGGCGTCGGCATCGTGTTCCAGGAATTCAGCCTGATTCCGCACCTCGACGCCGTCGACAACCTGTTCCTCGGCCGCGAGCCGCGCAACCGGTGGGGCGCGCGCGATCGCAAGCGGATGCGGCACGCGGCGGCCGCGATCTTCGCGCGGCTCGGCGTGGCGATCGATCTCGATGCGCCGATCCGCGCGCTGTCGGTCGCGCAGCAGCAGTTCGTCGAGATCGGCAAGGCGCTGTCGCTCGACGCGCGCATCCTGATCCTCGACGAACCGACCGCCACGCTCACGCCGGCCGAGGCCGAGCATCTGTTCGCGATCATGCGCGAGCTGAAGCGGCAGGGCGTCGCGATGATCTTCATCTCGCATCACCTCGACGAGATCTTCGCGGTGTGCGACCGCATTACGGTGCTGCGCGACGGCCAGTACGTGGCGACGACCGACGTCGCGCGCACGGACGTCGAGCAACTGGTACGGATGATGGTCGGCCGCCGGATCGAAAGCAGCTTTCCGCCGAAGCCGGCGCGCGCGGCCGATGCACCGCGGGTGCTGGAGGTCAACGAACTGCAGATCGAGCGCGGCGGCCCGGTGAATCGCTTCACGCTGCATGCCGGCGAGATCCTCGGCTTCGCCGGGCTGGTCGGCTCGGGCCGCACGGAAACCGCGCTCGCGGTGATCGGCGCGACGCGTGCACACCGCAAGGACGTGCGCGTGCGCGGCACGGCGGCGAAGCTCGCCGATCCGGCCGACGCGCTGCGTGCGGGCATCGGCATCCTGCCGGAGAGCCGCAAGACGGAAGGGCTCGTCACGTCGTTCTCGATCCGCGACAACATCTCGCTGAACAACCTCGGCAAGTACCGGTCGATGCGCTGGCTGATCGACCGTCGCGGCGAAGCGCGCACCACGCTCGACGTGATGCGGCGCGTCGGCGTGAAGGCGCCGTCGATCCACACCGAGGTCGCGACGTTGTCCGGCGGCAACCAGCAGAAGGTCGTGATCGCGCGCTGGCTGAACCATCACACGTCGGTGCTGATCTTCGACGAGCCGACGCGCGGCATCGACGTCGGCGCGAAAGCCGAAATCTACGGGCTGATGCGCGAACTTACCGCGCGCGGCTACGCCATCATCATGATCTCGTCCGAGCTGCCGGAAATCGTCGGCATGTGCGATCGCGTCGCCGTGTTCCGGCAGGGCCGCATCGAGGCGACGCTCGACGGCGACGAGATCGATCCCGACACGGTCATGACCTATGCCACGGCCGGCACGCGAGGAGCGACCCATGAACCTGCCTGATTCTTCTTCCACGCCTTCCACGACGCTCACGGCCTCCGCCGGAAACGGCGACGCACGACCGCCACGCGCGAGGTGGGCGCAGCTGCGGCGCTCGACGCTGTTCTATCCGCTCGTCGGCCTGATCGTCGTCTGTATTGCGATGATGATCGCGAGCCCGAGCTTCCTGTCCGCCGCGAACCTGGAGAACGTGCTGCGCCAGGTGTCGATCAACGCGATCATCGCGGTCGGCATGACCTGCGTGATCCTGACCGGCGGGATCGACCTGTCGGTCGGTTCGGTGATGGCGCTGTCGGGCACGCTCGCGGCCGGGCTGATGGTCGCGGGTGTGAACGCGGTTGCCGCGCTCGCGATCGGCATCGCGGTCGGCTTTGGTTTCGGCTTCCTGAACGGCGTGTTCGTCGCGTTCGCGGGGATGCCGCCGATCATCGTCACGCTCGCGACGATGGGCATCGCGCGCGGCCTCGCATTGATCTACACGGGCGGCTATCCGATCGACGGCTTGCCCGACTGGGTCGCGTTCTTCGGCAGCGGCAAGGTGTTCGGCATCCAGGCACCCGTGCTGATCATGCTGGTGGTCTATGCGATCGCGTGGCTGCTGCTCGACCGGATGCCGTTCGGCCGCTACGTGTATGCGATCGGCGGCAACGAGCAGGCGACGCGGCTCACCGGCGTGCGGGTCGCGCGCGTGAAGCTGATCGTCTACACGCTGGCCGGGCTCACGTCGGCGCTCGCCGCGATCGTGCTGACCGGGCGCCTGATGAGCGGGCAGCCGAACGCGGGCGTGGGCTTCGAACTCGACGCGATCGCGGCCGTCGTGATGGGCGGCACGTCGATCTCGGGCGGGCGCGGCGCGATCCTCGGCACGCTGGTCGGTGCGCTGCTGCTCGGCGTGCTCAACAACGGGCTGAACATGATCGGCGTGAACCCGTATGTGCAGAACGTGATCAAGGGCGGAATCATCCTGCTCGCGATCTACATCAGCCGCGAACGGTCGCGGTAACGACCGATTCATCAGTCATCCAGATCATCCACGAAAGAGACAACTCATGACGACACCCGAAGCCCCGCCGCGGATGACCGCGGTCGTCTGCCACGGCCCCGAGGACTATCGCGTCGAACAGGTCGCGAAGCCGCGCCCCGGCGCGAACGAGCTCGTGATCCGCATCGCCGCATGCGGAATCTGCGCGAGCGATTGCAAGTGCTATACGGGCGCGAAGATGTTCTGGGGCGGCCCGAGCCCGTGGGTGAAGGCGCCCGTGATTCCCGGCCACGAATTTTTCGGCCATGTCGAAGCGCTCGGCGACGGCGCGGCCGAGCATTTCGGCGTGGCGGTGGGCGACCGCGTGATCGCCGAGCAGATCGTGCCGTGCGGCAAGTGCCGCTATTGCAAGTCGGGCCAGTACTGGATGTGCGAAGTGCACAACATCTTCGGCTTCCAGCGCGAGGTGGCCGACGGCGGGATGGCCGAATACATGCGCATTCCGCCGACCGCGATCGTCCACAAGATTCCGCTCGGCGTATCGCTCGAGGATGCCGCGATCATCGAGCCGTTGTCGTGCGCGATCCATACGGTGAACCGCGGCGATGTCCAGCTCGACGACGTGGTCGTGATCGCCGGTGCGGGCCCGCTCGGGCTGATGATGACGCAGGTCGCGCACCTGAAGACGCCGAAGAAACTCGTCGTGATCGACCTGATCGACGAACGGCTCGAACTCGCGCGCGAGTATGGTGCGGACGTGACGATCAACCCGACGCGCGACGACGCGCGCGAGATCGTCCGGTCGCTCACCGACGGCTACGGTTGCGACGTCTACATCGAGACGACCGGCGCGCCGGTCGGCGTGAGCCAGGGGCTCGACCTGATCCGCAAGCTCGGCCGCTTCGTCGAATTCAGCGTGTTCGGCGAGGATGCGACCGTCGACTGGTCGATCATCGGCGATCGCAAGGAGCTCGACGTACGCGGCGCGCACCTGGGGCCATACTGCTATCCGATCGCGATCGACCTGCTCGCGCGCGGGCTCGTCACGTCGAAAGGCATCGTCACGCACGATTTCGCGCTCGAGGACTGGGACGACGCGATCCGCGTCGCGAAATCGCCCGAATCGATCAAGGTGCTGCTGAAGCCGGCCCGCTGACGGCCGGCGTGCGCCTCACCGGAGACATCATGGAATACGTCATAGGCGTCGACATCGGCACGCAGAGCACCAAGGCGCTGCTCGTCGACCGGCATGGCACGATCGTCGCGCGGCGCTCGGCCGGCTACCAGCCCGATACGCCGCGCCCGCTGTGGGCCGAGCAATGGCCGCAGGTGTGGTTCGATGCGGTGCTCGCGTGCATCGCCGGCTGCGTGAGCGATGCGCGCGCGCAGGGCGTGCCGGCCGATGCGATCCGCGCGGTGTGCGTGGGCAGCCTGTACGGCGGCTCGGGCATTCCGGTCGACATCGACATGCGGCCGCTCCATCCGTGCCTGATCTGGATGGACCGGCGCGCGACCGCGGAAGTCGACTGGATCGACGCGAACGTGAACGTCGAGCGGCTGCGCGTGATCACGGGCAACGGCGTCGACAGCTACTACGGCTTCACGAAGATGCTGTGGCTGCGCGACCAGCGGCCGGACGTGTGGGCGAACGTGCGCTATTTCCTGCCGCCGAACGCGTATGTGATCTACCTGCTGACCGGCGAGGTCGCGGTCGATCACAGTTCGGCCGGCAATATCGGCGGCGTGTACGACGTCGCGCGCCGCGAGTGGTCCGATGACGCGCTCGACATGCTCGGCATTCCGGCGACGATGATGCCCGAGCGGCTCGTCGAATCGACGGACATCGTCGGCGGGCTGTTGTCGCAATGGACGGAGCCGCTCGGGCTGCCGGCCGGCACGCCCGTCGTCGCGGGCGGCGTCGATGCGGCCGTCGCGACCTTCGCGGCCGGCGCGACGCGCACGGGGCAGCATGTCGCGATGATCGGCACCAGCATGTGCTGGGGTTACGTGAGCCCGCACGTCGATGCGCGTCACGGGCTCGTCAGCATGCCGCACGTGTTCAACGGGCAGCGCGACCTGTACGTGTTCGGCGGCGCGATCACGGCCGGCGCGTCGGTCGCCTGGTTTCGCGACCAGTTCTGCCACGCGGAAATCGATGCGGCGCGCCTGCTGCCGCACGGCGATCCGCACGTGCTGCTCGAGGAAGCGGCCGAACGCGTGCCGCCGGGCGCCGACGGCGTGCTGTTCCTGCCGTACCTGATGGGCGAGCGCAGCCCCGTGTGGGACGCGAAGGCGAGCGGCGCGTTCGTCGGGCTGAGTCTCGCGCATACACGGGCGCACCTGTATCGCGCGGTGCTCGAAGGCGTCGCGTTCGCGTTGCGGCACAACATCGAGGCCGGCCGACGCGGCGCGGTGGCTTTGGATGACCGGCTGATCGTCGTCGGCGGGGCCGCGCATTCGGCGCTGTGGATGCAGATCATCGCGGACGTGACGGGCTTTCCGGTGTGGACGATCGAGCAGGATGTCGAAGCCGCGATGGGGGCCGCCTTGCTCGCGGGCGTCGGGGCAGGGCTCGTATCACACGACGACGCGCAAGGCGGCTGGGTCACGCTCGTCGAGCGCGCACGGCCCGATGCCGAACGCGCGAAAGCGTACGCGGCGCGCTTTGCGCTCTACACGGCGCTGTATCCGGCGCTCAAACCGATCATGCACGGGTTGCACACGCCATCATGAAGACACGATTCGATTTCGGCGGTTCGCGGGTGCTCGTCACGGGGGCATCGAGCGGGATCGGGCGCGCATGCGCGGTCGCGCTGGCGCGGGCGGGCGCGCAGGTCGTCGCGGCCGGGCGCGACCTGGCCGCGCTCGATGCGCTGGCCGGCGAGGCCGCGTGCGAGACGATGCGGCTCGACGTCGGTGGCGACGAGCATGCGATCGATACGGCGCTCGCCGCGCACGAGGCATTCGACGGCCTCGTGAATTGCGCGGGGATTGCATCGCTCGAGTCGGCGCTCGACGTGAGCGCCGCGCACTTCGATCGCGTAATGGCCGTCAATGCGCGCGGCGCAGCGCTCGTTGCCCGGGCCGTCGCACGGAAGATGATCGCGCGCGACGCGCGTGGCGTCGCGCAGGCGCGGGGCAGCATCGTCAACGTATCGAGCCAGGCCGCGCTCGTCGGGTTGCCCGCGCATCTGAGTTACTGCGCGTCGAAGGCGGCGATGGATGCGATCACGCGCGTGCTGTGCATCGAACTCGGGCCGCACGGCATTCGTGTGAACAGTGTGAACCCGACCGTCACGCTCACGCCGATGGCGCAGTTCGCGTGGAGCGAACCGGAAAAGCGGGCGCCGATGCTGGCCGCGATTCCGCTCGGGCGATTCGCGGAGCCGGGCGAGGTCGTCGAACCGATCCTGTTCCTGCTCAGCGATGCGGCGTCGATGGTCAGCGGTGTGTCGCTGCCGATCGACGGCGGGTATACGGCGCGCTAGGCAACGTCATGCGGCGATGGCGCATGACGACGGGAACCGCGCGGCGAATGGGTGGAACGGTCGCCTTGCGGCTAGACCGGATCCTTGCTCGGCGGTCCGTCCGGTTGCTGCGGGTTGTCGTGATGGCCGGGCGGCGACGACAGCGGATCGTCCTCCGGGTCGCGGTTCGGGTCGGCCGGTGGCTCGGGCGTCGGGGTCGTGTGATCGGTCATGGTGAACTCGCGCAGTGCGTGACGGCGGTGGCGCGGCAGGGGCGCCTCGTCTCCGTTATAGCCAATCGGGTGCGCGTTTGCAGCGGGATTGTGGCGACGGGTGGTCTGTCGTCGGTGCAAGCCGCGGATGGACGAGTTTCAGCAGGAGCCCGCTGGGCTCGGCGCTGGCGCTGCTTTGCACCGCGCGCGTGGTGCGATCCCGGTCAGCGCAAATCCGCCGGTGTATCGACGTCGCGCACGATGCCGGGATCGTCGACGTCGAGCAGCCTGACCGCCGCGCTGGCGAACAGCGCGCGGGCGCCCGTGTCGCCGTCGAGCGCGGCGAGCGCATCGAAATGGTGCGCAGCGAACCCGACCGGATGGCCGCGCACGCCGCGGTGCGCGGGTGCGACGATCGACGCGTCGTCGGCGTCGAGCGCGCGCGTGACCGTTTCGTAGGTGGACGCCGCGATCCACGGCATGTCGCCGAGCGCGACGAGCCAGCCGTTCGCGTCGGGCGTCGCGCGTACGCCGGCCGCGAGGCTCGCGCCCATGCCGCGCACGGCGTCGGGCGCATAGACGACGTGGCAGCCGGCTTCGTTCAGCAGCATCGCGAGTTTTTCGGCACCGGGACGCACGACGGCGATCACGTCGGCCGTGGCCGCCGCGAGATGGCGGGCGGCCGCGACCGCCACCGGCGTGCCGTCGGGAAGCAGCGCGAGCAGCTTGCTGTGCAGGCCGCTCGGGTCGAAGCGCTGACCGAGGCCGCCCGCGAGGAGGACGCCGGTGGCGAGTGACGCATAGGACATCGGCGCGGGGGAGAGTGATGCAGGTGCTGCGATTGTGCGGGAGCGGGCAGCGATCGACAAGTGAGGATGTTACCGAGCCGGGCGCGTTTCGTCGGAAAGAATGTCAGCGTGAGGCTTCGTCGAGCATGGTTTCCTCGACGGGGCCGTAGATGGCGTGCGATTGATCGTGCATCACGGCCCAATAGCGGTCGCCGAACGACCAATGCCACCATTCCGACGGGTAATTGGTCAGGCCGGCGCCCGACAGCGCGGTGATCAGCACCTGACGGTTGCGGGCGGCGGCGCGGCTGATGAACGGGTTGTGCGTGTAGCACGCGCCGGAGGATTCCTGGTCGGTGGCGTTCATGATGCAGCCCATGTCGAGCTCGATGCCTTCCGCCGAGATCAGCGTGAGGTCGACGGCTGCACCCGTTGGGTGCGCGGCGACTTCCGGCGGCGCGACGTGGTGGCTCGTCAGGGCGATCAGCGCGTCTTCGTCCGGAAGCGGATTCAGCGTGCGGCGCAGATGCGCGAGGTGTGCGGAGAAGGAGTCGCGCTGCAGGGCCAGCGGGCGATAGCCTTCCTTGACGTACAGGCGCAGGCCGGCGGGGAGCGCGTGCGCTGCGGCGATCAGCCGTTCGGCCACGCCACGACGCACTTTCAGGAAATGCGGGCTTCTGCTTTCGATGTCGCGGCGGCCGAGATCGACGGCAATGCGTGCATGGAAACCTGCGAGATCGACAAACCCTTCGTGCGACTCCAGCAGGGTAATGGACCGGACAACGGGATCGGAGAGCGAAATCACGATAGTGGACGAAGTGGCGCAATGACGGTTGCGGGCCACGTCCGGCTGGCAGCAGGAAGCGCGGTTGCGCGAGGCCGGGTGCTCGTGGTTGATTGGGTCAGACGAATCGCCAATATGCCAGAGTCCGGTGGAGGATGTGTCGCGGTTTCCGCTGCGGGGGCGTGAGCCTCTTATCCTCGCGTATCGATGGTCGTGCCCGCGTGGACGCCGTCGTTTCGCGTGTCGTGTGGCGGCGCCTCCCAACCGCTTTCCTCGATTGGATCGACGGGACCGTCGTAGCGCACGACCGAGCCGCGCAATACGTCCAGCGGCTGCCTTGCATATCGTTGGTTACGCATCCGCCCACTTCCTCAACAGGTTGTGATAAATCCCCGTCAACGAGATGACCATCGGATCCTTCGCGCCTTTCTCGGCGGACAGCGCCTGAATTTGCGTATCGAGCTGGAACAGCAGCGTGCGGTCGCCGTCGTCGCGCACCATGCTCTGAATCCAGAAGAACGACGCGACGCGCTCGCCGCGCGTCACGGGCGTGACGTGATGCAGGCTCGACGCCGGATACAGCACGAGGTCGCCCGCCGGCAGCTTCGCGCGATGGGTGCCGTACGTATCCTCGACACACAGCTCGCCGCCATCGTACGCATCGGGTTCTTCGAGAAACAGCGTCGCCGACAGATCGCTGCGCACGCGGAAATCCGTGCCGCGCAGCAGCCGGATCGCGTTGTCGACGTGCGTGCCGAACGTCTCGCCGCCTTCGTAGCGATTGAACAGTGGCGGAAACACCTTGAGCGGCAGCGCCGCCGAGAAGAACAGCGGATGACGTGCGAGCGCGTCCTGGATCGCGTCACCCACCGCGCGTGCGGCCGGCGCGCCTTCCGGCAATTGCCGGTTGCGTTTCGCGAGCGCCGACTGCGTGCCGGACGTCGCATTGCCGTCGATCCATTCGGCCGCATCGAGCAGTTCGCGACATTGCGCGACCTGTGCTTTCGTCAGTACGCCGGGGATGTGAAGCATCATGATGCGGTGTCCATACAATGTGGCTGCGGCTGTGGTGGCAACTGCAGCGCCGCCGCACGAAACGCGTCGATCGGCGACGACGCGAGATACGCGAGCATCTTCGCGACGAACGCGGGTGTCGCGGTGGCCGGCACGCGTGCAAGCCACGCGAGCGCTTCGTCGATGCGCCCGCGCTCGGCGAGCAGCCGCGCAAGGTTGAACTGACCGCGGAAGTCGCCGGCCACGGCGGCGCGTCGATAGTGGTCGAATGCGGCGTCGCGGTCGACCGGTACGACCCAGCCATCCTCGTAGAAGCCGCCGATCAGGTTGATCGATTTCGCATGGCCGAGCGCGGCCGCGCGCTGGAACCAGTCGAGCGCCTCGGCGCGGTTCTCGTCGACGCCGTTGCCGAGCGCGAGCGCCGTCGCGTAGTTGTACATGCCCCAGTCGAGCCCTGCCTGCGCGGCGAGCCGGTACCAGTACACGGCAACCGGCGCGCACGCGGCCGTGCCCCAGCCGAACTCGTAGCAGCGGCCGAGCATGTTCATCGCCATTGGGTGGCCGGCGCGCGCCGCGTGCCGGAACCAGTCGAACGCGGCTGCCGGATCGCGCGCGACGCCGTGCCCGTCGAGCAGGTATTGCCCGTAGACGGCCTGGGCATCGACGATGCCGTTGTCGGCCGCCGCCGCGACCCACGCGGCGGCGCGCTCGGGCGGCCCGGCCAGGATGTCGGCGAACTCGCGCGGCGAAACCGACGCGAGCGCCTTCAGCGACACTGCCTCCATCGATCAGTAGCGCGCGTTCAGCGTGACGAACGCCGAGCGGCCCGGTGCGATCGACGCGTAGTGCGCCGGATACGCCTGGTCGAAGTAGGTGCGGTTGAACAGGTTGTTCACGTTCAGCTGCAGGTCGAGCTTCTTGTTGATGCGGTACTGCGCCATCGCATCGAAGCGCCAGTACGATGGCACCGCGTGCTGGTTCGCGGGGTCGCCGAACACCTGCGACATGTAGAACGCGCCGCCGCCGACGGTGAACTTCGGCGTCACGTCGTAGTTCGACCACATCGTGAAGCTGTGCTTCGGCGTGTTCGGGAAGCGGTTGCCGTTGTTCGCCGTGTCCTTGCCGTTGTCGCGCAGTTCGCTCTTCATGTACGTATAGCCGCCGAACAACTGCCACTGCTTCGTGATCTGGCCCGCGACGCCGAGCTCGAGACCCTGTACGCGCTTGTTGCCGACCATCGCGTACTGGTTGTTCGGCAGTGTCACGCGCGCGTTGGTCGTATCGATCTGGAACAGCGCGGCGGTCAGCGCGAGCTTGTCGTTCAGCACGTTCCACTTCGTGCCGAGCTCGATGCTGCGGTTCTTCTCCGGCGCCAGCTGATCGGCGTTCGAGCCGACGCCGCCGCGGCCCGGCGTGAGCGACTGCGTTTCGCTGCCTTCGCCGAGCAGCATGCCGGCCGGCGTCGACGACGTCGCGTACGACGCATAGATGCTGCCGTTCTGCGCGGGCTTGAACACGAGGCCGGCCTGCCAGTTCACGAGCGTGTCGTCACGCGTGGTGGTCTTGCCGCCGTTGGCCTTGGTGTCGGTGAAGCGGGTCGAGTAGTCGTCGATGCGCACGCCGCCGTTGACCTGCCAGCGCGGCGTGATCTCGATCGTGTCGAAGCCGTAGATCGACTTCGTCACGGTGCGCGCATGCGCGTAGTCGTTGTTGCGCGTGATCGAGCCGGCCCACGGGTCGTTCGGGTTCGGCGACCACAGGCTCGTGCAGTTGTAGCCCGACGCCGCGCCGATGCCGTTCTGGCAGATCTTGCCGTTCGCGGCGGCGACGTTGTACGTGTCGCGCTTGCCCCATTCGCGCGACAACTCGATACCGGTCGTGAAGCTGTGCTTGAACGGGCCGGTGCGGAATTCGCCGAACAGCTCGGTCTGGTTCGCGATGCTGTTGATCGCGCTGTCGCGGGTGTTCGCGCGCCGCCAGACCTTGCCGTTGACCACGTTGCCCTGGCTGTCGTCGGGCTGCGTCCAGATGTAGTCCTGCGTCGATTCCGTATAGCGGGTGGTGTTGCGGATCGTCAGCGACGACGTGAGGTCGTGCTCGATCTTCAGCGTGCTGATGTCCGACGTCGTCTTGCGGAAATCGCGGTTGGTCAGGCCGTAGAAGTTGTGGCGGTCGACGGGCGCCGGGCCGTCGGTGGCGACGCCTTTCGGGAGGTTGAAGCCGTAGTAGTACGGGATGCCGCCGTCGGGCAGGTCGTCCGTCTGCAGGTGGTAGTAGCTCGCGACGACGCGCGTCGACGTGCCGAGGCCGAACGCGATCGACGGGGCGACGCCCCAGCGCTCGTTGTTCACCGCGTCGCGGCCGGCGACGTCGTTGTTGTGGCTCATCAGGTTCAGGCGGAACGCGGCGTGGTCGGCGAACTGCCAGTTGCCGTCGGCCGTGAAGCGGCGGTAGCGGTCGGTGCCGAGGCCCGCGCTCGCGGCGGCGGTGGTGCCGAGGTGCGGGGCCTTCGTGATCAGGTTGATGCTGCCGCCCGCGCCGCCGCGGCCACCGTATGCGCCGTCGGAACCCTTGGTGATCTCGATGCGCTCGGTGTTGAAGATCTCGCGCGTCGTCGCGCCGGTGTCGCGCATGCCGTCGACGAACATGCTGCCCTGCGTGTCGTAGCCGCGGATGAACGGACGATCGCCGAGCGGGTTGCCGCCTTCGCCGGCGCCGAACGTGATGCCGGGTACGGTGCGCAGCGCTTCGGTCAGCGTCGACGCGCCGCTGTTCTGGATCAGTTCCTGCGGGATCACCGTGACGGACTTCGGCGTGTCGACGAGCGGCGCGGTGAATTTCGCCGAAGCGGAGAAGTCGGCCTTGTAGCTGTGCTCGGCCTTGCCCTGGACCTCGATCGGCGCGAGATGGCCTTCGGTGCCGGCCGGGGCGGGCGGCGGCGTGCCGTCCGCCGCGAAGGCCGGGCTTGCGGCGAGCACGCTGCACAGGGTGGTGAATTTGCCGAGCTTCAGCTCGTCGGGACGTGACTTCATGGTGCGCTTCGACCTCGCGGTGTGGCCCCGGGGGCGGTGCGCTACGGAAGTGTGCATGCCGCCGGGAATTATTACGATTTGTTTTCAGGCGGCATTCTATGTAATTTTTTATTGAATGAGAAGCGTTCTTGTTAGCGTTGATAAGGAAAGTGTCAACTAATGTGACGGGGTGGCGGTGGGGCGCGCGGGGCGGTGTTGATGGCCGAAAGACCAGCTGTGGCGGGCGTGTCTGGCGGGGTAGAGTGGTTCTGTCGCGGATCGCCCGCCATGACATCAAAGTGCTAATATGACTGCATTGAAAGCAAATGTAGTGAGGTGCATCATGCCTGTGATTACGGTTCGAAACCTGCCCGATGAAGTGCACCGTGCGCTTCGGATTCGCGCGGCCCAGCATGGGCGCAGCACCGAAGCCGAGGTGCGGGACATCCTCGAGCAGGCCGTTCTTCCGGGCGGCCGGCTCAAGCTGGGGACGCTGCTGGCGGAAATCGGACGGGAGGCGGGCGGTGTCGATTTCGACACGCAGCGCGACAAGACGCTAACCGACCCGATGAGCTTCGAATGATCCTTGTTGATATGAACGTGATGTCCGAGCCGTTGCGGCGCGAGCCGAGCGCGGCCGTGATCGAGTGGCTCGATGCCCAGAACGTCGAAACGCTGTTTCTGGCTGCGATCAGTCTCGCCGAAATGCGCTTCGGCGTGGCGGCGTTGCCGGAAGGTCGCAGGCGCGACTGGCTTCATCAAAGCATCGAGCAGCGTGTCGTGCCGCTGTTTCGCGGTCGGATCCTGCCGTTCGACGAGGTGGCGACGAAAGCCTATGCCGGCATACGCGCGCGGGCCCGTGCCGCGGGCACCGCGATCGCGCCCGCCGACTGCTTCATCGCCGCGACGGCCGAGGCGAACGGATTGATCATTGCGACGCGCGACGTCGCGCCATTCGAGGCGGTCGGCCTGAGGGTGATCGATCCGTGGGCGTCCTAGGCGCCGTTTGCTCACCTGTCACCGCCCAAAAAATAAAGCGCGCCGGGCTGCCCGGCACGCTTTCCGTTGAACGTAGGGGCGCCTGACTGGCTCGCCCCCGCAGTTCCTTCTCAATCCACCCCGTGAAACACCGCATCCTCCGGCCCGAGATACGCCGGCGGGCGCCACGTCGCGTCGCGCATCGAATGCTGGACGAGGTTCTCGACGCCGAGCAGCACCGCGAAGATCGCCATCCGCACCGGAATGCCGTTGTCGGTCTGGCGGAAGATCGCGAGACGCGGGTCGCGGTTCAGGTCGACCGACAGGTCGTTCGCGCCGGGCCGGCTGTCGCGCGGCAGCGGGTGCATGATCAGCGTGTCCGGCTTGCATACCGAATCGACGAGCGCCTGGTTGATCTGGAAGTCCGGCGTGTAGCCTTCGAACGACTCGTCGGTGAAGCGCTCCTTCTGGATCCGCGTCGCATAGACGACGTCCGCGCCGCGCAGCCCGGCTGCGAGATCGGTCGTCTGCTCGATCACATGGCCGTTCGTCGCGATCTGGTCGACGATGTAGGTAGGCATCTCGAGCGTGGGCGGCGACACGAGCGTGAACTTGAGCCCGCGGTACAGCGCGAGCAGCTTGACGAGCGAGTGCACGGTGCGGCCGTACTTGAGGTCGCCGACCAGCGCGATGTGCGCGCCGTCGACGATCTTGCCGAGTCGCGAGAACTCGCGCTGGATCGTATAGAGATCCAGCAGCGCCTGGCTCGGGTGCTCGCCGGGGCCGTCGCCGCCGTTGATCACGGGCAGGTTGGTCGCGCGCGCGAACTCGGCCACCGAGCCTTTCTCCGGATGGCGGATCACGAGCGCGTCGACATAGCCGGCCATCACGCGGCTCGTGTCGTAGATCGATTCGCCCTTGGCCATCGACGAGAACGTGAAGCCCGTCGTGTCGCACACCGAACCGCCGAGCCGGCAGAAGGCGGCGCCGAACGACACGCGCGTACGCGTGCTGGCCTCGAAGAACAGGTTGCCGAGCACCGCGCCTTCCAGCACGCGCGAAATCTTGTGGCGGCGCGCGATCGGCTGCATCACGTCGGCCACGCGAAACAGCGCCTCGACCGATTCCCGCGAGAACTGGTCGACCGACAGCAATTGCGGCTTGCCCTCGAAAAAGAACTGCTTGGCGAGCCCCTGGTTATCTACGCTTTGCGTATATCCTCCGCCTTCCGGTACCGAGCGCTCGACGATTTCCGATACGAAGCGTTCGACGATCTCGGGCATCCCGCGCGATTCCTGCGAATCGTCGGGCAGCAGCCAGGTATCGAGCGCGCGCCGGCTCACACCGATGCGGCTGGCGAACGCTTCGCGCGTCATGTTGAGGCGGCGCATGGCGTCGCGGAGGAAGGCTTGCTGGGGAACGGTCATCGGCGGCTCCTGACGAAAAATATACGCGGTGCGTATATTAGTTCGTGGCACGTTGAAGTCAAGGAAAATCTGCGCGAACCGGCTGTGTGGCCCATGTGACAGGCGGCGGGTTCGGACTGGCGCGCGGCGGCCGTCTCCGTATAATCAGGTCAGGCCCCGTGCCCGGCATCTTGCCGGGCGCGACGCCGCACACGATTCGCCCGTCGGGCTTGTTGATTCCAAGGAGAATGAGAATGACGCGTACGATTGCTGCAATGCTGCTGGTGGTGACCGCCGCGCTTGCCGGTTGCAACACGGTCGCCGGTGTGGGGCAGGACATTTCGAAGGGCGGCCAGGCGATCAGCGATTCGGCTGAAAAGGCCAAGTAAGCTGACCGGTTTCGGAATGCAGAAGGCGCCGGGCCGTCCCGCGATTGCGGGGCGGCCCGGCGCCTTTTTTCTTGCGGCCGGCACTCGATGCCGATGACGTCAGGCGTGCTCGACGAACGCGTAACGGCCTTCGACCTTGCGCGGCGTGAACCAGCCGTAGTCGGGGAACAGGCGGTTGCGGACGAACCAGACATAGCCCACCAGCAGGACCGTGATCGCGAGGCTCGGCAGCGCGGTCGACGGATCGCGTCCGAGCGCGGCGATGGTCTTCGGCACCTGCAGCAGAGACAGCAGGATGAACGCGTGGTACGCGCCGACACGATGGGTCGCAAAGCCCCAGATGAACAGCAGCGACAGCGGCACGGTCAGCGCCAGGAACACCAGCACGAGGCCGTTGCCGGCGCCGGTGGCAAAGAAGTAGTACGCGAGCATGAGGCTGATCGCGAGCTGGGCGATGCCGAGCGCGACCAGGATCCGGACGTGCAGCTTGTTCCGGCGGCAGCGTTCGGGATCGGGGTGCGACGCGATCAGGTGCGCAAGCACGCGATCCTTGAGTCCTTGTCCGGACAGTTCGGCCAATGCGTCGGCCTTCCTCGTTCCCGCGGACAGCAGCACCGCGATTCTTGTTCTGGCTTCCTTCCTGTTCATTGCGTGGCGGATTGTTGTTCGATGGTTGTCAAAGGTCCCGGCCACGCGAATATTGCATCTTGCGGGGTGGGGCGCAACGGTTTTGCGGTGCGCGGACACATTCCTACAGTTGCCGGCCGCACGGGGGAAACGCGGGGATCGGCCGGTTACACGGCGGGGCGGAGCCGCCGCCGTTTCCGCAACGGCACAACGGCACAACGGCACAACGGCACAACGGCGCAACGACGCAACGACGCAACGGCGCAACGGCGCGAGGAGCGCGAGTCAGTCGGTGGCTGTCTGTGCGGCGGGCGCGGGGCGGGACGGTCGACCCGGATCCACCGGGTGCGTATTGCGTGCTTCGGCTGGCGGTTCGCGTCGCCGCGTCGCGCCGACGACCATGCCGGCGACGACGAGCGCGATACCCGCGATACGCGTGCCGCTGAGCGTTTCGCCGAATAGCGCGACCGCGAACAGCACCGCCGAGACCGGCGCGACCGCCGTGAACAGCGCGGCCTCGGTTCCGCTCGTGCGTGCCGAGCCCGCGTACCAGCACAGATAGCCGAGCACGGTCGGCACCAGCGCGTAGTAGGCGATCGCCGACACCGCGCCGACAGTCCAGCCGGTCGCCACCGCGTGCCATTCGAACGCGGCGGGCACAAGGGCGAGCACGAAGCCGAGGCCGGACATCGCGGTGGACAGCGCCAGCGGCGGCAACGGTGCGGCCAGCCGCCGGTTGAGCAGGATGAATACGGCCTCGCAGGCGACGGCGGCCAGCACCAGCGCGTCGCCGGCGAGCGTGCGGAGCGACGGCAGGGCCTGACCGGGCGCGAACGTGACGAACAGCACGCCGGTCGTTGCGAGCGCGGCGGCCACCCAGTCGCGCGGTGTCTGCCGCTCGCGCAGCACGACGGCCGCAATCAGCGTCGACATCGCGGGCAGCGTGCCGAGCATCACGCCCGCGTCGAGCGGCGACGACAGCTTCGTGCCGCAGATCAGCAGCACCGTATAACCGACACCGCCCGCCGCCGCCTGGATGACGAGCAGCACGGCGTCGCGCGTGGAGAGGCGTGGCCAGCGCATGCGCTGCGCGCGCATCAGCGCGAACAGCAGCGGTGTCGCGATCAGAAAGCGCAGCGCGGTGGCCGCGAACGGCGGCAGGCCGCCGGCCGCGAGACGGCTCGCGATGACGGTGCTGCCGACGCCTGCCATGGCGGCGGCGAGATAGAGATAGCCGATCAGTCGTGTCTTCATGCGCCGCATCGTCGCGTACGGTGGCCGTTCACGTCTTGAACGAAATTGCAGCGTGCGCGGGCGTGTCGAATACGGAGCGCGCGATTCGGCATGCTCGGACGACCGGGGCGGGCGAGAGTCACCGCGAGCAGCGCACGGCGTGGCGTGCCGTCGCAGTAGTCGATGTGGTCGCAGCCTTCGAGGTCAGTATGTTTGGCGACGGGCCCTGCAGGATGGCAGCGGCGTCAAACGGCCTGCGTGAACCGCCCCGGCGTGATCCCGAACTGGCGCGCGAACGCACGCGTCAAATGGCTTTGATCGGCAAAGCCGGCTTCGGCCGCGGCATCGGCGATCGGCAAGCCGCTGGCAAGCAGCGCGCGCGCCAGCCGCGCACGCGACTGGATCAGGTACGCGTGCGGTGTGATGCCGAGTTCGCGGGCAAACCCGCGCAGCAGCTGGAAGCGGCTGACGCCGCTCAGGTCGGCCAGCTCGGCGAGCGAAACGGGCGCGGCCGGCGTCGCGTCGAGCCGTTCCCTGGCGAGGCGGATCGCCGGTGCGACGCCCGCCGCCGGCAGCGTGCGGTTCGCATGCCGGGCGAGCAGCCCGGCGACGAGCATCACGAGCGCCTCGTCGCGGGCGAGCGGCTGGGATTCTCCCGCGACGATACGTGCATGCAGCTGGCCGACGGCAGCCGTGAGTCGCGCGTCGCGTACCGCCGGATGCGCCAGTTCGATACCGCCGAGGCCTTCTTCCGCCGCCACGTCTGCAACCAGCGCGGGCGCGAGGTACAGCATTCGCCAGCGCCGGCCCGTGCCGGCCTCGATCGGCGAGCCGTCGTGCATCTCGCCCGGGTTGACCATGATCGCGTCGCCGGCCAGTGCGTCGACCTGCCCGCGGCCGCTCCACGACCGGTGCGCGCCGCTGACGATCACACCGACCCCGAATTCGTCGTGCGCGTGGCGCGGAAATGCACGGTCGGATTCGAGGCTGATTGCCTCGATGCCTTCGTCGGTCCGTCGGTAATGGGTGACGCGGTGCATGTGCGCTCCTCGCGCCGGGCGCGGCGCGGATGTCGTGCACTTTAGCGCGTTCCGGCGCCGCGCGCCCTTCATCCTTTTGGCCGATACCGCGCGGCGCGCGCAGCCCGCACCATGTGCACATGAGCAGCGTACACGGCCCGCCGGGCCTGAAGCTGCGCGGGAGACGGCAGGTGGAACGACAGGATCCGGTATTCATTCAGGTTGGCGCGCTCGCGGACGGCTTCGCGCCGGAAGCGAACATCCTCGCATCCGTCGACGCGCTCGCCGGGCGGACGCTCGCGCTCGGCGACGCATCGGGCACGTGGCGCGTCTATACGTTCGAGCCCGGCGCACTGCAGTGGCGTGATGCGGCGACCGACACGGGCGGCCGCGAGCCGTGCCGCGTGACGCGGCTGCGCGACGGGCTGTACTTCGTCGACTACATCGATTCGGCCGCCCGCGCGACGTCGGTCAGTCTCGTGATCGATCTCGACAACGGCGTATGGACGTCGGTCGTCGGCGCGCTGCCGACCGAAGCCGACACGCGCATCGACGCGTTCACACGGGTTGCGCGCGGGCTGCCGCTGACGGGCGTCGAGGCCGAGTTCCGGCACGGCACGCTCGGCGGCCACACGCAGCCGGGGCCGTTGCACGGGCCCACGCGCGAGCTGATCGGCAAGCGGACGATGTATCGCTACAGCCCGACCGAATGCTACGAGCACATCTACCTGAACGAGAATTTCTACGCGTGGCAGTGCCTGCAGGGTGTCGAAGGCGGGCTGGCCGATGTCGACCGCTGTCATTACTTCAGGATTGCGGACGAATTGTATCTCTTCGTGTGGCGAGAAAAGGTGGTGCCGACGCTCGGCGTCGTCCTGATCGACCTCGCGCAGCGCAAGACCGACGGCAAGATCTTCGGCTATCAGGGCGGCGATTTCGGCACGCTGTCGAACTTCCCCGTCGGCGCGCACGCACAGGTGCTCAACGAAACCGTGCATCCGCTCGGCGGCGAGGCGCAGCGATGAATGCCGTGCCGGGCAGCGGCCGCCTGCGGGCGGATTTCAGCGGGCGCGTCGTGCTCGTCACGGGCGCCGCGCAGGGAATCGGCGCGGCGATCGCACGCCGGTTCGCGGAATCCGACGCGTTCGTCGCGCTTGCCGACCTGAACGGCGAGGCGGCCGCCGCGCAGGCCGACGCGCTTGCGAGCACGGGCGGCGAGGCGCGCGCCTATCGGGTGGATGCCGCGAGCCGCGACGAACTGGGCGCACTGGTCGCGGCGGTCGAGCGCGACGGCGGCCGGCTCGATGTGGTCGTCCACAATGCCGCGTATTTTCCGCTGACGCCGTTCACGCAGATCGACGAGCCGACGCTCGACCGGACGCTGTCGGTCAACCTGTCGGCGCTGTTCTGGCTCGCGCAGGCTGCGCTGCCGGCATTCGAGCGCGCCGGAGCGGGGCGGCTGCTCGTCACGTCGTCGGTGACGGGGCCGCGTGTCGTGTATCCGGGGCTCGCGCATTATGCGGCGTCAAAGGCCGGCGTGAACGGCTTCATTCGCGCGGCGGCGCTGGAACTCGCGCGCCGCAACGTGACGGTCAACGGCGTCGAGCCGGGCATGATCCGCACGCCGGCGGCCGGCAATCTCGGTGACGCGTCGGTCGCCGCGCAGATCGAGCGCGACATTCCGCTCGCGCGGATGGGCGAGCCGGAAGATATCGCGAACGCGATGCTGTTTCTCGCGTCGGCGGATGCCGCTTATATCACCGGGCAGACGATCGTCGTCGACGGCGGCGCGACGTTGCCCGAGAGCGGGGCGGTGCTTGGCGGCGAGTGACGCTGGGCCGGGCAACAACGGGCGGAACAGGGCGGTTCCGGCGGCACGCTACGAATTCGCGCAGCGGGCTTGGCGGGATTCGTCGGGCGAATCTGCGCAGGCGTCAGTCCGGCTTCCCGTCATGGTCCCCGAGTGGCCTGTCGGGCCAGTCCACCCAGCGGTCCGCGCGGGGAGCGGTTCAGGCGCCGGCGTTAGCGGTGCCTCGCGCCCCCTCCCGGCGAATGAACCTCGGCCGATAACTTGTCAGCGAATGCGGCAGGACGATTGCTCGTCGAATTTTCCTGGCAGCCGTGGCGACGAAGCCGGTTGGCGCAATGTTGAACGCTGCCAATGCGGGACGTCAGGCGCGGTCGGCGAGATTCATGGCGGCCCGGATACCGCGGATCGGGCGATCGACGACATCCACGGCACTCGGCACAGAACCTCTTCTCGCGTTGCGCAAAAAAGCGTCTGCGTCGTCACGCGTGCGTGCCACCCGCCGCGCATCGCCGCGACTACAGCCAGCCGTTGCGGATGAACTCGACGATCGAATAGCGGCGGTGCTCGAGATCGTGCTGTCGAACAGCGTCGACGATGCGCGATACACCGTCGGCGTACGGGGTCGCGCCCACCACACGCGATTCGAACTGCAGGCTGCACGCGCCGTCGTCGATGCGGATCCGGTGAATCGCGTGGCGGCCGAGTTGATCGTCGGCGACCGCGAATTCGCTGCGCTGCACGTCCGGGTCGCGCACGGAGCGGATGTCTTCCGGCCGCACGCCGAGCGACTGGCCGATCCCGACGGCCGTGCCGGGGACGGACGTCTTGCCGGCCTGATGCGACTCCGTCAGGCTGATCCGGCAGTCGTGAAACAGGTGGCCGCTGGTTTCCAGCATGCTCATGAACTTGAGCATCAGGATGTTCGTGTTCGGACACAGCACGACCGGGAAAGCGTGCGAACCGGTTTCGAGCTCGGAGCCGGTCGACAGCTCGACGAGTGGCGATCCGGTGGCCGCGCAGAACGCGATCACGGCGGCGAGTTCGCGGCCGGAACCGGCATGCACGACGATCGTTCGGGCGTCGCTGCGCTGCGCGTCGTCGCGCGCGCTGTCCGACCAGGGGATCACGCGATAGGTGGCCGGGTCGAGCCGGTGCGCGTCGAGCAGTTCGCTGGCCAGCTTGCCGGTTCCTACGACGAGTACTTGCATGACATTCACGGATTGAGGTTCAGGATTCGGGACGGGCCGTGATGCGGGCCGTCGGGTGGCTCGGCACGGTCGCGGCGCGTGCGCCGGACCGGCCTCGCGCATTATGCCCGGCCGCTCGCCTGCGTGCCCGCCGGGCCGCGCAGGCGGCGGCCCGGTGCGTCAGCTCGCGGACACCGTCGGCAGCCACGCATTTGCCGCGTTCTGTGTCGCGAGTTGTTTCGCGATCGAGCGCGCGAGGCGGTCCGTATCGGCTGTCACCGTGTCGTGCTTCACTTCCGACACGCCATGCAGGCCGGCGCCAACCGCTGCCGACGTCGCGAGGCGGCCGGCCGCCGCGCCGACCCCGGCGGTTTCCACCATGCCGGGCAGGTGGCCGCTGTTCGCGCTGGACGAGAACGTGCCGAGCGGCTGCGGCGCGCCATGCGCCGGCTGGAACAGCACGGTGACCGACGCCTTCACTTCGCTCTTGCCCGCGCCGAGCCCGATCAGCGTGCGGCGGCGGCGGTTGCCCGCGTCGATCGACTCGAACCGGCCCTCGACGACCAGCGCGTCGCGTCCGTCCGGCACCGGGCCGCGCAGCGCGGGGATGCCTTGCGACCGGAGTTCACGCACGAGTGCGTCGGCGAGCTGCTCGCGAGTTTTCAGCGCGCTCTGCTGGCGCTGCACGTCGGCGGACGATCCGCTCGCGAGGGTCGCGATCTTGCTGATCATCCCGCCGTCGACCTTGACGTCGGTCGTGTCCACGTCGAACGTGGATACATATACGACGTCCGCATGAACCTGCGGCTGCGTGCGAGTTGCCGGCGCGGCGGTCATGGACGTGGTCGCGGTCGATGCGCAGCCGGTCATCGCGAGGGTGCCGGCGATCAGCGCGACACTGGTCAGACGTTTGGCGTGGGCGGCAAGTGCGTGAAGGGAATAAAACATGTTGATCTCCGTGGCCTGGATGAAGGTGCCGATACTGTCGCGGCATTCAGGAACGCGAACGATCGGAAGCGGGGCGTGATCGCTGGCTGGTGAGAGGTTTCATGCCGTTGCGCAACACGCAGGCGCAAGTATGCGGAGGTCGGGCGTGATGCGCCACGCAGGAATTATGTCGGCGCATGTCACGTGCTGCGGTGCGCGGATACGCGAGGTCGTGTGGCGTTGGCGCGGACAGGTAGACAGTCGGATAAAAGGCCAGATGACAGATGGTCAGACGGTCAGACGGTCAGGCGGCCACGCCGCACACTGCACACCTCGGGCAGCGGGCAGCGGGCAGCGGGCAGCGGGCAGAAGCCAAAAGCCAAAAGCCAAAAGCCAAAAGCCAAAAGCCAAAAGCCAAAAGCCAAAAGCAAAAAGCCAAACAACCCCTCAGACCGACATCGACCGCCGCACCGCCCCTGACGAATCAAGCGGCAACGCAACGACCGCCTCCAGCCCGCCGCCATCCCGGTCGCGGAACGTCAGCGATCCGCCGTGCAGGCGGGCGATCCGCTCGACGATCGCGAGTCCGAGGCCCGTGCCGCCCGCATGACTGCGCGCATTCGCGCCCCGGCTGAACGGCGCCTTGAGCCGTTCGAGTTCGGCCGCGCCGATACCGTTGCCGCGATCGCTGACCACCGCGTACGCGATGCCGCGCTCGGCCCACGTACGCACGCCGAGCCCTGTCCGGCCATAGACGACCGCGTTCTGCATCAGGTTCATCAACAGCCGCATCAGGCTGATCGGACGGAACGCGAACGCGGGTACCTCGCCTTCGTCGAAATCGAATTCATGGCCGAGCCCCGCGAAATCCGCGACGAGCTGGCCGATCAGCGCATTCAGGTCGCCGGTTTGAGGCGTTTCGCGCTCGCCGCTGCCTGCGTAGTCCATGAATTGCTGCAGGATCGTATCGATCTGGTCGAGGTAATGCTCGGTCGACGTGGTGAGCGCGTCGTGCGTGCCGCGCGGCAGCGCCATCGCGATCGCCAGGCGCAGCTTGGTGAGCGGCGTGCGGATGTCGTGCGACACGCCGGCCAGCATCAGCGAGCGGGTCGCGTCCGCCTGTTGCAGCGCGTCGGCCATCTGGTTGAACGCGCGGCTCACGTCGGCGATTTCGGTCGGGCCGTCGGTGGGCAGCGGCGGCGGGCGCTCCCCCGCGCTGACGCGCTGCGCCGCCCGTGCCAGCGCATCGAGCGGCCGGTTCAGGTGGAGCTGGATCAGGTAGCCGGTCAGCGCCGCGAGCAGCGCCAGCCCGACCGACAGCACGAGCGCCGTCGTGATGCCGCTCGCCTGCGCGTCGGCGGCCATCGGCAGCGGCACCCACACGGGCGAGCCGGCCACGTGCAGGCGGATCCACAGGCGCTCGTCGTCGCCCGATTGCCAGCGCGCGGGGAGGTCGGGCGGCAAGTGGCGCTCGAGTGCCTGCATGAACACGTCGCGCTGCCACGTGCGGAAGAAAGCCGCCAGGTTCGGCGTTTGTGGCGGGGCGGCGGGCGGCAATGCGGCCTGGCCGCCGAACTGCGCGATGACCGTGCGGCCGGCGTCCGGCGGCAGGGCGGTGAGCGTGCGGTCGAGCAACTGCACGTAGTCGGAGAAGACGATCGACGCCCGCTCGATGCGTGGACGCTGCACGTAGTGCAGCAGCACGGTGAGCGAACAGACGAGCGACAGCGCGACGAGCGCCACCAGCAGCGCGATGTTGCGCGCAAGCAGCGAGCGCGGCAGCGGGATGCGCATCACGACTCGATGCCGGCCACCAGCATGTAGCCGATGCCCCAGACGGTCTTGATGAAGCGTGGCTTGCCGGGGTCGTCCTCGAGGATCTGCCGCAGCCGCAGGATCTGCACGTCGACGCTGCGGTCGAGTGCGTCATGGTCGCGGCCGCGCGCGCGGGCGAGCAGGTTCTCGCGGCTCACCGCGCGGTTCGGCGACGAGCCGAGCGCATGCAACAACAGCATCTGCGCGGAATGGATTTCCACGGGTGTGCCGTCGCGCATCAGCGTCTGCTGGCCGACGTCGAACGTGAACGCGCCGAAACGCAACCGCTGCGACGTGACCGTCGGCTCGCCGGCCGCCATCTTCTGTCGCCGCAGCAGCGCGCGGACGCGGGCCACGAGTTCGTCGGGGAGAAACGGCTTCGCCAGGTAATCGTCGGCGCCCGTCTCGAGGCCGACGACCTTGTCCGCGGCGTCGCCTTTCGCGGTGAGCATCAGGATCGGCAGCGTCTGGCCTTCGGCGCGCAGGCGCCGGCACACGCTCAGGCCGTCCTCGGGCTCCATCATCAGGTCGAGCACCAGCAGGTCGTACGGTTCGCGCTGGAGCAGGCGGTCGAGCCGCTTGCCGTCGGCGACCGCGCGCACCTGGAAGCCGTGGCTGGTCAGGAAGCGCTGCAGCATGTTGCGCAGCTCGGCTTCGTCGTCGAGCACGACGATCCTGCAGGACTGTTCCATCGCTTGCCTCCCGGTGCGTGCGCGGCCGGATCGTCGTGCGGGCTCAACGGGCCGCCATGCGCTGGCGCATGAAGCCGGCGAGCTGCTCGAGCGTGACATAGCCGTTGTGCTGCGTGTCGATTTCGTCGAAATGCTGCGCGACCATCGGCATGCCCGCGGCCGCCTGTTCGCGGGTCAGCTTGCCGTCGTGCGTGGTGTTCGCGCTGGCGAAGCGGGTCTGCAACTGCATCAGCGCACGTTCGACGCGCGCACCGCCGTTCGCCGCGCCGGGCGGCATCTGCTGGGCCGACGCTGCTGCTGAGACGATACACAAAACGACGACGGCAATCATCTTCTTGATGGACTTCATGGGGTTTCTCCTTGCGTGGCCGACGGTCTGCGCCGGCCGGGTGGTTGATGAAACGGATGGAAAACGAAACGAAGCGAAACGAAGCGCGTCCGGGTTACGCCCAGTGCGCAGGCACCCACACGCGGCCGGCCCAGTGGGCGGGCACCCAGATGACGGCGCGCGGCGGATGAGCGACATACACGGCGCGCGGCGCGACGTACACGGAGCGCGGCAATGGCGGCGCGAGGTACAGGACCTTCGGCGGCGGCGGGGCGACGTAGACGACGCGCGGCGCGGGTGTGACGACGACGGCCTTCGGCGCCGCAACACGCACGACCTTGGGCGGGGGCGGCGGCGTGACGATGACGGCGGGCGGAGGCGGCGGGGGCGTGACCACGACGGCGGCCGGTGCGGGCGCCGGTGCCGCGACAGCGACGGTGGCGACGGGCGGCGGGGCCGTCACGACCACGGCAGCAGGCGCGGGCGCCACGACGGGCACCGGGACAGGAACCGGCACCGTCGCGCCGGCCACGACGACCGTGCCGCCCGCCGTCGTGCTGCCGTGGATCACGGCCGTGCCACCGGTCGACACCGTGCCGCCGTGCACGACCGTCGAGCCGCCTGACGTCGTCACGACACCCGGCGCCACGCGCGTCGCGCTGCCGGAATGCGTGACGGTTCCACCGTCGGTGCCCGTCACGGTGCCCGAGCGCGAGCAGGTCGAGCCCGCGCAATTCGTCGATGCCGTGTGGCTGGCCGTGTTGCCGTTCGCGCCCGTGATCGTGCCGCTCGACGAATACTGGCCCGGGCCGTTGCGCGTCACGCTGCCCGACGTCGTGGCGCTGCGGCCGTCCGAGCCCGTCAGCGAACCGGTGTGCGAGCAGGTGCCGCCCGCGCAGCTCGTGTCGCCGCTGTGTTCGACCGAGCGCCCGTTCGGGCCGACCGCCGTGCCGCTGTTCGAGAACTGGCCGGGCGCGGTGCGCGTGACGGTGCCCGTGTTGGTCGCGATACCGCCGCCGGGGCCGATCACGCCACCCGCATGCGAGCAACTGCCGCCGCCGCACGAGCCGGCGTGTGCGCCGTTGTAGGTGCCGCGCGGCGTGTATGCGGTGCCGTGGCCGGACCAGCCGGCGAAGGCCGGCGCGCAGGCGAGGGTGAGGGCAGTGGCGGTGACGAGGAGGCGGGTTTTCATCGGGTGTCCTTGCGGTTCGTTTCGGTGCACGCAGTGGCGTGGCGACGGGACGAACTTTAGGGCGATGACACGCGCTCGTCGCGTCATAAAAGATGTCGCGGTGTTACACGTGGCGTGCCGATTCGAAGTACGACGAATGCGTGTGCCGGCCGCGCCTATCGGGGGCATGCCGCGCCGGGCAAGGCTGTCGGCGATGCAATTGCGTGAGAGCAGGGTGGCGCGGCGCGGGGGCCGAACCTGTCTTGCGCAGCGCGCAAATGTGTCGCGGCGACATGCGGCGACATATTTGCCGGCCGATTCATGCATGCATTGCGGTGAATCGCGCGACCGGAACGCGGGCAGTGCGCCACGTGCGATCGGAATCTGCTTCGCCTTCCTGAAGCCGTAATCGCATGCCTTCCGACGAATCGGCTTCCGATCGGCACCTGTCGCATGCATGTGTCGCGCAGCCGTATCCGTCGCCGCAGCTTGCGTGCAGCGTCGACCGGTTTCGGCGCGACAGGCGGCGATACATTGCTCGCAGGACATGCAAGCGCGCACGCACAAGCGGGTCGGTTTTCAACCCATGAGCGCACGCGAGCGCCGCTTACCGCCCGAACGCATTTCACCGCGACATGCGGTGACACATTTCCCGCATGACACACGAACGCGCAGCCCGAAATCGGCCCGCTCCAGCCCGCAAGCGCCTCCGCCCGCCACACCTCATTCGAGCGCCTTCCCCCACGACATACGGCGACATATTTCCCGCGTGGTCTTTCCGTTCCGCGCCCACTACAGTGCGTTCCATTCGACGCGATGGCAGCCCGTGCCGCCGATGACGCGTCCGACTCAACCGGAGGAAAGGTCCATCATGCTCACCACCACAGGAAAGCTCGCGTACTACGTCACGCTCTTCATCGTCGCCGTCTCGCTCGTCGAGGCGGCCGTGCTCACCTGGCGCCGCGCCCGCGGGCCGGAACCGTTCGACTGGAACGAGGTGTGGCTGTCGCTCGTCGATCTCGCGGGCCGCAAGCTGCTCGCGCTGGTGCCGCTGTCGCTCGCCACGCCGCTGTTCGACCTCGCATGGGCGCACCGGCTCTTCACGATCCCGCTCCACAGCGTTGCACTCGCGCTGCTCGTGTTCGTTGGCCAGGAGTTCTGCTACTACTGGTATCACCGCGCGTCGCACCGCGTGCGGTTCTTCTGGTCGACCCATGCGGTGCATCATTCGCCGAACCAGTTGACGCTGTCGTCCGCGTTTCGTCTCGGCTGGACCGGCAAGATCGCCGGCGCCGCGATGTTCTTCACGCCGCTCGTGTGGCTCGGCGTGCGTCCGGAAGCCGTGCTCGCGATCCTGTCGTTCAACCTGATGTACCAGTTCTGGCTGCACAACACGTGGATGCCGAAGCTCGGCTGGCTCGAAACCGTGTTCAACACGCCGTCCGCGCACCGCGTGCACCACGCGTCGAACCTCGACTATCTCGATGCGAACTACGGCGGCGTGCTGGTCGTGTTCGACCGGCTGTTCGGCACCTACGTCGCCGAGCGCGCCGATGAGCCGTGCCGTTTCGGCCTCGTCACGCCGACCCGCTCGCGCAACCCGTTCGTCGTCGAGCTCGAGCACTGGGCGAGCCTTGCCCGCGACGTCGCAACCGCTCGCGACGTGTGGACCGCGATCCGCTTCGTGCTGCTGCCGCCGGGCTGGCGCCCCGACAACCAGGGCGAAACGACGGAAGAGCTGCGTCGTCGCAGCCTCGTCGCCGTGCGCACGGATGCGTGAACGGCGCTACCCTGTGGCACATTGCCGGCCGCGCACGCATGCCGCGGCCGGCATCGCTCATGCGACACGCATCATCAAGCAACCCTCGATCCAGGAGAAAACATCGATGGAACACGATTTCAAAGGCAAGGCCGTCGCGATCACCGGCGGATTCGGCCATCTGGGCGTCGCGACGGCCGCGTGGCTCGGCGCGCGCGGCGCACGCGTCGCGCTGATCGGCCGCGGCGCAGCTCCGGCGGCGCAGGCGCTGCCCGGCGTGCCGGCCGACGCGCTGCGCATCGGCGGCATCGATCTCGTCGATCCGCAGGCCGCCGCGCAGGCGCTCGGCACCGTGCAGCGCGAATTCGGCCGGGTCGATGCGCTGCTGAACATCGCGGGCGCGTTCGTGTGGCAGACGATCGCCGACGGCGACGCCGCCACGTGGGATCGCATGTACGAACTGAACGTGAAGACCGCGCTGAACGCATCGAAGGCCGCGCTGCCGCACCTGCTGGCGAACCCGGCCGGGCGCATCGTCAACATCGGCGCGGGCGCGGCGTTCAAGGCCGGCACGGGGATGGGCGCCTACGCGGCCGCGAAGGCCGGCGTCGAGCGGCTCACCGAGGCACTGGCGGCCGAACTGCTCGACCGCGGCGTGACGGTGAACGCGATCCTGCCGAGCATCATCGATACGCCGCCGAACCGCGCCGACATGCCGGACGCGGATTTCACGCGCTGGGTGAAGCCGGAGCAGATCGCGGCGACGATCGGCTTCCTGCTGTCGGCCGATGCGCAGGCGATCACCGGTGCGTCGATTCCGGTGACCGGCCGCGTGGCATAGCGCGGCAGGGCAAGGCAGGGACTCGCGCCACGGCCGGCCGTGCGTACAATGTCGCACCGGATTGCGCGAGCCCAGCCTGAGACCATGCATCAGCCCACTATCCTGATCGTCGAAGATGAAGTGGCGATCGCGGACACGATCATCTATGCCCTCGGCACCGACGGCATGCAGACCGTCCACTGCATGCTCGGCCAGGCGGCGCTCGACCACCTGCGCGACACGCGCGTCGATCTCGTGGTGCTCGACGTCGGCCTGCCGGATCTCAGCGGCTTCGAGGTGTGCCGGCGGCTGCGCACGTTCTCCGACGTGCCGGTGATCTTCCTCACCGCGCGGCACGATGAAATCGACCGGATCGTCGGGCTCGAGATCGGCGCCGACGATTACGTGGTCAAGCCGTTTTCGCCGCGCGAGCTGGCGGCGCGGGTGCGCGTGATCCTGCGGCGCTTCTACCGGACGGCCGCGCCCGAAGCGGCATCCGCGCCTGCACCCGCACCCGCGCCGGCCGAGACAACCGCACCGGGTTTCACACTCGACACCGACGGCGCCCGCGTATCGTGGCTCGGCCACGCACTGGACCTCACGCGCTACGAGTTCGGGCTGCTGGCGCTGCTGGTCCGGCATCCGGGGCGCATCTATTCGCGCGAACAGCTAATGGACCTCGTATGGCACGAGGCATTCGACTCGGCCGACCGCACGGTCGACACGCACATCAAGACGTTGCGCGCGAAGCTGCGCGCGATCGACCCCGAGCGCGACCCGATCCGCACGCATCGCGGGATGGGTTATTCGCTGCAACCGTAACGACCGGCACCGCCCATGCATATCGGCCTGCGCATCTTCTTCGGTTTTTTCCTGATCGTCGGCCTGGCTGCGCTGATCACGCTGCGCGTGTTCGTGCAGGAGGTGAAGCCGGGCGTGCGCGAGGCGATGGAGGACACGCTCGTCGATACCGCGCAAGTGCTCGCGACGCTGGCCGCCGACGACATGGCGAACGGCCACATCGCCGACGGCGCGTTCGCGCGGCAACTGTCGAAGCTGCACGAACGCCCGATCAGCGCGAACGTGTGGGGCGTGCAGAAGAACACGATCGGCTACCGCCTCTACATCACCGACGCGCACGGCATCGTGCGCTACGACTCGTCCGGCCGCGCGCTCGGGCAGGACTATTCGCGCTGGAACGACGTGTACCGGACGCTGCGCGGCGAGTACGGCGCGCGCAGCACGCGCAGCGATCCGAACGACGACAGCAGCACCGTGATGCACGTGGCGGCGCCGATCCGGCACGGCAACGCGATCATCGGCGTGCTGACGATCGCGAAGCCGAACCAGACGGTCGCGCCGTTCATCGCGCGCAGCCAGCGCAAGATCATGCTGTACGGCGCATTGCTGATGGGCGGCGCGATCCTGATCGGCGTGGCCTGCACGTGGTGGCTGGTGGTCGGGCTGCGGCGCCTGCAGCGCTATGCGCGCGCGATCGCGGCGGGCGAGCGCGCCGACATGCCGCTGCAGGGCGCGAGCGAGCTGGCCGAGCTCGGGCGCGCGGTGGAAAGCATGCATCAGCGGCTGGAGGACCGGCAGTACGTCGAGACCTACATCCACACGCTCACGCACGAGATGAAGAGCCCGCTGGCGGCAATCAGCGGCGCGGCCGAACTGCTGCAGGAGGAGATGCCGGTGGCGAACCGGCGGCGCTTCACCGAGAACATCCGCCGCCAGGCCGGCCGCCTCGAACAGATGATCCGCAAGCTGCTCGCGCTCGCCGAAGTCGAGCAGAAGCAGCGCCTGTCGGTGCGCGAACCGGTCGCGCTGCGGCCGGTGCTCGAACAGCTCGTCGACGATATCGAGCCGCGCGCGCGGCAGCGCGGCGTGAACCTCGCGATCGACGCGCACGACGCGGCCGATCCGGCGATCGTCGAAGGTGATCCGTTCCTGCTGCGCCAGGCGCTCGGCAACCTGCTCGACAACGCGCTGGATTTCGCGCCGCAGGGCAGCACGATCCGCATCGCGCTCGAACGGCAGCCGGCGGGCAGGGCGCACGTCGCGGTCGTGCGCGTGGCCGACGACGGCCCCGGCGTGCCCGACTACGCACTGGCGCGCGTGTTCGAGCGCTTCTATTCGCTGCCGCGCCCCGACGGGCAGGATCGCAGCACGGGCCTCGGCCTGTGTTTCGTCCGCGAGGTCGCGATGCTGCACCGCGGCCAGGTCGCGCTCGCGAACCGCGACGAAGGCGGCGCGTGCGCGACGCTCACGCTGCCGTCGGCGGGCTGAACACGCTTCGACTTCACATTCGCCACACCTTCGCTTCACACCGGCTTCAATCGCCCTTCACCGGGGCGGCTCATGCTGACCGTACCCTTTTACTCCGGTACCTGTCGGCCATGAATCGAGTCCTGTTGTTCAAATTCGCGATCACCGCGTTTCTCGCGTTGCTGATCCTGATCCCGCTACAGATGGTGCAAAGCATCGTGCATGAACGCGCCGCGTATCGCCGGGATGCGCTGCAGAGCATCTGGTCGAGCTATGCGGGGCCGCAGACGGTGGCGGGCCCCGTGCTCGTCGTGCACTACACGGAAGTCACGCGGGTGCGCGACGATTCGGCGGCCGGCGGCGCGACGAAGACGAGCCTGCGCAGCGAGACGAAGCGCCTGCTCGTGTTTCCGAAGATGCTGAACGTCGACGGCACGCTGACGACCAGCGTCCGCTATCGCGGCATCCACAAGGCGCTGGTGTACGAGCTGGCAAGCCGGATGACCGGCACGCTGCCGTTGCCGGACCTGAAGAAGCTGCCGCAGGCGGACGGCCACGTGAGCTTCAAGATCGACGATGCCTATGTGTCGATCGGCATCGGCGACATTCGCGGGTTGACCGCGCAGCCCGACCTGCGCATCGGCGGCACGCGCTTCGACGTCGAGCAGGGCACGCGGCTGGACAGCCTGCGCCAGGGCGTGCACGCGAACGTCGATCTCGCGGCGCTGGCCGACGCCAACGCGGGGGCGTCGGTGCCGTTCAGCGTCGACCTGCCGTTGCGCGGAGCGGATTCCGTCGCGTTCGCGCCGGTGGGCGACCAGAACGATTTCTCGCTGAAATCGACGTGGCCGCATCCGAGCTTCGACGGCGCGTTCCTGCCGAACAACCGCACGGTCGATGCGCGCGGCTTCACCGGCAACTGGCGCGTGACGTCGTTCAATACGAAAGCGCGTGAGCAGATCATCTCCGGCGACGGGGAAGGCGCGATCGAAATGGCGTCGGTGTCGGTGATCGAACCCGTGAACGTCTATCTGCAGGCCGAACGTGCGACGAAGTATGGTGCGCTGTTCGTGATGCTCACGTTTGCAAGCTTCTTCATGTACGAGCTCGTGAAGCGGCTGCGCATTCACCCGATCCAGTACACGCTGGTCGGCCTGTCGCTCGCGCTGTTCTTCCTGTTGCTGCTGAGCCTGTCCGAACACATCAAGTTCGCGTATGCGTATCTCGCGGCGAGCGGCGCCTGCATCGGGTTGCTCGCGTTCTACCTGTCGTTCGTGCTGCACAGCGTGAAGCGCGGGGCGGTGTTCGCGGTGTTGCTCGCGGTGCTGTACGCGGCGCTCTACGGGTTGCTGCTGTCGGAAGACAATGCGCTGATGCTCGGTTCGCTGCTGCTGTTCGCGATCCTCGCCGGCATCATGACGCTCACGCGCCGCGTCGACTGGTATTCGCTCGGCGCCGCATGGCAGCCGCTGGCCGACAAGGCGGGTGCGGGAGCCGTGAAGCCGGGCGCGCAGGCGAAGTAAGCGGGTGGATTGTGCGCAGGCGCGCCGGTCGGGAAGGTGACGGCCGGCGCGCCATGTGGCGCGGTACCACATCGCCACATCGCTGATTCACGCGCGCGGTGCAGGCCGCCGAAAACGCTCCAGCGGAATTTCGGCAACCGCGGTGATCTCGATCAGCAGATCGGGATGGTAGAGACGCTCGACCTGGACGGTCGTCGTCACGGGATAAGGCTCGGCGAAGTAGGTCTTGCGGATGTCGCCGGCCTGCATGAAGGCATCGATGTCGGTCGCGTAGTGAACGAGCGAGATCACGTCCTGCATCTGTCCACCCATCGCGTTGAGCACGGTGCGGATGTTGTCGAGCGTCTGACGTACCTGCGTGCGCATGTCGCTGTGGCCGACCACCCGGCCGTCGCGGTCGAGCGACACTTGCCCCTTCAGATGCACGATCCGGCCGTCGCCCTGGATCACGGCCATCGAGAACGCGCCGAACGGCGCCCAGACTTCCGGCGGATTCACTGCTTCGGCCATCGTGCGGCTCCGGTGGGGCGATGACGAGGATGCGGCGGCGAGCGTCGCGGTGGGTCCGGGTCGTGCGCCGGCCGGAATGCGATGGAAGCGAGACATCGAAGGCGTCGCCGGGTTCGCCGACAATCGCGCCATTATGGATCAGCGCCCGGCGAAGCGTGAGCGACGCCACGCAGCGAACGACGGCACTCGAGCGGCTCGGCTTCGTATTCCGCGATTCGCGGCAGGATTTCATCGACCGTCTGGACACGCGTTGCGCTGCGCTTGCGGAAGTGATTGCCGAAATCGATGCATGGACGCGCGAGGTCCGAATCCGCCACGACCAGGTGACGATACTGGGGATATGACGCAGCATGGTATGGCCCGCGCGGCACGCATGCCGTGCGGCATCCGCTTATACTGAACGCGTCCATTCATTCGATTTTCGCCGTGCCCAACACTGTCTCTCCGGATCCGTCCGTCGACGATCCCCGTCCGACCCCGCCCATCCAGCCCGAACTCGAAGACTGCTGCAACAGCGGTTGCTCGCCGTGCGTCTTCGATCTCTATGACGAAGCACTCGCGCGCTATCGCGTCGAGCTGGCCGAATGGGAAGCGCGCCAGGCGCAACGCCAGCCTCACGCGTGAGCCGGATGCCGGCGAGCGGCTGCATCGGCATCGGCACTCCTTCCGCGTCCGACCCTGCCGCCGCAACGCTTCCCGTCCCGCTTACGTCGCTGCATGCAGCCGCCGATGCAGCGGCCCGAGCATCGCCGACAGCGCGATGCACACGAGCAGCACGGCCGTCAGCGCGAACATCGACGTCCTGAAGCCCTGCACGTAATCAAGTGCGGCCGGATGCGCGCCGAGCCGGGCGAAGAACACGCCACCGAGCGTCGCCGCGCCGACGGCCGCGCCGATCTGCAGCATCGCGGTAACCATGCCGGAGGCGACACCGGCGCGCGCCGTGTCGACTTCCGCGAGCACGATCCGCACGACCGACGGCAGCACGAGGCCCTGGCCGATCCCGATCGCCGCGATCCCGACGTAAAAGCCGACGCCCGGCGTGGCGGCACCCGCCAGCGCGGCGGCCGTCGCGACGCCGGCCGCGAGCATCGCGAAACCGAGCGTGAGCACGCGATAGCCGCCGAACCGGCCGACGAGTCGCGGCATCAGCAGCGGGCTCGACAGGAAGCCGAGCCCGAGCGGCAGGATCGCGAGCCCCGACGCGAGCGGCGACCAGTTCAGGCAGCCCTGCAGGTAGATGCCGTAGCTCAGGAAGAACGCGCTCAGCGTATAGAACAGGAACGCCAGCACGAGCCCGAGCGCGACGACGGGATTGCGGAACAGGCGCACGTCGAGCAGCGGATCGTGCCCGCCCGCGAGACGGCGCGCCTCGACCGCCAGCAGCGCGCCGAGCATCGGCAACGCGCCGACGAGGCACGCGACCATCCACAGCGGCCAGCCGGCCTCGCGCCCGTGCGTGAGCGGGTAGACGAGCATCAGCAGGAGCAGCGACAACAACACCATGCCCGGCACGTCGATGCGCTGGCCTTTCGGCGGCCGGCTCTCCGGGATGAAGCGCCAGCTGCCGATCAGCGCGAGGATGCCGATCGGCAGGTTGACGAGGAAGATCGCGCGCCAGCCGAGCCCGAACGGATGCAGGCTGATCAACGCGCCCCCGCCGAGCTGGCCGATCACGGCCGCGAGGCCGAACACGAAACCGTAGAAGCCCATCACGCGCACCTGCTCCTGCGGGCTGAACACGCTGCGGATCGTCGCGAGCACCTGCGGCGCGAGGATCGCGGCGAACAGGCCCTGCAGCACGCGGCCGCCGACCAGCACGGCGCCGCTGCCGGCGAGCCCGCACAGCGTCGACGCGACGACGAAGCCGGCCATCCCGATCATGAACATCCGCTTGCGGCCGTACAGGTCGCCGAGCCGGCCGCCGGTGATCTGCACGACCGCGTTCGCGCAAGCGTACGCCGACACGACCAGCTGCAACTCGGCCGGACGCGCGCCGATGCCGTCGCGGATGGCCGGTAGCGCGAGATTCACAATGAAGTAGTCGAGCGGCGGCAGAATCGCGCCAACCAGCAGGACCACCAGCGCCCAGCCGTGGTGGCTGCGCGGCGTCGCCGCGGCGGCCGTGCCGGCCGGCACGCAGGGGGCAAGGGTGTCGTTCGTCATGGAAGCAGGTCCGAAAGAATGAGTGCCACATTCACGCCGGATACGACGACAGAAGCGCCGGTTCGGCCGTGGGCGGGCGATTGACCCCCATTCTCGGTGGTGGCGATGAATCGGAAAAGCGGGAATTGGTGGTAGCATCCATCGGGTTAATCGACGGGTGGAGAATGGCGATGCGCGGTTTCGACCTGGATCAGTTGCGTACTTTCGCGGCGGTCGCGGACGCCGGCAGCCTGACGGCCGCCGCGCCGCTGCTGCACCTGTCGCAGTCGACGGTCAGCGAGCAGGTGCGCAAGCTCGAATCGCGCGCCGGCGTGCCGCTGTTCGTGCGCAGCAAGCGCGGAGTCGAGCCGACGCCGGCCGGCTCGCGGCTGCTGCAGCACGCGCGGCGCATCGTCGCGCTGAACGAGGCCGCGTTCGACGAAGTGCGCGGGCAGGCGATCAAGGGCGAGCTGCGCGTTGCGATCACCGATTACTACCGGACCAACGAAGTCGCGGGGCTGCTCGCGCGGCTGCGGGAGTGCTACCCGCAACTGAGCCTGCACGTCAGCGCGATGAAGAGCGCCGATATCGAGGCCGCGCATGCGCGCGGGCAGGTCGATCTCGGCGTGGTGATGAACCTGTCGAGCGGGCCGTTCCGGCCGGCGTCGGCCGATACGCGCTGGGTGCTGCGGCGCGAGCCGCTGTCGTGGGTCGCATCGCCCGCGCTCGCCGAGCAGTTGCCCGAGCCGCTGCCGCTCGTGCTGCTGCCGGACGACTGCATGATGCATCAGGTCGCGGTGCGCTCGCTCGACGAGCAGCACATGCCGTACCGGCTCGTGCACAGCGCGTCCGGGGTGGCGGGGCTGCAGTCGATGTTGGCGGCGGGGCTCGGGGTGGGCTGCCTGTGCGCGTCGGCGATCGGCGACGGCATGATGCGGCTCGGCGCGAAATACCGGCTGCCGCCGCTGCCCGACGCGGTGTTTTCGCTGACGCCGCCGATGCCCGGCGAACGCGAAGCCGTCACGCAGGCGCGCGAGGTGCTGTCGCGGCAATTGCTGATGTAAAACCGGGCCGCACGATTGGCGGCGGCGCGTGGTGAGAGGCGCGCCAGGGGACAAAAAATGAATGACGAACTGCAACGCCAGATGGCCGCGAAGCTGCAGGATGCGCTGGAGCGCGTGGTCGACGAACGCTCGCTGATCCACTTCCTGCGCGTGCTCGGCCACGACTGGAACACGGAGCGCCAGCTCGAGGCCGACGTGCCGCCGTCGCCGTACGCCCGCGCCGCGCTCGGCTGGGAAAACCGCTCGATCGGCGAGTATCTCGACGCGATGGTCGACTGGGCCGAGGCGTCGGAGGAAGGGCTGCGTTTCTACGACGTGCCCGACAATCCGTGGCGGCGCATGGCGGACATCCTGTTCGCCGGGAAGATCTACGAATAGCGCGGCGCGGGCGCTTCGTTCCCTGCGTTCGTGCCGTCGCCGCGCCCGGTTTATTCGACGGTTTCGCCGCTCACATACGCACGCAGCCCGTCGGCCAACGCATCGAACACCGCGCGGCAGCGCGGGCTCGACCGCAGGTCCTCATGCATCACGACCCAGGTTTCCAGCTGCATCGCGAGCGTGTCCGGCAGCACGCGCACGAGCCGTGCGTCGCGTTTCGCGAGCCCGCTCTGGCAGAAGCCTAACCCGTAGCCGGCGCGAATCATCGCGAGCTGGGCGAGGTTGCTGTCGGTGCGCAGCGAGAATGCATCGCGCTTCCACAGCGGCATGCTGCGGCTCATCGAGCGGATGAACGGCGTGACCGTATCGAAGCCGATCAGCGCGTGATGCGCGAGTTCGTCGGTCGTCTCGGGCACCCCGTTGTGCGCCAGGTAGTCGTCGCGCGCATACAGCCCGACATCGACCGCGCCGATACGCCGCGCGACGAGCGCCTCCTGCGTGGGCGGCGCCATCCGTACCGCGATGTCGGCCTCGCGCTTGAGCACGTCCTGGAGGCGGTCGGTCGGCACGAGTTCGATGACGAGCCCCGGATGATTGCGCCGCAATTGCGCGAGCATCGGCGGCAGCACTTCGACGGCGATCACGTCGCTGGCCGAGATCCGCACGATGCCGCGCACGCCGGCGCCGTGGCTCGCGGCCGCGCGCTCGAACGCCGCGGCCGCGCTGCGCAGCGCCTCCGCATGGCCGCGCAGCGCGAGCGCCGCCTCGGTCGGCAACAGGCCGGACGGCGAGCGCGTGAACAGCGTCTGGCCGAACGCGGCCTCCAGCGCCGCGACGTGGCGGCCGGCCGTCGGCTGCGTGATGCCGAGCGCGCGCGCCGCGCCCGACAGCGAGCCTTCCGTCAGCACGGCGAGGAAGGTGCGGTAGCGTTCCCAGTTCAGATCGATGGTCATACATAAATGTATAGCCGATCCATCAGGTTAGGCAATTCCTTGATAGCCGAAGCCGCGCCAGAATGCGTGTCATCACGGTTCATTCAAGGAGAGCGGCAATGACGACTCACGCAGGCGGGACGCAACGACAGGTACTCGTGCTCGGCGCGAGCGGCGGAATTGGCGGGGAAGTCGCGCGGCAGTTGCGTGATGCGGGCTGGCAGGTGCGCGGGTTGAAGCGCGGGCTCGACGCCGAAGTCGTGGAGCGCGACGGCATCACGTGGATGCGCGGCGACGCGATGGATCGTGACACGGTCGTCCGCGCCGCGCGCGGCTGCAGCGTGATCGTCCATGCGGTGAATCCGCCGGGCTACCGGAACTGGGCCGGGCAGGTGCTGCCGATGATCGACAACACGATCGCGGCGGCCAAGGCGGAGCGGGCCACCGTCGTGCTGCCGGGCACCGTCTACAACTATGGCGCCGATGCGTTTCCGGTGCTGGTCGAAGACGCGCCGCAGCATCCGTCGACGCGCAAGGGCGCGATTCGCGTCGAGCTGGAGCGCCGGCTGCAGGAGGCGGCCGGGCAGGGCGTTCGCACGATCATCGTTCGCGCTGGCGATTTCTTCGGGCCGAAGCTGACCGGCAACAGCTGGTTTGCGGCGGGGCTCGTCAAGGCCGGGCAGCCGGTTGCGTCCATCAGCGTGCCGGGGCGGGATGGCATCGGGCACCAATGGTCGTATGTGCCGGACGCGGCGCGCGCGATGGTCGAGCTGATCGAGCGGCGCGACACGCTGGAACCGTTCGCGCGCTTTCATCTCGGCGGGCACTGGGATGCGGACGGCACGCAGATGGCGGAGGCCGTGCGCCGCGTCGCGCAGCGGCACGGGCTGCGGCCGACGGTGCGCAAGTTCCCGTGGTGGTTCGTGTGGGCGGCGGCGCCGTTCGTCACGACGCTGCGCGAATTGCTCGAGATGCGCTACCTGTGGCGCGAGCCGATCCGGCTCGACAACACGCGGGTGACCGCGGTGCTCGGCCGCGAGCCGGTGACGCCACTCGACACGGCAGTCGAGGCGACGCTGGCGGGGCTCGGGTGTCTCAAGTGAGCAACGGCTCGTGCCTGGGTCCATGCTCCGGCACGGGCGGACACGATGGCGAACCGCAGCACCCGCGGCACAACAATTCTCCACATACCCGGGCACGTCCGATGCGCATCATGTCGGCTCATGTCGATCAGGCGGAAACGGGGGCGCAATGTTGCATTTCGGATGGAAAGTGTCGGTTGCGGGCGCAATGATGCTTGCATTGAGCGGGTGTACGAACCTGGCTGGTGTGCTGTATTGCGGCAACTCGCAGCTCAACTTTCCCGACTATCACTGCTTTTAGGCGTGTTCGCGGGAGCCGGCGCGGCGACAGAACGGTGTCGTGCCCATCTGCCGCGCCTCGTTGCCCGTTATGCCACGACCGGTAACACTTCCACGGCGTAGCGGTGCCGAAGGCTGCGCCCGAGCACCGGATCGTGCAGTTCCATCTCGAACGCGTCGCCGTCACCCATTGCCGCGATCGGGCCATGCACGGCAACCGTGCCGCCATACATCGCGCCGCGCGCAGGCATCGCGCCGCGGTCGTCGAAGCGTTGCCACAGCACTTCGGGCGCAAGCAGGCCACTCACCGCGCCGTGCTGGTACGCCGTCCGCCCGCCATCGCGCGAAATCAGCCACGAACGCATCTCGATCGCATCCCAGTGATCCGCTACTTCCGCATAAAGCCACGCGTCGCGGCCGAGCGGTTTCGCGCACACCTGCTTCGACACCGCGACGCCGTACGCTTCGACCTCACGATCCGTATGATCGGAGCCGACGGTCACGAGCGTGCCGGCCGGGCTGTCGACCAGCACGCATTCGATCTCGCCGCCCGAGCGTGCGCCGAGCACGCCGATCGCGGGCGCTTGCGTGAGCAATGCGGCCGACACGCGATAGAAGCACGGCGTGGTCGACGGCGGCGCGACGCCGAGCGCGGCGAGTTCGTCGATATGCGCCTGGATCGCGGCCGGATCGCGGCCGGCCCAGCCGGCGATCACGACGCGCGCGATCTCGACGTCGACGGTGGCCGGCGCCCCTTTCCGGGGAATGACATTGAACGACAGGGTTGGCATATGCGTATCAGTTTGAAGTGCGAAGGAATGAAGCGGCTTGCCGGCGGCGACGTTCAATCCGCGAGCGGCTTGTGCGCGGTTTCGCGTGCGAGGAGGAGCGCGATCGACGTGACGACGAGCGCGGCGGCGACATACAGCGACACGGCCGTCGTCGTGCCCGTCTGCCGGAACAGCGCGGCGATCACGAGCGGCGCGAAGCCGCCGCCGACGATGCCGGCGAGCGTGTACGCGAGCGACGAGCCCGCGTAGCGCACGCGGGTCGGGAACTGTTCGGTCACGAACGCGCCCTGCGGGCCGTACATCACCGCGTGGATCACCAGGCCGATCGCGACGGCCGCGACGATCGCGCCGGGGCGCGCCGAATCGAGCAGCGTGAAGAACACGAACGCCCACACGATGCCGGCGAGCGCGCCGGCGAGATATACGGGCCGGCGGCCGAAGCGGTCGGACAGCGCGCCGAAGAACGGCACCGCGAGCGCGTTGCACGCCGTGCCGATCATCACGGCTGTCAAGGCGACAGGGCGCGACAGGTGCAGCACGGTCGTCACGTAGGTGAGCGTGAACACGACGATCAGCGCATACAGCACGTCCGAGCCGATCCGCGAGCCGCCCGCGATCAGCAGGCGCCTCCAGTGATACTTCAGCACGTCGGCGACGGGCACCTCGACGGTCGCGCGCGATTCGGCGAGCTGCTCGAACTGCGGCGTTTCGTCGACGCCGCGCCGCAGCCAGAAGCCGAACACGACGAGCAGCGCGCTGGCCGCGAACGGTACGCGCCAGCCCCACGACAGGAAGTCGCCGGACGTGGTCGACAGCGTCACGAGCGCGATGCAGCCGGTGCCGAGCAGCGTGCCGAACGACGGGCCGAGCTGCGTCCACGATGCGGACAGCCCGCGCCGCTTCTGGTCGCCGTGCTCGACCGACAGCAGCACCGCGCCGGCCCATTCGCCGCCGAGCGCGACGCCCTGCACGAAGCGCAGCGCGACGAGCAGGATCGGGCTCAGGATGCCGGCCTGCGCGTAGGTCGGCAGCGCGCCCATTAATGCGGTCGTCACGCCCATCAGCACGAGCGTGAGCATCAGCACGGCGCGGCGGCCGATGCGGTCGCCGAGATTGCCGAACACGAAGCCGCCGAGCGGGCGCGATACGTAGCCGACCGCATAGGTCGAAAACGCGAGGATCGTGCCGGCCAGCGGATCGACCGACGGAAAGAACAGGTGGTTGAAGACGAGTGCGGCGAGCGTGTTGTAGATCGTGAAGTCGTACCACTCGAGCGACGTGCCGATCATGCTCGCGGTCGCGAGTCGGCTGGTGCGGACGCGGCGGGGCGCGTGGGCGGCGGGCTGGGCGAGCGTGTTCATGGTGTCGGGCAGGTCGTGATGGTGAACGGGATGAGGCGCCGGGCCGATGCGTGGGTGTGCATCGCGCCTGCGGTGCGGCCGGCGTGGGCGATCAGGCCGAACATGCCGCGGCAGCGGGTGCGGTTTCGACGTCGCCGTGCGTGACGTGCGGCGGCGCGGCAGCGCGCCACAGCAGCGCGAAGGTGCGCACGTCGTCGTGCCCGGCGAGCGTGGCGGCCACGCGGCGGGTCGCGGCCGCATCGCTGCCTTCGATCAGCACGAGTGCATCGGCGGCCGGGCGCGCGGCCGCAGCGGCGCCGATCGGCGCGGACAGCTCCGGCGCGGTGCAAAACAGTCGTGCCGCGTGGATGCCCGGTTCGTGCAGCACGTCGTCGAAACGCTCGCGCAGCTGCGGCACGTCGATGCGATCCGGCGGCAGCACGAACAGCGCGAGATGGGCGCCTTCACCGTCACCGGCCTCGATCGTCAGTTCTCCGACGCGTCGCTGCGTGCCCGTCATGCGCTCGAAGTTCGCGAGCGACCATGCGGTCTGCTGCGTGAATGCGCGCCGGTACGCGTCGCCTTGGAACACGTCGAGCGCGTCCGTCACGTACAGCGCGAGGTACTGGCGCGGGCCGCGATCGGTCGCGCGAAAGCGCCGTGCATGCGTGAAGCCGGGAATCGCGACACGTTCCTGCATGTGCTCGCGGTCGTACCACGCGTTGAAATCGGCTTCGTGCGCGGGGTCGATATCCGTCCAGACGCAAAGCTGGCCGTGCGGAAGGGAAAGGCGGGTCATCGCGGGGTTCCTCATGACGGGGGTGTGTCAGGAACCTCAGTTTCCCGAAGACGGGCCGCGCCCGTCCAACAAGAAAACAAATTCGCGGTGAACAGGTTTTCTTATGAGCGGCGCGGGCGGCGTTTTGCGGCGGGCGGGGCGGATGGTGTCGTGCGCTTCGCTTTTGTCGGCGCTTTCGCTTTGGCTTTTGTCGCGGGACGGGCGGCTGTTTTGTCCGCGCTGTCGGGCGCGGCCGTCTTCGCGTGATGCGCGGCGGCCGACACCGCACGCGCGACTTCGCTGGCCAGCTCCGCGATTCGCGCGGCCACCGGCAGGCCCTGGCTGCGGTATGTCGCGACGAGCGGCAGCGCGGGGAATTCGGGTTCGACGTCGAGCAGTTCGAGCGTGCCTTCGTGCAGCTCGCGCCCGATGATCGCGGGCGGCAGCGCGGCCACGCCGAAGCCGTCGGCGACGAGGCGGATCATCGCGGCGACCGACGTGATGCAGTTGATGCTGGCCGGCCGCTCGACGGCCGCGAACAGCCGCTCGATCGTTGCGTGCGGGCCCGAGTGGCGCGAGAAGCTGATGATCGGGAATGCCGCGAGGCGCGCGGCGTCGAGCGATTGGCCGCCGAGCCCGAGGCGCGGGCTGGCCGCCCAGCGCACCGGGAATTCGCACAGCGGCAGGTTCGTGAAATCGGGGCCCGGCACCGGGTCGGTCTGCAGGATCAGGTCGACGCCGTCGGTGCTGAGCAGGCGGATCAGGTGCAGCGTCGTGTCGCTCGTGATCTCGACGTCGAGACGCGGATAGCGCTCGCGCAGTTGCGCCATCAGCGCGGGGAACCAGCTGTGCACGATCGATTCGATCACGCCGATCCGGATCAGGCCCGCATCGCTCGCCGCATCGATGTCGCGGCGCATTTCGCCGTCGAGCCGCACGATCCGCTCCGCGTACGCGAGCATGCGGCGCCCGGCGGGCGTGAGCGTGGCCGAGCGCGTATTGCGGTCGAACAGGCGCACGTCGAATGCCTCCTCGAGCGACGCGATGCGGCTCGATACGGCGGCCTGCGTGGTGTGCAGTTTTTCGGCGGTGAGCCGGAAATTTTCCAGCTTCGCGAGCCAGACGAAGGTTTCAAGAAACCGGATGTTCATCGACGTTCGAACCGTGAGGCGGGGCCGGGCGGGGCGGCGGGATCGGTCGATGGTAGCGGATTTTCGGGGACGGGAAACAAGCGGGCGGCGCGGCGCGCGTGCGTGGGCAGGCGCTGGAGCGGGAGGACGAGAGGACGTGTGCGCAACGCCGCCCGCGACGCGTACGTCACGCGAGCGGCGCACCCGCGCGCATCAAAGCTTGTCGAACGCGAGCGTCGGCACGTCGACGACCATCGAGCCGCCGTCGGCGACGAGCGTCGCGCCGGTCACGAACGACGCGTCCGGTGACGCGAGGAACGCGCACACGGCCGCGATCTCGTCCGGATCGGCCGCGCGCCGCAGCGGCACGTCGGCGCTGACGCGTGCATACGCGCCGTCGAGCGTGTCACCGTGCGCCGACATCAGCGGTTCCATCTCCGCGTCGGCCATCGGCGTGCGGACCCAGCCGGGGCACACCGCATTCGCCCGCACGCCGTGCGGCCCGTAGTCGCGTGCGAGCGACCGGGCGAGCCCGAGCAGCGCGTGCTTGCCGACCGTGTAGCCGCACACGCCGGGCCCGGCCGCGAGCGCGGCGATCGATGCGACCAGCACGATGCTGCCGCGCTGCGCGATCAGGTCGGGCAGGCACGCACGCGCGCTGACGAACGCGGTGTCGAGGTTCGCGTGCATCGCGTCGCGCCATTGCGCGTCGTCGGTTTCGTCCGCGCGGCCGAGGCCGTGGCCGCCCGCGCATGTGACGAGCGCGTCGACGCGGCCGAAGCGTTCGGCGACCTGCGGCAGAAAGCGGGCCCAGTCGGCGGTGCTCGCGGCGTCGCCGGCCAGCGCGAGGCCGCCCGTTTCGGCGGCCAGCGCGTCGAGCGGCGCCTGGCGCCGACCGATCAGCACGACGCGGTCGCCCCGGCGGGCGAAGCAGCGCGCACACGCGGCGCCGATACCGGTGCCTGCGCCGGTGATCGCGATCGTGCGGGGTGGCGGGTGGGTCATGTCGTGCTCCGGAAAGGTGTCGTTTCCGGTCACTTTAGGCGGCGCCGGCGCACGCCGGTATCAGCCGAAAGGATGAACGCGGGCGGCGTCCGGGCGATTGGCGCGGCCGCGGGCCATTTTGCAAAGGCTGACGATGTGCGGCGCCGAATCGCTCTATCCTCCACATTTTTGCGATAAGTCACGAAAGCCCGGCAGAATAGCGCGGGCGGGCCGCGCATCGACGCGCGGCGCATCGGCCGGCCGATTCCGTCGTGCGAGCGGAGCGGCAGGCCGGCGATCCCGGCAGGAGTACGCACCCCCGTGCGCAGCTCTTGCATCGGCAGGGGATCGTGTCACGACAACCTATCGCCCGGTGCGCGCTCGCGTGCCGGACCATCGACAAGAACAGGGAGGGCCGGCTATGAGGCTGGACGACGAAACGGAAAGCACGAACGTCGAGGATCGGCGCGGCACCGGCGGGTTCGGCGGCGGGCGTGGTGCGACGATCGGCATCGGCACGATCGTGGTTGCGTTCGCCGCGTCGTATTTCTTCGGGATCGACCCGCGCGTGATACTCGAAGGCGCGTCGGCGCTGCAGGGCCGCCAGCAGCAGGCGCAGCCCGCGCCCGCGCAGCGGCAGGGCGCGGCGGCGAACGAACCGAACGTTGTGTTCACGCGCAAGGTGCTCGGCAATATCGAGCGCACGTGGACGGGCGTGTTCAATACCCAGCTGCACGCGCAGTACCAGCCGCCGACGCTCGTGATGTTCACGAACTCGACGCCGACCGCATGCGGCACGGGCCAGACCGCGATGGGGCCGTTCTATTGCCCGGGCGACCGCAAGGTGTATATCGATCTCGGCTTCTACGACGAATTGCGCAAGCGTTTCGGCGCGGGCGGCGATTTCGCGCAGGCTTACGTGATCGCGCACGAAGTCGGCCACCATGTGCAGAACCTGCTTGGTATTTCCGACAAGGTCGACGCGGCGCGCCGGCGGGCAAGCCAGGCGCACTCGAACGCGCTGTCGGTGCGGATGGAACTGCAGGCCGACTGCTTTGCCGGCGTGTGGGCGAACAACGCGCAGCGCGCGAACCAGCGGCTGATCGAGCCCGGCGATTTCGAGCAGGGGCTGAAGGCGGCCGCCGCGATCGGCGACGACCGGCTGCAGCAGCAAGGGCAGGGCTATGTCGTGCCGGAGAGCTTCACGCACGGCACCAGCGACCAGCGCGTGTACTGGCTGCGGCGCGGGATGCAATCGGGCGAACTGAGCGCCTGCGACACGTTCGCCGCGAACGCACGCTGACTAGCGGGCGCGCCCCATTGCGCTTATATCGTCCCGGCCGAACCCGCGATGCCGGCCGGGCCGGGACGATTTGCCGATTTGTGCTCACCGGCGCTTTTCGGCGCCGGTAGGCTGGCCCGAACTTCGATCTTCGGGACGTTCGCCCGCCAGCCGATTCCACCATGCCGACCTCATTCGTTCCCGCCGACCCGGCCGCCGCCGACTGGCCACGCGCGCTGCGCGCGTGCGTGGACGCGTTCGACGCGTTCGCGAGCCCGTCCGCGATCGTGTTCTACCGGCTCGACCAGAGCGGCGAACCGGCCGATTTCGAGCTGTTCGGGATGCCGGAATCGATGCATCGCACCTATGTCGCGCGCTACCGGATGCTCGATCCGCTGCATCCGTCGCGCTGCGCAGCAGGCGAGCGCGCGGTCGTCACGCTTGCGTCCCAATTGCCTGACGAAAGGCGCGACGCGTCCGCGTACTGGACCCGCTTCCTGCGGCGACACGACGTGGCCGACGTCGTCGAGATCTGGCTGCGCGACGCGGGCCGCACGGTCGCTGCGTTCTCGCTGCTGCGCTTCGGGGCGGGCGACACGCGCGGCGGCGTGGCTGGCAACAGCACGGCCGCGCGGTTCGCGCCCGGCGAGATCGAAGCGCTCGTGCGGCTGCAGCCCGTGGCCCAATCCGCGCTGAGCCCGCTGCTGCGCGCGCGGCGCGGAATTCACCGGATCGGCTGCGAGGAGCGGCTGACCTACCGCGAGGAGCAGATTGCGCGCCTCGTGCGCGACGGCCGCTCGAACAAGGAGATCGCGCGCGATCTCGCGCTCGGCCAGCCGACCGTCAAGACGCACCTGATGCGCATGTACCGCAAGCTCGGCGTGTCGAACCGCACGGAACTGGTCGGGGCGTTGTTCCTGTAATTCATCGGATAATTGCGATCCGGACTTCGAACCTTTCGCGATCGCCAGCCACCCCGCGCGGTTCAAACCCGCCCCCTCCCCACCGCCCACGCGCTGCCAATTTGCGCTCACCGGGCGCGAACCCTCGTCGATACAGTGGAACGACGCCCGCGTGCCCGTGCGCACGCGGTCCAGCCACGACAATCCTCGAGACGCCCATGAGCACCACGAATTTCGTCGCCGTCAGCGACACCGTGCGCACCTTCGTTGCGCGCGACTTCGGCCTCTTCATCGACGGTGAAATGCAGCCCGCCCACGCGGCCGCGCGGCTCGACGTGTACGACCCCGCGACGGGCGAGCGGCTTGCGACCGTCGCGGACGCCGACGCACACGACGTCGACCGAGCGGTCGCCAGCGCGAAGCGCGCATTCGACACCCGCGTGTGGAGCGGCCTGCGCCCGGCCGACCGCGAACGCATCCTGCTGAAACTCGCCGACCTGATCGAAGCCGACGCCGAAACGCTCGCGCAGCTCGAAACGCTGAACCAGGGCAAGTCGATCCACGTGTCGCGTGCGATCGAGGTCGGCGCGAGCGTCGAATACGTGCGCTACATGGCCGGCTGGGCGACCAAGATCACCGGCCAGACCCTCGACGTGTCGATCCCGTTCCCGCCCGGCGCGCGCTATACGGCCTATACGCGCAAGGAGCCGGTCGGCGTGGTCGCCGCGATCGTGCCGTGGAATTTCCCGTTGATGATCGCGGTGTGGAAGCTGATTCCCGCGCTCGCGGCCGGCTGCACGATCGTGCTGAAGCCGTCGCCGGAAACGCCGCTCACCGCGCTGCGCCTGGCCGAGCTCGCCCGCGAAGCCGGCGTGCCTCCCGGCGTGTTCAACGTCGTCACCGGCGGCCGCGTGTGCGGCGCCGCGCTCGCGAGCCACCCGTCGATCGCGAAGATCTCGTTCACGGGCTCGACCGCGACCGGCAAGCTGGTCGGCGCGGCGGCCGTGCAGAACATGACGCGCTTCTCGCTCGAGCTCGGCGGCAAGAACCCGATCGTGATGCTCGACGACATCGACGTCGCGCGGGCGCTCGACGGCGTCGCCGCCGGCGCGTTCTTCAACCAGGGGCAGGTGTGCGCGGCCGCCTCGCGCATCTATGTGCACCGCAGCAAGTTCGCGCAGCTCGCGGACGGCCTCGCGGGCATCGCGCAGTCGATGAAGCTCGGTGCGGGCCTCGACACGACCGCGCAGATCAACCCGCTGGTGTCCGCGCACCATCGCGACAAGGTCGTCCAGCACATCGAAGGCGCGCGCCGCGCGGGCCTCACGTTCCTCGCGGGCGGCACGGCAGCCGACGACCTGCCCGGCTACTACGTGAAGCCGGCGGTGATCGCCGATCCGCATCCGGACAGCGCGATCGTGCGCGACGAAGTGTTCGGCCCGGTAATCGTCGTCGTGCCGTTCGACGACGCGGCCGATGCGGTGCGTCTCGCGAACGCGTCGCCGTACGGCCTCGCGGCGAGCGTCTGGAGCAACGACCTGACGCGCGTGATGAACCTCGTGCCGCAGATCGAGGCCGGCACCGTGTGGGTGAACTGCCATATCCCGCTCGACCCGTCGATGCCGTTCGGCGGCTACAAGCAATCGGGGATCGGCCGCGAATTCGGCCAGTACGCGATCGAAGGCTTCACCGAAACCAAATCCGTCTGCATCGCGCACTGACGCGCGGCCTCAACCTCAACCGATCCGACAGTGGAGACTGCAATGAGCTACAACGAAGCGAAATTCTGGCACCCGATGCTGCACCCGAACGAGATGAAACAGCGCAAGCCGATCCGCATCGTGCGCGGCGACGGCTGCTACGTATTCGACGAACAGGGCCGCAAGCTCGTCGACGGCGTCGCGGGCCTGTGGAACGTGAACGTCGGCCACAACCGCCAGGAAGTGAAGGACGCGATCGTGCGCCAGCTCGACGAGCTCGAATACTTCCAGCTGTTCGACGGCATTTCGCATCCGCGCGCGGAGGAGCTGTCGAAGAAGGTGATCGACCTGCTCGAACCGGAGGGCATGCGCCGCGTGCTGTACAGCTCGGGCGGATCCGATTCGATCGAGACCGCACTGAAGATCGCGCGCCAGTACTGGAAGGTGCGCGGCCAGGCCGACCGCACGAAGTTCATCTCGCTGAAGCAGGGCTATCACGGCACGCACTTCGGCGGTGCGTCGGTGAACGGCAACACGGTGTTCCGCCGCAACTACGAGCCGAACCTGCCGGGCTGCTTCCACGTCGAGACGCCGTGGCTGTACCGCAACCCGTTCACGCAGGATCCCGAAGCACTCGGCCGGATCTGCGCGGAGATGCTGGAACGCGAGATCCAGTTCCAGAGCCCCGACACGGTGGCCGCGTTCATCGCGGAGCCGATCCAGGGCGCGGGCGGCGTGATCGTGCCGCCGGCCAACTACTGGCCGCTGGTGCGCGAGGTGTGCGACCGTTACGGCGTCCTGCTGATCGCCGACGAAGTCGTGACGGGCTTCGGCCGCAGCGGCAGTATGTTCGGCAGCCGCGGCTGGGGCGTGCGCCCGGACATCATGTGTCTCGCGAAGGGCATCTCGTCGGGCTACGTGCCGCTCGGCGCGACGGTCGTGAACGCGCGGATCGAGGACGCGTTCGCCGCGAACGCCGATTTCGGCGGCGCGATCATGCACGGCTACACGTATGCGGGCCATCCGGTCGCGTGCGCGGCCGCGATCGCGAGCCTCGACATCGTCGTGAAGGAGGACCTCCCGGCCAACGCAGCGAAGCAGGGCGCGTATCTGCTCGAAGCGTTGAAGCCGTTCGCGGAACGCTTCGCGGCGGTCGGAGAAGTGCGCGGCAAGGGGCTGATGCTCGCGCTCGACCTGGTCGCGAACAAGGACACGCGCGAGCCGATCGACCCGCTCTCGGGCTATGCGAACGCGGTCGCGGAAGTCGCGCGCGAAAACGGCGTGCTGGTGCGCCCGGTCGGCACGAAGATCATCCTGTCGCCGCCGCTCGTGATCCAGCGCGAGCAGCTCGACCGGATCGTCGACGCGCTCGCGGCGGGCTTCGAGGCCGTGCCGTTCGCGTGACGGTGTGACCGCGTGACGGCGCGCCGGCGGCGCGCAGCGTAGCCGCCGCCGGTTTGCCGATTTGCGCTATGACCGGATTATTTTGCCTGCGTATTTTTTCGACATCGGATCGAGGTGTGATCGACTAGGGGCCCGGGAATCGAAGCGCTGAAGCGCCGCCTGGGCCGACCGCATAGCCATGGAACCCCGGCCGCCGACGAAGCGGCGGCCGGGGTCGACACAGGAAGGAGACAGGGATGTCGGGATGGTCTGGAGTTACCGGCGCAGCGGGCGACACGCCCGCCGGCACGCCGGCTGAAGCGGGGGGCGGCACGGCGCTGAAGGCGGGTGCGGTCGGCTTTCCGACCGCGCTGGCGAGCGCCGTCGGCCTCATCATGGCCAGCCCGGTGATTCTCACCGCGACGTCGGGCTTCGGGATGGGCGGCTGGGCGTTCGCGGTCGCGATGATCATCGCGTTCGTGATGATGCAGGCGCAGGCGACCACCTTCTCCGAAGCCGCCGCGATGCTGCCGACGGCCGGCTCGGTTTACGATTACCTGTCGTGCGGGCTCGGCCGCTTCTGGGCGATCACCGGCACGATCTCCGCGTATTTCCTCGTGCACGTGTTCGCCGGCACGGCGGAAACGATCCTGAGCGGCATCATGGCGCTCGTCAATTTCGAATCGCTGAATGCCGCGTTCGAGAAGCACAACAGTTCGTGGCTCGTCGGCGTCGGCCTCGTCGTCACGTTCGCGATCACCAACATCATCGGCATCAAGGTGTTCAGCAAGCTCGAGATCGTGCTGACGGCCGGCATGTGGCTGTCGCTGATGATCTTCGGGATCCTCGGGCTCGCGGCCGCGCCGGCCGTGCATCTCGACGGCTGGTTCGGCGGCTCGGAAGTCGGCACGTCGGTGCCGGCCGTGCTGTCGCTGGTCGGGATGGCGATGTTCATGTTCGTCGGCTGCGAGTTCGTCACGCCGCTCGCGCCGGAAATGAAGGCGCCGGGCAAGACGATTCCGCGTGCGATGGCGCTGGGCCTCGTCGGCGTCGCGATCTGCATGTTCCTGTACGGCGCGGCGATTCGCCGCCAGGTCGCGAACGTGCCGGTGAGCGCCGACGGCCTCACGCACCTGCTCGACACGCCGGGCGCGATTCCTGCGTTCGCGCTGCAGGTGCTCGGGCCGTTCGGCCGCATCTGGTTCGGCATCGCGTTCCTCTGTGCGGGCGCCGCGACGATCAACACGCTGATGGCCGGGCTGCCGCGCATCCTGTACGGGATGGCGATCGACGGCGCGCTGCCGCGCTGCTTCGCGTACCTGCATCCGCGCTTCAAGACGCCGGTGGTCGGCATCGTGGCGGCGGCGATCGTGCCGATCTTCCACGCATGGCTGATCAACGGCAATCTCGACAGCATCCTGCACCTCGTGCTCGCCGCGACCTGCGCGTGGGGCACCGCGTACCTGCTCGTCACCGCGTCGGTCGTGATGCTGCGGATTCGCCGCCCGGACCTGCCTCGCCCGTACCGTTCGCCGCTGTTCCCGCTGCCGCAGATCGTGTCGAGCGTCGGCATCATCCTGGCGATCTGGTACATCACGCCGCCGGGCATGAACGCGCGCGACATCTACGTGCCGTTCGGCGCGATGCTCGGGCTCACCGCGCTGTACGCGCTGTTCTGGACGCTCGTCGTGCAGCGCCGGCATCCGTTCAAGCCGGTGCCGGTCGAGGAAGTGCTGCGCAACGAGCACGTCGCATCGTGAAGGCCGTGCTCGCCCGCTTGCGCATGGCGCCCGATGCGCCGCCGCCCGGCCACCGGCCCGGCGCGATCGCCGCGCGCGTGCTGGCGGATTTGGGCGCCGAGCGCGATGCCGATCACGTCGGCAGTCGGACGGCGAGGCTGCCGAACGGCGTGCGCGTGAGCATCGACGAGCGGATCGACCGCCAGTTCCTGATGCACACGGTCAGCGTGAAGGTGGCGGCCACCGCGTGCGGCCCGGCCGTGCAGGGCAGTGCGCGCGTGCGGCAGACCGGCTGGCTGCGCTGCACGGGTATCGACGGGCTGGCCGCTCCAGGATGCGACCCCGGATTCGCCGACACGCTGGCCGCACTGGTCGCCGAGCCGTCGCTGGCCGACGCGCTGCGGCCGCTGCACCTGACCGACTGCACGATCGACGCGCGCGACGGCCGCTGGACGCTCGCGATCGTGCCGTTCGGCGGCAGCGAGGTCGTGAACCGGATGCCGTCGTTTCGCCGCTACGTCCGCCTGACGGGCGAGCAGGCCGCCGCGCTGTCGGCGGCCTGTCTTGCGTTCGAAACCGCACTACGCAGGATTTTGCACGGGTAAGCTGTGGCGTTGCGCGCCGGGGAACCGGCGGCCGCGTTTAAGGGTTTTACCGGAGATGCCGATGCTGTTCCAGTCACGCTCACACGAAGACGTGCACGATCACGGGCTCGCGATCGCGGGCTGGCATCAGGTGTACCGCCAGATGACGCCGGGCCGCTTCAAGGGCACCGTCACGCAGGTGCTGTACGACGATTTTCACTTCTTCCGCGAAACGACCAACCGGCGCGTCGCGCAAACCGGGCTCGCGCCGGCCGGGCGCACGTCGCTCGCGGTGCCGCTGTCCGTGCCGCTCGCGGGCACGTTTCAGGGCCAGCCCGTCGACGGCTATGCGCTGCTCGCGCTGCGCGCCGGCGAGGATTTCGAATTCCACACGCCGGAAGGGATGGGGCTCGTCGGGATCAGCGCGGCGTCCGACATGGTCGACGAGCTGTGCGAAGCCGAATTCGGCGCGTCCGGCGCGCGCAAGCTACGCCACGTGACGCGGCTGTCCGACGAGCAGGGCGTCGCGCTCGGCGCGCGGCTGTCGTCGCTGATCGACGATGCGCAGCGCAACCCGGGCCACCTCGAATACGCGGCTACCCGCAAGATGTTCCGCGACGCGATGCTCGGCATGTTCCTCGATGCGCTCGAGCAGGGCATCGGCGTCGAGCGTCGCGACATCACGCACGCCACCTACAGCGACATCGTGAGCCGTTGCGAGAAGCATCTGCGCGACCGGCCCGAGGAACCCGTCACCGTGCTCGAACTGTGTCGCGCGCTGCGCTGCAGCCGCCGCACGCTGCAAACGAGTTTTCAACGCGTGGCCGACGTTACGCCGGTGGGCTATCTGCGCACGATCCGGCTGAACGCGGTGCGCCGCATGCTGCGCACGACGCCCGTGCAGCAGCTCGGCGTCGGCGAGGCCGCCGCGAGCTGGGGGTTCACGCACCTCGGCTATTTCGCGCGCGAGTATCGCGATCTATTCGGCGAGTTGCCGTCGCAGACGACGCGCCCCGAATGACGCACGCGCGCCGAGCCGGCGCCGCCGAGCACCGTCGCGAGCAACGCGTGCGACCGTTTGCCGATTTGCGATAGAGGTCCTGAATTTTCGCTGGATAGAGTCCTGTCACCCATATCGATAACCCCATCGATCTGCACTGCGAATCGATGACAACAGAGGGGCGGGACATGAAGATCGGACGACGACTGGCCGCGGCGGCGGCGACGCTGGGTTGCATGCACGCACAGGCGCAGACCTCGGGCAGCGTGACCCTGTACGGCACCGTGGATACAGGCATCATCTACTCGACGAACCAGCAGTTCACGCGCGCCGACGGCAGCACGGGCGGCGGCCATGCATGGCAGATGGGCGGCGGCAACCTCGTGCCGTCGCGGTTCGGCTTCCAGGGCGCCGAGCCGCTCGGCGGCGGGCTCAGTGCGGTGTTCACGCTCGAGCAGCAGTTCCTGTCCGCGAACGGGCAGGCGCTGCAGGGCGGCACGGCCTTCAGCCGGCAGGCATGGGTCGGGCTGCGCCAGGACGGGATCGGCACGCTCGGCCTTGGCCGCCAGTACGACTCGTACACCGACATGCTCGGCGCATACGTGTCGAGCAACAACTGGGCGACGCCGTACGGCTCGCATCTCGGCGACGTCGACAACCTGAACGCCGCGTTCAACTTCAACAACGCGGTGAAGTTCACCAGCGCCGATTTCAACGGCCTCACGTTCGGCGGCACGTTCAGCTTCGGCGGGCAGGCCGGCGATTTCTCCGCGAAGCGCGGTTACGCGGTGGCCGCGACGTACACGCGTGCGCCGGTCGCATTCTCGGTCGGCTACCTCGACCTGCACCAGCCGCTGGACGCTGCGCTCGGCGGCGCGAATGGCTATATCGGCGACTTCGCATGCAGCAACCCAGGGGCGATGTACTGCCTGCTGCAGGATGCGGGCTTGATGCGCGCGTTCGGCGCGGGCGGCTCGGTCACGTTCGGCGACGCGACGATCGCGCTCACCTATACGCATACGCGCCTCGGCGACAGCCGCTATTTCTCGACCACCGCGCAGCCGCGTACGCAGGCGTTCACATTCGATATCGGCGAGGTGAACGCCACGTACATGTTTACGCCCGCGCTGCAGGGCGGCGTCGCCTACATCTTCAACGCCGCGCATACCGACGGGCGCGGCACGACGCGGTTCCACCAGGTGAACGTCGGCACGAACTACAGCCTGTCGAAGCGCACGGCGCTGTATGCGGTCGCGATCGGCCAGATCGCGAGCGGCAAGGGGCTCGGCACCGACGCGGACGGCAACGCGGTGAACTACGCGCAGATCCCGGTGCTCGCGAACAGCAACTCGAGCCGGCAACTGGCGGTGATGGCGGGCATTCGTGTGAACTTTTAAGCGCAGGGCATGCGACACGGCGCGCGGAACGCGGGCGGCCGGCGACGGGCAACGGGCGGCGAGCAGCAGGCGGTTGGCGGGCGGCCGGGTTGCCGCCCGATTCGCCGTGGCAAGCGCTCGGCAGGCGCCGCGCACCGGCGATCGCCATGTGCCATAAATTCTTAACGATCGGCGTGAACAATGGCGTTCGCTACAGGCGGCCGGAAGCATCCCCCGCGTTGCACACGTGTGCAACGCCCGGCCGTCCCGCCACCACGCCGAACGAGAGAGACCTCATGACCTTGCTGAGCCGCCTGCGCGCGCTGTCCGCCGCCCTTGCGCTGTCCTTCGCCGCCACGCACGCCGTTGCCGCGGATCTCGTCATCGCAGGCCGCGACGACATCTACGGCAAGGGGCTGGCCGACGCCGTCGCCGGCTTCAACAAGCTGCACCCGGGCACCGAGATCGAGCTGCTCAAGCTGCCGAACGCGAACCTGTACCAGAAGCTCAAGCTGTCGATGCGCGAAGGCACCGGCGCGTACGACCTCGTGATGATGGACGACACGTGGGCGCCCGAATTCATCGGCAACGGCTGGCTCAAGCCGCTGCCCGCGTCGCTCGCGGATGCCGATCTCGTGCCGTCCACCGTCGCGCTCGGCCGCAACGCGGCCGGGGCGCTGTACGCGCTGCCGATCGTCGGCAACGTCGAGATGTTCGCGTACCGCAAGGACCTGCTCGCGAAGTACAAGCTGCAGCCGCCGCGCAACTGGGACGACGTGCTGAAGATCGCGCAGACCGTCGGCGGCGCGGACAAGAGCGTGTCGGGCGTCGTGTTCCGCGGCACGAAGGGCAACCCGGTCGTGACGGGCTTCCTGCCGATCCTGTGGGCCTACGGCGGCGACGTGTTCGACCGTGCCGGCAACGTGACGATCGATTCGCGTGAGGCACAGGCCGCGCTGAAGACCTTCCTCGCGCTGAAGGCGTCCGCGCCGAAGGACGTCGACGTATATGGCGCAGCAGAAGTGCGCGATGCGCTGCAGCGCGGCACGGCCGCGCAGTCGATCGAGGTATGGCCGGCGTGGGTGCCGGCGCTCGACGATCCGAAGCAGTCGCGCGTGGTCGGCCAGATCGCGCTGCAGCCGCCGCCCGGGCAGACCGCCGGCCCGGCGCCGATGCTCGGCATCTGGCAGATGGGCATCCCGAAGGACGCGCCGCACGCGAAGCTCGCGCAGGATTTCCTCGCGTACCTGACCGCCCGCGACACGCAGACGCGCCTCGCCGGCATCGGCATTCCGCCGACCCGCCGCAGCGTGTTCAACGATCCGGCGCTGGTGCGCCAGTACCGCTGGTATCCGGATCAGCTGAAGGCGCTCGAAGCCGGCCGTGCGCGGCCGCGCGTGAACGACTGGCAGCAGGTCGAGAGCATTCTCGGCGACCAGCTGCAGCTCGCGCTGACCGGGCAGGCCGCCCCCGACGCCGCGTTGCGCCAGGCGCAGCAGAAGATCGCGCAGGCGACGGCCGCGGCCGGCAAGTGACGGCACGCCTCGACTCGCCGGCCGGAGATCGCGCATGAAAGCCTTCGGCCGCAGCCTGCCGTTCGTCGCGCTGCTCGGACCCGCGCTGCTGGTGCTCGCCGCGCTCGCGCTGTATCCGGTCGCGCAGGTGCTGATCGATTCGTTCTGCCGGGTCGACTACTCGGCCGGCCGCCGCGCGTTCGCCGGGCTCGCGAACTATCGCGCGGTGCTCGGCGACGACGCGTTCACGGCCGGCTTCGGCAACACGCTGCGCTTCACGATCGTCGCGTCGCTCGCCGAAGTCGCGCTGGGCTTCGGCCTCGCGCTGCTGTTCGTGCGCGCGTTTCCGGGCCGGCGCATCGCGCTGCCGCTCGCGATCCTGCCAATGATGCTGTCCACGCTCGTGTGCTCGGCGATCTGGCGCAACTGGCTCAACTTCGACGGCTTCCTGAACGCGCTGCTCGCGGCGTTCGGCATCGAAGGCGTGCGCTGGCTGTCCGATCCGCATCTCGCGCTGTGGTCGCTCGCGCTCGTCGACGTGTGGCAGTGGACGCCGATGGCGTTCCTGATCGTGCTCGCCGGGCTGCAGTCGATCCCGCAGGAGCTGTACGAAGCGGCGCGCACCGACGGCGCGAGCGAGTGGCAGTGCCTGCGCGACATCACGCTGCCGCTCGCGGCGCCGCAGATCGGCCTCGCGCTGCTGCTGCGCTCGATCGACACGTTCAAGCTGTTCGACAAGGTCTATGCGCTGACGGGCGGCGGCCCCGGCAACGCGACGCAGACGCTGTCGACCTATATCTACGACACGGGCTTCCGCTTCTTCAACGTCGGGCCGGCGAGCGCCGCGTCGGTGCTGATGCTCGCGGCGTCCGCGCTGCTGGTTTCGGGGTACGTATGGCAGACGGTTCGCAAGCGGCGCGCATGACGGCGCAATCCGCTCGCATCACGGGCGCGCGAACGGGCGCCGCATTCGGTCGCGCGATGCCGTGGGCACTGCGCATCGCCGCGCTCGCGCTGTTGCTGCTGCCGTGCCTGTGGATGGCCGGCGCGGCCTTCATGCCGACGCTCGAACGCCTCGATCACCCGTTGCGGATCTGGCCGGCTGCGCCGACCTTCGAGCATTTCGCGTCGGTCTGGTCGAACGGCATCGGCGCGCCGCTGTTCAATTCGTTGCTGGTCGGCTTCGGCACGACGCTGCTCGCGCTGGCGCTCGCGTTTCCGGCCGCGTATGCGCTCGTGCGGCTGCGATTTCCGGCGCGGCTCGACCTGCTGTTCCTGGTGCTCGTGCTCGCGTTGAAGCTGATGCCGCCGATCACGATCGCGGTGCCGCTGTTCGCGCTCGCGAAGCGGCTGCACCTGCTCGATTCGACGCTCGGCCTGATGCTCGCGTACCAGATCTATGCGCTGCCGATGGCGATCTGGATGCTGCTCGCGTTCGTGCGCGACGTGCCGATCGAATACGAGGAAGCCGCCTGCATCGACGGCGCGGGGCTCGCGCGCCGCCTCGTGCAGATCGTGCTGCCGCTGTGCGCGCCGGGGCTGATCGCAACCGCGATCTTCGTGTTCATCGCCGCGTGGAACGAATTCCTGATCGCGCTGCTGTTCGTGTCGACGCCGAGCCGCTTCACGCTGCCGCTCGCGATTGCCGGCTACGTGACGGAGAACGGCATCGACTGGGGCGACCTGATGAGCGCGGGGCTGATGGCGTCGCTGCCCACGCTGGCCGTGGCCGGCTATGTGCAGCGCTACCTGTTGCGCGGGTTCGCGGGCGGGCTGAAGTGACGCGCGGCGTCGCCGCGCCCGATTCTCCCTGGTTATGCGCAGCTGGCCCGCACCACCTGCGTGACCGGCACGATGCGCGTGCGCGACGGGCCGTCGAACGCCTGCATCCGGTCGGCGAGCAGGTCGACCGCCGCTTGCGCGAGGCCGCGCGTGTCCTGGCGCAGCGTCGTGAGCCGGTACGCATCGTAATCGGCGGCCGGGATGTCGTCGAAGCCGATCACGCGCACGTCGTCCGGCACGCGCAACCCGAATTCGCTGCGCGCGACGTCGATCACGCCGAGCGCGAGCAGGTCGGACGAGCAGAACACGCCGTCGGGCCGCTTGCCGTTCGCGAACAGTTGCCGCGCGGCGTCGACGCCGCTTGCATGCGTATCGGACGGCGTGTCGAGCACGTGCGCGAGTGTCGCATCGAACGCGTCGCCGCGCCCGATCGCCTGCTCGAACGCGGTGGCGCGCGACTGCGCGCTGTAGCTCGCGCCGCGCGGCCCGACGAACGCGAGCCGGCGCGCGCCGGCCCGCACGAGCCGCTGCGCTGCGTGGACGGCGCCCGCCGCGTTGTCGCTGACGACGATGTCCGCGCCCGGCAGGTTCGCCTCGCGGTTGATCATCACGACCGGAATCCGGTGTTCGAGATACTGCTGCGCGACCGACAGCGGCGGCGACGCGGACGTCATCACGAGGCCCGCGATCCGGTAGCTGAGCAGCTGTTCGAGCGATTGCCGGACCTGGCGCGGATCTTCCGCATTGGTCACGAGCGGCGTGAGCGCGCGCTGCCCGAGCGCGGCCATCAGGTCCGACAGCAGCCGTGCGCGAAACGGATTCTCGAACCCGGCCGTCACGACGCCGATCATGCTGCTGCGCTGCGTGATCATGTCGCGGGCGATCAGGTTGACCTGGTAGCCGAGCGCGCGCGCGGCGACCATCACGCGCTCACGTGTCTGCGGGGCGATGCTCGCCGTCGGCGAGAATGCACGCGACACCGCGGAGCGCGACACGCCGGCGCGCGCCGCGACATCCGATGCCGTGACCCACGGCTTTCTTTCCTTGTCATTCATCGATTCATGATCCCTTCGAGCCACGATACGCGCATGCCGCCCGCCGACTGGATGTCGGCGCTCGACGATGCGCGGCTGCTGCATACGCTGACCCTACCGGGCAGCCATGACACCTGTGCGTATACCGTCGACGATCGGCTCGTGCGCACCCAGCATGCGCCGCTCGATGCCCAGCTCGCGCATGGCGTGCGGCTGCTCGACATCCGCTGCCGGCACGTGCGCGATGCGTTCGACATCCATCACGGCGGCATCGCGCTCGGCATGACGTTCGACGACGTGCTGGCCACCTGTGCGCGTTTTCTCGACGCGCATCCGCGCGAATGCATCGTCATGTCGGTGAAGGACGAATGGCCGGCGCACGCGTGCACGCGCAGTTTCGATGCGACGTTCGACGCGCATCGCGAACGGCATCCGCGGCTGCGCTGGCATGCCGGCGGCACGCTGCCCGCGCTCGGCGACGTGCGCGGCGCGATCGTGCTGCTGCGGCGGTTTCGCAGCAGCCGGCCGCTCGGCATCGATTTGACCGCGTGGCCCGACAACGCGACGTTCACGATCGACCACCCCGACGGCGCGTTCGTAATCCAGGACGAATACCGCGTGCCGGTGGCCGCGTCGATCGGCTGGAAGTGGCGGGCGATCGACGCGCTGCTGACGGACCTGCCGTCGCCGGACAGCGGCCGCTGGGCGATCAACTTCTGCAGCGGGACGGGAATGGGCGCGAATCCGTCGGTGGTCGCGCACGGCGACGGCAGGGTGCGGGGCATTCATGCCCGGCTGACTGAACGACTGCATGAGCAGCCCGGCCCGTATGGCGCGATGCTGCTCGACTTCTGCGATGACGACGACTGGGCGCTGGTGCGCGCGCTGATCGCGTGCAACGACCATGTGCCGGCGCCGGGCGTCTGGCGCAAGACGTTTCGCTGTTAGCGCAGATTGGCGCTGAAGAACGCGAGCGCCTTTGCATCGAGCGTTTCGTGGAAGGCCGCGCGATCGAATCCCTTCGCATCGGTACAGACGTCAGGCGAGACCTGCGCCAGTTGGTCGGAGCACGGCGCGAGAAACGCGAAATGCGCGGAATTCGGCACGACGTGGAATTCCGGCCGTTGCGGCAGCATGCCGGCCAGCGCGGGGATCGTTTCCGGCTCCACGCCGTCGCCGCCCGCTTCGGACCCCCACAGCTGGATCGGCGCGTGCACGTCCTTCAGCGTATCGGCGCTCGGGAATTCGTTCATCGGGTCGGCGATCACGTAGGCCTTGATCCGCGGGTCGTGCGTCAGTGGCCGGCGCGGCAGGTCATGGTCGCGGATCTGCTTGCAGATCAGCCAGGTCGGGTCCGGGCAGGCCACGTGCGCGTGGACGAAATCCGGATTGGCGCCGGCCAGCACGAGGCCCGTATAGCCGCCGCGCGAAAAGCCGAAGAAGCCGATCCGCGCGGGATCGATATGCGTGGCGTCGGGCCCGTCGGCCAGCATGTAGTCGACCAGGCGCTTGATGTCGTCCGGCCGCTCGACCAGCTCCCGCAGGTCGGCCGCGCGGCTCATGTCGGTATGCGTGTCGCCGGGATGGTTGATCGCCGCGACGACGTAGCCTGCGTCGGCGAGCGTTTCGGCGAGGTCGTGATGCCCGAAGTACGTGCCGGCGTGGCCGTGCGAAATCACGACGAGCGGCAGCTTGTCGCCGACGGTCGGGCAGTTGCGTTGCCCTTTCAGCACGAACGGGCCGATCGTGAGCGACTGCGCGGGGGTTGCGCAGGGCGTCCAGATGACGGCGCGCAGTTCGGGGCCGGCCGCGTCGGCCGGGATGGTGACGAACTTGATGCCGGCCGCGTGCGCGAGCGTGGCGGACAGGCAGAGCAGGGCAGCCGAAAGCCAGGTTTTCATGTCGATTCCCCGGGCGGTGGAGGGACCCGCGGCGCGACGGGCGCCGGACAGTGGCGCTCAGCGCGTCGCGATCGCCACCGCCGCACCGGCCATCGCGGTCGCGCTCGTGCGGTTGGCGAACCGCTTCGCGCGTGCCGACGTCAGGAACGCCCGTGCGCGTGACGCCAGCAGCGACCAGACGCAGTCGGCGAGGATCAGGACCGCGAGCATCGTGCCGACCAGCTCGGCCCATGCGGTCACACCCACGTGCGAGAGATCGACGATCGTCGGCAGCAGCGCGAGATAGAACACCATGATCTTCGGGTTGCCGAGCGTAACGAGCATGCCCGCGACGAACATGCGCCACGGCGACTGGCCGCGCGGCAGGTCGTCGGCGCCGGTCGCGGTCGGCGCGGTCCACATCTTCCATGCAAGGAACAGCAGGTACGCGACGCCGAGCAGCTTCAGCACGATCAGCCCGGTCGCGAACGTGCGCGCGAACGCGGACAGCCCCGCGACCGCGAGCGTGAGCCACAGCGCTTCACCGACCCACATGGCCGCGAGGAACGGCAGCACGTCGCGCACGCCGTTCGTCAGCACGCGCGCGACCAGCGCGGCGACACTCGGCCCGGGCGTGCCGGCGGTGACGAGCAGGGTGACGGCGAAGACGGCGAGCGCGGACAACGTCATGACAAACCTCGTGGGTGGGGGCGTTCGAAACGTATGAGGTTTCGATTATAGTGACGGCCGTTCCAGACTGCCTGCCTGAATTGCCGTGATGACTGCATCGATCCTGATCCGTCCCGCCACGCGGGAAGACGCGGCCGCGATGGCCGCCGTCGAAGTCGCCGCCGCGCAGCGGTTCCGCGCAATCGGCATGACCCACATCGCCGAGGGCGAGCCGACCGATGCGACGGCCGTGCTCGAGCGCATCGACGACGGTCGCGCGTATGTGGCGGTCGATGCGCAGGGGGCGTGCGTCGGATTTGCGTTCTACCGGCGGCTCGATGCGCAGCGGCTTTATCTGGAAGAGCTGGATGTCGCGCCGTCGCATGCCGGACAGCGGATCGGCGCGCGCCTGATCGAACAGGTGAGCGCGCGCGCGGCGCAGGAGGGGATCGCGGAGGTCGTGCTGTCGACGTTTCGCGACGCGCCGTGGAATGCGCCCTACTACGCGCGCCTCGGTTTCAGCATCGTCGACGCCGCCGCGCTCGACGACACGCTGCGCGCGATCCGCGCGCACCACGTCGCGCTCGGGCTCGACGAGACGCAGCGCGTGTTCATGCGGGCGGACGTGCGCCGCTGAACACGCGCTGCCGGGCCGTCAGGCCGCGTCGCTCAGCGCCGGGTAATCGGTATAACCCGTTTCGCCTTCCGCGTAGAACGTTTCCGGCACCGGCTTGTTGAGCGGTGCGCCGAGTTCGAGGCGGCGCGGCAGGTCGGGGTTCGCGATGAACAGCTTGCCCCATGCGATCGCGTCGGCGCTGCCGTCCTCGAGCGCAGCCTGCGCGGTGTCGAGCGTGAACTGCTCGTTCGCGATCAGCGGGCCGCCGAACGCTTCCTTCAGGCGCGGGCTCAGATGGTCGCCCGAATACGACTCACGCGTGAAGATGAACGCGATCTTGCGACGGCCGAGTTCGCGCGCGACATAGCCGAACGTTGCCGCCGGATCGGAATCGCCCATCGTGTGCGCGTCGCCGCGCGGGGCAAGGTGCACGCCGACGCGGCCGGCGCCCCACACGTCGATCGCCGCATCGACCACTTCGAGCAGCAGGCGTGCGCGGTTCTCGATCGGGCCGCCATACGCATCGGTGCGGTGGTTGGTGCTGTCCTGCAGGAACTGGTCGAGCAGGTAGCCGTTCGCGCCGTGGATCTCGACGCCGTCGAAGCCGGCGGCCTTCGCGTTTTCCGCCCCCTTGCGGTACGCGGCGACGATGCCCGGGATTTCGTCGAGCTCGAGTGCGCGCGGCGTCACGTACGGGCGCTGCGGACGCACGAGGCTCACGTGGCCGCCGGCGGCGATCGCGCTCGGCGCGACCGGCAGGTCGCCGTTCAGGAACACCGGGTCGGAGATCCGGCCGACGTGCCACAGTTGCAGCACGATGCGCCCACCGGCCGCATGCACGGCCTGCGTCACCTGTTTCCAGCCCTCGACCTGCTCGTCGGACCAGATGCCGGGGGTATCCGCGTAGCCGACGCCCTGCGGCGTGACCGAGGTTGCCTCGGTAATGATCAGGCCGGCCGTTGCGCGCTCGGCGTAGTAACGGGCCATCAGCGCATTCGGCACGCGCGTCGCGCCCGCACGGGAGCGGGTGAGCGGCGCCATCACGATGCGGTTCGGCAGGGTCAGGTCGCCGAGGGTGACGGGATCGAACAGGGTGGGCATGGCAAATAACCTCTTCACGAAAGGCGGGAAACCGTCGCGTCATGGGCGACAGCGCTCCGCATGGCCGGGTTCGGCCGTGTTGACTAGAGTTCGCGGCGCAGGGCGTCGTGAAATGCGTCGATGACGGCCTCGTTGCGTTGAAAGAACGCCCACTGGCCGATCCGTGTCGACGTCACGAGCCCCGCGCGCTGGAGCGTCGCGAGGTGCGCGGAGACGGTCGACTGCGACAGCCCGCAGCGCGCGTCGATCTGGCCCGCGCAGACGCCGTGTTCGTACGGCAGCGTCTGGTTCGGGAAATGCTCGCCCGGCGTTTTCAGCCAGAGGAGGATTTCCCGGCGCACGGGGTTCGAGAGCGCTTTCAGGATGGCTTCGATGTCGAGTTCGGTCGGCATGGATCGGGCGGGCGTTTCAGTCAGGCAAACAGGTATCGTCGATAGGCGAATCTTATATCGGAACTTGACGATATGTTTGAAAGCATTGCTGGCAATGGGGTTGATAGTGAAATGCGATAACGGGGATGGATCGTGGTGACCCTCGAGGGTGCAGGGCGGGTGTGCGCTTCCCGGAACCGCCCGGCAGCGCGCGACGGATTCTGCGACCATCGCCGTTGAAGTCATGTCCGCCACTCGATCCGCCGCCATGTCACTCATTTCCGTTGCCTGTGCCTTTGCAAGCATCCGGCGCTCACGCGTGTTGCCGGCCACCCGAACCCTGGCGTTCGCGATTTCGGTTGCGGCAGCCATCGGCGTCCTGGGCGGTGCGCGGCCGGCCGAAGCCGCCATGCCCACCCAGCGCGAACGCCTCGAAGCACCGGTGAAGGCAGTCGCCGACCAGCGCTTGACCGTCGACACGCCGCAGGGCAGCGCGATGTTGCCCGTCTATGCCGACCATCCCGTCGACCAAGCGGCACCCGACGTCACGCGTGTGTTCATCGTGATTCACGGCACGCTGCGCAACGCCGACGCTTATTACGCATCGGGGCTCCAGGTCGTCGAGAAGGCTGGTGCGGCGGGCCGGGGCACGATGGTCGTCGCGCCGCAATTCCTGACACGCGCCGATACGCGTGCGTTTTCGCTAGCCGCGCCGATCCTGGCCTGGACCCAGGAAGGATGGAAGGGCGGCGAACCGGCCCGCCAGCCCGCCCCGATCAGTTCGTTCAGCGCGCTCGACGCATTGCTCGCGCATTTCGCCGACCGCAGCCTGTATCCCGCGTTGTCGACGGTCGTCGTGATCGGCCACTCCGCCGGCGCGCAGTTGCTGCAGCGTTACGCGGTGGCCGGGCACGAAGGCGATGCGCTCGCGCGGGCCGGCATCGCGGTGCGCTATGTGGTCGCGAACCCGTCGAGCTACCTGTATTTCGACGACGAACGTCCGAACGGTCAGGCGATCGCAGGCGGAACCTGCCCGAGCGCGACCGAGTGGAAATACGGGCTGAAGTCGGCCCCGCCTTATGTGGCGTCGCAGGACGTGCGCGATCTCGAAACGCGCTATGTCGCGCGTCATGTCGTGTACCTGCTCGGCCAGGCCGACACGAACCCGTACACCCACTTCATCGACCGCTCATGCGCGGCCATGGCGCAAGGCCCGTACCGGCTCGCGCGCGGGCTCGCATATTTCGATTACCTGAAGAAACGGCATCCTGACGATCTCGCGCAGCAGGTCGTCGAAGTGCCGGGCGTCGGGCATGACGGCCTCGGCATGTTCACGTCCGCTTGCGGGCTGGCCGTGCTGTTCGGGCAGGCGTTGCCGCAATCGTGTCCGGTCGTTGCCGGCACGGCGCCGGAGATGCGCGCGGCGGGGCAGTGAGTGGGCGTGCGAGGTCCGCGCACGGCGAACATCGATCGATCAGAACCATGCAGGAATCGGCAGGAAGAATTCACTTCCCCGCGACGCGCGCCCGGTTCAGGATGACGGCGTTGCCAGGAGCGCTCCCCATGAGCATCACGATCCTCGACGATTATTTCGACACGCTGCGCGGAGCGGCGTGGCGATGGTCGAGGTGAACGCAGCCGGCCGTGCCCGGCTTCAGGCCGGGCGCGCGTGATCGAGCCGAAGCGCCCGGCGCGCGATCGCGGCGCCGCGTGTCATGCCGGATCTTCCGTGATCGGCGGCCCGCTGGCGTCGAATACCGTCAGGCCTTCCGTCGGGTCCGTCGGTATCTCCCACGGACGCGCCGCGATGGCCCGTTGCGCGGCCTCGTAGCCGGCCTGCCGGCGGGCCTCGATGCCGGCCGGCGTGAAATCGATGTCCTTGAACTGATTGTCGTCGGCGAGTCGCGGTGCCGCGAGCTTGATCAGATGCATCGTGGTTTCGCATCCCCACGCGGCGAGCCGGCGCACGGCCGGCGACGCGCGTTCGGCTTCCGGCACGTGCCGCGCCAGTTCGCGGATCACGTGGCGCAGCCGGTGAATTTGCTGCTGGCGCGCGATGTGGCTGTCGGTGCGGCTCGCGTACTGGATGTCCTTCTGCCGCTCCGACACCTGCCAGATGCTCTGGGGCTCGGGGCCGGCCGGGTTCCACATCTGGACCGAGAAGATGATCGAGCTGCGGCGCGGATTGTCGTCGAGCACGACCTCGACCGGCGTGTTCGAATACACGCCACCGTCCCAGTAGGGCTCGCCGTCGATCCTGATCGCCGGGAATGCGGGCGGCAGCGCGCCGGAGCTCATGATGTGCTCGATCCCGAGCCGCGTATCGCGCGAATCGAAATAGCGCATCGTGCCCGAGCATGCATTGACCGCGCTGACGGTCAGGCGCGGGTGGCCCGCGTTCAGCAGCTCGGGATCGACCAGCGACGCCAGGGTGTCGCGCAGCGGCGCGATCCGGTAATACGACGCGCGATCGACGCCGAGTCGGACCATCGGCCCGAGCCACGAGGCCGGATTGGGCTGGAAGAATCCCGCGATGCCGCCGCCGATGATCATCAGCTCGGCCAGCGTCCGGTTCCAGCCGGGCAGCAGCGGCGCAGTGTCGAAACGGGTCCGTTCGGTCACGCGGCGCCAGAATGCCGACAGCTTCTCGTAACGCTGCGCCGGCGGGTTCCCGGCGATCAGCGCCGCGTTGATCGCGCCGATCGACGTGCCGACCACCCAGTCGGGCCGGATACCGGCTTCGTCCATCGCCTGAAAGACGCCGAGCTGGAATGCGCCCAGTGCGCCGCCGCCCTGGAGCACGAGCACCACTTGCCCGGGAAGATCCATGCGTGCCGGCTGGCTCGCGGTCATGGCTGGCCTCGCTGCGTGTGAGGGTGGGTCGGGTTCGAACGATTCGATCCAGTTTAGGCGATCGGCGGCGCAGGGCCGCCCGCCGTGCAACGGGCGGCCGCGTTCGATTCGACGTCAGTCGCTTCCGACCCTCGAGCGCGTGGCGTGACGCGCCGCGTCATTCGACCGTGATGGTCTCCTTCATGTACGGGTGAATCCCGCAGAACACCTTGTAGACGCCCGGCTTGTCGAAGCGGAACGCGTACGTTTCGTCCTGGTCGAGCGCCTTCGAATGAAAGATGCCGGCGTCGTTGACGACGGTGTGCGGCTCCGCGTCGAGGTTCTTCCACGTGATCGTCGTGCCGGCCTTGATCGTCGTCGACATCGGCGAAAACATGAAGTTGCGGATCGTCACGAGCGTGCCGTCGGGGCCCTGCGCGAACGCGGTGAGCGGGGCGGTGGCGCACAGGAGCAGCGCCGCGATGAGGCTGGATGGCTTGAAGCGGGTCATGTCGGTCTCCCTGGGGTTCTGTGGATCAGGCCAGCGTCGCATCGTGCAGCGACGACGCGACCGGATGGCCCGCGAATTCGACCGTCGTCACGCCGAGCATCGACGGCAGCCGGTCGCGCGGCACGGTGAGCGGCACGGGGCCCGGGCCGTTGCCGGCCGTCGGTTGCGGGAACGCGGTGGAGCGCGCGGTGTGGAACGTCACGTTGCCCTCGACCTTCGACACGATCTGGTGGATGTGCCCGTTCAATACGGTGACCGAGCCGAAGCGGCGCAGCAGCGCCATCGTCTGCGGCGCGTCGCCGGTGCCCCAGCCCCACGGCTCGTAGATGGTCCACATCGGCATGTGCGAGAACACGACGATCGGCGTGCTCGACGAGCGGCCCTTGAGATCCTGCGCGAGCCACGCGAGCTGGTCGTCGCCGAAGCTGCCGAGCCCGTTCGGCTTGAAGTGCATCACGTTGACGAGGCCGATGAAGTGCACGCCCGCGTGATCGAAGCTGTAATAGCCGCGATTGTCCGACGCCTTGCCGAACCGGCCGAAATATTCGGCGCCCGAACCGTCGGTGACGTCGTGCTCCCCGGGCACCGTATGCAGTTCCGGCACGCGCAGCGCGGCGAGCAGTTGCGACGCGTGGTCGAACTCCTCGGGCTTGGACAGGTGCGTGATGTCGCCGGTATGGATCGCCAGCGCGGGCATCGCCGGCATGCCGTTGACGAGGTCGATCGTCTGCTTCAGCGTGGCCGATACGTCGGGATTCGCGTCCTTGTTGAAGCCGATGTGCGTGTCGCTGATCTGCACGAACAGCGGGCGGCCCGCGTTGGCCGGGAGCACGTCGCCGGTCTGCGCGAGCGCGAGGTCGAACGGCGTCAGGACGCCGCCCGACAGCGTAAACAGCGTGCCGAGGCCGCCGAAGGCCATGCACTGCAGTGCATGGCGGCGCGACGGGTTGGTGGGGGTCGATGAAGACATGTGAGCCTCGCATTCGTGTGACGAAACCGGACGGCCGGATCGTCCTGGAATAAGCCGGCGCCTTCGCGTGCCATACCGGCGCAGCGGCGAATTTATTCCCGCCGGTTACAAGGTCGACCGCCCGTGCTTGCGGCTTGCGCGGCGCGACGCGATTCCTGGCAGATGGCTTGTCAATGTCCTGTAAGTGACACGTCACATTTACGTCACGACCGATCGATAGCCTGCCACTCCGAGTCACCTCTCCGGAGCCCCTTCATGCCGAATCTCGCGGCAACGGAAACCAGCGGTGCGGTCAGCACCCGCACGCGCACCATCAGCCTCGCGCTGTTTTTTCTGATCATTGCCTGCGGCATCGTCTACGTCGGTATCCATCTGAGCGCGGACCTCAGTCCCGTGAAGGAAAGCTCGGCTCTCCCGTTCCTGCTGCTGATCGTCGCGCTGCTGATCGCGCTCGGCTTCGAATTCGTCAACGGCTTCCACGACACCGCCAACGCGGTCGCGACCGTCATCTACACGCACTCGCTCGACCCGCACCTGGCCGTCGTGTGGTCCGGCCTCTGGAACCTGTTCGGCGTGCTCGTGTCGAGCGGCGCCGTCGCGTTCGGGATCCTGCAGTTGCTGCCGGTCGAGCTGATCCTGCAGGTGGGCAGCGGCTCGGGCTTCGCGATGGTGTTCTCGCTGCTGATCGCGGCCGTCACGTGGAACCTCGCGACCTGGTATTTCGGGTTGCCGTCGTCGAGTTCGCACACGCTCGTCGGTTCGATCATCGGCGTGGGCCTGATGAACCAGATCGTCAGCGGCCCGTCGGGCACGAGCGGCGTCGACTGGAACCAGGCGCTCGGCGTCGGCAAGGCTTTGCTGTTCTCGCCGCTGATCGGCTTCGTGCTGTCCGCGCTCGTGCTGCTGCTCCTGAAGGCGCTCGTGCGCGTGCCGGCGCTGTACCAGGAGCCGAAGGGCAACAAGCCGCCGCCGTTCTGGATCCGCCTGCTGCTGATTCTCACCTGCACGGGCGTGTCGTTCGCGCACGGCTCGAACGACGGGCAGAAGGGCATGGGGCTGATCATGCTGATCCTGATCGGCGTGATGCCGACCGCGTATGCGCTGAACAAGGCCGTGACGCCCGACCAGACGAGCACGTTCGTCGCGGTGGCGCGCCACGCGTCGACGACGCTCGTCAAGTATGCGGACCCGGCTGCCCGGACGGCCGACCCGCGCGCCGATGTCGAGGCCTACGTGCGCACGCACAAGCTGACGCCGGCGACGATTCCCGCACTGGGCAAGCTCACCGACACCATCGCCGACCAGGTCGCGCAGGCCGGCGGCATCTCGAGCGTGCCGCAGAACCTCGTCGACAACGTGCGCAACAACATGTACGTCGCGTCGGAGGCGATCCGGTTGATGGAGAAGGCGAAGGCGCCGGCGTTCTCGGTCGAGGACGCGAGCGCGCTCGAGGCGTTCAAGAAGCAGATGGACCGCGCGACGAAATTCATCCCGACGTGGGTGAAGGTCGCGGTCGCGATCGCGCTCGGCCTCGGCACGATGGTCGGGTGGAAGCGGATCGTCGTGACGGTCGGCGAGAAGATCGGCAAGTCGCATCTCACCTACGGGCAGGGCGCATCGGCCGAAGCCGTCGCGATGCTGACGATCGGGATGGCCGACGCGTACGGGCTGCCGGTATCGACGACGCACGTGCTCGCGTCGGGCGTGGCCGGCACGATGACGGCCAGCGGCGCGGGCCTGCGCTGGGATACGGTGCGCAACCTCGTGCTCGCGTGGGTGCTGACGCTGCCCGCGTCGATCGCGCTGTCCGCCGCCCTTTACTGGCTGCTGCACGGATTGTTCTGACCCGCGCCGGGGGGCGCGACGTCCGGCCGCGCGGTGCGTGGCCGGTCCCATCGATTTTCAATTCAACACAAGACGCTACCGATGGATATCAGTTTCTTCGATCCGAATCGCACCGCCAACGCGTCCGCGTGGCGCGTGCTGCCCAACCGCTGGGACGTGGTCGCGTTTCCGCTGATCATCGGCATACTCGCGATGGCGATCGTCGGCTTCCACCAGACGATGGCGCCGATCGGCGTGCTGCAGACGCAGAAGATCTCGCTCGACCCGTCGAACCTGCCCGAATACGCGTTGCGCACCACGCTGCGGATGCTTGCCGCGATGGTTGCATCGCTCGTGTTCACGCTCGTCTACGGCACGCTCGCCGCGAAAAGCCGCCGCGCGGGCATGGTGCTGATCCCGATCCTCGACATCCTGCAGTCGGTGCCGGTGCTCGGCTACATCTCGTTTACCGTCACGTTCTTCCTCGCGCTGTTTCCGGGCCGCGTGCTCGGTGCGGAGCTGGCCGCGATCTTCGCGATCTTCACGAGCCAGGCGTGGAACATGACGTTCAGCTTCTACCAGTCGCTGCGCACGGTGCCGCGCGACTTGAGCGAAGTGTCGCGCGGCTTTCACCTGACGCCGTGGCAACGCTTCTGGAAGCTCGAGGTGCCGTTCTCGATGCCGGGGCTGATCTGGAACATGATGATGTCGATGTCGGGCGGCTGGTTCTTCGTCGTCGCATCGGAGGCGATCACCGTCGGCAACCAGACCATCACGCTGCCGGGCATCGGCGCCTATCTCGCGCAGGCGATCTCCGACAAGAATCTCGGCGCGGTGGGCTGGGTGATCGTCGCGATGTCGGTCGTGATCCTCGCCTATGACCAGTTCCTGTTCCGCCCGCTGGTCGCGTGGGCCGACAAGTTCCGGATGGAAAACACCGCGTCGGGCGATGCGCCGCAATCCTGGCTGCTCGACATGATGCGCCGTACGCACCTGATCCATCAGCTGCTCGTGCCGGCCGGCTGGCTGCTGTCGCAGGCCGCGCGGATTCCGCTGCGCTTTCCGGCGCTGAAAAGCACGCGTGCACGCGGTGCATCGTCGCGCGGCGCGTCGCGCATCGGCGACATCGTGTGGGGCGCGTTCGTGATCCTGCTGACGGCGTACGTCGTGTGGCGCGTCGTCACGTTCGTCGCGACCGGCGTGACGATGAGCGAAGTCGGGCACGTGGTCGTGCTCGGTCTCATCACGCTGCTGCGCGTGCTGGTGCTGATCGCGATCGCGTCGGTGATCTGGGTGCCGCTTGGCGTGCTGATCGGCCTGCGCCCCGCGCTGGCGGAGAAGATCCAGCCGCTCGCGCAGTTCCTCGCGGCGTTCCCGGCGAACCTGCTGTTCCCGGTGTTCGTTATCGTGATCGTCCACTTCCACCTGAACGCGGACATCTGGCTGTCGCCGCTGATCGTGCTCGGCACGCAGTGGTACATCCTCTTCAACGTGATCGCCGGCGCGATGTCCTATCCGAACGACTACAAGGAAGCGACGAAGAATTTCCGCATCCGTGGCTGGCAGTGGTGGCGGCAGGCCATCCTGCCCGGCATCTTCCCGTACTACGTGACCGGCGCCATCACCGCATCGGGCGGCGCGTGGAACGCGAGCATCGTGTCCGAGTTCGTGCAGTGGGGCGACACGAAGGTCGTCGCGCACGGCCTCGGCGCGTACATCGCGCAGACCACCGCCGCCGGCGATTTCCCGAAGATCATCCTGGGCATCGCCGTGATGTCCCTGTTCGTTACCTTGTTCAACCGTCTGCTGTGGCGTCCGATGTACGCCTATGCGGAATCCCGGCTCCGTCTCGATTGAGAGTAAGCGCGATGCAAAATTCGACCGTTATCAACGCCCCCGCCAAGACGTCCCAGCCGCTGCAGCCGCCGCGCCTCGGTGACGAAATCCTGCGCGTCGAGCACGTGAACCGCGGCTTCAACAAGTCGCAGGGCGAATTGCTCGTGCTCGACGATGCGAACCTGTCGCTGCGCGAAGGCGAGATCGTCGGGCTGCTCGGCCGTTCCGGCTCGGGCAAGTCGACGCTGCTGCGCATCATCGCCGGCCTGATCGAGCCGACCGGCGGCGAAGTGACCTATCTCGGCCAGCCGCTGCGCGGGCCGGCCGAAGGCGTCGCGATGGTGTTCCAGACCTTCGCGCTGTTCCCGTGGCTCACCGTGCTGCAGAACGTGGAAGCCGGCCTCGAGGCGCTCGGCGTCGGCGCACGCGAGCGGCGCGAGCGCGCGCTGGCCGCGATCGACCTGATCGGTCTCGACGGCTTCGAGAACGCATACCCGCGCGAGCTGTCGGGCGGCATGCGCCAGCGCGTGGGCTTTGCGCGCGCGCTCGTCGTCGATCCGACGATCCTGCTGATGGACGAGCCGTTCTCCGCGCTCGACGTGCTGACGGCCGAGACGCTGCGTACCGACCTGCTCGATCTGTGGACGCAAGGCCGCATGCCGATCAAGTCGGTGCTGATCGTCACGCACAACATCGAGGAAGCCGTGTTCATGTGCGACCGGATCCTCGTGCTGTCGTCGAACCCGGGCCGTGTGATCGCCGAGATCAAGGTGCCCTTCAAGCATCCGCGCAACCGGCTCGACACCGATTTCCGCAAGCTCGTCGACGACATCTACGCGAAGATGACGGCCCGCCAGACCGGCGAGGCGACGAAGAAGGGGCTGGAGCTCGGCAGCTGGATGCCGCGCGTGTCGACCAACCTGATGGCCGGCCTGATCGAGACGCTCGCGATGGCGCCGTACCACGGCCGCGCGGACATGCCGGAAATCGCGCGTACGCTGCATCTGGAAGTCGACGAACTGTTCCCGATCGCCGAAGTGCTGCAGCACCTCGGCTTCGCGGACGTGCGCGAAGGGGACGTGTTCCTCACGCCGCCTGCCCGCGTGTTCGCGGAATTCGGCACGCAGGAGCGCAAGCTGATGTTCGCGGATCATCTGCTGAAGCACGTGCCGCTTGCTGCGCGGATTCGGAAGGTGTTGAACGAGCGCCCGGGCCATCGGGCGCCGCGCGTGCGCTTCGAGCAGGAGCTGGAGGATTTCCTGTCCGACGAAGCGGCTGAGGAAACGCTCGATGCGGTGATCGACTGGGGGCGTTACGGGGAAGTGTTCTCGTACAACGACAAGACCGAGGTGTTCAGCCTCGAGGATGTCGAGAGCTGATCGTCGAGCAAAGGCATCCCGTCATGCACGACCGTGACGGGATGCCGTCATGAGCCGTCTGCCTCTTCCCACTGAGCGAGAAGCTCCGGCGGAATGGCCCTGACGACATCGACATAGCGCTTGCCGACGAATTGTTCCGCGCGCCCGAGCAGCACAGGGATGGGGCTGCTCGGTTCGTTGGTTTCGAACCACTTGCGTGCCGTGCGGATCAGCGCCAACGCGGCCTGCCGGTCCGTTGGCGCAAGAGGCGCGGGCGAGGCAACGGTCGTCGGGGTTGGCGCAGCAGTCTCCTCGCCATCCGGACCTGCCGGCGTGGTAGCCGTTTCGTCGAGTGCCGCCGACACCGGCGTATCGCGTGCCTCCTGTTCGACCGCGCACAAGGAGCCGGGTCGGCTGTCGACCTGCGGTTCGCTTGCCTGAAAGAGCTTGAGCAGGCGGAACAGCGGGGAAAAATCCGGCAGATACGTCTCGAGGTGCGTCGAGCACCACGAATCGATAGCGGAGAGGCTCGAGATCGCATCGTCGAAGGCCTTCATCGTCGACGGCTGCTGTTCCCGCAGGTTCTGCAATTGCAGGGTGACCGAATCGGGCGCGAGCGCATCGGCGGGACGCGGATGCGCGAACGCGCGCTCGACGTCACGAACCTGCAACCGGGTGGCAGTCGATCGTGTCAATACGATTTCCCGCACATCGGCCAGCAAGCCTTCCGGATCCGACAGCGCCTGCAGCGCGTTCATGCGCATCTCGAGCGCGGCATGGCGATCGTTGTCGGCATCGGCCTGCGGATGGACCTGCTCCGGAAACGCCTGTAACCACGCCGCCAGTAACCGCATGCCTTCCGACAGGCCTGCCACGCCGCCCAGGCGCGTGCGGCAGCGCGTATGCAGCACGGCAACGCGTATGTCCTTCGTGCGCGTCATTAGCCGCCGGCAGTCTCGCTCGGTTTCGCTCCAGTTCAGCGGTTCGGGCGAACCGACGAATGTGCCGTACTGCACATCCTGTCTGGGTGCGGTGCCGGCAAACAGCACCACGAAATCATGGTCGTATTCGAGATCCGGGCCGCACGGTTCCGACCCGTTCAACGGCGCCAGCCAGTCGTCATGCGGCGTATCGGCGACGGGCGCACGGCCGCGCTTGTTCGAGGCGGGAGAGGATTGCTTGTTCATGGTCGAGGTTCGGAGGCAGGGGCGCGATGATTGAAATGGCGTGCATGGCGTTCTGGCTCGAAGCGCATGCCGGTGATCGGCTTGTCGGATGCAGGGCGCCCCAGCCATCCGGACCAGCCCATGCGCTGCCGGCCACCCATGACGGCTGGCGGCGCGCTCTCGGGCTTGATGCGAAGCTCCAGTTCCCACTCGAGCTCGTGGCCGACGAAGGCCCGAACCCACTCGACGAGTCGCGGCAGGTCTTCGCCTTGCGGCGTGAAGCGCAGGTAGGCGTCCAGATCGACGGGGCCGATCACGATGCGGAACCGGTGCTGGCGATCCGGGGCGACACGCCCGAGCACCGCGCCCCGGCCCATCGTGGCGGCAGCGCCCGGGTACCCGATGCGCCCGCAGTCGGCCGGATCGATTTCGATCCAGTGAAAGACGTTTTCCTCGACGGAGACCGGAACGCCGAAGTAGTGTTCGAGCGTGCTGCGCAGCCCGTCCGGATTGCGCGATTCGCGAACGAGATGGGCCGACGCGGCGAGGCGCGCATGCGACGGAAGCGGGCGTCGGTCGATTTCGCCGACCGCTTGCCCGGCGAGGCTTGCGATATAGAACGAGAAGTGCTCGTCGTGTTTTCGGTCGAGGCCCGCAGCCGCCTGCGCGGAAGCCCACGCTCGATAGAACAGGGTGAAGAACCGATGATGGAAGATGTCGAAGAAGTCGACCGTGGTCGTGTCGCGGCGGCTGCTTTCTCGGTCCTTCGCGATCTCGGTCACGTGGATCGGCAGTGGACCGTTGGGCCCCAGCATGCCGAGACCGAACAGACGCACCTTGAGTTGCCCGGCCGTCTCGTGCGCGCTCGCGATTTCGCGCGGCGGGAAGGCCAGGCTCGGCTGTTGGCCGAGTCTGAACGGTTCGGCCCGTGGCCGGCGAGCGGTGCCGATCGGATCGACCGCCGGGTTTGCACCGATCCGCCGCAGCAACGACAGGAATCCGAAGCGCCAGGGTTCGGCCTGCAGCGATTCGAGCAGTTCGGGTGACAGCGTGGGGTGTGTGGCGCGCTTCATCACAGTGCTCCGCGCGTGCCCGTGCGAGCTGGCCATCGCGCGATCCGGCCGCGTTGCATCGAGTGCAACTCCGTCTGCGTGAAGCTGTTGATCGAGACGTGTCGCGCGAGCCAATGCTCGAGGATTACCCCGAAGAGATAGGGGCTGACGCCCGAGAAGCCTGTCTCGTCGACCGTCAGCGCACATTCGATGCCGCGGCCGAAGGTCATCGGGCCGGTTCCCGGCAGCTTGCGCGTGACGGGGCGCGTTTTTGCACCCACGAGGCTCTCGACCTGACGGCCTTGCCCGGAGTCGCCATCCACGAGGTACAGGCGTAGCAGGTCGCGCAGGCCTTGACCGCCCTCCCGGTGATCGAGTGCTTCGAGCGGCAGATAGTTGAAGTTCAGCTGGCGGATCAGGCGCCACGCCATTTCCCGCTCGGCATAGGGCGGCAGCGGTGCGCTCGGCGGCCGAATCAGGCCGATGCTGTCGACCGGCGCGGACTGCGTCGTTTCCAGGTCATGCACGCCGTTGCGCGGCACGAGCGAGGCGAGATCGCGGTTCGTCAACAGTGCCTCGACCGACAGGAAGCGAATGTTTTCGCCGTACGGCGCCTCTGCCTGGTCGACGAGCGAGAGAAACACCTCCGTCCCGACGTAAGGCGTGCGCGTGCCGTAGCGGCGTGCCGAATCGGACAGCAGGCGCCGCTCGCGCCGCACCGAAAAGTAACGACCGTGATTGCCTTCGTCATTGTTCAGCGTCTGATAGAGCGGCCGGAACTCGAGTTCGGAAGACGTCGTGGCGACTTGCCCGTAGACGGTGCGGACCGAGAACACCTCGTAGTCGAGCGGTGTGAGTCTCGCCGGCACCAGATGGAATTCGGTGTCGCGCGGCGAGATCTCGACCCGGTCCGTATGTTTGCCGAACAGATTGATGACGGGCGTGCAGAAAAGTGCGAAGCGCGATGCATCGACGAGATTGGCGAGGGGGCCGGGCGCCCGGTCGAGCAGCACGACGATCTCGACCTCGCGGCCATTGACCCGCGAAAAACCCTCGGCAAGGCCGTTCAACGCAAAAAACCAGAACCGCGCGGGGCACGCGAAGTACTCATGCAGCAGGTTGTGCCCGTGGAATTTGGCCCAGTTGAGCGGCAACAGGCTTTGATCGATGCCCAATCCTTCGTGTTCGACCGCGTTTTCGATGACGGCCGCGGGCGGGCGGCCCGGCGTGCCGAATTCCCCGGGCGCGCCGATAACGGAGGCCATGCCGCCCGCATGCAGCAATTCGAACAGGTGCGAGGCGACCTGCTCGTCGCCTGCCAGATACACCGGAAGCCGCTCGAGTCCTTTCAGGTCGGCGATCCGCATGTTCCCCGTGGTCGCGAGCCGGATCCGCAGCGCGCCGCGCACTTGCCTGTCGGGCGGGCCATAACGCTCCAGCGCCGGGATGTCCGGTGGAATGCCGGTCAGCCGCGCATCGGTGATCGTGAGCGGCCACAGCGTGACGTCCTGCCCGCTCGTGAACTGGCATGCCGTGCGCTCTCCATCGGGAACCTTCGCGGTGAACGCGGTCCCGCGCTCAAGGCAATAGCCGCCGGCCAGACTGCCTTCGGACTTCCCGGGATACAGGCGGGCGATCGAGATCGACGGGGTCGGCGCGACGTAGTTCGGGTAGATGACCTCGAGCAACCGTTCCGTGAAGCGCGGAAACTCCGCGTCGAGCTTGATCTGCGTACGCGCAGCCATGAAGCTGAACGATTCGATCAGCCGCTCGACGTAAGGATCCGCCACTTCGCCGGCCTGCATGCCGAGCCGGCGCGCGATCTTCGGATGTGCATGGGCGAACTCGGCGGCGAGCTCGCGCATGTAGATGAGTTCCTGGTTGTAGTAGTCGAGCAATCGCGGGTCCATCGGAGAGGCCTCGTTGTGGTCGTTGTGTGCGCCGCGCTCAGCCGGCGCGCATGCCCGTGATCCGGATTTCGCTCGTTTCGAGATCCAGCGAGCTTTGCACCATGAATTCGAGCGGATACGGATCCATGTGAATCAGGCCGCGCACTTCGAAGGCGAGCACATTGTGATGTTCGCCCGCGGAATCGGCATCGGCGTGGGTACGGGGCGCGACCACCAGCGAATTCGGAATCAGGCGCGGCTCGAAATCGCCGATGGCCCGGCTGATCATCTTTTCGACGTCGTTCCACTGACGCGAGGCGATAAACGTGCCGGCGAGCGGCGGTACGCCGAAATTCACGGTCGACGCAGCCGCTCGCGGATGGCGATCGCGATCGATCCGGTCTTCCATACTCGTCGTGTTGAGCAGATAGGCGAGATCGCGCTGCACGATGTCGCGCATCTGTTTGCGCGTGACCGTGTATTCCTCCGGGGCCTCGGTCTGCCGATGCGGTGCATCGTCGCGCAGGCGATCGAGCAGCGTCGGCAGCAGATGCGAGCTGGCGCGTCGCGGCGTCCGTGTGGTCGGCGCGTCGGCGCCCGACTGCGGTTTCCGGCGCTCAGTCATGGGCTTGATCCGCGTCGATCGCGTCAGGTGCGGCGCGCGAGCCGAACTCGGCGTGAGCCAGCTCGAACAGGCTGAAGTCGCCTAGGTCCGTTGTCCAGGTTTTCTGTCCGAGCGCGACGACACCCGTGCGGCCGATGTCGCGCCAGACGGTTTCGCGTCCAAGGCGCACGGCGTCGCTGCCGGTTTCCGAACCGGGATAACGGGCCGGCATGAAGCCGTGGACGAGGCTGCCGTCGACGAGGGTGAGGGTGCAGGGCGCCCAGATCAGATCCACCGGTTGCGCCGGCTGCGACACGCGCCATGCCGCCAGGTCGGCGAACGGCACCCAGCGATAGTGTCCGGCCGTGATGACTTCACAGACCGGGCCGAAACGGGTGTCGCTGTCCGCGATCCATGCGGCATGGCCCTGCGCTGCTGCGACGAGCGGAACGTCCGACGCAGCCTGGAAGGCCGCCTCGCGGAGGGTGTCGGCCTGTTCGACCTGCCCGTCGGCCGCGTGGCGGATCGCGTCCAGCAGCGCATCGATCCAGGGCGGTGAGGCAAGGACGAAACCCGGGTGTTCCCGGCCCGCGACCACCTTTGCCCGCCACCGTTCGGCACGGATCAGGTCGCGATACATCTGCGCGGTTCGGGCCTGACTCGGCTCGAGCTTTGCCCAGACCTGCAGTTGCTGGATCGCGCGTGACCACTCGCCGACGATGCACAGCAGCTGGAACAGCGCCCAGCGATGGGGGGCGGTCGTCGGTTGCGAGCGGATGCGTGCTTCGATGCGAGCGATCTGGTCGACGAGCGGGAGGTCGTCCGCGCGCTGCGCGGAGGGTGTATCGGTGGTGTTGAGCCTGGTCATGGTTGGTCCTTGCGCATGGGCGCGGTCAGCGGACTGTCCACGGACAGCGCATGGTGCTCGCGCCGGGTAAGCGGCGGAGGCGGTACGGGGGCGCGGCGCGCGGACGCGGCGTGAAATTCGGGCGGCGCAAACAGTTGCAGGATCTCCGGAACGGATTCGCCGTCGGTCACCGGTTCCATGTGCCCGTCCAGATGACCGAAGGCATCCTCGATCGTGCGATTGCCGGACAGCAGCGTCTCGATCGAATCCGGGTGCCCGGCGTCATCGTCGGTATGCGCGTCGTGCGGGTGATCCGGCGTGATCGCGTGCTGGAGCGTGTCGTCTACCGACGGGGCCCATGCTGGCGCGATCGGCGCGCCTGGGTCCGTCAGCGCGCGCCAGTACTGCGCATGAAGCGTATCGATCAGTGCGTCGGTGTGATCGGCGTCGACGCGCGCCGTGTCCGCTGCGGTATGCGGATAGGCTGCAGCACCGTCACGGGTGCCGATACCGAGGAGGCCGAGCAAGTCGTCATCGATGCGAGCGGGGCCGAGAGCGTTGTGCAGCGGCGATGTGTCGGCAACGGGCTGCGAGCGTGCGATCGCCGGTGCGGGCACGGCGAGCGACGTGTCCGACCGACGAGGCCAGGGCAGGCGAAGGAGGCGCATGAACAGGGTCGATAGCGAAAGATCCGGAAATGAAACGCGAGTATCGATGAATCTTTCATCTCAAAAAAGCGCTCGGACAATAAATGTAGGGAGATGAGTTTGGGAATTGATTGTCAAAAATTGCAACGGTTAAATTGAAATCTCATTTCAATCAAAAAGATAGGGTTGTTTGTTTGCATTGATGGTCATGGTATGCCTGTATTTATCTCGAAATAACAATGGCTTGCGTGTGGGTGCTTGATGGGGTGTTCGCGGATTTTGTGCGGGGTGTCGGGCGTGTTTGCGCGAATTTCGACGTGAATAAATATAAGACTTGTCCTAATTCTTTATTCGATATCGATGCTGAAATTAATGCGTTGACGTAATTGTTGTTTCGTGTCGATAATGCGGCTCCTGATTCGAGTGGCCGTCTTTTTCGAACCGGAGAGAGAAGTGTGTATCGAGCGTTTGATGTCTCGTCTGGCATGGAATCAATAGAGGATTCCTTATTGTGCAGACGGATTCGTTCGCGACACGCTAACAAACAAAACAAGACCACCATGAACATTTCACGCCAGACCTTGTTCGGTAAGCTCGGGGTCGAGCTTTACCGGGGAATCGAGTCGGCAACGAGTTTCTGCAAACTGCGTGGGAACCCGTTCGTCGAGCTCGTCCATTGGCTGCACCAGCTGCTCCAGCAGCCGGACGGCGACCTGCAGCGGATCGTGCGCCATGCGGAGATCGATCGCGACGCGCTCGAACGTGATCTTGCGCGGGCGCTGGCTGCGTTGCCGGCCGGCGCGAGTTCGATCAGCGATTTTTCCTGGCATATCGAAGCGGCCATCGAGCGCGGCTGGGTGCTGGCAACGCTCGGTCATGGTGACCGCCGCGTGCGCGGTGCGTGGCTGATTGCGGCGCTTGTCTCGACACCCGAGCTGCGGCGCGTGCTCCTCGCGATCTCACCGGGGTTCGGCAAGATTCCGGTCGAAGGTCTGGGCGACGTGCTTCCGGCCTGGATCGACGGATCACCGGAAGCCGCCGACGGGCCGTACGATCACAGTGAACTCGCGCCGGCGCTGCCGGGTGAGACCTCCGGTGCGCTTTCGGTCGCGTCGAAGGGCAACTCCCTCGAGCAGTATTGCCTGGACCTCACCGCGCGGGCCCGCGCCGGCGAAATCGATCCCGTTATCGGCCGCGAGCTTGAAATCCGCACCATGATCGACGTGCTGCTGCGTCGGCGACAGAACAATCCGCTGGTCACCGGCGAGGCCGGGGTCGGCAAGACGGCCGTGGTGGAGGGACTGGCGCGTGCGATCGCATCGGGCAACGTGCCGCCGAATCTTGCGGACGTACGGTTGCTGAGCCTCGATGTCGGCGCGTTGCTGGCCGGAGCGAGCATGAAGGGGGAGTTCGAGGCTCGCCTGAAGGGCGTGCTCGAGGCTGCGGCACGATCGGTGGCGCCCGTCATCCTGTTCGTCGACGAGATCCATACGCTGATCGGCGCGGGCGGGCAGGCCGGCACCGGCGATGCGGCCAACCTCCTGAAGCCGGCCCTTGCACGCGGCACGATCCGTACGATCGGTGCGACGACCTGGGCCGAATACAAGCGGCATATCGAGAAGGATCCGGCGCTGACCCGGCGCTTCCAGGTATTGCAGGTCGCGGAGCCGTCCGAGGCGGCCGCGACCGACATGGTGCGCGGGCTCGTGCCGACATTCTCGTCGCATCACGGCGTCGTCGTACGGGACGAATCGATCCGTGCCGCAGTGACGCTGTCGCATCGCTATATTCCGTCCCGTCAGTTGCCCGACAAGGCGATCAGCCTGCTCGACACTGCGTGTGCGCGCGTCGCACTGTCGCAGCACGCGACGCCTCGCGAACTCGACGACGTGCGCCAACGCCTGGCGGCCGCGCGTGCCGAAGAAACGCTGCTGGTGCAGGAGGCCCGTATCGGTCTCGACGCGGAAAAGGCGTTGAATCGCGTGCGTATGCGCATTGACGTGCTGGCGACGGAGGAGGCGGTGATCGCGGATCGCTGGCGCGAACAGGTATCGGCCGCTCAGGCGTTGCTCGCCGGACGGGAAGCCGCGATCGCGAACGCAGAAGATTCGCCGGTATCGGTCGACCGGCTGCGCGAACTCGAACGAACGCTGGCCGCGCTTCAGGGCGACGTGCCGCTCGTTTTCCCCGAGGTCGACGAATCCATCGTCGCCGAAATCGTCTCGGACTGGACGGGCATTCCGGTCGGCCGCATGGTCACCGACGAGATCGCCGCCGTTCGCCGCTTGCCGGAAACGCTGGGCACCCGCGTGATCGGGCAGCGCGACGCGCTGCACCTGATCGGCGAGCGCGTGCAGACCGCGCGCTCGGGCCTGACCGACCCGAAGAAGCCGCTGGGCGTGTTTCTGCTGGCCGGCCCGTCCGGTGTCGGCAAGACAGAAACCGCGCTGGCGCTTGCCGAAGCGCTGTACGGGGGCGAACAAAACCTGATCACGATCAACATGAGCGAGTATCAGGAGTCGCACACCGTGTCGGGCCTGAAAGGCGCGCCGCCCGGTTATGTCGGCTACGGCGAGGGCGGTGTGCTGACCGAAGCGGTGCGCCGTCGCCCCTACGCGGTCGTGCTGCTCGACGAGATCGAGAAGGCGCATCCCGACGTGCACGAAATGTTCTTCCAGGTGTTCGACAAGGGATACATGGAAGACGGCGACGGCCGTCATATCGATTTCCGTAATACCACCATCCTGCTGACGAGCAACGTCGGCGCCGACCTGAGCGCGAGCCTTTGCGCGGATCCGGCACTGTCACCCGATCTCGACGGCCTGCGGGCCGCGCTTGCCCCGGAATTGCTGAAGGCATTTCCGGCGGCGTTCATCGGGCGTGTGACGGTCGTGCCGTATCGGCCGCTTGCCGACGACGCGCTTGCCAGCATCGTGCGCCTGCATCTGGACCGCGTCGTGAAACGCATGGCGGACGGTCACGACATCGCGCTTGTCTACGACGACTCGGTCGTGAACTACATCGTCGGCCGTTGCCTGGTTCAGGAAACCGGCGCGCGCGTGCTCATCGGCTTCATCGAACAACACGTGCTGCCGCGCCTTTCCGCGCTCTGGCTCGACGCGTTCGCATCACGCGCGCCGCTCACACACATCGCGATCGGCATGACCGATGCCTCCGCACCGCCAGCCCGGGCGCTGACGTTCGAGGCGACCCCTTCTCATCTTGTCGAGCCGTGCCGTTGAGCTCGACATCCGTCAACCACTGTCAGGAGACTGTTCATGTCCGCTAGCAGTTCGCAGAAATTCATCGCGCGCAATCGTGCGCCGCGCGTGCAGATCGAATACGACGTCGAAGTGTATGGCTCGGAGAAGAAAATCGAGCTTCCGTTCGTGATGGGCGTGCTCGCCGACCTGTCCGGCAAGCATCCGGTCGAACCGCTGCCCGCGGTGTCGGATCGTCAGTTCCTGGAAATCGATATCGACAACTTCGACGAGCGCATGAAGGCGATCCGTCCGCGCGTTGCGTTCGCCGTGCCGAATACGCTGACGGGCGAAGGCCAGATGATGGTCGACATGACCTTCGAAAGCATGGAGGACTTCTCGCCGGCCGCGATCGCCGACAAGGTCGAGCCGCTGCGCCGCCTGCTTCAGGCGCGTACGCAACTCGCGAACCTGCAGACGTACATGGACGGCAAGTCGGGGGCGGAGGCGCTCGTCACCCAGTTGCTGCAGGATCCGGCCCTGCTGAAGTCGCTGGCCGCGGCACCGCGGCCCGAGCGGCACGAAGCAGGCGCGGCCGATTCGGGCGACGCGAGCTGACCGACCAACCGATCGAGGATGACCATCATGGCAAAACAACAAGCACAGGCCGTCGAGGCTCAGGCGACCACCCAGTCCGACTTTACGCAGTTGCTCGAGCGGGAATTCCGGCCGAAGACGGACCAGGCCCGCGCGGCGGTCGAACATGCGGTGCAGACGCTCGCGGAGCAGGCGCTCACGCAATCGATCACGATCAGCGACGATGCCTACAAGAGCATCGCGGCCATCATCGCGCAGATCGATCACAAGCTTTCCGAGCAGATCAACCTGATCCTGCATCACGACGACTACCAGGCGCTCGAATCCGCGTGGCGCGGCCTGAACCACCTCGTGTCGAACACCGAGACGGACGAACACCTGAAGATCCGCGTGATGGACGTCTCGAAAGCCGAGCTGCATCGCTCGATGCGTCGCTACAAGGGACTGGCATGGGACCAGAGCCCGCTCTTCAAGCAGATCTACGAGCAGGAATACGGTCAGCTCGGCGGTGAGCCGTACGGCTGCATCGTGGCCGACTACTACTTCGACCATACGCCACCGGACGTCGACCTGCTGGGCTCGATCGCGAAGGTGGCGGCGGCGTCGCACACGCCGTTCGTGACCGGTGCGGCTCCGTCGGTGCTGCAGATGGAGTCCTGGCAGGAACTGGCCAACCCGCGCGACCTGACGAAGATCTTCACGCAGAACCTCGAATACACGGCGTGGAATTCGCTGCGCAATACCGAGGATGCGCGCTACGTCGGGCTCGCGATGCCGCGCTTCCTGGCGCGCCTGCCGTATGGCGCGAAGACCAATCCGGTCGACCAGTTCGATTTCGAGGAAGACACCAACGGCTCGAACCACAGCCGCTACGGCTGGGCCAACGCGGCCTACGCGATGGGCGTCAACATCAACCGCTCGTTCAAGCAGTACGGCTGGTGCTCGCTGATCCGCGGCGTCGAATCCGGCGGCACGGTCGAGAACCTGCCGTGCCACACGTTCCCGACGGACGACGGCGGGATCGACATGAAGTGCCCGACCGAGATCGCGATCTCGGATCGTCGCGAGGCCGAGCTGTCGAAGAACGGCTTCATCCCGCTCGTGCATCGCAAGAACACCGATCACGCGACCTTCATCGGCGCCCAGTCGCTGCAGAAGCCGGCCGAGTATCACGATCCCGACGCAACGGCCAATGCGAACCTGTCGGCGCGCCTGCCGTATCTGTTCGCGTGCTCGCGCTTCGCGCATTACCTGAAGTGCATCGTGCGCGACAAGATCGGCGCGTTCAAGGAGCGCGAGGACATGCAGCGCTGGCTCAACGAATGGATCATGCATTACGTCGACGCCGACCCGGCGAACTCGTCGCAGGACACGAAGGCGCGCCGGCCGCTCGCGGCGGCCGAGGTGCTCGTCGAGGACGTGGAAGGCAATCCCGGCTATTACCAGGCGAAGTTCTTCCTGCGCCCGCACTTCCAGCTCGAAGGGCTGACCGTTTCGCTGCGGCTCGTGACGAAGCTGCCGTCGATCAAGGAAGCCGCTTGACCACCCGGTAGGTCCGCAGGGCCGGACATCGGCTTGCTTTGGCGATCGACGCCCGGCCAGTTTCAAATCGTTAAATAAAAGGAGTACTACACATGGCGCAGGATATTTTTCTGAAGATCGACGGCATCAACGGTGAATCGCTCGACGACAAGCACAAGGACGAAATCGAGATCCTGAACTGGGAATGGGATATCCAGCAGGAGTCGTCGATGCACTCGGGCAGCGGCGGCGGTGCCGGGAAGGCAACGGTCAAGGATCTCACGTTCGAACACAACATCGACCGTGCGAGCCCGAACCTGATGAAGTACGCGCTGACGGGCAAGCACATCGACCAGGCCGTGCTGGTGATGCGCAAGGCCGGCGGCAACCCGCTCGAGTACCTGAAGCTCACGATGAGCGACGTGATCGTCACGCGCGTGAAGCCGTCCGGCAGCAAGGCCGGTGAAGAGAAGAGCCGCGAGACGGTGTCGCTGTCGTTCTCGAAGGTCAAGCAGGAGTACGTCGTGCAGAACGCACAGGGCGGCAGCGGCGGTGCCGTCACGGCGAGCTTCGACATCAAGGGCAACAAGGAAGCGTAAGTGCGAAGCGCCGCGCGCGGCCGAGCATTCGTGCTCGCCGCGCGCGGCGCGTTTCGCGCTTCATCGAGGTGAATTCTGCATGCGTTCGATTCTGACTGCCGCGTCGCTCGCCGGTGTCGTGCTGCTCTCGGCCTGCGCGAGCGGTGAACCGAAGCCGAAGGAGCCGGTTCGGCTCGAACTGGCCGTCAAGGCGGCATCCGACGTCAATCCGGACGATCGCGGACGCGCAGCGCCGATCGTGGTGCGCATCTACGAGCTGAAGAACGACAACGCATTCGAGGCGGCGGATTTCTTCACGCTTGAGAAACAGGAGAAGACGGTGCTGGCCGACGACGTCGTCAAGCGCGACGAGTTCCAGCTGCGGCCCGGCGAGCAACGAAAGGTCGTCCGGCGGCCCGATCCGGAAACGACCGCCATCGGTGTGATCGCGGCCTACCGCGACTTGCCGAACGCGGTGTGGCGGTCCGTCTACACGATGCCGGCCGCGCCCGACAAGGCGTGGTACCGCTTGACACCGAAGCTGAAACTGACTGTCGATCTCGAGGCCAAGGCCGTCAGGATCGACGAAGTGAAGAAGAAATGATACACGTCGCGCAACACAACGGACGATACGTATGAGCTGGTATGCCAAGGTCGCCTGGCAGGAAGGGTTGTTCTTCAGACCGCAACTGTTCCAGCAACAGGAACGCTACTTCGAGAAGTACGCACACATGCGTGCGGCGCCGCTGTCGCCGTTTTTCTTCGGCTTCGCGCATTACGGGCTCGATCTGGAGTCGCTCGCGCTCGGGAAGGTGATTGTCAAGTCGGCCGCCGGCGTGTTCGCCGACGGCACGCCGTTCGATGCGCCGGGCAATACGCCGCTGCCGCCGCCGTTGACGATCCGTCCCGAACACCTCGACCAGGTGATCTATCTGGCGGTGCCGGTGCGCTTGCCGAACTGCGAGGAAACGACGTTCGCCAACACGGCGGATTCGATGGCGCGCTATCAGGTGTTCGATACCGAGCTGCGCGATTCGAATTCAGTCGGGCTGGCACCCGAATCCGTGCAGTTGTCGAACCTGCGGCTGCGCCTTGTTCCCGAGAAGGAGCTGGGCGACGCGTGGATCGGCCTTGCGCTGACGTGTGTGAAGACCATCCGCGCGGACGGCAGCATCGAACTGGACGACACGATCGTGCCGCCCGTGTCCGGCTACGGGGTGAGCAATCTGCTGACGAGCTGGGTCACGAAAATCCACGATCTCGCCCACCTGCGCGCGAATGCGTTGTCGCAACGGCTGGCGGGTACCGATGACACCACCGCGAGTGCGGCGACGGTCACGGATTATCTGTTGTTGCAGATCCTGAATCGATACGAGCCGTTGCTGCAGCACATGCTGCGCGTGCCGACCACGTCGCCTGCCGATGTGTACACGTTGCTGATCGCGATGGCCGGTGAGTTGTCGACCCATCTGCGTACAGACACGCGTCGCCCGCTCGATACGCATCCGCCTTATCAGCATACGACGCCGCATCTCTGTCTGAAGCCGGTAGTCGACGACACGCATCGGCTGCTCAACGCCGTACTGGTGCGAAGCGCGCAGAGCATCGTGCTCGAGGATCAGGGGCATGGCATGCGCAATGCTGTGGTCGATCCGGTGGATATGCAGGGCTTTGCATCGCTGGTGCTGGCCGTGCATGCGGCGATGCCGCCCGATGCGCTGCGTCAGCAGTTTCTCGCGCAGGCGAAGGCGGGGCCGTCGGAGAAACTGCCGAGCCTGGTGCGCAGTCATTTGCCGGGTATCGGCATGCAACTCCTGCCGGTGCCGCCGCGGCAGATTCCGTTCAACGCCGGATATATCTATTACGAGTTGATGCAGGGCGGGGCGCTGTGGGAGGAGGTGGTGCGGCATGGCGGTGTTGCGCTGCACGTCGCGGGGGAGTTTCCGTCTCTCAAGCTCGAATTGTGGGGCGTACGCGCATAAGCGCGACTTAAGTGAGGATATATGTTCAAGAAGGCTGCGGTAACGATCACCTATTTGATTTTCCTGGCGATATTGTCGGGTTGCTTTCGCGTAAATGGTTGGAAGTAAGGTAGGACATCCGTCACATCTCGAATACATGAAAGACGATCAGTGATCCGATCGATTCAACGGAGATACCGGAATGGCTTTGCTTGATGTACCACGGACGTTGTCGGTTTCCGGCGCTGCGCTGCCGATGTACGGCGGACAGTCGATCCTCACTCCGATGAAGCTGACCGGCGGCGAAATCATCGGAGAATTGTTCGAGTACACGCTCGAACTGAAAACGCCGGATTCGCTCGGGTTTTCGCAGAGCATCGCTGCGAACGTCAATCTTGATGCGCTGATTGGCACGGAAGTGACCGTATCGATCCAGCTCGAGGGAAAAGGGCGTTTCATTCCGGGTCTAGCCGGTGCCGCCGGAATGGCGAACGTCGGTGCTGGCATGCGCGAGATCACTGGTGTTGTCAGCCACGCGACGATCGTGCGTGAAGACGGACGGTCGATTGTCTATGAGCTCACGCTCCGACCGTGGCTGTGGCATGCGACCAAGAATTGCGATTGCCGCATCTTTCAGGATATGTCCGTCGTAGAGATCACCGATGCGGTGCTCTCGGTATACCCGTTTCCGGTCGAAAAACGAATCACGACTCCGCGGCCGAACAAGGTATGGCCGAAACGGGATATTCAACGCCAGCACCTCGAAAGCGATTGGACGTTCCTGCAGCGCCTGTGGGAAGAATGGGGTATTTATTATTTCTTCGAGCATGACGAAGGTAAGCATCGGCTCGTGCTTTGCGACTCGATGGGGGCTCTCAAACCGCTGAGTGATGCTTACGCCGCGCTGCGCTATGAACCGCCGACCAGTCGTCGGATCGACGAGGAACACATTCACGAGCTATCGGTTTCGCATGCGTTGACCACAGGCGCAGTGACGAGTGTCGACTACGACTACACGTTGCCGCGCGCGAACCTCAAAGTGATGCGCGAAGACCCGCGCGACACCGGGCTCGCCCATCAGGAGCAGTACTCGTGGGGGGATTACGCGCAGCCTCAAGCTGGCGCGGTCGGCCTCTCAGGCGACCATAACGAGCCGCGCACGGAGGCGGAGTATCTGACGCTGGTGCAGATGCAGGCGTGGCGCTGCCAAGGCTTGAGGGCTCGCGGCAAAGGCAACCTACGCGGCATGGTCGCAGGTCGGACGTTCGTGTTGTCGCACTATCCGCAGGGCGCGGCCAACCGCGAGTACGCCGTCATTGGCAGCATGCTGGTGATCGAGGATATCGGCGAAGCGTCAGGTTCCGGGCAGCGTTACCGCTGCGAAGCGGATTTCACGCTGCAGCCGACCAACGAGCCATTCCGGCTGTTGCGTACGATCGCGAAGCCGCGGATGAACGGCGTCGAGTATGCCGTTGTGACGTGCCCCGAGAATCAGGAAATCTGGACCGATGCCTATGGCCGGGTGAAGCTGCAGTTTCTATGGGATCGGCTGGGAAATAACGACGAGCGTTCAAGTTGCTGGGTGCGCGTGGCGGGTGCGTGGCGCGGCGACCAGTTCGGTGGAATCTTTCTGCCGCGCCGAGGGCATGAGGTCGAAGTCGCTTTCGTCAACGGCGATCCGGATTTGCCGATCATCGTGGGTAGTGCGACCAACGCTTTCAACATGCCGCCGTTTGCGTTGCCGGAGAACCAGGCGCTGGCGGGCTATCGCAGCAGGGAAATCGGCGATCGTCGCGCGAACACGCTCGCCTTCGACGATACGAACGGGAAGATTCAGACGCATCTGTCGAGCGACGAAGGCAGTTCGCAGTTGAATCTGGGCTATATCACGCGTATTGCGGGTAACGCCGGGCGGCAGGACGAGCGTGGTCGTGGCTTCGAGTTGGTCACGAGTCTGTGGGGCGTGGTGCGCTCGGCGATGGGAATGCTGATTACGACCGAGGCGCGGCCGGATACTCAGGGACATGTCAAGGATATGGGTGAGACGGTCCAGCGACTCACGGACGCGCGCGACACCCACGAACGTTTAGCCGAACTGGCTCAGCAAAACTTGGCGCAGGACACAAACGGCGATCAAAGTGAGGTCACGGTCGCGTTGAGGGTCCAGAACGATGCGATACGAGGTGGGGCAACGTCAGACGATGCCCCGTTTCCGGAGTTTGGCGAGCCACACCTGACGCTTGCCAGTCCGGTCGGTATCCAGACAACGACAGCGGGGAGCACGCACGTCGCAAGCGGTGAGCACTTGGCGTTGACGACGGGCGAACATCTTGGCATTGCGACTGGACGTTCGCTGTTTGCAACCGTCAAAGAAAAATTGCGGATATTTGTCTACGAGGCGGGGATCAAGCTTATTGCCGGCGCTGGCTCAATCAACATCGAAGCCCTCAAGGACGCCATTAATCTGATGGCGAAAATCAGGATCCGGCAGACCGCGACGCGGATTGAAATCTGGGCCGAAGAGGAACTATCGCTACGTGGCGGGACGAGCTTCATCACGCTCAATCATTCTGGTATTACCAACGGAACGCCGGGGCAGTGGCAGTCCTATGCCGCCACTCACCAGATGCCGGGGCCGAAAAGTTCTCCGGGAGATGTGCCGGCCGCCGAACTAAAGGTCTGTGAGTTGAGTACGGTCAAAGCGGCGGCTCAGCATGCGGCGATCGTACCGCTTTCGTGAGGGACGCATGCAAAGCTACTCACTTTCCGATGCGATGTCGGTCAGTACGCATCTGCTCGCTGATCGTCTCCTAATTCAGGATTGGGCGGAAGATTTGCCTTGGCATGATGTCGTGCCTGACTGGCTTGCAAATGAACGCCATTTGCTCCCGGTAGTGCTTCCCCTCAAGGAACTTGATGATACCCAGCGTGAACGGGTCGAGCAGTATCTGATCAGTGACTCTACAGAGATCGGGGCGGCGATGTTGATCTGTAGCGAATTGAGTACCGAGGCCCAAGTGCGTCAATTGGCTCGCCACGTCGTCATCACATTGGACGATGACTCGCGTGCGCTGCTGCGCTTTGCGGACCCTGCTGTATTCGTTCATCTGCTGTGGGTGTTGCCACTTCCACATCTTGCCTCGCTTTGCGACGGTGTGAGTCGCTGGTGGGTGCCCTTCCAGGGATTCTGGTATGAACTTGAGTTCGGGGGCCGACCGGAAGCCCGGTGGGATAAGCTCGACGAATTCCAATCGATTGCGTTGACCAACGTGGGACTGGTCAATGACGTGCTCGCGACAATGCCGAAGCCGCTCGACATAAAGCAAACGTGGCGCCGTAGTCAGGAGATAAATCAATGGCTGGGCGTAGCTCAGAGCGAGTTCGGTCTGGTGAATGGGCACGACTGCGTGGCTTTTGCACGGCACGGATGCCTTCTCGGCGGCGATTTCAGCAACCACCCGAAGCTCGTGGCTCATCTCCGAGATGCGGTCGCAACGCCCGGACTCTACGCGCAAGCCACGGCATTGTTCTCGGAGAAAGAATGGAACAACTTAGTCTCGGACATTGAACGGCTTAACAAGAAACAGGAGGAAGCGTGACCAACGCAAGCTCTTCATCGACATCATTGGCTAAGGCAAAAGAGACTGCATTGGATGACTGCGAGTTTTGCCGAAAATCAGGCCTTGCAATTCTCCCGATTCGCGCAGCAGTCATGCATCCCGGCTCTGGCGCACCAAAGCTGCGTGACAATATGCATCCCGTCGATAGTGGTGGGGGAAAGAGTATTCCGTTGAAAGGAGCGGCCGCCTATACGGGCCGGACATTGCGCAGTGGCTTCCTATATGTGTACGACGAACGCGGGGTGTGGGAGAAGTACTGGATTACCAAGCATGGCTATCTGATGAAGGTGCCGGTAGGGGTGCCGTTGAATGGTGCTTATGCCGTGGGCCGTCAACCTTGCGACAAGGCAGGGCATCGGGAAATTGCGGCCTGCATTACGGTAAAAAACCCGACTAGCGCGAGGCGAATCTGGGTTGGCTATTCCGATGCGGAGTGGACGATGCGCGTGCTTCAACTCCATCAGGACGAGGGGTATCGTAGTCGCCACATGCGCGTGTTCGATGTGAAAAAGTGGATGGGAGGCCGTAAGGCATCTCATGCCGAAACCCTGAACGATGTGGCATCCGTTGTGGCGGAGTATTCGCCGAAAGCAAAGGTCGAAACCTTTGCTTTTTCACCCTACGGGTTCAACTCTCGGGCATCGACGACTGACGGCCTGTTGCGCGCCGCGTCGTCACTGGGGCCTCAACCTGCGGCCATGCTGGTCATCGATGATCCGGCAAGTGTGGCTGCAGAGATCGGCGCCCGAACCATCGAGCTTCATGACAGCTTTATGGCCGTTGCCGAGCGATCGAGAAAATTGAACGTCTCTACCGCAATTCTGAGCCTTCAGGGTGCAGTTGCCGATCGGTCGGAGATGAATGAGATTGTGGCGGCCGACGAACTCGAGCAAGACGGACACTACGTTCCGGATGGGCTTGGGCGTATCACTTACGTGGCCAACCCACCGAAACTTCCTGATACCACGGTGGCGGATCTACGCAAAGTTTCATCGAAATCGTGGGCGAAGTATGCGCTCGACTACGACGAAGATGCGCGTGGTAAATGGCAGGTTGAGTTCAACAAAGAGTATGGTCGGTTCCGCGACGAGACGCTGCATCCTTTGGCAGCGTCTCACGTTCAGTGGATGACAAGCAACCAGATGCGGAACTATCTGGAGTGCACGCACGACGACACTTCGGCCGAAGTTGGGCTCGTCTACGCTCGCGTTCTCACCGCGTGCATCCAAGGCACGGAGCAATTCAAGCCTTGCGCGCAGTTGTATGCGCGCTGGCTTAACGGTGTGATTTCCGATGACAAGAATATCGTGTTGCGCGGCATCGTACTGAATCTTGAAAGCAACAAGAAGAAATTTTCGGAAAGCCTTAAGCCTGAGGTCACGTGGCAGGCAGTTGGCTGGGACGGCCTGATGCTGGCGTTCAACAATTCCATCGATGGCGTAACCAAGCAGGCACCGGAGGTGCTGGGTAAATTGCTGGCATCGCTCGGCGGGTCAATCACTCAGGTGCTGCAAAGTGGAGCGGATGGGCCTGTCCGCCATGCCCTGGTCGCGTGCGGCGTGGTTAGCGGTCGAGCGGTCGTGCCGGTCGAGTTGACTGGCTCGTACAAGACATATCGCGCGTCGCTTATCCGCCAACTCTTGCAATCATCGGGCATCAAGAATATTGGCAAAAATGCTCTCCAGAGAGAGGTGTCACTCGCCTTGCGCCGTCTCCAGATTCGGGGTGAGCCGATGAGTACCGTTGTCTCGTCGAAGTTCCTGGTGATGATCGACGACGAGTCGATCAAAGGCGTGCCCAAAGGACTGAGCAAGACCGAACAGGCCAAATGGCTCGCGAACTCGATTCGTTCCGCCGAGGAGATCGAGAGACTGAATTTGTCGGCTTGGCGGGAGCAGATCAACCTGTCGCAGAGAGTAGCAACGGCGGGTAAATCGATACCGTTTATTGGCAGCATGCTAGGGAAACGCTGATTTATTCGGCTCGGCGGTCATCGCAGACGTAGCCGAGGACGTTTAGAAGACAGCTCACGGAACGGACCCACGACGATGAAGAGGCAGATCGGCTTCGCGGAAGCGGAAATTGCAGGCAAGAAGCGAGTGACGAGGCGCCAACGCTTCCTGGAAGAGATGGAGAAGGTCGTTCCGTGGCAGCGCTTGCTGTCGGCCATCGAACCGCACTATCCGAAGGGCACGCGAGGTCGCCCGCCGATTGGCCTTGAGCGGATGCTGCGAATCTACTTCGTGCAACAGTGGTACGGACTGTCGGACGAAGGACTGGAAGACGCGCTGTATGACAGCATCACGCTGCGAGCCTTCGCCGGCATCGATCTGGCGATCGAGAACGTGCCTGATGCAACCACGCTGTTGAAGTTCCGGCGCCTGCTGATCGAACACGAACTGACACGGAAGTTGTTCGACGAGATTGGCATCTCGCTGTGCGAGCGTGGGCTGATGATGAAGGAAGGCACGCTGGTTGACGCGACGATCATTGAAGCGCCGCCGTCGACCAAGAATGCCGGGAAGAGCCGTGACCCGGAAATGCATCAAACGAAGAAGGGCAACGAATGGCACTTTGGCATGAAAGCCCACATTGGCGTCGACGCCGACTCGGGCCTGATTCACAGTGTGGTTGGCACGGCGGCCAACGTGTCGGATGTATCGCAAGCTCATGCCCTGCTGCACGGGCATGAAGAGCAGGTGTTCGCCGACGCGGGCTACATTGGCGTCGACAAGCGCGAGGAAATGGCGGGCAAGGCCGTGAAGTGGCACGTCGCTGCCAGGCGGGGAAAGATCAAGGCGATGCAAGAAGGAGCGCTGAAGGACCTGGTGATCGCGCTCGAGCGAACCAAGGCGCAGATCCGTTCGCGGGTTGAGCATCCGTTTCATATCGTCAAGAATCTGTTTCAGCATCGCAAGACCCGATACAAGGGCTTGGCCAAGAACACCGCGCAACTGTTCAGCCTGTTCGCTCTGGCGAATCTGGTGATTGCGCGAAATCTGTTGCGATCGGTCCATGGGAGCAGTCCGTCATGCGTATGAAAAATGCGAGCAGGGGAGGCTCGCTTACGCGCCAAATTCACTGAATTGAGCGCCGATTCGCTTCGTCATCCAGAAAATTTGAAGCCATCTCGCCTGCAACTTCGGAAGTTGGTCCATTGATCAGCGTTTCCCTAGCGGGACTCTTTCAGTGGGCTGCATATCAAAAGGTGTCGAAAGATCTGGCGGGTTCGATGAAAGGCGACATGCTAGAGAGTCAGTACAGGTTGGGTAGCGCAGTGATCGCGTTGGGGTCCACGGTGGCCGACTCCATAGCGAGGGCTGCTGGCGGTTTGGCTGAGACGACTTTGCAGAGAGGGCGGGCAGTGCTGCTGGAGGTGACTGGGCGTCTGTTCGGGATTGCATCGAAGGCACTGGGAATCTTGGCCGCTGGAATTAGCGCATTTTGGGACGGGAAGAATGCTGTGGAAGCCATTCAACAGCGAAATTATCCGTTGGCTGTAGCTCTAGGCGTGTCAGCTTTGTCGGGTTTTGCTGCTGCGGCCCTACTGGCTGCCGGGTCAGTAGTTGGAGCGATATTTGCGATTATCGCTTTCATTGGATCAGGGGTTGTCGCTACATTTTTGCAGGATGACAAGATTGATAAGTGGTTGAAACGTTGTTATTGGGGTGTCTTGGAGGCTAAAGACCGCTATCAAAATGTAGATGCAGAAATGAGCGACTTGGCGGTCGCGACTGGTGGGTGAAATGGACTACACGGGACTCTATGCAAAAAAATACCGCATCAATCGAAAGTTGACTGATGAGGAAAGGGTTAATCAATTTAGACAAAAAATGAGGGTCGATGTTGTGCCGTTTTATAACATTTCAGTTGTTTCGATGAATTCAAAATATCTGGAGTGTGTTGATCGTTGGTTTGTTTATAGGGGGGCAATGGCGGCCATTTGTTTGTTTGGTTTGATGGTGCCAATTTATTCATTTTTCATTCCGCTTCTTGTGAAGGTTGGGATCGAGTTTCGTGCGATTTTGATATTTTTTGGCATTTCTATTCCATATTGGGCGTTGATAGTATGGTTGTTGCTAAAAGAGGCATTTTCGTGGACGCATTTCCCGATCAGATTTAATTATAGGAATCGTCTGGTGTATGTATTCCGCCGAAATGGAACGGTGCTGGAAGCTAAGTGGGATGAAATATTTTTCACCCTCGGACGTTGTGAACGAACGGCAGGCCGACAGAATTGGGATATTCGCGGCCATATCCTCGACAAGGATGGGGAAACAGTACGAGAGACATTCGCTTTGCCAGGCGACACGACGCTAGTGGATCAGTTGAAGCACAGTTGGGAGTTCGTCCGCCGATACATGGAGGAAGGTCCGGCCACGGTCTATCGCGACGTCTACTGGTGCCACGATATTGCGGAGCGGCGCGAAAAATACAGGGTTGGTCTCAGGTACATGTTCTTTTCGCTAAATGGTCAGCCTCTCGGCCAGATATTGCTTTTTCCAGTTTTCTTTGTAGCGTCGTTGGGCCGATGGTTCGTGATGCGCACGAGCAAGATTCCGGTATGGCCTGCTGAAGTTGAGTCTGCATGCCAGGTGGATCCTTTTGATCCGTATCTTCGCGATGCATCGTGCAATCCCGAGAAAATTCCGATGGAGCCGATATGAAGGCATAGCTTCATCGAAATAATTAATTTAAAAGTACCAATATGGCTGAATAATGACCAAAGGCGATTTCATGTCCCTTCCCATCGCAGTACTAGGTGACGATACCGATCACGGAGGCCAGATCATTACGGGTTCCGCCACGCACACGATTGACGGCAAGCCTATCGCGCGACTTCACGATCTGGTTGATTGTCCGCAACGTTATCCGGATGGCCGTCCGCACGGAGTGAACAGGATTATCGAAGCTCATCCGACGCTGGCGGTTGGTGGGATTCGCGTGGCTTTGCACGGACATCGAACCGAGTGTGGATGTGCACTAGTCAGCAATACCGTTGCGAGGATTGGATGATGGATCGTGCGAAATATCTGGGTGGCCAGAAGCAGGACGTATCGATTCCCGTCGATGCTCCAACGTTTGCCGATACCGTCGACCCTGATCGAAATCTGAAGACTTACTTCATCCCGCTGGGTGAAGGAGAGTCGCAGCGACTGAATGCGATCATAGTCGCGAGAAACCCGTTACTCGAGGCATCGCGCGTCTTGCTGCGTGCGCAGGCGGACATGCCAGGAACGTTTGAGTCGAAAGACGCAATCGTGTTGTTGCGTAGGCTCCTCATGGAGGAAGTCCGCGTGTTCGAGAGGCTTTGCGAACAGGCCAATATTCGTCGCGATCACATGATCGGCGCGAGCTACTGCCTGTGCACGGCGCTTGACGAAGCGGTAGCGCAATCTGCTTGGGGCAAGGAGGGATCATCGGCGATCGAATGGATGACAGATGGTCTTGCGATCACGTTCCACGGAGATATCAAGGGCGGCGACAAGGTCTACCTACTAATCGGCCGATTGCTGGAGGATCCTCACGAGCATCGGGACCTGCTGGAAGTGATTTACCGGGTTCTCAGTTTTAGCTTTCTGGGGCGCTACCGTGGCGTCACCGATGGCAAGCGCAAGCATGACGCGGTTCGTCAGCGGCTCTACAACGTGATTGCGTCTCAGCGCGACCCCGTTCCGTTGACGCTATCGCCCCACTGGCGGTCGACTGCGAAAGGCAAGCGCCTGTCGTTCACTGATTTTCCAGTATGGATCACCGTGACCGTCTTATCGGTGGCCCTGATTGGTCTTTTCGGATGGTTCAGATACGAACTGTTCAGTCGTAGCGCGGACGTTCAGAAGCAGATTGCAGACATCGCCCGCATGACACCGCCACCTGTGCAGCCGCCGCAGCAACTGCATCTCAAGCAATTGCTCAAGGATGAAATCGCTGCCGGCACCGTCAGCGTCGACGAGGACGCTCGCCACAGCGCCGTCACCTTCCGCGGTGACGCGATGTTCCGCCCCGGTGGCGCTTCGGTTCAGGCATCGATGAATCCGCTGATTTCGAAGATCGCGGCCGAGATCGCCAAAGTGCCCGGCAAGGTAACGGTTATCGGCTATACGGACAACGCGCCGATTCGAAGCCGTCATTTCGCATCGAATCAGGCGCTGTCGGAAGAGCGAGCCATCCAGGTCATGCAGATGCTGCAAGCCGCAGGGGTGCCGGCAAACCGTCTCGAAGCCGTCGGCAAGGGCGAGGCCGATCCTGTCGGCGACAACCGTACCGCGCAGGGGCGCGCGCAAAACCGGCGCGTCGAAATCGACGTCGCACGATAAGCCAGATCCGTTTCCGGAATAACACATGAAGAAGTTCCAGTTCCTGTCGTTTCTGGCCTCGCGCCAGTTTCTCGCGTTCCTCGCACTGATTGTCGTTGCACTGGTGATCTGGTTCGTCGGCCCGTTTTTCGCGTTCGGCGGGCTCAAGCCGCTTGCCGGGGCGGGCATGCGTGTGCTGCTGATCGCGTTGTTGCTCGCCGGTGTGCTGTTCTGGCTCGTGGGGTGGTCGATCAGCATCGTATTCGCCGCTTTGCTTTGTCTGTTGATCTGGTACGCGGGGCCGCTGCTTTCGCTTGGCCACACGGTACCGCTTGAACCGGCATCGGCCCGGTTTACCGCGATCGCGCTGGTAGTGGGCGTCTTCGTTCTTTTCGGGATGTTCCGCCTATGGCAGAAAATGCGCGAAGACGATGCGTTCCTGAAGAAGGTGCTGCGTCTGGACCGCAAGCGGGAGGATTCGCCGGCTGCTGCCCGTCTTCGGAAAGTTGAAGGGGGTGTTACGAGCGCACTCGCGCGCCTGAAATCGATGCGTACTGGCGCACGAGGTCTTGGCAAGTTGTTCCAGGGCAAGCGCTATTTGTACGAGTTGCCTTGGTACATCACGCTCGGTTCGCAAGGATCCGGCAAGACCAGCGTCCTGATGAACGGCGGTCTGGCGTTTCCCGTTGGCGAGCAGATGCAGCGCGCTGCCGGGAGGCCCGCCGGCGATGCGGCCGCGGTGGACTGGTGGTTGACGAACGATGCGGTGCTGATCGATACGACCGGTTACTACACGCGCCATCGAACCTCGATGGTCGGCGGTGCCGATGCGCTCGCGGCCGAACCGGACAAGACCGCAATCGACGCTTCCGATAAGGATGCGGCGAACACCCAGGCGAGCACGGAACGTTCAAACGCGGGCACGAAGCAGGACGCCGCCCGGCGGTCGAACGTGGCCACCGCATCGAAATCGAGTGCCCATACTGTTCAGAGTCCTTCGGTCGAACGTGACAGTCCACCGGAGATCGACCGCGCCGAGTGGCTCGGGTTTCTCGGTATATTGCGCCGGAACCGGCCTCGCGCACCGATCAACGGCGCGTTGCTGACCGTCGATCTCGCGACGCTGGCGAGTGCTGATGAACAGGCGCGTATCTCCGAAGCCACTGCATTGCGCGCCCGGCTGGCCGAATTGAGGCAGGAGCTGGGTATCCGTTTCCCTGTTTACGTGACGATCACGAAGATGGATCGCCTCGCAGGTTTTGCCGAGTATTTTGGGGCGCTCACGTCCGAGGGGCGGGCTCAGGCATGGGGTTTCACGCTTCCGTACGGCAAGGAAACGGTCGCGAAGGAGGGGCTGCGTGCGCGTTGTCACCACGAGCTCACTCAACTGGTAGAACGTCTGACGGGTTCGATCGATACGCATCTGCAAGACGAATACGATTTAGACAAGCGACGAAAGCTTGCTGCGTTACCCGAGGAATTTTCCGCACTGCTCGGGCCGTTGCTCGACCTGATAGACCGGGTATTCCTCGATTCGCGCTACGACGATACGCAACTCCATTCGACGTTGCGCGGGGTGTACTTCACGAGTGCCCGGCAACAGGGTGGCGAGATCGTCGCGCAACGCCATACGGTCGTTCAACGTCTTCTGTCGGCTCAGGATAGTGCTCCTGTCGTGCCGGCTCGCGCCGAAGGCAACCAGGGTTACTTCCTGCACGATCTTCTGACCCGTGTCGTGTTCCCGGAAGCGCATCTCGTGAGTCCCAACCTGCGTTGGGAATATCGATACCGGCTTTTGCGCCTGGTAGGCCACACATTGGCGCTGTTGTTGTTCGTGTGGCTGGCAATTGGATTGCGCGTGAGCTTCGGCAACAACAGCGACTATCTCGACACAATTGGCCGCAAGGTGCAGGCGCTTACCACGCGCGTCACGTCGTTCTACAAGACGCCTAAATTGCAAGCCGTGCCCGACACGCTGACGGAAGCGCGCAATCTGCCGACCCACCCTGGACTCGACTTGTCCGATCCGGATAGCGCGTGGCGCTACGGCCTCTACACGCCGGCGGGAATTGCGGCCGAAAGTCGCCACACCTACGATGCACTCGAGGACAACCTGCTGTTGCCTCAGATCGTGCATCGTCTGGAAGACGTCATGTCCGGTGCGATTGCCAACAAGGATCCAAAGTCCGCCTACGATGCACTGCGCGTATACCTGATGTTGTACGACAAGGCGAAGTTCAATGCAGGTGACGTCAAGGCGTGGGTGCTCGACGACTGGGCGAAGACCGACAGCGCGGCTGCTTTCGGTGGAAGAGCGTCGATGATCGACCACGTGCAGCAGCTCTTCTCCGGGGAGCGTGTTGTGCAGTCTCCGCTGATCCGCAACGACGCGCTGGTGCAGCAAACACGCGCGTTTCTCGACGGCAGCAATGCGACCGACCGTCTTTATCAGCGCGCGAAGGCGGCCATGCTCAAGGAGGCGCCCGATGAGTTTACGTTGCTGCGCGCGGTAGGCCCGCAAGCCGGCACGGTGTTCACGCGAGCGAGCGACGCACCGCTGTCGCGTGGCGTGTCGGGGCTTTTCACGTTCGACGGCTATCGGAATCTGTTCGACAAGCGGCTGCCCGAGTTCATACAGATTGCCCGCGATGATGACGCGTGGGTGATGGGCCGATCGTACTTGGGTGAGGCTCAAAAAAAAACGGCTGAGATTGTGAGTAACGCCGCCGGCACGGACGATGCGTTGACCGACGCAGTCCGTCGCGAATACCTGATGGAGTACGCGCAGCAGTGGGATGCGTTTCTTAACGACATTCGGACCGTTAGCGGCACGAGTCTGGCGTTCAATTTGAAAGTGCTACGCAGCTTTGCGGCACCCGATTCTCCGCTCGCACGGCTTGCTCGTGCGGCAGTGCGCGAGACGACGCTCACGCAGCAGTCGACCGCGTCGAATGGTTCGCTGCTGCAGAAGGCCGCCGACCAGTTGAACCAGAAGACCGACAAGGCGCTGGGTATTCGGGCGTCGGAGCGTGTCGAACGGGAACTCGTCGACAATCGTTTCGCGGCACTACGCGAGGTCGTTACAGGAAACGCGGATGCGCAGCTCGATCCGCAATCGGCTACGGCGCAGTCGGACAAGACGGGGCTGGACGGCGTTGCCAACCTGCTGAACGACTACTACACGGCGCTTACCGTCGCAGATAACGCGCTGTCGAACAACAGCATGCCGCCCGCAAGCGACGCGGCCGCGAAGCTTAAGATGGCCGCCGACACGATGCCTGCACCGTTCCGCGCGACGTTACTCAAGCTCGCTGCTGATGGGTCACGCGAGGTCAATCAGGGAATCGGTCAACTGCTGTCGCGGCAGATGCAGGCGGTGGTTGGCGACACCTGTCGGCTGACGGTCGAAGGAAACTACCCGTTCTCGCCCGACAGCAAGCGCGATGTCGGCATTGACGACTTTACGCGCGTGTTTGCGCAGGGTGGCGTGATTGACGATTTCTTCGTGAAAACGCTGGCGCCGTTTGTCGATACGTCCGCAAATCCGTGGCGCTACCGAACCCTGCCGGGGGCGACGGAGCCCGTACAGGGGCCGAGCCTTGAGCCGTTCGAGCATGCGAAGGCGATTCGCGACATTTTCTTCAACGATCCTGGCCGCAAGCAGATGACGTGGACGGCCGATATCAGGATTCCCGAGCTCGCACCGACCATCATGAGTCTCGCGCTCGACATCGACGGACAGACGACGCGCTACCAGCACGGTCCGGTCGCGCCGTTCACGGTCACTTGGCCTGGACCGCGCGGCGGTGTCCATGCGGAGATCACGGCCAGCCCACGCATTCGGCCCGACACGTCGACGATTTCAACCGATGGTCCGTGGGCATTGATGCGGCTGCTTCAGAAGGGTCAGGTGATTGGAACGGCTACGCCGGGGCGCACACGAGTCGCGTTCAGTTTTGACGGGCGCGACGCGGCGCTCGACATCGCGAGCGCCGGCAGTGTCGCGAATCCGTTGACGAGCGATGTGCTGAAGACGTTCCGGTGCCCGACCTCGATGGCGATGTTCAATTTGCCGGATAGCGGTCCACCGCCGGGATTGCCTCAGGGCATGTTGCCGATAAACGCGGGAAGCGTTTCCCGTTGAATCGAGAGGGGCGTTCAAGATGAGTCTTTCAACAGCCGATCCGCTGAGCCGCGCAGGGGCATTGGCGTCGCCGTCTATCGCAACAAGGCTCAGGGTGGCGGAGCAGTCGATCAACCCGCTGCTCGAAGGAGCGCGCATTCTGCTGAGCGCGCTGGCAGACAGCCCTGAAATGCTCGACGCAGATTCGGTGATCCGCCGCCGACGTTGGCTGGAGCATGAAATCCGGCTCTTCACGCGAATGTGTGGCGAACTCGGCCTTCGCCCGGAGCACGTCCGCAGCGCAAGCTATTGCCTGTGCTCCGCGCTCGACGAGGCCGCGATGCAGACGACTTGGGGAAAAGGTGAAGCAACCGGTGTCGAATGGCAAGTCAATGGGCTGGCTGCGGCGATGGGTCACGATCGACAGGGTGGTGACCGTGTCTTCCAGTTGATCGACGAAGCGTTGCGCAGCCCGCGTGAGCATCTCGATCTGATCGAGTTGTACCAGAACATACTCGATCTCGGTTTTCGCGGTCGCTACCGATTCGGGCGTGATGGCAGCAAGCGCCTGAAGGTCATTCGTGAGCGCGTGCACGACGTGGTTGTGACCGGCGGGCTGGGCATGCGTGATGTAAGCGAGCCTGACAGATCAATGCAACGGAGGGTCGATCCGTGGGTACGCCCGGTGGTCATACGCCGATCACGTGTCGGAGCCGTCGTCGGCCTGACTATTGCGTTGCTGGCGGGGGCTGCCGGATATGCCGCTGTGGACTATTGGATCCGTCTGAAGGAGGTCCAGCGCGTGTCGTCGTTCGACTTGCTGGCGCGCGATCTGGATCAGCGACTCCGTGACGAGGTTGTCGCAGGGAATGTTGAACTGATCCGAGATCCTGCGCTTAACACCTTGACGCTTCGCTTTGGCGGCATGTTCGTTCCCGGTGGTGTCACGGTGGCCCCGTGGGGCGCTTCCGTCGTGGCATCGGCTGGTCGGGAAATCGCGACGATGGCCGACGGTGCGACTGTTCGAGTGGCGGGATACGCGGACAGTGCGCCGACCAGTTCAGCGCGTCAGGTTTCCAACCAGGCGCTTTCTGAAGCACGTGCCCGACATGTTGCCCAGATTCTTGTTGCGGCTGGTGTGCCCGTGCCGAGCATCAGCGTGGAGGGGCGCGGAGATGCCGATTCGTTGGCGGACAACGATACCGCTTCGGGGCGGGCAAGGAACCGTCGCGTTGAAGTGATCGTCTCGAATTGATGCGAAAAGCGTACAGACAAAAGATGCCGATCTTACCGACTACCTGGTGATGATGTGGCTGGGCCGCTTTTATATACGGGGTGATTTGACTGAGATGGAAAGACTTGAATTCGACATGCCACGGGATGACAACGCATCGATCCCGTCGCTGGAGGTGGATGAGTGGGACGCCGTTCGATCCCTGAACATCACGCATCTGGACGATGTCTATATGGAGGTGTCGTTCGCGACACCGATCCGGAGAATGATCGAGCTATGTGGATACGTCGCGATTTCGCCGCTTATATTGGCTCTGCCGGTGTTCGGGATCTTTTCCGGTAACGCGGAGTTTTTCTTTTTCTTGCTTCTAATGTCTGTCTTTTTGGGCGCCATTTTGTGTGTGGAAGCCTATCGGATTTTTCACAGGCCGCAAGATCAGCCGATTCGTTTCAATCGGGCGCGTGGGAAAGTTTACTTCTACTACTATAAGGATCGCCCATGCGCGCTGCGGCGGAGCAGGGTCATTGCTCGAGGTTATGCGTGGGGGCAGTTGTGCATGAGGACATGGTCAACGGCCCGCGGTCACTCGGGTATCGAGATCATCGCGGTCAAACCAGCCACGAACAAAACCATCTTCACGTGCAGCATTCCTGATGCATTGATCAAAATCGATCTTTTTGCTGGTGGGGTGAGTGAGGATTTCTGGCATGTATGTGAAGCCTACATGGCTTATGGTGCCGATATTCTGAAGGAGACCGGGGCGTTTTCAGTCGGCCAAGGCGATGTGAGTTGGAAAAACGCATCCAGTATGAATCTCGCCATGCGTCTTGCGCCGAAAGTGGTTTGGCCTGCCAAGATGGACGTCGAATCGCGAACGGCCCCGGATGGGGGGCCAGTCAGAGACGGAGCAGGCGTGCCATCCTGGTTCCGTTCGGTCGTAGAAGACGATTGAGGCGCGTTGCGCTGCTTCGACCACCCCTCACTCCGGCAAATCCCGCTGACTGATATCCGGTTCGCTCCCCCCGGAATTGAGATGCTCGATCTTCTCCATCCGCTGCCTTGCCATCTCCGGCAATTGATTCGTCACGCCGATCACGAGCGCTTCGGCGAGCGCGAGCGCCGGTACGTTGGTCTGCAGCATCGCGAACGGCTGCCCCCGGATCCGCAGCACGATCTCCGCGAACTCGCCGATCGGCGAGTGCCATTCGTCCGTGATCAGCAGCACACGCGTGCCAAGCCGATGCGCGGCCTGCGCGAACCGAATACTGTCCCGCTGATAACGTCGAAAATCGAAAATAACGAGCACGTCACCGGCCCCCATGTCCGCCAGCGCGACCGACGCGAGGTTCACATTCGGTTCGACATACTGAACATGTGGCCGCGCATACGCGAGGGTGAACGAAAACAGCGATGCGAGCGGCGCGGTGTAACGCCCGCCACCGCAAAAGACACGCACATCCGGATTGGCCAGCAGCGCCACCGCGGCGTCGAACGCCGCCGCATCGAGCCCTTCGATCGTGGTCGCCAGCGACTCGGACAGTCGCTGGAAGATTGCCGCATGACTGTCGCGCATGCCTCCGGCCGAATGGAACGCATCCATCCGCGCGAGCGGCGAATTCATCGCCGTGTCGATCTCGCCGTACAGCGCCTGCTGGAACGACGAGTAATTCGGAAAGCCGATCCGGACGACGAAGCGAAACACGGTCGGATCGCTCACTTCCGCCTGTTTGGCGAAGCTCGCAATCGGCCCGAGCCCTAGACTCGGGTAGCGGTCCAGCAACGCCTGCGCGACCTTCTGTTCCGACGGCGTGAAGCTATCCATCTGGGATAACAGCAACGCCCTGATGCTCGTCCCCATCGGGCACTCCAACTCTCGTATCTGAATAACAAACGGCAGACGGGTGTCTGCCGGCGACTCCACGCATGTTAGCCGATCGACGTCAGGCGGGCCGTGCACGCTCCGAAATTAGAGGGACGCATCGCTCGGTGGACCGGCTCATTCACCATTGTAATAAAACAAACATTGAGAAACGATCCATTCGGCTGATATTCGTTCTTGGTCTAGTGATAACCCTAGGTTTTGGTGCAAAAAAGTGAGTGCTATGATCGCGGCCTCGCTGGAATGTATTGTTTATTACACACTCGATTGGCGCGTCGACATACCCCGATGCGGCGTCGCGTTCCGGCATGCCACGGTTTTATTTGTCTGGAGGATCCCGTCATGAGGCGGCTCGTAGTACTCACCCTGTTGTCGGCCATGAGCGTTTGCGCGTTCGCCGCGTCGGACCCCGCGGTCGAAGCGAAGAACGGCATGGTCGTTTCGTCGCAGCACTTCGCGTCGCAAATCGGCGTCGACATCCTGAAGGAAGGCGGTAACGCGGTGGACGCCGCGGTGGCGGTCGGCTACGCGCAGGCCGTGACCAATCCGTGCTGCGGCAACATCGGCGGCGGCGGTTTCATGACCGTCCACCTGGCCGACGGCCGTGACCGCTTCATCAATTTCCGCGAAACCGCGCCGGCCGCGGCTTCCGCGAACATGTATCTCGATGCGAAGGGCAACGTCATTCCGGACGACAGCCTGTACGGCTATCGCGCAGTGGGCGTGCCCGGCACGGTTGCGGGCCTCGATCTCGCGCAGCGCAAGTACGGCAAGCTCACGCGCAAGCAGGTGATGGAGCCGGCGATCCGGCTCGCGCGCGACGGCTTCGTGCTGACGCGTGCCGATACGGACATCCTCGACACGACGATCGACCGCTTCAAGAAGGATCCGGAAGCGGCCCGCATCTTCCTGCGTCCGGACGGCACGCCGCTGCAGCCGGGCGATCGCCTGGTGCAGAAGGACCTGGCGCGCACGCTCGAGCGCATCGCGGAGCAGGGTCCCGACGCGTTCTATCACGGCGAGATTCCGAAAATCGTCGAGGCGGCGGCCAGGAAGGGCGGCGGCCTGATCACGGCGGCCGACTTCGCGTCGTACCGTGCGCAGGACATGGCGCCGCTGACGTGCACGTATCGCGGCTACGAGCTCGTGTCGGCCCCGCCGCCGAGCTCGGGCGGCGTGACGATGTGCGAGACGCTGAACATCCTCGAAGGGTATGACATGCGCAAGCTTGGCTACCATTCGGCCGCGGCGGTGCATTACATGACCGAAGCGATGCGCCACGCATACGAAGATCGCAACACGCTGCTCGGCGACCCGAACTTCATCGACAACCCGGTCGCGAAGCTGACGAGCAAGGACTATGCGGCGCAGATCCGCAAGAGCATCCATTCGGATACGGCGACGCCGTCGGTCGACGTGCAGCCGGGCGTCGGCGTGCACGAGAAGCCGGAGACGACCCACTATTCGATCGTCGACCACGACGGCAACGCGGTGTCGACGACCTATACGGTCAACGGCCGCTTCGGCGCCGTGGTCATCGCGCCGGGCACGGGCTTCTTCCTGAACGACGAGATGGACGACTTCACCGTGAAGGTCGGCGCGCAGAACCTGTTCGGTCTCGTGCAGGGCACGCGCAACTCGATCGCGCCGGGCAAGCGTCCGCTGTCGTCGATGGCGCCGACCATCGTGAAGAAGGACGGCAAGGTGTTCATGGTGGTCGGCTCGCCGGGCGGCTCGCGCATCATCACGATCACGCTGCAGACGGTGCTGAACGTGATCGACTACGGGATGACGCCGCAGGACGCGGTCACGGCGCCGCGCATCCACCACCAGTGGCTGCCCGACGAGGTCTATTACGAAACCTACGGCCTGTCGCCCGACACGCTCGCGATCCTGCGCAACATGGGCTACAAGATGGTCGAACAGACGCCGTGGGGCGCCGCCGAGCTGATCATGGTCGGCCTGCCGGGCACCGAAGCGGCGAGCCGCCAGAGTTCGGGGAACGATTCGTCGGTGTCCGGGAACGTGCGGGTCGGCTTCATCTACGGCTACAACGACCCGCGCCGTCCGGCCGGCTCGGCAATCGGTTACTGACCCGAGCCGACCTGGTCGCATCATGCTGAATCGCTGCTCCGCAACGGCGCTCGCCCTCGCGCGAATGCCGTTGCGGCGGCAGCACGTCGGTTCGTGGAGATCCGCGAGCCGACCGGCGCCGGCGACCGTGCCCGATACACCGGGCACGACCGGTTCGCCACGCGCGCACCCTGGCACGGCACGGGCGTGCGCGCCTTTCATCCGTCAACTTCTTCCCGTGCATCCAATTCCGATATGAACAAACGAATGTCCGCGGCAGGCTGGATCCTGCTCGCGATGGCGGCCGGCATCCTGATCGGCTACATGATCTACACGCAGCTGCCGGACAAACAGTCGGCGGCGGAAATCGCCGGCTACATCTCGCTGGTGTCCGACGTGTTCCTGCGGCTGATCAAGATGGTGATCGGCCCGCTCGTGTTCTCGACGCTGGTCGTCGGCATCGCGCACATGGGCGACGCGTCGTCGGTGGGCCGCGTGTTCGTGAAGGCGCTCGGCTGGTTCATCACCGCGTCGCTGATCTCGCTGCTGCTCGGCCTGCTGATGGCGAACCTGCTGCGTCCGGGCGAGAACCTCGGGCTGCCGCTGCCGGATATCGGCGCGTCCGCGCATCTGGCGACGTCCAAGTTCACGCTGAAGGATTTCGTCGGCCACATGGTGCCGAAATCGATCGCCGAGGCGATGGCGAACAACGAGATCCTGCAGATCGTCGTGTTCTCGATGTTCTTCGGCGTGGCGCTCGCGTCGCTCGGCGAACGCGGCAAGATCCTCGTCGCGGCGATCGACCAGCTCGCGCACGTGATGCTGAAGATCACCGGCTACGTGATGAAGCTCGCGCCGCTCGCGGTGCTGGCGGCGATGGCGTCGACCGTCGCGATCAACGGCCTGTCGATCCTGCTGAAGTTCGCGGTGTTCATGGGCGACTTCTACCTGAGCCTGTTCCTGCTGTGGGGCACGCTCGTCGCGGCCGGTCTGCTGTTCCTCGGCCGCCGCGTGTTCAGGCTGCTGGTGCTGATCAAGGAAGCGTTCATGCTGTCGTTCGCGACCGCGAGCTCGGAAGCCGCGTATCCGAAGATCCTCGATGCGCTCGACCGTTTCGGCGTGCGCCGCAAGATCTCGAGCTTCGTGATGCCGATGGGCTATTCGTTCAATCTCGACGGCTCGATGATGTACTGCACGTTCGCGTCGCTGTTCATCGCGCAGGCGTACGGCATTCACCTGTCGCTCGGCACGCAGGTCACGATGCTGCTGATCCTGATGCTGACGTCGAAAGGCATGGCCGGCGTGCCGCGCGCGTCGCTCGTCGTGATCGCCGCGACGCTGCACCAGTTCAACATCCCGGAAGCCGGGCTGCTGCTGATTCTCGGCGTCGATACGTTCCTCGACATGGGCCGTTCGGCCACGAACGCGGTGGGCAACTCGATCGCCAGCGCGGTGGTCGCGAAATGGGAAGGCGAGCTGATGCCGGAAGCAGAAGCCGAAGCGAATGCGGCACGGCTGGATGCGGAAGCCGAAGCACGCATGAACGAGGCGGTTCGCGATACGGATCGCGTCACCTCCGGCTGAAGCGGAGCTCCGGGTCGACTCCCGGGCTGTCAGGCCGCCTCGGCGGGGCGGGCCGCGTCGATGCACGCGGCCAGCACCATCGCGGCGGCGTTGCCCGGCGTCGAGCCGAGCAATTGCGGCGCATAGACGCTGTCGCCGATCTCGATCGGCTGCCCCGACAGCGCGCACACGCCGCGCTTGCGCGTGGTGAACAGCCGCCACTTCTGATAACCGTAGTGCCCGGTGCAGGCGTCGCGCCATGAAATCATCACGGTGTCGGCCGTGGGCCGCTCGAGCACGCTGATGGACGGCTTGCTCGTCATGTCCCACGACGGCAGCCGGTCGCGCGTGACGCTGCGCCGCCGCGGCGCGCCCCACGAGACGGACGGCATGTCGAAGCTGCTGATCGCGGCAACGGTCATGAGCCAGGGCGCTAAACGGTTGTTCATGTCGGTTTTCCTCGAAACGTTATGCGACACCGCCACGTGCGGTATCACGACAGGCGGATGCGCGGCTGCACGCAGCCGTTGATCCGTTCGGCGATCCACAGCAGGGTCGCCTTGGAGAAGCCGTGCAGCGCCTGCTGGTGCCGCCGGTAGAGCATCAGGTGGCTGAACTGCGCGAAACGCCCCTGGATGAAGCCGCCGCGAAAGAACCCGAACTGCCCGAGCGTGCCGAACGCGTCGTAGTCGCTGATCGACACGAGCGCGCCGAAATCGTGGAACGCGAACGGCGGAATCGGCTGGCCGTCGAGCCACGCGGGCAGGTGCTTCGCGAGATGCTCGGCCTGCTGCGTCGCGACTTGCGCGGTGGGCGGCAGCGGCCGTTCCTGGCCGTCGGGCAGCAGGCTCGCGCAGTCGCCGATCGCGAACACGTGCTCGTCGCCGGTGGCCTGCAGCGTCGGCCCGACGACGATCTGGTTCGCGCGATTCGTGTCGAGTCCGTCGAGCGCCTGCATGAAATCGGGCGCCTTCACGCCGGCTGCCCACACCATCAGGTCCGCTTCCGCGAACGAACCATCGCCGTAGTGAAAGCCGTTTGCGTCGGCCGACGTGACGCGGGTGGACGTCAGCACATGAAAGCCGATCTGTTCGAGCCGCCGCTGCGCCGACGCGGAAATCCGCGGCGGAAACGCGGCGAGGATGCGCGGGCCGCTCTCGAGCAGCGTGAGCTGCAGCCGCTCGCGCACCGTCGCGTCGCCGTATGCCTGCGCCACTTCCAGCAAGCGGCTCAGCTCCGCCGCGAGTTCCACGCCGGTCGCGCCCGCGCCGACGATCGCGACGCGGAACGGCTCGTCGCGCGCGATGCTGCGAAATACGCGCATCCGCAACGCTTCGTTGAAGGTCTCGGCCTGCTTCTGGCTGTCGATGAAGTAGCAGTGCTCGCGCACGCCCGGCACGCCGAAATCGTTGGCCTGGCTGCCGAGCGCGAAGATCAGCACGTCGTATTCGAGTTCGCGCGCGTCGAGCACGAGTTCGCCGTCCTGCGAGCGGATCTCGCCGAGCTGCACGCGGTGGCGCGCGCGATCGAGCCCCGTCAGTTCGCCGGGCTGGTACGTGTAACCGTGATCACGTGCATGGGCGAGGAAGATCACCTGCTGCTGCTGCACGTCGCGCGTCCCGGCCGCGATCGTGTGCAGCATCGGCTTCCAGATGTGGGTCGGGCTGCGGTCGACGACGGTCACCTGGGCGCGCCCGGACCGGCCGAGGCGCTCGCCCAGGCGGGTGGCGAGCTGCAGGCCGGCGATCCCGCCACCGACGATGACGATGCGTGTAGGGGTTGTCATGGATAAATCATCACATGATGAATAAGGTATGATCCTAGCGCTTCCCGGCTTCGCGTGTCAACGGAGCGGGGCAGGTCACCCGGTGTTCGGCGTCGCTCGAGCGGGGCCGGAACAGGGGTATTCGAGTCATTCAAGGAGAGCAGGAAGACGTGGCTGAAGTCACTGAGCGCGCGCCGGCCAAGCGGCGTATGCGAGGGCGGCCGCTGGCCGGGGCGTCCGTGGGGCCGGACGTGATATTGCGGGCCGCGCGCCGCACGTTCGCGAAGCGCGGCTACGACGCCACGAGCGTGCGCGAAGTCGCGCGCGAGCTGGGCGTCGACGCGGCGCTGATCGCGCACCATTTCGGGACGAAGGAAACGTTGTGGCTGGCGGTCGTCGAGCAGATCGCCGAGCTGGCCGAGCCGATGTTCGACGCAATGCGCGCGCTGCGCACGTCGTCGCTGCCACATCGCGAGCGTGTGCGGCGCGCGATCGAGCTGTGCGTCGAGCACGAGTTCGACGAGCCTGACCTGGGCATGTTTTTCTCGACGGCGGCGACCGAGGAGGGCGGGCGGCTCGACCGGTTGCAGGAGCGGCTCGTGCGCCCGTATTACGACGTGATGTTCCCGCTGCTGTCGGAGGCGGTTGAGGCCGGCGTGATTCGCCCGGTCGAGCCGACGGTGCTGTTCTTCATGATCGCGAGCGCGATCGGCACCACTGTGTCATACAGTCACATGATGCTGGAGTACACGTCGCTGCCCACGCGGCAGGACGCGTTCCGGCAGGCCGTGGTGGACATTGCGTTCAACGTCGTCGGCGGCTGAGCGCCGCGCGTGACGCGCGCGGTCACGTCGCCAGCGCCAGCCCCAGTTCGCGCACCGCGCTTCGCGCGGTCTCGCGCAACGCATCGACGAGTGGCGAGGGCGTCCGGTACGCGATCGCCAGCTCGTACGCGAGCGGGCTGCCTGCATCCTTCAGTTCGCGGAACGTAATGCCTTGCGGCTGCATCGGCACGAACAGGCGTGGCATCAGCGCGCCCCGTCCGGCCCGCCGGTCATTCGATATCCACGGGCGGCTTGTCGCCGAGCCAGCGGCGCGCGCCGGGCCCGTTGCGGCCCGCGCGGTCCTCCGGGTTCGTCAGCTTGCAACGCTTCAGCGACAGGCAGCCGCAGCCGATGCATTCGTCGAGGTTGATGTACAGGCGCTGCAACTCCTCGATCCGGCTCGCGACGCGCTGCTTCCAGCCGCGCGACAGCCGCTGCCAGTCCTTGTTGCTCGGCGCGGTGTCCTCGGGGAGGCTGACGAGTTGCTCGGCGATCTCGTCGAGCGAATAGCCGATCTTCTGCGCGAACACGATGAACGCGATCAGCCGCAGCACCGCGCGCGAGTAGTGGCGATGGCTCGAGCCATTGCGGTGCGACTTGATGAGCCCGCGCGTCTCGTAGAACCGCAGTGTCGATGCCGGCACGCCGCTGCGCGCGGCCACTTCGCGGATCGACATCAGCGGCCATTGCGGTGTTTCCTGGATACCCATGTCGCCCCTCCGGGAAAGCTTGACTTGAAGTTAACTTCAACTTTTATGCTACGCGGCAGTTTAACCCGTCGCGAGGCATCATGCTCTCCTTTTCCCTACGCAGGACGTCGCCTTTGGGCGCGGCCTGCGCACTGCTGCTGGCGTTGTCGGGCTGTCACGACGGCAAAGGCGCATCGTCGGCTCAATCCCTTCCCGAAGTCGGCGTCGCCACCATCGCGCCCCGCACGATCCGCCTCGCGGACGAATTCAACGGACGCGTCGAAGCGGTCGACGCGGTCGAACTGCGGCCGCGCGTGAGCGGCTACCTGCAGCGCGTCGCCTACAAGGAGGGCGACCTGGTCGCGCAGGGCGCGCTGCTGTTCGAGATCGACCCGCGCCCGTACCGGATCGCGCTCGATCGCGCCAATGCGCAGCTGCAGCGGGCGCGTGCGGCCGCGAGCCTCGCGAACGTGCAGCTCAAGCGCGTGCAGACGCTGATCGATGCGCATGCGACGTCGCAGGAAGAACTCGACAACGCGCGCGCCACCGCCGAGCAGGCGCGTGCGGACCTGCAGGCGGCCGACGCGGCCGTCGCCGATGCGAAGCTCAATCTCGGCTTCACCGAAGTGCGCGCGCCGATCGCGGGCCGCGTCGGCCGCGCGGTCGCCACCGTCGGCAACCTGGCGCGCGCGGACGACACGCTGCTGACGACCGTCGTGTCGCAGAACCCCGTCTACGTGTATTTCGATTGCGACGAACAGAGCTACCTGCGCTACAACGCGCGGCGCGCCGATCCGAAACATCGCGCGATCGGTGCCGATCCGGTGCGCGTGGGCCTCGCGAACGAGACGGGCTTCCCGCATGCGGGCACCGTCGATTTCCTCGACAACCGGCTCGATCCGCAAACCGGCACGATCCGCGCGCGCGTGCGGCTGCCGAATGCGGACCATACGTTTACGCCGGGCCTGTATGCGCGCGTGCAGCTCGTCAGCGGCCGCGACCAGGATGCGCTGCTCGTCGACGACAAGGCCGTGCTCACCGACCAGGACCGCAAGTACGTGTACGTGATCGGGCCCGGCGACAAGGCGCTGCGCCGCGACGTGACGATCGGCCGCGGGGTCGAGGGCGAGCGGATCATCGAGAAGGGGATCCAGGCGGGCGACCGCGTGGTCGTCGACGGCATGCAGCGGATCTACTATCCGGGCGCGCAGGTGAAGCCGAAGACGCTGCCCGCACGCGCCGACGCCGGTGCCGGCAATGGCGCGGGCAACGGCACGCAGGCCGTCGCCGATGCCGGCGCGCCGGCCGCGCAGTGACGGGAGACAGCCAATGGATTTCTCCCGATTCTTCATCGACCGGCCGATCTTCGCGGTCGTGCTGTCGATCGTCATCTTCGCGATCGGCCTGATCTCGATCCCGATGCTGCCCGCCGGCGAATACCCGGAAGTCGTGCCGCCGAGCGTCGTCGTGCGAGCGACGTATCCGGGCGCGAACCCGAAGGAAATCGCCGAATCGGTCGCCGAACCGCTGGAGGAGGCGATCAACGGCGTCGAAGGCATCATGTACATGAAGTCGGTCGCCGGTTCCGACGGCAGCCTGCAGGTGGTCGTCACGTTCCTGCAGGGCGTCGATCCCGACACGGCCGCCGTGCGCGTGCAGAACCGCGTGAGCCAGGCGCTGTCGCGCCTGCCCGACGAGGTGCGCCAGTACGGCGTGACCACGCAGAAGCAGTCGCCCACGCCGCTGATGTACGTGAGCCTCTATTCGCCGGACAACAGCCGCGATTCGCTGTACCTGCGCAACTACCTGACGCTGCACGTGAAGGACGAGCTGTCGCGGCTCACCGGGATCGGCGACGTCGGCGTGTATGGGGCCGGCGACTACGCGATGCGGCTCTGGCTCGACCCGAACCGGCTCGCGTCGCGCGGGCTGACCGCGAGCGACGTGATCGCCGCCGTGCGCGAGCAGAACGTGCAGGTGTCGGCCGGGCAGCTCGGCGCGGAGCCGTCGCCGAAGAAGAACGACTTCCTGCTGTCGATCAACGTGCGCGGCCGGCTGCGCACGGTGCAGGAGTTCGGCGACATCGTGCTGCGCACCGGCGACGACGGGCAGGTGGTGAAGCTGTCCGACGTCGCGCGCATCGAGCTCGGCGCGGGCGACTACACGCTGCGCTCGTATTTCAACGACAAGCCATCGGCGGTGGTCGGCATCTTCCTGTCGCCGGGCGCGAACGCGCTCGAGGTCGCGAAGGCCGTGTATGCGAAGTTCGACGAACTGTCGAAGCGCTTCCCGCCCGGCGTCGCGTACCGGCCCGTGTGGGATCCGACGGTGTTCGTGCGCGAATCGATCCGCGCGGTGCAGCACACGCTGATCGAGGCCGTCGTGCTGGTCGTGCTCGTGGTGATCCTGTTCCTGCAGACGTGGCGCGCGTCGATCATCCCGCTCGTCGCGGTGCCCGTGTCGGTGGTCGGCACGTTCGCGTGGCTCTATCTGCTCGGCTATTCGATCAACACGCTGACGCTATTCGGGCTCGTGCTCGCGATCGGGATCGTCGTCGACGATGCGATCGTGGTCGTCGAGAACGTCGAGCGCAACATCGCGCAGGGCCTGAGCCCGCGCGACGCCGCGCACCAGGCGATGCGCGAGGTGTCGGGGCCGATCGTCGCGATCGCGCTCGTGCTGTGCGCGGTGTTCGTGCCGATGGCGTTCATGTCCGGCGTCACGGGCCAGTTCTACCGGCAGTTCGCGGTGACGATCGCGATCTCGACGGTGATCTCCGCGATCAACTCGCTGACGCTGTCGCCCGCGCTCGCCGCGAAGCTGCTGCGTCCGCACGATGCGCCGAAGGATGCGCTCACGCGCGGGCTCGATCGCGCGTTCGGCTGGCTGTTCCATCCGTTCAACCGCTTCTTCGACCGCAGTTCCGATCGCTATCACGGCTTCGTCGGCCGCACGCTGAAGCGGCGCGGCGTGGTGTTCGCGGTCTATGCGGCGCTGCTCGCGGCCACCGCGCTGCTGCTCAACGCGGTGCCGGGCGGCTTCATCCCCGTGCAGGACAAGCTGTACCTGTTCGCGGGGGCGAAGCTGCCGGAAGGCGCGTCGCTCGCGCGCACCAGCGAGGTGACCGAGCAGATGACGAAAATCGCGCTCGGCACCGAGGGTGTCGAGATGGTGCCGGCGTTTGCGGGGCTGAACGCGCTGCAGGGTGTGAACACGCCGAACATCACGAACTCGTACGTGATCCTGAAGCCGTTCGACCAGCGCCACCGCAGCGCCGCGCAGATCAACGCGGACCTGAACGCGCGCTTCTCGGCCATCGGCGGCGGCATCACCTATGCGCTGATGCCGCCGCCGATCCAGGGCCTCGGCAATGGCTCGGGCTATTCGCTGTATCTGGAGGATCGCGGCGGCCTCGGCTACGGCGCCTTGCAGAATGCGCTCACCGCGTTCCAGGGCGCGGTCGCGAAGACGCCGGGGATGAGCTACCCGGTCAGCTCGTACCAGGCGAACATCCCGCAGCTCGAGGTGAAGGTCGACCGGTTGAAGGCGAAGGCGCAGGGCGTCGCGCTGACCGACCTGTTCAGCACGTTGCAGGTCTATCTCGGCTCGATGTACGTGAACGACTTCAACCTGTTCGGCCGCGTGTACCGCGTGATGGCGCAGGCCGATGCCGGCCACCGGCAGACGGCCGCCGACATCGCGAACCTGCGCACGCGCAACGCGAAGGGCGAGATGGTGCCGATCGGCTCGATGGTGACGGTGGCGCCGGCGTACGGGCCCGACCCGGTGGTGCGCTACAACGGCTATCCGGCCGCGAACCTGATCGGCGATGCCGATCCGAAGGTGATGTCGTCGTCGCAGGCGATCGAGAAGCTGCAGCAGATCGCGAAGGACGTGCTGCCGCCGGGCATCACGCTCGAATGGACCGATCTCAGCTACCAGCAGGTCACGCAGAGTAACGCGGCGATCGTCGTGTTCCCGCTCGCGGTGATGCTCGTGTTCCTGGTGCTCGCGTCGCTGTACGAGAGCTGGACGCTGCCGCTTGCGGTGATCCTGATCGTGCCCGTGTGCATCTGCGCCGCGCTGTTCGGCGTGTGGCTGTCGGGCGGCGACAACAACGTGTTCGTGCAGGTCGGTCTCGTCGTGCTGATGGGGCTGGCGTGCAAGAACGCGATCCTGATCGTCGAGTTCGCGCGCGAGCTCGAAATCCAGGGCAAGGGCGTGATCGACGCCGCGCTCGAAGCGTGCAAGCTGCGGCTGCGCCCGATCGTGATGACGTCGGTCGCGTTCATCGCGGGCTCGGTGCCGCTGCTGATCGGCGGCGGCGCGGGCAGCGAAGTGCGGGCGGCCACCGGCATCACCGTGTTCGCGGGGATGCTGGGCGTCACGCTGTTCGGGCTGTTCCTGACGCCCGTGTTCTATGTGGCGATCCGCAAGCTCGCGGGCGGCACGCCGGCCGTGTGGAGCGAACACCACGGCACCCTCGAAGGAGAAAACCGATGAGCGCCGCTTTCCGTCTTTCCGCGCTCGCGATGTCGGTGGCGCTCGCCGCGTGCGCGGTCGGCCCTGATTTCAAGCGGCCCGACACGGCCACGGCCGCGCGGTTCGCGCGCGATGCGCATCCGGCGGAGTCGGCTGGTACGACGCCGGAGACGCCGGATATGCCGCCCGACGCGTCGGCCGATGCCGATGCCGCGTTCTGGCGGGGCTTCGGCGATCCGGTGCTGACGCAGCTGATCGACACGGCGCTCGCGGCGAACCAGGATCTGCAGGTCGCCGTGTCGCGCTACGACGCATCGAATGCGCTGCTGTCGCAGGCGACGTTCGATCGCTACCCGACGATCACCGCGAGCGGGCAGATCGGCCATCGGCTGATGAGCAAGGACCAGGCGTTCGGCGCGCCGCGCAGCCAGCGCGATACGCCGACGTCCAGCGTCGGGATCAATGCCGCGTGGGAGCTCGACCTGTTCGGCCGCGTGCGTCGTTCGATCGAGTCGCAGCGTGCGGAAACGGCCGCCAGCGCGGCGGACGTGCGCGCGGTGCGCGTCGCGATCGCCGGCGAAGTGGCGAGCACGTACGTCGATCTGCGCGGCTCGCAGGAGCGGCTGCGGATCGCGCGCGAGAACGCCGACAACCAGAAGCAGACGCTCGCGCTGATCAATGCGCGTGTCGGCGCGGGGAGAGGCTCCGAACTCGATGCCGCGCGGGCGCGCGCGCAGTACGAATCGACGACGTCGCGGATCGCCGTGTACGAAGCGGCGATCGGCGTCGACGAGCACCGGCTCGCGGTGCTGACCGGGCAGACGCCGGACGCGCTGATCGGCCGCTTCGATCTCCCGAAGGTCGCCGCGTCGGCGGGCACGCCGGTGCCGCTGCCGGCGCTGGCCGCCGACATCGATCCCGGCACGCCGGGCGACCTGCTGCGGCGGCGGCCCGACGTCGCGGCGGCCGAAGCGCGGCTGCACGCGGCGACCGCACGCGTGGGCGTCGCGACGGCCGACCTGTTTCCGCGTTTCACGCTGTCGGGGCTGCTCGGCAGTGCGACGAGCAGCTACGGGTTCTTCCGCGCGGGCAGCGACACGAACCTGATCGCGCTCGGCATCGACTGGTCGTTCCTCGACGTCGGCCGCGTGCGGGCGCGGATCGCCGCGAGCGATGCGGAAGCGGCCGGCCAGCTCGCGCAGTACCGGCAGACCGTGCTCGGGGCGCTGGAGGAAACGGAGAACGCGCTGCTGCGCGCCGCCCGCACGCGTGACGAGACGGGCCATCTGGTGCAGGCCGCGACCGACAGCGCGCGTGCCGCGCAACTGGCGCAGGCGCGGTTTTCGGCGGGTGCGATCGACTATTACGAAGTGCTCGACGCGCAACGCACGCTGCTGCAGGCGCAGGATGCGGCGGCCGACGGGCAGATGCGCAGCGCGGCGTCGACGGTGGCGTTGTACAAGGCGCTGGCGGGCGGCTGGCCGTCGGGAACGGGGCAGGGCCCGCAGCAAGGCCCGCTCGCGCAGGCGGGGCAGCCGGCGCAGTAGCGCGGACGGGGCGGCGGCGCGGCAGGCCGGAGCAATCCCGCCTGCCGCACGCCGCTTGATTACACGCTGGCCGGATCGACCTTGTCGATGTCGATGCCGTAGCGCCGGATGGCTTCGCCGACGCGTGCACGCGGAATCGCGCCGTCGTCGGCGAGCGCCTTCAGCGCCGCGATCACGATGAAGTGCCGATCGACCTCGAAGAACGTGCGCAGCGCGTCGCGCGTATCCGAGCGGCCGAAACCGTCGGTTCCGAGCGACACGAAGCGCCGGCCGTCGACGAACCCGCGGATCTGGTCGCCGACGATCTTCATGTAGTCGGTCGCGACCACCACCGGCCCCGTGCGGCCGTCGAGACATTGCTGCACGTACGGCACGCGCGGCGCCTGCTCGGGATGCAGCAGGTTCCAGCGTTCCGCGGCAAGCCCGTCGCGGCGCAACTCGTTCAGGCTCGTCGCGCTCCACACGTCGCTCGATACGCCGAAGTCCTGCGCGAGCAGGTCGCTCGCGGCGATCACTTCGCGCAGGATCGCACCGCTGCCCATCAACTGCAGATGCGGCGCATCGGCCGTGTGTGACGTACCTTCGCGCAGCAGGTAAAGCCCCTTGAGAATGCCAGCCTCCGCGCCGTCCGGCAGCGCCGGATGCGGGTAGTTCTCGTTGAGCAGCGTGATGTAGTAGTAGACATCCTCCTGTTCCGCGAACATCCGCCGCAGCCCGTCGCGCACGATTACCGCGAGTTCGTACGCATAGGTCGGGTCATACGACACGCAGTTCGGAATCACCGACGACAACACGTGGCTGTGCCCGTCGTCGTGCTGCAACCCTTCGCCCATCAGCGTCGTGCGGCCCGACGTCGCGCCGAGCAGGAAGCCGCGCGTACGCGCGTCGCCGGCCGCCCACGCGAGATCGCCGACGCGTTGCAGCCCGAACATCGAATAGAAGATGTAGAACGGGATCGTCGGCAGGCCGTGGTTGCTGTATGCAGTGCCGGCCGCGATCCACGACGCGATCGCGCCCGATTCGTTGATGCCTTCCTGCAGGATCTGCCCGTCCTTCGCTTCCTTGTAGTAGCTGAGCTGGCCGGCGTCCTGCGGCGTATAGAGCTGGCCGAGATGCGAGTGGATGCCGATCTGGCGGAACAGGCCCTCCATCCCGAACGTGCGCGATTCGTCCGGCACGATCGGCACGACGAGCTTGCCGAGTGCCGGATCCTTCAGCAGCGTGCCGAGGATGCGCACGAATGCCATCGTCGTCGACAGCCCGCGCTCGCCGCTGTCCTTGAGCTGACCGTCGAACGCGGCGAGCGGCGGTACCGGCAGCGGCGCCACGGTGCTGAAGCGGGCCGGCACGTGGCCGCCGAGGGCGGCACGGCGTTCGGCGAAGTAGCGTGCCTCGGCGCTGCCCGGCTCCGGCTTCAGGTAGGGCAGTTCGTCGAGCTGCGCATCGCTGACCGGCAGCGCGAAGCGGTCGCGAAACGCGCGTACCGCATCCGCGCTCATCTTCTTCAACTGGTGGTTCACGTTCTGGCCTTCGCCGGCTTCGCCCATCCCGAAGCCCTTGACCGTCTTCGCGAGCACGACGGTCGGCCGTCCGTCCGCGCGCATCGCCTGCGCATAGGCCGCATGCACCTTTTCCGGATCGTGGCCGCCGCGTGCCAGTTTCCAGATGTCGTCGTCGGACAGGTCCGCGACGAGGTCGAGCAACTCGGGATACTTGCCGAAGAAATGCTCGCGCACGTACGCGCCGCTCTGCGACTTGAAGGTCTGATAGTCGCCGTCCACGCATTCCATCATGCGCTGGCGCAGCAGGCCCGTCGTGTCGCGTTCGAGCAGGCGATCCCAGCCGGCGCCCCAGATCACCTTGATGACGTTCCAGCCCGCGGCGCGGAACGTGCCTTCGAGTTCCTGGATGACCTTGCCGTTGCCGCGCACGGGGCCGTCGAGGCGCTGCAGGTTGCAGTTGACGACGAAGATCAGGTTGTCGAGCCGTTCGCGCCCGGCGAGCGAGATCGCGGCGAGCGATTCCGGTTGATCCATTTCGCCGTCGCCGAGGAACGCCCAGACCTTGCGGCCCTGATGCGCTTTCAGCCCGCGATATTCGAGGTAGCGCGTGAAGCGCGCCTGATACGCGGCCGTGAGCGGCCCGAGGCCCATCGACACGGTGGGGAATTGCCAGAAATCCGGCATCAGCCGCGGATGCGGATACGACGACAGCCCGTCGCGTCCCGCTTCCCGGCCGGTCTCGCGGCGGAAGTTGTCGAGTTGTGCGTCCGTGATGCGGCCTTCCAGGTACGCACGCCCATAGATGCCCGGCGCCGAATGGCCCTGGATGTAGACCATGTCGCCGTCGAACGTGTCGGTGCGGCCGCGGAAGAAGTGATCGAAGCCGACGTCGTACAGCACCGCGGCCGACTGGTAGGTCGCGATATGCCCGCCGACGTTCGAGTGCCGTCCGGCGCGCAACACCATCACCATCGCGTTCCAGCGGATCATCGCGCTCAGGCGCCGTTCGAGCGCAAGATCGCCCGGGTAGGGCGGCTGCCGTTCACGCGGCACCGTGTTCACGTACGCGGTCGTCACGCGGCCGTGCAGGTCGCCGTGGCGTGCCGCGTCGAGATCGGAAAGCTGGTCGAGCAGGTAGTGCGCGCGTGGGCGGCCTTCGAGCGCGATCACGGATTCGAGCGCATCGAGCCATTCGCGGGTTTCCTGCGGGTCGATGTCGGGTAGCGCGAGCGGTGCGGTCATGCAATGTCTCCAGAAGCATAAGGCTGCGCGGGGCGACGGTCGTGGCGCCGCGACGCGCGATGGAACGCCCGCCGATCGGCAGGCAGATGGTTGCAATTGCAATCGTATGAGGGCAATTGTTATCGAGGTAGAATTTAATTGCAACTGCAATTCAACGAGAGGAACGACCTGACATGAGCGCACCCGAACCCGATCTGTGGTTCTCGTTCGTCCGCGCGCACCGGACGATGATTCGCGAGATCGAGCGCCGCCTCGCGGCGGCCGGCCTGCCGGCCTATGCGTGGTACGACGCGCTGTGGGGGCTCGAAAGCGGGCCCGACGGCACGCGCCGCATGCACGAGCTGGCCGACGTGCTCGCGATCGAACGCTACAACCTCACGCGGCTCGTCGACCGGCTCGAACAGGAGGGGCTCGTCACGCGGGCCCGTTCGGCGGACGACGGCCGCGCCGCCTATGCGAGCATCACCGACAAGGGGCGGACGCTGCGCAAGAAGATGTGGAAGGTGTACCAGTCGACGGTGTCGGAGCTCTTCCTCGACCAGTTCGGCGGCAAGGAGCAGGCGGCGATGGCCGCCGCGCTCGACCGTGCGACCGCCGCGGCGCGCGACGCGGGCGCCGACGCGAAGTAGCGGCGGCCGGCCCGCACGTCAGCCGCTCGCACAGCGGCGCATCGCCTGCGCGGCCCAGTCGGCCGGCACGCGGCCGTCGTCGGCCAGCAGCCGGAGCGCGACCGCGACGATCCAGCGGGCATTCGGCGCGCGTGTGCCGGGGCCCGGGCCGGCCAGGTCCGCGCCGAGCGCCGCGAAGCGGGCCGGGACGAACGCGCCGATCTGCGCGGCGACGTGCCGCGCATAGCCTGTCACCGCGAGCACCGGCGTGCGGCTGTCGCCGAGGCATCGGCGCACATGCGCGATCTGCGGTTCGTCGTGCGGATGCAGCAGGTTCCACCGGTCGGCTGCATGACCGTCGCGGGCGAGCTGCGTGTAGCTCGGGCAGCTCCAGATCGTCGCATCGATGCGCCATTCGTCGCGCAGCAGGTCGGCCGCCTCCAGCACTTGCGCGAGCGTGCTGCCCGCGCCGCACAGCCGGATCTGTGCAGCCGCGCCGGCCGCCGTGCGCCGGCCGGCCCGCACCATGCCGCTGAACGCATCGCGGGCCGCGGTGGCCGACAGCGGTTTCGCATCGGCTACGAGGTCGTCGTGGCTCGCGAGGTAGCAGAATCCCGGCTGGCCGGCGACATAGAGCGTGCGCAGCGCGTGGCGCAGGATCGCGATCGCCTCATGGCCCGACGCCGGATCGTACGGCGTGCACGCGGCGTTCGCGGCGAGCCAGTGCGGGACGTCGGGCGTCACGCCTTTCGGCCAGCACGATGCGACCGTTTCGGCATCGTTGACGAAGATCCCGCGATCGATGGTTTCGATCGACGCCAGCCGCAACCGGTCGGTCGCGCGCGCATGCAGCAGGTACAGCAGCGGCTTCTCGAACCGCTTGCGCGCATCGAGAAACCGTAGCGGCCACGCGCTGATGCGGCGATGTGCCCCCACGTCCGCGGACGGCTCCCGCGCATCGGCTCGCACGATCCAGACACGTTCCGCGGTCGCCGCATCGCGTTCGAGGCAATCGGCGGCCGCGCGCATCGCGGCGAGCGGCGACACCGCTCGGCCACGCGGCGCGAGCCGCTGCGTGATCAGCCTGTCGAGGCAGGCCGCCGCGGCGCGGCGGGTGTCGGGTGTCCGCACGGGCGGACCGGATCGCGCAGTCTGCATGTCCCTCCTTCGAGTACTGGCATGTCGCCGGGTCTATCGGTTCCGGCATAGGATTGCAATTGCAACGATTGTAGTTGCAACAATAACCCGAAGACAAGGACCACCATGATCTCGACGCATCCCCTCACGTTTTATACGGCCAACACGCCGAACGGGCACAAGGTCGCCATTTACCTGGAAGAGGCCGGGCTCGCCTACGACTGCGTGCACGTGAATCTTTCCGCCGGCGAGCAGCGCAGCCCGGCGTTCCTCGCGATCAACCCGAATGGCAAGATCCCGGCCATCGTCGACCACGACGCCGGGCTGACCGTGTTCGAATCCGGCGCGATCCTCAGCTATCTCGCCGCGAAAACGGGCGTTCTGCATCCCGACACGCTGGCCGAGCGCACGGCCGTCCAGCAATGGCTGCACTTCCAGATCGGCGGAATCGGGCCGATGCTCGGCCAGCTCTGGTGGTTCCTGCATGCATCGAAGACGGTCAATGCGCAAGCGCTCGAGCGCTACCGGAACGAGGCGCGGCGTCTCTATGGGGTCGTGAACGTCCGTTTGGCGGAATCGGCGTATCTCGCGTCGCCGCGCTACTCGATCGCCGACATCGCCGCGTTTCCGTGGCTGCGCGCGGCGCCCGAACTCGATCTCGATCTGGCCGACTACCCGCACGTCGAGCGCTGGCTCGCCGGCATCGAGGCGCGGCAAGCCGTTCAGCGGGGCCTGATCGCCTGCCGCGCGCCGGCGGAGGAGGGCGCGCACTGACCTCGCATTGCCCGCGCCGGACGGATGGCTCGGGCGCCGCCCGCCGGCCTGCCGGGAAACATTGTTCTCCTTCGTCGTAAACGTCTCGAATGCGTGATATTTGCGCCGCGCGATACGGTTTAGAGTGGCCGCGAATCGATGACGATGTGTCGTATCGCCGCAGTCCCGGGCGGTACAGACGCACCAGAGGAGTAGGAGACAAATGAGTGAAGGCAGGATTACGCAGGTCGAGTCGTTCGGTTTCGAGCGCATTCCCGATGCATCGCGCTACGCGCGGCCGATCGATCTGTTCAGGTTGCTGTTCGGCGGCTGCAATACCTTTTCCACGTCGGTGCTCGGCAGTTTTCCCGTGCTGGTCGGGCTATCGTTCAAGGCGGGGGTCTGCGCGATCGTGCTCGGCGTGCTCGCCGGCACCTGCATCCTCGCGCCGATGAGCCTGTTCGGCCCGCGCAACGGGACGAGCGACCCGGTGTCGTCCGGTGCGCATTTCGGCATCCACGGCCGGATCGTCGGCTCGTTCCTCGCGCTGCTCACGTCGATCGCGTTCTTCTCGCTCGCGGTGTGGAGCTCGGGCGACGCGCTCGTCGGCGGCGCGCACGACATGGTCGGCGTGCCGGTCAACGGCTTCACGCTCGGCGCGGCGTACATGGTGTTCGCGGTGCTCGTGCTGATCGTCTGTATCTACGGCTTCCGCTTCATGCTGTGGGTCAACAAGATCGCCGTGTGGGCCGCGAGCGTGCTGTTCGTCGCGGGCCTGTTCGCGTTCGCCGGCCTGTTCGACGTGAGCTATGCCGGCACGGTGCAGCAGGGCAGCGCGGGCTTCTGGGCCGCGTTCGTCGGCGCGGTGCTGGTGGCGCTCAGCAACCCGGTGTCGTTCGCGTCGACGCTCGGCGACTGGGCGCGTTACATCCCGCAGCGCACACCGAAGCATCGCGTGATGGGCGCCGTGTTCGCCGCGCAGATCGCGACCTTCGTACCGTTCTTCTTCGGCCTCGCGACCGCGACGATCATCGCGACGAAGGCGCCCGCGTTCATCGCGTCGAACGACTACGTCGGCGGGCTGCTCGCGATCTCGCCGCGCTGGTTCCTGCTGCCGATGTGCCTGATCGCGATCATCGGCGGGATGTCGACCGGCACGACCGCGCTGTACGGCACCGGCCTCGACGTGTCGAGCATGTTCCCGCGCCTGCTGAACCGCGTGCGTGCGACGCTGCTGATCGGCACGATCGCGATCGCGTTCATCTTCGTCGGGCGCTTCTGGTTCAACCTCGTCGAAAGCGTCGCGACGTTCTCGACGCTGATCGATACGTTCAGCTGCCCATGGATGGCGATCATGGTGATCGGCTACGTGACGCGGCGCGGCTACTATCTCGCGGACGACCTGCAGGTGTTCAACCGCGGGCTGCGCGGCGGCCACTACTGGTTCACGCACGGCTGGAACGTGCGCGCGATGGGCGCGTGGCTGCCGGCCGCGTTCGTCGGGTTGTCGTTCGTGAACCTGCCGGGGCAGTTCGTCGGGCCGCTCGGCAACCTCGCGGGCGGGCTCGATCTGAGCGTGCCGGTGTCGCTGGTGGTGGGCGGCGTACTGTATTTCGTGCTGCTGATGTTGTATCCGGAGCCGGATGGCGTGTACGGTCCGCACGGGCGACGCTTCGTGCGTGGCGGCGGCAGGCAGGCGGCGCGCGGCAATGGCGCGCCGGCGATCCAGTCGAGGGGGTAAGCGCGGCGCGTGGTGCGTAGCGCCGCCCATGACGATGCCGCCGCGCGGGACAGCCGCCGGCGGCATTGTCGTTTTCGGGCGTGTGGTTGCCAGAGGGAGCGGCTGTACGCTCCACGCAGCGCCGTAAAAACGAAAACGCCCGCCGGATTGGCGGGCGCGCGTCGACCTGAATGCGGTTCAGTGGAACGAACTGCCGGCGAGCATCCCGCCGTCGACGATGAATTCCGACCCGGTGCAATACGCGGATTCGTCGGACGCGAGGAAAAGCACGAGATTGGCCACCTCTTCGGGCTTGCCGATGCGCGCGATCGGCAGGCCACTGTAGATCGACGACGGATCGAAGTCCGCGAACTCGGGCGGGCGCGCCATCACCGTATCGATGCCACCGGGATGCACCGAGTTCACGCGAATGCCGTAGCGGCCGAATTCGAGCGCGGCGGCCTTCGTCATCCCACGCACCGCGAACTTGCTCGATACGTACGCGCTGCCGCCCGCGACGCCTTCCATCCCGGCCGTCGACGATACATTGACGATCGAGCCGCCACCCGCCGCCTTCAGCGCGCCCAGCGCCGACTTCATGCCGAGCCAGCAGCCGACCTGGTTCACGTCGATCACCTTGCGATAGTCGTCGAGCGAGCACGCTTCGATCGGCACGAGCTTCAGGATCGCCGCGTTGTTCACGAGGATGTCGAGGCGGCCGAACTGCGCGAGCGTCGCATCGACGGCAGCCTGCCAGTCGGCTTCGCGGGTCACGTCGAGATGCTGGAAACGTGCGGCGTCGCCGAGTTCGGCGGCGACGCGCTGGCCGGCTTCGTCCAGCACGTCGGCGATCACTACGCGCGCGCCTTCGGCGACGAACCTGCGCGCTTCCGCTTCGCCCTGGCCGCGGGCACCGCCCGTGATCAGCGCCACCTTGCCTTCGAGTCGTTTCATCAGAATTTGCGCCGAGAAACCCCGCCATTTCCCCCAAGGGGACTTCCTTCGGGGCGGATGGCGGGAACGAAAGGAATGCTGTTGACAGACAGCTTCTTCCACCGGTTAGGATCACCGGCATGATCCTTGTCTACCGCTACCGCGTGAAGTCGCTCAACGGACTGCTTAACAAGCAGAGCCGCGAGGTGAACTACGTCTGGAACTTCTGCAACGACACGCAGAAGCACGCGCTCAAGTGGGGCAAGAAGTGGCCTACAGGATTCGACCTGAACGTGCTGACGACCGGCAGCAGCAAGGCACTCGGTATTCACTCCGGCACGATCAACGCGACGTGCGAGCAATATGCGAAGTCGCGTAGTCAGCACCGTCGGCCCTACCTGCGCTATCGCGGCAGGAAATCGCTGGGCTGGGTGCCGCTGAAGGGGCGTGACCTGAAGCGCGAGGGCGACGCGTTTCGTTTCGCCGGCAACACGGTTCGCGTGTTTAACAGCCGACCGCTTCCCGAAGGCAAGATCAAGGACGGGACCAACTTTGCGCAGGATGCGCGCGGCAACTGGTTTCTGAACATCGTGATCGAGATGCTGGATGTTCAGGCTCGCCCGGTCCGTTCCGGTGTGGGCATCGATCTCGGCCTGAAAGACTTCGCCACACTTTCGACGGGCGAGAAGCTGCCTAACGATCGGTTCGGCCGACGCGCGGCGGAAAAGCTGGCGAAAGCGCAACGGGCGCGAAAGCACAAGCGACATATCGCGAAGCTGCACGCCAAGGTGGCGAATGCCCGTGCGGATTTCCAGCACAAGCTCGCGCTCGATTTGGTGCGACGCTTTGACTACATCGCGGTCGGCAACGTACCGGCCGCCAAACTCGCCAGAACCAGGATGGCGAAGAGCGTCTACGACGCATCCTGGTCGTCCTTCCGAAACAGGCTCCGCTACAAAGCGATCGCGCACGGAGTCACGTTCGAGGAAGTCGACGAAAGCGGTTCGACCCAGTCCTGTTCGGCGTGCGGATCGAAAGACAGCACGACGCGGCCGAAAGGTATCGCGGGACTGAGAATAAGAGAGTGGACCTGCAGTGACTGTGGTGCCGAGCATAATCGAGATACCAACGCTGCGTTGAACATTCTCCGATGCGGACGTGCATCGCCAGGTGTGGGAATCCTCCGCCTTTAGGCGGAGGAGGACGTCAAGAAGGCGAGCAGCACCTCGAGCTTGCGGAACGTGATCTCTTCGTTGATGCGGTTGCGCATGGTCCGGGCGAGGGGAAGGGCGGCCGACGATTCTGCCGCAGAACAGGGGCTGCAACAATGCGCGGATTTCCGGGGTTTCCGCGTGGTGGCCCCCGGCGCGGCAACATTTAATCTCCGGCTAATCATCCGCCGCGGGCGTTAATTGATGCGGGTTTTCGGCGTCCCTATGATCGTTTCACGCCGGCCGTACGGGCAGGCCGCGAGGTTCCGATGGTGCGGGTCCGTGCCCGCGCCTTGCCGGCCGGCGATACGAACACCCGGTTCGCCCATGCGTGCCAAGCAACACGGCACACATGCGGCGCGGCGCCATGAGACTGCAGGAGAGACAAGCATGCGCGACTCACGTCGGAACTCGCGGCATCGGCAGGTGGTTGCCGCTGTCGTCGGCAACACCCTCGAGTGGTACGACTTCATCGTTTACGGTTTCTTCTCCGGCATCATCGCGCGGCTGTTCTTTCCCGCCGAGAGCCAGTACGCGTCGCTGCTGATGTCGCTCGCGACCTTCGGCGTCGGCTTCTTCATGCGCCCGGTGGGCGGCATCCTGCTCGGGCTGTATGCGGACCGCAAGGGCCGCAAGGCCGCGATGCAGCTCATCATCTTCCTGATGACGCTGTCGATCGCGCTGATTACGTTCGCGCCGTCGTACGCCGTGATCGGTCCGGCAGCACCGATCCTGATCGTCGTCGCGCGGTTGCTGCAGGGCTTCGCGACGGGCGGCGAATACGCGAGCGCGACCGCTTTCCTCGTGGAAAGCGCGCCGGAGAACCGGCGCGGGCTGTACGGATCGTGGCAACTGATCGGCCAGTGTCTCGCGGTGTTCTCGGGTGCCGCGATGGGCGCGTGGGCCACGCAGTCGCTGTCGGACGCCGCGCTGCATAGCTGGGGCTGGCGCGTGCCGTTCGCGCTCGGGCTGCTGATCGGGCCGGTCGGCCTGTGGATCCGCCGGCACATGGAGGAGACCGAGGCGTTCGTTGCCGCGAGCAAGTCGACCATCGAGCCGCCGGCGAGCGTGTCGGGCGTGCTGCGTGACAACCTGCGCGGCGTGCTGGTGTCGATGGGGCAGACGATCACCGGCACGGCCGTGTTCTACGTGATGCTCGTCAACATGCCGACGTTCGTGCACAAGACCTTCGGACTGCCGCTCGACCAGGTCTTCAAGGTGCAGATGGCGGCGGTTGCGCTGCTGACGGTGACGATTCCGTTCGCGGCGCTCGTGTCCGACCGCATCGGCCGGCGTCCCGTGCTGATCGCCGGTTCGCTGGCGCTGCTGACGGTCACGTATCCGCTGTTCACGTGGCTGGCTGCCGCGCCGGGCATCGGGCGACTGCTCGTGATGCAGCTCGTGATCTGCACGATCATCGGCATCTGCTACGGGCCCGCGCCGACCACGCTCGCCGAGCAGTTCGCGACGCGTTCGCGCTCCACGGGCATCGCACTCGCGTACAACGTCGCGGTGATGGTGTTCGGCGGCTTCGCGCCGTTCATCGTCACGTGGCTGACGCACGCGAGCGGGTCGCCCGTCGCGCCCGCATGGTACGTGTTGTTCGCGGCGTCGATCGGGCTGCTCGCGAGCGTGTTCATGCACGACGGCGCGCCGTGCGTGCTCGCGCGCCGGCAGTTTCGGGGCGAGCCGTTGAGCGCCAAGTAGCGGCGGATGCGGCTGTCCCGCGGGCGGCTGCCGTTCGATTCCGGCACGCAGGCAGGCACCGCCCGATACGGATGCCGTGGTCGAACGCGTCGACGCCGTCGCTCCCGTGACTTCGCAGGTCGCTATCATGGCGGCACGCAAGGTCGGCATGGGAGATGGCGGATGTTTTCAAGGTTGAAGAAACGGCTCGGCGGCGGGGCGGCGCGAGAGGCCGCCGTGCCGCAAACGGACCGGCGGGCCGCCTGGTCGGGCGAATCGCCGGTGCAGCCGCGGCACGTGCTGTGCTTTCTCGGCGCGGAACGCGAACTGCAGCGCCTGCGCGACGCGACGCACGCGGCAATTGCCGAATTCGCGACGGGGTTCGGCGTCGACGACGCGTATTCCGCCGCCGCGCCGGACGAGCGGATGGGCCCTTCGTTCGATATCTGCCGCGACCGCGTCGAACCGGATGCATGGACGCGGGCGGACGCCGAAGCCGTCGGCGCGCATCAGTCGGTGCTGTATATGCTCGGCCCGCGCATGACGCGGGACAACGCCGTGCGTGCGTCGATCGGTGCGCTGTTCCTGGTCGATCGGCTGATCGATGCCGGTGCCGTGGCGGTCAAGGGCGAGAGCGCGGGCGTGGCGCACGGGCTGCACCGCTGGCGGGAGCTGATCCGGATGGCCGCGGTCGCGACTGATCGCGACGACACGCTTGCGCAGAACCGGGTATGCCGGCTGGCGTTCGCGCGGCGCCCGCTGGGATCGGACGGTTACTTCGACAGCGTGGGCTTTCATCTGGTCGGGCTGCCGGACGTGCAGGTGCCGCGCTCGCGCGGAACCGATCGCGACTCCGTGGCCGTCATGGATGCCGTGGCCGACGAAATGGTGCAAGAGGGGATCGATGCGACGTTGCACGCGCGCGATGCGTGGCTGGTCGACGACGGAGCTCACGACGAGGATGACTTCAAGTTCAATCCGTACGGGATCGTCCGGCTGTCGACGTGAAGGACGACGCGGGTCTCCGGGCAGGTTCCGAGGCCGCCCTGCGGGGCTGATCGGCCCGGCCCCGGGCGCCCGGAGCCGGGCGTCGACGCGATCGATCGGTTGCCGCGTCGGTTCGGGTATCGGGCGAGCCGATGCTTAGCATCGCGGGCAGCGGCCTACCGCGGCCGCCGCCCCATCGTTACGCTTGGGCGATCATCCACTCTGTCCGGAAGGTCGCCATGTCCCGGCTCGACTACACGCTGCTCGGCCCCTGCCTGCTCGCCATCGCGATCGACGCGATGGGCTTCGGGCTCGTCTATCCGATGATGTCCGCGATCTTCAGCGATCCGCACGCGGGCATCCTGCCGGCCGACGCCGGCGCGCATGCGCGCAATTTCTACCTCGGTCTCGGCTACGGGATCTACCCGTTGTGCATGTTCTTCGGCTCGTCGCTGATGGGCGACCTGTCCGATCGCTACGGCCGCCGCAGGATCCTGCTGCTGTGTGTGCTCGGCCTCGCGGCCGGCTACGCGATGATGGCGGCCGGTGCCTGGCATGCGAGCGTCGCGCTGCTGCTGACGGGCCGCGGGCTCACCGGGCTGATGGCGGGCTGCCAGGGCATCGCGCAGGCGGCGATCACCGACCTGAGCACGCCGGAGAACAAGGCGCACAACATGAGCGTCATGTCGCTCGCGTTCAGCGCGGGCGTGATCGTCGGCCCCGTGCTCGGCGGCGTGACGTCCGATCGCACGATTTCGCCGCTGTTCGACTACGGCACGCCGTTCGTGCTGGTCGCCGCGCTGTCGCTGGCCTGCGCGTGCTGGACCTGGGCGTCGTACCGCGATTCGGCCGCACCGCGCGGCGACACGCGCATCGATCCGCTGCTGCCGCTGCGGATCATCGGGGAGGCCGTGCGCCAGCGCAACGTCGCGTTCCTGTCGGTGGTGTTCTTCCTGATGCAGGTCGGCTACGGGCTCTACCTGCAGACCATCATGCTGCTGCTGCAGGCGAGATTCGGCTACACGAGCGCGCGGCTCGGGCTGTTCAGCGGCGTGATCGGCCTTTGCTTCGTGTTCGGGCTGCTGTTCGTCGTGCGGCGAATGCTGCGCGTGTGGCGCGTGGTCGATATCGCGAAGACGGGCCTGCTTGTCGCGGGCGTCGGCCAGGTCCTGTCCGCGCTGTTCCCGCACGAGCCGGTGCTGTGGTCGCTCGCGATGGTTGTCGGCTGCTTCGACATGGTTGCGTACACGACGATGTATACGGCGTTCTCCGACGCGGTCAGCGAGGGCCGTCAAGGCTGGGCGCTCGGCGTCGCGGGCTCGGTGATGGCCGTCGCGTGGGTCGTGACGGGCGCGCTCACGAACCTGCTGCCGGTGTTCGGCGAGATCGGCCTGCTACTGATCGGTGGTGCGGGCTTCCTGCTCAGCTTCGCGATGATGGTCGCGTATGGCCGCACGCAGCCGGGCGCGCGAACAGCCGCGCTGTCGTAGGCGGTTTGCACGTTGGCCCGATCCTGTCGGACGTTGTCCCGCGCACCGCTGTCGCGCCAGGCCGCGCGGCCCGACACTGGCGCCTCGCGTCCCGGGAGCATCCGGGCCGCGTCCGGCGGCGCCGGCTGGCCCGGCGCGCCGTTCCTTCGACATGCCAACCGAGAGAGCTACCCATGCAACATCCGACCATCCGTACCCTGGCGGGCGCGAGCGCGCCGACATCGATCGCCGCCGCCCGCACCGCGCTGCTGGTGATCGATTTCCAGAATGAATATTTCAGCGGCCGCCTGCCGATTCCGGACGGGCCGCGCGCGCTGGGCAACGCGCAGCGCGTGATCGCGTTCGCCGACCGCGCGGGCATGCCGGTGTTTCACGTGCAGCACGTCGATGTGGCCGACGGCCCGATCTTCGCCGACGGCAGCGACGGCTTCCGCTTTCACGCGGACCTGCAGCCGGCGGCGCATCACACGGTCGTGAAGAAGACGTCGGTGAGCGTGTTCCCGACGACGGACATCGACGCGCGCCTGAAGGCGGCCGGTGTCGACACGCTGATCGTCACGGGGCTGATGACGCATGCATGCGTCGCCGGCGCGGCACGCGATGCGGTGCCGCTCGGCTACGCGGTGATCGTCGTCGACGACGCATGCGCGACGCGCGACCTCGACCTCGCGAATGGCGGCACGGTATCGCACCGCGACCTCCATCGCGCGACGCTGGCCGCGCTGTCGGACACGTTCGGCGACGTGCTGACGACCGAGCAGGTGCTGGCGCTGGCCGTCGCCTGACGGCACGCCGCCGGATGCGTGCTTCAGTCCGCCCAGCCTGGCGCGGCGTATACGACTTCGCCGCGGAAGCACGTCTCGATCACGTGGGTTTGCGCGAACGTCTCGACCGGGTGCGCGAACGGATTGCGGTCGAGGATCGCGAAGCTCGCGTCCTTGCCCGCTTCGAGCGAACCCGTGCAGTCGTCGAAGCGCAGCGCATACGCGGTGTTCACCGTATAGGCCTCGAGCATCGTGAGCAGGTCGAGGCGTTCGTGCGGATTCCACGGCGGGCTGTCGGGCTGGTCGATCAGCAAGTGCGTGACGCCGGTCTGGATGATCTGCATCGGGTCCATCGTGCTGACTGACCAGTCGGAGCCGGCCGCGAGCATCGCGCCCGCGTTGCGCAGGCTGCGGAACGGATAGTTGCGGGCGGTGCGCTCGGCGCCGAGCAGGTCGCGATAGAGCTGCTGCTGCTCCTCGCGGGCGGCCGTCCACAGCGTCTGGACGCTGGCGATCGCGCCGAGCCGGTTGAAGCGGCTCATGTCGGCCGGATCGACGAGCTGCAGGTGCGCGAGCTGCGCGCGCCGGTCGCGCATGCCGTTGCGGATCTGGACGTATTCGAGCGCGTCGAGCGTCATGCGCACCGCGCGATCGGCGAGCGTGTGGAAGTGCAGGTCGAAGCCGGCCGTATCGGCGAGCATGCAGATCTCGTTCAGCGCATCCTGGCTCCACAGCGCGAGGCCGCAATCGTCGGTGCCGGCGTACGGCTCGAGCAGCGCGGCCGTCTTCGATTCGGGCACGCCGTCGACGAAGATCTTCACCGTATGCAGGCGCAGGTTGTCGCATTCGTATTCGCGACGCCATCTGGCGAAGCGCTCGATCTGCTCGCGCGGATCGCGGCGCGGGTTCGCATAGAGGCCCGCGCTCATGTACACCTTCAGCGTGCCCGCGCGTTGCGCGTCGGCATACGCCTTGAGTTCAGCCTCCTCGACGCGCGCGTCGAACCAGCCGGTGATGCCGTAACCGTGCGCCATCGCGTGCGCTTTCGCAAGCGACTTCGGGTAGCCGGCCGGGCTCAGTTGCGGAATGATCGGGCACACGCGGTAGAACGCCGCTTCGTGCACGACGCCATTCGGCGCGCCGGACGCGTCGCGCTCGTACACGCCGCCGGCCGGGTCCGGCGTATCGGCGTAAATGCCGGCCGCTTCGAGCCCTTTCGTGTTGAGGCAGCCGCTGTGCACGTCGAAGCCGACCACGAGCAGCGGCCGGTCGGGCACGATCCGGTCGAGCAGCTCGCGGGTCGGATACGCGCCGAATGCGGCCAGGTTGGCGCCGCCGAGATAGACCCACGGTTCGTTCGGCGTCGCATCGGCGCATGCGCGAATGCGCTGCAGGATCGTGTCGGGATCGTTGATGCCGGACAGGTCGAAGTCACCGAGGATCTGGTGGCCTTCGAGCGGGTGCACGTGGCCGTCGATGAGGCCCGGCAGCATCAGCCTGCCGGCCAGGTCGACGATGCGCGTCGCGGGGCCGGCCAGCGGGCGGATGTCGTCGTCGCGGCCGACGGCGACGATCTTGCCGTCTTTGGCGGCGAGCGCCCGAGCGAAGCGGCGTTGCGCATCGCCCGTGTAAAGCAGGCCGTTCAGATAGACGGTATCGGCGTGTTGCATGTGTCTCCTCCGGATGGGGAAGGTTCGACGGGCGCACGTGTCCGGCGGGCGGGCCGTCTGGCTCGTCCGGTCGCGTGAACCCGGTCGGGTTGGAATGAGATGCGGGTCGGCTAGGTGCCGGTGTTGCGCGGCGGGCGCGGCGATGCGTCGTGGTGAAGGCCGGCTGTCGCCGGAGCGTCATGCCGATCGCGCCGCCAGGTCTGAATCGGCGAATCGATGGGCGACGCGCGCGCGGCCGTGCGGGCCGGCGTCCATCCGGTATTCGGCATGCCGTGTCTCCGTGATATCCGACGCGTTCCGGTCGTCGGGTGAGTCAGATACTAGGAGCGGGGCGGGCGGCTGTCTGTCATCGTTTTGAGGACAAGACGCGACAAAGAACGCGGCGGTGAGTAGGCGTGCAGCGATGCGGAGGTGTCATCTATTGACCGCGGTCCCCCGGCGGTTCCTCTTCGGTCACGCACCACGCGAACAGTCCGGCCCGGTTCGCCACGCCGAGCTTCGCGAGCGCGCGCCCGAGATAGGTGCGCACGCTGCTGGGCTTGAGTGCGAGGGTATCGGCGATCTGCGGGACAGGCTGGCCTTGCAGTACCGCGCGGCACACGAGCCGTTCGCGCTGCGACAGCACCGCGCCGCTGGCCGACAGGCGCTGTTCGAACCGCTGCAGCAACGCGCCGTCGTCCGAACGCGGCGTCAGGCGGGCGAGCCGTGCATGCTGAATCAGGAGCGGCAGCACGAAATCGCCGAGCTGCCGCAGCAGCGCCAGCTCGGCCAGCGTATAGGACGGCTGGCCGCGCCGGCGGAACAACGAGAACGCATAGACATAGTCGCGCTCGCTGCCGAGCAGCGTGCAGTCTTCGCCGAGATCGCCGAGCGCGAAATGGCGGCCGTATTCGGTTGCCGTATCGATGTCCTCGTTGCACGAGAACACGAGCTGCGAATCGGTGGCGCGCTCGATATGCGGGAGCAGTGTGTCGGTGCGCCAGTCGCCCTGGGTATAGAGATCGAGCGCGTGGCGCGTGCCGTCGGGATCGTCGCCGCCCGCGAAGAACAGCACGTCGACACTGTCGACCGACTGCGACGGCGCATCGCGGCGGTAGCGCGTCGCGACGCTGTAATGGGACTGCGGATCGACGGTTTCGCGCAGCCATGCCCAGAGCCGGGCGGGAAACTGCGGACTGCCGAGGCTGGCGATCAGGTCGCCGGCATTGCTGAGGGAAATATGGGCGGGGCTCATCGTTGACACCGTCTGCGCGAACGGCCGCCCGTGCCGGCCGTGCTTCGCGGATGACGACGCGCCGGCGGCGCGGCGGCTGGCGGTGCGGTCATGCGGGACGGAGGCCGGCGCGGCGGCGAAGCTCGATTGTAGGGGAGTTCGCCGCCGCGAGGCATGCGCGCTTGCGCGGCGGGCGCCCGATCGTCCGTCGACGGGTGGTGCGCATCGTGGCGCACCACGTGTCGGCCTGCGCGTCAGAACATCGTGTTCGCGTTCGCGGACTGTTCCGGCACCGGCTGGATCACGTCCCAGTGTTCGACGATCTTGCCGTCCTTGACGCGGAAGATGTCGACGACCGCTTCGCCGCGGTCGCCCGGACGCTCGGTCGCATGCACGTGCAGGTAGACGAGGTCGCCGTCGGTTGCGCTGCGCACGATGCGCGCGCGCGATGCCGGGTTCTTCTGGAACGCGCCGACGAAGTACGACACGAACGGCTTCTTGCCGTCCGGCACGTGCGGGTTGTGCTGCTTGTAGTCGTCCGCGACGACGGCGGCGGCTTCGACGGCTTCGTGCTTGTTGAAGAAGCGGTCGTAGAACGTCAGCACGAGCTGGCGGTTGGCTTCCTCGGCGGCCAGGTCGCGCGTGGCCGGGCCAGTGGCCAGCGCGGCCGTCGACGCGGCCAGCAGGACGAGCGCGGCCACGGCGCGAACGGGGGAGCGGAGCGATGACATGTAGCGGGTTCCTTGTCTGACGAAGCGTGGGTGGGTGCGCGGTGCGCGACGGCGGGTCGAGCCTGCCGCGGCGATCGGCGGGCGACGGTGCATGGTTGCGGATACACGCGCGTTGCCGCCGCGAGGGGTTTTCCGCCCGGCCCGTATCGTGACGACACGGGCCGGTAGAAGCCGCGCGCCTTCGTCATACTTCGTTGAACTGGCGAATCCGCGCGGCTGTCGGGCCGATCGAATGGTACAGTTGCCGCGAACCCGTCACAAGAAGTCAGCGCGGTGTGAACAGGTCACACCGCGCTGACCATGCGTTGCCCTTGAAAGAGAATCCAGTCATGCCGTTCCCGCCCGCCGATGAATCCGTCGAACTCGATCAGCCATGCCCGATTCGCGATGTGCTCGACCGCATCGGTGATCAGTGGAGCCTGCTCGTGCTCGAAACGTTGTCCGGCGGGACGATGCGTTTCAACGAGCTCGGCCGTACGATCGGCGATGTGTCGAACCAGATGCTGTCGCGCACGCTCAAGCGGCTCGAGCAGGACGGCTTCGTCAGTCGCACGCTGTACGCCGAAGTGCCGCCGCGTGTCGAATATGCGCTGACCGACCTCGGGCGTTCGTTCCTGACGCCGATGCAGGCGATGATCCGGTGGGCCGACGAACATCATCGCGCGATCTGCGTCGCGCGACGCCGTGCGCGGGAAATGGAGGGCGGCGGGTGCTGAGCGGGGCGCTTGCGCCGCCTTGTCGCTGGGCGTTGTGCTGTGTTCGGTGCGATGCGACGAGGCGTGGCGTAGTTGCCGGTGCATCGCCATTGCATGATTTCGTCGTCCGAATGATTTCGTCGGATTGAGCGAGGGCGCCGATGCTGCGGTGCGCTCCATTCGTCCCGTATGCGGCAATGCGCTGGCGATGCTCCGTTCAACAAGGGCAGGTACGGGGCGACCGAGACGGCGGCGAAGGGCGTGGCAGGGTTCGGTAGAGGCGGGATGGTGTGCGGTAGACCGGCGAGTAACGTCGAAGGTCGAGGTTGCGTGACCGGAAGCATCCCCCGGTTTGCCCGTCGGCATTGGGGCGGCGGGCAGGATTCGTGGGAGCGCCAGCCGGGCATCGTGATGATGATGTCGCGGCAGAACGGCACGGGTTCGCTCGCGCTGCCCGCCCCGGGCGTGCTACCGGCCGGGCAGCCCGGTGGCTGCCTATCGCCACGTACCGTCGACGTAGATCCATACCCGTCCCTGGCGGCGCCAGTAGCCGGGCACCCACCGACGCCCGGGGCGCCGTGCGACCCAGCGCCCCGGCATCCATATATAGCGGCCACGCTGCCAGCGCCAGTAGCCGTCGGTCCATATATAGCCATGCGGCCGTGGCGGCGGCGGACGGCGGTCGTGCCGGGCGGCCGGCGGTGCGAAGCCCGGGCGGTCCGGATAGGGCGGGCCGCCGGGCACGCGATTCGGGCCGGACGGCCGGTACACGGGCGGCGCGGGCTGGGCCGAGGCGGCGCGGAGCCAGCCGCCGGTGCCGACGAAGGCGGCGGTCAATCCGATGGCGCGTAACAACGAGCGTCGATTCATGGCGTGTCCTGTTCTGTATTCGAGGCTGCCTTACATTAGCCTGCCAGTCGGCCGGCCGGGTTACACGAGCGGTTAGCGCTGTTACCGTGTGTCACGGCAGGTGGGGTGAACCGTCGGCAGGTGGAAGCCGGCCTTTCTATATGGATGTTGCCGGTGGACGTGACCCGCTGAACGATTGTCGAGCCCTGTTTACTGGCCGACGAATGCGTTTTAGGTGCCCGAGGCCAGAAATTCGAGATCAAATTGGGTAAAATTTACCGATTCCGGAGGGTGGCGCCGAATTCGTTTGTTGTTTCTATGCAACCGTCAAGACGATGACATGTAAGAATGGTGCGATGAAAGGCTCCAAAAAGCCTCCGTCAAGAAGTCAAAAACAAACGTCAAAACAAATACTTATAACTCGGCCCCACTTTCATTATTTCTAGTTCTGGAAAAGCTTATTTCTTTATTTGCGGATCGCTCCCCTAGGGTACACCCCTAAACTCACGGTTCCCAAACGGGCAACTATCCGGGCGCGGCCAGCAGGATCGATGGCGCTCCCGGGCGGTTGCAGACCGTTTATGAACAAGGTCGCGAGACCTGCCTCTTTTTAGAAGGGAGCTCCACGAATGAACAAGACTCTGATCGTTGCAGCAGCTGCAGCATCGTTTGCTACCGTCGCTCACGCACAAAGCAGCGTCACGCTGTACGGCGTGCTGGACGCAGGCATCACCTACACGAGTAACGTCCAGCCGGCACTCGGCCAAGCTGGCAAGTCGCGTTGGGCGATGGGTTCGGGCATTGACCAGAGCCGTTTCGGCCTGCGTGGCTCGGAAGACCTGGGTGGCGGCCTGAAGGCAATCTTCACGTTGGAAAGCGGCTTCAACATCGGTAACGGCAAGTTCGCGAACAGCAACGGCATGTTCAACCGCCAAGCTTTCGTCGGCCTGTCGAGCCAGTACGGCACGGTCACGCTGGGTAAGCAGTATGACGCAACGCAAGACTACCTGGCGCCGCTGACGGCAACGGGCTCGTGGGGCGGCACGTACTTCGCGCACCCGCTGAACCTGGATCGTCTGAGCACGAACGGTGATGTCGCTCAGAACAACACGATCAAGTTCACGAGCGCTAACTACGCTGGCCTGCAATTCGGCGGCACGTACTCGTTCTCGAACAACACGAACTTCGGCAACAACCGTGCGTACAGCGCAGGCGTTGCATACCAGTTCCAAGGCCTGAAGCTGGCGGGTGCATACTCGCAAGCGAACCTGGGTGACGGTACGAACGCAAACGGCGCAACGTCGTCGGCAATCGGTGGCATCGCTAGCCAAGGCCGCGTCCGCACGTACGGTGCTGCTGCTGGCTACGCATTCGGCCCGGCACAAGTCGGCGCTGCATGGACGCAAGCTCGCCTCGACAACAACGCAGTTGGCGTCGGCACGCTGCGCACCGACAACTACGAAGTCAACGCAAAGTACAACCTGACGCCGGCTCTCGGCCTGGGTGCTGCTTACACGTACACGAACGCGAAGATCAACAACGGCAGCACGCACTGGAACCAGTTCGGCCTGCAAGCTGACTACGCTCTGTCGAAGCGCACGGACGTCTACGCACAAGCTGTGTACCAGCGTGCAGCGAAGAACGGCATCGGCGCATCGATCTACAACGGCAGCAACTTCAGCGACAACCTGCCGAGCTCGTCGATCAACCAAACCGCAGCAACGGTTGGTCTGCGTCACCGCTTCTAAGCGTGACGGCGGGGTAACCCGCTACGCAGCATCGAAAAAGGCGCCTTCGGGCGCCTTTTTTTTCGTGTGCGGAATGCGATGTCGGCGATTCATGTCGTCCGGATGCAAAAAAGCGAGGCCGGTGCCTCGCTTTTTTGCTGTGCGCCGCTACGGCGCGGTGCCGACGGCAGGGGGCTCAGCGCGTGTATTCGCCGTTGGCTTCGGGCTGGAACACGATCGCGGCCACCTTCATCTGCTTTTCGGCGCCGCTCGGCTGCATCACCTTGACCATCTGGCCGCGCTGGGTGCCCAGCAATGCCATGCCGACGGGCGAGAAGACGTTCAGGCGGCCGAGCTCGAGATTGGCGGCGTCCGGATAAACAATCGTCCAGGTGGCTTGTTCCTGGGTCGCTTCGTCGAGCAGCGTGATCTGCGAGTTCATCGTGACGACGTTCGCCTTGATGGCATCGGCCTGGACGATGTCGGCGCGCTCGAGAAGCGTATCGAGCATCGTCTGGAAGCGCGGGTTGTGTTCGGCGTGCTTCTCTAGGCGAGCAACGTCGAGTTCGGTCAACTGGTAAAGGCGTTGTTTCATGGCAGTTCTCCAAATGATCGGCAGGGGCAGGCGTGGCGTGCCTATGGGATCGCCCGGAGCCTGTCTGACCTGGCTCCGGGAGGAGACCGAGCCGTCAGATCAGGCGCCGGGCAGGGGCGAGCGGCGCCTGGGCCGTGCGTCGAGCGAGGGGATGCGCCGGATGACCGGCGCGCGCGCACACGCCGGCCGGGCCGGACGGCGAAACCGAAAGGGGCGTGAGCGCGTACATGGTGGATGGAAGATCGACAGGCGAATATAACCTTACGATTCTACAACACAACCTTCGGGATATGTGATTCGGTTGTCGGCATTTTGTCAGGGATTGTTGTGCGAGTGAAGCAAGTCGCCGCGATATCGTCCGGGATGTGCGAGTGATTTTTGTCAAAATCGCAACGCTGTATGTTCAAACTAAGGTTTTCCCCTTGGATTGGCGAGAACTACACTGAATTCAATCGCTTCAGACAGTCCTGCCGAGGCGACGCCAAACGAGAACATATACCGGAGGTAAATCATGAAGTCGGTCATCTACGCAGCTATCGCCGCATCCGTCCTTGCCGCCCCGATCGCGTCGTTTGCACAGTCCGAGCAGGGGCTGACGCGCGACCAGGTCAAGGCCGAGCTCGTGCAACTCGAACAGAACGGCTACAAGCCGCTCGCGAGCGATTCGCAATATCCGGACAACATCCAGGCCGCTGAACAACGCATTCAACCGAACCAGCCGACGCTCGCGCAAGCCGATACGAGCGGCTACGGTGCCGTGGCGACGGGTGCAGGCCAAGCCGGCCGCCGCATGACGCGCGAAGCACCGAATCCCGTGAACTCGGTCTATTTCGGCAACTGAACGTCCCCGGGTCTGCCCGAGCGCACCGCTTAATTGACGAGACGCGCATCCGTTGTGCGCGTCATTCGCCCGCAGGAGCAGAACCTCCGTCGCCGCATTCCGGCGGCTTTCCGCCCAGACGCTCGCGCGTTTGGGCCTTTTTTGCTGGGCGGGTCAGGCGGACGTGACCGCGGGCGTGCCGTGGATATAGTGTTCGAGCTGGCTGATCGTGAACTGCTGATCGGCAATTACGCTCTTGACGAGGTCGCCGATCGAGATGAGGCCGACCAGCTTGCCGCCGTCGAGGACGGGCAGGTGGCGCATCCGGTGCTCGGTCATCAGCGCCATGCACTCGTCGGTGGATTGCGACGGTTCGACGTAGCGCACCTTCGCCGTCATGATTTCCTCGACGCGGGTGGCTTTCGACGAGCGGTCCTGCAGGACCACCTTGCGCGCGTAGTCACGCTCGGTGACGATGCCCGCGATGTCGTCGCCGTCCACGACCAGGAGCGCGCCGATGCCTTTTTCGGCCATCAGCTTGATGGCGTCGTAGACGAGGTCGCTCTTCGTGACGGTGTAGATGGTGCGGCCCGAATCCGGCTTGGCCTTGAGAAGTTGCGCGACAGTCGTACTCATTCGCTTTCTCCGTGTGCAGGTCGATGCTGGGCAGGCAGGGTGTGATGCTTGTCACCCGATGAGCCCAGTATAGCCGCGCAGGTGGCGGCAGTCGCGTGACGATTCCAGATTAGCGGTAAACTCCGGTCACGCACTATCCACACAACTCCTACATTCCTGAACGTTTCGATTGAATTCATGATGTCTTCGCGTCCCCAATCGCCCACGCCGGGCAACGACCAGGCCGACGAATGCGTGACACTCGTCGCCACCGCGTCGCTGCCTACGCGCTACGGTACGTTCAAGTCATACGCGTTTCGCGTATCGGGCAGCGATGCCGAACATCTCGCGCTCGTGATGGGCGACGTGGCCGGCGAGCAGTCCGTGCTGACGCGCCTTCATTCCGAGTGCCTGACCGGCGATGTATTCGGCTCGTACCGCTGCGACTGCGGCGAGCAGCTCGATCTCGCGTTGCGTTACATCGCGGCGGAAGACCGCGGCGTGCTGCTGTATCTGCGCGGCCATGAAGGGCGCGGGATCGGCCTGAGCAACAAGATCCGCGCGTATGCGCTGCAGGAGCAGGGGCGCGACACCGTCGAGGCAAACCTCGACCTCGGCCTGCCCGATGACGCTCGTGAATACGACTCGGCTGCCGCGATTCTCCGGATCCTCGGTGTGACGTCGGTGCGGCTGATGAGCAACAACCCGGCGAAGTTCGATACGCTCGCGAAGCACGGTATTCCGGTTTGCGAACGCGTGGCGCTTGCGGTGCCCGTGCGAGAGGAAAACGAGCGTTATATCCGCACGAAGCAGACGAAGTTTGGGCATTACTTCGAGGAAAACGAGTAATCGCAGCGAGCGCGCCGGCGCCCGTTTTTCGTCATCTGTTCCCTGGATCGTCGCCGGCAATGGTGACGATTTCCATTTACCCTCCGTCTCTCTTCCGTCCGTTCCGCTTTCGAGTGTGTGACGGCGCTCGCGTTACGCCGCCAGAACGATCCATCGCCCCCTATGCCCACACCGTCGAAGATCGAAACCGAGCGTTTGACGCTGCGTCGCTGGCGGCCGACGGATGCGGGTGCGCTATCGGCGATGCATGAGGATCCAGACGTGACCGCATGGCTCGCGCGCGGCCCGATGTCCGTTGACGAGGCGAGCGACGTCATCGCGCGCTTCGACGCGCATTTCGATGCACACGGTTTCGGCCCGTGGGCCATCGAGCGCCGCGCCGACGCGATGCTGATCGGGGTGTGCGGCCTGTCGCACGAAGCGCGTGCAACGCATCCGATGGCACCGTGCGTCGAGATCGTGTGGCGGCAGGCGCGTCACGCCTGGGTGCATGGCTACGTTGTCGAAGCGGCCGCCGCCGCATTGGCCGACGGGTTCGACCGGATCGGGCTCGGCGAGATCTTCGCGTGGACGGCCGACACCAACCTGCGATCACGGCACGTGATGCAGCGGCTCGGCATGCAGCGTCAGCCCGCGCACGATTTCGACCATCCTGCGTTGCCGGAAGGGCATGCGCTGCGTCGGCACGTCGTGTATGTCGCCCGCACCGCCGGCGTGGCCGGCGCGTAACGATTCACGCGTGTTCGCCTGTCAGCGCCACGTGCCGTTCTGCAGCACGATCCGGTAGCCGTCGGCATCCTCGAAAGTCTGGCCGGATATTTCCCAGTACGGATTGAACGACGTCACCGGCATGAAGCCATGCTCCGTGGCGCGCGCGCATGCAGCTTCCCATTCCGGCCGATCGGGCAGGTAGAACACGATCAGGTCTTCGGGCGTCGGTGACGGCGCGATCGGGTGGTCGGGGCAGTACGTGAATTCGAAGTGATAGTCGAGGCCGTCGCGCCCGAGCATCACGCCGGAAAACCCGTCGTGATCTTCAAAGCGCGCAAGAACGGAGAGTTCGAGAGCGTCGCGATACATGCGCTCGGTGCGGGCGAGGTTGCTGACCGGGCGGGCAATGCGCAGATGGGCGTGCAAGATGGCCTCGGGGGCGAGTGGCGGGCCGGTCAATGATAAGCCGGCCGATCCGGATTGCGTGTGACGAACGAGGCGCGTTTCGGCGTGATCCATCGTATCGAACGATATGGGCTCCTTCCGGCCAAACGAATCGAACCGTCGACCCTCGTCTCGTGAAAGAAAAAACATGACGCTCCCGATCAAATGCGCGCACCCGTTGCATCCGGTGCTTGTCAGGACAACCTTCGACGTGCTGTTTTCGCCTCAGTCTGTCGATCGATGAGTGGATGCACATATCCCATACGAGAGGGCGCAAATGAGTAAGCCCGATCTCCGTCGGCCGGTTACCGGCCCTTATCGCCAGTCGCGATGGGCGGGCGCGTTGGAGACAGCCTTTGGATGGGTGGCCAAGGGAACGATGGTGCTGGTCGGACTCGGCATGGTCGCGCTGGCGGCCCTGACGGGCGACGTGAGCGCGCTGGCGGATCTGCCAACGACCAAAAAGGGCTGGTTGTACCTGCTGCTGGTCGTGATCGGGGTGGTGGTGCTGATATTTGCGCTGCACCACTTCTGGCCGTGGCCGTCTGGTGTGCGCCGGGGAGGTTGAGCGAGCGGAAGATGGTCTGTCCCCGTAATTCGCGCGGGCAAGAAAAAGCCCGCTACATTGAGCGGGCTGAATCCATGTTTGGAGACATGGAGGAGACAGACGTAAATTTAAGGGAAAACCCGAGGCATGGCAAGCCCTAGTTGTATCGATACAACTTCGTGTTGCATCGCACTCACATGCCGCCTGCCCGCGCGTGCGCCGCAAACGCGCTGAAACGCTCCTGCGCAACCGGTAGCGCGTACTTGTCGCGCATCTCCGTCTCGATCCATGCACAGGCCTCGCGCGCGCAGTCGGTCAGCGCGTGCCGCGTCGCATGGCCATCGATGTCGTAGACGAAGCGCACGCCGACCTCGTCGTCGGCCACCTGCCGCTCGAGCTGGTTGAGCTGCAGTTGCGGCCCATGCTGTTGCGACAGCGCACGCAGTTCGTCGAAGTGATATTCGAGCCAGTCGGCAAAGAACAGCGCGTCGCTGGGGCACGGCAGCCGGAAGGCCGCGCTGCGCGACGGGCGCGGCCCGGCTTCGCCGGCCGACGCGTGCGGGTCGCCGTCGGTGGCGATGGACGCGTCGACGGGCGCAAGCGGCTGCTGAATCTGGCGGTACGGCTCGCGATCACGCAACGCATGCCACAGCAATTCGTCGCCGGCGGCGCCGGACGGCTGCATCGTCAGGTCATGCCGGCCTTCGCCGGCCGGCGCGATGTCGCGGATCACGAGGCGCAGCGAGCAGAGCGGCTCGTCCGCGACCAGCAGCGTCGCCGCGCGCGGCAGCCCGCAGACGAGCGGCGCGGCGCCGGCCGCACGAAACACGAGCCCGCGACGGTCGAGCCGCACGAGCGGCAGCGGCCGGGGAAACGACGGGTAGGCGACCGCGATGCGGGCGCCGTTGGCGCTCGTCAACCCGGGCATCATCGCGCGAAAGACCTGAGACTGGTCCACGTTGATTCTCCTTCGTTACGATACCGCCCGGACAGAAACGTGCGTTCCGGTTCAGGCGGCGATGGCTTGCCGGGCGGCCTGCCCCGGCTCGATTCCTAGCGCAGCAAACGTTTGCGGATCGATGTCGATCCAACATGCGACCACCAGACGTCCGTCTACCTGTTTCGGCCGGCCGGCGCGGTGCGCGTGTATGCCGATCCGGCGGAACAGCCGCTCCATGCTCGCGAACGTCACGCCGATCAACTGCCGCGCGCCAAGCTGTGCCGCGCATTCGACGACGGCCGCGAGCATCGGGCGCACGGCCCATTCGGCATTGCCCGGCCCGCCTTCGTCATCGGTTGCCGCAAACCGGGACAACTCCCAGACGGCAGCCGAATGCGGCAACGGCATGTCTTCGGCGATCAGGTCGGCGAACAGCGACTTCAGCAGATACGGACGCGTCGTCGGCAGCAGGCGCGCACATCCGCACATGTCGCCGCCGGCGTTCCGCGCGAACACGTACACGGTATCGTCGCGATCGAACTGGTCGCGCTCGAAGCTTTCGTTCGCCGACGGGAGTGCCCAGCCGAGCTGCTCGACGAACACACGGCGCCGATAGCGCCCGAGATCCGCCGCAAGTTCGTGTGGCAACCGCCCTTCCTCGTGAACGAAGGTCCGCATGGTGTCCTCGGATCTGTGCTTTTGTATGCGTGCATTACATCGCGCAGCACGAGGGGGCGGTAACTGGTAACTCTTACAGGATGACGTCGGAAAGACGTCATTTAGGACGTGGTAACGGTTTCTTGATCAACGGGATTGAAAACCGTGGCGCTTTTGCTTATAAAGAGCGCCAGCTTGGCGGAAATAGTCAGAGGAATAGAGGCGCAGCCAGTTGTCACTGGAGCGTCGGACCGGCATGATAGGCGTCGTTGTGCCCGAGCAGGGCCGACGCGACCGCGGCGGACCAGTCGGTGCACGCGAGCCGAGCGGCGAGCGCGGCGGCCGTGCGGAGCATGCCGATGTCGGCGCCCGTGGCGTCGGTGACCATCACGTTGCTGCGGACGTCGCCGCCCGCGATCACGAACGCGCCCGTCGCGCGTTCGAGGTACCAGTCCCAGCCGATCGTCACGTAAGCGACGCCGGCACTGGCCGGGCGATGCCATTCGGTGTAGCCGGCGAGGCGTGCGTCGATGGCGCTGTCGCGCAATTCCTCGAGCAGCGATGCGTCGAGGCCGCTTGCGACATGGTCGAGCGCAAGCACGGCCAGTGCGCTTTCTGACAGGCGTACGTAGCCGTCCGGGGACGGGCCGGGGACCGAGTGCAGCAAAGGTGAAGTCATGCGCGGAATGTATCAGCCTCGAACGGGTCTGGAACCTGACAAGTATGACAGCGTGACGTTGTCGGAGAATGAATGGAACTGCGCTGGCAGGATGCCTATCAACAATTCAGCGCCGCGGAAGACGAGCAGCAGCTCTTCCAGCGGATCGCCGCCTATTCCAAGCGGCTGGGATTCGAATACTGCTGTTACGGCATTCGTGTCCCGCTGCCCGTTTCGAAGCCCGCGGTCGCGATCTTCGATACCTATCCGGACGGCTGGATGGCGCACTACCAGGCGCAGAACTACATCGAGATCGACTCGACGGTTCGCGACGGCGCGCTCAGCACCAACATGATCGTCTGGCCGGACGTCGACCAGATCGAGCCGTGCCCGCTGTGGCAGGACGCACGTGATTGCGGGTTGTCGGTGGGCGTCGCGCAGTCGAGCTGGGCGCCGCGCGGCGCGTTCGGCCTGCTGAGCATCGCCCGCCATGCCGACCGGCTGACGCCGGCCGAGATCAACATGCTGACGTTGCAGACCAACTGGCTCGCGAACCTGTCGCATTCGCTGATGAGCCGCTTCATGGTGCCGAAGCTGGCGCCGGCGGCGGGCGTCACGCTGACCGCGCGCGAGCGCGAGGTGCTGTGCTGGACGGCCGAGGGCAAGACCGCGTGCGAAATCGGCCAGATCCTCAGCATCTCGGAGCGGACGGTCAACTTCCACGTCAACAACATCCTCGAGAAGCTGGGCGCGACGAACAAGGTCCAGGCGGTCGTCAAGGCCATCTCGGCCGGGCTGATCGAGACGCCCTGACAGGGCGTGAAGGCGGCAGCGCGACCTGCGGCTGCCGCCCGCCCGCTCACTCCATCATCGGCTCCGCTTCCTTCGCGGTCCAGCTCACGCTGGAAATGCTCTTCTCCATGCTCATCCGGCTCGCGATCTGCTCGAGCTTCTGCTGATCCTTCGGATGCAGCTTCAGTGTCGCGGTCACCTTCAGCCGGTCCGGCTGGTCGGGCACGTCCTCGCTCGTGAGGCTCTGGAACGACAGCGGCTTCGCATACATCGAGTTCGACAGCAGCGTGCGGATGTGCACTTCATCGGAGGCCAGACAGATCACGGTGATCTGGTATTCGCGCACGAGATCGGCGTTCGATACCGGCGTCGCGTTGATCGCCTGGCTGACGCTGCGCAACAGCGTATTGGTGAGCAGCACGACGCCGGTGCCGGCGAGCGCCGGCACGTAATGACCGGAACCGGACAGCACGCCGACGGCGGCCGAGCACCACAGCGTCGCGGCGGTATTGATGCCCTGGATCGAGCCCTTGTCGCGCATGATCACGCCGCCGCCGAGGAAGCCGACGCCCGACACGACGTAGGCGGCGATCTGCGTGACGCCCGCGACGCCGTTGCCGGTCAGCACGCCGAGCGTGACGAACAGGCACGCGCCGCTCGCGACGAGCGTGATGGTGCGCAGGCCGGCCGTGCGCTGGCGCATCTGGCGTTCGATGCCGATGGCGACGCCGCAGGCGAACGCGGTGAAAAGACGAAGTGCGAAATCGAAAGTCATGGTTGTCCTGCCGTGCAAGGAGCGCGTGCCGTTTCGCGTCGCGGCGGCGCAAGGCCGAGGGCGACACGAAGATAGCCGTCATCGCGCGGTACTGTACCGCGCGAATGCGTCATTCAGTGTGAAACGGGTGGCGTGCGGCTCGCGGAACGCGAGCCGGGCAGGAGAACTGCGTCGGACAGGCGTTCAGGCGGCAAGCGGCGCACGCAACGGAGTGCTGCAACTGTCCACGATGGTTCCTGAAGGAAGAATGGGCGGCATTCTAGTAGGCGGCGAGCGCATGCGTCAACCGCCTCGCGGCGGCCGCGCTATTGCGCCGAGCCGATCGTTCCCGTCGCAAGCGCGAGCGCGGCAGCGGCCGACAGCGCACCGGCATAGCTGTCGACCTCCGCGTTGCGGGCGGCGAGCAACTGGCTTTGCGCGATCGTCGCATCGGTGACCGAACCGACGCCGTTCCGGTACGCGGTCAGCGCCGCGTCGTAACTCGTCTGCGCGGCGTCGACGAGCGCCTGTGCGGCGTCGTGCGACGCCAGGCTCGTCTGTACCGCGTTCTGCGCGGCGACCACCTGGCGGACCGCTTCCTCCTTGGTTCGCGTGAGGCGCGCGGAGGCGCTTTCCGCGTCGTTGCGCGCCTGCATCAGCACCGCCGAGCGCAGGCCGCCGTCGTACAACGGAATCGTCACGCCGAGGAACACGCCGCCGCCGTAGCGGCTGCCGTTCAGGTTGACGGTCGGCGCCTGGTCGCCGATCGCGGGCAGCGTGGAGATGGACGTGCCGCCGCTCGCGTACGACGTCGACGCGGACAGGAAAATCTTCGGCATGAACGCGGCTTCCGCGGCCTTGATCTTCGCGCGATTGGCCTTTTCGAGCGCGAACGCGCCCTGCAGGTCGGGCCGGCGCGCGATCGCGTCCGACACGATCGCGTCGACCGACGAGCCGAGCGAGGGTGGCAGCGGCCGCTTCGGCAGCGCGGCGACGGTCGGCTTCGACAGCGGCGAGATGCCGAGCGCGGAGACGAGGGCGAGATAGCCGTCGCTCTCCGTGCCGTTCGCCTGCACGAGCGCGAGGTTGGCCTGCGCGCGGTTCTGCGTCGCCTGCGCGAGTTCGACGACCGTGCCGACGCCGTGCTTGAGCCGCGCGCGGGAGGCCGCGAGGATCGCGTCCGCGTTCGCGAGGCCCTGCTGGGCGCTGAGCGCGCGCGAGCGTGCGGCTTCGTAGCGGTAGTACGCGACGGTCACGTCGTGGATCACCTGCTGGTGGACGGCCGTAAACGCGACGTTCGACGCGATCGACGCCTGTTCGGCCGCTTCGACGCGCGCCGCGCGGCCGCCGAAATCGAACAGCAGCCATTGCAGCGACAGCGCCGAGACGGTGCCGTGCACGGTGGAGTTGCTCGACGAGTCGCCGAGGAACGACGACGTCGACCCGTGGTTTGCCTGGTACCCGCCCATGGCCGTCGCGGACAGCTTCGGCAGGTAGGCCGTCTTGGCCAGGCCGACCGCGAGCGCCGCGTTGCGCGCGTCGTTCCACGCGATACGGGTCAACGGGTTCGCCGATTCGGCGAGATCGATCAGCTCGGGCAGCGTGTACGCGTGCGCGGCATCGAGCGCGGCCGGCGGCGAGACCGACGCGAGCGCCGGCGAGGCGGGCAGCGTGTAGTCGTGCGAACCTTGCGCGGACGCGCGCGGCGGGCCCGGCACGATATCGCCTGCGGCGGACGTTTGCGGCTGCCACGGGCGGTCGGACGCCTCCGGCGCCAGATCGATCGACGACGTCGCGCAGCCGGCCAGCGCGACGGCGGTCGCGACGGCGGCGGCGGCGATCGAGGCGGCCGGCGGTTCAGGTAGGCGCATGGGGAACAGGCTCCTTCGGTGTGGCTTGACGGGCGGCATCGGCGATGTGCGCGAGCCGCGTGTCGATCAGGTTCAGCAGCGCGTCGCGCGCGGGGTCGGTGGGGGCTGCGCGCGGCGGGGTGGCCGGCGGCGCGGAGGGTTCTCGATGAGGCGCGGCGGCGTCGTCGCGCGGTTCGGTCACGCGGGCGAGCTGCGCGCCGATCGCTGCGTCGCCGGGCTTGCGTTCGGCGAGCAGGAACAGCGGCCCTTCGAGCGCGCCGAGTTCCGCGAGCGCACGGCGTCGGCTGGCGAGCCACGACGCGGCCGGCCGTACCCACGACGGTTCGTAGTGGACGAGCCCGAGCTCCTGCGTGATCGCGCCGTGGCGCGCGAACGCCTCAGCCGCGAGCGCGCGCCGCTCGGCCGGCTGCGCGACCTGCACGAGGCGCCGCCACTGGTCGATCAGCGCGGCGAGCCCGGCGTCGATCTGCTTGCCGATGCTGACGGGCCAGATGCGCGTGAACACGAGATACACGACGACGTTGCCGAGCAGGATGCCGATCGTGCGATCGCGCGCGATCGTCAGGTCGAAGCCGGGGCCGGCGCCCTGGATCACACACAGGAAAAACGCGAACGCGATCTGGAAGCCGGCATACGCGATGCGCGGCGAGCCGAACGCGACCCACGCGGCGAGCCACCCGCCGGCGAACACCAGCGCCATCAGGTGGCCGACCGACGATAGCGACGGCACGACGAAGACCAGTGCCGCCGTGCCGAGCAGCGCGCCGACGATGCAGCCGAAGATCCGCAGCGTGAGCTTCTCGACCGTCTCGGCCGTCGAGCCGAGCGACACGATGTAGCAGGTGACGACGCAGGTATGGATGCCCGACCAGTCGAGCTGTGAGTACAGCAGGTAGCAGAAGATCGCCGCGGCGGTCGTCTTCAGCGCGTAGCGGATGTGGTCGGGATTGGTGGGCGCGTCGGGCAGGAAGAAGCCGCCGCGCGGGGTGGGGGGCGGAGCGGATTCGGGGGCGCTGGAGGCTGTTGCCGAAGCCGACGAAGCCGACGAAGCCGACGAAGCCGACGAAGCCGACGAAGCCGACGAAGCCGACGAAGCCGACGAAGCCGACGAAGCCGACGAAGCCGACGAAGCCGACGAAGCCGACGAAGCCGACGAAGCCGACGAAGCCGACGAAGCCGGCGAAGCGACATCGGTCGTCGCAGCCGGTTCCGCGAAATGCGTGATCGCAGCCTGGAGATCCGTCGCAGCAACCCGCGCGAGCGGCGGCAGCGTGTCGGTCGGCGGGAGCGCGAGCGTCACGTCGACCGGGTAGCCGCCCTGGTCGAGGACGTCGGCCATCTCGTCGAGCGTCGCGGCAATCGGGATGGCAAATGCGTCGGGCAGCCGTGCATCCGGTTCGCGATCAGCCAGCGCGACGCCGACGAGCAGTGCGGTGCTCGACGCCACGGCCTGCCGCAACGCCGCGAAGTCGGCGGCGGACGACGAGCCCTCGAGTTTCGACAGCTTGAGCCACGTGAGCAGCTGCTTGTCGCCTTCGTGCAGGCTGGCATTGAATGCGTCGCGCGCGGCATCGTCACCGCGCAGCCGCTGCGCGGCGAGCCGCAAGCGCTTCGCGAGTTGCGCGTGCGCGAGCTTGCGCGGCGACGGCGCGATCAGCAGGTTGACGACGATCGCGACCCCGACCGGAATCGCGATCGTCAGCCAGATGTACAGCAGTGCGCGCGTGGCAGCTTCGCCGAACGGCGCGAGGCCGAGCTGGTCGAGCCCGAAGCCGACGATCATCGCGAGGATCGCGCCAACCGGGCGCAGCTTGCTGGCCGACGTCAGATAGAGAAGGCCGACCGACAGCACGGCCATGCACGCGACCCGCAGGATCGAATAGTCGATGCTGAAGATCGCGATGCCGAGCACGAGCCCGATCACGATCGTGACGATCACCAGCAGCGCGGCCGCCAGCACGACGCTCGTCACGCGGTCGGCCCGGATCATGAAGAACACGACGTACGCGGACAGCGCGGCTTCGGGCGTGCCGTAGGCGGCCGTCACGAGCGCGGTCAGCGCGCAGATCAGCGCAACCCGCACGGCAATCGACGTGCGCCCCGGAAACGGCGCGAGCAGTCGCAGGACTTCGCGCGGGCCCGGCGAGCGAACCTCAGCGGCAGGCAGTGCCATGCCGGACCTCGACGATCGCGCTGGCGCCGACGCGCACGAGCTTGCCGTCGGGTTCGTCGAGCTTCACGCGCACCGGGAAGCGCTGCGCGACGTGTACCCAGTTCACCGAGTTCTGCACGATCGGCAGCGTGCGCGGCAGGTTGATGCGGGCGCTGTCGGCGATGCCTGCGCCGACGCCGACGACCTTGCCCGTCAGCGGGCGGCTGCGGTCGATCATCGAATAGACGGTCGCGCAGTCGCCGACCTCGATGCGGCTCAGCGACGTCTCGCGGAAGTTGCCGACGGCGAACCATTCGCTCGCGTCGATCAGCGTGAAGATCGACTGGTTCGGCGCAAGGGTTTCGCCGGCGAGCACGCTCAGGCCCGTGACGAGCCCGTCGTGCGGCGCACGCACGACGGTGTCTTCGAGCGCATGCTGCGCGCGGGCCAGCGCGGCCTCGCGCGCATGCAGCGTCGCGATCGCGTCGGCGTCGTCGCCGATCGTCTGCGCGGACGCGCGCTGCTGTTCCTGTGCCTGCGCGAGCGACACGGCCGCGTCGCGCTGGCGGACCTTCGCCTGGTCGAACTGCTGCGCGCTGACGTAGCCTTGCGCGGCGAGCGGCGCGAGCCGGTTCACGTCGCGGGTCGCGAGGTCGGCGTTTTGCGTCGCGCGTTTCACCTGCTCGGCGGCCACGGCGGCGTTCGAGCGCTCGCCGATCAGCGAACGGCGGCGCGTGTCGAGCGACGCGCGCGCGAGTTCGAGGTCGGCCTGCGCCTGCGCCACCGTCAGCCGGTACGGCACCGGATCGATGACGTACAGCAGGTCGCCTTTCGCGACGCGCTGGTTTTCATGTACCGCGAGTTGCACGATGCGGCCGCCGACCGGCGACGCGACGTGCACGACGTCCGCGTCGATCGACGCGTCGTCGGTGGACGGGTAGGCCGTCGTGCGGTGGTACGCGTACACGAGTGCCGCGATGCCGAGCGCGACGATCGCCAGGGCGATCACGCGGCCTTTGACGGAGGGGCGGGCGATACCGGCGGCCTTCATGCGAACGGCCCCGTGCCGGTGAGCCACACGATCACCGCGACCACGAGCCCGATCGCGGTGCAGACGGCCAGCTGGTAGGGCACCGTGGCTGCCCAGCCGGTCGCGACGAAGACGCGGTGCGCGACGATCGCGCCGATGACGCCGACGATCGCGCTGACGAGCCAAAGCGGGAAATACGCGCCGAACAGGACGTACGACGGTGCGCCGCGCGATGCGCAGCCCGCGAGCGGCAGGGCGGGCGCCAGGACGGCGGCGACGCGCAAGGGCGCGCGCGGCGTTGTTTTTCTCATGGTGTGACGAGCTCGACGTTGGGGGTGGATGCCGGGCGCGGCGCAATGCGAATCGCCGCCGCGACGACGATTCCGGGATACGGAGCCGATAATAAATCAGCGCGATGCGGACCGCCAGCCACCCGCCCCGTACATCGTGGGGAGGAGGGTGCCGGTCGGCGGGGCGCGTCGACACGTCCGGCATCGCGTTTCGACCACCGAAACCGGACTGTCGCGATTCTGCCAGCGTGCACTCGTGTAGGGTTGCTAACGGACTGTAAAGAATCGTCAGACGAACGAAGGGCGGTCGATTTGTCGGCTCGACAGCGCGGAATCGGGACGGAAAAGGCCGATTGCCGTCCGAAGGCAGGGGAATAGGGGCGATTCGACGGATGGAGGGCAATGTTGACGAGTGGGTCGACCGGATTGCGTGTGAAGCGCGGCAGCGTGTGGTGATCGGCGCCTCAGATCTGCGGCGGGCGTTTGGCCTGAGCTGTCTGCTCGTTTGCTCGCCTGCGAGCGCGGCGACACGCAGTGCCTTCGGGCAGCGAGCGGACGTTCGCATCGATCATCCGGCCGCCCTTCTCGACGTGGCTGATCGGGATGTGCAAGCGCAGCGTGCGCTGCATGTCGGTAATGACGGGCTTCGGGAAAGCGTCGACGTCGCTCGCGTCGGGCGGCCCGATGAAGGCGCGGTCGAGCGGTGCGCCCAGCGGCCTCGAAGCCTGGCCGGCGACCGGTCGTCACGGCCGCGATCTGTGTACCATCGTACGTATGGCGCGACGCGCGGCACGGAGCCTCACGGCCGCGTGCAACACGCAACGCGGAAGCGGTATCGGTATCGCAACGAAGGTGAACGTTCCATGCGAAGTTTCTTTGTCCGGTTCATTGCAATCGGCGTGCTGTTCCATCTGTACGTCGGGATTCGAATCATTCCCGATGCATTCACGTCGCCGGTCGCGCGCACGACCGCGGCGCTCGTGCTGGCGAGCTTCGTCGTGCTGATCCCGGTCGGCATGTTCTCGCGCCGCTTCGACGAAGGCTGGGCCGCGACGCTGGCCGGCTGGGCCGGCTCGCTCGTGATGGGCTTCTTCTCGTCGCTGCTCCTGCTGACGCTCCTCCGCGAATTCGTGCTGCTCGGCGTGTCCGGATGGCGGCATCTCGGGCACGACGGTGCGTGGCCGGGCGCGGCGACCGACACGGCGATCGGCGTGCTGGCTGGTGCGGTGTTCGTCACCGTGATCGGGTTCGTCGGTGCGCGCCGCACGGCGGCGGTCAAGCGCGTGTCGATCCCGGTCGCGGGGTTGCCGGCCGGGCTCGACGGGCTGACGATCGTGCAGCTGTCCGACATCCACGTCGGGCCGACGATCAAGCGGCCCTACGTCGAACGGATCGTGCGCGCGGTCAACGCGCTCGATGCCGACCTCGTCGTCGTGACGGGCGATGTGGTCGACGGCTCGGTCAAGCGCCTGCGCGACCACACGGCGCCGCTCGGCCGCATGCGGTCGCGGCACGGCAGCTTCCTGGTGACGGGCAACCACGAGTATTACGCGGGCGCGCATGCGTGGATCGACGAGTTCCGGCGCATCGGGCTCACGGTGCTGCTCAACGAGCACGTGCTCATCGAACATGACGGTGCGCACGCGGTGCTCGCGGGCGTCACCGATTTCACGGCGGGCGGGTTCGATCCCGCTCATCGCAGCGATCCCGTGCAGGCGCTGGCGGGTGCGCCGCATGACGTCGGTACGAAGATCCTGCTCGCGCACCAGCCGCGCAGCGCGGAAGCGGCGAACCACGCCGGCTTTACCGTGCAGTTGTCGGGGCATACGCACGGCGGCCAGTTTCTGCCCTGGCCGCCGTTCGTGCGGCTGCAGCAGCCGGTGATCGGCGGGCTGAGCCGCATCGGCAATCTGTGGCTCTATACGAGCCGCGGCACCGGATACTGGGGGCCGCCGAACCGTTTCGGCGTGCCGTCCGAGATCACGCTGATCCGGCTGACGCGCGGCGGGTAGCGCACGTTCCCCCTGTTTGGAACAGACCGGCGCCGGGCCGTCATTGGCGGCACCGGCCCTGGCCCGCGGCCATCACTCGATGCGGGCGATATCGTCGCAATCGAAGCGCGGGCTGCGCGGGAACAGGCCGGCTGAGTCGCCATAGCCGAGATTCACGAGGAAGTTGCGTTTGATCGCGGTGCCGCGAAGAACGCGGCATCGACCTTCGCGCCGTCGAAGCCGAACATCGGGCCCGCGTCGAGGCCGGGTGCGCGCGGCTACCTCTTATCCGCGAATGACACCGCATGGCAGTGCGCGACGCCGTTGGCTAGTATGCAGGCATGCCTCGTTCGCTCCATTCTTCGCCCGTTTCTCCCGACATGTCGACACCCGATTTCTTCGCTGACACGCCCGCACCCGACGTGGACTGGTACCCGGACTGGCTGGCGCCGTCCGATGCCGATCGCGCGCTGGCCGCGTTGATCGGGGAAGTCGCGTGGCAGCAGGACACGATCCGCACGCCGCGCGGGCGCATTCCGTTGCCGCGGCTGACCGCATGGCAGGGCGAGCCGGAGGCCGTCTACGTATATTCGGGGATCCGCAATGTGCCGGCGCCGTGGACGCCGGCCGTGCTCGACCTGAAACACGCGGTCGAGGCGACGTGCGGCGTGCGCTTCAACAGCGTGCTGCTCAACCGCTACCGCAACGGGCAGGACAGCCTCGGCTGGCATGCGGACAACGAGCCCGAGCTGGGCGATGCGCCGGTGATCGCATCGGTGAGCCTCGGGGCGATGCGCGTGTTCGACCTTCGCCATCGCAAGACCGGTGTCATCCATGCGTATCGCCTCGGGCATGGCAGCCTGCTCGTGATGCGCGGGCGCACTCAGGCCGAATGGCAGCATCGCGTGCCGAAGGCGCCGGGCGTGCAGGGCGAGCGCGTGAACCTGACGTTTCGGCGCGTGATGCCGACGGGTGCGGGCCGGTAACCCCGTCCATCGCCGACGTGCGTGGATCGTCGGGCGATGCTCGCCCCGTTTTGCGATTCATGGGCGATCGATACAGGCAAGCGGTCGCGTGTGCGGCACGTTGCCGCACGACTGCTGAATCGTGCGTGCTGAATCGCCGCAGAGGCCCGTGCCATATGGGGTTTCAGGAAATTTGATCGACCGCCCGGTTCCGATAGATGAGTGAAACCTCTGATGGTGCGTCGCAACAAACCTTGACTAGACTGTCGAATGGCAGAAGCGCGTCGCATCCCGGCGCGATCCTTTCGACATGCCCCAAGCGTTGCCGATGCGGTGCGCAAGGGGGCAGGAGCAAAACGCGTGACCGTATTCGACCCTTCCTTCGAACCCTCGCTGCACGTCTTTGAACAAGACAGCGGATGGCAATGGGCGCTGACGGTGAAGCGGGCGACCGGCGTTGGCGTGAAAGTCGTTGCGTTCAGCCGGGACGGCTTTCGCGGCGAGGCCGAGGCCTACGCCGCCGGCCAGCTTGCCCGCGCCGCGTATGACGCCGCCGTGACGGCCTGACGCCGTCGCGTCGATCCCGCCGCCCGAGGATCGTCTTCATCGCTTGCCGCCCGCGCCGGGTGGCTCTTCCCGATCGTTTTCCGTTTTCCGTCGCCTGTCGTGCTCTGCGCGATGGCGCGTGCCGCGCGCTTGCGCGCCCGTCCGCCCGAGCTCGCCGCGCCAAATGGTCCGTACCATTCGACACGCGTGTGCCATACGCCGCGCTTAACGTCCGTGCACGGCGTCGGTCGCGCCGGCGATGCGGCTTCGCGCCGCGATTGGAGTGCCGGACGCCGCACGCCGACCCATCGACACGAACGCAGGTCATGTGCGACGACAGAACCGACTACAACCGCCATGCGCGCGGCGGATCGCGCACGGCGCGGGCGCCGGAACGGGGATTCACGCTGATCGAGGTGCTGATCGCGCTGGCGATCGTCGCTGTGGCGCTGGGCGCCGTGATGCGTGCGATCGGCGCGCTCGCGTCCGATACCGACATGGCGCGCATGCGCCTGCTCGCGTTATGGAGCGCCGACAACGCGCTCGGCGAGATCCGCATTGCATCGACCTGGCCGTCCGTCGGCACCAACACGTTCGCCTGCCCGCAGGGGCGCTACCGGTTCGTGTGCCGCCAGTCGGTGGCCGCGCTGCCGAGCCCGCTCGTGCGTCGCGTGACGGTGAGCGTGTATCCGTCCGCGTCGAGCCGCAACGTGCTCGCCGAAGTCGTCACGGTGATCCAGAATGAAGCGCGCCACTGACCCGCGCGTGGCGGCGCGCGCCCGTGCCCGCGGCTTCACGCTGATCGAGATGCTGGTCGCGATCGCGCTGCTCGCGGTGATCGCGCTGCTGTCGTGGCGCGGCCTCGATGCGACGATCCGCGGCCGCGACGATATCGCGTCGAATCTGGCGCAAACGCGTCTGCTCGGCCGCTACTTCTCCCAGTTGCAGTTCGACCTGACGAACCTCGTCACGCCTGACGAAGTGTTCGGGCCGCCGCTGCTCATCCGTCCGGGCGAACTCGTGATGGTGCGCCATCTCGGCGTCGGCGGCGGGCCGACGCAGATGCAGGTCGTGCGCTACCAGCTCGAGGGGCGCGAGCTCGTGCGCAGCGCGTCGCAGCCGCTCGCGTCGCTGGCCGAGGTCGACGACGCGCTGCATCACATGGATGCGTTCGTGCGCGTGGTGGTCAGCAATGATGCGCGCTCGATGCAGCTTTCCGTTTGGATCCCGCCCGGCGGATGGACGACGAGCCAGGCCGCCATCGAACAGTCCTATGCGCAGTTTCTCGCACAGCACGGCATCAGCAACTCGACGTCGATCGGCGTGCCGGTGCCGCGCGGGGTTCGCTTCTCGGTGACGATGGGCGCGCCGGCGGTCGAATACGTGCGGACGATTCCGATCGGCCAGTGAGCGCGCGCTACCGTCCGGCGCACGCGGCCAAGCCCCGAAAGCCGTTCCGTCCCCCGGGCAAAATGGTCCGTAACTTTCGTCATACGTCTGTTATTGGCCGTCCGTTAGTCTCGTCACGAGCATGACCGACGCGACCGGTTCCATCGACCGGCTCAGCGGCGGCATCGGCAAACGGGAAGGGGGCGAACGTGACGGTCGAGCACCGGCATGAGGCACACGCGGGCGCGTCGGGGCACGACGCGCCCGGGCAATGGCAATCGGCGGCGATTCTGGGCCGCGCACAGCAGTGGCACGGCGCCGGTCGCTTCGACGACGCGGCACGGGAATATCTCGCGGTGCTCGCGAAGGAGCCCGACCATCCGCAGGCGCTGCATCTGTACGGCGTGCTGCAGTTCCAGCGCGGGGCGCCCGATCAGGCCGAAGCACTGCTGCGCCAGTCGATCGCGATCGCGCCGGACGTGCGCGCGCTCTCGGATCTCGGTGCGATCGTCGGCGAGCGCGGCCGCATCGACGAGGCGCTCGGTCATTTTGCGACCGCGCTGCACGCGGCGCCCGACGACGTGCAGACGCTCGTGCGCCACGGCAACACGTTGATCGGCCTGCGCCGCTACGACGACGCGCTCGCGTCGTTCGACCGTGCGCTCTCGGTGTCGCCGCTCGTGCTCGACGCGCTCTGCAATCGCGGCGGCGCGCTGCGCGCGCTCGGTCGCCTCGACGAGGCGCTCGACACCTACGACCGCGCACTGATGGTCGATCCGCATTCGTTCGAATCGTGGTTCAACCGCGGCCTCGTGCTGCGCGAGCTACGGCGCGCGGCCGATGCGCTGCATTGCTTCGATCGCGCGAACGCGATCCGGCCGGGCATCGCCGCGATCATGGCCGAGCGCGGCCGCATGCTCGCCGAGCTCGACCGTCTGAACGAAGCGCTGGCCGCGTTCAACGACGCGCTCGCGGCCGATCCCGCACGCCTCGATACGCTCTGCGACAGCGCGGCCGTGCTCGAACGGCTCGGCCGTGCAGACGAAGCGCTAGCGCGTTGCGAGCGCGTGCTGGCGCTCGATCCCGACCATGGTCGTGCACTCGCGAGCCGCGGCAATGCGCTGCTCCAGCTCGGGCGTCACGACGACGCGCTCGACAGCTACGAACGTGCGCTTTCCGTCAATCCGCGTTCGGTCGACATGCTGTGCAACCGCGGCACCGTGCTGCGTGGCTTGCAGCGCTTCGATGCGGCGCTTGCCAGCTACGATGCCGCCCTGGCGATCGACGCGCACTGCGCCGAAGCGTGGACGAACCGCGGCAACGTGCTGCGGGATCTGCATCGCTACGACGAAGCGATCGCATCGGTCGATCGTGCGCTTGAACTGCACCCCGATGCCGCGACGAACTGGCTGGCCCGCGGCAACCTGCTTGCCGAGACGGGGAAGGTGGATGAAGCATTCACCGCGTACGATCGCGCGCTCGCACTGCAACCCGACTTCGCCGCCGCACACTGCGCGCGTGCGGCGTTGCACCTGACGGAGGGCGACTTCGCATGCGGCTGGCGCGGGTACGAATGGCGGCTGCGCGACATGCAGCTCGCGCGGCATGCGCGGCCGTATACGCAACCGGTGTGGCGCGGCGACGAACCGCTCGACGGCAAGACGATCCTGATCCATGCGGAACCGGGCAGCGACGACACGCTGCAGTTCTGCCGCTATGTCCCGCTCGTCGCGGCGCGCGGCGCGCGCGTGGTGCTCGAGGTGCCGCCGCCCTTGCGTGCGCTGATGACGTCGCTCACCGGTGCTCCCCACGTGATCGCGCGCGGCGAGCCGCTTCCCGCCTTCGACTGCCATGTGTCGCTGCCGAGCCTGCCGCACGCGTTGCGCACTGAAGCGGACACCATTGCGCGCACCGTCGCCTACCTGCATGCGGACCCGCAGCGCACGCGCGAGTGGGACGCGCTGCTCGGCGAGCGGCGCAGGCTGCGCGTCGGGCTCGCGTGGGCAAGCGATGGGGCACGAAGGGATGATGCCGGCCGGTCGATCGATTTCGTTCGGCTCGCGCCGCTGTTCGATCTCGATGTCGACTGGATCAGCCTGCAGAAGCCGGTGCACGAGTGCGACGCCGCGTGGCTGGCGGATGCGCCGATACGCCGCGTCGACGACGAACTCGGCGATTTCGCGGACAGGGCCGCATTGATCGGCGCGCTGGATCTCGTGATCGCGACCGATTCCGCGGTCGCGCATCTGGCAGGTGCGCTGGGCGCGCGTGTCTGGGTGCTGGTGCCCGACCCGCCGGCATGGCGCTGGATGCGCAAGCGCGACGACAGCCCGTGGTATCCGTCCGCGCGGCTGTTTCGCCAGCCGGCGCCCGGCAACTGGGCCGATGCGATCGACGCGGTGCGTGCCGCGCTCGAGCCGATGACACGTCAGACACGACACGCGATACGAACAGCGACAGTGGGGGCCACACGATGACACCGAACGGGGAAGGGACGACATTGGCGAGCGCGACGGTCGCGCCGGATCGCCGTCCGCCCGACGCCATACAGCTCGAACGCCTGCTCGTGCGTGCACGCAAGGCGCATCACGAGGGCGCGCTGCAGCATGCGGAGCATGCCTACGCCGAGCTGCTGGCGCTCGATCCCGAGCATCCGGAGGCACTGCACCTGCTCGGCGCGGTGCGCTTCCAGCAGGGGCGGCTCGACGATGCCGAGCCGCTGATGCGGCGCTCGGTCGAGCGCCAGCCGGTGCCGCTCGCGCTCGCGAACTACTCGGCGGTGCTGGCCGGGCTCGGGCGCGAGCACGATGCGCTCGCGCGGCTCGACGAGGCGCTCGCGATCAATCCCGTGCACCAGCGCGTGCTGTTCCAGCGCGCCGGGCTGCTTGCGCAACTCGCACGGCACGACGAAGCGTGCGCGGTCTACGATCGCCTGCTCGAACTGACGCCCGGGTTCGCCGACGGCTACGTGAAGCGTAGCGACATGCTGCGCGCGCTCGGCCGCTTCGACGACGCACTTGCCGATTGCGACCGCGCGATCGCGCTCGCGGGGCGGACGTACGACGCAATGCGCGCACGCGGGCTCGCACTGCGTGAGCTCGGCCGCTTCCGCGACGCGGCGGACAGCTATGACCATGCGCTTGCGCTGCGGCCGGGCAGCGCCGACGCGCTGTTCCTGCGCGGCGTCGCGTATCTCGACCTGCACGACCCCGAACATGCGCTGGCTGATTTCAACGCGGCGATCGCGGCGAGCCCGACGTTCGTCGAGGCGATTTTCAACAGCTCGATCGCGCTCGAACAGCTCGGCCGGCACGAAGAGGCGCTGATGCGTTGCGACCGCGCGCTCGCGATCGATCCGCGCCATGCGCGCGCGCTCGCCAATCGCGGCAATGCGGCGAGCCATCTGGGCCGCTTCGCGGATGCGGTCGACAGCTATGCGCGCGCGCTCGAAGTCGAGCCGGGCAGCACGGGCGTGCTGTGCAACTACGCGAGCGCACTGATGCGGGTGGCGCGTCACGACGATGCACACGAGATGTGCGACCGCGCGCTGGCGATCGATCCGCACGATGCGCCCGCGTCGTTCACGCGTGCGCGCGTCCGGATCGAAGCGCATCGCTACGATGACGCGCTCGACGATCTCGCGCGCGTGATCGCCGCGACGCCGCGCGACAAGCTTGCGCATTTCCATCGCGGCAGCGCATTGCGCGCGCTGCGGCGGCACGAGGACGCACTGCACGCGTATGCGGAAGCGATCGACATCGACCCCGACTATGCGCAGGCGCACTGCATGCGCGCATTCCTGTGCCTGTCGATCGGTGATTTCGAGGCCGGCTGGGCCGAATACGAATGGCGCTGGCGCGACAGCCAGCTCGACGGCAGCCGGCGCGATTTCGCGCAGCCGCGCTGGACGCACGGGATGCCGCTCGACGGACAGACGATCCTGCTGTATCCGGAGCAGGGGCTCGGTGACACGCTGCAGTTCTGCCGCTACGTGCCGCTCGTGAAAGCGCTCGGCGCGCGCGTGGTGGTGGAGGCGCCGGTCGAGCTGAAGGCGCTGTTCGCGACGCTCGATGGTGTCGACGTGCTCGTCGCGCGCGGCGACCCGCTGCCGCCGTTCGACCTGCATTGCCCGCTGTTGAGCCTGCCGCTCGAATTTCGCACCGACCTGTCGTCGATTCCGGCTGGCGTGCCGTATCTGCGCGCCGATCCCGCGCGGGTCGAGCACTGGCGCGCGCGGCTGGGGGCGGCGGACCGGCCGCGCATCGGCCTCGTGTGGTCCGGCAACCCGCTGCACCTGAACGACCGCAATCGCTCGGTCACGCTCGCCGACCTGTTGCCGCTGCTCGACGACCGCTACGAATGGATCAGCCTGCAAAAGGTGATTCGCGACGAGGATCGCGCGGTGCTCGATGCGAGCCCGATCCGCTTCGTCGGTGACGAACTGACGGATTTTGCCGAAACGGCCGCACTGACCGAGGCAATGGATGCGGTGATCAGCGTCGATACGTCGGTCGCGCACCTGGCCGGCGCGCTCGGCCGGCCGCTCGCGGTGATGTTGCCGTACACGCCCGACTTCCGCTGGCTGCTCGATCGCGACGACAGCCCGTGGTATCCGGGCGCGCGCCTGTTCCGCCAGCCGGAAGGCGGGCAGTGGGCGCCCGTCGTCGAGCGGCTCCGCGACGCGCTGCCGGCGCTGGTGGCGGGAGCGTCGCGATGAGCACGGCGCAGGCACCGGCGTTCGGCGCGGGTGCCGCGCCGCTGCGGGCTGCCGTCGACGATGCGCTGCGCAATGCGCGCATGCGACTCGGGCAACGCGATTACGCGGGCGCGAAACGGCTCTACGAGGGCGTGCTGGCGATGATGCCCGACCACGTCGAGGCACTGCATCTGCTCGGGTTCGTGCATCTTCAGCTCGGCGATCCGGCACGCGCGGGGCCGCTGATCGAGCGCTCGATGCGCGCCGGGCTGAATCACCCGTGGAATTTCGTGAATCATGCGCAGGCGCTGAGCGGCACGGGCCGTCATCGTGAGGCGCTCGACGCGGCCGCGCAGGCGCTCGCGCGTGATCCCGGCCATGCGCCCGCCAACACCGCGCGCGGCGACGCGCTGCATGCGCTCGGCCGGCATGACGAAGCGGTCGGCGCGTACGATCTGGCGCTCACGCGCGAGCCGGGCCGGGCGGTATCGTGGGTCCGGCGCGGCGAGGCATTGCGCGCGATCGGCCGGCCCGCCGACGCGCTGATCAGCATCGAGCGCGCGCTGCGGATCGAACCGGATGATCCGGTGGCGCTTGCGGAACGCGGCCACGCGTTGCGCGCGCTCGGCCGCGGCGAAGAGGCGCTGCATTGCTTTCAGCTCGCGATGGTGGTGCGCGGCAAGACGCCCGATCTCGTCTACGCGTGCGGCTATACGCTGATCGAACTGGGGCGTCCGGCCGAGGCGCTGGCGTGTCTCGACGAAGCGCTCGCGCGGATGCCGGACGACCTGCAACTGTTGTTCGTGAGTTGTGTCGCGCTCGACTTGCTGCACTTGCGCGACGAACTGCTGAAGCGCAGCGACCGGCTGCTGGCGCGCGACCGCGACAACGTCGGCGCGTGGGTCGGCCGCGGCAACGCGCTGCTCGGGCTGAGGCGGCACGAGGAAGCCGCGCACGCGTATGGCGAAGCCCTCGCGCGTGCGCCGGCGGATTTCGACGCGTTGCGCAACCGGGCCGGCGCGCTGCGGGCGCTCGGTGCGTTCGACGAAGCGCTCGCGCATTACGACCGAGCGCTCGAAGCACGCGGTCCGCACGCGGAAGTGCTGTGCAATCGCGCGATCGCGCTGCAACTGCTCGGCCGCTACGACGATGCGCTCGCGAGTTACGCGGCGGCCGTCAGTGCGCCGGGCCGGACGGCGCAGGAGATCTACGCGCGCGCGGTGGCACGGCAGCAACTCGGCGACCATGAAGCCGCGCTTGCCGATTTCGCGCTGGCGAGCCGGCGCGACCCGAATCACGGCATCGCGCGCCGGTCGGAGGCGTTCTGCCGTCTGGTGACGGGCGACTTCGACGCCGGCTGGCGGCAGCATGAAGCGCGCTGGGACGCCGCCGACGTGATGCTGCACCGGCGTCACGCGGATCGCCCGCAATGGACGGGCGACGAACCGCTCGCCGGCCGCACGCTGCTGCTGCATGCGGAGCAGGGATTCGGCGACACGCTGCAGTTCTGCCGCTACGCGAGCCTCGCGCACGCACGCGGCGCGATCGTGGTGGTCGACGCGCCGGCTGCGCTGGCCGACCTGCTCGGGACGTTGCGCGGCGTGAGCCGCGTCGTCGCCGATGGACAGCCGGCGCCGGCGTTCGATCTGCATTGCCCGATGATGAGCCTGCCGTTCGCGTTCCGCACGACGCTCGACACGGTGCCGGCCGACGTGCCGTACCTGCACGCCGACCCGCAGCGCCGTGCCGCATGGGTCGAACGGCTCGATGCGCTCGCTCCGCCGCGACGAATGCGCGTGGGGCTCGCGTGGTCGGGCAATCCGGATCATGCGAACGACGAAAACCGGTCGATGACGTTCGCCGCGCTCGCGCCGCTCGTCGCGCTCGATGCGACGTTCGTGAGCCTGCAGGTCGGCGTGCGCCCGCGTGACGCCGACGCTTTCGAGGCAAGCGGCGTGCTGTCGTTCGAGGCCGAGCTGACGGATTTCGCGGAAACGGCCGCGCTCGTCGACACGCTCGATCTGGTGATCGCCGTCGATACGTCGGTCGTGCACCTGGCCGGCGCGCTTGGACGCCCCGTGTGGGTGATGCTGCCGCGCGTGCCGGACTGGCGCTGGCTGCTCGAACGCGACGACAGCCCGTGGTATCCGTCCGCGACGCTGTTCCGGCAGCGGTTGCCCGGCGACTGGCCGGCACTGGTCGAACGCGTGGCGCACGCGCTCGCGGCCCGCATCCGCGCGCATCGCGACACCGTGTGACCGGCCGGGCCGACTGTGACAAAAGCTACGGACCTTTCACGAGCGGCCCGAATGGTCCGTAACACCCGCCACGCCGCTGCCATCGGGCCTTCGTATGTTCTTGGGATTCCAGTGGCCGGGTTCGATCCCGGTTGCAACGACCGAGCGCGAAAACGGATCGGCGCCGCTTTCGCCGCGACCGTCGTCCAGCGCAATTTCATAGGATTCGGGGTGAAGAATGGCAGCACGCGCACGCACGGCACGACAACCTGACGCGACGGGCTCGCGTCCGGTCCTGAAATCGGAACTGCGGCCGCTGGTGCGGGCCGTGGCCTTGATGCTGCTGGCGGGCGCGTCCGCGCACGTGCAGGCGGCCGGCATCATGAACCTCGGGGCGGCGGCCGCGCGTGCGTCGGGCGGTGGTGCCGGCGGTGCCGGCGGCGCGCCGGGCATGCCGAATCTGGGCGTGTCGGCGCAGCAGGCGCTGCAGGCGAGCCAGCCTTCGATCCGCAACCTCGGGTATGCCGCGCATGCGATCGCCGCGCAGATCGCCGCGCAGCAGAACGCGGCCGCGGCGGCGGCGAAGTTGCCGTCGACCGTGCCGAACGGGCTCGCGCCGGGCGGGCTGCAGGTGGCGGCCGGCGCGTCGAGCGATACGAACAATCCGGTGCTGTGGTTCAACGCGAACGCGCCGACGCAGAACGTCGACGGCAGCGGCCACGTGAACGTCGACGTCAAGCAGACCGGGCAGAACGCGGTGCTGACGTGGGAAACGATGAACGTCGGCCGGCAGACGACGCTGAATTTCGACCAGTCGGGCGGCACGCAGACGAACGGCGCGAACAACTGGGCCGTGCTGAACCGGGTCAACGATCCGAGCGGCAGGCCGAGCCAGATTCTCGGCAATATCACCGCGCAGGGCGCCGTGTACGTGATCAACCGCAACGGCGTGCTGTTCGGCGCCGGGTCGCAGGTCAACGTGCATTCGCTGGTTGCTTCGTCGCTGAACCTGCTCGACATGAAGAACCAGCTCGTACCGACGCCTGCGGGGATTGTCGCGAGCAACCAGCAGTTCTTGAGCTTGCCGGCAGGGACGACAGGCGGGCTGGCTTATCCGCAGTCGGGGAGTTCGAGTGGGGTGGCGGGGTCGGGGGGCAGGCCGAATGAAGTGCTGGGGCTGGGTAATCAGGTGACGCTGTCTGGGGCATACCAGGCACCGGGCGACGTGACCATCGAGCAGGGCGCGTCGATCACGACGCACACCAACGGTACGGCGAGCGACGGCGGTTTCGTGCTGGTCGCCGCGCCGAACGTGACGAACGCGGGCAGCATTACGGCGACGTCGGGGCAGGTCGTGCTGGCAGCGGGCGTGGGGGTGAGCCTGCGGCCGAACGGAGCCGGAACGTCGGGCAATCCGCAAATCCTGCTGCCGGAACTGAGCGGGCAGATCGTGACGGTCGATTCGGCTACCGGAGCATCGATCGACGTCACGCCGGCCGGCACGCTGACCAATACCGGTATCGTGCAGGCGGCGCGCGGCAACGTGAACCTGCTCGGCAGCCGCGTCGCGCAGAACGGCGTGGTGGGCGTGACGACGAGCGTGAACACGCCAGGCATGATCACGATTTCGACGGCGGACGAATATGCGTCGAACAATCCGCTGGGCAATCCCTATACCGGCTCGACGCCGGTCACGGGCGGCGCCGGCGGCGCCGACAACGTCAATCGCGCTGGTCTGCTGAGCTTCGGGCCGGGATCGGTGACGACCGTGCTGCCCGACAACAACGGCCAGACCGCGACGTCGACGCCCGGCACGACCTTCACGCCGGGCGGCATCGCGATGACGGCCGGTTCCGTCTGGTTCCAGGGCGGCTCGCTGATCGAGGCGCCGGGCTCGAACGTGTCGGTGACGGCCTATGCGCCGTCGGTCGTGACGAACAAGGTGCAGGGCCAGACGGCGGTGCCCGGCCGGATCTACGTGGACGACGGCGCGACGATCGACGTATCGGGGCTGGCGGACGTGCAGGTGCCGATCGCGCAGACGCTCGTGACGGTCGACCGGATCGGCCAGAACGAACTGGCCGATTCGCCGCTGCTGCGCAACAGCTTCCTGTTCGGGCTGAAAGGTGTCGTCGTCGACAGCACGCTGACGGGCACGCGCAGCGATGGCGTGCAGTGGGTCGGCAGCCCGATCCTGAACCTGTCCGGCTACGTGAACCTGATTCCGCGTACCGTCGATCAACTGCTGACCAACGGCGGCACGATCACGCTGTCCGGCAACGAGGTGATGACCGCGGCAGGTTCGTCGATGAACCTGAACGGCGGGTATGTGCATTACAACGGCGGGATGGTCAACACGACGCGGCTCGTCGACGCCAACGGTGCGATCGTGCCGATCGGGCAGGCGAGTCCTTACGACAATTATGTCGGCATCGCCGGGCAGTTCATCGAAAGCCATCCGCGCTGGGGTGTGACGAAGTCCTGGTACAACCCGCTGCTGACGAGCGGCACCTACCAGTCCGACACCATCGTCGGCGGCAATGCGGGCACGCTCGACCTGTTCGCGTCGCAGGCGCTGGTGCTCGACGGTGACATCAGCGCGCAGGCGTTCGGCGGCGCGAAGCAGATGCAGGGCAACAGCCTGCCGTCCGGTGGGACGTTCAACCTGGGAGCCGATCCGAAGCTGGCCGGCGGCGCGCTGGCGGGGATGACGTGGAACAGCGTCGCCAACACGACGCTTACGATCAACGGCACCTCGGGCTTCGTGACCCTGCAGGACAATGCGCCGCAACTCGGCGCGTTGATACCGGGCTTCTCGATCGACACACCGATCGACAAGACGGCATCCCAGTCGCTGGCCGCGAACGACCCGAGCAACCTGCTGACGACGCAGGTCGTGCCCGTTACGAAGCTGAACAACGGCGGTTTCGCGAACCTGAACGTGACCGGGGACAAGTACCTGGGCAAGGGCATCTTGGTTGCGCAGGGCACGCAACTGAACGTGCAGCCGGGGGGCTCGATTTCGCTGAACAGTACGGTGACCGGTGCCGACGTCAATGTTGCGGGGCGGCTGTCCGCGCCGTCCGGTTCGGTTTCGATCGCGAGCGGCGGCAACGTGACCGTCGGGCCGCAGGGCGCGATCAGTGCGGCCGGCCAGTGGGTGAACAACGACGTGCAGGCTGCACCGGGCACGACGCCCGGCAACAGCCAGTTCATCAACGGCGGCAGCATTTCGCTGTCGGCGAGGGAGGGTGCGACGTTCGTGAACGGCACCGCCGTGGACGCGACAGGATCGATCGTGTTGCAACCGGGCAGCGTGCTCGACGTGTCGGGCGGCGGCGAAATGCTCGCGAACGGCCAGTTGCTGATGCAGAACGGCGTGCCGGCCGGGCGCGGCGGCAACGTTGCGTTGCAGACTTACGCCGCGCCGTCCGCGACGCAGCAGTTCGGTCATACGCGCGACAGCGGTTCGCCGCTGCCCGCCACGCAACCGACCGCGGGCACGATCGCGATGGGCGGCACAATCCTGAGCGATGGTTTTTCGGGGGGCGGCACGCTGACGCTGGAGGCGCTCGGCTTCCGGATCGGCGGAGACCGGACGGCGGCGTCGCCATGGGATGTGTATCTGCCCGAGAACTTCTTTGCGCGGCAGGGCTTTGGCAAGTACGTGCTGAACGCGTACTACGATTCGACGATTGCACCGGGCGCAGCGGTCGCGCTGACCCAGTTGAACCGCATTCCGGGTGTGCCGGCCCTCCAGCAGGCAGGTTCGGAGACGAATCTGTCTGCTGGCGGCGTGACGACGATCGGTCAACTCGACGCGTATCACCGGCAACCGACGAGTCTCGTGTTGACGGGCGGGAATTACGGGGTGTGGCAAAACGGGCCCGACGGCCCGCCGCCGTCGTATCCGGGCGTGACCGGCGCGGTCACGCTGTCGTCCGGCGCATCGATCAACGCCGATGCGGGGGCGAGCGTTGTGCTCGCGTCGCCGAAGCAGGTCACGGTGCTCGGTTCGGTCGTCGCGCCGGGCGGGTCGATCATGCTCAGTGCCGATACCGGGACCACGAACGTCCAGCAGGGACAGCTGTCCGTCTTCACGCCGAGCAACAGCCGGTCGGTCTGGCTCGGTTCCGACGCGACGCTCGACGTATCCGGGGTCGCGCTTGCCAATCCGCTCGCGGCGCCGGTCAGGATCGGTGGAAAGACTGTCGTGCCGAATACCGGCAAGGTGCTGCCGGGCGGCTCGGTGACGCTGTCGAGCGATTCGGGCTACGTGGTCGCGCAAGCGGGTTCGACGATCGACGTGTCGGGTGCGTCGGCCAACTTCGATCGTTTGCAGGCGAACGGCACGTATGCGTCACAACCCGTGTGGAGCGACGCCGGTTCGATCACGCTGTCGGCCGCGTATGGACTTTTTGCGGACGGGACGCTGGCCGGCTACGGCGGCGCGCCGCAGGCGCGCGGCGGCACGCTGACGATCCTGCCGCATCAGAATAACGGATCGGCCGGCGCGACCGCGCTCGTCGTACGATCGAGCGGGATGCTGGTTCCGGTCGGCCTTGCGCCCGGCCAGGATTTTTCGACGGCGATCGACCCGACCACCGGGCAACCGATCGGCCAGCCGACCGGCGTGATCCAGTTCGCCACGGATCGCCTGAACGATTCTGGAATCGCGAATCTCGTGCTCGGCGACAGCACGCCGTCCCCGATTCCTGTATCGGTACCACCGATCGTGTTTGCCGGTGACGTGAACCTGGCGTTGCCCGAGTCGGTGACGCTGAACACCGGACGCATCGCGGCGATCGGCATGGACCAGCTTTCGACATTGCTGTCGACACCGGCCCTGCCTGCAGGCGGCAATTCAGTGCTCACGAACCTGCTCGCCCAACCGCCGGCTCACCCGCTTGGTACGACGGTGACCATTGACGCGCCTTATGTCGCCCTGGCCGGCCCGGTACTGACTTCGTCGTCTCCGGCGTTCACGCCGGTCGCGACGCTGTCCGATGCGACGCTGAACGTGAACGCATCGTTCCTCGATCTGCGCAATCAGATCCAGCTCAACAATATCGGTCAGGCGACCCTTGCAAGCAGTGGCGATATCCGGCTCAGTTCGACCAGCGCGGTGCAGAGCGGTCCCGCCGCGCTGGCTCCCGGCATGCTGTACACGCCCGGTAACGTGACGTTCAACGCGGCGGACGTGTATCCGGCGACCGGCAGCACGTTCATCGTCGATGCGGTCGGCCCGGTCGATTCGACCACCGGCAACCCCGCGCCGACCACCGTCACGTTTGGCACGACCGGTGTGTCCGGCACGCCGCTGTCGGCCGGCGGCACGCTGCTCGTCGACGCGACGAATATCGTGCAGGGCGGCACCGTGCGCGCACCGTCGGGCACGCTCGTGTTCGGCGTCGGCGATCCGACGAACAGCGCGACGCAGAAGCAGTTCGGCAACCTGCCGCTCGTGGCGACCGATTCGGTGACGTTTGCGAACGGCAGCGTGACGTCGGTTTCGAACGGCGGCTCGATCATTCCGTACGGCACCACGGTCGACGGCGTCGAATGGCAGTTCAATCCGCTGGCGGGCACGACAACGCCCGACTTGAGCGCGCCGCCGGCCAAGTACATCGGCGTGAACGGCACCAGCGTCGCGCTCGGCAAGGGCGCGACGATCGACCTGTCGGGTGGCGGCGACCTGCAGGCGGCCGAATGGGTGCCCGGCACGGGAGGCACGCGCGACGTGCTGTCGCAATACAACGTGAGCTATGCGAGCGGCAAGGGCGCGACGGCGGTGCCGGTCAATGCCGGCGCCGGAAATGTCTATGCAATCGTCCCCGGCTCGCAATCGCCGGTTGCCGCCTACGATCCGCTGTTCGCGCAGACGGTGCAGCCGGACGTCGCGGGCAACGGGACGCCGACGACGAAGAATACGACGCTGGGCGTCGGCCAGGCCGGGTTGAACGACGCGATCGGCAAGGCTGTGTACCTGTCCGGCGTGCCGGGACTCGCGCCCGGCTATTACACGCTGCTGCCGGGCAAGTATGCGACGCTGCCGGGTGCGTACCGCGTGACCGTGTCGGCGACGACGGGCAACGTCGTGCCGGGCGCGTCGCAGGTGCTGCCGGACGGCACCGTCGTGACGGGCGGATACTTCGCCGATGCGGTGACGGGTGGCCGCAGCGCGACGCCGACGCTTTTCGACGTGCAGTCGGGCGCGACGTGGCAGCAGTATTCGCAGTACACGCTGAAGGGCGCGAACGACTTCTTCACCGCGCAGGCCGCGAAGCAGGGCAACGTGACCCCGCCGCTGCCGGTGGATGGCGGCCAGCTCGTGCTTGCCGCGACGAGAGCGCTGACGCTCGGCGCGACGCTGAACGCGGCGGCCGGCCCGGGCGGCGCGCCGGCGGAGGTCGACATTGCGTCGCAGGACATCCAGATCACCGGCAACGGCAGCGCCGCATTGCCCGGCTATCTGCAGATCGGCGGCGATGCGCTCGATTCGCTGAATGCCGGCAGCCTGCTGATCGGCGGTACACGTGCGGCGACGACCAATGGCGTGACGATCACGCCGATCGCGAACAGCGTGGTGGTGTCGAACGATGGCAACTCGTCGCTGAAGGGGCCCGAGATCCTGCTCGTGACGAAAACCGACGCGAGCGGCACGGATCCGAGCGCGGCGAACGGTTTGCGCGTGGATGCGGGCGCGTCGATCGCGGCGGCGGGCGACTACCCGGCGGCGAAGGACCAGCCGATCACGATCGCCGGCGACGGCGCGCTGCTGCGCGTGTCGAACGGCGCGATGGCGCCGCTCACGCGCACGGGCGGCACCGGCACCGGGCTTCTGACGGTCGGCGCAGGCGCGACGCTGTCGGGCGGTCAGGCGTTGATGCTCGATTCGTCGGGCAACCTGAAGGTCGATCCGAGCGCGGTGCTGTCGGGCAAAGCGATTACCGCGGACGGCTCGGCGATCACGTTCACGAATGCGAGCGGTGCGGCCGCCGCAAACCTGCCGGGCTTCGTGATCGATCCGGCCGGGCTCGCGCAGCTTGCCAACGCGGATCTCGTTTCGCTGCGCAGCTATGGTGCAATGGGTTTCGTCGGCGACGTGAATGCGACGTTCGGCAAGAGCGTGGACCTGAGCGCCGGCACGTTCACGAGCGACGGCGGCCACGTCACGTTGAACGGACAGCAGATCGCGTTCACGAACGAGACGGGTGCGCCCAACGGTGCGGGCTCAGCAGGGGGAGGCGCGCTGACGGTCAACGGGAAGGAGATCGACTTCGGCGCAGGCACGAAGACGCTGAGCGGGTTCTCGTCGGTGAACATGACCGCGAGCAGCGGCATCGTGGGGCAAGGCACGGGGACGTTCGATTTCGGGGCGCTGCCGGTGACGCTCAACGCGCCCGTGTATCTGGCCGATACGCGTTCCGCGTCGACCGTGAAGACGACCGGCGCGCTGACGTTGAACGGCGCGGCGGGCACCGCGTTGACGAATACGCCGGTCGGTGGCGCATGGAAATTCGTCGGCGGTACGCTTGCCGACAACGGTGCGACGATCGCGGCGCCCGCCGGCAACGTGAGCCTCGAGGCGACCACCGGCAACCTGACGATCGGCGGCGGTTCGACGGTCAGTTCGGCGGGCGTGTCGAAGCAGTTCTTCGACGTGACGCAGTACGCGCCGGCCGGTTCGATCATCCTGACCGCCGATGCAGGGATGGTCGACGTGCAGCCGGGGGCGACGCTCGATTTCTCTGGCGCGAAAGGCGGCGGCGCGGCCGGCAGCCTGACGCTGTCGGCGCCGAAGCAGGTCGTGAATCTCAACGGCACGATCAAGGGCGGCGCGACGAACGGCTATGCTGGCGGCTCGCTGTCGCTCGACACGGGCAGCGCCGCCGACCTCGATTCGCTCGCGAAGACGCTCGCATCGAGCGGCGTGAACCAGTCGATCGACATTCATACGCGGTCGGGCAACCTGACGCTGTCGGCCGGCAATGCGCTGACCGCGCGCTCGGTGTCGCTGACGGCCGACGGCGGCGCGGGCAATGCGTCGGACACGGCGAACGGTAACGTGAACGTGCTGGGCACGATCGACGCGTCGGGCAAGGCGGGCGGACAGATCGACCTGTACGGCCGCAGCGGCGTCGATGTCGAGGGCACGCTGCTCGCACGCGGCTCCGACCCGACGCAGCGCGGTGGCAAGGTGAACATCGGCACGAGCGCGGTGTTCGATCCGACCGTCGCGAACCCGTACAACGCGACCTATGGCTACGAGAACATCGATCCGTCGCGTTCGGGGCTGATCCGCGTCGGTGCGAATGCGCTGATCGATGTATCGGGCGGAACGGCCGGCGGGTTGTCGGGCGGCACGGTGAATTTCCGCGCGCCGCTGCTCGCGGATGGCAGCGTCGATGTCCAGTTGCCGAACTCGTTCAATGACGGCAAGGGCATCGTCGGTTCCCGCGCGACGACGCTCGAGGCGTATGCGACATGGAGCACGACCGACGCGACGTCGGGTGCGCAGCACTTCGACGGCATCGTCGATCCGGCAGGCTGGTATGACAGCAGCGGGCATTTGCTGGCCGGCACCTTCACCGCGCAAGGCGCCAATCCGCCGACTTTCTCGTTCACGCCGGACGCGAACGGCGACGGCGGCGGCACGCTGACGAACAATGCGACTGGCGCGCAGGTGACGTTGACCGGCAGCCAGGCAGATTTGGCGTCGTTGTACACGGGGATCTCGTCGATCGGCTTCCCGGGGATGGACAGTGCGTACTTCGTACCGACGACCGCGAACGCGGACCATCAGAATTTCTACGGTGGACAGATCGTCAAGGCGAGCGACGGCACACTGTCGATGACGCCCGGCACGCTGATGGGATTCATTCAGAGCGGGCTCGGAGCGAATGGGCCGGCATTGCAAGGGTCGACGGCGGGCATCGCGAATTTCCGCGTCGCGCCGGGGATCGAATTCGACAATCCGAGCACGGCGATCAACGGCGGCAATATCTCGATCCTGTCGAACTGGAATCTCGGCGCGGGGCTGCCGAACAACCACGGAACGATCGATCCTTCGTATCGCTACAACGGGACGGTCGCGCCGATGCTGACGTTCCGGGCGACAAACAATTTCGATGCGGAAGCGAGCATTACCGACGGGTTCTTCCAGAACCAGGTGGCGACGATCCTGGGGGCGACGGGGAATGCCGGCGCGACGGGAACGTATGCCGCAGCGCTGGCGTTGTACAACAGCCTGGCTTCGCTGGACGATCCGGCATCGATTACCGTGCAATTGACTGATGGTTCGACTCAGTCTTTGTCCTCATTCGGCAGCAACCCCGGTAATGCGCTATATGATCCGAATATGGCGCTGAGCGCGCCGCTTGCGAAGCAGACTGCAGATTATTACTCTGATTACCTTGGTTATGCGAATGCGTGGGGTGGTTATTACGATCTCTGGGCTAATGGTAACTTTAATGGAAATTATTCGCTCCATGTGATGCCGTATGCCCCACTCTTGACGCCGGCGCCGGTACCTTCAAGTTATGCGTCGTATCAGGATTACTCGAGCGCGTACTCGAAGTGGTTGATTGGATACAATCGCTCAACCATCACTGGAGTGGTCAAGGATGGTGTGGTTTTGTTTGAAAAATTTGGCACGCCTACTCCTCCTGTTTTGTCATCAAATCCTGCGGATTACAGTGCTTATATTTCTTCATACAGCTCCGTGTATTTTGGAAAAATTGGTTCCATCAAATCGCTGCCTTCTGTTCTGGTGCATCCTAATAATGCGTTTAGTTTCTTATATGCTCCGACCACGCCATTGCCTATTCCGGATACGGGGATTGCCAATATCGGAGACTTGCCGGGTAACGTGCCGGCAAATGTTGCGACCTCCAACAATCCGTTGCCCGTCAGTTTTGCTGCACTCCTTGGAGGGCAAAGCTCGTCGTTCCGTGTGGTCGGCGGAGCCGATCTGACGAGCGCCAATCCGCTAGCCGTGCAGCCTGCCGCTGCATTCGATGCCGGCAGCACGTCTTCGGGCAACGTAACGCTGAACCAGCATACGGCCTACGTCGATTCGAAGGGACTGACGCTGCTTCAGCCGACAACCATTCGCACCGGTACCGGGTCGATCGACATTTCCGCAGGCAATGATTTCACGCTGGCGGATACGACCGCACCGGGGGTGGTATATACGGCGGGCGGGTCTGCGCAGGGGGCGCCTCCGTTGGGTCTTGCTTCTGCTGTCGTGAGTGGCAGCCCAGGCCAGCAAGACATTCTGGTTACGCCGACTGTGAACCCTGATTCGGCCGGCGACATCTCGATACGTGTGCAAGGCGATATCAACGGCATCCAGAACGTGACCGATGCGACAGGTGTGGTAACCGGCGGAGCCGGGAACAGCATCAGCCAGTATTGGTGGCAATGGATGCAGATCACTCCGGGGGCAACCGCGAGTGACAGTACCATCGTCGCCCCGTTGACTCGATCATCGATCGACTTCGGCGCATTCGACCAAGGCGTGATGAGCGTTGGCGGCAACGTATCGATCAGCGCAGGTGGCAATATCTCAGACTTGGCCGTGTCGCTGCCTACCACGTGGTACCTGAACGGAAGTGGCAAGCCTGTTACTGTCGGCGGCGGAAATCTGACGGTGCAAGCAGGGGGCGATATTCTGAGCGGCGACTACTTCGTCGCGAAGGGGACGGGAACGATATCGGCTGGAGGCAGTATCGGATCGGATATCACTACCGCGTCCCAGATGGTTGGGTGGACGCCGATGGCAGTGTCGACAGTGCTTGCGACGCAGGACGGGATATTCAATGTCGCTGCGCGCCAGGGGGTGGATATCGGCGCCGTACTGAATCCCTCTTATTCGACCAGCTATACGCAGAGCGGCGGCCAATCGACAACTGTCGTCAATTTCTACGGTTACGGCCAGTATCCTGACAGCCAGGGCTATTCCCCGACTTCCGCAGTCAATGCGTTCTCCACAACCGGTGATGTCCGGCTTGGCACGCTTGGCGGCATGTGGACGGGCGCGAACGGCGTGTTGCCAGCCAGCATGAATCTGACCGCATTCAGCGGGGCGATCGATATCCAATCCGGCGGGATTCTTTATCCGTCGGCAGTTGGCCAGTTGAATCTGGTCGCTGACCAGTCGGTGTACCTGTCCAATATAGCGTCCCAGCGGACCAGCTTCGCATTGCCTAATACGTTCGGTTTGTCCGACGCCGATCCTTCGCAGATGCCCTCGCCAACGAGCCCGCAAGCGCGAATCAGTATTCCAGCGTTGACGGATGTGACGCTTGCAGCGCATGCGATTGGCGCCCTTCACGGCGATGATCCGCTGCCTGCGCGGATCTACAGTCTGAACGGAAGCATCGTCAATGGTGGGATAGATACATCGGCTATTGGCGACGGTTTCTACCAGAATCTCGTCACGGTTTCGATCGACAAGCCCGCGCTACTGCAGGCTGGACAGGACATCGTCAACCTCGCGTACTGGGGGCAGAACCTGCGCAGTTCCGATGTGACGCGCATCGTGGCGGGGCGGGACATTTACGACACGCCGATTTCGACGACTGCGGGTGCGGTACCGGTACTGGAGATTGGAGGGCCGGGCTCGTTCGATGTGCAGGCGGGACGCAACATCGGCCCGCTGACGAGTCAGGTCGAGTTGTACAACAGGAAGGCGAACACGGGCGGGATCGCGCACCTGTTCACGGGTATCGATGCAGTCGGCAACGCGAACAACCCGAACTTGCCGCACGAAAGCGCGAACATCAACGTGCTGTTCGGCGTCGGGCCGGGTGACGATCTGCCGGGATTCGTTTCTACCTATATCGCTCCAGGCAGCTCCGCTGCCGGCGTGCCTAGTGCGACGCCTGCATTGATCGCGTTCATGGAGCAGTACGACGCCGGGCTAGGCGTCGATACGGGATTGCAGGCGGACAAGGACGCTGCGCTGGCGAAGGTCGGCCGGTTGACGGCCGATGACGCGTGGAAGCAGTTCCAGGCGTTGCCGCCGTACGTACAGCAGTTCTTCGCGGAGAAGGTGCTGTTCGGCGTGCTGGCGCAAGTCGGTGCGGACTTCAACGACCCGACGAGTCGGTACAACGGGCAGTATTCGCGAGGCTACCAGGCGATCAACACGCTGTTCCCGGCTTCGTTCGGCTATACGGCGAACAATCTGAGTGGTGGCTCAAACGGGGCGAACAAGCCCGCGAGCACGGGCAACCTCGATATCCGCAGCACGACGATCCAGACGCAGCAAGGCGGCGACGTGACGATCCTCGGGCCGGGCGGGCAGGCGCTCGTCGGCAGTACGACGGCGCCGCCGCAGATCGTCGGCAGTGACGGGAACGTCGTTGCTGGCCCCGGCACGATGGGGATCCTGACGCTCGAGAAGGGTAACGTCGACATCTTCACGGACCAGAGCGTGCTGCTCGCACAGAGCCGGATCTTCACCGAACAGGGCGGCGACATGACGATCTGGAGTTCGAACGGCGACATCAACGCAGGTAAGGGCGCGAAGACGTCGGCGGACACCCCGGCGCCGCAATACATCTGCGATGCGAACCACTACTGCACGGTCGATTCGCGCGGGCAGGTAACGGGGGCGGGGATCGCGACGCTGCAGAGCATCCCGGGCGCCCCGAAGGGCACGGTCAACCTGATCGCGCCACGAGGTACCGTCGATGCCGGTGATGCGGGCATACGCGCAGGCAACCTCAACGTCGCCGCGTTGCGTGTCGTGAACGCGGACAACATCCAGGTGACCGGCAAGGCGACCGGTATCCCGCTTGTTCAGGCGGTGAATACGGGCGCGCTGACTGCCGCGAGTTCGGCGGCATCGGCGGCGAGCCAGGTCGCGCAGGACATCGCGAAGAACAATGCATCGGGCGTTGCTCCGCGCCGCTGGACGATCAGCGTGCAGGTCGAGGGCTTCGGGGACAACGGTACGGATGGCGGGTCGAAGCGGCGCAGGTCGGAGCAGGTTGGTTACGATTCGTCGAACTCGGTTTCGCTGTTGGGGTTCGGAGCGGCCGGGTCGACTCAGCGGACAATGCTCAGCAAGGAGGAACTTGGGAAACTGAATCGCTTCTGATCCGGATGTATCGGTATCGATAGAACAGGGCGAGAAGAGCGTGTCCCGCCTCGCGTGGTCGAGGCGGGTTCAACGGAAGGCATCAGATCGGTGATGTCGCGGATCAACGTCCGGTGTACAGCGAGCAAACCTCTGCGTTGCCGATGTCCAAGTCGTTCCCGTTCGTATTGCTCAGGAAGTTCGCGGAGATTGCAGCTAGGTAGCTCGATGGCACGGTGTCGAAACCGTTGCCGTGCACGACTGACGCGTAGCTGGTGTTCGTGTAGTGGTTATTCAGGAAGCTCTGAACGTTCGACGTTACCGTCGGATTGGCGTAGCACTGGCTCAGGATGATCTGGCTCGTACCGGAAACCGGATAGCCGGACACGCTTGCCCCGGCGTCGTTTGCGGCGTGACCGAGCTCGTCACGGCCGGACCATTGACGATTGGTATCGTGATGGGGGTCACAATAAAAGGAATCTGGATCAACTGGTCAATGTTCGAGCCGATAGGGGCGGCATTGTACGATGTGACTTGCGCGGTCGTCAGTGCTGTGTCGCTGAATGCGATGTGAACCGCGCCCGAAACCCCCGCGCCGAAATACGTCGGCGGGTTGTTCAGAAACGCGTTCTGACCGGCGCCTGAACCGACTGAATAGTAAGTAAACGTGGCGTTGGAGGTACCGTACAGGCCGATTTCACCGGAAGCCGGTGAGTTGGCGCCAATCAGCGGCGCGACGAGCGACGATCCTTCGCCCTGAATGATTGGACCGGCAGCAATGGCCACCGACGATCCGGCGATCGGAATGATCCCGGCGAAAATGCGACAGATTGCACGTTTCGCGAGATTCATAAGGATTCCATTTTTATTGCGCCGAGAAAGCTTGCGAGAAGCGTTACGATTTGAGCGAACCTCATTCCGCAGGTATCTGGCGGCCTGCAACAAGAAATAAAAACCGACCTCGATCACTCGAGGTCGGTGTTCTGCACGGTGGCGTGCCGTAGGGGCTACTGTCGATTATCGGCCGTTGATGGTGGCGCAGGCCGATGCGTCACCGAAGTCCAGGTTGTTCCCACTGGTGTTGCTCAGGAAGTTTGCCGAAATTGCCGTCTGGAAGCTCGACGGTACGGTGTCGAAACCGTTGCCGTGGACGACCGACGCGTAGCTGGAGTTCGTGTAGTGGTTGTTCAGGAAGCTTTGAACATTCGACGTTACCGTCGGATTGGCGTAGCACTGGCTCAGGATGATCTGGCTCGTGCCGGAAACCGGATAGCCGGACGCCGGGTTAGCCAGCTTGCTGTAGGCCGTGCCGGAAACCGGAACCCACTGGGTCGGATCGGAGGCGGCGGTGCCCGACGGAGGGGCAATCGTACCCAGCGCAGTAGTCGCGTTCGCATACGTCGGCGCGTAGTACTTCTTGGCCGTCGTGTTGTACAGGCTAGCGATCGGGAGCTGCAGCGCGCCCGATGACGTCACGACCGTGCTTTGCGACGCGAGGAACGTGTTCGTGTAGTCCGGGCTCAGGTATGCGACGGCGGCCGTGCCGGCCGACGACAGCGACGCGAGCGAACCGCGGACACCACCGCTACCCGACGCGGCGACGAAGTTCGCCGGCACGCCCGACGGGAATGCCGACGTGTTCGCGAACGTCAGCGAATCGATGAACTTGACACCCGGCGCGGTGTTGCTGGTCGTGCAGACGGCAGCCAGATGGCGGGTCAGCAGTTCGGTCGTGCCGCTGCCGTCAGCGCGATAGACGACCTTGATCGGGGCGTTCAGCGAGTAGTTGCCGCCTTCCGGATTGGTGACCTGATTCCAGTTCGTCAGCTTGCCCGAGAAGATGCCGCACAGGTCGTCGTCGTTCAGCGCGATGCTGTGCGCTTGACCCGGCGTCGTTTGCGGCGTGTTCGCGCTCGTCACGGCCGGACCGTTGACGACCGGCACCGTGATCGCCGTCACGATGTACGGGATCTGGATCAGCGGGCCGCTGTTCGCGCCGATCGTGCTGGCGTTATACGACGTGACTTGCGCGGTGGTCAGTGCGGCATCGCTGTTCGCGAAGTTGACCGTACCCGTGACGCCTGCACCGAAGAACGTCGGCTGGTTGTTCAGGAACGCGTTCTGGCCGGCGCCCGAGCCGACCGAGTAGTACGTGAACGTGGCGTTCGACGTGCCGTACAGGCCGATTTCACCCGAAGCCGGCGAGTTGGCGCCGATCGTCGGCGCGACGAGCGACGAACCGCCACCTTGAATCAGCGGGCCTGCGGCCATCGCGAGGGATGCGCCCATGCCCGAAACGACGAGAGCGAGGACTTGACAGATCTTGCGCTTGCTGGATTTCATGAGAAATTTCCTTGGACGAAGATAAACGGGAACCCCTGCTGTTGCGGTTGGAGTGCTTATGGACCGCCGGGTAAATGTAGGAGGTAATTCGAATGACGCGTGTGAATTTTTCATAACGAATGGTGCGTAACATTTTTATTGAAAAAGTCATTTCGTTATTCGGATTGGTAAAGCCCCGATGGGAGCGACGTTCGGCGCAAGTCGGGGCATCCAGATATTGGGATTTGACCGGAATCGTTCGGCGGGTCGTGCGCGGGAACCCCTATCGTGCTTGCTGGAAGCCATCGATATGGCATGCGAGCCCGCGCACCGCTACCCCAATTTCAAGACGATTGTGTGGCGGATGTTACGGAACATTCTGCACGTCGGGGAATATCGTCCGTTTCGATGTATTTCGTCCGATTTTCGCGAAAATATGTAAATAGAAGATTGGCGATGATCGCGTGTATTTAATGTGTGGCAGATTGATTTATTGGGCGGGGTGTAATCGTTTTTGAATTATAAGAACAACGATTCCAGGTAATAAAACCCGCCCAAAAAGGTAGCCCAACATCCGTCACAAATCTGCGCTGGTTCGCTCCGTAGTCTTTCCTGGCGACTGCGTCCGGCACATTGCGCGCCGTCGCCGAAAAAGTCGCACGCGTGACTCGAGGGCACAGACATGTCGGCATTCCGCTACGAAGCGATCGATCCCACCGGCCGCACGCTGAAAGGCGTGCTCGAAGCCGACAGCGCGCGCGCCGGCCGCAGCCATCTGCGCACGCAAGGGCTCACGCCGCTCGTCGTCGAACTGGCCGCGCAACGCCTGGCCGGCGAGCGCAATCAACGCCTGTCGCTCGGCCGCAAGCTGTCGCAGCGCGAGCAGGCGATCATCACGCGCCAGCTCGCAAGCCTGCTGGTCGCGGGGCTGCCGCTCGACGAAGCGCTGTCGGTATTGAGCGAGCAGGCCGAGCGCGACTACGTGCGCGAGCTGATGGCGTCGATCCGCGCGGAAGTCGTCGGCGGCCATTCGTTCGCGAACGCGCTGAGCCAGCATCCGCGCGATTTCCCGGAGATCTATCGCGCGCTCGTCGCGGCCGGCGAGCATACGGGCAAGCTCGGCATCGTGCTGTCGCGCCTGGCCGACTACATCGAGCAAAGCAACGCACTGAAACAAAAGATCCTGCTCGCGTTTACGTATCCGGGCATCGTCACGCTGATCGCGTTCGGCATCGTCACGTTCCTGCTGAGCTACGTGGTGCCGCAGGTCGCGAACGTGTTCACCAGCACGAAGCAGCAACTGCCGACGCTGACGGTCGTGATGCTCGCGTTGTCGGAGTTCGTGCGGCACTGGTGGTGGGCGTCGCTCGCGGCGGCGGCCGTGCTCGTCTATGCGATCCGCAAGGTGCTGTCGCGCGATGCGCCGCGGCTCAGGTTCGACACGTGGGTGTTGACCGCGCCGCTCGCCGGCAAGCTCGTACGCGGCTACGACACGGTGCGCTTTGCCAGCACGCTAGGCATTCTCACGGCGGCCGGCGTGCCGATCCTGCGCGCGCTGCAGGCGGCCGGCGAGACGTTGTCGAACCGTGCGATGCGCGCGAACGTCGACGATGCGATCGTCCGCGTGCGCGAGGGCTCGGCACTGTCACGCGCGCTGGCGCATACGAAGACGTTTCCGCCGGTACTCGTGCACCTGATCCGTTCGGGCGAGGCGACGGGCGACGTGACGACGATGCTCGATCGCGCATCCGAAGGCGAATCGCGCGAGCTGGAGCGCCGCACGATGTTCCTGACGAGCCTGCTCGAACCGCTGCTGATTCTCGCGATGGGCGGCGTGGTGCTCGTGATCGTGCTGGCGGTGATGATGCCGATCATCGAGCTGAACAACATGGTGCAGTGATGCGCGGCTCAGCGCACGTATGCGTTGGCCTTCTCCGCGGCGGGCAGCGCGATCTCGCGATGCAGCCCGTTGCGGTCGACGACGATCGAGCGTGCGCGAACCTCGGCCAGTTTCGCGGCTTCGCCGATTGCCGCGCCGAGCGACACGACGCGCGAGGCATCGCCGCCGACGCTGACGATCGCGGCCGCGCGGCGCGCATCGAAGGCGAGCACGCCGAGCAGCTGGATGGCATCGCGGCCGTCGTCGGGTTTTGCACCGAACAGCCGCGCGCCGGCGGCAACGTCGATCGGCGCGGGCGGCGGTGCAAGCGCCGCGACCGGCGCATCGGCAGCGCTCAGCACGCGCACGGCCCACAGCGACACGGCAATGAGTGCGGCCGCGGCCGCGAGCGTCGCGGCGACTGGAACGAGATCGGCGCGCGAAGGCGCGATGCGAAGCAGGTCGAACGGTTTCATGGCGACAGGTCGGTGCGATGAACAGAAGATGTTTTCCATTCTTTGTTGCGAGGGTGAATGCATGATGACGGGGCCCAACGAAACCCGAACGCGATACGCCCGCCACGCGGGAGGACACCCGCAACGCGGCTTCACGCTGATCGAGATCATGGTGGTGGTCGCGATCCTCGGGATTCTCGCGGCGCTGATCGTGCCGAAGATCATGAGCCGCCCGGACGAGGCGCGCCGCATCGCGGCGAAGCAGGACATCGGCACGATGATGCAGTCGCTGAACCTGTATCGGCTCGACAACGGCCGCTATCCGTCGCAGGAGCAGGGGCTGAGCGCGCTGGTCCAGAAGCCGGCCACCGATCCGGTGCCGAACAACTGGAAGGACGGCGGCTATCTCGAGCGGCTGCCGAAGGATCCGTGGGGCAACGCGTATCAATACCTGAACCCGGGCGCGCACGGCGCGATCGACGTGTTCAGCTACGGCGCGGACGGCAAACCGGGCGGCGAGGGGAACGATGCGGACATCGGCTCGTGGCAGTGACGGCGTGCGCGTCGTGAGCCGGCGCATGCGACACACACGCGTCGCGCGTCGTACGTCGGCCGGCTTCACGCTGCTGGAGATGCTCGTCGTGCTCGTGATCGTGGGGCTGCTGGTCGCGGTCGTGACGCTCGCGCCGTCGCGTAATCGCCGCACCGATCTGGCGGAGGAGGCACAGCGCCTGGCGAACCTGCTCGAATCGGCCGGCGACGAAGCGCAGGTGCGGTCGGTCCCGATCGCGTGGCAGACGGTGGGCGGCGGCTATCGCTTCGTGCAGCGCACCGAAAGCGGCGCGTGGGCGCCGATGACCGACGACCTGTATCGCGCGCGCCGCTGGGGCGCCGAAGTGACGGGCGTGTCGGTGCGGTACACCGGCGGCGGCGAAGTGCCGTCGCGCGTCGTGCTCGGCAGTGAAGGCATCGACGTGCCCGTGACGATCACGCTGTGGTCCGGCGACGTGCGGATGGCCGTCGTCGGCACGGGCATCGGCAACTTCGTCGTGCGCCGGCCGTGAGCGACGTTCGGCGCCTGGCATGCCCGCAATGTGGGAACGCGCCGCGATTGAATCGCATCGCTGCACGCTTCACCGGACTGTCATAGTGCCCGCTCACAATCTGACGTTCGTTTGCTGCGGAACCGCTCACGGGGGGGCGCGCTTCGCCGGCAACGTGCAACTCCACTTCCGTCCAGGGATTCATGACTCGTTCACGGGCGCCGACCGGTGTCCTGGCGCTCGTCGCGTGGCTCGCGTTCGTCGTGCCGTGCATGCACGGCATACACGCGCAGGAGACCGGTTCCATCGTCCGCCAGCCGGGTAGCGCGGTGCATTTCGATCTGCCCGCGCAGCCGCTCGCGAAGACGTTGCAGGACTTCGCGCGGCTCACCGAGCTGATCGTGCTGGCGCCCGCGCCGCTGCTCGACGGGCGCACGAGCGCGCCGGTCCAGGGCGAATTCGTGCCGCGCGCCGCGCTCGAGCGGATGCTGGCCGGAACGGGGTTGCGTGCGGAATTCTCGCGTCCGGACGAAGCGATCATCGTCGCGCAGCCGGCCGCCGAGCAGGCGCCCGCGACGGCCGACACGCCGGCGGATGCGGCCTTGCCGATCGACGGGATCGGCGATTCCGGCGAGCGGCGCGCGTTCGCGGGCCTGCTGCAGGCGCATCTGATCGATGCGCTCTGCGCGCAGCCGGGAGCGGTGCCGGGCAGCTATCGACTCGTCGCGCAGGTGCGCATCGACAACAGGGGGGCGGTGGTGGCGGTCAACATGGTGGCATCGAGCGGTTCGGCCGCCCGCGACGCGGCGGTGATGCGCGCGCTGCGCGCATTGAAGCTGGACGACGCGCCGCCGGCGGACCTGCCGCAGCCGGTCACGATCCTGTTGCGGCCGGCCGGCAACGGCGTGCACTTCCGCTGTCCGGCGCCGCAGCCGGCCGTTCGGGGCTAGGCCGCCATGTCCGACAGCAACCGCTCCGGGCTCAGGCATCTGCTGGCGACGCGCTACGCGTACCTCGTCAGGCGGCTCGAGCGCGTGACCGGGTCGAAGGACGGCGCCGCCGACGCGCTGCACGAGACCTGGCTGCGTCTCGAGAACGCGAACGTCTCCACGCAGGTGACGAACGCGGACGCCTATATACTCGGGATGGCGAACAATGTCGCGATCGACCAGCATCGCCGCGAACGCCGGCATCTGCACGACGACGATGTCGAGACGCTGCTCGAGATGCCCGACGAACTGGCCGATCCCGAGCGCATCGTCGCGGCGCGCCGCAAGGTCGAGACACTGAAGGACGTGCTGCGCGGCCTGCCTCCGCGGCGCCGCGCGATCCTGCTGGCCGCCCGCGTGGACGGCCTGCTGAACCGCGAGATCGCCGAGCATTTCGGCATTTCGCTGCGGCTCGTGGAAAGCGAGCTGAGTGCGGCAATGAAGTACTGCCTGCAGCGCATGCAGGAAGACGGCGATCCGTACTCGGGCACGCGAGGCGGCCCGCGTAAATTTTGAGCATCAGGACGATGACGAAAGCCCAGGCCGAACCTGCCCACGACGAACTCGACGAAGCGAGTGCGTGGCTGCTGCGTCTGCGCTCGGGAGACGCGAGCCAGGCCGAAGCCGATGCGTTCGAGCGCTGGTGCGCCGATCGTCCGCAAGCCGCCGATCTGCTGCGCGATACCTGGAGCGCGCTGCGCACGGCGGCGACCGAGCTTGCGCACGAGGAACGCGCGGCCGCTGCCTGGGCAAACGTCGCAAAACGCGAGCGCACGATGCGCACCGGACGGCGCGCGTTCATCGGCTTCGCGGTAGCGGCCGGCGCGTCGTGGCTTGCCGTGCGCCCGCCGATGCAGCTGTGGCCGTCGCTCGGCGATCTCGCGGCCGATTACCACACGGGCACCGGCGAGCAGCGCAGCGTCGCGCTGTCGTCGCGCGTGACGGTCGCGCTGAATACGCAGACGCGTCTCGACGTGCTGGCCGCGAGCGATGCCGCGCACGGCGTCGAAGTCGTCGCCGGAGAGGCGGAGATCGACGCGGCCGCGCCGCCGGCCGGCCGCGCGACGCCGATCCAGCCCGTCACCGTCGTGGCCGGCGGCGGCCGCATGCAGGCGACGGTCGCGCGCTTCAACGTGCGGCGCACCGGCTCGCAGGTCTGCGTGACCTGCCTGTCCGGCACGGTCGCGCTCGAGCATCCGCGCGGTGCGCGCACGCTGACGGCCGACGATCAGGTCGTCTACGACGATCGCGGCGTGCAGCCCGTGTCGCGGATCGATCCGGGCGCGGTCAGCGCATGGCGGCGCGGGATGCTGGTGTTCAACGGCGTGCCGCTCGCCGAGGTCGTCGACGAGATCAATCGCTACCGGCGCGGCAAGGTCATCCTGCGCAGCGCGTCGCTCGGCGAAAACCGGATGCAGGCGCAGTTTCCGATCACGCGGCTCGACGACGTGATCGACATGGTCGGCCGTCTGTATGGCGCGCACATCACGCGCCTGCCCGGCAACATCGTGCTGCTGAGCTGACCGGCTTCCCGCGCTTTACGTTCCTCTCTTCCTACCGCCGGCGATGCGTTCGCGGCGCTTGCGGCTGTCCGCGCCCTGCGGGTTACGGCCGTCCGATACGACTTGATCAATGAGGGCCGGCAAACGCCGGGCCGTCTGTCATGGCGGCCCGGTGCGACGTCGTCGGACCCGAGGCGTGGGTGGCAAGCGCCCCGGCCGTGCAGCGATGCGCGGTGCGGGGGATGTGTGTCGATGGAGCTTCGGGCGGTGGCGTGATCATGAACGAATCGCAACGGGACAAGGATCCCGGCGACGCGAATACGCGCGCCGATGCGATCCGCGAGGGCGCGGTGCGCTGGTTGCTGTGGCTGCGCACGGGCGACACGACGCAACAGGAGCTGGACGCGTTTGCGTGCTGGCGCGCGCAGAGCGACGAGCATGCGCGCACGGTCCGCGAGCTGATCTGGATGTGGGCCGTGCTGGAGACGGTCGGCCGCCCGGAGCCGGGCGGGTCGACGCGTACGCATTGAGGCGGCGGCTTTGCGCGTGCACTGCACTGGCGTGGTGCGCAATCGCGTTCGCGCGGCGGCGCACGGGCGTTGCACGAAAGTCTGCGGGTTATGCGGGCCCGCTTCGACCTTGTATATGAGAGAGCGAGGGGGCTGTGCGGAGGGGCTGTAGTGCGGAGACCGGGGAACGGGGGCCTGAATGGGCCCCCGGATCACCGTGCACGCACGGCAGCGGGCGTGTGGCGCCGATGTGCCGGCCGCGTCATGCAGGCCCGGATTCACGACCCGGGATTCAGGATGGCGCCCCGGGCTGCAGGCCGGCGCGTGCGCCGTTCCAGGCGGCGTCGAGTGGATCGCCGGCATCGCGCAGCGGCTCGCGCAGAAAGGGAAAGCGTTCGACGAACGGTGCGGATTCTTGCAGGGCCACGATATGGTTGACCATCCATTGCAGCAGATCGCCGCCGTGCCGGACCTGTTCCGGCCGCCAGTCCGGCATCGACGAGAAGAGGGCCGAGAAGCCGCTCCAGCGCGACGGACGGTCGTTGTCGCCGGGCCGGAAATAGGTGTTCATCGCGACGTCGTGCGCGTCGGTCAGCGCGCCGACGAACAGCCCGTGCGGCGTCGGTACGCCGATCTGCTGCCAGCCTTCCGCGAGGGCCAGCGAGCGCATCACGCGCGCCGCGACGAACGCGATGCGCGTTTCATGCTCGATTTCCGCCAGCGACATCACGCCGTTGCGCTGCATGCAGCGTGCGACCGCGTGCGGGCGGATCACGTTCGACGCGAAGCTGCGCAGCACGAGGTCGGGCACCATCAACTGAAGCTGGAATTCGCGCAGGCCGTGCTCGGCGCTCATCGTCGAGAAATTGACGAACAACCCTTCGGCATGACCGAGCGCGCCGACGTACGGCTCGAGCCCGAGGCGCGCGAGCTTCGGCGCGATCTGGCGTTCGAGCAGCCGCATCAGGTTGCGGCGGTTGCGTACGCCCGTGAAATCGTCGAGGCCGCGCGTGACGACGTCGCTGATTTCCCAGCGGCGTTCGTCGGCGACGAGCCGCGGCGAGCCGCTCAGGTCGAACCGGGCGCGGCCATGGGCCACGCGGGGATCTACGTACATGCCGGTGCCTCGTGCATCGATTGCGGGCGGACCGCCGCGGCGGCGCGCCGTCGCGCGGGTCCGGTCGCCCACGATGCTGCGGCGTCGCGGGCCACCCGTCAAGTGCGAGTGTGCCGGGCTGAACAGTGTGGAGTGACGGGATGATGCGCACGATTGTGGAACGCTTCGTCGAACAGAGCCCGATGACGATCATGACGCGGCTCGTGCTGCAGTGCGCGCTGCACGACGACTGGATCGATACGACTGTCGACGCGGACGACGAGCCCGACGAGGAGTCGATCCGCGAGACGCTGTTCGCGCTGGCGGTCGACGCGATCGCGTCGATTGCCGCGCACGCGCAGATGCCGGTATCGGTGAGGCCACGCGGTGTGCCGGGGCACGCATCGTCCGCGTCCGGCGCCGCGGTGGCCGCGCTTCACGATGGCATGAGCCGATGGCGGGCCGGCTGGGGGCGTGCGCTCGTCCGGGACAGCGTCGATCTGCTGCTGCCCGTCGCGGCGGTGCGCGCCGACGAGCGCGGGCGCACGCTTGGCGGAATGCGGCTGCGCGTGCTGGACGGCACGGGCGACAGTTGCGCGCCCCGCGGTGCCGGTTGCGACTGCGGCCGCGCATGCGACGACCCGGCGCGGGACGGCGCGCCGAGCCTGACCGGCGCGCGCGTTCTGGCGGTCTACGATCCCGAGCTTGCGATGATCGTCGACCTGCTGCCGATCGAGCGCGGCCGATCCCACGAGCGTGCGTTCGTCGGCGCGTTGCTGGAGACGGTCAGGCCCGGCGAGCTGTGGATCGTCGACGGCCGTTTCGATACCGAGGCGATCGTATCGGGCTGGCCGCGCCGCGGCTGCGCATTCGTGCTGCACGACTACGGTGGCGCGGCCGCTTGCCGGCCGCTCGGCGGCTGGCGCGATGCCGGCCCGCTTGACGGCGGCGACGTTCGCGAGCAGGCCGTCGGCATTGCGGGCGACGGTGAAGCGACCGGAACGCTCAGGCGGATCGAATGGTGCGGCCCTGGGCTCGACGGCCACCCGGGCGCGACGGTCACGGTACTGACGAACCTGCCTGTCGAGCAGTTCGACGCGTGCCAGGTGATGCAGCTGGCGCGCCGGCGCTGGCGTGATGCGCTGCCGTTGCCACTCGAACCTGCGTTGGGTGGCACGTTGTTCGGCAGCGTGCCCGCGCGTGCGTCGCTGCTCGCATGCGGCATCGCGGCACTTGCGTACAACGCGTTCAGCGTGATGACCCGCATGGTCGGCGGCGCACTCGGCCTGGACGAACGTGACGTAGAACGCGTGCCGTCGCATATCGCCGACGGCGTCGCCGCAACCTATGCCGGGATGATGATCGCGCTGCCGCCTGACTGGTGGCGACGCTATGATCAGTTGCCCGCGGCGACGCTCGGCCAGATCGTGCGGATGCTCGCCGCGCACGTCGATCCGCGCAGCGAGCGGCGCAGGCGCCGCGACAACCGGCTGTCCGCGAAGTCGCAGGCGCTGCTGCGCGCGGCGACACTCGAACACCTGCTCCATGACGACGGCGGCGATCCGGCCGCGAACGTGTTCAGCCTGCGCACGATCGCGATGGCGACGCGCGATTTCAGCAGCAATCCGTCGAAGGCGTTGCGGCACGCGGGCGAGGCGCTCGTGATGGTCACCAAGTACAACCGGCCGATCGCGCTGCTCGTGTCGATCGACGACTGGAACCGGCTGCTCGGCGAAGTGCGCGAGACGAGCCTCACGCGGCTGTCGTTCGACTGCGCGGCGGCGCAGGGCATGCGCTCGGCCGCGTTGAGCGAATCGTCGTTGAACTAGCCGACGCTGTCGAGGCGGCGCGCAGGCGCCGCGCTCAACTCGTCAGCCGATGAACCCAGATGACCGACGTCCACGTGAAATTGCCGCTGCCGTAGCGCGCGATCAGCGTGTCGACGCGTGCGTTGATGCGCGCCGAATGCACGCGGCAATGCACGATGAAGTAGAGGCTGTTGACGCCGATGGTCGAGCCGCCCGGCAGCGTGGGATTGCCTTCGCGCGCGGGCAGCAGGTACTCGGCGATGTCGCCGGTGCTGACGAAGTACGCGGTGCCGCGCCGGTCGACGAGCCGCTTGGCCTGGCTCGCCGACAGCGTCGGAATCGCCGCGATGAGCACGGGCTCGGCCGCGGTATTCGCGTTGACGGTCGTCAGGTCCGGCAGGATCGTCGTGAACGGCGCGAGCGTCTCGATCGCATGTGCATCGTAGCCGGGAATGCGGGCGAGATCGTCGATGGACACGAGCTGCAGCGGCCAGCCGTCAGGGCCGTTCGTGTCGCGCAGCGAGCGCAGCATGGTGTCGGCCGTCAATTGCGCGAGCGCGGGATCGAGCGATAGCTGGCTCAGCAGCCGCCGGTACGCGAGCACGCCTTCGCCGTTCGCCTGCCAAGGCTTGCCGGGCGCGATACGCGTGACGAGATTCGTCAGGTTGAAGCGCGCCTGCGCATCTTCGACATGGCCGGAAATCCAGGCACGCGCCAGCTCCGCATTGACCGCCGCGGCGTCGGGCGGCAGCAGGTCGGACAGCGGCACGTCGGCGGCCGGCAACGACCACGGTTGGCCGACGAACGTGACGTTCGACGTCGCGTTCTGCGCGCGCAGCGTCGCACGCGCCCATTCGACCGCCGCGCGTTCGACCCACATCGTCTGCGTCGCGAGCCGCTGGTTCTCCACGTCGCGCGTCGCGACCTGCTGGCGCCACAGCACGCTCGCCGCGAGCGTCGCCGCCAGCGCGACGACGAGCAGCACCGTGACGATCGCGATGCCGCGTTCGCGCCGCGGCCGCACGCTCCCGGACTTTCCGTATCGATGCATTTGCATGCTCCTGCAAGGGCGGCGTGACGGCGCTCAGTCCACGAACACCAGCCACGCATGGACGATGCTCGCATGCGCGGATGACGTGACGCCGAACATCGCGGTGAGTCCGGCCACCCAGAACGCGAGCGTCGCCGGATGCGTGCCGTCGGTCGTCAGCGCCAGCGGGCCGACCAGCGACGCGATCGCATGCGAGCGCCACAGCAACAGCAGGAACAACGCGCAACCGACGGCCATCGCGATGAAAAACAGGTAGAGCGCGACCGTCGAGCGCCGCGTGAACGGCGTGCGGTGATGGCGCTGGTTTGCCGCGACGATCGCCGCCCCGTTCGCGAACGGCACAATTGCCATCGCGAGCATCCAGAACAGCGGCTGGTCGCTCGACGCGTCGATCAGCAGCAGCGTGCCGATCGTCCAGATCGGCGGCGCGAGCAACGTGAGCACGACCCACGACAGCAGGTGCCAGGCCAGCCAGGGCGCGCGCCAGCGCAACGCGCGGCGCGGCGCGGCAAAGGCGGCGGGCGGCAGCGGGCCCGCGGTCGCGGCATGGCCGGACAGGCGTTCGGCGAGCCACCGTACGAACATCGTCGCGAATGACATGGATGGATCCGGTCGTTGACGTCTTTTCCCAATAGCTAGGACGAAGCGGGCGCCCGCAAACCGCAGGATTTCTCGTGACCGGGATGCGTGCCGCGGCGCTGCATCGCGCAGGCGGTGCGCGAAAACGGTCTCGTGCATATCTTCAGCGGAATGTCACAAAAACTTCCCGGTTGAAACCCGAGGATTGTCGAACCGCCCGCAGGGGGAGCGTGACGCGCGTCGTGCGCCGCCTTCGGGGCGGCAACACGTCTGCCGACGATCGCGCGCGCACGCGCTGTCCGGAAGCCTTGGCAGCCACGGCAGACGATACGTACATGAAACGGGGGCCACGCATATTCCTGCGCAACGCGCCGCGCGATTCGCGCCGGCTCGCGTTGCGCGCGCATTGCAGGCCGCGCGCTGGCGGCCGTGTCCTGCTTCCGGCGTCGAGCCGGACGGCCAGTCGGATGGCCGGTGGGATGGCCCGCGAAAAAAGTTTGCGGCAATGCGCGACCCGTTCCGTCTAGGTAGGTGAGAGCGGCGACTCGTGCGCCGCACACGATGGTCGTTGCCGATCGATGCAGCAGTGCCGTTGCGTCGATCGGCAGTCGAGCGGGACGTTGCGGAACAAAGGTTGCGGGTTTTCCGGAGTCGCTTCGTCCTTTCCGGTAGAGGCGCTCGAACGCACCGGGTACGGAAATCGGGAACGGCATTGCGCAGATCATGCTAAGGATGGCGAATCAATCGTCATCAAAGTGAAACAGGCATTTGATAGCGGATCGAACGGCTGGCGCGGTGCGCTTTGCGTCGATCCGGAACAACAAAGGGGAATGGCGCATGCCGCCGAGAGTAGACCGCAAGTCACGCGAACGATGGCGGCTGAACTGCCGATGCCTGGCGGGTGTCGTGCTGGCCGGTGGGCTGGGTTTCGCGCCGGTAATTCATGCGCAGGAAGCCGCGCCCGCCGCGAAAGCGGCGCCGGCCGCGCCGCAGTCGTTTGACGTGAATGCCTTCGTGGTGCGCGGCAACACGACGTTGCCGACGCTCGAGATCGAGAAGGCCGTGTATCCGTTCGAAGGGCCGGGCCGCACGCTCGCCGACGTGAACGCGGCGCGTGACGCATTGCAGAAGGCGTACCAGGATCGCGGCTACCAGTCGGTCGTCGTCGAGCTGCCGCAACAGCAGGTGAAGAACGGCGTGATCCTGCTGCAGGTGACGGAAGCGAAGGTCGGGCGCTTGCGCGTCGACGGCGCGCAATACAACTCGCCGCAGAACATCCGCGATGCGGTGCCCGCGCTGGCCGAGGGCCAGGTGCCCGATTTCAACCAGGCGCAGCAGCAGCTCACCGACCTGAACCGCTCGGCGGACCGGCAGGTGATTCCGATCCTCAAGCCGGGTGCGCTGCCGCAGACGGTCGACGTCGACCTGAAGGTCGACGATCACAGCCCGCTGCACGGCTCGCTCGAACTGAACAACGACAACAGCCCCGGCACGTCGACGCTGCGCACGACCGCGAACCTCAGCTACTCGAATCTGTGGCAGCTCGGTCACGTGATCTCCGGCACCTACGTGCTCGCGCCGCAGCATCCGAACGATGCGCGCGTCTACGCGTTCTCGTATCTCGCGCCGATCAGGGATTCGCGCTGGAGCTTCCTCGCGACGGTCGTGCATTCGGACAGCAACGTCGCGTCGGTCGCGAACACCAACGTGCTCGGCAAGGGCACCACCTACGGCTTCACCGCGATCTATTCGCTGCCGGCAACGGAAACCTACGCGCATTCGGTCAGCGTCGAGATCGACCGCAAGCACTTCGACGAGAACGTGTCGATACCGGGCCAGACGGGCTCGACCGCACCGCTCACGTACGTGCCGGTGACGCTGTCGTACAACGGCCAACTGAGCCTGAAGAATTCGCAGACGTCGTTCGCCGCATCGGTGACGACGAACATCCGCGGCTTCGGCAGCGACTGGGGCGCATGGGACAACAAGCGTTACAACGCGACGCCCGATTTCGTGTACGGCAAGTTCGACGTCAACCACACGCAGCGCTTCGCCAACGACATGCAGGCCAATGCGCACGTGAACGCGCAGATCTCGAACTCGCCGCTCGTGTCGAGCGAGCAGTTCGCCGTGGGCGGGATGAACAGCGTGCGCGGCTACATGCAGGCCGAGGACACGGCCGACAGCGGCGTGATCGCGTCGGTCGAGCTGCGCAGCCCGTCGCTCGCGAAGTGGCTCGGCGGCGCGGTCGGCAGCCGCGTGAACGAGTGGCGCTTCCACGCGTTCTTCGACGCGGCGCACCTGTGGCTGCTGAGCCCGCTGCCGGAGCAGACGTCGCGCTTCAACCTGATGAGTGTCGGCGTCGGCACACGGGTGCAGCTCATGAAGTACGCGAGCGCGGATTTCGAGGCCGGGTGGCCGTTGAAGGCGGGTGTCTATACGCGGCAGTACAGCCCGCGGTTCGATTTCTACGTAAGGCTGGGGTTCTGACGGATTTTTTTGATCGTGCCGGGGCGATGCGACGAGCGCGGCGCCCGCACATTCGGGGAGTGGATCGTGAAGCGAGTCTTGTTTTTCCTGTTGGCGGTGATGCTCGGCGTGCTGCCCGGCATCGCGAACGCATGGTGGCAGAACGACTGGTCGTACCGGAAGGCGATCACGATCGACGCGAGCGCGAAAGGCGCGAACCTCGCGGAATCGGCCGGCCGCGTGCCGCTGCTGATCCGCCTGCACTCGGGCAACTTCCAGTTCGACGGGCTGGCCGACAACGGCGCGGACATCCGCTTCGTCGCCGCCGACGACAAGACGCCGCTGAACTACCACGTCGAGCAATACGATCCGGTGCTCGGCGTTGCGCTGATCTGGGTCGACATTCCGAAGATGCCGGCCGGCGCCGCGGAGTCGATCTGGATGTACTACGGCAACAAGAAGGCGCCGGACGGCAGCAAGCCGGCCGAGACGTTCGATGCCGACTACACGCTCGTGTACCACTTCAACGGCGCGGCGGGTGCGCCGCCGAAGGACCTGACCGCCTACGGCAACCACGCGCAGAACGCGTCGTTCAGGACGGTCGAGGACGGCATCGTCGGCAAGGGCGCGCGGTTCGACGGCAGCGGGTCGCTGACGCTGCCGGCGAGCCCGTCGCTGAATGTGCCGGCCGGCGGCAGCTTCACCTTCAGCGCATGGGTGAAGCCGTCGGCGCTCGCGCCGAACACGCTGCTGTACAGCCGTCGTGACGGCGCGAACGCGCTGCTGATCGGCCTCGACAACGGTGTGCCGTTCGCGGAAGTCGCTGCCGGCACGGCACCGGTACGCACGCCGGCCGCCTCGCCGGTCGCCGCGAACCAGTGGACGTATCTCGCGGTCACGGCCGACGGAAAGAACCTCACCGTCTACGTGAACGGCAAGCAGGCCGCCCAGGTCGCGGCGGCGCTGCCCGCGCTGAACAGCGCCGCAACGGTCGGTGCGGATACCACCGGCGCACCGGCGGGTTTCGCCGGTTACGCAGGCGCGCTCGACGAACTGCGCCTGTCGAAGATCGCGCGCTCGCCGGCGGCGATCGCGGTCGACGCGCTCGCACAAGGTTCGGAATCGAAGCTCGTCGCCTATGGCGCCGACGAGAAGCAGTCGGGTTTCGGCTTCGGGTACTTCGGCGTGATCGTGCAGTCGGTGACCGTCGACGCGTGGGTCGTGATCACGATCCTGCTCGGCATGGCGCTCGTGTCGTGGATCGTGATGTGGACGAAGGCGCGCTACGTCGGCACCGTCGACAAGGCGAACCAGTATTTCGTGCAGAGCTTCCGCGAAGTGGCCGGGCGCCACCTGGTCGGTCTCGCGCATGTCGACGAAGCGAGCGCCGACGGCCGCCGCCTGTACCAGTCGTCGCTGTACCGGCTGTACAAGGCCGGCGTGCATGAAATCCACAGCCGTGTCGACAACACCGGCCGCACGGTGATCACGTCGGAATCGATCGAGGCGATCCGCGCGTCGATGGACGCGACGCTCGTGCGCGAGAACCAGCGGCTGTCGAAGTCGATGGTGCTGCTGACGATCGCGATCTCGGGCGGCCCGTTCCTCGGGCTGCTCGGCACGGTGGTGGGCGTGATGATCACGTTCGCGGCGATCGCCGCGGCCGGCGACGTGAACGTGAACGCGATCGCACCGGGTATCGCGGCCGCGCTGCTCGCCACCGTCACGGGGCTGTTCGTCGCGATCCCCGCGCTGTTTGGCTACAACTACCTGCTGATCCGCAACAAGAACGTGACCGCGAACATGCAGGTGTTCGTCGACGAATTCGTCACGCGCCTCGCCGAAGCTCACCGCGCGCCCGATCACGCGGTGCTGGCCGACTGACGCACGCAGGAGACCACCATGCAGGTTCAGGACGACGACAAGCCGTACGACGACATCAACATCACGCCGATGCTCGACCTCGCGTACGTGCTGCTGATCATCTTCATCATCATGACGACCGCGTCGGTGCAGGGCATCAAGGTCGATCTGCCGAAGGCGAGCTCGTCCGCGAGCCTCGCGAAACCGAAGACGAAGGCGATCACGGTGGCCGATTCGGGGCAGGTGTTCCTCGACGCGTACCCGGTGACGATGGACGAACTCGAGAGCCGGCTGCGCACCGAGAAGGCGACCAGTCCGGATTTTCCGATCGTGCTGAAGGGCGACGCGGGCGTGCAGTACCAGAAGGTGATGGACGTGCTGGACCTGCTGCGCCGCCTCGACCTGTCGCAGGTCGGCCTGGTGACCGGCAAGGCGAAGCAGGGCGGCTGACGCGATGGAGATGACCTACAACGGCGGCCCGCCGGACAAGGGCCCCGGCCGCTACGTGAAGCCCGTCGCGATCGCGCTGGTGCTCGCGGGCGTGGCCGCGCTGATCTGGCATTTCGCGGGCGATACCGCGGGCGTGAAGCGCGTGAGCGCGCCGCAGGTGACGACGGTGATTCCGTTGCCGCCGCCCCCGCCGCCGCCGAAACAGAAGCCGCCGCCCGAGAAGGTGAAGGAAGAGGTCAAGACGCCGGTCGACCGGCCGACGATCGCGCCGAAGCCGTCCGAGGCGCCGAAGCCGTCGGACAACCAGCCGAAGCAGATGACGATGAATGCCGATGCGCAGGCCGGCACCGACAACTTCGGCATCGGCGCGGGCGACGGCTCGGGGATGCTGGGCAGCGGCGGGGGCGGCAAGTTCGGCAACGCGAGCTATGCGCAATACATGGTGTACGTGCTGCAGCGCGCGATCGAGCAGGACAAGGGCGTGCAGGAGGCCGGCGGTGCGCGGTTCGCGGGCAGCCTGAACCTGTGGATGGATACCTCGGGGCGGATCACGAAGGTGACGATCGCGCAGTCCACCGGCGACGCGAAGATCGATGCGGCCGTCGTCGCGGCGGTCGAGGCACTCGGCCGGGTCGACGAGGTGCCGCCGCCGGCCACTTCGTATCCGGTGCTCGTCAAGCTTCAGGGGCGCAAGCCGGCATGACGATGCGTGCGCGAAACAACGAAAGAATCATGGGGCGGCGCCGTTGCACGGATGCTGCCGGAAAAGAAACGAAAATTGTTCGGAGTACTTCGATGATTGGGAAGATGAACGGACGGGGTGGGGTCCCCCGCAACGGCGCGCTACCCGCGCGCCTGTCGCGCGTCGGCGCGGCGGTGCTGACGCTCGGGCTGACCTGCGCGTCCGCCGCGCACGGGCAGTCGCTCGAGGCGCAGGCGGCGTCGGGGAAGGCCGCGCCGACCGAGAGCGTGGTGATCAACCTGATCAACCTGCTCGTGAAGCGCGGCGTGCTCACGCAGCAGAACGCGAACGAGCTGATCAGCGAGGCGCGCACCGAGGCCGTGCAGGCGCGGTCGGCCCGCGCATCGGGCGCGCCGGTCGTGGCGGGCGGCGTGGTCAACCCGCCGACGCAGCCGGGCGACGTCGCGGTGCCGTACGTGCCGCAACTCGTGCGCGATCAGATCCGCGACCAGGTGAAGCAGGAAGTGATCGCGCAGGCGAAGGCCGAGAACTGGGCGCAGCCGAACACGTTCCCCGACTGGGTGTCGCGCATCAAGCTCGACGGCGACCTGCGCGTGCGTGACGAGTATCACTTCTACGGCGGCAACAACACGAACGGCGTGACGAACTTCGCGGCGATCAACCAGGGCGGCGGCTTCGACGTCAACTCGAACACCAACAACACGCAGATCCCCACGCAGAACACGCGGGAGAACCGCAACAACCTGCTGCGCTACCGCGCGCGGCTCGGCGTGACGGCGACGCTGTCCGACGAGATGATCGCCGGCATCCAGCTCGCGAGCGGCAACGACAACGGGCCGGTATCGACCACGGCCACCGCGGGCGGCGGCTTCGCGAAGAAGAACATCTGGCTGAACAAGGCATTCTTCGCGTACAAGCCGACGTCGTGGCTGAACCTGACGGCCGGCCGTTTCGATAACCCGTTCTTCAAGTCGGATCTGGTGTTCTCCGACGACCTGATGATGGACGGGCTCGCCGCGAACCTGCGCCACGCGCTGCCGTGGAACCCGGACGTCACGCTGTTCGGCACGCTCGGCGTGTTCCCGATCCAGTACACGAGCGAGAACTTCCCGTCGAACAGCACCGAGAAGGCCGGCAGCGACACGAAATGGATGTTCGGCGCGCAGTTCGGCGCCGACTGGAAGATCGACGCGAAGAACCGGCTGCGCGGCGCGCTCGCGTACTACGACTTCCAGAACATGCGCGGCACGCTGTCGTCGCCGTGCGCGCTGGGGCAAGGCCCGACGAGCTGCAGCACCGACAACGAGGCGCCGGCGTTCATGCAGGGCGGCAACACGCTGATCGCGCTGCGCAACATCGTGCAGAACCCGAACCTCGCGCCGGGCATGACGCCGCAGCCGCAGCTGTTCGGCCTGGCCTACAACTACCGGCTGCTCGACCTGAAGGCGCAGTGGGACACGGTGGTGGCCGATCGCTTCAAGCTGCGTCTCGACGGCGAATACGTGCGCAACCTCGCGTACAACGACAACAAGGCGTTCGCGGCGGCGTCGCTGCCGGTCAACAACTACGATTCGACGTCGGTGAACGCGACGCGCGCCGACTATCGCAGCGGCCCGAACGGCTTCCTCGCGAAGGCGACGTTCGGCGAGCCGGAGCCGCGCGAGAAGGGCCAGTGGAACTTCTCGATCGCGTACAAGTACCTGCAGCCGGACGCCGTGCTCGATGCGTTCAACGATCCCGACTTCCACCTCGGCGGCACCAACGCGCGCGGCTACGTGCTCGGCGCCGCGTATGCGGTCGCACGCGATACGTGGGTGTCGGCCCGTTACCTGAGCTCGAAGGAAGTGTACGGGCCGCCGGTCTCGATCGACGTGCTGCAGATCGAGCTCAATGCTCGCTTCTGACCGGAGCCGCGGATGAACACGATTACACGCACGATGCTCGCTGCCGCCATGACCGGCACGCTGCTGCTCGCGGCCGGCGGCGCGCGCGCGCAGAGCATCGAGGACAAGCTGCGCAGCCAGTTGCGCTCGACCGTGCAGGAGCTGCGCCAGCTGCAGGACAACCAGGCGCAGTTGCAGAGCGACAAGGCGGCGGCCGAGAAGCAACGCGACGACGCGCTCGCGCAACTGAAGGCGATGCAGGGGCAACTGGCGGCCGCGCGTGGCGACTCGGGCGCCGAGGCGGCCGCGAAGCGTGCGCTCGCTCAGGAGCGGGCAGGCCGCGAGCAGGACGCGAAGTCGCTGGCGAAATACAAGTCGTCCTACGAGGACTTGCTCGCCGTGTCGCGTGCCCGCGATGCGCAGCACACGCAGCTGCAGAAGGACGTGGCCGCGCGTGACACGCAACTGAAAACCTGCCAGGCACACAATGCCGAGCTGTATCGCGTGGGGCACGAGATTCTCGACGCGTACGAGCATGTCGGGATCGGCACGCTGTTCTCGTCGCGTCAGCCGTTCGCGCAGTCGGCGCGCGTGAAGTACGACGACATCGCGCAGCGCTACGGCGATGCGCTGTATGCGGGCAAGTACGACCCGGCCGCGCGGCCGGTTGCGGCAACGCCGGCGCCGGCATCGGCTGCCGCGACGAACGCGCAGTGAGCGCACGGGCCCAAAGCGGGGATGAACCGATCGATTCGTTGAATACGGGGAAGACAGACATGCAAGACAAGCAACCACAACCGAACGCCGGCGACGAACGCGCGGCACACGACGCGCCGATCGAAGCGATCAGCGCCGACCACCTCGCCGACGTGCTGCGCCGCGCGGGCTACCGCGTGACGGCCGCCGAACAGAACGGCGCGGTGCAACTGATGAGCGCCAGCCAGGGCATCGGTTTCGCGGTGCGCTTCGGCAACCCGGCCGCCGCGCTCGCGCCGCAGGGCGCCGATGCACAGCTTGCCGCGCAGCGGTTCATCGACTACACGCTGTCGTGCGTGCTGCAGGTACAGGGCGAATTGCCGGCCGAGCTCGTCGCGGACTGGAACCGGACCAAGCGCTTCGCGCGTCTGGCGAGCCACGGACAGTTTCTCGCGCTGGAGATGGACGTGGTCGTCGCGGGCGGCGTGTCCGAGCGCTACCTGCGCTCGACGATCGAGCTGTGGGATCGCCTGATCCAGGAATTCCTGCTGCACCTGCGCAACCGTCCCGCGATGGCCGAGCAGGAAGCGGCGGCACGCGCGGCGGCCGGCGACCAGGCAGGCGCACCGGCCGTCGAAACGGCCACGGTCGCGGTCGAGGCCGCCGCGAAGTGAAGATCGGCACCGCCCTGCGGGCACTGCTGCCGGGCCGCGCGCGGCGCGACGCGGACGCGATGGCCGCGGGCGACGCACCTGCCGCGTGGGGTGCGTATGCGCGGCGCATCGCGCTGTGGTTGCAGGCGACGCTCGACGGCGACGACGCAGCAGTGTGCCGCCTGCGCAACGGCATCGAGCATTGGGCCGGCGAACGGGCCGATGCCGGCGACGACGCTCCGGTGCTGCCGGTGCGCGCGTGGCTCGACCGGTACGGGCACGTGACGCGCGTCGACAGCGGTGCGGCCGGACCACCGGTGCTCGACGCCGCGCTGCACGCCGCACTCGTCGGCCGGGCGGTCGGCGCGGCGCCGCCACGCGGGATGGCGCAGCCGCTCGTCCTGCGCATGACGCTGACGGACGCGCGCTGATGCAGCGTCCGCATTTCAAGAGCAATCGAGAGGGCAGTCGAACGATGATGACGAAGATGAAGAGGCTGACGATCGTGGCAGGCAGTCTCGCGCTGGGCATGCCGATGGTTGTGCATGCACAGGACGACGTGATCGCGAACGCCGCGCAGGCGTCGGTCACGCAGGACGATATCGCGGGGTTGCTGAAGGCGGTGAGTCCGGAGGGACGCGAACGTCTCGCGGCCGATCCCGCTGCGCTCGACCAGGTCGTGCGTTCGACGCTCGCGCAGAAGGCCGTGCTGGCCGAGGCGAAAGCGAAGGGCTGGGACAAGCAGGCGCAGGTGCAGGCCGCCGTCGAACAGGCGCGGCGCGATATCGTCGTGCGCAGCTATCTGGCATCGGTGAATGCACCGCCGGCCGACTATCCGTCGGACACGGAGTTGCAGTCCGCCTATGACAAGAACCGCGCGGCGTTCACCGCGCCGCGCGCGCTGCACGTCGCGCAGATCTATATCGCGGTGCCGCCGAACGCGGATGCCGCGACGCTCGACAAGGCGCGCAAGCAGGCGGCCGATCTCGCGAACCGCGCGCGCGGCGGCGATTTCGCGGCGCTTGCAAAGGCAAATTCGCAGGACAAGGCGAGCGCCGCGAACGGCGGCGATCTCGGTTTCGTGCCCGATCCGTTGATGGTGCCGGCGGTCCGTCAGGCGGCCGATGCGCTGAAGCCGGGGCAGGTCTCCGCGCCGATCCAGACGCCGACGGGCTTCCACGTCGTGAAGCTGATCGACATCCGCGCGGCCGCGCCGCGTCCGCTGGACGACGTGAAGGAGCAACTGCGCGCGATGCTGCGTGCACAGCGCACCCAGCAGAACGCGCAGGCCTATCTCGCGAAGCTCGCCGGGAACGCACCGATCAACGAAGACGCGCTGAAGAAAGCGCTTGCGTCCGCCCGGTAGGCGCGCTCATGGCAACCGTCCGTTCGACGCCGCGCGTCGACGCACCCGATGCGCGCACGCCGCGGCGACGCCGGCCAGCCGCGGCCGCCGACCGCCCGCGCATGCCGAAGGCGAACCCGTGGCCGGGCCGGCCCGGTGAGTGGCCCACGCATTGCCCGCTGTGCTTCGGCGCGCTGGAGCCGCTGCCCGGTGCGGGTGGCCATGCGCGGCACCGGAGCGCGCGGTGTTCCGCGCAGTGCGTGCTCACGACGCGCCAGTATCAGCCGGAGGAGCTGACGATTCGCGGCTCGCGCGACGTGCAGGTCGCCGCCCTGCATCGCGAGCGCTTCGTGGCGCACTGGGCGCGCCATTACACGCTGATGCGACGCGCGTGGCCCGCGCTCACGATGGCCCGTTTCATCGCGGTGATTGCCTGTGTCGACGTCGCGGATCTCTGGTCGTACCGGATGTTGCGCGACGACGATCTGGCGGCCGTGCTGCTCGTGCTCGCCGGCTTCCTGCGCGTGCCCGACGCGTCGGGCACCGAGGCGCCGGATACTGACCCGCGCGCGCCGACGGCGCGTTGGGTGCGATTCTGGTTCGATGCGAGCGTGCGCGACGTCGGCGATCTGTGGACGGCCGGCGGCAGCGCGCCGGCGCTGTTTCGCGTCGACTATCGCGAACCGCTCGCCACGCCGTATCCGACCGGCGCACAGGTGCAGGCGTGGCAGCCGGTCGACGGCATGCGCGACGCGTGGGCGCAACGGGTCGATGAACGGGAGCCGGCGATCGAAGCGTCTGACCGCGCCGCGTTCGCGCGTTTCCTGGCGCGCACGTCGGCGCCGGGGGCGAACCTGTGACGGCGGCAGCGTGAGTGCCACGGCGCCATTTCTGAAGGAGGCGCGCATGAAGATGCGACGAAGCGGCATCGCGACGATCGTCTGCCTGCTGCTGGCAACCGGCGCGCACGCGCAGGGCGGCCGCGCGGCGGCGAGTGCGGCCGCGCCTGCGCCGGCCGGCCCGGGTGCGGCCACGAAGCCGGTGTGTGTCGATGCGGAAGTCGACGGCAAGCGTGCGCTGTCGTACGACTGTCTCAGCCAGCAACTGAAGCCAAAGGCCGACCCGCAGGCAGGCGCGTCGCAAACGGATGCGGAGCGGCTGTCGAAGCAACCGTCGAATCGTCTGGGCACGTTCAACCTGTCCACCGAGCGGAACCGTTTCGGCTCGAACTGGGGCCGGTCGACGACGCCGCAGCGGCCCGATGTGCCGGTCGCCGTGCCGCCGAAGTAACGCTAGGCGGCCGAACGTGGGACCAGGTATCGATGAGCCGGCGGCGCTCCGGCGCGAACCGACGAGGAACAGCGACATGAAAGCGGACGGGCACACGAAACTGGCAGTGCTGCTGCGAGCGATGGCCGGCGGGCTGGCGTTGGCCTGCGCGTACGCATGCGGTGGTTCAACGGCAACGGCTGCCGAACGGCCCGCGCAACCGGGTGCTGCAGCGCCGACCGCATCGCCAACCGCAGCGCCCACCCCAACGCCGACCGTCGCGCCCACCCCAACGCCGACCGTCGCGCTGCCGAACTTCGCCGCGCTGGTCCGGCGCGTCGGCCCGGCCGTCGTCAACATCAGCGTCACGCGCGAAGTCACGCAAATGGGCATCCAGTTGCCGCCGGGCATCGCGCCCGATCATCCGCTCGCACCGTTTCTTGCGCGGCGCGTGATCGGCAACCGCGAGGAGGTAAGCCTCGGCTCCGGCTTCATCGTCAGCGAGGACGGCGTGATCCTGACCAACCGGCACGTGGTCGGCGATGCGGTCGCGATCGACGTGAAGCTGACCGACAAGCGGCAGTTCAAGGGGCGCGTGGTCGGCAGCGATCCGGTCTCCGACGTGGCGGTGATCCGCATCGACGCGCACAACCTGCCGGTCGTCGCGACCGGCGACCCCGCGCGCACCGAAGTAGGTGACTGGGTGATGGCGATCGGGTCGCCGTACGGGTTCGCGAACACGGTCACGCAGGGCATCGTCAGCGCGAAATCGCGTTCGTTGCCCGGCGAGCGCGCGATTCCGTTCATCCAGACCGACGTGCCGATCAACCCCGGCAATTCGGGCGGCCCGCTGTTCGACCTGAGTGGCCGCGTGATCGCGATCAACTCGATGATCTTCTCGAAGACGGGCGGCTATCAGGGGCTCGCGTTCGCGATCCCGATCGACATCGCGCTCGACGTGAAGGATCAGTTGCTGCGGACCGGCAAGGTCACGCGCGGCCGGCTCGGCGTGGCCGTCCAGGAAGTGAGCCAGGCGCTGGCGCGTTCGTTCGGCCTCGCCAGCCCCGACGGCGCGCTGATCACCATGGTCGAGCCGGATGGCCCGGCCGCGCACGCGGGCCTGCAGCCGGGCGACGTCGTGCTCGCGGTCGACGGCAAGCCGGTCGCCGAATCGGCGGACCTGCTCGGCACCGTAGCGGGCATGCGGGCCGGGCGGCCAGCCGACCTGCTCGTGTGGCGCGCGGGACGGGCGATGCACATGAGCGCGACCGTAGGCGCATTCGACAGCGGCACGGCGTCGGCGAGCGGCGAGCAAGGGCCCGCGCGGTTCGGGCTCGCGCTGCGCGCGGCGACGGAGCAGGAGCGCCAGCGGCTCGGCGTCGGCCAGGCACTCGTCGTCGAGCAGGCGAGCGGCCAGGCCGCGCGCGCCGGGTTGCAGCCCGGCGATGTCGTGCTGTCGGTCAACGGCACGCCGGTTGCGAACATCGGCGCGTTGATGACCGAGATCGACGCCGCGCACGGCAACGTCGCGCTGCTGATTCAGCGCGGCGGCGCGCGTCTGTATGTGCCGATCGAGATCGGTTGAGGATCGAAGGACGAGCGGACGACGCGACGCAGCACGACCGCGCATCGTCGAAACGGGAGGCGGGATGAAGCGAATGCAGCAGTGGGGCGTATCCGGTGGGTGGCGGGCGATCATCGCCGCATGGGTGCTCGCCGCGGGCGTCGGGCCGGCGGCCGTTGCGCAGACGGCCGACGTACCTCAAACGTGGATTCGCTACGGACAACTCGCCGGGCAGCAGTTCCAGACGTGGCTCGAAGCCGACGGCGACGCGGCCGATCGTCTGCACCGCTATCTCGAAGCGCGCGTGCTGAACGCGAGCGCCGATGCGCCGCCGCCCGCGATCGTCGTGCGCGCGTGGATCGGCACGACCGGCGCCGTCACGCACGTCGAATTCGCGTCGCTCGGCAATCCCGACGCGGACGCGACGCTGCGGCAACTGCTCACGGCCGGCCCGCTGGCGGAGCCGCCGCCGCCCGACATGCTGCAGCCGTTGCGCGTGCGCCTGCGGCTCGCGCCGAATCCCGATGCGGCCGCCGCCGTGCCGGCGTCGGCGGCGCGCGTGCCGTGACGCGCGGGGCCGTGCGCGGATCGGTCCGGATATCGTAATAAGATATGAGGGTATTGCGTTGACGGGACGATCGCGTCCCGCTTCTTCCACAGGAGCTCCCCATGCAATTGACCCCGTTGGGCGCGCAGGTCGCCCAGTTCGGTTTCCCCGAGCGGCAGCGACACGCGCAGGCGTTGCTATCCGGCACGGCCGACATCAACACGTACGTTTCCGCCGGCGTCTGCTACGACGCTGCGGCCTATGTGCGGTACCTGATGCGCGCCGACGCGATGATCACGCCCAACACGCTGCTCGACACGATCGGTCAGCACTGGCGGCCGCGCTTCAACTTCGAGAACGGCGGCGAATGGGACGGGCGCGCGAACATTCCTGCCGGGACCGCGGTCGGCTTCTCGCGTGGCGGCTCGGTCTTTCATGCGGCAATCGCCGTCGGCGGCACCTCGATCCGGGCCGTGAACGGCGGGCTCCTCGGCAGCGGATGGCGGTATGCGGTCGACCTGGCGCGCGTGCTCCAACCGGACGCGGCCGGTGGCTTTACGTACGACCGCGCGAACATCCGGGTTCATCTGTCGCGCCTGTAGGCCGCCTGGCCTTGCCTGCCACGCCGGGCGCCACGCACGCGGCTGCCGTCCCGCGCTGCCGGCCACTCCGGCATGGCGTGGCGCGGTCCATCGCTGCTATCCTCTCGACCGTGATTGACTCTCCACGGCGTCGCGATCCGCATGCTGCGGTGCGGCGATGCACGCGGTGTGAACCCCGTGCGCGCTGAGGTAGCATGACTGACTATCCACGACGATCCGTGACCTGTTTCGTGACTGATTTCCTACCGTCCATGTCCACATGGTCAAGACAACGATGAGCGACGCACCTGAAACCGCGGCGCCCGGCGACGACGAATCGTCCGGCGGCGCGTCGTCCTATCTGGTGCCGGGGCTCGAACGCGGGCTGCGGATCCTCGCCGAATTCTCCGCGCGCGAGCCGGTGCTCGGCGCGCCCGAGCTGTCGAAGCGCATCGGCATTCCGCGCACGACCACGTTCCGCCTGCTGCAGACGCTCGAAGCGCTCGGTTTCCTCGAGCGCGTGAACGGCGACCGTTATTTCCGGCTTGGCGTCGGCGTGCTGCGGCTCGGCTTCGAATACCTGAATTCGCTCGAACTGACCGATCTCGGCACGCCCGTGCTCGAGCGGCTGCGCGACGCGACCGGCCTGTCGACGCATCTGCTGATCCGCGACCAGCGCGACGTCGTGTTCGTCGCGAAGGCGCAGAGCAACGCGTCGATGTTCGGTTCGGTGAAGGTGCACGTCGGCACGCGCCTGCCCGCGCATGCGACCGTGCACGGCCACGTGCTGATGGGCGACCTGACGCGCGACGCACTGCGCCAGCTGTATCCGGAAAAGCGGCTCGAGCAGTTCACCGAGCGCACGCCGGGCACCGTCGACGAACTGTACGAACGCGTGCGCCATTACGCGCGGCTCGGCTACGCGGTGAGCGAGGCGGCGTTCGAGAGCGGCATTTCGGCCGTGACCGCGCCCGTACGCGATCATTCGGGCTCGATCGTCGCGGCGATCACCGCGACCGTGCCGCGCTCGGAAATCGGCGAGGCGCGCGAGAAGGAGCGGCTCGTCGAAGCCGTGTGCGGCGCGGCGGTCGACCTGTCACAGCGGCTGAACTATCGTCCGCTCGAAAGCGATCCGACCTTCGCGCACGCACGCCACAAGGTCGCGATGTTCTGAGTGCGCCGATGCGCGGCCGGCGGCCGTGCAAATGCAACGCGTAAGAAAAAAGCGGCCCGCGGGCCGCTTTTGTCGTTTCGGGCGACGCACGCCCGACGTCGTTCAGAACGAGTGGTGGATCCCGGTGAGCACGATCACCTGGTTCGCCGTGCTCGATACACCCGCCGTGAAGAACGCGGCCTTTGCACCGCCCGAACCGTGCTCGTACAACACGTTCGCATAAAGCTGCGTGCGCTTCGACAGCGCATAGATGTCGCCGAGCTCGACCTGCGTCCAGCGGCGGCCGGCCAGCGTCGTGGTCGCCGCGCCGCCCGCGATCGTGTTGAACGCGCTGCTGCGGTAGTTCACGCCCGCGTCGTAGCTCTGGAACGTGTCCGAAAAGCCGTTCGACTGCATCTTCGTGCGGGTGTACAGGCCGTGCACGAGGAAGTCGCCGAACTGGTAGGACGCGCCCGCCCCGATGTTCTCGACCTTGCTCGCGGTGTAGCCGTTCGCGGTGTTCTGCCCCTGGAACGACGTGATGCCGGTCGTGCTGATCAGGATCGCGCGGTCGTGCTCGTTCGAGTACACGGCCGACGCCTTGAACGGCCCGTTCGCATAGTTCAGCGCGACGCCGACCGACTTGCCGGTCGAGAAGTTCGTCATGTTGCCGAGCGCCATCGTCGCCGCGGCCGAGAAGCCCGCGAAGGTCGGTGAGCGGTACTTGACCGAGTTGTTGTACGGCACGTTGCCGGTCGCGGCGAGCCCGTCGATGTTGCCGGGGTGGAACGCGTACCAGCTCATCGCGAGGTAGGCCGTGCTGAGCGGATCGAGATAATCGAACGACAGCGGCGTCTGGCGGCCGAGCGTCAGCGTGCCGTAGCGTTCCGAGCCGAGGCCGACGAAGGCCGCGCGGTTCCAGATCGTGTTCGCGGTCGCGAACTGGCCGTTGTTCGTATAGAAGCCGTTTTCGAGCTGGAAGATCGCCGACAGGCCGTCGCCGAGGTCTTCCTTGCCCTTCAGGCCCCACCGGTCGGGCTGCGTATTGCCCTGGATCATCGCCCACTTCGCATGGCCGCCGACGTTGTTCACGTATGCGACGCCTGCATCCATGCTGCCGTACAGCGTCACGCTGCTCTGCGCCCACGCGCCGGACACGGCGCCCACTCCGATCACTGCTGCTGCTACCGCATGCTTGACCATTTGATCTCCTGAATCTCCAACCTGATGAATACGTGCCGTGGCGGCATGCGCGGGAACGGCCGGCCGTCGCGCGTTTTCGCCATCGGGTGGGCATTCGTATGTTCCATATAAGGAACAATGTGCCTCTGATGGAATGGAGTATAGGGGCGTCTCGCACCGTATCAAAAATAATTTTTTCGGGACGGATGGGTTCCCGGCCGGCACCCGGCGTCGCTGCACAAAACTCGCGTAAACCCGGTAAAGCCCCGTCGCATAACAAAAAATTTCATTTGATGGGGTGGATGCACGCGATTGCCGACCCGGCGGTCAGTGTTTTCCCTAGGGCGAGCAGCTTTTTGTTTTACTCGTGGAAAGTCGCTCCTATAATCACCATCCATAAACTGTTGTTCCGGGTATGGAACAAATCGGAACAAACCGAGAGTCGATCAGAAGGAAGGGTGTGAGATGTCTGAACAATGGGTTTGCGCCGGGCACGCCGGCGCGCTGTCGGAAGACACGCCGATCGAGTTCAAGCGGACCGACGGCGTCGAAATCGGGATCTACCGCGTCGGCGACGACGTGTATGCGCTCGAGAACGTGTGCCCGCATGCGTACGCGCTGCTGACGCAGGGGTTCGTCGACGAAGGCACGGTCGAATGCCCGCTGCACGAGGCCGTGTTCGACATCAAGACGGGCGAATGCCTGAAGGGTCCGGGCGGACGCGCACTGAAGCAGTACGCGGTGCGGCTCGCCGGCGAGGAAATCCAGATCAAGGTGGAGTGACATGAAAGAAGCGACCGTGAATTTCAACCCCTTCCTGAAGCCGTGGGTGGCGCCGCAGCCGAACAACGTCGCGGGCAAGGGGCAGATCGAGATCCCCGGCCAGGTCGAGAACCAGGTCTGGCAGAACCGCAAGGCCGCGCCGACCCAGTACGAAAACGACCTCGGCGATGCGCTCGAACGCGTGTTCGAAGCCGGCGCGATCGAGCTGGACGAGGTCGTCGCGGGCCTGAACCGCATCGGCTTCCGCGCGCCGGACGGCACGGTCTGGACACCTGAGCGTTTCCGCGCCGAAATGGCCTCGCTCGCGGAATGACCGCGTAAGCGCCGACCGCCGACCCGACGACAACCGCATCCGGAGCACACTGATGACGTCCCCCGAACAACACGCAGCACAACACGACCCGGTCCGTGCCTATCTCGACCGCGGCATCAAGAACTACTGGTATCCCGTCGCGCCGAGCTGGCAGGTGTCGAATGCACCGGTCGGGCTCACGCGCCTGTCCGAGCAGATCGTGCTGTGGCGCGATCACGACGGCAAGGTCCACGCGCTCGAGGATCGCTGCCCGCACCGCGGCGCACGCCTGTCGCTCGGCTGGAACCTCGGCGGCAACATCGCCTGCTGGTATCACGGCATCGAAGTCGACGGCGGCGGCACGGTCAACCGCGTGCCGGCCGTATCGAACTGTCCGCTCGAAGGCACGAAGTGCGTGAAGTCGTATCCGGTCGAGGAGAAGGCCGGCGCGATCTTCCTGTGGTTCGGTGACGAAGCGCACGGCGAGCCGGCGCCGCTGAACCTGCCCGAGGAACTGGTCGACGATGCGTACGGCCACTTCCTGTGCGTGTCGAACTGGAAGTGCAATTACCAGTATGCGATCGACAACGTGATGGACCCGATGCACGGCGCGTACCTGCATGCCACCTCGCACTCGATGGCCGAAGGCGACAAGCAGGCCGAGATGCGCGTGCGCAAGACGGAAACGGGCCTGATGTTCGAGAAGATCGGCCAGCGCGACGTGAACTTCGACTGGGTCGAGCTCGGTGAAACGGGCTGCCTGTGGATGCGCCTCGCGATCCCGTACAAGCAGAAGTTCGGCCCGGGCGGCAACTTCGGGATCATCGGCTTCGCGACGCCGGTCGACGGCGACAACTGCCAGGTCTACTTCTGGCGCACCCGCAAGGTCAGCGGCTGGCAGCGCGACGTGTGGCGCTTCATGTACCGCAACCGCCTCGAGGGCCTGCACTGGGACGTGCTCGAGCAGGACCGCTACGTCCTCGAAAGCCTCGCGCCGAATGCGCGCGATCACGAATACCTGTACCAGCACGACGTCGGCATGACGCGCGTGCGCCGGATGCTGCGCACCCGTGCGCAGGAGCATCTTGCGGCGCTCGACGCGCATCGCGCGGCGCAGGCGCAGGCGCAGGCCGCAGCGGAGCCGGCAAATGGCTGAGCGCGCTCCGGTCGTGTCGCTCGCGGGGCGCCGCGTGCTCGTCACGGGCGGCGCGCGCGGGCTCGGCGCGGCGTTCGTGAAGGCGCTCGTCGAAGCGGGCGCGCAGGTCGCGTTCGGCGACGTGCTGCTCGACGAAGGCCGCGCGCTGGCCGCGCAACTCGCCGAAGCCGGCCACGTTGCGCATTGCTTCGCGCTCGATCTCGCCGATCCGGCGAGCGTCACCGCGTTCGTCGCGCAGGGCGCGGCGGCGCTCGGCGGCATCGACGCGCTGATCAACAACGCGGCGATCACGAACTCGGGCGGCAAGCTGTCGACCGAGCTCGACGTGTCGACGTGGGACGCCGTGATGAACGTGAACGTGCGCGGCGTGTGGCTCGTCAGCAATGCGGCGCTGCCGTATCTCGCGCAGTCGGGCCGCGGCGCGATCGTGAACCTCGCGTCGGACACCGCGCTGTGGGGCGCGCCGAAGCTGCTCGCGTACGTCGCGAGCAAGGGCGCGGTGATCGCGATGACGCATGCGCAGGCACGCGAGTTCGGCGCGCACGGCGTGACGGTCAACGCGATCGCGCCGGGGCTGACCGAGGTCGAGGCGACCGCCTACGTGCCGGCCGAGCGTCACGCGTTCTACCTGCAGGGCCGCGCGCTCACGCGTGCGCAGGTGCCCGACGACGTGACGGGCCCCGTGCTGTTCCTGCTGTCGGACGGTGCGCGCTTCGTGACGGGTCAACTGCTGCCGGTGAACGGCGGCTTCGTGATGAATTGATTGAATTGAAGTTTTCACTCTGATGAAGGAGAGGACGATGGCGGACGCCGATCTCGAACGCAAGTCGTGGGACCAGCCGGAAGGCGCAAGCTTCAACGACTGGATGGAAGGGCGCGTGGCGCGCTACGCAACCCGTCGCTACGACTGGGATGCACTGAAGTTCCAGGCCGACTACGACCCGAAGTACCGCCGTGCGCAGATGCGCTACGTCGGCACGGGCGGCACGGGCGTCGCGAAGGACGTCAACACGGTGCCGGCCGGCGGCTTCACGTTCTCGACGATGGTCATCCCGGCCGGCAACATCGGCCCGAGCCACATCCACATGGACGTCGAGGAAATCTTCTTCGTGCTGCGCGGCAAGATGAAGGTGATCTGCGAGCGTGACGGCGAGACGTGGGAAGCGATCCTCGGCGAGCGCGACCTGATCTCGGTGCCGCCGGGCGTGTATCGCACGGAAATCAACATCGGCGAGGAAGACGCGCTGATGTGCGTGATGCTCGGTTCGCCGAAGCCGGTCACGCCGACCTATCCGCCCGATTCGCCGCTCGCGAAGATCAAGCGCTGAGACGGAGCAGGTGAAGCAATGAGTGTCATCGACAAACGTGAACGCGACCGCACCGCGGCGTTCGCCGCGCTGCTCGGGCAGTTTCCCGAACAGCGTTGCGCGGCCGGCGCGGCGGGCACGATCGGTTATCGCGAGGCCGGCGCGCAGCATGCGGGCCGTGCGCTGCCCGTCGTGCTGCTGCACGGCATCGGCTCGGGCGCTGCGTCGTGGGTCCGCCAGCTCGACTCGCTCGGCGCATCGCGGCGCGTGCTCGCGTGGGATGCGCCCGGTTACGGCGTGTCGACGCCGGTGCACGGCGCGTCGCCCGCAGCCGCCGACTACGCGGTATCGCTGAACGCGTGGCTCGAGGCACTCGGCATCGAACGCTGCGTGCTGGTCGGTCATTCGCTCGGCGCGATCATCGCGGGCGGTCTCGTCCGCGTGATGCCCGCGCGGATCGCCGGCCTGCTGCTGGTGTCGCCCGCGGGCGGCTACGGCAGCGCACCGACTGAAACGCGCGAATCGCGCCGCGACGCGCGGCTCGCGATGCTCGCCGAACTCGGCCCGACCGGGCTCGCCGAGCAGCGCAGCGGCAACATGCTGTCCGGTTTCGCGAACGAGGATGCGCGTGCCTGGGTGCGCTGGAACATGGCGCGCATCGTGCCGGCCGGCTACGCGCAGGCCACGCATCTGCTTGCGAATGCCGATCTCGCCACCGATCTCGCCGGCTTTCGCGGCCGCACGGCCGTGGCCGTCGGCGCGAACGACGCGATCACGCCGCCCGCCGCATGCGAGCGGATCGCCGCGGCCGCGCACGTCGGGCTGCAGGTGATTCCGCAAGCAGGCCATGCCGGCTACGTGGAAGCACCGGCCGTCTATTCCGCGCTGATCGACACGTTCTGCCGTCAGTGCGACCCACAGCGGGGACTGGCATGACCGAACCGCTGCAACAACCCGATACCGAAAACGGCAAGGCCGAAGCCAGCTACGTGGTCCCCGGCCTCGAACGCGGGCTGCGGATTCTCGCCGAATTCTCGCCGCGCGAGCCCGTGCTCGGCGCGCCCGAATTGTCGAAGCGGCTCGGCATTCCGCGCACGACGGTGTTCCGTCTGCTGCAGACGCTCGAATCGCTCGGCTTCCTCGAGCGCGCGGACAAGGATCGCAACTACAAGCTCGGCATCGCCGTGCTGCGGCTCGGCTTCGAATACCTGAGCTCGCTGGAGCTGACCGATCTCGGCCTGCCCGTGATCGAGAGCCTGCGCGATGCGACCGGTTTCACGACGCACATCGTGATCCGCGACGGCCGCGACGTCGTGTTCGTCGCGAAGGCGCAGAGCCAGGCGCCGGTGTTCAGCTCGATCCGCGTGAACGTCGGCACGCGCTTGCCCGCGCATGCAACGACGCACGGCCACGTGCTGATGGGCGACCTGTCGCTGAAGGAGCTGCATGCGCTGTACCCGGAAGGCACGCTGAACCGGATGACGAACGCGACGCCGGAAACGGTCGACGCGTTGTACGAAGTGATCCGCGAGGATGCGCTGCGCGGCTACGGCGTCAGCAATTCGTCGTTCGAGCGCGGCATCTCGGTGGTCACCGCGCCGGTGCGCAACGAGACGCAGAAGATCGTCGCGTGCATCACCGTGACGGTGCCGAGGCCGGAGATCGATGCGGCGCTGATCGCGGACGGCCTGATCGACAAGGTGCAGCGCGCGGCGGCGGAACTGTCGCGGCGGCTCAATTACCGCTCGGATGACGAGCACACGTTTCTCAAGGCATTAGGACTTCGATGATTCAGATCAATCTGACCGGGCAGGTGGCGGTGGTGACGGGCGGTTCGTCCGGCATCGGCCTCGCGACCGCCGAACGGTTCCTGCAGGCGGGCGCGTCGGTCGCGATTTGCGGCCGCGACAGCGAGCGCCTCGCACGCGCCGAAGCGATGCTCGTTGAAAAGTATCCGGGCGCGCAACTGCTCGCCGCGCGCTGCAACGTGCTAGACGAAGCCGATGTGGCCGCGTTTGCGCAAGCCGTATCGGCGCGCTTCGGCCGGGCCGACATGCTGGTCAACAACGCCGGCCAGGGCCGCGTGTCGACCTTCGCCGACACGACCGACGACGCGTGGCGCGAAGAACTCGAACTGAAGTATTTCAGCATCATCCGCCCGACGCGCGCGTTCCTGCCGCTGCTGCGCGACGCGCAGGCGCCGACGATCACCTGCGTGAACTCGCTGCTCGCGTTGCAGCCGGAGCCGCACATGGTCGCGACGTCGTCGGCGCGCGCGGGCGTGCTGAGCCTCGTGAAGTCGCTCGCGACCGAACTCGCGCCGCAGCGCATCCGCGTGAACTCGATCCTGATCGGCATCGTCGAGTCGGGCCAGTGGCGCCGCCGTTACGAAACGCAGGCGCAGTCCGGTGAAAGCTGGGAGGACTGGGCGGGCGCGATCGCCCGCACGAAGAACATTCCGCTGAACCGCTTCGGCAAGCCTGACGAGGCCGCCTGGGCACTCTTTTATCTCGCAACGCATCTGTCGTCGTACACGACGGGCAGCCATATCGACGTTTCTGGAGGCTTTGCACGCCATGTCTAAAAAAACCACGGTTGGCGAGTTGATTGCCGCCTTTCTCGAGCAGTGCGGCGTGAAGACCGCATTCGGTGTCATCTCGATCCACAACATGCCGATCCTCGACGCGATCAATTCGCGCGGCAACATCCGGTATGTCGGTGCACGCGGCGAAGCCGGCGCGTTGAACATGGCCGACGGCCTGGCCCGCGTGTCGGGCGGCCTCGGCGTCGCGTTCACGAGCACGGGCACGGCGGCGGGCAACGCGGCCGGCGCGATGGTCGAGGCGCTGACGGCCGGCACCGCGCTGCTGCACGTCACCGGGCAGATCGAGACGCCGTACCTCGACCAGGATCTCGCGTACATCCACGAAGCGCCGGACCAGCTGTCGATGCTGCATTCGATCTCGAAGGCCGCGTTCCGCGTGCGTACCGTCGAAACCGTGCTGCCGACGATCCGCGAAGCCGTGCGCATCGCGCAGACCGCGCCGACGGGCCCCGTGTCGGTCGAGATCCCGATCGACATCCAGGCCGCTGAAATCGAATGGCCGGAAGACCTCGCGCCGGCACACGTCGCGGTGCGCGAGCACGACACCGCTCGCGTCGCGAAGCTCGCCGATGCCCTCGCGGCCAAGCGCCGCCCGCTGCTGTGGCTCGGCGGCGGCGCGCGCCATGCGCGCGAGGAAGTCGAGCGCCTCGTGAAGCTCGGCTTCGGCGTCGTGACGAGCGTGCAGGGCCGCGGCGTGCTGCCCGAAGATCACCCGGCGACGCTCGGCGCGTTCAACGTGCACGCGTCCGTCGAAGCGTTCTACAAGACCTGCGATGCGCTCGTCGTGGTCGGCTCGCGCCTGCGCGGCAACGAAACGCTGAAGTACAAGCTCGCGCTGCCGCAGCCGCTGTTCCGCATCGACGCCGACGCGCTCGCCGACAACCGCGGCTATCGCAACGAACTGTTCGTGCACGGCGATTCGAAGCGTGTGCTGGCGGAACTGGCCGACCGTCTCGAGGGCCGCCTGTCGGTCGATCCGCAGTTCGCGTCCGATCTCGCGGCCGCCCGCGAGCAGGCGGTGGCCGACGTGTCGAAGGGCCTCGGACCGTACAAGCAGCTCGTCGATACGCTGCAGGGCGCGGTCGGCCGCGACTACAACTGGGTGCGCGACGTGACGATCTCGAACAGCACGTGGGGCAACCGCCTGCTGAAGATCTTCGAGCCGCGCTCGGGCGTGCATGCGCTCGGCGGCGGCATCGGCCAGGGCATCCAGATGGGCATCGGCGCGGCGCTGGCCGATGCGGCCGCGAAGACGGTGTGCCTCGTCGGCGACGGCGGGTTGATGGTCAACGTCGGCGAGCTCGTCACGGCCGTGCAGGAAAACGCGAACGTGATGATCGTGCTGATGAACGACCAGTGCTACGGCGTGATCCGCAACATCCAGGACGCGCACTACGGTGGCCGCCGCTGCTTCGTGCAGCTGCACCAGCCCGACTTCGCGCAGTTCTGCGCGAGCTTCGGCCTCACGCACTACCGGATCACGTCGCTCGACCAGGCGGAAGCGATCGTGCGCGAAGGGATGGCGAAGGCAGGCCCGGTGATGGTCGAGGTCGACATGCTGTCGGTCGGCGCGTTCGCATCGAACTTCGCGGGCCCGCCGGTGAAGAAGGAAGAGCCGTCGGAGCGCCAATATGCTTAACGGGCAAAAGCGGGCCCATGCACCCGTCGACGTCGCGATGATCGGCTTCGGTGCGATCGGCGCGGCCGTGTACCACGCGGTCGAGCACGATGCGTCGCTGCGCGTCGCGCACGTGATCGTGCCGGAACACCAGCGCGCGGCGGTGCAGGGCGTGCTGGGCGGTGCGGTGGAGGTCGTGTCGTCGGTCGACGCACTGGCCCGCCGCCCCGAGTTCGCGCTCGAATGCGCGGGCCACAGCGCGCTCGTCGATCACGTCGTGCCGCTGCTGAAGGCCGGCACCGATTGCGCGGTCGCGTCGATCGGCGCGCTGTCCGATCTCGCGCTGCTCGACGTGCTCGCACAGGCGGCCGACGAGGGCGACGCGACGGTCACGCTGCTGTCCGGCGCGATCGGCGGGATCGACGCGCTGGCATCCGCGAAGCAGGGCGGCCTCGACGAAGTGCTGTACGTGGGACGCAAGCCGCCGCTCGGCTGGCTCGGCACGCCCGCGGAGGAACTTTGCGACCTGTGTGCGATGACTGGGGAAAAGGTGATCTTCGAAGGCAGCGCGCGCGACGCCGCGCGCCTGTATCCGAAGAACGCGAACGTCGCGGCCACCGTCGCGCTCGCGGGCCTCGGCCTCGACGCGACACACGTGCGCCTGATCGCCGATCCGGCGGTCGAGCGCAACGTGCACCGCATCACCGCGCGCGGCGCATTCGGCGAGATGTCGCTGGAAATGAGCGGCAAGCCGCTGCCCGACAACCCGAAGACGTCCGCGCTGACGGCGTACAGCGCGATCCGCGCGCTGCGCAACCGCGCGGCCCGCTGCGTGATCTGACCGGGCCATTGAATGCCTGCCCGCGCCACGGCGAGGGCGGGCGTGCAGAGACAGATTTGTGGGACTTGTGACATGACTCCTTTCGATACGAGCCTCGTACCCGACGGCAACATCCTGATCGGCGGCGAATGGCGGCGCGGCCGTGGCGCGCCTTACGCGAGCATCTATCCGGCCGACCAGTCGCTGAACATGGAAGTGTCGACCGCGAATGCGGACGACGCGGCCGAAGCCGTCGTGGCGGCCGACGCCGCATGGCGCCGCGCCGACTGGGCCGGGCTGAAGCCGCATCTGCGCGCGCAGGTGCTGTACCGCATCGCCGATCTGATCATGCAGCGCCACGAGGCGCTCGCGAACCTGCAGCGCCGCGACAACGGCAAGCCGATCGGCGAGACGCGCGTGCTGGTGGCGAGCGCTGCGAACACGTTCCGCTATTTCGCGGCGTGCCTCGAAACGCTCGACGAGGAACTGACGCCGTCGCGCGGCGACTACCTGACGATGAGCGTGTACGAGCCGATCGGCGTGATCGCGGCGATCACGCCGTGGAATTCGCCGGTCGCGTCCGATGCGCAGAAGCTCGCGCCGGCGCTGGCGGGCGGCAACGCGGTGGTGCTGAAGCCGGCCGAAGTCACGCCGCTCGTGTCGCTCGCGCTGGCGCGCATCTGCGAGGAAGCGGGCGTGCCGAAGGGCGTGCTGAGCGTGCTGCCGGGCAAGGGTTCGGTGATCGGCGACGTGCTCGTGCGCCATCCGCTGGTGAAGAAGGTGTCGTTCACCGGCGGCACCGAAGTGGGCCGCGGCATCGCGCGCATCGCGGCCGAGAAGCTGATGCCCGTGTCCCTCGAACTCGGCGGCAAGTCGCCGACCATCGTATGCGACGACGCCGATCTCGACCACGCGGTCAACGGCGTGCTGTACGGCATCTTCAGCTCGTCGGGCGAAGCGTGCATCGCGGGCTCGCGGTTGTTCGTGCAACGTTCGGTGTACGACGAATTCATGAAGCGCCTGGTCGCGGGTGCACGCAAGCTGCGCGTGGGCGATCCGACGCGCCCCGACACGCAGATGGGGCCGTTGATCACCGCGAAGCATCGCGAATCGGTGGAGCGCTACGTGGCGCTCGGCCTCGAGGAAGGCGGCCGCCTGCTGTGCGGCGGCGAGCGGCCGTCGGGCGACGGACGCGAGAACGGCTTCTTCTATCAGCCGACGATTCTCGAAGGGCTGCCGAACAGCGCGCGCATCTGCCAGGAAGAGATCTTCGGGCCCGTGCTCGTCGCGATGCCGTTCGACGACGAAGCGTCGCTGATCGCGCAGGCGAACGACAGCGTGTTCGGCCTGGCGGCCGGTATCTGGACGCGCGACTACAAGCGTGCGTGGCGCCTCGCGCGTGCGCTGGAGACGGGCACCGTGTGGATCAACACGTACAAGCTGTTCTCGATCTCCACGCCGTTCTCGGGCTGGAAGGAGAGCGGGATGGGGCGCGAGAAGGGGCGTCTCGGCATCCGCGAGTACATGCAGCAGAAGAGCCTCTACTGGGGCTTGAACGACGCGCCGCTGCCGTGGGCGAACTGAGCGAAGGGGAATGACGCAATGAGCATTTTGGGAATCGAGCAGATCACGTACGGCGTCGACGACCTCGCGACCTGCCGGCGCTTTTTCGCCGACTGGGGGATGACGGAAGTCTCGCACAACGACACGCGCGCACGCTTCGAGACGCTGAACGGCTGCACGGTGCTGGCCGTCAAGGCCGACGATCCGTCGCTGCCGCCCGCGTTCGAGGCGGGGCCGACGCTGCGGGAAGTCACGTGGGGCGTCGCGACGCGGCAGGAACTCGACGCGCTGCGCACGAAGCTCGCCGGCCAGCCCGGTTATTACGCGCAGGACGACGCGGTCGGCTGCATCGACCCGAACGGGATGGCGATCCGCATCGAAGTCACGCGCAAGCGCGCACTCGACATCACGGGCTCGCCGTCGAACGTGTGGGGCCAGACACTGCGCGTCGACCAGCCGAGCCCGATCTATGCTCGCGCGGAGCCGGTCGAGGTCGGGCACGTGGTGTTCTTCACGAACTGCCTCGACGCGCAGGAAAAGTTCTATCACGAGCTGCTGGGCTTCGAGACGTCCGACCGTTACCCGGGGCGCGGCGCGTTCATGCGTTGCGCACCGCACGGCGGCCACCACGACCTGTTCCTGCTCGCGCTGCCGAACGGCAAACGCGGCCTGAACCACGTCGCCTTCACCGTGCGCGACATCCACGAGGTGTTCGGCGGCGGCATGCACATCGACCGCTGCGGCTGGGAAACGCAACTCGGCCCGGGGCGTCATCCGGTGTCGTCCGCGTACTTCTGGTACTTCCAGAACCCGGCCGGCGCGCTGATCGAGTACTACGCGGATGAAGACGTGCTGACACCCGAATGGCAGCCGCGCGAGTTCGAGCCGGGCCCGACCGTGTTCGCCGAATGGGCCGTCGACGGCGGCCTCGACGGCAACACGCGCCGGCAGAAGAACGCGAAGGCGCCGGAAGGCAAGTTCATGACGGAGCGAAAATCATGAGCGAAGGGAACGCACAGGCGCATGCCGCGCCCGGCACGGTCGTCGTGATCGGCGGCGGCCAGGCCGCCGGCTGGGTGTTGAAGACGCTGCGCGCGGAAGGCTTTGCGGGCCGCCTCGTGATGATCGCGGACGAACCGCATCTGCCGTACGAGCGCCCGCCGTTGTCGAAGGCCGTGCTGGCCGGCGACGCCGACATCGAAACCGTGCGCGTCGTGCGTCCGGACGAATTCGACGCGCTGAACGTGGAAGCTTGGCAGCCGGAGCGTGCCGCATCGATCGACCGTGCGCGCCGCGTCGTGACGACCGAAAGCGGCCGCGAGATCGAATACGACCGTCTCGTGATCGCGACCGGCGGCACGTCACGCCGCTTGCCGGACGCACTCGTGAGGACCCCGAACCTGCATTACCTGCGCACGCTCGACGAAGCGGCGGCGCTCGGCGAGAAGCTGCGCGCAAGCCGGCGCGTGCTCGTGATCGGCGGCGGCTGGATCGGCCTCGAAGTCGCGGCGACCGCGCGCAAGCTTGGCGTCGACGCGGTGGTCGTCGAAGGCGCGCCGCGGCTGTGCGGCCGCTCGGTGCCGCAGATCGTGTCGGATTTCCTGCTCGACCTGCACCGCGCGAACGGTGTCGACGTCCGCCTCGGCGCGGCGCTCGCGTCGCTCGACGCGCAGCCGGACGACGCGTCGAAGGTGCGTGCAACGCTCGCCGACGGTACGACGATCGACGCCGATTTCGCGGTGGCCGGCATCGGCCTCGCGCTGAACGCGTCGCTCGCGAGCGACGCGGGGCTGGCGATCGACGACGGCATCGTCGTCGACGAATTCGGCGCGACGAGCGACCCGGCGATCTTCGCGTGCGGCGACGTCGCGAACCATCACAACGGCTGGCTGAAGCGGCGCGTGCGGCTCGAGTCGTGGGCCAACGCGCAGAACCAGGCGATCGCGGCGGCGAAGGCCGTGCTCGGCGTGCGTGCCCCGTACGCGGAGATTCCGTGGTTCTGGTCCGATCAGTACGACGTGAACCTGCAGATCCTCGGTGATCTGCCGGCCGATGCGCAGCTCGTCGTGCGCGGCGAGCTTGCCGCGCGACGCGCGACGCTGTTTTTCGTAGGCGAAGGACATGTGAGAGGTGTCATCGCCGTCAACAACGCACGTGAGCTGAAGCTCGCGCGCAAGTGGATGAACCAGGGCCGGGCAGTGGATACGGAAGCGCTGGCAGACACGAGCAAGGCACTGGCCTGACCGGGCGACGAGACACAGGAGACCCCCGCATGAGCACTTTCGACAATGTCGTGGCCGGTCGCGCCACGATGGAAGCTGCCGCCTCCACGCCCGGCGCGATCATCGCGCGGCTCGAGCGGCTTCCCGCCAACGCGATGCAGATCCGCGCGCGCGTGCTGATCGGCACCGCGACGTTCTTCGACGGCTTCGACGTGATCACGATCGCGGCGACGCTGCCGCTGCTGATTCACAAATGGGGGCTGTCGCCGACGCAGATCGGCATGCTGATCGCGTCCGGCGCGATCGGCCAGCTGATCGGCGCCTTCCTGTTTCCCGCGCTGGCGGAGAAGCATGGCCGCGTGAAGGCGATCGCGTGGAGCTCGGCCGTGATCGGCATCACGAGCATCGCGTGCGGCTTCGCGCCGACCTTCGAGATCTTCGTACTGCTGCGGATTTTGCAGGGCCTGGGGCTGGGCGGCGAGCTGCCGGTCGCCGCGACGTACATCAACGAGATCACGCGCGCTCATGGCCGCGGCCGTTTCGTGCTGCTGTACGAGATCGTGTTCCCGATCGGCCTGCTCGTGTCGATGGCGCTCGGTGCGTGGCTCGTGCCGCGCTTCGGCTGGGAAATCATGTACTTCGTCGGCGGGCTGCCGCTGATCCTGTCGCTGGTGCTCACGCGTCTCGTACCGGAATCGCCGCGCTGGCTCGCGTCGCGCGGGCGGCTGGCCGAAGCAGGGCGAGCGGTCGGTGCGTTTGAAGCGTCGGTGCGCGGCGAGTTGCCGCCGGTCACGCAGGCAGCGGCGTTCGACGAGATGGTGCGCCAGCATCCGAAGCGCAAGATGAGCGACCTGTTCAGCGCCGCGTATCGCAAGCGCACGCTCGCGGTGGCGACGTTGTGGGCGACCTGCGGGTTCATCCAGTACGGGCTGTCGACGTGGCTGCCGACGATCTACAAGAACTTCTATCACGCGCCGTTGCAGCTCGCGCTGAACCTCGCGGTGATCGGCTCGGTGATGGGCGTGCTCGGGTCGCTGGCGTCGGCGCTGCTCGTCGACAAGCTCGGCCGCAAGCCGGTGATCGTGTGGTCGTTCGTGCTGTGCGCGCTGTCGCTGGCGTTCGCGGGCTTCTATCACGCGTCGTCGGTGTATGTCGTGTCGATCTTCTGCTCGCTGTCGCTCGGGTTGATGGCGTCGGGGTTCATTACCGCGTACGTCTATACGCCGGAGCAGTATCCGACGAGCATCCGCGCGTCGGGCTGCGGGCTCGGCAGCGCATGGTTGAAGATCGCGTCGTTCGTCGCGCCGATGGTGGTGCCGCACGCGATCATCGGCGGCAACCTCGCGCCGGCGTTCTACCTGATCGGCATCGTGCCGTTGATCGCGGCGGTGACCGTGCACTTCGTCGGGATCGAGACGAAGGGCAAGGTGCTCGAAGCGCTCGAAGCATAAGCGCTGGCGGCGGTAACGGATGAGGTGGAGCGGCCCGGGCGATGTCCGGGCCTTTTTGTTGGGCGGCGACCCGATTGCTGCGGAGGGGCGGGGCGTGCGGATGCACGAGATGGCCGACTTGCGGCGTGCATGTTCTAATTCACGATCCCGTTTTTCAACCGACCGTCGCCATGCCCCTGTTCGAACCCGTCACGCTGCATACTTCCCGCCTCGTCTTGCGGCCGCTACGCGAAGCCGATGCGCATGTCTTCTTCGAGATCTGGTCGGATGCGGAAGCGATGCGCTATTTCTCGTTCTCGCCGATGACGCATATCGAGCAGGCCGAGGCGCGCGTCGCGCGCAACGTGCAGACGTCCGCGAGCGGGGAGAGTCTGGCCTGCGTGCTCGAATTGCGGGAAACCGGCGAAGCGCTCGGCGAATGCGCGCTGTTCCATGCGAACGAGCAATGCCGGCGCGCCGAGATCGGCTTCAGCCTGCGGCGAAAGTACTGGAGCGGCGGCTACATGCGCGAGGCGGCATCGGCCGTGATCGATCACGCATTCGGCACGCTGCGGCTGAACCGGCTCGAAGCCGATATCGATCCACGCAACGTCGCGTCTGCGGGGCTGCTCGAACGGCTGGGCTTCGTGCGGGAAGGGCTGCTGCGCGAACGCTGGATCGTCGGCGACGAAGTGTCGGACAGCGCGCTGTACGGGTTGCTCGCGAGCGATCGGCGCGCGTGACTTGCCGGATTCACGGCGCGAACGTACCCTTGGCCGACACCATCTTCCATCGGCAGGTGCTCGACCATGCAAGTCCACCCTCTGCGTCTTTCCCCCGGCGTCGACCTGCGTGCATCGATCGAGCATGCATTGCGTCAGCACGCATCGCACGCGGCCTTCGTGATCCAGGGCATCGGCAGCCTGAGCGTCGCGCAGTTGCGTTTCGCCGGCGCGGACCAGCCGACCGAACTGCGCGGTGACCTCGAAATCCTGACGCTGGCCGGCTCGGTATCGCCGGACGGCGCGCACCTGCACATGTCGATCTCGGATGCGGCCGGCCGCGTGACGGGTGGCCATGTGGCCAGCGGTTGCGTGGTGCGCACGACCGCCGAGATCCTGCTGGCCGTGCTGCCCGGGCATCGCTTTGCGCGCGAACCCGATCCGCATACCGGCTTCAACGAACTGGTGATCCGCCGCGAACCGGGTGGCGATGCCGCGTGAATGTCGCGCGGCGGCGCTAGAATCGCCGGTCATTCGACGCATGTCCACCATTCACATTTCCGCGAGGCCGCCATCCATGGATGATTCCGAAATCGAACACAAGGTGTGGGAAATCGTGCGCACCTGGCTCGAGGGCGCAACGCCCGAGCAATGGCACCGGTTCGCCGCGCGCTCCAATTACGACGGCAACGGCCGCGCGTTGCGCTGGCTGCTCGACAACCGCCACATCGATCGCGCCACCGCGCTGCTGATCTACTGGAATCTCGGTGCCGCGTGGTTCGTGCAGTATGCGAATGAAAGTGACCTGGGCGACGCGTCGTATCAGCTGGACACGTTCCGGCTGGTGCGCGAAGTCGAACAGCGGTACACGGAAGGCTACTACGCCGATCACGGCATCTGGTTCGATCCACACGACTTCGACGGCGCGGGCCCGAACGACTATCCCGATGTCCCGGTCGCACGGCCGGTTCCTGCGCTGATGCTGAAGCCGACCGACGGCCGCGAGTATGTCGATCTCGACGAGGAAGGGTACGACGAAGGCTTGCCGTTCGAGGTGGCCGAACGGATTTTCGCGCTTTACGACTGACCGGGCCGGGTCGGTCAACCGACGCCGCATAAAAAAATGGCGCCGCGGGCATTCAGCCTGCGACGCCATTGCGTGGCGCTGCGACGTCGACCACCCGCCGCAGCCCGCTCCGCGTGCTTACATCTGCACGGTGTCGGCCACTTCCTTGAAGTCTTCGATCTGGTCGAAGTTCATGTACTTGTAGATCTGGTCGCCGTTCGCGTTCAGCACGCCCATGTCGGCCATGTACTCTTCCTTGGTCGGGATCTTGCCCAGACGCGAGCAGATCGCCGCCAGTTCCGCCGAGCCGAGATACACGTTCGTGTTCTTGCCGAGACGGTTCGGGAAGTTGCGGGTCGACGTCGACATGACCGTCGCGCCTTCGCGCACCTGAGCCTGGTTACCCATGCACAGCGAGCAGCCCGGCATTTCGGTACGCGCACCGGCCGTGCCGAACACGCCGTAGTGGCCTTCTTCGGTCAGCTGCTTCTGGTCCATCTTGGTCGGCGGCGCGACCCACAGCTTGACCGGGATGTCGCGCTTGCCTTCGAGCAGCTTCGACGCGGCACGGAAGTGACCGATGTTGGTCATGCACGAGCCGATGAACACTTCGTCGATCTTCGCACCTGCGACGTCGGACAGCGTCTTCACGTCGTCCGGGTCGTTCGGGCACGCGACGATCGGCTCGTGGATGTCGGCGAGGTCGATCTCGATGACGGCCGCGTACTCGGCGTCGGCATCCGGCGACAGCAGTTGCGGGTCGGCCAGCCACTGCTCCATCGCATGGATGCGGCGCTGCAGGCTGCGCGGATCCTGGTAGCCCTGCGCGATCATCCACTTCAGCAGCGTGATGTTGCTGTTCAGGTACTCGATGATCGGTTCCTTGTTCAGGCGGACCGAGCAACCGGCAGCCGAACGCTCGGCCGACGCATCCGACAGCTCGAACGCTTGCTCGACCTTCAGGTCCGGCAGGCCTTCGATTTCGAGGATGCGGCCCGAGAAGATGTTCTTCTTGCCTTGCTTGGCGACCGTCAGCATGCCTTGCTTGATCGCGTACAGCGGAATCGCGTTGACGAGGTCACGCAGCGTGACGCCCGGCTGCATCTTGCCCTTGAAGCGGACCAGCACCGATTCCGGCATGTCCAGCGGCATCGTGCCGGTGGCGGCCGCGAACGCGACCAGGCCCGAACCTGCCGGGAAGCTGATGCCGATCGGGAAGCGCGTGTGCGAATCGCCGCCGGTGCCGACGGTGTCGGGCAGCAGCATGCGGTTCAGCCACGAGTGGATCACGCCGTCGCCCGGGCGCAGCGCGATACCGCCGCGCGTGCTGATGAAGTTCGGCAGCGTCTGGTGCGTCTTCACGTCGACCGGCTTCGGATAAGCGGCGGTGTGGCAGAACGATTGCATCACGAGGTCGGCCGAGAAGCCGAGGCACGCGAGATCCTTCAGTTCGTCGCGGGTCATCGGGCCCGTGGTGTCCTGCGAGCCGACCGAGGTCATCTTCGGTTCGCAGTACGTGCCCGGGCGCACGCCCTGGCCTTCCGGCAAACCGCAGGCGCGGCCGACCATCTTCTGCGCGAGCGAGAAGCCCTTGCCGCTGTCGGCCGGCTGGTGCGGCAGGCGGAACAGCGTCGACGGCGCGAGGCCGAGCGCTTCACGCGCCTTCGCGGTCAGGCCGCGGCCGATGATCAGCGGAATGCGGCCGCCGGCGCGCACTTCGTCGAACAGCACGTCGGACTTGACCTGGAATTCGGCGATGACCTTGCCGTCCTTCAGCGCCTTGCCTTCGTACGGACGCAGCTCGACCACGTCGCCCATTTCCATCTGCGACACGTCGAGCTCGATCGGCAGTGCGCCGGCGTCTTCCATCGTGTTGTAGAAGATCGGGGCGATCTTGCCGCCGAGGCACACGCCGCCGAAGCGCTTGTTCGGGACGAACGGGATGTCTTCGCCGGTGAACCACAGCACCGAGTTGGTGGCCGACTTGCGCGAGGAGCCGGTGCCGACCACGTCGCCCACGTAGGCGACCAGGTGACCCTTTTCCTTCAGCGATTCGATGAACTTGACCGGGCCGCGCTTGCCGTCTTCTTCCGGCGTGATGCCCGGGCGTGCGTTCTTCAGCATCGCCAGCGCGTGCATCGGGATGTCCGGGCGGGTGGTGGCGTCCGGGGCCGGCGACAGGTCGTCGGTGTTGGTTTCGCCCGTCACCTTGAACACGGTGATGGTCAGGCTTTGCGGCACTTCCGGACGGCTCGTGAACCATTCGGCGTCGGCCCAGCTCTGCAGCACGGCCTTCGCGTGCGCGTTGCCCTTGTCGGCGAGTTCCTTGACGTCATGGAACTGGTCGAACATCAGCAGGGTTTTCTTCAGTGCGTCGGCGGCCACGGCAGCGACGGCTTCATCGGACAGCAACTCGATCAGCGGCTGGATGTTGTAGCCGCCGAGCATCGTGCCGAGCAGTTCGGTCGCGCGTTCGCGCGAGATCAGCGGGCAGGCGGTCTCGCCCTTGGCCACGGCGGCCAGGAAGCCGGCCTTCACGCGGGCGGCTTCGTCGACGCCGGCAGGCACGCGATGGGTGATCAGGTCGAGCAGCGTCTGCTCTTCGCCGGCGGGCGGGTTGGTCAGCAGTTCCACCAGTTCGGCGGTCTGCTGAGCCGTCAGCGGCAGGGGAGGAATACCGAGCGCGGCGCGGGCGGCCACGTGAGCACGAAAGTTTTCAAGCATGGGGAGACCTGCTGATATTGCGTTTGAGGGGAAGGCCTTGCCGGCACTCCGGGGCTGTTCCAGACACTGCTTTGCAGCGGGATTCTAATCTCAATGATCTTTAACGTCAAATGTCTTATGTCTTATATAAGAGTTGGCGAACGAGATGCGGAGAAGGTCGGTGGCACGGCGCGGCGGTGTTGGGGGGGGGCGTGTTCCGGAGGCTCGGCTGGGGGGCGGATGCGAGCAAGGTGTTCCGGGTGGTTCTGGCCAGGGCTGCGGGAGGGGTGGTGCGGGAGGTGCGGCGGGCGGTGCGGTGCGCTACCGGTAACGAAGCCTCGGGAGCCTGGATGCCGGCGGCGCATGGCTCTGCACGAGCATGCAAAAAACGTTACACACAGGCCGCGCTCGCGTGCCTGCGCGCTAGTTCACGCGACTTTCAATTCGATTTCAAAAGACGGCGCGGGCATCGTCGCGTGCCGCTCGCCTGTCATGGAATAGCGTGGAAGACCGCGAGCCCCTGAATCCAGTCGATCGAGCGCATGCCGATGAAGCCATGACGGTGTGCGCTATTTCCGCTTGGCGCGATACGCGTCGAGGTTCTTGCGCGCCTGCGCGCGGATCGCGCGTTGCACGAAAGGCGTCCAGCCGAGCAGGGCGCCTTTCAGCCCCAGCGCCTGACGCGCCCAGCGCCACAGGTCGAAGCTGTCGCGATGCTCGACGATGCGTCCGTCGCGGAACCGGAATCGTGCATCGATCCGGTTGACCACCATCCGGCCGGTCGCGGTGAAGCGGTACTGGGCGATCCACTCGGCGCGCCCGGTGTGTTGATCCGCGGCGACTTCGCCGAACGTCAATGAAAAATCCTGTGCACGCGCCACCAGCATGCGCCACATGTCGCGTGCGAGGTCGCCGCGCAACTCGCCGAATGCGGGATCGCTGAACACGACGTCATCGGCATAGCAGGCGAGCATCGCGTCGATGTCGCGCTGCTGGAACGCCGTGTAGAAGCGCTGGATCAATTCGGTGTGCGGGTGGCTCATCTGTGGGCGTGTTGTCGTTGGCGATGAAGCGGGGTCTCGACGCGGCGGCCGAATGCCGGGCACGCCACTGTAGCGGAAATCAAACCGGCTGTCGCCCATGGCAGCGGGTGCGCGCGTCGGTCCTCGCGGCTGTTCCGCCGGCCGGGCAATTGACGGACAATCCGGCGCTGAAGGCCGATCGCGCCTCGACCCGAGCGCGCGCATCGACTGCCAGGAACCCACTCATGACATTCCGCCTTGAAATCCCGCTGCGGCGCGCGTTCTTGCTCGTGCTGCTTGCTCACGCGCCCCAGGCTTTCGCGGCAGGGCTCGACTGCGTACAGGCATCCAGCCCGACGGAAAAAGCCATCTGCGCATCGAACGACCTGCATCTGGACGACGGCCGGCTGTCGGCCTTCTACCGGAGACTGTCCGATGCATTGCCGCCGGGGCAGCGTGCCGCGTTGCGCACCGCGCAGCTCGGCTGGCTGAAGGCCCGCGATCAATGCGGCGCCGATCACGGTTGCCTCGAACAGCGCTACCTGACACGGATCGGCGACCTGCAATCGCAGCTCGCCACAGTGCTCGCCTATCGCCCCGACGCCGAAGACAAGGCGGCGCTCGACGACTTGCGCACGCTCGTCGACCAGGCGCGCCGCACGGATTCCAGTTCGCCGGTCGAGAAAGTGATCGACCGGTTGCGGATCACGAACGGCGTGACGCGCTTTTCGAGCGACGCCGGCGACGGGCTGGGCCCGGTATGGCCGACCGCGCGGCCGGGTGGCGTGACGGCTGACGAGTGGCGGGCATTGAAGGCATCTCCGAGCGGTGCGGACGACACCGCGACGGGGGCGTCGTACACGCTGATCGATCTCGACGGCGACGGGCAGCGCGATCTGGTCGTCGAATCGGCGGCGAACGGAACCGGCTTGTGGTCGTCGGTCGATGTGTTGCGCCGCAAGGGCGGCAAGTTCGAGGTATCCGGCGATTCGAACGAGGCACTCGACCGCAGCTTGTACACGACGAATGGCCGCGGCGCGAATCAGGCCGGAGAATGGATTCGCTTGCGCGGGCGCGTCTATGCGTTGTATCGCGACAGTCACTACGGCATGGACGAGTTTTACCTGCTGCGGCCGTTTACCGTCGTCGGCGAGGTACCGAAACTGACGGTGCATTACCGTTACCGCCTGTCGGTACCGATCGAGCAACGCAATGAAGGCCAGCGTGGTTCGACGGTGCTCGACGGCAAGCTGCATGCAGCGCTCGAAAAAGCGCTGCACGACGTGAACGACAACACCGCGCGCGATGCGGGCTCCGACACGCCGCTGTGCCCGATCCCGCCTTCGGTGCAGGGCGACGATCGCAGCGAATACGCGAACTACGGGCCCGGCCACTATGCGTACGAGATCGTCGGTGACATGGGGGTTCAGGTCGGCGACCAATGCTATATCGGCCGGTTGATCGACTGGTTCGGCGATTACCGGAAGGATGGCCTGGTCGCGCAGTTGTCGATGCGTCTTCCCGGCGACGAGTCGGGCCGCGAGCAGACGTTCAGCGTGAGCGGCATCCGGACCGTGACATCCGTTGCGACTTCGATCGAGAAAATGACCGTCAACAGCGGGAATTGAGGCAGGCGTGCGCGGCTCCGGTTCAGCCGTCGTGACCGGAGCGCGACCGGAGCGCCACGGGGCACCCTTTAGCGGTTCGCCAGTGCGACGTCCTGGTTGCCGCGGCCCGTCACCAGGCAGCCCGACATGAAGGCTTCGCTCTGGCTGCTGGCGGCTGCTTCGCCGAAACCGCGGCCGAGCGCGTCGACCTTCACCTGCGCGGCACCTTGTTCGCACGCGAGCGGGCTGGTGTCGCGGCCCTGCGCATGCAGGATCGCGCGATCGCCAATGAGATACGCCAGCAGCGCGAAAACAGCGATATGTACGGCTCGTCTCATGGTTCGTCTCCTCGTGGCTCAAGCGTAACGCGGACCCGTTCGACGAAGCACTTGGGGGTTCCCCCGGTAAACGTCTGCTGAAATGAGGGCGTGCCGGGTGATCCTGTCCTGTTTTCCGAGGCTGGCCTGCGGGAGAAGAGCGCGACGTCAACGCGCGTGGCAGGCGCAACCGGACGGACGGCGACACACGCGTGCGACGGTCGTCCGCGCGACAGGCGCGCGATTCACGGGAGTTTGACGAATGTCAGGGTACGGACGGGAGGGGGCGGTCGCGCAGCCGCTCAAGGCGATAGCATGAAAGCATGATTTGACGGAACGCGATCGCGGAGGCATGCATCGGTTCCGGCAAGCAGGTGCGTGTTGAACATCGCTATCGAATTAGTGAGGAATCCAAATGCTTAACGTCTCTTCCGTGCTGATCAGCCTCGCCCCGATGTGGGCCATCCTGCTCGTTGCGTCTTCGGCCGCCGCCTATTTCGTGTTCGTGCGCAAGGTCATCGACTAAGCGCTGCGGGAACGCCGATGCAACACGGGTGAGCGGCAACGCGCACACGTGTCGCACCGCGCGTCGCAAACCCGCGGCCCGTCGACGAACGGGCCGCTGCCGCAGCGTCGCACATCGTCGCCGTCATTGCACGGCCGTGACCGGCACATTCGAAATCCGCACCAGCCGGCTCATCACGCTGCGACGGAACACCGACAGCAGCGCATGCAACGGGTCGTGCCGCGGCGCGACGACCACGATTTCGTCGCAGCCCGTCTCTGCCGCCACGGACGCGATCGTATCGGCCACCGGGCCCACTTTCATCACGACGCTGTACTTGACGCCGGCTTCCTGCAGGATCCGCTCGGCCATGGCCAGATCGTCGGACGCGAACTTCTCCTCGATCGAACGCAGCCGCGACAGCGGATGGTAGGCCTCGAGCCGCGTCGATTCGAGCGGCGCCTGGACGTTGATCAGCACGATTTCCGACGCGCACCGTTCGCGGTACAGGAAGGTCGCGTGGCGAACCGCCTGAAGCGAGCGAGGAGAGTGGCCGACCGGAACCAGCAGCTTGAGCATGAATGTTGTCCAGGAAACGAGATGATTCCAGCGTAGCGCGCCGCCGGGCCGAACAATCTAAAGAGAGCGGACGATCGCGTAAAAATGTCGTTAACGCGCGCTGCCTCGTGATGCGCCTAATAGAAATATAAGAAATTTAAGTTTATGCGCATAAACGATTTCATCGGCCGGGGCGGCGCGTGCGAAACGGGCGCCGGCCGCTCCGATTCAGTCGGAACCGCAATGAATCGCGGCGGAAAATATCGGAGGTCGCCGATCGGTCGTCGCGTAGAGTAGTGCATCGGCCGCGGCGCGGCCGCTCCCGGCCGGTTCGGGCGCGACTGCCGCCATGCGGCCCGTCATTCCATTCCGATTCCAGGAGACTCCGCATGCCGCACGGCGCCCCGCAGCTTCTCGCTCCCGCTTCCATCCCCGTCGACCCGATCGTGCGCCTGTCGGCGGGCGAGCTCGCGTCGGCGATCCGCGGCAAGGCCGTGTCGTGCGTCGAGACGATGCGCGCGTATCTCGATCACATCGAGCGCGTGAACGGCGCGGTCAATGCGATCGTCGCGCTGCGCGATCGCGACGTGCTGCTCGCCGAGGCCGCGGAAAAGGATGCCGCACTGGCGCGCGGCGAGTACCACGGCTGGCTTCACGGGATGCCGCAGGCGCCGAAGGATCTGGCGATGACGAAGGGGCTGCGGACGACCTACGGCTCGCCGATCTTCCGCGAGAACGTGCCGCAGGCGGATTCCGTGGGCGTGGCGCGGATGCGCGCGGCCGGCGCGATCTTCATCGGCAAGACCAACACGCCCGAATTCGGGCTCGGCTCGCATACGTTCAACGAGGTCTACGGCGCGACACGCAACCCGTACGACCTGACGAAGAGCGCGGGCGGCAGCAGCGGCGGCACGGCGGCGGCGCTTGCGTCGCGGATGCTGCCGGTGGCGGACGGCAGCGATTTCGGCGGCTCGCTGCGCAACCCGGCGGCGTTCTGCAACATCTACGGCTTCCGCCCGTCGCAGGGCCGCGTGCCGCGCTGGCCGGGCGTCGACGTGTTCGTGCAGCAGCTCGGCATCGAAGGCCCGATGGGCCGTACCGTCGGCGACGTCGCGCAACTGCTCGCGATCCAGGCCGGCTACGACCGCAACGATCCGCTGTCGCTCGCGGACGATCCGGCCGTGTTCGCGCAGCCGCTCGACGCCGACCTGCGCGGCAAGCGCATCGCGTGGGTCGGCGACTGGAACGGTTATCTCGCGACCGAGGCCGGCGTGCTCGCGCTGTGCGAACAGGGGCTGGCGACGCTGCGCGAGATCGGCTGCGACGTCGATGCCGCGCTGCCGGCGTTCGCGCCCGAGCGGATCTGGCGCCTGTGGCTCACGCACCGGCACCTGCTGTCCGGCGGCGGGCTGCTTGCGCACTATCGCGACCCGGCGCGGCGCGCGCTGCTGAAGCCCGAGGCGATCTACGAGGTCGAAGGGCTGCTCGCGATGCAGGGCGCGGCCGTGTTCGACGCGAGCGTCGAGCGCACCGCGTGGTATCAGGCCGTGCTGAGCTTCTTCGACCGCTACGACTTCATCGCGGCGCCGACCGCGCAGGTGTTCCCGTTCGACGTCGACCAGCGCTGGCCGAAGGAGATCGCGGGCCGTGCGATGGATACCTACCACCGCTGGATGGAAACGGTCGTGCCGTGGACGCTGGCCGGCTGCCCGGTGATCAGCGTGCCGGTCGGCTTCAACGACGCGGGGCTGCCGATGGGGATGCAGCTGATCGGGCGTCCGCGTGCCGATCTCGCCGTGTTGCAGCTTGCGCGCGGCTACGAGCAGGCGGCTGACCGGGTCGGCGGGCGGTTGCAGGCGTGGATGGCTGCGTAGCGCGGCGCCGGCCGAAAGCCAATAGCCGAAAGCCGAAAGCCGAAAGCCGAAAGCCGAAAGCCGAAAGCGGGCGGCCGACCACCGGCCGCCTCACTTTGCCAACCTCTGCTGCCATCGCCATTCATGCGGCTCGCGAACGAATTCCAGCTCCCGCCCGAAATCGCGCGCAATCGCGGACGAATCCCGTCGAGCACGGAAGTGACGCGCGCAATTGCAAGTGGCCGCGCGGCGTGATTTCGTTTCGATGTGTTTCAGTCGTTGCGGCCGCGCGCGGCGCGCTTCGACAATATCGGGCTTAACCATTCGGGCACGAGGACAACACATGAAGCAGATTCGCGCGACGGGCCGTCACCTGGCCTCGGCCGGCATTGCGTTCGGCATCCTGGCAAGCGGCGCCGCGCACGCGCAGCTCGACCTGCAGTCGCTCGGCGCATCGCTGCTCGGCGGCGGGCAGCAGCAGGCGGCGCCCGCGCAGGGCGGCGTCGCGCAGTTGCTGCAGGCCTATGTCGGTGCGAACCAGCAGGTGCTGACCGGCCAGTCGTCGCTCGCGTCGGCGATGGGGCTGACCGGCGCGGCCGGGCAGGCGCAGCAGGCCGCGAGCCAGCTCGCCGGCGGCGATACGCTGACGCCGGCCGCACTGTCGCAGATGGGCGGCGCGCAGCAATCGGTATCGCAGGCGCTCGGCCAGGCGTTCGCGAGCGGCGGTGCGACGCACGGCCCGATCGACAAGCAGGCATTCAGCAACGGCCTCGCGTCGCTCGGGCAGGGGCTCACGCAGTATTCGCAACTGCAGTCGGGGCTCGGCAATCTCGGTTCGACGAGCGCGGCGTCGCTGTTGCAGTCGGGCCTGAATCCGCAGAACATGCAGGCTGCGTCGTATATCGCGCAAAACGCGCCGGGCCAGTTGCAGTCGCTCGCGACGACGCTCAGCCAGGCCGTGCAGTTCGCGACGCGCCAGGGCATTTCGGTGCCGTCGGTCGCCTCGTCCGCGCTGAAGCTGCTGCCGTAACGTTGCGCGGGGCCGTGCGCGATGCGGTGCCGGCATCGCGCGCGACACGAGTGACACGAAGATGGCCCCGCCCAACATGGGGATGGCGCACGATGCTATCGTGGCGTGTCCCTTTTTTCGGTGCAGGTTCATGACAGACTCGTTTGACCTCTCGCGCTATTTCTCCCGCATCGGCTACGACGGCCCGGTCGAGCCGACGCTCGACGTGCTGCGCCGGCTGCATCTGCTGCACCCGCAGGCGATTCCGTTCGAAAACCTCAATCCGCTGACCGGCGCGCCCGTCGCGCTCGACCTGCCGGCGATCGTCGACAAGGTGCTCGCGCATCGCCGCGGCGGCTACTGCTTCGAACTCAACAAGCTGTTCTATACCGCGCTCACGGCGATCGGCTTTCGCGTGACGCCGATGATCGCGCGCGTGCGCTGGATGCTGCCGCCGGAAGTCGCCACCGCGCATACGCACATGCTGCTGCGCATCGATCTCGACGGCGCGGCCTGGCTCGCGGACATCGGCTTCGGCAGCGCGACGCTCACCGCGCCGCTGCGTTTCGTGCCGGACGAGCGGCAACTGACGCCGCATGGCGCGTTTCGTGTCGTCGCCGCGCCGGTCGACGGTGAGTTCGACATGCAGATCGAGACGCCCGACGGCTGGCAGACCACCTATCGCTTCCAGCCGAAGCGGGTCGAATGGATCGATTACGACGCCGCGAACTGGTTCACGTCGACGTACCCTGAATCGATTTTTCTGCATAACCTGATCGCCTGCCGCGTGCTGCCCGAAGGCCGTGCGGCGCTGCGCAACACCACGCTGACGATCCGGGATGCGGCGGGCGTCGGGCGTACCGTCACGTTCGACGATGCGGCCGCCTGGGGCGCGTGCCTGCGCGACACGATCGGCATCGACACGACGGGATTCGATCTCGACGCGCTGTTTGCGCGACTGGCGGCGCCCGCCGCCGCATAACCCGGATCACGATCGATAGCCAACGGCGGCCCGCATCCACGGGCCGCTCGTTCGGTTGACTTCTGCTAGATTGCTAGCATACTAGTAACCATGACCGATGAAGAAGTGAAGCAGTTCAACGTGTACCTGCCGCTCAGCCTGATCCGGCAGGTCAAGCATCGCGCCATCGAAACGGAGCAGTCACTGTCCGCGCTGGTGGCCGACGCATTGCGCGCGTACCTGGCCGCGCCGCCGCCGGGCGCGGAGCCGTCCACCAAGGGAGAGTGACATGTCATCCGAGCGAATCGAAGCCGTGTACCTGACGACGCACAACTGGGGCAAGTCGGCGAAGTTCTTCCAGGCGCTGGGCTTCAAGCTGGAGTTCGAAACCGATCACCACTCTGGCCAGCTGCGCAGCGGCGACGGCCCCTTTCTGTTCATCGCCGAAGTGCCGCCGAGTGAGGCGCCGGACATGCAGGTGGTGCTCAAGGTGGCGGATGAGCAGGCGGTGCAGCCGCAGCCGATCGTCGACGTCGTCACGCCGTTCGAAGATACCCACTGGGGCACGCGCGACATGACCGTGCGCGACCCGGACGGCCGCGTATGGCGCCTGCAGGCGCCGGGCAAGCAGGGCGCGTGAGGCGATCATGACCGAACCCCGAGAAAGCGCCCCCGACAGCACGGCCGCGCGCGTCGCGCTGTGGCGCGCACTGCACGTCGAACTCGACGCGCTGCCGCACGTGCTCGCCGATGAAGTCGGGCTGCAATTGCTCGCACCGGAACCCGGCTGGCAGCAGCGCGGCGACATGGATCCGCAGTTCACGCGGCCGTTCCGTGCGTCGATCGTCGCGCGGGCGCGCTTCATCGAGGATCTCGTCGTCGAACAGGCCGCGCGCGGCGTGAACCAGTACGTGATCCTCGGCGCGGGTCTCGACAGCTTCGTGCAGCGTCGGCCCGACATGGCGTCGTGCGTGACCGTCTTCGAAGTCGATCCGCCCGCGCCGCAGGCCTGGAAGCAGCGCCGCCTGGTCGAACTCGGTTTCGGCGTGCCCGACTGGCTGCGTTTCGTGCCGGTCGATTTCGAGGCGAAGCAGTCGTGGCGTGCCGCGCTGGTCGGCGCGGGCTTCGATGCCGGCAAGCCGGCGGTCGTGGTGTCGACCGGCGTCAGCATGTACCTGACGCACGAAGCGAATGCGGCCGCGTTGCGCGAAGTCGCGTCGCTCGCGCCGGGCTCGACGCTCGCGATGACGTTCCTGCTGCCGCTGGAGCAGGCGGATCCGGATGTGCGCCCCGGGCTGGAAATGGCCGCGAAGGGCGCGCGCGCCAGCGGCACGCCGTTCATCAGCTTCTTCATGCCGGCGCAGATCCAGGCGCTCGCGCGTGAGGCCGGTTTCGCAGAGGCCGCGCACGTATCGGCCGCCGAACTGACGCGCCGTTACTTCGCCGATCGCACCGACGGCCTGCGGCCGCCGAACAACGCGGAAGAGCTGCTGGTCGCGACGGTCTGAGCTGTTGCGATCATAGCGACCACAGCGACCATTACGCCCGTTCGAGCACGGCCATTTCCCGCACGACCACGAGCAGCACCGCGAGGCTCGCCCCGCCCGACGCGCGCAGGTCCGCGAGCAGGTGCTCGTAGCGCACGAGCGCGGCTTCGCGGCGCGCGCGCCACGCGCCGACGATCGTCTCCGGCGTGGTCGAATCCGGCGATTCCGCGAGTGCGCTCGTCGCCAGCGTGCGCTTGAGACGCGCGACTTCCGCGAGCGCGGCCGCGCGCGCCAGCATGTCCCAGTGCGTCGGCGTCGGCAGTGTTGCCGCGCGCTCGCCGATCCAGCTGTAATTGAGCAGCGTGCCGAGCGAGAAATAGACGCCCGCGACGAGTTCGAGGCTGCGGTGGCTGGTCGCCGCCACTTCGGCGATGTCGAGCAGCGCGGCCGAGATGTCGCCGCTCGCGACGCGCACCGCAAGCGCGCTGTCGACACCGGCTTCGACCAGCACGCGCTGCCGTTCGGACAATGCTTCGAGATCGTCGGCCGGCAGCAGCGACGGCAGTTGCGGCGCGAGCCGCTCCGCCGCGTCGCGGCAGCGCGCGATCAGCTCGGTCACACCACCATCGGCCACCGCGCCGGATTGCAGGTGACGCAGGAACCACAGCGCCGCCCGCTCCAGCAACCTTGCGACGTCGACGAACATGCGCGCCTGCACGTCGTCGGCGACGCGGTTGTCGAGCGCGTCGATGTCGCGCCACACCGCATCGAGGTCGAACACGTCGCGCGCCATGATGCAGGCGCGCACGATGTCGCCGGGCTTCGCGTCGGTCTCCTCCATCAGCCGGTGCACGAACGCGCAGCCGACGCGGTTCACGAGCGCGTTGGTCAGGTGCGTCGCGAGGATCTCGCGGCGCAGCGGATGGCGGCGCATCGGTTCGCTGAAGCGCTGCTGCAGCGGCTTCGGGAAGTAGTCGACGAGCATCGCGGCCACCAGCGGATCCTCGGGCACGTCGGATTCGAGCAGCGCGTCGTACAGCCACATCTTGCTGTACGCGAGCAGCACCGCGCGTTCCGGCGACGTGAGGCCGAGCTTCGCGGCCTGCCGTTCGGCGACTTCGTCGTCGGTTGGCAGGAATTCGATCACGCGGTTCAGGCGGCCCGCGCGTTCGAGCCAGCGCATCAGGCGCGCCTCGGCATCGAGCAGCTCGACCGCGTAGCGGCCGGCGATCGACAGCGCCTGCGTCTGGTAATAGTTGTCGCGCAGCACGAGCAGCCCGACTTCGTCGGTCATTTCCGCGAGCAGCGCGTTGCGCTGCTTCTCGGTCATCTCGCCGTCGGACACGACGAGCCCGAGCAGGATCTTGATGTTGACTTCGTGATCCGAACAATCGACGCCGGCCGAGTTGTCGATCGCATCGGTGTTGATGCGCCCGCCGCGTTGCGCGAACTCGATCCGGCCGAACTGCGTGCAGCCGAGGTTGCCGCCTTCGCCGACCACCTTGCAGCGCAGGTCCGCGCCGTTCACGCGCACCGCGTCGTTCGCGCGATCGCCGACCTGCAGGTGGGTTTCGCGCGCGGCCTTCACGTAGGTGCCGATCCCGCCGTTGTACAGCAGGTCGACCGGCGCCTGCAGGATCGCGCGGATCAGCTCGGCCGGCGGCAGCGCGTGCGCGTCGATGCCGAGAGCGGCCTGCACGGCCGGCGACAGCGGGATCGTCTTCGCGGTGCGCGGGTAGACGCCGCCGCCCGCCGAAATCGCGGCCGGATCGTAGTCGGCCCAGCTCGAGCGTTCGAGCGCGAACAGGCGCGCGCGCTCGGCGAAGCTCGTCGCGGGATCGGGGTTCGGGTCGAGGAACATGTGCCGGTGATCGAACGCGGCGACCAGCCGGATATGCGGCGACAGCAGCATCCCGTTGCCGAACACGTCGCCCGACATGTCGCCGACGCCGACCACCGTGAAGTCGGTGGTCTGCGTATCGATGCCCATCTCGCGGAAGTGCCGCTTCACCGATTCCCACGCGCCGCGCGCGGTGATCGCCATCTTCTTGTGGTCGTAGCCGACCGAGCCGCCGGACGCGAATGCGTCGTCGAGCCAGAAGCCGTATTCGTGCGAGATCGCGTTCGCGTAATCGGAGAAGGTGGCCGTGCCCTTGTCGGCGGCGACGACCAGGTACGGGTCATCCGGATCGTGACGCACGACGTCGGGCGGCGGCACGATCGCGTTGCTCACGAGGTTGTCGGTCAGGTCGAGCAGGCCGCGCAGGAAGGTCTGGTAGCACGCGATGCCTTCGCGCATCCACGCTTCGCGATCGCTCGGCGGCGGCGGGTTCTTCACGACGAAGCCGCCTTTCGAGCCGACCGGCACGATCACGACGTTCTTCACCATCTGCGCCTTCATCAGCCCGAGCACTTCGGTGCGGAAATCCTCGCGGCGATCCGACCAGCGCAGGCCGCCGCGCGCGACGCGCCCGCCGCGCAGGTGCACGCCCTCGACACGCGGCGAATACACCCAGATCTCGAACATCGGCTTCGGTTCGGGCAGGCCCGGCACTTTCGCCGGATTGAACTTGAACGACAGGTACGGCTTCGGTTCGCCGTTCGCATCGGCGAGGAAGTAGTTCGTGCGCTCGGTCGCGTTGATCACGCCGAGGAACTGGCGCAGGATGCGGTCCTCGTCGAGGTTCGGCACCTGGTCGAGCGCGCCTTCGATCGCCTTCAGTAGCCGCTCGGCCTGCACGTCGCGCGTGTCGCCGGTGGCCGGGTCGAACCGCAGCAGGAACAGCTCGACGAGCTGCCGCGCGATCGCCGGGTTGCCGGTCAGCGCGCGCTCGATATACGCGTCGCTGAAGGTCGAGCCGACTTGCCGCAGATACTTCGCATACGCGCGCAGGATCGTCACTTCGCGTGCGCTCAGGTGGGCGCGCAGCACGAGGCGGTTGAAGTCATCGTTCTCGATCCGGCCGCTCCAGATCTGGTCGAACGCATCCTCGAACAGGCCCTTCACGCGCTCGATGTCGAATTCGGTATCGTCCGCGAGTTCGAGGCCGAAGTCGTGTACCCACGCATGCGCGGCGTCCTGCGTCTGGATCCGGTACGGCCGTTCCTCGTCGACGCGCACGCCGAGATGCTCGAGCATCGGCAGGCTGCGCGACAGCGCGATCGGGTCGCCCGCGCGATAGACCTTGAAGCGGAACGCGCGCGCCTCGGCTTCGATCGGCCGGTACAGGTTCATCGCGAGCTGCCCCGAGTCCTTCACGCGCTCGATCAGTTCGATGTCGCGCACGGCCGTGCGCGCCGGGTAGTCGTCGCGATAGCCGGCCGGGAACGAATCGGCATAGCGCTGCAGCAGGCGGTTGCCTTGCTCTTCGCCGAACGCATCGAGCAGCGCGTCGGCGAGATCGTCCTGCCAGCGCCGCGTGACCTGCACGAGCCGCGTTTCGAGCTCGCGCGTGTCGACGTCGGGCATCGTGCCCGGTTCCGCGTGCACGACGAAATGAATCCGCGCGATCGCCGATTCCGACAGCAGCGGCGTGAACTCGACGTTCACGCCGTTGTATGCATCGATGAGCAGCTTCGCGATGCGCCGGCGCAGGTCGGTGTTGTACTTGTCGCGCGGCACGAACACGAGGCACGACACGAAGCGGTCGAAGCGGTCCCGGCGCACGAACAGGCGCGTGCGCTGGTGCTCCTGCAGCCGCAGGATGCCGAGTGCGATGTCGTAGAGCTGGTCTTCGTCGGCCTGGAACAGCTCGTCGCGCGGATAGGTTTCGAGCACCGTCACGAGCGACTTGCCGAGGTGCCCCTTCGGCAGGAAGCCCGCGCGCCGCACGATGTTCGCGCACTTGCGGCGCACGATCGGGATATCCGCATACGAGCCGAAATAGGCCGTCGACGTATAGAGCCCGATGAAGCGGCGCTCGCCCGCGACCTTGCCGTCGGGGCCGACGAGTTTCACGCCGATATAGTCGAGATAGCCGGGCCGGTGCACGGTTGCGCGCGAATTCGCCTTGGTCAGGAAGATCGGCCACGCGCCGGTGATGATGTCGGCCGCGGCGGGCGGTAGCGGCGTGACGTCGGGCGCGTCCGACGTGCGCAGCGATTCGCGCAGGATGCCGAAGCCGGTGCCTTCGATGCCGCGCAGCCCGAAGCCCGTGCCGTCCGATACCAGCGCGTAGTCGCGCTGGCCGAGGAACGTGAAATGATCGGCGGCCATCCATTCGAGGAAGGCGCGCGCCTCGATGTCTTCCGCGGTCGATTCGCGCGCCTTCATTTCCTTGATCGTCGCGCGCGCGATGTCGACGATCTTCGGCCAGTCTTCCACCGACGCGCGCACGTCGCCGAGCACGTGCGCGATGTCGTTGCGCAACGTGTTGAGCAGCGCGGCATCGCCGCAGCGGTCGACTTCGAAATGGATGAACGACGCGAGCTGCGACTGGCCGTCGCCGGGTGTCGCGCCGCCCGCGTCGACGCGCTCGATGCCGCCGTCGCGGCCGCGCCAGATGCGGAATACCGGGTGCAGCGCCGAATGCAGCGCGAGCCCGAGACGGTTGACGGCCATCGTCACCGAATCGACGAGGAACGGCATGTCGTCGTTGACGATCTCGATGACCGTGTGATCGGAATGCCAGCCGTGCTGTTCGAGGATCGGGTTGTACACGCGCAGCCGCTCGCTGCCGGGCACGAATTTCTGGGCGGTCTGCCAGTGCGCCATCGCGGCGCCGTAGAGATCGGCGATGCTGCGGCTTTGCAGATCGTCGGCATCGACGAAATCGTAGTAATGACGCAGGAACGGTTCGACGATCCGGAACGTGGCTTCGGGCAGGCGCCCGCGCGCGAATTCGACGACGTCCGAGAGCAGGTGTGCGACGACTTCCTCGTTCTTCGCTTCCATGGCGGTCTCCTCGTCGGGTGGCCATCGGCTGCTGCGTCTGTCCGGCATTATGCGCCGATTGCGTGACAAAGCGATGTGCGGGCGCACAACGAGAACTGGCTGGAGGAGGCCGCGTGCAGCGCCCGTGGCGGGCGCTGCAGCGTGAGTGTCAGTGCAGGGCCGGCAGCGCCGAAGCGCTACCGCCGTTGACGCTCAGCGCTCGTCGCTCCACAGCTTGCCGGCCGTCGCCCAGTTCTCCTTCTTCACGTCGGTCAGGATGATGTCGACCGAGCCTGGCTCGCAGCCGAGCGTCTCGCACGTGACGCGCGTGATGGCTTCGACGAATGCGCGCTTCTGGTCGACGGTGCGGCCTTCGAAGAGCTGGATATTGAAAGTCGGCATGACGGAGTGCTCCGATTGGTTGGGGTGAATGAGGCGTTGGGCGCCGGCGGCGTCAGTCGCGATACGTCGGATCGATCCGGTCGAGCCGTCGCAGCAGCGCCGGCCATTCCAGTTCGCCCTCGATCGCGCCGCCGTCGCGCAGCTGTTCGGCGGTTCGGTCGGCGACGGCCGGGTCGGGCAGCACGAGCGGCCCGCCGCCGGCCTGCGCGCGCACCTGGATATCGCACGCCTTGATCAGCGTATCCATCAGCACATAGGCTTCGGCCACGGTGCGGCCGACCGTCAGCGTGCCGTGGTTGCGCAGCAGCATCGCGGATTTCGCGCCGAGGCTCGCGGTCAGCCGCGCACCTTCGGCCGGCGAGAACGCGAGCGCCTCGTAGTCGTGGTACGCGAGGTCGCCATGAAACCGCAGCGCGTGCTGCGACGCGGGCAGCAGCCCGTCGCGCTGGATCGACACGGCGATGCCGGCCGTATTGTGCAGATGCATCACGCATACCGCGTCGGCGCGGGCGGCATGCACGGCTGCGTGCAGCGCGAAGCCCGTCACGTTGACCGCATGCTCGCTGTCGCCGATCCGGTTGCCGGCCAGGTCGATCTTCACGAGATTCGACGCGCGGACTTCGTCGAACGTGAGGCCGAACGGGTTGATCAGGAAGTGGCCGGGCTCGCCGGGCACGGTCGCGGACAGGTGCGTGTAGATCAGGTCGTCCCAGCCGTTCAGCGCGACGAGCCGGTACGCGGCGGCGAGGTCGACGCGCATCCGGCGTTCGGCGTCCGAGATCGGGCCGCCGGGTTTCACGGCATCAGGACGGTGTGCGAATGACGACATCGGGTTCTCCGAAGGTGAAGCGGCGCGCGACGATCACCGTGACCCACGACGCGAGCGCGAACGGGGCCGTGAACGCGGGAATGCCGGCGTGCGTCGCGAGCCACTGGATCAGCGCGGCGAGTGCGGCGGCCGCGAGCGCCGCGCGCGGGCCGCGCGCCATCAGCGCGAGTGCGGCGAGCGCGCCGTTGAAGCCGAGCAGGCCGTCGGCGAACGATGCGCCGCTCGCGCCGAGCGCGACCAGCAGCACGGTCGACACCAGCGCGCCGCCGAGTGCGAATGCGGCCGCGCGGCGCGATGCCGCGGCGAGGCCGACGACGATCAGCGCGCCGGCCCATGCGCCTTGCGCGAAAGTGGTCTGCGCGACGCCCGAGAGCAGTGCATCGGCCGCGGATGAAAACGTCAGCGCCGGGCCGGCCGTCGCGCCGCCTGCCTGCTGCAATGCGACAAACGGAAACCACAGCGCGGTGACGGCGAGGCACGGGCTCGAATACGGGCATTGCCGCCAGCGTGCGAGCGGCACGCGCATCGCGTGCTGCACGAGCGCCGCGCCGATCGAGGCCAGCGGCACCAGCACGATGGCGGCAAGTTGATGGGGCGCGAACAGCACGGCGATCAGCGCGGCGAGCGCGCCGTTGAAGCCGTGCAGCCCCTGTTCGACGTCGTGGCGCTCGGCGCCCGTCAGCACCGCCGCCATGCTGGCGGCGGCCGAGCCGACCAGCGCCGCGCTCGCGAGCCGCAGGTCGGTCAGCGCCAGTGCGGCGAGCAGCAGCGCGCCGGTGAGCGCATTCGCCTGCAGCACGATCTGCCCGATGCCGCGCAGCAGGATACGCAGGTCGATCGACGGCGGGACGGGGCGGGCGGTTGGCATGATGGCGGCGGAACAGGACGAGCCGCGAGCATAGGACACAATCCGATGCACCGGAATAGGGAATTCTGGATAGTCAGGATTTGTGGTCGATGCCCCGAAACGGTGAATCCGGCGGTCGATTCGTGCCCGAACGCCGCGCCGCGGGCGCTTTCGGCGGATGGCCCGTTCGGAACTCGAATCCGTGCGCTGGCCGGCACTTTCGCCGCGCGATTCGTGCGACGATGCCTCGCATCGGGATTACCGGGAGACGGAAAGATGCGCGAAGTGCGTTGGGCGTCGCTCGAAGGCGACGGAGTCGAACATCTGACGTTCGACCGGAGCGGCGGCGGGATCGTCGTCGAAAGCGCGGTGGTCGGCCAGCGGTATGGCCGGGCGTACGGGCTCGCGTATCGCGTCGAGTGCGATGCGCACTGGCGCGTGACCTATGCGGTGCTCAAGGTGATGGGCGGCGGCACGCTCGAACTGCGCGGCGACGGCGCGGGCCACTGGCGCGACGGCTCGGGCCGCGCACTGCCGGAACTCGATGGTTGCATCGACATCGACATCGCGGCGACACCGTTCACGAATTCGCTGCCGATCGGCCGCCTGGGCCTCGCGCGCGGCGAGCGGCGGCCGATCGACGTCGCGTACATCTCGACGCCGGACCTGAAGGTCACGCCGGTCAAGCAGGCCTATGCGTGCCTCGAGCCGGGCCGGCGCTATCGCTACGAAGGGATTTTCCGCGACTTCACGGCCGAGATGGAGATCGACGACGACGGGCTCGTCGTCGATTACGAGACGCTGTTCAGACGCCTGCCGGCGCCGGCGCCCGCGGCGCGCTGAACCCGGGCCGCGACCGGGGCGAGCGCCGGCCGCTCCTGCGCGGACGCGAAGCGGTCGATCCGCGACGCGATCACGTCGGGGTGGCGCAGCACGATCCAGTGCGTGCCGTCGATTTCCTCGCGCACGTGGTCGCCGAGCCAGCGGTCGAGGTCGACCGACATCTCGGGCGTCACGTAGCGGTCGCGCACCGGCACCAGGATCTGCACGGGCGCCTGCGCGTACCGCTCGCGCGGCTTGCGGGCCCGTGCGATGAAGTTCGCGCGGTACAGCTGCAGCCCGTTCAGCGCGTTCTTCAGTTGCACGGGATCGCGTTCCGCCCGCACGCGCTCGGTGAGCTGCAGCCAGCGCGGCCACAGCGCGGCGCCGCCGAGCCGCCATACCAGCGACGGCACGAGCGGCAGGTGGAAGAACGCGATGTACCACGACTTCAGGCTCTGCTTGAGCCGCATCTTCGCGCGAAACACGTGATCGAGGCACGGGCCCGAGATCGACGTGTACGACGCGATCCGGCCGCGGAACGTGGGGTCGGTCACGGCCTCCCAGCACTGGATCGACCCCCAGTCGTGGCCGACGAGATGGAACGGCCGGCCGCCGCAGGTTGCGTCGGCCACCGCCCTCAGGTCGGCGGCGAGCCGCTCGAGCGTATAGTCGGTCCGGCGGCGCGGCGCATCGGACGCACCGGCGCCGCGCACGTCGTACGCGATCACGCGGTAGCGCTTCGCGAGCCGCGCGCGGATCGGCGCCCACACGGCCGCCGAATCCGGGTAGCCGTGTACGAGGATCAGCGGCGGGGCGCGACGCGACCCGCTCACGTAGACGGCGAGTTTCACGTCGCCGGACTGGACGGTCAGCATCTCGTGGGCGCGCGCCATGGCGTCATGCCTGCGCCACCGAGTGCAGCGGCACGCGGCGCGGGGCGGCTTGCGCGGCGTAGCGCGCGTTGGTCGCGTCGATGTTCTCGAGCAGCGTGTCGAGCTCCTGCAGGTACTGATGGTTGTCGTGGTCCCACGGGTGGAAGCCCGGGCGGAAGTAGTCGAGCCATTCGCGTGCGATGCTCGGGAACACGCCGTGCTTCGGGCTGTACAGGTACTTCACGAGGCGCCACATGCCGCCGAACTTGCCGTGCTCGCGACGGTGCGCGCGCATCAGGCGCACGTGGAAGTCGAATACGATGGCCCAGAAGAACACGGTGGTCGTCAGCATCGTGCCGGTGCGCAGCAGGTAGCTGCCGAGGCCCGGCTTCATCACGGTGCGCCACACGTCGTAGGACACCGCCTTGTGCTCGGTTTCCTCCATCGCGTGCCACATCCACATCTGCTGGTAGCCTTCGACCGAGCCGTCGATGCGGTGCTCGTGGCCCGACAGCAGCTGGTTCGCGAGGATCGCCGTGTAGTGCTCGAGCGCGATCGTGATCGCGAGCTGCATCGAATGCGGCAGCACCTTCTTGAACCAGCCGAGGATCGTCCACAGGCGCTTGTCGAGCTTGTGCGCGGGCAGGCCGGACGCTTGCAGCAGGTCGTTGTATTCGATGTGCTCGCGCGTGTGCATCGCTTCCTGGCCGATGAAGCCGAGCACCTGCTTCTTCAGTTCCGGATCCTCGATCTGGTCGCGATAGTTGCGCACCGAATCCATGAAGAAGCGTTCGCCGGCCGGGAACAGCAGCGACAGCGCGTTCATGAAGTGCGTGACGGGTACGCCCTGCACGTGCCAGTCGCGTGCGCGTTCGGGGGGCAGCGCGAAACGGATGTCGCGCCGCACGGGCATCATGTTCGGGGTGGTCATGATTGTTCTCCTCCCTGGTTGCCTGCATTGTTGTAGGTGGCGTGCAGCGGTGCGGCCGCCGGCGTGCCGCGCGCGGCGCGGCGGGCCTTCGCGGCCTCGCGGCGCGTCGCCAGCACGACGAGCGCCTGGTACGCGGCGGGCAGGATGCGTGCCATCCAGTCCGCGCCCTTCGCGTCGCGGCCGATCAGCACGCGGCGCTTGTTCTTGCGCACGCCGGCGAGGATCGTGCGCGCGGCATCGTCGGCGGTCGTGATGAAGAACTTCTCGAAGCTGTCCTTGCCTTGCTGTTCGCTCTCGACGATGAAGCCGACCATGTTCTTCGCGACGCGGCTCGATTGCGCGATGTTCGTGCGGATGCCGCCCGGATGCACGCAGGTCGCCGACACGCCGCACTTCATCATGTCGAGTTCCTGGCGCAGCGATTCGGTGAAGCCGCGCACCGCGAACTTGGTCGCGTTGTAGCCGCTCATGCCCGGCTGCGCGAAGATCCCGAAGATGCTCGACGTGTTGATCACGTGGCCGTCGCCCGAGGCTTTCAGGTGCGGCAGGAACGCCTTCGTGCCGTGCACGACGCCCCAGAAGTTGATGTTCACGATCCACTCGAGATCGCTGTATTCCATTCCTTCGATCGTGCTCGACAGGGCGACGCCCGCGTTGTTGAAGATCAGGTTGACCTTGCCGTGTTCCTTCGCGGTGTCGTCGGCCCACGCGAACATCGCGTCGCGGTCGCCGACGTCCAGCACGCGCGTCGACACGCGCACGTTCGGCGCGATCGCGCGGACGATCCGTTCGGTTTCGGCGAGGCCCACGCCGTTCTTGTCGGCGAGCGATACGTGGCAGCCGGCCTGCGCGAGCTGGATCGCGAGCGCGCGGCCCATGCCCGAGCCGGCACCCGTGATCGCGGCGACCTTGTTGGCGAAATCTCTCATGTCGGTGGCTCCTTGTCTGGCTCAAGCCGCTTCGGCGGACGGGGAAGTCGAGGCGGAAGCGGCGGGCGCGGCGGCGGGCCGCGCGGCCGTGTCGTGTTGCGGCGCGCGATACGCGTGGTAGTCGGCGATCGAGAAGTGCGCGGTCGCCTGGCGGAAACGCCACGTGAAACCCGGCCACAGCGTCGTGTTCTTGCCGGTGCGCGGATCGAGGTACCAGCTCTTGCAGCCGCCCGTCGACCAGATCGCCTTCTTGAGCTTGCCTTGCAGGTCGCTGTTGAACTGCGCCTCGACGAGCGGGCGCACCTCGATCGCGTCCGCCCGTTCGCGGCGCATCGCCTGCAGTGCGCCGAGGATGTACTCGATCTGCGACTCGATCATGAACACCATCGAGTTGTGGCCGAGGCCCGTGTTCGGGCCGACGATCATGAAGAAGTTCGGGTAGCCGGGCAGCGTCGAGCCGAGATACGCGTGCGCGCCGTCGCGCCAGGCGTCGACGATGTCGAGCCCGCCGCGGCCGATGATCGCGCCGCGCGGATACGGATCGGCCACCTGGAAGCCGGTGCCGTAGATCAGGCAGTCGACTTCATGACGCTTGCCGTCGGTCGTCACGACCGCGTCGGCTTCGATGTGGTCGATGCCGGTCGTGATCACGTCGACGTTCTTGCGCGACAGCGCCGGGTAGTAGTCGTTCGAGATCAGCACGCGCTTGCAGCCGAGCGTGTAGTTCGGCGTGACGGTCTTGCGCAGCTCCGGATCGGGAATCTGCTTGCGGATGTGGCGCAGCGCGAGCTTCTGCACGTTCTTCATCAGCGACGGATGGATCGCGAAGCCGAGCACGCGCGATTCGAGCATCCAGTAGATGCCGCTGCGCACGGCCTTCTGCGTGAACGGCAGCGTGCGGAACAGCCACTTCTCGAACCCGGTCAGGTTGCGATCGGGCTTCGGCATGATCCACGGCGGCGTGCGCTGGAACAGCGCGAGCGCCTTCACGCGCGGCGCGATCTGCGGCACGAACTGGATCGCGCTCGCACCGGTGCCGATCACCGCGACGCGCTTGCCTTCGAGCGGATAGTCGTGATCCCACTGCTGCGAGTGGAACGCGCGGCCCTTGAAGGTCTCGACGCCGGGAATCGACGGCAGCGCGGCGCGCGACAACCCGCCCATCCCCGACACCAGCACGCGTGCGGACAGCCGCTTGCCGTTCGCGAACGTGAGGCGCCAGCGTTGCGCGGCCTCGTCGTACTCGGCGCGCTGCAGTTCGTGGTTCAGGCGCAGGTGCGGGCCGACGCCGAAGCGCTGCACGCAGTCTTCCAGATAGGCGCGGATTTCCGGCTGCGGCGCGAACATGCGCGTCCAGCGCGGGTTCGGCGCGAACGAGAACGAATAGACGTGCGATTGCACGTCGCAGGCACACCCGGGGTAGTGATTGTCGCGCCACGTGCCGCCCACCGACGCGGCCTTCTCGAGGACGACGAAGTCGGTCACGCCTGTCTGACGCAGGCGGATCGCCATCCCGAGGCCGGCGAAGCCGGTGCCGATGATGGCGATGTCGATGGTTTCGTCCAGGCTGTCGTGGCCGGGCGGACCGAAAGGCAACGTGCGAGCATTCATCCGGGTGTCTCCGATTTGGCTCATTTTCGAATGTTACATTGTTTGATGTAACGATAGTGGGTGAACCCGGAAATCGCAAGAGGCTAGAAGCAGCGCTCTAAGGGCCGGAAGCCAGACGGGAAAAGGCTGAGCGGGGTTTGGAACGGGCCGGTTTCCGCAATGCGGGATACGCGGAAAGGGCCGTCGACAGGGCGTGAGAGGGTGCGGGCGAGACCGCCGGCGCGCGGCGGCCTGTTTGAAACGGTATCAGGGACGGATCGGCCGAGCGACTGTCTCATGGAAAACCCCGGCCACGATCGTGACCTGCGCGAGCGCGTAGAGGCCCCAGATCAGGTAATCGATGCCCGGAAAACCGCCAAGGAAGCGGCCGACGCCGATCAGCGTATCGGAGCCGACGAAAATCAGGCTGCCGATGGCCACCAGCGGGCCACGCGTGCGGGCGGCGAGCGCGAAGCTCGCCATCGCGCACAGCACGAGCATGTAGACGGCGACCGGCGCCATCAGCTCGCCGAGGTGCGGGAAGAACGCCGCGTAGAACGCCGGCGCGGCGATCCACAGCCCGACGAGCGCGACGATGCGCCAGCCGTGCGGCCGCGCGCGCCAGCGCATGAAGATCGCGCAGTAGCACAGGTGCGTGAGCAGGAACGCGCCGAGGCCGAGCACGAACGACAGCGGCCAGTCGGGCAGCGCGAGCAGTACGTCGCCGAGCACGGCCGTCACGAGCGCCGCGCACAGCCACGCGCGTTCGCGCGGTGCGGCGCAGGTGCTGCCCGCCGCGAGCAACAGGAGGCCCATCGCGGCTTTCGCGGCGGCCTGGCCGGGATAGGGCGCGGCGGCGAGCGACAGTCCATATAGCAGCGCGGCGACGACGGCGAGCGGCCAGAGCCGGCGGTAGGGGGCGGGAAGCGTGGCGATCAAGGCGGGTGTCTCCGGTTTGTTGTTGTCTGCGGTGGGCGGCGCGCGGTCGAGGGCGCGGCTGTCGGCCATTATCCGGAAGAACGGGCGTGCCAAAACCGGCGAATCCTTCTAGGAAACGACCGGGATCGCGATGCACGAGGATTGCCCGCCGGCGCAGCAATCCGGCGATGCCGGGCGCCGATGTATGGGCGCGGCCGCCGGATTTCTCCGCGCGTTGCCCCGGCCGAACCGGGGCAACGACTTCAATTCGGCTTGCTATGATCGCCGCGGTATCGCCGTTGTCGATGTGGTTGTTGCCGTCGTTGTCGTTGTTTCCGCCCGGCCGCGCAACTGGATGCGCCAGCCGGAGCGGGCCCGATGAATCCCGGCCGTGCCCGGCCCGTGCGCTGATGCGAACCGGGGCGGGCTGGCCTTCCCCACGAAAACAGGTCCGACCATGACCGAACTTCTCCACGGCGACGGCGCGATCCGTCGCACGACGCCGTACGGCTCGTCGATTGAAAACACCTATGCGGGCGTGCTGTCGTTCATGCGCCGCAACTATTCGCGCGCGCTCGACGGCGTCGACGTCGCGATCTCCGGCGTGCCGCTCGACCTCGCGACGACCTACCGCTCCGGCGCGCGGCTCGGCCCGGCGGCGATTCGCGCGGCGAGCGTGCAGCTCGCGGAGCTTCATCCGTATCCGTGGGGCTTCAACCCGTTCGACGATCTCGCGGCGGTCGACTACGGCGACTGCTGGTTCGACGCGCACAACCCGCTGTCGATCAAGCCCGCGATCGTCGAGCATGCGCGCACGATCCTCGGTTCCGGCGCGAAGATGCTGACGCTCGGCGGCGATCACTACATCACGTACCCGCTGCTGGTCGCGCATGCGGAGCGCTACGGCAAGCCGCTGTCGCTGATCCATTTCGATGCGCACTGCGATACGTGGGCCGACGACGATCCGGACAGCCTCAATCACGGGACGATGTTCTACAAGGCCGTGAAGGAAGGGCTGATCGATCCGGCGACGTCGGTGCAGGTCGGGATTCGCACGTGGAACGACGACTTTCTCGGGATCGAGCGGCTCGATGCGGCGTGGGTGCATGACCACGGCGCGCGTGCGGCGGTCGAGCGGATCGTCGATATCGTCGGCGCGCGGCCGGCGTACCTGACGTTCGATATCGATTGTCTCGATCCGGCGTTCGCGCCCGGCACCGGCACGCCGGTCGCGGGCGGACTGTCGTCGGCGCAGGCGCTCGCGATCGTGCGTGCGCTCGGCGCGGTGAACCTGATCGGCGCGGATGTGGTCGAGGTTGCGCCCGCGTACGACCACGCGGACATCACGGCGATTGCGGCCGCGCATGTCGCGTGTGACCTGCTGTGTCTGTGGCGGCAGAAGAAGATGGCGGGGGCGCTGAAGTAAGTCGGCATGCGCGTGCCGCAGGGGCGGTGCGCGCATTGCCGGATCGAGGTGCCGTGGGCAGTTTGCCTGTCACGTAGCCGGCGAAAGAAGGCCTCGCGGATTTTCGTGGAAGGGCCTTGCCGACCCGTCGGCGACATCCGCGAAAGGTTAGCGGCTAGTTGCTTCCGTTCACTAAGGGGGCGTTAGCGTATCCCCGATGACATGCCGCGACTTCATCAAGCAAAAACCTATTTGCGCCTGAAGAAAGCCGCAAGCATGTCGTCTTTCGGCGCTGCCGGTTGCGTTGTTTGCTGTTTTCCCGACCGTCCGCGAGAACGAGCGTGATCCGCCCCGGCGCCGGCGCCATCTGGCCAGGCCCCCGTATAAACCGCACGCGGCCGGATGAGATCGGATTGCTCGCGCTGCTCCAGCCCGTGCGCGATCCAGCCGATCGAGCGGCCGAGCGCGAACAGGCCGAATGCCGCGCCGACGGGAAGCCGCAAATGTCTGCGTAACGCCACCAGCGCGAGATCGAGCGAGGGCTTCTGGCCGACGAGCGCGCTCCCGGTATCGATCATCCTTTTCCACTGAGGATGACGCGGCAGGATCCGCGACAACAGATACGTCGCGCGCACGTCGCCATCGGGATAGAGCGCATGTCCGAAGCCCGGCAAGCCGTCTCCCCGGGCGAGACGCGTGACCATTTTTTGCTCGACGTCTCTTTTGCCCAGTTCGTCCCACAGTGCTTCGCCACGCGCGGTGGTGGCGCCGTGCCGCTCGCCCGACAAGCCGGCCAGGCCGCCGACCACGACGGCGCGCAAGCTCGCGTTCGTCGACGCGATGCACCGCCCCGTGAAGCTCGACGCGTTCAGTTCGTGATCCGCGCACAGCACGAGCGCCATCCTGATCAGCTCGGCGCCCGCCGGCCCGACGCCCCATGCCCGCGCGCATTGCGCGTGGATCGGGGCAGTATCGATCCGGGTGCGCAGCAGGCACGCCGCCAGAATCCGTACGAGATCGCCGCAGCCCTGCGCCTGACGATCGGCCGACTGATGCCAGATCGCCGTGGGCGCGTCCTCGCTTGCAACGGTGAAGAGCGGCAGCAGTGCTTGCTCGGTGCGTTGACCGGCGTAGTGTCTGAAGAGCGTTCGCAGTACTGACGGTGTCGTGGGGACGTGACGGCCGAAGGCGGTCTGCTCGTCGCATCGCCACAGCAGCGCCGCGACTTCCTCGAGACTCGCTCGGGCAGCGAGATCGAGTGCATCCACGCCGCGATAGAAAAGCCGGCCGCCATCGATCAACGTGATGCTCGATTCGAGCACGGGCGACCCCCAGTTCAACGCGGCCTTCGCCACTTCCTTCGGCTTGCGGCCGCGTGCGCGTTGATCCGCGAGGCGCTCGACATCGGCCGCGAGGTAGCGGCTTTCACGGTGACTGTTGCCCGGTTCCGCGCGAAGCAGGCCGCGGCTGACGTACGCATAGAGGGTTTGCCGCGAGACACCGAGCCTTGCCGCGGCTGCGGTCGAATTCAGGTAGTTCGACATCGTGCGCAGGGGGAATCGTTCGACAGGTTGATCAGGATAATCAACGTTGACAGCAAATGCGAGCGAGACGATCTTTGCCTCACCAATTCATGCGAGGCGAACATGGGTGTCGATCAAATGTCGAGAGAACGGGCCGCAGCCGATGACGAGCGGGTGTCGCGTCATCTACGGGCGTTCTGGCGCGCAGCGGGTGGGTCTCAGGCTTTTCTCGAGTCGTGCAGCTTCAGCGGGTCGGGCGAACTGGTTTCGGCGTTTCGCGTAACCGACCTGGCCACGGCGGCGATCGGCGCGGCAGGAGCGTCCGTTGCCGAATTGCTGCATGCATCGACCGGGACGTTGCCGGCGGTTCGGATCGACCGGCGGATGGCGTCGCTATGGTTCGGCACGTCGCTGCGTCCGCATGGCTGGTCCATGCCGCCGCAATGGGATCCGGTGGCCGGCAACTATCGGGCACGCGATCGCTGGATCCGGTTGCACACGAACGCGCCGCATCATCGGCTGGCCGCGTTGTCGGTGCTCGGCTGCGCCGCCGATGCGCAGTCGGTCGCGCAAGCGGTGAATCGCTGGGATGCCGCCGCGCTCGAAGAGGCGATCGTCGAGCGCGGCGGTTGTGCCGCGGCGATGCACTCGGCGCAGGAGTGGGCCGGGCATCCGCAGGGCAACGCAGTCGCAACCGAGCCGTTGCTGCATGCCCGTGCCGCGACCGATGCCGTCGCGCACGACTGGCGGCCTTCGAAGGACCGGCCGTTGCGCGGCATTCGCGTGCTCGACCTGACGCGCATTCTCGCCGGCCCCGTGGCGACACGGTTTCTTGCGGGCCTGGGCGCCGACGTGCTGCGCATCGATCCGTACGGCTGGGAAGAGCCGGGCACGGTGCCGGAGGTCGTCCTCGGCAAGCGGTGTGCGCGGCTGAACCTGAAGGATGCCGCGGATCTCGATACGCTCAAGCGGTTGCTCGGCAGCGCGGATATCGTCGTGCACGGTTACCGGGCCGATGCACTCGCGCGCCTCGGGCTCGATGCCGCGCATCGGCGCGAACTGAATCCCGCGCTCATCGACGTGTCGCTCGACGCTTATGGCTGGAGTGGTGAATGGCGTTTCCGGCGCGGCTTCGACAGCCTCATTCAAATGAGCACGGGAATCGCCGAGGCGGGTATGCGCGTGATGGGCCGTGATGAGCCGGTGAACTTGCCCGTTCAGGCGATCGACCATGCGACGGGTTACCTGATGGCGACCGCCGCGATACGCGGGCTGACGACGCGAATGAAAGAGGGTGTCGGTACCGAGGTGCGCGCTTCGCTGGCGCGCACGGCGGCCGAGTTGAAGTTGCGCTCGGAGCCGATGAGCGAGGTGGTCGAACTGGTTGCCGACGATCAGCGTGATCGTGCGGAACACGTCGAATCGACGTCGTGGGGGCCGGCATCCCGGCTCGTTCCGCCCGTGCGGATCGACGATGCGCCGCTCCGATGGTTTTATCCGGCGCGCGCGCTGGGTGCGTACGAGCCCCAATGGTTGCCGTCGAACGACGATCTGTGACGCGATGCGATGAGTCGGCTGGTGTCGGTGAGTGGCGACGGGGCGGGAATCGAACTGGCCACGGCGATGCATTTTGCTCAGCGCAATGCGCGCGTCGTCATCATCGGACAGCGCGAACGTGATGGAACACGGGGCCGACGTGATCGGCGGCGTATTTCCCGGATGTCCCCCCACCGCGCCCTGGTCGCCGATCAGGATGTGCCTGATCGGACGGAACGCGTTCGGCGGAGAGGGGGCAGGCTAGTGAAGCCAGTCGGCCGGCGAAGACCGCCGGCGCGTTGCGCGTCGCTGGATCGAGGGCTGGGCGTTGTGGTTAACCGCGCGTGTCGACCCAGTTGCGTGCCCAACGGGCCGAATGCTGCAACGCCTGCTCCTCGCTCGTGAAGTAATCGAGCGAATAGAACTGGTAGCGGCCTTCGGTGCGAGGGCTGCCGGCGCGTTCAAGCAGCAGGTTGGACGAAAAACTACCGTCGGGCAAACGATGCGCCGAGGGTTGGACGGCATAGCCGTTGTATTGATGAATTTGTTCGTTATGCATTTTAATTTTAATCATGTTCGAGTGCGCGCGTGCCGTGCGGATGTGCACGGGTATGCCGATTCAAAGCCATTGCGAGCTGAATCTGACGCAGTCGTAAAGCGAAAAAGGGCTTGGCAGCCAGAGGGGAATGAAGTGCAACGAGGCGTGTGGCGCGCGGCGAGCTGCTCAATGAACCGATGCAGCCAAGAGCAATCGCGCCAACTTTGGGAGACCAGGCTCCGCGAGGATGTCGCTGCAACCCGGCGCCCGATAGGGGGCGCCGGGTTCTTCAAACTTTACAGCGGCTTGATGTTGGCCGCTTGCAGACCCTTCGGGCCTTGCTTCGTTTCGAAGCTCACTTTCTGGTTTTCAGCCAGCGTCTTGAAGCCGTCGGCGCGAATTTCGGAGAAGTGAGCGAAGAGATCGTCGCCGCCGTTGTCGGGCGTGATGAAGCCAAAGCCTTTGCTGTCGTTGAACCACTTGACGATACCGGTATCCATGAAGATTCCTTGAGAAAAAAATATGAAGATTTGCTCTGAATAGAGCGCTGGAAGCGTCAAGGAGGGAGAGGACAACGAATACCGCTGAGGAGCGATCAATTGATGAACAGCAATCGGACTTCTTGAACTTCGATCGAGACATTAACCGCTGGGCAGCGGTGGCGTCAATCATTAACTTGTAACTGTTTCACTTCGCGGCCCGTTTTGCGGGATGAAGCGATGTGGCCCTGCGTGGCGGAGCGTGCTACGCGGCATGGCATGCAGGGGCGTCCACGATAAACGCACACGCGAGACGGGCGCGCTGGCGCGAACGCCGACAGTGCGTCCCGCGTTTCCCCGAACATTCGACAAGAACAAGAAAGGCCGACGAGTCGTATGCCCGGCGGCCTTCGACAAGTTGCGCGCGACGTTCCCGCTACTTCGCCGCGAGCGCACGCTGCGCGCCTTGGTCGACCCATGCGTTGTCGGCCACGTTCAGCTTCTGCGGAATCAGCTTCGCCGCATAAAACGCATCGGCGACGCCTTGCTGGGTCGCGACGATCTTTTCGTCGATCGGCACCGCGCCGAACGGGACACGCTTGAGCCACGTCTCGACGAGCGGTTGCGGCAGGCCGACCTTCGGTGCGATCAGCGCGGCCGTGTCGGCCGGATGCGTGTTGACCCACTGGCCCGTCTCGCGTGCCTGCTTCAGGATCGCGCCGACCACGTCGGGATGCTGCTGCGCAAAGTCCCGCGTGGCTTCGTAGAAGTTGTTGGTTGCAGTGAGGCCCGTGTAGTCGGACAGCGTACGCACCTTCAGCGTGTTTTGCGCGGCTGCATAGTACGGATCCCAGACGACCCACGCATCGACGTTACCGCTCTCGAATGCGGCGCGCGCGTCGGCGGGCGGAAGATACACGGGGCGGATTTCGTCGTAGCGCACGCCGGCCTGCTTCAACGCTTCGAGCAGCAGGTAGTTCGCGCTGGAGCCCTTCTGCAGTGCGATCTTTTTGCCGCGCAGGCCGGCGACCGAACGGATCGGCGAATCGGCCTTCACGAGCACGGCTTCGTTGTGCGGCGCCGGCGGTTCCGCGCCGACATAGACGAAGTGCACGCCGGCCGCCTGGGCGAACACGGGCGGCGGCGCGCCCGTGTAGCCGAAGTCGATGCTGTTCGCGTTCAGCGCTTCGAGCAGTTGCGGGCCGGCCGGGAATTCGAACCACTGCACGCCATAGCCGAGCGGCTTGAGCCGTGCTTCGAGCGAACCTTGCGCCTTGATGACCGACAGCAGGCCGGCCTTCTGGTAGCCGATGCGCACGACCTTGTCGGCGCTGCCTTGCGCGAACGCCGACGCGGCGGACAGCGCGACGAGCGTGGTGACGGCGGCGGTGCGGGCGATCCAGCGGGTGAAACGAATCATCGAACGGACTCCATGCAGAACGTCTTCGGGCGAGCGGCGGTGCCGCTCAGTTGGAAGAATCGTCGCATGGGCGATCACGCCCGCAAACGAAGCATTGTCGATATCAATATGACGGCGGCGCGCCTATGCTTCGTCGCTGCCGTGTTCCGGTGAAGGTGTGCCGGACTGCCGCGCGGCCTCGTCGCTGAGCTTCTTGTCGAGGATCGTCGCGACGCGGCCGCCGAGATACGCGCTTGCCGCGGTCTCCAGTGCGCGGTTCGTCTCGCCTTCGACGAACACGGCCGCGAGCGGGCGCAGGCGCCAGATCGCGTCGACCAGTTCGGGCACGTCGGTGGCGGGCGGCAGCGTGCCCGCGTCGTAGCGGTCGAGCCGCTTCACGACGAGATCGACGAGCAGTCGCGCGATCGCGTCGAAATGCGGCCGTGCGAGGCTGATCACGTCGAGCAGCTCGCGCGGCGGAATGCCTTCCTTCGTCATCGCGGCGGCCGCTTCGAGCAGCGCGGGGCTCTTGGCGACGAACGACAGGCCGCGCCGTTCGAGCAGGCCGAGTTCGGTCACGCGCGACAGCTGCGTGGTGGCCTGCGGGCCGAACATCTGCGCGAGCGCGGCGAGCGAATAGGTCTTGGGCAGTTCGTGCGACCAGCGGCCGCCGATCGCGTTTTCGAGACCGAGGATCGAGCGCAAGTCGTGGCCTTCGTCGATCGCCTTGATCAGGTCCTGGATGTTCGACAGCGTGTAGCCGCGCGCGAGCAGGTGGTTGATCAGCTTCAGGCGTGCGACGTGCGTGTCGTCGTAGATGCCGACGCGGCCGCGCTTTTCCGGCGGCGCGAGCAAACCGCGATCCTGGTACGCGCGGACGTTGCGCACGGTCGTGTCGGACACGCGTGCAAGTTCGTCGACCGTGTACTCGTTGCGGGCGTCCGGCGCCGCCTCGTCGGGAGTGGAATGAGTCTGTTTTGACATGCGGCCATTCTAGCGCGACGTGGGAGGCTCCGGCGAGACGGGGAGCGTGCGCGCGGCGTCGCCGAGCGGGCGCTGCAGCAGTGCCGTATCGATCCAGCGGCCGTGCTTGAAACCGACCGCCTTCAGCACGCCGGCCGGCTCGAAACCGAACGCGCGATGCAGCGACGTCGAGCCGCCGGTACCGCCGTCGGCGATCACCGCGATCATCTGCCGCCACGGGCCGGCCTCGCAGCGTTCGATCAGCGCGGCGAGCAGTGCGCGGCCGATTCCGCGCCCGCGCTGCGCCTCGTCGATGTAGATCGAGTCCTCGATCGTGAAGCGGTACGCACGGCGGGTGCGATACGGCGTCGCGTACGCGTAGCCGGCCACGCGGCCGTCGCATTCGGCGACGAGATACGGCAGCCCGTCGCGTAGCACCGCGTCGCGGCGCGCGCGCAGTTCGGCGACATCGGGCGGCGTTTCCTCGAACGACGCGACGCTGTGGTGCACGTGGTGCGCATAGATCGCGCGGATCGCATCGAGGTCGGCGTCGGTTGCGTCGCGAACGACACAGGCGGGGGTGGTAGGCATGGCGGCAGTCCGGTGAAGGCAAAGCGCCACTATGCCGGTCGCTGGCGCGCATGGCAAAGCCTTGTTCGGCGGCGGTCGCCTACAGCCGCCCATCCGCCGCGTGAACGGCTTCGGCGATCGCGTCGGCGACGCGCTGCACGCGCGGCGACCGGCGCACGTCCGGGTGGACCACGAGCCAGATCTCGCGCTCGATGTCGCAACGCGGTGCGGCCGTCAGCTCGACGAGCGGCGCGCCCGCATGCGCCGCCGGATCGTCGACGAGAAACCGCGGCAGCAGCGCGACGCCGGCGCCGGCCGCGCACGCGCGATGCTGCGCGGCCAGATCGTTGGTGACGAACGCGAAACGGCGACCGGCCGCGAAGCGGGCGAGCCACTGATGCTGCGGCGTTTGCGCGAGCGCGTCGTCGTAGCCGACGAACGGCCAGGTCTCGGGCGGTGCATCTGCCCACTCCGGCGACGCGCACAGCGCGAAGCGCATCGTGCCGAGCCGGCGCGCGGCGAGCCCCGGCTCGGTCGGCCGCGACAGCCGCACCGCGAGATCGGCTTCGCGCGCGTACAGGTTCGCCGCGTGCATCTCGCCCAGCAGGTCGATGCGCAGCGCCGGCCATGCGCGCTGCGCGCGGGCGAGCCGCGGCGCGAGGAAGTGGCTGGCGAACACCGGCGACGCCGATACGCGCACCACGCCGTCGAGCGCCGCCGCGCCCTGGGCGGCGCGCGCGAACGCATGCGCGTCGGTTTCGATGCGTGCCGCGTGCTCGGCCAGGTGCAGCCCTTCGTCGGTCGGCGGCCAGCCGCGCGGCAGCCGGTCGAACAGCCGGATGCCGAGTGCGGATTCCAGCGCGTCGATGCGCCGCGCGACCGTCGAGTGCTGAACCTGCAGCGCCCGCGCGGCGGCCGATAGGCTGCCGCCCCGCATCACCGCGAGGAAATAACGGATGTCGTCCCAACTCATCGGTAGCGCGGACGCGGAACCGGGATCCAGATCGGTCGAATTTTGCACAGTAGATGGGCGATTGGCGGGAATTCCGTTCGATTATGCACGATGGGATGATCGTGTCACTTCATTCGATTACGAGGAATGTCATGACCCAGACTGCCACTGCCATCCGGATCGGGATCGACCGTTACGGCGACGCCGGCGTACTGCGCCGCGTCGATGCGCCCGTCGCGCCGCCCGGTGCCGGCGAAGTACGGATTCGCCAGACTGCGATCGGCGTGAATTTCGTCGACATCTATTTCAGGTCGGGCGCGCACGCATTGCCGGCGCTGCCGGATGCGCTCGGTGTCGAAGCGGCCGGCGTGATCGACGCGGTCGGGCCGGGCGTGACGGATCTCGTTCCCGGCCAGCGCGTCGCGTATGCGGGCATGCCGACCGGCAGCTATGCGAGCCTGCGTACGATGCCGGCCGAGCGTGTGCTGCCGATTCCCGACGGCCTGAGCGACGAAGCCGTCGCGGCCGGGCTGCTGAAAGGGATCACCGTTTACATGCTGCTGCATCGCGTGCGCCAGGTCGGCGCCGGCGACACGGTGCTCGTGCATGCGGCGGCCGGCGGCGTTGGCTTGCTGGCGACGCAATGGGCGCGTGCGCTCGGCGCGCGGGTGATCGGCACGGTCGGGTCGGCCGCGAAAGCCGCGCTTGTTCGCACGCACGGTGCCGACGCGGTCGTCGATTACCGGGAGGAGGATTTCGTCGCGGCGGCCCGCGCGTTCGGCGGCGGTGCAGGGGTCGATTATGCGATCGACGGGATCGGCGGCGACGTGCTGACGCGCACGCTCGGCGCGGTTCGTCCGTTCGGGATGGTCGCGAGCATCGGGCAGGTGGCCGCGATCGGTGCGCGGCAGACGTTCGATCTCGACGAACTGGGGCCGGCGCGGTCGATCGCGCTGGCACGCCCGAGCGTGCTGGGCTTCATCGCGCGTGACGTCGACGGATATCGGGCGGCTGCGCGCGCGACGCTCGAACGGCTCGCGGGCGGCATGCATGTGGAGATCGGCGCACGGCTGCCGCTGGAACAGGCGGCCGATGCGCACCGGTTGCTGGAGTCGCGTGCGACGACGGGCGGGGTGGTGCTGGTGCCGTGATGGCTGGGGATGGGGATCGCGAGGCGGCTCGACGCTTGCGTCGCGATCCACGGGAGGCTCAGTGGTGTTTGCGCAGCGGCGCATCCTCGACGAACCACGCGAGCACGAAGGCGATCGCGATGACCGTCGCCGCGGCCAGGTACACGACATGCAGCGAACCGGCGAACGCGTGCAGGTACGCGTCGCGCACGGCCTCCGGCAACTGGTGGACGGCGGCCGGGCCGAGCGCGGGCGGCAGCTCCGTGCCGGCCGGCAGCGCCGCCATTACCCGCGACTGCAGCCCGTGCGAGAACAGCGCGCCGAACGCCGCGACCCCGAGCGAACCGCCGATCGAGCGGAACAGCGTCGCGCCCGACGTCGCGACGCCCATGTGCCGGAATTCGACCGTGTTCTGCACGGCGAGCGTCAGCACGGGCATCACCATGCCGAGGCCGATCCCGAGCAGCGCCATGTACGCGTACATCGTGTGCAGCGGCGTATCGAGCGTCAGTGTCGACAGCAGCGCCATCGCGATGCCGCCGGTCAGCGTGCCCAGGACCGGGAACATCCGGTACGAGCCGAGCCGTGAGATCAGCCGGCCGCTGACGATCGACGTCACGAGCATCCCGCCCATCATCGGCAGCAGCTGCATCCCGGCCTGCGACGGCGTCGAGCCCTTCACGACCTGCAGGTAGAGCGGGATGAACGTGACCGAGCCGAACAGCGCGATGCCGACGACGAAGCCGATCAGGCTGACCAGCACGAAGGTGCGATGGCGGAACAGCTCGAGCGGCATGATCGGCTCGGCCGCGAGCCGCTCTTCATAGATGAAGCCGCCGATCGCGACGACGCCGAGCACGAGCGTCATCCACAGTTGCGGCGACGTCCACGGCAGCAGCGAGCCGCCTTCGCTCGTGAACAGGATCACGCAGGTGAGGGCGGTGGCGAGGAACGCGGCGCCCATGTAGTCGATCCGGTGCTTCACGTGCGCGGTATGCGGCCGGAACGCGACGCCGATCACCGCGAGCGCGAGAAAGCCGAGCGGCAGGTTGATCGTGAAGATCCACCGCCACGACAGGTGCTCGACCAGGAAGCCGCCGAGCAGCGGGCCGATGATGGTCGCGAGGCCGTACACGCCGCCGAACATCCCCTGGTAGCGCGCGCGGCGATCGGGCGGCACCAGATCGCCGATCGCGGCCATCGTGACGACCATCAGGCCGCCGCCACCCAGCCCCTGCAGCGTGCGCAGCACGATCAGCTGCGTCATGTCCTGCGCGACGCCGCACAGCGCGGAGCCCGCGAGGAACAGCACGATCGCGGCCTGCAGCACGATCTTGCGGCCGTACAGGTCGCCGAGCTTGCCGTACAGCGGCAGCACGACGGTGGAGGAGAGCAGGTACGCGGTGACGACCCACGACAACTGGTCGAGCCCGCCGAGCTCGCCGACGATCGTCGGCAGCGCGGTCGACACGATCGTCTGGTCGAGTGCGGACAGCAGCATGACGAGCAGCAGCGCGGCGACGATCAGCCCGGTCGGCGCGTCGCGGCGGGCCGTTTCGGCGGCCGGCGGAGTGAGGAGGGTGTGGGTTGTCATCGAGATATCTGCCAGGGCAGGGAATTGTGTCGAACTATAGCGACAGATAGTTGACTGGTCAATTTCTGCCCAGCCTCGATGTGTTGCAACCGTAACAGGAGATTGCCGGCCCGGAAAATTGACCGGGATCAGGGGAAAGCGGGGACGGACTCAAGTTTTTTGCAGGCAAACCGTAATACAGCGTGCTGCGGACCGATTGCCGCGGCACTTTTCACCGCTCACGTCCCGTCATGAACCTGAACGCCCTGTTTTCCCGTTTCTCGATCCGTACGCGGATTTTCTCCACGCTCGGCCTCGTTGCCGCGCTGCTCGTCGTATCGGGGCTGATCGGCCTCGCCGGCATGCAGAGCTCGAACCGCGCGCTCGACGAGGCTTATACGCAGCAACTGGCTGCGAAGACCGCGCTGTCGGCGGCCAGCCTGAACCTGACGATCGTGCGCACGACGCTCGACCGCGCGATGCTGCATCCGGAAGCGCCGGAAGTGCCCGATCTCGTCAAGAAGGCCGAGAGCTATCTCGCGAAGGCCGACACCGCCTGGCGCGGCTACGCGTCGATGCCGCACGACGGCGACGAAGGCCCGCTCGCGAGCCGCCTCGACGCCGCGCGCCAGGCGCTGATCGGGCAGGCGCTGAAGCCGATGATCGACGCGGTCCGCGACGGCCGTCGCGACGAGGCCGACCGGCTGCTGATGTCGGTTGCGCCGCCGCTGTCGGTCGCGCTCACGCAGGCGACCGATGCGCTCGACGCGTACCAGGTCGCACGCGGCAAGGACGTGTACGACACCGCGCAGACTTATTACGGCTGGATGCGCGCGGGCGCGATTGCCGGTATCGCGTTCGGCCTGGCCGCGTGCCTCGGCTGCGCGATCGGCCTGCATTACGCGATCACCCAGCCGGTGAACCGGCTGCTGTCGCATTTCCGCCGCCTGTCGGAAGGCGACCTGACGTCGGAAGTGCGCTGGTCGTCGCGTGACGAGATGGCCGAGCTGGTCAAGGGCGTGACCGGCATGCAGCGCAGCCTCGCGGATACGGTCCGCCAGGTCAGCCAGGGTTCCGAAGCGATTTCGACGGCGACGCACCAGATCGCGGCCGGCAACACCGACCTGTCGCAGCGCACCGAGGAACAGGCGTCCGCGCTGCAGGAAACGGCCGCGAGCATGGAACAGCTCACCGCGACCGTGAAGCAGAACGCGGACAATGCGATGCAGGCGCAAGCCTGCGCGGATACCGCGAGCGAGATCGCCACGCGCGGCGCGACGGTGGTCGGCGAAGTGATCGGCACGATGAACGAGATCGACCAGAGCTCGCAGAAGGTCGCCGACATCATCGGGACGATCGAGGGCATCGCGTTCCAGACCAACATCCTCGCGCTGAATGCGGCGGTCGAAGCCGCGCGCGCCGGCGAGCAGGGCCGCGGTTTCGCCGTGGTCGCGGGCGAGGTGCGCACGCTTGCGCAACGCTCGGCGTCGGCAGCGAAGGAAATCCGCACGCTGATCGGCGAATCGGTGGAACGCGTCGCGACCGGCTCGCGGCTCGTCGGCACGGCCGGCGCGACGATGCAGGACATCCAGCAGGCGATCGGCCGCGTGACGGGCATCATGACCGAGATCGCGGCTGCGTCGAACGAGCAGCGCGACGGGATCGAGCAGGTGAACCGCGCGGTGTCGCAGATGGACCAGGTGTCGCAGCAGAACGCGGCGCTCGTCGAGCAGGCCGCGGCCGCGGCCGCGTCGCTGGAAGAGCAGGCCGACGGGCTGCGCCGCGCGGTCGGCGCGTTCCGCGTCGCCTGATCGACGGCGGCCGGCGACGGGCGGGCGCTGGCCCGCCGTCCGTCCGCCCGTTACATCACACGGCCGAGAGTTGCGCGGCCGCGCGCGACGACGCGACGATCAGCAGCTTCATCGTCGCCCGCGTTGCGCCGACGAACAGCTTGCGCGCGGCACGCGCGTCGAGCGTGTCGAAGTCGACCTCGGTGAGGATCACGCACGGCGCTGACTGGCCCTTGAAGCGGTAGATCGAATCGAGCAGCACGTCGCCTTCGCGATACTCCGGGTTGCCGAACAGGTCGTACTTGCCGGTAAAGCTCTTGAGCCGGTGCGGGCCGAGCTGGTCGAGCGGCGCGAGCACCGAGCCTTCGCGGCCGCGATACGACAGCACCGCGATGTCCTGCTTGCGGAAGCCGAGCGACAGCGCGTGCGTGATCGCCCGCTTGGTCGCGTCGATGCAGGCGTCGGCCAGTGCGTCTGCCGACGCGCCTTCTTCCCCGTACGACGACACCGACGGATCCGAACCGTCGAACGGGCTGCCCGAGCGCAGCTCGGCCGCCAGCGGCTCGACCCGGCCGACGATGTCGCGCACGAATTCGAGCAGATCGCGCGGGCTGCGGTAGTTCGTGAGCGCCTTCAGCGTGACCCAGCCCGGCAGCGCGACGGGCTCGCGCATGTACAGGTTCTGCAGCGGATCTTCCAGCCACCACCATGCGCCTTCCGGCGCCAGCAAGCGCGCCAGGGCGGCCGCCCACGGCGCATGGAAATCCTGTCCTTCGTCGACGACCAGCACGTCGAAGCGCCAGTGCGCGGGAATCGGCGTTGCCGCGAAGCGCGCCTCGAGCCGTTCGAACTCGCCGGGTACCTGGAAGTCGGGCGTGTAGCCGCCGTCGCGCGCGACCCAGTCGCACAGCTGGTGGTAGTTCGCGATCTTCGCGCCGGGCGGCGCGATGCGCGCGATGTAGTCGGCGAGCGGCCGGTTGAAACACACGTAGAGCACGCGCTTGCCGGCGGCGACCGCATCGCGCATCGCCTGCACGGCGAGCTGGGTCTTGCCTGAGCCGGCCGTGCCGGTGACGCGCAGCCGGAACGGCGTGAATTCGAGCTGGCGCGCCCACGCGGCGAGCCCGCCCGACAGCCGCGTGACGAGTGTGCCGGCCTGCCCGACGAGCGCGCTCGTGTCGGGCGTGAGCGCGAGTTCGTCCGCGAGGAAGTGGTGCAGTTTCGGCGCGTTCGGGAAGGGTTCGTCGTCTTCCGGCAGGATCTGCAGGATCACCTGCGCGAGCTGCGCCTTGCGCGACGCATCGACGATGCGGTCGGCCGCGACGCCGGCGATCGACGCGTCGCGGATCGAGTAGTCGGGGCAGTACAGGAGCGCCTCGACGCCGTAGACACCCGCACCGAGCGCGGCCGTCAGGCGCCGATGCAGCGTTTCCTGCGTGCGTGCGAGCTGGATCGGGACATTGCGTTCCTTCTGCAGATAGACCTTCACGAGCCCCTTCGGCGTTTCGCGCAGGAAGCCGGCCTTCTGCTCGATCAGCAGCACGCGGCCGGCCGGGCTCACGACGACGAACGCGGCCTCGCCGAATACCGAGAACGCCTGGTCGGCGCGGGTCCAGTGCACGCCGTGATACACGGTGTAGCTGTCGGGTAGCGCGTGTTCGAGCGCGGCGAGCGTTTCGCGCTCGCGTTCGGCCGCGCCGGTCGCGGCGAGGCTTTTCCAGTCGTCGGGGATGAGGCGGGCCATGGCGTCGGGCGGCGGAAGCCGGCGTGGGCGTGAACGGGTGCGGCTATTGTACTGAGCTATGCACCGGTTCACGACCGCCGTGCCGCGCGGACGTTGGCCGTCAGGAGGAAGAACGGCCCGCGGACGTTACCCGCGGGCGAGCCGTTTCGCGAGATCGGCGCTGAGGATCGCCATGCGCGCGGGCTTTTCGTAGCAGACGACGTCGAACGCGCGGATCACTTCGCTGATGTCGGCCTCGCTCGCGCGGCCGGTGAGCAGGTCGCCGGTCAGCACGAAGATCGGTGCGCCCGGGTTGTCGGACGTGCGCACGGCCTTGATCGCGGTGGCGGCCGTGCTGTCGTCGAACAGCCATTCGGTCAGGACCGCGTCGAACGCCTGGCCCTGCAGCGCGTCGACGAACGGCGCGAGGCCGTCGAATGCGGCGGTTGCGAAACCCTGGCGTTCGAGATAGCGGCACAGCTCGGTCGCGCTGACGCGATCGGGGTCGATCACCGCGACGACGAGCTTGTCGCTCTCCGCGCGGCGCGGATAGATCTCGATCTTGTGCACGTCGTACGCGTTCTGGTACAGCACGCCGGTGTGGCGCAGCACGCGCCAGCGGCCGTTTTGTTCGTACGCGACGAATTCGGGGCGCGCGCCGGCTTCGAGCGGCGCGCCGATCCAGGCGGTGCATGGAATCTCGGCGACGCCCGCGTAAAGGACGGCCTCCTGCGAATAGGCGCCGACCATGCCGGGGTCGAGCGTTTGCGCGCCGAACAGCTGCGCGGCGGGTTCGCCGTACGCTTCGGCGACTTTCTTGATCTGCGCGAGCGTCCAGGGGCTGCTGCCGCGCAGCTTGCGGTGGCCTTGCGAGAAACTCAGGTCGAGGATGCGGCACAGCTCGGTGGTCTGCTGGCGCTTGCCGATGCCGTTGCGGGTCATCAGCTCGCGCACGCGCTCGGCAACCGCGAGGGAATCCGTGGTGATTGCTTCAGTGGTCATGCTACGGGAACGGATCGTGACGTTCAGAACGACGCCTTGCGGCAGTCTCGACGGACAGTCTTCATGACGTCCAGGGGCGAGCCGACCGGCCACGCGCGGAAAAGATAACTTTACCGCAAAATGGTCGTTATTCAGCGTGGCGAAAGGTGCGTTTGTGTGAAAGGTGTGTCACGACGTTACCACCGCCGCCCACATTCGAATGCATTAACGCCTGACAGGAAACAATGACGACAACCTATCCGCTGCATGATTCCCTGACCCTCGCCGACACGCCATTCCCGCCCGACGCCGACGTCGTGATCGCCGGCGCCGGCATCATGGGCTGCGCAGCTGCGTATTACCTGGGCCTGCGCGGCCTGAAGGTCGTCGTGCTCGACAAGTCGCGCATCGCCGGACAGCAGTCGACCCGTGCGTGGGGCTTCGTGCGGCAGCAGGGGCGCGAAGCGGCCGAGGTGCCGCTGATGATGGCCGGCATCAAGATCTGGGAGGGGTTAGAGGAAACCCTCGGTTTCGATCTCGAATGGCGGCAGGGCGGCTGTCTTTATATTGCGGACAACGAAACGGACTGGGCGTCGTTCAACGCGTGGCTCGCCGTCGCGCGCGAGCACGGGCTCGACACACGTACGCTGACGCGCGCGCAGATCGACGAGCGCGTCAGCGGCCTTTCGCCGGACGCACGCACGCTCGGCGGGCTGTACACCGCGACCGACGGGCAGGCCGAGCCGCGTCGCGTGGCTGCCGCGTTCGCCGCGCGTGCCGCCGAGGCGGGCGCGCGCTTCTTCGAAGGCTGCGGCGTGACCGCGATCGAGACGGCCGGCGGTGCGGTGGTCGGCGTCGTGACCGAGCGCGGCACGATCCGCACGCGGCGCGTGATCTGCGCGGCCGGCGCGACCAGCTTCCGGCTGCTCGATGGCGTCGGCATCCGGCTCCCGCAACAGGCCGTGCGCGGCACCTGCATGCGCACCAATGTGGTGCCGCCGGTATCGGCGTCGACGGTGTGGGGCCACGGCCTCGGTATCCGGCAGCGCAAGAACGGTGCGATCAATCTTGCCGACGACATGCAGGTCGACGTCGACCTGACGCTTGGCCACCTGCGCGGGTTGAGCCTGTTCTGGCCTGAGTTCTGGTCGCAGCGCGACAAATTCCGGCTGCACGTGAACGGGGCCGCGTGGCGCGATGCGCTGGCACGCATCAACGGGGCGACCGGACCGATCGAGCCGCGCGATCCGCAGCCGCAGCCGAATCGCGCGCACGCGCCGCGCGCGCTTGCGAAACTCAAGTCGATCTTTCCCGCGCTGAAGGACGCGCAGATCGTCGAGGCCTGGGCCGGCCTGATCGACGTGCTGCCCGACGGCATTCCGGTGATCGATGCGCCGGGCACGCCGTCCGGGCTCGCGATCGCGACGGGGTTCTGCGGACACGGTTTCGCGATGGGGCCGATCGTCGGGCGGCTGCTGGCCGAATGGATCGACACGGGCGCGCCGTCGCTCGACCTGTCGGCGTTTCGTGCGCAGCGCTTCGTCGACGGCACGATGGTGCGGCCGCGCAGCATGCTGTAACCGACGCATCGACGCGATGACGCGATGACGTCGGCCGGCCGCGGCCGACCCATCGTAGAATCGAGCCCGCATCCTTCAGGAGATCCCCCGTTGGCTTCGCCCTCCGCCCAGCGCCGCTCGTTGCGCTCACGCCTGCGTCGCGCCCGCAATCCGTGGCAGGCGCCGCGTGCACGCACGCTGTTCACGCGTCCCGCGACGTCGCCGCGGCGCACGCTGCTGTTCCGTGTCGGCGCGGTCGTGCTGCTGTGCATGCTCGCGTTCCTCGTGCTGTATCTCGATCGCGACGGGTTGCGCGATTCGACCAAGAGCACGCCGATGACCGTCGCCGATCTCGTGTACTTCACGATGGTCACGGTCGCGACGGTCGGCTATGGCGACATCGTGCCGGTCACCGCACGGGCGCGCCTGATCGATGCGTTCTTCATCGTGCCGATCCGCATCGTCATCTGGTTCATTTTCCTGGGCACGGCATATCAGTTCGTGATCCAGCGCGTCATCGAGGAATTCCGCATGAAACGCCTGCAGAAGCAGTTGTCCGATCACATCGTCGTCTGCGGTTATGGCCTGTCCGGCTCGATCGCCGTGCGCGAACTGCTCGAGAGCGGCGTCGATCCGGCGACGCTCATCGTGATCGATTCGCAGCAGCAGGCGATCGAGGCCGCGACGTCGCTCGGCGTGGCGGGATTGCTCGGCGATCCCGCGCACGAGGATCTGCTGCAGCAGGCACAGGTGCGCGAAGCGAAGGCCGTGATCATTTCGGTGACCGATGATCCGACCGCGATCCTGCTCACGTTGTCGGTGCGCAGCATCGCGCCCGATACGAAGATCGTCGTGCGGATCCAGGAGAACCTGTACCAGCGGCAACTGCGGCAGGCGGGCGCCGACGTGATCGTGTCGTCGACGAAGATCGGTGCGCTGCTGCTCGCGGACGCCGTGCATAGCCGCTACATCGTGCCGTTCGTGAACGACATGCTGTCGACGCGCGGCCGCGCGACGTTGCTGGAGCGCGAGGCGATGCCGCAGGAGGTCGGCTGCATGACGAACGTGGTGCCGGGCGCGATCGTCGTCGGGCTCGATCGCTGCGGGAAGATCTTTTCGTTCTATGAAGACCCGCCGTGCCGGATCGAGAAAGGGGACACGCTGGTCGTGATCCAGTCGGCGCGGATTCCGGATCCGGATGTCTAAGCATTCGGTATCAAGTGAAGGCGCGTTTCCAAACGCTTGACGATGTCTTGCCGCGCGAGTGTCGATGTGCTCCTCGTCGTGTAGGCGCAATGCAGGCGATCAGCGTCAACCGAATGTGACGGGCCGTGCACACTTGATCGTCCGACAGGATGGCGCGCGGAAATCGCTGCCGTTCACGCACGCATGGCGTGCATCGGTTGGGTGATTGGCCTACGCCAGGGGCGGTCGAGCGCCACGGCGCGATGTCCTGCGCAAGCTCCGCGATCTGCCGCCCGCAGCCACCCTTACGCCGGATCGTCGTCGCTGCGAACGGGGCGATCTTCCCTGGTCAACGCACCGGCTCGGCCGTGGCCAGCAGGCTACGCAGGAACACCATGATCATGTGCCCGATCGGCACCTCGGACAGGATCGACTGCTGCAGCGACAGGCCCTGCGAGAGCCCCATGAACGCAACGGCCAGGACGGCCGGCGGTTCGGGCGGTACCTTCTTCAGCCGCGCGAAAATCTGTTCGATGCAATAGGCGAGGCCATCGCGGTGGGCGTCCAGCAACGCCTGCGACGCCATGGCGAAAGCGGGGTTGCGCCGCCCCTGAAGCTTGAATTCGACACCCAGCACCGACCACTCGGGCTCGGCATCGACGGTCCGCGACCAGACCTCCAGCGCATTCAGGATGTCCTCCCCGGACGCCGCGGGGTCGCTCAGCACCCGGGCGATGTCGGCCACTTGCGTCTGCGAGCGCTCCCGCATCAGCTCGACGAACAATGCCTCCTTGCTCGCGAAATTCGAATAGAACGCGCCTTGCGTATAGCCGGCCTCGGCCGCGATATCCCTGAGCGACGTGCCGCCGAACCCGCGGTCGACGAACAGCCGCTTCGCCGCGGCGAGCAAATGCGCGCGGGTCTGCTGTCGGCTTTCTTCGCGGCTCAGCCGCGGGGGAGGGGGAACCATGTTCATGGCCGGCAGGATATCAGTTGATATTTGAGATGGATACCATTACGATCGCATTCCAGATATCACTCGATATTTGAAATGCCGGGCGCGATTGTGTCGCCGAACGTCTGCAGCGGGGCCCCGGGCGGGCGATCGGGTCGACGCGGGGGCGCGCACGGTGTGCCGGTGTGTGGCGGCGTGTCGCTGTTCTCGTGTCGCGTGCTTCGTTGCGCCGGCGCGAGCGGCTTGCCGATCGAGTGAATGTGGCCGTCACGGAACGTCGTGAAATAGTCGGTTAGTCATGCGAATCATGCCGGTTCGCATGCAGATGCGGATGCGGGGGCAGGAAGCAGAAGATGAACGCGAGCAAGACCTATGCACAGCTCGTCGTCGAGCTGGCCGAACTGGACGAGGAAATCGAGCGCGCACGCGCGCGCGAACGCGTCGATGCGATCGCGGAGGTTCACTCGCTGATGGATACCTACGCGATCAAGCACCGCGACCTGGTCGGCCGCAACGGCAGCCGGGGGGCGTATGTCGTGAAAGTGCTGCCGGCGCGCTATCGCGATCCGGTGAGCGGAAAGGAGTGGAGCGGGCGCGGCAATGCGCCGCTCTGGATCAGGGGCAAGGATCGTCGTCAGTTCGTCATCGTCAAGCCGCCGTCCACCGGCAAGAAAAGCAGGCGCAACTGACCGCGGGCGTCGGGCTACGGCGACAGCGGCTTTGCCGATGCCTGACCGGGCGGCGTGAGCACCACGCGCAGCGTCGCGCCTTCCGGCGACGGCGCCACGTACGCATGCGCGTCGATGCGAAGAGAAGCGCGCGCGCTCACCGGCGCGCAACCGCGTCGGCTCGCCGTGCTCGACGTGCAACTCGCGTTCGCCCGACAGCACGTGGCATCGTCCGCAATCATGGCGCGGGTGATGTCGCGCGATGCGTGCCGGACGAAATCGGGCGTCGCGTGCGCTTCGTTTATCCCCGGCCGACGAACGGCATGGCCGTCGCCATGATCGTCATGTTCAGGATGTTCGTGTCCAGCGGCAGGTTCGCCATCTGGACGATCGCGTTCGCGACATGCGTGACGTCCATGCGCGCCTCGGGCGCGAGGCTGCCGTCGGCCTGCGGGACGCCTTGTGTCATCCGTTCCGTGAGCGACGTCGCGGCGTTCCCGATATCGATCTGGCCGCACGCGATGTTGTACCGGCGGCCGTCGAGCGCCAGCGACTTGGTGATCCCGGTCACCGCATGCTTGGTAGCCGTGTACGCGATCGTGTCGGGGCGCGGCGCATGGGCCGAGATCGAGCCGTTGTTGATGATCCGGCCGCCCTGCGGCGTCTGCGTTTTCATCAGGCGCCACGCGGCCCGCGCGCACAGGAAGACGCCGGTCAGGTTGGTCGCGACGACGCTGTTCCACACGTCGAATTCGTATTCGTCGAGGGAAACCGGCGGCGCGTTGCGGCCGGCATTGTTGAACAGCACGTCGAGCCGGCCGAACTGCTGCGCGATCCGGGCGAACGCGTGGTCGACCGATGCTTCGTCGGTGACGTCCGCAGGAAACACGTGCGCGTCGCCGCCCGCGGTGCGGATCGCGTCCTGCGTGTCGCGCAACGATGCCTCGGTACGTCCGAGCAGCGCGACGGTGTAACCGGCCTGGGCGAGCGCGATGGCCGCCGCGCGACCGATGCCGGAGCCGGCGCCGGTGACGGCTGCGAATTTCTTCGAGACAGACATGGCTTGATTTCCTGCGGGTTGAAAGAGGGGCGACGTGGCCGACGACCGGAATCGTCGCCACTTCGGCAATGTAGTCGAAATGCGCGGCGTACATGTTCAAGTGGCATCGTCGGGCACGCTCGATGGCGTGATGATCTCGGCTACTTCTTCGGGCCAGGTACGGCCTTCCGCGCCCGCGTGCCCGTCTCCGCAAACAGATCGACCACCACGTCGCGCAGCCACTTGTTCCCTTCGTCCTGATTGACCCGCGTATGCCAGAGCATGTGAATCGGCGCGCCCGGCACCGTGACGGGCAACGCGCGCCAGCCCAGCGAAAACGGCGCGGCAAGCTGCTGCGCAAGATGCTCGGGCACCGTCGCGATCAGGTCGGTACGCTGCAGGATGTAGCCGACGCTCATGAAGTGCGGCACCGTGAGCCGCACCTGGCGCGCCACGCGGCGGCGCTTCAGCCATTCGTCCACCTGCCCGTGACCGGTGCCGGCCGACACCACGACCAGGTGCTCGGCATTGCGCCACGCGTCGACCGTCAGCGGCGCGTCCTCGAGCGGATGCCCGCGCCGGAACAGGCACACATAGCGCTGATCGAACAGCCGGCGCTGATAGAAGCCGCCCTTGAGCTGCGGCAGCAGGCCGATCGCGAGATCGACGCGGCCGTCGGCCATTGCGTCGCCGAGGTTGACGCTCGTGTCGCGCACGGTATTGAGCGCGAGGCCCGGCGCCGTTTGCGACAGGTGTTCGAGCAGCGCGGGCAGGAACACGACCTCGCCGATATCGGTCATGCCGATCGTCAGCGTGCGCGTGGCGCGCTGCGGATCGAAACCGGTCTCGGGATTGAGCGCGGCGTGCAGCGTCGCGAGCGCGTGCGACACGGGTTCCGCGAGGCGCAGCGCGAACGGCGTCGGCACCACGCCACCGGGCCCGCGCACGAACAGCGGATCGCCGAGCCGGCGGCGCAGCTTCGCGAGCGCATTGCTCACGCCCGGCTGACTCATGTTCATCTGCTCGGCGACGCTCGACACGCGCCGTTCCTGCATCAGCCGCTGGAAAAGCAGCAGCAGGTTGAGGTCGATATCGCTCAGTTCCATCGGTGTGGCCTCGCCGGGTTCATTGCATCCAGTGATGAAGCAGATTCCGGTCATTTTATTGCGGGATGAAAGTCCGCTCCCGAGAATACCGATACGGCCCATGCATTCGACATGACCGCTGCGCATGCCGCAGACCCCACATCGGAACATCGGAGACACCTTCATCATGCAGACGAACCTGAAGATTGCGATCGTCGGCGCCGGGATCGGCGGCCTGACGCTCGCGCTTGCGCTGCGCGAGCACGGCATCGACGCGCAGCTCTACGAACAGACGGAGGTGCTGCGCGAAGTCGGCGCGGCCGTCGCGCTGTCGGCCAATGCGACGCGCTTCTACGAACGGATGGGATTGCGGGCGGCCTTCGATGCGGTGTGCGCGGACATTCCGGGGCTCGTCTATCGCGACGGCCGCAGCGGCGCGGTGATCGGCCATCATCGCGGCGTCCCCGACTATCGCCGGCAATTCGGCGGCGCGTACTGGGGCGTGCATCGCGCGGATCTTCAGGCCGTGCTGTCGAAGGCGGTCGGCCTCGAGTCCATCCATCTCGGCCATCGGCTGACCGACCTCGCGCAGCATCCCGATCGCGTCACGCTGTCGTTCGACAACGGTGTGCGCGTCGACGCCGATCTCGTGATCGGCGCGGACGGCGCACGCTCGATCACGCGGCGCTGGATGCTCGGCTACGACGATGCGCTGTATTCCGGGTGTTCGGGGTTTCGCGGCGTGGTGCCGGCTGCGCGGCTGAGCCTGCTGCCCGATCCCGAGACGCTGCAGTACTGGATCGGGCCGCACGGGCACCTGCTGCACTATCCGATCGGCGACGACGGCGACCAGAATTTCCTGCTGGTCGAGCGTCATCCGTCACCGTGGCCGTCGCGCGACTGGGTGATGCCGTCGGAAGAGGGCGAGCAACTGCGCGTGTTCAGGGACTGGCATCCGGCGGTGGTGCAGATGATCACCGCCGTGCCGATCAGCCAGCGCTGGGGGCTGTTCCACCGGCCGCCGCTCGGCCGCTGGAGCCGCGGGCGCGTGACGCTGATCGGCGACGCCGCGCATGCGCTGGTGCCGCACCACGGGCAGGGCGCGAACCAGTCGATCGAGGATGCGGTGGTGCTGGCCGCGCAACTGGCGCAGGCCGGGCCGGGCAGCTGGCGCGAAGCGCAGGAAGCGTATGAGCGGCTGCGTCGCGGCCGCACGCGCAAGGTGCAGTACGCGTCGATCTCCGTGGCCGATGTACTGCACCTGCCGGACGGGCCGGCCGCGCAGGCGCGCAATGCGCGTCTGGCCGAGCGCGACAGCGTGCTGCATCACCTGGACTGGATTCACGATTTCGATGCGCTGGCGCAGGAGCCGAGCGAGCGGCAGGGCGGCACCTGGCTTTGAGCCTGCCGTCGGGATCAGGGGCGCGGCGGCCAGCGCCACGCGTGCGCCCTCAGGCGCGACAGGCTCGCCGGGATTGCATGCGCCGGGCATGACAGGGGGCGACGGCCTGCGGCCCGCCGGTCACCGGCCAGCCTGACGAAAACGGGCGGGGCAACGCCCGCCCGCCGTCACTTCACGCATTCGAGCGCGTACTTCAATCCCTGCCCGAGCAGCCCGCGCCATACATCCCACGTATGCCCGCCGTCGACGATGCGCAACTCTGCCGGGTTCTGCGCACGGCGCAGCTGCGTGTACAGCACGCTCGATTCGGCCTGGATGGTCAGGTCGTCGTCGCCGGCCGCGATGAACATCGGGATCCGCCAGCTGCGCGCGAAATAGCCGCGCATCAGCGCCGGGTAGTTGAGCTCGTGCCACACGCGCGGGTCGAACTGCCGGTCGCCGAACACGCCGACGTAGCGCGCGGCGGAATTGAGCGGCGGCTCGTTCGCGTAGATCGCGGGGCTCAGCAGCATCGCGCCGCAGAACAGGCCGGGTTCGAGCAGCGAGAAGCGCAGCGCGCCGAAGCCGCCCATCGACACGCCGCCGATCGCGCGGCCCGCGCGCTGGTTCGACACCGCGAAGTGCGCTTCGACCTCGGGCAGCAGGTCGTTGAGGAACGCGCTCTGCATCTTCTCCTTGCGGTCGACGTACCAGTCGGTGCCGCCCTGCGGCATCACGATCACGACCGGCGGGATCTCGCGGCGCTCGATCAGCGTGTCGGCGGTGGCCTGCAGCCGGCCCTGCGTGACCCAGTCGTTCGCGTTGCCGGCGTTGCCGTGCAGCAGGTACATCACCGGGTAGCGCGCGCCTTCCGGGTTGTAGCCGGGCGGCAGGTAGACCGTGTACGACCAGTCGCGCTTCAGCGACGCCGACCGGAACGTGCGCAGCACGACGCTGCTGCCCGGATTGAGCGCGCTCTCCTGGGCGGCCGACGGGGTCGTCGCGGTCTGGACGGCCGGCGGCGGCGCGGGCGCTGCCGCCGGCGTGGGCGGCGTGGCGCGGGCGGTGGCGATGGAGCCGGCGATCAGGGCGGGGGCGAACGCAAGGGCGAGTCGGCGCATGTCGAATCGTTTCAGGAGAGGCGCCGGCTATCGTAGCAGCGGCGCATGACGGCGCGGCGCGTCATCGCCGCGAACGGAACGGCAGCCGCGCGACGAGCGGCCCGTAGAGCTTGGCGACGAGATACAGCAGGCCCATCGCGACGACGTCGGCAATCAGGCCGAGCTTCACGTCGAGATAGCCTTCGGTCGCCTGGTAGAGCACCGAATCGACCGCGAGCGAGATGGCGGTGCCCGCGACGAAGCACAGCAGGCCCTGCCGGCCGATCGTGCCGATCCACGGCATCGCGTGCGCAACCTTCTTCATCCAGCCGAGGTGGACCAGCTTGGCCGCGAGCCACGCGATCGCGAGGAAGTTCGCGAGCCGCAGCGCACCGAGGTTCTGCTTGATCGACGGATCGGTCGGGAACGGCTCGATGCGCAGCCGGTAGTACGCGCCGGCCGCGACGATCGCGAGCGCCGCGGCCGTCAGCAGCCAGCCCTGCGGCTTCGGCGCGAGCGTCTGGTAGACGGGCTGGCAGCGCGCGATCACGCCGAGCACGAACAGGAATTGCCATGCGAACGGATTGAAGTCCCACGGCGCGCCTTCGACGGTCGGCAAAAAGCGCGCGACGTGCGGCGCGGCGTACCACAGCGATCCGCTGAACGCGAGCAACAGCCACGGCTGCGTGCGCGCGAGCGGCAGCGTGAGCGGCACGAGCAGCGCGAAGAACGCGTACATCGGCAGCACCGACGCGAGGTACGGCTGGCGGCGGAACAGCAGGATGTCGCGCAGCGCGGCGAGCGGCTTGTGGAGCAGGCCGTCGAGATCGTTGGTCGGCATGTTCGGGCCGTCGATCGCGAACGCGTTCAGCGCGGCCGTGATCAGCAACATCAGGCCGGCCGTCACGAGGAACGCGCGGTAGATCTCGAACGCGCGCCGGATGAAGCGCTGGCGCGCGGCGGCTTCGTCGTGCCGTTCGGCGAGCGAGTTGTACGCGATCGCGGTGGCGAAGCCGCCGAGGAACACGAAGACTTCGGCCGCGTCGCACAGCGCGTAAGCGTGCAGCGTCACGCGCGACAGGATGCTGCCGCCGATGTGGTCGACGACGATGACGAGCAGCACGAGGCCGCGGAAGAAATCGAGCTCGGCGTAGCGGCCGGCCCGGGCCGGTGCGGTCATCGGACCGCCTCCCGGCGCGGGCCGCGGGCGCGGCCGGCACGCGCCGCGCATGAATCGGGGGGAAGCATGACTTCGTGAAGAAATGACGAACGGATGCGCATTGTGCCACCGATGCGGAGCACATCGGGTTTACGCGAATGGTCGGCTGTCGGGCTGCTGCCGATAAGCCGGGTCAGGCAGTCCACGCAACGGGGCAGTTGGACGAGCGCAACGGTTTGCGCAGGGTTCATCTACCCCGATGGACGGACGGTTTGCGACGTGACACCATTTTGACCTCACGCGGCCGCACACCGCGTCGTCCGCCCTGCGGGCCACACCTAAAACAGACCAAACATTCGCCGGGCACTCGACCCTGTCCGGCCCCCGGCTCCGGAGAACCGTCATGAAGAAGCACATCATTTTTACCGCCGCGCTAGCCGCTTTCGCCGCGCCGGTCTTCGCCCAGAACAGCGTGACGCTGTACGGTGTGATCGATGAAGGCTTCAATTACACGAACAACGTCAACGTCAATGGGGGCGGAAAAACGAATTACCAGCTGGCGAGCGGCTATGCGCAGGGCAGCCGCTGGGGCCTGAAGGGCAGCGAGGATCTCGGCGGCGGGCTGAAGGCGATCTTCACGCTGGAAAACGGCTTTGACGTGAACAACGGCCGGCTCGGCCAGGGCGGCCGCATGTTCGGCCGCCAGGCGTTCGTCGGGCTGAGCGCGCCGCGCTTCGGCACGCTGACCTTCGGCCGTCAGTACGATTCTGTCGTCGACTATCTCGCGCCGCTCACGGCGAACGGCAACTGGGGCGGCACGCTGTTCTCGCACCCGTTCGACAACGACAACACGGACAATTCGTTCCGCGTCAACAACACGGTCAAGTATGCGAGCGCCGACTGGAACGGCCTGACGTTCGGCGGCACGTACAGCTTCAGCAACAGCACCGGCTTCTCGAACAACCGTCAGTACAGCCTCGGCGCGCAGTATTCGCTGGCGGGGCTGCAGGTGGCGGCGGCGTACCTGCAGGCGAACAACCCGGGTATCGGCAGCGCGGGCGCGATCTCGGCGGATGACGCCAACTTCGTCGCCGATCGCCTGCGGATCTTCGGCGGCGGCGTCAACTACACGTTCGGGCCGGCCACGCTCGGCTTCGTCTACACGAAGACGGACGTGAAGAACCCGGTGTCGACCGTGTACCTGCCGGCGTCGACGTTCGCCGGCCTCGGGCTGACCGCGACGAAGTTCCAGAACTTCGAGATCAACGGCAAGTACCAGCTCACGCCCGATTTCTATCTCGGCGCGCAGTACGTGTACACGGACGGCAAGTACGATGCCGCGGCCGGAACGTTCAAGCCGAAATACCACACGGTCGGCCTGATGGCCGACTACAGCCTGTCGAAGCGCACCGATGTGTACCTGCAGGGCGCCTGGCAGAAGGTGGGCGGCGACAAGACCGGCACGGCGGCCGACGGCGGCTACGTGGTCGGCACGGACGGCCCGTCGGCGTCGTCGAACCAGTTCGCGGTGCGCGCGGCGATCCGCCACAAGTTCTGATCGGGTGGGCGGGCAGTGCCGAGGCCGAGCGCCTCGCCGCCCGCTGCCGTCAGTCTGCCCGCGGGTTGCTCCCGAGCGTATCCGCGAGCCAGTCGACGAAAATCCGCACGCGCGGCGCGAGATGCCGGCCGGTCGGAAACACCACCGACACGGGCAGCGGCCTGGCATTCCATTCCGGCAGCACCTCGACCAGCGAGCCGTCGGCGAGCAGCGGCCCGAGCCCTTCGCGCGGCGCCTGGATCAGCCCGAGGCCCGCGAGGCAGCATGCGAGATACGCCTGCGAGCTGTTGACCGACACGACGCTGCGCATCTTGACCGCGTGCAGCTCGCCCGAATCCATATCCGCATATTCCCAGTCCAGCTCGCGGCCCGTGCGGCTCGAGAAATAGCCGACCGCGACGTGGTCCGGCAGCTCGTCCGGCGAGCGCGGCATGCCGTGCCGCTCGAGATACGCGGGCGCCGCGCAGTTGATCTGCGCCAGTTCGCCGATGCGCCGTGCGACGAGCGACGTATCGGACATCGCGCCGACCCGTACCGCGCAGTCGATGCCGTCGGCGACGAGATCGACGAAGCGGTCGGTCGTGCCGATCACGACGCGCAGGTCGGGGTAGCGCGCATGGAAACCCGGTAGCGCGGGAATCACCTGGTTCAGCGCGAAGCGTTCGGGCAGGTCGACGCGGATCGCGCCGCGCGGCGTCGTGCCGGCGTCCTCGAACAGCGTTTCCGCGTCGTCCAGATCGGCCAGCAGCCGCATGCAGCGCTCGTAGTAGGTCGCGCCTTCGGCCGTCAACGCGACGCGCCGCGTCGTGCGCTGCAGCAGGCGGACCTTCAGGTGCTTCTCCAGATACTGGACGGCGTTGCTGACCGTCGGGCGCGGCAGGTGCAGCTGTTCGGCCGCTTTCGTGAAGCTGCCGAGATGGGCGACGCGCGCGAAGATGCGCATTGCTTGCAGATGATCCATGCGGGGCGGGTGCGTGGGTGGAGAGCAGGCTCCATTGTTAATCAGCGTCGAATGGTTTGGTTGAGTGTTTTCGCGTTTATCGCGCGCCGCGATGCGCCCAGAATCCGGCCTGTTCATTCATCACTCGAGGAAACGGATATGGAAACGCGTGAACTGGGCCGGACCGGCCCGCGGGTGTCGGCAATTGCGCTCGGCTGCATGGGGATGTCGGACTTCTACGGCCCGGCCGACCGCGCCGAAAGCATCGCGACGCTGCACGCGGCCCTCGACCACGGCATCACGATGCTCGACACCGGCGATTTCTACGGGATGGGCGACAACGAGATGCTGATCCGCGACGCGCTGCGTGGCCGGGCACGCGACCAGGTGCTGATCAGCGTGAAATTCGGTGCGCTGCGCGATCCGGCCGGCGGGTTTGCCGGCTACGACGCGCGGCCGGTGGCGATCCGCAACTTCGTCGCGTACTCGCTGAAACGGCTCGGCACCGACTACATCGACATCTACCGGCCCGCGCGCGTCGATCCGGCCGTGCCGATCGAGGAGACGATCGGTGCGATCGCCGATCTCGTGAAGGCCGGGTACGTGCGCCATATCGGCCTGTCGGAAGCCGGCGTCGACACGATCCGCCGCGCGGCCGCCGTCGCACCGATCTCCGACCTGCAGATCGAGTATTCGCTGTTGTCGCGCGGCATCGAGGCCGGGATCCTGCCCGCGTGCCGCGAACTCGGGATCGGCGTGACGGCCTACGGCGTGTTGTCGCGCGGGCTGCTGGGCGGACGCTGGAGCACCGCGCGGGAAGGCGAGCGCGATTTCCGCGCGGCGAGCCCGCGCTTCCAGGGCGAGAACCTCGCGCACAACCTCGCGCTCGTCGACGCGCTGCGTGCAGTCGCCGACGAGAAGGGCAGCAATCCGGCGCAGGTCGCGATCGCGTGGGTGCTGTCGCGCGGCGGCGATATCGTGCCGCTGATCGGCGCGCGCAAGCGCACGCAACTTCAGGATGCGTTGCTGGCGTCTGAAATGCAACTAACGGTCAATGACATCGCTCGCATCGAAGCGGCGGTTCCCGCCGGGGCGGCTGCCGGTGAGCGTTATCCGGCCGCACAGATGGCGCACCTCGACAGCGAGCAGGGGCGGGGGGCATCTCACGGGGACTGATCGGGGCGGATCGGCAATGGTTTCGGAACAGGCTCCGTATTCGGCTCGAATCTGAGGGCTGGGGCTGGGGCTGGGTTGGGCCCATCGCCACAACCGCGCCGCCGCCCCATCCGGCAAGCCCTAGCCAGCCTCAGGCAAAACCAGATGGCGAGCGGCGCGATCGGGGTTCACCATCGGCGCCGTACTCAACCGGACGGAATGCCTTTCATGCAAGTTCATACGCTGACGATCATCGCGGTGGTCTTCCTGCTGGCCGGCGCGGTCAAGGGGATGATCGGGCTCGGGCTGCCGACGATCGCGATGGGGCTGCTGACGCTCGCGATGCCGCCGTCGGCCGCCGCGAACCTGCTGCTCGTGCCGTCGTTCGTCACCAACGTGTGGCAGTTGTGGCTCGGCCCGTCGTTCGGGCCGTTGCTGCGCCGGCTGTGGCCGCTGCTCGCCGGCCTGACGATCGGCACGCTGACAGGCGGGTTGCCCGCGCTCGCGGCCGGCAGCACCTGGACGCATGCGGCGCTCGGCGTGGTGCTGATCCTGTACGGGCTGTGGGGGCTGGCCGCCGCGCGGCTGCCCGCGCCGGGTCGCCATGAAACATGGCTGTCGGCCGTGGTCGGCTACCTGACGGGTGTCGTGACGGCCGCGACCGGCGTGTTCGTCGTGCCGGCCGTGCCGTACCTGCAGGCGCTGCGGCTGTCGAAGGACGACCTGATCCAGGCGCTCGGGCTGTCGTTTACCGCATCGACGATCGTGCTCGGCCTGCAGTTGCGTGTGACGGGCGCACTGGAGACGGTCGATCTCGGCGTATCGGCGCTCGCACTCGTGCCGGCGCTGGCGGGCATGGCCGGCGGGCAATATGCACGGCGTGTGATGAGCGAGAAGGCGTTCAAGCGCTGCTTCTTCGTCGGGCTGATCGCGCTCGGCGCGTATATGGCGGCTTCGGGGTGGCTGTAAGCGGGCCTCGCTGACGAGCGCGATGCCCGCGGTCCACTGTCCGTGACGCGCCCGAAGCCGGTTTCGACATCAGCCGGCTTCAGGCGCGTTCACCAGGCGCAGGTCACTTCGCTCAGGCCGGGTCGGCGTACTTCAGCGTCCAACCGAACGTGCGGGTCGCGCCCGCGCCGAGGGCAAACGGCTTCGTCGTACACGCGAAGTTCGAATGCAGCTGGCCGATCGGCGTCGTCGACAGCGGATTCGTCGTGCCGTTCGCCGTGTCGAAGGCGGACAGCGCGCAGGTGTCGAACCCGGACGCCGCATAGCCGGTCGCGGCGCTGTTCGCGTAGGTCACCGACACGCCGTCGCCGTTCGCCTGCGTCGACGCGAAATCCGCGAACGACGTGAAGTCCGTCTCGACCGACAGGTTGCCGGTGAGCGAGCCCGTGCTCAGCGTATCGCTGCGGGCGACCGAGCCGTGCGCGAACGTCAGCACCGTATGCACCTGCAGGTCGAGATCCGTCGTGTATGCCGCATTCTTCGACGCGAGCCGGAACTTCGCGGTATCGAACGACACGATCACCTGCCCGTTGCCTTGCTGGACGTTCAGGTTCTTGTAGTACGTGACGGGAATGTAGGTCTTCCCGTTGTACGACACCTGCGGCACCAGCAGCGCGTAGCCGAGATCGGTCGTGCCGTAGATCAGCTTGTCGGAGAACGGCACCGGGTAGTACGGCGTGTACGAGTTGTAGTCGGGCGCCTGGCTGAGGTTCAGGTTGATCACGCGCCGGCCGTCGCGCACGGTGACGAGCGCCGCGCTGTACGGATGCGCGGTGTCGCCCGGCTGGTTGTACCAGGTGAGCGTGTAGTGCGGCAGCGCGTCGAGCCACGCGTTGTAGTCCGTATCGGCCATCGGCGCCTTGCCGCCGAAGCCGAGCTTGTTCCACCACGCGTTCACGTACAGGTACTGGTGCAGCAGGCTGAAGTTCTCGCCCATCACGCGCGGCTTGCCGCGATACGCGTCCGTGCCGCGGCCCTTGACCCACATGTTCACCGACGGCGTCGGCAGCGACGGGTCGTACCAGTACGTGTCGAAACGCTGCGCGGCCTGGTAGATGAACTTGTAGGCAACCTGCTTTTCCTGGTCGGTCAGCACGCCGGCATTGGCCGCGGCGGTCAGCACTTCCATGAACGCCGAATCGCCGTACGGGCCGATCGAGCGGCCGTAGTTGAAGCCCTGGCCGTTCGCGTTCAGCTGCGGCAGGATCAGGTCGACCGACTTGCGCAGGTAGCCCTTCAGCTCGGGCGTGAGGTTCGCCTCGTTGCCCATCTCGAACGTGCGCTCGGTCACTTCACCGATCAGCAGCGTGCTGTAGCGGTCGAAGCGCGCCTGGTCGTAGTAGGTCGTGTGCGTGTTCGACGCTTCGTCCGAGAACCCGCCCGACGAGTCGTTGCGGATATGGTTCGTGAGCGTGTACAGCAGCGCGTCGCGCGCACCCATCGTCGCGACCGACGGATCGGTCTTCGATGCAAACGACGGGCTGCTCCAGCCGAGCTTCTGGCGCAGCCCGGCAATTCCGTAGGACACCGCATAGTAGTTCTGCGCGGTGTTGAGCGATGCGATGTCGATCGGCGTGCCGGCCGCGGGGCACGTGTCGGTCTTGCCGCTCGCATCGGGGCCGAACATGTCGCAGAAGGTGAGGCGTTGCTGCAGCGTCGCGAGCATCGCATCGCTGAAGACTTCGTTGAGCATCCCGTGCGCCTTCAGGTTGTTCAGCGCGACGAGGTAGTAGTACTCGCCCCAGGACGTATTCGCATACGTGTAGTTGCCGCCCGACTGCGCCATCATCGCGGTCGTGATCGTCTGGTACGTCGCGAGGTAGCTGGCGTACTGCGGATCGTTCTTCGACTTCATGTCGATCAGGATGTACGACAGGCCGAGCGCGAGCTTGCCCGGCAGGAATTTGTCGCCGGTGTTCGTGTCGAGCACGTGGACCGGCGTGCCGTCGCCGAGATCCATCACGACCTGCGTGAAGTCGGGCGATTTCCGGATCAGGTCGAACAGTGCGCGCATCTGGCCCATCATCGTGGCCGGAATGTTCGCGCCGGCCGGCACGCTGGTGTCGGGCGCGCCGTAGACGAGCGCCTGCAGCGAGTTCGGCGCGAGCGTCGGTGTCGTGGACGGTGGCGGCGAAGATGACGACGGGGGCGGCGTGTCGGTCACGTCGTTGCCGCCGCAGGCGCTGACGAACAGGACGGAAAGGGCGCTGAGCGCGGCGCCGAGCGCGAATCTGCTGCGCGGATGCATTGTGTCTCCAGTTTTGAATAGTGATGAAGGACGGGCGGGTGTCGCCGTTGCCGCGCTCGATGCCCGTACCCGGCCGCCGTCTTGCAACCCTGATCCCTGAAGACGGACGGCCTGAATCACTTATCGAGCGGGCGAGCGTTCTCCCTGCACGGGCCGTGATGAGCGTCGCGCTGATGTGATGGAAAACGTTTTCCTAATTTATGCAGCGATCCGCGTGATGTCAATGAACTTTCACGTCTGGCGGGGCGGGAAAAACCCGGATGGTGGGAAGGCGGGAGTGACGGAGGAAAACGAAATGTTGCAGGATTTACCGGTATTTTTTCTTGGTTAGGCTGGATGCGGCGAAGGATGCCGATGCGGAAACGACGACCAGAAGGAATGCGCGCCGATGCGGGTTCGCTGAATTTTGAAAGAAAACGTTATCCATAAGGATCGGGATGAATTCGACGGCCATCGGGGCGCGACGGCGACCGGCTGCCACACCGTTCCGTCGAGCCTAAAGCTGTGCCTCGATCGCCGTCTTGTCGATCACCGACCAGACCTGGCGGATCTTGCCGTCGTGAAACTCGTAGAACACGTTCTCGCAGAACGTGACCTTCCGGCCGTCGACGGCGAGCCCCAGGAATGTCCCGCTCGGCGAGCAGGCAAAGCGCAGCCGGCAGGCGATGCGCGGCGGCTCGCATACGAGCAGCCGGATGTCGAAACGGAGATCGGGAATGTCGCGGAAGTCCTGTTCCAGCATCGCGCGGTAACCGGCGAGGCCGAGCGGCCGGTCGTTGTGGATCACGTGGTCGGCGACATATTCGCCGAGCGCCGGCCAGTCCTGCCGGTTCAGGCAGTTGATGTATGCGCGGTAGCGGGTTGCGAGATCGGTGTCGGTCATGGCCGTGCCTCCTTGTGTCGACGAGATGAGTCGGATGCGGCGCGTGTCACCCCGGCGTGGTTTCGCCGGACAAGAACGCGACGAACTCCCGCGTGTACTTCGGCAGCGTATCGAACGACCGCGCGCACAGCTTCAGCCGACGATGGCTCCACGCATCGGACAGCTCGACGAGCCGCACGTCCATCGTCTGCATCGCGCGCTCGGCCGCATGGCGCGACACGATGCCGATGCCCACGCCGCTCGCGATCACGCGGCAGATCGCATCGAAGCTCTTCAACTGCACACGATAGCGGATCCGCTTGCCGAGCACGCGCGCCTGGTCGGCGAGATGCACCTGCAGTGCGCTGCCGTCGGTGAGGCCGATGAAATCGGCATCGACGATCGAGTCGAATGCGACCTTGTCCTGCGACGCGAGCGGATGCGCGGCCGGCACGACGACGATCAGCCAGTCCTCGCGGAACGGCTTCTGTTCGAGGCCGCCGAGCCCGACGGAATCGGCGACGATGCCGACTTCGGCCGTCTTGTTGCGGATCGCATGCACGATCTCCTGGCTCGAGCGCTCCTCGACGCTGATCGACAGCTTCGGATGATGCGGCAGGTAGTCGGCCAGCGCGTCGGGCAGGTATTCGCTCAGCGACGCCGTGTTGCACAGCAGCCGGATATGCCCGCGCAGCCCCTGGCCGTATTGCTGCAGTTCGCCGCGCATGTGGTCGATCTGCTGCAGCACGGTGCGCGCGTGGTGTTCGAGCGCGCGGCCCGCATCGGTGGCCTGAGCGCCCGACTTGGTCCGGTGCAGCAGCGGCACGCCGAGCTCGTCCTCCATGCCGCGAATGCGCTCGCTCGCGGCCTGCAGCGTGATGTGGGTCCGCTCGGCGCCGCTCGTGATCGTGCCGGCCTCGCAGATGTTCAGGAAAAGCCGCAGGTCGGTCAGGTCGAAGCGCATGATGGGTGGGGCAATCGTATTGGAATGGCCGATAAGTTAGCAGGGAACCGCGGCCGGGGTCTCAGGCGCAGCTTGAGGACCGATTCGCCGGTTCCGCATTTTCGGGGCGCGATCGATCGCAGATCATGGCCGCACATCAACCGGGGAGCCTGTCATGCAGATCGATCCGTCGTGGGGCGTGTCGTTCAAGATCGCGTTGCACGTGCTGTTCCTGTGCATCGGCATTGCGTGGGCGTGTTCCGAATTGGCCGCGTGGTTGCGTTGAACGTCGCGGCGATGGCTGCCTCGAGCCTATTGAAACAAATTCGTCATAGTGCTCCGAGACGAAAATTCTTCCGCTTTCCTGCAAAAAGACCATCAAGTTTTCCTGAATCGGACCGTATTACCGGTAGCGAATGCCGGCCGGCATCCGGTTCGTGATCGTTTGTCATCATTGTTTGCATCCGGTTACACGTCGGCCGTTCCGTTTTTGAGATGCTTGAAAGATTGTCAAACCGGAGTCGGATCGTCCATGAAAACGCGCGAGATTCACCGCAACGCGGCGTGGCTGCCAGGCTTGGCCGCCGTGCTCGTCATGGCCGGTTGTGCAAGCACGCAGTCTGTTCCGCCGAGCGACACGCTGGCGGGACAGCCTTCGCCGTCGGGCCAGCCCGCCGCTGCGCCGTCGGCCAATACACCGCCGCCGGCGCCGATTCTCGTCGCGCAGAAGTACGTCGTGAAGCGCGGCGACACGCTGACGGGCATCGCGTCCGCGAACGGCTGCAGCGTTACCGACCTGCGCACCTGGAACAAGCTGGGCGCAAACGGCAGGCTGCGCATGGGGCAGGTGTTGCGCATCGTCAAGCAGCAGCCGTTACCGGCGCCGGGCGCGGCCGGCACGCAGGTGGCCGCATCGTCCGCGTCGGGCAATGGCGCGGCGAGCAACCCGGCCGCCGCGCAGACCATCGCGTCGAACGCGAGCGACCGTCAGGTCGTCAAGGAAACGAAGCGGCATGCGGGCGGCGTCGCGCTCAAGTGGCCCGCGAGCGGCAAGATCGTCGACGGCTTCCGGCCGGGGCAGAACCGCGGCATCCAGATCGCCGGCCGGCCGGGCGACCCGGTCCGCGCCGCGGCCGACGGCCGCGTGATGTACGCGGGCACCGGCCTGAACGACTACGGCAGCCTGATCATCGTCCAGCACAACGCGGATTTCCTGACCGCCTATGCGCACAACCGCAAGCTGCTCGTGAAGACGGGCGACATCGTGCGCCAGGGCGACGCGATCGCCGAGATGGGCGACCTCGACAACTCGCGTGTCGCGCTGCTGTTCGAAGTGCGACGCGACGGCAAGCCGGTCAATCCGATGCCGTATCTGCCTTCGTCGCAAGGGTGACGCCGGGCCGTTTCGCTGGAACGGCGCGGCGGTCGCTGCTACGCTAGGGTCTGTTCATGCAAGTCCCGCGCTTCGCGGGGCCGGCGGTCGTCTTTCGGGGATGCGCGGCGTAGGCCGTCGCGGGCCGGCCGCCGGCGTGAACGGGCACGCTGCTTCGACGCGTGCCCGAGCTGCTTCGTGCCACCGATACCGACAGAACTCACGACATTCATGGAACACTCTCCGACACGCCGCTCGCTGTTGCTTGCCGCCGTTGCCGCGCCGTTCGTTGCCGCGTGCACGTCCGCGCCGGTCGCCGACCAGGGGCGCGCCCACACCGCCCAGGCTGAATTGACCGCGCTCGAGAAGGCCTCGAATGGCCGGCTCGGCGTCGCCGCGCTCGATACGTCGAACGGCGTGCGCATCGCGCACCATGCGCGCGAGCGCTTCCCGCTGTGCGGCACGTATGCGGTCGCCGCGGCGGCCGCGATGCTCGCGCGCGGCTCGCTCGACGCGTCGCTGCTGCCGCGCCGCATCCTGTACCGCCGCTACGAAATCGTTGCGGGCTCGCCGATCACGGAAAGCCACGTCGACACGGGCATGACGATCGAGCAGCTGTGCGCGGCGATGCTGCAGTCGGGCGACAAGGGCGCCGGCAACCTGCTGATGGGCGTGCTCGGCGGCCCGCAGGCCGTCACGGCGTTCGCGCGCACAAGCGGCGACATGTCGTTCCGCCTCGATCACTGGGAACCCGAACTGAACAACGCCGCGCCCGGCGACGAACGCGATACATCCACGCCGGTCGAGATGGTCGACACGCTGCAGCGGCTGCTGCTCGGCGACACGCTGCAGGAGCCGCAGCGCGCGCGACTGACGGAATGGATGGTCGGCGGCGCGCGCGGCGCGACCGGCATCGCGGCAGGCGTGCCGCCCGGCTGGCGCATCGCCGACAAGGCCGGCACGGGCGGCTACGGCACGACGACCGACGTCGCGGTGCTGTGGCCGCCGTCGCGTGCGCCGATCGTGATGGCCGTGTCGTTCACGCAGCCGCAGGCCGCCGCGGCGGCTCGCGCGGACGTCGTCGCGTCGGCGGCGCGCATCGTGGCGGGCGCGCTCACCGCGACGGCCTGAGCGTCCCGCGCCTCGCGCAAAGCCGGCGTTTGGCTTATCGTGTCGGACAGTGCGCGCCGGGGTCGGCGCGCGGTCCTTCCGCGCCGTTTTTCCGTTTGCCTTCTTCATGCGCCGACTTCCGCCCCTGCACGCGCTGCAGATCTTCTCGACGGTGGCCCGCCACCGCAGCTTCACGCGCGCGGCCGAGCAGCTGTGCATCACGCAGGGCGCGGTAAGCCGGCAGATCCAGACGCTCGAGGCGCATTACGGTTTCCCGTTGTTCAAGCGGCATGCGAAGGGCCTCACGCTGACGGCGGAGGGCGAGCAGTTGCTGCCGGTGGTCAACGAGAGCTTCGCGCGGATCGAGGATATTTCGATGCGGCTCACGCGGCAGCGCACCGATCTCGCGCTGAAGGTGCCGACCTGCGTGATGCGCTGGATGCTGCCGCGCATCATGCGCTTCCAGGGCGAGCATCCCGATCTCCACGTGCAGATCACGACCGCGTGGCAGCACGTTGTCGATTTCTCGACCGAGCCGTTCGATGCGGCCGTCGTCTACGGCACGTCGCCGGGCGCCGGCGTGTTCGCGCTGCCGCTGTTCGACGAGCGGCTGACGCCCGTCTGCGCGCCCGAATTGCGGCAGACGTCGCCGCTCGACGCGGTCGGCGATCTCGCGCGCCATACGTTGCTGCATCCGACGCGTGACCACCGCGACTGGCGCGCGTGGCTCGATCACGCCGGCGAGCGCGGCGTCGACCCCGCGCGCGGGCCGACGTTCGACACGCTCGATCTCGCGACGAACGCGGCGATGCAGGGCTTCGGCGTCGCGATCGGCGACGTGACGCTCGTCGACGACGACGTCAGCGCGCGCCGGCTGGAGCGCCCGTTCGACATCGTGCTCGAGACGGGCGCGCGCTATTTCTTCGTCTATCCCGAGAACCTCGGCAACCAGCAGAAGATCCGCGCGTTCAGCGACTGGATCGCGCGCCATCGCGATTGACCGGCGACCACGCAGGTACGCCGAACCGGTGCGCGGAATCCGTTGGATCCCGCGCCGGCGGACGGCTTTACTGGTACGTCACGACGGCGATCATCGGCGCCTGGTTGTTGCCCGGACGGTTCGGTAAAACGATTGCGCGCGAGGCCTGAGTAAAGGTCGTGGTCTTGATGGCCTGCTGGCTCGCCGCGTCGACGAACGCGATCTCGCCGGAGGCCGGGCGCGGACAGTCAGGACGGACCTGCCCGCGAGCGACATCGGCCGTATCGACCGCGAACGAGCAGGGCGGCTCGACGATCATGCCGGAAAAATAGATGGTGCCGGACGCGCCGGCGGCGAAGGACGAGGAAGTGGCCAGAAGCGAAGCAGCCAGGACGAACGAGGCGGCGATAGGGCGATGCTTCATGACAGGCTCCAGAGAGGAAGCGCGTCGCAGCGGGGCCGCTCGGGTGGCAGTCCGTCTAACGCTGCGATGCTGTATGCGTAAACGGCAAAACCATCGAAACTCTTGAGTGGAAAATTGCGAATTTGGGATAACAGCAAACGATTTCGTATTGCTGAATTCAATCTATGCCTGATTTGCGAGATATCAAATCAGGGTAATGCCGGTGCTGTACGCTCGACTGGAAAGCGGACGTCCGATGCGGGTCGTCGCGACAGGTCGTTGCGAAGTCAACGAGTTTACGAATCGTGGAAATGATGCGCAGGTGAATATCGGCGATGCAAAAGAAAACGGCCGCTCGTTTCCGAGCGGCCGTTTTGCGTTGAAGCCGAAGATGCGCCGTTCAGGCCGTGCGCTTGCGTACCGCGCCGACGACCACGAGCAGCACGATCGCGCCGATGATCGACGCGATCCAGCCCGCGCCCTGGCCCGGTGCGTACCAGCCGGCGGCGCGGCCGACGTAGCCGGCGAGCAGCGAGCCGACGATGCCGAGCACGATGGTCATCAGGATGCCCATCTTGTCGTCGCCGGGCTTGAGCGCGCGGGCGAGGAGGCCGACGATGAGCCCGACGACCAGGGTTTCGATGAATTGCAGCATGAACGCCTCCCTATTGCGGTTGAGCTGTTGACGAAAGGAAGTTGACCCGTGCGGCGCACAAGGGTTCCATGCGCGGCAGGGCGGCGCGTGGCGTGCGGAGTATCGCACGCCGGCGCGGCGCGCAGATGTCAGGCCGCCGGCGCGCCCGCCACCGGGTCGAGACGGCGGTAGCCTTCGGTCGCGTTCAGCAGCGTGCGTGTGTAGTCGCGCGCCACCCGCCCGGCGCGTACGTCCTCGACCCGCAGCTGTTCGACGATCTCGCCATGCTGCATCACCGCGACGCGCTGGCACAGGAAGCCGATCACCGCGAGGTTGTGGCTGACGAGGATCATCGTCAGGTTGCGTTCGCGATGCAGGCGCCGCAGCAGGTTCAGGATCTCCGCCTGCACCGACACGTCGAGCGCCGACGTCGGCTCGTCGAGCAGCAGCACGCGCGGCTCGACGATCAGCGCGCGCGCGATCGCGACGCGCTGTCGCTGGCCGCCCGACAGCTGGTGCGGATAGCGGAACCGGAATGCGGGGCCGAGGCCGACCTCGGACAGCGCGCGGGCGATGCGCGCATCGGTGTCGCCGATGCCATGGATCGACAGCGGCTCGCGCAGCGTCTGGTCGACCGTGAAGCGCGGATGCAGCGACGCGTACGGATCCTGGAACACCATCTGCACGTGACGGCGAAAGGCGCGATCGGGCGTGCCGCCCACCGGCCGTCCGTCGATCGACAGGCTGCCGGATGCGAGCGGCACGAGGCCCGTCAGCGCGCGCAGCAGCGTCGACTTGCCGGAACCCGATTCGCCGACGAGCCCGAACACCTCGCCGTCGCGCACCGCGAAGCTCGCGTCGCGCACGGCGTCGACGTGACCCGTGCGGGTCGGGAAACGAATCGATGCGTGATCGACGTCGATCATCGTGCGGCCTCCTGTCGATCGGCGGGCGTGCCGGCGTGCGGCGTGGGCTCGAGCCACGCCGGATCGCGCTGCAGCACGGGCAGTTCGTCCGGCGGGTTCGCGAGCGGCGGGTTCGCCGCGAGCAGCCCGCGCGTATAGGGATGGGATGCGTCGCGCAAGTCGCGCGCGGCGCAGGTTTCGACCACGCGGCCCGCGTACATCACCGCGACGCGATCGCAGAACGACATCACGAGCGGCAGGTCGTGGCTGATGAACATCAGGCCCGTGTCGTGTCGCGCGATCATCGCGTCGAGCACCGCGAGCACCTGCATCGACACGGCGACGTCGAGCGCGGAAGTCGGCTCGTCGGCGATCAGCAGGCGCGGGCCGGTCGACACCATCATCGCGATCATCACGCGCTGGCCCATGCCGCCCGACAGCTCGTGCGGATACGCATCGGCGACGCGTGCGGGGTCGCGGATCTGCACGGCCGCAAGCGCGTCCACGATCCGTTCGCGCAGCGCGCGGCCGCGCAGGCCCGGCTCGTGCAGCCGGAACGCCTCGCCCATCTGCTTCGCGACCGTCATCACCGGGTTCAGCGAATATTTCGGATCCTGCAGGATCATGCCCATCTGGCTGCCGCACAGCCGCCGGCGCTCGCCCGGCGGCATCGCGAGCAGGTCGTGGCCCGCGAAGCGCATCGTGCGGGCCGACCAGCGTGCGGCGTCGGGCAGCAGGCCGAGCAGTGCGCGGCCCGTCAGCGACTTGCCGGAGCCCGATTCGCCGACGATGCCGAGCCGTTCGCCTGGCGCGAGCGTCAGCGACAGGTCGCGCACGGCGTCGGTGACGGTGCCGTCATGGCCGCGAAAGCCGATCTTCAGGCCGTCGATCTCGCAGAGCGGCGCGGGCGCGGGGGCGGGATTCATCGGCATGTCATGCTCCATGGCGGGGATCGAAGACGTCGCGCAGCCCGTCGCCGAGCAGGTTGAACGCAAGGCTCACGAGCAGGATCGCGCAGCCGGGCAGCGTCGCGACCCACCACGCGTCGAGCAGCACGTTGCGGCCCGACGCGACCATGAAGCCCCATTCGGGGCTCGGCGGCTGCGCGCCGAGGCCGAGGAAGCCGAGGCCCGCGACGGTCAGGATGATGCCGGCCATGTCGAGCGTCGCGCGCACGATCACCGACGACATGCACAGCGGCATGATGTAGCGCAGCAGGATGCGCGGGCCCGACGCACCCTGCAGGCGCGCGGCGTGGATGAAGTCGGCCTGCGCGATGCGGATCGTCTCGGCGCGCGCGAGCCGCGCATACGCGGGCCACGCGGTGATCGAGATCGCGACGACCGCGTTGATCACGCCCGGCCCGAGCGCGGCGGCGAACGCGAGCGCGAGCACGATCTTCGGGAACGCGAGCGCGATGTCGGTGATGCGCATCAGCACGCTGTCGACGAAGCCGCCGCAGTAGCCGGCCGTCGTGCCGATCAGGAGGCCGATCGGCACGACGATCACGACGACGAGGATGGCGATGCCGAGCGTGAGGCGCGAACCGGCGATCAGCCGCGAAAGGATGTCGCGGCCGAGCTGGTCGGTGCCGAGCCAGTGCGACGGCGAGCCGGGCGGCAGCAGCCGGTCGGACAGCACCTGGCGCAGCGGGTCGTGCGGCATGATCAGCGGGCCGACGATCGCGACGACGATCAGCGCGACGAGAATCGCGAGCCCGAACAGGTTGAGCGGATTCGCGGCGAAACGACGCCAGCGCCGGTACGCGAGGCCGAGTGCGGCCTGCGAGCGCGATGCGGGCGCGTCGGAGAGCAGCCACGTACGCAGGGTGAGACGCTCGGCATTCATGACTGGACGACCTTCGGCATGGGCGATGAGAGAAGCAGGGGGGAAGCGGTCATGTCGGGTCGGCCCTCAGCGCGCACGCGGATCGAACACGCGGTACAGCGCGTCGGTCAGCAGGTTGACGGTGATGAACATCGCGCCGATCACGAGCGTCGCGCCGAGCACCGCGTTCATGTCGGCGTTCAGCAGCGCGCCGGTCAGGTAGGAGCCGAGCCCGGGCCACGCGAACACGATCTCGGTCAGCACCGAGCCTTCGAGCAGGTTGCTGTACGTGAGCGCGATCACGGTGAGCAGCGGCACCATGATGTTGCCGAATGCATGCCGCCAGATCACGCGCCGTTCCGACAAGCCCTTCGCGCGTGCGGTGACGATGTATTCCTGGCTCAACTGGTCGAGCATGAACGAGCGCGTCATCCGGCTCAGGTACGCGACCGAGTAGTAGCCGAGGATCGCGGCCGGCAGCGCGATGTGCGACACCGCGTTGCGGAACACGTCCCACTCGCCCGCGAGCGCCGCGTCGATCAGCAGGCTGCCCGTGCGCGTGTCGACCATCCCGTCGTACACGGGATCGAGCCGGCCGGGCCCGCCGACCCAGTGCAGTCGCGCGTAGAACAGCAGCAGCCCCATCAGCCCGAGCCAGAACACCGGCACCGAATTGCCGATCAACCCGACGAAGCGCGCGACGTGGTCGATCGGCCGGTTGTGCTTCACGGCGGCCGCGACGCCGAGCGGCACGCCGATCGCGATGCCGATCAGCGTCGCGATCGTCGCCAGTTCGAGCGTGGCCGGGAACACGCGCCTGATGTCGTCGAGCACGGGGTTCGCGGTCAGCAGCGACATGCCGAGATTGCCGTGCAGCACGTCGCGCGCATAGATCAGGAATTGCGTGGCGAGCGGCTTGTCGAGGCCGAGCGCGATGCGTTCGGCCGCGTATGCGTCGGCCGACGCGCGATCGCCGAGGATCGCGAGCACGGGATCGATCGGCACCTTGCGGCCGATCACGAACGTCAGCGCGAGCAGCCCCGCGAACGTGACGGCGAGCGTGAGCGCCCAGCGCAGCACGCGCAGCGCCCAGCGCACGGCCGGGCGTCGCGCGGGCAGCGTGCGCAGTGCTTCGAGGGAGGAGGCGGGAGTCGACATGCGGCGAATCTTATTGCTTCTTCAGGTTGCGGTACGACACGAGATCGTTGATCGGCCCGACGTCGAGCCCGCTCACGCCGGGCCGCGTCGCGACCTGCGCGACTTTCTCGAACATGATCACGAACGGCGAATGCGCGAGCATGTCCTTCTGCATCGCCTGATACCGTTGCGCGCGTTTCGCGGCGGTCGGTTCGGCGAGCGCGGCGTCGGTTTCCTTCGTCAGTTGCGGGATGTCCCAGCTGTTGCGCCAGGCCAGCATTTTATAGCTCGACTTGTCGGAATTGTCCGGGTTCCATGCAAAACCCTGCGCGTTGCTGTGCGGGTCGATGTAGTCGGCCGACCATTCGCCGATGTAGATGTCATGCTGGCGCGCGCGGTATTTCGCGAGCGTCTGCTTGTTGTCGCCGGGGATCAGCTGCACCTTGATGCCGGCCTGCGCGAAGTTGGCCTGCACGGCCTGCGCGATTTCGGTGTACGGATAGTCGTTGCGCACGTCCATCGTCACCGAAAAACCGTTCGGCACGCCGGCCTTCGCGAGCAGCGCCTTCGCCTTCGCGACGTCGAGCTTGTACGGGTTCGCGTTCAGCGTGCCGAGGAAGCCTTCGGGCAGGAAGGTCTGGTGCACCTTGTAGGTCGTCTTCACCACGTTGCCCTGGATGCCCGCATAGTCGACCAGCCACTTCAGTGCTTCCTGTACCTCCGGTTTCGCGAGCGTCGGGTTCTTCGTGTTCAGGCCGAGATACAGCAGCGTCGCCTGCGGCGAGGCCGACACCTTCGCCTTGCCGGATTTCACGACCGACGCCAGATCGTCGGGGCTCAGGTCGCGCGCCGCGTCGACGTCGCCGTTTTCCAGCAACAGGCGCTGGCTGGCGGCTTCGGGCACGTGGCGCAGCACGATGCGCTTCATCGCGAGCGGCAGACGGTAGCCATCGAAGCGCTGCAGCACGACGCTGTCGCCGGCCGTCCATTTCACGAGCTTGTAGCCGCCGGAGCCGGCTTCGTTGGTCTTCAGCCAGGCGTTGCCGAAGTCATTGCCCTGCTGGTGCGACAGCAGCAGCTTCTTGTCGACCACCGAGGCGGGCCACGAGCCGAGCACGTTCAGCACGAAGGTCGGGGCATACTTCTGGTCGGTCGTGACCGATACCGTCAGGTCGTCGAGCTTCTTCACGTTGGCGACGACGTTCGCCTTCGTGAGCCCGATGCCGGTCAGCACGGCGGCCGGCCCCTTGTCGAGCAGCACCGCGCGCTGGATCGACCACGCGACGTCGTCGGCCGTCAGCGGGTTGCCCGAGTGGAACTTGAGGCCGGGGCGCAGCTTGAACGTGTAGGTCAGCCCGTCGGTGCTCACCGTCCACGACTGGGCGACGTCGCCGTTGAATTTCGACGGGTCGCGCAGGTCGACGCGCACCAGGCGGTCGTACGTGTTCGCGACGTATTCCTCCGGCACCAGCTCGTAGATCTCGCCCGGATCCAGCGTCGTGAATTCGTCGAGCAGCGTCGCCATCACGAACATGTCTTTCGGCGTTTCCGCACGCGCGGCGGAAAGCGGAACGGCGGCGAGAACGGACGCGGCGGCCAGCGCCGCGACGAGCCGGGATGTCAGCAATTTCATGTGCGCTCCATCGGTTGTCGAACGTGAACGGGAAGGGGGACGTGCATCACATCAGGTGCCACGGGCCGCTGTCGGCATTGTCGATCTGCGGCAGCGCGCGCGAGCCGGGCAATTCGTAGTGCCACCACTCGCTGTCGATGTGCGCGAAGCCGGCCGCGTGCATCACGCCGAGCAGCAGCAGGCGGTTGCGTTGCACCGCTTCGGGCAGCCCCGCGTGGAAGTGACCGGAGGCGGCGACCATCTCGTCGAAGCCGGTGCCCATGTCGAGCGGCGCGCCATCCGCGCCGACGAGCGTCAGGTCGAGTGCGGTGCCGCGGCTGTGATTCGAGCCGCGGCCGAGATCGGCGATGAAGTTCGGATCGGGCAGGAAATCCCACAGCACCTGCTGCGCCTGCGGCGGCCGGTACGCGTCGTAGATGCGCAGCGTGAAGCCGGCTTGCGCCGCGATGTTCACCGCGCGGCGCAGCGCGGCTTCGGCCGGCGCCAGCAGCAGGCAGTGCGCGCGGCGGTAGATCGGCTTGCCGGTCAGGTTGCGGTCGGTCGCGTAGACGAGGTCGATGTCGACGCGATGCGTGGCGGACGTGATTTCAACGAGGCGGTGAGCGTTCATCGGCGGTTCGGAAGGCACGCGCATTCAGGATTCGAATTGATCGAACGTGCGCTGCAGTTCGCGGTTGCGCGCGACGCGCCGGTCGATCGCGGGGCCGAGGCGGTCGACCACGGCCGTGATCAGCAGGTTGAACAGGCAGGTGAGCGGCGCGAGCGAATCCCAGAACTGGCCGACGTCGGTCTTCACCTGCAGCAGGTCGGCCGGCCAGTCGCGCGCCCACGGGCACGAGAGATCGGTGACCAGCGCGAACGGCTGCCCGCGCTCGGCGGCCGCCTGGCAATAGCGGCGCGCGCTGCGCGAATACGCGCGTGTATCGGTGACGATGCAGTACGGCCGCTCGAATTCCGAGTTCAGCGAATCGACGTACGAGCCCGACTGGCCGTCCGAATAGAACACGCGCGGGCGCAGGTACTCGAGGTAGCTGCTGAACGCGTTGCTGATCCCGCGCGTCGACTGGATGCCGAGGATGAACACGGCGTCCGCCTGCGCGATCCGGTCGGCCACCTGCGCGAACACCGGGCCTTCGGCAAGCCGGTACACGTGGCGGATCGCATCGAGCTCGCGCTCGAGCGACGACGCGAGCGGGCCCTCGCGGCGGTTGCCGTCGGGTTCGGCCGATTGCGTGCCGGCGATGCGACGGTATTCGTCGAGCCGGTCGGTGATCATCCACGGGCGGTCGCCGCCGCCGCGCAGTTCGCGCTTCAGGTCGTCGAGGTTGCGGTAGCCGACGCTGCGCAGGAACCGCCCGACCGAGATGCCGCTCGTGCCGGCCTGCTGCGCGATCTGGTCGGCCGTCTCGAGCCCGAGCCGATCGAGGTTCGCGAGCATGTAGCTCGCGATGCGCTTGGCGGTCGGCGTCAGCTCGGCATAGCGGGATTCGACGGTACGGGCAAACGCGCAGGTCATCGGCTGTTAGATCGTTGTCGTCGGGTGATCGAATGTCATACATCTAACAAAGCCAAAATCATCCGCGCCATCGGATAAAAACTATGGTGTGAGGATAGGCGATAGGAGCGGAAGGGGGCGTGAGCGGGGCGGTGGATTATTCCTGATAGGCATATTTTGCGTTTATGCCTGTCAGGAATAATTTGCATTTATGTCTGACAGGAATATACTGCGTTTATTGTCTCCAGGAATCCACACCGTGAACTTCATCGTCAACACGCCGGCGCAACTGGGCGAGATTCTGTCGTCCGCGCGTCAGGCCAAGGGCCTCACGCAGGCCGAAGCAGCGATGCGGATCGGCGTGGGCCAGTCGCGCCTGTCGTTGCTCGAATCCACGCGTACCGAAAGCCTGTCGCTTAGCCAGTTGCTCGAACTGACTGCGTTGTACGGTCTCGAGCTCAGCATCCGCACGAAGGACGGGCGCGGCTCCGCCGACGTCGAGTGGTAAGCGATGGGACGCAAATCGCATACTCGCGCATTGTCGATCTGGGCGAATGGCCAGAGGGTCGGCACCTGGCGGATTCCCGCGCGCGGCGACATGGAACTGCTGTACGACGCAGGCTGGAAGCAGTCGACCGTCGGCCGCCCATTGTCGTTGTCGTTGCCGTTTGGTGTCGGCGACGCGCCGCTGCGCGGTGAACGCATCAATCACTACTTCGACAACCTGCTTCCGGACAGCGACGTCATTCGGCGCCGCTTGGCCGCAAGGTTCGGCGTAGCGACGACCGAGCCGTTCGATCTTCTCGCCGCGCTCGGCCGTGACTGCGTTGGGGCGGTGCAATTGCTCGGCGAAGACGACGTGCCGACCGGCCTGGATCGTATCGACGGCACGCCGTTGTCGGACGACGATGTTGCACGTGTGCTCGACCAGGCCAGCGGCGTGGTGGCAGCGGCCGGAGACGACGACGATTTCCGGCTGTCGCTGGCCGGTGCACAGGAAAAGACCGCGCTGCTGTTTCACGACGGGCGATGGATGCGCCCGCATGGCGCGACGCCGACGACGCACATTCTCAAGTTGCCGCTCGGCCTGGTTGGCAACAAGCGGGCCGACCTCACGGCTTCAGTCGAGAACGAGTGGCTGTGTCTTGCGATCCTGCGCGCTTTCGGCCTGCCGGCCGCCAATGCGGAAATCGTGCAATTCGGCGCGTACAAGGTACTGTCGGTCGAGCGTTTCGATCGCGCGTTGCATCGCGACGGCGGGTGGCTGTTACGGTTGCCGCAGGAGGACTTCTGCCAGGCGCTCGGCGTACCGCCTCACCTGAAGTACGAGTCGCACGGCGGCCCCGGCGTGCCCGACCTGGCAAGTCTCCTGCGCCATTCGGAAACGGCGCGGGAGGACCTCGACACACTGTTCGCGGCGCTGATTGTGTTCTGGATGCTCGCGGCGCCGGACGGGCATGCGAAGAATTTCAGTCTGCGCCTGCTGCCGGGCGGCCGCTTTCGCCTGACGCCCCTCTACGATGTGATGTCGATCTGGCCGGTCGAAGGCGACGGCGCGAACCAGTGGTCATGGCACAAGGCGAAACTGGCGATGGCCGTGCACGGCAAACGCAAGCACTACGCGATGCGCGACATTACGCGGCGGCACTTCAGCGCGATGGCAGAACACTGTCTGCTCGGTGATATCGCGACGCCGATCGTCGAGCGGCTCATCGCCATGACGCCGCAGGTGATCGAATCGGTCGGTGCGGCGCTGCCTGCCGGTTTTCAGACGCGGGTCGCGGAACGTATTCTGGGCGGACTGCAGTTCGCCGCGCAACGGCTCGACGAAATGCCGCGGGAATGAAACGCAACCCGGACGGGTTACCCGGCGTTCGTCGTATTCGCATTCGTACGCTTTCGTCCAGATGATCAGTGATGCATGGCGATTGCGCTGCATCGCGATCGTACGTGACACTTTTCATCCTCCTCCTGTCGCCATTCCACGCGTCGCCGCCGCACCTGGTCGCATTTCCACCTTCACCTGACACGACCGATTCATCGGCATTGGCCGCCTGCACCCCGAACCTCGTCGTGCCTCAATCATTACAAAGTTAAAGCGAATCAGATTAATTCATTAATTCAGGTTAATAATTCATTTAATTTTTAGATGAATATGGATTTAACTTGCGTCACGGGATGTTCGATTTTCGATAATCCGAAAAACGGCATGTGTTCCGTCAATTGAAATTCGCTCAATCGCAGGCATGAAGAGGAAACCATGACGAATCTTTCTCGACGCAAGATGCTGGCAGGAACGGCCGGCGCCATTGCCGCGGCGGGTATCGCCGTATCGGCCAAGGCGGCCTCGTTCGGTAATCCGGACCGCCCGCCGGAAGGCGCGGTGAATGCACGCAACCGCCAGAGCCTGACCGACCCGGGGCCCCAGAACCCGGCAATCGCCAATCAATTCCCGTCCTTTCAGGACCCGCCGGCTACCGATATCAACGGGATGCCATTATTCTGGGCGTCATTCAATAACGCCCATAAACGCATTCAAAATGGCGGATGGGCACGTGAAGTCACGCAGGACGATTTTGCGATTTCCGAAACCATTTCCGGCGTCAACATGCGCCTCACACGCGGCGGCATTCGCGAGATGCACTGGCACCAGCAGGCCGAGTGGGCCATCATGCTCGACGGCCGCTGCCGGATCACGGTACTCGACGAACTCGGCAGGCCATCGGTGCAGGACGTGAAGACCGGCGATCTCTGGTATTTCCCGCCCGGCCTGCCGCATTCGCTGCAGGGCCTCGGCACCGACGGCGCCGAATTCCTGCTCGCGTTCGATAACGGCCGTGCGTCCGAATTCAACACGCTGCTGCTGACCGACTGGATCGCGCACACGCCGCCCGACGTGCTTGCGCTCAACTTCGGCGTGCCGGCCGACGCGTTCAGGAATATTCCGCTCGACAACCTGTGGATCTTCCAGGGCGACGAACCGGGCCCGCTCGCGCAAGCGCAGCGCGCGTCGGCGTCGTCGGCCGGGGCGCCGCCGCATCCGTTCATCTTCTCGCTCGGCGACATGAAGCCGGTCAGGAAGACCCGCGGCGGCGAAGTGCGGATCGCGGACAGCACGAACTTCACCGTGTCGACCACGGTCGCGGCGGCGCTCGTCACCGTGCATCCGGGCGGCATGCGCGAGCTGCACTGGCACCCCAACGCGGACGAATGGCAGTACTACCTGCAGGGCGACGCACGGATGACCGTGTTCGACACGGGGCCAAAGGCGCAGACGGCCGACTTCCGCGCGGGCGACGTCGGCTACGTAAAGAAGAGCCTGGGGCACTACGTGCAGAACACCGGCAGCACCGATCTGGTGTTCCTCGAGATCTTCAAGACCGACCGCTATGCGGAAGTGTCGCTGTCCGACTGGCTCGCGCATACGCCGCCGCAGCTCGTCGAAGCGCACCTGAACGTCGCGCCGGACGTGATCGCGCAGTTTCCGCGCAACCGTCCCGACGTCGTGCCGCTGTAACGCCGCCGCCTCGGCCGGCAGGCGGCATGCCGGCCACGGCGCCCGAACTTCAGGAATCCTTCCTCATTCGAACGGAACCTCATCATGATTCCCGTCACGAGCAAACGTGCCGGCGGCTTCGCGCTGCCGGAGCTGTCCACCGGGCACCCCGACGGCGCGGCGCGCGCCGCGCTGGAAGGGCGCCGCACCGGCGTCGCCGCGCTGCTGCCGTTCGTCGGCCCGGCCGTGATCGCGTCGATCGGCTACATGGATCCCGGCAACTTCGCGACCAACATCCAGGCCGGCGCCGCGTACGGCTACCGGCTGCTGTGGGTCGTGCTGGCCGCGAACGCGATCGCGATGCTGTTCCAGGCGATGTCCGCGAAGCTGGGCATCGTGACCGGCCGCAATCTCGCGGAGCTGTGCCGCGACCGCTTTCCCGCGCCGCTCGTGTGGGGCATGTGGATCGCGTCCGAGATCGCCGCGATGGCGACCGACCTCGCCGAATTCCTCGGCGGCGCGCTCGCATTCGGACTGTTGTGCCACCTGTCGCTGTTCGCGGGGATGATCGCGACGGCGCTCGTGACCGGCGCGATCCTCGCGCTCGAAAAGCGCGGCTTCCGGCCGCTGGAAGCCGCGATCGCGGCGCTGGTCGGCGTGATCGGCGCGTGCTATCTCGGCGAGCTGCTGATCGCGCCGCAGGACTGGCGTGCGGCCGCGTTCCATCTGGTCGTCCCGCAGATTCCGGATCACGCGGCGTTGACGATCGCGGTCGGGATCATCGGCGCGACGATCATGCCGCACACGCTGTATCTGCATTCGGGTCTCACGCAGGACCGCACCGCGCCGCGCGACGACGCCGAGCGGCGGCGGCTCGTGCGTTTCTCGAACCGCGAGGTCGTCGTCGCGCTCGGGCTGGCCGGGTTCGTGAATCTCGCGATGGTGATGATGGCGTCGTCGGCGTTTCACGCGAGCGCGCCGGGCATGACCGACATCGGCGACGCGTATCACACGCTGATCCCGGTGCTCGGGCCGGCGGCCGGCGCGCTGTTTCTCGTCGCGCTGCTGACGTCGGGCGTATCGAGTTCGGTGGTCGGCACGATGGCCGGGCAGGTCGTGATGCAGGGCTTCATCCACCGCCGCGTGCCGGTCTGGGTGCGGCGCGCGGTGACGGTCGTGCCGGCGTTTGCGGTGGTCGCGCTCGGCTGCGACGTCACGCGCGCGATGGTCGCGAGCCAGGTCGTGCTGAGTTTCGTGCTGCCGCTGCCGATGATCGCGCTGCTGTTGCTGTCGGCGCGTGCGGACGTGATGGGTGCCTACGCGATGCGGCCGCCGCTGCGGATCGTCGCCGGTGCGGCGACGGTCGTGATCGTCGGGTTGAATGCGTACCTGGTGTGGGCGGCCTTCAATTGAACGGCTGCGGGCCGGCAGCCTACTGCTGCATGTCGGGCGCCTCGCGAAGCCGCCAGATCACGTTGCATTGCTGGCCGCCGAGGCTCGTCGAGCGCAGCGTGATGACGGTGCCGGCCACGACCTGATACCAGAAATGCGCCATCAGCTCGGTGCCCTTGCGCTGGGGCTGCCCGTCGACCAGCACCTCGCACAGCAGCGGCGACGGCGAGCCGGATGGATGCGTGACGTAGACGTTCAACCGCGCGATGTCGCGGGTCGCGATGAGCACGATTTCGTGGTTTCCGCTGCCGATCAGCATCGTGCCGCCGGGTTCGTCGATCGCCTGCAGGTAGGCGCCCGCGCTTTCCTCGATCGCGGCGGACGCAACGGTCAGCCCGGCCGATTGCACGTAGTCGGTCGCCGCGATGCGCGCGGCAACCGTATCGGATTGCGCCGGCGTGCCGTCCGACAGCGCGAACGGCATGCCGTCGCGCAGCGCGGCGTCGGTGTGGTTCGCGTAGTAGCGCCAGCGGTCGAGGAAGCGGATATCGCCGGTCATGTGCAGCGCGCGGATCGGCTCGCCGTGATACCGGAGCGTCGTCGTGCCGGTGCTCGCATCGAACGCTTCGTGAATGCCGTACTTGCTGACGAAGTTCTGGACCGGATCGAGCAGCGCCGTTTCACCCTGCGCGCTCCACAGGTGCAGGAAGGTCGTATCGATTCCGAAGCATTCCTGGAAATCGGTGCCGATGCGGGCCATGCAGTCGCGCAGGTGGCTGGCGTAGCGTGCCCAGGCATCGGCGGTCCCGGCCACGAGCCCGGCCTGCAACGCGCCGCCGTGGCGCGCGGACACTTCGTCGACGACGAGACGCCAGTGATGGTCGCGCCGCTCGCCGATCAGCGGCGTGACGACGAACGTGCAGAACAGCGGGTCGGGGCACGCGTGGATCCGGTCGTCGCCGATCTGCGAGAACAGGTCGAACCCCGGCGCGCAGAACCAGATGTCGGCGTCGTACAGCGCGAGCTTGCGGATCTGCGGGTGGCGGGCGCAATACTCGGCGGCCTCGATGAAGCGGCCGACCGGCAGCGCATACGCGCCCGATGCTTCGATCACGTCGACCGCCTGGCTCGCCAGGATCTGCCGCTTGCGTTCGGAGAGGCCGTAGCCGATCACCGCGATCCGGCCGTCGTAGCCGGTGTGCCGCAGCGACAGCAGGAACGGTACGAGCATTTCGTACCACGCGCGGTTGTTGTCGTTGATCGCCACGCAGACCGCGTGCTCGCTCGAATGCATGTTCTTTCCCCGATGTGCGCGCCCGGCTCAGCCGCCGACGTGGCGCCCGCAGATGGCCGCGCCGCAGCCGCGGCTGTCGTGATACGCAATATGAAACGGCTTGTTGCCCCACCGCCACCGGAACACGGCCTGATGCCATCGCCGGGATCCGCCGGCCCCCGCGGTGCCGGCCATTGTAGATCGCCGGCCGCCACCCGCCCTAGCGCCGGCGCGGCGGGGGCGGCGATTACCCGCGCACCGGCAGGGCCGGCCGCGCGGGCAGTCCCGATTACTTCGCGAGCGTGCGGTATGACACGAGGTCGTTGATCGGCCCGATTTCCGGCCCGGTCACGCCGGGGCGCGTCGCGACCTGCACGACCTTCTCGAACATGATGATGAACGGCGAGTTCGCGAGCACGGCCTTCTGCAGCGCTTCGTAACGCTGCGCGCGCTTCGCGGGCGACGGCTCGACGAGCGCGGCCTCGGTGTCCTTCGTCAGTTGCGGAATGTCCCAGCTGTTGCGCCATGCGAGCATCTTGGTCGGCGACTGGTCGGAGTTGTCCGGATTCCACGCGAAGCCGCGCGCATTGCTGTTCGGGTCCATGTAGTCGGGCGACCATTCGCCGATGAAGATGTCGTGCTGGCGCGCGCGATACTTGCCGATCGCCTGCTTCGCATCACCCGGAATCAGCTTCACGCGGATGCCGCCCTGCGCGAAGTTCGCCTGCAGCGCCTGCGCGATCTCGAGGTACGGATAGTCGTTCGGCATGTCCATCGTCACGTCGAAGCCGTTCGGCAAGCCGGCCTTGGCGAGCAGCGCCTTCGCCTTCGCGACGTCCTGCTTGTACGGCCGCGCGTTCGACGCACCGAGAAAGCCTTCGGGCAGGAAGGTTTCATGCACCTTGTAGGTCGTGCTGACGATGTTGCGCTGGATGCCGTCGTAGTCGACGAGCCATTTCATCGCCTGCTGCACCTCGGGTTTCGCGAGGTTCGGGTTCTTCGTGTTCAGGCTCAGGTACAGCAGCGCGGACACCGGCCACGACGTGACCTTGATCTTGCCGGCCTTCGTCAGCGCGGCGAGGCTGTCGGGGCTCAGGTTGCGCGCGGCGTCGGCGTCGCCGTTCTCCAGCAGCAGCCGTTGCGCGGAGGCTTCCGGCACGTGACGCAGCACGACGCGCTTCATCGGGTACGGCGTGCGGTATTTCTCGAAGCGCTGCAGCACGATGGTCTCGTTGGGCGTCCACTTGACGAGCTGGTACGGGCCCGAGCCCGCGTCGTTGGTCCGCAGCCAGGCACTGCCGAAATCGTTGCCTTGCTGATGCGACAGCAGCAGCTTCTTGTCGAAGACCGAGGCCGGGCACGCGCTCAGCACGTTGAGCACGAAGCTCGGCGCGTACTTGCGGTCGGTTTCGAGCACGACGGTCTGCGGATCGACCACGCGCACCTTCTGCATCACGTTGGCTTTCGTGAGGCCGAGATCGGCGAGCACGCCGGCCGGCCCCTTGTCGAGCAGGATGGTGCGCTGCAGCGACCACGCGACGTCGTCGGCGGTCACCGGGTTGCCGGAGTGGAACGTGAGGCCGGGGCGCAGCTTGAACGTGTAGGTCACGCCGTCGGCGCCGACCGTCCACGATTGCGCGATCTGCCCGTCGAAGCGCGTCGGGTCCTTCAGGTCGACGCGCACCAGGCGTTCGTAGGTGTTCGCGACGTATTCGGACGGCACCAGCTCGTAGATCCCGCTCGGGTCGAGGGTCGTGAATTCGCCGAGTTGCGTGGCGACGACGAAGATGCCGGGCGGCGTGGCCGCCTGCGCCGGCCATGCCGGAACAAGCGCGACGAGCGCGGCGCTGACGAACAGCCGGGACAGCAGGTGCTTCATGCGGGCTCCGTTGAAAGGGATTCGTGGGTGCGATTCTCTCATCGACGGCTGCCCGGATGAAAATATTCGGCGTGCGCGCCGGCGGGGTGGCGCGCAGCCGCGAGCCGGGTGGGCGCCCGGCGTCGGCGGGTGCGAATCAGATCGCGCAGCGCGCGACCGCGAAGCGCATCGCTTCCTCGGCCGGCTCGTTGCCAGAGCCGCGTACGACCTTGATGACCGAACCGTTGCCCGACGGCGTCAGCGTGACGAAGTAGGAGTTCGAGCCGACCGCGATGTCGGTCACGCCGTTGTGCTGCGATTGCTCGGTGCCCGACAGGCGGCTGTCGAGGCAGTTGGCGACCGCGTAGGCCGGACGTTGCGACGACACGTAGATCATCGGCGCTGCCCCGGAGGCGGAGGCGGAGCCCGGGTCGGACGAGGGCGCGGAACCGCAGGCGGCGAGCAGGGCGGCGGGAAGGAGCAGCAAAAATCGTTTCATGATGGGTCGTCGTGGGTCTCGTATCGAGGCTGGGGCGCGGGGTAGGCGAAACGCGAAGCTTCGCGACGAAACCGCCCGGAATCGGGCCGTTTTTGACGGATGACGATGCGACAGGCGGCTGACGACGGAGTATACCCGCAGCGTTTGAAGCCGTCGGCGCGTTGAAACGATTCGATACACAACAAGCACCCGCTACCGCATCGCGGCAGCGGGCGTTTCAGGTGATGGCGAATGGGCACTTGCCGGTGTTGTCGATCTTATTGGCCGATCTGGTGGCTGACCGCATTTTCCTGCTGGTTCAGCACGTGCTTTTCGCTCTTCGTGATGTGGCTGTGATCCTGCGCAGCCATGTCCCGCTCTTCCCGGCGGATCTTGCGGTCGTCACGGTGCAGGCGCGCGGCCTCGGCGTGCGACATCTCGCCTTCCTTCACTTCGTGATGGATCCGGCGATTCTGGTTGGCGAGGCGCTGGTTGACTTCTTCGCGGCGCGGGTGCGCCTGTTGCCACGGCGTGTCGGCGAACGCGGTACCGGTCAGCACCGACATCAGGGTCGCGGCAATCGCGAGATGGCGGGTAAGGGCTCGCATCGTGTGTTCTCCAGTCGTTGCGCTCCGGAACGTGGGCGCTTGTCCAAAAAACGCGGAGCGGGCACCGGCTGTTGACGTTTCGGCCTGTATCGATTGCAAGTCTTTATTACGTCGGCGCGTGGCGGCGTGAGCCCCGGTGCGTGCAGGACGGGGCTCGACTGTCGCGCACGCGGATCAATGCGCGCCGGCCGCCGCCGCATCGGCATCGCCGCCGCCCGAGCGCTTTGGTTTCGTGATCCAGATCAGCGGAATGATCGCGATGAAGATGATCGCCGACACGTAGAAGATGTCGTTCAACCCCATCACGGCCGCCTGCGAATCGACTGACGCGTTGAAGAACGCGAGCGCCGAATCGGGGCCGAGATGCAGCAGCGAGCGCGTCGCGTCGACCTGCTGCGTGAAGACCGGATTGGTGACGCTCGCCTGTTCGGTGAGCCGCACGTGATGCAGGATCGTGCGGTCGTTCCATGCGTTGCTGATCAGCGACGTGCCCACCGCGCCGCAGAACGTGCGGCCGAAATTCGACAGGCCGGCGGCGGCGGGGATCTTCTCCGGCGGCAGCCCGGACAGGATGATCGACGTCAGCGGGACGAAGAACATCGCCATCGGGATGCCCTGCAGCAGCGTCGGCAGCACGAGATCCCAGCGCGACACGTCGGTGTAGAAGGTCGTGCGCATCATGAACACGACCGCGAAGCCGACGAACGCGAGCGTCGCGATGTAGCGCGGATCGGTGCGCGGCAGCAGGCGTCCCATGACGGGCGTAAGCAGGATCGCGAACACGCCGAGCGGCGCGGTGGCGAGCCCGGAATCGACCGCGCGGTAGCCGAGATAGCCCTGCATCCACTGCGGCAGCAGCACCAGCGTGCCGAAGAACATCCCGTACGCGACCGAGATCGCGATCGTGCCGCCCGCGAAATTGCGCTGCGTGAACAGCCGCAGGTCGACGATCGGGTTTGCCTCGTGAAGCTCCCACACGAGGAAGAACGCGAAGCCGATCAGCGCGACGATGCCGAGCGCGACCACGACGGGCGAGTTGAACCAGTCGAGATCCTTGCCCTTGTCGAGCATGATCTGCAGCGAGGCGACCCACAGCACGAGCAGCAACAGGCCGATCGTATCGATCGGCATGCGCTTCGTGGCCGATTCGCGGTCGCGGAACACGATCCACGTGACGGCGGCCGCGAAGAAGCCGACCGGGATGTTGATGTAGAAGATCCACGACCAGTTGTAGTCGTACGTGATCCAGCCGCCGAGCGACGGCCCCGCGATCGGCCCGACGAGCGCCGTCATCGACCACAGCGCCAGCGCGCTCGACGATTTCTGTCGCGGCCACGCGCCGAGCAGCAGCGCCTGCGACAGCGGCGCGAGCGGCCCGGCGACCGCGCCCTGCAGGATCCGCGCGGCGAGCAGCGTCGGCAGGTTCGGCGCGATCCCGCACAGCCACGACGCGAACACGAACAGCAGGATCGACGTGACGAACAGGCGCACCTGGCCGAAGCGCTGCGTGAGCCAGCCGGTCAACGGAATCGACACCGCGTTCGCGGCCGCGAAGATCGTGATCACCCACGTGCCTTCGTCGACCGACACGCCGAGGTCGCCCGAGATCGTCGGAATGGCGACGTTCGCGATCGACGAGTCGAGCACGTTCATGAACATCGCGAGCGATACCGCGATCGTGCCGATCGCGAGGCGGGCACCGGATAGCGGGGCTGGAGTGGACGGAGAGGACATGGGTTTCCTGCGTAAGGGACGTAAGGAGCGTAAGGTGCGGAACGGAGGCGACCCGTTGCGGCGGGCACGCGCGGCCGCGCACGCGCGCGCGAAAGCGACGCACGGACGGCGCGGCGGCTGAACGGAAGGAAGCACGGCGCGCGCGACGCGGCCCGGTAGAGGGGGCCGATGCGTGCGACGTGCTGCTCGATCGAATGCACGAAGCCGAGGCGGGCTTCGGAAGGCGGAATGCTGCCGGTCAGGAAGGCGGGACGCGCGTGACGCGCCTGCGGGCAGCGGTCAGGCGGCTGCCGTCGCGTGTGGAATGATTTTGCATCGCGACAGGCTAACGATGTGGCGAGCCGCCATCAACACGGGCCGGCTCATTAATCGATTTCGCTTGCTGCAATAATCGCCGGGCGAACCGTGCCGGTTACGGCGCGGTGCGCCAATCGTCGAACACTTCCGCGAGGAATTCGACGAATGCGCGCACCTTGCTGTCGAGCGTCGCGCGCCGCGGATACAGCACGTGCAGCTCGACGTCGTCGGTTCGGTGCCAGTCGGGCAGCACGATTTCGAGCTCGTTCCGCTCGAGCCGGCGGGCCGTGTAGTGCGTCGAGACCAGCGCGATGCCGCCGCCGCTCGCGGCCTGGCGCAGCACCGTCACCGATTCGTTGGTGATCAGCACCGGCCGCACCGGCACGTCGGCCACTTCGCCGGCCGCATTGGTGAGTCGCAGTGTCAAGCCGGGCGCGTCGCGGCCGACGAGCAGCAGGTCGTGCTGCGCGAGATCCTGCGGCGTGGCGGGCCGGCCGACGCGGTCGAGATACGCGGGGCTCGCGGCGAGCTTCGCCTGCGACCAGCCGAGCGAGCGCGCGATGTAGCTGGAGTCGGTCAGCACGCCTGCGCGCAGCGCCACGTCGAAACCGTGCTCGACCAGATCGAGCGGGTTGTTGTCGTAGATCAGCACGAGCTGGACCAGCGGATAGCGCCGCCGAAACTCCGCGAGCGCCGGCTCCAGTTCGAACAGGCCGATCGAGTAGGGCACCAGCACGCGCAGCATGCCCTCCGGCGCCGTGCGCAGCGCGCGGGCCTGGCGATCGGCGTCGAGCAGGATGTCCTCGGCGCGCAGGCAGCGCTCGTAGTAGTCGCGTCCGGCTTCGGTGACGGACACACGACGCGTGGTCCGGTACAGCAACTGGACGCCGAGATCGTCCTCGAGCTGCTTGACCTTGCGGCTTACGCGGCTGAGCGGCATGTCGAGGTGCGTGGCGGCGGCGGTGAAGTTGCCGCGTTCGACCACGCGCAGGAATATCCGGATGCTTTCGAAGTCCATACGAGGTGCTTCAGTGTTCGACCTGCGCGCATCTTACCTGTGCCGGCCGAATTGCTTCGCGCGGCGGCGATTATCCTGCCCGGTGCAATAACGCATCCTGTCCGCGCCTCTTAGTGGCGGCGGCGCGCCACCGTATGCTCGCCGCATGAAATTCGCCTTGCCCTCTCTGCCGCCGCTCGCGGCCGTGCGCACCGCGCTGCGCGACGCCCGGCCCACGCTGCCGCCAGGCGCCCTCGGCTTCGCGTTGCGCAACACGGCCGCGTCGCTCCTCGCGCTCTATATTGCCTTCCGGATGAATCTCGACGACCCGAAATGGGCCGCGTCGACGGTGTGGATCGTCGCGCAGGGCAGCCGCGGGATGGGCTTGTCGAAGAGCCAGTACCGGATTCTCGGCACCGCGATCGGCGCGGCCGTCGCGCTGGTGCTGACCGGCGCCTTCGCGCAGACGCCCGAGCTGTTCCTGCCGGCGCTCGCCGCGTGGATCGGCCTGTGCGCGGGCGTCGCGACCTTCCTGCGCAATTTCCGCGCGTATGCGGCGGTGCTCGCGGGCTATACGGCGGCGATCATCGCGATGGACGCCGTTTCCGCGCCGCTGCACGCATTCGATATCGCGACCGCGCGCTTCCTGTACGTGGTGGTCGGCATCCTGTGCGGCGCGGCGTTCGAGACGGTGTTCGCGCCCGGTTCGCCGCTGGCCGACGTCCGCACGCGGCTCGCGCGCTATCTCGACCGCGCGGTGGCCGTCGGTGCGGGCGCGCTGCGTCGCGAGCCGAACGGCGCGGCCGTGCACCGCCTGTTCGCGGATGCGCTCGAACTCGACACGGCGGCCGAATATGCGGCGGCCGGCGCGCCGCCGATGCGCAACGCGATCGGGCATCTGCGTGCGGCGGTGCTGGGCGTGCTGTCCGCGCAGGCCGCCGGGCAGGCGCTGCACGAGCACGCGACGCGCAGCGGCGGCACGCCGGACCCGCTGGTCGCCGATGCCGCGCGGGTGCTCGACGGCGTGGCCGCGTCGGGCGAAGCGGGATCCGAGTTGACCGCGTTGCGTGCGCGCGTGGACGACGCGGTGCGTGCCGAGGCCGCGGAGCCGGCCGGCTCGGATCCGTCGCGCCTGCTCACGCTCGACCGGCTGGCGGCGCTGCTGGCCGGGTTCGACGCCGCCTTTGCGGGCAAGGCGCAGATGGACCGGCCGAATCCGCCGGCGTCGCGCGTGCGCTATGCGTTCCACCATGATCCGGTGCTCGCATGGCACAACGGGATTCGCGCGTTCGTCGCCGTGCTGGTCGCGTCGGCGCTCTGGATCGTCACCGCGTGGCCGTCGGGCGCCGGGTTCGTCGCGATCACGGGCGTGGTCTGCGCGCTGTTCTCGACGCGCCCGAACTCGGTCGGCGCCACCGTCGGCTTCCTGAAAGGGGCGGCCTGCGCGGCGGTCGCGGGCGCCCTCTGCAATTTCGTGCTGCTGCCGGCGGTGTCGGGCTTCGAGATGCTCGCGTACATCCTCGGCGTGTTCATGATCGGCACGGGCATCGCGATGCGCAATCCGCGCACGGCCGGCATCGGCAGCGGCTTCTCGATCTTCTTCTGGAATTTCACGTCGCCGGACAATACGGCGCGCATCGGCGATGCCGCGTTTCTCAATTCGGCGCTCGCCACGCTGCTCGGCATCGCGTTCGGGGCGCTGGTGTTCGCGCTCGTGTTTCCCGGCGATCCCGGCACGAGCCGACGGCGCCTGCATCGCGCGGTGCGCGACGATCTGGTGCGCATCGCACGCAATCCACGCGCGTGGCGGGCGAGTGCGTGGCTGAGCCGCACGGCCGACCGTCTCGGACGCGAACTCGGTTTCGCGGGCCGTTTGTCGCCCACGCTCATCGAGCGCGACCTGCGCGATCTGCTCGCGGCCTGGACGATCGGCGACAGCCTGTTGGCGCTCGCCGAGCTGGCCGCGCGCGAGCCGGCGGCGCGGCGTGCGGTCGTGTTGGTGCGGGGGCGGGTCGGGCGCGCGGATTTTGCGCGGCTGGCGCGGGCCGGCAACGCGGCGGCCCGTGTGCTGCTGCGGCGCGTGACGGAGGTTGATAGCGACGACGGTCGCGCGCTGCTGCGCGGTGCGGTGCTGCTGAGAACGATCGCGGAGACGGCAGCCGCGCACGATGGCTTCCTGCGAGGCCGCGAGGATTGACGGAGGGTTCGACGTGCGGCTGTCGTGGCCGGCGTGCTTCGCCCGCCTGTGCACCGATCGGGCCGATTCGGCCCACCCCGAAGAGCCGGAATTTTCCAACTAGGACTGGGACGGACATTGGGCCAGCCTCAAAATCGTGCCAATTCAGTACACGGTTGGCGAAGGCGGGGGGCGAGAAAAACGCCACGTATTCCCCTAATGCGAAGCGCCATGAAACCACGGATGATCCAATCACGTGGTCAGACGGATAACACTCGCGTCTTTTTTCGCCGGCGAGGGGTTTGATGTAATAGGTGGCAGCGGGGGCACGTCATGGATTTTCTGGAAAAAGGGGTTGCGGTGAGTCCCATTGGGCAGCGGGCTCACATCGTTGAACATGTCGGGTCCGACAACCAGAAACAGACGTACTACGCGGCGACGTCCATGTGGTTGAAGCTGGAGCAGCTTCAGATCGTGCAACAGCTCGTCGAGCCGCTGGACATGGGCAAGCAGCCGACCCTTTCCACGTCGCTACACGGCGTGGCGAGTATCGAGGGGCAGGAGTTGTCGATCTTGGGCGACCCGCACGGCTCGACGCGCACGCTTCAGGTGACTTTCGAGGCGCGCGACGTCACCACGGCCGACCGGCTGGGTCTGCGTGCGTTGGAAGACGAGCTGGGTACCTCGTTGTCCGACGTCGCGCTCGGCAGTGCCCGACTAGGCTTCAATCGTGCCGACGACGAAGTCGACGAGCCCGATCGATGGTGGCTCGCCTGCCATATTCCCGACGCCTGCCTGCAGGTGCTTGCGAAGGCAAGCTCGGATGGCCAGCTTGGCGCGGTAGAGCTGGGATTGACCATGCGGCATCTGTATTTGGCCGAACGCCCGACCGCTGCCCCCGTACGGCAGCCCCGACTTTTTCTCAAACCCAACGACAGCGACGACACGATCGAATGGCCGACTATTGCAACGGGCTATGTCACCGGCCTTCGGATCGACTTTGCGACAACATCATTGCGTGGCACCGAGCAGGGCGTAGACCAGGAAAACAACGGTGCGACGAAAGTCGTCGCGGATTCCATGGCTTCGCTGGTGTGAACCGACAATAGAGCTCGACACAAGACAATAGTTCTTGACACAAAACAATAGAGTTTGACACAAACGAATGCCTCGCTATACTGCACGATTTTGTTCGACCGGGCGGATATGCGAGGGCGACGTTTCAAGACGCAGAACGACATCGACAGGTACGTGGCGCAAGGCTACGGACAGGGTTCCGGTGTGGACTACAAGCCGTGGCTTCGCGTACAGGACGTGCCATCGCGTGGCCGTTCTCGAAAGGTTAAGGGCCTCAAGACTGGGCGCGTCCACCACGTGCTCTCCGATCTCGAATACGCGTACCTTGTGGTACTCGAATTCTCCGAGCGCGTGATCGATATCCGGGAGCAGTTCCCGTTGCTCCCAGTTTCGCCGATCCAGGATGTCGCGACGCAGCGTGGCATTCGATATCCGCGTTATGCTCAAACAACGGTGCCGTTCGTGATGACGACCGATTTCGTCGTCACCGTCAGGACAGACGACGGTTTGGCGCGTGAATACGCTCGTACCGTGAAATACGCGGACGAACTGTCGTCAGGGAACAGGCTCCTGCGCACTCTGGAAAAGCTCGAGCTCGAGAGAGCCTGGTGGTTGCAGCGCGGGGTTGACTGGCAGATCGTCACCGAGCAGAGCGTGGATCCCGTGCTCGCCAGAAATCTCATCTGGCTTCGCGGCAGCGCGCAGATCGAGCGAGACATGCAAAGTGATGAGCTACGCGCCCGGTTCGTTGAGGGCATTGGGGATGCCGGAAGCCATGACCGGACCCTGTCGTCGCTTCTGCGCACGGTCAGCTATCGGCTGCGCATGCCTTATCCGGATGCCGTCAAGCTTTTCAAGTATCTGATCTGGCACAAGGTACTCCTGGTTGATCTCAGGACGCCGATGTTGTTGACATCGCAAGCACCTAAGATTCAGGTCATGGCGAGTGGTGCGGCGCCCATAAAGCGGGCGGCGTGACATGGCCAATACGATTGCATTGCCCAATACGGTTATCGAAGCACTGTCTGATCAGCTACCGTTTGAAGGGATCGCCCGTATTCTCTGGATCGACGAAGCGGCTGCAAAGACCACGTTGATTACGATAGCGGAGACGCCAAGGAAGCCGTGGGTCGTCGCGAGTGAGGATGTTCGCATGTGGTTCCGGCGCGGCGACGTCCGGCCCAGTCAGTTCCGGTTGCCGGCCTATATGCTTCAGGTTGAAGAGGATATCCCGAAGGGCGAACGGGAAATACGGGATCGCAACTGGGAGCGCATTGCTCGTCTGGTCGACACGGCAGTACCGGGTGAAATTTTCGAGGGACGCGCGATGGGCGCGCTCGTCGCGCTGCATGCCGAAGCGACAGGGGCGCAACGCAAGACCCTGTACCGCCTTCTCTATCGATACTGGACGTTCGGGCAAATTCGCAATGCATTGTTGCCGAACTACGAGAACGTCGGAGCACCTGGTAAGGCTCGCGTGTTCGCTGCCGGCAAGCGCCCCGGGCGTCCGCCGAGGCATTCCGCGACGCGCGGCGCACATTGCGGAAAGATTCTTGGCGAGGACGACAAGAGCTTTATCAGGATCGGGTACTCCCTCTTCAAGAACAACGAAGTGGCGTCCGTGACGGACGCTTACCATCGCACCTTGAGACGATTCTACGTCGAGGAACACGTTGTACCCGGCACATCGACGGACGATCTCACGCTCAAGCCGCTAGACCAGTTGCCGAGTCTGCGGCAGTTCAGCTACTGGGGGAAAAAGGCGTTTGACGATCTGACCGTCCAGCGCTCGCGTGCGGGCGAGCGGCGCTGGCAGAAAGATCATCGCGGGCTGACGGGACGCGCTGGCGACGGGGTGTATGGCCCCTGTCACCGCTTCGAAATCGATGCGACGATCGCCGACATTTATCTCGTGAGCCGGTACAACCGGAACTGGGTGATCGGTCGTCCTGTGATTTACGTCGTCGTCGACGTGTTTTCGACCATGATCGTCGGTATCTTTGTTGGCCTGGAAGGACCGGGCTGGAACGGCGCCCGTCACGCGCTGTTTAACGCGTTCACCGACAAGGTCGCGTTTTGCCGCACGTACGGCATCGAGATTGAGTCGTCCGCGTGGCCCTCGCACCATCTTCCGCACGAACTGATGGCCGACCGGGGCGAAATGCTCGGGCAGGCGGCCGAGGGCCTTGTGGCTGGGCTGGGCATTGATATAGCGATCGCGCCACCGTTCCGGCCCGACTGGAAGGCGATCGTGGAGAGCCGGTTTCGCCTGCTGAACAAGACGTCGCAGATCCACTGGATCCCGGGCGCAGTCAGGGAGCGGATTGCCGAGCGCGGCCAGCGCGATTACCGCCTGGATGCCGTCCTCGATCTGGCGGAGTTCACCAACATCATGATCAGCAGCGTGCTGCATTACAACCACCACAGCCGCCGACCGGACCGGCTCACAACGGACATGATTCACGAGGAACTCGAACCATCGCCCATCAATCTGTGGCGTTGGGGGATGGAAAATGGGCTGGCAACTCCCAATACGCAACCTCATGACCTCGTGTATCTGCATCTGCTGCCACGCGAAAGCGCCTCGATCCAGCGCGGTGGGATCTGCTTCAAGGGCATGTACTACACGTGCGCCTACGCGATTGAGCAAAACTGGTTTGCGAGGGCGCGCAGAGACGGGCGCCGCACCGTAACCGTCTGGTACGACCCGAATGATACGACGCACGTGTGGCTCCAGGACAGCAAGCGCAACTTTGTGCGCTGTGACCTGCTCGCTTCGGAGGAGCGGGTCGCACAACGCCGGCTGGAGGAAGTGCTGGACATGCTCAAAATGACTGGATCGCCGACAGGCGAAAGCACATATGCGGCGCTCAACGACAGGATCCGCCTGGACGCGCATATTGGTGCGGTAGTTGGACAGGCCCAGATGGACAAGCGAGCGGCGCAGCCGGTCGCGCCAGTGCCGGTCAGCAACCAGGCAGCGGACATCAAAAGGCATCGGGCGTTCGAAAAGGCAGCCGAGCGGCAACGCCCGGTGACGTTGCCGGGCCCCGATCAGCATGCGGTGGATGTGCCCGTAACCACGCCGGCTTCGTCGAGTGTGGCCGAGGCTTATGCTGGCGAGCGCGGCGGCGAAGTGTTAAGCCTGCTTGGACGACTACGCGACAAGGGGACGAGGTCATGACGCCTGCCGGAATACTCGTTGCCGCCGAATATGCCGATTCGCCCATTGCGCAATATCAGGGCAATCCCCTCATTGAGGCATTGCCGCCGATCCGCTCGGAAGCGGACGCCGCGGCTTGCATGGCGCTGTTTCCCGATGAGCCCGGCGGCGAAACCGGGCTGTCGAAGGAAGTCCGCCTGCACTGTATCGACCGGTTGCTGCACCTGGTTCAGCCACTCCCGATTCATCTGGAACTTGAGTCGGCGTTGTCCGCTTTGATACGCAGCGGCTATGTCGGCCGCAATCCCCTGTCGCAGTCGACGTGGCGGCACGTGTATTCGCTTGCCCTCGGTCAGGCAAAAGAAAGCGGCTTCCGTTCGACGGCTTCCACGCTGAGTGTCGTGGGCTTGAGCGGGATCGGCAAATCGACGGCACTGGAGTCCATCCTGCGACTCTACCCGCAGGCGATTCGCCACCGGCAATACCGGAGGCAGGAACTGGTTCAGGTCCAGATCCCGTGGCTGAAGATCGAATGTCCATTCGACGGTTCGCTTACCGGGTTATGCCACGCGTTCTTTCGCGCTCTCGACCGGGCCATCGGAGAGGAACGGTATGCCAGACGCTATCGTTCGATCCGGGGCATTGTCCAACTCGTCCATCAGATCGAGCAGATCGCGAGTACCCATTTCGTCGGCGTGTTGATCATCGACGAATTGCAGCATCTGCGGGTTGCAAAGACGGGCGGCAAGGAGAACATGCTTAATTTCTTCGTCAACCTCATCAACAGCATCGGCATTCCGGTCGTGTTTGTGGGGACCAATTCCATGATCGAACTATTCTCCGACGTGATGCGTAATGCGCGACGCGCCACAGGTCTGGGGCTGAGCGACTTCCGGCAACCGAAGCGCGATGATCCGGCGTGGGCACTGCTAGTCGATGCCGCGTGGCAATACCAGTGGGTTCGTCATGTCGAACCCCTGACGGACGAGCTTCGGAAGGTGCTGTACGATCTAACTCAAGGGGTGACGGACTTTCTGATCAAACTGCTCGTGCTCGCCCAGCGACACGCGATTCACACGGGTGAAGAGCGGCTGACGCTCAAGCTGTTGCGTACGATTGCCGACACCAGGATGCAGTTGCTTAAGCCGGCGCTCGACGCGTTGCGAAGCGGTGACACGAAGCGCATGTCGAAGTTCGAGGATCTGCTTCCACCCGACAGCCAGATTGCCGCGATGATGGGAGCGATCGATGGGGATGCGCGCGTTTCGTCGCGCCTGGCGATGCTTCAGGACATGCGGCGTCCTCCCGCCGGAAACGCTGAGGCATCCTTGTCCCCCATCGCGGTAACGAGCGGAATTCCATCGACCGGTGTAAAGCAATCGGGAGTTCCGGTTCCTTCCGAAGCCCGGCGCCTCGTTGAATGCGATGCACCGTTTGTCGCCCTGCGCGATGCCGGATGGCTGCAGGCAGACGCGCTGGAATTCTCCACGGCATATGCCGATTGCTAGTGCCGATGCGGAATCTGCTGTTCTTTGTCCCGTCTTTACCTGACGAGACCATCCAGTCGCGCGTTGCCCGACATCATGTGCTGTCGGGCAACCGGGTGGAGAGCGACACCTTTCTTGACCTGTTCGACAGTGCGCCGTTTTCGCTCGAGCAAATCGTACCGCCATCCCTCATGCGGCTTGCGGATCGTGTGAACGACGGCTCGCAGGCAGCCCTGCAAACGCTTCTGGCAGGCAACACCCTGTGGCCGCTTTTCGAGCCGTTTCTGGACGGCGTGTTGCAGCCGCTGACGGCTGACGTTGGAGCGATGATGAGCCGGTTACCACGTCGTGTTGTCGGCCTCTACGGCGAAGCGCATCTCTGCCCGGCCTGCGTTGAAGAGGACATTCATGCGTTCGGGATGGGTACTGGCACCGGGCGCACCACGTCCCGGGCGTGAGCATGTGTTGGCGGCATGGCGCGCGCCTGCTTTCGAGTTGCCCGCAGTGCCACCGGCCTTTCCAGTTTCGCCAGCGACTACTACGCCAACCGTGGCTAGCTTGCCGCTGTGGCTGGCAGGTGACTGCGGCGGAAGATGATGGCATGGCAGGCTCACCGATCCCGCTGCAATACGCGCGCTTTGCTCGCGATCTGCTTAACCGTCCCCTGGGCCGGGTGGACCCCTTTCGCCTGCGCGTGGCGTACCAGAACCGCATTCGAGAGCTAGGCTTCAAATGGGGGGCAAGGCTACAGGCGAAAGCGTTCCAGGAACACCTGATTGAAGAACTGGGCGAAACGTTCCTCTCTGCAGTGGATCCGGCGTTCGCCGCGAAGCGGATGAGCTTCTGGATACGCTTTGCACCGGGCAACAGCACGGTATGCGATATGCCGATTACGCGGCACCTGTTGCTCGCGATGTATCTGTTTGGTACGCGGGACGAACTTGCATTGAGCCTGCAGCGTGTGTCCCAGGAAGAGACTGCGATTAGACGCACCAGGACAGTTGAGGAAGGCCCGACACTTGAGGGGGCGGCGGTGTCGATGCCGCGTATAGCGCACCGGCGTCGAATACGGGACGAGCTGAGAAGAAACCCGCAAACGACCATCCAGGATCTGTGGCGCAAGGTATATCGTGTCACCTCGTGGCTCTACGAGCATGACCGGGAGTGGATACAGGAGACCCTCTCGATTTCGGCAGCAGATAGAGTGGGCGGTGGTCAGTCCGCAGCGAAAACCGTATCTCCGGACGACGAGCGCTTCGCCGCACTCGTCGACGAGGCCGCCGTTGCGATGCTCGCTAGGCCGGGAAAGCCGCAACAGGTGACAAAGGAGCGATTACTCGCGGTTCTTCCGGTGCGCATTGCCGACACGCCCCGGCAACGCGAGCGATATCCCGACACGCTAACGCGGGTCACGGATAACCGGGAATCCACGTGGCACTTCAGGGCGCGGCGACTGTGGTGGGCATACGCACTGATGAGCGCACGGGGCGACGCCGCGCCGGCGAGAGAAGCCGTGATCTTGTCTGGCGTTGGCCATTACGCGGCCCAGGCAATCATTGAACATTGCGGATGGGAACCTGTGTTGCCACTTGCTGCGAAGTTTGATGCGCTGGCGAAGCTGTCTGAAGCGGGAATTACGCCGAAATGGGAGGGGCCGCCCGCGTGGCAAGGCCGAGCCATTGGAGGGCGTGCCTATCAACGTCGGCCGTAAGGCGATTCGAGAGAAAATCAAGCTCGGCGTCTGGTGATCCTTGGCTGGCGGGGGCGGCTACCGTCGCCACCCAGATCCTCAACGAAAGGTTCCTGCGCCAGGCAAAACTCGATCGCGATGCGCCTCATGCGGCAATCTAAACTGCGCTCCGCGCCTGTCCCTCATCGCGGCGCCATGATCCGTAACACGGGATGTCCATCGACGTCCTTGAGCGCAAACCAGGCATCGTGTGATGCTGCGTCGACACTGACGACGTGGGCATCCGGTCCCACACGGCCATCCCCGATTTTCACCACGTGCGAAGTGTCCACGTGGAACATGGACACCACGCCCGCCTCGCCCGCGACATAGACCGTGCGCAGCGCCGGATCGTACGCCAGCACGTCCGGCGTGCCGCCGACATCGAACGCCGCGATCTCCTTCATTGTGCGCATGTCGAGCACTAGCAGACGATCGTTGTCCTCGCAGGCAATCAATGCCAGACGGAATTCCGGCACGATCAGCAGACCGTGATTGCCCGCGCGCCAGGCAGCTCAGTGCGGGCGACCACGGTGTCGGTGCGGGGATCGATCTCCACCAGTTGGCGTCGCGACTGCACATTGACGAAAACGTGCCGCGATACTGGATCGTACTGCGTGTTCCCCACTTCACCGCCGAGGGACACGGTCGCGACGCGCCGGTTCGTCGAGCCGTCGATCACGGTCTCTGTCTCGCCGGTTTCGTCCGATACGTAAAGCTTCTGAACGTCAGGCACCCAGGCCATCCCATCGGGATAGACGCCACCGGGCGTCCTCGCGACAATCTTCAGCGTGTCCGCGTCGATCGCGACGATCTTGTTCGTGCCGGTGGCCGAGGCGTAGACACGGGACAGCGCCGGAACAGCCAGCACACCATGTACGGCGGACACACCCGGAATGCGCGCGACAACGCGCGAAGCGAGCGTGTCGAAAACGACGACTTCGCCGTCGCCCAGATGAGCGATGAACAGCAGGTGCCGCTGCGGGTCGTAGCTCTCGTAGTCGAACCGCGACGCGCAGCCGGGTAGTGGCACATCGCCGATCAGCTTCAGTGGCAGGGTATCGATGGCCGGGTCATCCGAACCGTGCGCGACGCACCCTGTGCCGCCCCCGGCGATCACCGCGAACCAGACGACCATGGCGACCCTCGCCGCAAGTTGCCCACACAATGAACTGCCGCGAATCATGGCGCGCCTCCATCCGGCCGGATATGGCGGAAGGCGGCAAGCACGGCGAGATCGTAGGCAATCTTGAGCGTCCCGCACGCGATCAGCGGCGCAGCAAGCCATCCGGCTGCGAGCATCGCTGCGGCAATCGACGGCGCCACGGCCGCGGCAAGGCTGCGCGGCACAGCCGTGAAGCTCGCGGCAGCAGGCCGCTCAGCGGGCGTCACGACGGCCATCACGTAGGCGCTACGCGTCGGCACATCCAGCCGGGAAAGTGCACTGCGCAGGAGCAGCAACGTCAGGGTCAGCGGCAGGGATGCCGTCAATGCCGCGGCAATCAGGCACACGCTCGACGGGATGTGGGTGAACACCATCGTGTTGAGTAACCCGATCCTGCGCGCGATCGGCGCCGCGGCAAGCAGCGAGCCGGCACTGAGCAGCCCCGACCAGAAGAAAAACTGCCCGGCCGCAGCCAGCGAAAGTCCGAAGCGCTGGATCAGCCACAGCGTCAGCAGCGAGTTGACAAGCAGGCCGCCGGCGAACGCATCGACGCTGAACAGGAGCGCCAGACGCGTCACAATCGCGCGCGATGGACCCAGTGGCACGTGCGCCTTCGCGGCGTGCACTGTCTCCTTTGGCAAACCCAGATACAGCAGGAAGACCACGCTGCCCGTCAGCGCGTAGACGACGAACATCGCGCGCATGGCGAACAGTCCGGACATGCCGGAGCGCACCGCGAACCATTGCGGCAAAGCTGCGAGCAGCGAGCCGAGCGCCGCCGACAGCCCGCCCACGAGGCTGTAACGCGCGAACAGCGCTGTCCGGGAATCGGGGTGCGACGCTTCGGCGAGGCGTGCGTGTTCCAGCGGCAGAAAAAGACTGACGTCCCCTGAACTGGGATTGAGGGTGCCGATAAAGGCCACCACGAGCAACGGCCACAGGGTTGAGAGGCAGCCGAACGCAAGCCCTGTCGCGCCCATCAAGGCCGCGGCGAACAGCAGCAGCGGGCGGTGCGGGTAGCGGACGCTGGTCACGCCGACCAGGATCGTGGCGAGAGCTGATCCCAGCAATGTGGCCGTGCCAATCAGGCCGACCGTGAGTTGCTCGAAGCCGAGGGCGAGAAGATACGCGGGCAGCAGTACCGCAACGAAACCATCACAGACTCCGCGCAAACCTCGCGCCGCGAGCAACAGCCGCGCGCTGCGATCGATGCCCGGCGGCCACAGCAGGTCCGACAGGGGTGCACGGACAGGGGGCATCAATGTCTCCACATTCGGGCCTGCATGCGGCCTTGTACCGCCCCCCTTGTCAGGCCAGGGCGTGCGACTGCATTGCGGCCTGCAGTCTCAACGCTGCGTTGTCCCAGTTGAGGATGCTGAACAGCTGGTTGACGTATTCGTTGCGGCGGTTCTGGTACTTCAGGTAGTAGGCATGCTCGAACACGTCGAGCACCAGAATCGGCTGGATGCCCCACGCGGTGAGTTTCTGGTGGTTCTCGCACTGCAGGATCATGAGCTTGCCGGTCGCCGGCAGATAGCCGACGACACCCCAGCCCGAGGCCTCGGTGGCAATGGTCGCAGCGACGAGTTGCGCCTTGAATTTCGCATACGAGCCGAAATGGCGGTCGATCGTTCTGGCGAGCTCGCTGCGGATTTCGGCGATGGTGATCAATCGTTTCGGCGAACGTGATCAGTCTGGAAGGTGGTGTTGCGCGGTCAATGGATTATAGCGACGGTGATCACGATCAGGCGTCAGCGGACTCGGATTTCGTTTTCTTTCTCATCGAATCGCCCTTGACCGGAAGCTTGTGGGCCTGATGCACGAGCCGATCGAGAATCGCATCGGCGAGCGTGGGGTCCTGCAGCCACGCGTGCCAGTGTTCGAGCGGCAACTGGCTGGTGATCACAGTCGAGCGCGTACCGACACGATCATCAAGTACCTCAAGCAGATCATTGCGCGCCGCCTGGTCGAGATCCTGCAAGCCCCAATCGTCGAGGATCAGCACATCAATCTTCGCGAGTTGCGCAAGCCGACGTGTGAAGCTGCCGTCGCCGTGCGCGATTTTCAGCTCTTCGAACAGCCGCGCGACGCGCACATAGAACACGGAGAAGCCCTGCCGGCACGCCTGCTGGCCGAACGCGCAAGCGAGCCACGTCTTGCCCGCGCCGGTGGGGCCGGTCAGGATCAGGTTCTGAGCATTGCGCACCCAGTCGCAGCCGGCGAGCGTGGCGACGATGCGCTGGTCCAGCCCACGGGTTTGCCGGTATTCAATGTCTTCGACGCAGGCCTGTGGGTTCTTGAGCTTCGCGGCGCGCAGCAAACGTTCGAGTCGTCGCGTATCACGCCAGGCCAGCTCGCGATCTACGAGCATGCCCACGCGTTCCTCGAATGACAGGCTGGTGCTTGCCGTGAGCGTTGACTGCTCCTCGAACGCGCGAGCCATGCCGTCCAGTTTGAGCGCCTTTAGCTGGGTAAGGGTGTGCTGCATCAACATCGTGACCTCCTTCGGGTCAGTGGTAGTAGTCGGGGCCGCGCACGTTCTCGTGCTCGGGCGAGCGCCATTCGGCGGGCGTGGTCGGGAGCGAGGGCTGCAGGTCAAGTCCCGCTTCCAGGATTGACAGCACGGAGCGACGCGTGGGCGAGCCGATCTTCAATGCACGCTGGCATGCGGCCTCGAGGCGGTGTTTGCCGTACTTGCGCGCGAGCGAGAGAAGACCGAGACAGGCGCGATAGCCCATCTCGGGGTGAGGTTTGTTGGTCAGCAGATGCCGCACGACAGCCTCGGCGCCGGGGCCGACGGATGCGCCCCAGTTGAGCAGGCGCCCAGGCGTCCATTCCATGTGCGCGCGATGCGCAGCCGGCATGTGTTCGGCGATGGTCGTGTGTTTGCCTTTGAGGCGCGAGCGAGCGTGCGCAGCGACACGCTTGCCGCCATGCAGGATCTCTACGCCGTGGCGTGTGATACGCGCCCAGACCTCCTGCCGTGCGAGGCTATGCGGGACGCTGTAATAGTGGCCGCCGACATCGACGTGGTAATCGATGTTCACACGGCACTTCTGGAAGGTGGCGATCTCGTAGCGACGCACGGGCAACGGGCGCAGGACGGGTTGGTCCAGCCGTTCGAACCATTCACGCCGGTTGCCTTCGAGCCGCTTGAACGGGCGCTGGTTTAGGTCGGCGATCAGTTCTGCAATCGCCTTGTTGAGTTCAGCCAGACTGTAGAAGCGATAGTGGCGCAGTCGGGCCAGCACCCAGCGCTCGACGATCTGCACGCCGACTTCGACCTTGGCCTTGTCCTGCGGTTTGCGCGGACGCGCCGGCAGCATCGCGGTGCCGTAGTGGTTCACGAAGTCCTGCGTGGTCGTGCCGAGTCCGGGTTCGTAACGGTCGGGTCGCGCGATCAGCGCCTTCGGGTTGTCGGGCACGAGCAGCTCGGGCACGCCGCCAATGAACTCTAGCGCATCGCACAGGCTGCCGATCCAGTCCGCCATCGTCTCGGTGCGCGTCGCGCACGCGAACGTGTAGTTGGATGCGCCGAGCACGGCAACGAACACGTGCGCCTCGAACTCGACGCCGCCATCGCTCGCCAGGACCGGCACGGTGGGACCCGCGAAGTCCGCGAACAGCTTCTCGCCGGCGCGGTGCTGCTGACGCATCGAGCGCTTGATCGACTTCGCCCAGTCCTTGTACTTCTGGCAGAACTGCGTGTAGCGGTACGTCCGCTGGCCGGGGTTCGCTTCAGCGTATTCTTCCCACAGCAGTTGCAGCGTCACGCCCTTGCGGCGCAGCTCGCGATGCAATGCCGTGTAGTCGGGCTCGATGCGTCGCGTCGTCGTCGCCGCGGCATTGGTTGCCGCAGGCCTCAGGCGCGCGTCCAGTTCGTCGTCGGACATTGCTTCGGCTGCCGCCCAATCGAGTCCCGCCTGGCTGGCTTGGGCCGCGAACTTCGAGACGGCACCGACGCTGATGCCGATAGCCCGGCTGATCTGCCGATGCGTCAGGCCACACGCCCACTTTAGTCGCAGGACTTCCTTCAATTTGCGCATGCTCATCCGAGGTGTCGGCATCGGCACTTCTCCCGCAAAAAAGGGAGCAGGCTAACGCCGTCGGTGAATACATGCGCAACGCCACCGCCAGACTCAAACCCGGATTACGTTCCGGTTACGTGATCACCCGTTTCGGTCCCGTGATCGCTCATTCCGGCATCGTGATCACGCGTTTCGGAAACCTGTGATCAGCGATCACGATCAACCGAAACGGGTGATCACGATCATTCGGAATCCATGATCACGATCCGCCGAAATGCGTGATCACGTTCGCCGGAATACGCAAGCTCGCCTCCCGGCTCACCAACCTTGCCAGAAATGCTCGTCCAGTAGATCGTATGCAGGATATGGCTGGAAAGCTGGAACGCCAGTTCTTTCTCGTGGAATTTCACCAGCGCAAAGTCGCCGGTTTCCCGTGCCCGGGCCAAGCCTTCTTCCGCCTTGTTCGCCGCAGCGGCGGCGGGCTTGTGATGGAAGTTGTAGTGGAGTTCCACCGTGTGGGCGTCGATTACCGGTTCGAGCGCATCGTACGCAAACGGCAGCGGTGCCGCCGCGTAGTTGCCGTCCGCGTTGACCAGTCTGTCGGTAAAGCCCGACGCACTAGCCGCGTGAACCAGCTGCGCCTGGGCCAGCATCATGCCTGCCCCCACTGTGGCGGAATCATGCAGAAACGTGCGACGTGTCTTCATTTGCAATCCTCACAGTTTTCGTGAACGCACCCGATTAATGGGCGTGCAGATGGACAAGCGGATAGAGGGCGAGACCCGTCAGGGCCGCGGCAACCACGATTGCGGGTTCCGGAAGCTTCTTCACACGCCAGAGCAGCAACGCGGTCGCGAGCGCGATGAGCGCGGTCGGCCAGTCGATGACCGAGCGCTTTGCGATCACAATGACCGAGCCGGTAATCGCCCCCACGGCTGCGGCGGTAATGCCGTCGACAAACGCCTTGACGGCGGGGAGCCGCCCATATTTCTTGAAGTACGGCGCAGGCAGCACCGTGAACAGGTAGCACGGGATGAACGTCCCTAGGGCAGCGATGCAGGCGCCAGCCAGCCCGGCGACGAGATACCCAATGAAGCCCACGGTAATGACGACCGGCCCCGGCGTGATCATCGCAACGGCCACCGCATCGACAAACTGTTTCTCGTTCAGCCAGTGGTGTTCCGTCACGACACCGCCGTAGAGGAAAGGCACGATCGCGAGGCCTGAGCCGAACACGAACGCGCCCGCCTTCGTGAAGAAAAGCGCAATCTGACCGAGCAGCGGAAGGTCCAGACCGCTCAGCGGCCCGGCAAGGGCCGGTGCCTGTGTCGCGGCCAGCGCGTTGATCCCGCCTTTGCCCAGCCATTGAGGCGGCGCGCGGCGTAGCCAGTTGACGATGCCACCGGCGATAAAAAGCCAGGCGATTTCAGACTCGGTCACGACGGTCACTGCCGCGAGGATCAGGAAGACCGCCCAGAGCAGCCGGTCCTTTCCGAGCGTCTTCGTCGTGAGCTTGTATGCGCTCATCGCAATGATGCCGACGACCGCCGCGCCGACGCCGTAGAAAACGGCCTGCATCCACGACAGTCCGCCGAAATGCGCGTAGGCCCAGCCCAGCACCACCACCATCAGGAACGACGGCAGCACGAAGGCGAGACCGGCGATGGTCGCGCCCAGCAGCCGGTAGTGCACGAAGCCGAGATAGATGCCGAGTTGCGCCGCAAGCGGGCCCGGCATCATCTGCGCGAGGGCCAGCCCTTCGCGATAGTCTCCCTCGGTAATCCAGCCACGCTGTTCGACCAGATCGCGGCGCATGTAGCCGACCAGCGCGACCGGGCCACCGAATCCGATCGTGCCGAGTTTGAGCATGTAGAGCGCCATCTGGCCCAGGCTGTATCCGGGCGCGTGTGCGGTGGTTGTGCTCATGAACGTTTTCCCGTGTCGCGCGCTTTTTCGACCGCGGCGAAGTGTGTGTACATCGAGTCGAGGACGGGACTCATGTCACTGAGCAACTGGTCGTCGTCAGCTGCACGCTCGCGCGTGCCCGCAATGATCGCTTCGAAGCCGATGGCCTCCGGCACCGGCGTGCCGCCCACGTCGAGCGCATGCACCATTGAGCTAAGCCGCATGAGCGCCGGATCACCTTCGAGTCCGAAGCTCGCCAGCAGCACTTCGAACGTCACACGTTCTCCCACATGCGTGAAGACCGCGCCGTCGAAATCGAAGCCGAGCGCGTCCTTCGGGCAATCGTCCGGCGAGGGCAGCCAGACGAAGCGGGCCTGCACGTCGATAAACCGGCGGATCAGCCAGGCGCTTGCCACGCGATCCACCCACAGCCGTCGGCGGGTTGCCCACGTGCGCCCCTGGTAGTCCAGGACGGACAGCAGGCGGATTGCGCGGTCCGCCGAGTGGGGCTCGCCAGGCGAGAGCACCGTATCGACGTGGGCCACGAAATCCTGCCACGCCACCTCCGCGCGCGTAGTCGCTTCCCCAGGGAAGAAGTCGATCGCGACAATGGTCTCGTAGTCCTTGCGCAGGCGTCGCTGCAGTTTCGTCAGTTCGGTGGCGGACTGCCCGGACACGGTCTTGCGCGCTTCGGCCAGTGTCCGGATGAAGCCATCGTACTCATCGGCCAGGTCGAAGAGTCCGCGGAATTCCGCGTCCTGCGAAGCATCGAGACTGGGGGCGCGCAGAAGGTGCGCTGCGCCACCGCTCTCGCCGATCGCCGCGACCAGCTCGCGCAGCATGTTTTCCCCTTCAGGACTGTAAGGAAGCAGATAGATGCCGTCGCGCAACACCGCGCAGCCTTTCCCCTTCAGGGCGCGCCAGAAGCGCATGCGGGCTGTCGCATTCCCGGTGGGTAGCGTCAGGACAAGGACGGACCAGGTCATCAACGTATTCATGTAGACAATGCTACGTTTATGTAGCGATATCTACAAGTTAACTTTGTGGGCGTGATGCAGAAGACTGACCAGATGCGATGTCATCCGGCCGCGCCAGTCCGCTCGTTACACTGATGAACCACAGGCCACGGATGCCCCAGCGCTGCCACAATAGGGATGTGCCCATCGTCTATCCGGCTTTCCCGACTCCAGTACACGCAGTCTGCGGTAGCATCAAGCTCTCTTCCAGCCGAGACGTGACGAACGCAAGTCCATGAAGGTTCTTATTGTCGAAGACGATTCCGCGATCGCAGCGAACCTCTACGACTATCTCGAAGGTAACGGCTATGAGGTCGACATTGCTTCCAATGGCAAGGCAGGACTGCGGATGGCGATCGCCGACTCGTGGGACGCCATCCTGCTCGATCTGGCGCTGCCCGGCATGGACGGACTCACGCTCTGCCGCAGGTTGCGCGAAGAGGCGCGGCGGGACACACCGGTGCTGATGCTCACGGCCAGGGACGCACTGGACGACAAGCTGGAGGGCTTCGTGCACGGTGCCGATGACTATCTGGTCAAGCCGTTCTCGCTGAAGGAGGTCGGTGCACGTCTTGGGGCCCTGATCAAGCGCTATCGCGGGCAGGTCGCCACCATGGATCTTCTATTCGCCGACGTAAGACTGGATCTGTCGACGATGACCGTCGAACGGGCCGGGCATCCGGTCAAGCTTCCCCCAAAATGTCTTCAGTTGCTGCGCATCCTGCTGCAGTCGCCTGCGCGCATGTTCACTCGCGCCGAGCTTGAATCTGAAGTCTGGGGTGAGGAGCTGCCCGACAGCGACACACTGCGCACGCACATCTACACCCTGCGCAGGGCGCTCAGCGAGCAGGGCGAGGCCGACCTTGTCGAGACCATCCATGGCGTCGGCTACCGGCTCGTTGCACCTGATCAAGATGCGAAATAGCCTGCGCTTCAAGGTCGCGCTTTTCTTCTCGGTGCTGACCATCGCGTTGCTGGTCGCCCAGGCGCTCGGCGTGAGGACACTGGCCGAGGCACAGGAAGAGCGGCTGATCACGGCACTCATCCATGACGACATGACGAATGTGCTCAAGAGTTACGAAGCCAACCCGTCCCTGCTGCCGCCCTTCGATGTCCGAATGAATGGCTATGTTTCGGGCGCGGACAGCCGGACCATTACGCTGCCGGTGACGATCGGGAGTCTGCCTGCCGGCACGCACGAAATCATCATTGACGGACGGGAGATCCACGTCGCGATCGAGCCGCTCGGCGCGGCGCGGCTGTACCGCGTTTACAACTTCAGTATTTACGAAAAGCATTTCAAGGAAGTCATCAATGCCCTGATGGCAGGCACAGGTGTCTTTGCATTGCTCACGATCTGGCTGTCCTTCGGCCTGTCGGGTCTGTTGGTGCGGCAGGTTGCCGGTCTCGCGCGGCAGGTCAAGGAACTGCGGCTCGGCGGGGCGGTACCGATCCAGCCCGGCAGGTACGATGAGACGGAACTCGTCGGGCTCGTGGAGGCTTTCAACGACTACCACCGGCGCATTGCCGACATGATTGCTCGCGAGAAGGAGTTCACGGGGAATGTGAGCCACGAACTGCGAACGCCGCTTACGGCAATCAAGACGAGCTGTGAACTGCTTGAACAGGATCCGGCGATCAGCGGCAAGTCGCGCACACGTCTGCAGCAGATCGAGCGTGCGGCCGACAACATGCGCGAACTCGGCAACGCGCTGCTGACGCTCGCGAGAGAGGATTCGGCACGCGAGGTCGAGCCGATGGCGCTCGCGAACCTGATTGAAACGTCGCTGACGCGTTTCGCCGACCGTTTTGCCCGAAAGGACCTGGCGGTCGTCAATGCTGTGGAACGCGGTGTTTGTGTGCTGGCAAACCGGTCGGCGCTCGCGATCGTGCTGTCCAACCTCATCGACAACGCCGTCCGGCATACCGAACACGGACGCCTTCAGTTTCGCTACGCAGACGGCTGGTTGCACATCGAAGACACCGGGCCAGGCATTCCGGCACACGCACTCCCCCATGTCTTTGACCGGTTCTACCAGGCCGGGTCGCCGCGCACTGCGACGCCTGGCGTCGGAATCGGCCTGTCGATCGTCAAAAAGGTCTGCGATCGCTATGGATGGTCGATCCGGATCGACAGCGAGCCAGGCGTTGGCACCTGCGTCTCGCTGCGCCTGCCGGCGACGAGCCGGACCTGAGTCGACTGCACGCTTGCTGATGCGTTCTTGACGAAAACTTCACAAACCCCTGCGTAGCATGGGCTTATGGGCTGTTCCGTAAGTTACCGGAACAGATATTGACCAGATTGTGAAGGAGTCGCTCATGAAATCGCTAATCGCTGCACTCTTCGTCGCATCCTCTGCGATTGCCCCCTTACTTGCATTTGCCCAGCCAACCCCCGGCCCGACGCGCGCCGCGGTCCGTGCCCAGTTGGCGTGTGCGGAGCAGTCAGGATTGATGCGTCTACCCAGAAATAGCTACCCCGACAAGATGTCCGAAATGAACTGCGACACCTCCGGTTCCGGGGCATCCATGAACGGGAACGCCCAGGCGGGCGCGCCAACGTGGCAGCAATCGAACCCGACCCTGTTCAGGCACCACTGAGAGCGGCACATGTGGCGTTGACAGAGCTGGCGTCAATACCGCATGCCCGCCCCGGCGGCGTCCTGGCCGTTCCTTCTTGACGAAAACTTCACAACCGGTGGCGTAGCATCCGCCCCGGACGCTGCCCGGGTGGGCGGCACACCATCCGATGGGATGCAAGAATGCGCCGCACATTATCGTTTGTCTTTATCGCCTTCGCCGGGATGGCCGGTTGCACGACCTACCATCCCGAGCCGATCGCCCCCGCCCAGCTTGCCCGGCAATTCGAGGAGCGCACGCTGGCGAGCGAGGCGCTGCAGGCCTACGTGGCGCGCGAGACCGGTCACGACGTCACGCCCTGGCCGCCTGCAGTCTGGAATCGTGAGATGCTCACCCTGGCGGCCTTCTACTACAGCCCCGCCCTCGACCTTGCCCGTGCGCAATGGAGCACGGCCAACGCCGGTATCGACGTCGCCAACGCGATTCCCAACCCGGTCCTGCAGTTGCCGTTCCAGTACAACACGCCTAACCCGGGGCCGGGAGCGCCCTTCACCTGGGGGCCGTCGCTCGATATTCCGATCGAGACCGCGCACAAGCGCGGCTATCGCGTCGATCAGGCGAACCACCTCTCGGAAGCGGCCCGGCTGAACATCGTCAACGCAGCGTGGAGCGTTCGCGCTCAGGTCCGGGATGCCATGCTCGCCCTCTACGCCGCCCGCGAACGCATGGCCTTCCTGTCCGCCAAGGCCGACGCCGAGCGGCAGATCACCGTGATGAGCCGCCACCGCCTCGCTGTCGGCCAGTACTCGCAGCCCGACGTCGACGCTGCCGTCCTTGCCGACACCCAGGCCCAGAGCGAGCTGGCCGCCGCGCGAAGCGCCGAACAGGACGCGCTCGCACAACTGGCTGCCGCCATCGGCGTGCCGGTCACCGTGCTCGACCGCGTCACGCTCGACCTGAGCGCCTTCGATACGGTTCCGCCTGCGCCGCCCGCAACGGATGCGCAGCGCGCGGCGATCTTCCATCGCGCCGATCTGCGCGCCTCGCTGGCCGATTACGCCGCGGCCGAATCGGCGCTTCAGCTCGAGGTCGCGAAACAGTATCCGGACATCCACCTCGGCTCCGGCTACACGTACGACACGGGCACCAACAAGATTGGCTTCGGGCTCGCCGGCATTACGTTGCCGATCTTCGATCAGAACCAGGGCGGCATCAGGGAAGCCGAGGCGAAGCGCAAGGAAGCTGCCACGCGTACCGGCGCGTTGCAGGACAGGATTCTCGGCGATCTTGCGCACGCGCTGGCACGCTACCGGGCGAGCCTCGAAGCGCTGCAGCTGTCCGACGCCCATCTGGCAAGTGCCCGCCGGCAACTCGAAAGCCAGGCGGCGGCTTTCGCCAGCGGCAATGCGGACCGGCTGACCTTCACGCAGGCGAAAGCTGACTACCAGACCAGCAAGAGCGCCCACCTCGACGCCGTAGTCGCGGTCCAGCAGGCCGCTGGCGCGCTCGAAGATGCGATGCAGCAACCCCTGGGTCATGAGGCGGTGAGCGATACCCTCAGTGAAGAGACACCATAATGAAACTCCGGCTGATCCTACTTTCCGTCATTTCGCTGGCCCTCGCTGCCGGTGCAGGCTGGTACATCCTGAACCAGGCGTTTGACGACGCCAGTGCATCGACCGCCACGGCAGCCCGGTCGGCTCCGACGCCCGCCGTACAGACGGTCAACGGTGAAACGGTCGTGGTCGTGAGCCCCGAGGCCCAACGGGCCAGCCACATCGAGGTGGCGCCGCTTGCCGCCGTCATGAGCCAGTCCGGCATCAGCGCCGACGCGATGGTCATCGATCTGCAGCCGCTCTTCGATCTGCGCAACCGGCTCGCGAGCGCGCGCGCGGACGTTGACACCTTCACCGCGCAGGCGGCCAGTTCGAGGACGCAGTACCAGGGCAGCCGCACACTGTTTGCCGACGACCGCAATGTTTCGCAGAAGAGCCTGCAGGCTGCACAGTCGACGATGCAGGGCGACGAAGCGAAACTGCAGTCTGCCCGGGTCACGCTGAACGGGCTGGACGGCGCGATGCGGCAGCAGTTCGGCGACGTGCTCGCGAATGCCGCGGCCGCACCGGCCTCGAGGCTGTTCCAGCTCCTTCAGTCGGGCCAGGCTGTCGTGCTGCGCGTCACGTTGCCCACAAGTTTTGGTATGGCGCCACCCGAGCGCATCGCCGTCGATACGGCTGACGGCCGCGTGGTGCCGGCCCAACGGCTTTCCGCCTCGCCACTCGTTGATCCGGCCGTGCAGGGGAGCCCCTGGCTCTACGTCGCCGACGCCACGCTGCCCGCCAATCTGCGCACGAGTGCACGCGTGCCGACGTCAAGCGAGGCCGTATCGGGGCTGCTGATCCCGGCGCAGGCGGTGGTGTGGTACGGCGGCCAGACGTGGGCCTGGGTGCGCACGGCCCCCGAGCGCTTTACGCGACGCTACGTGCCGGCCGGCAACGAGGACGACCGCGGCTTCATGGTCACGTCGGGCTTTCACGCCGGCGACCAGATCGTGACGCAGGGTGCGCAACTGCTGCTCTCCGAAGAGCTCAAGCCTCAGGGCATCGCCACCGCGTGCAAGGATCCGCCCGAATGTGATGACTGATCCTGCGACCGTACCGTGCATGACCTGCCCAGAACAACGCGACTCCACGTCCCATTCCACGCCCCATGCTTGACGCGATCATCCGCTTTTCGCTGCGCTTTCGCGGCGTCATCTTCTCGCTGGCCGTGATGGCGGCCGGCTACGGGCTCTTTACGCTGACGCGCGCCAAGCTCGACGTTTTTCCCGAATTTGCGCCGCCGATGAGCATCGTGCAGACGGCCGCTCCGGGCATGACCAGCGAACAGGTGGAGAGCCTCGTCACCCAGCCGGTTGAAAATGCCCTCGGCGGCATGACGGGCCTGAAGTCGATTCGCTCGCGGTCCATGCAGGGCCTCTCCTCGGTCACGCTTGTGTTCGATGACCACGCCAACGTGATGCAGGTCAGGCAGCTCGTCACCGAGCGCATCGGCGGGCTTGCGGGCTCGCTACCAGTGGGCGTCACCGCACCCCAACTCCTGCCGCTCACCACGACAACGAGCGTCGTGCGCACCATTGGCCTGACGTCGACGACGCGCTCGCTCGCGGACCTCTACGACATCGCCCAGTGGACGGTCAAACCGCAGCTGCTCGGCACTCCCGGCGTGGCCGACGTGATTGTGTTCGGCGGTGAGACGCGCCAGCTGCAGATCCAGGTCGACCCCGCGAAGCTGATGCGCCACGGCCTGTCGATCCCGGACGTGATTGCCGCGGCGCGCCAGGCCACCGGCGTGCGCGGCGCCGGGTTCATCGAGAACAGCAACCAGCGCATCGCCGTCAACGCCGATGGCCAGATCGCGACACCGCAAAAACTGGCCAGTGTCGTGCTGCGTTCCAGCAACGGCGCGGCGGTTCGTGTGGGTGACGTCGCCAACGTGACCTGGGGCAGTGCACCTGCTGTTGGCGCAGCATCGATCATGGGCAAGCCCGGCGTGATGGTGGTGATGGAAAGCCAGTACGGGACCAACACGATGGCCGTGACGCGCGACATCGAAAGGACGCTCGCGGGACTCGGACCCGCGCTCGCCCGGCAAGGTGTGGACGTAAACACCAACGTCTTCCGGCCCGCCAACTTCATCGAGGCCGCCGTCGGCCACCTGCGCACCGCGCTCATCGTCGGCGCCGTGCTGGTCATCGCGGTGCTGTTCCTGTTCCTGCTCAACGTGCGCACCGCCGTGATTTCCGCGGTGGCGATTCCGCTGTCGCTGCTGGTCGCGATCATCGTATTGACGTCGTTCGGCGTCAGCCTGAACACGATGACCCTGGGTGGGCTCGCCATCGCGCTCGGCGAGGTGGTCGACGATGCCATCATCGACGTCGAGAACATCTACCGGCGCCTGCGCGAGAACCGCACGCTGCCCCAGCCGCTGCCCGCTTTCCGGGTCGTGCTGCGTGCTTCGCTCGAAGTTCGCAGCGCCGTGGTGTTCGCCACCTTCATCGTAACGCTGATCTTCCTGCCCGTGCTCACGCTCACGGGTATCGGTGGACGGCTCTTTGCGCCGCTGGGTATCGCCTACATTCTCGCCGTGCTCGCGTCGCTCGGCGTCGCCCTGACGCTCACGCCGGCGATGGCACTCGCACTGCTGGCGAAGGGACCCTTGCCCGAGCGGGAGCCGCGCCTGATCGGGCGCCTCAAGACGCGTTACATCGCGCTGCTGACGAAAGTCGAACAGCATGTGAAGGCGGTCATGGTGATCGTCGCGGTGATGTGCGCCGCGGCGCTCGCGTCACTGCCATTCATGAGCGGGAGTTTTATTCCGCAACTGCGCGAAGGCCACTACACGGTTCACATGGGGCTCGCACCGGGCACCTCGCTCGCCGAATCGCTGCGCATCGGCACGCAGGTCTCGAACGCGCTGATGCAGGTGCCGGGCGTGCGTCTCGTGGCACAGCGTGCGGGCCGCGCGAATGGCGTGGTCGACCCCACCGGCGTGCAGCTCTCCGAGTTCGAAGTCGACCTCAAGCCGATGGGGGCATCGGGCCAGAGCTGGGCGCTCTACCGGATTCGCCAGGCGCTGGCGCGCTTTCCGGGTCTCTCCACCTCGGTCAACACGTTTCTCGAGGAACGGATCGACGAAACCATTTCGGGCACCACGGCCCCGGTGGTCGTGAATGTGTTCGGCAACAATCTCGACGTCATCGATCGCACGGCGCAGCAGATCGCCCAGCTGATCGGCACGATCCACGGCGTCGCCAGCGTGCGGGTGGATTCGCCGCCCGGGATTCCGGAACTGGACGTGCGGCTGAATCCCGACGCCCTGAGCCGCTGGGGCTTCCGGCCCGTCGAGGTGCTCGATGCTCTCCAGGCTGCCTACGCGGGCGTGACCGTATCCCAGATCTACGAGGGTAGCCGCAGCTATGACCTCGCCGTTGTGCTCGACCCGGCCCAGCGTCAGACCGTCGGCGACATTGGCAAGCTCATGGTGCGCAATGGCGACGGCCTTGCCGTGCCGCTGGGCTCGCTCGCGACGATCCGTCAGGTCGCGGGACGCTACCAGATCACACATGACGGTGGCCAGCGCGTGCAGACGGTATCGGTCAATCTCGGCAGCCGGCCCGTCAGCGACTTCGTAAAGGAAGCACAGGCGCGTGTGAATCACGCGATCAGGATGCCGCCGGGCACGTATGCCGTCTTCAGCGGTGAGAGCGAAGCGCGCGCGCAGTCGCAACGCGACCTGCTCGCATACGGCGGGATTGCGCTGGTGGGCATCGCGCTGCTGCTGTTCCTCGCAATGAAGAGCCGTCGCGGCGTGCTGCTGGTCATGATTAACCTGCCCTTCGCGCTCGTGGGCGGGGTTCTGAGCGTCGTGCTGACCGGCGCGAACCTGTCGCTGGGCAGCATGGTGGGATTCGTCACGCTGCTCGGCATCTCGCTGCGCAATTCAATCATGCTGATCAGCCACTACGAGCATCTGGTGCACGTCGACCGGCTGGCCTGGGACATAAATACGGCGGTGCGCGGTGCGTCGGAACGGCTGGTGCCGATCCTGATGACTGCACTGGTGACTGCGCTCGCCCTGCTGCCGCTCGCCGTGACGAGCGGCGCGCCGGGTAACGAAATCGAGGGGCCGATGGCGATTGTCATTCTTGGCGGCCTGCTCACCTCGACCGCACTGAACCTGATCGTACTGCCCACCTTGGCACTGCGTTACGGGCGTTTCGCGCGCGAGGAACTGGTCGAACCCGGACAAGCAGCGGTATCAGGAGAAACGGGCGATGGCCAGTGACGAGGTGTCACGGTAAAGACGAAGCGAACGCGACCCGCATTGCGAACCATTGGAGAGATCCCCGTGATTGGTCTGAACAAGCTGCTTGACGGGAAGAAGCTCCATCTGGTGTTTGAATTGAGCCTGTGGTTCAAGGCGATTTTCGCGCTTTCAGAAATCGCTGCCGGCGTTGTCACATACTTCGTTCCGCAGCGGCTTTTTCTGACTTTTGTGCGTTTGGTCACGCAGGATGAGTTTGCGGAAGATCCCCATGATCTCGTCGCCAACTTTCTCCTTCATACCGTACAGCACCTTTCTGTCGACACCCAGAAATTCGCGGCGATTTATCTGCTCGGACACGGCGTGATCAAGCTGTGGCTGATCATCGGTTTGCTGTGCGAGAGACTTTGGTACTTTCCCATTTCCATGATTGTTTTCGGCCTGTTCATTGGCTACCAGGTCTATCGATTTACATTCACGCACTCAGTCTGGTTGTTGCTCGTCACGGCCTTGGACATCGTCGTTATCGCCCTCACCTGGCACGAATACCGATATCTCCGAAACGGGCAGAAGGCGGTAATGTAGAGCGCCTGGCTGGGATCCCGTGTCGGGCGGAGCTGATACAGTCCGCGGCGCCGCACCGGCCTGATGCCCGGTAGAAAACAGCTTTCTCCCGATTCCAGACAACGAACGATGCTACCTGATACATCTACCATCGACCGCATTCCGATTCCCCGTGCAGTCCGGATGCTGGGGTTTGTCAGCCTCTTCATGGACTTTTCGTCCGAACTGGTTCATGCGTTGCTGCCCATCTTTCTCGTCACCACGATGGGCATGAGCGTGAGCGCGCTGGGTGTGCTCGAAGGGGCAGCCGAAGCGACCGCAATGATCGTCAAGATCTTTTCGGGGCCCGTAAGTGATTGGCTTGGCAAACGCAAGGCGCTGTTGTTGCTCGGCTACGGGCTGGCCGCGCTTTCCAAGCCGCTTTTCCCGCTGGCCGGCACACCCGGGATTGTCGCGGCCGCACGACTTGTCGATCGCGCGGGCAAAGGGATTCGCGGTGCGCCGCGTGACGCCCTCGTCGCAGACGTCTCGCCCCCGGAGATTCGTGGCGCCTGCTTTGGACTGAGGCAGTCGATGGACACGATCGGAGCATTTGCAGGACCCCTTGCCGCAATCGTATTGATGCTCGGGTTTTCCGATCACATTCGCACTGTCCTGTGGTTCGCGGTCGTACCCGCGTTCATCGCGGTCGGCCTGATCCTGTTTGGCATTGAGGAGCCGGTCGGTGAAGGTGCGCCTCGTCGCTTCCGGTCCCCGCTGCACTGGCGGGCATGGCGTGAATTTCCGGAGCGCTACTGGTTCGTGGTCGCGATCGGTGCCACCTTCACGCTTTCGCGCTTCAGCGAGGCCTTCCTTGTCTTGCGCGCGCAGCAGACCGGGTTGAATATCGCGTGGATTCCCGGCGTGATGGTGGTCATGAGTCTCGCCTATTCGCTCTCCGCCTACCCCGCGGGAGCACTTTCGGATCGCATCGATCGCCGGTTTCTACTCGCCTGGGGGCTCGTGCTCCTGATCGCGGCAGATCTTGTGCTGGGCACGAGCGCGTCGATCATCACCGTCCTCCTCGGCGTTGCGCTCTGGGGCCTGCACATGGGTTTCACACAAGGCATTCTCGCGGCGATGGTCGCAGAAACAGCGCCGCAGACACTTCGCGGAAGTTCGTTCGGCCTTTTCAATCTCGCGAGCGGCGTCTGCATGCTGGTCGCGAGCGTCATCGCCGGTTGGCTGTGGGATCGCCATGGCGCGTCGGCGACGTTCTTTGCCGGAGCCGGTCTGGCTGTCGTCCCACTGGTGATGTGCCGTTTCGCGCCACGCCTGGAGAAGCGCAACCGCTGACCGATCCTGATCTTCACGACAAAAGCCTCTTATGGAAACGCTCGAAGCGCTCAATCAAACCATTTTTCTCGTGCTCAACGCCACGCCAGCGACGCCGCATTGGCTCATCGGAATGGGAGTGATCATCGCCAACTATGCTATCTGGGCGGCTCCTGTCATACTTGTCTGCCTGTGGTTGGCGGGCGGCGACGAGAGGCGGGAAATGGCCCTGCGTGCATGTTTTGTTGGCTTCCTGGCACTCGGCATTAACCAGTTGATCGGAATGGTGTGGTACCACCCCCGGCCATTCGCAATCGGAATAGGGCATGCATTCCTCGCGCATGCTCCTGACTCGTCATTTCCGAGCGATCACGCCACATTGCTTTCTGCGATCTCTTTCACACTCTTCTACGCAGGAAAAAGACGACTTGGACTGCTTGCACTGATCGTCGATATCGCCGTTGCGTGGGCCCGCTTGTTTGTTGGCGTGCACTTTCCGTTTGACATGATCGGGGCGGCAATTGTCGCCTGGATCGCCTACATGCTTGGCAGCCCGTTCTGGCGAGTCGGGGGCAGGGTGGTAACCGGGGCTTCGATTGCCTTGTACAGGAAGGTATTGGCTATGCCGATTGGCCGACGATGGCTGCGACCTTAACGGAGCCGTACATGCAGCAAACAGGTCCGCGACATCCCTTGGTTGAAGCAGTCCTATGACGAACTTGCGAGCGGTTTTTGCGGGTGGGCCAGCGCTGCCCTATCACTCAACTCACTTTTCTTGGACGCCATCGACTTCGGCGATCAGATGCTCCGTCTCTCGCGATCGCTATTTCTGTGGGCGCGGACGCCAAGTTGCCGTTGGTACTGTTAGCCATGCCTGAACTCATTGGGGGGCCAGGTTCCTCAAACCCCTGGAGCGAGCGGGCATGTCTTTGCCGAAGGGGGCACAGTCTCCAGAATTCAGTATTGCGAGATACCACGCTCCTTCGACGACAACGAATTTCTTTTACTCACCAATGCGTTAAACCGCTTCTGGCGAAAATTTACGAATCCCGGCCGATCCTCATCACGGCATCAGCCGGGCCGAACTAGAGGGTTGGCCGTGATTCGTTAATACCCGAAGCTTCAGATATTAACGATTACCCGCACCGGGAAATTAGGCGTAGGCGCGTCGCGCACCCTGCGTTCAGGTGCGAGGCCGGGGCATACCCGGCTCGCCACTGCTCAGCCCTGGCTTGCACGTAACGACTCGCCGAGGCAGTACTTCCCGTAAATCAGGCAGTGGGTCGTAACCTGATGCGGTGCAGGCGCTCTCGCACCCGCGCTCGAGGTGTCTCCCAATGTGATATCGCCGGTGTTTCTGGCTGCGAACATGAAAGCCAGGACCACAAACCCGGCCAGAAGCATCGCGATCCACGCTGCATCCCGGTTTTTCAGGTACTTCACGACAATTCCTCCTCAGCAAGATCGGCCACTGCGGTTACCATTTCCTGTCGCGCCCCGCTCAACGGCCATCCGGCCGGCATCTGGCGTCCACCGGGCGTCCCGCTGTATGCTCCGGCGGGATTGAGGTGCGGGTCACAACAAACGCGCCCTGAACTGAGCTGCGTGCAGCTGCACGCGTGAAACGACTGATGCAGCGCGCTATTTCAACAGGGTCATCTGCACGACCTTGAGCACGACGAGCCCCACGGCCAGCAGCAGGTAGCCGCGCAGGACTCCCATCCAGACACGCTTGGCCAGCGTCAGGTTCGGCGCCGGCAGATCGTTCAGCGGCGGCATGCGCCACGTGTCGCGTGCGCCCTCTGGCCATGCCTGGGTTGAGCCCACGGGGTCCCTGCTACCTCTGCGCAGCGCAGCCGTCACGGCATAGCCAGCGATGGCCAGCACGGTTCCGCCCGCGAGTACTACGAGAATCGTCTCACCGCTGATATCCGGGTACATCACCGACGCGGTCAGGATGATCGACAGCATCACCAGCACCCAGATCACCGCCCCTGTGAACAGGTTGAGCTTTCTGGAGTTGACCCATGGTCCGAGCACGGCCTTGTCGTTGCACAGGAGCAGCAGGAACACCGTAGCACTCGGCAGCAACACGCCGGCGAGCGTCTGGACCGCTTCGGTCAGCAGTCCGAGGGGGCTACCGGGAATCAGTACGATTACGGCAGCCAGCGCGACAATGCCGAAGTACACAAGGTAAAAGCCTTTCGCGTCCGTCACGCCCCGATGCAGCGAGTGACGGATCTTGAACACGTCGCCAATCGCATAGGCGGTCGACAGCGAGACTGCCGCTGCGCCGATGATCGCCGCATCGAAGAGCGCAATCGCAAACAGCACGGCCGAGGTACGGCCGGCGTATTTTTCAAGGCCGGTGATGACGCCGCCCGCATCCGTAAAATTGCCAAATTCGGGCTTTCCCGAGAACAGCGCGGCACTGAACGCCATCATGGCCACTGCGCCGATCAGCACCAGTGCGATGCCGATCCACAGGTCGGCTTTCTCGTACTTCATGAAGCGCGGCGTAATGCGCTTGTCGATCACATAGCTCTGCTGGAAGAACAGCTGCCAGGGTGCGATCGTCGTACCAACGATACCAATGACGAGCAGCATCACATCCGAAAGCTTCGAGTGCGCAGGCCAGTTCGGGATGAAGAAGTCGCGCGTCATCTGGCCAACCGGCGGATGTATCGACACCAGCACGGGAACAAGGAGCAGGCTCAGCGCACACAGCACGACGGCGAAGCGCTCGAAGCGCCGGAAATTCCCCGTACTGACAGCGGCCATCGTCAGCGCTGCGGCGATGCAGACGCCCGCGATACGGGAGAGGCCGAAGAAGTCGAGCACAAACGTGATGCCAATGAATTCGGTGACGATCGTGAGCGCGTTGAGCAGGAAGAGATCGATCACGCTGAACGCCCCCCAGAACTTGCCAAAGCGCTCGAAGATCAACCGCGCATGCCCGACGCCGGTGACCGCACCGAGCCGCAGGACCATTTCCTGGTTGACGAAGAGGACGGGCACGAGCAGCAGAAGCGTCCACAGCAGCGTCGTGCCGTAGTTCTGGCCAGCCTGTGTATAGGTGCTGAAGGCGCCCGCGTCGTTGTCGCCGACCATGACGATCAGGCCCGGGCCCAGAATAGCCAGCAACGTTCGAAAGCGCGCCCACCATGTCGTGCGCGGGGCGGTGTCGTGGTGGGCAATGGTGCCGAGCGCTCCCTTGATGTCGCCCAGATGGGCCGAATCGAGGACTGCGGTGCGTTCCCGCCCGAGCGTGGGTGGTGAGAGATCAGTTGGCGTAGACATTTTTATGGTTCCCGGATTGCGCTGGAACAACTCTGTGGCGGTCAAGCATGCGCGAGCGGACCGGTCGCTGGAAAAACGCGTCCGTCGCGCATGCCGAAATGGCTTACGGCCTGTTACGAGATGAGTCGGCTGACGCAGCGCCAGAATGCAGCGAAGCGGTTCGGTGTGCGGGGCTGCAGCGACAGCATGGTGTCGTAGCAGGCACGCGAGTCGTCGATGTGCGGGTTTTGCGACACGAGAAGGCCAAAGTTCATGATGTTCTCCGTGCGTCTGGCAGGACGCGAAACGTGGGGCGCGGGCAGACACGGAGACCGGCGCATCATGGGCGCCGTGAGGTGCGTGCTACCCGTTTGCCCTGATGAAAAGCAGGGATGAGCGGCATATGGGGTAACTGTCACAGTCCGGCATTTCGGCTCCTTTCTGGCGCCAGATGCGCCCGTACAGGTTCACGCGCTGCTCACAGGGAGCAGATGCGCACGCGAGTGGGACTCGCGTCACGATGCCATTGACTTCGCGCAAGCACGCGGGTCGATGGCGCTTTCTGGGGTGCACGGGGCTGCGTTACTGCGGCGCGCACCGTCTGCCTGACGGCAGGACGGCGGCTGATAGGTGAGCGCGGGGACGTCCTGCCAGTCAGGCAGCGAAACGGATCAAAGGTCGACTACTGCAGGTGTCCAAGGCAATTGCCCCGTCCGTGAAGATTGTTGGATTGTAGGGGGTGGGGGTATCCTGAGTCAACCGGATCTAAGCTGGGGGCAAAAAATTCGTGTTGCGTGCCGATCCTGGCCCCATGAATCGCCAATTCAGGCGGTTTTGTGGGTGACGCGGTCATCGCCACGGGTCCAACTCGATCAACGAACGGGCATGATGCCGGAGAATTTCCGGCCAAATAATATACCTATACCCCCTATATCTTTGTAAATGTGCTACAGTCCCGTCCAGTCTTCACGGAGATGCCTTTCATGAGCCACACAATTCGCGAGAAACAGAAGCTGCTCAACCGGGTGCGCCGCATCAAGGGGCAGCTCGAAGCGGTGGAGCGCTCGCTCGAGGAAGAGCGCGGTTGCTCCGAGGTGCTGCAGCAGATTACGAGCTGCCGTGGCGCGATGAATGGTCTTCTGGCAGTGGTGCTGGAGGACCATGTCCGAACTCATCTGGTCGATGCCGATCCGTCGCACGGGCATGTCAGCGGCACAGAGGAGCTGATCGAAGTGATCCACAGCTATTTCAGGTAAGAGGGCAACATGAGCGATTTCCAGAGCGCAGCCTTTGGCGCCGGACACGATCACATCTATCTCGGCGCGGCACACGCGCAGAACGAGCGGCGGACCTGGGCAGTCATTGCGCTTTGCAGTGCGATGATGGTGGCCGAGATTCTTGGCGGCAGTCTGTTCGGCTCACTGGCGCTGGTCGCCGACGGTCTGCACATGTCAACGCACGCGGGTGCCATGCTGATCGCGGCGCTTGCTTACACTTACGCGCGCCGGCACGCGTCGGATCCGCGCTTCGTGTTTGGAACCGGCAAGCTTGGCGATCTGGCGGGGTTCACCAGCGCCATCGTGCTGGCGATGATTGCGCTGCTGATCGCCTATGAGGCGGTATCCCGTTTCTTTTCGCCGGTGCCAATCCATTTCGGGGAAGCGATTCCCATCGCGGTGGTCGGACTGCTGGTCAACCTGGCGAGCGTCTGGCTGCTGAGCGGTGACCATCACGGTCATGGCCACGGGCATGCGCATGGACATGGGCACGGTCACGGTCACGGCCATGGCGACGAAGATCACGGCGACCATGCTCATGACGATGAGGTCCGGCGCATATTCACTCCGTCTGGCGTGTTCGAGGTTTCGGTTTTCGAGGACGGCGTGCCGCCCGTCTTCCGCATAACGCCGGCGACGGAGGATTCGCGCCTGGCCGCAGACGGGGTTTCGGTCACGACGGTACGCCCGGACGGCGCACGTCAAGCGTTCACGTTCGTTGACCGGGGCGGCTACCTGGAGTCAACCGACCAGATTCCGGAGCCGCACGAGTTCAAGGCCGTCGTCCGGTTGAGCGACGGCTTGCACGAACTCGCCTTCGAGGAGCATGAGCACGACCATGACGACGCAGTCACCGCTGCGAACCGGGATCACAATATCCGTTCGGCGTACGTCCACGTGATCGCGGATGCAGCCGTCTCCGTGCTGGCCATCATTGGGCTGGTGCTGGCGCGTACGTTCGGCTGGATGTGGATGGACCCGCTTGCCGGCGTGATTGGCGCACTGGTGATCGCGAACTGGTCGTGGGGTTTGATGCGCGACACGGGCGGGATTTTGCTCGACATGAATCTGGACCGCAAACTGTCTGACAATGTCCGTCGCACGATCGAGGGCCATGGCGACCGGGTAATCGACCTGCACGTATGGCGCCTGGGACCCGGTCACATGGGCGCGGTGGTGTCGGTTGCGACTACCGAGCCGCAACGCAGCCCTGGCTTCTATCACGCAGCACTCAAACGCTTCCGGGGCTTGTCGCACGTGACGGTGGAAGTCAACCCGACGCGTGTCGCAGCCTGAGCGATGGCCGTCAGGTCACCGTGCATCGACGTGTGCGTCATGGATGGTCGGACAGGGTTCTGCACCGGCTGCCTGCGCACACGCGATGAAATCCGCAACTGGAAGACAATGACGGACCATCGGCGGCATCAGGTCATCAACGATCGCGCGCGACAGCAGGCAAAACTTGTACGAGGGCCGGCGCACGGCGATGGCCGGGGCGCCACGGGCTCTGGAACTCCGGAATGACGAAGTGCGGTGTAGCGCCGTGAAACACACTTGCCTGAAGGGCGCCGCAGCCGCCTTGTACGGCCACACTAACACTACCGGCGACGCCCCGTTGCTATAGCAGATGGCGTCAGACCCGGAGCATATCAACCTGACCGGCGACTCCCGGCGGCTTCCGCAGCGCCAGGACTGGCTTGCGCGAATTCAGGCCGTTGCTGCCGCGGCAGCAGGCTTGACGTGCCTTATGTTCTCTGAGGCCGCCGCTGGAGCCAAACCAGCGCGATGGTCACGGCGCAAAAAGCGGCGCCCGCATAGGGGTGCCGTCAAGATTCGGACTTTTTCGTACGTTTAGCGGCGAGATCGTCAGGTTAGGGTCTTCGACACGGAGAAACGTGTGTCCACCAATGAGGAAGTCAACCCTAACGTGACGCGCTTTGGTCGCAGGCCTGACGTCAGGTTGAAGCATGCCTCAGCCTGACACCCGACGCGTGACTGAGCGCACCGATGCGCAGATCACCGGGGCGCCCGGAACGCGCGCAGCGCCCATGTGAGCGACAAGGCAAAAAACGCCAGCAGCACGACCACGGCGATGCCCTGATGCTGGCTGACGAGTGCTCCGGCCGCCGTGCCGGACAGTGCCAGCAGCACGATCGGCAAATGGCATGGGCACGTGAGCGCCGCGAGCGCACCCCAGAGCCAGGCGCGCCAGCGGGCGCTACGAGTTAATCCGGGTGCAGTTGGATCACGCACGGTTTGTGCTCCCCGCGTTTCGCAGGCAGGTGGCCCCCAACAGCCGCTCGGCACACTCGCGGCCCACGGCGAAGGCGTCCCGGACGCTCACAACCTCGATGCCGGGGCGTGTCGCGGCCCACTGCTGACCCGCGGCGGCTGTCGTTTTCAGAAGACGGCTGCACTGAACGTCAGAAGCCGACTGCACTATAGCAGCGGAGGGGTTGGATCCATCAGGCAACGACGGGCTGCTGCCGGCCAAGAGCGACCAACTGATGTGAGAACCCGAGCGGCAGTTTGAGGCTGAGAGCTGCCCCTCGTGCTGCGCGCTTGGATCGGCGGCTATCGACCGATAGCAGGCGTCTATATTTGGCATAGATAGCACAACTTATTTCCCTCACAGGCACCCGCGACCATGTCTCAAAAATGACATCAACGAGTCATCATGGTGTCATATCACGACATTACCATCGCTGCAATTCAGATTCGTAATCAGGTCATCATTTTTGATTACGAATTCAAATCTGCCGGAGGTGTCATGATCGAACTACAGAATGTCTCAGTCAGTTATGGTGATGCGATTGCACTGTATCCCACCACTCTCAAACTCCATCAGGGACAGTTCACCGTATTGCTCGGATCTTCCGGCGCTGGAAAATCCACGCTACTTCGCTGTATTAATTCGCTGCATGCGTCGCAGCGCGGCACCACCATTGTCGCCGGCTTAGGAAATTTGGCGAACTCGCGTGCATTGCGCATGCATCGCCGACAGACTGGCATGGTGTTTCAACAGCATCAATTGATTGGCCGACTGACGGCTTTGCAAAACGTTTCGATGGGCCGAATGGGCTACCACACGGCATTACGCAGTCTATTCCCCCTCCCGGCGAAGGATCAATCCATATGCCTGCAAAGTCTGGACCGAGTCGGCTTATTGCACAAAGCCTTAAGCCGTGTCGACGCATTGAGCGGCGGCCAGCAGCAACGCATCGGTATTGCCCGGGCTCTGGCTCAGCAACCTAAACTGGTGTTGGCTGATGAACCGGTAGCCAGCCTCGATCCTGCTACTGCAGAGCGAGTGCTAAGTCTGCTGCACCGCATTTGTAAAGAGGACGGGATTTCGGCGGTCGTCAGCCTGCATCAGGTAGACCTCGCTCAACGTTATGCCGACCGTATTATTGGCCTGTCCCATGGCCGAGTCATTTTTGATGCCGCACCGCAGACTTTGGATCAAGCCAGTTACGACACGCTGTATGAACAAGTACCCCGTTCTTCTTTGAGCGTTCCACAAGACGCTCGAGAGGAACGGCTTATCGATACTTCATTTCCCATGCAACTTGCTACCGTAAAGGATTGATTATGAAAAAACTCGCATCCGCATTAATGTCTGTCTTGCTTGCCGCCGTCTGCAGCATTGGCCATGCATCATCCAATCCCGATCCAGAAACGCTCAAAGTTGCGCTACTGCCGGACGAAAACGCATCGACCGTAATTAAAAACAACAAGCCGCTCGAAATCTATCTGGAAAAAGAGCTGGGAAAGAAAATTGAGCTGGTGGTTACCACTGATTACTCGTCAATGATCGAAGCCATGCGTCACGGCCGTATCGACATGGCATATTTTGGCCCCTTGTCGTATGTGCTGGCTAAGCAAAAGAGCGACATCGAGCCATTCGCAGCGATGAAGCAAAAGGGTAGCACTACCTACCAGTCCGTATTGATCGCCAATACTGGCGCCGGCATCGCCAAAATCAGTGATATCGTCAACAAGAATGTCGCTTACGGTGATGTGGCATCCACCTCCAGCCATTTGATTCCGAAGTCGATATTGGCGGAAAACGGTTTGAAAGCCGGCGAAAACTATCGCGAACACTTTGTCGGTGCGCATGACGCGGTGGCCATGGCCGTGCAAAACGGTCACGCGCAGGCTGGCGGCTTGAGTAAGCCGATTTTTGAATCCCTGGTTCAGCGCGGACTGGTCGATCCCAACAAAGTAAAAGTTCTTGCCGAATCGAAGCCATATCCGCAATACCCGTGGACCATGCGCAGCAATCTGAAGCCGGAACTGAAGGAAAAGATCCGTGCAGCCTTCTTGAATCTCAAAGATCCGGAAGTCCTGAAACCTTTCAAAGCCGATGGTTTCGGCCCGATCAGCGACAAAGACTATGACGTGGTGCGCAGCCTTGGCACACTGCTCAAGCTCGATCTGTCGAAGTTCTAAGTGAGCGACAGCATGCAAGCTGATTTTGGTTTGATTCTGGCCGAGCGCCAGCGCGTATGGAACCGCACGATACTGCAGTTTGCCGTTGTGCTGGCGATTGTGATCGGTTGCTGGTATTACGTCGGCCTATTTGATGCCGAGCGATTGAAGGATGGCATGCCAAGCCTGGTAAAAATTGCCGGCGAGATGTTCCCACCGAACTTCTCGCAGGCTGGCACCTGGGTCAAACCGGTACTGGATACCTTGGCCATGAGTATCGCCGGCACGGCAATCGCGGTATTGCTATCCATTCCCTTAGGAGTGCTCGCCGCGCGGAATACTAGCCCTCATCCACTCGTGTATCAAGCCACACGCGGCATGTTAAACGCTTTGCGATCGATACCCGAACTGATCATGGGCATCCTGTTCGTGGCAGCCGTTGGCTTCGGCGCATTGCCGGGTGTTTTAGCCCTAGGCTTACATTCGGTTGGCATGATCGCCAAATTTTTTTCGGAATCGATCGAACATGCCGATCCGGCACCGGTAGAAGCCGCGCATGCAGCGGGCTGCACGCCATTGCAGGTGATTTTTCATGGGATCTTTCCCCAAGTGCTTCCGCAAATGGCCGATACCGCGATCTATCGATGGGAATACAACTTCCGTGCTTCGACCGTGATGGGCATGGTCGGCGCCGGTGGAATCGGGTTCGAGCTGATGGGCTCTCTGCGCATCATGCAATACCAGGATGTCTCGGCTATTTTGCTGGTTATTTTAGGCATGGTTACCCTCGTCGACGCCTTCAGCTCCTTCCTGCGTCGCAAGTTCAAATAACTCCCAAAGCTTACAAAGGTTTTTATGAAGCCCAAAGTCGTCCTCACCCACTGGGTGCACCCGGAAATCATCGAATTGTTGTCCGCTAGCGCCGATGTTATCCCCAACACCACACGGGAAACCTTGCCGCGTTCTGAGGTAATTGCGCGAGCCAAAGATGCGGATGCACTCATGGCTTTCATGCCGGACAGCATCGACAGCGCGTTTCTCGAGGAATGTCCAAAGCTGCGTGTCATCGGCGCCGCGCTTAAAGGCTATGATAACTTCGATGTCAACGCCTGCACACGCCACGGTGTATGGCTTACGATTGTGCCGGATTTGCTTACGATCCCGACCGCTGAACTGACTATCGGCCTTCTTCTCGGTTTGACAAGGCATATGCTGGAAGGCGATAGGCAAATCCGTAGCGGACACTTCCAAGGCTGGCGGCCGACACTATATGGCTCTGGTTTGACAGGAAAAACGCTTGGCATCATTGGTATGGGGGCGGTCGGCCGTGCAATCGCCCAGCGCTTGGCTGGCTTTGAAATGAATCTCTTGTATTGCGATCCGATTCCGCTCAATGCCGAACAAGAAAAGGCTTGGCACGTACAGCGCGTCACGCTCGATGAACTGCTCGAAAAATGTGATTATGTCGTGCCGATGGTTCCGATGGCCGCAGAGACACTGCATCTGATCGATGCCACCGCGTTGGCCAAGATGAAAACCGGTAGCTACCTGATCAATGCATGTCGCGGCTCGGTCGTGGATGAGAATGCGGTGATAGCAGCACTGGCGTCTGGAAAACTAGCTGGATATGCAGCCGATGTCTTCGAGATGGAAGAATGGATACGCGCTGATCGCCCGCAGGCTATCCCCAAGGCGCTGCTCGACAATACGGCACAAACGTTTTTTACGCCGCATTTGGGATCGGCGGTCAAGGAAGTTCGGCTTGAAATCGAGCGGCAGGCAGCGATGAACATCATCCAGGCACTCGCTGGTGAAAAACCGATGGGCGCGATTAATCAGCCGTATCCGGGAGTAAAGGCGGCGTGATAGATCTGGAGCGTGTGGCGACGTTCATTGCCGTCGTCAAATGCGGGGGCTTTCGCGAAGCGGCGAAGCAAACTGGATTGTCCCAGCCAACAGTAACGCAGCATATCAAGCGGCTGGAGCAGTCTTTGCAGGCCCGGCTGATTGACCGCGCAACAATGCCGCAAAGCCTGACATTGGAGGGAAAGATTTTTTTCCCCTATGCGGAACAATTGCTCCGTACTAGCCATAAGGCTACGGCAGCCCTCCACAATAAAAGCCTGGTCGTTGGTGCAAGCTCCAATATCGGCATTTATCTTTTACAACCCTATATCAAGGCGCTCCAAGATAAATTAGCAAACAAGATCGATGTGAGGATCGGCAAAAATATCGAGATTGCCGCTTTGCTGGAAACGCTTGAAGTGGATGTAGCGGTAATGGAGTGGTGGGACTCACGTCCTGGGTTCGTCTCAACAGTATGGCGGCGCGAGAGGATGGTTGTCATTGTTCGCCCCGGCCATCCTTGGGCTGCCGAGTCGACCATTCCACTTAAGTGGTTAAAATCCCAGATCTTGCTTGGAGGCGAAGCGGCTACCGGAACTGGGCGCCTACTACAACAATATGCCGGTGCCGACTCGGCAGAGTTCACAGTGGGTATGCAGTTAGGTAGCACCGAGGCGGTCAAACACGCGGTCCACGCAGGGCTAGGAATCTCGCTTGTGATGGAAAGCGCGGTCAAGCATGAACAGGCAAGCGGATGGTTACATGCAATTCCGATTGAAGAAGATGTTTACAAAGATCTTTATCTCGTACATCGCTCAGAAACTTCGTTAAGCGGTCCGGTGGCAAGCCTTGCAGATTTGATTCTCCATTCTCCGGATTTAGGCTCAATAGAATATAAATAGCAAAACGAATGTCTGCTTCTGGCCGAGAGCTGACCTTCTCTGCGCGCATCTCACTGACCGCAACCGCTGCACTGCCGGCGCTGGGCCAGAAATTCTGAGCGGCTCTTGAGGGTCGACACCGGTAATCGGATCGTTGCCGCACTGAACAGCGCCCCGTTCCAGGTCGCCTCCATTTATGCGGCTGAACCGAGGGAGAGCAGCTTTACGCCGTCTGGCCGCAGTTCGCCCTTGGGCGACACGTGCCGGTAGAGCGTCTGCCGGGTAATCCCGAGTTCTTCGCAGAGATCGCCCACCTTGGTTTCCGGTTGCCCCATGCTGGCCATCGCCAGGCGTAGCTTGGCGGCGGTCATCTTGAAGGGGCGCCCCCCTTTCCTGCCGCGAGCGCGCGCCGAGATAAGTCCAGCGACTGTTCGCTCGGAAATCAACTCACGCTCGAACTCGGCCAGCGCGGCAAAAATACCGAACACAAGCTTGCCGGCGGCAGTCGTCGTGTCGACCGCCGCACCGTGACCGGTCAGGACCTTCAGGCCCACGCTACGCGCAGTTAGGTCGTGCACGGTGTTGATCAGGTGGCGCAGATCACGGCCAAGCCGATCGAGCTTCCACACGATCAGCGTGTCCCCTTCACGAAGCGCCTTCAGGCAAGCAGCCAACCCTGGGCGATCATCGCGCCTGCCCGAGGCCAGATCCTCGTAAAGGTGCGCAAGGCTCACACCAGCGGCGATGAGCGCATCGCGTTGCAAATTGGTGGACTGGGATCCGTCCGCCTTCGATACCCGCATGTAGCCGATCAGCACCTTTTCACCCGTCACGTATACGTTCGATTATGTGACAGTGTGCACCGGAAAGTTCTGGTCGTCAAAATTTGTCACTTAACCCGTCATTCTGTCTAAGACATGCAAAGGGTCCATCAGCCTCGTAATGTGACAGAAATTCCGGGGGAATGCCTTCCTTTGCAAAGGTGGCGCGCAACTGTTCCAGGGAAGCGGGATCGCGCCGACCATAGGAAGCCAACGCGAACAGCGAGCGTGCCGTCTCGGGGTCGTGCCGGGCTTCAATGATCGCCTCACTGATAGCTTGGACCGCCCGTTGCCAGTGATTGACGGGTTCGGGCTTCGGCGGTTTCGCCGGCAGACCACTGGTGAACCCGGTTTGGGGCTCGGACGAGAACAGCTTTGCATGCTCGCCTGGCGGGCTGATATCCCTCAACTCGATCAAGCTGATTGCCGTTGCCGCCGCCTCCAGCATCTGCAACCGTATTGCCGGGTTCAGGGTTTCATACGGTCGCCACAGACTTTGCCCAGCACGCAGCGGATGCCCGCAGCCTTGCCAGACTTGGCGGAGATACCCCGCGTAGGTTCCGCACGCCGAAAGCGGGGTGTTCAGCTCATCGAGCAGCGTGCGTAGCAGTCGAAACCACAATCCAGCGTGGATGCGTCGGCACGGCAGTTCCACATGGCCGGTCGTCAGTGCCTGCCAGGTACGCCGGTCCATCACTGCAATCGCGTCGCTGGCGGTGCGCGACGCAGTGTCGGCGTTCTCCCAGCCGAGAAACCGCCCAGGCACGCCCCAATAGGATTCCAGCCAGCAGCCATGCAGCGGGCAGCTCAGCATCAGGGGCAGCTTCCATGCAAGCAGTTCGGCTTGGTTTGCCGGGTCGTTCAGACAGAGAGGACAGGCGCGATGTATCGGCTGGCTGGGCAGCCAGGCACGCCAGCTCGTGATGGATCGCGTCCTACGGCGGAGTTTCGGCAGCAGCACCGAGAGCTGGAACGCATAGGTTTCCAATGCGTCTGGAATCTGATCATCAAGGCTGTCCAGTAGCCAAGGCACCCAGCCGGCGAAACTCATGCAACGCAGCCGGTCCGGCTCGATGCCGCTCCGCTGGGAGAGCATCGCCAACAGCGCCAGTGGTGGCGCGGTATCCAGGTCATCAACCTGAGCGTGACCAAGATCGTGCTCCAGCAGCTCGGACACCTCCATGTGATAGCAAAGGGCCACGCGGTTGAGCCACGAAGACAAGGCTTCGCCTTCTCTGGGGGCCGGATGCAGTGGCCAGCGTGGCGCTGGCTTCACATCAGTTCCCGCTCGAATTGCCGCCGCCGCTCGCTGGGACCGGTGTAATCGGCCATGCTCAGCGTGCGATGGTTGATCGCTTCCTCGCCGCTCTCCACTGCGACGATGGCCGCCGCCATCAGCAAGTGCGCCAGTTCGCCGATGGTGCCCTCGCTGCGTGTGAGCAGGTAGCGGGCCATGTCCAGCGTGGCAATCGACGAGGGTCGCCGCAGTGGAAGCGAAGCGGCGAAACTGGCCAGCAGTGAGCAGCAATCGTGATTGGCCTCCCATACCGGCAGCATCATCGGCTCGAAGCGATTTTCCAACTGGTCATCGGAGCGGATGGCCAGGTAGGCGTCGCGCGTGCCGACCCCGACCAGTGGGATGCGCAGTTCATTGCCGAGGAAGCGCAGGAGATTGAGGAATTCCCGGCGATTGACGCTGTTACCGGCCAGGACGTTGTGCAACTCGTCGATCACCAGCATGCGCACGCCGACCTTGCGCAGCAGTGCCAGCGCCAGTTGTTCCATTTCTGGCAGCCGTGGGCGCGGTCGCAATGGCGCACCCATCGCCGCGAGCAGCGCGACGTAGAAGCGGATTACCGACGGTTCGGATGGCATCTGCACGACCAGTACCGGAATGTGCTCCTGGTCGGCATCGGCTCTGGCCGGATGCGTGCGCCGGAACTTCTCGACGATCATCGACTTGCCGTTGTTGGTCGGGCCGACCAGCAGCAGGTTGGGCATGCGTTGCTTGTTTGGCCACGTATACAGGATTTCCAGCCGGTTCAGCGCCTCGACTGCTCGCGGATAGCCGATCCAGCGGTCGGCGCGAAGGCGATGGATGCGTTCGTCCGCCGGGAGACGGGCCAAGCCCTGGGCCGCCGGCAGCAGGTGGGACAAGTCGATGATGGGATATTCTTCCACGGCTACCACTCCTCAATCTGGTCGAACGGTTTGGCCGGCGGCTGGTTGTCTGCCTGCTGCCCATCCATGTCAGCGCCCGGTGGTGGCGTGGTTTTGACAGGCGTTGCCGTTGCCTTGAGATGCTGGCGTCGATCCGCGTCGCGCCGCGCCTTGCGCGTAGCCTTCTGCGCGGTGGTAACGATTTCGCGCATCTGGCCGATCATGCGGAACAACGCCGACTCATCCACCTGTTCGCGCCCTTGCTGCCGCAATTTCGCCAGCGCCTGTCGTTGTTCCCAGAGGGTGACAGCCGGGTGCGACAAGGTACGGTAGGGAATTTCCAGGTAGTGCTGCCCCTCTGGTTCCAGCACCCATATGCGGCTGATGTCGCGCGGGTCGCGCCGGATCAGGAACGCAGGCAAGCGGTCCCGCCGAGCTATCCACGGCTTGAGCGCATCGGCGTAGTAGTGGATGTGGTCGATGACGAAGCCGGTGCGGGTCAGCGTGCGGCGGATGATGGGCAGAAAATCGACCAGAAAAGCCGTAGCGCGAGTGATGACGGTTGGCACGCCGGTCCGCGTGATAGCTTCGGCCCAGCGCGCGGCCGGCGGTTGGAGCAGGCCGTTGTGCACGGAGCCGTGATAGGTGCCGACCGCCAATGTGAGCCAGCGCTCCAGCTCGCGCAGTGTCAGGGCGGCCATCTTCTCGGAGGCGTATTCCCCGCGCTGGTCAGGATTGGAGAAGGTCGTCCCCGGCAATTCGTCGTGGATCATCTGCATCGCCGTGCCGATGATCCGTTCCACGATACCGCCGTAGTGCGGCTGCCCGAGCGGGCGATAGTCCAACCGGATGCCATGCTGCTCGCAGCCACGGCGCAGCGCCTCGCTCTTGAACTCAGCCGCGTTGTCCAAGTAGAGCAGTCTGGGCTTGCCGCTCATCGGCCAATCCATCTCTACGTTCAACCCTTCCAACCAAGGGCGCTTGTCGCAGGCGGCATGCACCAAGCACAAGCCGACCGAGACGGCGGACGGGGCTTCCAGCGTAACGACCATGCCAACCACGCAGCGGGTGAATACGTCGATGGCGAGGGTCAGGTATGGACGGCCAATCGGTTGCCGGTCGCGCTCGTCCACCACGATCAGGTCGATGACTGTGTGGTCGATCTGCACCTGCTCCAGCGGCGCGGAGACGGGTGGCGGAACACCACCAACACCTTGCAGGTCGCGGGCGGCATCTTGTCCTTCCCGGCGGTGAGTGACCTCGCGCGGATCGAGGCCGGCGATCCGCAGAGCCACCGTGTTGCGCGCCGGCACCCGCAGCTTTTGCAGCTTGCACGCCCGCACAACTTCGCGGTGGAACGCCGCCAAGCTACGCTTCTGCTTGGTCAGGAAGCGCTTTTGCAGTAACTCGCGGATGATTCGTTCGACCGACTCCGGCAAGCGGCCTTTACCTTTGCCACCGCTCGACTGCCCAAGAGCCAAGTCAGTGACCAGCCCCGATCCTAGCCGGGCACGGCGGATCAGGACGTAGACCTGCCGCCGGGACAGCCCCAATGCCTGGGCTGCCGCGTCGGCCGCTTCATGCCCAACCGTCTCCGACTGCGCCAACGGCCCAATGATCTCCGCGCGACGACGCGCACGCTCCCATGCCTGTTCTGGCAGGGTGGCCACGCCGTGCTCGGTAATCGGTGCGGTATCGGTCGCCATGCTCATCTCGCTTTGGTGCACACGAGTATTGAGCATAGACGAGTTTCGTGCAGAGGAGTCCTGATATCTGGCTGTCAGGAGCCGTATGCACAAGAGGCTTCAAACCGCGCTGAATGGTGCAGTCGTCTTCTGGAAATGACAGCGGCAGAGGCAAAGAAATGCACATGACAGCAGAACGCAGCGCGGATGTCAGGCGTGTTCTGCGGGAGGATCAGCGACACGGCCGCGCCCGTCGGCTCGATGTCCTCTATCGCGGTGGGCGTGACCGTGAGCGAGACCGGTGTGCCGGTGGCGGCACATCGCGAGACCACGTGGGCCGTCCGGTCGATCAGCGCCGGGAAGAACAGCGTATCGAAGGCACACCACGTGTACAGGCGCCGGCCGTCGACCTCGAAAGTGTGCGGGGTCTCACGCAACGTCAAGCCGTAGCCGACGACGTTGCCATAGTCGTCCCACTCCGTGCTTACCGCCTGTTCGAGTGCCACGCTCACCCGCTCGATGGGCCAGTCCAAGGCCAGGGCCAATGCGGCCGGAGAAACCGGCGCCCCCTTGCTGAGTTCACGCAGCAGCACGACAAAGAGATCTGCAAAGCCTTCCAACTGGTTGGCCATCGCCAGGCGCTCGACCAGTTCGGCCGTATGGCGCGCAAGGTTCATCGTCGTCCCCCCACAGGTTATCCCGCGCAGCATGAGAGCTGCTTCACATCCTTCGAGAAGGTCTGCGCAGCGAGCTTGAGCCCCTCGACCATTGTCAGGTACGGGAACAGCTGGTCGGCGAGGTCCTGCACGGTCATCCTTGCGCGGATCGCGATCGCGGCCGTCTGGATGAGTTCGCCCGCCTCGGGCGCCACCGCCTGCACGCCGATGAGCCGGCCGGTGCCGGCTTCCGCCACCAGCTTGATGAAGCCGTGCGTGTCGAAGTTCACCAGCGCACGTGGGACATTGTCGAGCGTTAGGGTGCGATTGTCGGTCTCGATGCCCGCCCGGTGCGCCTGCGCCTCGCTGTAGCCAACCGTCGCAACCTGTGGCTCAGTGAAGACGACCGTCGGCATCGTATCGAGATTGAGACGTACATCACCTCCGGTCATGTTGATCGCCGCGCGTGTACCGGCAGCCGCCGCGACATAGACGAACTGCGGCTGGTTGGTGCAGTCGCCCGCCGCATAGATATCCGGTGCGCTCGTGCGCATGCCGCCGTCGATCACGATGGCGCCGCGCTCGTCGAGCTGCACGCCGGCGCCCGCCACATTCAGACTACCGGTGTTGGGAGCACGACCTGTTGCCACCAGCAACTGGTCGGCCCGCAGCTCGCCGTGGTTCGTGGTGACGACGAACTTGCCATCGGCGTGCGACACGTGGGTTGCCTGGGTCTGTTCCAGCACCTCGATGCCCTCGGCGCGAAAGGCGGCCGTCACGGCTTCGCCGATCGCCGGGTCCTCCTGGTAGAGCAGCGTGTGACGGGCCAGGACCGTAACATGGCTGCCCAGCCGTGCAAATGCCTGGGCCAGTTCCAGTGCGACTACCGACGAGCCGATCACAGCCAGTCGCTCGGGAATCGCGTCGTTCACCAGCGCTTCGGTCGAGGTCCAGTACGGCGTGTCCTTCAGGCCCGGAATCGGCGGCACTGCGGCAGTTGCACCTGTGGCAATCAGGCAGCGATCGAACGACACCGTACGTTCGCCGCCGGCGGTCAGCGTGATCGTGAGCGAATGGCTTCCCGTGAACCGCGCCTCGCCGTGCAGGACGTTGATGTTCGGGCTCGTGTCGAGAATGTTTTCATATTTGGCGTGGCGCAGCTCGTCCACGCGCGCCTGCTGCTGGGCGAGCATGCGCGGCCGGTCAATGGCCGGTGCCGTCGCGGTAATGCCCGCGTCGAAGGGACTCGTCTGCCGCAGATACGCGATATGGGCGGCACGGATCATGATTTTGGAGGGCACGCAGCCGACGTTCACGCAGGTGCCGCCGATGGTGCCGCGCTCGATCAGCGTCACCTGCGCGCCGTTTTCGGCAGCCTTTAGCGCAGCCGCCATGGCAGCGCCACCACTGCCGATCACGGCGATCCGCAGCGCGCTATCACCGCCGCTACGCTTCCCACCAGTTTCCGCCGAGCCGGGCGTCTTGCCGGGCAGGCCTGCTGAGTGGGGTGGCACGTCAGCCACCCTGGCGTGATAGCCGGCTGTCGTCACCGCGGCAGTCAGCGTGTCGTGACTAACCCCTTCATCGACCGTCAGATCGGCTAGGGCTTTGGAATAGGAGACCGCTGCCGAGCGCACGCCGGGCACCTTTTCCAGCGCCTGCCTGACATGCTCGGCGCAGGAAGCGCAGGTCATCCCGTCAATCTTCAAGGTCATCATCGCCTTGCTCCGTTCTTTCATGGATTTAGTTAGATGCGCCACTACTCAACCCTTGCGCACGCTGCCCGTGCACGAATCACACGTATCGGTGGCACAGACGCGTTGGGCCGGGGAGAACAGGTCCCAGAGCGATGTCGCCACCATAATGGCGAGACCGGGATAGAGCAGCCAGCCGCTGCGCTCGCCATAGGCGCGCATCACAAACACGGCTGCCAGCACCAGCAGCGGCCCGATCAGGCCGGGCACGGTACGGCGCCACTGCCGATGCTTGAGCCAGCCGACCGCATTGGCGAACAGCGCGACGCCGGCGAAGGCCGGTAGCAGGATGCGGATGAACAACCCTTCGTACTGGCTCAGGAAGCCCAGACCAATGGTGGCGCCCAGACTGGCGATCGCGGGAAGCAGCTCGCACAGCCCATCGCCGACACGATGCTGCCAAGCAAACCGGCCTTATCGGCCGCGCGCGTGACGAATGACATTGCAGTACCTCTGTAGTTTCAGGGCTTGACCGACGACGGATAGCCCGCGTCCGCCGTAGCCTTGGTCAGTGCCTGGACGCTCGTCTTGCCATCGTCGAACGTCACGACGGCTTCGCGCTGCTCGAAACGGACATCCGTTTTTTCGACGCCCGTAACTTGGGACAGCGCGTGTTTGACCGTAATGGGGCAGGCGGCACACGTCATGCCGGGCACAGACAGCGTAACCGTCTGCGTCGCGGCCCAGACCGGGACGGCAACAACGGCGAGCGCGAGTGCTGCAAGCAGCTTTTTCATGATGAACTCCAGGTTCAATAGAACAGGGGCAGTACGTAGGGGAAACCAACCGCGATCAGTACCAACGCGACAACGATCCAGAAGATGAGCTTGTACGCGGCGCGCACCTGTGGAATCGCGCACACCTCGCCGGGCCTGCACACCGCAACGGGCCGAAAGATGCGTCGGCCGGCGAAGAACAACGCCACCAGTGCCACGCCGATGAAAGCCGGCCGCCAGGGTTCGAGCAAAGTCAGATTGCCGATCCAGGCGCCGCTCACACCCAGCGCGACGAGCACCAGTGGCCCGAGGCAGCAGGTCGACGCGAGGATAGCGGCCAGTCCGCCGGCGGCAAGTGCGCCGCGCCCATTCTGCTGTTCCGCCATACGCTGCCCTTCCGAATATCCACTGAGTAGCGTAACCTTACTTCCGTACCTATGTACGGAGTCAAGCGGTATGGATAACGGTAGCGAAAGCCTGACCATCGGCGCCTTCGCGAAGGCCGCCGGCGTCAATGTGGAGACGATCCGGTTCTATCAGCGCAAGGGATTGCTGCTGGAACCGGATAAGCCGTATGGCAGCATTCGCCGCTATGGCGAAGGCGATGTGACGAGGGTTCGGTTCGTCAAGTCGGCCCAGCGGCTGGGCTTCAGCCTCGACGAAATAGCGGACCTGTTGAAACTGGAGGATGGGACGCATTGCGACGAGGCGAGCAGCCTCGCGGAGCACAAGCTCCGCGACATTCAGGACAAACTCGCCGATCTCGAACGCATGGAAGCCGTGCTCACCCAGCTCGTGTGCGCGTGCCATTCGCGCAAGGGCAACGTGTCGTGTCCGCTGATTGCCTCATTGCAGCGAGGCGAAGAACCACGTGACGTCGGCGCCGCGTAAGTGCCATTCGCCATTAACGTACGCAAAAGTCCGTTTCTTGAGGGCACCCGTTACCGGGCGCGATCACGGTCGCTGCTGCGATGCTGACCGGGCTTGCCGGCTACGGCGTGAGTCTGGTGTTCTTTGTGATCGCGCTCCGGCACCTCGGTCAGCCCGGGCCGGCGCCTACTTCTCGGTTGCGCCGCTTTTCGGCGTGGCGCTATCGTTGCTTATCTGGCCCGAGTGGCCGTCCGTGTCTTTCTGGATCGCCACCGCCATGATGGCGCTGGGCATTTGGCTGCACGTGCGTGAACGACATGAGCATGAGCATACGCACGAGCCTCTCGAACACACGCATCGCCATCGCCACGACGAACATCACCAGCACGAGCACGATTTCCCATTCGATAGCGATGAACCCCATACCCATCCGCATGTGCACCTGCCCATCACCCATTCGCATGCACACTTCCCGGATGTGCATCACCGGCACAAGCATTAGGTGCGCGAACTGAGCGCGTGCAGAACGGCGAGCAGGCGATATGCCACGGGCAAGACGAAGATTACGAGGTGCCGTTCCCGCTCTGATCAGAGGCTAGAAGCTTCGGCAGTCGGCGCCGGTGTACCCTTGGGGCATTACAACTTGTGTCAAACTCTTTTGTCGCAAAATGCTTCTGCGAATTGTGTTGGATTGCGTTAGTGTCAAGCTCTATTTCATCGGTGCCTAACCCAGTAGATCGCTAAGCATCTGATTTTATTGTGCGCGCTGTGTCAAACTCTATTGTTCGTTCACAGCTGGGCCTCAAGCTTGCCAACCTCAATGTTACGGTGAGATGGCTTGGCGCCCTCATCGTTGTATTGCTCTTCCTCGAATTTCTCGAGCGGCTCTGATCCATTGATCGAAGGCACACCGACTCCTTGCAAGCATGGAGAGGGAAAGGTGCCTCCGTCAATTCGGCGGCGTGGGCTTTAGCGTAGATTTTTCTCTGTAGTCTTGTCCGGCCTGACGCGGGTACTGCCGCATCATCCGCGTGCGCTATGCAGGACTTGTGGCCGTCAGTCAGTTGGTGTCGAAGCCGTCACGGGCGCCACTATCGGGTCGAGTCGGCCGGATCAACTGAGCCGATAGGCCTTGCCGGGCGTCACTTCCGCCGGCAGCGGCTCGCGGTTCAGCTCGAGCAGCGTGCGCTCGATCTGGCGCGTCATCGCATCGAGTGCGAGATGGTTCGGCCCGTCGCCGAACGGCTCGGCGATCGCATGCGCGATTGCGTCGAGCGCGATCAGCGTATAGGCGACGAACACACTGACGAACGGCGTCGCCGCGCCGATCGAATCGACGAGACCGAACGGCAGCAGCACGCAGTACGCGTAGATGGTCCGGTGCAGCAGCACGTCGTATGAAAACGGGATCGGCGTGGACGCAATCCGCTCGCAGCCGCTCACCATCGCGACGAGATCGTCGAGGCGCGCATCGAGCATCCACAGCCGCGTGTCGGAGAGATGGCCCGCATCGGCGCGTGCGGCGAACGCTTCGCGCAGCGCGTGCACGATGACGACCGGGCGAAAGCGCGCAGCGGCAACGCGATCGTAAGCGGCGCCGTCGAGCAGCCCGCGCAGGTCGGCGGCAGGATCGGTGCCGCGCAGTTGATGCTTGAGCGCATGAACGTACGCGACGACCGTCCGCACGAACGCGCGCCGCGATGCGTCGTCACGGTCGATCGCACCGTAGCAGAGCGCCTGCGACACCAGCGTGCGCGAGGCGGTCAGCACGCCGCCCCACAGTTGCCGGCCTTCGCGATAGCGTTCGTAGCTCGCGTTGTTGCGAAATCCCGCGAAGATCGCGAGCGTGAGGCCGATCAGCGTGAACGGCGTCGGGTTCAGCGGCACCTTCTCGCCAAGCACGCGGCCGCCGCCCCAGACCGCGACGAGGCTGATCGCGAGCGTCAGCACGAGCTGCGGCAGGATGGTCGGCAGCACCGAGCCGTTCCAGACGAGCAGCATCCGCAGCCAGTGCTCGCGCGGACGAACGATCATCGCCGCGCTCCGTCAGGCGGCAATCGAGGCCGGCGCGGCCGCGCGATGCAGCAGCACCGGAATCGACTTCGACGTCGGCGTGTTGCACACGTCGCCGACGCTGTCGAGCGGCACCAGCGGGTTGGTTTCCGGGTAGTACGCGCCGATGCAGCCGCGCGGGATGTCGTACTCGACGAGCAGGAAGCCCGCCGCGCGCCGCTCGATGCCGTCGTGCCACACGGTTTCCATGTCGACCCAGTCGCCGGCCTTCAGGCCGAGCATCGCGAGATCGTCGCGGTTGGCGAACACCACGCGGCGCTGGCCGAACACGCCGCGATAGCGGTCGTCGAGCCCGTAGACGGTCGTGTTGTACTGGTCGTGCGAGCGCGTCGTCATCAGCGTCATCAGGCGCTCGCCGTGCAGCGCGCGGGCACGCTGGATCGGCGTGTCGGCCGGCAGCGCGTGCGCGATGAAGTTCGCCTTGCCCGTCGGCGTGAGCCATTCGCGGTCGCGCGACGCCACGCGCAGGTGGAAGCCGCCCGGCCGCGCGATGCGCGTGTTGTAGTCGTAGAAGCCGTCGAGCGTCGCCTCGATCGCGTCGCGGATCTTCGCGTAGTCGTCCTTGTACGCGAGCCAGTCGATCTTGCCGCTGCCGAACAGCGCATGGCCGATGTGCGCGACGATCGCGGGCTCCGACATCAGGTTCGGCGACGCCGGCTTGTTCATTCCGTACGACACGTGGACCATGCTCATCGAATCCTCGACCGTCACGCCTTGCGCGACGTTGTCCTGCAGGTCGATCTCGGTGCGGCCGAGCGTCGGCAGGATCAGCGCGTCGCGGCCGTGGATCAGGTGGCTGCGGTTCAGCTTCGTCGTGATGTGCACGGAGAGGTCGCAGCGGCGCATGCCTTCCCACGTGCGAGGCGTGTCGGGCGTCGCCATCGCGAAGTTGCCGCCGAGGCCGATCAGCACCTTCACGTGGCCCTCGAGCATCCCTTCGATCGTCTCGACGACGTCGTAGCCATGGTGGCGTGGCGGTTCGAAGTCGAACACGTGGCCGAGCCGGTCGAGGAATGCCTGCGACGGTTTTTCCTCGATGCCGACCGTGCGGTTGCCCTGCACGTTCGAGTGGCCGCGCACCGGGCACAGGCCCGCGCCGGGGCGGCCGATGTTGCCGCGCATCAGCATCAGGTTCGTCAGCATCTGCACGGTCGCGACCGAATGCTTGTGTTGCGTGATGCCCATGCCCCACGTCGCGATCACGCGCTCGCTGCGCGCATAGAGCCGCGAGAGGCTGTCGATCTGTTCGTACGGCACGCCGCTTTCGGCCGTCAGCGCCGACCAGCTTTCGTTGCGCAGGTCGTCGGCGAATGCGTCGAAACCGGTCGTGTGCTCGCCGATGAATGCGGTGTCGAGCACGCGCGGCGCACCGGCGGCGCGCGCGGCGTCGTCGAGTTCGAGCACGCGCTTCGCCATCCCCTTGATCAGCGCGAAATCGCCGCCGATCGTCGGCTGGATGAACGTCGATGCGATCTTCGTGCCCGACATCGTCAGCATCTCGATCGGGCTTTGCGGATCGGCGAAGCGTTCGAGGCCGCGCTCCTTCAGCGGGTTGATCGACACGATCGTCGCGCCGCGCTTCGCGCACTCGCGCAGCTCGCCCATCATCCGCGGGTGGTTGGTGGCCGGGTTCTGGCCGAAGATCAGCAGCGTGTCCGCGTGTTCGAAATCGTCGAGCGTGACGGTGCCCTTGCCGACGCCGACCGACGCCGGCAGCCCTCGGCTCGTCGCCTCGTGGCACATGTTCGAGCAGTCGGGGAAGTTGTTGGTGCCGTACAGGCGCACGAGCAGCTGGTACAGGAACGCCGCTTCGTTGCTGGCGCGGCCGGACGTGTAGAACGCGGCCTGGTTCGGGTCGGGCAGTGCCCGCAGGTGGCGTGCGATCAGCGCGAAGGCGTCGTCCCATGCGATCGGCACGTAGCGGTCGGTCTGCGCGTCGTACACCATCGGGTCGGTGAGGCGGCCGTGCTGCTCGAGTTCGAAATCCGACTGTTCGAGCAGCTCGGTAACCGTGTGCGCGGCGAAGAAGTCGGGCGTCACGCGCTTGCTCGTCGCTTCCGCGGCCACCGCTTTCACGCCGTTTTCGCAGAATTCGAACGTCGATGCGTGCTGGCGATCGGGCCACGCGCAGCCCGGGCAGTCGAAGCCGTCCGGCTGGTTCTGGCGCAGCAGCGTGCGGTAGTTGCCGCCGGCGACCTTTTCCTTGATCAGGTTGATCGTGACGGCTTTCAGCGCGCCCCAGCCGGCGGCCGGGTGGGTGTACGGTTCGATGCGCGCGGTGGCGGATTTCTTTTTCATGATGCAGCGGGTGTCGGGGTCGATGGGTGCAGAGTACGCGCGGCCCCCGTCCGGCTGTGTGTACACCTGTTCACTTCAAAAAAGAGTACAGTTGCGGCCATTCAGACAGTGCGGATCGCAACTGTATTGTTGAAGGGAAGTTGAAAGGGAGGCGCGTGAAGCGTTACGAACAACTGGCCGACGATCTCCAGGCGCAGATCGAGCGTGGCGTGTACCGGCCCGGCGAGCGGATTCCGTCGGTGCGGCAGGCGAGCCGGCAGCAGCAGCTCAGCGTCACGACCGTGCTGCGCGCGTACCTCGTGCTGGAAAGCCGCGGCCTGATCGAGAGCCGGCCGCAGTCGGGCTATTTCGTCCGTGCGCGCGCGTCGGCGCCGGCCGAGGCCGAGCTGCACATGTCGGCGCCGGCCGCCGAGCCGTCGGCCGTGGACGTGAGCCGGCTCGTGCTGTCGACGCTGCGCTCGATCGCGCGCGACGACGCGGTGCCGCTCGGCTCGCCGTATCCCGATGCGTCGCAGTTTCCGGTGCAGCGTCTCGCGCGCTATGCGCAGACGATCGGCCGCCGCCGCACGCGCTGGGGCGTGATCGACGATCTGCCGCCCGGCAACCAGGAGCTGATCCGGCAGATCGCGCGGCGCTATGCGGAGCGCGGGATCGTGGTCGAACCCGGCGAGATCGTGGTGACGATCGGCGCGACCGAGGCGATCAACCTGTGCCTGCAGGCGGTCGCGAAGCCGGGCGACACGATCGCCGTCGAGTCGCCGACCTTCTACGCGATGCTGCACGCGATCGAGCGGATGGGCATGCGCGCGCTGGAAGTCGCGACGCACCCGGTCGACGGCATCGATCTCGACGCGCTCGAACGCGTCCTCGAACGCGAACGCATCGCCGCGTGCATGGTGATGCCGAACTTCCAGAATCCGCTCGGTTTCCAGATGCCCGACACGCGCAAGCGTGCGCTCGTCGAATTGCTGGCGAAGCATGGCGTGCCGGCGATCGAGAGCGACGTCTATCACGAGCTGCACTTCGGCGACGCGACGCCGAGCGCGCTGAAGTCGTTCGACCGCGACGGGCTCGTGCTGCATTGCGCGTCGTTCACGAAGAGCCTGTCGCCGCGCTACCGGATCGGCTGGGCGATGCCGGGCCGCTACCGCGATCAGGTCGAGAAGCTGAAATTCCTGAACACGCTGGCCACGCCCGCGATCGAGCAGCTCGCGATTGCCGAGTACCTGAAATACGACGGCTACGATTTCCACCTGCGGCGCATGCGCAAGCAGTACGCGCAGCAGGCGAGCCTGATGAGCGCGATGGTGCGGCGTTTCTTTCCGGAAGGCACGCGGCTGTCGCAGCCGCAGGGCGGGTACGTGCTGTGGGTCGAGCTGCCGCGGCAGGTCGATGCGATGAAGCTGTATGCGGCCGCGCTCGCGCAAGGGATCACGGTCGGCCCCGGACACATGTTCTCGGCGAGCACCGATTACCGGCATTTCATCCGGCTCAACTACAGCTATCCGTGGTCGCGGCAGATCGAGGATGCGTTGAAGGTGCTCGGGCGGCTCGCGTCGGAGTGCGCGGCGCGCTGAGTGCAGGGGGCCACGCGGCAGGCGGCGGGCGACGATCGGCCGCCGCCGCATGCCTCACCCCGCGTGCGGCGCCTGCAGCCCGGCTTGCGCGGCGCCGACCATCTGCCGCATGTCGAAGCCCGACGGGTGCTGGTACACACGCAGCCCGAACTCCGGCAGCACCGCGATCAGGTGATCGAACAGGTCGGACTGGATGGCCTCGTAGTCGACCCATGTCGTCGTGTCGGTGAAGCAGTACAATTCGAGCGGAATGCCTTCGGCCGTGAGCGGCAGTTGCCGCGCCATGCAGGTCATGTCGCGGCGGATGCGCGGATGGCCCTTCAGGTAGTTCGCGACATACGCGCGGAACGTGCCGAGGTTCGTCAGCTGGCGGCGGTTCGCCGGGCAGTCGCCGGCCGCGCCGAGCGTGCCGTTCCATTGCTCGATCGCGTCGACCTTGTCCTCGAGATAGTCCTTCAGCAGCGTCAGGCGTTCGAGCCGTTCGATCTCGTCGTGGGAGAGAAAACGCACGCTCGTCGCGTCGACGAACAGCGCGCGCTTGATGCGGCGCCCACCCGCTTCGGTCATTCCGCGCCAGTTCTGGTAGCTCTCGGTGATCAGCTTCCACGTCGGCACGGTGATGATCGTGTGATCGAAGTTCGCGACCTTGACGGTGTTCAGCGTGATGTCGATCACGGTGCCGTCCGCGCCGGCCGACGGCATCGTGATCCAGTCGCCGATCCGCAGCATGTCGTTCGACGACAGCTGCACGCCCGCGACGAGGCCGAGCAGCGTGTCCTTGAAGATCAGCATCAGCACCGCGGACATCGCGCCGATGCCCGACAGCAGCAGGCCGATCTGCTTGCCGGTCGCGTCGCCGATCACGACTAGCGCGGCCGTGATGAACATCACGAGCTTGACGAGCTGCATCGCGCCTTTCAGCGACAGGTGCGGCTGGCCGCGCTGATCGCGCTGGTACGTGCGATGCGTGTGTTCGAGCGCCGACAGCGTCGCGCTGACGGTCATCGTCACGAGGAACACGATCAGCGCGAACAGCACCTTGTCGGCGACCTCCGCGGCCGTCTCGGGGATGCCGGGCACCGCGCCGAGCCCGAACTTGATCACGACGAACGGGACGATGCGGTTCAGCCATTTGAATGCGCCGAACTCGAACAGCGCGTCGTCGACGCGCGTGGCGGACAGCCGCGCGAGTCGCGCGACCACGCGGAACAACAGGAAATGGACGACGGCGGTGATCGCACCGGCGGCAGCGAGCAGGATGAGGGTGCCGACGAGCGGCGCAAACCAGGATTCGTTCAGGGTCATAGGGGCAAACAGGGGCCTTCTTGTGCGTTGAATCGGCGCCGCGGCGCGGCGCGCGCCCGGTGAAGGGCACATGAAAGGGACCGTGATTGTGCCATCGGGTTCCGGGCACGTTACTGCGGGTGCATGGTGCGCGGCTCCCGAATCTCCTCACCATTGCGTAGGTTTCCTCTGTAATCGGGTGAGGGTGGATGGCGAGAGCGCATCACCGCGAGCGGCCGCCCGCGCATGTCGCCGGATGCGTTGCGCACGGGCCGGGGATCGGCTGCAGCCCGCTGCAGCGGGCCTTCGCGCTTCGATGCGCGCGACCGGCGATCCATGCAATCATGCGGGCATCGCCCATGTCGGCGCACGTAACGCTCGCCTTCGCGTGCGGCACATCACCGACGGTGAGCGACACGTACCACCTTCGCGCACTTGCCATGCGATGCCTGCCCGGGGCACGATGCGCGAACGACTTCGCGAACCCCGTCACCCCGTATTCACGCATTCCACGCATGCAAGATTCCAACGAAAGCCGCCCGTCAGGCGTGCGGCTGCTGAAAGGCATCCTCCCGATCCGCCGTGGCGGGGCCATCCGCGACGTGTTCGCGGGCCTGTCGCTCGCGTCGATGGACATCCCGCAGGTGCTCGGCTATGCGCGCATCGCCGGCATGCCGGCCGTCACGGGCCTCTACACGGTGTTCCTGCCGCTCGTCGCGTTCGCATGCTTCGGCGCGTCGCGGCATCTGGTGGTGGCCGCCGATTCCGCGACCGCGACGATCTTCGCGAGCCGGCTGTCGTCGATGGCGGCAGCCGGCAGCGCCGAGTACGTGGCGCTGGCCGGCATGGTTGCGCTGCTGACCGCCGCGATGCTGCTGCTCGCGCGCCTCTTCAAGCTCGGCTTTCTCGCCGATTTCCTGTCGCGCACGGTGCTGGTCGGCTTTCTCGCCGGCGTCGGCGTGCAGGTGTCGATCGCGATGCTCGGCGACATGCTCGGGCTGGCCGTGCCGTACCCGGCGTCGCGCAGCCTGGCGCAGCTCGACTACGTCGTCACGCATCTCGTCCACGCGAACCGGCCGACGTTCGCGCTCGCGGCGCTCGTCGTCGTCGCGATTCTCGCGTGCAAGCGGTTTCTGCCGCGCGTGCCGATGCCGATGATCGTGGTCGTGGGCAGCATCGCCGCAAGTTACGCGTTCGGGTTCGCCGCGCACGGCATCGCGGTGCTCGGGCCGGTCGCCGGCGGGCTGCCGCCGTTGCGCTGGCCGTCCGTCACGTGGCAGCAGTGCCTCGATCTCGTGCCGGTCGCCGCTTCCTGCTTCGTGATGATCATCGCGCAGAGCGCGGCCGCCGCACGTGTGTTCGCGCAGCAGTACGACGAGGAGGTCGACACCAACGCCGACATCCTCGGCCTCGCGGCCGCGAATGCGGCGGCGGCGGTGGGCGGCGCGTTCGTCGTCAACGGCAGCCCGACGCAGACGGCGATGGCCGACGGCGCGGGCGTGCGCAGCCAGATCGGGCACCTCGCGTTCGCGGCCGTGGTGGCCGTGGTCCTGCTGTTCTTCAGCACCACTCTGCAGTACCTGCCGCACGCGGTGCTGGCCGGCATCGTGTTCACGATCGCGCTCGGGCTGATCAACGTGCGCAGTCTCGCCGCGATCCGCAAGGAAAGCCCCGGCGAGTTCACGCTCGCGCTGGTGACGGCACTGGCCGTCGTGACGGTCGGCGTCGAGCACGGCATCCTGCTCGCCGTCGCGCTGTCGCTGATGCGGCACGTGCGCCACAGCTACCAGCCGCACACGATGGTGCTCGAACCGGTCGAAGGCAACGGGCGGTGGCAGCCGGTGCCCACGCGGCCAGGCGCGATGACGGCGCCGGGGCTGATCGTCTACCGGTTCGGCTCCGACCTGTTCTTCGCGAACGATCATCTGTTCACCGCCGAAGTGACCGAACTCGTCGATGCGGCGCCGGTGCCGACGCGCTGGTTCGTCGTCGATGCGGGCGCGATCACCGATATCGACTACTCGGCCGCGCGGACGCTGACCGATCTCGTCAAGATGCTGCAGGCCCGCGGGATCGGCGTGCTGTTCGGGCGCGTCAACCGTTACCTGCGCGCGGACATGGATCGTCACCGGATCACGGAGATCGTCGGCGCGTCGTGCATCTTCCCGACACTGCACCAGGCACTGGAGGCTGCAGGCACGACGCCGGTGCCGCAGGAACCGGGCATCGTGTAGCGGGATAGAGCGCCAGGCGGCCGCCCGCACGCGCGCGAAGCCGTTGTGCGGGTAGCGTCGATCGTGCCGATGTGGCTGCCGTCGCGACGCCGCGCGGGGGGCGGCGCAGCGTGACGCCGCACCCGCAGTCAGCGCGAACCGGCGCGCGCGGTGCCGGCAGGTTTCCCGCCCGCACCGGCCGACCACAACGGCAGCCGCAGCGTCGTGACGAAGCTCGCCGCGTGCAGCACGCAAAGCAGGCCGAACGCCCACGCATACGCGTTTGCCTGCGTGCCGCCGCTCGCTACCGATTCGGCCTGCAGCCGCCACGCGAGGAACAGCGAGCAGATCGTCGTGAACGTCGGCCCACCGAGACGCTGCACGATATTGAGCGAGGTCGTCGCCATCGGCAGGTTGCGGCGCTCGACCGACGCATACGCGGCGGAAATCGACGGCGCGCCGATCGCGCTCTGGCCCATGCCGCGCAGGAACAGCGCGGGCACGAGCAGGATCGGATCGTAGCCGGTCAGCGCGAGCAACACGAACGGCAGCGTCGCGAACAGCGCGAGCAGGGCGCCTGCGGCGGCCAGCCGGCGCACGCCGAACCGGCTCGTGAGCGCGCCCATCGACGGGTAGGTGACCAGCATGCCGAGCCCCATCGGCGCGAGCAGCCAGCCCATTTCGCCGGGTGTGCGGCCGCACGCCTGGATCAGAAACACCGGGATCAGCATCTGGCCCGCGAACAGCGCGCCATTCGACAGGAACTGCGTCGACGCGGCCGCGCCGAACACCTTCCGGCGAAACAGCGCCAGGTCGATCAACGCGCGGTCGCCCTTGCGCGCTTCGATCCGCAGGAACGCCGCGAGCACCAGCGCGGCCGCGACGATCGCCGCGATGCCGAGCGCTTCGTTGATCCGCTCGATGCCGTACAGGAACAGCACGAGCCCCGGCGACAGCAGCGCGAGGCCGACCCAGTCGAGCTCGCGCGGCTGCGTGTCGTCGCGGTCGCCGGGCAGGAACCGCACGGCCAGCGCGAGGGCCAGCACGCCGACGGGCAGGTTCACGAGAAACAGCCAGCGCCACGACGCGTGCTGCAGGATCGCGCCGGCGACGACCGGGCCGAGGATCGGCGCGATCAGCACGGGCACGGCCGCGTAGCCGATCACGCGCGCCATCTGCTGGCCGGCGACACGCGCGATCATCATCTGCGCCATCGGCGCGAGCAGCCCGCCGCTCATGCCTTGCAGCACGCGGAAGGCGATCAGCGAGGGCGCGGACCACGCGAGCCCGCACAGCGCCGACGTGAGCGTGAACGCCGAGAAGCACCACAGGTACAGCGCCTTCGCGCCGATCCGGTCGACGAGCCAGCCGTTCAGCGGCAGCACCAGCGTGAGCGCGAGCAGGTAGCCGCTCGTCACCCACTGAATCGTCGCGAGGTTCGCGTGCAAGTCGGTCGCGAGACTCGACAGCGAGACGTTGACGATCGTCGCGTCGAGTTGCGACAGCAACGAGCCCAGCACCGCGACCGCGCTGACCTTCCAGATCGACGGATCGAGCCGGCCGGCCGCGTGGTCCCGCGCCGGCCGAGCGTGCGGGTCGCTCACGCGCCGCGCCGGTCGAGCAGCGCGACGATGTCCTGCGTCGTGCCCGTCTCGCCGAGGCGCGGGAACAGACGCTCGATGCTGTTCACATGCGCATCCGCGTTGAGGTCGGTCATCGCGTCGACGGCGAGCGTGACGTTGTAGCCGAGTTCATGCGCCTGCCGTGCAGTCGATTCGACGCCGATGCTCGTCGCGACGCCGGTCAGCACGATCTGCGTGACGCCGGCGGCCTTCAGGTGCGCGTCGAGGTCGGTGCCGGTGAAGGCACCCCAGGTCTTTTTCGTGACGAGGTGGTCGCCCGGCTGCCGGTTCAGTTCGGGCACGAGCTCGGCCCAGTCGGCCGGGAGCTGTGCCGTGCGCGGCGGTTGCTCGGTGCGCCCCGGTGCGCCGCCCGCGACGTTGACGAGCACGACCGGCAGGCCGCGGCTGCGGAATGCGTCGAGCAGCGTGCGGGTGTGTGCGATCACCGGTTCGACCGGGTGCGCGGTGGGGAGGGCGACGATGCCTTTCTGCAGGTCGATGACGACGAGTGCCGTGTGCGTATCGAGACGGGTTGCGCTCATGATGGGACTCCGTGAAAGGGGCGAAGAAAGCCGTGCGCGCGAATGCCGCCGGGCGCGCCGGCCGGATTCATTGCTCGCCGATGCGGCGGATCAGCGGGATCGCGGCGGCGAGGGTGGCGATGTCTTCGGGATCGAGCTGCGCGATCGCGGCGCCGAGCCACTTGTGTTTCGCGGCGTTGCGCTTGAGCCGTGCGTCGAGGCCGGCCGCGGTCAGCCGGAACAGGATCTGGCGGCCGTCGGTCGGATGCGGTTCGCGTTCGACGAGACCGTCTTCCTCGAGGCTGGCAAGCGTCGCCTTCATCGACTGCGGCTTCATCGCTTCGGCGCGCGCGAGGTCGGCGGTCGTCATCGGCCCGTGTCGCTGGAGCCGCGCGAGCGCGCTCGTCTGGGACATGCCGAGCCCGCCGGATTCGATCTCGGAGCGGAGCCGGCGGATCAACTGGCCGACCGCGAGGGTCAGATCGGCGGCGACGATATCGGCGGAAACGCCGGATTTGCGTGGCGGGTTCATGCGGCGGATCATAGGACACGACAGTTAAACTTGCAAGTTTAACTGTCGAATTGATCGCCGGATCGCGGTGCGGCAGGGCGGGTGGTTACGCGTCGGGGAGCGGGACCGGTACGACTTCGCTGTATCGCGGGGTCGCGCTTTCGTGCAGCAGGTCGCCGAGGTATTGCGCCAGTTCGTCGGCGGCAAGCTCGGACGGAATGTGCAGGTCAGCGGGGCGCCGCTTGCCTTCGGCGCCGAGAGCAAACACGATCCAGCGGTCGTCCTTGCGTACGACCGCGAGTAACCGGCCAAATGCGTTGAAGCGGTATTCGTCCTGCATGGCATTGCTCCGTGACGGTGAACGCGCCGGCCGCCCGTGCGCGCTTACTGGATCGAGCAGGACAGCCAGCGGTGGATCTTGATCGCATCGCTCGAGACACCCGCGCGCGTCGGCGCACCGAGCAGCACGACCGTTTCGCGGCGGCCCTTCACACGCATGCGCATCACGACGCCGTGCCCCGACTCGTTGATGAAGCCGGTCTTCTGCAGCCGGATCGGCAGGCGGCGATAGCGGACGAGCGGGTCGGAATTCACGTACAGCAGTTCGCCGTCGCCCGGGCGCACGGTGGTCGACGTATCCGTCGAGAAATAACGGATCAGCGGATCCTGTGCTGCCGCGCCGACGAGCTTCGCGAGATCCTCGGCCGTCGATACGTTGTGCGGCGACAGGCCGGTGGGCTCGCGGAAGTGCGTGTGGCGCATGCCGAGGCGGCGCGCTTCGCGGTTCATTGCCTTGACGAACGCGGCGCGCCCGCCCGGATAGTCGCGGCTCAGCGCGGCGGCCGCGCGGTTTTCCGACGACATCAGCGCGATATGGAACATCTCGCGGCGCGACAGTTCCGAGCCGACCTGCAGGCGCGACCCGGTGAACTTGATCGTGTCGCGGTCGTGCGCGGTGACGCGCAGCACGCCGTTCAGCGGGCGATCCGCGTCGCGCGCGACGACGGCCGTCATCAGCTTCGAGATCGACGCGATCGGCCGCACCGTGCGTGCGTTGCGGGCCAGCAGCGGCGTGCCGGAGTCGACGTCGAGCACGTAGGCGGCGCGTGAATGCAGCGCATTGACCGCGCGCGGGCTGTAGCCGCAGCTCGCCATCAGGCGCGGCTTGGCAGCCGGGCGCGGGCGTACCGCACTCGAACGTTTCGCGCGGCGTTGCTGCGGGGCCGGTGCCGCGTGACGCTTGACCGCCTGGTGCTTCACGCGCGGGCGACGGTGCTTGACGGCCTTCTTGTTGCGCTGGGCCGGCTTCTTCTTGACGGCTTTCTTGACGGCCTTCGCCGGCGCATGAGCGTGCGCGGTGCGCGGCGGCGGGTTGCGTGGCGTGGACGACGCGTTCGTCGAGAAGGCGAACATCAGCATCGACAGGGCGACGAGCAGGATGGTCCGGGCGAGAGGCAGGCGCGCGATGAGGCCGGTCAAGCGAAAGTCTCCTTGTCACGCGCGGCGAAGCTGCGTGAAATGCGTGGGCGGTCAGCGGGATGCGGAAAATTATACGGTCGATCGCGGGGCGATGACGATTGAAGGCGGGAAAAGATGCGCGATTCGGTGAAATTGGCAAACGCTGATCGGTGATTCAAGGAGGGGGCAGCGGCCTGCGCGCTTGCGGTCGCTCGATGTATGACCCGATACGCGGCGCGATCGTGGGTCGACAGCGACGATGCTCAACGCGGCCAGTTGCGCCGCGACACCACCGCGAAGCTGATCGCGATCGAGCCGGTCACGGGGCGCGGCGGTGCGTCGTTCGTCGCGCTCATCGCATCCACCGCATCGCCGAAACGAAAGCGGCGGCCGCGGCCGTCGGCGCGTTCGGTACGCGCGACGCGTTCGGCACGACGCTTCGGCGCGCGCGGATCGGCCGTTGCGGCGCGCTCATCGAAGGCGGCCGGTGCGCATGACGTGTCGTCGGGCGGACAATCACAGACGAGATCTACAGACATGACGGTCGATTCCTGAAAGGGCATGTCCGTATTGAACGTCATCGCATTCGATCGGTAAAATGAATGTTTCGATCGTTACGATTCCTTTTAAGAATGGAATTGAAGCTGCTGCGAACCTTCCTGACGGTCACCGAGCTGAGCCATTTCAGCCGCGCGGCCGATGCGCTGCACATGAGCCAGCCCGCACTGAGCAAGCAGATCGGCGCGCTCGAGGCGAGCCTCGGCGGCAAGCTGTTCGAGCGCGGCCGGCACGGCGCGGAACTCACTGCGTTCGGCGAGCGCTTCCTGCCCGATGCGCAGGCGCTGGTGCGCGATGCGGACGAGATTCTCACCCGCGCGCGCGAACTGTCGAGCGGGCAGCGCGGTCATTTGCGGCTGGGCATCTGCCTGTCGGTGCTGACGCTCGTCCCGAAGCTCGTCGCGGAGTTTCGCAGCCGGAATCCCGGCATTGCCGTGACGTTGAGCGACCTGTCGTCCGCGGAGCAGACGCGCCGGTTGCGCGCGGGCAAGCTCGATGCGGGATTTCTGCGTCTGCCGTCGGACGAAGGGTTGTCGTCGTTCAAGGTGATCGACGAGGCGCTGGCGCTGGCGGTGCCGCCGCATCTCGGCCTGAAGCGCGTGCCGGCCGATCTCGGTACGCTCAACGAGATTGGCTTCATCGCGTTGCAGCGCGCACGCGGGCAAGGGTTGGCCGCGCAGGTCGACCGGTGGTGCGTCGAGCGCCGTTTCGTGCCGCACGTGACGCAGCAGGCCGAGGACGTGCAGTCGGTGCTCGCGTCGGTTGCGGCCGGCGCGGGCGTCGCGTTCATTCCCTCGCGTGCGCAATATCTGCTGCGCGACGCGACGGTATTGCCGCTCGACGGCCGGGACGCGAAGTGGCGTGTCGGGCTCGCGTGGCTGTCGGATCGCGACGATCCCGTCACCACACGCTTCGTGTCGTTCATGCGTGCCGCGATCAAGAATGCATGACGGACGAAGCGGTATAGTGTCCTCAACCGGCGGCGGTTCCCCGATCGCCAGCCCCAGTCTCGCTTATCAACCGCCATCCATGACTTCAGAATCCGACGACGCCCCGCTCGATCCCGCACTCGTCGCGACGCTTGCGACGCTGAACGACGCCGCGAGCGATCCGGCCGGCAAGACCTGGTCGCTGCCGAAGATCGCGAAACGCGCGCAACTGCCGATGAGCACGCTGCGCCGCGTGCTGACGCAGCTCGACGCCGCGGGCCTGAGCGCGACGACCTTGAACGAGGACGGCACCGGCAGCGCCGCGCTGACCGACGAAGGGCGCGCGGTGTGCGCGCAACTGTTCGGCGCGAACGACGCGCAATGAAAAACGGGCCGCTGGAAGCGGCCCGTCGTCTTGCGGTTCGACCCGCGGCGTCGATGCGCTACCACCGCACCGTCACGCCGCCCATCACCGAATGATCGTAGGTCTGGTCGTTCAGCCCGCGCCGGTAGCCGAGGTCGAGATCGAGCCACGGCTTCGGTGAATAGATCGCGCCCGCGATCACGAAGGCGGGATTCGCGCTTGCGCTGCTTTCCGTGTGGCGCGACGTGCCGATGTCGGCCACGATCTGCAACTTGTCGGTCGCCTTGTAGATCGCCGCGCCCGACACGGCCCAGATCGACGTCAGGTCGCCCTGGCGATTCGGCTGATACGTCATGCCCGCATTCGCGAGGAACGAAAACCGCGCGACGTCGAGCTGCGCGAGCAGCGTTGCGCCGGCGCCCACGCGGCCGGTGCCGAGCCCGCGCCGGTCGTTGCCGGTCGGCGTGGTCAGTTTCGGCTTCAGCGCGATCGACAGCGGGCCGCGCTCGACGAACCGCCATTTCATGCCGATCTCGACATCGCCGACGCCGGCGCCGTTTTCATCGGTGCGCGTTTGCAGATGCGTGTAAGGCGCGTTCACGTAGAGATCGACGTGCTCGCCGAACCCGCGCGTGAGCGTCGCGTTCCACAGCTGGTGGCGGCCGTTTTCTTCCTGTTTCGAGGTTTCCTCGGCGTTGAACTCGAACTGCCAGTTCGCGTTGCCCTGCGTGCCCGTATCGTCGCTGACGAGCGGGTGGGTGGCGAACGCGTCGAACGGCGCGAGGAAGGCGCTCGCGGCTGCGAGCGGAAGCATTCTTTTCATGGGATCACCTGTCGTGCGTGGCGTGCCTGCCGGCCCGCGCGGATGGCGCGGGCCGGCACGACGCCTTCAAGCGGGGACGCTCAGAACCACTGCTTGTAGCGGCGCACGTAGATCGTCTTGACGATCTGCGCGAGCAGGATGTAGCCGACCATCGTCGCGGCGAGCCACAGCCAGAAGGTGCCCGGCAGGTGCATGAAGCCGAGCGATTCGGCGAACGGCGAGAACGGCAGCCAGCAACCGATCGCGATCGCGGTGAACGTCGACAGCAGCACCGGCAGCGCGGCCGTGCTCTGCAGGAACGGGATCTTCTGCGTGCGCAGCAGGTGCACGACGAGCGTCTGCGAGACCAGGCTCTCGATGAACCAGCCCGAGTTCATCACGATCTGGCCGCCGGTGCCGCCGTTCAGGTGATACATCGCACCCGCGCCGAACACGGTCCACATCAGGATGTACGTCGTGATGTCGAACACCGACGACGTCGGCCCGACCCACAGCATGAAGCGGCTGATGTTGCCGGCTTCCCATTTGCGCGGCTTCTTCAGGAACTCGGGATCCATCTTGTCCCACGGCAGCAGCATCTGCGACGTGTCGTAGATCAGGTTCAGCACGAGCAGCTGCGTCGCGAGCATCGGCTCCCACGGCAGGAACGCGCTGGCGACGAGCACCGAGAACACGTTGCCGAAGTTCGAGCTGGCGGTCATGTTCAGGTACTTCAGGATGTTGCCGAACGTCTCGCGGCCCTTGATCACGCCTTCCTCGAGCACCATCAGGCTCTTTTCGAGCAGGATGATGTCGGCGGTTTCCTTCGCGATGTCGGCGCCGCTGTCGACCGAGATGCCGACGTCGGCATCGCGCAGCGCGGGCGCATCGTTGATGCCGTCGCCGAGGAAGCCGACCGTGTGGCCGTTCGCCTGCAGCGCCTTGACGATGCGCGCCTTCTGCAGCGGCGTGAGCTTCGCGAACACGGTCGTGCGTTCGACGACTTCCGCGAGCGTCGCATCGTCGAGCGCTTCGATTTCCGTGCCGAGCATCGGCTTGCCGGGTTCGAGGCCGACCTGGCGGCACACCTTCATCGTGACGATCGGGTTGTCGCCCGTCAGCACCTTCACCGCGACGCCGTTTTCGCGCAGCGCGGCGAGCGCCGGCGCGGCCGATTCCTTCGGCGGATCGAGGAAGGTCAGGAAGCCGCGCACGACGAGGTCGCGTTCGTCGGCGGTGCGGTACTGCTGGCGCTCGTCGCCGCGCGGGATCGCACGCGTGGCGAGCACGAGCACGCGGAAGCCGTCCTCGTTGTAGGCGCTGGCCTGTTCGAGCAGCCGCTTGCGCGCGACGAAGTCGAGCGGGCGCACGCCGTCCTCATCCTGCACGTGCGTGGAGACGGCCAGCATTTCCTCGACCGCGCCCTTGCAGATCAGCAGGTGCGTGCCGCGCGTGTCCTCGACGACGACCGACAGGCGGCGCCGCACGAAGTCGAACGGCAGTTCGTCGATCTTCTTGTAGCCCTGCGGCTTCACGCGCTCGCCGATCTCGTCGGCACGCGCGACGACCGCGATGTCGATCAGGTTCTTCTGGCCGCTCTGGTGGAAGCTGTTCAGCCAGCCGAGCCGCAGGATTTCCTCGTCCTTGTAGCCCGACAGGTCGAGGTGATGTTCGAGGATGATCTTGTCCTGCGTGAGCGTGCCGGTCTTGTCGGTGCACAGCACGTCCATCGCGCCGAAGTTCTGCACCGAGTTCAGCCGCTTGACGACGACCTTGCGGCGCGCCATCGCAACCGCGCCGCGCGCGAGGTTCGCGCTGACGATCATCGGCAGCATCTCGGGCGTGAGGCCCACGGCCACCGCGAGGGCGAACGTGAGCGCGCTCAGCCAGTCGCCCTTGGTCAGCCCGTTGATCATGAACACGATCGGCACCATCACGAACATGAACTTGATCAGCAGCCAGCTCACGCTCGCGACGCCGCGGTCGAAGCTCGTCTCGATGCGCTTGTGGCTCACGACGTTGCGCGCGAGCGAGCCGAAGTAGGTGTCCTCGCCGGTCGCGACGACGACGGCCGTCGCCGTGCCGCTGACGACGTTGGTGCCCATGAAGCAGACGTTCTCGAGATCGAGCAGCGATGCCGACGTATCGGTCGCGGAGTCGGCCGCGCGCGTGCTGGCGGATTTGCCGGCGACCGCGCCGAGCGTGTCGTACTTCTCGACGGGCAGCGCCTCGCCGGTCAGCACGGCCTGGCTGATGAACAGGTCGCGCGACGCGAGCAGGCGCACGTCCGCCGGGATCATGTCGCCGGCCGACAGGTGCACGATGTCGCCGGCCACGACTTCGCGCATCGGCACCTCGCGGCGTGTCGGCTCGGACGTGTCGGTCATGGCACGCTGCACGGTGGCCGTCGTGCGGACCATCGCCTTCAGCTTCTCGGCCGCGCGCAGCGAACGGAATTCCTGCACGAAGCGCAGCAGCGCGCTGATCGTGACCATCGTCAGCAGGATCGTCATGCCGACGTAGTCGCGATCGTCGGGCGCCGCGAAGTAGACGTCGGTGAAGAAGCTGATGGCGGCGAGTACCAGCAGCACGTAGACGAACGGGTTGTGGAACGAGAGCAGCAACTGGCGGGTCCAGTGCGGCGGCTTGTCGTGCGCGATTTCGTTCGGGCCGTAGTGCTGCAGGCGATCGGCGGCTTGGTCGTAGGTGAGGCCGCGCGTGCTGGTGTTCAGCGACTTCAGCGTGTCTTCGAGTGGGCGGGCCGCTTCCTGCGCGGCGCGCATGATGCGCGGATCGTTTTGCTGGGCGCCGCCGGCCTTGATGAAGCCGCGCTGTTTCTTGTGCGATGTGTTGTGTCGTGTCGTCATGAGTCGCTCCTTGCGCACGAGGCGGCGGGCGGGGAGCGACCGTGACGTTATCGACGCACGAGCGCTCCCCGCCGCGTCGCGTCAGGCGCGATCGGCTGTGGATCGGTGAAGGCGGGAACGCTCGCCGGCGCGGGCGGTGCGGCCGGAGGGGCAGTGTGCAGCGTCGCACCGGCGAGCGGTAATCGACTACTGTCGTCTGAGTTCATCAGCACTCCTGTCGGTTGCGGATAGTCGGCACGGGCGATCGACGGCGACGCACGCGCGAAGGCGCGCGGCCGGACGGCACGCGAATGGAAGACGCACGCGGCTGACGCTGCGCGCAACACGAACGCACGCGCGCGACGGCGCATCGCGTGCATTCGACAACCATGAAAATTCGGCGGGAGATCTGGCCAGTCAAGTCAGGCCGGAAGGACGCCGCATCCTGCTTCCCGGGATGCGGCAGAAGACGAGGCTCTGCGCGTTTTCCTCAGGCAGCAGTCAAGTTGGTCGAGGACCAACTACAACTCGCATCGGTGTTCACAGAACACTCCATGTAATTAGACGGGAGCGATGGTAATGGGTCGCTGTGCGAAGCGTCAACCCTTTTGTCAGTCGTTATTTCGAGAAATGTAATCGGGGCGATGGGTGCGCGGCGCGCGGTCGATCGACGCCAATGAAACGGCCGCGCGCATGCACGATCGGCATGCGCGCGGCCGGAGCGAGGCAAAGGGGGCGTATCAGTGGGCCGATGCGACCGCGGCCCCTGCATCGAGGATGCCCGAGCCCGCCGGCATCGCGGTGCACGACGTGCCGGCCGCGAGCTTGGCCGTGCGCGTGCCGCCCTGCAGCTTCTGCTGGATCTGCGCGGGCGTGAGGTTGCCGTTCACCGACAACATCAGCGCGGCAACCCCCGTCACTTGCGGCGTGGCGAGGCTGGTGCCGTTCGCGAGGCCGTAGGTGTCCGAGCCCGGGGTCGTCGTGCCGGTATTCGACGTCGACAGGATGTTGACGCCCGGTGCGCTCAGCGAGACATCGGGGCCGAAGTTGCTGAACGACGCGCGGCGGCCGGTCGCGTCGGTGGCGCCGACGCTGATCACGCCGCGGCAGTTCGCGGGCTGGTCGAGCCCGGTCGACAGGCCGTCGTTGCCGGCGGCGACGACGACGGTCACGCCCTTCGCGGTCACGTCGTCGATGGCCTGCTGGAACGTCGTGCTGCACGCGCCGATACCACCGAGGCTCAGGTTGATGACCTTCGCGGGGCGCGGGTTGTTCGGCACGCCGTTCACCGCGATGCCGGCGGCCCAGCGCATCCCGTCGGCGATGTCGCTCGTCGTGCCGCCGCACTTGCCGAGCACGCGCACCGGCAGGATCTGGCCGAGCCACGACACGCCGGCGATGCCGGTGCCGTTGTTGGCGGTCGCGCCGATCACGCCCATCACGCGGGTGCCGTGCCAGCTGCTGTCGCTCGGCTGGCTCGCGCAGTGATAGTACGGACCGTTGACGTTGTCGAGCTCCTGCTGCGTGACCCAGTCACCCGGGTCGGTTGCGTCAGAGCTGCGGGTCAGGCCGTTGTTGCTCGTGTTGACGTTGCTGATGAAGCTATAGCCCGACAGCAGGTTGCCGACGAGGTCGGCGTGCGGCCGGTAGCCCGTGTCGAGCACGGCCGTGACGACGGTCGGCGAACCCTTGGTCACGCTCCACGCGGGCGGCAGGTTGATCCCGGCGGTCGGGTCGGACAGGTACCACTGCTGGCTGTAGAGCGGGTCGCTCGGCGTGTCGCGGATCTGCATCGGATGATCCGGTTCTGCGTAGTCGACGTCCGAATCGGCTGCGAATGCCTGCGCGAGCGCGGCGGCGTCGGTGGCGGCCATGCGCTGGCCGAGCGACAGCACGCTCGCGCCGTTCGAGATCGTCCGTTCGACCTGCACGTTCACCGGCGATTGCCCGACCGTGCTCGCATACGCACGTGCGCTGCCGGCGACCGGTGCCGTCCAGCGCGTCAGCGAGCGCTGGATCACCGCGTCGAGCCGCGTCCCGTTGTCGATGGCCGCCATCGCGCGCGTGGCCGTCAGCGTCTTCAGCTTGACGATCAGGTGGTCGATCGGCGGTTCGGTCGGCGCGGTTTGCGCGGCCATCTGCACGGCGGCCTGCTGCGTCGTGCACGCATTGCTGCCGGAAGACGCAGGCGGGGCCGTGGGATTGGAGGGCGCGGGCGACGGTGCGGGGGCAGGCGCTGCGTTGGAAGAAGACGGGTTGCTGCCGTCGCCGCCGCCTCCACCGCCGCAACCGGCGAGGGGCAGGAGGGCGGCGGCGGACAGCATGCCGGCGAGCATGCGCGCATGTGCGGAGCGCGCCAGCGCAAGATTGAAACGCTTGGTTCTCATGTTGAAACTCGATCCTCGTAGATAACCGTCGTGCCGGCGGTGGCGCTGGTCCGGCTGACCCGGACCTTGTCTTGTTTTGTCTGACGGTTGCAGCCAGGTTGCTGCGACGCGCCATGCACTGGGTAACGGCCAGCGCGGCGGCTTCTTGAGTGCGTTTCACGAGAAAAACCGAAGCGGGCGCAAACGATTACGTTGCTGCGTTGCAGCATGAACGCGTGTTTGGAACGCGTGGCACAGAAGGTGGCGCGAGTCCGTGCGCGGCCGGTCGGGCGACACATCCGGCGCGGGCTCGTTTGCGCGGTACGGAAAACATCTTTCACGGCGCGGCCGCGCTGGAAGGTTGATTACGCTTTCCCTGATGCGACGCGAATTTTGTCGGGCGTACGATCGCGATTCGATCAACGTTTCGTCAGGAGAAAGGCATGGATCGCCGCTTACGCTGGCTGGCCGTTACGCTGTCCTGTGCGCTGGCGGGCGCCGCGCACGCGCAGGCCCTCACCGGCACGCTGAAGAAGATCAAGGACACGGGCGTGGTGTCGCTGGGCATTCGCGAATCGTCGGTGCCGTTCTCGTATTCGGACAACCAGCAGAAGAACATCGGCTATTCGCGGGACATCGCATCGCGCATCATCGACCAGTTGAAGACGGAACTGAACGCGCCGAACCTCGTCGTGAAGGAAATCCCGATCACGTCGCAGAACCGGATTCCGCTGTTGCAGAACGGGACGATCGATTTCGAATGCGGATCGACGACGAACACGCTCGAACGGCAGAAGCAGGCCGCGTTCTCGAACAGCATCTTTTTGTACGGTATTCGCTTCAGCACGCGCAAGGATTCCGGTGTGAAGGACTTCGCGGACCTGGCCGGCAAGACGGTCGCGACGACGGCCGGCACGTCGGACGAGCGCCTGCTGCGCAAGCTCAACGAAGAGAAGGCGATGAACATGACGATCATCAGCGCGAAGGATCATGCCGAAGCGTTCATGAACGTCACGACCGGGCGCGCGGTGGCGTTCGTGATGGACGAGCCGCTGCTGTACGGCGAGATCGCGAAAGACCGCAACCCGGGCGCGTACACGGTGACGGGCACGCCGCTCGTCCACGAGAACTACGCGTGCATGATGCGCAGGGACGATCCGGCGTTCAAGCACGTGGTCGACGGCGTGATCGCGAAGATGCAGACGTCGGGCGCGGCCGAGAAGCTCTACAACCAGTGGTTCACGCAGCCGATTCCGCCCAAGGGCGTGAGCCTCAACTATCCGCTGTCGGCGGAGATGAAGCAGCTGTTCAGGAATCCGACGGATCAGGCGCAGTATTGATTCGGCCGTCGCAATGAAAAACCGCCGGCGTATGCCGGCGGTTCGAGCGCGCCGCGACGAGCGGCGCGAAGCGCGTCAGGCCTTGATTTCCGGGCCGCGCGCGGCGGGGGCGGCAGGGGCGGCCGGCGTTGCCGGGGCCGTCGAACGCACCGACGGCTGCACCGGCACGATGACGAGCACCGGCTCGGGCATGGCCCACGGCGCCATCGCGAAGCCGACGGGCTGCGGCATCGGCATCGCGAACGCATTGGCGAGCGCGATGTGCTGGAGCGCCATCATCTGCTGCTGCATCGCGACCATCTGCGCCTGGGCCGCCTGCATCCGGTACTGCATGGCCTGCATGTGCCGCAACGCTGCCGCGGGCGGCAGGCCGTCCGACGACGACGTCTGCATCTCGAAGCTCGCGCCGCCTTGCGGGCTGTGCCAGCTCCACGTGCTGACCTTCATCGGGCCGACGGCCGTTTGTACGACGCGCGTTTCGGCTTTCACGGGCACGGCCTGCCCGTCGACGTTGACGAACATCGGTTGGGCGGCCGCCGCGCCGGCCTGCCCGGCCAGGGCGAACACGGGCGCCAGCGCCAGCGCGCCCGCCGCCATATACGAACGGAATCGCATCTTCGTATCTCCATCAAACGAGGCTGATCGAATCAACAATGACGTGCGGCTCACGGCGTGAGCCATCCGGGACAATGCAGCCGTCGGCTTAAATCAACATTAAAACGGCCCGCCCGGTCAGCGCATGTCGGGACGCTGCGCAATCGGTATTCAACCTCGTCCTCGCCAGGGGAATCCGGCTGCGTGGCGCGACAACGGGCACAATACGGGATTCGCCACGGCGCACGCGTGTTCGCCATTCGAACATCGCACGGCTGCGCCGCTGCTGCCCGACCTCCTTCCCCGTCGTCATGAACGCCACGCTCACTCCGGCGCGCGAGTCGAACTCGCCGCGTTTCCTGCTGTTCCTGATCTGCCTGTTCGCGTCCGCCGGCCAGCTCGCAATCGACATCTACGTGCCCGCGCTGCCCGACATGGCACGTTCGTTCGCCACCACGCCGCAGGCGATCCAGTCGAGCGTGTCCGGCTATATGGCGGCCTACGCGCTCGGCCAGCTGATTTTCGGGCCGGTGGCCGATGCCTACGGGCGCAAGCGCGTGCTCGCGTTCGGGCTCGTGATCTACACGATCGGCTGCCTCCTGTCGCTCGGCGCGCAGAACCTGGAGACGTTCGTGCTCGCGCGCTGCCTGCAGGGCTTCGGGATCGCGACCACCAACCTGCTCGCGAAGGCGATCATCACCGATTCGTTCTCCGGCCAGGCGCTGATGCACGCGTTCACGTACATGTCGATCGCGTGGGGGCTCGCGCCGATCGTCGCACCGGTGATCGGCGCGCACCTGCAGGAATGGTTCGGCTGGCGCGCGTGCCTCGTGTTCCTGCTCGTGTACTCGCTGGTGATGTGGGCGCTGCTGTGGCGTTACCGCGAAACCTTGCCGAAGCCCGTGCATCTCGAGCCGCGCACGCTGATGGCGAACGCGGGCAAGGTGCTGGCGAGCCCGGTGTTCCAGAGCTGCTTCCTCGCACAGGGGCTGTGCTACAGCATCCTGCTCGTGTTCAACATCGTCGGGCCGTTCATGGTGCAGACCACGCTGCACAAGCCGCCGACCTTCTTCGGCTATCTCGCGCTCGGGATCGGGCTGATGTATTTCCTCGGCGGCCTGTCGAACCGGATTCACGGGCACGGATTGCCGAGCGCCGAGCAACGGCTGCGCATCGGCGCGCGCGTGATGGCCGGCGCGTCGGTCGCGATGCTGGTGCTGGCGCTGACCGTCGGGCTGCGCGTCTGGACGCTCGCGACGCCCGTGCTCGTGATGGGCTTCTGCGCGGGCGCGATGTATCCGACGCTGATGGCCAAGGGCAATTCGCTGTTTCCGCATATCGCCGGCCTGACGAGCGCGATCCTCGGATGCGCGCTGCTGCTGGTGTCGTCCGCGATGATGGGGCTGGCCGGCTTCGTGTCGATTCACGTGCTGACGCCGCTCGCGGTGTTCTTCGTCGTGCTGTCGTGCATCGTCGTGTGGATGGTCACCAAGCTGTTGCGGTACCTGTCGCAGCAGCAGGCCCAGGCCGCGCCCGTCGTGTGCGGGCGTGGGGAGGCCGCGTAAGTGCCGCCTGTCGACCGGGCCGCGAGCCCGATCCTGCTGAATCGCGTCGCCCGAACCGACGCCGCCGACCTGATCGCCGCCAATCGCGCGAGCCGGAGCCACCATCTGCCGTGGGTCGATTCGTTCACCGACCAGGCGGGTTTCGACCAGTGGTTCGGCCGCTGCCTGACGGGGCCGAACGTCGGCCTCGTCGCGCGCGAACGCACGTCCGGGGCGGTGGTCGGTGTGGTGAACCTCAACGAGATCGTCGGCGGCGTGTTCCAGAGCGCGTATCTCGGGTACTACGGGATGGCGGCGTTCAGCCGTACGGGGCTGATGACCGAAGCCCTGCGCGCGGCGATCGGTGTCGCGTTCGGCGAACTCGGACTGCATCGGCTCGAAGCGAACATCCAGCCCGGGAACCACGCGTCAATTGAGCTGGTTCGGCGGCTCGGTTTCACGAAAGAGGGGTTTTCGCCGCGTTATCTGCGCATCGACGGCGAATGGCGCGACCACGAACGGTGGGCGCTGCTGGCCGACGGCGAGCCCGAAGCGCGCACCTGACGGTCGACATCCAATACCGGGCGATCGTCTTCCCGCCACCAGCCGCTTATAGCGGATGCGCCGCGCCGGCCTGCGTCAGCAGCGAAACGGCCGCCGCGTCCGGCATCCCGTTCGAGTCGATTGCACCGGCTTTCGCGAGTGCGGCGAGATCGCTGTCGACACCCGGTTGCCCGACCGTGAACGATGTCGTCAGGAACGCCGGCGCGGTGAGCGCCACCGAATAGCGCTGCTGCAGGTTCGTCACCACGGCCGATTGCGCGGCCTGAACGGTGTTTGCGCTGTTCATCGCCTGCTGGTAGCGCGAATTCCCCTGGAAATTGCCGATCAACGTGGCCGTGTTCGTGCCGAGCTGGGCCGCGAGATAGACCAGCATCAGCTCGGTCTCGGGTGTCGTGTTGAACGTGCCGCCCGCGTATGCGAGCGAATGCAGGCTCGTGCCGCCCGACGTCACCGTGATCACGCACGGCAGCGCCGCATTGACCGTCACGTTGTAGTTGCCGCCGCCATCCGTCAGCGTTGTTGCCGACCCTGCCGCGCAACTGACCGTTACCTGCGCGCTGGCGAGCGCGCCGCCCGTCGCGGCCGTGCCGGAAAGCGCGACCGTCTGCGTGTTGTTGTTGTTGAAGCAGGCATCGACGCCGAAGCAGGCGTCGCCGTTGCATGCCTGGAGCGTCGCGAGGGTGGCGACGCAGAGCGTGCCCAGCGCGGGGCGGATGAAACGGCCGGGGTGAATGTCCATGGTGGCGGGTGTCCAGGAGAAAGGAGCAGCCGGTGCGCGCCCGGAAGGCAGCGCTTTTCACATTCTAGATTCCGGATTTGCGGGTTGCTTGCGGGTTTGCCGGCCCTTCCGGAAACCTTTCAGTTCCTTTCGTAATTGGTTATGCTGCGGGACGATTGAAAACGACGAGAGAACGCGCCGTTCCCGATGGAGCCGGTGCGCCGTTTCCGACATGAACCTGAAACGACAGACGGGCCGGCCGTGCCCGCCGGATGGCGAGGGCGATCCGGGATCGTCGGCTGGCACGACCCGAAACGATGCACCGCCCGCGCGTGCACGCAGTACGGCCGGCCTTGGCGGCAACGCGAAATCCGCGGCGGCGGCCGTGCTGGCGGGCATCGCGCTCGTCCACGGCGCGGCTTTCGCGGCGCCGACCGGCGACGATGCCGCCAATGCATCGACGGCCAGCGTGCCGTTCGCCGAAGTATCGTCGGCATGTGCGCACGTGGCCGCCGCAACGACCTATCCCATTGCAGCCAAACCCGAATCACCACCGCGGCTACAAGGGCGCGTGACGGACACGGCCGGCGCGCTGAGCGCCGCATGCGCCGCGGAACTGACCGACCGCCTCGCCGATCTCGAGCGCCGCCTCGGCGTGCAGATGGCGGTCCTGCTGGTCGGCTCGACCGGCCAGTCGACGATCGAGCAGTTCGCGACCGACGTGTTCGACAAATGGCGTCTCGGCGAGAGCAAGATCGACAACGGCATGCTGCTCGTCGCCGCGCTGAACGACCGCACCGTGCGGATCGAGGTCGGCTACGGCCTGGAAGGCGCGGTGCCGGACATCGTGGCTGGGCGGATTATCCGCGAGCGCATCGTGCCGGCTTTCCGCGAGAACCGCATCGAGGCCGGCGTCAGCGATGCGCTCGACGCACTGGTGCGCGAGATGACGCCGCCGGAGACGCCCGCGCAGCAGAATGACGTGGCCGGTAACCTCGACGCGAGCGGTGCGGAAAGGCGGCAGTCGAACGGGCTGCCGGAGAAGGAGCCGATCGATCACGGCAGCTTCACGTTCTGGCTCCTGCTCGCGCTCGCCAACCTCGCGCTGGGCGTCGCGGCCGAGTGGCGCAAGCTGCGCTGGCAGGTGACGGTCCCGGTCAGCTATCTCGTTGCGACGATCGTGCCGATCGTGATGCTGCCCGTAGGGGCGATCTTCGAGGGCAGCCTGGAAGCGATCCTTGGGGCGTTGATGCTCGTTCCGACGAGCATCGGCGCAGGGGCGTGCCTGCTCGGCATCGGCGTCGTTCGTTCCGCGCGCATCCGCAAATACACGGCGATCATCGGCGGGACGTTGGCGGTATTGATCGCGATCGGGCATGCGATGGGCTATTCGCCCGGTGAAGTACTGCTGACGGTTTTCTGCGTGCTGATGGTGATCGGCATCATCCTGGACAAGCTGTTCGGCTGGAGCGGCTCGTCTTCCTCGTCTTCGTCGTCAGGCTTCAAGTGGCCGTCGTCGAACTCGCGCTCGGGCTCGAGCTCCGATTCGTTCCGCGGCGGCGGCGGTTCGAGTGGTGGCGGTGGCGCATCGGGCCGCTGGTAGGTGCCACGCGACCCACCCGCGCGAATGATTCTCTTTACCCTTCGCTCCGTCCGGAGCGTTCAACCGGAAACAACCGACGATGAAATGGTTTCGAATCCTGCTCGTGTGCTGCGTGCTGGCTCCGCTCGCGGGGTGCGGCTACAACGCGATCCAGTCGTCTGACGAGGACATCAATGCCGCGTGGTCCGAAGTGCTGAACCAGTACCAGCGACGGGCCGATCTCGTGCCGAACCTCGCCGCGTCGGTGAAGGGCTACGCGTCGCACGAGGAGCGCGTGCTGACCGAGGTGGCGTCGGCCCGTGCGCGCGTGGGTAGCATGCAGATGACGCCGGAGATGGCGAAGGATCCGGCCGCGCTCGCGGCGTTCGACCAGCGACAGGGCGAGCTGTCGGGGGCGCTGAGCCGGTTGATGGTGGTGTCCGAACGCTACCCGGAACTGAAGGCGAACGAAGCGTTTCGTGATCTGCAGACGCAGCTCGAAGGTACGGAAAACCGCATCGCGGTCGCGCGCGGCCGCTACATCAAGACCGTGCAGCATTACAACGTGCAGATCCGTCAGTTCCCGGGCGTCGTGATCGCGAAGATCTTCGGCTACCAGCCGCGCCCGAATTTCGGCGTCGCGAACGAAGCGGCGATCTCGACCGCACCGGCGCTCGATTTCTCCGCGCAGCCGCAGCCGCAGTCGCCGAAGGCGAAGGTGGCCGGCGAGTAAGGCCGGCTCACGCATTCACGTATTCACGTGTTCAGGGCTTGCGCGCAGCCGCCTTCGCGAATGCGCCGCGCACCTCGAAGCTGATCGTATCGGCCACGTTGCCGCGCGCATCGACGAGCTCGAGCCGGTGCCGGCCCGGCCACGGCATCCACGCGACGCGATCGGCATGCCCGATCACCTTGTCGTCGAGCCGCCACGCGAACTTCGTCGCGCGTCCGGCCGAGCGCTCGAACCAGATTCGCTGGTTCTTCGGCGGAATGTCCGGATCGATCGCGAAGATCGTGCCGTCGGTCGGCGTGCCGATCGTCAGCGGCGCGCGTGCACCGTCCTTGCCCGGCGTGACGGGGGCGGCGAGCCGGATCGTGTCGACCGCCGTTCCCGCGACGAACCACTCGTTGCGCGACGGTTCGATATCGCGTTCGAACGTGATGCGGCGCGTCTCGACGCCGGCCGGCGCGCGCGGCGCACGGCTCGGCTGGTCGCGGTGCAGGTAGCCGACGACGGCCGACCACACCGGCGACGCACCCGTGACGCCCGACACGTCCCACATCGGCGAGCCGTCCGCATTGCCGACCCACACGCCGACCGTATAGCGCGACGTGAAGCCGACGGTCCAGTTGTCGCGCATGTCCTTGCTGGTGCCGGTTTTGACCGCCGAGAAGAAGCGCGTCGCGAGCGGATTGTCGAAGCCGAACGTGCGCACGCGCGCGTTGTTGTCGGAGAGGATGTCGGTCACGACGAAGCTGGCCGCGTCGCTGAACACGCGCGTGCCGTCGGCTGCGCGGGCGGGTGACGCGGCCGATGCGCCGGCTGCGCCGGATGCCGGCGCCGGCACGTCGATGACCTTGCGCGCGACGCCGCCGTTCGCGAGCGCGCGATACGCGTTGGTCAGCGACAGCAGCGTGACGTCCGCGCTGCCGAGCGCGAGACTGAAGCCGTAGTAATCGCCTTCCTGTGCGAGCGGCAGGCCGAGCGCGGTCAGCGTGCGCGCGAAGCGGTGCGGCGTGACGAGCACGAGCGTGCGCACGGCCGGCACGTTCAGCGAGCCGCCGAGCGCGCTGCGCACGCTCACCCAGCCCTTGAAATCCTTGTCGTAGTTCTGCGGAATGTACAGGCCGCCCCCGGCGGCGAGGTTGATCGGCGCATCGTCGAGCAGCGACGCGGCCGTCAGCCGTTTCTCGTCGATTGCCTGCGCATACAGGAACGGCTTGAGCGTCGAGCCGGCCTGGCGCGGCGCGAGCACGGCATCGACGTCGCGTGCGCCCGACAGTGCGCCCGACGAGCCGACCCACGCGCGAATCTCGCCGGTCGCGTTGTCGATCACGACGACCGCGCCGTCCTGCACGTTGCGCCGGTGCGCGGGCGCGTTGAGTTCGGTCAGCGCGCGCACCAGCGTGTCGCGCGCGAAGCGCTGCAGCGGCGCATCGAGGGTCGTGCGTATCTGCGCGCCGGCCGTTGGCCGGACCTCGGCCGCGATGCGTCGCGCGAAGTGCGGAGCGAGGGCGGCGCCGTCGTCGCGCGCGGCGCTGGCCGGGCGCGCGATGACGAGCTGCACGTAGCCGTCGAGCGACGCGCAGGCCTGCTCGGCATGCATGTCGCGCAGGATCCGGCACGCGCGCTCGGCGACTTTCGCGGAGGTTGCATTGGGGGCGCGCACGAGCGCGGCGGCGATCGCGGCTTCGCGTGCGTCGAGGCCCGACGGCGCCTTGCCGAACAGCACCTGCGACAGCGCGGCAAGGCCGATCGTCTCGCCGCGGAACGGCACGAGGTTCAGGTATGCCTCGAGCACCTGGTCCTTGCGCCAGCCGCGTTCGAGCAGCAGCGCGTTGACCGCCTGCGACGCTTTCTGCGGCAGCGAGCGCTGGCCCGAGCGGCGCGGCGAATCGCTGAGCAGCCCGGCGAGCTGCATCGTGACGGTCGACGCGCCGCGCGTGCGCTCGTTCCACAGGTTGCCCCACGCGGCGCCGGCGATGCCGCGCCAGTCGACGCCACTGTGTTCATAAAAGCGCTTGTCTTCGGACACGACGATCGCTTCGCGAAACGCGGGCGACACGTCGGCGAGCGACACCCAGTCGCCGCGCCGTTCGGTGAGGTCGACGCGCGTGCGCTGCAGCGGCGTGCCGTCGCGCGCGAGCAGCACCCAGTCGGAGCTGCGCCAGTTGCGGCGCACGTCGTCGTAGCTCGGCAGCGCATGCGCGACGAGCGGGGCGGCCAGCACGATGGCAACGAATACGCGGCCGGCGAAACGCGCCGGCCGCGGCAAACCCTGATCGATCATCGCTTGCTCGTTACTTGCCCGCTTCGGCCGCTTTCACGGTCATCGGCGGGTTCGGCCACAGGCCGTACACGGACGGCGCGTACAGCGCCTCGACACGCGTCGGCGGCAGCCCGAACGTGCCGACGTTGTTCAGCCGCACCGTGTACTCGACCGAGAATTTGCCCTTCGGCAGATAGTCGTAGTACGCGCGGTAGCCGTCGAAGTCGCGCTCGATGAACGCCGGCCACGCGCCGTCCGGCGTCTTCTCGCCCTGGGTCGCGGCTTCGGAGTCGCGGCCGAGGCCCGAACCGAGGATCGTCGAACCGGCCGGCACCGGATCGTTGACGACGACCCACGTCATGTCGCTCTGCGCATCGATGTCGAGATGCACGCGCACGACGTCGCCGCGCGTCAGCACGCCCTTGACGGCGGGCGACACGGGCGTGACCGTCTTCGTGATCCGGTAGCCGGCCGCGAACGGCGCACGCAGCGGCACCGCCGCGAGGCTTTCGATCGTGGCCCACGGGCGGCCCGTGCCGTCCTGCGTGACGGACAGCGTGGCCGGCGCTTGCGACGCACGCGGCCACGGCAGCATCACGCTGCGGGCCGCGGCGGCGCGGGTGGCCGGGGTGGCCGACGCCGGCGTGTCGGCGGGCGTGGACGCGGGGGCCGACGCCTGCGACCACGAGATCGTGCGCGCGTCGCCGCCGAGCGCGACCTTGGTCGCGCCGGCCACCGGCGTGCTCTCGTAGGTGCGCGAGAAGCGCTCGACCGCGAGCAGGCCGAGCGCGTTCGACGTCGTGGTCTGCCATGCGCCCTGGCGCTGCAGTGCGAGCAGGCCGGCCGTCACGCGCGGCATCTCGTCCTTCCACGCCGGGTCGCCGGCGAATTCCAGCGCGAGCCGTGCCGCGTTGGTCTCGTTGCTGGTCATCAGCCACCACAGGTCGTCGTCGCGGGCGGTCGAGAACACGAGCTGCGTGCCCTGGTACGTCAGGCGTGCCCGCAGGATCTGTTCGACCTGCGCGCGTTTCTCGTCGCGTTGCGGGATATCCTTCACGCGCGTCAGGATCGCGTGATAGTCGATCACCGCGGAAGTCGGCCACTGGTTCGGCGCGATCTCGATCGAACCGAGCATGCGGCCCTGCGCGGCGCCGTAGCGCGACAGCGCTTCGATCGCGGCGAGCTTGCGCAGGTCGCGATCCTGGCGCGGCGCCCACGAGTTGCGCTCGAGGCGGCCGTCGACGAAGCGCGCGAGCCCGGCCTCGAGCTGCGTGCGCAGGTCTTCCGGCAGCGCGAAGCGCGGGTCGAGACGGCTCGCCTCGTCGGAGACCACGAGCAGGTACGACGACAGCGTCGCGCTGCCGGCATGCGAGTCGTCGGACGACGGCGGGAAGTAGCTCGCGAGCCCGTCGCTGTCGAGATAGACGGGCATGCGTGCGATCAGCGCCTGCCATTGCGCGGGGTCGCGCAGGCCGATCGCGCGCGACGTCTGCTGTTCGAGGCAGCGGTACGGATAGCGCTCGAACCAGCGTTTCACGCCGGGCAGCCCGTCGGCGAGCTTCGACTGCAGCGACACGGCGATGCCGCCGCGCGGCAGGCCTTGCGCGTTGTTCGCAGCGCCGGCCGGGGAGGCGATCGGCACGGTCAGCGTGCCGTCGACTTGCGCGAGCGTCGCCTGCTGGACCGTGACCGGCAGCGCGGGCACGACCTTCTGCGCGACCGCCAGCGCGTCGGACGCGCGCTTGCCGCCTTGCTCGGCTGCTTCGATGCGCCAGTTCAGCGCACCGGCCGCGTCGAGCGCCTGCTCGGGCACGGTGATCGTCCACGCGACCTCGGCGGCCGTGTTGCCCGCGAGCGAGACGGTTTGCGGCGCGACGTCGAGGCCCGTCACGCGCGGCGTCACGACGACCTGCATCGCGCGGTCGGTCGTGTTGCGCAGCGTGACCTGCGCGCGGAACGCATCGCCTTCGCGCACGAGCGGCGGCAGGCCGGAGATCAGCTGCAGATCCTGCGTGCTGCGGATCGACGTGCTGCCGGTGCCGAAGCGGTCGGGGCCGACCGCCGCGATCGCGACGATCCGGAAGCGCGTAAGCGCGTCGTTCAGCGGCACTTCGACGGTCGCGCTGCCATTGGCATCCAGCGTCACGCGCGGATTCCACAGCAGCAGCGTGTCGAACAGCTCGCGCGTCGGCGCGCTGCCGCCACCACCGCCCGCGGGCACGGCCTTGCGGCCGAAGTGGCGGCGGCCCACGATTTCCATCTGTGCCGTCGATGTCTCGACGCCGTACGCGCGTCGCCGCAGCATCGCATCGAGCAGGTCCCAGCTGTTGTTCGGCATCAGTTCGAGCAGCGCTTCATCGACGGCCGCGACCGCGATCTGCGTGCCGGCCGGCGCGGGCTGGCCGTTCGGCAGCGTGACCTTCACGTGCGCCTGCGCCTTGCTGCGCACCGTGTAGCGCGTCGCGTCGGTCGTCACGGTCACGCCGAGACGGTGCACTCCCGTGCCGACCTTGATTTCGCCGAGACCGTAGCGGAACGCCGGTTTCGACAGGTCGACGAACGCGGTCGGCGCTTCATAGTGACGGCCCTCGCGCCAGAACGCGCGCGCCCATTCGACCGGCGCCTTCCAGCCCCACGTGAAGAACGAGTACCACGGCACCTCGCGAATCCGGCCGCGCAGCGCGAGCACCGACACGTAGACGTTCGGCCCCCACGATTCGCCGACCTTCAGGTCGACCGTCGGGTTCTTGCCGTTCAGGTCGACGATGTGCGTTTCCATCACGCCGCCGCGTTCGACCGCGACCAGCGCGGTCGCGTAGCGGAACGGCATGCGTACCTGGAAGCGGGCGGTTTCGCCCGGTTCGTACGCGGTTTTCTCGGGAATCACGTCGATCCGGTCGGTGTTGTCGCCGCCGAACCAGAGTTCGTCCTCGCGCGTGACCCACACCGACGTCGACGCGTTCGACGTGCGGCCGTCGCCGTCCTTGGCGATCGCGATCAGCTGCACGTTGCCGGCCTGTTCGAGCGTCGCGTCGCAGGCCATGCGGCCCTTGTCGTCGGTCTTGCCCGAGCACAGCACGCCGAGGTCGCGCGTGTCGCTCTTGTTGTCGTACGCATAGAAGCCGCCGACCATCCGCTTGCGCGACGACGTCGTGATGCGCGCGATGCCCTTGATCTCGATCGGCACGGACGCACGCGGCTTGCCTTGCAGGTCGACCGCCAGGGCTTGCACGGGCACGCGCTGGCCGACCGATACCCAGCGGCCTGCCTTGATGCCGGCTACCACCGCGGCCGGCCACAGGATCGTGTCGCCGCGAATCGTCTGCACTTCTCCGTTCGGGTCGGCGAACGTCGCTTCCAGCGCGATGCGCTTCGGCGCGTCGACGTCGGGCAGACCCTTGAGCGTGACCGAGCCCGCACCGTTGCGGTCGAGCGTCAGGGGCAGCTTGTCGGCGATCAGCTTGGTCGCGTCGGGATCGTTGTTCGACGTCGATGCGTTGTCGCCGTCCTGCGAATCGTCGTCGGCGTTGCCGTCGCTCGCTTCGGGGCGATACGGCGTGAAGCTGAAATCCTCGAAGCGATCCGCGAACGGCGGCGACGCCCACTTCATCAGCGCCGACACCTGCACCGGCAGGTTCGATGCGCCGCCGCCCGACACGTAGTCGATCTGCACCGCGAGCGGCGCTTCCTTGACGGCGACGAGCGGGCTCTTCTGCGCGTCGCGCGCGCCGATCGAGCCCTTCAGCACCGGCAGGCGGAACGCCTCGACTCGGAAGCTGCCGCTGTAATAGGTGGCGGTCGGTGCGTCTTCCGGGCCGCCTTCGAGCTCGACGCTGTATTCGCCGAGCTTCGCGGCGGCCGGCAGCGTGAACTGCGTGTCCGCGCTGTGATCGGCGGCCCACGTGAGCGGCAGCTTGTAGGTCTGGCCCGTGCCGAGATGGCGGATCGTCACGCGCGTCGGGTATTGCGACGGGAAAGCGAGGCTCTGCAGCGTCTCGGCGCGGATGAAATGCTTCATCGACACGGTTTCGCCGGCGCGCAGCAGCGTGCGGTCGAAGACCGTATGCGCGCGCACGGTGCGTGCGCTGTCCGTGTCGGTCGGCACGTTGAAGCGCCACGATTCGATCCCGCGGTTCCAGCCCGAGCTGACGAACGCCATGTCGGGGCCCGTCTTCGGATCGTTCACGCGGGCCGACACGAAGTAGTCGTCGAAGCGTTGCTCCGAGTCGGACGAGCTGCAGGCGCGCTTCGATTCGAACGCGCCGTCGATCTTCAGCAGGCCCTGCGCATCGGTCTTGCCGGACGCGATCTCGTCGCCGTTGCAGTCCGACACGCGGATCTGCGCGTTCGGCACGGGCTTGCCCTTGTCGAGCGTCGTGACCCACACGAGATTGTTTTCGCGGCCCTGTTTCAGGTGCACGCCGAGGTTGGTGACGAGCACCGTGGTGCGCACGTACATGCTCGACGGCTTCGCGAGCAGCGAGCGGCCGAGCGCGGGCGACGCGAGTTCGAGCACGTAGAAGCCGTGCTTGTCGATCGGCACGCCGACGACTTCGAACGGGCGCAGCGCCTTCGGGTCCGCCTTCGGCAGCGTCAGCGCCTGCACGCCGGGCTGGCCCTTGAGCAGCGTCAGCGAGCGCACGTCGATGCGGCGATCCTTCGGCGCGGGCGCCTTTTCGCCGGCTTCGCGCGGCACGTACACGGGATGCTGGCCCTTGCGTTCGAGCAGGCCGGGAATCTGGCGGTCGATCGCGCCGGCCGTCATCGACCAGTTGTCGAAGCGGTCGACCGTGCGCATCCACTGGCGAATCGCGGTGTCGTCGTCGACCTTCAGGTTCGAGAACTGCGCGCCCTGGGTGTTGAGGCCGTCGATATGCAGGTCGGCCTCGACGTTGCGCAGCGTGACGGGCACGAGCGCGGGCGAATCGGGTTCGGCGAAGCGCTCGACGATCCCGAAGGTGCCCGACGAGAATTTCGCGAGCGGCGGCATCGGCGCGGTGCGCGTCGCGAGCGGGAACAGGTCGGCGTTCGACAGCGGCCGGTCGGTCACGTCGCGCAGGCCCGACGGCAGTTCGATCGTGAGGGCGGCCTGTTCGGGCAGCGGCGGGTTGAACGTGACGGTGGTGACTTCCTCGCTCTTGTCGTCTGCCGCGAAGGTTGGCGCGAGCGTTCCGTCAGGGCCGCGCAGCTTGATCGCCTCGGCGTTCTTGCGCGAGATCGGCGCGTTGAACGACAGCGTGAGCGGGCGCAGCGGCGTGCAGGGCGCCTTCGCATTCTCGCGTTCGCACGAGAAGCTCGCGGCGAACGGGGCCCGCACGGTGAAGTCGAAGCGGCGCTCCGTTTCGTTCGGGATCCCGCTCGGGCTCGTGACGCCCTTGCCGTACACGAGCTGCATCTTCGCGCTCGCCGGCAGCGCCTGCGCGCACGACAGCGTCAGCACGCGCGCGGCATCCTTCTTCAGCCCAAAATGATCGAGCAGTGCGTTGCGCGCATCGTCGTCGGCGGCCGTGACGGGAATGCGGTTGCCGATGCCGGCGGCTTCGCACCAGATGTTCGCGAGCGCCGAACGCGGTTCGGCCGGGCCGTTCAGCTTCAGCACGAACATCTGCCGTTCCTCGATCTCGCGCGAGCCGGGGCGCACGTTCACCGGGAACGGGCCGCCCGTCTGGAACGTGAAGCGGCGCGGGCCGCTGGCCGCGTTGCCGGCGACCGAGCGCAACGTGTCGTTGAGCGCGACCGAGCAGCGCACACCGGGCGGCAGGTCGTTTTCGAAATCGTAAACCCAGGTCTTGTCGTCGAGCCAGTGTCCCTGGCCGCGCGCCGCGGTGGAATCGTTGCAGGTGACGCGTGCCGGATTCGGCGCGGAGGCCGAGCCGAACGCGACCATCGGTTCGTCGAACTTGACGACCGTCTGCCGGACTTCGGTGACGGTGCCTTGCGGCGACACGCTCACCGTGCGCGCCGCGCCCGCATGCAGCGACAGCGCCGTGGCGCCGCCGAGCGCCGCGACGGCGCCGATGCGCCAGAGCAGCCGGGTGGTGTGGTCGGTTCGTTTTGCTTTGTTCTGTTTGTCGTGCTGCTTCATCGCTCGATTGCCCTCGGAGGGAAGCTTTCTGTTTGATTGCACGCGATTCTAACCGACCGACCTGCGCGCGCATCGCACTGCACAGTGTGTCGTCGGCGTGCGACACTGGGGTGCGTGCCGCAGATTTGTCGCGTCAACGACACAAAAATGCAGCGAAATGTCGATTGTCTCGGATTGCGGAACATTTAATGGACTATAAAAAGATTGTTCGATCCGATTTGTGCGCGTACATTTCAGGTCCGCGCCAATGTTTGAGAAATATCAAGCGTGGTTTTCCCGAATCCGGTGTTCGAGAGAAGGAAACATGCACAACGACAACACTCCCCACTCGCGTCGCTCGGGCGACGCAGCCGTAACAGGCATCACACGGCGTCAATGGCTGCAGGGCGCACTGGCGCTGACGGCGGCGGGCCTCACGGGCTCGCTGGCGTTGCGGGCCCTGGCCGACGATCCCGGCACCGCGCCGCTCGATACGTTCATGACGCTCTCCGAAGCAGTGACAGGCAAGAAGGGGTTGAGCCGCGTGCTCGGCCAGCGCTTCCTGCAGGCATTGCAGAAGGGTTCGTTCAAGACGGCCGACAGCCTGTCGCAACTCGCCGGCGCACTCGCGTCCGGTTCGCTGAATCCCGACCAGGAAGCACTCGCGCTGAAGATTCTTGAAGCGTGGTATCTCGGCATCGTCGACAACGTCGTGATTACCTACGAAGAAGCATTAATGTTCAGCGTCGTATCCGATACGCTCGTGATCCCGTCGTATTGCCCCAACAAACCCGGCTTCTGGGCCGAAAAACCGATCGAGAGGCAAGCCTGATGGCCGATACCGATACGCAAAAGGCCGACGTCGTCGTCGTCGGCTCGGGTGTCGCAGGCGCGATCGTTGCGCACCAGCTCGCGATGGCGGGCAAGTCCGTGATCCTGCTGGAAGCCGGCCCGCGCATGCCGCGCTGGGAAATCGTCGAGCGCTTCCGCAACCAGGTCGACAAGACCGATTTCATGGCGCCGTACCCGTCGAGCGCGTGGGCGCCGCATCCGGAATACGGCCCGCCGAACGACTACCTGATCCTGAAGGGCGAGCACAAGTTCAACTCGCAGTACATCCGCGCGGTGGGCGGCACGACGTGGCACTGGGCCGCGTCGGCGTGGCGCTTCATCCCGAACGACTTCAAGATGAAGACCGTGTACGGCGTCGGCCGCGACTGGCCGATCCAGTACGACGACCTCGAGCATTACTACCAGCGCGCCGAAGAGGAACTCGGCGTGTGGGGCCCCGGCCCCGAGGAAGACCTGTACTCGCCGCGCAAGGAGCCGTACCCGATGCCGCCGCTGCCGTTGTCGTTCAACGAGCAGACGATCAAGAGCGCGCTCAACGGCTACGACCCGAAGTTCCACGTGGTGACCGAGCCGGTCGCGCGCAACAGCCGCCCGTACGACGGCCGGCCGACCTGTTGCGGGAACAACAACTGCATGCCGATCTGCCCGATCGGCGCGATGTACAACGGCATCGTGCACGTCGAGAAGGCCGAGCAGGCCGGCGCGAAGCTGATCGACAGCGCGGTCGTCTACAAGCTCGAGACCGGGCCGGACAAGCGCATCACCGCCGCGGTCTACAAGGACAAGACGGGCGCCGACCATCGCGTCGAAGGCAAGTACTTCGTGATCGCCGCGAACGGCATCGAGACGCCGAAGATCCTGCTGATGTCCGCGAACCGCGATTTCCCGAACGGTGTCGCGAACAGCTCGGACATGGTCGGTCGCAACCTGATGGACCACCCGGGCACCGGCGTGTCGTTCTACGCGAGCGAGAAGCTGTGGCCGGGCCGCGGCCCGCAGGAGATGACGTCGCTGATCGGTTTCCGCGACGGCCCGTTCCGCGCGACCGAAGCCGCGAAGAAGATCCACCTGTCGAACATGTCGCGCATCAACCAGGAAACGCAGAAGATCTTCAAGGCCGGCAAGCTGATGAAGCCCGAGGAGCTCGACGCGCAGATCCGCGACCGTTCCGCGCGCTACGTGCAGTTCGACTGCTTCCACGAAATCCTGCCGCAACCCGAGAACCGCATCGTGCCGAGCAAGACGGCCACTGACGCGGTCGGCATCCCGCGTCCCGAGATCACGTATGCGATCGACGACTACGTGAAGCGCGGCGCCGTGCACACGCGCGAGGTCTATGCGACCGCCGCGAAGGTGCTGGGCGGCACCGAAGTCGTCTTCAACGACGAGTTCGCGCCGAACAACCACATCACGGGCGCGACGATCATGGGCGCGGATGCACGCGACTCGGTCGTCGACAAGGACTGCCGCACGTTCGACCATCCGAACCTGTTCATCTCGAGCAGCTCGACGATGCCGACCGTCGGTACGGTGAACGTGACGCTGACGATCGCGGCGCTGGCGCTGCGGATGTCGGACACGCTGAAGAAGGAAGTCTGACCGTGCGGAAATCTACTCTCACCTTCCTCCTCGCCGGCTGCCTCGCGCTGCCGGGTCTCGTACGCGCGGCCGATGCGGCCGATCCGGCGCTGGTCAAGCGCGGCGAATATCTCGCGGTCGCGGGCGACTGCATGGCGTGCCACACCGCGAAGGGCGGCAAGCCGTTCGCGGGCGGTCTCGGCATGCCGGTCCCGATGCTCGGCAAGATCTACACGAGCAACATCACGCCCGATCCCGACACGGGCATCGGCAACTGGTCGGCCGAGGACTTCGAGCGCGCGGTGCGCCACGGGGTGTCGAAGAACGGCGACAACCTGTATCCGGCGATGCCGTACGTGTCGTACGCGAAGATCAACGACGACGACGTGCAGGCGCTGTACGCGTACTTCATGCACGGCGTCGAGCCGGTCAAGCAGGCGCCGCCGAAGAACGAGATCCCCGCGTTGCTGAGCATGCGCTGGCCGCTGAAGATCTGGAACTGGCTGTTCCTGAAGGAGGGTGCGTACGCACCGAAGCCGGCGCAGAGCGCCGAGTGGAACCGCGGCGCGTACCTGGTCCAGGGGCTGGCGCACTGCAGCACGTGCCACACGCCGCGCGGCATCGCGATGCAGGAGAAGTCGCTCGACGAGACGGGCGGCAGCTTCCTGTCGGGCTCGGTGCTCGCGGGCTGGGACGGCTACAACATCACGTCCGACGCCAATGCGGGGATCGGCGGCTGGACCCAGCAGCAGCTCGTCCAGTACCTGCGCACCGGCAGCGTGCCGGGTCTCGCGCAGGCGGCCGGCCCGATGGCCGAGGCGATCGAGCACAGCTTCTCGAAGATGACGGAAGCCGACATCGGCGCGATCGCGACGTACATTCGCACGGTGCCGGCCGTCGCCAGCGGCGATGCGAAGCAGTCGCGCGCGTCGTGGGGCAAGCCGGCCGAGGACGGCCTGACGCTGCGCGGCGTCGCGATCGCGTCGTCGGGCATCGATCCGGCCCGGCTCTATCTCGGCAACTGCGCAACCTGCCACCAGATGCAGGGCAAGGGCACGCCGGACGGCTATTACCCGCCGCTGTTCCACAACTCGACGGTCGGCGCATCGAATCCGACCAACCTCGTGCAGGTGATCCTGAACGGCGTGCAGCGCAAGGCCGGCAGCGAGGACGTCGGGATGCCGGCGTTCCGCCACGAGCTGTCGGATGCGCAGATCGCCGCGCTGACGAACTACCTGACCGGGCAGTTCGGCAATCCGGCCGCGAAGGTGACCGAGCAGGACGTCGCGAAGCTGCGTTGATGCGGCGCGCGACGAAGCAGGGCGATAACTGACAAGAGGAGGAGCACAGCACATCGGGTCGTTGCCCGATGCCGGTTGTTGCAGAGCGGGGCGGGCGGCGCAGGCGGCCGCCCGTCCTGGTTCATTCGCAATCCGGTGCGCCGGGCGTGTTTTCGCCATGCGCATCGCTTTCGTTGATCGACACCATGACACCGAATCAACCGTTTCTCGCGTCCCAGCGCGATGTGCTGCTGCTGCTTGCCCGGATCCTGCTCGTGATCCTGTTCGTCATGTTCGGCTGGAAGAAGATCGTCGACTTCCCCGGGACCATCGCGTTCATGGGTTCCGAAGGCGCGCCCGCGCCGATCATCTCCGCCGCGATTTCCGTCGTGATGGAGCTGTTCGTCGGGATCGCGATCCTGGTCGGTTTCCAGACGCGGGCGCTCGCGCTGCTGCTGGCGCTCTATACGATCGGCGCCGGCATCATCGGCCACCACTACTGGACGATGACGGGCGGCGAGCAGATCAACAACATGATTCATTTCTACAAGAACATCGCGATCGCCGGCGGCCTGCTCGCGCTTTGCGCGGCGGGCCCCGGTCGTTTTTCGATCGATCGCGGATAAACGGACCCGGGGCGCGCGCATGGGGCACGCGCTGGAAGGTCGAGACTCCGAGGGGGCATCATTTTGCGACTCAAACATTTCGCATGGCTGATCGCGGCTGCCACACCGGCGGCCGCTTTTGCACAGACGAGCGTTACGCTGTACGGCCGCGTCGACGGCGGCATTGAATACCTGAACCACATCGCGAAGCCGAACGGCGGCAGCGGGACGCGCTGGAGCGCCGAAAGCGGCGACTGGGGCACCAGCATGTTCGGGCTGAAGGGCATCGAGGATCTCGGCGGCGGGCTGTCGACGGTCTTCAACCTGGAAACCGCGTTCCAGGTGATGAACGGCCAGACGGGCGGCGGCCGCATGTGGTCGCGGCGCGCGTACGTCGGGCTGAAGAGCGACACGTGGGGCCAACTGCAGGCCGGCCGCAACCTGTTCATCGACAGCGACGGCGTGTGGGAATTCGACCCGTTCGTGCAGCAGGCGTTTTCGTCGGCCTCGCTCGTGCGCGGCCGCAACTGGCAGCAGACCAGCAACAACATCGAATATCACAGCCCGGTGATCGGCGGCTTCGACGTGCAGGCGCAATACGCGTTCGGCAACCAGTCGCGCGGCTTCAACTACGGTGCGGCCGACGATTTTGGCCGCTCGGACGGGATCATGATCTCGTACCACTCGCCGTTGCTCGACGTGCGCGGCATCTACGACGAACTGCGCGACAACAACGGCAAGTTCAGCAACATCTTCACCGCGTCGCGCGAGTATTTCGTCGGCGCGAACGTGAAGGTGTCGAAGTTCAAGATCCAGGGCGCGTATACGCACTACCAGGCGCCGGATAGTCCGGCCGGCGTGGCCGATCGCGCCGATCACTACTGGCTCGGCGCGACCTATTCGGCGACGCCGCAATGGGCCGTGACCGGTGGCGGGTATTACGTGAAGGTGGGCGACGGCGGCGGCGACGCGTCACACGATCCGTCGGGGCACGCGATGATGTATGTGCTCGGCACGACGTACAACCTGTCGAAGCGCACGTTCCTGTATGGCACGGTCGCGTATGTGCGCAACGGCGGGAATTCGAATTTCTCGCTGCTCGCGACGCCGCGCGATGCGACGTCGGGGACGAGCCCGATGACGGGCGAGTCGCAGACGGGGGCGTATGTGGGGATGATGCATACGTTCTGAGCGGGCAGTTACGCGACCGGTACGCAACGCACGGGCGATGGCTGCCCGTGCGTTGTTGTGTTGACGGTGCGTGAACGGTGTCGATCAGAACGCGCACGCATCGGTCGTGACGAGCGTCGCAAACGGCCCCCCAAGCGTCGCGTTGTGATGCGCGACGATCCGCTCGGCCGGCAGCTCCGGCGTGTCCATGCAGGTGTGCGCGTCTGTCACGAGCACCGCGCGAAAGCCGTGATCAACGGCCGCACGGCAGGCCGTGTCGACGCAGTACTGCGTCTTCATTCCCGCGATGACGATCTCGCCGATGCCGGCCTCGCGCAGCCATTCGGCGAGCCGTGTACCGGCGAAGCTGCTCGACTGCGCCTTGTCGAACACGATGTCACGCTTCATATCGATTGCGAGCTCCGGCACCAGCGCGGTCAGCGGGGAACCGGGTGCAATCGGCGAACCGGCGGGCCCGGTGTGGCGCACGGCGAACACCGGCGCACCGGCTTCATGCGCGCGACCGATCAACCGGTTGATGTTCGCGAGCACGCGTTCGCCGTCGTACGGATGCTCGGGGCCGTGAAACAGGCCAACCTGCATGTCGATGACGAGCAGTGCGCGTTTCGGGGAACAGACTTCTGGCATTGCGTTTCTCCTGAGTGACCGATACGAACGGAGAAACGACAAGACCCCGTCCGGAACCGGCGGGGCCTGTGAGGGATGGCGCTACGACCTGGCGCGCACTCGCCGCACGAGCCCGCCGAAGGCGGTCGTGCGCGTCGTGGTCGAGAGGGTGGTCGTGATGTGGCGCATGAAGCGATCATGCCCGATACGCGCGCGCCACGTCAATCGCGCACCGCGCATCGGCCACCGGTCAGTCGAGTGCCTTCCCGGCCTTTTCATCCATGCACCGCACGGCAAGCAGCGTCATCGCGCCACAGCCGATCGCATACCACGCGGGTGCATTCGGATTCCCGGTCGCCGCGATCAGCCACGTGACGAAGAATTGCGCGAAGCCGCCGAAGATCGCGACGCCGACGCTGTACACGAGCGCGCCGCCAGTGGCGCGCACCGCACGCGGGAACAGTTCGCCGAGCATCGCGCCCGTCGCGCCGATGTTGATCGCATGCACGATCGACAGCGCGGCGATGATCGACAGCAGCGATGCGGCGCCGGGCCAGCGGTTCAACGCGATGAACGCCGGGTAGATCGCGGCCATCAGCACGATACGCGTCCACCAGACGATCCGGTTGCGCCCGTAGACGTCGGACAGGTAGCCGCCGATCGGCGTCACGAGCATCAGGATCGCGCCCGCGACGCAGCCGGCCGTCATCGACAGCCACGTCGGCAGGTGCAGCACCTGCACGCCGTAGATCGCCATGTAGAACACGATGATGTAGTGGATCGACGTGCCGCCGATCGTCACGCCGAGGCCTGCGAACACGGCCTTGCCGTGATGGCGCAGCACGTCGGCGAGCGGCAGCGATGCAACCGGCTCGTCGTGTGCGGCGGCAGGCGTGGTGGCCGGCACTTCCTCGACGGTGCGGCGCAGCCAGTAGCCGAGCGGCACGAACAGCGTGCCGATGATGAACGGCACGCGCCAGCCCCAGCTTTCGAGCTGCGCGGCATTCAGCGTCGACGTCAGCGCGACGCCGGTCAGCGCGCCGGCGAGCGCGGCGAGCCCCTGGCTCGAGAACTGGAACGACGCGTAGAAGCCGCGACGATGCTGCGGCGCCTGTTCGAGCAGCAGCGTCGTCGACGCGCCGACTTCGCCGCCCGACGCGAACCCCTGCAGCAGGCGCGCGAGCACGAGCAGCAGCGGTGCGGCGAGCCCGATCTGCGCGAAGGTCGGCGCGACCGCGATCGTCGCGGTGCCGAGCGCCATCAGCAGCAGCGTGAGGATCATCGCCTTCTTGCGGCCGGCGCGGTCGGCATACATGCCGATCACGAGCCCGCCGAGCGGACGCGTGACGAAGCCGACGCCGAAGCTCGCGACCGCGAGCATCAGTTGCCCGAACGGCGAATGCACGGGAAAGAACAGCTTGCCGATCAGGATCGCGAAGAAGCTGTAGACCGTGAAGTCGTAGAACTCGAGCGCGTTGCCGACGGCGGCGGCCGCGATCAGCCGGCGTTTCTTCGCGGCGGCGCGTGCATCGACCGGCGTGCCGGCGAACGAAAGGGCGGACGTTTCCATGTGGGGCTCCCCGGTTGGGCGCGAAACGATGGGGTGAAGGGCCGTCAGGCCGCGAGCCAGGCTTCGGCGATGCGAACCCAGTAGCTCGCGCCGATCGCGAGGATGTCGTCGTTGAAGTCGTAGCCGGGGTTGTGCACCATGCAGCCGCCCTTGCTGCCGATCCCGTTGCCGATGAACGCGTAGCAGCCGGGGCGCGCTTCGAGCATGAACGCGAAATCCTCGCTGCCCATCAGCGGCGCGGTGTCGGTTTCGACGCGTTCGGCGCCGAGCATCTGGCGCGCGATGTCGGCCGCGAACGCGGTCGGCTCCGCGTGATTGACGAGCACCGGGTAGCCGTAGTCGTAGTCGACTTCCGCCGCGACGCCGAAGCTTTCCGCCTGGCCTTTCGCGAGTGCTTCAATGCGGCGTGCGAGCAGCGCGCGCACGTCGGCGTTCAGCGCGCGCACCGACAGCTTCATCGTGACGGTTTCGGGAATGATGTTGAACGTCTCGCCGGCCTGCACGCTGCCGACCGTGATCACGGCCGCATGTTGCGCATCGACCTCGCGTGCGACGATCGTCTGCAGCGCGACCATGATGCTGCCCGCGGCCGACATCGGATCGCGCGCGAAATGCGGCATCGCGCCGTGGCCGCCGACACCGCGCAGCGTGATCGTCACGCGATCGGCGGACGCCATCGCGGCGCCGGTGCGGAAGGCCATGTCGCCGGCCGCGCGGCCCGGCATGTTGTGGATCGCGAAGATCGCGTCGCACGGGAAGCGGTCGAACAGGCCGTCGTCCATCATCGCCTTCGCGCCGCCGAAGTTTTCCTCGGCCGGCTGGAAGATCAGGTTCAGCGTGCCGGAGAACTGGCGCGTGGCCGCGAGGTGGCGCGCCGCGCACAGCAGCATCGCCGTGTGACCGTCGTGGCCGCACGCATGCATCTTGTTCGCGTGGCGGCTCGCGTACGGCAGGCCCGTGGTTTCCGCGAGCGGCAGGGCATCCATGTCGGCGCGCAGCCCGACCGTGCGCGTGCCTTGCCCTTCGCGCAGCACGCCGACCACCCCCGTCTTGCCGATGCCGCGATGCACTTCATACCCCCAGCCGGCGAGCAACTCGGCGACGAGATCGCTCGTGAGCGTCTCCTCGAACGCGAGCTCCGGGTGAGCGTGAATGCGACGGCGCACTTCGACCAGCTCGGGTGCGATCGCGGCGATACCGGGGATGACGGGGTTCACGGCTTGCAGCATGGTGTCTCCTGTGGGGCACGTGGGGCGGTTGACGCACCGATGACGAGCAAGCATATAAATTTCTTTTGTGTACCAGAAGCTGATAAATTGCTTTGGTGCTCACCACCGGTTGCCGCTCGGGAATACCCTGAGCGGGCGTGTGCCGCGCAGCACAGGGTTTCCACGGATCACGCGTCGCCGCCATGAAATACCATCAGCTGAAAGCGTTCGTCACCGTCGCGGAAGAGGGGAGCATTCGCGCGGCCGCGCGGCGCCTGAACGTGTCGCCGGCGGCGTTGACGAAGGCGGTCAAGGAACTGGAGATCGCGCTCGGCGTATCGCTCGTCGTGCGCACCGCGCGCGGCGTGCAGCTCACCGCGTTCGGCCAGCAGTTGCAGGTGCGCGCGCGGCTGATCGTCGCCGAAATGCAGCGCGCCCGCGACGACATCGAGCAGGCGCAGGGCGCGACGACGGGCTCCGTCGCGGCGGCGATCACGCCGGCCGCCGCGGTGACGATCCTGCCCGACGCGTTTCGCGCATTCCGGCGCCGCTTCCCGGTGGCGCGCGTCAACCTGATCGAAGGGTTTCCGGGCGTCGCGCTGCCGCGCCTGCACGACGGGTCGCTCGATTTCGCGGTGGCCGTCGTCGTGCCCGAACTGCTGGCGGCCGAATTCGATCACGCGGAACTCTATGCGAGCCGGTCGCTGATCGTCGCCCGCAAGGGGCATCCGCTCGCGTCGGCCACGTCGCTCGCCGATCTCGTCGAAGCCGACTGGTTGATGAACCCGTCGCCGGAAAGCTCGACGCAGGTACTGTTCAATTCGTTCGTCGCCTACGGGCTGCCGGTACCGGCGCGCGTCGTCGAGTGCCCGAGCTTCGGGCTCGCGCGCAGTTTGATGATGGAATGCGACCTGATCGCGTCGATGCCCGAGCAATTGTTGCAGGCCGAATGGGCGCGCGACCAGCTCGCGGTGCTGCCGATCCGCGAGCGCCTGCCGGGCGTCTCGGTGCAGGTCATCACGCGTCGCGACAGCCCGCTGACGCCGGCAGCGGCGATGCTGCTCGACTGCCTGCGTGATTCCGCGCGGCGCAAGGGGCTGCGGTGAGCCGGCGCCCGCGGGTGGCGCTCTTCAATGCATCGTCATCCTGACGATTATCCGTGCGGCGTTGCCGTCGTTTGACGGACATGCGGCTTGCGCAGTGGGCACGCCATTCCGGCGCATGCCGCGCGAGCCGGTATCATAGCGGCCGGCCCGCCGCTCCGGCCGGCCTCCAACCACATCGCCATCCGGCATCCAGCAATCAGAGGCATTTCATGACCAGTGCAACCCAATTCGACAACGTATCGGTCGTCAAGCGCGCGAACGTCTATTTCGACGGCAAGTGCGTGTCGCATACCGTGCTCTTCCCGGACGGCACGCGCAAGACGCTCGGCGTGATCCTGCCGTGCGCGCTCAACTTCGGCACGGACGCCCCCGAATTGATGGAAGTGCAGGCCGGCAAGTGCCGCGTGAAGCTCGACGGCAGCAGCGAATGGCAGACCTACGGCGCGGGCGAATCGTTCTCGGTGCCGGGCAAGAGCCGCTTCGACATCGAAGTGCTCGAGACGCTCGATTACGTCTGCAGCTACCTGTAACACGCAGCCGCGCTGCAAAAGAAAAGCCCCGCCGAAGCGGGGCGTGTCGCAAGCGGATGGCGCCCAGGCCATCCGAAGCGCCTGTTCTCGTTACAGGCAGGCGTTGATGTCGCCGGCCGACGATGCATCGCCGCCGCGGAAACCCACCCAGGTTTTCGCATTCGCGGCGTTGGCCGGGCGCACGACGGCGGCAGCGCCATTCGGCGGCTGCTGGCCCGGCGCATACACGGCCATGGCGAGGCCGTTCGCGAGTTCATACTGCGACGTCACTTGCTGCTGCGACTTGTCGGCCCAGGTCTTCGCGATGCACTGCGCGACCTCGTCGGCGGGTTTCTGGCTTTGTCCCACGTTCTGCAGGGCAGAATCGGCTGCATGAGCAGAAAATGCCACGGTCAATGCGATGAGCGGTAAGTATTTCGCGTTCACGTTATCTCCCTCGAGTCGTGATTGATTGAGTGGAATGCGCAGCACAGGACTGCGTACAAGTGAGATTGCATCGGCGGAGCACGGTTCCGGCTATTCCGAAACAAGTTGTTAACGCGCTTGCCAAATGGCGGCTCCGATGCTCTGCACGTTGCTGCGGCGCGGCATACATCGTGTGCGGCACGACGTCATGCGCTGCATGGTCGGCGCGCTGCCCGGTCGTGTGGTGACGTGACGGTCGCGGCGAACGGCATGTGTCTGCATGCCGTGCCGCGACTCTTTATTGGATCGCGAAGTGGAATGGCTAGTTGGATGGCCCCGTCGCATGAACACCATGATGACAAACTTTCGCCCGTCGAATTGTTAACCAACTTTAAACACGGGAAGCGGCGGAATGCGATGCGGCACGCGCGGGGCGTGCCGCATCGAGCGGAAGCGGTGACGCGAGCAGGGCGTGCGCGGCGAGGGTGCCGCGCAGTGCAGTGAGTCAGCCGGCCTTGCGCGTGCCGATGTCGCGCAGGTTGGCCGGGACGATCGGGCGGAAGCGTTCGCGCTTCTGTTCGTCGTCGAAGTGCTGGAGGGCGGGCTTGATCAGGTCGCTGCGCGACACGATGCCCGTGATGCGCATCGATTGCTCGTCGTCGACGACCGGCAGGCGTTCGAGGCCGAGCATCGCGAGTCGCGACGCGACGACGCGGCATGTTTCGTGTGCCTGCGCGACCGCCGGCGCGCGGTCGGCGAATGCGCCCGCGATCGGCGTGTCGGCCGCGGCCTGGGCGCGCTGCGCGTCGAGCGTCGCGCGATCGACGAGACCGAGCAGGCGGCCGTTCTGTACGACCGGGTACGCACGGTGCGTCTGCTTCGCGCCGAAGTACTGCGACTCGACGGCCTCGAGCGTTGCTGCGCCGTCGATCGCGACGAGCCGGTCGGCCGACGTCATCACTTCGCCGATGTCGTGCCGCTCGAGCGGATCGACGCCGTATTCGCGATAGATGTGATAGCCGCGACGTGCGATCTTTTCCGTCATGATCGAGCGCTTCATCACGACGGTCGCGAAGCCGTGCGCGACGAGCGTCGCCGCGAGCAGCGGCAGCAATGCATTCGCGTCATGCGTGAGGCCGAACGCGAACACGATCGCGGTCAGCGGGGCACCGAGCGTGGCGCCAAGCGTCGCGGCCATGCACACCAGCGGCCACAGCGCCGGGTCGCCGCCCGGCAGCATCGGCGACAGCACGGTGCCGAGGCCGGCGCCGAGCATCAGCAGCGGGGCGAGCACGCCGCCCGACGTGCCCGAGCCGAGCGCGATCACCCACATCGCGGCCTTCACGATCAGCAGCGCGAGCGCGATCTTCAATGCGATGTGCTGATGCAGCAGGTCGCCGATCACGTCGTAGCCGACACCGAGCGCGCGCGGCTCGAGCCAGCCGCCGATGCCGATCACGATCGCGCCGAGCGCGGGCCACCACATCCAGTGCACCGGCAGCTTCGCGAAGGTGTCCTCGACGCGATACAGCGCCGCCGACAGGCCGCATGCAAGCATGCCCGACAGCAGGCCCGCCACGATGCACGACAGCAGCGCGACGGGCGTCGGTGCGGCCGTGGTCAACGGAAACAGCGGATCGACGCCGAAGAACACGGCGCGGGCGAAACCGGCCACCGCGCAGGCGAGCGCGACCGGCAGGAAACTGCGCGGGCGCCATTCGAACAGCAGCAGTTCGACCGCGAGCAGCACGGCGGCGACCGGCGTGCCGAACACGGCCGTCATGCCGGCGGCCGCACCGGCGACGAGCAGCGTCTTGCGCTCGGCGGCGGTGACGTGCACGCACTGCGCGATCAGCGAGCCGAGTGCGCCGCCCGTCATGATGATCGGGCCTTCGGCGCCGAACGGGCCGCCGCTGCCGATCACGACGCCCGACGACAGCGGCTTGAGGATCGCGACCTTCGGCGACATGCGGCTCTTGCCGAACAGGATCGCCTCGATCGCTTCCGGAATGCCGTGGCCGCGGATCTTTTCCGAACCGAAGCGCGCCATCAACCCCACGATCAACCCGCCGATCACCGGCACGACGATCACCCACGCGCCCAGCGCGTGGTTCGCCGGCGAGCGATCGGCGAACGAGAACTGCTGGAAGAAGAACAGGTTCGTGAACAGGTGGATCAGGCTCAACAGCACGAATGCGGCCAGCGTGCTGAGCAGGCCGATCCCGGCGGCGAGCAACGCGATCCTGGGCAGGCGGTCGTTGGTCGCGAAATCGCGTTTGTGGGGTGCGTTCATCGGAGTGGAAAGAGCAGGGGTCAGTAATCGATCTGGGGAACCTGGAACGCGTCCTTGAGCGACTTCAGCTCGGCGCGATGCATGGCCGCGAGACGCGCGAGCAGCGTTTCGCCGGCTGGCTCGAGGTGGACCTCGACCTGGCGGCGATCCGCTTCGCTCGTCTTGCGCTTCACGAGGCCGAGCGCTTCGCAGCGCGTGACCAGCGCGACGACGCCGTGATGCTGCGCCTGCAGGCGTTCCGCGAGTTCGCCGATGGTCGCCCATTCGCGATGCGGATAGCCCTTGATGTGCAGCAGCAGCAGGTATTGCAGCGGCGTCACGCCTTCGCTTTGCGCGGCGCGTTCGGAGAAGCGCTCGAAGCGGCGCATCTGGTAGCGGAACTCGGACAGTTGCTGGAAATCGCCTTTCGTCAGCGCGCGTCGGGTATCGTTCATCGGGGCGGTCGGTCAGTCGGTTTCGGTAGCGATGAATATATCACAACATGATATAAATGGTCGAATGGCGGCGAATAAAATGCACTCCGCGTTGTGTCGGCCGTTAAGTGGTGCTACGTGCGCTGCATGCGCTACGCGGCCTCGAGCATTTGCGTCTGCCGATAGAGGCCCGTGACGAGATCCGTCTGCGTAATGATCCCGACGAGCCGCCGCGATGCATCGACGACCGGAATGTGGTGGTGGCCCGAATGCGTAAACAGCGGGACAAGCGCGGTGATCGGCATCGTTTCCGGCACGCACGCGACGTCGCGCGTCATCACGGTGGCGACGCTTGGCGGCTGGCCGCCGAACGATTGCGGCAGGCGTGCCGACAGGCGCTGCCACAGCGGGGTCGGACGGCGCAGCTGGCGCGTGAGGTCGGCGCGCGTGACGATGCCGGTCAGGCGGCCTTCGCCGTCGACGACCGGCAGCGCCTTCACGCGGTGGCGGTCGAGCAGCGTGAGCGCGGCCGTCACCGACGTCGACGGCGCGACTTCGATCGCATGCTTCGTCATCAGGTCGGCGCACGAGAGTTGGCCGAAGGTGCGCGTATAAGCCTGCATCTCGGTTTCGCGCAGCAGCGCTTCGAGGTCGTCCGGATCGACGTCGAGCCATTCCCCGCGGCGCTTCAGCACGGCATCGAGGTCGCCGCGCGTGAAGCCGCCGCGCGCGGGTGCGGCGCCGCCTGCCTGCGGTTTCGCGTCGGGGCGCACGCCGCCGTGCGGGTAGCGGTGCCCGGTCAGCGCGTGATAGGCGAGCGCGGCCGACAGCAGGATGGCCGATTGCAGCGCGATCGGCTCGAGCACGAAACTGAACCCGAGCGAATGGATCGCGGGGCCGCCGACCACGGCCGTGAGCGCGACCGCGCCCGACGGCGGGTGCACGCAGCGCAGCACGAACATGCCGCCGATCGCGCACGCGATCGCGACCGCGGCGGCCGTGATCGGATCGGCGATCCATTGGGCGCACGCGACACCGACCGTCGCCGCGACGAGATTGCCGCCGATGATCGACCACGGTTGCGCGAGCGGGCTCGCCGGCACCGCGAACAGCAGCACGGCCGACGCGCCCATCGGCGCGACGAGCAACGGCACGAGCCCCGGCACGCCGGGCAGCAGCCGCATCGTCACGCCGACCGTCGCGATGCCGACGAGCGCGCCCGTGCACGAACGCAGGCGCTCGCGCCAGCCCAGCGACATCGGATGGGGAATGAAGCTGTGCAGCCATTGCCGCAACGTGCGGCGCGACGAAGGGGAGCCTGACGACATGGACGGTAAGCGGTAAGAGTGACGGCGCGGAGGCGCGCAGCGACAAGCGGCGAATTATATCGTGTTGTGATACAAATTGTCGCGCTGCATCAGGCCGTTGCACGTGCGCGACGCGCGTTGCTTGCAAGAACCTTTCATCGGATGAGAGTTTGCGGGCCGCAGATCCGCGCAAATTTGTCTGCAGCGGCGTACAATTCGGGCCACTGAATCCCCCGTCATGCCAGAACCCCGTACGCGATGCCCGCTCTCCCGCCTTTCTCCCGGCACGGTGATCGATTCGACGTGGTTCGCGGCTGCGTTCCGTTCCCCACCTGACGCGAGGGCTGCCGACGCCTCCCCACTGACTCCCCCAAGCCAATTCAATGGACATGCTCGAAAACATGCGCCTGTTCGTGCGCGTTGTCGAATCCGGCAGTTTTACTGCGGTCGCGAAGGAAATCGACGCGACCACCGCGCAGGTGTCGCGCGCGGTATCGAACCTCGAAGCGCACGTACAGACGCGGCTGCTGCATCGCACGACGCGCCACCTCGGCCTCACCGAAAGCGGCGAACGCTATTTCGAGCGCGCGAAATCGATCCTCGCGGAGATCGACTACGCGAACGCGGAGGCGCGCAATGCACTGCTGCGGCCGAGCGGCAAGATGCGCATCCATGCGATGACGGGGCTCGGGCAGAGTCATGTCGTGTCGTCGATCGTCCGCTACCAGGAGGACAACCCCGACGTGTCGGTCGAACTGACGCTCGCGCAGCGGATGCCGAATCTCGTCGAGGAGGGCTATGACGTATCGATCGTGACGGCGTCGCAACTGCCCGATTCGGGCTATGTCGCGCAAACCTGCGGCACGAGCTGCAGCGTGCTCGTCGCGTCGCGCGAATACCTGGCGCGCCACGGCACGCCGCAGTCGCCCGACGAATTGCCGAACCACGTGTGCCTGCGGCTCGACACGCCTGCGTCGCCGGCCGGCGAATGGCGGCTCGAGCGCAGCGACGGCGAGGAGGCCGTCTACGAGCTGCAGCCCGCGCCGTTCCAGGTCAACGTGCCGGACGCGCTGTGCGTCGCGGTGCGCGCCGGGCGCGGGATCGCGTGCGTCGCGCTGTATACGGTGCTCGACGACATCCGCGAAGGGCGGCTGATCCGCGTGCTGCCGGAGTACCGGCTGCAGACGGTGAGCGTGTATGCCGTCTACGCGACGCGCCGCTATCTCGACGCGAAGATCCGCACGTTCCTCGACCACCTGCGCACGACGCTCACGCCCGCGCTGGAGAACGACCTGCGCGAACTCGACCGGCTGACGACCGAACTGACGCCGGGCGGCCGCAAGCGCGCATGACGATCCGCGCGGGCGTGCGCCGCGCGAACTGCACGGGCCGCGGTTAAGTTCATGCGCGCGGCGCGATGCGAATCCGCTCGAAGCGTCCCGCGAGCCACGCGTAGGCGGCAATGCCGAGCAGCCCGTGCGCGGCGACGAACCACAAGGCGCCGGCGAACGAGCCGGTGCTGGCGACGAAATAGCCGATCACGAGCGGCGTGACGATCCCGGCGATGTTGCCGAGGCCATTGAACACGCCGCCGCTCAGCCCGACCATGCCTTCCGGCGCGGTATCGGCGAGCACGGCCCAGCCGACCGCCGCGAGCCCCTTGCCGAAGAACGCGATCGTCATCAGCGCGATCACGACCGCATTCGACGATGCGCCGTTCGCCAGCACGAGCAGCGTCGCCATCGCCATCCCCACGACGAACGGCGTCTTGCGCGCCTTCGACGGGTGCATGCCGCGCCGGATCAGCCAGTCCGACAGCACGCCGCCGAGCACGCCGCCCGTGAAGCCGCAGATCGCCGGCAGCGCGGCGACCCAGCCGGCCTCCATGATCGTCATCCCGCGCCCCTTGATCAGGTAGATCGGGAACCACGTGATGAAGAAGTAGGTGAGTGCCGTGATGCAGTACTGGCCGATGTAGATCGCCCACAGGTTCCGGTGGCGGAACAGTTGCGACACGTCGTGCCACGACACACGCGGCCGATGGCGCACGCGGTTCGCTTCGAGATCGACGAGCGCGCCGTGCGCGCGCAGGTAGTCGCGCTCCGCGTCGCTCACGCGCGGGTGGCCGTGCGGTTCGCGATACCACGCGAACCACAGCGCGGCGAGCGCGATGCCGAGCATCCCCATCCACAGGAACACGTGCTCCCAGCCGAGCGCATGCGTGAGCCATGCCATCGCGGGCGTGAACAGCACGACGGCCATGTACTGCGCGGAATTGAACAGGGCCGACGCCGTGCCGCGTTCTGCGGTCGGGAACCAGCACGCGACGATTCTCGAATTGGCCGGGAACGCCGGCGATTCGACGAGGCCGAGCATGAAGCGCATGACGAACAGCGCGAGCGTGGCGGACGCGCCTTGCACGGCGAGCCAGCCGACCGTGCCCTGCAGCATCGTGAACACCGACCACAGCAGCAGGCTCAGGCCGTACACGCGTCGTGCGCCGAAGCGGTCGAGCAGCCAGCCGCCGGGAATCTGCCCGATCGCATAGGCCCACGCGAACGCGGAAAAGACGATGCCGAGCTGCACGGGCGTCAGCCCGAGGTCGTGCGCGACGCCGGTGCCGGCGATCGACATCGTCGCGCGATCCGCATAGTTGATGACGGTGACCGCGAAAATCAGCGCGAGGACCGCATAGCGGACGCGGCCGATCGTGCGCGAGGCGGCGGGTGACGCGGCGAGGGCGGCGCCGCTGGATCGATTGGGCATGCGTGTCTCCTGGCCTCCGTCATGCGGAGGCATCCGGTGTTGTAACGAGGGGCAGCCGTGCGGTGGGCTGCGATCAACGTGTGACGCTGGTCGGCGGGCGCTGGCCCGCGAAGCACGCGGCGAGGTTGGCCAGCACGATCCGGCCCATCTCTTCGCGGGTTTCGCGGGTCGCGCTCGCCCGGTGCGGCTGCACGACGACACGGTCGAGCTCGAGCAATTCGGCCGGCACGTGCGGCTCGTTCGTGAATACGTCGAGGCCGGCGCCGCCGATCGTGCCGTCGGCGAGTGCGCGAATCAGCGCGGCTTCGTCGACCAGCTTGCCGCGTGCGACATTGATCAGGAATCCTTTGGGGCCGAGCGCGGCCAGCACGTCGGCGGTCACGAGCACGTTGCCGTGATCGGCCGATGCCGCGATCACGAGCACGTCGCTGTCGCGCGCGAGCGCGGCGAGGTCGGGCACGAAGCGATAGCCGCTGTCGCGATGCTCGCGCGGGCTGAAGTAGCTCACAGGCATCCGGAACGCCTGCGCGCGCTGTGCGATCGCGCGGCCGACGCGGCCGAGCCCGACGATGCCGAGCCGCTTGCCGGTCACCTGCGTCGCGAGCGGCTGGGCCGTCTTGCCCCAGCGGCCGGCGCGCACGATGCGCTCGCCGGCGCCGAGGTCGCGCAGCGTCATCAGGATCAGCCCCATCGCCATGTCGGCGACGTCGTCGGTCAGCACGTCGGGCGTCGTCGTCACGTGGATGCCGCGTGCCCGCGCGCGGTCGAGATCGACGGCGTCGGTGCCGATGCCGCTGATCGCGACGATCTCGAGCGCGGGCAGCCGGTCCATCAGCGCGGCGGCGAGGCCGTTCGCGCCGCCGGTCACGACACCGCGAATGCGTGCGGCGACGCGGTCGAGCAACGCGTCCGGCTGCTCGGCCGCATACAGCCGGTGCACGGCGTAACGGGCGGACAGTTCGGCGTCGATGGCGTCGGGGAGCGGCTGGGTGAGGAGGATGTCGATGGTCATGAAGGTCTCGGTCGTCGTGCGCGGTGCGGGCCGTGCCGCGCATCAGGTGCAACCGAGTATAGAAATCGCATCGATATGCGTCTAACATCAAAAGACTATCGATTGATTCAAGAATTGGATGATTGAACTGCACCAGCTTCGCTGTTTCGTCGCGGTCGCCGAGGAGCTGCATTTCGGTCGCGCTGCGCGGCGGCTCTTCATGACCCAGCCGCCGCTCAGCCGGCAGATCCAGTTGCTCGAGCATGCGCTCGGCATCGCGCTGCTCGAACGCAGCAGCCGGCAGGTCAGCCTGACCGCGGCCGGCGAGCGCTTTCTGCGCGACGCGCGGCACATCCTCGAATTCTCCGCACGGGCCGAGCAGGCCGCGCAGCGCGTCGCACATGGCGGCGCGGGCCGCGTCACGCTCGGCTTCACGGCGGTCAGCGCGTACCGGATGATCCCGATGCTGCTGGCGCACGCCGCGCACGCGCTGCCGGACGTCGACATCGAATTGCGCGAGATGGTGTCGACCGTACAGATCGATGCGCTGGCGTCGCGGATGCTCGATGCGGGCTTCGTGCGTCAGCGCGCCGCGCGCCAGCCGCTCGAATACCGGCTCGTGCAGCGCGAGCCGATGCTGGTCGCGGTCGCGGAGGGCGCGCCGCTCGTCGCGTGCGAGCGCATCGGCCCCGACGAGCTCGACCGGCAGCCGTTCATCGCGTATTCGCCGAACGAGGGGAAATACTTCCACGACCTGATCTCGGGCCTGTTCGCGAACGCGGGGCGGCTGCCGAACTACCTGCATTACGTCGGGCAGACGCATACGATCCTCGGCCTCGTGCGCGCGGGGCTCGGTGCCGCGCTCGTGCCGGCATCGGCGCGCGAACTGCATGTTGACGGCGTGGTGTTCCGGCCGCTGGCGGGCGCCGACGTGGCGGCCGAGCTGTATCTCGCGTGGCGCGCGGACAACGACAACCCGGCGCTGCCGGTGTTCAACGCGATGGTCGAGCGGTTCCTGACGGAGAGCGCCGACGAAGCGGGCGCATAGAGGCGAGGGGCGACTCGCGCGAGCGTCTCGCCTGTCTGCCGGGTTTAAAGTCTGTCGTCTGACGATTTGAGGTGCCCGCTCGAATCATTTCCGGGTCATTTCGGAATCAGCGTGAATTCCATTGATTTGCAAAGAAATCGACCGGAAATAGACGCCGAATATCCCTGATTTCCACCCTCGTCACGGGAAAACCCTCATTTTTATCTCGTCGGTCGTCGTATTACTGTATCGATACACTAAATCGATACAGTGCGTCGTGAGACGCCATCGCAAAGGAGACGGCCCATGAATACCTACACCCGGCGGCGCTTTCTGCAGACGGTGTCCGCCGCGACGCTCGCGGCCGCAGGCGGCTTGCCGGAAGCCGTGCGCGCGCAGCCGGTCGTGACGCTGCGTTGCTCGTCGTCGATGCCGGCCGACCAGAACGCTGCGCACTACGTGTGGTACGAGCGTCTTGCCGCGAACCTGAAGGCGAGTGTCGGCGACGCGATCCGGGTCGACTACTTTCCGAACAGCCAGCTCGGCAAGGAGAGCGATGTCGTGCAGCAGGTCAAGATCGGCGCGATCGACATGATGATCGCGGGTTCGTCGATCTGGGCGACGGTGGCGCCGGAGCTCGGCATGCTCGATCTCGGCTATCTGTTCGACAGCTATGCGCATGTCGCGAAAGTGCTCGACGGCCCGGTCGGTGCCAGCCTGAACGCGCTGCTGCAAAAGCGCGCGGGCTGCTCGGTGCTGACCTGGGGCTCGCATTTCGGCGGGCGCTGCGTGTTCACGAAGCAGCCCGTGCTGGCGCTGCAGGGGCTGAAAGGCACGAAGCTTCGCGTGCTGCCGACGCCCGCATTCATGGACACCTTCAAGGCGGTGGGGGCGGTGCCGACACCGATTCCGTTCGGCGAGCTGTACATGGCCGTGCAGACGGGTGTCGTCGACGGGCTCGAGCACGATCCGGCCACGGTGCTCGCGAGCAAGTTCGACGAAGTGGTGAAGTCGTGCTGGCAATCGCAGCACGTGTTTGCGGCGATGACCGTCGTGATGGGGCGGCGTGCGCTCGACCGGATTCCGGCGAACCTGCGTCCCGCGTTCGATCGCGCGGTAGCCGACGCCACCGCGCAGCAGCGCGCGATTGCCGCGCAGAAGGCCGACCAGGCCGAGCAGGCGCTGAAGCAGCACGGCATGCGCTTCCATCCGATGGCGCCGGCCGAACGCGCGGCGTTGCGGCAGACGATGCACGACCGGCTCTATACGGCATTCGCCACGCAGTATCCGGCGACCGCGCCGCTGTTTCCGGCGATCGCCGCCGGGCGGGGCTGAACGATGGAGACCTGTTCCGTTTCGGGCGCCGCGGCGGCGCCCGGCGCCGGCCGCCCGGCACGCCGCGGCGCGCGGGTGCTGGACGCGATGCTGCGCGCGATCGAATACGTGTCCGCGGCCGTGCTGGCCGTCGATGTGCTGGTCGTGTTCGTGTCGGTCGTGTGTCGTTATTTCCTGCACGACCCGCTCGACTGGACCGAAGAAGTCGCGAGTGCGCTGATGATCGTGCTGGTGTTCTTCGGTGCGGCGACGGTGCTCGGGCGCAGCCAGCATGTCGGCATCGACCTGTTTCGCGGCGCGTTCCCCGCGCGCTGGCAGGGCGCGCTCGTGCAGATCGGCCACTGGATCGTCGCGGCCGTCTCGCTGAACCTGCTGGTGTCGTCGTGTCAGTTGCTGGCCGATTCGTACGACCAGTTGACGCCGGGCGGGCTGCCGGGCTGGATCAACGTGTACCCGATGATGTTCGGCGCGCTGTTCATGACCGTGTTCGCGCTGGCGAACGCGCTTAACGCGCCGCGCCGCCGGGTAATCGGCACGCTCGCATGCTGCGCAGGAATCGCGGCCGCGCTGTACGGATGGAATGCGCTGGTGCCGGCGCACGCGATCGCGCCGGGCCTGCTGCTGGCGGCCGGTTTCGTCGGCGGGCTCGTGCTGGGCGTGCCGATCGGCTTCGTGCTCGCGTTCTCGGCGCTGCTGTATTTCCTCGCCGACCCGACCCTGCCGCTGCTCGTCTATTCGCAGCAGGTCATGGCCGGTGCCGATCACTTCGTGCTGCTCGCCGTGCCGTTCTTCGTGCTGGCCGGGCTGCTGATGGAATCGAACGGCATGTCCGCGCGGCTCGTCGAGCTGCTGCTGCGGATCTTCGGGCGCGTGCGCGGCGGGCTCGGCCTGATCGTGATTCTCGCGACGGCCTGCTTTTCCGGCGTGTCGGGCTCCAAGCTCGCCGACATCGCGGCCGTCGGCGGCGTCGTGATGCCGGCGGTGCGCCGTGCGCGCCAGGATCCCGACGAAACGGCCGCGCTGCTCGCGTGCAGCGCGGTGATGGCCGAGACCATCCCGCCGTGCGTGAACATGATCATCATGGGCTTCGTCGCGAACATCTCGATTGCCGGGCTGTTCGTCGCGGGCATCGTGCCGGCCGCGGTGCTGGCCGCATCGCTCGCGGTGGTCACGGTGATCACCGGGCGCAGGATCGACGTCGCGTCGGTGTTCACGGAACGCCGCGCGTGGCTGCCGCTCGCGGGCGGCGCGCTGGTCGCGCTGGTGATGGTCGCGATGATCGGCAAGGGCGTGACGTCGGGGATCGCGACGTCGACCGAGGTATCCGCGTTCGCGGTGGTCTACGCGCTCGTGGCGGGCTGGCTCGCGTTTCGCGAGCTGACCTGGCGGTCGGTCGGGCGCGTGTTCGTGCGTGCGGCGTCGATGGCCGGCGGCATCCTGTTCATCGTCGCCGCGGCGTCGAGCGTGTCGTTCGCGCTGTCGATCGAGCAAATTCCGGCGCTGGTCTCGGGCACAATGACCGCGTTCGCCCATCAGTACGGCGCGACGATGTTCCTGCTGCTCGCGGCGCTGGTCATGATCGTGTTCGGCGCGGTGCTCGAGGGGGCGCCGGCGCTGATCATCTTCGGGCCGCTGCTTGCGCCGATCGCGCTGCAGCTCGGCATCAACCCGCTGCATTTCGGCACGGTCGTGGTGGTGGCGATGGGGCTCGGCCTGTTCGCGCCGCCGGTCGGACTCGGTCTGTTCACGACCTGCGCGATCACGGGCACCGAGGTCCGGCACGTCGCGCGGCCGATGGTGAAATATCTGCTGGTGCTGGTCGCCGCCCTCGTGGCGCTGATTCTCGTGCCGGCGTTTTCGTTGTGGCTGCCGGCCCATTTCGGCCTGTAGCCGCCTTTTACAGCAAGACGACATGAGTACGATTCAGGACGTGGCCCGTCATGCAGCCGTTTCGGTCAGCACGGTTTCGAACGTGCTCAACGGCCGCACCGACCAGATGAAGCAGGAAACGCTCGAACGCGTGAAGGCCGCGATGGAAGCGCTGCAGTACCGGCCCAGCACGCTCGCGCGCCAGCTCAAGACCGGGCAGACGCCGCTCGTCGGGCTGCTGGTGCCGTCGATGGCGAACCCGATGTACGGCTATATCGCGCGCGAGGTCGAGGCCTGCGCGCAGGAGCGGTACGGCCATCGCGTGCTGATCGGCAATACGTATCGCGATGCGAAGAAGGAAGCATCGTTCTTCGACGACCTGTTCGCGCATGGCGTGCGGCGCGTGATCGTGATTTCGTCGCTGGCCGACGAAAGCCACCTCGAGCGCGCGGCCGAGCGCGGGATGACGGTAGTGAGCTACGACCGGCGCGCGACGCCCGGCGAACGGTCGAAGGTCGAACACGTCACGGCCGACAACGAGGCCGCCGCGCGGCTCGCGACGCGTTGCCTGGTCGATGCGGGACACCGGCGGCTCGCGTTCGCGACGGTCGCCGGCATGACGGTGAGCCGCAGCGACAAGATCCGCGGCTTTCTCGAGACGGCACGCGAGGCGGGCGTCGACGTACACGCGCGGGTGCTCGACGGCGGTCCGGCGAACGAGTACGGCGACGCCGTGATCGTCGACGTGGGGCGCGCGCTGGGTGTCGCGCTTGCCGCCGATCCGGCGCGGCCGACCGGCATCGTCGCGGTCAACGACCTGTTCGCGCTCGGCCTGATGGCCGGGTTGCGCGATGGCGGCCTGCGCGTGCCGGACGACGTGTCGGTCGTCGGGATGGACGGTCATTTCCTGTCGGCGATTTCCAATCCGGCGCTGACCACGGTGCAATTGCCCGTCACCGCGATGGCCGAGGACATGGTGCGGCGCGTGATGCGGGCGGACGGCGACATGCCGCTGGCGCGCGAGCCGCACGTATTCTCCGGCGTGACGCTCATCGAGCGCGCCTCGGTCGCGCCGCCGCCGCAAGCGGACCATTCGCACGGAGGCGCAGCATGACGCGCGTCTTCGTCACGCATCCGTCGGGGATGCTCGACCGCTATTTCGGCGCGAAGGCCATGCGCGCGCTGCAGGCGATCGCGGACGTCACGTGCAACCCGCTCGACCACGAGCTGGGCACGGACGAACTGATCGCGGCCGCGCAGGGTTGCGATGCGATGATCGCGTACCGGCAGACGCCCGCGCCGCGTGCGCTGTTCGCCGGGCTGCCCGCGCTGGCGGCGTTCCTGCGCTGCGCGGTCGATATCCGCACCGTCGACGTCGACGCGGCGAGCGCGTTCGGCGTGCTGGTCACGCAGGCGAGCCCCGGCTTCGCGCCGGCGGTCGCCGAGTGGGTGATCGGCACGATGATCGATCTCGCGCGCGGTATCGGCCGTTATGCGTCGGCCTACCACCAACGGACGCCGCCCGTGCCGCAGATGGGGCGCGAATTGCGCGGCAGCACGCTCGGCCTGATCGGTTACGGACAGATCGCGCGCCACCTGGCGCCGATCGCGACGGCGCTCGGGATGCGCGTGCTCGTCAGCGATCCGTACGTGCGCGTCGATGCGCCGACGCTTGAACAGGTCGACTTCGCGGCGCTGTTGCAGGCGGCCGATTTCGTCGTGTGCCTCGCGCCGGCGACGCCGGCCACCGCGAACCTGATCGATGCGGGCGCGTTCGCGGCCATGAAGCCGGGCGCGTATTTCATCAATGCGTCGCGCGGCGAACTCGTCGACGAGCAGGCGCTGTTCGATGCGCTCGACACCGGCCGGCTCGCGGGCTGTGCAATCGACGTCGGGCGCGCGCCGGACCAGATGCCGACGCCCGCGCTCGCCGCGCATCCACGCGTGATCGCGACGCCGCATGTCGGCGGCCTGACGCTGCCCGCGGTCGAGCACCAGGCGCTGGAGACGGTCGATCAGCTTGCCGCGCTGCTCGCCGGAAACGTGCCGCGCGGTGCCGTCAACGCGGCGCACGCGTCGCGGCTGGCGCGCTGGCGCACGGCAGGGGCCGATACCGGGGCGGGCGCGCGATGAGACCCGACACACCCACCGGGCGGCCGGCCGACGCATGCGATTGCCACATCCACATCTATGACGACGCGTATCCGCTCGCGCCGACGGCGACCTTCCGTCCGCCGCACGCGCCGGTGGAGGCATATCGCCGGGTGCAGCAGACGCTCGGCCTGGCCCGCGTCGTGATCGTGCAGCCGACCGGCTATGGTGTCGACAACCGTTGCCTGCTCAACGCGCTGGCCGCATTCGGCCCGCAGGCGCGCGGCGTTGCGACGTTGCCGGCCGACGTGCCGGATGCCGAACTGACGCGATTGCACGCGGCAGGCGTGCGCGGCGTCCGGTTCATGACGTTGGCGGGCGGCCTGGCGCGATGGGACGAATTGGAGAGCGTAGCCGCGCGGATCGCGCCGCTTGGCTGGCACGTCGACCTGCAGCTCGACGGCCGGACGCTGCCCGAGGTCGTGCCGTTGCTGACCTCGCTACCGGCCCGGGTCGTGGTCGATCACACGGGCAAGTTCCTGACGCCCGTCGCACCGGACGCGCCTGCGTTTCTCGCGCTGCGGCGCCTGCTCGACCGCGGCCACGCCTGGGTGAAGCTGTCCGCGCCGTACGAGACGTCGCGCTCGGGCGCGCCCGGCTATGACGATGTCGCGCGTCTCGCCGCCGTGCTGGCGCGCCACCATTCGGCGCGATGCGTATGGGGCAGCAACTGGCCGCACCCGAACGCGTCGCCGGTCCCCGACGACCTGCGCCTGCTCGGCTGGCTGGACGACTGCACCGCGGACGACGCGGTCAGTCGCGCGATTCTGGTCGACAACCCGACCGTCCTTTACGGATTCTGAGTCGTCCGCCAGGACGAGGCCGAGCGTCACAAGCTTTCAATCCGGAAGCTTGCGCAAGCGATGCCAAGCAATCCTGACCGAGCCCGACAGGTCGCAGTCCTGTCGATCCTTACCGTGCTGAAAGCTATCTCGCTGCCGGTGTTCCAGCGGAGGAACGCGGCAGCTTCGCTGCACTGCGACAACTGCTTGACGCTGCATGCCGGTCGGCGCAGGATACGTCCGTGCATGTGGAGCGGGACGCGCCGGCCGCGCGGTTCCTGCACCCGCGATACGCAAAAGAACAACGATGAGCCTTTACGCACTCGTACCGGAATACCGGCCCCGCGTTTGTCGGCCCGCCGGAACCATGCTTCTCCCGACGCCCGTCGCGTCACGTATCCGTCATCCCGTTTCGTACCGTGCATCGGTACACTTTCCCGTCCGCGCGCGAGCCGCGACGATGAACGGCGCCCGTTGGGCGCGCCGCATCGCAGCGTCGTCTGCCGCTCCTCACCATCGCATCCTGAACGGCGCCTACACCGGCGTCTCGTGACGTCCGTCGCGCCCGTCCTTGTATTGCGCCGCCGGCCTGCCTGACTGCCCGGCGGCACCGGAGTCCGAAGCATTTCGATTGAGCTTGAAAAAGCAAACGCAAGCAGTTCGGTTCGAGGTTCAAGGAGAAAAACTCATGTCGCAGCTTTCGAATGAAGAAGCAAACGGCAGTTCGGGGAGTGGCAAGGTCAAGCTGATCAAGTGGGCGATCATCATCGCCGGCGTCGCGATCGCGGCACCGGCGGCGTTGTTCATCCTGAAGGGGGTGATCGCGCTGGTCACGGCGGGCGTGATCGGCCTCGGCGCGATCTATTTCGCGCCGGTCGTTGCGATGAAGTTCGCGAACCAGAAGGTGAAGATGATCGTCCAGGAGGCGCAGGCGAATCCGATCGAGACGCTGATCAACCAGCTCGCGGAGAAGCGCCAGGCGGCCCAGAAGTTCGCGGACAGCATCACCGCGTTCCGCACCGAGGTGAAGAATTTCGAGAACAAGACGGAGCTGTTCGAGAAGCAGTATCCGGACGACGCGCCACGCTTCCGGCAGCAGCTCGACACGATGAAGCAGCTGCTCTCGTTTCGCGAGGGGCGTTACAAGCAGGTGCAGGCCGAACTGAAGAATTTCGCGTCGGCGATCGACCGCGCGAAGGCGATGTGGGACATGTCGCAGGCCGCGCAGCAGATGAACAAGCTCGCGGGCCGGCAGGCGTCCGACACGTTCGAGCAGATCAAGACCGACGTGGCCGTCGATTCGGTGATGCGCTCGGTCAACAAGGCGTTTTCCGAAATGGAGACGTCGCTGATGGATAACCCCGAGGTCAAGCAGGCACAGCAGCAGGCGGTGATGAACGCGCCGCACGCGCCCGGGCTCGACGCGACGACCCCCGCGCAACTGCCGTCGAAACAACAATAACTTCCTGCAGGCTCGCAACCATGAAAAAACTTCTTGGCGCCATCGCATTTCTGGTCGTGCTCGTCGGCGTATGGATCGTGCATCAGGGCGGCCTGTCGACGCTGATTCCCGCGCATGACGCGGCCCCGGCCTCGACGTCCGCGCAAGGCGGTGACAGCGGCCCGTCCACGCAGACGTCGCCGTCGTCCAACGTGCTGCCGGCCGGCTTCACGCCGCACGCCAGCACGCTGAAATCGATTGCCGAAAACGGCATCGTGCGGATCTCCGTGCAGAACCCGAGCGAACCGTTCTTCGGCGAGGACAAGGGCACACCGCACGGCTTCAACGTCGAATTCGCGCGGCTGCTGTTCGCGGACCCGTCGTTCTCGCACGGCGGCAAGCCGGTCGTCGTCGATACGCGACGCGAGGTCGACACGTACCCGGGTGTGCCGAAGCAGCTGCTCGATACGGATGCGAAGGGGAACCACGTGGTCGACGTGGCGATGGACGGGCTGACGTTCCCGGACAACACGCCGTCGGGCGTCGTCTATTCGGTGCCGTACGTCGACGATTTCGGCTATTCGCTGATCGTGCGGCAGGGCTCCGCGATCCGCTCGACCGACGATCTCGCGGGCAAGACGGTCGGCATCCTGAAGGGCGACCCGGACGTGCGTGCGTTCGTCACGCGCCAGTACCCGAACGTGAAGTTCGTCGAAGTCGACGATTCCGATCCGGCCTTCATCGCGAAGAGCATCGACGGCCATACGGTCGACGCGTTCATCTACGACTATCCGTTCGCGGTCAGCTCGATCAAGGACACCGACCTGAAGTTCGCGGTGACCAAGCTCGACGGCTCGAACATCGCGTACAAGATCGGCGTGCGCGCCGACGATCAGGATCTGCTGATCTACCTGAACGCCGCGATCGCGAAGCTCAAGCAGTCGCCGCAGTATCTCGACCTGCTGCGCAAGTACTTCGTCAGCGACCAGGCGGTGACGACCGCGGCCGCGTCGGGCGAGCATACGTACGTGGTGAAGGCGGGGGACACGCTGAACATGATCGCCGCGAGCAAGCTCGGCAGCGGCCAGCGCTATCGCGAGATTCAACGCCGCAACAACCTCGCCAACCCGAACCTGATCCTGGCGGGCCAGCATCTGGTGATTCCGGTGCGGTGACGGCGGCGTGACGTGAACGAAGGAAGCTGAAGGGACGTGAAAGACGGCGCGCGGCCCGGCGGAGGTAATCCGCCGGGCCGCGCGCTTTTCTGCGTCAATGCGTGATCGACAGGAACAGGTAAGCGGCGAACAGCGACAGGTGCACGACGCCGTGCAGCACCGTCGTACGCCCCTGGCTGAGCGTCAGCGTGCTGACCAGCAGCGTGAGCGCCAGCAGCACGGTTTCCATCGGGCCGATGCCGAGCGTGAGCGGCTGGCCGACCCAGATGAACACGGCCGCGACGGTCGGGATCGTCAACCCGATACTCGCGAGCGCCGAACCGAGCGCGAGATTCATGCTGGTCTGCAGGCGGTTCGCGCGCGCGGCGGTGACGGCTGCGAGCCCTTCCGGCAGCAGCACGAGCGCGGCGATCACGATACCGACCGCGGCTTCGGGCGCGCCGAGCTTCATCACCGCGTGCTCGACGGCCGGCGACAGCAGCTTCGCGAGCAGCACGACCGCGACGAGGCTCGCGAACAGCAGCAGCATGCTGATCACGGCGGTGCGGTTGCTCGGCGCTGCCGCGTGGACGGCCTCGTTCGCGCTGTCGTGCTCGGCGAGGAAGTAGTCGCGGTGGCGCACGGTCTGCACGAACACGAACGCGCCGTACAGCACGAGCGACGACACGCCGGCAAACGCGAGCTGCGATTTCGAGAAGAACGGGCCCGGCGCGGCGTTCAGGTAGTTCGGCATCACGAGCGACAGTACCGACAGCGACGCCAGCACCGCGAGCGCCTTGCTGGCGCCACGCCCCTGGAAGTCCTGTTCGCCGTGCTTCCACGCGCCGACCAGCAGGCAGATACCGACGATGCCGTTGCAGATGATCATCACGGCGGCGAACACGGTGTCGCGCGCGAGGCCCGATTTCTCGGGGCCCGCGCCGAGCATCACCGACACGATCAGCGCGACTTCGATGACGGTCACGGCGACCGCGAGCACGAGCGTGCCGAACGGTTCGCCGACGCGGTGCGCGACGACTTCGGCATGGTGGACGGCGGCGAACACGGCGCTGGCGAGGGCGGCGGCGAACACCGCGATGACGAGGCCTTCGGCCGGTACGACGCGCGACAGCGCGAGGACCAGCCAGGCGGCAAGCGGGGCCACGAGGGTCCAGCGCGGGAGCTGGTTGGACGAGAGCGGCATGGAGGGTTTCCTTATGCGAGCGGCGGCGCGCGACGCGCCGTCACGGGTTGACGAAGCCCGGCCGTACTATCCGCCGAACGAGGATGATGAAACCGAAGGGGGCGGCACGCAACGGTGCTGCCCGGGGTTCGCCGCCATGAGGCAGCGAGGGGCGCGGGCGGGCCGGAGCCCGTCGCGGGATGAAACGATTCGATGCGGCCGGCCGCGAACGACGAGGCGAGCACGTGTGACGACGCACGGGCCGGGGGCTCGGTTCCGACCCTGAAAGGGCGGCCGGCATTGGACGGCGGTGGCGACATGACACGCGGTTTCCCCCTGAAATCCGGTGGTTTGTCGAATTTTATCAGGCGTTCGGGGGTCACTATCTCATATTCGAATGCTTTCATAGACCTTTCGGTTTACAAAAAGTGCCCCGACCTGTCGATTTTTTTGTCTTTGCCGTTTCCGTAACGGTCTCTTGCACGACACATTCGGGCTCGCCCTGACATAAATCTACCGACCGGTCGGTTTATAATCGCTCGCACCTCCACTTCATGACGGATCGCAAGCGATGGCTGTTTCTTCTGCACATTCGGTGAACTCGGGCGCGCTGGCGCCGTCGGCCGTCGTCGGCGTGATCGGCGCCGGCGCGATGGGCGCGGGCATCGCGCAGGTCGCGGCGGCGGCCGGCCATGCGGTGCTGCTGTACGACCTGAACGAAGCCGCCTGCGACAAGGCGCTGGCCGGCATCCGCGCGCAGTTCGCGCGGCTCGCGGAGAAAGGCCGCCTCGAACCGGCGCAGGCCGACGCGGCCGGCGCCCGGATTCGCGCGGTGCGTGAGCTGGCCGATTTCGCGGGCGCCGCGCTGATCGTAGAGGCGGCGGCCGAGCGGCTCGACGTGAAGCGCGAGATCTTCGCGACGCTCGAGCGCCATGTCGACGACGCGTGCCTGCTGGCCACCAATACGTCATCGATCTCGATCACATCGATCGCGGCCGGGCTGCGCGTGCCGCAGCGTGTCGCCGGCCTGCATTTCTTCAACCCGGCGCCGCTGATGGCGCTCGTCGAGGTGGTCAGCGGGCTCGCGACCGCGCCCGCGGTCGTGCAGGTGCTATATGCAACCGCCGCCGCGTGGGGCAAGCGGCCCGTGATGGCGAAATCGACGCCGGGCTTCATCGTGAACCGCGTCGCGCGGCCGTATTACGCGGAGGCGCTGCGCGTGCTGAACGAGCAGGGCGGCGCGCCGGCATCGATCGACGCGGTGATGCGCGAGGCCGGCGGCTTCCGGATGGGGCCGTTCGAGCTGATGGACCTGATCGGCCACGACGTGAACTTCGCGGTGACCGAATCGGTATTCCGCGCGTATTTCAACGATCCGCGCTACACGCCGTCGCTGATCCAGCAGGAACTCGTGAACGCGGGCTTCCTCGGGCGCAAGTCGGGCCGCGGCTTCTATTCGTATGCGGACGGCGCGACGCCGCCTGCACCCGATCTCGAAGCCCCGCGCGATGCGCCCGCCGACGTTGCATTGTTTGCGCAGGACGGCCCGGCCGCCGCGCTGCACGCGCGCTTTGCCGAACGCCTTCCGGGCGCCCGGCAGGCCGGCGCGCATGCCGACGACCTGCTCGCGACGGCCGGCCGCGCATCGATCGCGTTGACCGACGGCCGTACCGCGACCGAGCGCGCCGCGCAGACGGGCGCGGCCGATCTCGTGCTGGTCGACCTTGCGCGCGATTACGCGCAGGCCGGGCTCGTCGCGCTGACGCGCGCGCTCCAGTGCAGCGACGCGGCCTATGCGGACGCGGTCGGCCTGTTCCAGCAGGCGGGTTTTCGCGTCGTCGGCGTCGCGGACGTGCCGGGCATGGTCGCGATGCGCACCGTCGCGATGCTCGCGAACGAGGCGGCCGACACGGTGAACCAGGGCGTGTGCTCGCCCGCCGATCTCGATCTCGCGATGGAGAAGGGCGTGAACTACCCGTGCGGCCCGCTCGCGTGGGCCGATGCGATCGGCATCGGCCGCGTGCATCGCGTGCTGTCGAACCTGGCGGCGAGCTACGGCGAGGACCGCTATCGCGTGTCGCCCCGCATCGCCGCGCTGCATGCGGCCGGCCGCACGTTCCGGTCGTAGCCGTCGCCCCGTCACCTCGAACACGATAACGACATCACTCCATTGGAGGAGCACCCCGATGACTCACCCGACGCATCCCGCCGCCGCCCTCGAGCCGATCGAGACCGCCAGCCGCGACGAACTGCAGGCGCTGCAGCTCGAGCGTCTCAAGTGGTCGCTGCGCCACGCGTACGACAACGTCCCGCACTATCGGCGCACGTTCGATGCGGCGGGCGTCCATCCGGACGACCTGAAGTCGCTCGCCGATCTTGCGAAATTCCCGTTCTCGACCAAGAGCGACTTGCGCGACAACTACCCGTTCGGGCTGTTCGCGGTGCCGCGCGAGCAGGTCGTGCGCGTGCACGCGTCGAGCGGCACGACGGGCAAGCCGACGGTGGTCGGCTACACCGCGCGCGACATCGACACGTGGGCGAACGTGACCGCGCGCTCGATCCGCGCGGCCGGCGGCCGTCCGGGCGACACGCTGCACAATGCGTTCGGCTACGGGCTCTTCACCGGCGGCCTCGGGATTCACTACGGCGCGGAACGGCTCGGCTGCATGGTCGTGCCGATGTCGGGCGGGCAGACCGAGAAGCAGGTGCAACTGATCCGCGATTTCGAGCCGAAGATCATCCTCGTCACGCCGTCGTACATGCTGAACCTGATCGACGAAATGGTGCGGCAGGGGATGGACCCGGCCGAATCGTCGCTGAAGATCGGCATCTTCGGCGCCGAGCCGTGGACGCAGGCACTGCGTGAGGAAGTCGAGACGCGCGTGGGCATCGACGCGCTCGACATCTACGGGCTGTCGGAGGTGATGGGCCCGGGCGTCGCGTGCGAATGCGTCGAGACGAAGGACGGCCCGGTGATCTGGGAAGACCACTTCTACCCGGAGATCATCGACCCGGTCACGGGCGACGTGCTGCCCGACGGCAGCCAGGGCGAGCTGGTGTTCACGTCGCTGACGAAGGAGGCGATGCCGGTGATCCGCTACCGCACGCGCGACCTCACCGCGCTGCTGCCGCCGACCGCGCGCGCAATGCGCCGGCTCGCGAAGATCACGGGCCGCTCCGACGACATGCTGATCGTGCGCGGCGTGAACGTGTTTCCGAGCCAGATCGAGGAGATCGTCGTCGCGCTGCCGCAGCTGTCGGGCCAGTTCCAGATCACGCTGTCGCGCGACGGGCACATGGACCGCCTCGACCTCGCGGTCGAACTGCGCTCCGAAGCGGCCGCGTCCGTCAGCGAAAGCGATCGCGCGGCGCTTGCGCGTGAGCTGCAGCACCGGATCAAGACGATGGTCGGCGTGTCGTCCGGCGTGACGGTGCTGGCGGCGGGCGACATTCCCGCCACCGCGACCGGCAAGGCCCGGCGCGTGATCGACCGCCGCCAGGCCGCCTGATTCTCCTGTTTGCCGTTCAACCCGAGGAAACCTGTTCGATGGATGGATTGAAGACCCTGGCCGTCACGGTCGATGCGCGCGGCATCGCAACCGTCGCGCTGCAGCGTGGCGACGTGCTCAACGCATTCGACGAGACGATGATCGCCGAACTGACCGACGCGTTCACGGCGCTCGGCCAGCGTGAGGACGTGCGCGCGATCGTGCTGCGTTCGGAGGGCCGCGCGTTCTGCGCGGGCGCCGACCTGCAGTGGATGCAGCGCGCGAGCGCGAACGACGCGGCCGCGAACCTGCGCGACGCGGAGCGGTTCGCCGCGATGATGCGCGCGATCCGGCAATGCCCGAAGCCGACGGTGGCGCGCGTGCAGGGCCATGCGTTCGGTGGTGGCGTCGGCCTGTGCGCGGCGTGCGACATCGTGATCGCGAGCGATCACGCGCGCTTCTCGGTCAGCGAGGCGCGCTTCGGGATCCTGCCGGCCGTGATCGGCCCGTATCTGGTCGAGGTGGCCGGCCAGCGCCAGGCGCGCCGCCTCGCGCTGACGGCGACCCAGCTCGCCGCGGGCGAAGCGGTCGCGATCGGCCTGATCCACGAGGCCGTGCCGCTCGATGCGCTCGATGAAGCGCTCGACAGAACGCTCGCCGAACTCGGCCGCAACGGTCCGAACGCGCTGATGGAGATCAAGCGCTTCTTCGACGCGATCGGCGAGTATCCGCCGTCGGACGCGCGCGCGGCGTTCACCGCGCAGACGATCTCCCGCGTGCGGGCGACGCCGGAAGCGAAGGAAGGCTTCGCCGCGTTCTTCGCGAAGCGGCCGCCGGCCTGGGAGGCGGGCGCCGAGTAACGGGAAACCGAGGGGAAACCGAGGGGAAACCAGGGCGAAACGGCGGCGCTCGGCGGTGCGGCAGGCCCGGCCGAATTTTGCGGCTCGGGCGCGGGCGCTTGCTCTACAATGCGTGACCTCCGGCGCGCTGCCGGCCCAGCCCCGACCGATTCTTCATCCGATGATCGTCAACCGCCTTATCTCCGAGATCCTGTTCGGCTTCACCGGCCTGATCGGCATCATCAACCCGATCGGCATCGCGTTCCTGTTTCTCGAACGGACCGAGGCGCTCACCGAGCAAGAACGCGATCTGCTTGCGAGGAAGGTCGCGTTCAACGCGTTCGTCGTGCTGATGGTCGCGTTCTTCGCCGGCACGCCGGTGCTGCATTTCTTCGGGATCTCGATGGAAGCGCTGCGGATCGGCGGCGGCTTCGCGGTTGCGGTGGCCGGCTGGCAGATGCTGAACGAGCCCGACGGCCCCGGCGGCGGCGACACGCCGGTCAAGCCGATCGACGCGAACGCGATCATGACGCGCGCATTCTTCCCGCTGACCATGCCGCTGACGGTCGGCCCCGGCTCGATCGCGACTGCGATCGCGCTGAACGCGAACCGCACGCACAAGCTGTCGGAGTTTGCACTGTCGAGCATCGTGTCGATCGCCGTCTCGGTACTGGTGGCGATCGTGATCTGGCAGGTCTACAGCCGCTCCGCGCTGCTGTCGCGCTACCTCGGCAGCGAAGGCACCAAGGTCGCGAAGCGCGTGTCGGCATTCCTGCTGCTGTGCATCGGCGTGCAGATCATGCTGACCGGTTTTTCCGCGTTCCTGCAGCCGATCGCCGACCAGGTCAAGTAAGCGGCCGGCGCCGCTGCGCACGCCCCGCGCAGCCGGCGCCGTGCGCGCTCTCGCGCTCGCGCGCACTTCCTTCGCACCTTGCGGCGGCGCCGCACGCATTTTTGCCGCCCGGGATACCATGCGACGGTCCGGCGGATGCGCGGCGCGCATCCGGCCGTCAGCTCAACTTCAATGGCGAGGCGTGCAATGGAATACGTGAAATTCGGATCGACAGGGCTGGAGGTGTCGAAGCTGGTGCTGGGTTGCATGACGTTCGGCGAACCGTTACGCGGCTCGCATCCGTGGACGCTGCCGGAAGCGGAGAGCCGTCCGATCATCCAGCGGGCGGTCGAAGCCGGCATCAACTTCTTCGATACCGCGAACATGTATTCCGACGGCACGTCGGAGGAGATCGTCGGCCGCGCGCTGCGCGATTTCGCGAAACGCGACGACATCGTGATCGCGACCAAGGTGTTCTACCGGATGCGCCCTGGGCCGAACGGCGCCGGGCTGTCGCGCAAGGCGATCATGACCGACATCGACCAGAGCCTGAAGCGGCTCGGCACCGACTATGTCGATCTCTACCAGATTCACCGCTGGGACAACGGCACGCCGCTCGAGGAGACGCTCGAGGCGCTGCACGACGTCGTGAAGGCCGGCAAGGCGCGCTATATCGGCGCGTCGTCGATGTTCGCGTGGCAGTTCGCGAAGGCGCTGCACACGTCGAAGCAGCACGGCTGGACCCGCTTCGTCAGCATGCAGAACCACCTGAACCTGCTGTATCGGGAAGAGGAGCGGGAAATGCTGCCGCTGTGCGAAGACGAAGGGATCGCGGTGATTCCGTGGAGCCCGCTCGCGCGCGGCCGCCTCACGCGCAACTGGGACGAGTCGACCGAGCGGCAGCAGAGCGACGCGGTCGCCCAGCGGCTTTACGATGCGACGGCGGAGGCGGACAAGGCGGTCGTCGATGCCGTGGCGACGATCGCGGCGGCACGCAACGTGCCGCGTGCGCAGGTCGCACTCGCGTGGGTCGCGCAGAAGCGCGGGGTCACCGCGCCGATCGTCGGCATTTCGAAGCCGCAGCAGCTGGACGACGCACTGGCCGCGCTCGAACTGAAACTGACCGACGACGAGATCGCCGCGCTCGAACGCCCGTACGTGCCGCACGCGGTCGCCGGGATCAACTGAGCGGCGGCGCCGCGCGGCCGTCAGCGCGCGGCGTCGAGCATCGGGTAGGTGAACAGGCCGAAGTGGACGACGTTCAGCCCGGCATGCGCGAGCGCGGACGCGAGCAGCCCGCCGCGCCGCCACGCGAGGCCGTAGCCGATGCCGGCCACCGTGCCGAGCACGATCCATTGCCAGCCGCCGGCCGCATGCGCGGCGCCGAACAGCACCGCGCCGATCGCAAGCGCGGCCCACGGCCCCCATGCGAACGCGCGCAGCGCGCGCGTCAGACCGCCCTGCACGTAGCCACGGAACAGCGCTTCCTCGGCGAGCGTCACGAGCAGCAGGTTGTTCGCGAGCCACAGCCAGCCCGACGGCGGCCACTTGGGCGCCCAGCCGACCATCCCGATCGCGAGCGCGCCGGCCAGGCACGCGGCCGCCGTTGCGACGGCCGCCACCGCGCCGGTGCGCAGCGCGCGCGACAGCGGGATGTCGGGGGCGACCCACGGCAGCACCCACACCAGCCACAAGCCGACGAGCGGCTTGTCGAGATTCAGGTACATCGTGAACGGCGCGGCATCCGGCGTGAAGCGCGTCGGGCCGATCACGCGCGGATTGTGGAAGCCGGGAATCAGGTGCAGGCTGAGCGCGATCGCGACGGCGGCAAAGACGACGTGCGCGGCGATGCGCACCGCGCGCGGGCGCTCGGGCATCACCCCCCACGCGGCCGCGGCCAGCAATGCGAGCGGGGCCAGCGCGAGCGGCCCGAGCTTGCCGAACGCCAGCGCGCACGCATAGCCGAGCGCGGCGAGGCCGACGCTCAGGCCGTGCTGCGGGCGATGCCACGCGAACGCGGCGGCCGCGAACAGCGCGAGCCAGATCGTGGCGGAAGGGAGGAGCGAAAGGGACATGACAGGAGCGGCATTCGTCGGACCAGACGCCGCGCATCATACAGCAGCCGTCTTGCGATGCCGGTGGGGAGCGGTCAGCGGCCGGCGGTTTCGGTGGCGCGGTCGCGGCCCGGAACGTGGACGCTGTTGCGCTCGCGCATCCGCCGCCGGTACCAGAACGTCCACAGCAGCAGACAGCCGAACACGGTATAGCCCATGACCGGCGACACGACCAGCACGCGTTCGACCGGCCAGGTCACGACCATCCAGAGGCGCAGCAGCATTTCCAGCGTCATGAACGCGCCCCACACGAAGGTCATCCGCCGGAGCATCTGCCGCAGCCCCGGTTGCGCTTCCCAGACGGCTTCGAAATGCGCGGCGCCGCCATCCATCTCGCGGGCCACCGTGGCGCGGGCGAGATAGAAGATCAGCGGGCGTTCGCGGAACAGCGACAGCAGGAACACGACGCCGATCGTGCCCGACGCGAGCGATTCGCGCATCAGCAGCGTGCGCGCGCTGCCGCCGAGCGCCATCCCGAGGATCGACAGCGCGATGCCGAGCAGCACGATGGCCGCCACCGCATCGACGCGGCGCGAGCGGATGAATTCGACGATCGACCAGATGATCGGCGGCACCGCGGACGCGTACAGCGCGCCGGTTTCGCCGAAAGACGGCTGCGCGGCCCGGTAGGCAACCCAGGGCAGCACGAGGTTGACGAAGAGTTCGAGGATCAGTCCGGCTCGCGGTTTCACGGTGAGCAATTCCACGCAGGTGGGGGCGAACCTGCGAAGGGCGTGGTGGCCCGCGGTTGCCCCGAAAAGGGTTCGATTGAGTATATCGAAGAATCGGGCGGTGCTGCGGTGCCGTGTCGGCCGCTTGCCGCCGGCGGCGCCGGTGCCATCGTCATGGAAGCGCCGCGGCCGGCAGCGTGATCGTGACCGTGGTGCCCTGCAGCATGACGCTGTGCACGTGGATCGTGCCTTCGTGCCGTTCGACGACGGCCTTGACGAACGCCATGCCGAGCCCGACGCCGCTGGTTTCCGGCTGGCCGGCGGTGCGAAAGCGCCGGTAGCGCTCGAACAGCCGAGTCTGGTCCGCGCTGCTGATCCCGCACCCGCTGTCGCGGATCGTGCAGCGCACGGTCTTGCCGTCGGCGCCCGGCTCGACCCTGCATTCGACGCTCGTCAGCGATGCGCTGTACTTGATGGCGTTGTCGAGCAGGTTGATCAGTGCGCGCGACAGCAGCGCCGGGTCGCCTTGCACGATCGTGTCGTCGCGCCGCGGCACGTCGTCGATCGACATGGATTTCCGGTGCGCGAGCGGCCACACCGCGTCGCGTGCCTCGTTCATCAGGTCGGCGAGGTTGACCGGCACGCGTTCGTAGTCGCTGGCCTCCGCACGCGAGAGCTGCGCGAAGCCGTCGGCCAGCGCCAGCGTGTGCCGCGCCAGCTTGCCGATTCTCTCGAACTGCTGCTTCATCTGCCCGTCGCCCGCCCGTCGCGCCTGCGTGTCGATCAGGATGATCAGCGAGGTCAGCGGGGCGCGCATGTCGTGCGAGAACAGCGTCAACATGTCGTTGCGCTGGCGCTCGAGCATGTCGCGGCGGACGGTCGCGTGGCGCAAGGTTTCCAGCGCGTGGTGGATCTGCGTGATCTCGGGCCCGATGCCGCGCGGCATCGCGACGTGCGACGTATCGCCATCGCTGAGCGCAACGATCCGGCGGCCGAGCGCATCGAGCGGCTTCGACAGCAGTCGCTGCACGCCGCGCGCGAGCGAGGCCAGGATCACGATGCACAGTGTCGTGGCGAACGCCGACAACGCGACCTTGAGCCGGGCGGTGTTCCGGTCGCCGATCGCGCGACGCCGGGCCAGGTCGATCACGTGGTCGCGCAGCCGCTCGCTCGGCCGGAAATGCGGCACGATCGCGCGGGAAAAGTCGGCCGCACTCATTGCATAGGCACCGCTCTTGCCGCCGGCGACGGCCGCGTCGACGAGCGGCAGGATATGCGCGTCGAAGGCGTCGTTGAGCTGCGCGTATTCGCGCGCCACGTCAGGGTCGTCGAGCTGCGCGCCGATCGAGCCGTCGATCAGCGCGCGCAATTGCTCGATGCGGCCGCGCATCCGCATGATGTCCGCGAACTGCGTGCGGTCGAGCGCCTGCCGCGCGAACATCGGCGCGATCAGCAGCGAGCCCGTGCGGCCCGCGTATTCGCGGAGTTCGCCGAGGAGCCGCGCGAGCAGGATCGCCCCCGATGTGCGCGGGTCGCCCATCGCGGTGTCGGTCATGGCGCCGTCGATCAGCAGCGACAGCGTGTCGACGATCCGGAACAGGCGCGCCTGCGCGTGCTGGATATCGTGAACGCTGCGTGTCGCGAGCGGCCGCCTGCCGAGTGCGTCGACTTCCGTACGCGCATCGGCGAGCGTGATCCGGACCGAGTCGAGGGCATGCAGCAGGGTGCTGCGTTCGCGATCGTCGAGCACGGTCGCCTGCGCAATGCCGCCGCGAAAACGCTCGAGCGCCTGGTCGGAACGCACGCGCGCGGCGAGCAGGTTGCGGGCCTCGGCGGCGCCGTCGTCCTGCGGGCGCACCAGCAGGTCGTTCGTCGGGCCGCGTTCGGCCGAGATCACGTTGGCGGCGCTTATCGCGCCGCGGACGAATTCGAAACTCTGCAGGTCGGCGTTCTCCTGCCGGTATTGCCGGACACTCCCCCAGATGATCGTGCCGCACAGCAAGGCCAGCAGCGTGGTGACGAGTGCGAAGCCGATATGGGTCTTCTGCTGGATCGTCAGCGATCGAATGTTATATGCGCGTTCCCGGCTAAACGAGAATGAACGATTCATGACACACCATGTTTGCAAGCTATCCCGGGTGGGCCCGTATTCTCGGCCTGTCGGCGCCGCGACACCGTAAGGTTTTGTGGGGGGCGGGGCCGCCTTCTAGGGGGCGGTAACGATCCTCGCAGGGAGGCCGGATCGTGCCTTGCACAGGATCACCTTGCGTCAGTGTCCTGTCGACATCGGACGAGTCGCGATTGATCGGGAGAAACCCTGAGCGTGCATCGGACCGGTGGCGCGTTACGACGGATGGTTTGGATTGCGAATGTTTCTGGTCGTCGTGTCCGATCGGTGCGCGGCACGACGGTCGCGACGGACGAAGGCGGCAAGGAGGGCGTGCTGGAAGGGGGGCGACAGGCAGGCGCACCGCCCGTGCACGGGCGACGCGCCAGGGTGACGCTTGCAGCTCGCGTGCCGCGGCGCGAATCGCTGCCGCGGCACGCGCGTGCGGTCAGGCGATGGCGGGCTGGACGATGATCTTCACGTTCCGGTCCTTGTGGTTGACGAGTTCCTCGAAGCCGTGTGAGACGATGTCGCCGAGCGCGATGCGCCCGGTGATGAGCGGCTGCACGTCGATGCGGCCGTCCGCGATGAAGCGGATCACGTCCGCGAATTCGCCGTTGTACGCGAGCGAGCCGATCACTTCCTTCTCGGTCGACACGATGTCGAAGAAGTTGAACGGCGCCGGCTCCTCGAAGATCCCGACCATCACCGACTTGCCGGCCTTGCGGATCACGTCGATCGCGAGCTTCGCGGTGGTGGTGTGGCCGATGCACTCGAACGACACGTCGGCGCCGTAGCCGCCGGTCAGCGCCTTGACTTCCGCGATCGCGTCGGACGTCTTCGGATCGATGACCACGCTCGCGCCGACCTCCAGCGCCTTCTGCTTGCGCGCGGCCGACATTTCCAGCGCGATCACGCGCCCGGCGCCCGCGGCCTTCGCGCACATGATCGTGCACAGGCCGATCGTGCCCGCGCCGACCACGACGACGGTCTGCCCGACGATGTTGCCGGCCTTCTTCACCGCATGCAGCCCGACCGCGAGCGGTTCGATCAGCGCGCCGGCCTCGGTCGGGAAGTCGTCGGGCAGCTTGTACAGCAACTCGGCCGGCACGTTCACGTATTCGGCGAATGCGCCGTTGTTCATCAGCCCGGTGAACGCAAGGTTCTCGCAGATGTTGTACAGCCCGTGCTTGCAATACCAGCAGGTGCCGCAATGCTGGCAGGCGTCGGCCGTCACGCGATCGCCGACCGCGTAGCCCGTCACGCCCGCGCCGAGTTCGGCGATCTCGCCGCTGAACTCATGGCCGAGGATGCACTGGCCCTTCAGGCCCGTCAGCGGATGCGGCGCGTCGACCGGGATGAAGACGGGGCCTGCGACGTATTCGTGCAGGTCGGAGCCGCAGATCCCGCACCAATGCACGCGAATCGTCACCCAGCCTGCCGGCGGGCGCTCGGGAACGGGAACCTGTTCGACGCGGATGTCGTGGCGGCCGTGCCAGACGGCGGCTTTCATGCTGGGAGCTGAGGTCGTTGCCGGTGTACTCACGTTGCTGTCTCCATCAGGTTGTCGTCGGGCACGAGGCGTGGCTGCCGGTGCGCCCGTCGCGCGAGTGCGCGAACGACCGGTATGCAGGAACGGGGCCAGCTCGAGTGGGGGCGCCGGACGGCGATCGGACGGGATGGGTGCGATGCGATGCACCATTTGCCGGCTCGTTGACGGGAAACGATTTGACGGAGGAGAGCGGTGAGATTTGCTGCGAAAGCAAAAGCTCCGGCGGGGTGAGACGCTGGGACGTTCGTCTCAGCGCAATGAGACGAATCGCGAGACGCGCGCTGCCACGCCGATCCATTGCCGCGATCGGTGGAACGGATCGTTGCGTACATTACCCCTTTACTTGAAGTTAACTTCAATTTGTATCATGTGCGCCAGTCCGATCGCGGACGCGTGACGCATCCCGTTGCACGCGGCGGTTTCAACGGAGGGGGAGATGACCGAATCGCCTGTCGCGGCCGATGCCGCCACGCTGCCGTCGCGCAGCTATCGGGCCGCCGTCGCGAACGTCGTGCTGGCGAGCATCGTGTCGGCGCTGCACGTCGGCAAGGCGACGATCGCGTTGCCGTCGCTCCAGCACGAGTTCGGCGGCTCGCTCGCGTCGCTGAGCGGGATCATGTCGGTGTTTCCGTTCGTCGGCGTGTTCGGCGGCATGGCAGCCGGCCTGCTGGTGCGACGCTGGGGCGACCGGTTGCTGCTGATCGCGGGCCTCGTCGTCCTCGGCCTGTCGAGTGTCGCCGGCGCATGGGCCGGCAGCTTCGCGCTGTTGCTGGCGACGCGTTTCGTCGAAGGGCTCGGTTTCGTGATCGTGGTGGTTGCCGCGCCGGCCGTGCTGAATCGCGTGACGCCACCCGAGCGGCGCAATTTCGTATTCGGGCTGTGGAGCACGTTCATGCCGGCCGGCATGGCGTTGTCGATGCTGGTCGGGCCGCTGCTCGGCGGCTGGCGCAACGGCTGGCTCGCGGCCGCGGCGCTGACGCTCGTCGCGGCGGCCGCGGTGCCCGTCACGACGTCGGCCGATGCGCCGTCGCGGCAGGCCGGCGCGCCGCGCAACGGGCCCGCGCTGCGCGACGTGCTCGCGTCGCGCTCGACCACGCTGCTGGCGCTGGGGTTCGCCACCTACAACGTGCAGTTCTTCGCGGCGATGACGTTCCTGCCGGTGTTCCTGATGCAGCGCCTCGGTGTCGCGGTCGGCGCCGCAGGGTTGATCAGCGCGGCGATCGTCGCCGCATGCGTGATCGGCAACCTGACGGCCGGCTGGCTGCTGTCGCGCGGCGCGCGGCCCGGGATCGTGATGGCCGCGACGTCGGTCGCGATCGGCGCGGCCGGCGCGGGGCTCTTCAGCACGGCCACGCCAGCGCCGCTCGCGGTCGCGCTGGGTTTTGCGTTCTCGGCGATCGCCGGGATGCTGCCCGCGACGATCCTCGCGTGCGCACCGGGCTCCGCACCGACGCCGTCTCTCGCGCCGCTCAGCATCGGCTGGGTCGTGCAAGGCAACTATCTCGGGCAGGTGATCGGGCCGCTGGCGATCGGCTCGATCGTCGGCGCCTTCGGCTGGTCGGGCGGCATCGGGCTGATGCTCGCGGCTGCCGTCACCGGTGCGGCGATCGGCCTGTCGCTGCTGCGCGAACCGATGGGCCGGCGCTGAGCGCGGCGCCGTTCAACCTGCACGGAAATCCGTCAAGCATGCTCAACACCATGGAAAGCCTGATTTGCGAAGCAGACCCGCCGTGCGATGCGCCGGCATGGGTCGAAGACGATGCGATGCCGCCACGTGGCGGCGTCGCGCATCCGCTTGGGACGATCGGCCGGGCGCCGGTTCCCGAGCACGCGGCGGCGGCCGTCTCGCCGTTGCGCCCGCAACTGTTCGTCACGGTGCTGGAGGCCGACGACCATGCGTTGCTGATCCGCTGGGTCGAGAGCGGCCGGTGCCATTACGGCGAGCAGCGCTGGCGCTTGCGCGTCGCGTTGCAGCCGGGCCGCTGCGCGATCTCGGGGCAGCCGATCGAGCCGGGCGAGCCGGTGTTCCGGCCGGTGCGGCGGCCCGTGCCGGCCAACGGCGACGAGATGATCTGCCCGGCGGCGGTGCCGGGGGCGGCCGGCCTGGCACGTGACGCCGCCCCGGAGGGCGACGACGCGCGCGAGCCGGCCGACGTTTCCGGTTGAACGCCGGCCGGCTGCGATGCCGCGTTACTTCTTCACGTCGCGCCGGTACTGGATGAACCCGGCGTTGTTCGCGAGCTTGTCGTACAGCGCGCGTGCCGTCGTGTTGGTTTCGTGCGTGAGCCAGTACACACGGCTCGCACCGGCTTCACGCGCATGTTCATACACGGCCTCGATCAGCGCGCCGCCTGCGCCTTGCCCGCGTGCGTCGGGTGCGGTGTACAGGTCCTGCAGATAGCAGTACGGCCCTTCGGTCCAGCACGAGCGGTGGTAGATCGCATGCACGATCCCGACCAGCGCCCCCGATGCGTCGAATGCGCCGAGCACGAACATCGGCTCGGCGGGATCCATCAGGCGGGCCCACGTCGTCGCGAACACCGCCTCGCTCAGCGCGGTGTCGTAGAACTTCTGATAACCCTGCCACAGCGGGCGCCACGCGGCTTCGTCGGCGGCGACGAGCGGGCGCACCGTGACGCGGGTGGCATCGTTCGCGCGGCTGGCCGCATCGCGCGCGCTGGCCTGCGCGTGGCGGATCGCGGTGAGCGACCGGCGCTGCTCGCCCTGAGCGTCGAAGTTCTCCGGCGCGAGCCACGCGTCGAACGCGGCGCGCACATCCGGCCATTCGCCGTCGATGATCGAGAACCACGCGGTGTCGCGATTGCGGCCGCGGTAGATGATTGCCTGCCGGAACGTGCCTTCGTAGCGGAAGCCGAGCCGTGCGGCGGCCTTGCGCGACGGGAGGTTCAGGTCGTCGCACTTCCATTCGTAACGCCGGTAGCCGAGCGTGTCGAATGCGTACTTCATCAGCAGGAACTGCGCTTCGGTCGAAACGGGCGTGCGCTTGAGCAGCGGCGAGAACGTGACGGAGCCGACCTCGATTACACCGTTGGCCGGATCGATGCGCATCAGCGCGAGCGTGCCGACCGCGCGGCCGGTGGCGCGGTCGATCACCGTGTAGTGCAGGGGATCCGGGCTCGCCTGCGTGGTACGCGCGTACTCGCGGTAGCTCGCTTCGTCGGCGTACGGGCCGTGTGCGAGATAGGTCCAGTCGCTGCCGTCCGGCGCCTGCGAGTACGCGGCGTGCAGGTCGGCCGCGTGGCGCTCGGCGTCGAGCGGTTCGAGCCGGCAGTAGCGGCCCTCGAGCACGATGCGCTCCGGGCGCGGGCGCGCGGACCAGTCGGGAACGGGGTGGCCGATGGGTTGCTGGAAAGCGTTGGTGAGCGTGGACAAGGTCGATCTCGCTTCGGTTGGCGGCCGGCGACATGCCGGCATGCAGACGATCGTAGTCGCGACGAGGTACCATGAGAAGCGCCAGCGATCGGCAAATTTATGGTGCCACGGATTTCAGGGGCTGAACCGGCGAGCCGTCGTTCACCTGCCGTGTGCCTCGCGCCGTGCGCCACTAGCCGTGCGCCACGTTCCGACATTTTCACGTTGCGATGTTCCGATGACGACTGTCCTTCCTTCCGGCGATGCGCCGTTGCTGCCGCTCGACGCGCCGCTGACGCGCACGCCGGGCGCGCCTTCGCTGCAGCGCCAGTTGCTGCGCCGCGTGCGCGACGCGATCCTCGGCGGCGCGATGCCGGCCGGCACGCGGCTGCCCGGCACGCGCGCGCTGGCCGAGACGCTCGGCGTGTCGCGCAACACGACGGCGGCCGTCTACGAGCAGCTCGTCGCCGAAGGCTTCCTGCAGTCGGACCGCCGCGGTACGCGCGTGGTCGGGCTGTCACGGCCGGCGCCGCCGCGCCGGCGTGCCGCGCCGCCGGCCGTCGCGCAGCGGCTCGGCCGGATTCGCCCGAGCCGCATCGGCACCGGTGAATCGGAGGGCTTCCGGCCGGGCGTGCCCGCGCTGACGCATTTCCCGGCGGACGCATGGCGCCACGCGATCGACCGCGCGCTGCGCCGCGCCGGCCGTGACCTGCTCGGCTATGGCGACCCGCTCGGCGAGCCCGCGTTGCGCGAATCGATCGCGCGCCACCTGGCCGTGACGCGCGGCGTGCGCTGCGATCCCGAGCAGATCGTGATCACGGAAGGCGCACAGGGCGCGATCGCGCTGTGCGCGCAGCTGCTGACGAACCCGGGCGATACGGTGTGGGTCGAGGAGCCCGGCTATCGCGGCGCGCGCACCGCGATGCAGGCCGCCGACCTCGACGTCGTGCCGATGCCGGTCGACGCGGAAGGGCTGCGTGCCGACGAGGACGACTGGCGCGAGCGGACGCCGCGGCTCGTCTATACGACGCCGTCGAACCAGTTTCCGACCGGTGCCGTGCTGTCGATCTCGCGCCGGCTCGCGCTGATCGACGCCGCGCGCCGGCATCGCGCGTGGATCATCGAGGACGACTACGACAGCGAATTCCGCCACACCGGCGAGCCGATCGGCGCGATGCACGGGCTCGCGCCCGATTCGCCCGTCGTCTATCTCGGCTCGTTCAGCAAGACGATGTTTCCGGCGTTGCGGATCGGGTTTCTCGTGCTGCCCGACGCGCTGCTGGCCGCGGTGCGGCCGGTGCTGCCTGAGATGCTGCGCGGCGGGACACGCCACGTGCAGCTCGCGCTGGCCGATTTCATCGAGACGGGCGAGTACGGCCGCCATCTCGGCCGCATGCGCCGGCTGTATCGCGACCGGCGGCGCTTGCTGCTGGCCGCGCTGGACGGCAACCTGAGCGTGCCGCATCAGATCGAGGGCGGGCCGTGCGGGCTGCATCTCGCGCTGCGGCTGCCGGCGCGCTACCGCGATCGCGCGATCGTCGACGCCGCGCGCGCGCATGGCATCGGGCCGTTTCCGCTGTCGGGTTTTTCGATCGATGCGGGATCGGCGGGTAACGGGCTCGTGCTCGGGTTCGGCAATACGTCGGCCGACGCGTTCGAGCCGATGTTGCGGATGTTGTCGGCGATCGCGGAGGGGGTGGGTGGGACGTGACCTGCGGGTGGCGGGGCACGCGGGTGGCGTCACCTGTTGCGGGTGATCTCCGCGACCGTATCGATATCGATCTCGCTTTCGCCTCGGAATCACGACGAGAGAATCGAGTCATGAAGATGCGAGCGCGATCGGTGATGACCGTCATTCATCTGGCTGCTTTCGTTACGGGAGCCGGATGCGCTCGTGCGAGGGTTGACAATCGGACTTGTGCGGATTGACGAACCGCACACTTTGTTCGAAACGGCCACCGTCGCGGCTCCGCGCTTGCCGCGCCGCCCGGCATTCGGGTTTCGATTCGTATGGTCGAACAGGCCGCGTGGACTATAAATGGATGGGTGTACCGGGCCTTGTCGAGCGCCTGCGCGTCTCGCGCATGTCGGCGCCGTGACTCCCGGGGGAGGTGCACCGTGGTTCGCCAGACGCTTGCTCGCGCCGTGCTTCGCACCGCGTTGATCGGGGGCGTGTTTGCCGGCTGTCTGCCGGCCCCGCCGGCCGTCCTTGCCGGAACCTTCTCGCCGCCCGTTACGCCGCACCCGATGAAGCAGCGGCCGGCTGCCGCGCCTTACGCGATGCCGGTCGATTTTCCGGCGATCGTCGACCGCTACGGCCCGGCCGTCGTGACCGTCATGACCGCCGCAACCGACCAGCAGGCGAGCGGCCCGTCGTTCGCGATCCTCGATCCCGACGATCCGCTCGCCGCGTTCTTCCGGCATGACGTACCGGCGTCGGCACAAGGCGCACCGGCACAAGGCGCACAGGCACAAGGCGCACAGGCACAAGGCGCACAGGCACAAGGCGCACAGGCACAAGGCGCACAGGCACAGGCACCCGAGATGTTGCCGCGCGCGGTATCGGGCAGCGGCTCGGGTTTCATCGTCAGCGCCGACGGCCTGATCCTCACGTCGGCGCATGTGGTCGACGAAGCGACCGACGTGACGGTACGGCTCATCGACCGCCGCGAATTCAAGGCGACGGTGCTGGCCGTCGACCCGCAAAGCGACGTCGCGGTGCTACGGATCGACGGGAAGAAGCTGCCGTTCGTGCGCATCGGCGATTCGTCGAAGGTGCGCGCGGGCGAGCCGGTGATGACGATCGGCGCGCCGGACGGATCGGGCAACACGGTCACGGCCGGCATCGTCAGCGCCACGTCGCACCGGATGCCGGACGGCAGCGCGTTTCCGTTCTTCGAAACCGACATCGCGCCGAACCCCGACAACTCGGGCGGCCCCGTCTTCAATCGCGCGGGCGACGTGATCGGCATCGCGGTGCAGGTCTATACGGGCCCGGACCGCTACGCGAGCACGACGTTCGCGATCCCGATCGCGTTCGCCGCAAAGGTGCGGGCGCAACTGCAGAAGCAGATGCAGGCACAGGCACAGCAGTCCCAGGCGCCGGATACGTCGTCCGGCAACGCGATCGGCGTCGACGTGCAGGATGTCGGCATCGGGCTGGCCGCGGCGTTCGGACTGCCGCGTCCGGCGGGCGCGCTCGTCAACGGCGTCGCGCCGGGCTCGCCGGCCGCCGCGGCCGGTGTGAAGCCCGGCGACGTGATCGTGAAGCTGGGCGACAAGACGATCGGCCGCTCGGCCGAGCTGAACGACCTGGCCGCCGCGCTGCCGCCGGGCCAGAAGACGCCGCTGCGGCTGATCCGCAACCGCGCGCCGGTGATGCTGACGATCACGGGCGCCGACGAGGCCGCCGGCAACGCGGGCGCGACCGTCGGCATGGCTGCGCCGAAGGCGGCTGCACGACCGGCGGCGGGAGCAGCGGCTGCCGACGGCGGCGACCGCCTCGGGCTGACGATGCATGCGCTCAGCGACGACGAGCGCCGCTCGACGGGGCTCGCCGTCGGGATGATGGTGGACGCGGTGCACGGCCCGGCAGCCAAGGCCGGCATCCAGCCGGGCGACGTCGTGCTGGAGCTCAACGACACGCTGCTCGAGACGCCCGATGACATACCGACGCTCGAAGCGAACGGCAGCGTGATCGCGGTGCTGATCCAGCGCAACAACGCCCGGAAATTCGTGTCGGTGCGTGCGCGTTAGGGCGTTGACGCGGTCGGTATCGTCCGCCTACCATCGTCCGACATCGCACGCAGTCAGCCAGGCAATCAGGAGCCATCCGGCATGAACGCAGCATTCATCATTGTAGTAGTCCACAGGCGCAGGGTCCGGTAGCGGCACCGCGCCGGCACCCATGCGCCCCCGACTCGTTCGGGGGCTTTTTTTTGCATTGCGCACGGCCGTGCGGCACGTGCATGGAGGGCATCCGCTTGCAATCGAACCTGCCGATCGCTTCCGAACGGGCGTCACCGAGACTCGCGACGCTGATCCTGCTATGCGCGTGCTCGGTACTGCCGCTGAGCCTGTTCCTGCCGTCGCTGCCGGCCATCGCGCGCGACCTGCGCGCCGACTATGCGCTCGTCGCGCTGTCGCTCGGCGGTTACGCGGCGGTGGCAGCGTCGCTGGAGTTCGTGATGGGCCCGCTGTCGGACCGGTTCGGGCGGCGGCCGGTCGTGCTGGCGAGCGTCGGTGTATTCGCGCTCGGTTCGCTCGGCTGTGCGATGGCGACCGACATTCGCGTGTTTCTCGCATGCCGGCTGATGCAGGCGGCGATCACGTCGGTCTATCCCGTGTCGATGGCGACGATCCGGGACACCGGCGGCGGTGTGAGCGCGGCGAGCCGGATCGGCTATGCGGCGATGGCGGCCGCGTTCGCGCCGATGCTCGGCCCGACGCTCGGCGGCGTGCTCGACCAGGCGTTGGGCTGGCGCGCGAGCTTCTGGCTGCTCGGCGCGGTGAGCATCGCGCTGTTCGTCTGGTGTGCGTTCGATCTCGTCGAAACCCATGCGAACCGGTCGTCGAGCCTCGGGCAACAGCTTCGCGCATATCCGGCGCTGCTGCGTGCGCGCCGTTTCTGGGCCTACGCGCTCTGCATGGCGTTTTCGACCGGCGCGTTCTACGCGTTCCTGGCCGGCGCGCCGCTCGCCGCGCAAACGGTGTTCGGCATCGCGCCGGCGGAGATCGGCTTCTACATGGGGACCATCACGGCCGGTTTCGTGTTCGGCAGCTTCGTGGCCGCGCGATACGCACGCCGCTACGCGCTGGCCACGACGATCCTGTTCGGACGGGTGGTCGCGTGCGCGGGGCCGTTGATCGGGCTCGCGCTGAGGTTCGGCGGCGTGACGCAGGCGATCGCGTGGTTCGGGCCGTGCGTGCTGGTCGGCATCGGCAACGGGCTGACCAATCCCGGCGCGCATGCCGGCGCGGTGTCGGTGCGCCCGGCGCTGGCGGGCAGCGCGTCAGGGCTGGCCGGTGCGATGACGATCGCTGGCGGGGCCGCGCTTTCGTCTCTGACGGGGGCGGTGCTGACGGCCGGCAACGCGGGCTATGCGCCGCTCGCGATGATGCTCCTGTCGGCGGCGATCGCACTGGTGGCGGCCGTCTGCGTGCGGGTGTTCGATGCGCGCGACGCCGGGCGGTGAACGGAAACGCGCGGCAGCACCGCGCGGAGCCGGGCATGGGGTGGGCACGGCTACCGTGCCGTGGGCGATTGGCGGACAATCGACCGATTATCGGGAGACGACGAACCCGCCGCGCGCCGGGCATGCGCCGACGCGAGCAGGGCGACTGGACGAGGATGCGATGAGCGACTTTTCTGATTTCCAGCGAGACATTGCCGACGCCGCGAGAGCGACATTCAGGGCGTTGCGGGCGCAACATCCGGACGAGCATTTCTATGCGTTCGCGCTGTATACCGACAGTGGTGCGATGACGGTGGTGCCGGCGGCCAATTCGGTCGAAGGGCTGCGCAGGATCCGCGAGCAACAGGCCGTCCCGGACGACGACCCGTGGTATGCGTGGGGTTTTTCCGAATGGGCGTACGCGGCGGCGGAAGCGTCGCCGTTCAATGCGATCTGCGGCAAGCTCGCCGATGACGTGCTGAGCCCGCAGTTCGTCCGCTCGAGATTCCAGGAGCATGTGCGGCAACTGCACGCCGACATGATCGCGGCGTTGCGCCTGCTCGACCGCGAAGGCCTGTTCGGCACGGGCGACGAAAGGGCGGCGATCACGCTGTTCGTGTCGATCAGCGACGACGATGCGGCCGAGGCGCTGGAAAACGAATCGGCGAAGGCGCTGAATCCGCCGGCCGTCGCCGACGCATTCCTGCGCCGCTACGGCTGACCGAAATCGGGATATCGCACGGCGGCCCCGGACGGGCGACCGCCATGCGTGCTGCGTGTTGCGTGACGGCTTACGGCTTCGCGCCCACGACGAATTCGAACGTCGCGACGCCGTCGACGCCACCCGTGACGCGATCGCCAGGCTGCAGCGCGCCGACACCCGCCGGCGTGCCGGTGAAGATCAAATCGCCTGCCTTCAGCTCGACCGAGCGCGATACATACGCGATGACGTCGGGCACGGCCCAGATCATGTCGGCCAGGTCGCCTTGCTGGCGTGTTTCGCCGTTGACCGCGAGCCAGATGCGGCCCGTCGCCGGGTGGCCGGTGGCCGTTGCCGGGCGCAGCGCGGTTACGGGGCCCGATGCGTCGAAGCCCTTCGCCCAGTCCCACGGACGGCTCAGCTTCTTCGCTTCGGCCTGCAGGTCGCGGCGCGTGAGGTCGACGCCGACGCCGTAGCCCCACACGTGCGACAGCGCGTCGGCCGGGTCGATCGACCGGCCGTCCTTGCCGATCGCGACGACCAGCTCGATTTCGTGATGAAGGTCGTTCGTCAGCGGCGGATAGGCGACGGTGCCGCTGGCCGGGACGATCGCGTCGGCCGGCTTCGTGAAGAAGAACGGCGGTTCGCGGTCGGGATCGGCGCCCATTTCGCGCGCGTGGTCGGCATAGTTGCGGCCGACGCAGAAGACGCGGCGCACCGGAAAGCGCGCGGACGACTGGTCGACTTCGACGGAAGGACGCTCGGCAGCGTCGATGACATAAGCGGACATCGGATGGCCTCGTTCGGTGATAAGACGGACGCCGCGCCTGTGCGGTGCACGGGCCGGCATGCGTGCAACGATACCCGACAGCCGAGTGGCCGGATGCGACGCAATTGCGTTTTACCGGGACAAAACTACGCGTCGGCCGCCGCCGGTGCGTCGTCGCCGTCCGGCAGCGCGGCGTTCGCGTCGCGGTACGCCTTCGGCGACACGCCGACCCGCGCGCGGAAGCGCCGCGCGAAATACCCTTCGTCGCGGAAGCCGACCGAGCGTGCGATATCCGCGATGCGCCGGCTGGTATGGGCCAGCAGCGACTGCGCGAGCGCGATCCGGCGTTCGGTCACGAGATCGGTGAAGGTGCTGCCGGTTTCCTTGCGGACCAGGTGCGCGAGGTAGTTGGGCGAGAGGAACGCGGCCTCGGCGGTCGCGGCGAGCGTCAGGTCCTCGCGGGTCAGGTTGGCGCGCACGTGGCGCAGCACGCGCGCGAGCGCGTCGCGCCGGCCCGCGCGCTGGGCGCCGCGCTGCGCGAGCTTGTCGAGCGCACCCGCGTACTGCGTGCAGACGAGCCCGATCAGCTGCAGCAGGTAGCCGCGCAGCAGCGTGGTCGAGCCGAACGTGCGCACGCGATCGGTGTCGAGCATGCACAGCGCGAGGCGGCGCGCTTCTTCGTAGGTGTCGCCGGTCAGGATGAAGTCGAGGTGTTCCTGGAAGCGGAACGGCGTCAGCTCGGGAAAGCGGTGCGCGGGCACGTCCTCGAGATCGAGCGGGTCGACGTCGAGATCGGCGCGCAGGAATGCCTGGCTGAAGTTGATGACGATGAAGTGCGCGCCTTCCGGGTGCGGGATCAGGTGCTCGCGGTGCGGCAGCACGAACGCGAGCGCGCCGCGCGGAAACGGCCGCGTGACGCCGCCGATCCGCTGCTCGGTGTCGCCGCCGAGATTGAACTGGATCTGGAAATACGCGTGCCGGTGCGGCTCGGTGATCGCCTGGCGCGACGCCTGGTCGCGGATGTAGAAGTCGAGCCGGTCGCTGCGTTCGGGCATCCCGTACAGGCGCGGCGGGGCGGTGGAGGGCATGAAGGATTCTGCTGTTCGTGACGCGGTTGAGCCGCGATGGTACAGCGAACCGGGCGGGACGGCGATCTGTGTCGCCGCATGGCTTCGCCCGGTGTCGCTCGCGGCGTGCCGCGCGGCGATCACTCGTCCGGATGGAAGCCGAGATAACGGGCGTGCGGGTTGGCGCTACCGGCACGCTGGCTTGCCGCGCCGACCGACACGAGCGCATCCAGTGTCGACGTACGGTTCGACACCAGCGTCCAGGCGATGGCGTCGTCGGCGCCGGCCGGGGCCGGGGCCGGCTCCGACGCGCGCTGCGCCGTCAAAGCCGTCAGCGCGGCGAGCAGCGCGGCAGCCGGCGGCGCATGGACCGCGAACCCTTCGTTGGCCACCGCCGCCGTATCGATCCCCAATGCAGCACACAACCGCGCCCGCAGCGGCGTCTCGGCTTCGCTCGCCGCACGCGAGCGCGCGATGTTCTCGCGGGTGGCCGCATCGACGATCGTGCCGCCGCGGACGAACGGCGCCTGCTGCCACGCGTCGGGCGTGCATTGCTTGCCGTCCGGCACCAGCGGCACGAACGGATTCACTTCGGCCGGATAGATCCGGCACACGAGCGGGCGCGCGTCGTAGATCGCGCACCGCATGTCATCGCCGAGGTTCGGGCACGGCCCTGCATGGGTCGCGGTGAGCATGACCGTGATGCGCACGGGCAGCGAGCCGCTGAGCGCGGCGCTCGAGCGCACGCGCTTGTACGCGGCGAACCCGTTGTCGGGCTCGGGCTCGACGAGCCACGGCATCGCATCGCACAGCAGCTCCACGTGGCCGCCGCGCTGCAGCCACGCAATGGCCTCGTCGATCGTCAGCGGAATGCGCAGGTCGCGGCAGCATCCGCCGCAGCCGTTGCAGGCAAAGTCGATATCGGTGGGGGTGTCGTTCATGCTTGATTCGATACGGATAACAGGGGGCCGCGAAGCGTCGCGACAGGGCAGCGGTGCGCGTTCATCGGGTGACCAGCGGCGCGACCCGGCGCCGCAGCTCGGGCACAACGTCGGTGTCGAACCACGGATGGTGCTTGAACCACGCCTGATTGCGCGGCGACGGATGCGGCAGCGGCAACACGCCGGGGCCATAGTCGCGCCAGGCGTGCACGGTGTCGGTCAGCGTGGCCTTGCGCGACTCGCGCAGGAAATGCCGCTGCGCGTACTGGCCGATCAGCAGCGTGAGGCGGATCGACGGCAATTCGGCGAGCAACCGGTCGATCCACAGCGGCGCGCATTCGGGGCGCGGCGGGTTGTCGCCGCTTGCGCCGCGGCCCGGGTAGCAGAAGCCCATCGGCACGATCGCGAAGCGCGTCTCGTCGTAGAACGTGTCGGCATCGACGTCGAGCCAGCCGCGCAGCCGCTGGCCGCTCGCGTCGTCCCACGGGATGCCGCTTGCATGGACGCGTGCCCCCGGCGCCTGCCCGACGATCAGGATGCGCGCGTCGCGATGGGCCCGCACGACGGGGCGCGGGCCGAGCGGCAGGTCGGCTTCGCAGGCACGGCACGCGCGGATTTCGGTGAGCAGCACGTCGAGCGGCGCGCGCGTGGGTTTCGGCATCGAATCGGATCGGGGACGGAGGGGTCATGCGGCGTCACCCGGGGCCGCGTGCCGGACGCCGGCAGGCGGCCCGGACAGGCGAGGCGCGGGAGCGCGCGCCGCCTGCATCACGCGGTGCGCATCACGCCGGCGACAGGCCCGGTGCGCCGCTTTCGGCGACGGCAGCATCATACAACGCGGTTTGTGCGATCGCCCGGGCGATCGCCGCGTCGTCGTGCGCCCCGTCGAGCATGCCCCAGCGCCGGTATTGGGACAGGAACCACTCGCCTTCGCGCGGATCGGGGCGGTTCACGGCGCCGCCGTCGTGGAAGCGGATCGGCAGCGGCGGCACGGCGAACGGGCCGGAGCCGTAGTCACCGAGCAGGCGCGGCGCGATCAGCCGGGCCGGCACGCCCAGCGCATCGGGCGACGCGAGCCAGTCGGCCGCTTCGCGACGGTGCGCGGCGTTGTCGAGCCAGGCGCACGCATCGGCGAGGGTGCGGATCAGCGCGCGGGCCGTGGCCGGATACAGCGCGACGAAATCGCGCCGGGCCGCGAGCACCTTCTCCGGATGATCGGGCCAGATCTCGCTCGTGACGGCAACGGTCCGCCCCGCGCCGCAGGCCTCGGCCACCGCATGCCACGGCTCGCCGGCGCAGAAGCCGTCGAGTTCGCCGCCGGCGAGCGCGGCCACCATCTCCGGCGGCGGGATCACGACGCTGCGCACGTCGCGCAGCGGATCGACGTCGTGCGACGCGAGCCAGTGGTTCAGCCACATCGCGTGCGTGCCGGTCGGGAACGTCTGCGCGAGGAGCGGCTTACGGCCGAGCGTCGCGAACGCGTCGCGCACGCTGCCGCCGGCGCGATATGCGTCGGCGAGGCCGCGCGACAACGAGATCGCCTGGCCGTTGCGGTTCAGCACCATCAGCGCGGCCACGTCGGCCTGCGGGCCGCCGATGCCGAGCTGCAATCCGCAGACGAGCCCGTACAGCGCATGCGCGGCGTCGAGCTCGCCGCTCAGCAGCTTGTCGCGCACGGTGGCCCACGACGGCTGGCGGCTGAGTTCGAGCGTGAGGCCGTGCCGTTCGCCGAGGTTCAGGCGCTGCGCGACGATCAGCGGGGCCGCGTCGCTCAGCGCGACGAACCCGAGGCGAAGATGTGCGCGTTCCGGCGCGGCGGGAGAGGAGGTATCCATGGCATTCATGACTGGGGTGACGCGTCGAGCAGTTGCCGCGCGACGTCGACGATGCGCAGGCCCTGATCCATCGCGCGCTTGCGCAGCGCCGCGTAGGCGTCGTGTTCGGATACCTTGCGCTCGTCCATCAGCAGGCGCTTCGCGCGGTCGATCAGCTTGCGCTCCGCGAGCTCGCGCTCGACGTCGGCCAGCCGGCGGCGCAGCGCGTCGTCGTGCGAGAAGCGGGCGAGCGCGACTTCGAGAATCGGCGCGAGGCGCTCGGCCGACAGCCCTTCGACGAGATACGCGCTGACGCCCGCGCCGACCGCCGCGCGGATCAGCGACTGGTTGGCGTCGTGGCTGAACATCAGCACGGGGCGCGGCGCGGTGGCGTGCATCACGGCAAGCTGCTCGAGCGTGTCGCGCGACGGGGAATCGGTATCGATGATCACGACGTCGGGATGCTGCTCCTCGACGGCGGCCGGCAGGCGCGCGGGCGTCGCGACGTCGTTCAGCATCTCGTAGCCGAGGTGCGCGAGCGCCTCGCCGAGCTCGCCGATCGGCTTGTCGGTGTCGGTGACGAGCAGCACGCGCAGGCGGGGGGAAGAAGCAGACGGACTCATGACGCGGACGGCGGCGGCGAAATCGTGGCGCGATGGGCGGATCGGGGGCAGCGGTCCCGTGCGGACCTCGGGTCGGTGCCGCGCGCGATGGCCCGGCGGCCGGCGCCGCTGTCTTCATGATAGGTAGGCGGCTGGTGCCGCATGGCGTCGCGCATGCTACGCGGCCCGGGACAAGGCCGTTTCGATCGCGGCGCCCGCGTCCGGCACGTGCTGCACGGCGGCTTCGCCGATCGCGCCGCCGACGAGGATCACTGCCGGGCTGCCGAGCCGCGCGGCGTCGATGCCGCGCGCGAGACCGCCGAGCGTGCCGGTCCAGCGGCGTTCGTCGGGCGTGCCGGCCCATTGCACGGCCGCGGCCGGCGTCGCGGGCGGCAGCACGGCGAGCAGGCCGGCGGCAATGCGGTCGACGCGGCTCATGCCCATGTAGATCGCGAGCGTGGTGCCGGTCGACGCGAGACGCGCCCAGTCGGGTTCGCCGTGGTCCTGACGGTGCGCGGTGACGAAGGTGACGCCGTGGCAATGCGCGCGGTGCGTGAGCGAGATGCCGAGGCTCGCGGCGGCCGCGAAGCCCGACGAGATGCCGTTGACGATCTCGACCGGAATCGCGGCGGCGCGCAGTGTCGCGAGTTCTTCGCCGGCACGCCCGAACAGCAGCGCATCGCCGCCTTTCACGCGCACCACGTGGGCGCCGCGCAGCGCGTAGCGGCGCATCAGCTTCTCGATGAATGCCTGCGGCGTGGAGCGGCAGCCGCCGCGCTTGCCGACGCGGATCACGCGTGCCTGCGGCGCAAGTTCGACGATGCCGGGCGCGACGAGGTCGTCGAGCAGCAGCACGTCGGCGGCGGCCAGCGCCTTCGCGGCCTTCAGCGTGAGGAGATCGGGATCGCCGGGGCCGGCGCCCAGCAGCGTGACTTTGCCTGTCGTCATGTCGTGTTCCAATGCCGCCGGCAGGCGGCGGTCGATAGCGCGTTGTGTTGCGCGGCGGCGGCGGGCGGTCGAAACGCACCGGCATCCGGCCGTGCCGCGCACGGAGGGACGCCGTTGTCCTGATCGGCCCGCCGGAATGACGGGCAGGGTTTGCGGGGACTGCCCACCGGCGCCGTTGCCGGTGTTATCAGCGGATTCAGCAATATCCGGGCCAACCGGCATGACGCGTCGCGTCGCGGCGGCGGCAACGGCGCGCGTTGCGCCGCGCGATGGCCGCGCGTGCCCATGCAGCCGTCGCGCCAAAGCAGCCGCCATGCCGCATCGGCGTGCATCGTGCCCCGTCGGCGCGCACCGCGATGTCGCACGGCGACAGTGCTGCAGCGCACCACATCTGTGCCTCGCTGCCTCACGGCGCATCGTGGGTCGCACGAAGCCGCGCATCGTGCAACGCCCGATGCGCCTTGCGTGGCGCGGCTGTGGGCCCGATTCGCGACGACATGGCACGGCGTTTGCGTTGGGAGGGTCGGGCGGATCAATGGCGGTTCGTCCGGCAGTACCGATTACCGACGCGCCCGGCAACGGGCTTCATGGGCAACGGCGTCCTACGCATTGGGTCTCGACGAGACCGGGTGCGCAGGACGCCGTTTTTCGTTTGGCGGATGACATGACCGACAAAGCTACCCGTATCGATCTCTTCAGCTTCCGCACCGCGCCGATGCGCGCGTTCCACCTGACGTGGATGGCGTTCTTCGTGTGTTTCTTCGCGTGGTTCGCGTGCGCGCCGCTGATGCCGCTGATCGCACGCGAATTCCACCTGACGGCCGCGCAGGTCGCCAACATCAACATCGCGGCGGTGGCCGCGACGATCGCCGTGCGGCTGCTGGTCGGCCCGCTGTGCGACCGCTTCGGCCCGCGCCGCGTGTACGTCGGCCTGCTGCTGCTCGGCGCGATCCCCGTGTTCGCGGTGTCGTTCACGCACGACTACCTGTCGTTCCTGATCTGCCGGCTCGGCATCGGCGCGATCGGCGCGGGCTTCGTGATCACGCAGTACCACACGTCGGTGATGTTCGCGCCGAACGTGGTTGGCACCGCGAACGCGACGACGGCCGGCTGGGGTAACGCCGGCGCAGGCGCCACGCAGGCGCTGATGCCGCTGCTCGTCGCCGCCGGCCTGATGCTCGGCTTCGGCGAGGATTCGTCGTGGCGCATCGCGCTGGTCGTGCCGGGCGCCGCGATGCTCGTGATGGCCTGGGCGTACTGGCGCTTCACGCAGGACTGCCCGCAAGGCGACATCATCGCGCTGCGCCAGGCGGGCGTGACCGTCGACAGCGGCAAGAAGGGCGGCTGGGCGAGCTTCTTCGCGGCCTGCGGCAACTATCGCGTGTGGATGCTGTTCGTCACGTACGGCGCGTGCTTCGGCGTCGAGGTGTTCATCCACAACATCGCCGCGCTGTACTACGTCGATCACTTCAGCCTGTCGCTGAAGGACGCTGGGTTCGCGGTCGGCCTGTTCGGGCTGCTCGCGCTGTTTGCCCGTGCGCTCGGCGGCTGGCTGTCCGACAAGATCGCCGCGCGCCGCAGCCTCGACGTGCGCGCGACGCTGCTGTGCGCGCTGATCATCGGCGAAGGGCTCGGGCTGATCTGGTTCTCGCATGCGCAAAGCGTCGGCATCGCCCTCGTCGCGATGCTCACGTTCGGCCTCTTCACGCACATGGCTTGCGGCGCGACCTACGCGCTGGTGCCGTTCATCGACCGCAAGGCACTCGGCGGCGTGGCGGGGATCGTCGGCGCGGGCGGCAACGTCGGCGCGGTGGCCGCGAGCTTCCTGCTGAAGGGTGTCGGCGATGTGCAGCACACGCTGAGCCTGCTCGGGCTGGCCGTCACCGCGACCGCGCTGTGCGCGATGGCCGTGCGCTTCAGCGCGGAACACAAGGCGCGCGAAGCCGAGCTGCGCGACCGCGCGCTGGCTGCCAGCGGCGTCGCGAACTGATCGACCGAAGGAAACGTCACCATGAAACTCATCGTCATCGGCCACGGCATGGTCGGCCACAAGTTCCTCGAATGCGTCGCGGCGGAAGCGGGCGGCGCGGACGCGCTGCAGGTCACGGTGCTTGGCGAGGAACCGCGCCCGGCTTACGATCGCGTGCACCTGTCGGAATTCTTCGCGGGCAAGTCGGCGGACGACCTGTCGCTCGTCGAACCCGGCTTCTTCGAACGTCATCCGCAGTTCGACCTGCGCCTGAACGCGCAAGTCGCGTCGATCGACCGCGCCGCGCATACGGTCACGCTCGCGTCCGGCGAAACGCTCGCGTACGACAAGCTGGTGCTCGCGACGGGTTCGCGCCCGTTCGTGCCGCCGATGCCGGGGCACGATCGCGACGGCTGCTTCGTGTACCGGACGATCGAGGATCTCGAAGCGATGCAGGCGTGCGGCACGCACGCGAAGCGCGGTGTCGTGGTCGGCGGCGGGCTGCTCGGCCTCGAATGCGCGAAGGCGCTGCGCGACATGGGGCTCGACACGCACGTCGTCGAATTCGCGCCGCGGCTGATGGCCGTGCAGGTCGACGACGGTGGCGGCCGGATGCTGCGCGCGAAGATCGAGGCGCTCGGCGTCACCGTGCATACGGGCAAGAACACGCTGGAAATCGTCGATGGCGAGGCAGGCACGCACCGGATGGCGTTCGCCGACGGCTCGCACCTCGACGCCGACATGATCGTGTTCTCGGCCGGCATCCGTGCCCGCGACGAACTGGCCCGCGCATGTGGCCTGGACATCGGCCCGCGCGGCGGCGTCGCGATCGACGACGCGTGCCGCACGAGCGATGCCGATATCTACGCGATCGGCGAATGCGCGGCCTGGAACGGCATGGTGTACGGCCTCGTCGCCCCCGGCTACGACATGGCGCGCGTGGTCGCGAAGCAGCTCGGCGGCGATGCGAACCGTGCAGCGGAAGCCGCCTTCGCCGGCGCCGACATGAGCACGAAGCTGAAGCTGATGGGCGTGGACGTCGCGAGCATCGGCGACGCGCACGGCACGACGGCCGGCAGCCGCACCTACCAGTACGCGGACGAGCGCCGCCAGGTCTACAAGAAGCTCGTGGTGTCCGACTGCGGCAAGTTCCTGCACGGCGCGGTGATGGTCGGCGATGCGGCCGAGTACGGCACGCTGCTGCAGATGATGCTGAACCGCATCGAGCTGCCGGAGTCGCCGAAATTCCTGATCCTGCCGTCGTCGGACGGCGTCGCGAAGCCGGCGATCGGCGTCGAGGCGCTGCCCGCGGCCGCGCAGATCTGCTCGTGCAACAACGTGTCGAAGTCGCAGATCTGCACGGCGGTCGCCGACGGTGCGACGAGTCTCGGCGCGCTGAAGACGTGCACCGGCGCCGGCACGTCGTGCGGCGGCTGCGTGCCGCTCGTCACGCAGATCATGAAGGCCGAGATGAAGAAGCAGGGCCTCGCGGTCAACAACCATCTGTGCGAGCACTTCCCGCATTCGCGCCAGGAACTGTTCCACCTGATCCGCGTCGAGCGCATCACGACCTTCGACGAACTGCTCGCGAAGCACGGCCACGGCCTCGGCTGCGACGTGTGCAAGCCGGCGGTGGCGGGCATCCTCGCGTCGTGCTTCAACGAATTCGTGCTGAAGAAGGAGCACGCGGGGCTGCAGGATTCGAACGACTACTATCTCGCGAACATCCAGCGCGACGGCACGTACTCGGTCGTGCCGCGCATGCCGGGCGGCGAGGTCACGCCGCAAGGGCTGATCGCGGTCGGCCAGGTCGCGCAAAAGTATGGGCTGTACACGAAGATCACCGGCGGCCAGCGCGTCGACCTGTTCGGCGCGCGCGTCGAGCAACTGCCGTCGATCTGGGAAGAACTGATCGCGGCCGGCTTCGAATCGGGCCACGCGTACGGCAAGGCGCTGCGCACCGTGAAGTCGTGCGTCGGGTCGACGTGGTGCCGTTACGGCGTCGGCGATTCGGTCGGCCTCGCGATCGACCTGGAGAACCGCTACAAGGGGCTGCGCGCGCCGCACAAGATCAAGTTCGGCGTGTCCGGCTGCACGCGCGAGTGCGCGGAGGCCCAGGGCAAGGACGTCGGCATCATCGCGACCGAGAAGGGCTGGAACCTGTACGTGTGCGGCAACGGCGGGATGAAGCCGCGTCATGCGGAACTGCTCGCGTCCGATCTCGATCGTCCGACGCTGATCCGCTACATCGACCGCCTCCTGATGTTCTACGTGCGCACCGCCGACCGGCTGCAACGCACCAGCGTGTGGCGCGACAACCTCGAAGGCGGCCTCGACTACCTGATCGACGTCGTCGTGCACGACCGGCTCGGGCTCGGCGCCGAACTCGAAGCCGACATGCAGCATGTGGTCGACACCTACGAGTGCGAATGGAAGAAGGCCGTGACCGATCCCGACACGCGCAAGCGCTTCCGTCACTTCGTGAACAGCGACGCGCCCGACACGACCATCGAATTCGTCGAGACGCGCGGACAGATCCGGCCCGCGACGCCCGGCGAACGCGCGGGCGGCAAGCCGGTGTCGATTCCCGTCGTCGCTGAAGGCGTAACGCAAGCCGCCACCGAACCCGCTACCGTTTGACCCTGACCGACACCCGCGTTTTTCCCAAGGAGTCCATCATGAACGATCGTCTTCCGCTGTCCTGGACCCGCGTGTGCGCGCTCGACGACATCGTGCCCAACACCGGCGTGTGTGCGCTCGTTAACGGCGAGCAGGTCGCGGTTTTTCACGTCGCGCATGCCGAAGCCGGCGGCGTGTTCGCGATCGACAACGTCGATCCGGTGTCGCAGGCGGCCGTGATGTCGCGCGGGCTGATCGGTAGCCTCGGCGAGCGCGTGGTCGTCGCGTCGCCGCTGTACAAGCAGCACTTCGACCTGCGCACCGGCGAATGTCTCGAGGCGCCCGAGCAGTCGGTGAGCGCGTATCCGTCGCGGGTCGAGGACGGTTTCGTGTGGATCGCAGCCTGACCGCCCCGGAGCGCGCATGACCGCCACCCCCGTCAAGAGCGTGTGTCCGTACTGCGGCGTCGGCTGCGGGATGGTGCTGCACGTCGAGGAAGGCGAAGTCGTCAAGGTGTCCGGCGACGCCGACCATCCGACCAACTTCGGGCGGCTGTGCACGAAGGGCGCGTCGGCGCACGTCGCGCTGCGCCGCTCGGGGCGGCTCGACCGCGCGTTCGTGCGGCGGGCGCGCGAGGAGGACCTGGTGCCGCTGCCGGCCCGCGACGCGATCGCCGATACCGCGCGCCGCCTGCGCGCGGTGCTCGATGCGCACGGGCCCGACGCGCTGTCGTTCTATGTATCGGGGCAGATGTCGATCGAGGCGCAATACCTCGTCAACAAGCTCGCGAAGGGCTTCGTCGGCACCCGCAACATCGAGTCGAATTCGCGCCTGTGCATGGCGAGCGCGGGCACCGGCTACAAGCAGTCGCTCGGCGCGGACGGCCCGCCCGGGTCGTACCAGGATTTCGATCGCGCGAACCTGTTCTTCGTGATCGGCGCGAACATGGCCGACTGCCATCCGATCCTGTTCCTGCGGATGATGGATCGCGTGAAGGCCGGCGCGAAGCTGATCGTCGTCGATCCGCGCCGCACCGGCACGGCCGACAAGGCCGACCTGTTCCTGCAGATCCGGCCGGGCACCGATCTCGCGCTGGCCAACGGGCTGCTGCATCTGCTGCATGCGAACGGCCGCACCGATGCCGCATTCATCGACGCGTACACCGAAGGCTGGGACGCGATGCCCGCGTTCCTCGCCGACTACACGCCCGCGCGTGTCGCCGACATCACCGGGCTCGCGGAAGCCGACCTTCGCACGGCCGCGCAGTGGATCGGCGACGCGCAGGAGTGGATGAGCTGCTGGACGATGGGGCTCAACCAGAGCACGCACGGCGTGTGGAACACCAATGCGATCTGCAATCTGCATCTCGCGACGGGCAAGATCTGCCGCCCAGGCAGCGGCCCGTTCTCGCTGACCGGCCAGCCGAACGCGATGGGCGGGCGCGAGATGGGCTACATGGGCCCCGGGCTGCCGGGCCAGCGCTCGGTGGCGTCCGACGACGATCGCCGTTTCGTCGAGAACCTGTGGCGCGTGCCGGCCGGCACGCTGCGCAAGGAGGCGGGGCAAGGCACGGTCGACATGTTCTCGCGGATGGCGGCCGGCGACATCAAGGCCTGCTGGATCATCTGCACGAACCCGGTCGCCACGGTGCCGAACCGGCAGAACGTGATCGCCGGGCTGCAGGCCGCCGAGCTCGTGATCGCGCAGGACGCCTTCCTCGACACCGAGACCAACCGCTATGCGGACATCCTGCTGCCCGGCGCGCTGTGGGCGGAAGGCGACGGCGTGATGGTCAACTCCGAGCGCAACATGACGCTGATGCGCGCGGCGGTCGCGCCGCCGGGCGACGCGCTGCCCGACTGGCGCATCGTCGCGGACGTCGCGCGTGCGATGGGCTTCGGCGATGCGTTCGACTATGCGTCGGCGGCCGACGTGTTCGACGAGATCGTGCGCTTCTCGAATCCGGCGACCGGCTACGACCTGCGCGGCGCGAGCCATGCGGCGCTGCGCGACGGGCCCGTGCAGTGGCCGGTCGCGCCGGGCACCGCGCGCGAGCGGCACCCGATCCGCTACCTGAACGACGGCGTGAGCCAGACGCTGCGCGCGGCGGGCGACGGTGACGCGACCGACGCGCCGCGCCTCGCGTTCCCGACGCCGTCGGGCAAGGCGCGCTTCTTCGCGCGGCCGCATGTCGCGCCGGCCGAGCGGCCCGACGACACGTTCCCGATCGTGCTGAACACCGGGCGGCTGCAGCATCAATGGCACACGATGACGAAGACGGGCAAGGTCGCGATGCTGAACAAGCTCAACCCGCGCCCGTTCGTCGAGCTGCACCCGGACGATGCGAGCGCGCTCGGCATCGCCGCGAAGGACAGCGTCGAGATCCGCTCGGCGCGCGGCCGCGCGGTGCTGCCGGCGGTCGTGACCGAGCGCGTGCGGCGCGGCAACTGCTTTGCGCCGATGCACTGGAACGACGTGTACGGCGACGACCTGTGCATCAACGCGGTGACGAACGACGCGATCGATTCCGAATCGCAGCAACCCGAACTGAAATACTGCGCGGTCGCGCTGCGGCGCGTCGAGACCGATGCGTTCGCGTCCGCCGATGAAGCGACCGCGCAACCCGATGCACGCGCCGACGACACGCAGCCCGTGCCGGCGACGGCGCAGGCGCTTGCTTCACAGGAATCCGACATGGCAGACCTCGACACTTTCGCGGCCGCGCTCGGCGTGACCGACCTCGCGCCGCCGCCGTTGACGGACACCGAACGGCTGTACGTGGCCGGCCTCGTCAGCGGGCTGAAGGCGAGCGCCGGCCGGCGCGAGGGCGGCGTGCCCGTGCTGCCGGCCGGCGCGCCGCTCACGCCGCCGGTGCGGCTCTGGCTCGACGGCATGCTGGCCGGCCTGTTCAGCCGCTCGCTGCCGGCGCGCGTGCCGGGTGCCGCGGCGCCTGCGCCGACGGCCGATGCCGCTGCGTCGGGCGGCGTGCGGATCGTGCGCACGCGGCCGAAGGTCGTGCTGCTGTGGGCATCGCAGACCGGCAACATCGAATCGTTGACGGAGGATTACGCGACGCAACTGATGAACGCGGGCTTCGAGATCCGCACCGCGTGCATGTCCGACTATCCGGTGGCGTCGCTGGCCGGCGCGCAATACGTGCTGCTGATGACGAGCACGTTCGGAGACGGCGATGCGCCCGACAACGGCAGCGAATTCTGGGACGCGCTGCGGGCCGGCAGCGCCGCGCGCCTCGACGGCGTGCACTTCGCGGTGCTCGCGTTCGGCGATCGCAACTACGACCAGTTCTGCGGCCACGGCCGCCGGCTCGACGCACGGCTTGCGGAGCTCGGCGCGGCGCGACTGTGCGCACGCGTCGATTGCGACGTCGAATTTCAGCACGACGCCGACCAGTGGCTCGAACGCGTCGTCGCGCGGATCAAGGACGCCGATGCCGCGCTGCACGCGGTGCCGAGCGGCGGGATCAGCCCGTCGGGGCTGCTGCCGACCAAGGCGCATCCGGCGCCGTCGAAGCTCGTCGCGAACCTGCGGCTGAACCGTCCGGGCGCGGCGAAGGACACGCGCTACGTGTCGCTGTCGACCGAAGGCGCGAACCTCGAATACGAAGCCGGCGACGCGCTCGGCGTGTGGCCGACCAACTGCCCCGAGCTGGTCGACGAGCTGCTGTCGGTCACCGCGCTGAAGGCCGATGCGCCGGTGTCGGTGGCGGGCGTCGGCGACGTGCGCCTCGGCGACGCGCTCGCGCGCCACTTCGACATCACGCGCCCGCATCCGGACACGCTTGCGTTCATCGCATCGCGCAGCGCGAACGGCGCGCTGAAGTCGCTACTGGCCGACGACCGCAAGAGCGACCTGAAGCAGTGGCTGTGGGGGCAGCAGCTTGCGGACGTGCTGCACGAGTTCCCGGTCGAGCTGTCTGGCACGGAGCTGGTCGGGATGCTCAAGCGCATGCAGCCGCGCCTCTATTCGATCGCGTCGAGCCCGAGCGCGCACCCGGGCGAGATCCACCTGACCGTGTCGGCCGTGCGCTATCACAACGGCCGGCGTGCGCGCAAAGGCGTCGCGTCGACGTTCCTCGCCGACCGCGCGGACGATGGCCGCGTGCCGGTATTCGTGCAAAAGTCCGCGCATTTCCGGCCGCCGGTGAACGGCGACGTGCCGATCGTGATGGTCGGCCCCGGCACCGGCGTCGCGCCGTTCCGCGGTTTCCTGCACGAGCGGCAGGCACGCGGCGCGCGCGGCCGCAACTGGCTGTTCTTCGGCGAGCAGCACGCGCAGACCGACTTCTACTACGGCGACGAACTGGGCGCGATGCACGACAGCGGCTTCCTGACGCGGCTCGACCTCGCGTTCTCGCGCGACCAGGCCGACAAGATCTACGTGCAGGACCGGATGCGCGAGCAGGGCGGCGAGCTGTTCGCGTGGCTGGAGGAAGGCGCGCACTTCTACGTGTGCGGCGATGCCGCGCGGATGGCGAAGGATGTCGACACGGCGTTGAAGGCGGTGGTCGCCGAGCATGGCGGGATGTCGGATGAAGCCGCGAACGATTATGTCGCTCGGCTTTCGAAGGCGCGGCGCTACGTGCGGGACGTGTACTGAACGCCGGCGGTGCGGGCCCGGCGGGTTACGCCTGATTGTCCGGTTGCGGCCGGCCGAACCACTGCCGGCTCGAGCGCGACAGCAACAGCAAGGTCGCCAGCGTGAACAGGCAGTAGACGGCGCTCAGGAAATCGGCCGGCCGATGGGCGGCCGTAAAGGCCATCAATGCGAGCATGGCGATGACCAGTCCGATCATCGTGAGGCGCGCCCAGTTCTTCCGGCGCGCGATCTGCACGACGAGCAGCGCGAGGACGAGGGCGATCGCGATGAAGGCCGCCGCGAGCATCTGGACGATCCTGACGCGTAACGCGTCGCCCGAAACGCGGTCGAGCAGGGCCGGAACGATGGCCGACTCGAAAATGGCGACGCGGTACGAGAAGATGCACCACGCGCCAGCCAGCAGCGTGACGGCCACCCGGACCGTTTCCGGCGTATCTCCGCCGAAAATCGGCATATTCTTCAGCGAAGTCATTTTCATTCCGATGGGTTCCTTCGCGGCGGCGGGCATGCCGCTTGCGCTCGGCTGGCGGCGTCGCGGCCGCAGGCGGGAATCGATCGTCGCAGCGTAGCACAGGCGTCGGCGCCGGCAACGGCCGGTTCGTTTCGCGGCCGGCACACACCTTCCTTCACGATCGACCGGAGCAAACATGAAGACGAGATTCGTCGGGGCGGCGGCCCGGGCCGCGACCATCGGCATCCTGATGGCGGCAACGGCATGGAACCTGCCCGCTGCCGCGCAGGGCACGTCGTCGCCCGTCGGTTCGGCCGCCGCGACCCCCGACAACGCAATACTGCTCACGGTATTCCTGAAACACGACCAGTCGCGCCCGCTGGCCGAGCTGAATGCGCAGCTTGCGAAGCAGGGGTTCTACAAGGCGTTTCCGCCACCGGGTGTCGAAGTGGTGAGCTGGACCGTGACGATGGGGATCGGGCAGATCGTCGTGTTGCGGCTGCCGGCGTCGCGGCTGCGCGAGGTCAATCGCGTGCTCGAGGACACGGCGTGGGGCGCGTACCGGACGGAGTTTTATCCGACTTACGACTACAAGGCGATCGGGTTGGGGGAGCATGAGCGGGCGAAGTGACGGGAAGCGGGATACTTGCCCGGGATCGGCGCGTCCCGTCCCCGAAAAGCCGCGCGGCATTGCGCATTTGTCCCTGTCCGCGCGGGCGCGCCCGGCGATTTTTTCCCAAATGCATCAGAAGTCATTCATCAGATGAAAAAACCATCCCGGTTCCCGGTATGATGCGCACCTTGCGTTGCAGGACGCCTTGTCTCTTTATGCGTTTTTGATGGACGAGATACCACAAATACGCACAAAGCCGACGTGAAAGATTCTGTAATATAAATTCCGTATACTCGTAAGTTCTGACCCAGGCGCCTCCGAGCCCGTCTTCGGCCGGCCGCCCACGCAGAACAACCACAGATACGTCGCCGCCCGGCCAACCCGCGCCGCGACACGCTATGCACCACCACTGAACAACTTATGTCTTCCCGCCACTCTGGTTCGCCTGGTCGTGCCGCGGCGGTGATCGCCCGTGCCCGGGCGCTGATCCGCAACGAGCGCGTGCTGTCGCCGCTGCTTGCGCTCGGCATCGGCCTGCTGCTGATCGTGGTTTTCCAGCACCTGTCGGAATCCGTCGACTACCGGTCGGTGATCCGCCAACTGCGTCACATGTCCGCCGGCGAGTGGGGCGCGTCGCTGGCCGCGACGGCCCTCAGCTATCTCGCGCTCGTCGCCCGCGACGCGGTCGGCCTGCGCTACGTCGCCGCGAAGGTGCCGCGCGTCGCGCTGTGGATCGGCGCGATCGCCGGGTCCGCGCTCGGTAACGCGACCGGCTTCGGCGCGCTGACGGGCGGCGCGGTGCGCGCTCGCGTGTACGGCGTGTCGGGCGTCACGCCCGCGCAGATCGGCCGGATGACGGTATTCACGAGCGGCACGCTGGCGCTCGCGATGGTGTTGATGACGGCAGTCGGCATGGTTTGCATGCCGGAGGCGCTCGCCGCGATGCTGCACGTCGCGCCCGGCGTGCTGACGTGGACCGGCGCTGCGCTGCTGGTGGTGCTGGCCGCGATGGTGGTGATGTGCGGCAACACCGCGCGCCCGGTCGTCACGCGCTTCAAGTGGCTGTCGTTCGACGTGCCGGCGCGGCGCGATCTCGTCGCGCAGGTCGTCTATGCGGTGCTCGACGTCGTCGCGGCGGGCCTGACGCTGTGGGTGCTGCTGCCGGCCGCGCCGGTCGGCTTCCCGACCTTCATTACGGTTTACGCCGCCGCGTTGCTGCTCGGGATGATCGGCCATACGCCGGGCGGGATCGGCGTGTTCGAAGCGGCGATGGTCTTCACGCTCGGCCGCGAAGTGCCGCCGCACGCGATGGTCGCCGCGCTGATCGCGTATCGCGCGATCTATTTCGGCGTGCCGCTCGTGCTGTCGGCCGGCCTGCTGGCCGGTTTCGAGGGCCGCGCGCTGCGCCGCCGGCTCGTGACGCGGCAGGCCGTGCGCGTGTCGCAGCTCGCGCCGGTGTTCCTGAGCCTCGTGACGTTCGCGGTCGGCGGGATGCTGGTGATCTCGAGCGCGACGCCCGCGTTCTGGCACCGGATCGCGATCCTGCGCCACCTCGTGCCGCTGTGGGTGCTCGAAGGCTCGCAGGTGATCTGCAGCGTGCTCGGCGTGGCGCTGCTGTTCGTCGCGCGCGGGCTGCTGCGCCGCCTCGACGGTGCCTGGTGGATGACCTTCGCGCTGACGCTCGCCAGCCTCGCGCTGTCGCTGGCGAAGGGCCTCGCGTTCGTCGAGGCCGGCGTGCTCGGCACGCTGCTGGTGCTGCTGCTCGTCAGCCGTCGCCGCTTCAACCGCCATTCGTCGCTACTGGCCGAACGCTTCACGGTGAGCTGGTTCGTGTCGGTGGCGATGGTGCTGATGCTGGCCGTGTGGGTGCTGTTCTTCGCGTTCCGCGACGTGCCGTACACGCGCGAGCTGTGGTCGCACTTCTCGTTCGACGCGCGTGCGCCGCGTGCACTGCGCGCGACGCTCGCCGCTGGCGTATTCGTCGCGCTGTTCGCGCTGTGGCAACTGCTGCGCCCGGCGCCGGGCCGTTTCGTGAAGCCCGCGGAGCAGGACCTGTCGGATGCCGAACGAATCATCCGCGCGCAGGAGTGCAGCGATGCAGGCCTCGCGCTGATGGGCGACAAGTCGTTCCTGTTCTCGGAGTCCCGCCGGGCCTTCCTGATGTATGCGAAGAACGGCCGCACGTGGGCCGCGTTGCACGACCCGGTCGGGCCGCGCGAGGAATGGCCGGCGCTGATCAGCAAGTTCATCGCGCTCGCCCACGCGCATAGCGGCCGTGCGGCGTTCTACCAGGTGCGCGCGAACGCGCTGCCGCTGTATCTCGACGCGGGGCTCACGCTGATGAAGCTCGGCGAGGAAGCGCATATCGCGCTCGACCGGTTCGACCTGAAGGGTTCGAACCGCTCGCACCTGCGCTACGCGCTGCGCCGCGGCGACAAGGATGCGCTGACGGTCGAGGTGATCGCGCCGCGCGACGTGCCGGCCGCGCTGCCGGCGCTGCGCGACATCTCGGACGGCTGGCTCGACAGCCGCGACGCGCGCGAGAAGAGCTTCTCGGTCGCCGCGTTCCACGACGGCTATCTGGCGACGCAGTCGGTGATGCTGGTGCGGCAGGCCGACAAGCCGATCGCGTTCGTCACGTTCATGACGACCGACCTCAACACCGAGGCGACGGTTGGCGTGATGCGCCATCTGCCGGACGCGTCGCCGTACGCGATGGAATATCTGTTTACGCAGCTCGCGCTGCATCTGAAGGAAGCGGGTTTCCGCAAGCTGAGCCTGGGCATCGCGCCGTTCTCGGGGATGGGGGCGGCGAAGATGCCGTCGCCGTTGCACCGGATCGGCCTGATGGTCTGGCGCTTCGGCGGCCGCTTCTACAACTTCCGCGGCTTGCGCGCATTCAAGAGCAAGTTCGAACCGCACTGGGAGCCGCGCTACCTCGCGGCCTCGGGCACGGTCGGCGTGTTCGTCACGCTGGCGGATCTGTCATTGCTGGCTGGAGGTCGGCGTTCATGATGTTGAAGAAGGGAATCGCGCGGGCGGCAGCCGCCTGCGCGGGAATGATGCTGGCCGGCGCCGCGTGCGCCACCCAGCCAGCCGCAATGAAGGCCGAAACCGTATCGGGCGGCCGCTACGGGCCCGTGACCGTGACCAAACCCAGCGGGCCGTTGCGCGGCTTCGTCGTGCTGTTCTCGCGCGAGGCCGGCTGGAATGCGGCCGACCAGCAGGCCGCCGATGCGCTCGCGAAGGCCGGTGCGATGACGGTCGGCGTCGATTCCGAGCGGTACGCGATGAATCTCGCCGCGAAGCAGGAGACCTGCCATCACCTCGACGGCGACGCCGAAGCGGTCAGTCACCAGCTCGAGCGCCTGGCACAGTCGTCGCGCTATTTCACGCCGATCGTCGCGGGCGTGGGCCAGGGCGGCGCGATCGCGAAGCAGATCCTGTCGATGGCGCCGGAGAACACGATCGCCGGCGTCGTCTCGGTCGATCCCGCTGCCAAGCTCGATCCGCGCTTCAAGCCGTGCCCGCCCGATCCGACGATCGTGCGCCGCGCGATGCCGGGCTTCGTCGACACGGCGGCCACGGGCGATTCCGCGAAGCTCGTGTCGCTCGTCACGGCGCATCTGCGGGATACCACCAGTGGCGACGAACTCGACGTGTCGGACCTGCCGCTCATCGAGCTGCCGGCCAAGGGCGGCAACGGCCAGCTCGCGATCGTGATCTCGGGTGACGGCGGCTGGCGCGATCTCGACAAGACGATCGCCGAGGCGCTGCAGCGCGACGGCGTGTCGGTGGTCGGCATCGACAGCCTGCGCTATTTCTGGAGCGAGAAGCCGCCGGCGCAGGTGAGCCGCGATCTCGCGCGCGTGATGCGCACCTACATGGCGCGCTGGCATGCGAACCGTGTGGCGCTGGTCGGCTATTCGTTCGGCGCCGACGTGATGCCGTTCGCGTACAACCGGCTGCCGGCCGACCTGCGCGACAAGGTCGCCGTGATGTCGCTGCTCGGCTTCGCGCCGGCCGCCGATTTCCAGATCCGCGTGACGGGCTGGCTCGGCATGCCCGCAAGCGACAAGGCGCTGAAGGTCGCGCCGGAAATCGCGAAGGTGCCGCCGCAGCTCGTGCAGTGCTTCTATGGCGCGGAAGAGAAGGACACGATGTGTCCGGCACTCGTGAACACGGGCGCCGACGTGATCAAGACGCAGGGCGATCACCACTTCGGCCGCGACTACATCGCGCTCGAGAAGAAGATCCTCGGCGCGTTCGGCAAGCCGGTCGCGGCGCGCTGAACGCCGGGAGCTTCCGGTTCATCGTACGGGCGGCCTGCGGGCCGCCCGTTTCATTTTCGGGCGGGCTTTGCCACGTTCGGCTGTGGCATCGCCGTTCGCGCATCGTGCTGGTAGAAGCCGGGAAACCGGTCGAGCTGGCGCCGCGCGGCCGCGATGTCCGTGCCGTCGCCGAGCACCGCGCTCGAAAACCCCGTGCGTTCCATCAACAGCAACTGGTCGACCAGCACCTCGCCGGTCGCGCGCAGGTCGCCGGCGAAGCCGTAGCGCTTGCGCAGCAGGTACGCCTGGCTGTAAGCGCGCCCATCGGTGAACGACGGAAACGCGAGGTCGATGCGCGCGGCCCGCGCGATGCGTTCGGCGAGCGGCGGCAGTTCCTCGTCGTTGCCGATCGTCAGCGTTGCCGTGTCGTGCTGCTGCGTGTCGCCGGCGTGTTCGGCCGGCGTCAGCAGCCGGATGCGTGCGGTCGGATGCTCTTCGTGCGTCATGCGTGCTCCACCTGATGGCGCGCGTCGTTCGCGGCGGCCTTGAAGGGTTCCGGGCCGATGCGGCGGACGGTGTCGATGAATCGTTCACTGCGGCCGTCGTCGTCGATGCGCGCGTCGAGATACGCATTGACGATCGCGTCGACGACATCGACGATCTCGTCCGCCGAAAACGACGGGCCGATCACCTTGCCCGGCCGCGCGGGGCCGCTCGCGGCCGAGCCGTCCGAGCCGCCGAGCGTGACCTGATACCACTCGGCGCCGTCCTTGTCGACGCCGAGGATGCCGAGGTGGCCGCTGTGATGATGGCCGCACGAGTTGATGCAGCCGCTGATGTGCAGGTCGATGTCGCCGACGTCGTGGAGCATGTCGAGATCCTGGAAGCGCTCGGCGATCGCATCGGCGATCGGGATCGAGCGTGCATTCGCGAGCGCGCAGAAGTCGCCGCCCGGGCACGCGATCATGTCCGTCAGGAGTCCGACGTTCGCGCTGGCGAGCCCGACCGCACGCGCGTGTTCCCACAGCAGGAACAGGTCGTCGACATGCACCCACGGCAGCACGACGTTCTGCGTATGCGTGACGCGCGCCTCGCCGGCCGAGAACTGGTCGGCGAGATCGGCGAGCGCGTCGAGCTGGTCCGGCGACGCGTCGCCCGGTGCCTGCAGGCGGCGCTTGAACGACAGCGTGACGATGCGCAGCGCCGGGTCGCGGTGGTCGGCCACATTGCGTGCGAGCCAGCGCGCGAAGGCCGGATGGCGTGCCGCCTGGGCGGACACGCGCAGGTTCGCGTCGCGCAGGCTGACCGTGCGCGGCTTGAGCCGCGGCGGGACGAACGATGCGGCGACGCGGTCGAACTCGACCTGGGCAATCGTGTGCAGCCCGCCGTCGTGATCGACGATCTGGCGGAACTCCTCCTCGACGTCGTCGATGTAGCGCTGCCCCTCGGTCTTCACGAGGATCTTGATGCGCGCCTTGTACTTGTTGTCGCGCCGGCCGTAGCGGTTGTACACGCGGACGATCGCCTCGATGTAGTTCATCACGTGCTGCCACGGCAGGAACGCGCGCAGCAGCGTCGCGATCATCGGCGTGCGGCCCATCCCGCCGCCGACGCTCACGCGAAAGCCGAGCTCGCCTGCGTCGTTGCGCACGAGCTTCAGCCCGACGTCGTGCCAGTCGGTGGCCGCGCGGTCTTCGGTCGCGCCGGTGATCGCGATCTTGAACTTGCGCGGCAGGAATGCGAATTCGGGGTGCAGCGTGGTCCACTGGCGCATCACTTCGGCGAACGGGCGCGGATCGGCGATCTCGTCCTGCGCGACACCCGCGCGCTCGTCGCACGAGATATTGCGGATGCAGTTGCCGCTCGTCTGGATGCCGTGCATGTCGACGGTCGCGAGCAGGTCCATCACGTCGGCGGCCTTGTCGAGCGGAATCCAGTTGAACTGCACGTTGGTGCGCGTCGTGAAGTGCGCGCTGCGGGTCGGCAGACGCAGCGTGCCGAGCAGGGCCTGCGCGTCGGATGCGGCGCGGTAGGTGGCGTCGTCCGGCACGTCGTAGTCGCGGGCGATCCGCGCGAGCACGCGCAGCTGCGCGCTCGACAGTTCGCCGTACGGGACGGCCACGCGCAGCATCGGCGCGTGGCGCTGCACGTACCAGCCGTTTTGCAGGCGCAGCGGCCGGAACGCGTCTTCGCTCAGCGTGCCGTGTTGCCAGCGCTCGAGCTGGTCGCGAAACTGGGCGGCGCGGCTGTGCACGAGCGCCCGGTCGAAAGCGGTATATCGATACATGACGTGATACGCGAGAGGAGCCGTGGCGCGGAGCGCGCGGCTCGGGACAGACGTTGCGACGGGTGTCAGGCAACCGGAGACAGCGTAGGGAACGCGGTGCGGCGGGACAAGCAGCAGATGGGGACGAAAAGGGCGCAGCAGATCGCCGGCGTGAGCCCGGCGCGGCTCGGGCATGCGTGCGTGCATGCCCGGGGGCGGGCGTTTATGCGGCGGCGTCGACGACGAGCGCCGGATCGAGCGCGCGGATGCGCTGGTCGATGAAGTAGCCGCCGCCTTCCTGGTAGCGCAGGAACAGGCGGCCGCACGAGCGGCAGCGGTTGACGGTGCAGCGGTTGTACGGGAAATGGCGCAGTGCGATCGGTGCGTCGTCCGACGCGTAGCGTGTGCCGGCCGGGTGATATTCGGCGTAGGTCGGCTCCGCGTCGCCGGGCGGCGCGAGCGTGGCGACTTCGGTCAGTTGCGCGTCCTGCAGCGACAGCGGCAGGGTCGTCCATCCGGCGAGCGGCGTTTTCGTGCAGACGCACGACTGCGTGATGTGCGCGGCTTCAGCGGTCAGTTTCAACAGCGCGTCGTGATCGAGGTAGGGCAGTTGACTCATGGGCAATCGTGAAGGGCGGCGGGATCAGCACTGTAACCCGCGTGCGGCTTGCGCGCATCACCGTGACGCCGGCGGTGCGCACCGGGCGTGATTCAACCGCCCTTGCGTACCGACGGCTGCGCGACGAGCTCGCCGAGCACGCGGATCGCGCGCTCGATGTCGCGGCTCCACGGATGGCCGAAGTTCACGCGCACGCAACGCTCGAAGCCGTGCGCGGCCGAAAACAGCGGCCCCGGCGCGAAGCTGATCCCGCGTGCGATGGCCTGGCGATGCAGCTCCATCGCGTCGATCGCGTCGGGGAATGCGAGCCACAGAAAATAGCCGCCTTCGGGTCGCACCCATTCGACGCCGGCCGGCAGCCAGCGCCGCAGCGCGTCGTCCATCCGGTCGAGCTGCGTGTGCAGCGCACCGCGCAGCTTGCGCAGGTGCCGGTCGTAGCCGCCGTGCTCGAGATAGTTTGCGATGCCGACCTGCGCGGGAATGCTGGCCGACAGCGTCGTCATCAGCTTGAGCCGCTGCACCTTCTCCGCGAACCGGCCGGCGGCGGCCCAGCCGATCCGGTAGCCGGGCGCGAGCGTCTTCGAGAACGAGCTGCAATGCATCACGAGGCCGTGTCGATCGAACGCACGCGCGGGCAGCGGGTAGTCGGGGCCGAAGTGCAGCTCGCCGTACACGTCGTCCTCGATCAGCGGCACGTCGCGCGCGGCGAGCAACTCGACGAGCGCGCGCTTTTTTTCGACGGACAGCGTGACGCCGGTCGGATTCTGGAAGTTGGTCATGAACCAGCACGCGCGGATGTCGTGCCGGTCGAGCGCGTTCGCGAGCGCATCGAGATCGAGGCCCGTGCGTGGATCGACGGGAATCTCGACCGCGCGCAGGTCGAGCCGCTCGATCGCCTGCAGCGCCGCATAGAAACCGGGCGCTTCGACGGCCACGACGTCGCCGGGCCGCGTGACGGCCATCAGGCACAGGTTCAGCGCTTCGAGCGCGCCGTTCGTGACGACGATCTCGTCGATCGGCTGCGAGATGCCGGTCGCGAGATAGCGCCGCGCGATCTGCTGGCGCAGCGCCTCGTTGCCGGGCGGCAGGTCGACCACCGTGCTCCACGGGCTGACGAGCCGCGTGCCCTGCGCGAGCGATTTCGCGAGACGCGGCAGCGGAAACAGTTGCGGCGACGGGAACGCGGAGCCGAGCGGCACGATGCCGGGTTGCGTCGCCGCGTCGAGGACGGAGAACACGAGGCTGCTGATGTCGACCTTGCGCGTGACGCCGGCGCGGCTTGCGTGGCGCTTGGCGGCCGGGCTTGCCTGCGGCGTGGCGCCCGGCGCGACGTAGTAGCCCGAGCGTTCGCGCGCGCGGATCAGCCCCCACTGTTCGAGCAGGTAATACGCGCGAAACACCGTCGACTGGCTCACGCCGTGCTGCGCGATGATCTGCCGCAGCGACGGCAGGCGCGTGCCGACGGCGAGGTTGCCGTTGCGGATGTCGTCGGCGATCGTGTGGGCGAGGGTTTCGTAGCGTTTCATCGGCGAGGGCGGTGCGCACCGTCGCCACGCGCGGGCCGGAGTGGCGCCGCGCCGGCGGGCGCGGCTCATTGTCCGATGCGCGGCCCGAAAAGGAAAGCGCAGGCGAGGTCAGTTCAAGGCGGGCCGCGCTTTCCTGCCGCGTCAGGCCGCGTTCGGCTCGACGTTCTGCCGGTTCGCGGCGCCGCGCAGCGGCGGCAACGGCTCGACCTTGCCGACGATGAACAGGTACGACAGCGCGCCGACCACGCACAACGCACCGGCCACCGCGAGCGGCACGACGAACGAGCCCTTCGTGATCGACAGCATCACGCCCGTGAACGTCGTGATGAAGATCCCCGCGAGATTGCCGGCGAAGTTCTGGATGCCGCCGAGCGATGCGACATGCGCGGGCGTCGGCGCGACTTCGCCGACGAGCGTCCACACGTTGGCGCCTGCAAACGACAGGCTCGCATAAGCCAGCGCGAACAAACCGAGGCAGGCCCACACGTTCTCGACGAAGGCCGACAGCGCGATCGACGAAGACAGCAGCATGCCGAGCACGAGGCAGGTCTTGCGCGCGGCGGTCGCGCTCCAGCCGCGGCGGAACAGGCTGTCCGACACGTAGCCGCCGAGCCAGCCGCCGGGAATCGCGAGCAGTGCGGGCAGCATGCCCCACGTACCGAGCGACGCGAGCGAGAAGCCGCGCGACTGCAGCAGGTAGCTCGGGAACCACGTGATGAAGAAGTAGATCGCGAAGTTCAGGCAGAACAGCCCGATCATCATGCCCCACACGGTGCGGTAGCGGAACAGGTCGAGCCACGACACCTTCGGGCCATCGGTTGCGGCCGCAACGGTCGGGGCGCCGCGCTGCGCGAGCAGGGCATCGACGGCGTCGGGCGCGATCGCGCGATAGCGTTCCGGGTCGCGATAGACGAACCACCACGCCAGTGCCCACACGATGCCGATGCCGCCCGTGATCACGAACGACCCGCGCCAGCCGACGATCGAGATCAGCCACGCGACGAGCGGCAGCGACAGCGCGGAGCCGACGCGCGAGCCGCTGTCGAAGATGCTGCTCGCGAGTCCGCGTTCGCTGCGCGGGAACCAGTTGAACGCGACCTTCGCGAACGACGGGATCGCGGCCGCTTCGCCGACGCCGAGCATCAGCCGCACGCCGACGAGCTGCGCGAGGCCGCGCGCGGCGCCCGTCGCGACGGTGAACACGGACCACCAGCCGACCGCGAGCGCGAGGCTCACGCGCACGCCGACCTTGTCGATGAACCAGCCGGCCGGCAGTTGCAGGAACGCGTAGGTCCAGAAGAATGCGCTCAGCACGAGCCCCATGCCGACCGCGTCGAGGCCGAGGTCGGCACGGATGCTGGGCGCCGCGATCGCGAGGTTCGCGCGGTCGATGAAGTTGATGACGTTGGCGAGGAAGCACATGAGGATCATGGCCCATCGGATGCGTGGCATGCGGTGTCTCCGCGCGGAATGTCGTGACGGGCCGCCGGCGATCCGCAGCGCCGGCGGCCTCGATGGGCGGGTTAGCGCGTGGCGTGCGACGGCGTGCGGTCGAACTTCGCGAGCGCTTCCCACAGGCCGTTCAGATAGACCGCGCCGAGCGCGCGGTCGTAGAGGCCGTAGCCGGGCTTGCCCGTCTCGCCCCAGATCATGCGGCCGTGGTCGGGGCGCACGTAGCCGGTGAAGCCGGTGTCGTGGTACGCCTTTACGATCGCGGCGATGTCGAGCGAACCGCAGCTCGACAGGTGGGCGGTTTCCTCGAAATCGCCGTTCGCGTCGACCTTCACGTTGCGGATGTGCGCGAAGTGGATGCGACCCATCGCGCCGAATTCGCGCACGAGCGCCTCGACATCGTTCTGCGGGCCCGCGCCGAGCGAGCCCGAGCACAGCGTCAGCCCGTTCGCGGGCGTGTCGACGATGCGCACGATCCGCGCGAGATCGTCGCGGTTCTTCACGATGCGCGGCAGCCCGAAGATCGGGCGCGGCGGATCGTCGGGGTGGATCGCCATCTTCACGCCGGCTTCCTCGGCGACGGGGATGATCGCCTTCAGGAAGTATTCGAGGTTCGCCCACAGTGCGGCTTCGTCGACGTCGCGATACTCGGCGAGCAGCGCCTTCAACTGTTCGGGCCGGTAGCTCGAATCCCAGCCCGGCAGCGCGATGCCGTCGTCCGGATCGATCCGCTCGACCGCGTCGGTGCTGAACGCGAGGCAGGTCGAGCCGTCGTCGAGCGTCTTCGACAGCTCGGTGCGCGTCCAGTCGAACACGGGCATGAAGTTGTAGCAGATCACGCGCACGCCGGCAGCGCCGAGATGGCGGATCGTCTGACGGTAGTGGTCGATCAGGCGGTCGCGGCCCGGCTTGCCGAGCTTGATGTCCTCGTGCACCGGTACCGACTCGACGACTTCGAACTGCAGGCCGGCGCGCTCGATCGTCGCCTTCAGCGCGTCGATCTTGTGCGCGGGCCAGACTGCGCCCACCGGTTCGTCGTAGATCGCGGACACGATATGCGTGACGCCCGGGATCTGGCGGATGTATTGCAGCGAGACCGGATCGGACTCGCCGTACCAACGGAAAGACATCTTCACTGGAGCGGCTCCTGGCGGGCGGTTGAGGCATCGGACGGACGGGCGGCAGCGTGCCGGCCCCGTCTCCGGTGTGCGGATTATGATTGGTATGCCAGTTGCGCGGGATAGTGGTTTACCAGTTATTGAGGTGGAACCGGGGCGTCAGCGCGTCACAGGAAAGACATGCGTCGCGCCAGCCGCCACGCCGAATCGGAGGCGGTCCAGAATTGGTGTACCATTTTGGCGATCCGGCGCCGCGACGGCGCCGGCCAGCCTGTTGCGAGCCTTTCGATGACCGATCTTTCCAGCCTGCCAGCCAGCCGCGATACCGATGCCGCGGACCGCTCCTACATCGGCCTTGCGCGGCAGATTCACGCGATGGTGGCCGCCGGCGCGTTCGAGGCCGGCGCGCGGCTGCCGTCCGAGCGCAGCCTGGCCGACCAGTTCGGCGTGAGCCGCACGCAGGTGCGCGAGGCGATCATCGCGCTCGAGGTGCAGGGGATCGTCGAGGTGCGGATCGGTTCGGGCATCTACGTATCGGCGGCCGACGCCGCGCGGCCGGTGACGTTCGAGGTGCCGCGCGGCCCGGGGCCGATCGAGACGCTGCGCGCACGCGGGCTGATCGAGGCGGAAGTCGCGGCGCTCGCGGCGACCGAACGCAAGGATGCGGATCTCGACCGGCTGTTTTTCTCGCTGACGACGATGCGCGAGCAGATGGACGACAAGGTCGCGTACGACGCGGCCGATCGCCAGTTCCACCTGCGTATCGCGGAATCGACCGGCAACACGGTGCTGCTGCACATGGTCACCGCGATGTGGGACTGCGCGCGCAGCGATCCGCTATGGGACAAGATCGAGGAGCATTTTCACTCGACCGCGCTGCGCGAGGCGTCGCAGGAAGATCACCAGCGGATCTTCGCGGCGATCATGGCGCGCGACGCCACTGCGGCACGCGACGCGATGCGTGCGCACCTGTCGCGCGTGATCGCGGAATTCACGCAGGCGTGGCGCTGACGCGCGTTCCGTCGGAGCAGACAGGCCGGCGTCACGTTACCGTCATACGGCGGTGAGCAACGGCGCCCGCGCTCCCGTTGTACGGCTTCTTCCGATTGCGCGACCGTAGGTTTTATGGTCTCGTTGCGGGATATCGCATCGACTCGAAAAAGGACAGTCGAATGCAGCCGGGCGATTCACACGGGGTCCAATTGATCAGGGGAATCGGCGGACGTACGCGCGTACGGTTCGCCGTGCGCCGGCTGCTTGTCATTTTGACGGCAGGCTTACTTGCCTCCGTGCATCCCCCTGCGTTCGCCGCTTCTCCCGAAACCGTCAACGACACCGTGCTGCGTGTGCTCGCATGGCCCGGCTATGCGGACGACGATGTCGTCAGTGCGTTCGAGGCGCAATTTCACGCGCGCGTCGAAGTGACGTTCGTCGATTCCGACGAAGCACTGTGGACGCGCTTGCACAGCGCGGCGCCACCGCCGTACGACGTACTGGCCGCGAATACGGCCGAGATCCAGCGCTATGCGCACGAACGCCTGCTCGCGCCGATCGATCTGTCGCACATCCCGAACCGGCGGCGGCAGTTGCCGAACTTCCAGCAACTCGCGGCGATCGACGGGCTCGTTGAAGCGGGTGCCACGTATGCGATTCCGTTCACGTATTCGTCGATGGGGCTGATCTACGATCGCAAGCAGGTGCCGGCCGCGCCGCGCTCGATGCGGGAGATGTGGAATCCGCGCTACCGCGGCAAGGTGCTCGACTTCAACAGCGCGCAGCACAATTTTTCGTTCGCGGCGCTGGCGCTCGGCTATCCCGATCCGTTTCGCCTGTCGCCCGCGCAGACGCTCGCCGTCGCGCGCAAGCTGATCGACCTGCGCCGCAACCTGCTGACGTACTACACGCTCCCTGAAGAGGCGACCGCGTTGTTCGTCCAGCATCGTGCGGCGCTGATGTTCGGCAACTACGGCACGCAACAGGTCGAACTGCTGCGACGGGCCGGCGCGGACGTCGGCTACGTGATCCCGGATGAAGGCGCGCTCGCGTGGCTCGACTGCTGGGCCGTCACGCGCGGCGCGCAACATCCGGCGCTCGCGTTCGCGTGGATCAATTACATGCTCGAACCGGCGATCGGCGCGCTGCTGACCGAACGCCAGGGCCTCGCGAACACGCTCGCGTCGCCGCCGGGGCTCGACGCCGGGCACCCGCATCTCGTCTGGCTCCAGCCCGTCGAGGACATCGCGCGGCGCGAATCGCTGTGGAGCCGCATCGTGTCGGGCGACCGGCCGGAGCGGTTCGGAAAATGATCCGGCTCGGGCTCACGTCGAAACTGTCGGTGCTGTTCGCCTGCATCGGCGTGATCGCGTCCGGCACGACCGGCTATTACGCGTATCGTGCGAACCGCACGATGCTCGTGCAGGAAGCGCAGCACAGCCTGCTGATGTCGACGCAACTGCTCGGGCAGCGCTTCACCACGGCGCTGTCCGACGTCTCGGACGATGCGCTCGTGCTCGCGCAGTTGCCGTCGTGTGCGCGGGTCGCGGCCGGCGACAACCGCGATGGCGCGCCACGCGCGCGGCTCGAGCAGGTGTTCTACAGCTTCATGAGAAATCACCCGGAGTACCTGCAGATCCGCCTGATCGCACGCGGCGAATTCGGCCTCGAACGCATCCGCGTCGATCGCGATGCGCATGGCATCGTCGTCCTGCCGGACAGTGCGTTGCAGGAGAAAGGACAGTTTTCCTACGTATTCGATACGCTGGCCACGGCGCCCGGTCATATCTATCTGTCGCCGATCGTGATCAACCACGAGACGGGAGCGCACGCGGCCGAAGGGCTGCCGATCCTGCGCGTGGGCACGCCGGTCGTCGACGCGTCGGGCCAGACGGTGGGGGCGCTCGTCGTCGACGTCGAGCTGTCGCGCGTGTTCGACCGGCTCGAACGCGATCTGCCGGAAGACTACGCGGTGTACCTCGCGAACGAATGGGGCGATTTTCTCGTGCATCCCGATCCGGCGCAGACATTCGGCTTCGATCGCGGCCGGCGCGTGCTGATGCAGGACCGCTTCGCCGTCACGCGTGCGCTGTTCGACAGCGCGCGCACAAACGTGACCCTCGATGGCCTGGCCGACCCCGCCGCGGCGCCGGGGCAGATGTTCGCGTTCGTGCGCACGCCGTTCGGGCACGACGAGGGCAATCGCTTCGTCGTGCTCGGGATGGGGCGCCCGCTGGCGGACGTGCTGGCGCCGGCCGGCATGCTCGGCGAGCGAATCGTCCGGATGGTGCTGGTGTCGAGCTTGATGGCGGTGATCCTCGCGATCCTGTTCGCGCGTGCGATCACGCGGCCGCTGCAGACGCTCGCGCGCGCCGCGACGCACGTGTTCGACGATCCGGCCACCGAGCAGTTGCCGGTCGGGCGTGCCGACGAGATCGGCGTGCTCGCGCGCTGTTTCGACAGCATGCGCGTCGAGATCCGCACGCAGGTCGCGATGTTGCGAGCAAAGCAGCTGGAGCTCACGCACCTCGCCGGACACGATGCGCTGACCGAACTGCCGAATCGCCTGCTGTTCATGGAGCATCTCGATGCCGCGATCCGGCGTGCGGCCGCGATGCACGAAGGGCTGGCCGTGATGTTCGTCGACCTCGACCGCTTCAAGCAGATCAACGACCAGCACGGGCACTCGGCCGGCGACCGCACGCTCGTCGCGGTCGCCAAGCGGTTGAGTCTCGTGCTGCGTGGCGGCGACATGGTCGCGCGGCTCGGTGGCGACGAATTCATCGTGCTGATTACGGACGTGCGCTCACCGGCGGCGATCGGCGAGGTCGCGTCGCGCATCCAGCGCGTGATGGACGAGGAACTGGAGTTCGGCGACCGGCGCGTGGCCGTCGGCGCGAGTATCGGCGTCAGCGAGTTTCCGGCTGACGGTGCGTCGGCCGAGGAACTGCTCGTCAAGGCCGATGCGGCGATGTACGCGGCGAAGGCGTCCCCGCAGCGCGCGTTCGTGCGCTATCAGGAACTGGTCGGCAATGGGAGTGGCGTCGGCAGCGGGACGGACGAAGCGGCCGGCCGGGTCGCGTCGGGCGGCGGCCGGTGACCGGTGACCGGTGATGGCCGGTCGCCCGTCCGCGCGTTGCAAACGCCACGAGCCCGTCGCAAGACGGGCTCGTGGTGGGTGCGGTCTGCGCGCGAAGGCGCGCAGCGGCAGGGTTGCTTAGTGGCCGAAGTAGACCGAGTCACGCGGGTTTTGCACCTTCACGGCCGGTGCGCCGCCTTCGACGGTCGCGGCCGGTTGCGCACCGTAGCCGCTGTTGTCGTCGGCATGCACGCGCGCTTGGGCGGCCTGGATGTCGGCCGGGTAGTACGGGCTCGACTGGGTCGGCTTGTAGCCGGCGTTTTCGAGTTGGACCAGTTCATTGCGCACTTGAGCGCGGGTCACGGTGCTTTGAGCGAAGGCGCCGAACGAGGCGGACAGGGCGACAGCGGCAACGACTGCGGAAACGAGCGATTTCATGATGACCTCCGATGTTTTTGGCTTTCCGCGTTCGACACCATGTCGTAAGCGGTTGATTACATCGTAGGCGCAGGTCGACCTAGGGTAAACGTGAGTTTTGGCGAAAGATCGTTGCAGTCGGGACAATAATTTCGAGATAAATGCCTTCCGTCCCTAATCGACGTTGCCGGATTTGCAAGGGAAAGGGGGGCGGACGCGCACGCACGGACGGGCGCGCGGCGCAGGCGCGGGCGCGGGCGGAGAGAGGGGCGAACTGCGACGCTGCCGGATCAGACGTCGTCGTCGATTTCCTTGCGTTCGCGGCGTTCCTCGTTGCCGCGGCGCGCGCGCAGGCGCTGGCGCGACAGCACGGCGATCACCTGCTGGGTCGGCGCGCCGGACGGCAGTTCGTTGCGGATGCGATCGGGCACCATGGGCAGGCCCGCGCGCTGCCGCCGCAGCGCCTTGGCGATTGCCCGGCGGCATTCGTCACCGTGGCAATCCCATTCATCGCGGATTCTCTGGCAATAACGGCATTGTTCCATCGGGACAGTCTAACGCGTCTTCGCGAGCGGGGCTGAACGCTTGCCCCGTTGCGTCACGGGTTGGCTGCGGCACCGGCGAGCGCTTGCGCATGCGACTGGAAGCGTCGGTGCTCTTCCGGCGGCACGAGCGAGCCGCCCGTCGCCCAGATGACGTGCGTCGACCGGGGCAGGTCGATCGCGTGGCGATGCACGTAGTCGCGGCCGGCCGGGGACGCCGTCAGCCAGCCGGGGCCACTGACGGCAGCAGCGGCCGACGGTTCGAGTTCCACGCCCGTCGCGCGCTGAACCGCGAGCAACTGCGCGTAGAGCTGCGCGTCGCTGACGGTGAATACGCCCGACAGCAGCGACGCCATCAGCGGGCTGACGAGGTGCGATGCCTGTGCGACGGCCAGGCCGTCGGCCTCGGTCCGGTTGTCGAGCCCCACGTCGTACACGGACACGGGCTTGCCGGGGCCGGCGGCCAGCTGGACCAGCATGCACGGCGACGCGACGGGTTCGGCAAAGAAGCAATGCACGTGCTCGCCGAACAGCGCCTTGAGGCCATACGCGATGCCGCCCGGTGCGCCGCCGACTCCGCACGGGATATGGACGAAGAGCGGATGCGTCGCGTCCACGCGGCGGCCCGCGTCGGCGAGCTGCGCGGCGAGATGCCGGGCGCTGGCCGCGTAGCCGAGGAACAGCATCAGCGAACCTTCGTCGTCGACGAAGTGGCTGCGCGGCTGATCGCGTGCCTGCGCGCGTCCGGCCGCGACGGCCTGCGCATAGTCGCCGTCATGTTCGATCACGCGAACGCCGCGCTTTCTCAGGCGCGCCTTTTTCCACGGTTTCGCGTCGGTCGACATGTGCACGACCGATTCGAACCCCAGCGCGGCGGCCATCACGCCGATGCTCAGGCCGAGATTGCCGGTGCTGCCGACGATGACCGTGTGCGCGGCAAACCGGTCGCGTGCGGCAGCCGATGCGAGGATCCGCCGGTCGCCCGCGGGGTCGAGCAATCCGTGTTCGATCGCGATCGACTCCGCGAGCGCGAGCACTTCATGAAAGCCGCCGCGCGCCTTGATCGAACCGGCGATCGGCAATGCGTCGTCGCGCTTGATGAACCAGGCGCCGTGTGTGTCTGCCGGGAGCGCCAGCCTGCGCGGCAGGTCGTCTGCCGGCATCAGCGGCGATTCGATTTTGCCCGCGCTTGCCGCGAGTTCGGGAAACAGTTCTGCCATCAGCGGTTCGCAGCGCGCCAGCCGCGCTTCGGCCATCGCAATGGCGCCGAGCCCCGGCGCGTCGTGCGGTAACGGGCTGCCCGCGTGGGGGTTCAGCCACAGCAGAGGATGGCGGGATTGCAGTTTAGCTAATAGATCGGCGGGCTGGAGCGTGATGGTCATGGATCGGTCTTGCGCGGGATAATTGAGATGGTTCGCCGGAATGCTACGATCCGGGACGCCTGCGCGAAAGCGCAGATTTCTAATGAATCCATTAGCCTGACTGATATCTATGCGACTCGACGGTTCGATCCTGGGTGCGTTGCTCTGCTTTGAAACGGCCGGCCGGTTACTGAGCTTCACGAAGACGGCCCAGGCGTTCAACCTGACGCAAAGCGCCGTGAGCCAGCAGATCCGGAACCTCGAGGACCGGCTCGGCTATCCGCTGTTCGTGCGCCAGGCGCGCGGACTGAAGCTGACCGGGAAGGGCGCAATCCTGCTCGGGACGATGTCGAGCGCGTTCGTCGACATCAATCGCACGCTTCAGGCGCTCGGCATGTCGGATGCCCCGCTGCAGGTCAGTTGCCTGCCGTCGCTCGCGCTGCAATGGCTGATGCCGCGCCTGTCCGAATTTCACCGGCAACAGCCGAACGTGCCGGTGCGCGTGAAGGCCGAGTTTCAGGTGCTGGATCGCCAGGCCATGGAGACCGACGACATCGATGTCGCGGTGCGCTACGACCCGGTGCGATACGATCGGCTGCATGCCGAGGCCATCCTCGACGAAATCCTGTTTCCGGTCGCCACGCCGGCGTATCTGGCGCAGCATCCGGCTTTTGCTCGCGGCGAATCGCTGGATGGCGTCGTCCTGCTGCACGACGCCGCGCCGTGGGGCGGCGCGCCCGAGTTCGTGGAGTGGCGCACGTGGCTCGACGAAGTCCGTCCGGCGTGGACGGCGCATCTTGACGGCCCGCAGTTCAACTTCTCCAGCCTGGCGATCACGGCCGCGCTGAACCATCAGGGTGTCGCGATGGGGCGCGGCGCGCTCGTGCATGACGAGATCGCGAACGGGCGGCTCGTGGATGTCTTTGGCAGGCACGTGCGTGCGCCGGCGCGCTACGTGCTGTTGTCACGCCATCCCGACGATCCGCGTACCGAGGCGTTTTCGGACTGGCTCAAGGCCGAGTGCAAGCGCTTCGATGCAGCGCGTTCACATCTGCTTTCGAACGGAAGAAACGGCGGGTAGCCGACGCTGTCGGTCAGCTGAATCGGAGTGCGAAGTAGTTGCGTGACGAACGCGGACGCAAACTACATTTTCCCGTCCGTCTCCATACGGGTGGCTTGCGCGTGGACGGGGCCGGCAAGCGTTACTTGAGTTGCCAGATGCCCCAGACGGCGATCAACAGGCCAAGGCCGAGTCCGCAGCCGAGCAATACGTAGGTTTCCATGTCATGCCTCTGAAAGCGTGGCCGCGCCGATGCGGGCATCCGCGTGCGAGCGGCCAGGTCGGTGACGTATCGTTCGGCCCGTCGGGCGGGGCGATACGCCGGGTCCGCGAATACTACGCTTCGCAGCTTTCAGAACGCATGCGCGATCGACGGCTTTGCGCCGTCTCCTGGTTCGTGCCCGTGTGCGCGTGGTTCGTCGGGATAACGTGCGAGGCACCATGCCGGAACACGCCCGATTTCCAGATCATCTGCGATGCCGCGACGAGCACGAACAGCAGCACGACCATCCGGAAGCGCTTCGGCGACATCTTGTCCCGCAGCGGGCGAACGAGCCACATGCCGGCAATCGCCGGCAGGCTCGCCGCCGCCGAGATCGCGAGGTCGGCGCCGCTTGCGTGCGCGGCGCCGCTGAACGTCGTGATCAGCGTGACGATCGACACCACGAGGATGATCGCGATCTGCTTCGTGAAGACGCGCCCGGTCGCGCCGGACGAAATCAGGTAGGTGGCGAGCAGCGGGCCGGGAACCGACGCGATGCTCTCCATCAGCGCCGCACCGAAGCCGAGCACGAAGCCGACGGGCTTCTGCCATGCTGCCGGCAGGTTGAGTGTCGGCGCGGCGAGCATCAGCGCCGCGGCGACGATCAACAGCGCGCCGGACGCCGCCTGCGCATGCCCCGGATTGAGCGACAGCAGGATCGCCACGCCGACGATATTGCCGATCACGGTGCCCGCGATCGGCGCGGCGATCTTGCGTGCCGTCGCCAGCAACTGGCCGCCTTCCAGCGCCTGCGGGATGTTGCCGAGGATGATCGGCATCGACAACAGCAGCACCGCATGCCGGATCGGCAGGAACTGGCTGAGTATCGGCATCGCGATCAGCGGCACGCCGATGCCCGTGATCCCCTTGGCCATGCCGCCGAGCAATAGCGCGATTGCGATGCCGGCCAGCTCGAACGCGCTGAGCGTCTGCAGGCTGGAGACCAGCACCCCTTCAGTCAGATTGAAATGCATCATGGATTGGCATGTCGCGGCATATCCGGCAGCGAGCGCTGTCGATGGCGCACGTGGCGGTCGCGTGTGTCTGGCACGCATGTGTTCTGGATTGGCTCGAACCGGAAGTCGATCGCCTGGCGCCGCGCCGTTGTGCGGCCGGGGCCGCAGGCAATCGATGGGCGGTTCGCGGTGCATCTTACCCGAGCGTTGCGAAGGACAGTCGGCACTGGCCGTGGCGCGTCATGGGGCGCGTCGACGTGATCATTTTCGCGGTTCAATATAATTCATGATGGTTTAGCATTTCATGTGAACTTTTCATACCTTTTAACGAGGAGGCGTCGATGACGCTGGCCCAGTTGCAGGCCCTGGCGGCCGTGGTCGAACTCGGCTCGCTCACGGCTGCGGCTGATCGGTTGAGCCGCAGTCAGTCCGCGATCAGTCATGCATTGACCGAGCTGGAAGACCTCACGGAGGTCAAGCTGCTGTGGCGCGACCGGCAGCCAGTCGTCCTGACGGCGGCGGGCGAACGCCTGTGGCCGTACGTGCAGAACGTGGTGCGGGAAGCGCAGCTGCTGCTCCAGCAGTTCAGCCTGTCGCGCGGCAAGCTCGAAGGGAAGCTGGTGGTCGCATCGTTGCCGAGCGTGTCGCTGGCGTTCGTCGTGCCCGCGCTCGAGGCGTTGAAGGACATGCACCAGGGCGTGTCGGCGGTACTGCTCGAAGGCACGGACAGCGAAGTCGAAGGGTGGATCGACGACGGTACGGCCGATATCGGCGTGGTGGCCGGCACGAAGACGTTTGCACACAATCTGCCGCTGCTCGACGAGGATTTTGTCGCGGTGGCGGCCGACGGCATGTTCGCCGGCCGCAAGCGCGTGTCGGCGAAGCAGTTGTCCACGGCGCCGTTCATCTTCTCGAAGGCAGGGTGCGGGCCGGTGATCGCGGATTACTTCGCGCGCGGCGGCGTGCCGCTGCGGGCCGCGTTCAACGTGGTCGAGATGCGCACCATTCTGTCGATGGCCGAGGCCGGCATGGGCGTGTCGATCGTGCCGCGCATCACGCTCACGTACACGCCTTTCGGCGGTCGCGTGCTGGAGTTGTCGCCCAGGCTGCATCGCTCGGTGCGGTTGTCGTGGAATACGGCCGGCAACGCGGTCGCAGACGAGTTCGTGCGGCTCGTCGACGCGCAACGCGCGAAGGCGGCGAAGGCGGTCGACACGCGCGCGAGAAAGGCCAGGTAACGAGCGGCTTCAGCGATGAACCGCGCTCATGGGCGACTTGAAGTTTATTCAAGCCGATGGCAGTCGAGATGCAATACAGTGTTCGAACTCGCCCCTGACCGCTTCGTCCCGAAGGAGATTGCCGTGCCGGCCTTGCCCACCTTGCTTGCTTTCGGACTCGTGTCGCTCGGCATGGTGCTGACGCCCGGGCCGAACATGATCTACCTGGTGTCGCGCTCGATCTGCCAGGGCCGCCGTGCCGGGCTGGTGTCGCTCGGCGGCGTCGCGCTGGGGTTCGTGTTCTACATGGTGTGCGCGGCGCTCGGCATCACCGCGCTGGTGATGGCCGTGCCGTATGCGTACGACGCGCTGCGTTTCGCCGGTGCGCTTTATCTGGCGTACCTGGCGTGGCAGGCGCTGAAGCCGGGCGGTCGCTCGGCATTCCAGGTCAGGCAGTTGCCGCACGACAGCCGGGCCAGGCTGTTCACGATGGGCTTCGTCACGAACCTAGCGAATCCGAAGATCGCGGTGATGTATCTGTCGCTCCTGCCGCAGTTCATCTCGCCGGGACACGGCAGCGTGCTCGCGCAATCGCTGGCGCTCGGCTGCGTGCAGATCGCCGTGAGTGTCAGCGTGAATGCGCTGATTGCCTGCATGGCAGGCGGCATCGCGGGCTTTCTGGCGGGGCGGCCGGTCTGGGCGTCGGCCCAGCGCTGGTTGATGGGTACGGTGCTGGCCGGGCTGGCCGTGCGTATCGCACTGGAGTCGCGCTAGCGCGAATGGTTGGCGGTATGCCGGGCCACCGGAGGGCTTTCAAGCGGCATCGCAACGCAAGCGCCCGGCATCGTCAGCCCTGGCAGTTGCCCTGCGCTTCGTTGCCGACCCGGACGGGCACGGCTTGTTCGCGACGCCGGCTGCGCGTCGCGAGCCAGCACAGGATCGACCCGCCGCACACCATCGATGCGCCTTGCCAGAATTCGATCGACAGCGGCGCGTGCAGCAGCGTCGCGGCGAGCAGGGCGGCGAGCACCGGCGTGAAGTACGACGCGCCGACGATGACGGTCACGTTGCCGTGCATGATGCCGGTGTTCCAGGCCGCATAGCCGAAGCCCAGCGCGGAGGCCGCCAGCACGACGTAGATGACCGCATGCAGGCTGAACGTCATGCCGCCGCCGCCTTCGATCGCGAACTTGATCCAGAGCGCCAGCGCCACCAGCACGAAGAACGGCGTGACGCCGTTCTTGCCGTCGGCGAGGCGCGCCGTCACCGTGCAATAGCCGGCCCAGATCAGCGCGCCGACGAACGCGAGGCCGTAGCTCAGCGGATTGTCCGCGACGTTGTGCAGCATGCCGGCCGGGTCGAGGCCCCGGTCGCCGCCGAGCACCCGGCAGATCCCGAGCATCGACAGCAGGACGCCGGGCACGACCAGCAGGTGGGCGCGCTGCTTGTTGAACACGATCGCCGCGACCAGCGTGAAGCTCGGCCACAGATAGTTGACCATCGCGACTTCGATCGCCTGCTGGCCGTTGCTGGCATAGCCGATCGACAGCGCGAGGCACAGCTCGTACGCGACGAACAGCAGCCCGCCCCAGAGCAGATACTTTTTCGGGAACTTGCTGAGATCGGGGAAGCCGATCGTGAACAGCAGCAGCGCGGATGCCACCGTATAGATCATCGCGGCGCCGCCGGTCGCGCCGAGGCTTTCGCTCACGCCACGAACGAGGGCGACCACGGAGGCCCACAACAACACCGCGCCGAGCCCGGCGAGCGTGGCCTTGTTCTTGCGCTTCATGCTTCCTGCCTGTTTTAACATGCCAATACAAATTCGGATGATTCGGTTCCGCCTGCATGCGCCACGCGCGCATTCGGCATGCGGGACGGCCATTGCCGGCGAAAACGCGTAGTTTAACGGGGAGACGGAGAACGAGCAGCGGCGTCGGCGGTGATTCGCCCGGCGCTTGAGGCTGATCATCCGGGAGCACGGGCGTCACGCGGCCACCGGTCACGCGTCGTCGATGCGCCAGGCCGCGCCGCTTGCCGACAACGCGCGGCCAATCGAGTCGAGCATCGCGTCCCGCGTCGGCCCAAGCGTCGTGACCGGGGAGAAACCGTCTTCGTCGGTTGACAGGGCGATCAGCGGCCGGCCGCCGGCGTCGCCGCGGACTTCAAGGTGTCGTCGGTTGGAATCGATTCGACGGCGTGATGCGCTTGCCGCAACGCATTCGCGATGGCATCGAATACGTCGGCCGACGGCGTCGTGTGGATGCGGTATTCGAAACGCATCTTCATGGGCCGGTGGGCGAGGCGGGCAGTCTGGCGCGTGCCAAGCCGCCACCCGCCCTGACGGCACCGCATCAGGCGCCCGCCGCAACGGGCGCCCGCCCGATCACCGCTCGCGCCGCTTCTTGCTCAGCTCGATCGTCTCGAACAGTTCGTAATCGGCGGTCGGGTGCTGGTCGGCGCCCGGCGCGTGGTAGTAGCGCATCGTGATCGTCGTGTGCCCGCCCGGCTTGCCCGGGTCGTGGTCGAACACCGCGATCCCGTAACCGGTGCCCGTATCGCGGCGCGCGGACCAGATCGCATCCTCGAGCGCATCGGCCGGCGCGCGCACGAACGTATTCGGCGCCGTGCCCGGCACCGGCCGGTTCGGTTTCGTGAACACCTTCGCCCGCGCAAAGCCGGTAGCCGGGTTTTCGCCGTACACGTCGAGCGGCGCGCTGGTGCCGCCGCCACCGAGGATCAGGTGGATCGTGCCGTGGCTCGTGTCGAACGTCGTGCGGTCCGGATCGTTCGAGCCGACCGGACGCGGCTGCAGCGTCTCGACGACTTCGCCGGTCGTCGCATCGACACCCGCGCGGTGATTGCAGCCGCGCACCGGGTAGCTGCGCTCGTAGTCGTGATCGTGGCCGCACAGCACGAGGTCCACGCCGTAGCGGTCGAACAGCGGCAGCCATGCTTCGCGAATGCCCTTGTCGGAACCGTTGCCCGTCTTCGACGAGCTGAGCGCATCCTGGTGCATCTGCACGACGATCCAGTCGATGTCGTCGTCATGCGCGGCATGACGCAGCGTGTGTTCGAGCCAGCGCGTCTGTTCGCCGTTGCTGTAGCCGCGCACGTAGAACGACGTGCCGGGTTCGATCGGTGGGTGGCCGGTGCTCGCGGCCGGCACGAGCGGCGCGGGGCCGCCGACGAACGCGGCGGCGTCCTGGTACACGACATCGTCCGCATCGAGCGAGACGAACAGCACCGAGCTCACGCGGAAGCTGTACCAGCGGCCCGGGAAGCGCGTGCCGTTCTCCGGCAGCGTATAGCGCGCGAGATACGAGTCGAGCCCCTGCGGGCCGTTGTTGAACTCGATCTCGTGATTGCCCGGGCACGGCATCCACGGACGATTCGCGGCCGACGTCTGGTTGTTGTTGCCGAAATCGCGCCACACCTCGGGCTGGTGCGCGGGGTTCAGGTTCGCGTAGCAGAGGTCGCCGTTCAGCAGGTGGAACAGCGGCTGGAACTGCTCGACGGCCTGCACCGCGAAGCGGCTCTGCGGCGACGACAGCACCCACGCGCCGTTCGGCGTCGCGAGATCGCCGTAGCTCGTGAAGCGGAACGGTGCGCGGCCGCGCGGCGCGGTCGAGAAATGCGCGGAGAACGGCTGCGCGGCGTTGCTGTCGTTGTCGGCCGTGATCTCGTAGCGGTAGCGCGTATTCGGCTTCAGCCCGTGCACGCGTGCGTGGTACGCGAATACCGTCTCGCCGTTCAGGCCGTCGGTGTACACGCGCTGGACGCCGTGCACGGTGCGCGCCGGCTCGCCGTCGGCGACGATGCGCGCGCGCGGATTGACGGCCGACGCGAGCGAGGCCCACGAGATCACGACTTCCGACGTCGGGTCGTTGCCCCACGTGAGGTGCACCTGTTCGGGCGTGCCGTCCGGGTTCGACGCGGCGGCCCTGGCTGCCGCGAGGCCACCGGCGGCGGTGGCGAGGCCGGATACGCCGGCGAGTTTCAGGAAGCCGCGACGCGAGACGGACGCGGCCGGCTCGTTCGGCTGGATCGGGGAGTTGTCCTGGTTCGACATGGTCGGTGTTTTCGTGGGTGGAGACGCGAGATGTGGAACCGCCTGGCCGTGCGCGGGCGCGGCCAGTGCGTGAGCCGGAAACGAGCGGGATCCCGGTGCGAGACATTGTCGAAGGGCAGTTTTGCCGGGTTGTGACAGCAGGGCAACCGCGCATACGCGTGGGCTCAGGCCACGAACTCGCGGATCGCGGCATCCGGCCAGCGCCGACGCGCGTCAGGTTCGGCCGAAATTTATTTGCAGACACCGCGACGGATTCCGTTCGCCCGCGCCGTTTAACGCATGAACGGCCGCTTCCGGTCGATACCCGCTACTTCGGAGTCTTACATGAAGCTTTCCGTCCCATTGCGGTTCGCAGCGGCATGCGTGGCCGCGCTGGCTGCATCCGCCGCCTTCGCGCAGGCCGTCATCGTCGCGCCTTACGCGCCGCCTGCGCCTCGCGTCGAAGTGATGCCGGCGCCGCGCGCGGGCTACGTGTGGGACCAGGGCCACTGGCACTGGCAGCAGGGCCGCTACGTGTGGATTCCGGGCCACTGGCAAGTGGTTCGCGTCGGCTATCACTGGGTGCCGGGCCACTGGGTCGCGCGCGGGCCGGCCTGGCGCTGGGTGCCGGGGCACTGGGCCTGATGCGCATGCCGCCGCACGGCACGCGGTGCCGGCGCGGTGGCGCTTTCCCGCAACGTCATGAGGCGCAGCCATGCCTGTTCGAACCGTGGTGATACTCGCGGCCGCAGTTGTCGTGCTGGCCGGCTGTGTCGTGGTGCCGGCGCGTCCGGTCTATTACCGGCCCGCGCCGGTCGTCGTATATTGAGCACGCCGGCCGCCGCTTGCGCATACGGGCGGCCGGCGCCCGATCGACCCGATCGCCATGCAGCCTGAAACGGATGCCGATGAAACGGACCTTGCCGAGGCCGTGCGCGATGCGCGCGGCGATCTTGAACCGCCACTGGGGCGGGGCCGGGTAATGGCGCGGCGCATGCAAGGAGAGCACGACGATGAGCTTCAGTCTGCCGGCGGGCGCGTCAACGATCGCGCCGCGGCCCAGACGCGCGATGCGCTGGAGCGCCCCGCGTTGAGCGACGGCGATCCGGACGCGGCGCTGGTTGCACGGGTCGGCGCGCGCGACGCGTCGGCCGTGCGCATGCTCGTCGCGCGCAAGTTGCCGCGGCTGCTCGCACTCGCGACGCGCATGCTCGGCGACCGCACGGAAGCCGAGGACGTCGCACAGGAGACGTTCTTGCGGATCTGGAAACAGGCGCCGGGCTGGCGCGAGGGCGAGGCACGGTTCGACACGTGGCTGCATCGCGTCGTGCTGAATCTGTGCTACGACCGCTTGCGCGGCCGCCGCGAGGAACCGGTCGACGTGTTGCCCGACGTGCCCGATCCGCAACCGGAGCCGGCCAAGCGCGCGGAGACCCGCTCGCGCGACGCGCGCGTGCGGCAGGCGCTCGCGGCGTTGCCGGCGCGGCAGCGCGAAGCGCTCGTGCTCCAGTACTATCAGGAAATGTCGAACGTGGAGGCGGCCAACCTGATGGGCATTACCGTCGACGCGCTGGAAAGCCTGCTTGCACGTGCGCGGCGAAACTTGCGCGCGCAACTGGCGGGCGACTCACCTAGCGAGGACATCCGATGACACCCGAACGATTTCGTACCATCGTCGCCGCGTACGGCTCGGATGCGCGGCGCTGGCCGGACGGCGAGCGCGCGGCCGCCGAGGCATGGGCGCGCGCGCATCCGGGCGACGCATTGGCCGCGCTGGACGATGCCGCCGAACTCGATGCGTGGCTCGCCAACGATACGGTCGCACCGCCCGCGCCGGCGCTCGTCGAGCGCATCGTCGCGACGGCGCCCGCCCCGCGGCGCGCGCGGCGGCGGGGCGCCGTGTGGTGGTCGGGCGCGGCATTCGCGGGCGTGGGCCTGGCCGGCGCGCTCGCGGGTGCGGTGGCCGTGTCGATGCTGATGCTCGGCGGCGTGCCGACGTCGCAGCATGAACCGGGCTATCTGACGACGACGTTCGGTGGGCCGAGCGTGGACTGGAGTGATGAATGACTGAACGTGGCTGGAAATTCGTCCTCGTCGGCTCGGTCGTGCTGAACGTATTCATGGTCGGCGCGATCGGCGGCGGTGCGTATCAGTGGTTTTCGACGCATCGCGACCTGCGGGCGGCGGGCGCACCGGCGTCGCACACCGCATTGCGTTTCGCCGCGGACGAATTGCCGGACGCGCGCCAGCAGGAATTCGTTGCGGCGCTGAAGGCGGCGCGCAAGGACGGCCGCGATTTCGCGCGGGAAGGGCGCGACGACCGGATCACCGTGCTGGATTTGCTCGCCGCGCCGCAACTCGATCGCACGGCGATCGACGCGGCGCTCGAGCGCACGCGTGCGGCCGATACGGCGCTGCGTGCGCAGGTCGAGCGCAGCGTCGTCGATTTCGCGGCGACGCTGACGCCGGACGAGCGCGCGAAGTTCGTCGACGGGTTGCGGCGTAGCGGGAACTGGCGGCTGCCGCCGAAGTGGCAGAAGAAGCAGGGCGACGCGGCGAGCAAGTAAGCCAACGCCGCGCGGGCAACGTGCGGCGAACGCGTACGCGAAAGGTTGGTCGGCCATGCTCTCACGCCGAGCTTCGGCAACGGATCGCAAGAGGCCACCGCGACTTCGCTGCGCGGCACGCACGTTCAGCGTGCCAGCATCCACGCGGAGATCGCGTCGACCACGCCGCTCTCCAGACCATTGAAGCCGTGATAGGCAAAGGCTTCGCACGGATCGCCCCGGGACGTGCCGCCCGACACGATCATCAGCTCGGCCTTCGAAGACCGCTCCAGCTTCTTCAGCAGCGTATTCGTTTCGGATACCGGACAATGTTTGCAGCCGTCATTCTGGTGGTGAACGATGAGCACCGGAATCGTGAGGCTGGCCAGGTTCATGTCCGTGACCGCGGTGCCGCCTCGCTCTTCGCGGAGGATCGTGGACGTCAGCACCAGACCGTCGGGCCCGCCACCGCCGGCCAGCGCAACCGCAATGGCGGCGGCGGACTGGGTGCCACGGCTCGTCCCGACCAGCCAGACCGGTACATGGAGTTGCGCCTTCAACCACGCAATCACGGCGCGTGCGTCGTCGGCATGTTCCTTCGACAGTCGAAAGCCGTTGAGGTACGGCGCGGATTGCCGGTCGCTCGGTGCATCGATGACCGCGACGGCGATGCCGTCCTTCACGAACAACTGCCGTGTGCGGACGAGAAAGTTGCCTGCGCCCCATCCGAACTGTCCGGACGGTTCCAGTTGCAGCCCGCCATGGCCGCCAGCATAGAGAATGGCCGCGGCCTTCGGCGCGTCCGGCGCGATGAAGAGAAACCGTTGCGTCACGCCGGGGCGGGTCGGAATGTCGACGACCTTGGGCGGGTTTTGCGCATGGGCCGGATAGCCGTGCAGCGTCAGCGCGACGGCAAGCAGCCACGCACGGGTCCAGCGCGAGCGCGCACGCATCGCACCGACGCCACGAAACCGCGCACGCAAGCTGACGGGAAGAGTGGGCATCGTAGTGGTCGCTGGGTCGGGACAGCAAAGCGCCGTGACGCGGGAGCGTTACCTTCCATTGAGTCTAGGCGGCTTTGCGGGAACGGCAAGCGTCCGGGCCGGGGCGGCCGGCGAGCGTTCCGTTGAGATCGAGGCCGGTCACGCAAGTGAAAGCCCGCTAACCGAATGTCGAAACAGGCCCGTCCTTCGCAGGGGCGCAGGATCCCGAGACGGCGGCTGAACGACCTACCGATTCGCGACTTTGATCAGCCGAATCCGCGACCGGCATTCGAGCGGCAACACGCACGCATTCAAAGCCGCGCGACGCGCCGTAAATATTCGTCTCCCCAGCGACGGATTTCCCGCCGGCCGACGTTAAACACGGGTACGCATCGCGAGAGCCCCGTCATGGACCACCCGAACGACATCACACCGGCCGCCATCGCGCTGAACCGTTTCGGTCTCGGCGCGCGGGCCGACGAAGCGCCGCCGGCGGACCCGAAGGCGGCGCTCGTCGCGCAATTCGACCGTTACGACGCACGACCCGCCGCATGGGCCGGCGAACCGGATGCAATCACACTCGCCACGCGCTTTGCCGATGCACGCAATGCGATGACGGCCAACGATCCGGCGACGAAGCGCGCGACCGAGCAGTCGATCCGGCGCGACGGCAACGACACGTATCGCAGCGCCGTCGGCGCGCGGATGAACAGTGCGCTGAATACCCCCGCGCCGTTCGTCGAGCGCCTCGTGCATTTCTGGGCGAACCATTTCGCGGTATCGGTGGACAAGGGGCCGGTGGCGGCCTACGCGGGCGCGTTCGAACGCGACGCGATCCGCCCGCACGTGCTCGGCCGTTTCGAGGACATGCTGGTGGCCGTCGAACAGCATCCGGCGATGCAGCTATTCCTCGACCAGGCGCGCTCGGTCGGCCCCGACAGCCCGGCCGCGCTGCGTGCCGAAGCACGCAATCCGTCGGCCAGGCGCGGGCTCAACGAGAACCTCGCGCGCGAAATCATGGAGCTGCACACGCTCGGCGTACGCACGGGATACACGCAGGCCGACGTAACGGAATTCGCGCGTGCGCTGACCGGCTGGAGCATCGCCGGCGGGCGCGGCCCGCAGCCCGGCGATGCGGCGCCCGGTGCGTTCGTGTTTCGCCCGAATCTGCACGAGCCCGGCGTGCGGACCGTGATGGGGCGCAGCTACGGCCAGCCCGGCGAAGCGCAGGCGCGCGCGATCCTGCACGACCTCGCGCATTCGGAGGCGACCGGCCGGCATATCGCGTTCCAGCTGGCCCGTCATTTCGTTGCCGACAATCCGCCGCCGGCGCTGACCGATCGGCTGGCGCGCGCGTTCGACGCAAGCGGCGGCGATCTGCCGACCGTCTATCGCGCGCTCGTCGATGCACCCGAAGCGTGGTCGCCGGTCAACCGCAAGTTCAAGACGCCGTGGGAGTGGGCCGTGTCGTCGCTGCGCGGGCTCGGCTGGCGCGACACGGGCGACCTGAAGGCCGCGCCGCTGCTCGCGCAGCTCGGCCAGCCGGTGTGGCGGCCCGGCTCGCCGGCCGGTTACGACGACGTGGCCGCGAGCTGGGCCGCGCCCGACGCGCTCGTGCGCCGCGTCGAGCTTGCGCAGCGGCTGGCCGCCCGCACGGGCGACCGGCTCGACCCGCGCACGCTCGGCAACACGCTGCTTGCCGGCTCGTTGAGCGCGCCGACGGCGGTTGCGCTGTCGCGCGCCGAAAGCGCGACCACGTCGCTCGCGCTGTTGCTCGTCTCACCCGATTTCCAACGGAGATGACCATGGCACTGTCCCGCCGACAATTCCTGAGCGTGGCCGCCGCCGGCGCAGGGGCGATCCTCGTCGCGCCGCGGATCGTGTTCGCGAACGTCGAGACCGATCGCCGCTTCGTATTCGTGATCCAGCGCGGCGCGGCCGACGGCCTGAACATCGTCGTGCCGTATGCCGAGCCCGCGTATGCGTCGCTGCGCGGCCCGCTCGCGATCGACACGTCGGCCGCGACGCGGCTCGAAGGCACGTTCGCATTGCATCCGTCGCTCGTGCAGACCGCGCAGTTGTACCGCGACGGGCAGGCGCTGTTCGTTCATGCGATTGCCTCGCCGTATCGCGACCGCTCGCATTTCGACGGGCAGAACGTGCTCGAGACGGGCGGCCGCGCGCCGTACCAGGTGAAGGACGGCTGGCTGAACCGGCTCGCCGCGCTGCTGCCGGCCACGCGCGAAAGTGCGATCGCGTTCGCGCCGACCGTGCCGCTCGCGCTGCGCGGCAGCGTGCAGGCCGCGTCGTACGCACCGTCCGGCTTGCCGGCCGCGCCGGACGACCTGCTCGCGCGCGTGTCGGCGCTCTACGAGGCCGATGCGCAGCTCGGCCCGTTGTGGCAGTCGGCGATGGATGCGCGCGGCCTCGCCGGCGATGCGCATGCGCGGCAGGATCCGGCGGGCGTCGGCAAGCTCGCCGCGACCTTCCTCGCGCGCGACGACGGCCCGCGCATCGCGATGATCGAGACGGGCGGCTGGGACACGCACAGCGCACAGAACGCTCGACTCGCGAATCAGCTCAAAGCGCTCGACACGATGCTCGCCGCGTTGCGCGACGGCCTCGGGCCCGCGTGGCAGCAAACCACGGTGCTGGTCGCAACCGAGTTCGGCCGCACGGCCGCCGCGAACGGCACGGGCGGCACCGATCACGGGCAGGCGTCGGTTGCGATGCTGGCGGGCGGCGCGGTCGCGGGCGGCCGCGTGATTGCCGACTGGCCGGGGTTGCGGCCGGGCGACCTTTACGAAGGGCGCGACCTGAAACCGACCGCGTCGCTCGACGCGCTGATTTCGGGCGCCGCCGCCGACAGCCTGCGGCTCGATCCGCACCGTACCGCGTCCGCGCTGTTTGCGGAAAGCGGTGCAACGCGGCCGATGAGCGGGCTGATTCGCGGAACCGCGTGATGCGCGGCGTGGCCGCGTCGGCACTGAATCGATCCACTACACAAAAGGGAGAATCCAGGATGTTGAAGATCCGATCCGTTTCGCTCGCCATGCTGGTGACGGCCAGTGCGGCGCTGATGTCCGCCTGCGTGGTCGAACCCGTGCGGCCGCCGCAGCCGGCGCCCGTCGTAGAGGTGCCGCCGCCGATGCCTGCGCCGGGCTATCGCTGGGCGAGGGGGCATTACCGGTGGGCCGGCAATCACTGGGCGTGGGTGCCCGGGCACTGGGTGGGCGTGTACTGATCGAGTGTGACGCGCCGGGCGGGGCCGGTGCACACCTACCACCCGATCCGGTGCTTCTCTTCCGTCTCGCGATGCCGCCAGTCGTCGTCCGCGTGCAGGTACTGGCTCGTGGTCGTGAGCGACACGTGGCCGAGGTTGTCGCGCACGAGCCGCAGGTCGACGCGGCCGTCGGCCATGTGCGAACCCGCGCTGTGGCGCAGCCAGTGCGCGGACGCCTGTTCGAGCACGCGCGCCTGCTGCTCGCCGGCTTCGCCGTTCGCACGCAGCCGGTCGGCCGCGTGCCGGAACACCTGCTTCACGATCCGGTGCAGCGCAGCACGCGTCAGCGGCTTGTGCGCCTGGCCGACCGGCAGCACGAGCGGCGTGGCCTCGCCATCGGACGGCAACGCGGGCAGGCCGTGCGCGCGCCGGTAGCGCGACAGCTCGGCCATCATCTCGTCGGTGGCCGGCACGAGCCGCTGCCGGCCGCCTTTGCCCGTCACGTCGAGCCACCAGCGGTCGCGCCCGTCCGCGTCGCGCCGGCAGAAGAACTGGCCCATCGTCGTATCGGCCGCTTCGGTGATGCGCAGCCCGCCGAGATACAGCAGCGTGAACAGCCAGCGCGCGCGATCGGCATGGAAGCGTGCCCGCGCGTCGTCGCGCGGCATCGCGGCGATCGCGTCCTTGACCGTCTGCCACAGCGGCTGCCCGAGATGGCGCGTGACGCGCGGCGCGGGCCGGCGCTGCCGTTGGCGCGACAACGCGAGCGGATTGCCGGCGAGATAGCCGGCCTGCACGAGCCACGAAAACATCACGTTCAGGATCACCAATGCCTGCCGCTGACTGGCCGCGGACAGCGGCCCGTAGAACGGCCGCCAGCGCGGATCGTCGCGCGGATGCTTGCGCCCGCCGTTCGCACACCACAGCTCGGCCGGCTCGGGTGCGAGCAGGAACTGCCGGTAGACGACGAGATCCTCGTGCGTGAGCGACGACAGCGGCTTGCCGCACGCGATCACGGCCCACAGCAGCAGGCGTTCGGCTTCCTTGCGGTAGTTCTGGAACGTGGTCGGCGTGTCGACGAAGCGGGCGAGCCACGCGCGCACCGCGTCGAGGTCGTTGGTCGCGGCAATCTGCGGATGCGCGCTGTTCGAGCGGTTGGTGCCCGTGCGTCCGTCGAGCGCGGCCGGCACGGCGAGTGCATCGATCGGCAGCGGGCGCAGCGTGGTGTCGGACGGAACGGGTGAGGTCATGCGAAGCGGGGTGCGGTGTGCGAATCGTGCGCACGCAGAAGGGCGGACGAACGCAGCGCGATCAGGCATATCGGGAAGCGTCGATGGTACACGATCACCACACGGTGAATTCGCCGTCGCCAGCGAGCGCCTGACCGGTGACGAAACGCGCGGCGGGCGAGCACAGCCACGTCACCGGTTCCGCGATGTCGCGCGGCTCGCCGAGCATGAAGGGGGGTGTGATTCCTGTAAGCTATTTGTGAACTTTCTTGTCGTGGGGGCCTCTAATCGGCCCTTCAACGCTTCCAGAGGAATACCCGATGATTCGCCCATCCAGAACACTGCTCGGCGCGGCCGTCATTGCCGGCAGCACGCTCCTCGCCGGATGCCAGACCGACGCCGTCGCCACGCAGCCCAACGCGGTGCGCCGGGCCGACAGCAAGCCGGTGACGAAGACCGTGTATGTCGCGCCGCAATCCGCGCGCTGCACGGGCGTCGCGCCGATGGAGTGCCTGCAGGTGCGCAACAGCCCCAACGAGCCGTGGAGCCTGTGGTACGCCGGTATCGAAGGCTTCGCGTACCAGCCCGGCTACCTGTACACGCTCGAAATCGACGAATACCGCGTCGCGCAGCCGCCGGCCGACGGTTCGTCGATCCGCTGGGTGCTCAAGCGCGTCGTCGAGCGCCGCCAGGCGAATTGACTTGACAGGGGGCTCGGTCCCGCCTGGGTCGACGCATCGATGTACTCGCCAGCGGCGGCGTGTCAATCATGACATCCGAGCCGGCATGAGTGGACCAACTGGTCGGCTTAGATATTGGGGTTGCATGGACTGGGCTGGGCTTGGGTCTATAGCAGTCTCTGGTATTACCTTTTGCTACGGAGGCCGTGTCATGGTTGCGGCAACATCCATCAAGCTTGATGATGAATTGAAAGGGCGGGTTCAGCACTTGGCTGAAGCACGTCGGCGCACCGCGCATTGGATCATGCGTGAAGCCATTGAGCAGTATGTCGAGCGCGAGGAAAAGCGCGAGGAGTTGAATCAGGACACGCTCAAGGCGTGGGATGAATTTCAGGCGACTAGCCTGCACGCGACCGCTGAGGAAGTGGATAAGTGGCTCGCGAGTTGGGGGGCTGAAAACGAATTGCCCTCGCCCGAATGCCACAAGTAATCTTTGCACCGGCGGCTATCCGAGACCTGCAGCGACTGCGAGAATTCTTGTTGTCGAAGAATCCTGACGCCGCAAGGCGGGCTGGCGAAGCGATTAGACAAGGCGTTCAGGCTCTCGGTACTCACCCTCGAATGGGACGTCTCATAGAAGATCTCCCTGAGCAGTATCGGGAGTGGCCCATCGATTTCGGGGATAGCGGTTACTTGGCGCGATACCGCTTCGACGGCAATGCCGTCACGATCTTGCCTGTTCGACACCAGAAGGAGGTGGGGTATTGATCATGGCGGACGGAAGCTGAACGTGAGCGCGGAATGGACCGTTTAGTCGGCGTCGTGCCATCAAGCATGTCTTATCCAGCGGGTACTTACCATCTCCACCACACGGGCGAATATTAGGCGGACGGGCGCGCGGCCGCACGGGCCGGCGGCGCGGCCGTATCGATCCGCCGGAACACGACGGACGACAGCAGCGTCACCACGCCCATGCACGTGAACGACAGCATGAACCCGTGCGCCATCGAGCCCCGATAGGCGGCAAACAGGTTGACGAGGCCGCCGCCGATCGACACGCCGAGCCCCATCGCCAGCATCTGCATCATCGTGAACAGGCTGTTGCCGCTGCCGGCGTCGGCATGCGACAGCCCCTTCAACGTCACGCCGTTCATCGCCGCGAACTGCATCGAGTTCGCCGTGCCGAACACGATCAGCAGCGCGCCTTCCAGTAGCGGCGCGGGCCGCACCGACACCAGCGCGAATCCCGCGATCGCGCACCCGACAATTCCCGTGTTCACGACCAGAAACGCCGCATAGCCGAACCGCTTCACGAGCGGCGCGATCCAGCGTTTCGCGATGACGCCCGCGATCGCAGCCGGCAGCATCATCAGCCCCGACTGCAGCGGCGTATAGCCGAGCTGCACCTGCATCAGCAGCGGCAGCATGAACGGCACGGAACTCGTGCCGATCCGGCACAGCAGGTTGCCGAGCAGCCCCGAGCCGAAGTTCGGCTCACGGAACAGCCCGAGCCGGAACAGCGGCTGCGCGCGGCGCCGCGCGTGCGGCAGATACGCAAGCGCGCTCGCCAGCCCGACCACCGCGAGCCCGGCCGCCCATGCGGCGCGATGCGCGGGCATCGGCGGGTCGATCGCGAGCGACAGCGCGATCATCGCGACGGACAGCAGCGCACAGCCGACGAAGTCGAACGGCGGCGGCTGGTGCGCCTGGTCGTGCGGCAGGTAGCGCTGCACGGCGACGAAGCCGACCACGCCGACCGGCACGTTGACGATGAACACCCAGTGCCACGAGATCGCCTGCGTGAGCCAGCCGCCGAGCGTCGGCCCGACGATCGGGCCGAGCTGGCCGGCGATCGACACGAACGCGATCGCCGCGACGTACTGTTCGCCTGGCACGCGGCGCAGCACGGCGAGCCGGCCGATCGGCAGCAGCATCGAGCCGCCGATGCCCTGCAGCGCACGCGCGGCGACGAGCTGGCCGAGCGTATGCGACGCCGCGCAGCCGATCGAGGCGAGCACGAACACGAGAATCGCGAGCGAGAACACGCGGCGCGTGCCGAACCGGTCGGCGAGCCAGCCGGACGCCGGCGTGAGCATCGCCATCGTCAGCGTATAGACGACCACGACGGGCTGCATCGCGAGCGGCGACGCATGCAGGCTTTGGGCGATCGAAGGCAAGGCGGTGTTGACGATCGTCGTGTCGAGCGACTGCATGAAGAAGGCAGCGGCGACGATCCAGAGCAGCGCGGAGTGTGTGGGTTCCCGGGACATGGCGAAATCGGTGGTGCAAAGGCCGGGAGGCGCCTGTGCGCGGCTGCACGGCACCTGCCGGTCTCCAAGCGCACGATGGTACCGATTCCGACGGTCATCGGGAAGCTGCCTGAAGACATTGACTGTCATCGGTATTGCCGATGACAATGCGCCATGCTCAATCCCGTCTGGCTCAACACGTTCGCGACCGTCACGAACTGCCGCAGCTTCACCGAAGCGGGCCGGCAGCTCGGGCTCAACCAGTCGAGCGTCAGCGAACACATCCGTCGTCTCGAGGAGAGCGTCGGCCGGCGGCTGTTCGTGCGCGACACGCATTCGATCGCGATGACGGCCGACGGCGAGGCGCTGCTCGTGCATGCGAACGTGATCCTGCAGGCGCTGAACCGCGCGGAATCGCAGTTTCGCAAGCCGAGGCTCAAAGGGCGCGTGCGCCTTGGCGCACCGGACGACCTCGCGCTCGTCGCGTTGCCGGACGTGCTCGCCGGGTTTCGCGCCGCGCACCCGGACGTCGCGCTGGAGATCACCACCGGCATGACGAGTCGGCTGTATGAAGGGCTGGACGCGGGCGCGCTCGACCTGATGATCGGCAAGCGGCGGCTCGGCGAACGGCGCGGCACGCCGCTCTTGCGCACGCGGCTCGAATGGGTCGCGCGGCCCGGCACCGTCGTCGATCCGGAGCGGCCGCTGCCGCTCGTGCTGGTCGCCGAGCCGAGCGTGACGCGCGCGATCGTCCTGAACGCGCTCGCGGAGAAGGGGATCGGCTGGGAGATCGTGTGCTCGAGCAGCAGCCAGCCGGGCTGCATCGCGGCGGCGCGCGCGGGGCTCGGCCTGACCGCGACGTCGCACTATCTGTCGACGCGCGGGCTCGCGCCGCTGGTCAACGGCGACGCGCTGCCGGTGCTGCCCGACATCGAGTTCATCGCGCTGGCCGCGAAGCGGCTCAGCCAGCCGGCGCGCACGCTGCTCGAATTGCTCGAAGCGAGCGACCTGAGCACGCCGGGCGCGCACGCCTAGCCAGCCCGCCGCGCACGAGGCGCCCGCATCCGGCGCCCGTGCGACGTGCGGTCACGCGGCCCGTTTCTGCGAAATCACGAGCAGCGCGCCGTTCTTGTCCTCCAGCACCGCGCGGTATTCGTGCGGCCCGGCCTGCACGGGCACGCGCACCGACGCGCCGGCCTTCACGACCCGCGCCATCGCCGCATACAGGTCGTCGTCCTCGTCCACGCGCAGCGTCAGCGCCGCGCGCTCGACGATCTGCTCGTCACCCGCGACCAGCGCGATCGTCAGCGGGCCGCCGTCGAGCGCGCAATAACGGTCGCCGTCGCGAAACTTCACGTTCAGGCCGAGTCCGTCGACGAACAGCGGCAGCGCCGTGTCGATGTCGTCGACCGGATACAGCAGCATCGATACCTTCATTCCCTCTCTCCGTTGTCGTTGGTCGGTGCGCGCCACGCGCCCGCCGTTCGATGCTAGCGCGCCGTCCGTGCGCTCACGCAGTCCGATCGGATGACGGTGAAACCCCTCTGTCCCCGCGGGCGCGCCGGTACTCCGAACAGACGATGCCCGCGCCCGTGCGCGCGCCGACACTTCCATTCGTGGACCGTCGCGCTTCGTCCGTATCGTGCGGGCGGCCTGCACGACCCCGACTCGTCCAACAACCATGGAGACGCACGCAATGAAGTTTTCCCTCATCTACGAAGCCCAGACCACCGACGCATCGCGCGAGGGCGACCACCGCGTATTCAAGGAGACGGTCGAACAGGCGCTGCTCGCCGAGCAGGTCGGCTTCGACACGATCTGGTGCGTCGAGCACACGTCGCTGACCAACTATGCGCACATGAGCGCGCCGGAAACCTTCCTTGCGTACCTGGCCGGCCGCACGACGCGCATCGGCCTCGGCCACGGCGTCGTGTGCCTGCCGCCGGCGATGAACCACCCGATCAAGGTCGCGGAGCGCGTCGCGCTGCTCGACATCCTGTCCGGCGGCCGCGTGCACTTCGGCGTCGGCAAGGGCGGCAGCCAGCAGGAGGCCGGCGCGTTCGGCTACGACCTCAACGAACTGCAGCCGATGATCGACGAATCGATGTACCTCGTGCCGAAGATGTTCGTGCAGGACGAGATCGAGCACGACGGCAAGTACATCAAGATTCCGAAGCGTCCGATCCACCCGAAGCCGTTCCAGGATCCGCATCCGCCGATGTACCTCGCGTGTACCAACACCGACGCGCTGCTGCGCGCCGGCCAGCGCGGGATGGGCGCGCTGGTGCTCGGCTTCGGCGGCCCCGACGAAGTCGCGAAGAAGAACGCCGTGTATCGCGAAGCGTGGGCGAACCGCAAGCCGGAAGACCAGGTCGGCTTCCGCCCGACCCAGCACCTCGCGGCGCTGTGCCCGACGGTCGTGATGGCCGACGGCCAGGCCGCCCGCAAGATCGGCATCCGCGGCCAGCGCTACTTCATGGAATCGCTCGCGTACTGGTACACGGGCGGCGAGCGTCCGGACCCGGCGAAGTGGGGCGACGACCTCGTGCAGGCCGATACCGGCGAGATGGTGATCCGCTCGCGCTTCGCGTCGGAGGAAGTCGTCGTGAACTTCGCCGACCCGGCGCTCGCGATGATGAACCCAAACCACGCGTACGGCACGGTGGACGACTGCATCGGCTATGTCGGCCGCCTGCAGGAAGCCGGCGTCGACGAAGTGCTGTTCCTGTGCCAGATGGGCACGGTGCCGCACGACGCGCAGATGGAGACGATCCGCAACATCGGCGAGCACGTGATCCCGTTCTTCAACCGCGAGAAGGAGCGCGCCTGCGCGTGATGCACCGGGCCGCGCCCGTCGTCCGGTCGGACGATGCGGCGCGCTCGCGCGAAGCCGACCATCGGTGGTGGCGAGCATCGCCCGCGGCCAGGCCGCGCCGGACAACTTTGAACGAGAGCGGGGCCCGCGCCGCGGCGCATCACCCGCTTCACAGGAGACATTCGTGCATCGCGACAACGATTCGAACGCACTGGCCGCCACGCTGATCGCCCGGGCCGAGGCACTGGCGCCGACGCTGGCCGGCCGCGCCGCGCAGGCGGACGCGCAGGGCCGCATCCCGGCCGAGACGATCGCCGACATGCAGGCCGCCGGCTTCTTCAAGGTGCTGCAGCCGAAGCGCTACGGCGGCTACGAGCTCGATCCGCAGGCGTTCTTCGACATCCAGATGGCGCTCGCGCGCGGCTGCATGTCGACCGCGTGGGTGTACGGCGTCGTCGGCGTGCACAACTGGCAGCTCGCGCTGTTCGACGAACGCGCGCAGCAGGACGTGTGGGGTAACGATCCGTCCACGCTGATCGCGTCGACCTACATGCCGGTGGGCCGCGTGACGCCGGTCGACGGCGGCTTCCGCCTGTCGGGCCACTGGAAGTTCTCGAGCGGCAGCGAACTGTGCGAATGGGTGTTCCTCGGTGCGCTGGTGCCGCCAGCCGTTGCCGGCCAGCCGCCCGAATACCGCACCTTCCTGCTGCCGAAAGCCGACTACCGGATCCAGCAGGACTGGGACGTGCTCGGCCTGCGCGCGACCGGCAGCCATGACATCGTCGTCGACGACGTGTTCGTGCCCGCGTACCGCACGCACAAGGCGATCGACGGGATGATGGGCACGAGCCCGGGCCTCACCGTCAACGACGCGCCGCTGTTCAAGCTGCCGTTCGCGCAGATCTTCGTGCGCGCGGTGTGCACGTCGTGCATCGGCGCGCTGCAGGGCGCGCTCGACGATTTCACCGGCTATGCGGCCACGCGCGTGTCGGCCAACAGCGGCGCGAAGACGACCGACGATCCGGGTGCGCAGAACGCATGCGCGAACGCGGCCGTCGCGATCGACGAGATGCAGGTGCTGCTCAAGCGCAATTTCGCGGAACTGATGGCGTCCGTTACCGGCGGCCCAGCCGTGTCGATCGAGCGCCGCGTGCATTTCCGCTACCAGTCCGCGCAGGTCGCCGAGCGCTGCGCGCAGGCGGCGAACGCGTTGCTGCGCTACGCGGGCGGCAACGGTATCTATCACCGTAATCCGCTGGTGCGCCGCTTCCTCGACCTGCATGCGGCCCGCGCGCACTACGCGAACAACGTGGACCGTTTCGGCCAGAACCTCGGCGCCGTGATGCTCGGCCGCGAGAACACCGACTTCTTCATCTGACGAGGCCGCGATGAACGACCCGCAAGCACCGCAATACGTGTTCGACGTGGTGGTCGTCGGTTCGGGCGCGGGCGCGCTGCTCGCGGCGTGCCGCGCGGCCGACCGCGGCCTGTCCGTCGTCGTGATCGAGAAGACGGCGCTGTACGGCGGCACGTCGGCCGTCTCCGGCGGCGGCATCTGGGTGCCGTGCAACCACCACATCGCCGAGCTCGGCGTGACCGATTCGCGCGAGGCCGCGCGCGGCTATATCGAAGCCTGCGTGGCCGGCGAATCGACGCCCGAGAAGATCGACACCTATCTCGACCGCGCGCCGGAGATGCTGCGCTACCTGGAAACGAAGACGCCGGTGCGTTACCAGTCGCTGCCGAAATACGCGGACTATTTCCAGAAGGTGCCGGGCGCGATGCCGGGCTACCGCGCGCTCGATCCGATGCCGTTCGACGGCGGGCTGCTCGGCGACGAACTCGACCGGCTGCGGCCGGCGTCGCCCGGCACGCTGATCGGCGGGCGCGTGGCGGTGACGTCGAAGGAGGCACATACGCTGTTCTCGCGCGGGCCCGGCTTCATGAAGCTCGCGATCGCGCAGTTCGGCCGTTACTGGCTCGATCTCGGGATGCGCCGCCGCACGCGGCGCGACCGGCGCCTGACGCTCGGCAACGCGCTGATCGGCGGGCTGCGCCGTGCGCTGCTCGACCGTAACGTACCCGTGTGGCTCGACACGCCGATGCGCGACCTGCTCGACGTGGACGGCCGCGTGACCGGCGTGCGCGCGCAGCGCTTCGGGCAGCCGGTGACGATCGCCGCGCGACGTGGCGTGATCCTCGGCGCCGGCGGTTTCGAGCGCAACCAGCCGATGCGCGAGCGCTACCTGCCGCAGCCGACGCAGGCGCAGTGGAGCGCGACGCCGCCGGCCAACACCGGCGACGCGATCGCCGAAGGCCACCGGCTCGGCGGCGCGCTGGCGCTGATGGCGCACGTGTGGGGCGCGCCGACGGTCGGTGTCGCCGGCGAGGAGAAACAGCGCGCGCTGTTCGTCGAACGCAACCTGCCGGGCTGCGTGATCGTGAACCGCCTCGGCAAGCGCTTCGTCAACGAGGCCGCGCCGTATTCGGAATTCGTGCCGGCGATGTATCGCGACCATGCGCGCACCGGCGCGAACGTGCCGGCCTGGATGGTGTTCGACGCGCGGTTTCGCCGCAAGTATCCGTGCGGGCCGATCATGCCGGCGTCGATGATGCCCGATTCACGGATTCCGGCCGCGTTTCGCGACGTGATCGTGAAGGCCGACACGATCGACGCGCTCGCCGCGCGCATCGGCGTCGACGCGGCCGGCCTGCACGACACGCTGCGCGACATGGCGCGCTATGCGGCCACCGGGATCGACGAAGCGTTCGGCAAGGGCGACAACCTGTTCGACACGTACTACGGCGATCCGCGGAACCAACCGAACCCGTGCCTGGGGCCGGTCGACCAGGCGCCGTTCTACGCGGTGCGGATCGACGCGGGCGACATCGGCACGAAGGGCGGGCTCGTCACCGACGTGCATGCCCGCGTGCTGCGCGCCGACGGCGAGCCGATCGACGGCCTTTATGCGATCGGCAACACCAGCGCCTCGATGATGGGCGCGAGCTACCCCGGCGCGGGCTCGACGCTCGGTCCGGCGATGACCTTCGGGTATCTCGCCGCCGACCACCTGGCTGCGCGCGCGGCCGACGCCGGCGGCCAGCCCGCCCGGCCTTCCACGACTGAACTTGACGGAGTCCAATGATGAGCGATCTCACCCCCCATCCGCTGCGCACCGACATGCTGCTCGCGATGCGCCGCCTCGCGCGCTCCGTCACGGTCATCAGCAGCGCGCACGACGGCCGGCGCTACTCGATGTCCGCGACGGCGGTCGATTCGCTGTCGACCGATCCGCCTTCGCTGCTGATCTGCATCAACCGCAGTGCGTCGCTGTATCCGCCGCTCGATGCGGGCGCCGGGTTCTGCGTGAACGTGTTGTCGGCGGCGCACGAAGGCATCGCGATCGACTGCAGCGGCCGCCTGAAGGGCGAGGCGCGCTTCACGACCGGCGACTGGCACACGTCGGCGCTCGGCGTGCCGTATTTGCGCGACGCGCAGGCGAGCCTCGTGTGCGAGCAGGACGGCCGCTTCGAATACGGCACGCACACGGTGTTCATCGGGCGCATTCGCGAGGTGCTGATGAGCGGCGACGTCGATCCGCTCGTCTACCTCGACGGCGCCTACACGACGCCCGGCGCGCCGGTGGCCCGTGCGGCCGCGTGACGTGGGGAGCCGGACATGAGCGATCCGCGCTTCCATCGGCTGACCGTGGCCGACGTGATTGCCGAAAGCGACGACGCGTGCTCGTTCGTGTTCGACGTGCCGGCCTCATTGCGCGACGCCTTCGCGTACCGGCCCGGCCAGTTTCTGACGCTGAACGTGCCGTGCGCGGACGCCATCGTCACGCGCTGTTATTCGCTGTCGAGCGCGCCCGGCATCGATGCCGCGCCGAAGATCACCGTCAAGCGCGTGCGCGACGGCCGCGCATCGAACTGGCTGTGCGACCGCGTGAAGGCGGGCGATGCGCTCGACGTGCTGCCGCCGGCCGGCGTGTTCACGCCGCGCTCGCCCGATGGCGACCTGCTGCTGTTCGCGGGCGGCAGCGGCATCACGCCGGTGCTGTCGATCCTGAAATCGGCGCTCGTGCACGGACGCGGGATGCTGACGCTGATCTACGCGAACCGCGACGAACGCTCGGTGATTTTTCGCGCCGAGCTGCAGCAGCTCGCGCAGCGTCATCCGGGCCGCGTGCGCGTGATTCATTGGCTGGACAGCGTGCAGGGCATCCCGCAGCAGCGCCATCTCGAGGAACTCGCGCGGCCGTTCAGCCAGCAGGAGACGTTCATCTGCGGGCCCGCGCTGTTCATGGAGAACGCGCTGGCCGCGATGCTCGGCCTCGGGTTGCCGCGTTCGCGGGTCCATGTCGAGCGTTTTGCTTCGCTGCCCGATGCGCCGGCGCAGGCGCCGGCGTCGGCTGATACGACGGCGTCAACTGTCGCAGCGGCGGTCTCGGCATCCGGCGATGGCGCGGCGATCGAGACGGTGCTCGATGGCGATGCGTTCGCGTTCGACAGCGCCCCTGGAGAAACGCTGCTCGACGCGATGCTCCGCGCGGGCGTGCCGGCGCCGAATTCCTGCCGGATGGGGCAATGCGGCGCGTGCATGTGCCGGATCGAGCGCGGCGAGGTCGCGCTCGACAGCAACCACGTGCTCGATGACGACGAGATCGCGGCCGGCTGGACGCTCGCCTGTTGCGCACGGCCCGCGAGCGACGCGCTGCGCGTGGTGTTTCCCGACTGAGCCGTCGCGCGCCGGCGGCGCGCACGGCCACCCTGATCTATGACGATGGACAACGAAATCCTGACCACGCCCGCGCTGATCGCCCGGGCAGCCGCGCGCCACGGCGCGCATCCGGCGATCGAGTCGGAGCATGGCCGGCTGACCTACGCGGAACTCGATGCGGCGCGCGTCGCCGCAGCCCGCGCGCTGCTCGCGAGCGGTATCGAGACAGGCGACCGCGTCGCGGTGTGGGCGCCGAACCTGCCGGAATGGATCGTCGCGGCGCTGGCGATCCACACCGTCGGCGCGATCCTCGTGCCGGTCAATACGCGGATGAAGGGGATGGAGGTGGGCGGCATCCTGCACGACGGCGGCGCACGGCTGCTGTTCTGCTGCGGCACCTTCCTCGGCGAATCCTATCCGGCGATGCTCGCGCCGCACCGGCCCGCGACGCTCGAGCGCGTCGTCGTGTTCGACGGCGAGCCGCCTTCAGGCGCGCGCGACGAGACCTGGAACGCGTTCCTGGCGCGCGGCGCCGAGGTGCCGCTGGGCGCGGTGCGCGAACGCGAGGCGCAGGTCACGCCCGACACCGTGATGGACCTGATGTTCACGTCCGGCACGACGGGCCGCCCGAAGGGCGTGATGACCGCGCATGGCCAGAACCTGCGCGCCGCGCAGGCATGGGCGGCGATCGCCGGCGTACGCGCCGACGACCGCTACCTGATCGTCAATCCGTTCTTCCACACGTTCGGCTACAAGGCCGGCTGGCTCGCTGCGCTGTCGAGCGGCGCGACCGTGCTGCCGCATCTCGTGTTCCAGCCGGCCGACGTGCTGCGGCGCGTCGCCGACGACCGCGTGTCGGTGCTGCCCGGCCCGCCGACGCTGTACTACGCGCTGCTCGACGCGCCCGAGCGCGCGACGCGCGACCTGTCGTCGCTGCGGATCGCGGTGACGGGCGCGGCGGCGATCGCGCCGAGCCTGATCGAGCGGATGCGCGCGGAGCTCGGCTTCGAGACGGTGCTGACCGGCTACGGGCTGACCGAATCGTGCGGCTTCGCGACGCTGTGCCGCGAGGGAGACGATGCGGAGACGGTTGCCTATACGTCGGGGCGTCCGATGCCGGACGTCGAATTGCGCATCGCGGGTGAAGGCGGTGAACCGCTCGGCCCGGAGGAAACTGGCGAAATCTGGGTGCGCGGCTACAACGTGATGCGCGGCTACTTCAACCAGCCGGACGCGACGCGCGAGACCGTCGACGCGGACGGCTGGCTGCATACGGGCGATCTCGGCTGCGTCGATGCGAACGGCAACCTGAAGATCACCGATCGCATCAAGGACATGTTCATCGTCGGCGGCTTCAACTGCTATCCGGCCGAGATCGAGCGCTTGCTCGCCGCGCATCCGGCGATCGCGCAGGTCGCGCTGGTCGGCGTGCCCGATACGCGGCTCGGCGAAGTCGGGCATGCGTATGTCGTGCTGCGGCCGGGCGCGCACGCCGACGCCGACGAACTGAACGACTGGGCGCGCCGCAACATGGCGAACTACAAGGTGCCGCGGCATTTCACGTTCGTCGAGCAACTGCCGACGAGCGCGGCCGGCAAGGTGCTGAAGTACCGCCTGCGGGCAGGGATCGACGCGGCGGCCTGAGCGCCGATGCATCACACGAACGGGATGAACGCATGAACGACAACGGGTTTCCGCAGGGCGCGGTGCTGGTGTTCGGCGGCAGCGGCGGGATCGGGCAGGGTGTCGCGCTCGAGTTTGCGCGTGCCGGCGTGCCGGTCGCGCTGGGCTATCGGAGCAAGGCCGACGTGGCCGAGCGCGTCGCGCGCGATATTCGCGGCGAAGGCGTCGCGGCGACCACGCACTGCGTGGACGTGACCGATCCCGCCCTGGTCGAGGCCGCGCTCGCGGCGGCGATCGGCGCGCATGGCCGCGTGCACACGGTCGTCTGGGCGGCCGGGCCGTTCGTGAACCAGCGTCACATCGGCGACATGACGCACGACGACTGGCGCCGCGCGATCGACGTCGAGACGGTCGGCTTCTTCGTGGCGGCGAAGGCTGCGTTGCCGCACTTCCGTGCGTCGGGCGGCGGCTCGTTCGTGACGCTAGGCTCGGCCGGGCACCTGCGCTGGCCGGATCGCGACGGGCTGTCGGTGGCGCCGAAGGCGGCGAACGAGGCGCTGGTGAAAGGGCTGGCGCGCGAGGAGGGGCGTTACGACATTCGCGCGAATTCGATCCTGGTCGGCGTGATCGAGGCCGGGATGTTTCCGGTGCTGCTCGAACAGGGGCAGTTCGACCAGGCGTGGATCGACGAGACGCAGAAGATGCTCGCGCTCAAGCGCTGGGGGAAGGCGCACGACGTCGGGCGGGCGGCGGTGTTCCTGGCGTCGGACCGGGCCAATTACATCACCGGGCAGCAGTTGAGTGTTTCTGGGGGGTATGGGTTGTAATTCGGCCGACCGAACGTGACGGGCTGGCCGCTCGTTGCGAGCGGCCTTTGCATTTCCGATTCGCCTGACGGCCCTGCTACCGATGCTCGATGTGTTGCACCTTCGCAAGCACTTCCGGATAACGCTTTGCCGAGGTTTCCGGCCGGACTGAGGGAGCGCTCACAGCATTGCACCCGCTCCGCTCATCGCTGTTCCCCATGACCTTGTCGCGAAGCCGGATGTAGGGCTGCTCGACGAACCTGTATGTCAGATGTGCGAATGCGAAATAGAAGCCGGCGAGGGTGACATACAGGATGAGTGTCGTGCGATGACTTTCGATTGACCATCCGTATTTTGCAAACATGCCGAGCACCAGTGTCAGCATGCAGATGTGTCCCAGGTAGAGGGAGTACGAAATCCGGCTGGTCCAGTCGATGAAACGATCGAGCAGACGACTGCCCGACGTGCGAATGGTCATCGCTGCGGGAAGCAACGCTGCGATGACGACGGACAGCATCGGGTATGCCATGGTGCGGACGATGGCGTTGGTGACGAGATAAGGCGCACCGCACGCGAAGTAGAGCGTCAGGGCGGCAAAAATCGGCAACGCAAATTTCCAGTGCGATGCAAGACGCGCAAACTGTTTCGGTCGTTCGATGCGGATATACGCAACGATTACCCCAACGAACAGGGAATCCAGCCGGCACAAGACGATGGATCGAACATGACGATCGACATCCGATAGCGACTGGGCATGCCAACCAAAAAGGATCCTTGCGACAAGCGGGCCAACGATGAACACGGCGCACGTTGCGAGCATCGCACGTCCGTTCGACTTCAGCATGCCTGCGGCGGCGAGAAATACGCACGGGAGCAACAGGTAGAACCATTCTTCGACGGCCAGGCTCCACGAGTGCTCGAAGAATGGTCCTATCGGCCACGCCAGATTCTGGAGAAAGAGGAAGAACGGCCAGGCGACGTCGAGCGATGCCGGGCCGTGGTAGTCGAATCGTAGATAGACGAGCAGGAAGAAGGCATAGAGCGGGAGCGTGCGTGCCCAGCGGCGCTTCCAGAAATCAAGCACATCGCCAGGGGCCTTGAGCCTGCCCGCTTTCCGGGACCGGATCAGTACGCTGCCGATCAGGAACCCGCTCAGAACGTAAAAGATCTCTACGCCGATCGTTCCCTGTGCCGAGAAGTACCATCGCAGCCACGCCGGCGGCGCCCCGTGCGCCACGGTATGGCTGGCCAGAACGAGGAGGACCGCGAGCGCGCGCAGTATATCTAGCCCGAATACGCGCTGACTATTGGGGGGCGGAGCGGACTTCGTCATCGGTAACGTAGGTGGGTTGGACGCCGAAGTGTAAATCAACCTGGTGGTCAGAAACGCTGGGTCCCCAGAAGGAACTGCGACGCCATGACGATGCGGGTTCGCACCTGGATCGAACGCATGGCTGCATCCGGAAAACGTTGCCGGATCTGCACGGCAGGCGGTAGCAATGTCCGATTGCGGTCGCCATGCCGCGATTCCGACCGACCGGTTCGGACTGTCGAATTCAGGGGGCAGGAATGCGCGAGTGGTGAATCGTTCCGATGGGTGCGACTGAATTGAATAGCCGCACCCGCGTCGCCGATCAGAGTTTGCGCATCACGCAACCAATATGGTCAGCGCGATCAGGGGAGAGCGTTTCGATCGTCGCCAGGCCCTCGATTTCACGGCAGATACTGAACGTCTCGCTTCGATTCGAGATCAGGAAATCGCGCCCGTCGACGTGGAAGTTCCATTGGTGGAAGCCTTCCCAGTTCTCGTTCAGCGCCTCGTTCGCCGCATGCTCGGTCGCAATGAAGCCACCGCGTTTCGTCACGGCGACCATTTGCCGAAACGCTTCGACCGGATTGTAGCTGTGGTCAAGCGTGTTTTTCGCATAGGTCAGGTCGAACGTGTTTGCCGGAAACATCGTGGTCAGGCATTCGCTTTCGCACTGCCGGGTTTTGATGAGGGGAAGCCCCGAGGGAAAATCCAGGCGGCTGTACAGATCGCCCAGCGCATCGACGGCGGTGATGTCCAGCGGCATGCCGTTCATCTTCTTGCCCAGCACCGTCATCGGGCCGGCGCCCACGTCGAGGATCTTCGGATTCGGAATGCCATTCAGCAGCTCGGCTATCCACGGATGTACTTCGGTATCGGGGTTGATGCGGAACTGAAAATCTTCCGGCCACGGACCGCCCTTCGTATCCAACCACTTCGACCAGAATTCGATTTCGTTATCGATTCCGCTAGACCACTGCAGTTTTTGCATTGTGTCCGTCCAGAGGGTATGGACGGTCGATTCTATCATCCGCCGGCAGGCTGTCATCGGTCGACGAAACTTCGGGCGATGCGGGGATCGGTGCGGTGTACTGACCGGCCGCTGCTCACACGACGACCCTTTCGCGCAGCATGCGTGAACCGGCATCCGTATTCGCCCTGACTTGCCGGTCACGCTTGTGTATCGGCCTCGCACGCGCCCTGTGCGAGGTCACACCTTTGCAACGTTTCTTCGAAGCGTGCGGCCACGCCCGATCGACGGTAGCGGAGGCGGATGTGCGCTGACGCCCGGCAGGCCTTGTTCGGCGTGCATCGCGATATCGATGCGTGCGCACACAATCGCGCGCTGCGGTGTCTCGTGCCGAATATCGATGCGTTCCTGAAACATTTCTCCCGATTCCGCCCTGCACGACGGCGAGCGTTTGGCTGCGACGCTTGCTGCACGTCGATTGGCGTGGCATGGCACGTGCCTTGCGGTGGACCCGGTGCCGTCAGTGCAGACGAATCTCGCCAGAACGATCAGGGCATCGGCGGCACGCAACGACATCGAAACAAACGGGGAATCGGATCGGGTCGCGGACGCCGCGCATGTCGTATCGGCCATGCGCAAGAGGCAACGCGTTCCCGATCCGTCGAACAGCAAGCGTGCTTGCGAGGTGTCGTGCCGGGGTTCGCGTCACGCGTGGCGGCACAGGCCGCATGCGTTGGCGAGGCGCGCCCGGCACATGTCGGGGGAGGCGCCCGTGAAAATGACGGTGAACCAGTGGGCAGCGTTCGCGGTGACGTGCGCCGCGAGCATGCATGTCCTCGCGCAGGAGATCTACGTGCAGGGCGGCACGCAGGGCGTCGGCATCGGCGCGGCCGTGAGCTTCAATTCGATGCTGGGCGCGCACGCGGACTTCAACGCGATCGATCTTTCGCATGACTTCACGGTGGCGGGCAATCGCTATCAGGACGACCTGAAGCTGCGCCAGGGCGGCCTGTACGCGGACATCTTTCCGTGGCGAGGCAGCGGCTTCCGCGCGACGCTCGGTCTACGCTTCAACGACGACGATCTCCGTGGCGTATCGGTGCCGACCAACGGCACGTACGTGTTCGGCGGCAAGCACTATCCTGCGATGCCGGGGATGAACGCGGTGGCGGAAGCGAGCTACCCGACCGTGATGCCGTACTTCGGGATCGGCTACGGGCACCGGCCGGCGTCGAAGGGGCTGGGCTTCGTTGCCGACCTCGGCGTGGCGTACGGGATACCGAAATGTTCGTACACGCTGTCGCCGGAACTGGCGGCCGCGGCAGGGCCGGCGAAGAGCCAGGTCCTGGCCTCGAGCGGGCTGGATTCGCTGCGGCAGGTGATGTCGCGCTATCGGTGGTACCCGGTGTTGCAGATCGGGATTTCGTATCGGTTCTGAGCGGTTGCGCTCCCGTTGCGTGTGCCTTCGACGGATGGGATGACTAGCCGATCGGCTGTCTTTCCCGTCGTACCGATCCGGCTTACCTTGCACCCAGCAGTTCGACGTGTCGGACGTGCGGCGCATGCCGAAAGGATTCACGCGGCCCGTTGCCGTTCGCCGATGTCAACCACCGTCCTTCCTCTGTCAACGGATGTGATAGCAATGATTGCAATTGGCCGTCACGGCGCTATCATTGATATCAACCTGGATGGGGGGAATCATGGCAAATCTACTGGTGCGTAACGTGGATGACAGTATCGTTCAGAGCCTGCGCGAGCAGGCTGCGGCAAATGGGAGGAGTGCCGAGGCCGAACACCGGGCCATTCTGGCCGCTGCGCTCGGCCGGCCGAAGCGAAAGACATTTGCGCAAGTGCTGATGAGCATGCCCGATGTGGGCGACGACGCGGATTTTCAACGTGTTCAGGATTCCGGCGAGGCCAGGCGTGTATTTGATTGATACGAATGTCATCAGCGAAATCAGGAAGGGCAAGCGAACCAACCGTGGCGTGCGGGCGTTCTTCGAGCAGGCCGCAGCGGATGCGAGTCCGCTTTATCTGTCCGTCGTAACGGTTGCTGAACTTCGCCGCGGCGTCGATCTGATTCGTCATCGCGGCGATCACCCACAGGCGTCCGCGCTCGAGGCATGGATGGCGACGATTCTCGCCGGCTATGCACCGAACATCCTGCCGGTCGACATCGAGATCAGCCAGATGTGGGGCCATTTGCGCGTGCCCGATCCGACGCATGAACTCGACAAGCTGATCGCGGCCACCGCGCTGATCAACGATCTCACCGTGGTGACGCGCAACGTCGACGATTTCTCGCGCACCGGCGTGCGGTTGCTGAATCCGTTCGACTAGCCGCGCGGCGGTCATCGGGTGTCGGCCTCCGCATGCAGGCGTTTCGCAAGGCCGTCGAGCGACCCGTCCGAACCGTTTCTTTCCACCTCGTATAATCGCGCGGAAAATCAATCAAAACGAACGGGGTCGCGATGACGCTTTACGCACAACAACGATGCCGATACGGCACGATGCTGTTCAATTCCAATGACGAGTTCGTGGGGCGCAGCCTGTTGTTGTACGGCGAGTGGTCCGAGCCCGAGCCGTTCCTCTTCGCGCAAGTGGTCCGCGAAGGCGACACGGTCGTCGAGGCAGGTGCGAATATCGGCTCGCACACGGTGATGCTGTCCCGGGCGGTCGGGGAGCGCGGCACCGTGTATGCGCTCGAGCCGCAGCGTCATACGTTCCAGTTGCTCTGCGCGAATCTCGCGCTGAACCAGCGCTTGAACGTCCGCGCGCTGCAGTGCGCGGTCGGCGATGCGGAAGGCACGGTGTCGTTCCCGGTCTTCGATCCGCGTTCGCCGAACAACTTCGGCGCGTCGTCGCTGCTCGGCGCGAATCTCGACACCGAACCGGTACCGCTGCGCACACTCGACTCGCTCGACTTGCCGCGGGTCGATTTCCTGAAGGCCGACGTCGAAGGCTTCGAGCCGAACCTGATCCGCGGCGCGCGCGACACGCTCCGCCGGCATCGTCCGATCGTCTATCTGGAATACTTGAATCACTACACGGGTGACGGCTCGAAGGCGTTTCTCGAGAGCTTCGCGGCGCTCGACTACCGCGTCTGGTATTTCATCACGCCCGTGTTCAATCGCCTCAACTTCCTCGGCAATCCGGAGAACGTGTTCGACGGCATCTGGTCGTTCGACCTCGTATGCATTCCACGCGAACGCGGCGAAATGCACGGACTCGTCGAAGTGACGCCTGACAACGAAGGCGTGTGCGTCGATCCGGATACGTGGCGGCGCGTGCGGTTCGCGCCGGCATGAAGCGCAGCGCGGGGATTCGGGCATTGCGCCGCCGGCTCCCCGTGTCGACCGCCGGATGCGTATCGAAGGCCGCACCGGCATGCGCGTAATGACTTTCGTGCCGCTGCGAATGCCCGGGTCAGACAGTCGATGAACTGATCCCTTTTCCGGTTCGCAAGAATTCAGCAACAACCCGGCAACAACCCGACGGCAAGCCATCCGGGTTTTCCCGGCCCTTCCGCGTGCCCGCGCCGTCCCACCGGGCGTTCGCGAACCTCCCGTTCCCCGCCGCCTCTCGTCCCAACAGACGATGTAACACCACCCCCGACCGGCCAGAATCCTTTCACGAACAACGGATTCTGAACGAGGAGGAGGCCGACATGATCGATGTCCGTGCGCTTGGCTATGTCGTCGTCGAGGCGACCCGCGTCGATGCGTGGCGCCGCTACGCGGAAGACGTGCTGGGCATGCAGGCGATCGACGCGCCCGACGGCGCGTTGTACCTGAAGATGGACGAACGCGATTTCCGCTACGTGATCGTCCCCGGCCAGGCCGACCGCTATTTCGCGTCGGGCTGGGAACTGCCCGACGGCGCCGCGTTCGACGCCGCGCTGGCGGCCCTGCAGCGCGCGGGCGTCGAGCCGGTGCGCGCCAACCGCGACGAAGCCGCGCTGCGCCGCGTGCAGGCGATGGCGTGGTGCACCGACCCGTCCGGCAACCGCCACGAGCTGTACTGGGGCGCGCGCTGCGACTTCTGCCGCTTCGTGTCGCCGCTGGGTGTCCCGCACTTCGTCACCGGCGACATGGGGCTCGGCCACGCGGTGCTGCCCGCGCCGCAGTTCGACGCGACCGACGCATTCGTGCGCGGCGTGCTCGGCTTCGAGCTGTCCGACATCTATCGCGTGAAGTTCACGCCCGATCCGGCCGAACCCGAGAAACGCATTCACTTCATGCACTGCCGCAACGCGCGCCATCACAGCCTCGCGCTGTTCGAGATGGCCGTGCCGTCGGGCTGCGTGCACGTGATGGCGGAAGTCGACTCGATGGACGAAGTGGGCCGCGCGCTCGATCGCGTGGCCGCGCACGACGTGAAGCTGTCCGCGACGCTCGGCCGCCACTGCAACGACCAGATGATCTCTTTCTACATGAAGACCCCCGGCGGCTTCGATCTCGAATACGGCTTCGGCGGCCTCACGGTCGACTGGTCGAAGCACGCGGTGTTCGAGGCCACGAAGGTGAGCCAGTGGGGCCACGATTTCAGCATCGGATACCGGTAAGCCAGCACGATGACGATGAAACCTCTCGACAAGACGATGTCCGCGCGCGACGTGGTCGCGCAACTCGCCGACGGCATGACGATCGGCATCGGCGGATGGGGGCCGCGGCGCAAGCCGATGGCGCTGGTGCGCGAAATCGCGCGCTCGAACCTGAAGGACCTGACGATCGTCGCGTACGGCGGCGCCGATGTCGGCCTGCTGTGCGCGGCGAACAAGGTGCGCAAGGTGGTGTTCGGCTTCGTGTCGCTCGACGTGATTCCGCTCGAGCCGCATTTCCGCCGCGCTCGCGAGCAGGGCCGAGTCGACGTGCTCGAACTCGACGAAGGGATGCTGCAGCTCGGTCTGCGCGCGGCCGCCGCACGCTTGCCGTTCCTGCCGACGCGCGCCGGGCTCGGCACCGCGCTGCTCGATCACGCGCCGCAACTGCGCACCGTGCAATCGCCGTACGACGACGGCGAAACGCTGCTCGCGATGCCCGCGATCGAACTCGACGTCGCGCTGCTGCACGTGAACGCGGCCGACCGGATGGGCAACACGCGCATCGACGGCCCGGATCCGTTCTTCGATGCGTGGATGGCGCGGGCCGCACAGCGCTGCTACGTGTCTGCGGAAACGGTCGATGCGTCGCTCGCGAGCGAGGACCTCGACGCCGCCAAACGTAACCCGTTCGAGCGCTCGCTCGTCACCGGCGTCGTGCATGCGCCGGGCGGCGCGCACCCGACGTCGTGCGGGCCCGCCTACGGCTGGGACCTGCCGCACCTGCGCGCGTACTGCGCGAGCGCGGAAGACGATGCAAAAACGACGGCGTACCTGCGCGACGTGGTCGGCCAGGACGAACGCCGGTACCTCGAAGGCGTCGGCGGCCTGTCGCACGTGACGACGCTGCCGTTGCCGATTCTGTAAAGGAGCGCCTGTGAGCGAATCTCTCGACCATTCCCTCGCGGAACTGATGATCGTCGCGTCCGCGCGGCTCTGGCGCGACGACGGCGAAGTGCTCGCGACCGGCATCGGCACGGGCCCGCGGCTTGCGGCCGGCCTCGCGCGGCTCGCATACAACAACGGGCTGATGCTGACCGACGGCGAAGCGTATCTCGTCGAGGAGCCGGTGCCGCTCGGGCCCCGCCCCGACGGCTATCGCGTGAAGGCGAGCGGCTGGATGACCTACGAGCGCGTGTTCGACTGCCTGTGGCACGGCCGCCGCCACGCACTCGTGATGCCGACGCAGATCGACCGTTTCGGCCAGGCCAACATCTCGTGGCTCGGCGACGACTACGCGCACCCGAAAACCCAGCTGCTCGGCGCACGGGGCTTCCCCGGCAACACGACGAACCACGCGAACTCGTTCTTCGTCAGCGGCCACGGCAAGCGCACGTTCGTCGAGAGCGAAGTCGACATGGTGTGCACGGTCGGCTACAACCCGGCGCGCCGGCTGCCCGGCATGAAGACCTTCGTCGACCTGCGCAGCATCGTCACCGACCTGTGCGTGATGGATTTCGGCGGGCCGGACCATGCGATCCGCGTGCGTTCGCTGCATCCGGGCGTGAGCTTCGACGAGGTGCAGGACGCGACGGGCTTCCCGCTGGTGGCCGCACCCGACCTCGGCACGACGGCCCCGCCGAACGCGGAAGACCTGCGTATCGTCCGTGCGCTCGATCCGCACAACCTGCGCGCGACGATCGTGCGCAACAATCCGGCGCCGCGCCGGGGATGAGGTCAGACATGGAAGCGACCCAGGTGACCTTCGGCGACGGTGTCGTCGATTACGCGGTCGAGAACGGCATCGCGACGATCACGATGAACCGCCCCGAGTATCACAACGCGCAGAACTCGAAGATGACGTATGCGCTCGACGCGGCGTTCCGGCGCGCGGCGCACGACGACGCGGTGAAGGCGATCGTGCTCGCGGGCGCCGGCAAGCATTTCTCGGCGGGCCACGACATCGGCACGCCGGGCCGCGACATCCACGAGTCGTTCGATCGCGCGTCGCTGTGGTACGACCACGTCGACAAGGAAGGCGGCGAATTCCTCTATGCGCGCGAGCAGGAGGTGTACCTCGGGATGTGCCGGCGCTGGCGCGACCTGCCGAAGCCGACGATCGCGATGGTGCAGGGCGCGTGCATCGCGGGCGGGCTGATGCTCGCGTGGGTGTGCGACCTGATCGTCGCGTCCGAGGATGCATTTTTCGCCGATCCGGTCGTGCGGATGGGGATTCCGGGCGTCGAGTATTTCGCGCATGCGTACGAGCTGAACCCGCGCATCGCGAAGGAATTCCTGTTCCTCGGCGAGCGGATGCCGGCCGAGCGCGCGTACCAGATGGGGATGGTCAACCGCGTGGTGCCGCGCGAGCGGCTGCGCGACGCGGCCTACGCGATCGCCGCGAAGATCGCGACGATGCCGCGCCTCGGGCTCACGCTGACCAAGCAGGCGCTGAACCACGTCGAGGAGCTGCAGGGCAAGCGCGCGGCGATGGACGCGGCGTTCGCGTGGCATCACTTCGCGCATGCGCACAACGAACTGGTGAGCGGCGATCGCCTCGGCGGCTACGACGCGCGCAGCATGGCCAGCTCGCAGCGCCAGCCGAACGGCGCGGACCGCGGCGATACACAGGCTCAGACGCAGGCACCGGTTGCCGTCAACGGAGCCGCCGCATGAGCACGACGCTGCATACGCCTTTGTGCGACCTGCTCGGCTGCCGCTATCCGATCGTGCAGACCGCGATGGGCTGGGTAGCCGATGCCCGGCTCGTCGCGGCCACCGGCAACGCCGGCGGCTTCGGCTTCCTGGCCGGCGCGACGCTCGAACCCGACCAGGTCGAGGCCGAGATCCTGAAGGTGAAGTCGCTGACGGACCAGCCGTTCGGCATCAACTTCCACATGTTCCAGAAGAACGCGCAGCAGGTCGTCGAACTGGCGATCAAGCACCGGCTGCGCGCGGTGAGCTACGGCCGCGGGCCCGATGCGAAGACGATCCGCCGCTTCAAGGAGGCCGGCATCGTCTGCATGCCGACCGTCGGCGCACCGAAGCATGCGGCGAAAGCGGTCGAACTCGGCGCGGACATCGTCACCGTGCAGGGCGCGGAAGGCGGCGGCCACACCGGCTCGGTGCCCACCACGCTGCTGCTGCCGAAGGTGCTCGACGCGGTGCGCGTGCCGGTGGTCGCGGCCGGCGGGTTCTTCGACGGGCGCGGGCTGGCGGCCGCGCTCGCGTACGGCGCGGCCGGCATCGCGATGGGCACGCGCTTCCTGATGAGCGCCGAATCGCCGGTGCCGCGCGAGACGCTCGAACGCTACGTCGCGGTGGGCGACCCGGCGCGCATCCGCGTATCGGACGCGCTCGACGGGCTGCCGCAACGGATGATCGACAACCCGTACCTGCTGAAGCTCGAACGCTTCGGGCCGCTGCGCCGCACGTGGTTCGCGTTGAAGACGGCGGAAGCCTGGCGCCGCCAGAACGGCCTGAGCACGGGCGACATGCTCGGCCTCGCGATCAAGGCGCTGCGCTCGCACGACTACACGGCGAGCCAGACGCTGATGGCCGCGAACGCGCCGTTCCTGATCCAGCGCGCGATCGTCGAGGGCCGCCCGGATGAAGGCGTGCTGCCGAGCGGCCAGGCGGCCGCGATGATCGGCGCGATCGAATCGTGCGACGCATTGATCGCACGGATCGTCGCGGACGCCGGCGAGCGGCTCGACGCACTGGCCGCGCTGCGCGGCGCGCCGGCCGCACAGGCCGCGTGAACACAATCACAGGGAGGCAGAGGAGATGACAGCATCCAACCAACCGGCCGGCGCAACGCCGTTCCGGATCGATCGCGCGGACGGCATCGCCGAACTCGTGATCGCCCATCCGCCCGTGAACGCGCTCGACGCGCAGGGCTGGCATGCGCTCTCGCACGCACTCGACACGCTCGGCGAGGACGACGACATCCGCGTGATCGTCATACGTGGAGAAGGGCGCGGCTTCTGCGCGGGCGTCGACATCAAGGAACTGGCCGCGCATCCCGAGCGGATCGTCGCGGTCAACGCGGGCAACTACGAGACGTTCCGTGCGGTGCACCGCAACCCGAAGCCGGTGATCGCGGCCGTGCACGGCTTCGTGCTCGGCGGCGGGATCGGCATCTGCGGGGCGGCGGACATCGTCGTCGCGGCCGATTGCGCGCGTTTCGGCGTGCCCGAGATCGACCGCGGCGCGATGGGCGGCGGCGCGCACCTGCAGCGGCTGTTCGGCGTGCAGAAGGTGCGCGCGATGTACTTCACCGGCGACATGATCGACGCGGCGGAAGCGTACCGGCTCGGCGCGGTCGAGCAAGTCGTGACGCGCGACACGCTGCGCGACGCCGCGCTGGCGATCGCTCGCAAGATCGCGGAGAAGAGCCCGGCGATGGTGCGGCTCGCGAAGGAGGCGTTGAACGGCGTCGAGGACGGCGATCTCGAGGACAAGTATCGCTGGGAGCAGGGCTTCACGCTGCAGGCGTACATGACGAACGACTCGACGGAAGCGCGGGCCGCGTTCGTCGAGAAGCGCGATGCGCGTTTCGATGCGCAGGCAACCGCCGGGGAGGCACGCGCATGAACTTGACCTATACGCCGCAGCAACAGGCGTTTCGCGCGGAGATCCGCGCCTGGCTCGCGGCGCACGTGCCGCGTGAGCGCTTGCCGAGCTTCGACACCGAGGCAGGCTTCGCCGCGCACCGCGAATGGGAGCGCACGCTGCACTCCGGCCGCTGGAGCATGGTCACATGGCCGCGCGAGCTGGGCGGGCGCGGCTGCGACCTGATCGAGTGGCTGATCTTCGAAGAAGAGTACTGGGGTGCCGACGCGCCGATGCGCGTGAACCAGAACGGCATCTTCCTGCTCGGCCCGACGCTGATGGATTTCGGCACGGCGGAGCAAAAGGCGCGCTTCCTGCCCGCGATGGCGGCCGGCGAGCACGTGTGGGCGCAGGGCTGGTCGGAGCCGAACGCGGGTTCCGACATGGCCGCGATCCGCACGACGGCCGCCCGCATCGGCGACGAGTACGTGCTGAACGGCCAGAAGATCTGGTCGACGCGCGCGGTGTGGGCCGACTGGCTGTTTGGCCTCTTTCGCAGCGATCCTGAATCGTCGCGTCACCACGGGCTCACGTTCCTGATGGTGCCGCTGTCCGCGCCGGGCATCACGGTGCGGCCGATCCGCCAGCTGAACGGGCAGACCGGCTTCGCAGAAATCTTCTTCGACGACGTGCGCGTGCCGGTCGAGAACCGGCTCGCGGCCGAAGGCGCGGGCTGGCAGGTCGCGATGGCGACGGCCGGGTTCGAGCGCGGGCTGATGCTGCGTTCGCCGGCACGCTTCCAGCGCACCGCACAGGCGCTGCGCGACCTGTATCTCGCGCACCGTGACAGCACCGATCGCGATCCGACGCTGCGCGAACGCGTGGTGCAGGCATGGATGGATGCGCAGGCGTATGCGCTGTCGACCTACGCGACCGCGAGCCGGCTGCTGAAGGGCGGTCATATCGGCGCGGAATCGAGTACCAACAAGGTGTTCTGGTCGGAACTCGATCTGCGCATGCACCAGACCGCGCTCGACATCCTCGGCGCGCACGGCGAGGTCGTCCCGCAGACGGCCGCGCAGCACGCGACGCTCGGCCACTGGCTCGACGGCTTCCTGTTCGCGCAGGCCGGCACGATCTACGCGGGCACCAACGAGATCCAGCGCAACATCGTCGCCGAACGGATGCTCGGCATGCCGCGCGCGTAAGCGCGCCGGCGCCACTCTTACAGAACGGACATCGTATGGATTTCGTATTCGATGAAGACCAGGAAGCGCTCGCGGACAGCGTGAAGCGCTTGCTGATGACCGAGATGACGCCCGAGCTGATCCGCGAGCTGTGGGCCACGCCGACCGGGCGTTCGGACGACCTGTGGGCGCTGTTCGCGTCGCAGGGGCTGACCGCCGTGTCGGTGCCCGAGGCGCACGGCGGCCTCGGCCTGACCGAAGCGGAATGGGCGCTCCTCGCGCAGGCCTACGGCTATTTCGGCAGCCCCGAGCCGCTGCTCGACACGGCGCTCGTGTCGGCCGGCGTGCTGGCGCGGCTGCCGGCGAGCGACTGGCGCGATGCGCTGCTGCGCGACATCGCCGAAGGACGTGCGCGCGTCGCGCTCGTGCATCCGGTGAATCCGTATGCGGCCGACGTGCACGTCGCGCAGACGCTGCTGTGCGAGCACCGAGGCGAGCTGCACCGCGTCGACCCCGCGCAGTGCGCGTGGCGTGCGGTCGACAGCGTCGACCCGTCGCGGCGGCTGTTCACGCTCGACTGGGAGCCGTCGGCGGCCACCCGCATCGCGAGCGCCGACGAAGCCGCGCCGCTGCTGAACCGCGCGCTCGACCACGGCGCGTTCGCGGTGGCCGCGCAGCTGCTCGGCCTCACGCAGCGCGTGCTCGACGTCGCGATCGACTACAGCGCGCAGCGCAAGCAGTTCGGCAAGGCGATCGGTTCGTACCAGGCGCTCAAGCACCTGCTCGCCGATGTCGCGATCCGCTACGAGTTCGCACGGCCGGTGGTCGCACGTGCCGCGCAGGCGATCGCCGACGATCACCCGCAGCGCGCGGTATTCGTGTCGCACGCGAAGCTCGCGGCGACGTCGGCCGCGCAGCTCGCCGCCCGCCACTCGATGCAGGTGCACGGCGCGATCGGCTACACGTGGGAGCTCGACCTGCAGATCTTCATGAAACGCATCTGGGCGCTGTCCGGCAGCTGGGGCGACAGCGCGTTCCACAAGGCCCGCGTGGCCGACGCGATCCTCGGCGACGCGTTGCCGATCGGCCCCGCACAGACCTTCGACCTCGAGGAATTGAACTGATGAGACAAGCCTATATCGTCGACGCGCTGCGCACGCCGACCGGCCGTCGCAAGGGCGGGCTTGCGCACGTGCATGCGGCGGACCTCGGCGGCTTCGTGCTGAAGACGCTGGTCGAGCGCAACGCGATTCCCGCCGATGAATACGACGACGTGGTGTTCGGCTGCGTCGACACGATCGGCCCGCTCGCGGGCAACATCGCGCGCACCTGCTGGCTCGCGGCCGGGCTGCCGCTACAGGTGCCGGGTGTGACGGTCGATCGCCAGTGCGGCTCGTCGCAGCAGGCCGTGCATTTTGCCGCGCAGGCCGTGATGAGCGGCGTGCAGGACGTGGTGGTGGCCGGCGGCGTGCAGACGATGACGCAGATCCCGATCTCGTCCGGGATGACCTGCGCGGCGCCGCTCGGCTTCAACGATCCGTTCTCGGGCAGCACCGGCTGGCGCGCGCGCTTCGGCGACGCGCCGGTGTCGCAGTTCGTCGCCGCGCAGCGGATCGCCGATCACTGGAACCTGTCGCGCGACGCAATGGAGCGCTATGCGCTCGAAAGCCACCGCCGCGCGGTGGCGGCGATCGAGGCTGGGCATTTCAAGCGGGAAATCGTGCCGCTCGAAGGCGTGCTGCACGACGAAACGCCACGCCCCGACACGTCGCTGGAGAAGATGGCGACGCTCGAACCGCTGACGCCGGGTGGCTCGCTGACGGCTGCCGTCGCGAGCCAGACGTGCGACGCGGCCGCCGCGCTGCTGATCGTGTCGGAGGAGGCGTTGAAGCGCTACAACCTCACGCCGCGCGCACGCATCCATCACCTGAGCGTGCTCGGCGACGATCCGCTGTGGATGCTCACCGCGCCGATTCCCGCGACGAAGGCTGCGTTGAAGAAGAGCGGCCTCGACTGGTCTCGGATCGACGTCGTCGAGATGAACGAGGCATTCGCATCGGTCGCGCAGGCCTGGCTTGCCGATACGCGTTTCCCGCACGAAAAGACCAACCCGAACGGCGGGGGCATCGCGCTCGGCCATCCGCTCGGCGCGACCGGCGCACGGCTGATGACGACGCTGCTGCACGAACTGGAGCGCACGGGCGGCCGCTACGGGCTGCAGACGATGTGCGAAGGCGGCGGCCTCGCGAACGTCACGATCATCGAGCGCCTGTGAGCGCGCCACCTTTCACGATCCACGAGGCACAAGCATGGGAATCTGTAACGGACGCACCGTCATCATCACCGGCGCGGGCGGCGGGCTCGGGCGCGAATACGCGCTGGCGTTCGCGGCCGAAGGCGCGGCGGTCGTCGTCAACGACATCCGGCACGACGCCGCGCAGGCGGTCGTCGACGAGATCGCACAGCGCGGCGGTCGCGCGCTTGCCAATGCGGACGACATCACGCGGGTCGACACCGCACAGCGGATCGTCGACGCGGCACGCGAAGCATTCGGCGACGTGCACGTGCTCGTCAACAACGCGGGCATCTGCCGCGACAAGATGTTCACGAGCATGACCGAAACCGACTGGGACGACGTGATGCGCGTGCACCTGCGCGGCCACTTCTGCCTGTCGAGCGTGCTGGCGCGCGTGTGGCGCGATGCGGCGAAGGCGGGCAACCCGGTCGACGCGCGGATCGTCAACACCAGTTCGGGCGCCGGGCTGCAAGGCTCGATCGGCCAGTCGAACTACGGCGCGGCAAAGGCTGGCATCGCCGCGCTCACGCTGATGCAGGCAGCCGAGCTACAGCGTTACGGCGTGCGCGTGAATGCGCTGGCGCCGGCCGCGCGCACGTCGATGACCGAAGGCGTGTTTGCCGACATGATGAAGAAGCCCGAGGACGGCGGCTTCGACTATTTCGATCCGGCCAACGTCGCGCCGCTGGTCGTGTGGCTCGGCAGCGCGCTGTCGGCCGACGTGACGGGCCAGGTGTTCGAGGTCGCTGGCGGGATGATCGCGGTCGCGGAAGGCTGGCGCACCGGCCCGAGCGTCGATCGCGGCGCGCGCTGGGCGGCGGCCGAGGTCGGCCCGGCGGTGGCACGGCTGCTCGCCGCTGCGCGCCCCGCGCAGCGCGTGTACGGGAGCTGAGAAATGGATCTGGCGCTCACCGACGAACAGGCGATGATCCGCGATGCGGCGGCCGACGTGCTTGCCGAGCGCAGCGCGTCCGCCGACGTGCGCCGCGCGCTCGAGCAGTCGGCCGGCCGCGACGATGCGTTGTGGGCCGCGCTGTCCACCGAACTCGGCTGGAATGCGCTCGCATTGCCCGAGGCGGCCGGCGGGCTGGGGCTCGGTGCGGTCGAGCAGACCGTCCTGATGGAGCAGCTCGGCCGGCGCATCGCGTGCGTGCCGTATTTTTCGACGGCGTGCCTCGCGGCGACCGCGCTCGCGGGCTGTGCCGAGACGCCGCTGGCGAAAGACTGGCTGGCAAGGATCGGAGAAGGCGCGTGCAGCGCGACGCTGGCGCTGCCGTTCGACCTGCCGACCGGCGCATGGCTACTGCCGGTCGTCGCGGAAGAAACGGCGGGCGGCTACGCGCTGTCCGGCACGCTCGAACAGGTGCTCGACGGCGCGCGTGCCGACCTGCTGCTGGTGCCCGCGCGGATCGCGAACGAAGGGCAGTCGATCGGCCTGTTCGCCATCGACGTCGCAACGGCATCCGGGCTCAAAGTCACGCCGCTCGACACGCTCGACGCAACACGGCCGATCGCGCGCGTGGTATTCGACGAAGCCCGCGTGAGCCGCGACGCGCTGCTGGCGTGCGGCACGGCGGCGGTGCAGGCGCTGGAGCGCACCTCTTGGTTCGCGGCACTCGCGCTGGCCGCCGAACAGCTCGGCGGCGCCCAGCAATGCCTCGACCTGACGCTCGACTACACGAGCCAGCGCGTGCAGTTCGGCCGTGCGATTGCATCGTTCCAGGCCGTCAAGCACCGCTGCGCACAGATGATGGTGCTGATCGAATCGGCGCGCTCGGCCGTGCTCGGGGCTGCACATGCGTGGGATGCCGAAGCCGGTAACACGCAGCCGAGCGACGCATTGCGTGCCGACATCGCCGCCGCGAAATCCGCCGCGAACGACGCGTATGCATTCTGCGCACAGGAGGCGATCCAGTTGCACGGCGGCGTCGGCTTTACGTGGGAATACGACCCGCATCTCTATTTCAAGCGCGCACAGGCGTCGGGAGCGCAGTTCGGCAGCACGCCGCAACTGCTCGAATGGATCGCGACCCATGCGATCGACGGCCGCGGATCGCATCGCGACGCCGCATTCGCACCCGCCGGGGCGATGGCATCGCGTCCATCGGCCGCACGCGCAGGAGCCCTGCAATGAACAGCGAAACGCGCGAACAGCAATTGCGGCACGAAGTGGCCGACTGGGTGCAGTCGCACCTGACCGGTGACTTCGCATGCCTGAAATACCGCGGTGGCCCCGGCGACGAGGAAGCGTGGCCCGAGCTGCGCAAGGCGTGGGAGCAGGAACTGGCGAAGGGCGGCTGGACCGGGCTCGGCTGGCCGACGGATGCCGGCGGGCGCGGCTTCTCGGTTGCTGAACAGGTGATCTTCCACGAGGAATACGCCCGTGCCGGCGGCCCCGGGCGGATGGGCCATATCGGCGAAGGGCTGCTCGGGCCGACGCTCGTTGCATGCGGCACCGACGACCAGCGCGCGCGTTTCCTGCCCGGCATCCTCGCTGGCACACAGTTCTGGTGCCAGGGCTATTCGGAGCCCGGCGCGGGGTCCGACCTGGCCAACGTACGCACGCGCGCCGAACAGGATGCGGACGGCACGTGGCGCGTCTATGGCCAGAAAGTCTGGACGTCGCTCGCACACGATTCCGACTGGATTTTCGTGCTGGCGCGCACCGATCCCGCGTCGAAGGGCAACAAGGGGTTGTCGTTCCTGCTGATGCCGCTCGACCAGCCGGGTATCGAGATCCGGCCGATCAAGCAGCTCAACGGCGGTGCCGAATTCAACGAAGTATTTTTCGACGGCGCAAGAGCGGAAGCCCGCGACCTCGTCGGCGCACCCGGCGACGGCTGGCGGATCGCGATGACGCTGCTCGGCTTCGAGCGCGGGATGTCGACGCTCGGCCAGCAGATGCAGTTCGTCCGCGAACTCGAATGGGTGATCGACGCCGCGCGTGAATCGGGCGCGGACCGCGATCCCGTGCTGCGCCAGCGGATCGGCCGCGCGTGGGCCGGGCTGCGCGTGATGCGCTACAACGCGCTGCGAATGCTGTCCGGCGCGGACGACACCGATGCCGGCGCCGGTACGCCGCTGCGCCGCGAGGCGCTGATCTACAAGTATTTCTGGTCGAACTGGCACCGCGACCTCGGCCAGCTCGCGATGGATGCCCTCGGCCCGCGCGCGAACGTGATCTACCCGGCCGACGAAAAGCTCACCCATCTGCAGCGCGTGTTCCTGTTCTCCCGCGCGGACACGATCTACGCGGGCACCAACGAAATCCAGCTCAACATCATGGCCGAGCGCGGGCTCGGCATGCCCAGGGAAGCGAGAGGAACAGCATGACCGAACCCCAGATCCAGAAAGCGCCGGCCTACGTGCCGGGCCACCAGCTGCTCGCCGGCAAATCGGTGCTGATCACGGCCGCCGCCGGCGCCGGCATCGGCTTCGCGGCCGCGCGCCGCTGCGCGGAAGAAGGCTGCCGCGCGCTGTTCATCTCCGACATCCACGAAAAACGCCTCGAACAGGCAGTCGAGACGCTGCGCGCCGAAACGGGGCTGCAACAGGTCTACGGCCGCCTGTGCAACGTCGCGGTGGAGGCCGACGTGCAGGCGCTGGTCGCGCAAGCGCTGGACAAGCTCGACGGCGTCGACGTGCTGATCAACAACGCCGGGCTTGGCGGCTCGACCCGCATCGTCGATATGGACGATGCCGAATGGTCGCGCGTGATCGACATTAGCCTGACCGGGACGTTCCGGATGACGCGCGCGATGCTGCCGCACATGCAGGCCCGAGGCCGCGGCGCGATCGTCAACAACGCATCGGTACTCGGCTGGCGCGCGCAGGCGGAGCAGGCGCACTACGCGGCGGCGAAGGCGGGCGTGATGGCGCTCACGCGCTGCGCGGCGCTCGAGGCGTCGCCGTACGGCGTGCGCATCAACGCGGTCGCGCCGAGCATCGCGATGCACGATTTTCTGAAGAAGTCGGCCCCGGCCGATTTGTTGAATCAACTGGCGTCGCGCGAAGCCTTCGGGCGCGCCGCGGAAGTCTGGGAGGTCGCGAACGTGATGGTGTTCCTTGCAAGCGATTACGCGTCGTACATGACCGGCGAAGTGCTGTCGGTCAGCAGCCAGCACGCATGATGAGCGCGACCCTCGACCCCGTGCGCGCGGCGCCCCGCGTGTTCGCGCATCCCGGCGAACTCGCGGCGGCCGTCGGCGACACGCTCGGCGCGAGCGCATGGCTCGCGATCGATCAACTCCGCATCGACGGTTTCGCCGATGCGACGGGCGACCACCAGTGGGTGCACGTCGACCCGGTGCGCGCGAAGAACGGCCCGTTCGGCGCGTGCATCGCGCACGGGTACCTGACGTTGTCGCTCGTCAATCACTTCCTGCCGCAGATCGTGCGGATCGACGGCGCGCGGCTCGGCGTCAACTACGGTTGCGACCGGATCCGTTTCCCGGCGCCGGTGAAGGTCGGTGCGCGCGTGCGCGGCGTCGGCGAGCTGCTGCGCGTCGAGCCGCTCGACGGCGGTGTGCAGGCCTGGATTCGCGTGACCGTCGAGATCGAAGGCGAAGCGAAGCCCGGCTGCGTGGCCGACACGATCAGTCGTTACTACTTCTAGATTCAGAGAGCAGAGACATGGAAGACGCAGTCATCGTTTCCGTCGCACGCACGCCGATCGGCAAGGCGTTTCGCGGCATGTTCAACGACACCGAGGCGCCGGCGCTGGGCGGCCACGTCGTGCGCACGGCACTCGAACGCGCGGGTGTCGCGCCGGCCGACGTCGACGACGTGCTGATCGGTTGCGCCGCGCAGCAGGGCACGCAGGGCTACAACATCGGCCGCCTGTCGGCCGCGGCGGCCGGGCTGCCGGCGTCGGTGCCCGGCATGGCGATCGACCGCATGTGCTCGTCGGGGCTGATGTCGATCGCGAGCGCCGCGCGCAGCATCGGCGCGGGTGACGCGCGGATCGTCGTCGCGGGCGGCGTCGAGTCGATCTCGCTCACGCAGAACAAGCACAAGAACGCGTATCGCGCGCGCTCGCAGGCCGTGCTCGACCATCAGCCTGCTGCGTACATGGCGATGATGGAGACGGCCGAGATCGTGTCGCGCCGCTACGGGATCTCGCGTGCCGCACAGGATGAATTCGCGCTGCAGAGCCACCAGCGCACCGCTGAAGCCCAGGCGGCCGGCCGCTTCGACGCGGAAATCGCGCCGCTCGACGTGCGGCGTGCGCTGTTCGACAAGGAAGGCAACCCGGCCGGCTTCGAGGACGTGCACGCCGCGCGCGACGAAGGCGTGCGCGCCGACACGACGGCCGAGCGGCTCGCGGGGCTGAAGCCGTCGTGGAGCGGCGGCAAGGTCGTAGAGCAGGGCGAGTTCGTGACGGCCGGCAATGCGTCGCAACTGTCGGACGGCGCGGCCGCCGTGGTCGTGATGTCGCGCAGCGAGGCGGTGCGCCGTGGCCTGACGCCGCTCGGCGCGTTCCGCGGCCTCGCGGTGGCCGGCTGCGAGCCCGACGAGATGGGCATCGGCCCGGTGTTCGCGATTCCTAAGCTGCTGGCGCGCTTCGGGATGAACGTCGGCGACATCGGGTTGTGGGAGCTGAACGAGGCGTTCGCGTGCCAGGCGCTGTACTGCCGCGACACGCTCGGCATTCCCGACGACCGGCTGAACGTCGATGGCGGCGCGATCGCGCTCGGCCATCCGTTCGGGATGTCGGGTACGCGGATGACGATGCACGCGCTGCTCGAAGGCGCGCGGCGCGGCGTGCGGCACGCGGTGGTGACGATGTGCATCGGCGGCGGGATGGGTGCCGCCGCGCTGTTCGAAGTCGGCGCGTAGCGGCGCGCGGACGGGCCGCGCGATACGAGCGGCCCGCCATTCAGGACCATTCGAGGCCGCGGCAACGACCGACGGCCCGGAGACATGCAGGCGACGGCGGTGGGCGCGAGGGCGCGAACCGTCGTCGCACGCAGACACAGGAGACAAGCGATGAAACGAACTTTGCCCGGACTCGCGATGTCGGCGCTCGTGCTCGGCGCCGCGCTGTTCGCGTTTTCGCCGCGCCCGCTGCCGGCGTTCCCGGTTACCGCGATCCACGCGGACCGCCTGCAGATCAACGGGCTCGCCCGGGCCGGCACGCGCATCGTCGCGGTCGGCGAACGCGGCGTGATCCTGCTGAGCGACGACGCGGGCGCCCACTGGCGACCGGCTTCGACCACACCCGACCAGGCGTCGACACTCACGCAGGTGCGCTTCATCACGCCGACGCTCGGGATCGCGGTCGGCCACGACGGCCGGATCGTGCGCAGCGACGACGCCGGCCTGCACTGGCGCGACGTGCACATGGACCACGCGCATTCCGATCCGCTGCTGTCCGTATGGGGTGCGGCCAACGGCCCGCTGTTCGCGGCCGGCAGCTTCGGCCAGCTACTGCGCTCGGACGACGCGGGCCTCACGTGGCAGACCGTGAAGACGCCGGCCGGCGACCGTCACCTGAACGCGATCGTTGGCGACGGCCACGGCAACCTGCTGGTCGCGGGCGAGAGCGGCACGCTGCTGCGCTCGACCGACAACGGTACGACGTGGGACAAGCTGCCGTCGCCGTATGCCGGTTCGCTGTTCGGCGCGCTGATGCTCGCGAACGGCGACTGGGTCGCATACGGGATGCGCGGCAACGTGGTGCGCAGCACCGATCGCGGCGCGACCTGGACGCACGTCGACAGCCACGTGCCGGTGTCGTACTTCGGCGCGACCCAGCTCGCCGACGGCGAACTCGTGCTGGTGGGCCAGGGCGGCGCGATCGTCGCGTCGCGCGACGGCGGGCTGACCTTCGACGTGCGCAAGCTCGGCGGCGTGCAGAGCCTCGCGGCCGTGCTCGACATGGGCCACGGCGCGCTGCTGCTCGGCGGCGAAGCCGGTGTCGCGCCGCTCGCCGGCGCGGCTGCGTCAACGCCGTCCTGACGCGCGGCCGTCGTGCTGCCTGCTCCCGTTCGTTTCGCATCGACAAGAGAATTCCATGAACGACCTGTCACGCCCCCCTGAAGCCGTCCCCGCGTCGCGCCTCGCCGCGTTCGTCGAGCGCTGCGCCGACACGATCATCCGCCGGCGCAAGCTGCTGATGCTGCTGTGCGTCGCGGTGACGCTCGCGCTTGGGCTGTCCGCGACGCGGCTGAAGCTCGATCCGGGCTTCAACAAGATGATCCCGATGCAGCACCCGTACATGCAGGTGTTCGAGCGCTATGCGGGCGCGTTCCCCGGCGCCAACACGATCCTCGTGAGCCTGCGCTGGAAGGGCTACGGCGACATCTACAACCAGACGTTCATGGACGGGCTGCGCCACGCGACCGACGACGTGTTCTTCATCCCCGGCGTGAACCGCTCGCGCGTGTTCTCGCTGTTCACGCCGAACGTCCACTACACGGAGGTGACCGAGGCGGGCTTTCGTGGCGACGTGGTCGTGCCGGGCCAGTTCTCGAGCGCGAACCCGGACGATCTCGCGAAGGTGCGCCGCAACGTCGCCCGTTCCGGCCAGATCGGCCGCCTCGTCGGCAACGACCTGAAGTCGGCGCTGATCCGCGCGGAGCTGCGCGAGACCGACCCGGCCACCGGCAAGCGGCTCGACTACAGCGCGGTCGCGCGCCAGCTGGAGGAGATCCGCGCGAAGTACGCGAAGCAGGGCATCGACGTGAACATCATCGGCTTCGCGAAGCTGGTGGGCGACGTCGAGAACGGCATCGCGGGCGTGATGGCGTTCTTCGCGCTCGCGTTCCTCGTGACGGCCGCGCTGCTGTTCGCCTATACGCGCTCGTTGAAGACCACCGTGCTGGCGCTCGTCGTCGCGCTGCTGCCGGTCGTGTGGCTGCTCGGCGCGCTGCCGCTGCTCGGCCTCGGCATCGACCCGATGTCGATCCTCGTGCCGTTCCTGATCTTCTCGATCGGCGTGTCGCACGCGGTGCAGATGACGAACGCGTGGAAGCAGGCGCTGGTGCGCGGCGCGTCGTCGGTCGATGCCGCGCGCGACGCGTTCCGCAAGCTGTTCGTGCCGGGCACGGTCGCGCTGCTGACCAACGCGCTCGGCTTCATGGTGATCATGCGGATCAGGATCGACATCGTGCGCGAGCTCGGCATCACCGCGTGCCTCGGCGTGCTGCTGATGATCGTGACGAACAAGGTGTTCCTGCCGATCCTGCTGTCGTACACGCGCCTCGAGCGCGGTACGCTGGCGCGTGCGCAGCGCACGGCGGCGGCCGGCGGCAGCCGGATGTGGTCGCGCTTCGCGGTGTTCGCCCGGCCGGCACCGGCGCTCGGCGTGTTCGCGGTGGCGCTCGCGCTGCTCGCCTGCGGCACGCTCGAATCGCGCAAGCTGGAGATCGGCGACATCGGCACCGGCGCGCCGGAGCTGCGCGCGAACTCGCGCTACAACCTCGACAACGCGGCGATCACCCACCAGTACAACATCGGCGTGGACGTGCTGTCGGTGATCGTCGAGACGACCGGCTTCGACGACGCGTGCCTGCATTACCCGGTGATGAGCGCGATCGAGAAGTTCGAGATGAACATGCGCGGCGTGGCCGGCGTGCAGTCGGTGACGAGCGTGTCGTCGCAGGGCAAGGTGTTCATCGCCGCGTTCAACGAGGGCAATCCGCGCTGGGCCGCGCTGCCGCGCTCCAGCGACGGGCTCACGCAGGGTTCCAACGCGTTCGACCCCGACAACGGGATGAACACCGCGAACTGCAAGGCGATCCAGGTGCTGATCTACACGAAGAACCACGAAGGCACGACCATCGCGCACATCGTCGACGAGATCAAGCGCTTCGCGGCCGAGAACCCGACGCCGAACGTCGCGTTCCGGCTCGCGGGCGGCAACGTTGGCGTGATGGCCGCGACCAACGAGGCCGTCGGCGACGCGGAGATCGCGATGCTGCTGTCGATCTTCGGCGCGATCGCGCTGCTCTGCGCGGTCACGTTCCGCTCGTGGCGCGCGGTGCTGTGCATCATCGTGCCGCTCACGCTCGTGTCGATCCTGTGCAACGCGGTGATGGCGCGCCTCGGCATCGGGCTGAAGGTCGCGACGCTGCCGGTGATCACGCTCGGCGTGGGCGTGGGCGTCGACTACGGGATCTACCTGTACGAGCGCCTGCAGCACGATATCCGCCACGGCGCGACGCTGCCGGACGCGTTCGCCGACGCGATGCGCCAGCGCGGCACGGCGGCGCTGTTCACGGCCGTCACGATGTTCATCGGCGTCGGCACGTGGGCGTTCTCCGCGCTGAAGTTCCAGGTCGACATGGGCGTGCTGCTCGCGTTCATGTTCCTCGTGAACCTGTTCGGCGCGGTGTTCCTGCTGCCCGCGCTCGCCGCATGGCTCGGCGTCGAGCGGGCCGAGCGCCGCGTGGCGCACCGGCAGCCGCCGTCGCCGGCGGCCCCGGCATCGCTGAAGCCGTCGCCCGCGCTCGAATCCGGCAACCCGATGCGCTGACCGGCGCCCCCATTTTCCCCACGCGCGGCCGGCCGCCGCGCGCTCTCCACAAGAGGAGTCAACCCACATGTCCGCACGCCCCTACAAGATCGAAGCCCAGCCGCTCGCACAGCGCTATGCGCGCGGCTGGCACTGCCTCGGGCTCGCCCGCGATTTCAAGGACGGCAAGCCGCACACGCTGAACGCGTTCGGCCGCAAGCTCGCCGTGTTCGCCGATTCGACCGGCAAGGTCAACGTCGTCGACGCGTACTGCCCGCACATGGGCGCCGACCTGAGCCTCGGCACGGTGCAGGGCGACCACCTCGTGTGCCCGTTCCACGGCTGGGCGTGGAGCGGCGAAGGGCAGTGCGCATCGATCCCGTACTGCAAGCGGATCCCGCCGAAGGCGCGCATCGGCGCCTGGCCGACCTGCGAGGAAAACCACCTGCTGTTCGTGTGGAACGACCCGGAAGGCAACGCGCCGCCGCCGGAAGTCGCGATTCCGCGCCTCGACGTGTGCTTCTCCGACGAATGGTCGGACTGGGTCGTCGACACGATGGTGATCCAGGCCAATTGCCGCGAGCTGGTCGACAACATCTCGGACGTCGCGCACTTCGCGACCGTGCACCGCGCGCCGATCGACTATTTCGCGAACCTGTTCGAGGATCACAAGGCGACGCAACTGATGGTCGGCCGCAGCGAGAAGCTCGGCGGCGATGCGCTGACCGCGCTGTCGACGTATTTCGGGCCGGCCGTGCACATCACGCAGATGACGGGGCAGAGCGGTGGGCAGCCGATCCACTCGGTGCTGCTGAACTGCCACGTGCCGATCGACATGAACAGCTTCGAGCTGCGTTACGGCGTGATCGTGAAGAAGGTGGCCGGGCTGACCGACGCGCAGAACATGGAGATCGCGAACGCATACGTGAAGGAAGCGCAGCGCGCGTTCTACGAGGACGTCGACATCTGGCACAGCAAGACGCGGATCGACAACCCGCTGCTGTGCGAAGGCGACGGGCCGCTGTACCAGATGCGCGACTGGTATTCGCAGTTCTACCTGGACGTGGCGGACGTGCGGCCGACGAGCGTCGCGCGCAAGGCGTTCGAAATGCGGATTCGCGAAGGCGACGCGCCGCCGGCGCTGCATCACGTGTTCGAACCGCAGTAAAAGCCCGGCGGGCCGGCCGAAAAAGGGGGCGCATCGAAATACCTGCCGTCGGCCGGCAACCCCCGCTGCGTAAGGCGCACCCGGCGGCGGGCTTGTGCGCCGCATCAAAAAGACTTGACGAAACGGCCACTCGCGCGTAGTGTCCGTGGTCGAAGTGTCCAAGAAGTTCGATTGCTCATCATTGGCCGCACTCCGTGCGGCGGTCGTTGGTCTCTCCCTCTTTTGATTCTTTATGTGCCCGTCGCGGGCGCATGTTCAATTATTCGTCATTTGTATTAAGGAAGTATTTGTGGATACCGGTACCGTCAAGTGGTTCAACGAAACCAAGGGCTTTGGTTTCATTTCCCCGGACAACGGCGGCGACGATCTGTTCGCCCATTTCTCGGAAATTCGCGGCACGGGCTTCAAGACCCTGGCCGAAGGCCAGAAGGTCAGCTTCGAAGTGAAGCGCGGCCCGAAGGGTCTGCAAGCGTCGAACATCACGCCGCAGTAAGTCGCATCGGCAACGGCCGCCATGCGGTGGCCGCTGCCGGATGGATTGGCGCGCAGGGCGCCGCTTGGGCGGCAGCCGGCGCGTTTCCGATGCGCACGACCGATGCATCGCGACATCCACGATGCATCGGTCGTGACGCCTCCCTCATCGCATGCGCGACCCGCGTGCGACGCAACGCCTTCGTGAAGCGCCCGTCGCTTCGCGAGCGCATCACCGCTTCAACGCATCAACCCGAGCAGACCGCCGCCATGCCGTTGCAGGCGCGGTCCCGACTTGCGCGGCGCTCCATGCGCCGCCGCCACCGACCGCCTGAACGCCGCAACGCGCCGGGCTCCGATCGCAAGACAGGCCCTGGGCCCGTCTGAACGAACCGATCCCCGGCAGCCTGCCGGCCGCCGTCCCGTTGTGGGGCACGGCGCCGGGCAGATCGCCGCGGCCGCGGTCAATTACCTTGTCTGGAGGAATTGGTTTGGCAAAAGAAGAACTGCTGGAACTGGACGGAATCGTCGACGAAGTGCTGCCGGACAGCAAATACCGTGTCACGCTGGAAAACGGCGTCGTGGTCGGCGCGTACGCGTCGGGCCGCATGCGCAAGAACCACATCCGCATTCTTGCGGGCGATCGCGTGACGCTGGAACTGTCGGTCTATGACCTCACCAAGGGCCGCATCAACTTCCGTCACAAGGACGCGAACTCGCCGCGTCCGCCGCGCACCGGCCAGCCGCGCCGTTAAGCGGCAACGATCGGCGTGGGCATGCAGCACCGCCTCGCCGATCGAATCCCGTCCGGCCGACGACGCCGGACGAACCGGGTGGACGACACATCGCGTGCCGTTCACCGGTCGCCGGCGGCATCGTCATGCCGCGGCGGCCAATCCCGCCTTCACCGGCCGCCGCGCGTGCGCAACGCTCAGGCGGCCGCGTCCCGCAGAAAATCCTCGACGATCATCGCGAAATACGGCGGACATTCCTGCATCGGGTCATGCCCGCAATTCGGTATCGTCACGAGCCGCGCGTTCGGATGCCACGCGAGGAGCGTCGCCTGCATCGCCGCTGCGTCGAGCCCCGGATCCTTGTCGCCGACGCGCGTGGTTCTACCGCAGCTTCACGTCGGCCCAGCGCGCCGACAATCCCCCCGTCACGAATCGCACGAGCCGGGCAAACGCATCGTCGTTGACGGTCGTACTTGCAACAAGGCGCGCGCGTCGTCACAACACGGTTCGCGTGCGACTTTACGCGCGGGCCGGCGCGGTCGTACACTCATCGGCAATTCGCGGCCCGCGCCACGGCTTTCAATCCCTTCAGCCGCTTTCAGCGGGCCGACGACCGTGCCAGCAGGACTTTCGTCGCGCGACGCCAGGAGGCGCCATGAGTGCAGACGCAGCCCCCGCATCCCCGTCGGTTCAGGACCGCATCCAGCACGTGTTCGTGCTGATGCTCGAGAACCGTTCCTTTGATCACCTGTTCGCACTGTCGGGCTATCCCGACATCGTCGCCGCGTCGCCCGGCAACAGCAACGCGTATGGCGATGCGGTCTATCCGTTCGGCGGCGGCGCGCCCGACCGGATGCCGACCGATCCGTGCCACGAATTCACCGACGTGCTCGAGCAGCTGTGCGGCGCGGGCGTGCCGTTCGTGAAAGGGCAGCCTTATCCGCCGGTCGTCAACACCGGGTTCGTGTCGAACTACGCGACCTCGCATTCCGAAGGCACGCCGCCGCAGCCGGCCGACGCGGGCAAGATCATGCAGGGCGTCGATATCGCGACGCAGGCGCCGTCGCTGCACGCGCTCGCGAACGCGTTCGTGCTGTGCGACGCGTGGCATGCGTCGATGCCCGGGCCGACCTGGCCGAACCGCTTTTTCCTGCACGGCGCGTCGTCGGCCGGGCTCGACCATTCGCCGACCAAGGAAGAAATGGCCGGATGGGACGCGTTCGACGGCTTTCCGTATCCGAAGGGTTCGATCTTCGCCGCGCTCGGCGACGGCAACTGGCGCATCTACCAGGACCAGACCGGCGACCCGCTCGGCCACGTGCCGCAGGTCGCGTCGCTGAAGGGCATCAGCTTCTTCGACATCGACGACCTCGCGCATTTCGAGGCCGATCTCGCGGCCGGCTATACGGCGCGCTACACGTTCATCGAGCCCGGTTACGGCGACATCGTGCACGGCACTTACCAGAACGGCAGCTCGCATCACCCGATGGACGGCCTCGCCGGCGGCGACCAGCTCGCCGCGCGCGTGTACAACGCGATCCGCAATTCGCCGGTGTGGAACAGCAGCCTGCTCGTGATCTGCTACGACGAGCACGGCGGCTTCTACGATTCGGTCAGGCCGGGCGCCGCGCCGCCGCCGAACGATGGCGCGGCGGCGACGTTGAACGCGAGCGGCTTCGGGTTCGACGTGTACGGTGTGCGGGTGCCGGCGATCGTGATCTCGCCGTGGGTCGCGGCCGGGCAGGTCGATCACACGCCGTACGATCACGCATCGGTTGCCGCGACGCTCGAGCGGCTGTTCGGCCTCGCGCCGCTGACGGATCGCGACCGCCTCGCGAACGACCTGCTGGCGCTCGTCTCCCCGACGTGCCGCACCGACTGCCCACAAAGGATCGGATCATGAGTACGACACCGGCCTTCGACCCGCGCGACGCGCTGCCCGTGCGCGACGGCACGAGCCTGATCGCGTTTCTGCACATCCTGAAGAAAGCGCATGCGGCGCTGGTCGGCCATGACAAGGCCCATCAGCGCTTCAGCGAGATCGTGACGCGCGGGCAGGCGCGGCAATACATCGAGGAACTGATGCCGTCGCTGTTGCAGGCGCGTGAAGCGCATCGGCGCAAGCGGCATGGCGGGAAGCATCATTGACGAATCCCGGGCGGTGCCCGGTACGGGGGCATACGACGCAACGTGTCATGCGGCCTGCCGCGCGCGGTGCACGCTGATCGCCGACGCGGTCGCGCCCATCAACTGAACCGCTGCGCCGGCGAACATCGCCGTGCGCAAGCCGGCCGTGCCGCCGTGCGCGGCTGCGAACAGCGTGCCGAGCACCGCGATGCCGAGCGTCGCGCCGGTCATCCGCGCGACGTTCACGAGTGCGCTCGCGGTACCCGAACGCGCGGCGTCGACGGCGCCGACGGCGACGGTCATCAACGGGCCGGTCGCGATGCCCATGCCGAGCCCGGTCAACGCCAGCCCGATTTCGGCGCCGATCAGGCCCGGTGAACCGGCTGACGCGCCGATGACGGCGAGCCCGCTCGCGATCACGGCGACCCCGCCGGCTGTCGTCGTGCGCGTGCCGACGCGTTCCCACAGCGGCCCCGACCCCGGCGATACGACGACGAACACGAGCGCCATCGGCAGCAGCGCGAGGCCCGCGCCGGTTGAATCGAGCCGACCGATGCTCTGCCACGTCAGCGGCAGCAGGAACAGCACGCCGTACATCCCGAACGTCATGCCGGTGGTTGCGGCGATCGCGCCGCGAAACGCGCCGACCCGGAAGAGGTCGAGCGGCACCAGTGCTGCTGCGCCGTGGCGCCGCTCGATCGCGATGAAGGCGACGAACGACAGGATCGCGACACCTCCGGCGAGCGCGCATGCAACGGGCGAATCGCGGAACACGATCGCCGCATAGGCGAGCGCACCGAGCGAGAGGGCGCCCGCGAGTTGTGCTGCGCCGTCGAAGTGCCGGCCGCGCGGGTCGGAGGATTCGGGGACGGCAGGGGCCGCGAGCAGCATCGCGGCGACGCTCAACGGCACGACCACGAAAAAGATGCTGCGCCAGCCGAAATGCCGGATCAGCACGCCGCCGAGCGTCGGGCCGATCGCCATCGCCACGCCGTTGCACGCGGCCCAGATGCCGAGCGCGCGGCCGCGCTCGACCGGGTCGCGCCACACCACGCGCACGATCGCGAGCGACGCCGGCAGCAGCAGCGCCGCGCCGACACCGGCCAGTGCACGGGCGGCGATCAGTACCGCGACCGAAGGCGCGAGCGCGCACAGCAGCGACGCGACGGTGAAGAGGGCCGTGCCCGCGATGAAGACGCGGCGCCGGCCGTGCAGGTCGGCGAGCAGCCCGCCGGTCAGCAGCAGCACCGCGTAAGTGAGGTTGTAACTGTCGACGACCCATTGCAATGCGCCGACGCCCGCATGGAAATAGTCGCCGATCGCACGCGTCGCGAGGTTGACGACGGCCGTGTCGACCTGCGCGACGAGCACGGCGAGGCAGAGGGTCAGGAGGGTCACGCCGCGTCGTTTGACGCTGCGCTTGGCGAGTGCGGTGAGGTCTCCGGTGTGGGCCACGGGCGGTGCTCCTCGTGTGTCGGTCGCTCGAGTTTGGGCGCCGTCAACTGACAGCGTGTTGTCAGCAGTCGGCGCGCGATGTACGAAGAACGCTCGCAATCCCGATGCCCGCAGCGCAGCTGGCCCAACGTGAATGCAAAACGGGGCTCGCGCCCCGTTTCGCCATGCGTCCTCCCGTGGTGTCGCCTGCTCAGGCCGCCACCTCCCGCGCCCGCACCATCGTCAGCGCCGCATCTTCGATCATGTCCTCCTGCCCGCCGACGAGCCGCTGCCGCCCCAGCTCGACGAGGATGTCGCGCGCGGGAATCCCGTACTTCGCTTCCGCGCGCTTCGCGAACAGCAGGAACGACGAGTAGACGCCCGCGTAGCCGAGTGTCAGCGCGTCGCGGTCGAGGCGGATCGGCGCGTCCATGATCGGCACGACGAGATCCTCGGCGACGTCCGAGATCGCGAACACGTCGACACCCGTCTCGATCCCCATCCGGTCGCACACCGCGACGAACACTTCCATCGGCGTGTTGCCCGCACCGGCGCCGAGGCCGGCCGCGGCCGCATCGATCCGGTTCGCGCCGGCGGCCACCGCCGCGACCGAGTTCGCGACGCCCATCGCGAGGTTGTGGTGGCCGTGGAAGCCGAGTTCCGTCTCCGGCTTCAGCGCGTCGCGCACCTGGCCGATGCGCGCGGTCACGTCGTCGGGCAGCATGTGGCCGGCCGAATCGGTGATGTAGATGCAGTTCGCGCCATACGATTCCATCAGCTTCGCCTGCACGACGAGCTGCGCCGGCGACGACATGTGCGCCATCATCAGGAAGCCGACGGTATCGAGCCCAAGCGTGCGCGCGAGGCCGATGTGCTGTTCCGACACGTCCGCCTCGGTGCAGTGCGTCGCGACGCGGATCGTGCCGACGCCGAGTGCGTGCGCCATGCGCAGATGCTCGACGGTGCCGATACCGGGCAGCAGGAGCGCCGACACCTTCGCCTGCTTGAGCTCCGGAATCACGGCGCTCAGGTACGCCTCGTCGGTATGCGCGGGAAACCCGTAGTTGACCGACGCGCCGCCGAGCCCGTCGCCGTGCGTGACCTCGATCAGCGGCACGCCGGCCGCGTCGAGCCCGCGCGCGATGTTGCGCATCTGGTCGAGCGTGATCTGGTGGCGCTTCGGGTGCATCCCGTCGCGCAGCGACATGTCGTGGACGGTGATCTTCTTGCCTGCAAGTGACATCGTGTGGCTCCTCGACTCAAGCGGTGGCGGCCGTCGCGGCCAGCATCTGTTCGGCGAAACGCTCGGCCGTGGCGGCCGCGGCGGCGGTCATGATGTCGAGGTTGCCCGCGTATTTCGGCAGGTAGTCGCCGAGCCCTTCGACTTCCATGAAGACCGACACGCGATTGCCGTCGAACACCGGCCCGTTCTTCAGCGTGTAGCCGGGCACGTAGCGTTGCACTTCCTTGACCATCGCATGCACGGACGCGGTGATCGCGTCGACGTCGGGCGGGCCGTCGGTCAGGCAGTGGATCGTGTCGCGCATGATCAGCGGCGGCTCGGCCGGGTTGATCACGATGATCGCCTTGCCCTTGCGTGCGCCGCCGACCTGTTCGATCGCACCGGACGTCGTGCGCGTGAATTCGTCGATGTTCTTGCGCGTGCCGGGGCCGACCGAACGCGACGACACGGTCGCGACGATCTCGCCGTACGCGACCGGCTGAACGCGCGATACCGCGTACACCATCGGGATCGTCGCCTGGCCGCCGCACGTGACCATGTTCACGTTCGCCTGCGCGCTGTCGAGATGCGCGTCGAGGTTTACCGGCGGCACGCAGTACGGCCCGATCGCGGCGGGCGTCAGGTCGATCATCTTCACACCGAGCGCGGTGAGCTTGTCGGAGTTGTCGCGGTGCACGTAGGCGGAGGTCGCGTCGAATGCGATGCGGATGTCGTCGGCGGCCACGTGCGGCAGCAGCCCGTCGACACCCTGGTCGGTGGTCTTGAGGCCGAACTCGCGCGCCCGCGCGAGGCCGTCGGACGCCGGATCGACGCCGACCATCCACACGGGTTCGAGCACCGGTGAGCGGCGCAGCTTGTAGAGCAGGTCGGTGCCGATGTTGCCGGGCCCGATCAGTGCGCATTTGATTTTCTTCATCAGAGGGTTCCTTTAGATAAAGCGGACGTCGCAGCTGCCGATGCCGGAGATGTGCATCGACAGCGCGTCGCCGGCCGTGACCGGAATCAGTTTCGCGAGCGAGCCGGACAGCACGATCTCGCCGGCGAGCAGCGGCACGTCGTACGCGGCGAGCGTGTTCGCGAGCCATGCGACCGCGTCGGCGGGGTGGCCGAGTGCCGCGTCGCCGCGACCGTGCGCGACTTGCTCGCCGTTCTTGTCGATCGTCATCTCGCACGCGGCGAGATCGAGCGTGCGCGGATCGACGCGTGCATCGCCGAGTACGTATACGCCGCACGACGCGTTGTCGGCGACGGTGTCCTCGATGCGGATCGCCCAGTCGCGGATGCGCGAATCGACGATCTCGAAGCAGGGCGCGACGGCGGCCGTCGCGGCGATCACGTTGGTGCGGTCGATGCCGGGGCCGCGCAGGTCGCGCGCGAGAATGAACGCGATCTCGCCCTCGGCGCGCGGCGCGATCAGCGAATCGGCGGCGATCGCTTCGCCGGCCGCGTAGTGCATGCCCGACAGCAGGATGCCGAAATCGGGCTGGCGCACGTTCAGCATGTCCTGCACGGCCTGGCTCGTCACGCCGATCTTCTTGCCGACCACGGTCTCACCGTGTTCGATGCGGCGTTCGATGAAACGCTGCTGGATGCGGTACGCGTCGTCGAGCGACAGGCGGCGCGGGCGGCTCGACAGCGGCGCGACCGGCGCACGCGCGTGCCACGCGGCGTACAGCTCGTCGCCGAGCGTCGTATGCAGGCGGGAAGACATGAAAGAGCCCTCGAATCTCGAATGAATCGAATGGAACAGGCCGCCGTCGCGGGCGGCGCCGGGCGCCGGAGCGAGGCTCCGGCGCGTGGGGTGCGGGCGTGCCGTGTCGGGGGTTGCTTAGTTACCCGAACTGCGGATCGCGTCCGGCGAGAAGTACGCCTCGTTGAACTGCGGGCTGTTGTCGAGCTTCGGCATCGGGCCTTCGTTGGTCAGGCGGTCGGCCATGTACGCGCCGGAGATCAGGTCGTGAAAGAACACGACGCCCGGGTAGAACACCTTCGCGTCATACGCGTACAGCGTCGTCGCGACGTTGGTGCGCCACAGCTGGCCGCGCGCGTCGTAGTTGTCGGCGAGCAGCGTCATCCACGAATCCTCGTCGATGTACAGCACGCGCTTCGCGTACTGGTGGCGGTAGTTGCTCTTCAGCGTCGCCTGCAGCACCCACACGCGATGCAGCTCGTAGCGGATATACGACGGGTTCTCGTGGCCCTTGGTCAGCAGGTCCGCGTACTTCACCGAGCTGTCCATCGCCTTGTAGTTGTCGTACGGCACGTAGATCTCGCGCTTGCCGACGATCTTCCAGTCGTAGCGGTCGCCGGGGCCGTTGTACAGGCGGTCGTCGTCGACGGTGCGGAAGCCGCCCGGGCCCTGCGGCTGGTCGTAGCCGTACTCGGGCGCCTGGCGCACGCGCCGCGTGCCGGGGTTGTACATCCAGGTGCGCGACGAGTTGTCCGCGCCGGCCTTGTCCCAGTTCGTGAAGCCGACGATCAGCGAGCCGCGGTCGGACAGCGGCAGCTCCGTCGCGTTGCGGTAGTACGTGCGGTTGTTCAGGTCGCTCTTCACGTCGTACTTGCCGGAGTTGCGCGGCGAGTAGATGTCGTAGCGCACCTTGCCCCATGCGATGTTGCCGTCCGAGTACACGACCGCCTGGTCGTAGGTCGCCTGCTCGGCGCCGATCGCCGACGAGAAGCGCTGGTTCCACAGCAGCTCGGCGGCCGTCTTCGGGATCGGGTAGGGCACCGTCGGCGGCGCGTTCGTGAGGCCGTTCGCGTCGGAGGTCATCGTCGAATCCGGCGCGTACGTGCGGATGTCCTTGTACACGGCATCCGCGTAGCGGAAGTCGCGATGGCTCGGATAGACGTTGATCTTGAACGTCGCAGGGTAGCGCTTGAACATCGCCTTCTGGCCGTCGGTCAGGTGCTCCGCATACTGCGCCATGTTTTCCGCGGTGATCGTCGCGACCGGCTTCTCGCTCGCGAACGGATCGGGGTAGCGGCTGCCGCGCTTGTACTGCACGTCCGGCGGCGTGCCGAGCCACTTGCCCGACCACTCGGGCACGCCGCTGTCCTTGCTCGCGGCGCGCACCGCGCCCATCGGCGTCAGCGGGCCGTCGAGCGCCTTCAGGTCGTCCGGCGTGACCTTCGGGTACGACGCCGTCGCGACGACCGCGCACGCGGCCATCACCGACGCGCGCAGGAGGGGGAAATGAATGCGTTTCATATCGATCCTCATAGTGCTGAATGACGAGCGGCCGGGCCGCTCAGAAGTGGTAGGTCGCCGTGGCCAGCACGTAGTCGCGATCCGCGAGCGGGCGCGTGACCGGGTTCGGCGAGCCGAGGAACTTCGCGTAGACGAGCGACAGCTGCAGGTTGCTCAGGCGCGTGAAGGTCACGCCGGCCGTCACGCGGTGGTCGCCCTGGCCGGTCAGCGAGCCGAGCGCGCCCGCGAGCGGCGACGTGCCCGTCAGGTCGTGCGCGTAGGTCAGCGGCACGTCGAGATCCCAGCCGTTGAACACGTTCTTGTAGCTGAGCGTCCACGCGATCTCCATCGCGAGCGCATTGCGCGAATTCGCGAGCGTGGTCGAGCCGTCGAGCTCGGAGATGCTGCCGGCATGCACGTACGTGAGTTCGCCGATCAGCGACTGCGAATTCGCGAGGAAGCTCGGCCCGATCGAGTAGATGCCGGACAGGTTGGTCTGCAGCACGTTCGCGCGGGTCGACTGCGGGCCGGTCGGCGTGTTGACGAGCACGGCCGCGCCCTGGCGGTACGACACTTCTCCGGCGACGTTCACCGGGCCGACCTGCGTCGAGAAGCTCGCGCCGGTCAGCTTGATGTTGCTGAAGTAGGTCTGTTGGTACTGGAGCGTCGGGAAGTAGGTCGTGACGACACTCGGGTTCATGTCGTTGTAGTGCAGGTGGTACAGGCCGAGCTCGGTGTCGCCGAGCACGCGGAAGCGTGCGCCGATCCCCCACTGGTTGCGCGCGCTCGGCTTGTCGTCGGGGCCGCGCGGAATGATCATCCCGCCCGGGCCGATGATGAACTGCGCGCCGGGGCCCGTGACGTCCGAATAGCTCCAGTACGTGCCGGGCGCGGTCAGCCGGTTCTGCTGATACGAGAACTGGTAGTAGCCGAGCAGGCTGAAGTTCGGCGTGATCTGCCACTGCGTCGAGATCTGCGGCACCGGCAGCAGGATGTCCTTCACTTCGGCGCCGGCCATGTACGACTTGGTCGCGTCGGACGGCCCCTGTGCGCCGGCGATGTTCGGGAAGAACAGGCTTTCGCCCCACGCGACGACCTGGTCGCCGACCTTCACGTTCAGGCTCGTCGAGCCGATCCTGAACGTGTTGTACGCATACGCGGCCAGCAGCGTGGTGTGGCCGCCCGACCAGTAGCGTGCGTCGCTCGTGAAGTTGTTGTACTGGCCCGACTGGTTCACGGTGCCCGGCGCGTCGTTGTAGTTCGGGCGGCGATACGCCTGGTCGTAGAACGTGTCGGCGCGCACGAACACGCCCCAGTCGTCGTGCTTCAGGTTCACTTCGCCGAGCAGGCTGACCTGGTTCTCGATCAGCTTGTTCTTCGCGAAGTTGCGGTCGCCGTCGTCGCCGTTGATGTTCGCCGGCGTGAGGAGATTGCCGCTCGGTGCGCGGGTGCGCATGCCGAGGCCGTAACTGAGCGTGAACGTGTAGTCCAGCGTCGTGTCGGCGCCCAGCTCGATCGTGCTGCCTGCGTGTGCGCCGGGAGCGGCACACGCGAGCAGCGCGGCGGCCAGCGTCGACAGCGTGGCGGTTGCCCGCTTGTCGGTACGGCGCGAAATCCGTTGATGCATGGTGTCTCCTCTTGGGGGTATCGACGACGGTCGACTGTGTGTGTTGTCGTGAGAGGCAGAGTAGGGAGATCGCGGTAGCAGGGAATCGTCAAAATGAACTAGATGACTTCCCTAGGGCCTGTTCACGCTAATAACGGGCTTGCGCTGGCCCCCAGAAGGGCCGAGCGCAAGGAATGCGACGAAGCGAATACTCAACGTATTCGCAAGGAGCATGACGCGGCGATCGGCCCTTCTGGGGGCCAGCCCCACGAGAGCATTTTTCCAAACAGGGGAACGTGCCTTTCCGCCCGCATTGCGGCGTCGTTCGTCGTTGCAATAGCTACGGCTATTGCGCCTCCTCTCTCCTTGCACTGCGGGCGGAAAGGCACGTTCGCAAGCCCGTTATTAGCGTGAACAGGCCCTAGGACTGGCAACGATTCGCACCGGACGGTTGGCCATGCATGCATCAACGTGTGGCCGCCTGCGCGGCCGACAGGAACGCGGGCCGCTCGCCGCCGCCGTCGAGCCGCAGGTTGGCGCCCGACGTGTACGACGCTTCGGGCGACGCGAGGAACAGGCACGCGGCGGCGACGTCGTCGGGGGTCGCGAGCCGGCCGGCGGGAATCGTCGCGCGAATGGCGTCGAGCGCATCGCCGTCGCCGTAGTGGCCTTCGGTGGCCGATTCCGTCTGCACGAGGCTCGGGCTGATCGCGCACACGCGCACGCGCGGCGCCCACTCGACCGCGAGCGACGTGACCGCGTTGACGAGGCCGGCTTTCGCGGCGCCGTACGCGGCCGTGCCCGGCGACGGACGTGACGCGCTGACGCTCGCGATGAACAGCATCACGCCGCCTTCGGGCTGCGGCTGCATGAGCGCGTTCACGCGCTGCGCGAGCTGTAGCGGCGCGATCAGGTTCAGCCGCACGATCGATTCGGTGAAGCGCGGCGACGCATCGGCCGCGAGCGCGAACGGCGAGCCGCCCGCGTTGTTGACGAGCACGTCGAGGCGGCCGGCCGCCGCGCGAATCGTCGCGAGCATCGCGTCGACCTGTTCGATGTCGCGCAGATCGGCCGCGACGAAGGTCGCCGTGCGGCCGCCGGCCGACGGCGGCGTGTCGGGCGCGCTGCGTCCGCAGACGAATACGCGCGCGCCTGCCGCGAGAAACCGTTCGGCGATGCGCCGCCCGATGCCCTTGGTGCCGCCCGTCACGAGCACCGTCTTGCCGCTGTAGTCGAATCCGTTCATCGTTGCCTCCGTTTCGGTGGGCCGATGATAGGAAGAAGCGCGCGCGGCTTCGTAGTCTGAAAGGATGATGCCGGCTGGCGCCGGCGGCGCAATCATCGTGGCAGACAGCCATCGAACGACGAAGGAGACAACCCGCGATGACGATCCCCACGACGCCGCCGGCCGGCATCTTCACCGACGTGCCGGGCGGCCTGCGCCTGCACCACTACGAGGCGGGCGAAGGCCGGCCGGTGGTGTTCATCCACGGCAGCGGCCCGGGCGCCAGCGGTTTCAGCAACTTCAAGCACAACGTGCCCGCGTTCGCGGCGGCCGGCTATCGCGCGATCGTCGTCGACCTGCCAGGTTACGGGCAGTCGTCGAAGCCCGCCGACGTCGCCTATACGCTCGATTTCTTCGTCGGCGCGCTGCATGCGCAGCTGAACGCGCTCGGCATCGGCCCGGCCGTGCTGCTCGGCAACTCGCTCGGCGGCGCGATCGCGCTGAAGTACGCGCTCGACTACCCGGACGAAGTCGACGGGCTGATCATGATGGCGCCGGGCGGCGTCGAGGATCGCGACACCTATTTCCGGATGGAAGGCATCCAGCGGATGGTGAAGCTGTTCACCCAGCGCCAGATGAATGACGACACGATGCGCGAGCTGCTGACGCTGCTCGTGCACGATCCGGCGATCGTCACCGACGCGCTCGTCGCTGAGCGGATGAAGGTGTGCGTCGAGCAGCCGACCGAAGTGCTGTCGACGATGAGCGTGCCGAACCTGACCGACGCACTCGGCGACCTGCGTACGCCGGTGCTCGGGTTCTGGGGCACGGACGATCGGTTCAATCCGGTCGGCGGCGCGCTGAAATTCCTCGAACGCTGCCGCGATGCGCGTTTCGTGCTGATGAACCGGTGCGGCCACTGGGTGATGGTGGAACACGCCGACTATTTCAATCGGGAATGCCTCGATTTCCTTGCGACGCGGAATACGCGATAACGCCGGATGCCCTTGACGGCTGGCCTCGATGCGGGCGGCCTGTCTGAACAAAACCCTGGAGACGACATGAAGCTCATCGAAGACCTGTTCGACCTGCGCGGCAAGGTGGCCGCGATCACCGGCGGCGCGCGCGGCATCGGCGCGGAGACCGCGCGCACGCTGGCGGCCGCCGGCGCGAGCGTCGCGATTCTCGACGTGCTGTCGCAACCGGCGGAAGCGCTGGTCGAGGAAATCCGCGCGCAGGGCGGCCAGGCCGCGTTCTGGTCACTCGACGTCACGCACGAAGCCGACGTGGCGCGCGTATTCGGCGAGATCGTCGCGCGCTTCGGGCGCCTCGACGTGCTCGTGAACAACGCGGGCATCGAAGGCCACAACGTGCCGACGCACGAGCTCACGCTCGCGCAGTGGCAGCGCGTGCAGGACGTCAACGTGAACGGCGTGTTCCTGTGCACGCGTGCGGCGATTCCGCATATCGACGCGGCCGGCGGCGGCTCGATCGTGAACCTGTCGTCGATGTACGGGATCGTCGGCGGGCCCGACGTGCCCGCGTATCACGCGTCGAAGGCCGCGGTGCGGATGATGGCGAAGGTCGATGCGATGCTGTACGCGGCGAAGAACATCCGCGCGAACTCGGTGCATCCCGGCTATATCCGCACGCCGATGCTCGAGGACGCGTTCCGCCAGATGGGGCAGGATCCCGATCGCGCCTTCGAGTACATGCAGACCAACGTGCCGATGGCGAAGATCGGCAGCCCGCGCGACATCGCGGCCGGCATCCTGTATCTCGTGTCGCCGGCAGGCCGTTACGTGACGGGCGCGGAGCTCGTGATCGACGGTGGCTTTACCGCGCGCTGACGCGGCGCGGCGTACGCAACGGAACAGGAGACAGGCAGTTGAAAGCGCTCGTGGCAGTAAAACGCGTGGTCGACGCGAACGTGAAGGTCGGCGTGAAATCCGACCGGACGGGCGTCGACATCGCGAACGTGAAGATGTCGATGAACCCGTTCGACGAGATCGCGGTGGAAGAGGCCGTGCGGTTGAAGGAGGCCGGTGTCGTGACGGAAGTGGTGGCCGTGTCGGTCGGCGTCGCGCAGGCGCAGGAAACGCTGCGCACGGCGCTCGCGATCGGCGCGGATCGCGCGATCCTCGTCGAATCGAATGAAGGCGTCGAGCCGCTTGGCGTCGCGAAGGTGCTGAAGGCGCTGGTCGACAAGGAGCAGCCGCAACTGATGATCCTCGGCAAGCAGGCGATCGACGACGATTCGAACCAGACGGGCCAGATGCTGGCTGCGCTGGCGGGGTTCCCGCAGGCGACGTTTGCATCGAAGGTCGTGGTGGCTGACGGCCGTGCGACGGTCGCACGCGAAGTGGACGGCGGCGCGGAAACGCTGTCGCTTCAACTGCCCGCCGTCATCACCACGGATCTGCGCCTGAACGAGCCGCGTTACGTGACGCTGCCGAACATCATGAAGGCGAAGAAGAAGCCGGTCGAAACCGTGAAGCCGGAAGACCTCGGCGTGGACGTGACGCCACGCCTGAAAGTGCTCGAGGTGAACGAGCCGCTGAAGCGCGCAGCCGGCGTGAAGGTGCCGGACATGCAGACGCTGGTCGCGAAGCTGAGGACCGAAGCCAAGGTGCTGTAAGAGGGAGCGGAAAGAAATGACGATTCTGGTAATTGCGGAACACGACAACGCGTCGCTCAAGGCCGCGACGCTGAATGCCGTCGCGGCCGCACAGGCGCTCGATGCGGCGGGCGGTGGCGACGTTCATGTGCTCGTCGCCGGACACCATGCGCAAGCGGCAGCAGACGCAGCCGCGAAGATCCCGGGTGTGTCGAGGGTGCTGCTGGCCGATGCGCTGCAGCTGGCCGACGGTCTCGCCGAGAACGTCGAAGCGACGGCGATGACCGTCGCGAACGGCTATTCGCACATCGTTGCGCCGGCAACGGCCTACGGCAAGAACATCGCGCCGCGCATTGCCGCGAAGCTGGATGTCGCACAGATCTCCGAGATCACGGCGGTGGTGTCGGCCGATACGTTCGAGCGCCCGATCTACGCGGGCAACGCGATCGCGACGGTGCAGTCGGGCGATCCGGTCAAAGTCATCACGGTGCGTGCGACCGGGTTCGATCCGGTGGCAACGGAAGGCGGCAGCGCCACGGTCGAGAAGATCGAAGCAGCACCCGATGCGGGCAAGTCGCAGTTCGTGAGCCGTGAAGTGACGAAGCTGGACCGGCCGGAACTCACGTCGGCGAGCATCATCGTGTCGGGCGGCCGCGGTCTGGGCAGCGGCGAGAACTACACGAAGGTGCTGGAGCCGCTGGCCGACAAGCTTCAAGCCGCTCTCGGCGCCTCGCGCGCGGCAGTCGACGCCGGCTACGTACCGAATGACTACCAGGTCGGCCAGACCGGCAAGATCGTCGCCCCGCAGCTGTACATCGCGGTCGGCATCTCGGGTGCGATCCAGCACCTGGCCGGCATGAAGGATTCGAAGGTGATCGTCGCGATCAACAAGGACCCGGACGCGCCGATCTTCAGCGTGGCCGACTATGGTGTGGTCGGCGACCTGTTCACGCTCGTGCCGGAAGCGGCCGCGGCGCTCTGACCGATGCCGCTGTTCGAATTCAACGGGATGCGGCCGCGCATCGACCCGTCCGCGTATGTCGATCCGAGCGCGGTCGTGATCGGCGACGTGACGATCGGCGCGCGCTGCTACATCGGCCCGCATGCGAGCCTGCGCGGCGACTTCGGCGCGATCGTCGTCGAAGGCGGCAGCAACGTGCAGGACGGCTGCGTGCTGCACGTCGGGATCGGCGAGACGTGCCGGCTCGGCGTCAACAGCCACGTCGGCCACGGCGCGATCGTGCATGGCGCGACGCTCGAACCCGACACGATGATCGGCATGAATGCGGTCGTGATGGACGGCGCGACGATCGGTGCGGCGACGATCGTCGCCGCGTGCGCGTTCGTGAAGGCCGGCTACGACGTGCCGCGCGGCGTGCTGCTCGCGGGCGTGCCGGGGCGCGTCGTGCGGCGGCTGAGCGACGCGGAGATCGACGCGAAGGCGAACGGCACGCGCATCTATCAGCAACTGGCGGCGGACTGCCTGAAGACGATCAGGCCGATCGACGGGTGAGCAGCGGGCATCCGGGCGCTCCAGGGTGTGACGGATTGCCGGGTGGCTTGCCGTTGCCGTAAGATCGGCACAGGCTTTCCCACCGGCACCCGCGTCACATGAAAAAGCACGTCCGTTTGCGGCTCACAGTCATTGCGTCGGCCTTTGCCGTCTACAGCGTTTATATGCACATCCAGCAATTCATCAATGGCTGCGTGTGGGTCAGGGGCCACCAGCGCTGCAGTTTCGAAAACAGCACGAACTTCGAAGGCTGGATGGATCTCGACCTGATGATCGCGTGCTGCTGGGTCGCCGCGGCGGTGGTGGGCTGGATCTCCGTCATGCAGGCCGCGAAGAAGCCGGGTTGAAGGCGGGCGCTTCCTTCACCTGAAGCCGATCGCCGTCAATCCGTGACAACGATCATTCATGCGGCATCGCCGCAATCGTCCGTGCCTCTTCCGCATCCCCGCGCCGCAGGCGCAACCGGCCACCGGGATCGGGCTGCGCTCGTTCGACGTGCTGGTCGGCTTCGACGTCGGGATGAGCGTTGCCATCCATCGGCCGTCGTTGTGCTTTTTGCTGTCGTGCCCGGATAATGACCCGGCGTCGCGCACGCCGCGCGAGGGGAGGCTGCCATGCAATTTCCGACGGGATCGGTGGTCGCGCTCAGCTCGGCTGCCGCGACGATGTTTTCGATGGGCATGCTGTTTCTCGGCTACTGGGGCTGGCACGAGCCGCTGCCTTGGCGGTTCGGTGACTACGTCGTGATCCTGCCGGCGCTGGCCGGGTTCGCGTGCCTCGTCAGCGTGCCGTTTCTCGCCACGTCGCCGATGAAGACCGCCGACGACGAATCGCGGATGCTCGTCGCGCGGCGCGTGTTTCTGTGCGGCGCGAGTGCGTTGTGGTGTGCGATCGTCGCGTCGCTGGTCGTGTGAGCTTCGTCAGGCGATGCGGGCATCACTCGGGGGTGGTGCCGAGATCCACGAAGACCTTGTGGGTGCCCGCCTTGTACAGCCGCTTGCCGAGCTTCGGATAGTCGCACACGTCGTGTTCGGGCCGGTCGCCTGCCACGAGATAGACCAGCGGCAGATCGCCGGTGTTCAGCATCGTGTGTGCGGCGCCGCCGCGTGGAAATCCCATGAAGTCGCCCGGGCCGATCGCATGGGTCCGGCCATCGATGATTGCTTCGCCCGATCCTGAAAGCACGTAGACGCATTCCTCCGCGTAGAGATGCCGGTGGTATTCGGTGGATTCGTGTCCTGGCATCAAGGTCATCAGGTGGACGCCGAGTTGCGTCAGTCCGGTTGCGTCCCCAAGCGCGCGCTTCAGGCGGACGGCATTCTCGTTCAACGGATGGACGGAATGCTCCGGTTCCATCGCCGCGATGTCGGCGGCTTTCAGCACTTCACGCGGGGTGTTCATCGTCTGTCTTCTCCGGGAATCGGGGCGCCATTCGTGCGGCGAGTGTGAATTATGGGGGCGGGTGTCGGCGGCAGCGCAGTTTCGCGTGCCTGGATGATGGCGATACAGGGCAGGACGTGTCTGTCGCCGCGCGATGCTACGTAACGCAGGGCCTCGTGTTACGCACGCGTTACCCAGGACGCACGGCGTGGTCACGGTCGTGAGGTCGGGCCCGGATGCCCTGCATCGCGCCCGGGAAGGCCGTCTGGATGCGGCCGTCCGGCGTGTGTGTGAAGTCGTCGTTGATGCCGATCGCAATGGCACGATAGGTGCTTGTCTGGATGATCGAGCTGAAAAGCGAACGGGGGCTTCCATGCAAAATCATTTCATCAAGGCGAACGTTGCGCTCGCCGCCATTGCCGCGGCTTGTGCGCTGGCTGCGTGCGGCGGCAGCGATGTTACGGCGCCGAAGCCGGGTGGTAACACCATCGGGACGAGCACGAGTGGGACGAGCGGAACCAGCGGTACGAGCGGGACCAGCGGAACCAGCGGGACGAGCGGAACCAGCGGGACGAGCGGGACGAGCGGGACGAGCGGGACGAGCGGGACGAGCGGAACCAGCGGGACGAGTGGAACCAGCGGCACGAGCGGAACCAGTGGCACGAGCGGAACCAGCGGCACGAGCGGAACCAGCGGCACGAGCGGAACCAGCGGCACGAGCGGAACCAGCGGCACGAGCGGAACCAGCGGAACGAGCGGAACGAGCGGAACGAGCGGAACGAGCGGAACGAGCGGAACCAGCGGAACCAGCGGAACCAGCGGAACCAGCGGAACCAGCGGAATCGGTGGCACAAGCGGCACAAGCGGCACCCCGGGCACGAACGGCATCGTCAGCGCCGTCGGCGCGGTCGTCATCGACGCCGGCGCCACGATTTCCGGCGAGAGCCCGCCGGGACCGACCAAGGGCGTGACCACCGGCCTCGGCAACACGGTCGCGGGCGCGGGCACGATCATCCGCGACACGTCGAATGCCGTGAGCAACGGCATCGGTCAGATCGGCTTCACGACGAACCCGGTCGGCACGACGGTCGCCGGGCTGGGTTCCATCGTCGGCTCGACCAGCAACCCGGTCACTGGCCTCAGCGACACGGTGAAGGCGCTCGGCACCGGCCCGCTGTCACCGTTGGCGCCGCTCACGACGCCGGTCGGCGGCCTGCTCGACACCGTCGCCGGTGGCCTCAAGACGGGCGGCACCATGCTCGGCGCGGCGCTGTCGTCGGGCCCGGTCCAGCAGACGACGCAGGCGATCAGCACGGCGATCACGCCGCTCGTCACGACCGTCGGCCAGGTCACGCAGCAGGTCGGCACAGCAACCGGCCTCGGGCAGCCCGTCGCGGGCCTGCTCGGACAGATCGGCGGCGCGATCACGTCGGCGGGATGGAAGGTGACGTCCACGTCGCCCCAGCCGCTGGTCGGCGGCGTCGGCGACGTCGTGCGCGCGGTCGGCAACACCGTGACCAATGCGGGCGGCCTCGTGAACCCGGGCGGTGCGAACGGCGCGGTGCCGGTCGCGGGCCTGGTGACGAGCGTGGTCGGCGGTAATACGGCGATCGTCCACAACGGTTCCACGACGGGCACGGGCGGCACGGGCGGCGGCTCACCGTTGGGTGGTCTCTCCAACCCGCTCGCACCTGTCACGGGGCTGGTGGGCGGCCTGCTGGGCGGCTTGGGTGGCCTGGGCAAGTAGCCGATCGATTGAGATCGTCACGGCGGTAACCGGCCAACCGACAATCGGCCGCCGGTTACCGCCAACCAGAATGGCTTGATGATCCCCTGCGGGAAGCGGATCGGACGGGGCCTCCCGATGTGTCAATCGCGAACGACGTCGCGCTGCGACGGCGGCCGCGCCAGCCCGCGTGCGGGCAGCGGCGTCGACATCACGATCGACGTGCGGGTCTCGCCGTACAGGTTGATGCGTTCGATCAGTTGTTCGAGATGGGTCATGCTGATCGCGGCGAGCCGCATCATGTACGAGTCCGCGCCCGTCACGTGATGGCATTCGACGACTTCGGGAATGGTTTCCAGCAACCGGAGGAATTTTGCTTTTGCCGGTTGCGGCACCGTGATGCCGATCAGTGCGCTGACCGGATAGCCGGCCGCGGCAGGATTGATCCGGGCCGTGTAGCCCTCGACGACGCCGGCCGCTTCAAGGCGCTTCACACGCTCCGTTACCGCCGGCACCGACAGGTGCACCTGGCGCGCCAGCTCCGTGTAGCTGATGCGGCCGTTGGCCTGCAGCAGCGTCACTACCTTCCAGTCCAGATCGTCCATTGCGGCGAGATTTTTTAAGGCGGGGCGGCCATTTTTCCTTAAAAACCGCATTCAGCAATGACGGGACTTTCCCTACGATGCCTGTTCAACACGTTACATGTCGCAAGGAGCAGGCGATGCTGTTCATCAAGTCCGTCGTGATGGGGCTATCGATCGCGGTGCCGGTCGGGCCGATCGGCATGCTGTGCATCCAGCGCAGCCTGAGCCGCGGTTTTCAGGCGGGATTCGCGACGGGCATCGGCGCCGCGTGCGCCGATGCGATCTACGGCCTGCTCGGCGCGCTCGGCATCGCCGGTATCGTCACGGCGTTCCCGATGCTGACCGTCGGCCTGAAAATCGGCGGCGGCGCGTTTCTCGTGTGGCTGGCGTGGACCATCGCGCGCCAGGCGCCGGCCGCGTCGACGGCGCAGCGCGACCTGCCGCGCACGACCGTCCTGCGCGATTTCGTGACGACGTTCGGCCTGACGCTGTCGAACCCGATGACGATCCTGTCGTTCGTCGGGATTTTCGCGGCGCTCGGCCCGCTGTCGGGGGCGCGGGAAGGGGCGGTGTGGCCGGCCGTGGCGCTGATGGTCGCCGGTGTGTTCGTCGGTTCCGCGACGTGGTGGCTATGCCTGAGCGGCACGACCGCCGCGCTGCGCACGAAGATGTCGTTCGCGTTCATGCACGGGCTGTCGCGCGTGTCGGCCGCGGTGATCGCGGTATTCGGCGTGATTCAGGTGGTCGCGGGCGTGCGCGGGGTCATCTAGGCCGATGCGTCGTGCGGATCGCGTTGCCCGTTCATCGGTCGACGCTCGACGGATTCAATTCGACGTCCGATGCCGGCAAATGCGCATGCACGAAACGCGCGATCTCCTCGCTCAGCTCCCTGTCTTCGGGCGCGCCCATGAACCCGCCATGCGGCATCCCTTCGAATACGTGAAGCTCGGTCGGCACCTGCGCGTGGCGCAACGCGCGATGCAGGCGCACCGCGTTCGACAGGAACAGGTCGCGCGTGCCGCTCTGGATGAAGGTCGACGGGAAACCGGCGGAGAAATCGCCGAACAGCGGCGACAGATACGGATGCGCGAGATCCGCGCCGTTCGCGTAGAGCAGGTTGTTCGGCATCAGCGACGCCGGCAGCACGACATCGACGAGGCGATTGGTTTCGAAGCTGTCGCCGGATTCGGTCAGGTCGACTTCCGGCGACAGCAGCACCAGCGCGGCCGGCAGCGGCAAGCCTTCGTCGCGGGCGCGCAGCACCATCGCCGCGGCGAGGTTGCCGCCCGCCGAGCGTCCGCCGATGACGATGTTTTCCGGCGCGTAGCGCTCCAGCACGTACGCATAGGTCGCGATGCAATCGTCGAGCGCGGCCGGATACGGATGCTCGGGCGGCAGGCGATAGTCGACGCCGTAGCACCGAATGCCGAGCCGGTCGGCCTGCATCCGCGCGCCGGCGTGGCACGCGGCGCCGCCACCGAGCACCAGCGCGCCGCCGTGCAGTTCGATGTACGCGCATTCGCCGGACGCCGCAGCTTCGGGCGTGGCGACATGCACGTCCGCCGCGCCGGCCCGGATCGTCTCCACGCTCGAACGCAGATAGCCGCCGAGCTGCTCGATGGCCGCCGCGTAGTGCGCGTCGGCGGCTGCCTTTACGCGCATCCATGCATCGAAATCGTCCGGCGGCGGCATCACGTGCAGCGCGTTCAGCGGCACGCCGTCGCTGCCGACCAGTCGTTCCAACGCGGTTCGCGCTTCGTCGCTGATCGACGTCGGGAAGGGGACGACGCGGCTCGGCAGGGCGACGCCGTCGGGGTGGTCTTTCATCGATTCGGTTCCGTTCCGTTGGACGTTGGGCGCGTCATGCGGCAGCAGGCCAGTGGCGCAGCATCACGTCCAGCGCATCGAGACTGCGCGACCACGACACGTCGGAAGCCGGTGCGCTGTGCGCGAAACCGCCCGCGCTTTCGAGCGTGACATAGCCCATGAAAAAGCCGCCGAGCAGACGGATCGCATGCGCCTGCTCGGCTTCCGGAATGGCATAGCTGCGCAGCACGGCCGAGGTCATCCTGACGAGCTGGCCACCCGCGCTTTCGGCGGCGCGTTCGGCGCTGACCGGGTGGCGTGCTGCCGCGAAGCGACCGGGGTGCTCGCGGGCGTAGTCGCGATAGACGTTGGCGAGCGCGGTGAGCGCGTCCTTGGCGGTGCGGCCGGCCAAGGCGTCGGTCGCACGATCGGCGAGCTCCTTCAGCGCGAAGAGTGCGATGCGGCTCTTGAGGTCGTCGAAGCTCGGGATGTGGGAGTACAGGCTGGCCAGTTTGACGTCGAAGTGACGCGCGAGCGCCGCGCCGGTCAGGTGCTCGAAGCCGGTTTCATCGGCGAGTTGCGCGCCGGCTTCGACGAGTTTGTCCAGGGTGATGCCGGCGCGTGCCATGGCGGATGCTACTCGAATTAGTCAAAAACCTAATTCTATTAGTTTTGATGGCGATGTCAATTTCCCGAATTTGCCCACCGTCATGTGCGTGACGATCACCCCAGCTCGAACGACGTCACCCCGAACACGCGATCGATCGCAATCGCCGGTGTTTCTTTCGTGTACATCCGTGCGGTTTCGAACACGCTCGTCATGCCGTGCCGCTCGGCCAGCGCGACGGCTGCCGGGTTCGTTTCCGGCACGTCGAGCACGATGACCTCGCCAGGCATGCGCGCCGCCAGCGCGCGAAACAGTCCGGTGGCGACGCCCGTGTCGTCGGCGAAAAGCGGGCCGATCTTGCAGCCCGTCCTGCAACGGCGCACGACACCGTAGCCGGCGACACGGCCGGCGTCGATCGTCGCGAGCGCAACGGCATCCGGCTGCGCGATCCAGGTGGAGACGAAACGCTCGCGCGCCGACGGAAAGCACGCGCGGTCGTAGGCAAGCAACTGCTCGAAGGGCACGTCGGCCGCTGCCACCACGTGCGCGCACCCGATGCCGTCCACGCGCCCCTCATAGCGGATATTGCGGTAAGCAAGCTCGAATCCGGACTTCGTGTAGTTCGCCTGCTGGGCCACGACACCATCGAGCCCGATGTTGCGGTCTCCGAGGTAACGCATGCCGTGCTGCCAGGTTCGGATGCCGAAGCCTTGGCCGCGAAACCCGGGTTTCACGATGTAGAGGCCGATGAAGCCGAAGCGTTCGTCATAGGCGACAGCAGAAATGCACGCGACCGGCTCGCCGCGCCAGATGCCGACGAAGAACCCGGCCGGGTCCGCCGCCCTGAAACAGGAAGGATCGTGCAGGCCGGGGTTCCAGCCTTCTGCCGCCGCCCATTCGACCGCCATGGCGACCTCGTCGGCCGACATGGTGCGCACGATGAAGTCTCCGCCTTGGTCCATGGTTCACCCCCAGTCGCCGCGTTCACGATTGCGCGTTGCGTTACCGGCTGCCGAGCCGAAGCCGCAGTGAAGGGCGAGTTGCCCCGTTTCGCGCCATTCCCGTCAGCGAACAATCTATGGATGGATGGTTTCGCCGCGATTCAGCATGTCGATGAATTCCCCGATTTTGCGCGCCCGGGTTTCCGGCTTCTTGGCATGCTGTATCCGATACAGGATGGCATAGCGGTTACGGCTGTTCAGTGTCGCGAAAAACGCGCGGGCTTCCGGATTGGCGTCCAAAGCCGCCTGCAGGTCGTCCGGCACGGTCGAATTGCTTGCCGACGTATAGGCAGCCTGCCAGCGGCCGTCCTTTCTTGCTTTCTCGATTTCGCACAAGCCGGGCGGGCGCATTCTGCCTGCGGCGATCAGCGCTTCAGCCCGATCCGTGTTGAGTTTGGACCAAATGCTTTTTGCGGAGCGCGGGGTGAAGCGTTGCAACCAGTATTGCTCGCTCTCGGCCCGCTTTTGACCATCGATCCAGCCATGGCAGAGGGCGCTTTCCAGCGCCTGTTCGTAGGTGACGGTGCGCGGGCCGGTGCCTTTTTTCGCCAGGCGCAGCCATGCTCCGGTCTAAGTAGTGCCGTTCTGTCCTAACCAGTTTTCCCATTCGATCTGACTGGTGAATGTCAGGGCGCATTCGGTCATGTCGCTGTCCTGAATGGTGGAGTACATGGGCGGGGAAGGTGTCCGCAGTCTAACAGTGTTGATACGGACAGCAACGTGCGCAGTGCGACGAAAGGCCGGCGGCTCGTCAGCCGTCAGTCTGTCGCTTGGTTTGGGGGCGGCATCACCCGTTTCAGGCAGCCGGTGGCGCAGGCATCGGACGCACGATTTCAAAGGGGAGGCTTCGCCAGCGATCCGGCCGAAGCCTCCCCACCCGGTCAGAACGTGTAGCTGACCTTCCCGAACGCCGTCCGCCCGAGCGTGTTGTACCCGTACGCGGTCATGTACTGCCGGTCGAACAGGTTCGACACCGTCGCCGACACGGTCAGGTGCGAATTGATCCGGTACGACGCACGCAAGCCCACCGTCAGATACGAAGGCAGATAGGTCGAATTCGCCGGATCGTCGAACGTCGTGCCGCCGTAAAGCAGCGACGCCCCCGTGCTCAACGCATGCAGGTGCAGTTCATCCCACGTGTGATCGATGTTGAGGCTGACCGTCTGGCGCGGCCGGCGGTTGAGCCACGAGTCGTTGGTCTCGTCCTGCGGATTCAGGAGCCCGACCGCGACGCTCACCGGCGTCGAGCGGCCGATCGTCCCCTTGTACGACAGATCGATGCCGCGAATATGCGCGCGGCCGATGTTCATCGGCGAGAACGTCGCCGGGTTGTACGCGATCAGGTTGCTGACGCGCGTATCGTAGATCGCAGCCGTGAACGTACCGTACGACGTGTTCGCATCGACCGCGGCCTCGACCGACGTGTTGCGTTCCGGGCTGAGGCTCGGATTGCCGTAGCCGGGGTAGTACAGGTCGTTGAACGACGGCAGCTTGAACGCATTGCCGTACGACACGCGCGCCGTGTACACCGGCGTGATCGCCCACGACAGCGCCGCGTTACCCGTATTCACCGACTGCCCGGCGATGATTTCATGACGCCCCGCGAGGAACATCGTCACGCTGCCGAGCGTCGCCGATTGATGCAGCGAGAACGCGGAATCGTTGCGCGTCGGCACACCGTTCGGAATGTCGACCGGCAGGAATGCCTGCTCGCGCGTGAAGTCGTAGGCGAGCTTGGTTTCGCCCGACAGCGGCAGCCCGAACAGATGGAATCCGCGCGCCTGGTGCGTCAACGACGTCGACGTGCTGATGCGCTGCGAATTGATCTGGTCGGTCGGGATGGTCGGATCGCTCGCGTAGATGAACCCGCGATCGTTCGCATAACCGAACGACTGGTCGAACTGCGTGTCCGGCGTGATGTCGAGGTGGAACGCGATACCGGTCGTCAGCTGATGATCGAGCTGGCGATTCGCATAGCCGCGGTTGTCGTAGGACAGATCGGACCGGTGATACAGCGCGAACGTCGAGATCGACCAGTTGTCGCGCGCGTAGCCGAGGCGCGCATCGAGATCCTGCGCGTGGTACGGGTTGCGGCCCGCCTCGTGCCCGTACGCGAAGGGCCGCGTCGCGTCGATGCCGGCCGTATTGTACGAATGCAGGCCGAGCGAGTAGGTGAGCCCGCCGAGCGCGGCGAGCGGCCCGGTCGACGGCACCGTGCCCGACGTGCGCAACTGCGTGTCGAACGTCTTGTTCGAGCCGCCGCCGAACGACACGGTGGTCTGGTTCGGCTGGTTGGCCGCGCGGCGCGTGAAGAGCTGCACGACGCCGCCCATCGCATTGGCGCCGAACGACGCGGCGGCCGGCCCCGAGATCACTTCGACCCGTTCGAACGATTCGGTCGGCAGGTCCGCCCACGGCGCGATGCCGGTGGTCGGCGAGCCGATCCGGATGCCGTCGATGAACACGGCGACCTGGCTGGCCGACGAGCCGCGGATGCTGACCGACGCGGACGATCCCGGCCCGCCGTTCTGCGAGACGGTCACGCCGGGCAGCGTCGCGAGCGCCTGCGTGATGCTCGGGTCGCTCGGCGACAGCCGGTCGAGATCGCTGCGCGTGAGCACCTGGGTCGTTGCATAACGCTGGTCGAACGACTCGGGCAGCCGGCGTGTGTCGGTCACGTTGATCGTCGGCAGGTCGGCGTTTTCGGCGGCCGGGGCCGGTTGCGCCACCGCGGGGTCGCCGGCTGCGTGGGCGAGCGGCGAGAGGAGCGCAGTCGCGGCGGACGTGGCAAGGAGGTGTCGAATCTTCATGAGGCTGTCGTTGTGGTCGGGCTGCGCATGCGTCGATCGGCGAGCGCGGCGGGCAGCGCCGGTTTTGTTATCGGTGATCGGGTTATCGCGCGACCGGGCCGAGCGGGCGGCGGTCGCGGGCATCGGCGCGGCACATGCCGGCGGACGCGATCGACAGGGAACGGCGCGCGCGAGCAGGCGGGCCGTGCATGCCGGCGGTGTGCCGGCGCGACGCTTCCGGTGAGGAAGCGGGTGCGGTAACAGTGGACATCGGGCGGATCCTGAGGTCGGGCCGTCCATGCAACGGGCACCGCCAAAGGCGGTGCTGGCGCATCGGGACACCCCGCCCGGTGCGGCTGCTTGGACCTCGGGTCGATGGCAGGTCTCCTGGCTCGCGGGTCCTGATTCGTGCCGGCCTTCCCGGTTTCCCAGTGGCATGCAGTGGCACGGATTCGCCGCTCACAGTTGCGGGGGCAGCCGCAGATTCGAGGCACTGCCTCGCCTGCGTTCCCTTTTGATCCCGTCTCCGGGAACCATCAGCGCGCAAGGGTAATGGCGTGCGCGCCGGCGCGTCAATTGCCGGGTAGCGCCCGGATGCGAAAAAACGTCATCGACGTGCCAAAACTTTCGAAATCCTGTCTTTCATGCGTCGACGGCGCGTTTCATGTCTGACGAAATGGCGTGGTGTGCTGCCATGCAATCGCGCCGAAACCGGCTCGGGGCGACGCCCGTCCACCTGACGAACGCGCGGCGGAAGGCTTCCTCGCCGCCGAACCCGAGATGCGCGGCGATCCGCGCGACCGGCCAGTCCGACTCGCGCAGGCAGCGTTGCGCGGCCTCGGCGAGACACTGCTCCCGCAGCACGTGATAACCGCTGCCTTCGGCCACCAGCCGCCGCCGCAACGTCGCCTCGCTGACGCCGAGCCACGCGGCCAGCTCGGCGAGTGCCGGCAACGCCTGCTCGTGCGCAAGCGCCGCGTCGAGAAAACCGCGCACCTGCTGCGCCCACGACACGACAGCCGGCGCCGCATCGATCAGGCGAAACGGAAAATCGACGAGAAACGCGTCGAGCTCGGCCGGCTGCCGCACCACGCGGCACGCGAGCCGCGCCGCATCGAATGCGAAGCCGTAGGTCTTGCGGCCCACTTCGACCGGCGCATTGAACAAGCCGAGCAACGGCATCGCGTCGTCGCGGCGCGGATGGCCGAGCCACACGTCGGTCGGCCGCAGCGGCAGCCCGATCAGCCAGCCGAACAGTTGCAGATAGCAGAACAAGCCCGTCAGGTCGACGAGGCACGCGGCCGGGCTGCGGGTGCGGCGCAGCGAATCCATCCGGAACGTCGCGCGCCCGTCGCGCACGGTGAGCGACAGCGCGCCGGCGCGCGGCGTCAGCATCTCGCCGAATTCGCGCGCACAGCGGATCGCGTCGGCCAGCGTCGCGCAGCTCAGCAGGCAGCGGCACATCAGGTCGACTTCGCGCTTGCGCATCGGCGGGTGGCCGTCGCCGCGCGCGACCTGCGCCTCGAGGCGCTCGATCGCGTCGCGGTACAGCGCGACGAAATCGCCCGGCGTCGCTGCCGGTGGCGGCGGCTGCGCATCGCGGTCGGCCGGCGGCGCGCCGCTGCGCGTGAGTTCGCTCAGCAGGCGCGCGTCGAGGCCCGGCAGGACGCGGCCGCGGGCCGGGATGGCGTGCTGTTTCATGAGTTTCCCGATCTGATCGTTGCGACAGGGGGCGGTGAGCGGGCCGGTAGGGGTCTGCGAATCGTCTCCACGCAAGAATGCTATCCACGCCGACCGCCTTCGGCCTCGCCGGAACGGCGTAGGCCGGCTGCGCATCCCCGACACGAACGACCACGAACGACCCCGGACGACACGCGAATGATCCAGATCGTAGACGAAATCACGCTCGCGCCCGAGCGCATTCCCGACGTGCTTGCACTGCTGCGCGACCGTTACCTGCCGGGCCACGCGGCGCGCGGGCTGACGGCGGCCGGCCGCCGGGTATCGCCGCCCGTCGCGGTGCCGGGGCAGCCGAGCACGCTGTGGCTGACCTGGCAGGTGGCCGACGCGCCGGCCTATTACCGGATGCGTGCGCTGACGGATGCCGACGTGGTCGGATTCTGGATGGCGGTCGACGCGCTGAGCGACATGCGCCGCCGCCATGTGATGACGGACGCCGATGCGCCGCTGCCCGCGCTGACGGAGGTCGATCATGCGGCATGACACGGCGCAGGTATTCGTGTCCGCGGATTGCGATGCGGGTGCGATCGAGCCTGCATTGCACGAAGCTGCGCACGCGCTGGCCGGCACGACACGCGTGGCAGTGGCACGCAATCTGGACGGCAGCTGGGGCGCGGGCGATTACACGCTCGACGTGCTGCGCGACGAGTCGATGGCCGACGGCACGGCGGCAGATCTCGCTGCGCTGGCGCAACTGCCGGGTATCGCGCGCATCGACGGCGCAGCGTGCCACGCGATCGGCGGCGGACTGCGCGAACCGGCGCTGCGCGACGGCGTGTGGCGCACGCTGATGTTGCGCGTGCGGCAGCAGGCCAGCGCAGCGCAGATCGCCGCGCTCGAACGCGAACTGCTGCGGATGCCCGCGTTCATGCCCGCGATCCGCAACTGGCGCTTGAGCCGGATCGAGACGCCCGGTGCATGGACGCACGTGTGGCAGCAGGAATTCGCGCACGTCGGCGATCTCGTCGGCGAATACCTGATGCATCCCTATCACTGGGGCTGGGTCGACCGCCGGTTCGACGCCGAAAGCCCCGACTGGACGGTCGATGCGATCTCGCATGCGTTCTGTCCACTCGCGTGGAGCCTGCTGGCCGACACGGCGGCGTAACGCGCCGCCCGCATCGAGCCGACATCAAACCAACCCTGGAGACACGAAGATGCGAGCCCTGTTGATCGACCGCGTCGGTCATTCCGACACCTTGCGCATGGCCGACGTGCCGGCCCCGACGCCGGGCCCCGGCGACGTGCTGATCCGCGTGGCCTACGCGGGCATCAATCCCGCCGACTGGAAATGCCGCGAAGGCTACCTCGGCGCCTTCATGCAATACACGTTTCCGTTCGTGATCGGTTTCGACGCGGCGGGCGTGGTGGAGGCGGTCGGCGACGGCGTCGACGGGTTCGCGCCCGGCATGCGCGTGTTCGCGCAGACCGACGTCGGCGCGGGGCGCTGGGGTGCGTTTGCGGAATACGTCGCGGTGCGTCACGACTCGGTCGTGCGCGTGCCCGACGCGGTGAGCCTGGCGGAAGCCGCCACGGTGCCGACGCCCGCGCTCGCGGCATGGGCCGGCCTATTCGACGACGGCGGGCTGAAGGCGGGCCAGTCCGCGCTGGTGCACGGCGGCGCGGGCGCGGTCGGCACGTTCGCGATCCAGCTTGCCGTGCAGGCCGGCGCGCGCGTCGCGGCGACGTGTTCGGCGCGCAACCGCGAGACGGTCGAATCGCTGGGCGCGGCGGCGAGCATCGACTATCGCGCGCAGGACATCGCCGCTGCTCTGCGCGCCTGGGCGCCAGGCGGCGTCGACCTCGTGCTCGACACGGTCGGCGGCGACACGCTGCCCAATGCGCTCGACCTGCTGGCGCCGGGCGGCACGCTGGTGAACATCATGACGCTCGCGGCCGGCGATGCGGAGCGGCTCGCCGCGACGGCGGCCGTTGCCGCACGACGCGGCCTGCGCACCGCGATGACCTACAGCCGGATGCCGAGCGGCGGCACGCTCGGCCGGATCGCCGCGCAACTGGACACGCGCGCGCTGCGCGTGCCGCGTTTCGACCGTTTCCCGCTCGAACAGGCGGCCCGCGCGCTCGATCTCGTTCAAACGGGCGAGGCGAAAACGAAGCTGGTGCTTCATGTTGCGGATATCGCCCGCTGAGCGGCCCGCACGCACAACACAGGAGACAACGATGACCGATACCCGAACCGGCGTACTGGCCGGCAAGTGCGCGCTCGTGACGGGCGCCAGCCGCGGCATTGGCCGTGCGATCGCGCAGCGCCTCGCATCCGAAGGCGCGACCGTCGTCGTGACGGCGCGCAGCCTCACGCCATCGGCGACGACCGCCGGCACGCTCGCCGAAACGGTTGCGCTGATCGAGCAGGCCGGCGGCCGCGCCATTGCGCTCGCGGCCGACCTGTCGAACGCTGCCGAGCGCGATGCGCTCGTCGGGCGCGCGGCGCAAGCCGCCGGCGGCCTCGACATCCTCGTCAACAACGCGGGCGTGGCCGACTACGCGTGCGTCGACGCGATGCCGATGACGATGTTCGACACGACGATCGAACACTATCTGCGGATTCCGTTCGCGCTGGCGCAGGCCGCGATCCCGCTGATGCGCGCCCGTGGCGCCGGCTGGATCGTCAACGTCGGCTCGGTGACGGCGCTGCCGCCGCTGCGGCCGTTCGACGATTTCTCGCGTGCGGGCGGCGCGACCGTCTATGCGGCGGCGAAGGCAGCGCTGTCGCGCTTCACGCAGGGGCTCGCGGCCGAACTCGAAGCCGCCGGCATCGCGGTGAATCTCGTCGCGCCGAGCACGGCGATCCGCACGCCGGGCGCCGCGCGCTACATCCCCGAAGGCTATCCGACCGAGGACGTCGCGTATCTCGCCGAGACCGCGCTCGCGCTGTGCCGCCTGCCGGCGCGCGAACGCACGGGCCTCGTCACGCACAGCCTGCATTTTCCGCTCGCGCAGCAACTCGCGGTGCGCTCGCTCGACGGCCGCACGGTGCTGCCGCCGCCGGTGATTCCCGCGTATGCGCATCCCCACATCGACCCGACAGGACTTTGATTGACATGACGAACTCGATTCGCTTCGACGGCGGCACCGCCGTGATCACCGGCGCGGCCAGCGGCATCGGCAGCGGGCTCGCACGCCACGCCGCCGGGCTCGGCATGCGCGTCGTGCTGGCCGATCTCGACCCGGCGAAGCTCGACGCATTCGCCGCGACGCTCGACACCGACGTCCTGTGCGTGCCGACCGACGTCAGCCGGCCGGAAGCCGTCGACGCGCTGGCGGAAGCCGCGTGGCAGCGCTTCGGCGGCGTCGACCTGCTGTTCAACAACGCGGGCGTGATGGCGACCGGCTTCAGCTGGGAAATCACGCCGGAACGCTTCGAGCGCAGCTTCGCGATCAACGTGCACGGCGTGCTGAACGGCATCCGCAGCTTCGTGCCGCGGATGCTCGAGCGCAACGTGCCGGCGCGCGTCGTGAATACCGCGTCGGTCGGCGGGTTCTTGCCGAGCCCGCTGATGTCGCCTTACTCGGCAACCAAATTCGCGGTGGTCGCGCTGACGGAATCGCTGTATGGAGAACTGAAGATGTTGGGCGCACCGGTCGGCGTGTCGTTGCTTGCGCCGGGCCCCGTGCAGTCGGGCATCTTCAACGACCCGTTCGGCGCGGTGCACGACCGGCCCGAGGTGCGCGGCTTCGTCGACACGATGCGCGCGATGCTGAACGCGCATGGGCTCACGCCCGACGCGTTCGCCGCGCGGGTGTTCGACGGCATTCGGGCGGGGCGCTACTGGCTGATTCCGCAACCGGAGACGATCGACGGCGCGCTGCAGCGGCGCACCGACGACATCCTCGCTTCACGCGATCCGTCGCTGCCTGCGTTCTGACGGCCGGGCGCGGCTGCCACGCCCTGCGCGCGCCGTCACATGCGCATGCCGGAGTGCGAACGGCCGCTCGGGTCGCCGCCGCGATCGGGCGGCGTATTGTTCTGATCGATCTTCGCGAGCACGAAGCCGGCGTGCGGCAACCCGCCGGGCGAGCGGTGCGTCGCTTGCGCGACGGCGTCGTGCGGCGACGCGGCGGGAAAACCGGATGACGTCACGCCCGGTTGAGCGAACGCCGAAAGGGAAGCGGCCGCCAGGGCGGCGGCGACGATCGCGTGCGATTTCATGGTGGCTCCTTCACGACTGACTGCGCGACTGACTGCGGGACAACGTCATCAGTCTAGGGCGCGAAACTTAACGCGACGTGAAGGAGCGATGCGGCGCGTATGACGGAATGTTCATGCGCGCCGCGACGTTCATGCCGGCGTCGACACCAGCGCGCAGAAGTTCTCGAGATCGACGTTGCCGCCGCTGATCACCACCCCCACGCGCTTGCCCTGCAGCGCGTCCTTCATCCGTCGCACCGCGGCGAACGACAGGCAGCCGGTCGGCTCGACCACCATCTTCATACGCGTGGCGAAGAAGCGCATGCAGTCGATCAGTTCCGCGTCCGTCGCGGTCAGGATGTCGTCGACGTCGCGGCGGATGATCGGGAACGTCAGGTTGCCGAGGTGCTGCGTCTGCGCACCGTCGGCGATCGTGCGCGGCGTGTCGATATGCACGATCGCGCCGGAGCGGAACGATTGCTGGCCGTCGTTGCCGGCTTCCGGCTCGACGCCGTACAGCGTCGCGTGCGGCGACAGCGCGCGCGTGGCGAGCGCGGTGCCCGACAGCAGCCCGCCGCCGCCGAGCGGCGTGAATACCGCATCGAGCGGGCCGACTTCGTCGAACAGTTCCTTGGCCGCCGTGCCCTGGCCGGCGATCACGTCCGGGTGGTCGTAGGGCGGGATCAGCGTGAGGCCGTGCTGCGCGGCGAGATCGCGCCCGATCTGCTCGCGATCCTCGGTGTAGCGGTCATAGGTCACGACCTTGCCGCCGTAGCCGCGGGTCGCGGCCATCTTCGCGGCCGGCGCGTCCTGCGGCATCACGATCGTCGCGGGAATGCCGAGCATGCGCGCCGACAGCGCGATCGCTTGCGCATGATTGCCGGACGAGAACGCGACGACGCCGTTGCGGCGCTGCGCCGCGTCGAAGCGCGACAGCGCGTTGAACGCGCCGCGGAACTTGAATGCGCCCATGCGCTGCAGGTTCTCGCACTTGAAGAACACGTGCGCGCCGAGCGCTTCGTCGATCGTCCGCGAGGTCATCACCGGTGTGCGGTGCGCATGGCCTTCGAGCCGGGCCGCGGCGGCGGCCACGTCGTCGTAGGTGGGGAGAGTCGGAGCGTTCATGGGTTATCCGGTGGTCGTAGGAATCGGTCAGCGGGAAAGCGGCGCGGGTAGCGCGCCTGCGTCATTTCGCATCGTTGTAGACGGTCGCACGCGAGACGCCGAGATGTTGCGACACGATCTCCATCGCGCGGCGCACTTCGAGGAACCCGTCGGCCTTCAGCTGCTGCATCAGCTCGCGGCGCTGATCAGTCTTCAGCTCGCGCGGCGTCGTCGCGAGGCGCATCGCGAATGCGTCGATGCGCTGGCGGATCGCGTCCGCGCCGGCCGGATCGAGCGTTTCCGCGACAGCGTCGCCGTCCGTGCTGCAGAACTGGTTCAGCATGCCCTGGAAGCCGCGGAACAGCGTGACGTCGGCATTCAGGCAGAGCGCGGCCACATAGCGGCCGGTCGAATCCTTGATGCCGATCGACGTACTTTTCGCGGTGCGGCCGTCGGCGAAACGGTTCGGGTAGTTCGCGAGCACGGGCGGGAAATCGTCGTCCGCGATGCGGGCGAGGCCGAGCTCGGTCGCGGGATCGCCGACTGCGCGCCCCGACAGGTTGTTGTGGATCGCGAGGATCGCGTGCTTCGGCGTGCGCAGGTCGTGAACCACGACCTCGGTGAACGGCGCGAACATCGCGCCGAGCCCTTCGGCGATGCGCTGCGCCTGTTCGATCAGCGACGCCTGTTCGGACAGCACGGGTTTCCGGGTGGGGGGCATGATGGTTTCGCGGTCAGGTTTCGGATCGATGCGACGGCTGCGGGGAAGGGGGCAACCGGCGTATTACTCGCCGTCCGCGGCTTCCGGCCGCGTGATGTCGGCGAGCAGCGGCTGCGCGATCCGCACGTAGTCGGCCGCGTCGAGCACGACGGAGCGGTCGAGGCGGCCCGCGTTGAAAGCGATCTCGGTGTTGCGTTCGACCAGGGCGGGATCGACGACGAGCGTCACGCTGGCGTCGAACACGAACGGCGGCACGGCGCCCATCACGCAGCGCGTGACGGTGGCCGCGAGGTCGGGCGACGCAAGGGTGGCCTTGCGGCGGCCGAGCGCATCGGCGACCTTGCGGAAATCGATCTTCAGGTGGCCGGGAATCACCGCGAGCGCGGTGGTGTCGCCGCCATCCTTGAACGTGCAGAGCATCGCCTTCGCGCCCTGTTCGGGGCGCGTGCCGCGCAGCGCGGCGATGGCGTCGGATTTCCCTTCGGCCGGATGCTCCAGCACACGGAACCGCGCGCCGGACGTGTTCAGCAGATCGCAAAGCGTGTCGAAAACGGGGTAGTCGCTCATGTCGCTCCGGGCAAATTGGGCCGGGGAATCGGGGGCGCGCTCGGGTTCGCATGCTTCGGCGTGCCGGTCGATGGATTGTCCAAGTATAGACGTTTTGTCATGGGCGTGGCAAAGGGACGGGCGAGCGAGGAGTCAAGGGCGTTCTGGCGTATCGACGAGAATGTGTCGCTCGACCCATTTGGTGACGGTATCGAACAAGTCATGCGTATGCTCGTCAATCGACATCGGTGCCTCTCCCCGGATTTCCAATCCTGCGTAGAATGTCGCCGTCGGGTTCGGCCTTTCGGTCTCTGCAGTGGAACCGACACGACCCTGCGTCAGGCATCGAAGTTTTTCAAAATCCGGTCGACCAACCTATATCGCCACTCCTGTGCATCAAGCAGATACGGTGCGTGTGGTCTGCGACCGGGCATCGGCGGCGCTGGCGCGCTATCGGCATCATCGCCCCGGGCATGCGCTCACGGGGCAGCAGGAGGAATTCTTGAAGAGGGCGGCTCTCGATAACGGACGCGTCTTGACCGAACGCGGCAAGAACGCTGTGAACAAGATTATGGCCAGTGCGATCGAGATCTTCGTGGACGAAGGCTACGGCGGGCTGACCATGCGAAAGGTCGCGGCCAAGGCCGGATTGGCGCTGTCGAACCTGCAGCACTACTTTCCCACGCGCGAAGACATCTTCGCGGCCATCCTTACCGTGACGCGGGAGGCATACGCCAATACGTACGACGGCGTGCACGCGGACACGTCGCTGACACCCGAGGGCCGGCTGGAGAAAGTGGTCCGGCTGTTGCTCGAAGACAGCAAGCAGCCCAGGACCCAAAGCCTGTTCGTGAACTTCTGGGCACTGGCCCAAACGCAAGAGTTCGCGCGGAAGATGCTTGAAGAGGGGTATGAATTTCAACGCGGCGTGATCGCCGGCCTCATCGAAGCCGTGAACCCGGCGCTGCCACAAGCGGTACGCATCCGGCGCGCGGCGCTTGTTACGGCGCAGATCGAGGGGCTCATCGTGCTGATACCGCAAAGGAATCGGTTCCCGTCGGATATCAAGGGAATCGAGGACGATGCGGTGACGGCTATTCTGGCGTTGGCCAAGGCGCCGTGAGCCGCAGGGTTGGAGCGATTGTCGGTAGCTCATTACCAGGGGGGGCCTTTGCACACCACGCAGACGGAAATCGAAGCGCCGGGCCCATCTGGCCCGTTGAAGGGCACGCTCTTGTCCCCGGACACCAGCGACATGCCGGTGGTGCTGATCGTGCCGGGCTCGGGCGCGACCGACAGAAATGGCAACGCGCCGAGCTGGCTTCAGGCGTCGACGTACCGGTTGCTCGCGGAAGGATTGTGCGAAGAAGGCATCGCGTCGGTTCGAATCGACAAGCGCGGCATGTATGGCAGCGCGTCGGCGATACCGGATGCCAATGATGTCGTGATCGACGACTACGCGGCGGACGTCCATTCGTGGGTAGCCGCCATCCGCGCGCAGACAGGTGCTTCCGGCGTATGGGTGTTGGGGCACAGCGAGGGCGGTTTGGTGGCGTTGCTGGCGGCGCGGCAATCGACCGACATTGCCGGCCTGATCCTGGTTGCCGCGGCGGGGCGTCCGCTCGGGCCCGTATTGCGGCAGCAACTGAAATCGAACCCTGCAAATGCGCCGATCCTGGAAAATGCAATGCGGATCCTCGATTTCCTGGAAGCGGGAAATGGGGTAGACGCGACCGGCGTCGATCCGGCGCTCATGCCGGTGTTCAGGCCGCAAGTCCAGCGCTTCCTGATGAGCGAATTGACCATCGACCCCGCAGCACTGCTGGCCGATTACATGAAGCCCGTGCTCATCGTGCAGGGCGCGCGGGATATCCAGGTTGCCGTGCAGGACGCGGAACTGTTACAGCGAGCAAATCCGCAGGCCGAAATGGCGCTGATCGCCGACGCGAATCACGTTCTCAAGACGGTCCGCACGGCGGATCTGCAAGAAAACCTCGCTGCTTATTCGAACCCGGATCTGCCACTGGCGGACGGTGTCGTGGAGGCTATTTCAGCGTTCGTGCACGCATCGACATTGAATCGGGCCTAGTCTCGGCCGAATCCGGTTCGTCTTTCGTGGCGGCTCGTGCCACGGCGAGTAAGCGCTGGATGACGTCGAGCGTCGGCCGTCCGCAAGCGGGCGGGACCGCATCAACCGGCCCGGGCCGAACGCATTGAGCGGGAGTCGGCGGCAGGGGAGATTCGACGGGCAAACGAAATCGCCGGAAATCGTGCCGCGTCAGCGACTCAGATAATCTGTTACGCGCGCCTGCAGGTGCGGGATTGCGTCGGTGAGCCGCAGATACGCATCGACATCCATCAGTGTCCATTCCTGGCCTTCGTTGCCGAAACGGATCGCGGCGATTTCCGCTCCGCTCAACCAACTGGCGAAGAACCAGTGTGGCAGGCGATCCGGTCGACTCGACGGATAGACCCGCGACCAACTGATCCGGCTGCCCGGTATCGTCACGCCGAATTCCTCATGGAGTTCACGCAGCACGCAAGCTTCGGGTGTCTCGTTCCCTTCCCGGCCTCCGCCCGGCAGGTCCCACAAACCGGGAAACGGTATGTCGGGTTTGTCGTCGCGTCGATAGACGAGGATTTCCCGGTCCTTGAAGAGTGCGATTTTCGAACCACTGAAGGGGGCGAGCGATTCCATGCATGATCCATATCGTGGAAGCGGTGTTGTCATTGTAGATTCTCGGCATCCACGCGTTCGCTCGATTTAATATAAGCATCCGTCTGGTACGACAACGATGACAGAGCGCACTACGGCTGCTACCGCTCGTCAGCTTGAAACCATCCAGCGATGAATCCGCCTGTTATGAAGACTCTTTCTATAAAAAGCGGCCAATGGGTGTCGATCGGTGGACGGCAACGGAAAAATGAACCATGACAAACCTGATTCGATTCCGCGTTCGACCGGTATTTCACGGCAGCGATCTTCTGGTCGAGGTACTCGACGACCATCGCACGGCGGATTTTCCCGACGTCGCGGCGATCCTGCAAGACGCGCTGCATTCGGTCCAGGTTCCGCATCCGGATGGCCTTGATGAACCCGCGGTCGCCTTGTCTCAGGACCGTTACTTCAGCTACTGGGCGTATTCCCGCGGCCACTACGAAATAGACGACGATATCTGGGGATTGTTCGTCACGGCGACGTTCGACAACGCGCGCGTCGTCGCGGACGTCGAAAGCGCACTCCTGTCGACGCGAAAGTTCGTCAAGGAAGATGTGGATTTCAGCAGGTTCGAGTGAGTTGAAGAGGGCCGGGAAAGCTCGTGTAACCACGACGAACGGCGGCTCCCCGTGGCCAGCAGGGACCGTTCCAGTTCGATCAACGCCAACCGCGGAAATTCGCAAAGCAGCAAAAATCAAGCCGGCGATGCGCACAAGCGCTCCACCGGCCCGCAACGTAAAACCGCAATCAATCCAGACGTAGGCGACCGCACAAAGCGATCGCCCGACCTTACCCCCGCACCGCCCTCACCACATACTGACTCGTCGGCACCACATCGATCTTGTCGAAATCGATGAAGCGCCCGCAGCTGTCCATCATCTCCGCCACGTTCCGCTGAAACTTCTCGTCATCGCCGACCGCATCGAAGAACGCATGCGGATCGGTCATCGCGGCAGCGGGGAAGCATTCCTCGACGATCGCATCGTACCCCGGCGCCGCATGCGTGAGCGCGCGCACGACGACGTTCTGCACATACAGGAAGTTGTCCTGCGTATCGATCGCGACGCGCGTGTGATGCCCGTGCCACACGTCGAGCCACGCTTCATGCGTCAGCCGCGGCGGCCGCTTCAAAAATGCGAGCTGCGAAAACCCCGTCGTCCGCTCACCCGGCCGCGCCGGGAAGCGCGTATTCGGAATCGGCTGCGACTCGGTGACGAGATACGCCGCCATGTGCGGGACCACGGCGCGCACCGCGTCGTCGAACGGCTGACGGAACATCGCATTCGCGCTATCGACCCACACCGAGACGATCCCGTCGATGCCAGGATGCGTGTTGGTCTGCTTCAGGCCGGCGGCCGGCGCGACATCCGCATCGGCGACGTTCACCTGCACGCCGTGCGCACCGAGCGACAGCAGCTTGTCGGCGAGCTGCGCGCGCACCGTGCGGCTCCACTGATCGGGCGCGGCCTGCGTATCGCGCCACAACACATAAATGACTTTCTCCATTGCTCCGGCTCCAGAGGGGAATGACAGGATCGGCGGCATTGCCGCCGGGATTCAGGAAGCAGCTTCAGTCGATCCGGCCGTCTGATGCGCATCCGGCGCGAACCGGTTCGCGGTCAGCGTGAACGACGGCGGAATCGGCGACGTGACGGTTTCGAACAGCCGCTCGTGGCGCGTCGCGTGAATGCGCCACACGCCATCGCGTTTCACGTACTGGTCGTCGTAGAACGCGGTGCCGTGCAGCAGGTAGCTGTCCTCAAGATTGATCGCGTGATCCTCGAGAAACCACACGCCGCATGCGTGATCGGCCGAGACCAGCGTGAGCTCCGGGTGATGGCCGTGATGCATCGTCAGGAAGGTCGGCTTGCCGATCAGCGCGCGCAGGCTCGACACGAATGCGTCGCGGCCGTCGTACGCATAGCGGCCGCCATACAGCCGCGCTTCGCAGTCTTCCGTCAGGCACTCGGCGAGCAGCGCCCAGTCGTGCGTGTCGACCGCGCGGAAATACCGGTACTTCAGCTGTCGGATCTGCTCGTACTCGTGGAGCGTGCGGGTCGTGTCGTCCATCGCCGGGTCTCGTGGTGGTGTCGTTCGATGGTAGGAACGAAGCCGCCTGCATCACATCGTCTGTTCGGACGAACGCCGCAGACACTCGCCAACAGCGCTGCCGAAACGAATCGCGGATTTCATCCGAACGGGTGATGGCCGACGCATCGCGCGGCGGTAACGTGGCATCGACGCGGCGTTCGAACCGCGTCGGCACCGAACAAGGAGACAGGATGACCCTCATCGAATCGCTGGAAGCGCGCGTGCGCCGGCTCGAGGACGCCGACGCGATCCGCCGGCTGAAGGCGCGCTACTTCACCTGCTGCGACCGCAAGGATCCGGAAGGGATGCGCGATTGCTTCGCGCCCGGCCCCGTGCAGATCGACTACGGCCGGATCGGCACGTTCGATACACGCGACGCGCTCGTCGACGTCTTCGCGCAACTCGGCTGCCATCCGCACATCGTCGAGATGCACCACGGCGTGAATCCCGAGATCGACGTGCTCGACGCGACGCATGCACGCGGCACGTGGGGCCTGCACTACCAGATGATCGACACGAATGCGCGCACGCTCACGCAGCTCGGCGCATACTACGACGACGCATACCGGAAGGTCGACGGCGAATGGAAGATCGTGGGCACGCGCTGCGTCGTCACGTCGACGCTGTCGGCCCGCTACGAAGGCGATGCGCCGGGCGTGCTGTTCGCCGGCACGCAGCCGCCGGCCGCGTGACGCACGCGAACGCCATCCCCGTGGCGCTCAGCCCATTCCACAGGAGACATCGAACATGACACAGAACCACGAGGCGCCGGTCGCCGTCGTGACGGGCGCCTCGCGCGGCGCGGGCAAGGGCATCGCGCGCGCGCTCGGCGCGGCCGGCATGACCGTGTATGTGACGGGCCGCTCGCAGAACGAAGGCGATGCGCCGCTGCCCGGCACGATCCACGAGACCGCACGCGAGATCGATGCGCTCGGCGGGCGCGGGATCGCGGTGGCCTGCGATCACGCGGACGACGCACAGGTGCAGGCGCTGTTCGAGCGTGTCGAACGCGAAAGCGGACGGCTCGACATCCTCGTCAACAACGCGACCTACCTGCACGATCAGCTGATCCTGCCGGGCCCGTTCTGGGAGAAGTCGCTCGATCTCGTCAACATCCTCGACGTCGGGCTGCGCTCGGCCTATGTCGCGAGCTGGCACGCGGCGCGGCTGATGGCTCGGCGTCGCACCGGGCTGATCGCGTTCACGTCGTCGTTCGGCGCGAGCTGCTACATGCACGGCGCGGCGTACGGCGCGCAGAAGTCCGGCGTCGACAAGTTCGCGAAGGACATGGCCGTCGACCTGAAGCCGTTCGACGTCGCGGCCGTGTCGATCTGGATGGGGCCGCTGCGCACGGAGCGCACGACGCGCGTGTGGGAGGAACACCCGGATCTCTACAAGGAATTCTCGCTCGTCGCGGAAAGCCCCGAATTCACGGGCCGCGTGATTCACGCGATCCACGGCGATCCGCAGCGCATGGCGTTGTCGGGGCAGGTGCTCGTCGGCGCGGAAGCCGCGCTGCGCTACGGCATCGCCGATCTCGACGGCAAGCAGCCGCCTTCCTACCGCGAACTGCTCGGCGGCCCCGTGCAGGCGCATCCGGCGATCGTCGCCTGAGGAGCACGCATGGGCATCCTGACAGGCAAGGTCGCGCTCGTGACGGGCGCGGGGCAGGGCGTCGGCCAGGGCGTCGCGCAGGCGCTCGCGGCGGAAGGGGCGCACGTCGCGGTGGTCGGCCGCACCCTCGACAAACTGCTCGCGACCTGCGAGACGATCCGCGCGCGCGGTGGCGTGGCCGAGCCGTTCGTGTGCGACGTGATGGACGCGGAGCAGATCGCGCAATGCGTCGACAACGTCGTCGCGCGGTTCGGTGGCGTGCAGATCCTGATCAACAACGCGCAGGTCGTGCCGCTCGGCCGCCTGCTCGACGTGACCGACGCGAGCTTCCTGGCGGGGCTCGAATCGGGCCCGATCGCGACGCTGCGGATGATGCGCGCGTGCCATCCGCATCTGAAGGGTGACGGCGTGATCGTCAATTTCGCGTCGTCGGCCGCGGTGCGCTGGGATGCGTCCGGCTACGGCGCGTATGCGGCGACCAAAGAGGCGATTCGTGCGCTGACGCGCGCGGCGGCCTGCGAATGGGGCGTGGACGGCATCCGCGTGAACGCGGTCGCGCCGCACGCGTTGTCGCCGGGCCTGAAAGGCTGGGTCGACGCGAATCCGCAGGAAGCCGCGGCGTTTTTCCGCACGATTCCACTCGGCCGCGTCGGCGACTGCGAGCAGGACATCGGGCGCGCGATCGTGTTTCTGGCGAGCCGCGATGCGGCATACCTGACGGGCGCGACGCTGCCGCTCGACGGCGGCCAGGCTTACTGGGGTTGAAGGCGGGAATCGAAGGTGCGCGGCACGGGAGCCGCGCGCGAAACATGGGACGGCAAACCCGCGCATGGGCGTAGCGCGGCCGCCGGCAAACCGGAATCGAAGCGAGGACGACATGGGTCGACTGGAAGGAAAGGTAGCGATCGTCACGGGCGGTGCGCGTGGCATGGGCGCGGCAACGTGCAGGCTGTTCGTCGAGGAAGGCGCGCGCGTCGTGATCGGCGACGTGCTCGAGGCGGAGGGCGAAGCGCTCGCGCGCGCGCTCGGCGACGCGGCGCGCTTCATGCGGCTCGACGTCGCCGACGAAGCGAGCTGGGAGGGCGTGACCGAAGCGACGATGGCGCAGTTCGGCCGGATCGACGTACTGGTCAACAATGCAGCGGTGCTGACGTTCGGCGGCATCACCGAGTTGTCGAAACGCGATTTCGAGCGTGCGGTGTCGATCAACCTCGTCGGGACGTTCGTCGGCATCCGGACCATCGCGCCGCGCATGATCGCGCAGAAGAGCGGGTCGATCGTCAACATCTCGTCGGTGGACGGGCTGCGCGGCGTGAACGCGCTGGCCGCGTACGTGTCGAGCAAGTGGGGCGTGCGCGGGCTGACGAAGGTCGCGGCGCTCGAACTCGGCCATCAGGGCGTGCGCGTGAATTCGATTCATCCGGGCGGCGTGAACACCGCGATGTCGAACCCGACCGGCGCGCCGCTCGAGGAAATCAACCAGCACTATGCGAACGTGCCGCTGCAACGCGTCGGCCTGCCCGACGAAATCGCGCGCGCGACGCTGTTCCTCGCGAGCGACGAAGCGTCGTACTGCAACGGCGCCGAACTGGCCGTCGACGGCGGGATGGCCGCAGGCGCGTATTACCCCGGATTGCCCGGCGCGCCGTTTTGAGCAGGGGCGCCTGCGGCACGCTCACATCAGATGTTTGTGTACGCAACCTAATTCAGGGTTTGCCTGAGTAGCGAAAACCTGAATTCGCCCGGCCCGCGCTCGCGTGGGCCTCACGCGGGCGCGGCGCGCCAAATTTGCCGCTTCCGCGAAACCCTTGCCGGACGGCTGTCCTGGCCGTTTCGTCCCCAAAGCGCGCGTCATGACGCTGTAAAAAGCACGCACATGCAACCGGCGTGCCGGCGCGCCGACATAGTTGTTTCTTGTTGCAACGCAACGTTTGCCGAATAACGGCGATGGTATGCTGGCCGTCATGGAGTTGTACGGCAGGTTGCTTGTATGGCGAAACTCGCGTTCGCAATTTCTAAAGAGACATCACCTTCTCTCGCACGCATCGCGGCATCGACGCGCGCTCCGCTCGCGCGTCCCGTCCTGCGCGCCGCCGCACCCTGCGCTCCAATCGCATCCCCCATCTCGCGGGCTCGCCCCGCAACCCCCATCCTCGCCCAATAATCTGGAGACACTTCATGTCGCACAACAATCTGGCCGAAGCAACACACGGCCCGCTGATCGCTCCGCCGGCTTTCGTCAAACATCGCAAGCTGATCGACTGGGTGTCGCGCATCGCGGCGCTGACGGAGCCCGAGCGCGTCGTGTGGTGTGACGGTTCGCAGGAAGAAAACGACGCGCTGTGCCAGGCGATGGTCGACCAGGGCACGCTCACGCGCCTGAACCCGGCGAAGCGCCCGAACTCGTATCTCGCGCAATCCGATCCGTCCGACGTCGCGCGCGTCGAGGATCGCACGTTCATCTGCGCGGCCTCGCGCGACGACGTCGGCCCGACCAACCACTGGATCGAACCCGCCGAAATGCGCGAGACGCTCAACGGCCTGTTCCGCGGCTCGATGCGCGGCCGCACGCTGTACGTCGTGCCGTTTTCGATGGGCCCGCTCGGCTCGCCGATCGCGCACGTCGGCGTCGAACTGTCCGACAGCCCGTATGTCGTCGTGAACATGCGGATCATGACGCGCATGGGTCGTGAGGTGTACGACGTACTGGGCGAGGACGGCGAGTTCGTGCCGTGCGTGCACAGCGTCGGCCATCCGCTCGAAGCCGGCCAGCAGGATGTGCCGTGGCCGTGCAACCCGGTCAAGTACATCGTGCATTTCCCCGAAACGCGCGAGATCTGGAGCTTCGGTTCGGGCTACGGCGGCAACGCGCTGCTCGGCAAGAAGTGTTTCGCGCTGCGTATCGCGTCGACGATGGGCCGCGACCAGGGCTGGCTCGCCGAACACATGCTGATCCTCGGCGTGACGTCGCCGGCCGGCAAGAAGTATCACGTCGCGGCGGCATTCCCGTCCGCGTGCGGCAAGACCAACTTCGCGATGCTGATTCCGCCGCAGGGCTTCAAAGGCTGGAAGGTCACGACGATCGGCGACGACATCGCGTGGCTGAAGCCGGGCCGCGACGGCCGGTTGTATGCGATCAACCCGGAAGCGGGCTTCTTCGGCGTCGCGCCGGGCACCGGCGTGAAGACCAACCCGAACGCGATTTCGACGCTCACCGAGAACGTGATCTTCACGAACGTCGCGCTGACGGAAGACGGCGACGTGTGGTGGGAAGGGCTGACCGACACGCCGCCCGCGAAGCTGACGGATTGGCAGGGCAACCCGTGGACGCCTGAAACGGCCAAGGAAACGGGCCGCAAGGCCGCGCATCCGAATTCGCGCTTCACGGCGCCGGCCGCGCAGTGTCCTTCGATCGACGACGACTGGGAGAATCCGGCCGGCGTGCCGATCGATGCGTTCATCTTCGGCGGCCGCCGTTCGACGACCGTGCCGCTCGTGACCGAGGCGCGCGACTGGGTCGAGGGCGTGTACATGGCCGCGACGATGGGCTCGGAGACGACTGCCGCCGCGGTCGGCCAGCAAGGCATCGTGCGCCGCGATCCGTTCGCGATGCTGCCGTTCTGCGGCTACAACGTCAGCGATTATTTCGCGCATTGGCTCAAGCTCGGCAAGCAGCTCGAAGGCGCGGGCGCGAAGCTGCCGAAAATCTACTGCGTGAACTGGTTCCGCAAGGATGCGAACGGCAAGTTCGTGTGGCCGGGCTTCGGCGAGAACATGCGCGTGCTGAAGTGGATGCTCGATCGTCTCGAAGGCACGGGTGGTGGCGGCGAGCATGCGTTCGGTGTGTCGCCCGCGTATGAGGACCTGCACTGGGACGGCCTCGATTTCACGCGCGATCAGTTCGATGCGGTGACGTCGATGAACGCCGATGAATGGCGCGAGGAGCTGAAGCTTCATGCGGCGCTGTTCGATATGCTGAAGCTGCGCCTGCCGGCCGAAATGACCGACACGATGAAGAAGATCGAGCAGCGCATCGGCGCCTGACGGTTCGCATTCGCGTAGTCATCCTGACGTCCCGCCGCCGGCATCCATCGCCGGCGGCGGGACGTTTTGCATCGGCGCTCCACACGCGGCGTTCGCCTACTGCGCGCGGCAATGCGCGACGACTTCGTCCACCGCGCGTTGCACGTCGCCGCGCCGGTAGCGCAGCAGCGCGCTGTCGGCCGGATCGGGCTCGTACGACACGACGTTGCCGCGCCCCGTGTAGATCGCGATGTCGGGCAACAGCGGATGCTCCTGGTCGAGCGACGGCACGTCCTGCGGATTGCCGGCCGCGCGGAAGAACGCCGCGAAGTAATCGGCGAAGCTGAGATTCTCGTCGCCGACGAGATAGGCCTTGCCCGTTTCGCCGCGCTGCAGCGCGCCCCAGATCGCTTCCGACAGCGATTGCGTCGAGATGAAGTTGCTGCCGCCGGCCGGCCCGAACACGGGCAGCCCCGCGAACTGGCCCTGCGCATAGCCCGTGTACGCCGCGAACATCTCGTTGCGCAGCCCCGGCACCGACCCGACGACGAACGGCGCGTTGACGCTGCATACGGCGAACGACGGCGTCGCGAGCGCGCGTACGCGTTCGTCGGCGAGATGGCGCGAGCGTACGTACGGCACCGTGTCGACGAGCGCCGGCGCGACCTGCGGATAGAAGCTGCCGACCAGCACCGCACGCTTCACGCCTGCCTCGCGCGCCAGCGCGAAGAAGCGCGGCACCGCGTCGACGTTCGCGCGTTCCCAGTGCGCGGCTTCGTCGGTGCCGGGCGGCAGGTGGCGGATGTCGTTGCCGGCCGCGAACACCACGGCGTCGAACGGTGCGAGGTCGTCGCGTGTGAAGTTGCCGGCCACGTAATCGCGCAGCAGCACGTCGAACTGCGCGAGCGCGCTGCCGGGTGCGGGCGGCTTGCGCGCGGCGAGCGTGACGAGGTTGCCCTGCGCATGCAGGTGCAGCGCGGCATGGCCGCCGATGAGGCCGGTGCCGCCGACGATCAGGATCTTCATGATGTCTCCGAAAGCGGCGCAATGTCGCCGCGTGAAATGAACAGGCGAGCGGTGCCGCTCAGAAATTGAAGCCGTTGCCCGTGACGACGGGCAGGTTGGTCCAAAAGCCGTTCGGGTCGCGATACCAGCCGGCCGCCGCGAGCGCGCCGCCGTCGACGTGCAGCGTCGTGCCGGTGACCCACGCGGCGAGCGGGCTCGCGAGGAACAGCGCGGTGCCCGCGATATCGTTGGCCGCGCCGAAGCGCCCGAGCGGGATCCAGCGCGGAATGTGCCCGTGATGCTCGGCCGCGACCATCGCACTGACAGGTACCTGCGGCGTCTCGGTGGTTTCGGGGGCGATCTGGTTCACGCGAATACCGGCCGGCCCGAGTTCGAGCGCAAGGCTCTTCGTGAAGCCGGTCAGCGCGGCCTTGAACGACGCGTACACGGTGCAGTTCGGAATCGCGCGAAAGCCTTCGATCGACGACACGCCGACGATGCTGCTGCCCGCGCCGCGCTTGCGCAGCAACGGCAGCATCGCGCGCGTGACGAGGAAGACCTGGCGCAGGTTCACGTCGAACAGCCGTGCGATGTCGTCGTCGGTGCAGTCGTCGAACGGTTTCGCGATCTGCAGGAAATCGCCCACGTTGTTGACGAGCACGTCGAGGCCGCCGAAGCGTGCGTCGACGCTTCGCGCGAATGCTTCGACCTCGTCGCGGCGCGTGACGTCCACGGTGCCGACGAGCGCGTCGACGCCTGCCGCTTCGAGTGCGTGACGCACGTCCTGCGCGCGGGCCGGGTCGATCTCGGCTACCGCGACGCGCGCACCGGCCGCGCCGAACGCTTCCGCGCATGCGCGGCCGATGCCCGCGCCGCCGCCGGTGACCAGCACGGTCTTGCCGGTGAATGAAATCATCGATGGGCTCCTTTGAACGGGAAGGCAGTGGGCGGCGTCACAGCGACGACACCAGTTGCGCGTTGTCGATCCGCAGCTCCGCACCGTTCACGAAACGCGATTCGTCGGACGCGAGGAACAGCACGAGATTCGCGACGTCCTGCGGGTCGCACATGCGCGCCATCGGATCGCTGCCGATGCCGAGCGCGGCGGGGTCGAGATCGGGCATCAGCGCCTGCGTCATCGGCGTCCAGATGCCGTCCGGATGGATCGAGTTGCAGCGGATCCGGTAGCCGCTGCGCTTGCAGTGCACGGCGACGCTGCGCGCGAGCGCCGTCACCGCGCCTTTCGACCCGGTGTACGCGCACATCATCGGCAACCCGCCGAGCGCGGCGACCGACGACATCATCACGATCGAGCCCGGCGTGTCGTTGCCCTTCATCGCGCCGATCGCGTACTTGCAGCCGAGGAAATAGCCGTCGGCATTGGTCCGCATCACGCGCCGCCAGGTGTCGAGGCTCGTGTCCTCGATCGAACCGACCGGGCAGATCGCCGCGTTGTTGACGAGCACGTCGAGGCGGCCGAAGCGCTCGAGCGTCGATGCGATCGCATGCTGCCAACCGGCTTCGTCGGCGATGTCGTGGCGGACGAACAGTGCCGCGTCACCGATCTCGCGGGCGAGCGCACGGCCCGCGTCCTCGTCGATGTCGGTCAGCACGACACGCGCACCTTCGGCGGCGAGCAGCAGCGCATCCGCGCGGCCGACGCCGCTTGCCGCGCCGGTGATCAGCGCGATCTTGTTTGCGACTCGATTCATGGTCGGTCGGATTCCCTTGATGTTGAAAGAAGGCGCGCTCATGCGGCGCCCGGTACGCGACCGGCCTTGATCGCGTCGAGCGCGGCCGTGCCGTAGATCTGCGCGATCGTGTCGTCCACACGCGGGTTGGTGCGCAGCTCGTGGCCGCCGTCGACCGCGAAGCTCTGGCCGGTCACCCAGCCCGACTCGGGGCCGGCGAGATAGCGCACCGCGTGCGCGATCGCTTCGGGTTCGCCGAGCGTGCCGAGCGGGATCTGTTCGAGAAAACTGTCGACGAGCGCGCGGTTGTCGAACATCGGCGCGGTGGCTTCCGAGCGCGTGAGACCGGGGCGCACCGCGTTCACGCGGATCTTCGCGCCGGCCAGTTCCTCGGCCGCGCCGCGCACGAGCGCTTCGAGCGCGGCCTTCGCGGTGCAGTACGCGGACAGCCAGCGGAAATTGATCCGCGCGGCCGTCGACGAAATGCAGACGATCGCGCCGCCGCCGCTTTCAGCGAGCCGCGGCGCGGCATGACGGATCGCGGCGAACGCGCTGTGCAGGTTCAGGTCGATTTCGGCGCGGAAGGTGTCGGCGTCGTGCAGCAGCAGCGGCCGGAAGCCCGCGCCGCCGACCGTCGGCACGACGATGTCGAGGCGCTGGTCGAGCGCCCACGCGCAGTCGAGGGCGGCCTGCAGGTCGCCTTCGTCGCAGGCGTCGCCCGCATGGATCGCGACGCGGCTGCCGGGCACGGCGTCGGTCAGGTGCCGCTGCGTGCGTTCGAGCGCGTCGTGGCGGCGGCCCATCAGCACGACGGCTGCGCCGTCGGCGACGAGCGCGTGCGCGCAGGCCGCGCCGATGCCGCCGGCGCCGCCCGTCACGAGCGCGGTGCGGCCGTTGAGGGGAGCGGAGGTGCGCATCGTTCAGCCCTCCAGCGGCAGGTCTTGCGCCCAGTCGACGTGCAGCGTGCGCGCGGCGAAGCGCCACGTGCCGCCGTCGAGCACACAGCGGTCGCGATAGCGCAGCCCCCAGTCGAGCTTGCGCTTCACGCCGTCGCGCACGTAGACGTGGCAGGCGACGCCGTAGGTTTCGACATCGGCCTCGCCGCCGTCGAGCGTGACGAGCTGGTTGTGCACGTGATGCTGGGTTGCTTCGTAGCGCTCGATCACGCGCATGCCGGCGACGATCGCGTCGCGGTCGTCGAAGCGGAAGCCGGGGCCGGCCAGCGTGGCATCGGGGGTGAAGAGCGTGGTGAGGCGTGGCCAGTCGCGCCGGTCGACGGCTTGCGCGTAGCGGCACGCCAGTTCGTACAGCGCGTGGCGGGGATTGGAATCGGTCATGCGTAGGCTCCCGTGGAAGAACGGAACGCGTGGGCCGCGCAAGGCGGGCCGACGCGACGGCATTGCAACGTCGACGCGCAGGTTCGCATCGCGCAGGCCGGGATTCATCGTCCATACGGAGCAGGGCGCGGGTCGGGGAAAACACCGGGGCAGGCCGCTACGCATCACGTGAGGGCGCAGGGATGGTGCGGCGCAGCGACCCATGCGCGAGATGCGTCTGACGATTCGTGCGGCCGGCCGCGGCAGGCGCGCGACGTGCCGCGTTTGCTCCGCGTGGGCGAAGCCGTGGCGCGTGATGTTGCGATGCGTCAGGCCGCGCATCGTCCGCTCAGCGTTTGCCCCTAGTCGAAATGGACGATGGCCGGCGGCCGGGTGCTGGCTACCGTGCAGTCATCCGGTGCCGCATGTGATGCACGCCGGACGCGAACCGCACCAGCGGACAACCGGAGGGGACGACGATCATGAGACTGACGACTCGCAAGCTGTGCGTATTGGCGATGGGCACGTTCGCTGCCATGGCGATGGCGCGATACGGCGCCGATCAGGTTCCGTCGCCGCCGTATGCGGCCGGCATCCTGCAATGCCGTTCGGTCGACGTGAACGGCCTGCCGGCCGGTTGCGTGCCGATCGATCCGTCGCACTTCGGTTTCGCCGCGATGCGCGGCATGTGACACCGGCGCGGCCGCGCGTTGCGCAGCGCGCAAGCCGTGGCGGTGCGATCGCGGCTGGAGGCGGTTCGCTACGGCCACGGTGGAATCATCGCGCGCCGATCCCGCTTCACGCGGTTCGACTTCAACCGGACGACAGACGGACGTGCGCGTTGCACGCGCACCCGTCGTACGTCCGCCTCGGCAACGGGGGCTTGCGGCAACGTCCGCGTCAGTCCCTCGCCACATCCGCCGCTTTGCGCAGATTTCCCCAACGCTGACCCATTCCTCATGTCATCCGACTATTCCCTGACTCACCCCCTGAATATCCGCGACGTGCCTCGCTGGGATGCCGAACACGATGTCGTGATCGTCGGCTTCGGCGCGGCCGGCGCCTGCGCGGCGATCGAAGCCGCGAGCGCCGGCGCCGACACGCTGATCGTCGAACGCGCGTCGAGCTACGGCGGCACGAGCGCGCTGTCGGGCGGCGAGATCTACCTCGGCGGCAGCGGCGGCACGCTCGCGCAGCGGCAGGCCGGCTTTACCGACGACACCGAGGATCTGTACCGCTACCTGATGCTGGCCGGCGGCCGCGACGCCGACGAGGCGAAGGCGCGCCTCTACGCGAACGACAGCCTGGCGCACCACGACTGGCTCGTCGCGCAGGGCCTGACCTACAAGAACACGTTCATCGCCGAGCGGATCGTCGAACCGGAAACCGACGATTGCCTGATCTGGTCGGGCAGCGAGGAAGCCTGGCCGTTCAGCGAGGCCGCGAAGCCGTGCCCGCGCGGGCACACGCCGCAATGGCCGGGCTGGGGCGGCGGACAGATGCTGATGCGCGTGCTGGCCGAACGTGTGGCGGCGCTCGGCGTCGCGACGCGCTACGACACGCGTGCGCTCGCGTTGATCGTCGACGACGGCGGCGCGGTGCGCGGCGTCGTGCTGCGCGCCTATGGCGAGACGGCATTCGTACGGGCGCGTCGCGCGGTGATCCTGTGCGCGGGCGGCTTCGCGATGAACCGCGACATGGTGCGCCGGCATGCGCCGCAGTTCCTGCGCTCGGACGAACCGATCGGCAGCCCCGGCGACGACGGCTCGGGCATCCTGCTCGGCCAGAGCGCGGGCGGCGCGGCGATTCACATGGATCAAGGCTTCGTCAGCCTGCCGTTCTACGCACCCGAATCGCTCATCAAGGGGATCTTCGTGAACGCGCGCGGCCAGCGTTTCATCAACGAGGACGGCTATCACGGTCGCACGGGCCATCACGCGTTCCATCAGGCCGACGATCGCATCTACCTGCTCGTCGACCAGGCCACCTACCAGGAGCCGCCCGCGATCGCGCGAATCGGCATCGCGGCGGCCGGCGACACGTGGGAGGAAGTCGAACGCGACCTGCAGATGCCGGCCGGCACGCTGACGGCGACCATCGACGTCTACAACCGCCATGCGGCCGACGGCACCGATCCGCTGTTCCACAAGGCGAAGAAGTGGCTGCAGCCGTTGATCGAGCCGCCGTTCGTCGCGCTCGATTGCCGGATCGACTATGCGTTCTATCCGCACTTCACGCTCGGCGGGCTCGATACGCTGCCGACCGGACAGGTGGTCGATGCAACACGCGCGCCGGTGCCGGGGCTCTATGCGGCGGGCCGCACGACTTGCGGACTGCCGCGCTGGGGCGCCGGGTACAGCTCGGGGCTGTCGCTGGCCGACGCGACGTTCTTCGGGCGGCAGGCCGGGCGCCACGCCGCGCAGGTGGAGTGCGACGCAGTGCGCCGCGCCGCTTAGCGTTTTCACGCGCGAAATGAACGACGCCCCGGGCAATCGCATCGCCCGGGGCGTCGTCGTTTCAAGCAGCCAGGCGGCCAAGCAGCCAACCACTCAGATTGGGCGACCCTTAGCCGAGATCGAGCGCATTCGTCAGATCGCCCGGCGGCGTCGCGCCGCGCGCGGCGAACGCCTTGTTGCGCGCGACCACGCCGTCGAGCGGCGCGAGCCCGTGCACGCGGCTGATGAAGCGCAGGATCGAATTCGTGTCGTACAGCGTGTGATCGACGAAGCCTTTCTTCGCGAACGGCGAGATCACGAGCGCCGGAATCCGCGAACCCGGCCCCCAGCGATCGCCTTCCGGCGGCGCGACGTGATCCCACCAGCCGCCGTTCTCGTCGTGCGTCATCACGATCACGGTGTGGTCCCATTGCGGCCCGCGCCGGATATGGTCGATCACGGTCGCGATGTGACGGTCGCCCGATTCGATGTCCGCGTAGCCTGCATGCATGTTCAGGTTGCCCTGCGGCTTGTAGAACGTGACGGCCGGCAGGCGGCCCGCGTCGATGTCGGCGATGAAGTGGTTGGTCGACGGCTCGTCGCCGAGTCCCGCGTCGCGCAGGTGCTTGCGGCGCGCGTCGGTGCCCGGTGCGTAGTTCGCGAAATAGTTGAACGGCTGGTGGTGGTACTGGAAATCGGGCACGGTGCCCGTGTCGCGATGCTCGAGCGCGTACTGCCAGGCGCCGCTGTACCACGCCCAGTCGATGTTCTTTTCCGACAGGCGATCGCCGATCGTCGCATAGCCCTGCGGCGGCATCACGCGATGGTCGGCGGGATCCGCATACGCGGCGTTGCCCGGATCGGGCGGCGGCACGTAGCTCGGCTGGTACGGCGGCGCCATCGTGTTCACGCCGTAGCCGTCCGGCGTCAGCGGGCCGTCGGCCACGAACTTCGGCGGGCCGTCGAGCGCGGACGCGGGCGAATTATCGGCGAGCTTCAGGCGCGTACCGGTTGGATCGTCGCCTTCGACCTTCGACAGCAGTTTCGCCGCATGCGGATGCTTGTGCGCGTCCGGATACAGCGGCGGCTGCGCGGAGATCAGGAACATGTGGTTCATCCACGACCCGCCGAAGGCCGCCATGAAGAAGTTGTCGCACAGCGTGTATTGGCGCGCGAGATTCCACAGCCGCAGCGTGTCGGCCGAATTGCGGTAGTGGCCCATCACGAGGCCGCCCGAATCGGCCCACGCGGCGAACTGGTTGTTGCGGCCACCCGCGATCTGCATCTGGTTCTGGTAGAAGCGGTGCCACAGGTCGCGCGTGATCACGCCGTTCGGTAGCGCGTTGCCCTGTGCGTCCTTGATCAGGAACGGCGCGTTCGGCAGCTTGTCGATGTCGCGCTCGGCGATCGCGTAGCGCTTGCCGTCCACTTCCTGTGCCTGCGGCACGAGCCCGCCCCAGATCTTCGGCAGCACGGGCAGCGGCGTCTTGCCGTCGCGATCGAGCTGCTGCGCGTGTTCGGCGCGCACCTCGCTCAGCGGATGGCGCACGCCCGGGAAATCGCCGTACAGATTCGCGAAGCTGCGGTTTTCCGCATAGATCACGACGATGTGCCGCACGCGCTGGCGCAACGCTTCGTCGATGCGCAGGTCGGCGGCCGAACGCGGCGCGCTGCCCGCCGTGGTTTCACAGCCGCTGAGCGCGACACCCGCACCGAGCGCGGCGAGGCCGCCGAGCACGCGGCGGCGGTCGGGATCGGCGGGAAGGGCGTCGGGGCGATCGGGGGTGTCGTTCACGTCGTGGGTTCCTCGAATGGGCGGGTGGACGGGGGCGTGATGCGCGGCGGCGTCGCACAGGCTGCCGCGCGGCGGGATGGAAAGCAACGGCCCCTGTTACGGCTGGACCGGCGCGATCCATCTGTCACAAAAATGTCACGAACGCGACTATAACGCGGCAACGGGGCGGGTGAAAGGTGTTTGTCGGACGATTCGACGTGCGCCTCGCGTCATGCGCGACGCCCGCGCGAGAACTAGACTGGAATCAGGGGCGGCGCGTCGCAGCGTGCCGCCCGGGCGAGGGTTGCCCGGCGGCGCCGGCTCACGGCGTCGCCGCGGAGCCATTGATGCGACGAACGAGGCGATGAAGCGAGGCGACGATGGCGCGCATGAATGCCGCTTCCGCATGGCCGCCGATGGCGCACGCCGGCTGCGCGCGTGCCCGCACCCGTCCGCCGTGCTGCGCAACGCACGCGTAGCGCGCACGTCCGGCCCGCTGCCATGGACAGGAAATTCGACTACCCGGGATTGCTGATCGCGGCGGGCTTCTTCGTGCTGTTCGCCGCGCAGTTGCTGATGCTGCGCCCGACGTCGGCGCCGATCGCGTACAGCGATTTCCACCAGCTCGTCGCTGCCCGGCTCGTCGACGATCTCGAAGTCGGCCCCGTCTCGATCTCGGGCACGCTGAAGATGCCGCAGGCCGGCACGCTGCTGCCGGCGTCCGAAGCGGCGGCCGTGCGGCAGGCCGGCGCGCCGTGGCGCTTCACGACCAACCGCGTGACCGACGAGCACCTGACCGACACGCTGACCGCCGCCGGCATCCGCTATCACGGTGCGTCCGACACGAGCTGGATCGCATCGCTGGCGTCGTGGCTGCTGCCGCTCGTGCTGTTCGTGTTCATCTGGAACATGATGGTGCGCCGGCGCGGCGGGCTGCAGGATTTCACCGGGATGGGCAAGAGCCGGGCGCGGGTGTACGTGCAGCAGGAAACCGGCATCACGTTCGACGATATCGCGGGCATCGACGAAGCGAAGGCCGAGCTGCAGCAGCTCGTCGCGTTCCTGCGCAACCCCGACCGTTACCAGCGGCTCGGCGGCAAGATTCCGAAGGGCGTGCTCGTGGTCGGCGCGCCGGGTACCGGCAAGACGCTGCTCGCGCGCGCGGTGGCCGGCGAGGCGGCCGTGCCGTTCTTCTCGATCAGCGGCTCGGCGTTCGTCGAGATGTTCGTCGGCGTGGGCGCGGCGCGCGTGCGCGACCTGTTCGAGCAGGCGCAGCAGAAGGCGCCGTGCATCGTGTTCGTCGACGAGCTCGATGCGCTCGGCAAGGTGCGCGGCGTCGGCCCGATGTCGGGCAACGACGAACGCGAGCAGACGCTCAATCAGTTGCTCGTCGAGATGGACGGCTTCCAGGCCGGCTCCGGCGTGATCATCATGGCCGCGACGAACCGGCCGGAGATCCTCGATCCCGCGCTGCTGCGGCCGGGCCGCTTCGATCGCCACATCGCGATCGACCGGCCCGACGTGAATGGCCGAAGGCAGATCCTCGGCGTGCACGTGAAGCGCGTGAAGCTCGCGGCCGACGTCGATCTCGGCGAACTCGCGTCGCGCACGCCGGGCTTCGTCGGCGCGGATCTCGCGAACGTCGTCAACGAGGCGGCGCTGCATGCGGCCGAACTCGGCAAGCCGGCGATCGGCATGGCCGATTTCGACGAGGCGATCGACCGCGCGTTGACGGGCCTCGAGCGCAAGAGCCGCGTGATGAACGCGCAGGAGAAGCTGACCATCGCGTATCACGAGGCCGGCCACGCGCTCGTCGCGGAAAGCCGCGCGCATTGCGATCCGGTGAAGAAGGTGTCGATCATTCCGCGCGGTGTCGCGGCGCTCGGCTATACGCAGCAGGTACCGACCGAGGATCGCTACGTGTTGCGCCGAAGCGAGCTGCTCGACCGGATCGATGCGCTGCTCGGCGGCCGCGTGGCCGAAGAGCTCGTGTTCGGCGACGTGTCGACGGGCGCGCAGAACGATCTCGAGCGCGCGACCGCGATGGCGCGCCACATGGTCATGCAGTACGGGATGAGCGAGAAGATCGGGCTCGCGACGTTCGACGACGGCGATGCGCGCCAGGGCATACCGGGCGCGTGGCATGCGGGCGACGGGCGCTGCAGCGAGCACACCGCACGGATGATCGACGACGAGGTGCGCACGCTGCTGGCCGACGCGCACGCGCGCGTCGCGACGACGCTCGGCGAACGCCGCGATGCGCTCGAACGCATCGCGCGCCGGCTGCTGCAATGCGAGGTGCTCGAACGCGACGCGCTGCAGGCGCTGATCGACGGGCGCGCGGAACCGTCGTCCGCCACGACGCCGGCGCCGGACGACGCAGTCGACACGGAGCACGCGTCCGCGGTCGAGCGCGATTTCGTCGCGTACGGGCCGCCACGCGAACCCGAGCGCTGAAGATCCCATGAACCTGCGAGCGGCGCGCGTCGAAGCGATTGCGTGCCGTCATTCCTTTCCCCGTTGATCTCCACGGAGTCGCCATGAGCGAGGCGCACGTATCGGTCGATGTCGCGCAGCAGGCGCGTTTCTGTTTCGAAGTGGTATTCGCCGGCACGACGCTGGCGCCGGTGCTCACCGACGAACCGCCGCCGCACGGCGACGGACGCGGGCCGAACCCGATCCGGTTATTGGCGGCGGCCGTCGCGACCTGTCTCGCGGCGAGCTTGCAGTTCGCGCTGGAAAAGCAGCAGGTCGATCCGCAGCCGATTGCCGCGCATATCGACGTCGACATGGTGCAGAACGATGCGGGCAGGGTGCGCGTGGGCGCGATGTCGGTACGGCTGTCGATCGGCAAGACGTGGGCCGATCTCGCAGCCGCGCAGCGCGTGCTCGATCAGTTCGATGCGTACTGCGTACTGACGGAGAGCCTGCGCGAAGGCATTCCGGTGTCGGTCGACCTGTGCGACGTGAACGGCGCGGCGCTCGAACACGCGGCGACGCAGGGGTGAGCGCGCGTCGGGCGGGTCAGGATTCAGCCGCGGCCGCGACTTCGGCTGCCTCGGCGAGCGCGTTGAGAAAACGCGTGCGCCACCAGTGCACGTCGGTCTTGCGCACGATCGCCATCAGCGCCGCGTGACGCTGGCGGCGTTCTTCGAGCGGCATCGTGAGCGCGCGCTGGATCGCCTGCGCGGTGCCTTGCGTGTCGTACGGATTGACGAGCAGCGCCGACTTCAACTGCTCGGCCGCGCCGGCGAAACGCGACAGCACGAGCACGCCCGGGTCGGCGGCATCCTGCGCCGCGAGAAATTCCTTCGCGACGAGGTTCATCCCGTCGCGCAGCGGCGTGACGAGCGCGACGCGGCTCGCGCGGTACAGGCCCGGCAAGCGCTTGCGCGCGACGGTGCGGTGAATGTAGCGCATCGGCATCCATTCGAGTTCGCCGTAGTCGCCGTTGATCGCGCCGCAGAGGCTGTCCATCTCGCGCCGCAGGTCGTCGTACGCGCCGAGATCCTCGCGGCTCGGCGCGGCGATCTGGATCAGTGTCGCGCGGTTGCGGTTCTCCGGATATTGCTCGAGCAATTGGCGGAATGCATTCACGCGCTGCGGCAGCCCCTTCGTGTAGTCGAGGCGGTCGACGCCGACCAGCAACTGGCGGCGCGAGTATTCATCGCGCATGCGCTCGAACATGTCGAGGCCGTCGCGATCGCGCGCGAGCGATTCGAACTCGTCGACGTTGATGCCGATCGGGAATGCGCCGGCCGACAGCGTGCGGCCGAACGCGCGCAGGCGGCCGTCGGGCAGCCGCGCGGCGCCGGCTTCCGCTTCGACGTAATGCTCGAAGTGAAGCAGGTCCGACTCGGTCTGGAAGCCGACGAGATCGTAGGCGAACAGCGACCGCATCAGCCATTCGTGCTCCGGGATCGCGGCCATGATCGGCGGCGGCGGCATCGGAATGTGCAGGAAGAAGCCGATCGGGTTCGTGCAGCCCATCGCGCGCAACTCGGCGGCGAGCGGAATCAGCTGGTAGTCGTGAACCCAGATGGTGTCGTCGGGGCGCAGCAGCGTGCGCAGCTTGCGCGCGAACAGCTGGTTCACGCGCCGGTAGCCGTCGGCGAAGCGGCGGTCGAACTGCGCGAGATCGAGGCGGTAGTGAAACACCGGCCACAGCACGTTGTTCGAATAACCGAGGTAGTACGCGTCGTAATCCTGCGGATCGAGATCGATCGTCGCGAGCTGGATGCCGCCGACGTTCTGGATCTGCACCTCGTCGCCGTGCGCAGGCTGGTCGTCGCCGCCGCGTAACCTCCCGCTCCAGCCGAACCAGACGCCGCCGGATTCCTGCAGGCTGTCCTTCACGGCGACGGCGAGCCCGCCGGCCGCGGCTTTACGGGGATCTGCAATGCGATTGGATACGACGACGAGTCGGCTCACCAGCTCTCCTGACGATTGTTGAGGGAAAGGTTCGTGCGGCCGTGGCGCGAGAAGCAGACGCCGCCATCGATGCGCGGTGCGCGCAGCGACAGGGCCGCAATGCGATCGGACGGGAGTCAGGGCACGCGACTCGCCGTCCGATTGCGGAGTGCTTTTTTAAGCATACTCGTCATTCGGCTGTTTTAAAAGTCTGCATCGGCGCGCGACGCGCGTGCGAATCCAGCGCGATCTCCATGACGCCGGTGTGGCAACGTGAGAAACATGGGCGGGACCGAATCTTGCGCAGCGCTGCCCATTCAGCGTGCATCGTGTGATGAGGAGGCGGGCACGTCACGCGCAATCGAGCGTGACGACGTGCGTTTCATGACGTTCGCACGCGGCCCGCGCCGGTCAGTGGAAGCGACCGGCGATGCCGTGGCGGTGCCGACGTGCGAGCGGCACCGAGCGACGCGTATGCGTGCTGCGCACGCGTGATGCGAATCGGCGCAGCGCGACGTCGCGCATGAGAGCCGGCCGCGTCGGACGGTGACGATACGCAGCTGCACTGCGTGCCGCGCATCGCGCGGTGTGCGCAAGCGTGACGCAGGCGGATCGGCTGAACAGCGGACGCATCGTCGTCCCGGTGCGGTATCGATTATGCAGTTCCGCAGTTCCGCAGTTCCGCAGTTCCGCAGTTCCGCAGTTCCGCGGCTACGCGGTTACGCCGTGGCCGGTTGCCAGTGATGCGCGGCGGGCGCTTGCGCGTACGCGCCCGGCGACGCCCCGTGCGTGCCGGACGGCATCCGGAACGCGGCCACCGTTTCGGACAGCTCGCGGCCTTGCGCCTCGAGCGACTTCGATGCGGCCGCGGCCTGCTCGACGAGCGCCGCGTTCTGCTGGGTCGTCTCGTCCATCTGCGTGATCGTCAGGTTCACCTGGTCGATGCCGCGGCTCTGCTCGGCCGACGCGGCCGCGATCTCGCCCATGATGTCCGTCACGCGCGCGACGGCCTGCGTGACGTCCGACATCGTCTTGCCGGCTTCGCCCGCGAGTTCGGAACCGTCGCGGATCGTCTGCACCGACGCGGAGATCAGTTCCTTGATCTCCTTCGCCGCCGTCGACGAACGTTGCGCGAGGCTGCGCACTTCGCTCGCGACCACCGCGAAGCCGCGACCCTGTTCGCCCGCACGCGCGGCTTCGACGGCCGCGTTCAGCGCCAGGATGTTGGTCTGGAACGCGATGCCTTCGATGATGCCCGTGATGTCCGCGATCTTCGACGAGCTGTGGCCGATCTCCGTCATCGTGTCGACCACGCGGCCGACCACCGCGCTGCCGCGCTGCGCGACGTCCGATGCGTTCGCGGCGAGCGAACTGGCCTGTTGCGCGTTCTCCGCGTTCAGGCGCACCGTCGACGTGAATTCCTCCATCGTCGCGGCGGTTTCCTGCAGCGACGCGGCCTGTTCCTCGGTGCGCTGGCTCAGGTCGAGGTTGCCCGATGCGATCTCGCTGACCGCATGCGCGATGCTGTTCGACGAATCGCGCACGCGGCCGACGATGCCGATCAGCCGCTCGTTCATCGTTCGCAGCGCGTCGAGCAGATCGCGCGTCTCGTCGTTGCCGCTCACGTCGATGCGGCTGCCGAGGTCGCCGTTCGCGACCGTGCGCGCGACGTCCACGGCCGAGCCGATCGGCACCGTGATCTTGCGCGTCAGCCACAGGCCGCCGGATGCCGCGACCACGACTGCGATCAGGCAGATGCCGGCCAGCAGGTTGCGTTCCATCGCATAGCGATCCGCGAACTGCTGTGCGATCGCGAGCTCGCGTTCATGCGTATAGGTTGCGTATGCATCGGTTGCGCGCACCAGTTGCGCGAGCAACGGCCGGCAGTTGTCGTCGATGTCGGCGATCGCCTCGTCCTTCTTGCCGGCCTGCGCGAGCCCGACGATGCGCAGGGCGACGGGCCCGTAGCTGGCTTCGATGCGCACGATGTCGGCGACCAGTTCGCGCGCGCGATCGGAGGTGTCCGTGGCGTTCGCCATCAGGTCCTTGAGCTTCGCGAGGCGATCCTGCACGTCCTTGTGCGCCTGGTTCACCTCGGCCAGTTCAAGCTCGAGGTCGGACGGTTTGGTCGTGAGCACGAGGTTGCGCGCGGCGATCGCGCGCCGGTCGACCGCGGTGCGGATTTGCGCGGAAACGGTCGCTCGTGCATTGATGCCGCTCATGTAGCGGGAAAATTCGGCGTTCGTATCGGATAGCGCCTTGAGTGCCATGCCCGACACGATCACGACGACCGCGGCGAGCAGGCCGAAGCCGCCAAGGAGTTTTGTTTTGATGCTCATTCTGGCGATTTTCACAGTGTGCCTCTGTGCGTGTGGTTGACGAATTGGATTTATTGTTCGACCAGATACGGGCTCGTGCCGGAATTAACGGGTATCCGGGATGATTCTTTACCCTTCGAAAACCCTGATATTAGTTTTTTTCGCGCTGGAATCGTTGCCAGTAGGGCTCTCATGATTTTGATCAAAAATCGGCGGAGTGCCCGTGATTAAAAGGTTTATACGTGGAATTTGAAACCGGTTTTCGTAGGTGAAACAAAAGCGCTCGTTTTGCTAATAATTGTCTGATGAATCGGTTTCGATTTATGGATGAATACCGGGATTCGGTTTGGATTTAATTGGGGAGGGAACCGGTGTGCGTCGCCGGTGAATGTTGCGCGACGGGCGGTCATGGCGGATCAACGGAAACTCGCGGCGCAGAGGGGGCGCCGGAGCGAGGCCCGCGGCGGGCGCCGCGGACCATGAGACGGTCAGAACGTGGTGCGCAACCCGGCCATCACGCTGCGGCCGCCTTGCGGCGCGAAGCCGCGCACGACCGAGGTCGAATAGCGGATTTCCTGGTTCGTCAGGTTGTCGCCGCGCAGGTACGCGAGCCAGTGCGTCGGGCCGACGCGGAACTTGTACGTCAGCATCACGCCGAGCGACGTGTAGCCGTCCGTCGAGAAATCGTTGTCGGGCACGCGATGCTGCGACCACGCGTGCGTGACCTGCGCACGCGCACCGAACGGGCCGTAACCGTAGTCGGCCGCGAGCGTCGCGCGCAGCGGCGCGATGCGCGGCAGCGGCTGGCCCGTGTCGACGTTGCGCGCATGCGTGTAGTCGGCCGTCAGTTCCAGATCGACCGTATGGCCGCGCCGCGCGAACGCACGCCACTTGCCGTCCAGCTCGATGCCGTAGAACTCGGCGCGCACGCCGCGATAGATCGCTTCGTTCAGCGCGCCGTCGGTGCCGGGCGCGACGGGCTCGTCGTCGCCGTCCACGACGCGGCCGGTGTTGTACTCGGTCAGGTAGTTCGAGAAGCGGTTGTAGAACACGCCGACGCTGCCGCGGTTCGGGCCGCTCGCGTAGCGCAGCGACAGGTCGGTCGACACCGCCTTTTCCTTCGACGCGTTCGGGTTGCCGATCAGGAACTGGCCGGTCGCATCGTGCGGGCCGTTCGAATACAGCTCGTAGAAGGTCGGCGCGCGTTCGGTGTACGCGACGTTGGCCGCCACCGACCAGACGGGCGTCAGCGAGAACAGTGCGCCGGCCGACAGGCTGCCCGCGTTGAATTCGCGCGGCTGCGCCCCGGCGAATTTCTCGACGCCGGCCGGATCGGGATCGACCTTCACGTGTTCGAAGCGGCCGCCGAGGCTCAGCTTCAGCGCCGGGACGACCTGCCATTCCTCGAGGCCGAACAGCGCGACGCTGTTGGTGCGCGTGGACGGCACGAGCAATTCGTCGCCGAGCGCGGAGAACGTGTTCTGGCCGAACTGCACGCCGATCGCGCCTTCGAACGGGCCGATCTTGCGATGCGTTGCCTCGATGCGGGCCTCGTAGCCGCGATTGCGGAAGGTGGTCGCGGTTTCGCCGTTGTTGACTTCCTTGTGACGGTAGTCGGTGTAGGCGAAATCGAATTTCAGCTTCGTGAACGGCCCGCTCAGGTTGCGCACCTCGGACGCGAGCGCGAGGCGCTCCTGGCGCATCCGCAGCCGCACGTCGCTTTCCGCAACGGAGCCGTAGTTCGATTCGTAGCCGCTGTAGGACAGGCCCGCGAAACCGTCCGCCCACGTGTACGACGCGCCCACCGCGCCGCCGTGCACGCGGCCGTCGCTGTTCGGCACGTTGCCGTACGGCTGCGGCGCATCGGGGCCGTCGATCGCGCGTTGCGCGCTGCTGCGCGCGTAGCCGGGAATCCGCAGCTTGCTCGTCTCGCGGTCGAACGCATCGACGTGGAACGCGAAGCGGCCGTTGCCGCCTTCGACCTGCGCGGCGCCCGCGCGCACCGAGTTCGCGCCGCCGTAGCGCGCATCGAGCGCGCCCGTCACGCCCTCGATCGCTTCGCGCGGAATCCGGTTGTCGATCGTGTTGACGACGCCGCCCACCGCATTGCCGCCGTACAGCAGCGCGGCTGGGCCGCGCACGATCTCGACGCGTTCGATCGACAGCGGGTCCTGCGGCACCGCATGGTCGTACGACAGCGACGATGCGTCGTATGCCGCGACGCCGTTCTGCAGCAGCCGGATCCGGTCGCCGTCCATCCCGCGGATGATCGGGCGGCCGACCATCGGCCCGTAGGTGGTGGTCGACACGCCGGGCAGCCCGTTCAGCGTTTCGCCGAGCGAATCGGCCTGTCGGCGCGTCAGCGCATCGCCGGAAAGCTGGGCGGTCGGCGCGATCAGTTCGTTGTCGCCGAGCGGGTTCGCGGTCACGAAGATCGGGGCGAGCGTGGTGGTCGGCGGCGTGCCGGACACGGCGGGCGGTTCGGTCTGCGCGTGCGCGACGGCGGCGAACAGCATCAGCGAAAGGGGCGAGAGCGGGCGAAGCGGTAGACGAGGGAGGTCGCGCATGGTCGGTGAATCGGTTGGAATCGGATCGGATAACGAGCGATGCGGGCCACGGCTGGATACGATATATTGTTGCGTCAATGGCGCGCAGTGACCCGTTGGAACATCGCTCGGCGAGGCTCGGCCACCCACAGTGGAACGGCGGCAGGCGGACGAGCACGCGAAATGATATGTTATATCATTTCAAAATCCAAGCCGGATGGCGGGATCCTGTCGGGTTTCTGTCGGATGGGTGAAATGGCGGCGGGAGTGGAAATCGTCTGGGCGGTGTTCGGAACGCCCGCCTGAACCGGGTGATGCGATGCGCACGCCGACACATTGCCGATATGCCGGCCAGGTGCGTGTTGCCTGCGTTTGGTGTCCGTCGAAGCGGCCCGCCGGAAGCAGCCCTGCGCTGATCGATGCAGCGGGCGCGGCCCTCCGCTCCTGGGTCGGGAGCCAGTGCGATGCTGCGTGGCGCAACGGTGCGACGTCTTGTAGCGGTGGCGATCGCCGTGCATTGCCGGCGTGTTGACGCGTATCAATGCCGTTCGATTCCGAAACCGGATACTGGATCGCTCATTGACCAGGCAGGAGCGACCCATGACCCAAACCATGAAAGCGGCCGTCGTGCACGCATTCGGCGAACCGCTGCGCATCGAGGAAGTGCCCGTGCCGACGCCGGGGCCCGGCCAGATCCTCGTCAACATCAAGGCATCGGGTGTGTGCCATACCGACCTGCACGCGGCCGATGGCGACTGGCCGGTCAAGCCGACGTTGCCGTTCATTCCGGGGCATGAAGGCGTGGGCATCGTCGCGGCGGTCGGTGCGGGCGTCACGCACGTGCGCGAGGGGGATCGCGTGGGCGTGCCATGGCTCTACACGGCCTGCGGCCATTGCGAGTACTGCCACACGGGCTGGGAAACGCTGTGCCACGGCCAGCAGAACACCGGTTATTCGGTGAACGGCAGCTACGCGGAATACGTGCTGGCCGATCCCGACTACGTCGGCCATTTGCCCGCGCAGGTTGCGTTCGACGAGATCGCGCCGATCCTGTGCGCGGGTGTCACCGTCTACAAGGGCATTCGCGTCACCGATACGCGCCCTGGCCAGTGGCTCGCGATCTCCGGCATCGGCGGCCTCGGCCATGTGGCCGTGCAGTATGCGCGTGCGATGGGCCTGCACGTCGCGGCCATCGACATTTCACCCGACAAGCTCGCGCTGGCGCGGCAGCTCGGCGCGGAACTGACGATCGACGCGTCGACCGACGATCCGGCCAAGGTGATCCAGAAGGAGATCGGCGGTGCGCATGGCGTGCTCGTCACGGCCGTGTCGCGCAGTGCATTCGCGCAGGCGCTCGGGATGGTGCGGCGCGGCGGCACGGTGGCACTCAACGGCTTGCCGCCCGGCGATTTCCCGTTGCCGATCTTCTCCACGGTGCTGAACGGCATCACCGTGCGCGGGTCGATCGTCGGTACGCGGCGCGACCTGCAGGAATCGCTCGACTTCGCGGCCGACGGCCTGGTGCGCGCGCATATCCATCGCGACCGGCTCGGCAACATCAACGACGTGTTCGCAAAGCTGCGCGAAGGCAAGGTCGACGGGCGCATCGTGCTGACGGACATGCATTGACGTGATGCGCGCCGCGCACGTGCCGTCAATGGAGCGACGGCACCACGCTGCTCAACGCTCTGCCGGAAACCGCTCCTGCAATGCATGCAGCCAGCGCGCGACGACATCGAGTTCGTCGTCGGAAAACCCGTCGCACAGCTTGCCGTTGAGTTCGCGCAGCAGCACGCGCGCACGCTTGAGCGCGGCGTGGCCTTCATCGGTGAGGTACAGGCGCGTCGCGCGGCCGTCGTCCGAATCGGCGTGACGCGTAATGAGGCCGGCTTTCGCCATCCGGTCGGCGAGCCCCGTCATCGCGGACGGCGCAAGCTGCAGCGCGGCGCCGACTTCACCGATCAGCGCGCCATCCTGTTTCGCGAGACAGAACAATGCGCCGGCCTGCGCGGCGCTCGCACGCGTCTCGGTCTCCGCCTTGCGGTCGATCCAGCGCTGCACGCGCCGCTGGCCGATGTTCAACATGAAAAACAGTCGTCGGTCTTCGCTCAAGCTGGGTTCCCGGCTGCAATGGAAAGGGAGGGGCGGCCCGCGGTTCGCGTCGTGTCGAGCGCCTGCGCGAGCCAGTCGGCCACGTCGGGCCACAGCACGGTGCCGGGGCGGCTGCGGAAGAAGCCCATATGCCCGACCGGGCCGCTGCCCGCCGCGTGCGGATCGATCTGGCGGCGTTCGACCGTCGCGCGGGTCAGATAGCTTACCAGCAGCCCGATCGCAGGCGGGTTCGCCCACGGGTCGTCGTCGAAGCCGAGCGCGAGGATCGGCAACTGCTGTTTCGCGTAACGCTCGGCCGCGCCGAGCGTCGGATCGTCGAAGAAATAGTGCGGCAGCGTGGTCCAGCGGCTCCATTCGCGGAACACGCCGGCCGGCATGTCCTCGCCGAGCCCGAGCCGCTTGCCGGGCACGTAGCCGAGCAGTGCCGACATCAGCGGGCCGAGCACGCGCAGGATCAGCCGCACCTTCAGGCGTTCGGCCGCCTGCGTGATCAGCCGCGTGCTGCCCGCGTGCGCGGCGACCAGCACGGCCGCGCGCAGGTGCGGCGTCGCGGCGGACAGCCCGATCGCGTGCCCGCCGACGCTATGGCCGACCGCCAGCAGCGGCAAGCCTTCGTACGCCTGCCGCGCCCACGCGGTCGCGGCGCCCACGTCGAGTTCCATCCAGTCGCGCATGCGGGCCTTCAACGCACCCAGGCGCGCGGGGCGAGACGCGCCGATGCCGCGATAGTTGTAGGTGAGCGCCGCAAAGCCGCGTTCGGTCAGGAAGCGCGCGAAGCCGGCATACAGCCGCTCCGGCACGGCCGTTGCCGGATGGATCAGCACCAGCGCGCGCGGCGGCGCGTCCGGCGACCACAGCGTGCCGTGCAGCGCGTAGGCGTCGGCGGCGGAAAACTCGATGGGCTCGGAGGTCATGGCTGTCCTCGTGACGGGTAGTTATTTCGTATGCGAAATATAGTCCGTGATTTATTTCGCGCACGAAATATCTGTCGAGGATTCACTCGAACCGGGTTCCCGCGTGCGCGGCCGGCGGCATCCGGCGACGTCTGTCATGTCATAAGACATTTGCATCTTTCCATAGAAGAATATTGCGTTTGTTTCATGATGAAGATCGACGTATCTTCAGCGGTTCCATCCGTTCCGCCGGCCACCGTGCACGGCGGACCACCGGGCGCCGCCCGCGCGCGGCCGCCCGCCAACCCTCCGGGAGATCACGTTGTTGAGTCGAATCGTCACGGCACTCTTGCTGGCGCTTGCCGCGCAGCCCGGCATGGCCAAGGACACCGTCACGCTGCGCGTCGGTGAACAGAACTACTTCAACATCCAGGCGTCGATGGAGGCGTCCGGCGTGCTGAAGGACCTGCCTTACACGATCGAGTGGAAGCATTTCCAGGCGGCTGCGCCCGTCGCCGAATCGCTGAACGGCAATGCGATCGACGTCGGCTTTCTCGGCGATTCCGCGCTGCTCACGCTGGCCGCGCGCGGCGCGCCGGTGAAGGTCGTCGCGGTGTCGCGGCAGAGCCTCGACGGCGTCGCGATCCTCGTGCCGAAGGATTCGCCGGTGCGCACCGTGGCCGACCTGCAGGGCAAGACCATCGCCGTCTGGCGCGGCGCGTGGAGCCAGCAGCTCGTGCTGCGCGCGCTCGAACACGCGGGCTTGCGCGCGGATTCGGTCAAGTACGCGTACCTGATGCCGATCGATGCGACCAACGCGCTCGCGAACGGCTCGGTCGACGCCGTGTCGCTGTGGGAGCCGTTCGTCAGCACGCTCGCGTTGCGGCAGGGCGCGCGGCCCGTGACGACCGCGCAGGGGCTGATGCCGGCGCTGAGCTTCGTCGCCGCGAACGAGCAGGCCGTCTCCGGCAAGCGCGCCGAGATCACCGATTTCCTGCGGCGCGTGGTCGCCGCGCGCCAGTGGGTCGACAACCACCCGCGCGAGTACGCGGACCTGTGGGCGAAGCGCGCGAAGCTCGAACCCGACGTCGCGTACCGCTGGCTCAACAACGCGAAGCAGCGCGTCGGCCCGGTCGACGAGACGGCCGCGAAGGACGCGCAGAACACGGCCGACTTCCTGCACAAGGCCGGCGTGATTCCGGTCGCGTACGACACGTCGAAGCTGCTCGACCGCTCGTATGCGGGCGCGTTCGCGGCGCCCGCGCAGAAGACGGCCGCCGCGCAGTAAGCGCGCTGCCTCCGCCGCGATTTTCGATCAAGTACCCCAAGGACATTCCGACATGCCAGTCGACATCATCGGCATGATCACCGCGACACCCGGCGCGGAGGTCGACGTACCGGGCGGCGCGGCCGTCCAGCCCGACTACGTGCGCCGCTTCGCGCAGGCGCACGAGGCGGCCGGCTTCGACCAGATCCTGGTCGGCCATTTCAGCAACGCGGCGGACGGTTTCATCGTCGCGTCGTTCGCGGCCGCCGCGACCGAGCGCCTCCGCATCCTGCTCGCGCACCGGCCGGGCGTGATCGTGCCGTCGGCCGCCGCGCGGCAGATCGCGACGCTCGACGTATTCAGCGGCGGCCGGCTGGCGCTGAACGTCGTGTCGGGCGGCGACGATGCCGACCTGCAGCGCGACGGCGATTTCGTGCCGCACGATGCGCGCTACCGCCGTACCGGCGAATATCTCGACGTGCTGAAACGGATCTGGCAGGCCGACGCGCCGGTCGACCATGACGGTGCGTTCTATCGGCTGCGCGGCGCGTCGCCGGTCGTCAAGAGCGCCCAGCGGCCGCACGTGCCGATCTATTTCGGCGGCTCGTCGCCGGCCGCGCTGGCGGTCGCGGGCGAGCATGCCGACGTCTACATGACGTGGGGTGAGCCGCTCGCATCGGTGCGCGAGCAGATCGCGCGCGTGCGTGAAGCCGCCGCGCCGTTCGGGCGGGCGCCGCGCATCAGCGTGTCGTTCCGGCCGATCGTCGCCGATACCGAGGCGGCGGCGTGGGAAAAGGCCGAGGCGATCCGCGAGCGCGTGCGCGCGGCGCGGCTCGCGAACGGCCAGCCGATCGCCGGCCATGCGCCGCAGAATGCGGGTTCGCAACGGCTGATGGCGGCGGCCGCGCAGGGTGACGTGCTCGACGAGCGGCTGTGGATGGGTGTCGCGAACCTGACCGGCGCGCGCTGGAATTCGACCGCGCTGGTCGGCACGCCGGAACAGGTCGCGCGGGCGCTCGGTGCGTATTACCGGCTGGGCGTGTCGACGTTCCTGATTCGCGGGTTCGATCCGCTGGACGATGCGCTCGATTACGGGCGCGAGCTGATTCCGGCGATTCATGCGCACGTCGCGGAACTCGACCGGCATCACGCGGCGGTGACGGCGTAGGCTCCTGCAGCCCACGATGTTGCTTCGACGCGCCCCGGCATCGCCATCGTGCAATGCCGGGGCGATGTCACGTCGGGCATCGCCCGATCGACGTTGTCAAAACGACGGCAACCCCGGCGGATTGGTCTCCGCACGCGCGATCGCTTCACTCTGCAAACCCCAGCGCGCGAGCGCCTGCCCGTAACGGCCGTTGCCGATCAGCGCGTTCGTCGCGAGCGTCAGCGCGGGCGCGAGCCCGCTGCCGCGTCGCGTCGCGATCGCCACGTCGGCGTTGGCCGGCCAGCCCGCATTGACGACGCCGACGCGGCGGATCTTGCCCGTGCGCGCGGCCTCGTACGCGAGCGACGCGTTCGGGTTCAGCTCCGCATCGGCGCGACCCGACAGCAGCGCGACGCGCGCTGCCGCATCGTCGTCGAAATAGAGCAGCTCGGCCGGCTTCAGCCCCTGCGCCACGTTGCGCTTGTTCCACTCGAGCAGGATGCGCTCCTGGCTCGTCCCCGCGCCGGTGATGATGCGCAGGCCGGCGATGTCCTTCGGCTCGGCGAGCTTCGCGATCGGGCTGCCGGTGCGCACGTAGAAGCCGTGCAGCCCGAGCCGGTAGGTCGTGAAATCGTATTTCTCCTTGCGCTTCTCGGTCACGCCGACGTTCGAGATCACCGCGTCGTACTTGCCGGACGTCAACCCGAGCGGCCAGTCGGCCCACGCGATCGGCAGCAGCACGAGCGTGCGGCCGAGCGCGTCGGCGACGAGCTGCGCATAGTCGGGATCGGCGCCGACCACGGTGCGCGCGTCGGTCGCGTAGGTCGACACGGGCGGCGCATGCGGTGAAATCGCGACCGTGAACGCGCCGTCGCGTACCCAGCGGTAGCCGGCTGCCGCACGGATCGCCGCGTCGTCGGGTTGCGCGCGCGGCCGGCCGGCCTGGCGCGGATCGAGGTCGGCCGTCGCGGCGGCCGCGTGCACCGCATGCCATGGAAGGCTGCCCGCTGCCGCGATCAGCGCGGCGGTCATGAACTGGCGCCGGTCGGTCATCGTGCGGCACCTCGCAGGTAGGCAGCGGCGCGCATCACAGCACCCGCGACAGGAACGCACGCGTGCGCGGATGCGACGGCGCGTCGAGCACGACGGCCGGCGGCCCGGCTTCGACGATGCGCCCGCGCTCCATGAACAGCACGTTGTCCGCGACTTCGCGCGCGAAGCCGATCTCGTGCGTGACGATCACGAGCGTCGTGCCCGAGCGCGCGAGTTCCTTGATCACGTCGAGCACCTCGTTGACGAGCTCGGGATCGAGCGCCGAAGTGGGTTCGTCGAACAGCAGCACCTTCGGGCGCAGCGCGAGCGCCCGCGCGATCGCGACGCGCTGCTGCTGGCCGCCGGACAACTGGCGCGGATACGCATCGGCCTTGTCCGCGAGGCCGACGCGAGCGAGCAGCGTGCGGGCGATGCGTTCGGCGGCGTCGCGCGTGATGCCGCCGACGACGATCGGCGCTTCGACGAGGTTCTCGAGCACGGTCAGGTGCGGGAACAGGTTGAAGTTCTGGAACACCATCCCGACGGCCGTGCGCCGCGTCAGCACGTCGCGCTCCTTCAGCTCGTAGAGCACGTCGCCGTCGCGGCGATAGCCGATCAGTTCGCCGTCGATGTCGATGTAGCCGTCGTCGACGCGTTCGAGATGGTTGATCGTGCGCAGCAGCGTCGACTTGCCCGAGCCCGACGGCCCGACGATCGCGGTCACGCTGCCGCGCGGCGCGACGAACGACACGTTGTCGAGCACGCGCTGCATGCCGAACTGCTTCGACACGCCATGCACGGCCACTTCGCCGCCGGCGCGCGGTGCGACGGCGGTCGCCGCGTCGCCATCGCCGTGAGCCTGCGCGACCGATGCCGCGCGACGGGACGTGACACGCCGCCACAGCCCGCCGATACGCGCAAGCGCGAACGTGATGACGGACGGCGGCGGATTGCGCAGCGCGCCGCGCGCATAGTGCCGCTCGACCTGCACCTGGATGGCCGACAGCACGGTCAGGATGATCAGGTACCAGACGGTGGCGACCATCAGCAGCGGAATCACTTCGAGATTGCGGCGATAGATCACCTGCACCGTATAGAACAGCTCGGGCATCGCGAGCACGTACACCATCGACGTGCCTTTCGCGAGCGAGATCAGGTCGTTGAACGCGGTCGGCAGGATCGCGCGCATCGCCTGCGGCAGCACGATTCGCGTGGTCTGGCGGCCGCGCGGCAGCCCGAGTGCGGCGGCCGCCTCGAGCTGGCCCTGGTCGACCGCGAGAATGCCGCCGCGAATCACCTCCGCGGAAAACGCCGCGTGATTCAGCGTGAGGCCGAGCACGGCCGCGAGGAACGGGCTGATGAGATCGGTGGTCGGCGTATCGAACCAGATGATGTCGGTGAACGGCACGCCGAGCCGCACGTGCTCGTACAGGTAGCCGAGATTGTTCAGGATCAGCAGCAGCACGATCAGCGGAATCGAGCGGAACAGCCACACGAATGTCCACGCGCTCGCCGACAGCAGCCGCGAGCGCGACAGCCGGGCCAGCGCGACGAACGCGCCGAGCACGAAGCCGAACACCGCGCCGAGCAGCGTCAGCACCAGCGTGCGCGCGAGCCCCGACAGCACCGGCGGCGACAGGAACCATTCGGCGAACACCGGCCAGCCCCATTGCGGGTTGCCGAGAATCGAATGCAGGACGATCGCGATCAGCGCGACGGCGAGCACGGTGCCGGCCGTGCGCGACCGGTGGCGCGCGGGCACGATCCTGAAACGCGTGCCGGCGTCGCGTGCGCCGGGGGGAGAGAGCGGCGGCAGCGCGCCGCCGAGGTGGGTGGTGTCGCTCATGTCGGTGGAAATCCTCGAATCGGTCGGGCGGGCGCGCCGCGCACGGGCGGCGCGGCGGCGGGTGTCAGGCGTGCGCTTCGGCCGCCGTTTCGTGCGACGCGCCAGGCGCCGCGTGGCGGCTGGCCTTGCGCGGCAGCCCGAGGTGGTCGCGCAGCGTCGCACCGGGCAGGTCGCGGCTGTAGCGCCCGCGTGCCTCGAGCTCCGGAATCACGAGTTCGACGAAATCCTCGACGCCCTGCGCCTGCACCGCAAAGCCGAGGATGAAGCCGTCGCCGGCACCGGCGTCGTGCCAGCGGATCAGCTCGTCTGCGACATGCTCGGCCGTGCCGATGAAGTTCGGGCGCGGCGTGGCGACCGCGAGCGCCGTTTCGCGCAGCGACAGGCCTTTCTGTTTCGCGTCGGCCTTGATCCGGTCGGTGGTCGAGCGGAAGCTGTTGCGGCCCAGTTCGCCGAGTTCCGGGAACGGCGCATCGAGCGCGTACTGCGTGAAATCGTGGTGATCGAAATAGCGGCCGAGATACGCGAGGGCCTCGTCGATCGTCAGCAGGTTGCGGATCGCCTGGTATTTGTCCTCGGCCTCGGCCGCCGTGCGGCCGACGATCGGCCCGATGCCGGGGAAGATCTTCACGTCGCTGCCTTGCCGGCCGTGCTCGATCGCGCTCTGCTTCACGCGCCGCGTGAACGCGGCCGTTTCGTCGAGCGACGGCGAATGCGTGAACACCGCATCCGCATACTTGCCCGCGAGCGCGATGCCGGTGTCCGACGAACCGGCCTGGAAGATCACCGGCTGCCCCTGCGGCGAGCGCTGGATGTTGAGCGGGCCTGCGACCTGGAAGAAGCGGCCGTGGTGGTCGAGCGTGTGGAGCTTGTCGCGGTCGAAGAAGCGGCCGGTCGCGCGGTCGCGCACGAAGGCGTCGTCGTCCCAGCTGTCCCACAGGCCCTGCACGACGTCGAGGTATTCGTCGGCGATCTCGTAGCGCAGTTCGTGATCGGGATGCGCCTTGCCGAAATTCTTCGCGGTGCCTTCGAGCGGCGTCGTCACGACGTTCCAGCCCGCGCGGCCGCCGCTGATCGCATCGAGCGACGCGAGCTGGCGCGCGACCGTGAACGGCTCGCTGTACGACGTCGAGATCGTGCCCGCGAGCCCGATCTTCTTCGTCGCGACCGCGAGCGCCGACAGCACGGTCAGTGGTTCGAAGCGGTTCAGGAAGTGCGGGATCGACTTCTCGTTGATGTAGAGGCCGTCCGCGACGAACGCGAACGCGATGCCGGCAGCTTCCGCCTTGCGCGCGATGCCGATCGCGAATTCGAGGTTGATGCTCGCGTCCGGCGGATTGCTCGGGTGCCGCCATGCATTCATGTGGCTGCCTGCGCCTTGCAGCATCAGGCCGAAGGGAATCGATCGTCGGGTCGTCATGGGAGCGTCACATGTTCTGGTCAGGGGAGAGGGGGCGGTCGGCCGCGAGGGCCGTCTGCACCGGCGTGGCCGACAGCGCGCCGCCGAGCCATTCGACCGATGCGAGCCGCGCCGCGTAGTCGGTCACCGGCGAATCGATCACGAACGCATCGACGTCGAGCCGCCGGCTTAGTGCATCGAGCGCGCGGTGGATGCGCTCGGGCGTATCGGCCAGCACCGTCGGGCGCAGCTCGTCGATCCGGTAGTCGGACGCGCCGCTCTGCCGCGCGAATTCGGCCGCCGCCTGCGCGCTGGCGAGATTGAAGCTCTGGCCGCCCGCGAACTGCAGCTTGAAGATCTTCAGCGGCCCGATCAGTTGCTCGGCCGCGTCGCGCGTCGGCGCGGCCACCGCGTATAGCGCGACCAGCGGCCGGGTGCCGCCCGCGCTGCGGTACGCGTCCAGCGAGCGTTCGAGGTTCGCGTCGTCGCCGTTGAAATGCCCCGCGTAGCAGAAGCGCCAGCCGTTGCGCGCGGCGAGCGCGCCGCTGTCCGGCGAGCCGCCGAGCAGGATGCGTTCGGGTGCCTGCGGCGGCACGGGCAGCGCGACGGCGCCGGCGAGCGCATGATCCTCGGCGACGCCCCAGCCGAGAAACGCGTCGAGCGCCGCGAGCTGGCCCGCGAAGTCCGGCTTGCGCGCCTTGTCGTGGAACCACTGCAGCGCGCGCGTGGTCAGCGGCAGCCCGCCGGGCGCCTTGCCGATGCCGAGATCGACGCGGCCCGGCGCGAGCGCGGCCAGCACCTTGAAGGTTTCGGCGACCTTGAACGGGCTGTAGTGCTGCAGCATCACGCCGCCCGAGCCGACGCGAATGCGCGACGTGTGCGCGAGCAGGTGCGCGACGACGACCTCCGGCGCGGAGCTTGCAAAGGCCGGCGTGCCGTGATGTTCGGCGACCCAGAAGCGTTCGTAGCCGAGCTGTTCGGCGCGCTGCGCGAGCGTCGTGGTGAAGCGCAGCGCGTCGGCGGCGTTCGCGCCGTCGGCGATCGGACTCTTGTCCAGCAACGAAAGCGAATAAGACATGGTGAGCGGCGTTCCTGCGTGAGCGTGGCGTGGGCGTGAAGGGGCGGCGAGCGTGCGCGGCGTTCAGCTCTTCGGCAGCCCCGGCGGATTCGTGCGCGACTGGTCGATCGCTTCCGATGCGAGGTTCCAGCGGTCGAGCACCTGCTGGTAGCGGCCGTTCTTGATCAGCCCGTTCAGCGCGACGGTGAGCGGATCGGCGAGCCCGCTGCCGCGACGCGTCGCGATCGCGATGTCGGCGGTGCGCGGCCAGCCACCGCTGATCGCGCCGACGAGCCGCGTCTTGCCTTGCTGCGCGCTCTGGTACGCGAGCACCGAGTTCACGCTGAACACCGCGTCGGCGCGGCCCGACTGCACGGCGACGATGCGCATCGCCTGGTCGTCGTAGTACTGGATCTGCACGGGTTTCAGCCCGTGCGCGACGTTCTCGCGATCCCACGCGAGCAGGATCTTTTCCTGGTTGGTGCCGGCGTCGGTCACGATGCGCAGCCCGGCGACGTCCTTCGGCTCGCGGATCGCCTGGATCTTGCTGTCGTTGCGCACGTAGAAGCCGACCTGGTCCTTGCGATAGGTCGAGAAATCGAACTTCTGCTTGCGCTCCTCTGTGACGGTGACGTTCGAGATCACCGCGTCGACTTTCCCGGATTCGAGCGCGAGCGGCCAGTCGGCCCATGCGAGCGCGACGATCTTCAGCTTGCGGCCGAGGCTGTCGGACACGAGCTGGCCGACGTCGGCGTCGAAGCCGATCACCGTGCGCGCGTCGGTCGCATACGAGCTGATCGGCGGCAGGCTCGGCGCAACGCCGATCGTCAGCGTGCCGGGTTCGGCGAACTTGAACGACGCGGGCACCGCGCGCTCGACGGCTGCATCGGCCACGCCGCGCGGGCGGCCGCGCTGCTCGGGGCTCAGGTCGAACGTGGCGGCGGCCGCGGCTGCGGCGAATGCGGTCAGGCCGATCAGCGCGGCGGCCAGCGTGCGCGCGGCACGGGAGGAAAGCGGTACGGCTCGTTGCATGAAAGCGTCCTGAAGTGGCAAGCGGAAATCGGAGGGAAGCGGGGGCCGTCGCGATCAGCGCGACAGCACCGGTTCGGGCACGGGCGCCCACAGGTCGGCCAGCGTCGACGTGCGCGACGGATCGGCGAGATCCTTGCCGAACCGCAGGTGGAAATACGCTTCGGGGTCGATCGACGAATCGAACAGTCGCGTATAGCCGGTGCGGTCGTACAGCGCCCATGCTTCGGGCTGGCGGAAACCGGTGGTCAGGTAGATGCGGCGATAGCCTTGCTGCGCGGCACGCAGTTCGAGCGCCTCGACGATGACGCGGGCGAGGCCCTGGCGGCGCAGGTCCGAGCGGGTCCAGATCCGTTTGAGCTCGGCGGTCTGCGCGTCGTAGCGCTTGAACGCGCCGCCGCCGATCGTTTCGCCGTCGCGCAGCAGCAGCACGAACGCGCCTTCGGGCGGCGCGAACACTTCGGCCGGGTAGCGTGCGAGTTCTTCGCGGGCGGACGCTTGGCTGTCGGGCCGATACGCGTGGTAACGGGTCGAATACTCGTCGATCAACGCGTCGATCAGCGGTTGCGCGCGGACGTCGAGCGGCGTCGTGTCGATGATGCGGTCGGTTGTGGCCATGGGCATCGCGAAGGGCGCGCGATGCGGACGTTCCTGGCGGGGTGCGGGCACGCGGCCCGTCCGGTCTGTTCCGTTATCGCGGCGCGGTTGTCGTGATGGCGGCGGCCGGTGCGTATCCTGCCGGGATGCGGATGGCGGGCCGCCGCCGTTTTGAACACGTTAGCGGCGCGGCCGGCAAAGGCGAACGAAGCAATTTCGATAAGGATTTCGCGACGGACGTCAGAAGGCTTGCAGCGGGAATGGGGTGGGTGTGGCGGGGGGAGTGCGCATGCGTCGAAGCCGGTGCTTGACGCATGCGCGGTGCCGACAGGCGAGCACCTAGGCCGCTCGCACTTCGGCGAGCAGATCGGGGTGACGATCCAGCAGCTTCAGCAATTTCACGAGGGCAAGCGGCGGATTCGTCTTGCCCGTTTCGTAACGAGAGAACGCGTTCACGCCGCCGCCGAAGAGCTCGGCCGCCTCGCGCTGATCCAGCTTCAGCTTCTTGCGCACCTTCGCGATGTACTTCGGGTCGACGAGGGTGGCGTTCACCTGCTTGTTGAATTCGGTGATCGCTTCGCCGAGACGGGTGGCCTCGTCGAGATCCAGCACCGATTCTCCGCAGGCCGGGCAGAAATCGCCGGTGATATCGCGAACGACAGTCGACCGGCCCTTGTAGGTATAGGGGATGTCTCGCGTGTCGCGGACCAGCTTGGCGGCACCGCAGGCAGGGCACTTCATGTTCAACGCTCCTTGAAAGACACGATCAGCACATCGTCGATCACCGTCAGCTTCAGGTACACGTCGCCGCGCACCGTGAAAGGTCGGTAGACGTCCTGCCAGATCGTGTGGTCGGCGTACGTCGTCATACTCTTGTGGAAGTCGAGATCGGTCAGCGACAGCACGACACCGAGCGCCTCCCGTTCCGTGAAACCCAATAGCCGGGCGCCGAGTACCGCGCTCGCCGTTAGCCGGACCTGGCCGGTTTCGACGAGCGCTTTCACGCGCAGCAGCTTGCAATGAGGCGTTCTCTTTTCCATCGGTGATCATAACCAAGTAAGTTAATTTGTCAAGTTGGTTAATGACGAACGCATGCCGTCCGCCATGACTGGCAGACAGCAAGGAAAGGAGAGAGGTCCGGATTTAGGCCGTCTGGCCGATGCTCGGCGGCGCCGACAACTCCGCCAGCTGGAACAGGCAATCGCCGCGCTGCACCTGCGCGGGCACGCGCTTGCACACCACTTCGCCGTCACCTTTGAAACGGTGCAGCACCGGCTCGCGCAGCGGCGTATCGGGGAAATGCACCCACGCGGCCGGCTGCCCGGCCTTCACCTGGTCGCCGAGTTCGACGAGCGGCTCGTACAGCCCGCGCTCGTATGCGTAGACGAAGTGGCGCTCGCCGTCGACCCGCATGAAGCGCGTGACGGTGGGCGGCGCATCGGGCACGAGCGCGCCGTGCAGCAGCCCGATATGGCCGAGGTAGTGCAGCAGCCCGTGGCGGCCCATGCGGATCAGCGACGGATCGGCCATGCCCGCGCCACCCAGTTCGGTCACGATCGAGATCGCGCCCTGGCGGCGCGCGGCCGACGCCGAATGCACGGGATTCGGCGCGTGCAGCAACGCATTGTGCAGCCCGAACGCGACCAGCAGCCCGTTGAGCTTCGCGGCTTCGTCGGCGTCGAGCGGATCGATCGCGAGCATGTTGCCGCCCTGGTACAGCAGCGAGCTGCCGCCCGAGTGCAGGTCGACCAGATACTGCGCGCGCGACAGCAGCGCGTGCTCGATGTAGTGGGCGATCATCTGCGTCGGCGTGCCGGTCGGATCGCCGGGAAAGCTGCGGTTCAGGTTGCCTGCGTCGAGCGGCGACACGCGCAGGCCGGCATCCGCCGCCGGGAAATTCGCCATCGGCAGCAGGATCAACTGCCCGCTGACCATCTCGGGCTCGATCTCGCGCATCAGTTGCGACACGATGATCTGGCCTTCGTACTCGTCGCCGTGATTGCCGGCCATCACGAGCGCGACCGGGCCGTCGCCGTTGCGGATCGACACGATCGGGATCGGCAGCCAGCCGTACGCCGAGCGGTGGACGGAATGCGGCAGCCGCAGGTAGCCCGCATGCTTGCCGGGTGCGTCGAGATCGATTTCGCAGTGGATAGGATTGCGGTGCGAGGAAGAAGAGGCGGTCATGGCGGCATCGTTCGATGAACGGAATTCGCCATCTTATCGGGAAACGACTGCCGCGCGCCGTGCCCGATGCGCGCAACGCCGAACGCCATCAATCGGCACACGCATGGATCTTGGGTACGGCCAGTTGCACGGCAGCCGATACGCGAGACCCCCGTGCGATGTTGCAGCGATGAACGCATGCCGGTCGGTCGGCCGGCTGCATTCGGCGGGATGTTTCGCGCCGCCCCTTGCCGCGGCAGGGCCGGCGCGCGCAGCCGGCTTACCGGCCCGATGTTTCAGCTTCGAGACGTCCTTCTTCCCACAGCGCCCAGAAACGGCTGCCGGCGCGATACGGATTCCCGCGGCGTGCGCCGTGATCGGCGATGCCCTGGCGAAATGCGCCGTACAGCGTCAGCGGCGGATTGTCGACGCATCGGGCCTCGCGTGCGGCCGGCATGCGGCGTTCGGACACGAGCCGGCGGATCAGCGATTCGCCATCGATCACGTCCAGTGCGTCGATCGCTTCGCTGCGGCTGAGGACTTCGACGGTATTCATGTTGGGTCTCCCTGACAACCTGTTTCCCCTGACAGGGAGCAATAAGAGTGCCAGGTTCGAAAAGCCTGGCTTTGCCTCGATCGTGCCGGCTTCTGCAGCCAACGTGACGGGTGGCGGCCGGCGATGTTACGGAACACGTCACGTGACACGCGAACACGCGACGTCACGTGCGGCCGCGCAAAGCGTTTCGGAATTGAATCGTCGGAAGGAGACGGAGGCGGGGGAACGCGGGTGTGTGCCGCCGGGTCAACTCGCGGTCACCGGCGTGACCCGGCTGCTGCCGCTCGAATAGAAGCGGTAGATGCCCTTGCCGGCGGACTTCGCTTCGTACAGCGCGCTGTCGGCCTGCCGGATCAGTTCGTCGGGCGAGCCGTGCCCGTCGTCGAGCGCGATGCCGATGCTGATCCCGAGGCTCACCGTCTCGCCGATCGACAGCGTGTACGGCGCCGAGATCTGCCGGATGATGCGCGCGGCGAGGAGCGAGCACGTGTGCATCGTCGTGTCGTCGATCGCGACGACGAACTCGTCGCCGCCGATGCGGGCCGCCAGCTCGCCGGACGACAGCGTCTTGCCGAGCCGCACGGCGACCTGCGTGAGCACGTCGTCGCCGGCCTGGTGGCCGAACCGGTCGTTGATCGCCTTGAAGCCGTCGAGGTCGAGATACATGACGGCGAGCGCGGGGCCCGGCGCGCGCGGCCGGCGCGCGAGCATGCGCTTGAGCTCGGCATGCAGTTCATGACGGTTCGGCAAGCCCGTCAGCGCATCGTGCCGCGCGAGATGCCGGATGTGCTGCTCGGTCCGGCGCCGCGCGGTCACATCCTCGACGATGATCACCGCGTTGCCGTCGGGCACGCGGTGGCGCGTCAGTTCGAGCTGGCGGCCGTCGGCGAGCACGACGTCGAGCGGCGCGGGTTCGTCGCAGCCCAGCCAGAGTTCGCACTGCGCGGCGAGACCGGCGCCGCCGGGATCGGTCGCGTCGTTCGCGCCGAGCGCCGCGACGACGGCGGGCAACGGCGTATCGAGCATGATCTCGCGCGGCGAGCCGAACAGTTGCGCGGTGCGCCGGTTCGCGACGATCACGCGGCGCTCGCCGTCGATCATGCACAGGCCGTGCGGCATGTAGGTGAGCGCGGCGTCGAAGCGCGCGACGAGTTCGGCGTTGCGCTGGCGCGCGGCGATCAGCGCGACGAGCACGCGATAGTGACGCTGGACGACCGTGCGCATCGCGGCGAGATAGATCGCGAGCGGCGGCAGCAGCAGCCACGCGCCCGACCGGTGGGCCAGCAGCGCACCGACGCCGATCGGCAGCACGCCGAGCGTGACCTGCATCATCGCGAGCCGCGGCAGCGCCGAATTGCGCGACGCGATTCCGCCGAACACGCCGCCCGCGACCATCACCGACAGCGTGCCGAGCTCGACGTCGACGGCCTGCACGCAGCCCATCACGCCGAGGCCGAGCACGAAGCACGCGATGAGCGACACGGGTGCATAGCGCAACGCCCAGTATTCGGCGCGGTCGGCGCCGGCGTTGCGTTGAACGGTGTACGCGCGCGCGATCGAGAGCCGCGCGATGAGGAGGCCGACGTCGGCGATCAGCCACGCGAGGCACCACAGCTGCTGCAGCCGGATCAGCGCGACGGCCGCGACGAAGCCGCTCGCGAGCCCGGAGAGCGCCATCGGTCGGACGTCTTCGAACAGCGTAACGAGCATCGACGGGCGCAGCGCGGCCGTCACACGGTGGTTGCCGGAGGGGGGAGTGGCGAGAACGGAGTGCAGGAGAGATGCCCTGACTGCCATGGTTTTTAACCTCGACACGATGTCGCGTGATGTCGCGATGGCTGGCGGCGCCCGCACGGCACATGGCGGACGCCCGGCCAGGCCGGATGCGCACGACATTACCATGAAACACGGGCGGCACCGCTAGCTGCGCAGGCCATTAGTCGTTAACCCCGCCCGCGAATGGCTTGCGCATTCGTGGGCGCCGGGGCAGCATCGTGGCGAACGAAACGCGGCCCGGTGACCGGCAGGAGACAGGTCACCGTACACAGCGCGCGCACCTGCCGGGCTCGGTCGACACGATCGAAACCGCCGTAGCCGGGCACGCGACGCGGTCGGATCACCCCCCGCGACCGGCTGCCGCAGCCCGGCTGAATACCGTTATAAGAAATTCAATAAGTATTTCATGCGAGAAATACTATAGGCGATATATCTAAAACAATGCCAGAATGCGCGCCGCTCCGAACGTCGCGACACCCGATCGCCGTCCGAGCCGCATCAGGAGGTTCCCCCCCAATGAAAAACCACGGCCTGTCACGGCGGGGTTTTCTGAAAGCCAGCGTGCTGGCGGGTGTCGCGGTGTATGTCGCGCCCCTGGGCAGCCGCGCATTCGCGGCGCTCTTCGAAGAAAAACTCCTCACCCCCGTCAAATGGGATAGCGTCACCGGCATCCCCCAATTCCGCATCGACGGCATCGCGAAGGTCACCGGCTCGAAAGTGTTCGCCCGTGACGTGCGCGCCGCCGACATGCCGCACTGGCCGCAGCAGCAGTCGCATGCGCTGATCCTGCGCGTCACGCAGGCCGACCGGATCTACGAAGGCTTCGACCTGTCGCTGCTCGGCGACGACCTGAAGCCGGACCGCGTGGTCACGGCCGACGATCTCGTGCGCGACGGCGTCGCGTTCCCGACGTTCTACGGCGACGACATGCTGCTGCCGGCCGGCAAGACGCCCGCGTATCTCGGCCATGCGGTCGCGATCCTCATCTATCACGACTTCGCGCGCTTCCGCTTCGCGAAGAATGCGCTCAAGTTCCGCGACGACGTGATCCGCTACGGCGCGGTCACGGGCCCGCTCGAGCGCGATCCGTGGGGCACCTTCCGCTACGTGCGCGTGGGCGGCAAGACGGCCTATGACGACGACGTCTATTCGAGCCTGAAGGACGCGCCGATCTTCCCGAGCATGATGCGCAAGCACCTGCCGGTGTGGCCGGACGGCAAGGAGCACGGCAAGCTCGACGAGCAGGGCATGTTCCTCGCCGGGCAGATCGCCAGCGAGCTCGACCATCCGTCGGCCGACTGGCTCGTGTTCGACCGCGAGTACAACACGCAGTCGGTCGACACGTCCGCGCTCGAACCGGACAACGCGAACTGCTGGTACGACACCGCGACGCAGTCGCTGCACCTCGTCGTGCCGACCCAGTCGCCGCTCGAAGTGGCGGAGAACGCGGCCGCGATGGTCGCGAAGTGCCGCTTCCCGGTGAAGAAGCTGTTCGTGCATCCGTGCTACACGGTCGGCTATGGCTCCAAGGATCACTTCAACGTGCCGTTCTACGGCCTCGTCTGCGCGCTGTACGCGGACGGCCGCCCGGTGCGTTTCGCGAACGACCGCTACGAGCAGTTCCAGACGTCGCTGAAGCGTCACGCGTTCAAGATGCATTACCGGATCGCGGTGGACCGCAACACGGGCCTGCTGCAGTCGTTCAAGGGCGACTTCGAGGCGAACGGCGGCGGGCGCTCGAACTTCTCGCCGTCGGTGGCGATGGTGGGGGCGACGGCTGCCCAATCGATCTATTACTTCCCGAAGAGCGACCTGGCCGCGGTCGCGATCGCGTCGCGCGCGATCGATGCCGGTTCCGCGCGTGGCTACGGCACGCTGCAGAGCATGGCGGCGACCGAGATGGCGGTCGACGAAATCGCCGCGCAGCTGAACATCGACCCGATCGAGTTCCGCCTGCGCAACGCGCTGCGTTCGGGGATGAAGAACACGCAGGGGGCGATTCCCGCCGGCGCGCTGCGCGTGGACGAAGTGCTCGAGCGCTCGAGGCAGCATCCGCTGTGGACGCGCCGCGCCGCGCGCAAGGCCGAATACGAGGCTGCGAACCCGGGCAAGCGCTACGGTGTCGGCTTCGCATGCGTGCAGAAGGATTTCGGCACGGGCGCGGAAGCGTCGTTCGCGAAGGTCGAATTCGACGAGAACGGCAAGGTGTCGCTGCAGCATACGGCGGCCGAGATCGGCACCGGGATGTCGACGTCGCAGGCCGTCGCGGTCGCGAAATGGCTGGGCCGTCCGGCCACGGACGTGCGCGTGGCCGTGACCGAATGGCCGGACCTGCCGGTCGAGACCAGCGGCGATCCGTACCTCATGTCGCAGGCCGACCAGGATCGCCTGAGTGCGAACCCGCGCTGGTCGCCGAGCTATGCGTCGCCGTCGAGCGCGACGAACTCCGCGTACTACTTCACGCACAGCACGCGCGAAGCCGCGCGCGCGGTGTTCCGCTACGGCCTGTGGCCGGCCGCGATGTCGATCTGGACGCGCGGCCTCGGCGGCGGCCAGGCCGCGCCGTACACGATCCGCATCGAGGACGCGCGCTGGGTCGACGGCAAGCTGACCGCCGACGGGCTCGAGCCGCTGTCGTTCGAGCAGCTCGCGAAGCAGGCCCATGCGCTCGGCCTGCCGACCGGCGCCGTCGTGCACGTGTTCAACCGCTGGCAGTGGACCGACGCCGAGTTCGAAGTGGGCGGCACGGTCGAGCGCCTGCCGATCGACGGGCTGTCGCTGCGCGTCGGTGCGCCGAAGACGGGCGACAACGGCCCGGTGCCCGGCACTGCCGCACCGGCCGGCGCGACCACGATGCGCGGCACGCTGGCGCCGACCGCGAACGGCTACCGCGTGCTGGACCGCAAGCGCGTGTTCATCCCGCCGACGAGCCGCAACAACGCGGCCGTCACGTACTACACGGCAGTCGGCACGCTGGTCGAGCTGGCCGTGCACGAAGCGACCGGCAAGGTCGAGCTGCTCACGCATCACTCGATCATGGAATGCGGCAACCAGATTTCGCCGCAGCTCGTGTCGGGCCAGTTGCAGGGCGGTCTCGCGATGGGCATCGGCCACGCGTTGCACGAGTACCTGCCGCTGTACGAAGACGGCCCCGGCAACGGCACGTGGAACTTCAACCGTTACCAGCTGCCGCGCGCGTCCGACGTTGCCGTCTGGACCCAGACGGGCGACGTGCTGCCGCCGCTGTCCGAGACCGATCCGCCGAAGGGCGTCGCCGAAGTGGTGATGATTCCCGTCGTCGGCGCGATCGTGAACGGCATCGCGCACGCGATCGGCCATCGTTTCACCGACCTGCCGGTGACCCCGCAAAAGATTCAGGAGGTGCTCGCATGACGACCGCCCAAACCGCGGCTTCGGCCGCGAGCGCCAGCGCCGCTGCGACCGGCGCTTCCGCGCCGAGCGCGGCTTCGGCCGCACCAGCATCGGCACCGGCTCCGGCTCCGGCCGTGCCGGCTTCGGCCCCGGCCGCCGTCGAGCGTCCGCTCGTCCGGTTCCAGTCGAAGCCGCTGTCGATCAATATCAACGGCAAGTCCGTCGGCCCGATGCAGGTGCCGGAAGGGCTGATGATGATCGAGTTCCTGCACGAATACGCGGGCCTTACCGGTTCGCGGCTCGGCTGCGGGCAGGGCATCTGCCACGCGTGCGTCGTGATCGTCGACAAGCCGGACGGCACGAGCGAGGAAATGCGCACCTGCATCACTGGCGCGCACTTCTTCCACGGTCGCTCGATCCGCACGATCGAAGGCCACGCGAAGCGCAACGAAGCGGGCGAAGTGGTCGAGCTGTCGCCGATCCAGCAGAAGTTCCTCGAGCATTTCAGCTTCCAGTGCGGCTACTGCACGCCGGGCTTCGTCAACGCGGCGACCGTGCTGATCGAACGCCTGAAGCGCGAGCCGGTCGCGAAGGCCGACGTCGAGCGCACGATCACCGAGGCGCTAGATGCGCACCTCTGCCGCTGCACGGGCTATGTCCGCTACTACGAAGCCGTCAAGGACGTGGTGCTGACGACGCCGGGACTCGTGAAGGACGCCGCATGAAACGCACATTCGCTCATCGTGTCGCGCGGGCTGCGGGCTTGCCCGCGCTCGCGGCCGCCTGCGCGCTGCTGCTCGCCGCGTGCGGCGGCCATGACGCGCCGGCCTCGAACGCGGCTTCCGGCGCGCCGGGTGCCGACCCGATCGCGCGCGGCCGCTACCTCGTCAAGGCCGCCGACTGCGCGGCGTGCCACACCGCGAAGGACGGCGCACCGTTCGCCGGCGGCGCGCCGCTCGAATCGCCGTTCGGCACGTTCTACGGTTCGAATATCACGCCCGACAAGGATCACGGGATCGGCAACTGGAGCGCGGACGATTTCTACGCCGCGCTGCATGACGGCAAGGCGCCGGGCAAGCGCCTGTATCCGTCGATGCCGTACACGTCGTACCGTCAGCTCACGCGCGCCGATTCCGACGCGATGTACGCGTACCTGAAGACCGTCAAGCCGGTCGCGCAGGAAAACCGCGAGCACGCGCTGAAGTTCCCGTACAACCTGCGTTTCGGGATGGTCTTCTGGGACATGGTGTTCCTGAAGGACAGCCTGCCCGATGCGTCGATCGGCCAGTCCGCCGACTGGCAGCGCGGCCGCTATCTGGCGGGTGCGCTCGGCCATTGCGCGGAATGCCATACGCCGCGCGCGTTCACGGGCCAGCTCGACAGCGCGAAGCCGTTCGCCGGCGCCGCGCTCGGCCGCGTGGCCGCGCCCGACATCACGCCGGCCGGCCTCGCCGCGCGCGGCTGGACGGGCGCCGACCTGCAGACGTTCTTCGGCGTCGGCATCGCGCCGCAAGGCTCGGCGTTCGGCGAAATGTACCCGGTCGTGCACCTGAGCACGCAGACCATGACGAAGGACGACCTGCGCGCGCTGTCCGTGTACCTGCTGGGCGATACGCCGCCCGCGCCGCAACCGGTGAAGCCGGTTGCGGCCGACGCCGCGCAGCTTGCGGCCGGCCGCTCGGTGTATCTCGCGGTCTGCGCGGGCTGTCACGGCTTCAACGGTGAAGGCAAGCCGCACGTGGCGGTGCCGATGAACGGCAATTCGACGGTGCGCCAGGGCGACCCGCGCAACCTGCTGGTCGCGATGCTCGACGGCATCGGCGAGCAGAAGTTTGCCGGGTTCGAGAACCTGCAGCCGATGCCCGGTTTCGCGCACACGCTGAGCGACGACGAACTCGCGCAGCTCGCGAACTACCTGCGTGCGACGTGGGGCGGCCAGCCCGCGAGCGTCACGCCGGCCGACGTGAAGGCCATGCGTTAAGTCGTGCCGCAGGGCGGCGCGTCGCGCGCGAGTCAGCCGGTTTCCGGTGCTCGTGGGCGACGCGTCGTCCGATTTTTTCGGCGGCGCTTCAGTAGCCGCTACCACCTCCGCCTCCGCCTCCGCTGCCTCCCGAGCCGCCACCGCCATACCGGCTCATGCCCGGTCCCTGCGCAGGGCCGCTACCCGACGACATACAGCCCGCCGACAGCACGAGCACCAGCGCGGCGATCAGCGCCGCGGCCCACCTTGCCGATTTCATGTCCGCCTCCTTGCCGCGCGCGGGACGCTGGAAAGGCCGGTTCGCGTGAACCGCGCGTCTGCGTGCTGACGGAACATGAAACGTTTCGGGCGGGCGGGTTATTCCATGCATTTTGTGGATCGCTGCACGCGAAGGGGCGGACCGGATGCATCTTGCCGCCTTGGTACACTCCGGCAGCCGCCATTCCGGTTCCGACTACAAAAACATGAGTGCTACCGCAGAACGTCCGCCGTCGCGTCCGTCCCATCCCGTCGTGTTCGGCTGCATGTCGTTTGCCGTCGGCGGCCCGCTGGTCGCATCGCTCGTCTGGCCGGCCGTGATGCTGATCGCGTGGTCGTTGATCGACGGTCCGTCGTGGGAGGGTCTGAAAGTCAGCGCCGGCATGGTGCCGCTGATCTTCTTCGCATCGTTCCTGTTCGGCTATTTCGTGCCGGCGGCCGTGGCGGGCGGCATCATGGGTGCAATCGGCACGCGAATCCGGCGGCGCTGGTTCGTGCTGCTGGGGATGATCGTCGGGGCAGGCGCGATGATCGGCTTCGTCGAACTCGTGGCCTACCTGCTGAAATCCGACAAGGTCGGCGACATCGACGCGATCGCCACGCTCGATGCGATCGTGACGTCGGCCGTGCTGTCGTACTGGCTGCATCGGCGGCTCGCACGCCGGCGTTGAACGAGACGCGGTGCGTCATCCGGCGCTGTGTCGTTGCTCGCGAGCATGCAGCGGGCGGCACCGCGCGGCCGCTTCTGCGGCCCGTGGGCCGGGATGCTGCTCCTGAAGCGGATGCCGCCGGCGCGGCGGCCTGTGATCAACGATAGACGAGATCGGCACGGCGGTTCTGCGCCCACGCATCCTCGTCGTGGCCGAGCGCGACCGGCTTTTCCTTGCCGAGGCTGACCGCCTCGAGTTGCGTGGCCGGCACACCGAGCGTTTCGAGCCCGCTCATCACGGCCTGCGAACGGCGTTGGCCGAGCGCGAGGTTGTATTCGGACGTGCCGCGTTCGTCGGTGTTGCCCTGGATCAGCACGCGCCGCGCCGGATGGCTGCGCAGGTAGTCGGCATGCGCCTGCAGCAGCGACTGGTATTCGGGCTTGACGGAGTACTGATCGAAATCGAAGTAGATGCTGCGCTTCGCGAGCGGGCTGTTCGGATTGTCGAGATCGTCGGCCGTCACCGTTGCGACGGCTTCGCTCGACGGTGTTGGCTCCGTGCCGGCATTCTCGGGCGTCTTCGCCGCATTGTGGCAACCGGCCAGCAGCACGAAGGTTGCCAGGACTGCAAATCGATTCGTTTTGCTCATCGTTTGTCTCCAGCGGTTGACTGCGTTGAACGCGTGGGGCGTGCGACCGGCACGCCCGTATCCGGCCGGCATGGCGCGAAAGGTCCGGCACGCACGACGTGAAGCACGTTCGTAAGCCGGTGGTGCGCCATATGAAAGAGTGTCGCGACCGGAACGCCAAATCTCGGCGTCGCTGCAAACAGATTAGGAAAAATGTCACAGCGTGACCAGTTTCTCCGCATTTTTTTGCGCCGATGCGACAGTCCGGGCCGCATTTTTGCCGTTGCACCGGGTGAAGCCACAGCGAAAAGGCCGCGCACGGGCGCGGCCATTCCGGTTCGGGACATGACGATCGGGCGGAGCTGGAAACGCATGCCCGACACGGCGGGCGCAGCCGCGTCGCGCCGCGCCGTCTTGCGTCGTCAGAACTTGTGCCGCAGCCCCAGTGCGACGACGACCTGGTTGCTGTTCGCCGATGGCGTCAGCGTCCAGACGGTCGCGTTGAACGCGGGATTGCCGTTGCCGCCGCTCACGCTCTGGTAGACGCCTTCGAGATACGCATCGGTGCGCTTCGACAGCGCATAGTCGGCTTGCGCCACGACCTGATTCCATTTCGGGCGGGTCTGGCCGGTGCGCGTGTCGAAGCGGCCCATCGTGTACGTGTAGGCGGCCGCGAGGCTCAACGCCCGCGTGACGACGTAGCGCCCGTCGATCGAGAAGTTGTCGAACACCAGCGATTCACCCTTCAGCGGCGCGATGCCGCCGCCCTGGAGCACGCCGGTCACGCCGTCGGTGGTCGAGTGCGACCATGCGGCGCCGACCGAATGCGGCCCGAATGCATAGCGGCCGGCTGCGGCCCAGATCTGCTGGTTGCCGCCGGTGATCGTCGCCGAGCCGTCGACCGTGCTGAGCGCGCCGTTCGGGTTCGGCGCATTGCGGTCGCGGCTGATCTTCAGGTAGCCGGCGCCGAGCTTCAGCGGTCCGTTCGCATACGACACCCCCGTGCTCCACACCGCGTTGTTGGAGAACTGGCCGGCCGCGTTCGAGAACCCGAACATCGCGCCGAACGTCAGCCCGCGGTACGTCGGGCTCGTGTACTTCACCGCGTGGTTGATGCGGAGGTTGCGGTTCGAATCGTCGTTGTCGTACGGATGCACCGCGAGGTTGCCGCCCCAGCCGGGGCCGGACGCGCCGAGCGGCGTCACGAAATCGAGGATCAGGTCGTACTGGCGGCCGAACGTGAGCGTGCCGGCCGTCTTCGAGCTCAGGCCGATCCATGCCTGGCGGCCGAACAGGTCGACGCCTTTCTGCGACAGCGCGCCGGTGGTGCCCGAGAAGCCGTTCTCGAGCGTGAAGACCGCGGCCGTCCCGCCGCCCAGATCCTCGCGGCCGCGCAGCCCCCAGCGCGACGCGTTCAGTGCGCCGCTCGTCATCGCGACGGCGCCGCTGCCCGGCGAGCCGGCGCCGTGCGTGCGCTGGTTGGTCGCGTAGGTGATCGACGTGTCGATCAGGCCGTACAGCGTCACGCTGCTCTGTGCGTGTACCTCGCCCGAGGCGAGAGCGGTCAGGCAGGCGGCAATGGCGGTCCCCGCGAGTCGAGTGCTGGCGTGCTGGTTCATCTTGTAGGAATGCATAGGAGTTTTTATCGTTTTTCCGGCCCGGTGGCCGGCGGATCGAGCGGCCATTATTGGAGATCGTGCGGCGCTCGATTAAGGCGTTGCACAGGAAAGGTCCTCTGCAAAATCGCGTGGAATCGCGGCGAGGTGGGGGCGGGGAGAGGGTCGGCCGCGGCCGCGCATCGACGCGGCCGGGTTTGGGGGGAAGCGAGCGCGAGGGGCCGGTGCCCGAAGCCCGGTCCTGCGCCCGTCAACGCGGCATCACGAGGCGCGGATCGATATACGCGTCGATGTCCTGCGACTGCTTGTATACGCCGTTGCGCACGTTGAACGCATTCGCGTTGCGCGTCGAGCCGTAGATCGAATCGAGCCCGTCGCCCTTGCGGAACGCGCGCTTCGCGGCGGCTTCGTCGAGCAGGTGCGTCCCCTTCAGCAGCGGGAGGTATTGCTCCGGCGCGAGGCCGACGCGCGCGGACATGATCCGGACCGCGTCGGCTTGCGTCTTCGGATCGTTGATGTAGGCGACGCAGCGGTACCAGACCTTGATCACCTTGGCCCAGTCGGCGCGGCGCGCGGCGAGGCTGGCCGGCGCGACGGTAATGGCGTCGTAGATCAGCCCCGGCGCATCCGCCGACGTGAAGATCGCACGGGCGCCCGGTGCGCGCTTCAACGCCTCGCCCGCGTTCGGCTGCCAGGCGGCCACCGCGGCGATGTCCGTCGACGAGCCGAGCACCTGCGGCAGTTCGTTGGTTTTCGCGTTCACGAGCGTCACGTCGCCGTCCTTCAGCCCGTGCTTCTGCAGCGCGGTTTCGAGCAGCAGGTGATCGACGAGGCCGAGTTCGACGCCGACCTTCTTGCCCTTCAGCGCCTCGACGCTGCGCAGCGGCGGCTTGGCGACGATCATGTCGTTGCCGGCGGAATAGTCGGTGAGCAGGATCATCACGTTCTTCGCGCCGGCCGAGCCCGTGACGAGCGCGTCGCCGTTCGTCGCCGCGACCGCGTCGAGCTTGCCTGCCGAAAACGCGTCGAGCGATGCCGAGTAATCGAACCATTCGAAATCGACGTCGACGCCGGCTTCCTTGAACCACCCCTTGTCGAGTGCGACCTGGAACGCGACCCAGCCGGGCCAGTCGCTGTAGCCGATCTTGAGCGGCGCTGCCGCGTGCGCGGCGGGCGTCACGAGCAGCGTGGCGGCCGCGGCGGCGGCCCCCAAGGCGTGACGGACAGAACGGCGGGACAGCAGGCGGCGGAGCGCCAGGGCGGGACGGGTCATCGTTTTCTCCAGGAGACCGGGATCGGGATCGTCGATACGGACCGTGCGCGTGCTCGTGCGCGGTCCGGCCGCGTGGCCGGTTCCTGCGGATGCGGAACGAATGAAGCGGCCACGGAGAGGCGCGACGGCCGTTGCCATCGCCAATCTCCCGGGCTTTTGTCCCGCCGTGTAGCGCGTGCGCGTCCGGTCTCGCGATCGGACGCACCCGCGCCGGGCTGCTCTCGGACCAGACGTTCGATGAACCGGAACCCTAGCACCCCTAAGATGCGACGCCGCCGCACCTCTCGGCGTCATGCCGAGCGAGAAGCGTGCCAACGGCACGCGGCGGGGCGGCTCAGGGGCGGCGCGACCTGCGCTGCAGCTCGATGAAGCGGGCGGAGAAGAGCGCGCTCAGCGCGCGCCGGAGCAGGTCGAGCTTGTTCATGAGGTGTCGCGTATCGAGTGAAGGTGCATGCATCCAGCAATGCCCATGCCATTGCCGATCGTGTCGTGTAGGCGGGCGCGGCGCGCACTGCGCCGGTGCGGGCGCGCGTTCGCATGGTGCGCGGCACGCCCGCCGCGAGGGCGGCCATCCGCATCCGGTGCGGTGTCCGTCTGCGCGCGCATGCCGGAAAGCCGCGTGGCACCGCGATTCCTCACACGCTGGCACGCAACTCGCTTAGTCAGTGCCCGAGAGGTGCGAAGCAATTTGCATCATCTTCAGGATCGCTAGGGTTCCGGTCGTGCGGCGTTCGCGCCGCGCGATGGCTGGTCCGAGAGCAATCCGGTCTTGTCTTCTCCTCTCTTCGAGGAAACGGCGAGGCTCCACGGAGGGATAAAAGCCCGGGAGGTCGCGATGTCGTTCGGTCGCCCTCTCACGCCTTTTGTCCAACCGACCACGGAGCCGCCATGTCGCCGCGCCCCCAAGCCGTCCTTGCCCCGCCGCCACACGTCGTGTGGGAAACGCTCATTCCCGCCGGAACCCACTGGTCCGGCATCCTGCGCCGCGGTCTCGCGCTGCGTGTCGTCGACGTCGACGGCGGCGCGAATCTGTCCGCGGTGTTTCATCGCCAGGAAGACCCGCTCGAACGCTACAACATGGCCGACACGCTGAAGGCGCAGCACACTGCGCATCTCACGCGCGGCCATGCGCTGTACACCGACATGGGGCGCGTGATCGCGTCGATCACGGCCGACACGCTCGGCTGGCACGACCCGCTCGGCGGCGTCGGCGATGCGCGGCTGTTCGCGCACAAGTACGGCACGACCTCGTACCAGGCCGATCGCAACGCGATGATCCGCAACGGCCGGGACAGCCTCGTGCTCGAACTCGCGAAATACGGGCTGTCGGCGCGCGACCTCGTCGCGAACGTCAATTTCTTCAGCAAGCTCGACACGCGCGACGACGGCGCGCTCGATTTCGTTGCCGGACATTCGCCGGCCGGCAGCATGCTGGACCTGCGCTTCGAGATGAACACGCTGGCGGCGTTCTCGACCGCGCCGCATCCGCTCGATCCGCACCCCGACTACGCGCCGAAGGCCGTGAAGCTGATCGCGTACCGCGCGTATCCGGTGGACGGGGCCGCGCCGGAAGATGATCCGTGCCGCCGCGCGTGCGCCGAGAACGTGCGCGGCTTCGCCAACACCGATCGCCTGTTTGCGTAAGGAGAGCCGAGCCATGCCGATCATCGAAAGCCGTCTCGACCCACGCGATGCCATTCACGACACCACGTTGAACGCGGGCGAACCGTGGCTGCGCGACCTGAAGCGCGGGCAGGTCTTCCGCATCCTCGACCTCGAAGGCAACCAGGCCGTCGACACGCTGTTCTACCGGTCCGACGACCCCGAGGAGCGCTATAGCGCGCAGGACACGATCCGCGCGCAGCGCAACCTGTACCTGAGCGCGGGCAGCGTGCTGCTGTCGAGCCGGGGCAACCCGATGGTGACGATCGTCGCCGATACCTGCGGCCGTCACGACACGCTCGGCGGCGCGTGCGCGGCCGAGAGCAACACCGTGCGCTATGCGCTCGACAAGCGGCACATGCACAACTGCCGCGACAGCTTTCTCAACGCGATCACGCACTGCACGTGCGGCGCGGGCGCGCGGCTCACCAAGCGCGACCTGGTCGGCAACGTCAACTTCTTCATGAACGTGCCCGTCACGCCGCTCGGCGGACTGACCTTCGAGGACGGCATTTCCGCACCGGGCAAGTATGTGGAGATGCGCGCGGAGATGGACGTCACGGTGCTGATCTCGAACTGCCCGCAGCTCAACAACCCGTGCAACGGGTACAACCCGACGCCGGTGCGCCTCACGATCTGGGAGGCGGAATGAGATTCAAGAAAATCCTCGTCGCGAACCGCGGCGAAATCGCGTGCCGCGTGATCCGCACGCTGAAGCGGCTGGGAATCGCGTCGGTCGCGATCTACTCCGACGCCGATCGCGATGCGCGCCATGTGGCGCTCGCCGACGAAGCCGTGCGGGTCGGCCCCGCGCCGGCGGCGGACAGCTACCTGAACGTCGCGGCGATTCTCGCCGCCGCACGCGAGACGGGCGCGCAAGCCGTGCATCCGGGCTACGGCTTCCTGTCCGAGCACGCCGGTTTCGCCGACGCGTGCGAAGCCGCGGGCCTGCGCTTCATCGGGCCGCGCGGCGACCAGATGCGCGCGTTCGGGCTCAAGCACACCGCGCGCGAACTCGCCGCCGCACAGGGCGTCGCGCTGCTGCCGGGCACGGGCCTGCTCGACGATGCACGGACGGCGCTCGCGCAAGCCGACGCGATCGGCTATCCGGTGATGCTGAAAAGCACCGCGGGCGGCGGCGGGATTGGCATGTCCCTGTGCCGCGATGCCGCACAGCTCGAAGCGGCATTCGATTCCGTCGTGCGGCTCGGCGCCGCGAACTTCGCGCATACGGGCGTGTATCTCGAGAAATTCGTCGAGCACGCGCGGCACATCGAAGTGCAGATCTTCGGCGACGGCCACGGCGATGCGATCGCGCTCGGCGAACGCGATTGCTCGGTGCAGCGCCGCAACCAGAAAGTGATCGAGGAAACGCCTGCACCGGGCCTGACCGATGAAGAACGCGCCGCGTTGCACGCGAGTGCGGTGCGGCTGGCCCGCGCGGTCGGCTATGCGTCGGCCGGCACGGTCGAATTCGTGTTCGACGCGACGACGCGCCAGTTCTATTTCCTCGAGGTGAACACGCGGCTGCAGGTCGAGCATTGCGTGACCGAGGCCGTGACGGGCATCGATCTCGTGGAATGGATGATCCTGCAGGCGGAGGGTGACCTCCCGCCGCTCGACACGCTTGCCGTTGCACCGCGCGGCGCGAGCATCCAGGTGCGGCTCTATGCGGAGGATCCGCACAAGCAGTTCCTGCCGAGCGCGGGGCTGCTGACGCACGTCGCGTTTCCGGACGACGTGCGCGTCGACGGCTGGATCGAGGCGGGCACCGAGATCAGCGCGTATTACGATCCGCTGCTCGCGAAGCTGATCGTGCACGGCGAGACGCGCCGCGACGCGCTGGCCGCGCTGCAGCGCGCACTGGCGCGCACGGAACTGTACGGCATCGAAACCAACCTCGACTATCTGCGCGCGATTGCCGGTTCGGATACCTTCGCGCGCGGCGCATCGACGACCGCCTTCCTGTCGCGCTTCGCGTTCGCGCCGCACACGATCGACGTGCTCGACGGCGGCGTGCAGACCACCGTGCAGCAGGCGCCCGGGCGCGTCGGCTACTGGAACGTCGGCGTGCCGCCGTCCGGTCCGATGGACGATCGCGCGTTCGCGCTCGCCAACGCGCTGCTCGGCAACGCGCGCGACGCGGCCGGGCTGGAGTTCACGATGGTCGGCGCGACGCTGCGCTTCAACGCCGAGACGCTTTTCGTGCTCGGCGGTGCGCCGCTCGCGGCATCGCTCGATGGCGAGCCCGCACCGTTCTGGCAGGTGCTGCGTGCGCGGCCAGGCGCGGTGCTGAAGCTGGGCGGCGTGACGGGCGCCGGCGTGCGCGCGTGCCTGGCCGTGAAGGGCGGGCTGCAGGTGCCCGACTATCTCGGCAGCAAGGCGACCTTCACGCTCGGCCAGTTCGGCGGCCATGCGGGGCGTGCGCTGCGCAAGGGCGACGTGCTGCATCTGGACGCGACAGCCGGGCGCGGCGAAGCGGGCGCCACGCTGGCCGCGGCGGAGATCCCCGCGCTGACGCACGCGTGGACGCTCGGCGTGCTCGACGGCCCGCACGGTGCGCCGGATTTCTTCACGCCGGACGACATCGCGATGCTGTACGGCACGCAGTGGACGGTCCATTACAACTCGAGCCGCACCGGCATCCGGCTGATCGGCCCGAAGCCGCAGTGGGCACGCGCGGACGGCGGCGAGGCCGGCCTGCATCCGTCGAACATCCACGACAACGCGTACGCGATCGGTGCGGTCGATTTCACCGGCGACATGCCGGTGATCCTGGGCCCGGACGGCCCGAGCCTCGGCGGCTTCGTGTGTCCGGTGACGGTCGTGCATGACGAATTGTGGAAGCTCGGGCAACTGCGGCCGGGCGATACCGTGCAGTTCGTGCGCGCCCGTGTGTCGACCACGCGCTCCGCCGACACGGTGGCTGCGCGTCCGGCACCCACCAGCGCGCCGGACGACTGCGTGCTGCATCGCGACCCGTCGGCCGGCGGCGGCATCGGTGTCGTCTACCGGCGCTCGGGCGACCGCAACGTGCTGGTGGAATACGGGCCGCTCGTGCTCGACCTGAACCTGCGTTTTCGCGTGCATGCGCTGATGTGCTGGCTCGACGCGCATCGTCTGCCCGGCATGCTCGACCTCACGCCGGGCATCCGTTCGCTGCAGGTGCAGTTCGACGCGCGGACCTTGCCGCTCGACACGCTGCTTGCGCATCTGCAGACGGCCGAGCGCGAACTGCCGGAAGTCGCCGACATGCGCGTGCCGAACCGCATCGTGCATCTGCCGCTGTCGTGGGACGACCCGTCGACGCGGGTCGCGATCGAGCGCTACATGCAGTCGGTACGGCCCGATGCGCCATGGTGCCCGAGCAATATCGAGTTCATCCGGCGGATCAACGGCCTGGCCCGCATCGACGACGTGAAGCGCATTGTGTTCGACGCGCGTTATCTGGTGATGGGGCTCGGCGACGTGTACCTCGGTGCGCCGGTCGCGACGCCGCTCGATCCGCGCCACCGGCTCGTCACCACGAAGTACAACCCCGCGCGCACCTGGACGCCGGAGAACGCGGTCGGCATCGGCGGCGCGTATCTGTGCGTGTACGGGATGGAGGGGCCGGGCGGGTACCAGTTCGTCGGCCGCACCGTCCAGATGTGGAATCGCCACCGCACCACCCGTGAGTTCGAAGCCGGCAAGCCGTGGCTGCTGCGCTTCTTCGACGAGATTCGCTTCTACGAAGTCAGCGAGGCGGAGCTAGCGGAACTGCGCGCGGATTTCGTCGCGGGGCGCGCCGGGCTGAAGATCGAGGAATCGGTGTTCGATCTCGGCGCATACAACCGTTTCCTGCGCGACGAGGCCGATTCGATCGCCGCGTTCAAGGCATCGCAGCAAACGGCGTTCGAAGCGGAGCGCGAACGGTGGCGGGTGGCCGGGCATGCCGAATACGTCGGCGACGCGGCGCAGGGCGACGCGGATGCCGCGCGGGAAGCCGGCGCGCTCGCCGACACGCAGCGCGCGATTGCCGCGGACGTATCGGGCAGCGTGTGGAAGGTGCTGGTCGAAGCCGGTGAGCGCGTGACCGAAGGGCAGGTCGTCGCGATCGTCGAGTCGATGAAGATGGAGGTTGCGGTGACCGCGACGGAAGACGGCACGATCGAGACGATCGATTGCGCACCGGGCGCGGCGGTGGTGGCCGGCCAGCGGCTGATGGTGATGAAGGCGGGCGCCGCCGAGGAGGTTGCATGAGCACGACGGAACGTTCGATCCTGCCCGGCGTCTGTTCGATCGCCGCGCTGCACGCGCGCTATGCGAAAGGCGACCTGACGCCACACGCGCTCGTCGACGCGATCGCCGCGCATTTCGCCGCGGGCGATCCGCATCATGCGTGGATCCGGCCGCTGACGCATGGCGAGATGACGGCTTACGCCGACGCGCTGGCCGGGCGTGACCTCGCTTCATTGCCGCTGTACGGCGTGCCGTTCGCGATCAAGGACAACATCGACCTCGCCGGCATCCCGACCACGGCAGCCTGCCCGGCGTACGCGTACACGCCGGCGCGCAGCGCGCCCGTCGTCGAGCGACTGATCGCGGCGGGCGCGATCCCGATCGGCAAGACCAACCTGGACCAGTTCGCGACCGGGTTGTCGGGCCAGCGCTCGCCTCATGGCGCGTGCCGCAATGCGCTCGATCCGCGCTATGCATCGGGCGGCTCGAGCTCCGGGTCGGCGGTGGCCGTCGCGCTCGGCGTCGCGTCGTTCTCGCTGGGTACCGACACGGCGGGCTCCGGGCGCGTGCCAGCCGCATTCCACGGGCTCGTCGGGCTCAAGCCGACCAAGGGCGTGTTGAGCACGCTCGGCGTCGTGCCGGCCTGCCGGTCGCTCGATTGCGTGTCGGTGTTCGCGCACTCGGCGGCCGACGCGCGAACGGTGTTCGCCGCCGCGCACGGCGTGACCGATGGCGATCCGTACGGACGCGCCTGGCAGCCGCTGCGGGGCGCGGACGGGCTTCGCGCGCAACCGGCGCGCCCGTTCGGGCAGTTGCGCTTCGGCACGCCGCGTGCCGACCAGCTGCAATTCTTCGGCGACGAATCGTATGGCGCGGCGTGGCGAGCCGCGCTCGATCGCCTGCGCGCGACCGGGGCGCAGATCGTCGAGATCGATTTCAGTGGGTTCCTGGCTGCCGCGCGGCTGCTTTACGAAGGCCCGTGGGTGGCCGAACGGCTCGCTGCGATCGGCGCGTTCGCCGCGCGGGAGCCCGAGGCGCTGCATCCGGTGATCCGCGAAATCGTCGGCGGCGCGGCGCGCTTCAGCGCGGCCGACGCGTTCACCGCGTTCGACACGCTCGCGACATTGCGCGTCGAGGCCGGCCGCGCGTGGGACGGACTGGACGCGATCGTCATGCCGACTTCGGCGACAACCGCGACCGTCAGCGAACTCGAAGCCGACCCGATTGGCGTCAATTCGCGTTTTGGTTACTACACGAACTTCGTCAACCTGCTCGACCTGTCGGCGATCGCGGTGCCCGCCGGTCGCTGCGAAACCGGGCGGCATGCCGGGCTGCCGTTCGGCATCACGTTCGTCGGGCGCGCGCACGACGACGCGCGGCTGCTCGATCTTGCGCAGGCGTGGTGTGACGCGGAGGAACGCGGTCGCGACGAGGGCGGCGGCCTGCAGACGAACGTCGCAGACGACGCGTTCGCAACGCCGGCACCGGTGCCCGGCGCGTCATCCGGCGTCGTGCGCGTGGCGGTCGTCGGCGCGCATCTGAGCGGTGAGCCGCTGAACTGGCAGCTCACCCAGCGAGCCGGACGTTTCGTCACCGCGACGACGACAGCGCCCGCCTATCGTCTCTACGCGCTGTCGGAGGCGGCATCCGGCGGCGTCGCCAAGCCGGGCCTCGTGCGTGTGCCGGACGGCGGCGCGTCGATCGCGGTCGAGCTCTGGGAGATGCCGGTCGACGCTTACGGCAGCTTCGTCGCCGGCATTGCCGGCCCGCTCGGCATCGGCACGCTGACGCTCGCGGACGGTGCTCGGGTGCAGGGCTTCCTGTGCGAGAGCGCGGCACTCGACGGCGCGCACGACATCACGCACTTCGGCGGCTGGCGTGCCTACCGTGCGAGCGCCGCGAGCGGCGCGACCAACGCAGGCGCATTGCAATGAACGTCCGGTCGCGCGGCGCTCCGGCATGCGCGCGACCGGTACCTGAAACGATACGGAGATTGACATGCCAACGACCCGCAACACGACCGGATGGCTCGCCGTGCGACGCGAGCTGACGACCCGCGGAAAATGGACGCTCGGCGTGGCGTCCTTCCTGCTGCCGTTCGCCGTCTGGTGCCTGATCAGCTATGTGCCGTTCATCTGGCATCCGCAAATGCGCGTCACGAATCCGGGCAGCGTCGACTATTTCCAGGCCGGCATGCAGATCGATCGCGACGTGTTCGACGACGAGCTCGCCCATGCGCGAGCGACCCACGCGGCCGTGCCCGAAGGCGTGCGTGCGAACCCGGTGTACCTGCCCGCGCCGCACCAGGTGCTGCGCGCGTTCTACACGGCGTTCACGACCCCGCCGGCATCCCGCGACGGCGTCTGGCTGCACGAGAGCCTGTGGCACAGCATCCGGATCATCTTCTGGGGCTTCGTGATCTCGTCCGCGATCGGCGTGCCGCTCGGCATCGTCTGCGGCACCTTCAGCGTGCTCGCGCGGCTGCAGGAGCCGTTCCTGGAGTTCTTCCGCTATTTGCCGGCACCCGCGTTCGGCGCGCTGATGGTCGCGATCCTCGGCATCTACGATGCGCCGAAGGTTGCGATCATCGTGATCGGGACGCTGTTCCAGCAGGTGCTGATCATCGCGAACACGACGCGCAAGCTCGAATACGGGCTGTTCGAGGCCGCGATGACACTCGGCACGAAGAAGCTGAAGCTGCTCACGCACGTCGTGATCCCCGGCGTGCTGCCGGACCTGTATCGCGACCAGCGCATCCTGCTCGGCTGGGCCTGGACTTACCTGATCGTTGCCGAACTCGTCGGCACGAGCTCGGGCATCACCTGGTACATCAGCCAGCAGGCGCGCTACCAGCATTTCGACAACGTGTATGCGGCGATCCTGATGATCGGGATCATCGGCCTAGGCACCGACATCGTGCTCGGGCTGCTCGGCCGCCGGCTGTTTCCGTGGGATCGCACGCTGAACGCGTGACGCCCGTTGACGCCCATCCATCGACCGAATTCCGCGGAGACCATCATGCAGAACCCGCAAGCCGTTCCCGATTACCTGATGCAGTCCGACGCGGTGCGCGAGCGCTTCGCGCGCCTGAAAACCCGCGACGTGATACTCGACGTGCGTCATGTCGGCAAGCGTTTCGCGACACCGCAGGGCGAGTGCACCGCACTCGACGACGTCAGTTTCCGTACCTACCGGCGCGAATTCGTGTGCGTGATCGGCCCGTCCGGCTGCGGCAAGTCGACGCTGATCCGCATCCTGGCCGGGCTCGACGCACAGACGAGCGGCGAGGTGCTGCTCGACGGCAAGCCCGTGCAGGGGCCGGGCGCCGATCGCGGGATGGTGTTCCAGGGCTATACGCTGTTTCCGTGGCTCACCGTGAAGAAGAACGTGATGTTCGGACTCCGGATGAACGGCAGCAGCAACGGCCAGGCCGAGCGCGAAGCGCTGCAGTGGCTCGATCTGGTCGGGCTGACGCGTTTCGCGGATGTCTATCCGCACCAGTTGTCGGGCGGGATGAAGCAGCGCGTGGCGATTGCCCGCGCGCTCGCGAACCGGCCGCGCATCCTGCTGATGGACGAGCCGTTCGGCGCGCTCGACGCGCAGACGCGGGCGCGGATGCAGACGCACCTGCTCGACATCTGGCGCAACATCGACGTGACGATCCTGTTCATCACGCACGATCTCGACGAGGCGATCTTTCTGGCGGACCGGATTCTCGTGCTGAAGGCGAACCCGGGGGCGGTGCAGGAACTGATCGAGGTGCCCGTGCCACGGCCGCGCGACTATGCGCAGGTCAATACGCCGGAGTTCATCGCGACGAAGGCGCGACTCGAGGCGCTGATCCATCCGAAGGAGGTGGTGGCCATCGACGACGGCGTGCGGCCGCACATGATCCGCATGACGGATGTGTCGGACAACGTCGAGTAAGCCGTGATGAAAACAGGCGGACGGTCGCTAAGTCCAGGCGCGGGCGAGCCCCAGCGCCGTCGCGACATCGCCGCGGCGATACGCGGCCCGAACGGCTGCCGTCGTGGCCGCGATGACTTCCGACGGCGGTGACTTTCGCAGACGCACGGCGACGCGTGGTAGCGATGCGAGCTGAGTCCGCAGGTCGACGATCAGCCGGCAGCAGCGAAAACCGTTCGGCCGGCGCAGGACGGTTCAGCAGCAGCGTCGGCACGCTTCGGTAGAGCCGGTGGATGTCGTCGGGGTGATAGTGCATCGCGAATGTCGGGGTGGTCGACCGGCGCGCGCGGTGCGCCGTTCAGGTTTTCGTCGGGTCGCCGGACAGCAGCGCGGTGTAACGCCGCTGCATTTCATCGGGTTCGACCGCTTCGATCGTATGCCCGATCAGCCAATCGTAGCCGAACGGGTCGCGAATCTTGCCGGAACGCTCGCCGTAGAACTGGTCCTGGATCGCGCGTGTCAGCTGCGCGCCGGCCGCGATCGCGGCGGCGATCGTCGCGTCGGCGTCGTCGACGTGCAGGTGAAGCGACATCGGCGCCTTGCCATCCGGGTCGATCGCGAAGATATCGTATTCGGGGAACTCGTCCGAGATCATCAGCGTGCACGGCCCGAGCTGCAATTCCGCGTGGCCGATGCGTCCCGACGGCTCGACGAGACGGAATTTCTCCTGCGCGCCGAACGCCTTCGCATAGAACGCGATGGCGTCGTCCGCATGCCTGGCGCGCAAATAGGGAAAGACTTCGTGAATCGCCATGGTGCCCTCCGGTTTGGGGGTGTGGGTGTCGCTCGAGCCTGTCGGGCCTCGCGGGGCGCGTCGTGACTTCGCTGGGGCGGTGGCCGAGGATTTTGCCGTGTCGTGAACGGCTAACACGCTGATTCTACAAACGAATCGTGTGAATGGGGGAGGGGCGGCGATGCGGCGGCGGGCGCCGGACGAATGCAGCGGCCATCCGGGCGAGGACGACATTTCGAGCGTCATCCCGCTGCCGCGCGCCGCCGACGATCTCAAGATTCCGTTCGTGGCCGCCGGCGGCATGGCTGATGGGCGATCGCTGGTGGCGGCACTTTCGCTTGGCGCGGCCGGCATCAACATGGGGATGCGTTGCATCGCCACCCGCGAGGCGCCGGTGCACGGGAACGTGAAGCAGACACTGGTCGCGGCGATCGAAATGGACGCGCGCCTGGTCATGCGCCCGTTGCGCAATACCGAGCGCGTGCTGCGCAATACCGCCGTCGATCGCATCCTCGAAAAGGAAAGCAGGCTCGGTACCGATATCCGGTTCGACGATAGCGACGAAGAGGGCGCCGGCGTGTATCCGCGCATCATGAAGGAGGGCGCGCTCGACGCGGGCGCATGGTCGTGCGGCCGGGTCGTCGGCTTGATCCGCGATATCCCGACCGTGAAGGAACTCGCCGATCGCATCGTGAGCGAGGCGAAGGAGATCATCCGTGGTCGGCTGGCACGTATTGCTGTTTGAGCTGCAAGCTGCCCGAATTCCGGGAGCCGCGCGCCTGGTGCGGGTTGGTGCTGAAGAACGGCAAGGCGCTTCCGGCCTCGCCCGGCCCCATTGGGCCAGGCGAGACTGCAGAAGGGCGGACCACTGCCCGCCATCGTCGCGCGCAACACCACGAAAGCCCGCCAAATCCTGCCGACAGTCGGTCGACGGCGACGGCATGCCGTCCAACGAGCGCCTCGTGCCTGATTTGTTGTCCATGCTCGTCGGAATGCCGCCGCCAGCCCGGCCATATCGTTGTTGTCGGCGTCGGTGCGCCGTCGTCGTGCGGGGCGTAGGCAAGGGTAGCGTTGCTGGTCAAGGGTGTCGGGGCACTCACTGTCTGCGAACCGCGCCCGGCCTCATTGATTGGCGTGCATCTTAAATGAGCGTGCGCAGCGAAAACTGACAAGTTCTGACATCCGGAGCGCGGACGTCAACGGCGTGCCGGCGGGCCTCGCGCGTTCGGTTATAGTGTCGCCCGATTGCAGACACCAGTACGAATCGCGCGATGCTCCGGCTCATCTTCCTCATCCTGATTACCTGGGCCTCCGGGGCCTTCGCGGCAACGCCGATTACGTTGCCGGACGGAGGGCAGGTCGGCATCCGGAACGGCTGGGATCTGTTGCGCGATCCGGCTAACACGCTCACGGTCGAGCGCATGTCCCAGCCCGAGATCGCGCGCGCATTCGTCGGCCAGACGTCGGAGCCCGCGCTCGGCTATGTCAACGGCGCGGTGTGGCTGCGCGTGATCGTGATGCGCCCGGCGAGCGCACCGCCGATGTGGCTGCTGGAATTGCGGTCGTCGCTGCTGAACGACGTCACGCTGTACGTGCCCAAGCCGGGCGGCGGATACCAGCGCCACGTCGCAGGCGATCGCAAGCCGGTGGAACAACGCGACATCGCGTACCGCAACCCCGTATTTCGCCTCGACCTTCCGGCGGACCAGCCGGTCACGCTCTATCTCCGAATCCGCAGCACCAGCACCATGAGTTTCTCGATGGCGCTGTGGTCGCCAGACGCGTTCATCTCCGCGACGAGCAAGGAATCGTTGCTGTTCGGGCTGCTGGACGCCGCGCATCTCGTGCTGCTCGTCTCGAGCCTGTGGCTGTTCCGGGTGACGCGCGATGTGTCGTTTGGACTCTACGCGCTGAGCGTCGTCGTGAACCTGCTCACCGCGCTCGGCGCCGAAGGCTACATCTATCAGTACCTGCTGCCGGGCTTTCCGGCCGCGAGCAATGCGGTCTACCTGATCAGCTGGCTGCTCGGCACGCCCGTCGGCACGCTGTTCACGATGCACTACCTCGGCCTGTTCAACGGGCGCTGGCGGCGCCCGACGATCGCTTTTGCCGCACTGACGATCGTCGTGGCGCTGGCTGTCGCGCCGCTGATGCTGATCGTCAATGTCTGGTGGGTGCGACCGCTCTACCTGTTCTGGCAGATGGCGGTCATTCTCGTCACGATGGGCGTTGCGCTCTGGCTCACCGCCCGAGGATACCGGCACGCACGCATCGTCGTGCTCGTGCTGTTGCTGTTGCTCGCCGGCAGCGCATTGCGTGTTGCGCGCAACGTCGGCTGGATCCCGCCGGGGCTGCTCGCCGACAACGCCGGATACCTGGGGATGCTCGCGTTCATGCTCGTCATGAATTCGGCGATCAGCTCGCGCTACAACGCGATGCGCAATGCGATGGAAGCGGCGCAGGCCGATGCATTGCGTGTCGCGCGCCAGGCCGAGCGCGATCTCGAAGCCAAGGTCGCGCTGCGCACCCAGGCGCTGCGGGAGGCAATGGAGCAGGTGGAAGCGTCGCTCGCGCTGGAAAAGCGTGCGCAAGACGAGCAGCGCCAGCTTCTGGCAACCGTGTCGCATGAGCTGCGGACGCCGCTGGCCGTCATCGACGCCACTGCCCAGAATCTCGACCTCGACGACTCCCGCGCCGATCCGTTGACGTCGTCGCGCTACCAGAAGATCCTGCGCGCGACGCAGCGTTTGACGGTGCTGATCAATGACTCGCTGCACGAGGACGGGTTCGAGCTGCTGCGACGCGGAACCCGCATCGGCGACACCCGGCTGGCGGCGCTGCTCGACGATGCGGCCACGGCGGCCGGCGCGCTGTCCGACGGCCACCGCCTCGAAATCGACGCGAAACACCTGCCGGACATCTTCGTGTGCGACGGCAGCCTCACGCGTCTCGTGCTGCGCACGCTCGCCGACAATGCCGTCAAATACACACCTGGCGGCACCCGGATCATGTTGCGCGGGCGGCGTGTGCCGGGCGGTGTGGAGCTGGAAGTCGAGGACGACGGCCCTGGCATTGCGCCGGCGGATCTGCCGTATGTATTCGAGCGGTTCTATCGCGGCCGCAACGTGGGCCGCAAGCCGGGTACCGGCCTCGGTCTCCCGCTGGCGCGCCGCATGGTCGAGATGCAGGGCGGTACGTTGAATCTGGTCAGCGAGGCGGGGTACGGGTGCCGGGCGACGGTCTTTTTGCCCACGAACGCGGACAGGGCGGCCGTAGCCGCTCAGGCGAGCATCAGTGGCGCGGCGAACGTGTAGCCGGTGCGATGGACGGTCTTCAGCGGGAGTTCGGAGCCCGTCTCGCTTCGCCAGCGCTGCCGCAGGCGGCTGACCATCGTTTCCAGCCTGCGCTCGTCGTAGTCGACCCAGTCGAAACCGAAATCCTCCGCGATCTGTCGCCGGCTGACGGCCTTGGACGGATGCCGCGCCAGCAGCGCGAGCAGGGCGATCTCGCTCGCCGACAGATCGAGTCGGCCGCCGCCCGGCGCAGACAGTGCGCGGGCCTGGCAGTCGAGCCGCCAGTCGTTCGCCACCCGGCGGCCGAGTGCCTGGAGAATGGCGTCGAGTTCGAGCAGTTTCACCGGTTTGACCAGATAGTGATCGGCGCCGCCGATCAGGCCGTCGATCTTGTCCTGCGTGTCTCCGCGTGCGGTCAGCATGACGATGCCGCACTCGCGATGCCGGGCTCTGAGCCACACGGCCGCGTCGAAACCGCTCCCGTCGGGCAGCATCACGTCGATGATCGCAAATGCGAGATCCGACGCCCGCTCCTGGAACTCCGCGATCGTGCCGGCCTGATCGACCGTCCAGCCGCGTTTTTCCAGAAACGCGGCGATTTCCTCGCGCAACTCGACCTCATCGTCGAGCAACAGCACTTTGGCCATACTGCTACCTTGAATCCGCGTTGTGTGGTTGCGGGGTCTGCCTTTTGTTTCCGCCGAGATCGGCGGCAATGCCGCGCTGGGTAGCGCGATGCCGCCGTCATCGGCCCCGGATTCGCCTGCGCCTGGCAAGCGCGGGGATTTTAGCCGACCGGGGCCGCTGTGATTGTGGTTAGGGGCAATCTTGCCCGGCGTTTTATTGCGGAACACGCTGTACTTGGCGCTGTAGAGCGCCACCAGGTTTGTCGTGGCAGTCCCAGGGCTTCTCGCAGGCCAACGTCGGCCTGAAATCGGCGTAGCGATCGCGGATGATCGACAGCGCCCGGTCCACAATTACCGCGTCCAGCCGGTTGTTGCTTGGCTTCGCATACCGTCCCGACACGAGACGTTGAGGCCCGTGTTCCCGCAGCCTGGCGACCAGCCGGCGAACCTGCCGGGTCGTCAGCTCCAGCCGTTCTGCAGCACGCCATGGCTTGAGCTTGCCGTCCGCCACGTCCTGAATGACCTTGAACCTGTCCAGCTCCCGCATGCTCATGGTGATCAGTCCAGGTTGGCCCACGATGCGCTCCGGCAGTTCGAACCGCCGCCAGCATGCGCCGAAACCCTCGAGCTACGACATTTCAACTTTGCCCAGATGCGACATTACAACTTTGCTCTTACAACCAATGTCATACCCGGATTCAGATGTCGTAGCGCCAGCTAAATACAGATGTCGCATGTTTCATCGGCTTTCCATCCTTCAGTGTTGAAGTGCCGAGCCTGAGGCGGCAGGGCGCTGACGCTCACCCGCGGGCCTTGGCAGACCGCCGCTCAGTTTCTGCTTTTGACGCAACTTCCAGAATCGCGGCTTCCATGTCAGTCACCGTGAACCGGCGAGGTTTCTTCGTGCCGGGTTGCGCTTCATTTGCCCGCACCGGCAGCCCCCGATGCGTTCGCGACGGCGCAGTGCCGATCCGCCGGCTGTCGCGCTGCGCCTGAAACGCTTGTGCCACCTGCAACGCATGGCTCAGGCGCTTGTGATCCACGATCGCGCCTTGATCCACCTCGGCCAGCCGATCGTAGGATTGTGCCGACAGTAGCTGGCCAGCCGCCCGAAGCTCGATGCGTCCGTCCGGGTACTCCCACACCTCGATGTCACGATGTATCCACGCCCGATTCCCCGGCGTATCGTCCAGCAGATAGAGCACCCGGTCGTACTGCACCGTCAGCGCCTTCGTGACCCGGCGTGTCTCGCGCCAGGTCAGCAGCAGATCCAGATCCTCGTCGGACCGCAGCGGTCGATGCGCATCAAAGCCGCTCTTCGGTGGCTTCGCGAAGCGCTCGTTATACATGGCCATGAAGGAGGGCGCGTAAGCGTTCGCGTCGGCGACCGTGCTGATGCCGCGCAGTCTCAACTCCTTGACGAGCCGATCCTGCAGCGTCAAGTGCGCTCGCTCGACACGTCCCTTGGCCGAGCTGCTGTTCGCGCAGAACGTGTCAATGTTCAGCTCGTACATCGCCCGACCGAAGTGCGTCACGCTTTGGCCTGTCTTGCTGGCGCTCGTATTGCGGAACACGCTGTACTTGTCGCTGTAAAACGCCACCGGCTTGCCATGGCGCTCCAGATACGCTCGCGTGGCCTCGAAGTAGCTGAACGTCGACTCGGTCTGCGTGAAGTGCAGCATCATCAGCCGGCTCGTCGCGTCGTCCACGTACACCAGCAGCGTGCAGGCCGGCGCCCGTTCCTCGAACCACCGATGATCGCAACCATCGATCTGGATCAGTTCACCCAGACACGCCCGGCGCGCTCGCGGCTGATAAACCTTCGGCGGACGCTGCCGACGTGGAATCCACAAGCCAGCGTCCGTCATCAGCTTCCTGACCGTCTCCTTGGCCAGCCGAATGCCATGGCATTCCCACAGCTTCTCGCAGGCCAACGTCGGCCCGAAATCGGCGTAACGCTCTCGAATAGTGGTCAAGGCGCGTAACGCTAGTCCTTCGTCGAGCTTGCGGTTGCCTGGCCGGCCACGACGGCCCGAAGCGACGCCGCTAGGTCCATGCTCTCGATATCGGATGACCAGCCTTTCCACCTGTCGCACGCTCAGTCCCAGCCGTTCGGCCGCACGTCCGGGCTTCAGGCCCGTGTCCACCACGGCCTGGATTACCTTGAGTCGATCAAGCTCTCGCATCGTCAGTGTCACCAATCCGGCTGGCTGCATGGTCGGCTCCGCGCTCGCTCAACGAGCCGTCCAGCATGCCAGCAGTCAAAAACACGACATCTGTAAATAGCCAGAACACGACATTAGGATATGGCTGCTACAACCAAATCCGACGATAATTCACGTTATGTAAAATATGAACCGCACCGAGCGGACGGCAAACGACGGTCTTTTCCAAAGCGCTGACTGAGTCCCGTCATCAGCAACCCGCACTCGTCCATTTAAGTGCGTTACTTAGCCAGTGGCGCCGCGTTGTCGTTTCGTGGGTGATCAGGTTTTCCACCTCTACGACAACATCAGCGCGACGTCTGCCGAATTCGCCAAAGCGCGCTGGCCGGAAAGTCCATCGCAAATTGGTATCCGTCGCGTCATAGATGACGGTCACTTGATCCCGGAATACGATATCTCGTAGATAGGGACGACAACCAGGCTCGCATGGGTCGAGTGTGCCTACCATTCTGATGGTGTCTCCTTCCTGCACCGCCATTCTGATGTCGTGCAGTTCCAGGTAGCCCGGCTCCGTGTGTGAGCGTAGCCCCCACGGGCCGGCTTGTTCCCGGGTAAGCCCACCGCTCTGGACTTGCCACATATGCGAAGTAAGCACCCTGTCACCACGTTCGATCCACGCCTGCAGCACATGCGGAGTCAGTCCCAGCGGGTCCGCCCAGTTTAGAGGGTTAGGTGCATACGCAAACACATTGATCCCTCCGGCAAGCCCGATTGGATCCGGTGTGATGAAGCAGCCCATCGCGGGATCAAAATAGCGGAACCTGTTGTAGTGAAGCCCCGTTTCCGTATCGCGATACTGTCCCTGGAAACGAAGTGGCTGATCGAACCCGACTGGAATTCCGTTGCCGGTGCTCTCCTCTACCGAAAGATGGCTCATTTCCCAGACGACCTGTCCGACATTATTGACGACTCTTGTTGGTGCTCCATTGGGATCGGTCGAAAAGAAATGCAATTCAGCGGGAGTCTGCTCGGCGACGGGCACTGGATCGAGCGGTAGGTGTTTCGTCGTCGCGGCAATGCCGAGACGAATTCCCGCCAGCGGCTGAGCCGTTCCTGGATAGTAGATCCACTCCTTTGCTTCGCATGGGTGCGGAACCGACATGATCTGTGACACGGATTCGTTGGTTTCCTGAACGCTTGTCGAGACCTCGGCTACGAGCACGTCGCCCTCCCAGAAGAAATAACTGGTACGTGACAACGTCGAGCAAGGAGAGGTGGAGCCTAGGTGTGCGCCAGGTACGTGCTGTACCCAGGTGTCCTTCTTCACGCGACGATGAAACGCGTCATATACGTAGCATGTGCGAATGCTCGACGTGCCATTGACCGAGTTCGCCACTAACGTCTCGATCAACAGTCCGTCGTTGCTCCACCGTAGCCTTAGATCCTGTTGCGGATCCCGTCTCAGCAATAGACGCCCGGCCATGTCGAATGCGTAGTAACAGTCGTCGAGTCTGCCTTCCCGAATCCATGTGTCGTCCGGTGATTCGTGGTCGAACACATCGATCCGTTTTTCCTTGAGGATGCGCGTTTTCAATCGGTCGCCGGTCGGATCGGACAGGAATCGATGCAACTTGCCGGTTGGATCGAGATGTCCGGTCAACCTGCCCACCGGATCGTATTGATAGCGCTCAACGCCAAGTCGCGAGTCACGCTTCTCGATCAGTTGGCCATTGGCGTCATAAAGATATTCACTCGCGAACAACGCACCCGTGTCGTTCAGCAGTTTTTGTTTGGCGAGCCGCCCGTCCGACGTATACGACAACTCGTGTCGCAACTCGGCGTCAAGATGTTCGACCTGAATCCGCCCATGTGCGTCACGTGTGAGCGTCATCGGCGCGGCGTCGTCAATCTGGATCGCACTGACTGCGCCAAGAGCGTCATAGGCAAAGCGGACGGTATGCGCGATCGTTGCTGCATCCCCCTGGAAACGGCTTCGACGTTCGATACGATTGCCTACCCCGTCATAGGTATTCGCAATCACGAAGCAGTCGCCCTGCTTTTCCTCGACGATACGGCCCACGGCGTCGTATCGAAACTCGATCCGCATATCCGGATTTTCCGCGACGATCAGGTTACCGGCATCATCATACGAATATTTCTCGGTATGGATTCCATCGGGGCGCCTTGGATCCAGCACGTGCTTCTTCAAGATGCGACCAAGCGCGTCCGTTTCGTAATCGATGGTCTGTCCCAGCGGATCGGTGCTGTGTCGTAACTCATCGATCACTCCGTATTCGTAGCGGTGCGATTGTCCCCAGTAATCGATTTCCTCGATAATTCTCCCCAGCGCATCACGCACGAGTCGATACAGTTTGCCGCACTCGTCGAGCACACCAACGAGTTGCCCTTCGGTGTCGTAGCGATATTCAACCACGGCTCCGTCCGGTGTCAGCCGTTTGCTGATTCGCCCCAGCGCCGAATATTCAAGTCGTGTGACGAAGCTGTTCGCGTCGAGGCAGCGTGTCAAATTGCCATTGGCATCGTAGGTGCAAAAGATCTCCCGCCCGGTCGGCTCGATCACTCGAGTCAGGTTGCCGTTTCGATCGTATTCGTAGCGACTCCGATCGCCCAATGCACTGATGATCTGCATGACATTGGATCGTGCATCGTGCGTGTACAGGGTCTGGTGACCAAGCGCATCGGTTACGGTTTCAGTATTGCCGTCGCGGTCGTAGCTGAAGCGCGTCACCGCGCCGTCGGATGCCGTACGCGCCACGAGCTGACCATGCTGATCGTACTCGTAATGCATGCTGGCTTGAGAAGGCGTCGTTTGCCGCCGCAGGTTGCCGCGTTCATCCCACGCGTAGCGCCATGTTCGCCCGCCGGACGCCGTCACGCACAGCGGCTGACAGTCGGAGTCGTACTCGACACGCACGACGCTCTTGTCCGGCAACGTCTTGGCAAGCAGATTGCCGCGCGCGTCGTACTCCCAGACAGTACGGCCCCCGGCGGGGTTGGTTTCCGAGCTGGTGCGTCCATGCACGTCGTATTGGTAGCTCGACACACGGCCAAGGGGATCGACTCGAGAGACCGGCATGCGGCGTTCGTTCGTCTGCAGGATCGTCGTGTGTCCCAGAGAATTGGTCATCCGGGTTTCGCGATGCACGAGATCGTAGACGAAGTGGTAATCGAAGAGGCCCTCGTCTCCCCATGCATGCTCGACTCGCCATGACTCATCGTCATGCCATCGATGGCTATAGTGAAAGGACATCCCACTGGCGTTCGTGTGCCGTATCATCCGATGCCCGTCGGCATAGGCGAATCGATGCGGCTGGTTCATGGCATCGATCGCGGCTGTCAGGTTCCCGTCGTCGTCGTGCTCATAGCTGACGAGCCGATGAACGTGGCCGTCGGCATCGACCAGCGTCAGCGCGGCAAGCAGGTCCGGACCGCGGACCTGGCCGCCCGCCTCGGCCTCACACTCGATCACGCGCCCGCTTGCTTCTTCGCCCTTCCACTCGGTCAGCCGCGCCAGGGTGCCGTCCGATCTGCGCTCGAATACCCATGCATTGCCGTTGAGATCCGTCATCCGGTCGACCGGCAGCGCGAACGAAGCACCTTCCGCGAGTGTCGCCATTCCATGTTGCCAGTGTGCCGGCAACGTGAATTCATACTCGACGCCAATGCGCGTGCGAAGTACCAGCAGGCGGCTTCTGCGATAGAGCACATGACCATTTCGCCCGTCGTACACCCGAGCGGGCCAGCCTGCATCAGCGGGCACGACCTCAAAGGCCGTCGCTTGATCGGGGAAATAGGCCGCTACCCCCACCGTGCCGGCGTGCTGCATCAACTCGACCCGGATATCGGCAGGGGTTTGCCAGCCCCAGCCCACCGTACCGCACCCCCTATCGTGACTGGAGTAATGGCGGTCCCAGACGAGCGGCAGGCGTCCCGCGATAGTGAAATCGAGCTGCTGCATGACGACCTCTCCAGTGGTCAGGTCCACCGGATCGGCGCCCAGCACCTTGCATCGCAAGAACCCCGGCTTCAAATGCAGCTTGTCCGCCAGCGCCCTCGCCCATTCCGATCCGCGAAACGCCTTGAACAATCCCTTCGCCAGCGCCACCATGTTGACGATGGGCGGCCCGCCCACCAGCACGGGGCGTCCGGTCGGAATCGGCAGCATGAACGACGTCGGCAGAGACAGATGCTCGCGCTTCGTATGCGCGCCGTTGTGCGTCGGCGGCTCCAGCCCGACCGCCCAGCAACTCATCGCCGGCAGCGCCAGGAACGCCAGCGGGTCGTTGTTCGCGAGCACGGTCTTGCTGCCCATGTAAGCTTCCGCGTCGTTCGACGGGTCCGGATCGGGTGGCGCGAACGATTCGCCGAGCGGAAAATGCAGCGCTGGCGCATGGAATGCATGCGTACCCGCGGTCGCCCGCAGCATCCCGTTCACGAAGATCGGCCGACCCGCGATGCTGCCCATCCCGACGCCCGCCCCCACCGCGTTTGCGATATCGCCCGCAGTCTTTGCCCCCTTCAACGCTTGGGCAACAGTGGGATCCTTCGCCAGTTTCTGAAGCTCGCCGGAAACGGCATGGGCTGTGTCCTCGAGCTTCTTCGCGTCGTCCGGATGGTCTTCAAGATATTCAACCGCCTTTTCCTCGATGATCGTGAAGGCGATCGCACCAATGACGCCCAATGCAGCGTTCACATATTCGCGCAGGTCAAGCATGAACCCGACATGGGGATGCGGCAGGAATACCGGTGTCGGACTCGGCGCCACCAATACCGAATGCAGGTCGACACCGACGACCGGATCGAGATGTTTGACCGCGGGCAATCCCATGGGCGTCTCCGTTCAGCGGCCGCCGCGCAAGGCGGCGACTTTCTCGCGGAGTTCGGCGCGACGCCGGTCGAACGCCCCGACCTGCGACACCATCCACTCGACGACGAGCTGCAGGTTGCTGTTCAGGCGTGTCGCGTCGTCCAGCGTCAAGCCCGCATCAAGTGCATTGAAGCCGGCTTCCAGCGCGTGCTCGCGCTCCCCTGCCCGCTCCCAGCATACGGCGCTCATGCGCCACGCTTCGACGGTCATCAACGCATCCTGCGCGGCGGCCGTCGACGCGGCCGCCCGCTCGTAGCAGTAAGCGGCGCGCGCATGATCCTTCACCATCAGATGCACGCTCGCCTCGCCGAACAATCCGTTGGCGACGAGCTTCCAGCCGGCCGGATGTCCGGCGTTCACCGCATGCGTGCCGCTTTCTGCTGCTTGCCGATACGCATCGACGGCACGCTCGCGATCGCACCATTTCAGATACGCGGCACCGGCAATCAGATGCACGACGACGCACTGGTCGAACCACTTCTCACGCTCGGCCACCTTCAGCGCCGCCGCGCGGAGTTCTTCCAGGCGGGTGGGATTGCCGTCTTTGACCGTCTCGCTCATCGTGATGAACAGTCGCCGGAATTCGCCGCTCGATCCGCGTTCGCCCGATTCCGCGAGCAGTTCGCGCGGCACGCTCGCCATCGAATACCGGCCATGGACGATGCTGACGAGCTTCGGGTGACGCTGAACCAGTGGTGCGACCTGTCCAATATCCGTGCGCGGCACGACGAAGCGCACGCGTTCACCGAGCCGCGGGGTCGCAGCGAGGGTCGACAGCAGGCCATCCATCCACCGCATCCATGCGGGTTCGTCATCCGTCCGGGACGGCGCAAGCACGAATACCAGCGCAGGAAACACCTCCGGATGATGTTCGATCAGGCTGGCGGCCACGGTAAGCAGGTAATGCACCGGATCGGCACCGTCGAAAAACGGCGGCTGCCAGTCGGCCCGGATCCCCGCTGCGTCGGAAGCATCCCGGCGGCTATCGTAGAAGGCGATCAGCTCGTCGGCCAGCGCCTGTGCATACTGCGCTTCGGCCACGAACGCCGTGCGCATGGTTCGAACCGCACACGACGTGTCTTCCTGCGCCTGAAAATACAACCGCACAAGCGGTGAATCCGTTTCGTTCGTGTGCCACACCATCAACCGCGCGGCTTTGTCTTTCGCGAAACGCATCCAGTCCGTATGCGCATCCATGAACCTGCGCTCTACCGGATTGGTCGGCTGCCAGTTCTGCTGCATTCGTGTGGACCTCCGTCACGGGTTCAGTTTCAGGACGGTGCCTTCGACCGTGTGCTCGCCCGTGGCCGACGACGTCACCGTCGTTCCGCGCACGCTGTGGCTTTCGGAGCCGGTCGATGCGACGTTGACGCCCTGGATCGTGATCGTGCCGTCGCGCTTCATCACGATGCTGGACATCCCGCAGACGAGCGAAAGCTGGTCGCCGGCGTTGACGGTCACCTGATGCTGCACGTTCGTCGTATGGCTCGCACCGACGTTGACGGTGTGTTCGCCGCCGACCGTGTGCGTATGGGCGTTCGCGATCGTCGACGTTCGCGTGCCGATTTCCTCGGTATGCGTGGACGCGACCTGCGTCTTCATGTCCTGAGACGTCGTGTGATAAAGCTGCGCGACGCTCAACGTCTTGCCCTCGCCGATCGTTTCGGTCTTGGCTTTGGCGACCGTCTCGGTATGCACGCCACCGATGGTCGCGTCGCGATTCGCGGCGATCGTCACCGTTTCGTTCTGCCCGACCGTCCGCGTCCGGTTGCCGACAACGCCATGCGTCTCATTCGCCCCAATCTGCGCGACCCGGTTCTGCCCGATATTCACCGTTTCGTTCTGCCCCACACTCCTCTGCCGGTTGTTCTTCACCTGCATCGTTTCGTCGTTCCCGACCGTATGCGTATGGTTGTTCCCGACGGAAAGCGAATGATCGAGCTCCGTCTCCGCATCGAAATTCCGCTCGGCATGCATCCACAGTTGCTCGGCGCCCTTCTTGTCCTCGAACCGGAATGCATTGGCGTGGTCGGTCGTTCCACCCGGCGACGACCGCGACAACAGCCCGCTCTGCGTCGCACTTCCGGGCAACCCCCACGGCGGCATCTTCTCCCCGTTGAAAACCCGCCCGGTGACGATCGGCTCATCGGGATCGCCATTGAGAAAATCGACCACCACCTCATCGCCCACCCGCGGAATCTGCACGCCCCCGAACCCGCCCCCGGCCCACGGACTCGACACCCGCACCCAGCACGACGAATCCTGGTTGCTTTGCCCGTACCGATCCCAGCGGAACTGCAGCTTCACGCGCCCATACTGGTCGGTCCAGATTTCCTCTCCCGGCGGCCCGACGACGGTGGCCGTCTGCGGCCCGTTGGTGCGCGGCCGCGGCGTCTCGCGCGGCGACCGGTAAGGCAGGCTCGTCGGCTGCACGAGCATCATCGTCTGATGGACGACAGCCTCCGCACCCTGGTCGCTCGCATACGCGTTCTCCTGAAACCGGTACTGGCACCGCACGATCAGGTACTCGCGGTTCTGGTCCGCACGCGGGCAATGTTCGAGCGTGAACAGATAACCGGGCGCGACACCCCGCACGTCGGTATCGGCGTTCGCCCGCTCATGTTCCGCCTGCTGTTCCTCGAGCCGCACGCGGCTGTAATGCGCACCGGGTGCATCGTCGCGATAACCCCCCGGCCACTCGAACGAAGCAAAACCGTCGTGATCGTGCCCACGCGGATCGACTTTCTGCGACGAAAGATCGGCCCGCGGCTTCGTATAGTCGTAGTCGGTGGTCTGGTGCCGGCCGACGCTCACCGCCTGCGCGGGCAGCCAGCCGTCGATGTGCTCCTCGTCGGCGATCGCGGTGCGGTCGCGCGCGATGTACGGAATCGTCTCGTAGCCGGGCAGCACGGTATGCGACGACATCGCGTCGCCGAGCATCAGCGTATGCGTGTCCTCCGCATGCCGGAACCAGAAGTAGATCCCCTCGAACTCCATCAGCCGCGACACGAACGCGGCATCGGTCTCGTTGTACTGCACGCAATAGTCGCGCGGCACATACGATTCGGCGAGGTGGTTCTCGATCGGAAAACCGTACGTCGACAGCACCTCCTGCACGATCTCGGGCACGGTCTTGTTCTGGAAGATCCGGCAATCGGAGCGGCGCGTCGCGAGCCACAGCCACGGGCGCACGATCAGTTCGTAGCCGTAGTAGCGCTCGGCGCGCCGGCCGGACAGCGATGCGCGCGCAACGATCCCGTTCAGGTAGCGGGTCGACAGGTCCTGCTGTTCGATCCGCACCGTCACGGGCTTGCCGAGCAGGTCCTTCAGCGACAGGCTGTGACTGTCGGCGAGCGCCTCGATCCGGTATTCGAACAGGCGGCCGAGTTCATCGCTGCCGTCGAGCGTATGGAACTTGAGGCCGTCGCCGTGCGGGCTGTCGAGTGTGAATACGCGATTCAAGTCGTTTCCTCCTCGTCGAACCGGTACGTGAATTCGCCGTCGGCGGCGCTCAGCTCGATCGACGACAGCGTGCGGCCCTCGAGCGTGGCCTGCAGGATCGCGCGGCCGATGCGCGGCATCACGGTGTGCGTGAGGATCGCGTCGACCATCCGGCCGCCGGATTCGATCGTCCGGCAACGCTCGACGACCAGCGCGTTCGCCGCATCGGTGCAGCGCAGCCGGATGCCGTGGTGCGCGTCGATCCGCTGCGCGATCCGCCGCAATTGCAAGGCGACGATTCGCGCGAGCGTCGCGTCGGTGAGCGGGTAGTACGGCACGACGGTCAACCGGCCGAGCAGCGCGGCGGGAAACACGTCGAGCAGCGGCGCGCGCAGCGCATCGGCGAGCGTCTGCACGTCGGGCAGGCGCTCCGGATCGCGGCACAGCTGCATTACGCGATCGGCGCCGACGTTCGACGTCAGCAGGATCACGGTGTGGCGGAAATCGATGTCGCGCCCCTCGCCGTCTTCCATCCAGCCCTTGTCGAATACCTGGAAGAAAATCTCGTGCACGTCGCGGTGCGCCTTCTCGATCTCGTCGAGCAGCACGACGCTGTACGGGCGGCGGCGTACGGCTTCGGTGAGCACCCCGCCCTGCCCGTAGCCGACGTAGCCGGGCGGCGCGCCCTTCAGTGTCGACACCGTATGCGCCTCCTGGAATTCGCTCATGTTGATCGTGATCGCGTTGTGTTCGCCGCCGTACAGTGTGTCGGCGAGCGCGAGCGCGGTCTCGGTCTTGCCGACGCCGGATGGGCCGCACAGCAGGAACACGCCATGCGGTTTCTTCGGATCGTCGAGCTTGGCGCGCGCGGTCTGGATGCGCTCGGCAATCAGCTCGACCGCGTGCTGCTGGCCGACGACGCGCTCGCCGAGCGTATCGGCGAGCTTCAGCACGGCCTGCGTTTCGTCGCGCACCATGCGGCCGAGCGGAATGCCGGTCCAGTCGGCCACGACGGCGGCGACCGCGTGCGGGTCGACGGCGGGCAGCACGAGCGGCGCATCGCCCTGCAGGTCGGCCAGCGCTTGCTGGGCAACCGAGAGACGCGCTTGCGCCGCAGCCCGTGCATCCGCATCGAGTGCGTGGGACGGATCGTCGTCGAGCAGCAGCGCACGGGCATCGACGATCGCGGTCAAGGCGTCGCGTTCGGTTTGCCAGCGGGTGTCGAGCCGGTCGAGTTCGGTCCGGGCGACGGCAATGTCGTGCTCGATCGCATCGCGCCGCGCGGTATCACCGGTGCCGAGCGCGCATTCGCGTCCGATCCGCTCCTGTTCGACGCGCAGGCTGTCGATTCGGCGGCGCGCGTCTTCGATCGGCGCGGGCACCGCGTGCTGGCTGACGGCGACGCGCGCACAGGCCGTATCGAGCAGGCTGATCGCCTTGTCCGGCAACTGGCGGGCGGGAATGTAGCGGTGCGACAGCGTGACGGCGGCCTCCAGCGCATCGTCGAGCACGAGCACGCGGTGGTGGCTCTCGAGCTTCCCGGCGAGGCCGCGCAGCATCGTCAGCGCGGCCGCTTCCTCCGGTTCGTGGACGTGCACGAGCTGGAAGCGTCGCGTCAGCGCCGGGTCCTTCTCGATGTACTGCTTGTACTCGGACCACGTGGTCGCGCCGATCGTGCGCAGCAGGCCGCGGGCGAGCGCGGGCTTCAGCAGGTTCGCGGCGTCGCCGGTGCCGGCGGCCCCGCCCGCGCCGACGAGCGTGTGGACTTCGTCGATGAACAGGATCGCCGGCCGCTCGGACGACATCGCTTCGTCGATCACGCCGCGCAGCCGGCTCTCGAATTCACCCTTCACGCTCGCGCCGGCCTGCAGCAGCCCGATGTCGAGCAGGTACAGCGCGACGTCCTGCAGCGACGGCGGCACGTCGCCGGCGGCAATCCGCAGCGCGAAGCCTTCCGCGACCGCCGTCTTGCCGACGCCGGCCTCGCCGACCAGCAGCGGGTTGTTCTGCCGGCGTCGCAGCAGGATATCGACGATCTGGCGGATCTCCGGATCGCGCCCGATCACCGGATCGATCTCGCCGGCCCGTGCGTGGGCGGTCAGGTCGACAGCGAAACGCGCGAGCGCCGAGCCGTCGGAGGCGGCGGTCGCGCCGCGCATCGTCATGTCGCCGCCCGGCGCCGCCTGCCCGGCTGGTGGCGCCTCCGGCGAGCCTTCGACGATCGACGCGAGTTCGTCGGCGAGCACGTCCGGCACGATGCGCTCGAATTCGCGCGCGATCGCCAGCAGCACGTTGCGCAACTGCGGTGTCTTCAGGATCGCGAGCAGCAGCACCGCGCCGCGAATGCGCGTCGCGTCGTACTTCAGCGTCGCGTAGACCCACGCGCGTTCGACCGCGTCGTCGATGTGCACGGACAGATCCGACACCGAGCCCGCGCCGCGCGGCAACTTGTCGAGCGCGGTAACGAGCCCGCGGTCGAGCGCGGCGTCGTCCACGCCGAAGTGGCGCAGCACGCGCTGCAGGTCGCCGTCGGGCCGTTGCAGCATCTGCTTGAACCAGTGTGCGAGCTCGACGTACGGATTGCCGCGCAGCCGGCAGAAGCCGGTCGCCTGCTCGAGCGTCTCGTAGAGGAACGGATTCAGCTTTCCGAACAGGTTGGCGCGGCCGATATCGGACATGACGGTTCCCGTTTAGGCGGTTTCGCGATGAAGGGGGGCGCCGCCGCGCCGCACGTCGTAGCGGACGACGAGGTCGCGCGCGGGGCCGGGGTCGAGCCGTTGCCCGAGCCACGCAGTGCGGCCGATGCCCTGCGGCGCGCCGAGCGCGATCGCCGGCACCGCGTCGGCCGCCAGTTCGAGCTGCACGTCCCAGTCGAACTCGATGCCGACGTATTCGCGCACCCATTGCGCGAGCTGCCGCGCATGCGGGCCGCCCGGCAGGAAACGGCGGTACGCGTCGAGCGACAGCGGGCCGAGCACGATCCGGAAGCGCGACTGCGCATCGCGCACCGCGACGCCGAGCGCGACGGCGCCGACCCGCAACGTCGGCCGCGTCGCGCGGATCGTGCAGCGCTGCGAACGTTCTATCGCGACCCACTGCGGCACGTGCTCGACGATGCGCGCCTCGACACCGAAATGCCGGCGCAGGATCTGCACGAGCCCTTCCGGGTTGCGTGTGTGCCGCACGAGATGGCCCGCGTGGAAATAGCGCGCGTGCGGCGCGAGCGTGTCGGCGTCGGCGTGAGTGGCGGCTTTCGTGACGGGCTTGTCGCCGTGTGCCGCCCGCCCGATCAGGCTCGCGACATAACCGTCGAACCGTGCACGTTCCGGGCGATCGAGGCTCACCGTCGGCTGCGCATCGGCCCAGGCGCGGTAGAACAGCAGGATCAGACGGTGATGGAACAGGTCGGCGAACGCGGCGAACGTCGGGTCGTCGTGCTGCGCCGCGCGTTCGTGCGCGTATTCGGTCAGGTGCGTCGGCAGCGGCCCGTTCGGGCCGAACAGCCCGAACCCGTGGATCGCGATGCGCGGCGGCATGCCGCTGCCCTCGTCGCTCACGCCGGCCAGCATCGACGCCGCAAACGCGAGCGACGGCTGCTGCCCGAGCCGCACCGGCTCGTCACGCGGCCGCGTCGCATGGCCGAGCGGCGCGCGGCCGGGCGACAGCGCATCGAGCCAGCGCAGCGCCTGGAACAGGTCGTAGCCGTGCGGCGCGGCGCGCAGGCGTGCCCACCACGCATCGCGGCGTGCGGCTTCGGCGGCCGGAGACATATCGCGCTTCATATCGCGGGCCGCCTGCCGATGCGCGCCGGCCAGTGCGCGAGCGTGCCGCGCTGCGCACTGGTCAGCACGCATTCGGCAAACGCGTTGATCGACACGTGGCGCGCGAAGAACTGTTCGAGCACCGCGCCGAGCAGGAATGGGCTGTCACCGGAGAACGCATGATCGTCGACGGTCACGTCGACCTGCACGCCGCGCCCGAACATCAGCGGGCCGGACGCCGGCAGCCGGCGGAACACCGGCGAGAACGCCACGCGCAGCACGCCGTCGATCTGCCGGCGCATCGCGGCATCGGCCGGGTCGGCATGCAGGCCGAGCAGTTCGCGCAGCGCATGCGCGCCCTCGTCGTCGTCGAGATCGGTCAGCGTGTGCCGGGCGAGCCCGAGATGGCGGATCAGCCGCCACGCGGTTTGCGCATCGGCGATCGGCGGCCGAGGCCGCGACGGGCCGCGGATCGCGACGATGCTTTCGACCGGAGCCGACACGCGCAGCGTGAACGTGTTCGCGTCGCCCGGTGGCTGCAGCAGCACGAGATCGCGGTTCGTGCACAGCGTGTCGGCCGCCAGGTAGCGCATCGTTTCGTCGTACGGCGCGCACTGGCTGTCGACGAGCGACACGTAGGTCTCGCTGCCGACGTAGCCGGTGCGCGTGCCGTTCGCGCGTGCCTGAGAGGACACCAGCCGCGGTTCGCGCCGCACCGTGTAGTACGCGCCATGGTTGCCGTCGTCGCTCGCGAACGACGCGTGAAACGGCCGGAATTCGCGTGACTGGCCGTCGTCACGCTGCTCGCTCGCGAGCCGCTGCACCGCATAGACCTCATAGTCGAGCGGCCGGCTGCGATCGACGACGACATGGTGCTCGCGCGCGCCCGGCTGCAGCGGAATGCGGTCGGCGCGGCGCGCGAACAGGTTCACGGCCGGCGTGCAGTTCAGCGCGAGGTGTTTCGCGCTGACGGCCGCCTCGAGCGCCGCATCGTGGCGATCGAACAGCACGGTCAGTTCGAACGCGTCGCCGGTCGCGCGCGCGAGCGCGGCGCGCAGCCCGCTGATGCTGAAAAACAGGAAACGCGCCGGAAACGCGAAATACTCGCGCAGCAGCCGGTAGCCGTGGAAGCTGCGGCCGTCGTCGGGCAGGATCGCCTGTGCGGGATCGAAGCCTTCATGGACGATCGCGTCGGCTTCGAGCGTATGCAGCCAGCGCGGCGGCTGCGCCGGATCGTGGCACACGACGCCGAGCGCATGCGCGGCGATCAGTTCGAGCAGGTGCAGCGCGTCGCGTTCGGGGCCGGCGAGATGAAACGTCAGCCGGTCGAGCGGCAACTGGGAAAGTTTGGCGCCGCCGCGCGCCTCCAACCGGATGCGCAGCGCGCCGCGCACGTCCTGCCGCGCGGCGAACGCGCCGCGCGGCAGCCACGACGGCGCGCCGGTGACGGTCGCATCGGTCAGTTCGAGCGGCCACAGCGTCAGGTCGTGCGCGGTGCGGAATTCGCACGCGGTCTGCTCGGACGCGGCCGGACGTGCGCGCAGCGCGGTGCCGGCCGGCAGCCGCCAGCCTTGCGCCAGGCTGCCTTCGTTCAGCAGCGGCGCGAACCGTACGATCGCCATCGACGGCAGCGGCGCGATATAGCCGGGATACACGGCATCGAGCAGCGCCTGCGTGAAACGCGGAAACTCGGCGTCCATCTTGAGCTGCACGCGCGCGGTGAGGAAGCTGAAGCCTTCGAGCAGCCGTTCGACGTACGGGTCGGGCGGCCCCGATTCGTTGAGCCGCAGCCGCGCGGCCACTTTCGGGAACTGCTGCGCGAATTCGCCGCCGAGCTCGCGCAGGTACGCGAGTTCGCGGTTGTAGTAGTCGAGCAGGCGCGTATCCATCGCGTCAGGCCCCCGCCAACGATTGCAGCGACATCGCGCCCGTCTCGAGATCGAGGTCGGAGCGCAGCACGAATTCGAGCGGATGCGGGATCGACCACAGCGTGCCGCGAATCTCGAACAGCAGCACGTTGTGGCGCCGTTCGCCGGCCCGGCCGCCGGCCGCGTCGATCACGCTGCGCACGTCGACGCTGTCGGGCGCGATGCGCGGCTCGAAGCGGAGGATCGCGTCGCGGATCGACGCCTCGACCGACATCCGCTCGACGCCCGACATCGGCTTGCCCACGAGCGGCCGCATCCCGTAGTTGAGCACCGACGCCTGCGCGTGCGCGAACGCCGACCAGTCGACGAAGCCGTCCTCGGCGTTGCGCGTGTTGAGCAGCCACGCGAGATCGCGCAGCACGGCCGCACGCAGGCGTTCGGTGCCGATCCACTGCGCGCCGGGCGCTTCGGCGGCGCGCTGCGGCGTGTCGTCGGTGAGCCGGTCGAGCAGCGCGGGCTGGAGCCGGTCGCGCAGGCTGCCTTCCCGGCCGTCGCGGCCATCGCGGGTTCGCGGGTCGTCCATCGTCATCTCCGCGCCGTCACATCTCGGTGTTTTCCTTGATGTTCCAGCCGACGGTCACCTCCGCGCCCTTGCCGCCGTTGTCGTTCTGCTGCCAGTACTGCTTCTTCACCTTCGCGGCCTGGAAGCCGTAATGCATCATCAGCCGGTCGGCGACGTCGCCCGGATCGATGCCCGCGACCTGCGCGGACGTGACGAGCACCTCCTGCAGCGTCACGCGCATGAACTCGACCTGCGTGCCGCCCGTCTTGCACGCGGAGATCTCGACCGACGACAGATGCTTGCCGTTCGCGCAGTTCTTGATGATCGCGGGCGCGCCCTTGTCCATGTACGCGGCGACGACGAGATCGTTGAAGCTCGCCTTGCCCGCGTTGCCGCCGCTGCCGCTCGCCATCGCGCCCGGCTGGCTCGCGCCCCACGTGAACGACTGGATGTCGGTCCAGCCTTTGTGCTGCGCGTCCGCCGATTCGCCGGTCACGCCGTCCACCTTCATAAACATTGCCACGCCCATTGCCGTCTCCGTTTCAGTGCGATGTCAGGATGAATGCCGCGTTGAATGCCGATCGTTGCTTGCGCTGCCCTCACTCGTTGGCCGCCTTCGCGGTCGGCAGCCGCGAGATGAGCCGCAGCGACACGGTGAGCCCTTCGAGCTGGTAGTGCGGCCGCAGGAAGAATTTCGACGTGTAGTAGCCGGGGTTGTCCTCGACCTCCTCGACCACCACCTGCGCGGCCGCGAGCGGCTTGCGCGCCTTGGTTTCCTGCGACGAGTTGATGGGGTCGCCGTCGACGTAGTTCATGATCCAGTCGTTCAGCCAGCGCTCCATGTCGTCGCGTTCGCGGAACGAGCCGATCTTGTCGCGCACGATGCACTTCAGGTAATGCGCGAAGCGGCAGCACGCGAACAGGTACGGCAGGCGGCCGGACAGCCGCGCGTTCGCGGTCGCGTCGGGATCGTGGTACTCGGCCGGCTGGTACAGCGACTGCGCGCCGATGAACGCCGCGAAATCCGAGTTCTTCCGGTGTACGAACGGCATGAAGCCGTTCTTCGCGAGCTCGGCCTCGCGGCGGTCGCTGATCGCGATCTCGGTCGGGCATTTCTGGTCGACGCCGCCGTCGTCGGTCGGGAACGTGTGGCTTGGCAGCCCTTCGACCGCCCCGCCCGATTCGACGCCGCGGATCGACGAACACCAGCCGAACTGCTTGAACGAGCGGTTGATGTTCGCGGCCATCGCATACGCCGAATTCGCCCACGTGTAGCGGTCGTGGTTCGCGGCGTCGGTGTCTTCCTCGAAGTCGAATTCGTCGACGGGGTTGGTGCGCGCGCCGTACGGCAGCCGCGCGAGAAAGCGCGGCATCGCGAGGCCGATGTAGCGCGAATCCTCCGACTGCCGCAGGCTGCGCCACGCCGCGTATTCGGTGTTCTGGAAGATCTTCGTCAGGTCGCGCGGGTTCGACAGCTCCTGCCACGAATCCATCTGCATCAGCTCCGGCGACGCACCGGCGATGAACGGCGCGTGCGCGGCCGCCGCGATCTTCGACAGCTCGCCGAGCATCTCGACGTCCGGCGGGCTGTGGTTGAAATGGAAATCGCCGACCAGGCAGCCGAACGGCTCGCCGCCGAATTGCCCGTATTCCTCCTCGTAGATCTTGCGGAACAGCGGGCTCTGGTCCCACGCGACGCCCTTGTAGCGCTTCAGCACCCGCGCGACCTCGTTGCGCGACGCCGGCAGCGCCTTGATCTTCAGCAGCTCGTCGGTCTCGGTGTGCGTGACGAGGTAATGCAGCCCACGCCACGCGCCTTCGAGCGTCTGGAACTCGTTGTGATGCAGGATCTGGTTGATCTGCTCGGACAGCTTGCGGTCGATCTCAGCGATGATCTGCTTCACGCTGCCGTATGCATCGGTTGTCATGCCGACCGTGTGTTCGAGCGCCTGCTGCGCGAGCGTGCGCACCGCGCGCTCGACCGACTCGCGCGCCTCGGCCGTCTTCGGCTTGAATTCCTTTTGCAGCAGCGCGGCGAATTCGTCGTGCGCGACGGCCGGTTGCGCGGCGTCGCGCGTGTCCGCACGGGATTGGACGGGATCATTCATCGCGGGCCTCCGGTTGGGTCGCGTCGCCGCCCTGCGCGGGCTCGTGCGGGTTGCGCACGAGCGTCTTCAGCAGGTCGGGATCGTTGATCGCGCGCTCGATCAGCTGCTCGGCGCCGTGCTTGCCGTCCATGTACGACAGCAGGTTCGACAGCTCGGTGCGCGCCTCCAGCAGCCGGCGCAGCGCGTCGACGTTGCGCGCGATCGCGGCCGGCGAGAAATCGTCGATCTGCTCGAACGTCATGTCGACGTTGAGCATCCCTTCGCCGGTCAGCGTGTTGGGCACCTGGAACGCGACGCGCGGCGCGACCGATTTCATCCGCTCGTCGAAGTTGTCGACATCGATCTCGAGGAACTTGCGCTCCGGTAAGTCCGGCAACGGCTCGGCACGCTTGCCCGCCAGGTCGGAAATCACGCCCATCACGAACGGCAACTGCACCTTGCGTTCCGCGCCGTAGGTCTCGACGTCGTACTCGATCTGCACGCGCGGCGCCCGATTGCGCGCGATGAACTTCTGTCCGCTGCCTGCCGCCTTGGTTCTGTCCGTCATCGTCCACTCCTTCACATCGATCAGGTTGCGCAGTTCGTCGTCACCGCCCGCGTCGCGGCGGCGCTCGCTCGTTTCATTCGCTCCGCTCGCCGCTCAGCAGATCCAGCTTCGGCAGGCTCTCCGGCGCGAGATCGCGGATGATTTCGTAGAAGTCGAGCGCGAGCAGCCGCTGCGCGCGCCGCAGCAGCAGCGGCGCCGGATGGCTCGGCTCGTGTTGCTCGAAATAGCGGCACATCTTGTCGAGGCCGATGCGCACGTCGTCGCGGCTCGTGACCTCGGCATCGCGCCACGCGTGCGCGTTCGGTATGGCCGCCGGCGCGGTTGCGGCCGTGCCGGGCTGCGACGTGTCGCCGGGCGCGGCCTGCTGCATGTCGGGCGACACCGGTTGCGGCTCGGGCCGCGGCACTTCGCGCACGATCCGTTGCAGCGCTTTCTCCGCATCGCCTTCGTCCGGCGCCCATTCGCGGCCCAGCTTGTCCGTCACGCCCACGCGGATCGCCTCCAGCGAGCGCAGTGCCGCGCGCGCCGCGTCGAGCGGCGTCGTGCCGTCGCTGTGCGCGGCCGATAGCGCAGCCAGCAGGCTGTCGCGGCTGCCCGCCACGGGGCTGCCGGTGTCGTCGCGGCCGTCGAGCAGCCGTTCCGCGTCGCGCACGCTCGGGCCGCCGTCGAACAGCGGCTGGCGGCGCGCCGCGCGCGCGCAGTCGTGCGCGCCGGCTATCTCGGCGAGCGCGTTCATCCGCAATGTCGGGTCCGGTTCGCCGTCCGCGTCGAGCCGCGGATGCAGGTCGTCCCAGCGGCGTTCGAGCAGGTTTGCGACGAGCGCGAGCGCGTCCGCGTAGCCCGGAATACCGTGTTGCTCGATCCAGCTGCGTGCGAGACAGGCGATGACGCGCAGATCCTTCGTGCGCGCCGACAGCGCCAGCGCGAGCCGCTCGACCGCGCGCCAGTCGGGCGCTTCGGCCGGGATCACGGTGTCGCCGTATTGCTGCTCGGCACGCGGCGTCGCGCGCTCCTGCAGTTGCAGGAACTCGGCGTCGTATTCGAGGTTCGCGCCGCACGGCGCGTCCGGCGCGACATCCGCGAGCAGTCGGCCGATCAGGTCGGCGCGCGGCGTCGCCGGCAGGCCGGGCGGCACCGTGGCATATGCGGCGGCGGCCAGCGCCGCCTGGCTGACGTCATTCGAATGCATAGTCGATATTGACCGGTTTGCTGCCGAAGTCGATCGCCACGGTGCGGTGCAACGGCGGCAGCGTGCCGTTGCGGATCTCGATCACGTAGACGCCCGGCGTCAGCGATACCGAACGCAGCGGCGGGCTTGCGCCGCGCCGCGCGCCGTTCACGTAGACGTCGCCCCATGGCCGCACGTTGAAACGCACCTGCACGGTTTCCTGGGCCTTCGACGGACGCGGCTGCGACTCGGCCGTTGGCGCGTTGACGGTGGCGACGGCAGTCGCGGCCTCCGACGGTGCCTTTGGTGCTGGTGTGGGCGCAGTCGCCGGTGTGGCTGCCGCTTCCGACGGCGGTACGTTGACGACGCGTTCCGACGAATCGAGGCTGCCGGCGGGGGCGATGCCCGAGCTGGAGCCCGACGGCGACGGAGCCGGGTTCGTTACGGTGGTCGCAACCTGCGGCGCGGGCGTGGCGGCCTCGACGGCAGGCGCGCTGGCCGGCGCTGCGGCGACGGCGGGCGGCGGAACCTGCGCGGACGATCCGGCCGGCAGGCTGGACGGCGGCACGACGGTCGGTGTCGGCCCTTGCTGGGCCAGCGTGGCGCCCGGCGTGCTCGCGGGCGGGGACGTGCCGGCCTGCGGCTGGCTCGCGACCGGTGCGGCTTCGTCGGCGACGCGGGCGGGACGCGACAGATAAGTCGCCGCGAGGCCGACGGCGATCAACGCAACGAGCGCGCTACCGACGTAGACAGGCAGGCGGCGATTGCGCGATCCAGGCGGAGCGTGGCCGCGTTGGGCGCCGGTCGGCCCGGATGCGCCGCCGGATGACGACGCCGATGCGGCGGGATGCGGTGCGGTCGAAGCGGCGGCGCCGGCAGCCGCGGATGCGTTCGCGTTGCCGGAACCGGCTGCACCTTGCGCGCCGATGTCCGAGGCCGTATTCGCTGATCGCGTACCGGCTGCGTCGTGTGTGTCGGTTCGTGCAGCGGGCGCTTCTTTCGCGCGTTCGACGTTTCCGGTCGGCGTTTCGGATTCGACCGGTTTTTCAACCGGTTTCGCAGACGATTGAGACGTATGCGATGCAGCAGACGCTGCGAGCGAGCCCACAGCCGCAACGGCGGCGCCTTGCGCGACGGTTCTGGACGTCGAACGCGTATCGGCCTCCGGCTTGGTGCCGGACACACCAGACGATGCGGATGCCGTATCCGTGGGCGTAGACACATGATCCGCACCACCGGCTGTCGACGCCCGCCCATCCGGCGCAGCGTTGCCCGAAGCGGTCCCGCCCGCGCCGATCGACGCCGCCGCGGCAGCCGACGCCACGCCGGACGCAGCAGACGCCCCACCCTTCCCGTCCCCGCTCCTGCCCGCATCACCCACCGGCGGCACGACCGCCGCACCATACCCGCCCCCCGTGCCGACATCCCGCAACCCGAGCTCCGCCGCGAACGCCGCGACCGATTCCGGCCGATCCGGAATCCGCAACTGCAGCGCATGATCGACCGCCGCGAGAAACGCCGGGCTGTACACCTCGCCGGCCGGCAGTTCGCGCGTCGCGAGCGGCCGGTACGTGTCCTTGATGCTGCGCACGACGGCCGCGGGCGGCAATTCGCCGGTGATCATCGCATGCATCACCGCGCCGAGCGCATAGAGGTCGGTCCACGGCCCCTGGCTGAACGCGGGATCGTCGGTGTACTGCTCGATCGGCGCGTAACCGGGCTTGATCATCATCGCGCCGTCGTCGACCAGGTCGCCGATCCGTTTGCGCGCCGCGCCGAAGTCGAGCAGGATCGCGCTGCCGTTCGGGCGGATCAGCACGTTGTCGAGCGCGACGTCGCGATGGAAGCACTGCGCGCGATGCAGCGTGTCGAGCGCACCGAGCAGCGCGCCGACGATACTGCGCAACTGCGTCTCGCTGATCCGCATCCCGCCGTCGAGCAGCTGCTTGAGCGTGCGCCCTTCGTAGAACGGCATCACCATGTACGCGGTGCCGTGGCTTTCCCAGAAATGCAGGACCTTGACGAGCCCCGGATGATCGAATTGCGCGAGCAGGCGCGCTTCGTTGAGGAACGCGCCGCGACCGGCGTCGAAGGCCTGCGCGAACCGCTCGGAGCGCAGCGACACCGTGTAGTCGCCGCCGCGCGTGGCCAGCATCGACGGCATGTATTCCTTGATCGCGACGGCGCGCCGCAACGTGCGGTCGAATGCGCGATAGACGATCCCGAAGCCGCCGATGCCCAGCACCTCGTCGAGCTGCAGTTCGCCCAGGCGATGGCCGAGCGGCAGCGGCCGCACCGTGAATTCGGATGCGTCGCCGCGTGTCGCCGTGTCGTGCTCGTTGTCTCTCGATCCAGCGTCCTTCATCTCCACCACCTCTCGAAACCGCGTCCATTCCACCCGCCGCACCCGCCGCACCCGCCGCGCCCGGCGGCCCGCCGTCCGTCAGCCGGCTCGCTAGCTGCCGCCGAACAGCGTCAGGAACAGCGCGTTGTCGGGCGTGCCCGTATGCGCGTGCGTGCGCAGCGGCGATCCGTCCGCGCGGTTGGTCCACCAGAAACTGGTGCCGCCGTGCGGATCGAAATAGCCGGACAGTCCCGGCCACGCGGCCGGGGCCGGCCGTTCCGGCGGCGGCGCCGGCATGCCGTCGACGATGTCGGCGTAGGTGTCGTCGACCGGCGTGAGCCGCACGCGCGCCAGCATCTGCTCGAGATCGCCGGGCGCGCGGGCATGGCGGATCGTGTCGAGCAGCGCCTGGCCGACCTGCCAGTAGAACGTGTCGGCGGCATCCGGCAGCCCGTTCCAGTAATCGGCGGCGCGCATCGGCAGCGTGGCGATCACCGGGTAGTAGCGCCCCACGCGGTCGCAGCTCGGCGCGAGGCAGCCCGGCTGAATGCACGACGCCCCCGCGCCCGCCGGAATCAGGAAATTCCAGACCGGCGCGACCGTGTAGTGGCGCTCGATCTCGTCCGCGCCGCGCTGGCGCATCGCGGCCATGCCCTGCTGGAGCCAGCGCTCCCACCACAGCGCGAGCGCATGCGGCAGCCGGCTGTTGACGAAGTCGCCGGCGCCGGGAATCTTCCCGTACCAGGCCGGCGCATCGCCGTCGGTACGCGTGAACGGCGGTGTCGGGCTCATGGCTTCGGCGGGCATGTAAAGGACTCCATCTGGGGCAGCCTGAACGGGTTGCGGACACTGCCCGCATTCACTTGCAGCACGATCGGTTTGCCGTCGACCGTGAAGCGCGCAATCATCTGGTCCGAGCCGCGTCCGGCCGACACCCCCGCGCGGTCGAACAGCCGGTGCAGCGCCCACGGCCCGTCGGTCGAGAAGCCGTCGGTCGCGCCCGCCTGCCCGGACACCTGCAGCCGCACCTGGTTGCTGCCGCGCGGGCCTGGCCAGTTCACCGCGCTCTGCACGAGCGGGCCGTGCGCGTAGCGGACGATCTGCCCGTCGACGTCGAGCACCATCTCCGTGATCGACGGGTCCATTTCGAGCGGCTGGATCTGTACCTTCAGCTGGGCGGTGCGCGCGCCGCCGCCGAAATAGACGTCGCGGATCACCGCCGCCTTCTCGAACGACGCCAGCATCGCGGCGGCCGACGGATCGGCGTCCGCATTGCGGTTCGCGAAGCGCCACGGGTGCGACGTCGTATCGACGATCGACTGCAGGTTCTTCTGGAAGAAGTCGTCCATCAGGCCGCCGGGCGCGAACATCTGCGCGAAATCCGCCGGCGCGACGTCGCGCGACGCGCCGCGCGCGAACGGATAACGGCCCGCGATCGCCTGCCGGCAGAAGTCGCCGACGTTCGCACCGGCCCGGGTCGCGACGCTGCGCTGCTCGACGGTCGCCACGCTGCCGTTCGCGACGTTCGACAGGTCGTCGAGCACTTCGCGGAACGGTGTCGGCAGGCGGCCGGCCTGCGCACGGAGTTTCGCGGGCGCATCGGACGGCGGCGGTTGCGCGCCGCTCCTCAGTGCGTCGTCGGTGGCCGTCAGGTACGTGTACAGCGCGTCGATCGACTTCAGCACGTCGTTGAATGCCGCCGCCTGGTCGCCGCTGCCCGGCGCGAACGCACGCAGCCCGGCGAAGTGGCTGTCGACGATCTGCTCGGCGCTCGCGGGCGCCGCCGCGGACGCGCTCGCATTGCCGCCCTGGCCCGCGAAGATCTGCGACAGCGAGCTGCGCGCCTCGTCGACCTTGTCCTGCGCTTGCGCCGCGAGATTGCGCGCCCCGCCCGGTGCATCGCCGAGCGCGGTGTCGCGTGCGAGCGCCACCATCAGCCGCGTGAGCGGCGAATCGGCGGACGACAACGCGCGCGCCACCTGGATGCTCTGTGCGAGCGTCGCGGTGCGCTGCAGCTTGATGTCGGCGAGATAGTCGTCCCAGATCTTCAGGTAGTCGTTCAGGTAGAGCTGGCGGATATCGCGCGCCCACGCGGCCGCGTCGTTCGGGCCGGGAATCTCGGACAGCCCGAGGTTCAGCACCCACACTTCCTCGCGCCCGTACGCGTCGACCTCGCCGGCCAGGCGCGGCGCGAACACGTTGCGATAGCCGTTGCGCGTATAGAGTCCCGGCACGCCTTCCGACAGCGGCTTGCCGCTCTGCCGGCGGAACACCAGCGATGCGTCGGGGCCGACCGCCCGCGCCACGCTGAAGTCGAACGCGGCCGTGGCCGGTCGAAGCGTCATCGTCATCTGCCGGTACAGCCGCTGCGAGAACGGCACCTGGCGCAGCCGGTCGCGCACGTCGGCTACGAGGCGCTCGTTCATCGGAAACGGCGACACCGCGACCCGGTTGCCGAACAGCGCGGCAAGATGCGCACGCAGCGCGGCGCGTTCGGCCGGCGAGAAATCGGGCGGCAGCGCGCGTTCCATCTCGAGGTCGACGACGGCCTGCACGAACGCGGGATCGTAGTGCGCGCTGTCGTACAGCATCAGGTACGCCTTCAGCGCGGCATACGCATATTCGGTCTCGTCGGGGCGTGCGTCGCGCAGCGCCGCCTCCATCCGGCTCGCGGCGATCGGCAGCAGCACGTCTTCGAGCGCGCGCCGGTACACGGCGTCGACGGCTTCGTCGATCTTTTCGCCCTGGAACAACCCCCACCGGTACGCGAGCGGAGGATGCTGCAGGTCGATGCCGCCCGCATTCGCGAGGTTGCCGAGCGCGTCGAGCACGGGCAGCAGACGGGCGACGTCGGCCGCATCGGAGAATTTCGCGCCGGCGATCTGCGCATCGACGGCCGGCACGCGCGCGCCGATCTGGTCGAGATACGCGCGGTTGTTCGAATAGCTGCGCAGCCACGCAAACAGCACGGCCACGCACGCCAGCGCGAGCAGTACGTAGCCGGCGATCTGCAGCACGCGCCGCTTCTGGTGCCAGCGCAGGTCGCTGCCGGCGAGCGCGGCCTCGCGGAAGATGTGTTCCTGCAGCAACGACTTCAGGAAGAAGCTGCGCCCGGTCGAGCCGACCTGCGCGACCGGCGGCACACCCTCGATCTTCAGGAAGCGCTTGATGCCGCTCATCACGCGATCGAACGCGGTGCCCTCCTGCGTGCCGCTCGTCAGGTAGACGCCGCGCAGCATCGGCATCGGCTCGTAGCTCGACACGGAAAACACCTCGGCGACGAACTGGCCGAGCATGTCCTGCAGGTCGGCGATCTGCTGCGGCAGCAGGTACGTCATCTCGCGCTGGCGCGCGTCGGTCTGCGCGGCGAGCAGTTCGGGCAGCCCGTCGTTCAACCGCTGGTGCAGCAGCCGGTATTCGCGGTCGAATGCCGCCCGCAGGTCGAAGCCCGGCGCCTCGCTCTGCGCGAGCGGGAACGTGAAACCCCACACCTGCGCGCATTCCGAGCGGCCGTAGTGGCTGAAATACTCGGCGAAGCCCGCGAGCAGGTCGGCCTTCGTCACGAGCAGGTACACGGGAAAGCGGATGCCGAGTTGTGCGCGCAACTCGAGCAGCCGCTTGCGCAGCACCATCGCGTGCTGCGTGCGTTCGGCTTCCGACGCGCCGAGCAGGTCGGCCACGCTGATCGTCAGCATCGCGCCGTTCAGCGGCTGGCGTGTGCGGTACTTCTTCAGCAGGTCGACGAAGCCTTTCCATTCGGCCTCGTCGAGCGCGCGGTTGCCCTCGTGCGTCGTATAGCGGCCGGCCGTATCGATCAGCACCGCGTCGTTCGTGAACCACCAGTCGCAATGCCGCGTGCCGCCCACGCCGCGGATCGCCGCGCGGCCGAACTGCTCGGCCAGCGGAAAACTCAGCCCGGAATTCACGAGCGCGGTGGTCTTGCCCGAGCCCGGCGCGCCGATGAACACGTACCACGGCAGCTGATACAGATACTGGCGCGACATCCGGTCGAACCAGCGCGGCAAGCCCTTGCGCACGGTGTCGGCCTGCCCGAAGCGCACCTTCTTCAGCAGCGAAGCGGCTTCGTCGAAGCGGCTGCGCAACTCGTCGAGCTGCGCTTTCGCCGGATCGTCGGCGACGGCCGGCCCGGGCGCGGCCTCGCGCAGCTGGTTCAGCAACTGCGCGTTGAGCCGGCCGGCGCGCCAGCTGCGCCACGCAACGCGTGCGCCCCACGCGATGAACAGCACCGCGATCGTCAGCCCGCGCGCCCAGCCGCTTTCGAGCGGCCGGACCTCGGCGAACGCGAACAGCGGCCCCGCGAGCCACACGAAGCACGCGAGCACGACGAGACCGGCGAAGGTCCAGATCTCCCGCGACGGCAACGGCCGGACGAAACGCGCGACAGCCTGGTTCATGTCAGTTGGCTCCCTGCGAGGCGCTCGCGCCGACGGCGGCACTGCCGGGCGCCGGCAGCAGCGTAATCTCGACGCGCCGGTTCAGCGCGCGGTTCGCCGGCGAATCGTTCGGCGCGACCGGATCGAGCGTGCCGCGCCCTTCCGCCGCGAGCCGTTCCGGATGGTCGAGCCGCGCGGCGATCATCCCGCGCACGGCTTCCGCGCGTTCGCGCGACAGGTCCCAGTTCGATGCGAAGCGGGCCGTATGCACGGGCGTGTCGTCGGTATAGCCGGTCACGCGGACGTTGCCGGGCACCTTGTTCAACGCATCGGCCACGCGCGCGAGCACCGGCACGTAGCGGTCGATCACCGACGTCGAGCCGGACTTGAACACCCCGTCGCCGCGCAGCACGATCACGCTGCGGTCGGCCTGGTCGCGCACCGCCACGAGGCCGGCCGCGATCTCCGGTTCCAGGAACTTCGCGATGCGCGGCGCCTGGGCCGGGCGCGGCGGCGCCTGCGCGGGCTGCAGTTTCGGCACGTGCAGCGCGTCGATCGACGCGAACAGCCGGTCCGAATGCCCGGCAAGCGCGATCCGCAGCCCGACGAACACGCCGAAGCCGATCAGCAGCGCGAGCGCCACGCACACCCACAGCGGCACGCCGAAGCGGCGCGCGACATCGCGCGTGACGACGTCGCGCCAGTGCGGCGACAGTGCCGGTTCGAATTCGCCGCGCACCGCGCGGATCGTCAGCGCGAGCTGGTGGCGCAGCGCGTCGAGCTGCGCATGGCCGTTGTCGAGCACGCGATAGCGGCCCTCGAAGCCGAGCGCGAGACAGAAATACAGCAGCTCGAGCAGGTCGAGATGCTGGCGCGGCTGTTGCGACAGGCGTTCGAGCAGGTGGAAGAATTTCTCGCCGCCCCACGTCTCGTTGTGGAACGACACGAGCAGGCTGTGCGACGACCACACGCTGCCGCCCCACGGTGTCAGCGCGGCCGCCTCGTCGAGCGCCGTGCACAGACAGTAGCGCGCGCCGATGATCGCTTCCGACGGCACGCCGGCCTCCTGCGCCCGCGCCTCGAACTGCCGGATCTCGACCACCAGGTGCTCGCGCAGCCACGCGGGGTTCGGGTGATGGACGGTCGAGCGGATCTGCGGCACCAGGTTGAGCAACGGATTCGCCGCCGCGACGAGCGGGTTCGTGCCGCTCGCGGCCCAGCGCCCGGGGCGCGGCTGCGTCGCGGTCGGGCCGGCCGCGCCCGCCGTGGCCGGATGCATGCCGCCCGGATTCGGCGGTACGAATCCGCCGGCGCCGGGGGAGATCGAATCGGAGGAGGAATTCATCGCGTCGCCCCGCCCTTACCCGCGTATCGCCCAGAATTCCATCGAGAGCCCAGGGAATTCGCCGGCGAAATGGAAAGCGAGACCGCCGGAGCGCGCCAGCTGCTTCCACAGGTCGCTGCCCTTGTCGATCTCGAAGTACGTATGGCCCGCGTGATACGGGATCTGCCGCGGCGCGACCGGCAACTGGCGCATCGTGATGCCCGGCAACTGCAGTTGCACGAGATCGCGGATCCGCTCGACCGGCCCGAGCTTCGCCTGCGCGGGAAACCGGGCGCGCAGGCTGTCGGCCGGTACGTCCGCGCGCACCGCGAGCACGAAGCCGGCCGTGTCGCGCAGCGCCGGGTCGGCCAGCGTCGCGACGCGAATGCCGTTGCCCGCATCGCGCAGCTCGATCTGGATCGCGTTCTGCTCGAGCACCGTCGACAGCGACCGGCGCAGCTCGGTCATCAGCTCCGCGAAGCTTGTGCGCAGGTCGTCGTGCACGTAGACCGCAAGCGACTGCGGGCGCCGGCCGGCCGCCGTGAACGTGCTCAGGTCGCAGGCGAGCTTCAGCCAGTCGCAGAACAGCGCCTCCGGGTGCGTGGACACGTGCTGCTGCGCGTGCCAGGTCAGCGCGAGATAGCGGTTCACCAGCTGCAGCAGCAGGAAATCCGCGACTTCCGACACGCCGCCGCGCCCGGGCTCCGACAGCCGTGCCGCGAGCGCTTCGCTGCGTTGCGTGAGCAGCCCGTGCAGCTCGCGCGCATAGGCCAGCAGCACGGCGTCGTGCTGTGCGACGAGGCGCGGCGGAATGTAGCCGTCGTCGACGAGCAGCCGCGCGTCGGTGCGTCGCTCGACGATCCGTGCGACGCCAAGCGCGTGCCAGTCGCCGGTCAGCTCGGCTTCGAGCATCAGCCGCACGTTCAGGCGGCCCGTCTGCAGCAGCGCGGGGCCGAGCGCGACCGCGTTCGCGTCGGCCACTTCGTATTCGCGGACGACGTAGCGCGCGACGTCGGCGCTGCCATTTGCACCGCTTGCGCCGCTCGCGGCATTGGCGCCGCTTGCACGTGCACCCGCACCGAACGACACCTCCTCGCCGCCGCCGCGCCACAGCGGCAGCGCGAGCACGACGAGCTGGTCCTTCGCATTGGCCGGCACGTCGAGCGGCTCGGGGAGATCGTCCGGATGGGACAGGTCGAACGGCGTGCCGTCGCGCATCACGCCCGATGCGGTGCGCAGCGCGACCTTGCCGAGCGCCAGTTGCTCGCGATCGAGTTCCAGCGTGTCGAAGCCCCAGTAGAAGCCTTGCAGCGGCAGGCAGCGCAGCGCGACGTAGCGTTCCCAATGCCGTTCGAGCTGCTGGAAATGCTGCGGCCGCAGGAACATCCCCTCGGTCCACACCACCCGCTGGCGGAGCGCCGCGACCGGCGTCGCGGACATCGTCGGTTCGGTCATGGGCGCCCCTTCGCATCGTTCAGCGCGACGCCGCCATTGCGGACGGCGATCGACAGCTTCAGCTCGCCCGGCGACGTCTGCCAGAACTTGTAGAGATTGAGCTGCTTCGCGCGCGGCAGCGGCACCGTCAGCCGCCAGCGGTTCTTGTCGAGCATCCGGTATTCGGCGACCACGCCGATCGCGCCGGCCTCGACGTTGCCGCGATAGTGCAGCGTGCGCGATTCGCCCGGCCGCAGGATCACGCGGTCGGTGCCGAGCAGGTCCGCGCCGAGCACGTTTTCCGGCTTGTCCTGCAGCGAGAAGAAATCCGCGCGGTCGAACGACGACGCCGCGCGAAGCTGGAACACCTTCAGCACGATCGGCGAAGGCTTGCGGTTCAGGTCAGGGTTGACGTCCGGCGCAACGTCGACGGTGATCGCATACGGTACCGCCGCGGCATGCTCCGTCGCACCGCACCCCGGCAACAGCATCACGCATCCCCATACGATGAAACTGCTCGACCGCCATTGCATATTCCACCCTCGCCACCCAATAGCCGTGCGCCGGTTTTCGACTTCGAAACCGGATGACCTGATTGAAAAAGGGACAATTAATTGATCGGTAATTGTGTAACCGGCATATCCATCCATTGCAATTCGTGTCGGCAAATTATTCTTGTAAAAAGCCGGGTCATATCATTAATGATTTTTGAAAGTCGCTTTGGCGAGATGATGGGTAATTGAATCGGGATTGGTAAATTAATGGCAAAAGTTAATCCGGCCGGTGCACGCGGGCGGCCCGGTTCCATGGCGTGGACACCTGTCGGATGGACGCAGGGCGCAAGCCAGCCACCCGCCGGGCAAGGGACGCTCGCGACGGAGGTAGTGTGGCAGGCTATTCGTTTCGCACGAACGGACGGCACCGTTTTTCGTGCATTGACGTGCGCTGACCAAACAACTGATGAATCCGAAAAACACAGCGAACTATAGGCCGTTTTTCCGGTTTCACAAGCACGGAGATTCGTAGTCGATTCTGCATTCAGGTGGAAACGGATTGCCGAAATGAAACAAAACGTAACAGCCGGTTGGGTGCCGATGATTGGCACTAGAATCCAACAGCGCTTGTGTGCCACCTTCCAATTGCGCCCATTTTTAATTTCAATAATGAAAGGTCGTTCATCGCTCGTTCTTTTTCTCGGCGCACTGTTGCTGGGGGCCGGCGGGTGCAGTACGTCCCCGACACAGTCGGCTGCACGCGCGACGCTCGACAGCGCGCGCGCCGCGTACGACAGCGGCGACTACGGGCGCACGATCGCACTGCTGAGCCATGCGAAGGAGATCGACGGCGCCGACCCCGACACGCAGGTGGCCGCGCACAAGCTTCTCGCGTTCAGCTATTGCGTGACGAACCGCATCACGCCGTGCCGCGCCGAGTTCTCGAAAATTCTCGACCTCAACCCGCGCTTCGACTTGTCCCCTGCCGAGAAGGGGCATCCGATCTGGGGGCCCGCGTTCGAATTCGCGCGCCGCAGGCATGCGTCGTCATCCTGAACGAACCGGCGTCCACGCGAGCGCTTCACCGAGCGACGTATGACATGCAACTGATCGTGATCGAACATGCCGGCGAGCCGGTCGAAAACGACTCCTACGACGCCGTCGTGTTTCATCCGCCCGGCGGCACCATCGGCCGGGCCAGCGACAACCATCTCGTGTTGCGCGACGACACCCGGCAGATCTCGCGGCTGCAGGCGCTGCTGCAGGTCGGCGACGACGCGTGCCTGCTGAAGAACCTGAGCAGCGTCTCGACGATCGAGGTGAACCGCGAGCCGGTCGGCTATGCGCAGGAGCGCCCGCTCAATACCGGCGACATCATCCGCATCGGGCCGTACGTGCTGCGCGCCGAACGTGACGACGGCGGCTCTGGCGACGATGCGCCGGTCATCGACATGGCGACCGAGACCGGCGTGCACGTCGATCCGCCGCCGCAGGCGCGAACGTCGGCCGCACCCTCGCCCGCATCGTCTTCGCGGATCGATACGAAAGGCGCCGGCATCCGGCTGTGGGGGCTGCTCCAGGATCGTCTCGCGCCGCGCGGCAAGGCCGCGGACACCGGTACGCGACCCGGCGGCCCTGCACGAACGGATGCTGCGCAGCCGGCGAACCGCGCGGCGCAAACCGTCCCGCCCGCCCCTTCACAGCGCGACCTGCACCAGCTGTCGACCGATCCGCTCGACCTGTTCGCGCAGCCGTCGGGCGATATCGGCACATCGGGCGCATCGGGCACGGCATCGCATGCCGAGCGCGGCAACACGGCACGCGAAGCGTCGTCCGCGACCCAGGCCGACCACGCGCCCGAGTGGACCCAACACGTGCGGGTGCAGCCCGCCGCCGCGCGCGCGGCCGATACGCACGCGCAGCCGGCCGACGAACCGGCGCCGCCTGCCGCGCGCCCGCCGACGCCCGATGAACTGCTGAGCGCGTTCTTCGAAGGCGCGGGGCTCGATACGGCGGCCGAGTCGCATCAGTGGTCGGCCGAGCAGCTGTACATCGCGGGCCAGTTGCTGGCGCTGTTCGCGAACGGCACGGTCGAGCTGCTGTCGTCGCGCAGCATCCTGAAGCGCGAGGTGAAGGCGCACATGACGATGCTGCTCGATCGCGAGAACAACCCGCTGAAGCTGCTGCCGGACGGCGGTGCCGTGCTGCGGCAGATGTTCGGGCTGCCGCTGCCGGGCTTCATGTCGCCGCAGAGCGCGGTGAGCGACGCGTTCCAGGATCTGCATGCGCACCAGATCGGCATGGTCGCCGGTATGCGCGCCGCGTTGATGGACCTGCTGACGCGCTTTTCGCCGCAACGGCTGCGCGAGCGCGACGACGCGATGCGCTGGTACGAGAAGCGCGTGCCCGTGCTGTACAAGGCGAGGATGTGGGATCGCTACGCGGCGACCCATCGCGACACGGTGTTCGCGATCGAGGACGATTTCGCGTCGGTGTTCGGCAAGGCGTTTCTGGCCGCGTACGACGCGGAAGTGGAAAGCTACCGCGGCAGCGGCCGGCATTGAGCGCCGAACGGCACGCCCGCCGCCGGTGGCGGGCGGCGCGTGCCGGCGGTAGCGTCAGGTGCCCGTTTCATGCGAGGCCACCTTGTTTCGCCCCGTTTCCTTCGCGTGGTACAGCGCCTGGTCGGCCGCCTTGATCACCGACTCGACCTCCCCCTCCTGCCCGGGATCCCAGCTTGCCACGCCGATGCTCGCGGTGACGCGCCCGAATTCGCTTTCCGCATGTTCGATCGCGAGCCCGTCGATGGCCGCGCGAATCCGTTCGGCGATCTCGGTCGCGCCCGTGGCCGGCGTATCGGGCAGGATCACGACGAATTCCTCGCCGCCATAGCGGGCGGCGGTGTCCGCGGGACGCCGGATGTTCTCGCCGATGCATCGCGCAACCGCCGCCAGCGCGTCGTCGCCGGCCTGGTGACCATATGTGTCATTGAAGGCCTTGAAGCGGTCGACGTCGACGAACAGCAGCGAAAACACCGAACGGGCACGGCGGGCGCGGCGCCATTCGAGGTCCAGCACTTCCCCGAACGAGCGGCGATTGTTGAGCCCGGTGAGGCCGTCGGTGCGCGCGAGCATCACCAGCTCCGATTCGGCCCGCATCCTGCGCCGCAGCTGGGTGCCCAGCAAAAAGGACAGCACGATGAACGCCGCGCCGAAGGTCGCCACCAGCGCGCCGATCATGATCGCGCGCCGCCGCCACGCCGCGTAGATGTCCTGCTCCGCCTCGGCGACCATGATGATCAGCGGCAGGTGCGGCAGCGTCTTGAAGTAGTACAGGCGGCGCACGTTGTCGATCGTCGAGGTCTCGATGAACGCGCCTTCCGGCGCCGTCATGAAGTGGCGAAACGTCGCCGCCTGGCTGATGTCGCGGCCGATGGTGTGTTCGTCGTACGGCTGGCGCATGACCATGATGCCGTCCCGGCCGACCAGCGAGATCGCGCCGTGAGAGCCGAGCGCGAGGCCGGCGAACAGCGTGTGGAAATACTCGAGATTGACCGCGATCATCACGATGCCGCCGAACGAGCCGTCCGGATTCGACACGCGGCGCGTCAGCGCCACGCTGAGCGAGCCGCCCCGCAGGCGGGACGCATACGGGTCGCTGATGTACAGCCCGGCGTTCGGATTGTCCCGGTGAACCGTAAAGTACTTGCGGTCGCCGAAATTGCCCTGGCGCGGCACGTCGTTCGCCGAATCGAGGATGATGTTGCCGGCCGCATCCAGCACGAGCATCGAGCCGAGAAATTGCGCGGTCATCGCATGATCGAACAGGACGCCGCGCCGCAGGGCCGGCGTGGCCGCCATGACGTCCGGCCGCCGAAGGCCCTGGATCACCGCCTCCAGTGACAGGCCGTACAACTCGATATTGCGCTCGATATCGCGCTCGGCGACGAGCGCCAGGTTTCGCGACGTCTCGCGTGCGCGGTCGAGCGCGTCGTGACGGCTCTGGAACAACTGCAACACGCAGAGGCCCATCAGCGCGCACGCTATCAAGGTCCCTGCCAGCACAACGTAATACGGCGCTGCCGACCGCGGATGCATCCGTGTCCTCTCAGGTTGGGCCGACGCTGACGCACCGGTTGTTCTGGTTTCTTCTGGATAAGCTATACCAAAAAGTGTGACGTCCGGGTACGAGGGGCAGTCCGTACTTGCCAGGTTGCGGGTCACGTGAGCCGAACGGTATCGGGCGGAAGGCGCCGACGTCAATTCACCGACGGATGCGGCACGCGTCGTTGCCGGTGATGGAATTGAAACAATCCACCTGCGGTGACGCGTATATTGAAATGCCGAGGGGGGTGCCGTTCGAATGAACGGCGGGAGTGAGACGCTGGCAATAGACCGGGCACCCCGCCCGGCCCACGCCGATCGCGTGCGCGACGCCAGCAAGCGCCGCGCATGCGATCGATATCGACGACCGTCAGACGGCCATCACCGTCACCGACTTCGTGACGAGGTACGGCTCGAGCGCTTCCGGCCCGCCTTCCGACCCGTAGCCCGAGTCCTTCACGCCGCCGAACGGCATTTCCGGCCACGGCGTCGCCGGCTGGTTGATCCACAGCATCCCGACTTCGAGGCGCTGCGTGAGCAGGTGCACGTTCGCGAACGAACGCGTGAACGCGTAGCCGGCGAGACCGAACGGCAAACGGTTCGCTTCCGCGATCGCCTCTTCGAGCTTGTCGAAACCGCGAATCGCCGCGACCGGGCCGAACGGCTCGTTGTTGAACACGTCCGCTTCGAGCGGCACGTTCGCGATCACGGTCGGCGCGAAGAAGTTGCCTTCCGAGCCGATCCGCTCGCCGCCGGTTTCGATGCTCGCGCCGACCTTGCGCGCGTTGTCGATGACCGACGCCATCGCGGTCAGCCGGCGCGGGTTCGCGAGCGCGCCGAGCGTCGTGCCTTCCTCGAGGCCGTTGCCGACCTTCAGCCCTTCCGCATGCTTGACCAGCGCGCGCGTGAATTCGTCGCGGATGCTGTTGTGCACGAGGAAGCGCGTCGGCGAGATGCAGACCTGCCCCGCGTTGCGGAACTTTGCGCCGCCGGCCGCCTTCACCGCGAGCGCGACGTCGGCATCTTCGGCCACGATCACCGGTGCATGGCCGCCCAGTTCCATCGTCGCGCGCTTCATGTGCAGACCGGCCATCGCGGCGAGCTGCTTGCCGACCGGCGTCGAACCCGTGAACGTGACCTTGCGGATCACCGGGTGCGGGATCAGGTACGACGAGATTTCAGCCGGATCGCCGTACACGAGGCCGATCACGCCGGCCGGCACGCCTGCGTCGACGAACGCGCGCAGCAGCGCGGCCGGCGAGGCCGGGGTTTCTTCCGGCGCTTTCACGAGGAACGAGCAGCCGGTGGCCAGTGCGGCGCTCAGCTTGCGCACGACCTGGTTGACCGGGAAATTCCACGGCGTGAAGGCCGCGACCGGGCCGACCGGCTCCTTCACGACCGTCTGCTGTGCGCCGAGGTTGCGCGGCGGCACGATCCGGCCGTACACGCGGCGGCCTTCGTCCGCGAACCATTCGATGATGTCCGCCGCCGACAGCACTTCGACGCGTGCTTCGGTGAGCGGCTTGCCCTGCTCCTGCGTCATCAGCTGCGCGATCGCGTCGGCGCGTTCGCGCACCAGCGCGGCCGCCTTGCGCATCGTCGTCGCGCGCTCGTGCGCGGGTACCTTGCGCCACGCTTCGAAGCCGCGTTGCGCGGCGACGAGTGCGCGGTCGAGATCGGCGATGCCCGCGTGGGCCACCTTGCCGATCGGCTTGCCGGTCGCCGGGTTCACGACGTCGATCGTCTTGCCGCTCGCGGCGTCGACCCACTCGCCGTCGATCAGCAGTTGCGTATCCGTATAAGTCACGTTAGCCATCCAGACACCCCTACATTGCGTCGATAAACGCGCGCTGCCGCGAACGGCCGCGCGCCGGTTGACAGAAAAAGCCACGCCGCCGGGGCAGGCACGCACCCGGCGGCAGTGACGGCGGGCACGCCGGCCCGCCCTCGTTCCGCATGGGGCCGCGCTCAGCGCGCGGCCGCCGTCGCCTTGCGGAGTTTCGCGACGTCCGCCGCCTGCACGGCCGGCGCGCCGTTGTCCCAGCCGGCGCGCATGAACGTCAGCACGTCGGCGATCTGCCGGTCGTTCAACTGGTTCGAGAACGCCGGCATCGGATACGCGGACGGCACGCCATCGATCACGAGCGTGTCGCTGCCGTTCAACGTCACGTTGATCAGCGACGATGCATCGGCTTCGAGCACGTTCGGATTGCCGGCGAGCGGCGCGAGCAGCGGCGCGTAACCGCGCCCGTCCGCGCCGTGGCAATGCAGGCAGTAAGCGTTATACACCTTCGCGCCCGGATCGGCCGCCGGCCTGCCCAGCGCGGCCTGCGTCGCCTTCGGATCGTAGCTGTACGGCGGCGCGCCCGTGCCGCCCGCCGCCGGCAGCGATTTCAGGTAACGCGAAATCGCCGTCAGATCGTCGTCGGTGAGCGCCTGCGTGCTGTGGTTGATCACGCTGACCATCGAGCCGAACGCGGTCGCATGGCGGTTCGCGCCGGTCTTCAGGAACTGCGCGACTTCGGCCTCGTTCCAGCGGCCGAGCCCCGTGTTGGGCTCGCCGGTCAGGTTCGACGCGAACCAGTTGTCGATCGGCGCGCCCGACAGGAACGCCGCGCCGCCTTCGTCGAGCGCCTTCTCCTGGAAGCCGACACCGCGCGGCGTGTGGCACGACCCGCAGTGCCCGAGCCCCTGCACGAGATACGCGCCGCGGTTCCACATCGCATCCTTGGACGGCTTGTCGGCATAAGGCGTCGTGTCGAGGAACACCTTGTTCCACAACGCGAGCGGCCAGCGCATGTTGAGCGGCCACGGGATGTCCGACGGCCGGTTCGCCTGCTTCACCGGCTCGACGCCGTGCATGAAATACGCGTACAGCGCCTTCACGTCGTCGTCCTTCAGCTTCGCGTACGACGGGTACGGCATCGCCGGATACAGGTTGTGACCGTCCTTCGCGACCCCCTTGCGCAACGCGCTTTCGAAGTCGGCTTCGGTATAGCCGCCGATGCCCGTTTCCGGATCGGGCGTGATGTTGGTCGTGTAGATCGCGCCCATCGGCGTGACCATCTTCAGGCCGCCGGCGAACGGCGTGCCGCGCGGTGCGGTGTGGCACGCGACGCAGTCGCCCGCTTTCGCGAGATACGCGCCGCGCGCGACGAGCGCGCTGTCGGCCGGCGCCGCTTGCGCGGCGTGCGCGGCCGTGCCGGCCAGCAGTGCGGACACGGCGAGCAACGACGTGCCGAGCGTCTTCAAGGTGAGGTTTTGCATGGTCGTCTCCTCCCCTCAAGCCGTCTTCAGTTGGTCGCCGACCGGCAGCTTGCGCAGCCGCTTGCCGGTTGCCGCGAAGATCGCGTTCGCAACCGCCGCGGCGGTTGCGGCCGTCCCCGGCTCGCCGATCCCGCCCGGCGCCTCGCCGCTCTTCACCAGATGGACCTCGATCGGCGGCGTCTCGTTGATCCGCAGCATCCGGTAGTCGGTGAAGTTGCTCTGCACGACGCGGCCCTCCTCGATCGTGATCTCGCCGTACAGCGCGCCGGTAATCCCGAAGATGATGCCGCCCTGCACCTGCGCCTCGATCGTGTTCGGGTTGACGACCATCCCGCAATCGACCGCGCACACGACACGCTTCACCAGCACTTCGCCGTTATCCACCGCGACATCGACGACGATCGAGAAGAAGCTGCCGAACGCGTGCATCACCGAGACGCCGCGCCCTTGCCCCGTCGGCAGCGCCGGGCCGCCCCAGCCGGCCGCCTTCGTCGCGACGTCGAGCACGTTGAGCGCGCGCGGCGTCTTGCCGAGCAGCGCGCGGCGGTATTGCACCGGGTCGGTCTTGGTCTGCGCGGCCAGTTCGTCGATGAAGCTCTCGACCACGAACGTGCCGCGCGTCGGGCCGACGCCGCGCCAGAACGCGGTCGGCACGTGGCGCGGCTCCTGGCGCACGTAGTCGACCAGCTGGTTCGGCAGGTCGTACGGCAGCTCGGCCGCGACTTCGACCGCATCGGGATCGACGCCGTGCTGGAACGCCGGCGGCGCGAAGCGCGCCATGATCGACGAGCCGACGATCCGGTGCTGCCACGCGACCGGCTTGCCGTTCGCGTCGAGCCCGGCCGAGATCCTGTCGTGGTAGCACGGCCGGTACATGTCGTGCTGCACGTCTTCCTCGCGCGTCCAGATCACCTTCACCGGCGCGTTGACCTGTTTGCCGACCTTCACGGCCTGGCCGATCATGTCCGTCTCGAGCCGCCGGCCGAAGCCGCCGCCGAGCAGATGGTTGTGCACGACGATCCGGTCGGGCGCGAGGCCCGTGAGCTGCTGCACGGTATCGCGCGCCCGCGTCGGCACCTGCGTGCCGACCCAGATCTCGCACCCGTCGCCGCGCACGTGCACCGTGCAGTTCACCGGTTCCATCGTCGCGTGGGCAAGCAACGGCTGTTCGTAGACGGCGTCGACGCGCGTCTTCGCATTCGCGAACGCCTTGTCGACGTCGCCGTCCTTGCGTGCGACCGCGCCCTTGCCGTTCGCCGCCGCCTGCGCGAGATCCGCGAACAGATCCTTCGTCGAGACCTTCGCGCCCGCGCCCTCGTTCCACTTCACGACCAGCGCCGACGCGCCGCGCTTCGCGGCCCACGTGTGATCGCCGACCACCGCCACCGCGTTGTCGACGCGCACGACCTGGCGCACGCCGGGGATCTTCTTCGCGGCCGTGTCGTCGACGCTCGCGACCGTGCCGCCGAACACCGGGCTGTTCACGATCACCGCGTAAAGCATGCCGGGCAAGCGCACGTCGAGCCCGAACTGCGCGGTGCCGTCGACCTTCTCCGGCGAATCGAGCCGCTTCGCGGGCGTGCCGATCAGCTTGAAATCCGCCGGCTGCTTCAGCGCGACGTCCTTCGGCACCGGCAGCTTCGCCGCCGCGTCGGCGAGCTGGCCGTACGATGCGCGCCGGCCGCTCGGCGGATGCTGCACTTCGCCGTTCGCGGCGCGGCAGGCTGCCGGATCGACGTTCCATTGCTTCGCGGCCGCCGCGACCAGCAGCGTGCGCGCGGTCGCGCCGGCGCGGCGCAGCGGCTCCCACGCGTAGCGCACCGACGTCGAGCCGCCGGTGAGCTGGCCGCCGAGCAGCGGATCGAGGAACAGCTTCTCGTTCGGCGGCGCATGGTCGAGCGTCACGCTCGACAGCGGCACTTCGAGTTCTTCCGCGATCAGCATCGGCAGCGCCGTATAGACGCCTTGCCCCATCTCGACCTTCGGCATCACCAGCGTGACCTTGCCGGCGCGGTCGATCTGCACGAATGCGTTCGGTGCGAACACGCCCGGTTGAGCCGGCTCAGTAGCGTCGCCGCCGATCACCGAACGACGCGCATCGTCACCCGCGGCCGGCATGCTGAAGCCGAGCAGCAACCCGCCGCCGGCCGCCGCGCCCAGCGACATGCCGAGCTTGAGGAACGAACGGCGCGACACGCCCGCGCCGGCCCGACCGGCTTCGATCAGTCCTCGTGACATGTCAGCCTCCGCAGAGCCGCCTCAAGGAGGCTGACCGCCCCCTTGGGGGGCAGAGAACGAAGTGAACGTGGGGGCTGTTTCATTTCAGGCCTCCTTCGCGGCTTGCTTCACGGCCGCGCGAATCCGGTTGTACGTGCCGCAGCGGCAGATGTTGCCGGCCATCGCCGCGTCGATGTCGGCGTCGCTCGGGTTCGGGTTCGACGCGATCAGCGCGGTGGCGGCCATCACCTGCCCCGACTGGCAGTAACCGCACTGGACGACGTCGAGCTCGCGCCACGCCTGCTGGACCTTGTGGCCGGCCGGCGTCGCGCCGACGGCTTCGATCGTCGTGATCTTGCGGCCCGCGACGGCCGCGACCGGCAGCACGCACGAGCGCGCGGCAACGCCGTCGAGATGCACCGTGCACGCGCCGCACTGCGCGATCCCGCAGCCGAACTTCGTGCCGGTGAGACCGACGACGTCGCGCAGCACCCAGAGCAAGGGCATGTCGTCGGGGGCGTCGACCGAGCGGGTTTCGCCGTTGATGTTGAGGGTGATCATTCAGCCTCCGGGGCCGGTGTATGGGGGAAGCGGCGCCAACGATGCGCCGCGTGGTGTTGTCATCGCCGCCGCATGCGGTGCGGCGGGTGCCGTGCGGCCCGGGTGGGAGCGCGCCGCGACGGGCGTACGGCGGGGTTACTCGGCGACGTCGATGCCCGACAGCACCTTGATGACCGGCGGCGCGGTGAACCAGTCGGCCGACTTCGCGCGGAATTCGCCGAAATACGGGCTCGCCAGATGCGCGTCGAACGCAGCCTGGTCGTCGTAGATCTCGTACAGGTGGAGGTTCGGCGAGCCGTCCTGCTCACGGAACAGGTCGTAGCGCCGGTTGCCCGGCTCGGTGCGCGTCTTCGCGACCATGCTGCGCAGTTCGGCCTCGGCGGCCGCCGCGTGTTCGGGCTTCAGGAACAGGGAAGCAATTACGTGCAGCGCCATCTTGTCACTCTCCTTGTCGTCGATGGTGGGGTCGAGCATGCCACAAGCCGGCGTCGCATGACGCCGGCGTGCAATCGTCGTGTGTCGTCGTGCGGACGCGTCAGGCCAGTTCGTCCGGGCCCACGCGCACGACGACCTTGCCGAAGTTCTTGCCGGCCAGCAGGCCGATCAGCGCTTCCGGCGCATCGGCGAGATCGGGGACGACGTCCTCGCGCGTCTTCACCTTGCCCTGCGCGACCCATTCGCTCATGTCCTTCATGAACGTCGCATAGCCGGTTGCATAGTGATCCATGATGATGAAACCCTGCATCCGGATGCGCTTGCGCAGGATCGTGCCCATCAGTGCCGGCACGCGGTCGCGGCCGGTCGACACGGCCTTGTCGTCGTAGGCCGCGTCGTTGTAGTGCGCGATGATCCCGCACACCGGCACGCGCGCATGGTCGTTGAGCAGCGGCCACACCGCGTCGAACACGGCCCCGCCGACGTTCTCGAAATAGATGTCGATGCCGTTCGGGCACGCTTCCTTCAGCTTCGCGGCAAATGCCGGATCGCGGTGGTCGACGCACACGTCGAAGCCGAGCGTATCGGTCACGTACGCGCACTTGTCGGCGCCGCCCGCGACGCCGACCACGCGGCAGCCCTTCAGCTTGGCGATCTGGCCGACCACCGCGCCGACCGCACCGCTCGCCGCCGCAACGACCACGGTTTCACCGGCCTTCGGCTCGCCGATCGTCAGCAGGCCGGTGTAGGCGGTGAAGCCCGGCATGCCGAGCACGCCGAGCGCGTACGACGGATGGGCGAAGTCGCGGCCGAGCGGAATGAGACCTCGGCCGTCGGACAACGCATAGTCCTGCCAGCCGGCGCCTGCGACCACCAGGTCGCCTTCGCGGAACGCGGGCAGGTTCGACGAGACGACCTGGCTGACCGTGCCGCCGACCATCGGCTGCCCGAGTTCGGCCGGCGGCGCATAGGACGGTGCGTCGCTCATCCGGCCGCGCATGTACGGGTCGAGTGACAACCAGACCGTGCGCAGCAGCACCTGGCCGGCGCCGGGCGTCGGCACGTCAACGGATTCGGCGCGGAAGTTGTCCGGCGTCGGCGCGCCGACCGGGCGCGAATTCAGGATGATCTGGCGATTAGCGGTCTTGCTTTGCGGCATGTGAGTCTCCGTCAACAGGAATGGACGTGCTTCGTGGGCACGATCGGATCAGGGATGGACCAGCGGGAGAGGCATGCGGGCGGCGGCGGCGGCGCTCAGGCCGTCGCGGCCGCGTGCATGCAGTTGAATCAATCGGAACAGCGTAATGCGGCGTGGCACGTTCGTCATGCGAAGTTGAGTAGACCAGTCGTCTAGAATCAGGGTAAAAACAAGGCGCGCCGATGCGCGCCCGCGTTACGACTGCGCGCCGCCCGGCTCGAGCGGCGGCAGGTTCAGCATGCGCCGCGTTTCGACCATCGCCCTTTCGAGCGGCTGGCGATTGCGGTGAATCTTTTCCAGCAGCGTCGCGCCCAGCCACAGCTCGTACAGGATCGCGGCCGTATGCGACGGATCGGCGACCCCGCTCCGCGAACCGTCGGCCAGCCCGGCCTCGATGCCGCCCGCGAGCCGCTCGATGATCTGGCTCGTGCCCTGCCGCAGCACCGCGCGCATCGCTTCCGACAGGTCCGACACTTCCGCGCCGAGCTTCACCGCGAGGCACTTGCCTTCCGGATCGTCCGCGCACTGCGTGTGCAGCCAGTTGCGCCAGTACGTCATCAGGCGCTCGGCGCCCGTGCCGGCCTGATGCTTGAACAGGTTGTCGAGGTGCGCGAGATAGCCGTCGAAATACGATTCGAGCAGCGCTTCGCCGAATGCCTCTTTCGAGCCGAAGTAATGGTAGAACGAGCCCTTCGGGATGCCCGCCGCAGCGAGAATCTCGTTCAGGCCGACCGCCGAAAACCCCTTGTGGAGCATGATCGGCTTGGCGATATTCAGGATGTGCTGGCGGACTTCCGCGCCCGAAGATGCATTCATGATGGCGTATGTTAGCAACGATTAGACCGGTCGTCTAGTAACGTCGAGCCGGCATGTTGAGCGGCACTTTACCCGATCCCCGCCCGGCGCCCAAACGTCGTGCCGGCATGCCCCCCTCCTTCCGGCTCCGGCGAGCGCGCGGCGTCACACGCACGACTCGGTTTCGTCGCAGGCGTTTCATCGATCTCCCGCATAAATACGCGCGGCGCATGTGCCGGCGATCGCATCATTTCGACCGGCATTGCACACGTGTGCAATGCGCCGGATCGTCGTTGTCGCCACCCGAAACCGTGACCAGGAACGCCCATGACCGCTTCGAAACCCGAACGCCCGTCCGCGCCGAACCGCCGGCGCTTTATCCAGCGCGGCGCCGCGCTGACTCTGTCGCCGCTCGTCGGCTCGCTGGCTGCCTGCGGCGGCGACGGCAGCCCGACGTCCGCGTCGTCGTTCGCCGCCGATGCCTCCGCGCGCAGCTACGGCATCGCCGACCGCTCGATCACGATCAACGTCGTCAATGCGATCCCGTCGACGACGCTCGCGTACGGCAACGCGGCGAGCCAGAGCGGCTCGGTGCCGCAGGCGTCGCAAACGCAGGTTGCGAGCGGGCAATCGACCGCCGTCAGCGCGTCGAACAGCTGGGGCGACTGCACGGGATCGTTCAGCCTTGCCGGCGGCGACGCCTCGTTTGCCATTTCGTACACGCATCCGTTCGGGTCGCAACCGACCACCGTCAGCGTCACGCCGTCGGCCGGCTACGTGTCGGGCGCCGACGCGGCGACGTTTCCCGGTCACGACTCGGTCGCGAATCTCACGCTGTATCGCGGCGTCGCGACCGCGAACGGCGCGTGGGTCGTCCCGCTCGCGCAACTCGCGACGCCGCCGGCCAACAACTGCCAGGATTTCGCGAACAGCATGTTCGGCAGCAACGTGCGCACGGCCGCGGCCATCCAGTCCGCGTACCAAAGCACCGGCCCGCTCGGCTACGTGCCGCCCGCCGACTTCACCGGCGGCCAGCTGGCGGGTTTCGTCGCGCAATGGGTGCAGCGCTGGCAGAGCGGCGCGGCCTATGGCGTGCTGCCCGCTGCCGATGCGCAACTCGTCGACGCGCTGAAGCAGTACGTATCCAGTGCGTCGAACGCCGGCCCGCTGACGATGTGGGTGCCGCAGATCGCGTGGCAGGCCGGTTCCGATCCGGCCGTGTTCGCGCTGACGGGTTATCGCGCGTTTCCGTTCGTCGATGCGCAGGGCAACTGGAACGCGAGCACGCTGTCCGCGTTCCTGACGCTGCTGGCGGCCGGCTCGCATATCGTCGCGATCAGCGCGACGAGCGATCTGCCGGCGGGCGTCACGATGCAGGCGTTCGACAGCTTCATGGGGGCGAGCGGGCTGACGACGTCGACGGATATCGGCAACTCGCACTACGCGTCGGTGTTGAACACGACGGGCCGCTATTACCTGAGCGTCGGCAGCGATTTCGCGCCGGCCAACTGCGGGCTGATCCTGTCGTTCCTGTACGGGCGCACGGTGAACAACCTGCTCGCGGGCGCCGGCGCGTACAACACGTTCATCCAGCTCGAAGGCTGGCAGGCCGGTGGTTCGCGACACAACGCGGACTATGCGACGTATCAGCAGACGCTGTGGAACATCTCGACGTATGGGGCGTCCGCGTATAGCGAGAAGCGCGCGACGTCGATCTTCCTCGCACCGGCCGGGTGGGCGCCGCAGGTCTATCAGACGACGCGGATGATGCCGTACGTCGGCGCCTATGCGCAGTCGAATGGGTCGCCGCAGGGCTGGCTCAACACGTCGCTCGTCACGATTCCGGCGGATGCGCCGGCGTTGCCGTCGCGGTATGTGTCGAGTTGATCGGTATCGGCGGATGGGTGGGCGATCGGGGGTGTGAGGGGCTCGGTCGCTGGCCTGCTGGCTTCGGGTTTCAGGATTCGGGCTTCAGGCTTCAGGCGTGCGTCGCCGTCGGCCGACGCACGCTTGCGGTTTCTGCTTCAACGAGGCGGCGCTTCGTCCGCGCGCTTTCGCGTGCGTGCCCGCCGCTCGTCCCGTTGTGCGGCTGGCGCTGCCTTGGCGCCACGCAAGGCCGACCGGCGCGAGAGCGCCGTCATTTCGCGCCGCAGCGCATCGAGTTCCTTGACCCGTGCGGCCTCGGTCGCCTGCGCACCGTCGAGCTGCCCTTGAAGCACGCCGCATCGATGCAGTGCGTCGCCGAGTTGCGCCTGCAGCGCGGCCACCTCCTTGCGCTGCTGCGCATCGCGCTGCTCCATCCGCAATGCCGCTGCCTCGAGTTCCTTCTGCAGCCGCGCGGCTGCGAGCCGCTCACGATCGATCTCCTGAAGCGCCCGCTTCTCCGACGCGCGCAAGCGCTCCTCGGCCCGGCCGGCATCGTCGCGCAGCCGGTCGAGCTGGGTGGTGAAATCCGCGCGTGCCTGCGCAAGTGCGCGGTCGCCTTCCGCGTTATCGGTCGTGAGGCGTTCGATGTCCGCTTGCAACGCTTGCCGCAACGCGTCGTCCGCCGCCCTCGCCTGTTCCAGTTCCTGAATGCGCACCTGCGCGGCCAGCAGCGCGGCCGTGCGTTGCTCCAGCGCGGTTTCGGTGCGGGCCAGTTCGGCCTGCAATGCCGCGACTTCCTCCTTCGCTGCCACCCGCTCGGCCTCGACCTCCGCGCGCAATGCGTCGAGCGCGCCGGCCGCGTCGGCGCTCGACCGGTTCCATAGCGCCGCCACCAGTTCACCGGCGGCTGCCTGCAGATCGGCCGGCAGATCGGGATGGTCGATGCGCACGCGACTCTTTTCCCGCAGCTCGGCCCAGAACTCGCCGAGGACGGCCGTCGGCGTGCTCATGCTGCCCTTGCGGACGAGCTGGTACAGGCGGTTCGCGGTCGGCGTGATGCCGAAGCGGAAGAACAGCAGCGCGCAGGCTTCGCGATACAGCTCGCGGGTTTTCGGGAAGTCGGCCTTGAGACGCTCGATTTCGGCGGTCAGGCGGGATTCGTCGGCAGCGAGATCGGACATGGTGGGGTGGGCTGGTGATTTCGTAAATAATATAACGTAAACCGTTAAATTTCCAATTCATCACGCCTTGTAATTTGACATTATTTCTATAATGTCGAGATGGTCGAAGTCGGCACTTGCGTAGGAAATCGCCGAGCACGACACGTCGCTCCACCCGCCCGAACACCAAAACGCCTCCGCCATCGGCGCAAAAAACCGTCAGAAAGCCCACCGCCGGCCGCGACGTGCGCGTCGTCATGCGAGCCCCACCCCGCCCCGATCACGTGCCCTGCCCCTTAATCTCTTCCGCAAAGCCCCCGTTGACAGTATGCATATGCATAGATACCGTTCGCTAACAGTGCGGCGCGTAATTCCGTCACAGGAGGCAGCCGCATTGCACCGCGCCGGCGGTCCTGCCGGCGTCACGGCGCAATCGAACCGGCGACGCGAATGGCGCGGCGTGTTCCCGTTCGCAATCGACTCGTCCGCGCAGCTTGCAACGCGATCCAGGAACGCAACATGAGTACACGCGAAGTCGTCATTTGCCACCCCGTCCGGACACCGATCGGTACGTTCAACGGATCCCTGAAGGACACCCCGGCCACCGAGCTCGGGGCGATCGCCATCCGCGAAACCTTGCGGCGCAGCGGCCTCGACGGCGCGGCGATCGACACGGTCGTGCTGGGCAACGTGATCCAGGCCGGCAACAAGATGAATCCGGCCAGGCAGGCCGCCATCGGCGCGGGCCTGCCGGTCAAGGTGCCGGCGCTCACGGTCAACCGCGTCTGCGGCTCCGGCGCGCAGGCGGTCGTCAACGCCGCGCAGGAGATCCTGCTGGGCTACGCGAATGCGGCGGTTGCCGGCGGCATGGAAAGCATGGAGCGTGCGCCGTACCTGCTCGACGGCGCACGCTCGGGTTACCGGATGGGCGACGCGCCGATCCGCGACAGCATGCTGCGCGACGGCCTCGTCGATGCGTTTTCCGACCAGCATTCGGGTTGGCATACCGAGGATCTCGCGAGCCAGCTCGACATCTCGCGCGATCGCCAGGATCGCTGGGCGCTCCGCTCGCAGCAGCGCTTTTCCACCGCGCTGGCGGACGGCAAGTTCGACGCCGAACTCGTGCCGGTCGACGTCCTGCTGCGCAAGACGCGCGTCGCGTTTGCGCGCGACGAGACGCCGCGCCCCGACACGACGCTCGAAGCGCTCGCGAAGCTGAAACCCGCGTTCCGCCCGGATGGCACGATTACCGCGGGCAATGCACCGGGCCTGAACAGCGGCGCGGCGGCGATGCTGGTTGCGGATCGCGCATTCGCCGACGCGCACGGGATCGCGCCGAGCGCGCGGCTGGTTGCATTCGGCGTCGCCGCCGTCGAACCCGGCATGTTCGGGCTCGGCCCCGTGCCGGCCGTCAGGATCGCGCTGGAGCGGGCGGGCTGGACGCTGGCCGACGTCGAGCGCTTCGAGATCAACGAAGCGTTCGCAGTCGTGCCGATCGCGGTGGCGGCCCAGCTCGGCATCGCCGAGGAGATCGTCAACGTGGAAGGCGGCGCGATTGCGCACGGCCATGCGATCGGGGCGACGGGTGCGGTGCTGACGACCCGCCTGATCCATTCGATGCGGCGCGACGGCATCAGGCGCGGCGTCGTCACGCTGTGCATAGGCGGCGGCCAGGGCATCGCGCTGGCGATCGAGGCGCTTTGAGTCGAAGCGGACGCATCGACGATTCGGATGAAAGGGAAAGGCCGCGGGCGACGAGGTCCGCGGCGCAGTGTTCCCGAGACACGATCCAGCCGGCCACCTTCGCGGCGGCGCCTCGCCGTGTTGGCGCGGGCGGCCCGGGCGCTTCCGTACGCATCGCGCACGGTTTCGGCGATTGCCCCGTGTCACGGATCTGCCACCGTCGATCGGTAGCGTTCGGGTCTCTGATCTACGCTATCGACAGACGAATTCGCCATGCAGCGCACGTCGCGCGCCACGCCCCACGTCTATGCGGCCACGTCCCGCGCCCTCGCCGTCAGCCTCGCGATCAACCTGCTGCTGCTCGCCGTCGAGACGGCCGCGGCGTGGTCCGCGCATTCGTCGGGGCTGCTCGCGGACGTCGCCCACGCGGCGATCGATCTCGCCGCCGATGCGCTGATTCTCGTCGCGTGCCGGCTCGACGCACGCCTGCCGCCGGCGCGGCGCCCGACGTACGAACCGCTCGCGCTCGCGGGCCTCGGTGCGTTGCTCGTGGTAACCGGCGCGCAGATGATCTGGCATTCGACGAACCGGTTCGCGCTGCCGCCCGTCGTGCAGCCGGGCGCGGCGACGCTCGCACTCGTCGCGCTCACGCTCGCCGGCAAGGCCGGGCTGTCGCACTGGATGCTGCGCAAGGCGCGCGAGACCGGCTCCGCGCTGCTCGAGGCGAGCGGCTGGCATGTGCGGACCGATGCGCTGTCGTCGTTGCTGGCGGCGCTCGCGATGAGCGCGGCATGGGTCGGCTTCGGTCGTCTCGACGATCTGGCCGCGCTGGCGATCGGCGCACTCGTGATCCGTACGGGTGTGGGTTTCATCCGGCGCGGCTGTACGCAGTGGCCGGCGCTGTCGGCATGGGCGGATCGGTCGACGCGCGGCTCGTGAACGCAGCGCGCATCGCCCCGCATCGCGGGCGGCGCAGTAGCCGCTATCTGCGGCGATGAATGAAGAAGAGGCTCGCGCGGTGCGAGCCTCTTTTGCATGAGGTCGCCGCCCTCATCGTGCTATACGCGACGCGTTGACCGATGTCGATGTATCGCCAGACGAATGCGGCCGGTTCCGATGGATCGGCCCAGCCTGCCGCTTACCCGAGCGGCACGACACTTCCAAGCAGAATCCGCACGAGCGTCGCCTGGCGCGTGACACCCGTCTTCGAGAAGATCGCGCGCAGATGGGTGCGCGCCGTGTTCTTGCTGATCCCCGATTCCTCCGCGGCTTCCTCGAGCGTCAGCCCGTTCGTCAGCAGCAGCGCGAGCGACGTCTCGGCGGGCGTCAGGTCGAACAGCTTGCGGATGATTTCCTGCGCGCCCTGCGGCTTGCGGTCGGGGTCGCGCAGGAACAGCGTGACGGCAGGCCGCCGCTTGTTGTCCTCCGACCAGTCGGACAGCAGCACCGTGCGCACCAGCAGCCCGAGGCGCGGCTTGTCGAAGCTGCGCGTGATCGGCATCGCCTCGACGGTTGCCGCGGCCGTGCCGTGGTGCCCCATCACCGCATGGCGGATCAGCCGTTTCAGCGTGCGGTTCTCCTGCGCATCGGTCGCCTCGATCGTGCCGCGCGCAATCGTCAGACCGTTGTTCTGCTTGAGGATCTCGTCGGCCACGCTGTTCAGGTCGATGATCGTGCCGTTCTCGTCGAGCGTGATCGTGCCGATCTGCATCCGGTTGATCGCATTCGCATAGATCGAGCGTTCGACCTCGGCCGTGTCGAGCCGCGAATGCAATTCCACCGCGCGTTTCAGGTGCGGCAGCAGCAGCGCGCAGATCGCCTTGTCGCGCGCGGAAAACTGCTTCGACGCATGGTTGCGGCACACGCGGAAGCGGCACTCGACGCCCGACGCCGTGCGCAGGTCGGCGCCGAGGATATAGCGCACGTCCTGCGGCTTCAGGAACTGCTTGTACAGCTCGCTCGACAGCCAGCCGGTGTCGCCGAACACGTCGTCGACCGTGACCACGCGGTCGGCCGGCAGGCCCACGAACGGGTCGAGCGAATAGTAGTAGTTGTTGTACGACGCCTCGCCGTCGCCCGGCACCACCGGGCCGAATTCCGACGCGTGCACGGACAGCGGCGCGCGGCGGTCGCTCGCGGCCGCGCGCAGGATCAGCGTCACGTAGTTCGCCTGCAGCCAGCGGCGGACCAGTTCGAGCGCGCCGGCCCACGGCGGCGTCTCCAGCGGCCCCTGGTAGATGCGCGCCATCAGTTCGCTGAAATCCGCGACGCCGATGTCGGCCTCGTCACTGGTTGCCTGGCTCTCTTGCGGAGCCCATCTCGTCTCCATCAGCACGCTCCATCCTCCATACGACATGTTTCAGGCGCGACCCAACCGCGCCGCCATGATTAAGACGCGTCTAAATTCCGGCGTCATCGGGAGATTCACTGAATGGTGAGAATTGGCTACCCGTGCGAACGAACCATCGTCCGATCGGATGATGTGGCGCCCTGCCCGCTGCGCTGGAATGCCCGTCAGGCCGTGCCGGCAAGCGTCCGGCGCGGACTCAGGGAAAACCGCGACACGGGTTTACCTGATTCAAAACGCATCCGATTCAGACAGGAGTCCCCATGCCGCTCGACCCACAGGCGCAGGCGCTGCTCGCCGCGTTTGCCCAGGCACCCGCGATCGATTTCGCGCAGCTGACCGTTCCCGCATATCGCGCGAGCCTTGCCGCCAGCGGCGCGTTTGCCCCGGGCGATGCCGTCGCCGCCGAAGAGGACTGGCGGATTCCGCTGTCGGGCCGTCAGTTGTCCGCACGGCTGTATCGGCCCGCCGCCGATGGGCCGTTGCCGCTGACCGTGTTCTTCCACGGCGGCGGCTTCGTGTCGTGCGGAATCGATACGCATGCGAACCTGTGCCGCAGCCTTGCAATCCGGGCGCGCACGCTCGTGCTGTCGGTCGACTACCGGCTTGCGCCCGAGGCGCGCTTCCCGGCGGCCGCGCACGACGCATGCGACGCGGTGCGCTGGGCCGCCGCCAGTGCGCGCGATCTCGGCGCGCGCGCCGGGGCGATCGCCGTGGCCGGCGACAGCGCCGGCGGCAATCTGGCGGCCGTTGCCGCGCTGCAGTTGTGCGGCTCGGGCATCGCGATCGCGCACCAGTTGCTGCTGTATCCGGTCGTCGATTGCGCGACCGAGCATCCGTCGTACGAAACGCTCGGCAACGGCTATTTCCTGACGGCGGACGCGATGCGCTGGTTCAAGCACCACTATTTCGACGACGGCGCCGATCGCGCGTCGCCGCTCGCGAGCCCGCTCGCCGCGCCGGACGTCGCCGGCGTGGCGCCGGCGACGATCATCAGCGCCGAATTCGATCCGCTGCGGGACGAGGCAGAAGCCTATGCGCTGCGTCTCGCGCAGGCCGGCACCCCGGTGACGCTCGTGCGCTGGCCGGGCCAGCTTCACGGTTTCGCGAGCATGCTCGGCGCGATCGATGCCGCAGACCGCGTGCTGACCTTCGGCGCCGACGCGCTGCGCCGCGCGTTCGATGTGACGGAGGCACGATGACGCTCGCCGGCACGCTGGAGATCGTCGACGAACTGCGGGCGGGCCGGATGGTCCTGCTCGTCGACGAAGAGGATCGCGAGAACGAAGGCGATCTCGTGATCGCGGCCGATCACGTCACGCCGGACGCGATCAATTTCATGGCGCGCTTCGGGCGCGGGCTGATCTGCCTCACGCTGACCGCCGAGCGCTGCGAGCAGTTGAAGCTGCCGCCGATGGCCGATCGCAACGGCACGCCGTTCGGCACCGCGTTCACCGTCAGCATCGAGGCGGCCGAAGGCGTGACGACCGGCATTTCGGCGGCCGATCGCGCCCACACGATCCGTGCGGCGGTGCGGGCCGGCGCCCGCCCGGACGACCTCGTGCAGCCCGGCCACGTGTTCCCGATCGCCGCGCGCCCCGGCGGCGTGCTCGTGCGTGCGGGGCACACCGAGGCCGGCTGCGATCTCGCCGCGCTTGCGGGGCTCACGCCCGCGTCGGTGATCTGCGAGGTGATGAACGACGACGGCACGATGGCGCGGCTGCCCGAGCTGAAGGCGTTCGCCGCGCATCACGGGCTGAAGATCGGCACGATCGCCGACCTGATCCATTACCGGCGCGAGCACGAATCGCTCGTCGAACGCGTCGGCGAGCGGCGGTTGCATACGCCCTGGGGCCGATTCCGCGCGATCGAGTATCGCGACACCGTGCACGGCGCGCCGCATCTCGCGCTCGTGCGCGGCGAGCCCGATCCGTCGACGCCGGTGCTGACGCGCGTGCACGAATGCCATTCGCTGCTCGACCTGCTCGATGCGGAGCCGTCCGCGCACTCGTGGCCGCTGCACGCCGCGCTGCAACGGATCGACGCGACCGGCTGCGGGGTGGCGGTGCTGCTCGACTGCGACATGCGTGGTGACGCGACGCGGGTGCCGACCGGCCATGCGCGTCGCGACGGACGCGTGACGGGGATCGGCTCGCAGATCCTGCGCGAGCTCGGCGTGCGGCGGCTGAACGTGCTGTCGAGCCCGTTCCGGCTGCCGGCGCTGTCGGGGCACGACCTGGAAATCATGGCGTTCATTCCGCTCGGCGACGACGATCCGGAAAGCGCACGGAGCGTGCAGGCGAATCCGCTGCGGGCGGCGTGAGGTGTTGACGCGGGATGGGGGCGGCTTTACGCCTGACAGGCTATCGCCTGTTTTTGGCGGATACAGTCTTTGGTTTGTATTTTGACAACGCCTGCCGCCCGTCCGGCGTCCCGCAGTAATCCTGCTCTCCCGTCGGAGCCCGCATCGAGCGGCGCTTCAAGGTGCTGAGCACGGCTCGGCGTGCATAGGGCGACGAGATCGAGCCGTGCCACTGGATCGCGCAGGGCCGGCGTGTCGGCGTGACCGAAGACGACATGCACGCCGCGATGGCAGCCGTCGTCGCACGCACGGAACCCGCGATCGCCGAGGCTGCCGCGCAGATCCCGGCGGAGTTTCCGGCGGACGTGGCGGATGCGATCTTCGATGGCATGCGACGGCAGGTCCGCAAGGTGGGCGCGGCCGGTAGCCTCGGCCGTCGCCCGCGGCGATACGCTACGCGCCGGCGGCGAAGCGCCGGCAATGCTCCAGATACCCCGCCTCATGGCTGCTCACGAGCTGGACGATGCTGTTCCACAGCCACATCGGCGCATCGATCGTCTTCGCACGATTGCGGCCGAGTTCGGTGCGCCACGCCATGCGTGTCGGCTTGTCCATCTGGCGCGCGTGGGCCGCGCCGACCACCGCACCGAGATAGCGCGCGACGTCACGCGCATCGTCCTCGGCGAGCAGATCGATGTCGAGCTTCAGGTCCTGCGGCAGCAGTTCGCGGATCACGACCGCGCGGTCGAGCAGGCGCGCGGCCCGCATCCGCTCGCCGAGGGCCGGTGACAGATGCCGTGCGCCTTCCACGACGCGCTCGGCGTTGTCGCGCGGCATCGTGGCCGTTTCGTCGCGCGGTGCAGCGGCCGTCACGCCCTCCTTGATGTCCATCAGACACAAATCGTCGCCGTCGCTCACGTCGCCGTCGATGTCGAGCAGCACCGCGTAGCGCAGCCGTCCCAGCGAACTGCAGCCCTTCACCCAGTACGCCGCGTCGAGCACGTCGACCTTGCCCCCGTCCTTGCGGCCCTTGAGGCTCGTCGCGAGTGTCGCGATCGCCTCGTCGCCGAACAGCTGGCCGATCGCACGCGATTCCTTCGCACTCAGCGGCCAGAAGCGACGGCCAAGCGGAATCGTCGGCGCGAGCCCTTCGATCCGTTCGACCGCGAGTTGCCGCCACGAGCGGCGCATGGCCTGCTTCATCACGAGGTGCACGGGCTCGGGCCGTTCGGGCAGCTTCGCGTTGCGGCTGCCGAATGCCGACGCATAACCCGCCGTCATCGCCTCCATCATGTGCACGATCGTCAGGCCCGCCAGTGCGGACCCGCGCGCGGCCGTCGCCAGCGAAAGCCCGAGGCGGATCAGGTCGTGAACGGGATTGCCGATGACCGTCTGGTCGAGATCCCGGATCTGCACGTCGACCTTCCCTTCGCTGTTCGCGACCGGGCCGAGATTGCCGGTATGGCAGTCGCCGCAGATCCAGATCGACGGCCCGTGCGGCAGTGCGCTGCCGTTGGTTTCGACGAGCCATTCGTAGAAGCGCGCCGTATTGCCGCGCACGTACGCGTGGGGTGAACGCGCCATCTTCCGGCGGCGCTGTTCGGTCAGGATAGCCTGGCGCCCGGCGGGTTTCGGCATGCGCTTCTGCTTTTGTTTCCGCTTCGGTTGTGACTGGCTGCTCATGCGGTTCTCCGGATGTTCCTGTCGTGTGCGGCATGCCGCTCCGTCACGATGCCATCGATCGATGCCTTTCTGCAAACCGGCAGCGTCGCCGATGCCCGAACCCCCGGCTTGCCGTCTCATGCTTCATTCGGCCCGATCGGGGCCATCCACCTGGACGATGCGCGCCGGTGCGGGTTGCGCACAATGACCGTCGAACCCATTCCCGACGTCTCCCCGACATGGAACCCACCGAACCGTCCCCCGCGTTCAGCCCGCTGCAGATCGGCCCGCTGACGCTGCGCAACCGCCTGATCAAGTCCGCCACCAACGAGGGCATGACGCCGAACGGTGTGCCGTCGCGCGCGCTCGTCCGGTTTCACGAACGCATCGCCGAAGGGGGCGCCGCGCTGACGACCGTCGCATACTGCGCGATCAGCGACGACGGCCGCACGTTCGTCGACCAGGCGCGGCTCGACGCGCCGACGGTCCGCCAGTTCCGCGCGCTGACCGACGCCGTCCATCGCCATGGCGCCGCCGCATCCGCACAGATCACGCACGGCGGATGCTTCACGTTCCTGCCGTCGTTGTCGACCAAACGGCCATTGAGCGCGTCGGGCGGCTTCAACAAGGTCGGCGTGATGAGCGGCCGCTTCCTGAAGCAGGCGATGACGCACGACCAGATGTCGCTCATCGCCGATGAATTCGCGCAGGCCGCACGCCATGCGCGCGACGCCGGCTTCGATGCAGTCGAGATCCACATGGGGCACGGCTATCTGCTCAGCCAGTTCCTGTCGCCGCTGTACAACCGCCGCCGCGATGCATATGGCGGCGACGCGGCGCGGCGTGCCGCGTTCCCGGTCGAGGTGCTGCGCCGCGTGCTCGATGCGGTGGGCCGCGACCTCGCCGTCGTCTGCAAGCTCGGCGTGACCGAAGGCGTGCGCGGCGGCGGTACGGCCGACGACGCTTGCGAAGTCGCGCGGCGGCTCGAAGCCGAAGGCGCGCACCTGCTCGTGCTCAGTGGCGGGATGAACGTCGAATCGGTGTGGCAGTTGTTCGGCAGCCCGTTGCCCGGCGATGCGCGCGCGAATGCCGACAACGCGATCGTGCGCGCGGCAATGGCGCTGCAGAAGCTCACCGAGCCGAAGATGGGCGCGTTTCGGGAGATGTATTTCCTCGAGCACTCGAGGAAGGTGCGCGCGGCCGTCAGGATGCCGCTCGCTTACCTCGGCGGCGTGCGTTCACGCGCGAACGTCGAGCGGGCGATGCGCGAAGGGTTCGACGCGGTGGCGCTCGCACGCGCGCTCGTGTTCGAGCCGGATTTCGTCAACGGGCTGCGCGACGGCCGGCTCGCGCAGTCGGGCTGCACGTCGTGCAACCGCTGTGTCGTGTCGATGTACACGCCGGGCGGCACCGCGTGCGTGCTGCGCGAACCGAATGACCCCGCGCCGAACCGCGTGCCGGGCGCTGGCGCGTGAGGCTTGACGTGTAACGCGTGATGCCCGACGCAGGACGCCCGATGCCTGATGCGGGCGCCGCGGCCGCTCAGCCGGCGTCGCGTGCGCGGGCGAGTGCCGCGAGATTCCCTTCCCCGAACCCGTGGTGCCCCTTGCGCTGCACGATTTCGAAGAAGATCTCGCCGGGCCGGCGCTTGACGAAGGTCTGGAAGAACAGGCGCGGCACGCCGTCACTGCCGATCTCGCCGTCGACCAGCACCGCGCGACGGCGCAGCGCGTCGAGGTCGACGCCGTGCCCCGGCAGCCGTGCGTCGACGTCGTCGTAATAGCGGGCCGGCGGCTCGACGAATTCGACGCCGTTCGCTCGCAGCGCATCGACGCAGGACAGGATGTCGTCGGTGGCCAGCGCGACGTGCTGCACGCCCTCGCCGGGGTGGTCGGGCAGGTACGCATGCATCAGTTGGGTGCGCCGCGTGCCTTCCTCATAGACCGGAATCCGCACCGCGCCGCACGGCGACACCATCACGCGCGATTCCTCCGACACGTGCCAGTGCGCGTCGATTTCGTGGATCTCGCGAAAATGCAGCAGGTCGTGGTAGAAATCCAGCCACTCCTGCATGCGCCCCGCGCCGACGGTCTGCGTGAAATGATCGACCTGCTGCAGCCCGACACCCACGCAGTCGAGGTCGGTATGCGCGGTTGCGATGTCGATCGGCCGGAAATCGATGTCGAAGATCGAAATATCGCCAACGCCGCCGCGCTGGCCGTCGCGCCCGCGCCAGCGGTCGACGAAATAGAGGTGCGAATCGCCGATGCCCTGGATCGCCGGAATCTTCAGCTCGCCGACGCCGACCTTCTCGCCCTCGAACGCCCACGCGCCGAGCTCGATCGCCCGCTCGAACGCGCGCCGGGCGCTGGCCACGCGCAGCCCGATCGCGCAGACACCCATTCCATACTCCTCCGCGTAGCGCGCGGCGAACGAATCGGGCTCGGCGTTGATCAGGAAGTGCATCTGCCCTTGCCGGTACAGCGTGACGTTCTTGCTGACGTGCCGTGCGATCGCCTTGAAGCCGAACTGCTCGAAGCGCTGCGCGAGCGCCTCCGGCACGGGCGCCGCGAATTCGACGAACTCGAGGCCGGCCATCCCGAGCGGATTGGCAGCCGGATCGGCAACGGGCGGCGTATCGCTGGACAGCGGGTGGGAATTGCCGGGCATTCCAGTCTCCGGGGGCATGCGGTCGATGGGGATGGCGCCCGTTGCGTGCGGAAGGCGCGGCCAGCGTGGCGACCGCGCATCCCGCCCCGAACGGGCGAGTTTTCAATGCCGCCAATTTTAACCAGTTCGTTCACGGCGGCACACCCTGGCCAAACGGGATATCGTCACGCCGCCTAGTGCAAACCCGAAAAGCGTTCGATAATCGCACGGACTTGAACGATAATCGCGCACTCTGTCCGATTGGCCAATTGCCGCCGTGCGGCGCGCGCCCTATTCTCCGTTCACTCATCGACTTCAATGCAGCATCGGACGCGGCGCCGCCACGATTCCACGATGCGCCGTGCCAGGAGACATCGCCATGACCCCAACCTTCGACACCCTCGACGCCGCAGCCGGCGCCCGCGCGCGCAGCCAGGCCCGCAAGGCCGCGATCGGCAGCTTCGTCGGCGCCGTCGTCGACTGGTACGACTTCCTGCTGTACGGGATCGTCGCCGCGCTGGTATTCAATTCCGAGTTCTTCCCGAAAGTCAGCCCGACGATGGGCACGCTCGCGGCGTTCGCGACCTTCGGCGTCGGCTTCCTGTTCCGGCCGCTCGGCGGCGTCGTGTTCGGCCACTACGGCGACCGGCTCGGCCGCAAGCGGATGCTGGTGCTGACCGTGATGCTGATGGGGCTGTCGACGGTCGCGATCGGCCTGCTGCCGGCGTTCTCGACGATCGGCTGGTGGGCGCCCGTGCTGCTGGTGCTGATGCGCGCGATCCAGGGTTTCGCGGTCGGCGGCGAATGGGGCGGCGCGGCGCTGATGGCCGTCGAAAGCGCGCCGAAGCAGAAGAAGGCGTTCTACAGCAGCGGCGTGCAGGTCGGCTACGGCGTCGGCCTCGTGCTGGCCACGGGCATCGTGTCGATCCTGAGCCACACGCTCGGCGAGGCCGCATTCAAGTCGTGGGGCTGGCGCCTGCCGTTCGTGTTCAGCATCGTGCTCGTGCTGATCGGGCTGTGGGTGCGCAAGAACATGGACGAATCGCAGGAGTTCGTCGAGAAAGTCGAACACGGCAACCGCAAGCTGCGCCTGCCGGTGCTGGAAGCGCTCACGCGCCATCCGAAGGCATTCCTGCTGATCATCGCGCTGCGCCTGGCCGAACTGTTCACGATGTATATCGTCACCGCGTTCGCGCTCAGCTATTCGACGACGAACCTCGGCATGTCGCGCGACCTGTTCCTGAACATCGGCCTGCTGGTGGGCGCGGTGAGCTGCGTGACGATCCCGTGTTTCGCGTGGCTGGCCGACCGCTACGGCCTGCGCCGCATCTACCTGATCGGCGCGCTGATCGGCCTGGCGTCCGCGGTGCCATTCTTCGTCGCGCTGGAAGCGCGGTCGGTCGCGTGGATCGTGATCTTCTCGATCCTGCTCGCGAACGCCGCGCACGACATGGTCGTGAGCGTCCAGCAACCGCTGTTTACCGAGTTGTTCGGCGCCGAGTACCGCTACAGCGGCGCGGGCGTCGGCTACCAGTTCGCGAGCGTGGTCGGCGGCGGGTTCACGCCGTTCATCGCGGTCGGCCTCGTCAGCGTCGCCGGCGGCTCGTGGCACCTCGTCGCCGGTTATCTCGCGGTCGGCTGCCTGATCTCGCTGGTGGTCGCCGCGCGGATGCGGGCGGCGCAGTAACACCCTGACCGGATGGCCGGCCCGATGCGCGGCCGGCCATCCCGCGTGGCTCGACGATGACCTGCAACGGCGCCGCTGCGTCGGGTTCGAGCGCACGACGTCAAACACTGTCAGTTACGCGCGTCGATTCCCCCTTTTCCCCTCTGAACATTCCACGCCGCCCGCCGACCAATGGCATCATATGGGCCTACGTCAGTCACCGATACGCCCCCATATCATGTCGAATCTCATCGTCCACGGCGGCACTCCGCTGCGCGGGGACATCAAGCCGTCCGCGAACAAGAACGCCGTCCTGCCGATTCTGTGCGCCACCCTGTTGACCGATCAGCCGCTGCGCCTTGTCGGCGTGCCGGACATCACCGACGTGCGCAAGATCCTCGACATCTTCCGCACGCTCGGCAGCGACGTGTCGGTCGACTTCACGACGGGCCTGCTCGAACTCCACCATCGCAACACGAAATTCGATCCGGCCGTACACCGGCTGCCGGAAGCGATGCGCTCGTCGATCATGCTGATCCCGCCGCTGCTCGCGCGCTTCGGCGTCGCGCGCCTCGAGAACGACGTGAAGGGCTGCACGCTCGGCGTGCGCGAGATCGATCCGCACGTCGAGGTGTTCGAGCGCTTCGGCGCGCATATCGAACGCACGCCCGATTCGCTGATCGTCCGCACCGACGGCCCGCTGACGGCCAACGACCACTGGCTCGACTACGCGTCGGTGACGACCACCGAGAACTTCGCGCTGTGCGCGACGGCCGCCAACGGCACGTCGACGTTGATGAACGCCGCGTCGGAGCCGCACGTGCAGGAGTTCAGCCAGTTCCTCGCGATGATCGGCGTCGCGATCGAAGGCATCGGCACGTCGCGGCTGTGCGTGACGGGCGGCGGCAAGCTCGGCGGCGGCGAGTTCCGCTTCGCCGAGGATTTCCACGAGATCGCGACGTTCCTCGCGCTCGGCGCGATCACCGGCGGCGACATCACGGTGCGCAACTCGTCGCCCGAACATTTCCCGTTGATCGACCGCACGTTCGCGAAGTTCGGCGTGACCGTCACGCACCGCGACGGCTGGTCGCGCGCGGAACGCGACGGCCCGCTGCGCGTGCGCCGGCCGTTCACGCAGAACATCCTCACCAAGGTCGAAGCCGCGCCGTGGCCGTACCTACCGGTCGACTTGCTGCCGATCTTCATCGCACTCGGCGTGCGTGCGGAAGGCAGCGCGATGTTCTGGAACAAGGTGTACGACGGCGCGCTCGGCTGGTCCGGCGAACTGTCGAAGTTCGGCGCACACGTGCTGCTGTCCGATCCGCACCGGCTGATCACGTTCGGCGGGCTGCAACTGACGCCGGCGCGTGTCGAGAGCCCGTACATCATCCGCGTCGCGATCGCGCTGCTGATGGTGGCCGCGAGTATCGAAGGCCGCTCGGAAATCATGAACGCGCTGCCGATCCGCCGCGCGCACCCGCACTTCGTCGAGAACCTGCGCTCGGTGGGCGCGAACGTCGAGTGGACGAGCAGCGAATAAAGCCCTGACGGTACGGCGCACGCGCTGCGAGCGGCCGTACCACCCGCCACACCCGGTCGGCGCCTGCGCCGGCCGCTCCCTCCTGCTTTACTCGCCTCCCCCGCAATCGACATCGCCGCCGCCCATGTGGTCGAACCCGTAGAGCATCACGGCCGTCGCGCCGCGCGCGGGATTGCTTGGGCGTTTCGCCAGGCTTTCGTCGAGCGGAGACGACGGATACTGGACACTCGTGTCCATCAGGTTGCCCGGCTCCGAGCGCAACTCCGCTTCGGTCAGCTTGCTTCCGTCCGCGCGCGGCAGCCCGAATGCCTTGCGTAAGTCCGCTTAAAGTGCGCGATAATCGCCCATTCACGCGCGATTACCGCGCATTCCGACGCCTGCTCACCACGATGAAAAAGCCCGAACTCGACCGACGCGACTGGATTGCCGGCCTCGAAAAAGGCCTGGCGATCCTCGAGGCGTTCGACAGCCAGCATGCGCGCATGACGCCCACCCAGGCCGCCGCGCGCACCGGCCTCACACGCACGGCCGCGCGGCGCTACCTGCTGACGCTCGAATCACTCGGCTACGTGTACACCGACGGCAAGCTGTACGGTCTCACGCCGCGCGTGCTGCGAGTCGGCTGGTCGTACTTCGATTCGGCCCGCCTGCCGCGCACGGTCCAGCCCTATCTGCAGCAATTGAGCGCATCGCTGAACGAGTCCGCGTACGTGAGCGTGCTCGACGACTGGGAACTCGTGTTCATCGCGCGCAACGGCGTGTCGCGCGTGATGACGACCGGCTTCGTGCTCGGCGCGCGCGTGCCGGCGCCGCTGACGTCGCCCGGCGTCGTGCTGCTCGCCCATCATCCGGATCGCGAAGCCGTGCGCGCGTGGCTCGACGACACCGAACTGCCGCCGTTCACGCCGCACACGATCACCAACAAGGCGCGCCTGCTCGAACAGGTCGACCAGGCACGCGACGCCGGTTTCGCGGCGATCGAACAGCAATTGCAGGTCGGCGTGCGCGGGATCGCGGTGCCGCTGAAGAACCGTCACGGTGAAGTGGTCGCCGCGCTGAGCACCAACATGCCGATCGGCGCGGAGACGACCGACGCGGCCGTGCGGCGCGTCCTGCCGCATCTGCAGGAAGCCGCGCTCGCGATGCTGAATGTGCTGTAGCGGCAGCACTCACCCAGGCCGCGTCCGCGGCCGCCCGATCTCGCTACGCGACGGATGGTGCTCACCTGCCGGAATCGGCAGTCTGCCGGCAGCGCCTCGTCCGTCTCACCCGATCCGCCACCACCGCGGCAGCAGGTCGCGTACTTCGCGCCGCCGGTAACGGTCGTCGATCAGGTGCACGACACCTTCGTCGTACTCGGTGCGGATCACGCGCCCGGCCGCCTGCACGACCTTCTGCAAGCCCGGGTACAGGTACATGTAGTCGTAGCCGTTGCCGAAGCGCGCGTCCATCGCGCGCCGCATCTGCTCGTTGACGTCGTTGACCTGCGGCAACCCCAGTGTCGCGATGAACGCGCCGATCAGGCGCTCGCCGACCAGGTCCACGCCTTCCGAGAATGCCCCGCCCAGCACCGCGAAGCCGACGCCGCGCCCGCCTGCGTCGAAGCGGGCGAGAAAGGCGTCGCGCTCGCTTTCCGCCATGCCGGGCGCCTGTGCCCAGACGGGCACGTCCGGATGCCGCGTCTGCATCAGCGCGACCACGCGCCCCAGGTAGTCGAAGCTGCTCAGGAAGCCGAGGTAGTTGCCGGGCCGCGTCGCGTATTGCGCGGCGATCAGGTCGGCGATCGGTTCGAGCGAACGGTCGCGGTCGCGCCAGCGCGTCGACACGTGGCTTGCGACGCGCACCGTGAGTTGCTCGGCGCGGAACGGCCCGTCGACGTCGAGCCAGCCCGTGTCGCCGGGCAACCCGAGCGTGTCGCGATAGAAATGAAACGGGCTCAGCGTGCCCGAGAACAGCACGGTCGCGCACGCGGCCTCGTAGCGCGGCGCGAGAAAGCCGGCCGGAATCACGTTGCGCACGCACAGCGTCGACTGGACGCGGCGCCGGCGGCCGGCCGACGCCACGCCGTCCAGCGCCGGCTGGCGCGGCATCGGTTCGCCGTGCAGCGTCGCGTCGAAGATCGACGCGCTGTCGAACGCCTCGGCCAGCACGCCGAACTGGATCGCCTCGAAATGAAACCGCAGCAGCGCATCGCCGTTCGCGCGCGGCGCGTCGGCCAGGTGTTCGCCGATTGCCGCGACGAGGTTCTGCACGGCCGACACGATCGGGCCCGGGATCTCCGGATACGCGGCATAGCGCTCGGCTTGCGCGCGGCTGACCGAGCCCCAGGCGCGGGCGAGCCGGTCGAACGCCTTGCGCAGCGCCGCAGGCGCAATCTCGCGGGCCGCCGCGAACGCGAACGGATCGAGCGATGCGCTGTACATCTTCCTCGCGCGATCGAGCAGGTTGTGCGCTTCGTCGACGAGCACGCCGACACGCCACTGGTTCTGCTGCGCAAGCGTGTGCAGCATCGCGCTGCCGTCGTAGTAGTAGTTGTAGTCGCCGATCACCATGTCGGACCAGCGCGCGAGCTCCTGCGACAGGTAGTACGGGCAGACGTCGTGCGCGAGCGCCGCTGCGCGCACGGTCTCGCGGTCGAGCAGCCCGGCCTCGATGGCCGCATCGCGCGCGGCCGGCAGACGGTCGTAGAAGCCTTTCGCGAGCGGACACGATTCGCCGTGGCATGCGCTGTCCGGATGCTCGCACGCCTTGTCGCGCGCGACGAGTTCCAGCACGCGCAGCGGCAGCGCCGGCGTGCCGGCGCCGAGCGTCGTCGCCGCTTCGAGCGCGAGCGCGCGGCCGGGTGTCTTCGCGGTCAGGAAGTACACGTGATCGAGCTCGCCCTCGCCGCAGGCCTTCAGCAGCGGAAACACGGTGCCGAGCGTCTTGCCGATGCCGGTCGGCGCCTGCGCCATCAGGCACCGCTCGTCGCGTGCCGCGCGATAGACGGCCACCGCCAGCTCGCGCTGGCCACTGCGGAACTGACCGTGCGGAAACGCCAGCGCGCGCAGCGCCGCATCGCGCGCCGCGCGATGGGCCGTCTCGCGCTCGGCCCAGCCGACGAAGCACGCGCACTGCTCGGCAAAGAACATCGCAAGCTCGGCCGCGCCCAGCGTTTGCGTCAGCACCGTCTCGCGCTCGGACACGATGTCGAAATAGACGAGCGCGACGTCGATTTCCGGGAGGCTGCGCGCGTCGCACATCAGGTGTGCGTAGACCTTTGCCTGCGCCCAGTGCAGCGCGCGGTGGTTGTCGGGCATCGCATCGAGGCTGCCGCGATAGGTCTTGATTTCCTCGAGACGGTTTGCCACCGGGTCGTAGCCGTCCGCGCGGCCGCGCACGGTGAGCGTGCCCCAGGTGCCCGTCAGCGCGATCTCGGTTTCGTAGCGGGCGCCGCGATTCGACGTGACCGCACCGTGGCCGGCGATGCCTTCGAGCGCGGTCGGCGCAGGTGTGAAGCGCAGGTCGAGGTCGCCGCGTCGCGCGGTGAACTCGCACATCGCCCGCACCGCGACGACATAGCTCATGCGGACAGCCCCGCCGCTTCGGCGTGCGCGACGCCCTCGCCGGCCCACTCGACATCGATCACGCGCACCGGCATGCCGTGCGCGATGCAGTACGCGAGCCAGCGCGTCTGGTTGTCCTGCAGGCGGTCGCCGGGGCCTTTCACCTCGATGAGTTCGTAGCGGCGCTCGCCGGGCCAGAAACGGACGAGATCGGGCAACCCCGAGCGGTTGCTGCGGATATCCGCGAGCAGGCGCGTGAACCACAGCCGCAGGTGCTTGGGCGGCAGGCACGCGAGCGCCTCGTCGAGCAACGCGTCCGTCAGCACGCCCCAGAACACGAACGGCGATTGCAGTCCGGCCTTCGTCGCGAAATGCCGGCGGATCGTGTCGCGATAGGCGCCCGAATCGAGCTGCGCAAAGCACGCGGCGAACGCTTCCGCACGACGCGCGACGAAATCGGGTGCGTGCAGATCGGCGGGGCCGCGCTGGAACGGGTGGAAGAACGCACCGGGCACCGCGGCGAACACGGGCTCCCAGCACAGCAGCCCGAACAGCGAATTGATCAGCGTGTTTTCGACGTAGTGGACCGGCGAAGCCGGTTGCGCAAGATGGTCGCGCACCGCGAATTCGACACTGACGAACGCATCGGGGCGCGTGATCACGAGCGTCTCTCGCGGCACGTCGGCCGCCGCGGCAGCGCGTTCGACGCGCTGGCCGAGCCGGCGCTGCAGGCGCGGCAGCATCCGCTCGACACGCTGGCGCTCCTCGTCGCTCTCGAAGCCGCCGCGCGCGGCGAGCGCCAGCGCGAGCGCCTCGTCGTCACGCCCGCAGCGTTCGAGCACACGGATGCGCCGATGGCGGCTGCCGGGCCATGCACTGCGCGCATACGCGTCGAGCGCGCCGTCCCAGTCGGCCCGGCGCTCACACGTCTGCCCGAGCGCGAACAGCAGCTTCGCACGACGCGTCGCAAGCCACGGCTGGGTGCAGCCAACCGCGTCGATCGCGCGCACCAGGTCGTCGAACGGCAGATCGTCGGGCCACGCGCCGAGCGCGTCGCGGCAGGTCTGCAGCGCGAGATACGCATCGACGTCGCCGCGCTGCTGGAACGCGCGCGACGACGGCGCGATCGGCACGCTTTCGTACTGGAACACGCCGAGATCGGCGAGCACGAACTCGCTCCAGTCCTGATGGAGATTGCCGAAGAACATCAGGCGCAACCGGTCGCACAGCGCGCCGACCGTCACGCGCAACACGCGGTCGCCGGCCTGCGCGCACCACGCGTCGAGCGGTTGCGCGACGTCGTGCGCGGGCCGCAGCCGCTCGAGCCATTCGGGCTTGCGCTCGCCCGCATGCGCGGCGAGTGCCGGGAAGATGCGCAGCAGATCGGCCTTGGTCGACAGCGCGAACAGTTCGTCGAGCGTCAGCGCAGGCGCCGGATCGACCCAGCCGAGTGCGACGAGCGGCGCGACCGCGTCAAGCGCGCAGCCGATTTCGTCGTAGACGAGCTTGCTGGCGCGGAAGTCGGACCCGTTGCGCATCAGCATCCGCACGAGCAGCGCGCGCGACGCCTGCGGCAGCGTCGCGAACTGGCGGACGAACGCGTGCTCGTGTTCGTCGAACAGGTCGCCGTAACGCGCGCCGAGCCAGGCGAGCGCGCGTTCGAAATTGGTCAGGTAGTAAAACGCCGGGGGCGTCGGCGATGCAGGTGTCACGGGGATTGATCACTGTACATTTGTACAGGTCGGAATCATATCAAATGTGACGGCAACTGCCGCACGCCCCGTCGGCGATTGGCTCCCCGGCCCCCCGCTCAGAACTGGTAATTCACCGACATGTCGAACACGCCGTTGGTCCTCTGCTGCGTGATCGGGCTGTGCGCGGCGCGGCCGACGAGTTGCTCGAGCGCGCCGTCGATCGTCACGAACCAGTGCTTGTTCACGAACCAGGCCATCGTCACGCCCGCGCCGACCGACTTGAGCCCGGCCCCCGACGAATAGGCCGGCAACCCGGAACGCGCGGCAGCGCCCGGGCTCACGCCGAACCAGCTGTTCATGTAGCGCGAATCGGCGAACGACACGGTCGGCCCCGCGAACCAGAAGAAATGCTCGTTGCTGCCCGGCAGCGGCATGTATGCGGAAAAATCGCCGACCCAGCCATTCGAGCCGCCGATGCTGCGCCGGACATCCGCGCGCAGCACGAGCGGAAATTCCTTCGAGATCACGTAATCGGCCGCGAGTTTCATCACCGGCGCCGCGTTGATGTTGTCGAGGCCGTTCAGGTGCTGGATGTCGTCGGCCGAGCGGCGTCCGAGGTCGTAACCGACGGACAGGCTCACGCGCCAGTTCGGCCCGCGCAGCACGTTCGCGCCGAGCCCTTCGCCGGTCGACAGGAAGAACAGGTCGCGATAGCGGATATCGACCGTCGGGCCGCCCATCACGCGATAGCGATCGGAGCCCGCATAGCGTGGCTGCAGCGTCATCGCGGCGCCCATGCTGATATCCCAGGTGGAGACGTTCGGCTCGAACAGTTTTTGGAGCGGCACGCCCGCCGAGTATTGCCACTCGCCGAGCGGTGAAGGCGTCTGGGCCGACGCGTCGCGGGCGCCAACAGCGGCAAGCGCCGCGCTGGCCGACACCGCGGAAACGAACCGGCGTGCGCCGGGTGACAGCAAAGAGCGAGCAACAGTCATCAAGGTCCCCGTCGGTTGCGCGAAACGAACCCGAAGTAAAGGAGCGCATTGCGCCTCTTCGGCTGCAGCGGCTGGCAGCCTGCGGCGCGAACGTAGCGTGCGCTGAATTAACGGACATCCTACGCGACACACGCACGGACGCAAAGCGCCCGCTGCGTGCGGGCACTTTGCCGTACGCGGGACAGTCCGGTGAAGCGGGATGGAATCAGAATCGCTCGACGTGATAGTCGCCGGCCAGTGCGGCCGGACTGCGCGTCGACATCATCCGCGAGAAACCGTCGGCGAGCCGACCGAGCGCGAGCTGTTTCTGGCTTGCATCCCAGTGCGTATAGGTGTCGTACGCGGCATCGTCGAACGACACGGTGACGGCGGCCGGGCGGCCGCTGGCGCGAAAGCCGATCTGCAGCACGCCGCCCGGCAATTCCTCGATGTGATAGTGCAGCGAGCGCGATTCGAAATAGCGGCCCAGCACCTGAGCGATCGCGCGCTTGTCTGGCGATTGCACGTGAATGTCCATGAGGGTCCTCCTTTTTTCAGTGTTCGCGCGGACGGTTGTGATGCACCGCCTCCCGGCATCCGCATCGGTGGCGGCTGCGACGGCGGGTCGCCTTGCGGCAGCCCATCCGGCACGGGCGGATCGACGGGATCGTCGTGCCCGGGCGGCGGCGGATCCGGGTCGACATCGGGCGTCGTCGGCTCGGGGCGATGCAGCTTGGATGGCGTGTTCATGTCTCTCCTGCGCGACGGCGCGCGCATCTCGATGGCGCCGGCACCGCGCGCAAGCGGCGTGCCCGCTCCTGCGCGCCCGATTGCCCATTCCGGCCGGACGCCGTCGTGCGCTCAGTCGTCGTAGGCCGCCATCACCAGCCACATCGTGCGGCCTTCCGCGGTCAGCCGTGCCGCGAGCGCGAACCGGTCGGACGGCCTGCATTCGGCGACGAGCGCCCGCTGCGCGCGCTCGGGGCCGTCGTAGACGGTGTCGTTCAGTTCGCGTACCTCGTCCTTGCCGTCGAACATCCGCCGCTCGGGCCGATAGACCAGCGACTCGCGCTTCCACGTGTCGAAACGCTCGCGCACGTGGGCGAAATCGCCGCCGCATACGTTCGCGTCGTAACGTATCCTTTCCCTGGCTGCATTCATCACGATGTCCTCTTGTCCACGCCGACGGCGCAGCGTGGTTGCGCCGCGCCCCGTGCGGTGTCGCCCACGCGCAAGCGTCGTGCCGTCGGCCCGCGCGGGCATGGCGCTTGCGCGTGTATCCATGACCAAGGAGGTTCGACCATGACCGTTCACGCCCCCGGCCGCCACGACGCCGTGTCACCGGCTGCCGGACTGCTCTGGCTCGCCACGTCGCGCCCGCCGTCCAAAGACAAGACGGAGGAGCGCATCGACGAGGGCCTCGAGGAGACGTTCCCGGCCAGCGACCCGCCCGCCGTGGGCGGCGCGACCCGTATCGATCCTGCCAAGCCGTCCGGCGAGCACGAACGCCGCTCGCCGCACGTCCCTTCACCGCCCCGCGATCACGGCTGACGGCGGCACCCGGCCCGCGCTGCGCAGCGGCGCAGCGGCGTGCCGGAGCAATCCGGAGTTGATCTGATGAAACGCCTTGAACGCAGATGGCATGAAGTCAGCGGCGCCGCCGGCGTCGCCGCGCTGGCAGCGATCGAAAGCGCGGTGGTGCTCGCGATCGTCGCGATGACGGGCATCGGCCACTGACGTCGTGCCCCGCCCCTTCGCGGCGGCGGCCGTGGAAGATGTACAAGCGGGCTGGCAAATTTCTCCGTCGCCTGGCCGGCGAGGCCCGTTCACGCTGATAGCGGCCTGCATTTGCCGAGGCTCGGCGTGTGCGGCTCGCGCGCGGCACGCCATCTGCTCCCCGATAGTCTGGCTCACGAAGGAGACCTTCATGTATCGCGTCACCGAGATCATGTCGCGCGACGTGGTGTGCGTCGCGCCGACCGACACGATTCGCCACGCGGCCGAACTGATGCGGCGCTTCGATATCGGCGTGCTGCCCGTTTGCGACGGCGCCGAACTCGTCGCGATCGTGACCGACCGCGACCTCGCGGTGCGCGGACTATCACACGGCCATTCGTCCGATACGCCCGTGCAGGCGGTCGCGTCCCAACCCGTGCAGTGGTGCGTCGAGGACGACGGTGTCGGCGACGTCCAGCAGCGGATGGCCGACGTGCAGTTGCATCGGATGCCGGTGCTCGACCGCAACCGGCGGCTGGTCGGCATCGTGTCGCTCGGCGACATCGCGACGCGCGCGGGCGGCCCCGAGCGCGACGAACTGGCCAATACGCTCGAGGACGTGTCGCTGCCGCGCCGGCGCTGACCGGCGCCCGTTGATACCACGTGGCCCGCCCGGGTGCCGCTTCGACCAGGAGGTGTTCGATGACAACGGACAGACCGTCGCGTAACGACACGCGCATCGTCGGCAGCAACCGCCGCGCGGCCGGCGGCGGGCCAGGGCCCGACGTGATGGCCGCCCGCACGCTCGAAGGCGATCGCGTGCTGACGATGGATGGCGACGACATCGGCCAGGTCGCCGACATCATGCTCGACGTGCGCGCCGGCCGGATCGCGTATGCGGTCGTGTCGTCTGGCAGCGCGCCGGGGGGCGGCGACAAGCTGCTCGCGGTGCCGTGGAACGTGCTGGTACTCGACGTCGAGCGCCAATGCTTCGTGCTGCCTGTCCCCACCGAACGCGTGCGCGAAGCCCCCGGCTTCGACAGGAACCGCTGGCCCGCCATGGCCGATCCGGCGTGGGCCGAGGCGCTGCATGCGTACTACGGCAGTTCGCCGTACTGGTTGATCGAGGAAGGAGAAACGGCGCTCGACTCCCCGCCTTACGAGGCGTCGCCGGGCGGCCCCGAAGCGCCTGAAAGCCCCGACGGGGGCAAGCGGTAGCGCGGATCGGCGCTCAGTGTGCGGCCGCCACCGTCTGCGAGAGTTGGCGGGCGGCGGCCAGGTGCGCCTTCAGCGTCGGCAACGCGCGGGCCGCGAACGCGCGAAGCTGCGGATCGCGGCCGTCGCGCGCTTCCGTTTCGTACAGCCGAATCGCATCTTCATGCGCGCGCGGGCCTGCCACCGCGACATAGGCCGTGTCGAACGCATGCCCTTCCTTGGTTCGCAACGCGGTCACGGCCGGATCGACGAGCATCCGCGACTGAACCGGTACGCCCTTGGTCGCGCCAAGCTGCCGCAATTCGTCGGCGAGCCGCCCGTGATCGTCGACCAGCCGGCGCGCGAACGCCTTCACGTTGGGGTTCGACGAGCGGTCGAGCGCGAGCTGGCTGGCCTGCCGCGCCACCTTGCCGATCATGCCGGCCTTGTCGACGAATTCCGCATCGACACCGGTCGGCCGCTGGGTCATGCCGGCCTCGTCGGGCGTCGTGCCGGGGCGGATGACGCCCGGCACGACCTGGGCCGACGAAGCCGGTAACGCCTGCGCATGCGCGAGTATGGTGATTGATGCGCCGACGCTCGCGGCCAGCGCGATCGCCGCCGGCCGATGAATCCGATTCGTTTTCATCCGAACCTCCGTGTGTCGCGACGGAGCGAGCCGACCGCGCGGGCGCCGTTGCGTCGATCGCGCCGCTTCCCTTCGTCATGACCCGGCGAGCCGCCACGCCGGCCGCTATCGGCCACGCCCTTTCCGATCGGGCGCGGCGTCCGGCGCGACGTCCGCGATCACGCTCGCCAGCGTCGGCATGTCCACCGGCTTGCGCAGGTACGCGTCGAACCCGGCCGCCATCACGCGGTGCCGGTCGGCGTTGCCGGCGTGGGCCGTGACCGCGACGACGGGCAGATGCCCGCTGCTGCCCGGCAAATGACGGATGCGGTCGAGCAGCCAGAAGCCGTCACCGTCCGGCATCGCGAGATCCGACAGCACGACGTTCGGCGCCTGCCGTTCCACCGCGTCGAGCGCGTCGTGCCCCGACTGCGCGGTCGATACCTGCGCGCCCATCGTCTCGAGGGCCGCGGCGAGGCTCGCGCGCGATGTCGCGTCGTCGTCGACGACCAGCACGCGCTGGCCGTCGAGCGTCACCGGGTCCGGCGTGCCCGCTGCCTGCAGCAGGTTGTCGGCCGGATCGTCAACGTCCCAGCCAGCCGGCAGCGTGACCGTGACGGTCGTCCCGCGCCCGGTACCCGCGCTCGTCGCCACGACAACGCCACCGTGCAGTTGCGCGATGTTGCGCACGATCGACAGGCCGAGCCCGAGGCCGCGCTCCGGCGACGCGAATGCGCGTTCGGGCCGGCTGAACGTCTCGAACAGGTGCGGCTGGTATTCCGGCGCAATGCCCTGCCCCGTATCGGCGACCGACAGCCGCACGCGCTCGCCGGCCCGGGCCAGCGACACGACGATGCGCCCGCCCGGCGGCGTGAACTTGATCGCGTTCGACAACAGGTTCGACAGGAGCTGGCGCACGCGCTCGCGGTCCGCCGGAATCACGCAGGCCGGCATCGCGCATTCGGTCGACAGCTCGAGCCCGCTCGCCCGTGCCGTCGCGTCGAGCTCACGCGTGGCATCGCGCACGACCCGCACGAGATCGACCGGCACGCGCTCGAGGCGCAACCGGCCGGTCGCGAGCGACGACGCATCGAGCAGGTCGGCCACCATGTGCGACAGCGACCGCGCGCTGCGGTCGATCGCGTCGACGGCCTGTTGCGCGAGCCCCTGGCCGTCGACGTTGCGCAGCACCTCGACCCAGCCGTAGATCACGTTCAGCGGCGTGCGCAGCTCGTGCGACACCGTGGCCAGCAGTTCGTCCTTCAGCCGGTTCGACGTGTCCGCCTGGGCGCGTGCGTCGCGCGCGCCGCGCAGCGAGCGCAGGTTGCGCCGCTCGCCGCGGCGTCGTTCGTGCGCGTCGCGCAGCGTCATCGACAGGCCCGTGCAGTTGCCCTGCGCATCGACCATCGGCGAAGCGGCGAAGGTCGCCCGAAAACGGCTCCCGTCGCGTCGCACGCAGAGCACGTCGAGCGGACCGACCGGCGCGTGCAGGTTCGCGAACGACGTGGGCAACGGATGGCGCCGCAACCAGCGTGGCGCGATCATCGCGGCGACGTCGCGCCCGGCGGCCTGCGTTGCGTCGATGCCGAAGATCCGCCGCGCGGCCGGATTCCAGCTCGTGATCCGGCGTGCGACATCGACCCCGACGATCGCATCGGGCGAAGCGTCGACCACACGGCGCAGCAGGCGCTCGTCGGGTACCGGCACGCGTGCGGCCGGCGCCGGCTCGCGATGCGGCTCGCGGGCAGCAGCGTCGTCATCGGGTTCGCGCAGACGATCGTTCGCGAGCAGCGGCTTCACGGCCGTCACGAGCACGCACTCGACGAAGCTGATCGCGACGAATGCGCCGGCCTGCACGAGCAACGCGGCCAGCGGCGCATCACGCCACCACAGCGTGCCGATCACGGCCACGCTCAACGCGGCCGCGGCCAGCCCACCGCCGAACGATGTCAGCCAGGCGACAGCCGCAACGCCTGCATAAAAGGGCAGCGGCGCAAATGGCGCGTGCTCGCCGACGACGCGAACCGCCCACGCCTGCAGCGCGGACGCCAGCCCGACGGCCAGCACGATCCATGCACCCTGCCGTAACAGCTCACGGGTCAGGGTCCTCATTGCATCCTTGCCTCGCGCCGGCTCCGGTCGCACGGCGTCATGCCGCAAGTCGAGCATCCGGCCTGCCGTCGAGCGTGCCGGGCGAGCCTGGCGGCATCCGCAAGCGGCATGCCCAGCGCGGGCCATGGTTGGCCGCCAGGCTGACTCCCGGGCTGTCGGGTGCGCCGTAACAGGCTGAGCACCGGCCGGTGTCGCGCGCCGCATCAACGCAAAATAGTCACGACCGGATTTTTCATCGGAATTCTGTAAAAAAGCACCGATACGACCCTGGATGACACGGAGAGGCCGCGATGCGCGTCAGGAGTCGATGGTCTGTCTCTTCTGTCCCCGCCGCGCGCATTGGAAATTTCTATTTCGCGGCACCTTCGTGGTCGTTTTGCTGTCGATGAAAATATTGCAATCAACGGAGTGCGTGGTGCCGATTTTCAAAACGGCACCGCCAATACCGATCCATGCCAATGGGAGAAACCGCCAACCGGTCGAAGCAACGTGCAGACGGCCGCCAGTTGTCCGGCCGGTCCGCCGCGATGCGCACGTTGCTCGGCCGCATCGAGAAGATCGCCCCGACCCGCGCCAGCGTGATGATTGCCGGCGAAAGCGGGGTCGGCAAGGATATCGTCGCACGCCGGCTGCACGATCTCAGTGCCCGGCGCGACGGCCCGTTCGTCCCCGTGAACTGCGGCGCGATTCCACCCGATATCGCGGAATCGCAATTGTTCGGGCACGAGAAAGGCAGCTTCACGGGTGCCATTGCGCAGCGCGAAGGGTTCTTCGAAGCCGCGCGCGGCGGCACGCTGCTGCTCGACGAGATCGCGGAAATGCCCGCGTCATTGCAGGTGAAGTTGCTGCGGGCGATCGAATCGAACGTGATCGTCCGGGTGGGCGGCACCGAGCCGATTGCGCTCGACGTGCGCATCGTGTCGGCCACGCGCCACAACCCGGCCGAAGCCGTGCGCGACGGCCGGCTGCGCGAGGACCTGTTCTATCGTCTCGCCGCGTTTGCGCTGTACGTGCCGCCGCTGCGCCAGCGCGACAGCGACATCGAGACGATCGCACTGGAATTCGTCGACGCGCTCAACGCGCGGCACCACGCGCACAAGCGGCTGACCGACGCGGCGATCGCCGCGCTGCGCGCGTATTCGTGGCCCGGCAATGTCCGCGAGCTGCACAACACGATCGAGCGCGCGTACATCCTGGCGGATGAAGGCATCGACGTCACGCTGCCGAAGCCGGCGATGCCGCCCGAGCGCCTGTCGGAGAACACGATGGCGCTGCCGCTCGGCGCGACCTTGCACCATGCGCAGCAGCGCTTCATCGCGGCCACGCTGCGCCACTTCGACGGCAACAAGCCGCGCGCCGCGAAAGCGCTCGGGATCAGCCTGAAAACGCTCTACAACCGGCTCGCGCTGATGCGCGACAACGGCCACTCCTGAGCGGCGCGGCCGTCTTTCCCACGCACCGCGTCAAGCGACCTTGAACCGCCCGACGGTGGTCGCCAGCGCGTTCGCCTGCGACTGCAAGGCCGTCGCGGCGGCGGTCGACTGTTCGACGAGCGCCGCGTTCTGCTGCACCATTTCGTCGAGCTGCGTGACCGCGCGATTCACTTCCTGGATGCCGCGCGTCTGCTCGTTCGCCGCGTGCGTGATCTCGGAGATGATCGTCGTCACGTTCGCCACGTTGGACACGATCTCGCGCATCGTGTCGCCCGCCTGACGCACCTGCCCGGAGCCGGCCGACACGCTCGCGACCGTCGATTCGACCAGCACCTTCACTTCGCGTGCGGCCTGCGCGCTGCGTTGCGCGAGGCTGCGCACTTCCTGCGCGACGACCGCGAAGCCGCGGCCCTGCTCGCCCGCGCGCGCCGCTTCGACGGCCGCGTTCAATGCGAGGATGTTGGTTTGGAACGCGATCCCGTCGATCACGCCGATGATGTCGCCGATGCGGCCCGAGGCTTCCTCGATCTTCTCCATCGTCGCGACGACGTCCGACACGACCACGCCGCCGTGCGACGCGATCCGGGACGCGGCCGCCGCGCGTTCGTCGGCCTGGCCGGCGGCGGCGGCCGATTGACCCACCGTCGCGGTGATCTCTTCCATCGACGCGGCCGTTTCCTCGAGGCTCGCCGCCGCCGATTCGGTGCGCGACGACAGGTCCTGGTTGCCCGCCGCGATCTCGTTCGCGGCCGTGCGCACCGATTCGCTCGCATCGCGAATCTGTCGCATCACGTCGTTCAGCTTGTCGACGAAGCTGTTGAACGAGCGGGCGATGTCGGCCACTTCGTCACGTCCGTCGGCCGGCAGGCGCTGCGTCAGGTCGCCGGCGCCCGAGCCGATCGCGGCCATGGCCTGGCGCACTTGCGACAGGCGGCGGAACGCGGTCGCGGTGATCGCGCCGATGATCAGCGACGCCACGCCGACGATCACGAGCAGCGTGATCAGCGACGCGGTCAGCAGCGAGCGCATCCCGGCCGTCGCCTCGTTCTTGTCGAGCAGCACCAGCGCGTACCAGTCCGTGCCCGGCACGGGGCGCGCGCGCACCAGCTTCGCGTCGCCGCCGACCGTCACCTCGACGGGCGCGGCCGCGGCCGCGATCGTCGCGCCGTTCGTCGCGCCGAGTTCGGGCGACACGTCGCCGACCGGCTTCAGCGTGAGCTTCGGGTCCGGGTGGGCAACCACGTGGCCGGTGCTGTCGATCAACATCCCGAAGCTCGCCGGCGTCGGACGGATCGACTTCACGTTCGCGATCACGGTGTCCATCGCGACGTCCGCTGCGACGACGCCCTTCACCGCGCCGTCACGCAGGATCGGTACCGCGAACGTGACGACGAGGTTGCCCGTGCCGGCGTCGACGTACGGCGGCGTGACGACCGGCTTGCCGGCCTGCGCGGCCTGCTTGTACCACGGGCGGCCGGTCGGATCGTAGTCGGGCGGAATGCCGGTCGGGTCGGAGAAGTGGAACGTCTTGTCGGCGTAGCCCGCGTAGACGTTCGTGAAACCGCCGGCCGTGGCCATCTGCTTGAACACCGGCAGCGGATCGGGCGTCAGTGCGGCATCCTGGAGCGACGCGATCATCCGGCTCCGGGTGGCGACCCAGTCGGCGATCCCGACCACGTGGCCGCTGGCGACGGAGGTCAGGTTGCGGTCGATCGCATCGTTGTTGTACGAGCGCGCGATGAAATAGTTGATGAGCGTGGTGGCGACCAGCGCGAATACGACAATGGCGACGCACGCGGCAAGGATGCGGGCGCGGATGGACGAGAACATGGCAACGACTCGGTAAGGGAGCGCGAACGCCCGGTGGACGAATTCACCGGGTAAACGGCAATCGCGCCGCTTACTTGAGGCCGCTGTGACAATTCAGTGAAAGTATGACGAAACGCAACGCCGGTTGTCGGCCGCTCGTCAGGATGACCGAGTTGCACCGACGCCGTGCGCACACCGCGCCCGGACGCGACGACGGCACCGTCGGCCCCAGGCACGGCGATCAAGAAGCGCTGAAACGGGCCGGTTCGCTGTCGACCCAAGCATGAATGTCGATCAGGATCCGGCCCTGGCCCGGCGACGGATCGTGTCACGTCCGCGGCATCCGCCGCGGCGCTCGCCCGTCACAGGCGATGGCTCGGACGCGGATCGGCGTCCGCGGATGGCGCATCGGCACGCGTGTCGTCGTGGAGATCGTCCTGCCGGCGCATCCGTTCGCGCAGGTGCCGGATCGCGAATACGTGGATGTAATCGTGCACCCGCGCGTCGGACGACAGCACGCGGACTTCGTCCTCGAGCATCGCGCGCAACTGATCCGAACCGATCGCGCGCTGTTTGGCGGCTTCCTTGAGTGAATCGAGCAAACTGTCCTTGGACATCGACGGACTCCTGACGGCGAGGAACGAAAAGAAGAAGGTACCGGAAGCTTAAAGGCTGAACGGCGGCACGGCGTGCGATGCGCCGGCGCATGTTTGTGCGCGATCAACGGCACGTTGCATGCCGCCATGCCGATCCGTCCCCGAACCGGCCGCGCAAGGTTCGCGGCGCAAACTGCCCGCGAACGAGACTGAAAGCCCTGCCACGCCACCCCGGGGCGCGGCACCGGCTGACACAGGCTGACGATGGAACGCCGCCCGACGCCGATGCACTGCCGAAGTTAGACCGGCCGAAATCATGCGTCAAGCGATCTCCTCCACGCGCTCCCATTCGTCCGAACGAACGGGCCGGCGCGTCGCCGGAACGGCCGATCTGCCGATCGGCGTGTCAGCGGATTCCGATAGGCGCCGCGCAATACCTGACAGCGACTTCAGCGCGCGCTGCTTGGCAGCGCACGGGCGCGACACGATACTGGTGACATGGACGAAACGTTCATACGGGTCATCGCTCAGCCGGCCGTCGAGCCGGCATGCGGGGCCTGGCGCAGGAGACCAACCATGGCACATCGCAACTTACCGGGCCGGGACGGCCAGCGGCGCGCGTCGGGCAAAGCGCGCGCCCTGCCCGCCCAGGCCGTATCGGCGGGCAATCGGCCGGCCGACAATATCGACACCTTGCTCGCGCTTGCACGCGAAGCCGGATTGCTCGTGACGCTCGACGGACAGATCGGCCGCGAAAAGTACCAGAGCGTCGCGGGCTCGGTGCTCGCGTTGCAACGGTTCGCCGCGGCACTCTGCGCGCGGGCCGCACCCGCCGCGCCGGCCGATGCCGAGCCACGTCGCAAGGCGCGCCCCGGCTGGCCGCACGCGAACCGCCTGCGCAACCGCACGTGCGGCGCGTGCGCGCCACTGCATGTCGGGCGTCAGCGTCAGCGGGTGCGCCGTGCGCCCGGCCGGCGGCACGACCTGCGGTCGGTGCTTCGCTTCACCTGAGCATGCAGGCAGCCGTTGTGCGGCACGCCGTGCGCGCAACGCGCTGAGCATCTCACGACGCCGGCAACGCGTGCCGCACGCCGCGCCTGTACCACAGCGAGCGGCGCGCCTGCCGCGAGCGTTACCGATCCGCATCGGCGCCACCGCGCGCCATCGCGCGTCATGACGCGCCGTTCGACACGGCCGCCATGACGACGATACCTGCGGGGAAGGCAAATCAGACGGGGCCAACTACAACACGAACGCGGAAAGCGGACGGGGTGACTTGCACCCCGCCCGTCCTCCAAGGCAACCGTGGTTGCCTACCCTCGTGCCAGAGAGTTCCCGGTCGGATGACGCACCGTGCATCGCACGTTGCGGCTCCGGAAATAGATGTCACCGCTGTGCATGCACCGTCGATCACGGCCATCAACACGCGTGCGTGTTGCGGCGTGGCCGTGCGGTACATGCACGACAGACCGGCTGGGTTGCCGGATGTTCCGTCAATGTCTCACGCGCGAAGCGCGCGATTTCTGATGCAGGTCAAGTCAAGCGTGCTTCGATCGCGACACCGTGCGAATTATTCGGTATCGCGCACGAGCAGCACCGGCACCTGTGCGAGATGCGCAATGCGGCGCGCCACGCTGCCGATCAGCCAGGCGGCGATGCCGCGCCTGCCATGCGTGCCGACCACCAGTAGTTCGGCGCGCCAGTGCACGGCGTCGCGCATCAGCGCATGGGCCACGTCGTCGCTGGTCGGGCGGGTTTCGACGACGCCGCGCTTGCTCGGGTTCCCGGTTGCATGGAACAGCGGACCGACCTTCGCGAGCGCATCCTCGCCCTCCGCGCGATACGCATCCTCGAGCGCGCGCACCGGCACGATATCCGTCAGACGAACCGCGCGATCGATCACGTAGGCCGCGTACAGCAACGTCGTCGGCGTCGCGAAGCCGAGCCCGACGCGCACCGCGTGCAGCGACGGCTCGCTGCCGTCGACCGCGAACATCAGCCGCTGCAGGCCGCCGTCCGACGGCCGGACGTAGGCGGCCGGCACGATCAGCAGCGCGCAGCGCACGCGTGTCGTCAACGTGTCCGACATCGCGCCTTCGACGAGCCGTAGCAGCCCGTGATGCGGATTCGCGCCGACCACCAGCACGTCCGCGTTCCATGCCGACGTATCGCTCACCAGGGCATCGGCCACCGAGCCGCCCGTCACCGACGTATCGATGACCGCCTGCTCGACCTCGACACCGCTGCCGGCGAACATCGCCGCGATCCGTTCGTTGATGGCTTGCGCGTCGCGCATCAGGTCCTCGCGCGCGGACGTCAGCAGTGCGTCGATGCGCGGGATGTCGGGCAATACGAGGCGCGGGTTGTCGATGGCGCAGACGATGCGCAATCGCATGCCGGGACGCAGCAGCGTGCGCGCATAGCGCGCGGCGGACAGCGATTCGGGCGTCGGATCGACGGCCAGCGCGATCCGCGCAAGCGTCGGGATGGGCTGGGCAGGCTGCATGGCGAAGGCCTCCGTGCGTGCGCGTCGCCGCGGAACGACGACGGGAGCTTCGCGCGGAAGCGGCGCACGGCGGCCGGACCACCGCCGCGGTCGCGGCGGTCACGGGGATCGGCGGGTTGCCACGCGAAGCGCGGACAATCGATTCGTCCAGCATAGGTCGTCCGGCCCGCGCGTGCATGATCGTGATCAAGGTCACGCGGCCCCCTGCCCGTGCTGCTTACGACTTCGTCGGCACCGATGCCGCCGGCCGGTTCGCGTAGAACAGCGCATACGTGATGCCGAGCAGCACGATCCACACCGGCCCGATCACGAGCGCGACGCGCGTGTCGGGCGTGAACGCCATCAGCACGACGACCAGCAGGAGAAAGCCGAGCGCGACGAACGAACCGAGCGGATAGAACGGCACGCGGATCGGCAGGCGCGCGATCTTGTCGGCCGACAGCGTGCGGCGAAAGCGCATCTGCGCGATCAGGATCACGCACCAGGTCCAGATCGCGCCGAACGTCGACACCGACGTGAGCCACGTGAACACGTGTTGCGGCGCGAGATAGTTGAGCAGCACGCCGATCAGCAGCAGCGCGACCGACACGATCACGCCGTACACCGGCACGCCGTTGCGATTGACCTGGCCGAGCTTGCTCGGCGCCTGGCCCTGATGCGCGAGGTTGTAGAGCATCCGCGCGGTGCTGAACAGGCCGCTGTTGCACGACGACAGCGCCGCGGTCAGCACGACGAAATTGATGATGCCGGCCGCCGCCGGGATGCCGAGCCGCGAGAACGTCATCACGAACGGGCTGCCCTGGGTGCCGATCTGGTCCCACGGATACAGCGACATGATCACGAACAGCGCACCGATGTAGAAAATCAGCACGCGCCAGAACACCGAGTTCACGGCCTTCGTCAGCGACTTCTCCGGGTTGCGCGCCTCGCCGGCGGTGAGGCCGAGCATCTCGACGCCGAGATACGCGAACATCACGATCGGCAACGCGGCGACCACGCCGTTGATGCCGTTCGGCATGAACCCGCCGTGCGCCCACAGGTTCGACAGGCCGATCGCGACACCGCCGTTGCCGATGCCGAACGCGATCATCAACCCGCCGCCGATGATCATCAGCACGATCGTGACGATCTTGATCAGCGCGAACCAGAACTCGAATTCCCCGTACAGCTTGACCGCGATGAAGTTCACCGAGCCCATCGCCATGAGCGCCGCGAGCGCCCAGATCCAGTTCGGCACGCCGGGGAACCACATGTGCATGTAGACGCCGACCGCCGTGATTTCCGCCATGCAGGTGACGATCCACACGAACCAGTAGGTCCAGCCGGTCAGGTAGCCGGCGAGCGGCCCGAGGTAGTCGCGTGCGTAGCGGCTGAACGCGCCGGCGACGGGATTGGCGATCGCCATCTCGCCGAGCGCGCGCATGATCAGGAAAATCGCGATGCCGCCCAGCAGGTAGGTCAGCAGGATGGCCGGGCCGGCGACGCGGATCGCGCTGGCCGAGCCAAGGAACAGGCCGACGCCGATCGTCGCGCCGAGCGCCATCAGGTTGATGTGCCGCTCTTCCAGCCCTCGATGCAACTGGTCTTCTGGTTGTTTCAAGTCCGTCTCCTGGCAGCCGCGAATGGGCCGCCGTCATTGTCGATATCAATGCGCGACCGTTCATGCCGATCCCGGCATGCCGAAAACGAAATAATCTCCGCTGTCGTTTTCTGAATTAGAAACGACACGGATATTGCGTCAATCCGATGGGAATCTCCGCCGATTATCCGTATGTTCCGAAACAATCCGGAAAACGGATCGGGCCTTTCACGGAATACGCCCGCGCGGCCCGTGTGACGCGGCTGTGCGCGTAACGGACGGCGACGGGATCAATCGCTTTCGGCGCGAACGAACACGCTTCGAAGGTGCGCGATCAGGCGCACGCAATATGCAGGCGGGATTATAGGGAGGATAAGCCGTTTCACGCCAGCCGATTTTCGTAAAAATCGCGGAGCGTGAAACCGGTAGTGGAATACGAATGCGCGCGACGCCCGCGCACGGATTTATTTCGACAATGTCGCGCGCACCGTATATTCGCCTTCGATCGCCCCGTGATCCGGACGCACGAAATAACGCGATGCATCGAGATCGGCCGGCATCGGCTCGACCGGATAGCCGTGCTTCTCCCACGCATCGAGGCCGCCCTTCAGCGCGCGGATGTTGTGGATCATCTTCTTGCGCTGCATCTTCGCGATCAGGCGCTTCGCGGTCGCTTCGTTCGGGCAGACGCAATACACGACGATCGGCCGCTTCAGCATCTCCGGATCGAGCAGGTCCGGCGAATCGAGATCGACCGGCACCGCGCCGGCGATCCGGTACGGTTCGCGCTCGCGGATCGCTTTCGGCCGCGCGTCGAAGATCAGCGGCGGCTCGTCCGACGTCATCATTTCGACGAGCTGCGGCGGCGAGATGCGCACCTGCGCGAGATAGCGGCGGAACTGCACGCGACGCACCCAGCGGTACAGCAGGAACGTGATGAAGATCGCGAGGAATGCATCGAGGATCGTGCCGCCGCTCGCGCGCACCCACAGCACGAACTGGACGATCTGGTCATGAATGGCCGCGCCGCCGACCAGCCAGAACGCGGCCCACAGCGATGCGCCGGCCAGGTCCCAGAACAGGAACACGCCGACGCCGATCGCGGTCGTGCCGAGCAGCGGCGCCGACACGAGGCCGAGGCCCGGCAGGAATTTGGACAGCACCAGCAGCGGTGCGCCGTATCTTTCGAAGACGTTACGTGCGAAACGCAGCGTCGTGTCGAGCGACAGCGAGAAGCGCACGAGGCCGTTCAGCAGGCGCCGGCCGCGCGTGCGGCCCATGAAGAACCACAGCGAATCGGCCAGCATCGTCGCGCCGATCGCCGCCGCGAACATGCTGACCCAGGACGCCTGCCCCATTGCCGCCATCGTGCCGCCGAGAATCAGCATCGGCACGGCCGGCACCGGCACGCCGAGCTGCGTGATCAACACGCTCGCGAACACTGCCCAGGGGCCGAGCGACGATGGAATAGCAATGGGAAAGTGCCACACGGCGGCGCTCCTGGAAGGCGTGCAGCCGTGCGACGAGGGCCGTCGGCACGGCTGGGGCAACGGCCGCCGCGGCACGCCCGCGGCCGACCCGATGCACCACGGCATTCTAAACGGGTTTGGCCGCGACCGCGCGGAACACACGCCATCGGCGCGGGCTTCGCGCGCTGGGTGGCACCACCGTGACAGTCACATGTCGGTGCGCTGGGCAAGCTGCCCGACGTGTTCCGCGTAATCGGGAAACGCGGCGGCCAGCGCGGCCGCGTCGGCCAGCTCGAATTCCGCGAACTCGAAGCCCGGTGCCACCGTGCAGCCGACGAGCGCGACATGCTCCGGCAGCGCGCAGCGCGCGCCGAACCAGCTCCCGGCCCGCACGACCGCCTGGAACACGGTGCCCGGGTGCGTGAGCGGGTTGCCGAGCCGGTGGATCGTCAGCCCGTCGCGCTCGTCGAGCACCCACACCTCGATCGGGTCGCCCGCGTAGAAATGCCAGACTTCGTCGGAACGGATCCGGTGCCACGACGAATACGCGCCGTCGCACAACAGGTAATAGATCGCGGTCGACGCGGCGCGTGACGCGCCGTCGGCCGGACGCACGACCGAATCGGGCGCACGGTAGGTTTCGCGGAAATAGCCGCCTTCGGGATGCGGCTGCAGGTCGAACTGGCGAATCAGGTCGGGAGCGGAGATCGGCATGGCGGATGACGTCGGTAAGGTAATGAACCGGGCACCCGGCGGACGGCGTCGCTTCGCTCATCGCGAACGCGGTCGCATAGCGCCGGATGCGGCTGCGTCGATCGCCGCGGCCATGCGCACGGCGAACAAGCGGACACCGGTCGATGCTGCCAGAACTGCATGTCGGGATGCAACCGCCGGCGCGCGATTGCGCGCGTGGCGTACACCGGGCGTGCCGCCCTCGCGCGGTCGATATGTCGGCAGCGGCAGTCGCGCTCACCCGCCCTGCGGCGGGCGCGTCCGTCTCATCACGCCGTCGTCCGACGAATACGCGAGACGGCCGCCGCCCGCAGCGCCCGTGCGTCACCGTCGGCGCGTTGCCGCGTGCGTCACGCAGCCGCCGGCGTGCCGGGTTCGCTGTGCCGCACCAGCAGCACGGGCCGGTCGGCCGCGCGCAGCAGCGATTCGGCGACGCTGCCGAGCAGCAGCCGGCGCAGGCCATGCCGCCCGCTCGTGCCCATCACGATCAGGTCGGCATCGGCTTCGGCCGCCGTGCGCATCAGCACGGTGGCGACATCCTCGCCGTACGCGTCGAGCGCGCGCACGGTGCCCGACACGTGCGCCTGCGCGAGCACGGCCTTCGCCTCGTCGAGCGCCGGCGTCACGGCATCGGTCGCGGCCGCATCGCCCTCGCGCGCGGCCGCGAAGCCCGCATCGACGTCGACGAGCTGCGGCCGGTGCTCGACGACATACGCGCAGGTCACGTCGCCGCCGGACGCCGCCGCGATCCGGATCGCCTCGTTCAGCGCGAGACGCGCGCTCGGGCTACCGTCGAGCCCGACGAAAATCCGCTTGTACATGGTCCGTCCCTCCGACCGGGCACGCATCGCGCGTCGCGCGACGGCGGCCCGTCATCGCCACCGGCCCGATGCCGGATGGCCTGCCGAACAGTCTGCCCCACGTGCCGACGCGCCCGTTGATGCGCGTCAAGCGCGGCCGGCGCGCCCGCTGCTTCACGCCGGTTGCCGCAATTTCCAGTGACCCCATTACAAAAAACATGTAAATCGCGCACAATTTCATCTTGAAATTAGACGTTGCGCGCAGCCGGTGCGAGTTTCGCCCGGTTTTGCTGTGCCGCTCCCGGTGCCAGGGCGCGGCCCCTGACAACAGAATGCCAATCGAATGACCGCAAGTGGAACCCCGACGCGTGACACCCGAGGGCCCACGCGCCTCCCGACCATGTTACGCCAGCCGCTCGCGGCCAGCGTCGTTGCCCTGTGCGCCGGCGCCGTGCTGTCGCTCGGCGTCGCGCTGCTCGTGCGCGAGCAGTGGCAAGGCGCCGTCCATACGCGTTTCGAACGCCGCACGACGCATGTGACGGCGATGCTCCGCCATGAGCTGCAATCCAGCGCGGCCGTGCTCGAAGGCGCGCGCGGCGCGTTCAACCTCGTCCCGGGCATGACGCCCGAACAATGGCGCCGGTATGCGGAGATGCTCGACCTCGACAGCGGGCGCTCGCCGGTCCGCCAGATCGGCTATGCCCCGCTGCCGCCCGCGACGCGCACCGCCCTCGCCGGCGCGAAGCCGATGCCGGCCGGCACGCTCGCGACCGCCGCGCTCAGCGCACCGGCGTCGAATTCACCGGTCGTGCGCTTCGGCGCGTCCGATGCGGCGCCGCTCGCGCGCGCGCTGCAGACCGGTGACGTCGCGCTCGGCGTCCACCCGGCCGACGACGACACGTCCCGCGACGCCCGCACCTTCACGCTGTTCCTGCCGGTTGCCGCGGCGCCGCGTGCGGCCGCCGCACCGCCCGGCCCGCGCGAAACCGACGGCGACGGCGTGCTGTTCGCGGCACTGAGCCCGCGCCGCCTGGTCGAGCGTGCGCTCGACGCGGAACGCGGGATCGACGTGTGGATCACCGCCGGCGGCGACCGGCGCGCGATCGTCAGCGTCGAAACGACGACCGACGAGGCGTCGGCATCGCCCGACCTGATGCGGCGCACCGACGAACTGAATTTCGGCGGCACCGTGCTGACGCTCGCGTATTCCGCGGACGGCCGCCCGAGCGCCACCGGCGCGCAGCGCGCGGCCGGCACCGTGCTCGCCGCGGGCCTGATCGCGTCGATCGCGTTCGCGGTGCTGATCCATGCGCTGCTGCGCGGCCGCTCCGCCGCCGATCCGGGCGCGAGCAGCCGCGGCATTCTCAACGAGGCGCGGATGATGGGCATCATCCGTTCGTCGATGGAAGCGATCATCACGATCGACGAAAAACAGACGGTCGTGATCTTCAATCCGATGGCCGAGCAGGTGTTCGGCGTGTCCGCGATGGAGGCGATCGGTGCGCCGCTGTCGCGCTTCATCCCCGAGCGGTTCCGCGCCGCGCACGCCAAGCACGTCGACCAGTTCGGCGTGACGGGCGTGTCCGAGCGGCAAATGGGCCGCCAGCGGGTGCTGTTCGGGCTGCGCGCCAACGGCGAGGAATTCCCGATCGAGGCGTCGATCTCGCAGATCCGCGACGCGTCGGGCAAGCTCTATACGGTGATGCTGCGCGACATCACCGAGCGGCAGCGTGCCGATAACGCGCTGAAGCAGTCGCGTGAGGAATTGCGCGAACTGTCGGCGAACCTGCAGAACGTGCGCGAAGAGGAAAAGACCCGCATCGCGCGCGAACTGCACGACGACCTCGGCCAGCAGCTCACCGCGCTGAAGATGGATCTGTCGGTGGTCGAACAGCAGTTGCGCGTGCCGGGTCGCACACAACCCGACGAAGACGTGCAGACGCACCTGCAGGGCATGCGACGGCTGATCGACGCGACGGTCGCGTCGGTGCGGCGCATCGCGGCCGACCTGCGGCCCGTGATGCTCGACGATCTCGGCCTCGTTCCCGCGATCGAATGGCTCGCGAACGATTTCACGAACCGCTACGGAATCGATGTCGAGCGGCACGTCGAAACCGGCGGGCTCACGTTCACCAGCGCGGGCGCGACCACGTTGTTCCGGATCGTCCAGGAAGCGTTGACGAACGTCGCGCGCCACGCGGATGCGACGCGCGTCGCGCTGCGGCTCGACGTCGAGGACGGCTTCTGCGTGTTGCGTGTCGCGGACAACGGCCGCGGCTCGGCCCCCGGCGGCCCGGCCCATGAAGACAAATCGTTCGGCCTGATCGGCATTCGCGAACGCGCCCACATGCTGGGCGGCACCGTGACGATCGACACCGCGCTCGCGCGCGGTTTCTCGATCACCGTCGCGTTCCCGCTCAGTACCGTCCAACAGGAAACGCCCACTACATGATCAAGGTACTCATCGCCGACGACCATACGCTCGTACGCGACGGTCTGCGGCACATCCTCCAGAACGCCACCGGATTCGAGGTGGCCGGCGAAGCCTGCGACGGCCCGTCGACGATCGCGCTCATACGCGCCACGCCCGCGCAGGTGCTCGTGCTCGACCTGTCGATGCCGGGCCGCAACGGCGTCGAACTGATCAAGCAGATCAAGGACGAGAAGCCCGCGCTGCGCGTCCTCGTGCTGACCATGCACGCGGAGCAGCAATACGCGGTGCGCGCGTTTCGCGCCGGTGCATCCGGGTATCTGACGAAGGAAAGCGCGAGCGCCGAGCTGGTCGGCGCGGTCACGAAGGTGGCGTCAGGCGGCGTCTACGTGAGCCTCGCGATGGCCGAACAGTTCGCGCAGAGCCTGAACGAGCCGGCCGAGACGCTGCCGCACCAGCGGCTGTCCGACCGCGAATTCGACGTGTTCCGGCGGATCGCCGCCGGCCAGACGCTGACCGAGATCGCCAACGCGCTGTGCGTGAGCGCGAAGACGGTCAGCACCTACAAGACGCGGATCCTGGAAAAGATGCAGATGCCGCACGAAGCGGCGCTGGTGCGGTACGCGATGCGGCACAAGCTGCTCGACGAAACGGACGACGTGTAACGGACAACGTGTAGCGGACGACGCCCGGCCGCGGCTGGATGGCAGGTGCCGCCGGCCGCACCACATGCGCCGGCCGGGCGGCGCCCCCCGCTTACCCGCTTACTTGGCCGGCACGGGGCACGCGAGATCGCCTTCCTCGCAGGACAGATAGCCCTTCAGCGTTTCGGTACGGGCTTTCGTCAGATCGTCGAGGCAGGTCGACACGACCATCGGATACACGCTGCCGCCCTCGGCGTTCGCGCTGGAGAAGCTGCATTCGGCGTCGCGGTACGCGATCCACGCACGCTGCGCGTTCACGAGTTTGTCGGCAAGCGGCCGCGCGTCGCGCAGGCGCGCGGTGACGGCCTGGTACGTCCGGTTCAGTTCCCCGTCGGTTTTCTTGTACGCGCGATCGGCGCACGCCGTCATCGCCGCCTGATCCGTCGCGTCGGCACAATTCGCCTGCGCGTGGGCGAGGTTCGCCGCCAGGGCGAGCGAGCACAGCAGACCGGTCATGACACGCATGGATGCTCCTTGTTGTTCGTTGAAGTCGTGGAACCCGGTGCCGGGCTTGCCGCGCGGTCGCGCATCGGCCGCCGTCTCTCGTGGCGACACCGATCGCGATGCTAGCGCACGCGCGCCGGCTTGTCAGCCGGTGTCGCAGCCTGCGACGGCTTGCATATCGCCCCTTCGCACCTACACTTGAAAATCGATACGCCGCTTCAGGCCCGCGCTATCGCATCCATCCCGTCTCCGCTTCCGCGCATTCCTCAGCGCATTTCGCGTTCGCATCGCCGAGCGGGGTGACGATTCGTCTGCCAGCCTCCTCCCCCCAGCCCAACGTGCCTGCGCCGTCGCCCCCTGGAGGGAATCATGAGTTATCACCTTGAAGGCCGTCTGCTCGAGGTCTGCAACTGTCGCGTACTCTGCCCGTGCTGGATCGGCGAGGATCCCGATTTCGGCGTCTGCGACACGATCGTCGCGTGGCATGTCGACAAGGGCACCGTCGACGGCGTCGACGTGGGCGGCAACACGATCGCCGCCGTGTGCCGGGTGCCCGGCAACATCCTCGAAGGCAACTGGACGGCTGCGATCTACGTCAGCGACACGGCGTCCGAAGCGCAGGAGCAGGCGCTCCTCAGGGTCTACACGGGCCAGGCCGGCGGCCCGATCGCCGAACTCGCGAAACTGATCGGCACGGTCGTGTCGATCGAACGCGCGCCGATCACGTTCAATGTCGAAGGGGCTCGCGGCACGCTGTCGATCGGCACCGACTACCACGCGGAACTCGAGCCGTACCTCGGCCCGAGCGGCGCGCAGACGACGCTGACCGACACCGTGTTCTCGACGGTGCCCGGCGCGCCGGTGTTCGTCGGCAAGGCGCCCATCTACCGGTCGAAGAATGCGGCGATCGGCATCGACGTCGACCTGAAGAATCACAACGCGCTGCAGAGCACGTTCCGGTTCGACGCGTGACGCGCGATCGCACGCCGACGATCATGGCTGCGTCGCTGCACCGGCGCCTGTTTCCGCTCGTGCTCGCGAGTCTCGTCGCGTTCGCCTGGCTCACCCTGTGGGCGTGGACGCGCAGTCCTTACGGGCGCTACCTCGACCACGGCGACGGCGCGTCGGTCGAACCGTTCAGCGCGCTTTGCCGCGCGCTGCCCGGTGGCGCGCTGTGGCTGCCGGCCATGTTCACCGCGGCCGGCTGGACGCTGATGATCCTCGCGATGATGCTGCCGACGACGCTGTCGCTGTTCGACGCGTTCGCCCGCGTCGTCGCGAGCCGCCCCGACCAGACGCGCCTGCTCACGCTCGTCGGCCTCGGCTACGTCGCCACGTGGAGCGCCTTCGGTCTCGTCGCGCATGGGCTGCACGGGCTGCTGCTGACGGGGCTCGCACGGGTGCCCGCGCTGGCGTGGCGCGGCTGGCTGATCGGTGCGGCCGTCTTCGCGCTCGCCGGCGCGTTCCAGTTCAGCGGACTGAAGACGCACTGCCTCGACCGGTGCCGCACCCCCTTCAGTTTCGTGATCAGCCGCTGGCGCGGCCGCACGCCGATGCGTCATGCGTTTGCATTGGGCGTCAGCCATGGGCTCTTCTGCGTCGGCTGCTGCTGGGCGCTGATGCTGCTGATGTTCGTCGTCGGCGCCGGCAGTCTCGGCTGGATGCTGGCGCTCGCCGCGTTGATGGCCCTCGAGAAGAACGCGTCGTGGGGGCAGGCGCTCACGGCGCCGCTCGGCGCCGCGTTGTTCGGCGCGGCCGTGCTGATCGTCGCCAGTCACGCGTGAGGCCCGCGATGCGACCGCCCGCGCCCGCCCTCGTGCTGCATGTCCGGCCGGGCATGCGCGCCGTTGCGCTGACGTCGATCGCGATGCTCGCGTTCGCATCGAATTCACTGCTGTGCCGGCTCGCGCTGCAGGCCGGACGGATCGACGCGGCCAGCTTCGGCAGCCTGCGCCTCGTATCGGGCGCGCTGATGCTCGCGATCGTCGCGCGTGCGGGCGCACGACGACCCGCCCCGCCCGCCGACTGGCCGGCTGCGGCGATGCTGTTCGTGTACGTCACGTGCTTCTCGTTCGCGTATCTGACCGTCAGCGCGGCCACCGGCGCGCTGATCCTGTTCGGCGCGGTGCAACTGACGATGTTCGCGGCGGGATGGCATGCCGGCGAGCGGTTTGCCGCGACCGGCTGGGCCGGGTTCGGCGCGGCGCTCGGCGGGCTGGTCTATCTCGTGTCGCCCGGGCTCGCCGCGCCGACGCCGCGCGGCGCCGCGCTGATGACGGCAGCCGGCATCGCATGGGGGATCTATTCGATCCGTGGCCGTCGGCCCGTCGATCCGGTCGCAGCCACCGCCGGCAACTTCCTGCACGCGGCGCCGCTGGCACTCGCGCTGAGCGTCGCACTCGCCGCCCGCGTGCACGTCACGCCGGCCGGCATCGCGCTCGCCGCGCTTTCCGGTGCGCTGACGTCTGGCCTCGGCTACGTGATCTGGTATGCCGCACTACGGCACCTCACCGCGATGCGCGCCGCGGCGGTTCAGTTGTCCGTGCCGCCCATCGCCGCGTGCGGCGCCGTGCTGCTCCTGTCCGAACAGCCGACCTGGCGGCTCGCGCTCGCATCGGCCGCGATCCTCGGCGGCGTCGCGGCCGTACTCGCGGCGCGGGCCCGGCGGGCGGGCAGCACGCGGTGATGACCGTCAGGCGCGGCACGCTCGCTCACGCAGCCCCGCCCATTCCAGCGGCCCAAATACAAAACCCGTACACGGATACCGTGCACGGGTTTCGGATGAAACGGCAAACCGGGCGCCCTTGCTGGCGCGGCCCGGCTTAGTGGCCGAAGAACACCGACGAACGGTCGGTGGCGGCCGGCACGACCACGCGCTGGCCCGATTGCGACGCCGCAGCCGGGTTCGAACCGTAGCCCGTTGCATCCGCTTGCGCGCCGGTGTTCTGCGCGGCGGCGATCTTTGCCTGTGCGGCCTGGATGTTTTCCGGGTAGTTCATCCAGTCGTTCGGGTTGTAGCCGGCCTTTTCGAGCTGGACCAGCTCGGCGCGCACTTGCGCGCGCGTCAGCGGTTGCTGGTTCGATTGGGCGAACGAGACGACCGGTGCGGCCACCAGGGCGGCCAGTGCAACTGCCTTGATCAGCGATTTCATGATGCGTTACCTCCAGAATTGTTTTGTCAGGCGCTTCGGACTCGGGGTCGTTGCGCATGAGTAGAAGTCTAGGAGTCGACGCTATCAGGGTAAATACTTAAATCGCGAATTCACTGTTGACGGAAACCATACAATCGCGACGGAATACACCGAATCATCAGATGATTATCGGCATTCACGTACTGAATACCGTGGCACGGCGCACCGTGCGTCCAGCCCTGCGTCAGCGCCGCCGGTCGGTATCCGACGACGCCATCATCCGGTCGAACAGCAGCGCCTTGAGGCGGATCAGGTCGTCGGCGCCGGTCGCGCCGAACGCCGCGTGATGCAGCGTCAGCGCGGGCGCGGCCGGGTCGGCATGGACGGCCCGCACCGTGCCGTCGAGCGCCAGCAGCTCGACCCAGTCGCCCGCCGCGTATGGAAGCTGCACGCGCAAGGGTTCGCCGATTGCGGCGATCGGCCGGTCGACGGCAATCGACAGGCCGCTCAAGCTGATGTCGTGCACCATCCCGATGCCTTCCGCCCCCTCCGACCCGCCCGCGCAACAGGCGGCGATCCGCACCGGCACGCGCGGCTCCGCGCGCGTGCGCAGCCGGTCGACGAAGCCGGGCGGCGACAGCACCAGGAACTGCGCGCCGCCCGACGTCTGCATCGACTCGACCGTCGCGCCGAAACGCGACACTGCGGCCCGGCCGATCGCCACGGCCTCGATATCGTCGCCACGCGCGAAGTCGAGCGCAACCGACGGCTGCGGCTCGACGAACAGCGCGCCCGACGCGGCGATGCCGATCAGCCGGCAACGCTGCAGCGCGCGCGTCGTGCCGACCCGGCGGCGGATGCCGATCGACGTGCCCGCCGACAACCCCATCCGCGTGGCGTGCGGCACCCCGTCGGGCACGCGCGGCTCGGCCGCGACCTCGGTGGCCTCGGCGGCATCGCGCCGCCGGACCGGCCGGAAATGGTCGAACAGGAAGGCATGCTGCGCGGCATCGCGCAGCGTCGTGCCGGCCGGCAGCAGCGCGGCGCCGTCGGCATCGTAGAGATCGAAGCCGAGCGGGACGCCGGCGGCGAGATCGTCACGCGCGAGCGTGACGTAGTCGGGAGATAGCCTCATCGGGGAGGCGCGGAGCGACCGCGCGTGCTGTCATGACAACTTGATTACGGCAGCATCGCGCGCATTCTGAACGGCTCCGTTACTGCGATGCGCCGCTCGCGTCGGGCGCGGCCGGTACCGGCGCCTGGGACGGTGCGGTCGAAGGGGCGGCCGCCGGTGCGGCGCCGAGGCCCGCGCTGCTTCCGCCCGCCGCGCTCGCCCCCGCGGGCGGCTGCGCGGGTTGCCACTGCGGCTGCGACGCCCCCGCCGACAGCGCGGCGGCCGACGCGGCCACTTCGGACGCCGGCACCCATTCCTCGACGATGCCCCCGGATGCCGCTTCGGGCGCCGAGGCAGCCGATGCGGCCGATGCCTCGCCGGTATCCGCCTCGGGCGCCCGCTCCACCCGCTGCGTCCTGACCGGTGCAGGCGCCTTCTTCGTGTCGGGCGGGAACCACGTATCGAACAGGTCCGTCGCGCGTTCGCGCAGCGACGCGAACCAGCCCGGCGACGGCTCGGTATCGAATTTCGCCTTCGTATCGATGATCCGGGCGCGCTGCGCACGCTGGAAGAAATCGCCGACGATCGGCAGCGCACTGTGCGCGCCCTGCCCCCAGTAGTCGCTGCGCAGCGTCACGCGGCCGTCGTCGAAACCGACCCACGCGCCGGCGACGAGACCGGGCTGCATCAGGATGAACCAGCCGTCCGCGTTGTCCTGCGTCGTGCCCGTCTTGCCGGCCACGTCACCGCGGATCCCGAAGCGCGTGCGGATGCTGCCGCCCGTGCCGCGCGTCACGACGTCGCGCATCACGCTGAGCAGCGTCTTGTCGGTTTCGGCGTCGAGCGCGCGCTCGGGCGGCGCCGGCGCGTATTCGGCGAGCACGTCGCCCTGACGGTTCTCGATGCGCGTCACCATCTGCGGCTCGACATACAGCCCGCCATTCGCGATCGTCGCGTACGACGCGACCATCTCCTTCAGCGTGACCGGGCTCGTGCCGAGCGCCAGCGACGGCACGCGTTCGAGCGGGCTTTCGCGCACGCCCATGTCGCGTGCGAGTCGGGCCACGGCAGCCGGGCCGACCTTCTCCATCACCTGCGCGGTGATCCGGTTGCGCGACAGCGCGACCGCGTCGCGCAGCGTCATCGGTTTGCCGGTCGGCGGCACGTCGTCGTTCGGCCGCCAGATCTCGCCGCCTTTCAACGGGATCTCGACCGGCTGGTCGATCAAGGTATCGTCCGGCTTCATCCCGTTCGCGAACGCGGCGCCATAGACGAACGGCTTGAACGTCGAGCCCGGCTGGCGCCGCGCCTGCGCGACGTGGTCGAACGGTTCGTTGGTGAAGTCGCGGCTGCCGACCCACGCGCGGATCTGCCCGTCGCGCGGATCGATCGCGAGGAAGCCGGCCTGCACGTCGGTCTTCGTCTTGCACAGCGCGCGCATGAAACCCCGGTCGGCCGCGAGCAGCTTCATCGCGGCCGCGTCGTTCTTGCCGGCGTCCTGCGCGGCCTTGTACTCGGGCGACTCGCGCATGAAGGTGCGGAACACCTCGTTGTCGGTGCCGCAGCCGTCGCGGCCGCTCCACGCGCTGTTCGCGATGCCCTGCAACTGGTTGCCCTGCAGCGTGAGCGCCTGCGTCGCCATCTGCTGCAGCCGCGCGTCGATCGTCGTGCGCACGATCAGCCCGTCCGAGTAGATGTTGTAGTCGTTGCGGTCGGCCCACGCGATCAGCCATTTGCGCAGCTGCTGCGCGAAGTGCGGCGCCGGCCCCGGCGGCTCCTTCTGGCGCTCGAAGTCGATCCGCAGCGGCCGACGCTGCAACTGCGCGAACTGCGCGGGCGACAGCTTGCCGTACTTCACCATCTGGCCGAGCACCGTGTTGCGGCGCTGCAGCGCGCGCTCGGGGTTCAGCACCGGGTTGTAGTAGCTGTTGCCCTTCAGCATCCCGACCAGCGTCGCGCTGTCGAGCACGTCGAGCTCGTCGGCCGACTTGTCGAAATAGGTGCGCGCGGCCATCTCGACGCCGTACGCGTTGTACAGGAACGGCACCGTGTTCAGGTAGGTCTCGAGAATCTGGTCCTTGCTGTAGACCGCCTCGATCTTCAGCGCGGTGATCGCCTCCTTCACCTTGCGCGTGAGCGTCGGCGCACGGCCGATCTCGTCCGGGTAAAGGTTGCGCGCGAGCTGCTGCGTAATCGTCGAGCCGCCCTGGCGGCTGCCCGAGAACGTGTGGAGCGCGGCCGACGCCGTACGCTTCCAGTCGAGGCCGTGATGCTCGTAGAAACGGTGATCCTCGGTCGCGATCAACGCGTCGACCATGTGCGGCGAGATCTGCTTGAGCGGCACCCACTCGCGGTTGGACGGCTTGAATTCGGCCAGCAGCTTGCCGTCGGCGGACAGCACTTGGGCGGGCTGGTCGACGCGCGCCTTGCGGATGTCGCCGATGCCCGGCGTGAACGGAATGAGCACGACCACGTACACCACGAACAGCGCCGGCACGGCGGCGCCAGCGAGCAGCACGCCGCGGCGCGTCGGGTGACGGACATGGTGCCACGCGGTGGCGGCGAGAGGCTTGACCCGCGCGACGGCGGCAGCCGCGACGGGTTGGGCGCGCGCGACCCATCTGGCACAGAAGGCACGCACTGACGACACGTTTCGGCGATTCACTCGGGTGGAGCTCGGCTGAAAAGGGTGCATCGTACCAAACTCGCGCGGGCCGCCGGACGGCGATGGCCTGGCGGCGACCTACCCGTGGCGGCTGCGCGGGCGGTCCCCACGCAAAAAAGGCGCGCGCCCCGCAACGGGAACGACGCGCCAAGCCTGGTACGACAAACGGGCGGCCGCGCCGGGCGCGGCCGATCGGCGCGGCGACTCAGCGCACGAGAAAACCGTAGGTCAGCGGATCGCGCTCGTCGACGATCCAGTTCGCGAATCCGCAGATATGCGCGCTGCCTTCCACTTCCGGAATCACGGCCGGGATGTCGCCGACCGTCGTTTCGCGCAGCACGCGTCCCTTGAAGACCGTGCCGACGATCGATTCGTTGACGAGCGTGTCGCCGGCCGCGAGCAGCCCGCGCTGGTAGAGCTGCGCGACCCGGCCGCCGGTGCCGGAGCCCGTCGGCGAACGGTCGACCTCGCGATCCGCGAACACGCAGCAGTTCGCCTGCGTCGAGCCCGGGTGGCGCGGCGCATTCGCGATGATCGTGCCGTAGATGTGATTGATTTCCGGGATCTCCGGATGCACGACCGGGTACTTCGCGTTCGCGGCGGCCTTCACTTCCGCGCCGAAGCGGATCAGCCGTTCCACCGCCGCTTCGCGCACCGGCAGGTCGAACGGCGCACCGTCGACGTAGAAGTAGAACGCGCCGCCGTATGCGATGTCGCCGGTCACGGTGCCGAACGACGGCGTCTCGACCGACACGTCGCGCTGCCAGATGAACGACGGCACGTTGACGAAGCGCACCGGCCCCGCGTGCTCGCCGTCCCATTTGACGAACGCCTCGATGAAGCCGCACGGCGCGTCGATGCCGACCCGCGTTTCCGGCACCGTGCGCTGCACCCAGCCGAGCTCGACCGCCGCGGTCGACAGCGCGATCACGCCGTGCCCGCAATGGTCGCTGTAGCCCTCGTTGTGCACGAAGATCACGCCGAAATCCGCGTTCGGCGACACGGGCTCGGTCAGGTAGCCGCCGTACATGTCGGCATGGCCGCGCGGTTCGAACATCAGTGCGCGGCGGATCTCGTCGGCGTTCTCCTTCAGCCATGCGCGGCGCTGGACGATCGTGTCGCCGGGCGCGCGCGGCAGCCCGCTCGTGACAATGCGGAACGCTTCGCCGCCGGTATGGACTTCGACGGTGGAAAGGGATCGGGAAATTTTCATGAGTGTTCGAAAGCGTTGAAACGAAGAACGGCGGCCGCGCCGCCGTCCGATGGCAGGCTGGCCGTTACTTCGCGTACGGTTCCGGCAGGCCGTTGCGGATCACGTAGACGGTGGTCGGTGCGCCCTTCAGGTCGCCGTTCGCGTCGAACGAATAGGTGCCCGCGACGCCCTTGTAGTCCGACTTCGCGAGCTGCGCGATCAGCTTCGCCTTGTCGGTGGTCGTGCCGGCCTTGACCATCGCGTCGGCGAGCAGCTTCATCCCGTCGTAGTAGTTCACGCCATAGACCTGCGTATCGGTGTGATACGTGTCGTGGTACTTCTTCAGGAATTCGCGCCCGGCCGCCGTCTTCTCGAGCGCGACGCCGCCCTGCGCGCAGTAGACGATCGACGCCGCCTCGCCCGCGACCTTGCCCATGTCGGCCGAGCAGATGCCGTCGCCGCCGAGCAGCTTCGCGCGCAGGCCGCGCTGCTTCATCTGCTTGGCCATCGGCGCGCCCTGTGCCGCATAGCCGCCGAGGAAGATCACGTCGGGGTTGCTGGCCTTGATCTTGGTGAGAATGCCGAGGAAATCGGTGGCCGACGAACTCGTGAATTCCTGGTCGACGATCTTGATCCCGTTCGCCTTCGCGACGTTCATGAACTGCTCGGCCACGCCCTGCCCGTACGCGGTGCGATCGTCGATCACGGCGGCGGTCTTCGCGTTCAGCGTCTTCGCGGCGAAGGTCGCCATCGTGCCGCCGAGCTGCTCGTCGCTCGCGCCGATCCGGAAGATGTTCTTGAAGCCCTGCTTCGTCAGTGCCGGGTTCGACGCCACCGGCAGCATCGGCACGCCGGCAGTCGAGTACACGCGCGAGGCGGGAATCGCGACGCCCGAGTTGTACGGCCCGAGCACCGCGACGACGCCCTTGTCGACGAGGTTCTGCGCAACCTGCACGCCGGCCTTCGGGTCGGCCTGGTCGTCGTCGGAGACCAGTTTGAAGGTGACGTTCTTGCCGGCGACCTTGATGCCGGCCTTGTTGAGTTCGTCGACGGCCAGGCGCGCGCCGTTTTCATTGTCCTTGCCGTTCGCGGCCTGCGGGCCGGTCAGCGGCGCCGAATGGCCGATCATGACGACTTCCTGCGCGTGCGCGGAAGTCAGCGCGCCGGCGGCGAGGGCCACCGAGAGCGCGGTAACGAGGTGTCGCATGATGTCTCCTGATTGGTTTTGTGTGAAACCAATGTAGGATACGTGTGGTCACCGTGCAAGCAATTTCAAAATAAAAATGTCGATTTTGGTCATTTTTCAGACCAGAACGAGCCCGGCACGGTCACTTCGGCGTGATGTCGCGCCGCACGCGGCGGATGTGCTGCTCGACATAGAACGCCGCCGCGTCGGCATCGCCGGACACGATCGCCTCGTAGATCAGCCGGTGTTCGGACACGTAGAGCCGGATCCGGCCCGCATCGTAGATGCCGTCGTCCTTCAGCCGCTTCCACAGCGGCTGGTCCATCGTCTTCGCGACTTCGTCCGCGATCTTCACGATCAGCGCGTCGCCGGTCATCAGCGCGAGTTGCCGGTGGAACAGCCGGTCGCTCTCGTTCCACAGCGCGCGCTGATGCGGATCGTCGACGTCGGTAATGGTTTCCATCTGGGCCAGATAGCGTTCGGCGCCGGGGTCGGCGCGGCCGTGCGCAGCCGCGAGGCGCGCGATCGCCGGCTCCAGGATCAGCCGCACGTCGAGCGTCGAGGTCGGGCTGAAATCGGGCTCGGACGCCCGGTGCGTGTCGCCGCGCGCCGCGAGCACGTCGAGCGGCGACGCGACGACGTAGGTGCCCGAATTGCGCTTCGTGAACACGAGCCCTTCGTTCTGCAGTGCGCCGAGCGCCTCGCGCACGGCCGGCCGGCCGACCTGGAACAGCCCCGCGAGCTCGCGCTCGGACGGCAGCCGCGACTCGGCGGCATAGCGCCCCGCGCGAATTTCGTCGCGGATCTTCTCGGCCACCTGCTCGTAGATCTGCAGCGGCCTGAAACCGCCTTCGAGTGTGTCGGGACGCGCGGACATCATCGTATGGCTCCTGCCCGGTCGCGGGCGTGAATCTGGAATGGGTTCGCACTATACCGGAGCGCGCCGGCATCGAGGCCATGGCGGCCCTTCTGGACAGATATTAGAACCAAAACCGGCGAGGCGCTTTATTTTCTGGGTTGCGGTTGGGCCAGCAAGTGGTATAGATTCGATCCACACTGCCCTGTGTCACGGTATCCGGCAGCTCTTGGCGGGCGCGGCATGCGCCCGTCGTCCACGCTCACCGACGCACGACGTACACGATGACCGCTCTTTCCCCGATTCCCGTTTTAGATGCGGCCGACACGGCCGCGCTGCTCGACTACCCGGCGCTGCTCGCCACGCTCAGGCAAGCCGTCGCCGACTATGCGGCGGGCGAAATCGTCAGCCCCGAACGCCTGGTCGTGCCGCTGCAGGCGGGCGGCGTGATGCTGTCGATGCCGTCGAGCGCGCGCGACCTCGCAACCCACAAGCTCGTGAACGTGTGCCCCGGCAACGGCGCGCGCGGGCTGCCGACCATCCTCGGCCAGGTCACCGCCTACGACGCGACCACCGGCGAGATGCGCTTCGCGCTCGACGGCCCGACGGTCACCGGGCGCCGCACGGCGGCCATCACCGCGCTCGGCATCCAGGCGCTGCATGGCGTCGCGCCGCGCGACATCCTGCTGATCGGCACCGGGAAACAGGCGGCCAATCACGCGGAAGCGCTCGCCGCGATCTTTCCCGAAGCGCGCCTCCACGTGCGCGGCGCGCGCGCCGACAGCGCAGCGACATTCTGTGCCGCGCATCGCGCACAGGCGCCGCATCTCGTGCCGCTCGACGGCGACGCGATTCCCGATGCGATCGACGTGGTCGTTACGCTGACGACGAGCCGCACGCCCGTCTATCGCGAGGCCGCGCGCGAAGGCCGGCTCGTGGTCGGCGTCGGCGCGTTTACCGCGGACGCGGCCGAGATCGACGCGAACACGGTGCGCGCGAGCCGGCTGGTCGTCGACGATCCGGCCGGCGCGCGCCACGAGGCCGGCGACCTGATCGTCGCGCAGGTCGACTGGCAGCACGTCGCGTCGCTCGCCGACGTGCTGGCCGGCGCATTCGACCGCACCGGGCCGCTGCTGTTCAAGAGCGTCGGCTGTGCGGCGTGGGATCTAGCCGCGTGCCGCACGGCGCGCGATGCGCTGGCCGCGCGCCAGGCCGGCTGACCCGCCAACCTCCCCCTTCAGCCGCGCTCGCGGCATCGCCACCTCGGGGCCGTTCCGGCGATATTCCGTACGCGTTGTAGGAATCGCCCTACAACGCGTCGCAGCGGCCTACATCAACTTCCAATTCGGCCGATTTCAATTTCGGCGGCGCAACACGATACTGCCGGCATGAATGCCAGCCAGTTACCCGCCGCGCTCCGGGTGTTTCTCGTCGATCATGCCGCCGCCGTCCGGCAGCGGATCGCGCTGCTCGTCGGCGCGATCCGCGGTGTCGCCGTCGTCGGCGAAGCGGAAGACGGCCAGGACGCGTGGGCCCATATCCGCAGCAGCCAGGCGGACGTGGTGATCGTCGACCTGCGGCTGGCGGACGGCAGCGGCCTCGAGCTGATCGGGACGCTGTCGAAGGCCGCGCCGCGCATCGTCACGATCGTGCTGACGAATCACTCGGCGCCGGCATTCAGAGAGGCATGCGCGTTGGCCGGAGCCGACTACTTCTTCGACAAGACCGTCGAATTCGACGCCGCATGCCAGGTCATCGAATCCCTGGTGCACGCTCGCGTGCACCACCCCTGACGAGCCGGAGTGACTCATGTCCACAGCCACCCCCTGCGCCGCCGACGTATCCCTCACGCCCCGGCCGACGATTCCGCTACGCGCGGTCACGCGCGCCGACGCCGCCAAGCATCCCGCCGCGCGCTGCTCGGTGTGCGCGATGCGCTCGATGTGCCTGCCGCCGCACCTGACCGCGGCCGAATACGGCCGCCTCGACTCGATCATCTGCACCACCCGGCAGGTGCGCCAGGGCGACGCGCTGTTCCGCACCGACGATCCGTTCCAGAGCATCTATGCGGTGCGCGCGGGTTCGTTCAAGACGGTGATGATGCATCGCGACGGCCGCGAGCATGTGACGGGCTTCCAGATTGCCGGTGAAACGCTCGGGATGGACGGCATCGGCAGCGGCCAGCATTGCTGCGACGCGATCGCGCTCGAGGACAGCGTCGTGTGCATCATCCCGTTCGGTGCGCTCGAAGCGGCGTGCCGCGAGATCAAGCCGATGCAGCACTTCCTCTACCAGATGCTGAGCAGCGAGATCGTCCGCGAATCGAGCCAGATGCTGCTGCTCGGCACGATGTCGGCCGAGCAGCGCGTCGCGCATTTCCTGCTGAACCTGTCGTCGCGCTTCGAGGCGCGCGGCTATTCGGCGACGGAATTCAACCTGCGGATGACGCGCGAGGAAATCGGCTGCTATCTCGGGATGAAGCTCGAAACCGTGAGCCGGATGTTCTCGCGGTTCCATCGCGAAGCGCTGGTCGAAACGCGCGGCAAGCGCGTGCGCATCATCGATTCGCAAGCGCTCGCCCGGGTCTGACGAGCCGGAACCCGGGCTGCGCCTGACGGCGCCGCGCGCGATGCATCAGCGCACCGCGCCATCGGCCGCCGCGTTGCGCAGCCCCACCCTTGCACCGGCCGCCTGGCACGCGAGCAGCGCCTGTTCGGCCTGCATGAACGCGCGGCGCAGCGCGTCGTCCAGGTTGCCGCCGACGCACGGCGGCAGCGGCCAGCGCGCCGTGTCGTGCGTCACGAGGTCGAGTCGCACGTCGTACACGCGAACGCCGCCGGCGTCGGCACTCGCTTCAATGGCGAGGTAACAGCCGTCGATCAGCGCGCGAAACCGTTCGAGCCGCACCAGCTGCGCGCCGGCTTCGGCTTCGACCGCGGCGGTCGCCGCGAATCCCAGGCAGGCGATCTGCATGCCCACGCCCATGTCGTGTCTCCCTGACGGGGCCGCCCGCTCGTCGACCGCCTTGCATGTGCCGCCCGCACCGAAAGGCGGCGGCACCTGTTGCCCGTGGCACGGCGCGACTTCTGCGATCGCGGCCCGGCCGATAGTCTGCCCGTGCCGTCGCCGGCGCGGGTCCGTTCATACGTTGAAGGTCTGCGACGTCTTCATCTCGATCCACGTCATTCCGGCCCGCAGCCCTTCGATCATCGCCTCGCGTTCGGTCTGATACGCATGGCTGTGCTCGAACGTATGATGAAAACGCGCGGCGCCGGTGCCGTGCTCGACCGACACGCGGCAGCGGAATTCGCCCGATTCGCACGGGCGCGTCTCGACTTCGACGGACCAGTCGCGTTCGTGAATGTTGCCCTGCAGTGTCATGCGCCCTCCTGCGATATCAGTCTCCGAGCCGGAAGTGGCCGCTGTGCAGCAGCACCGGCCGGCCGCCGATTTCCTCGAGCATGCGTCGTGCCATCGCCTCGATCGCCGACCGGTGCGCGTCGAATGCGGCCAGCAGGTCGCGTTCGAGCAGCGACGGCGCGCCGAAATGATCCTCCAGCGCCTCGGCCGTGACCGCGCACTGCACGCACCGTCCGTCGACCAGTGCCGAAAACGCCACGACCAGGTCGCGTGCGCAATATTCGGGGGGCTCCGGCGGGAAAACAATCTGCATCTGTCGGCCTGTCATCGTCGTGATGGCTCCATGACAAGAGCATAGTGGCGCGCGCGCCCGCACGCTTGACCCACGTCAACCGGTTCGCTGCACCGCACGATAACGGCGCGGCAGCGTGCCGGCGCGGCTGCGCGATGCCGCTACAAACGGCTTTCAGCCTGCGTCGGGCTCGATCGTCGCGCCGCGCTCCGCGAGCAGTTCGCGCAGCACGCTGCGGTGGCAACGGCGCTCGTCGTCGCAATAGCAGCCGATCGAAAACGCGGTGGTCGCCGATAGCGCCGCCAGCAGGTCGAGCACCTTCGGCGCGTCGCCGTGCGCCATCTCCGCACGGAAGTGACGCCGGAACGCGTTCCATTCGGCATCGGTTGCGGCGGCCTGCGCCTGCGCGACGAGTTCGGCGCTCGGCGACAGTGTCGGCAGCCATACATCATAGTAGTTGCGCGACGCGAATTCCGCCTTCGGCACACCGCGCGGCGGCCGCCGCACCGTGCCGATCCGCAGGCCCTCGCCGGGCGCGCGCGGCGTGCCGAGCTGGATGATCCGGATGCCCATGTGCTTCCTTCCGAGTTGCGTGGGATGCCGTGATCGTACCGCCGTGCGTGGCCCCGCGTCAGCCGGGTGGCGCACCTTGCGGCCGCACAACGAAAAAACCGGCTGCCCCCTTGCGGAGACAGCCGGTTCGGCCAGCCGAGTTGCGCGCCGGGGCGCGCCGCGCTCAGACGCCGCTCTTCAGCACCTTGCCGATGGCATCCGCGACGATGGCGACGTTCGAGTCGTTCAGGCCCGCGACGCACATCCGGCCCGAACGCAGGATGTACACGCCGTGCACTTCGCGCAGCGCGTCGACCTGCGATTCGGTCAGGCCCGTGTACGTGAACATCCCGCGCTGCTTCACGTAGCGCGTCAATGCCTCGCCGCTGACGTGGTCGCGCAGGCCGTCATGAATCGACTGCCGCATCCGCGCGATGCGGCGGCACATCGCCGCCAGTTCCTCTTCCCACTGCTTGCGCAGCGCGGGCGTGCCGAGCACGGTTGCCACGACCTTCGCGCCGTAGGTTTGCGGGTTGCTGTAGTTCGAGCGCACCGCGCCGGCCAGCTGGCCGAGCACGCGCTCGGCCGCAGCGGCATCCTCGCAGACGACGCTCAGGCCGCCCACGCGCTCGCCGTACAGCGAGAAGTTCTTCGAGAACGAGTTCGCGACCAGCGCCGGCACGCCACGGCGGGCCAGTTCGCGCACCGCGAACGCGTCCGCGTCGAGGCCCGCGCCGAAGCCCTGGTACGCCATGTCGACGAACGGCAGCAGCCCGCGCGCCTCGATCACGTCGATCAGCTTCTCCCACTGGCCTTCGTCGAGATCGACACCGGTCGGGTTGTGGCAGCACGCATGCAGCAGCACGATGCTGCGCGCCGGCAGCGCGTCGATCGCCGCGAGCATCGCGTCGAACTTCAGGCCGCCCGTCGCCTCGTCGTAGTACGGATACGTGTTCACCGTGAAGCCGGCGCGCTCGAAGATGAAGCGATGGTTTTCCCAGCTCGGATCGCTGAGCCACACCTGCGAATCCGGGAAGTAGCGCTTCAGGAAATCGGCGCCGACCTTCAATGCGCCAGAGCCGCCGAGCGTCTGCAGCGTCGCGATACGGCCGGCCGCGCGGGCCGGGTGATCGGCGCCGAACACGAGCGCCTGCACGGCGTCGCGATACGCGGCCAGGCCGACCATCGGCAGGTACGGCTTCGCGCCGCTGTCGCGCTGCAGCGCGGTTTCGGCTTCGCGCACGGCGCCCATCACCGGAATCCGGCCTTCGGCGTCGAAGTAGATGCCGATGCTCAGGTTGACCTTCTGGTCGCGCGGATCTTTCTGGAAGTTCTCGTTGAGCGTCAGGATCGGGTCGCCCGGGTACGCGTCGATGTGTTCGAACATGGCTTGAATCGGTCTCGTTTGGAAGAATGGTCGGTCGTGGCCTGCGTCAGCGTGCGGATGCGCCGTCGTGCACCGCATAGCCTGCATTCTTCTGACGGAAGCGATACCCGACCGCGAGCACCGCGAGCCATACCGGGATCAGGTACACCGACAGGCGGAGATCCGGCGTCAGGTACATCACGACGAGAATGCCGGCCATGAAAGCCAGGCACAGGTAATTCGTGAAAGGATAGCCCAGACTGCGGAAGGAAGTCTCCTCCCCGGCTGCGCGCTTGGCCTGACGGAACTTCAGGTGGATCAGCGTGATCATCGCCCAGTTGATGATCAGCGCCGACACGACGAGGCCCATCAGCACCTCGAACGCCTTGCCCGGCATGAAGTAGTTGACCAGCACGCACACGCCGGTCGCGAGCGCCGACGCGCCGAGCGCGGCGAGCGGAATGCCGCGCTTGTTCACCGAGCACAGCACCTTCGGCGCGTTGCCCTGCTGCGCGAGGCCGAACAGCATCCGGCTGTTGCTGTACACGCCGCTGTTGTAGACCGACAGCGCGGCCGTCAGCACGACCACGTTCAGCACGTTGGCCACCAGGTTGCTGCTCAGCGCGTGGAAGATCAGCACGAACGGGCTGCCGCCGGTGACGACCTTTTCCCACGGATACAGCGACAGCAGCACCGCGAGCGCGCCGATGTAGAAAATCAGGATGCGGTAGATCACCTGGTTGGTCGCGCGCGGAATGCTGCGCTTCGGATCGTCGGCCTCGGCCGCGGTGATGCCGATCAGCTCCAGCCCGCCGAACGAGAACATGATCGCGGCCATCGACATCACGAGCCCCGACACGCCGTTCGGGAAGAAGCCGCCGTGTTGCCACAGGTTCCGGACACTCGCCTCCGGCCCTGCATGGCCGCTCGCGAGCAGCCAGCCGCCGAAGCCGATCATCCCGACGATCGCGGCGACCTTGATGATCGAGAACCAGAATTCCGTCTCGCCGTACGACTTCACGCTGGCCAGGTTGAGCAGGTTGATCGCGACGAAGAAGACCAGCGCCGACACCCAGGTCGGCACGCCCGGCCACCAGTACTGCACGTAGATCCCGACGGCCGACAGCTCGGCCATGCTGACGAGGATGTACAGCACCCAGTAGTTCCAGCCCGACAGGAAGCCGGTGAAGTGGCCGACGTACTTGTTGGCGAAGTAGCTGAACGAGCCGGCGACGGGCTCGTCGACGACCATCTCGCCGAGCTGGCGCATGATGAAGAACGCGACGATGCCGGCCACCGCGTAGCCGAGCAGCACGGACGGGCCCGCCATCTTGATCGTCTGCGCGATGCCGAGGAACAGCCCCGTGCCGAGCGCGCCGCCGAGCGCAATCAGCTGGATGTGCCGGTTCTTCAGCCCGCGCTTCAGGCCGTCGCTCTCGTTTCCAGAAACCATGTCTTCTCCACTCTGTCCGCGCCCGCCTGCAGCGGGGTGCGGCGCGCCTCGGTGTGCCGGGCGCTGTTTTGGTGTGCCGGGGCCGTTCGTGGAGCCGCCGGGTTGGGGACTGCAATCTTCGCGTGGCGGCGCCCGATTCGCGTCGGCGTGCCCGCCAGACCGGCCGCCGACCGTCGCCGCGCCCGCCTTGCTGCGTTCGCACACGAAAATCCGGCGTCAGTTTAGCGTCGCGACGGCGAAATCGGGTTTCGTAACCCGTTCATGCAAACCCTACATTATGAGATAAGATTGCATCCGGGAGACAGATGAGGAAACAAAAATGCATGAACCGGTTCTGGATCGCCTCGATCGCCACTTGCTCGCGATCCTGCAGGAGAACGGCCGCGCGTCGAACCTCGACCTGGCGAAGGCCGTCGGCCTGTCACCCGCGCAGACGCTGCGCCGCCACCGGCGGCTGGAGGAAATCGGTGCGATCCGTCGCTATGAAACCCGGCTGTGCCCCGACACGCTCGGTTTCGGCGTGACCGCTTTCGTGCACGTGACGATGGAGCGCGGGCATATCCGCGACCTGTCGAAGTTCCAGAAACTGGTGTCCGATCTCGCGCAGATCCAGGAGTGCTTCTCGGTGACGGGCGACATCGACTACGTGTTGAAGGTCGTCGCGCACGATCTGAAGGGCTTGTCGCGATTCCTGCTCGAGACGCTGATGCGCATTCCCGGCGTGAGCGGCGTGCATTCGAGCGTGTGCCTCGACGAGATCAAGTGCACGAGTGCGATGCCGGTCGAGGCCTGATTCGGCGGGCCGCGCGCCAGGGCGGCCCCGTCACCGCACCGCTTCGAACGCACTGATCAGCAACGCCCCCGCCGCGATCACCGCGCAACCGGCCGCCCGGCGCGGCGTCAGCCGCTCGCCGAGATACACGCGCGCGATCAGCGCCGCGAACACCACGCTCGTTTCGCGCAACGCCGACACCGGCCCCATCGGCGCGCGATCCATCGCCCAGATCACGATGCCGTATGCGAGCGCCGCGAACACGCCGCCGCACGCGGCCTTCGCCGTTTCCCCGGCCTCCTGCGTCAGCCGCAGCGGCCCCGCCCGCAGCCGGTAGTACGCGGCCATCATCGCGCCCGTCAGCACGAACATCCACGCGGTATAGCCGACCGTGTTGCCGCTTTCCCGCACGCCGATCCCGTCGACCACGCTGTAGGCCGCGATCGACACGCCGGTCGCGAACGCGGTCGGCAGCACCTGCATCATCCGGTGCTTCGCGCCGCGCCCGCGCTCCAGGCCGATCGCCAGGATGCCCGCGCAGATCAGCACGAGCCCCGCCTGCGCGCCCAGGTTCAGCCGCTCGCCCGCGAACGCCGCCGCACCGAGCGTGACGAGCAGCGGCGCGGTGCCGCGTGCGACCGGATACGCGACAGTGAGGTCGCCGTGCTCGTATGCGCGCACCAGCAGCAGCGTATAGACGACGTGCAGCACGGCCGACGCGACGACGCACGCCCAGCTCGCGGGCGTGATCGGCGCCGCGGCCGGCAGGAACAGCAGCGCGAACAGCCCGATCGCGATCTGCAGCACCGTGGCCGACCGCAGCCGGTCGCCGCTGCTGCGGACGAGCGCATTCCACGACGCGTGCAGGAACGCCGCACACAGGACGGCAAACAGAACGGGAATCGGCACGCTGAATACTCGCTGACGGTCGGCCACGCGAAATCGTCGCCGCAGGGCGTTCATCGTAGGAATACGTCATCCGATTGTCAAAAAACGGGCGCTGCACCGCACCGTGCGCCGAGCCGTCGATGACGCCCTTTCGCCCGCCCCGCGCGGCATCCGCGGCAAGCGGCCCACGCGCCGCGGGATGTGACGCGAAGGTGGCATGCGGTCTGCCCCTTTCCGTTCACTTTCGCATCGCATTCCGCCGTAATGAAATCGATACCGCAGCGCAATCGCGACGAAACCACTCCGTCCCCATATCTTCATACGGGACTGTTCCAATGCGCGTGCTCGCTCAAGAGCTCCGCGCCGAACCGACACGGCGACGGGGCCGCTCTCCACCATCGAAGACCTTACCTGGAGTTTCCCGATGTTCCGTCAAGCCTTGCTCGTCACCGCCTGCGCAGCCGCGGCGCTGGCGTTGTTCGCCTGCGGCGGCAGCGACGATCCCACGTCGACGCCTGCCGTGTCGTCGCAGGATGCGCTGCAGACCGCCACGCCGATCAAGCACGTCGTCGTGATCTACGGCGAAAACATCTCGTTCGACCACTACTTCGGCACGTACCCGAACGCGACGAACCCGTCGGGCGAACCGGCGTTCACCGCCAAGTCCGGCACGCCGACGATCAACGGGCTGACGGGCACGCTGCTCACCGCGAACCCGAACTTCACGAACACGGCCAACGGCACCGACGCGGCGAACCCGTTCCGCCTCGACCGCACGCAGGCCGCGACCGCCGACCAGAACCACGCGTACACGGCCGAGCAGCAGGCCGAGGACAACGGCCTCGCCGACCTGTTCCCGAAATACACCGGCAAGGGCTCGTCCGGCGGCGCCGGCGCGTTCGGCACGAAGGGCCAGGTGATGGGCTACTTCGACGGCAATACCGTGACGGCCCTGTGGAACTATGCGCAGCGCTTCGCGATGAGCGACAACACGTTCACGACGGTCTACGGCCCGTCGACGCCGGGCGCGCTGAACGTCGTGTCGGGCCAGACCAACGGGATGCAGATCGTCAAGACGTCGAAGCAGCCGTCGACGCTCGCCGCGACCTCGTACTACATCAACGACGGCCAGGGCGGCTTCACGATGATCAACGACGTCGACCCGGGCTTCGACGTGTGCTCGAGCACGACCGACCAGGCGATGATGACCGGCAAGAACATCGGCGACCTGCTGAACAGCGCGAAGATCACGTGGGGCGGCTTCATGGGCGGCTTCAACCTGTCGACGACGAACGGCAACGGCACCACGGGCTGCGCGCGCAGCACGGTCGCCACCGCCGTGAACGCCGCGACGGCCGACTACATCCCGCACCACAACTGGTTCCAGTACTACGCGTCGACCGCGAACCCGCAGCACACGCGCCCGAGCTCGGTCGCCGCGATCGGTTCGAGCTTCCAGACCGACGGCAAGACCGCCGAACCGGCGAACCACCAGTACGACACGGACGACTTCTTCGCCGCCGTCAAGGCCGGCAACTTCCCGTCGGTCAGCTACCTGAAGGCGCCGGCGGCGCAGGACGGGCATGCGGGCTATTCGGATCCGCTCGACGAGCAGGCGTTCGTGACGAAGGTCGTCAACTTCCTGCAGCAGCAGCCGGACTGGCAGAACACGGCCGTGATCGTCACGTATGACGACTCGGACGGCTGGTACGACCACGTGTACACGGCGCCGACGCACGCATCGTCGGACCCGGTCGACCAGGTCAACGGCAGCGGCAAGTGCGGCACCGGCGGCACCACCGGCGTGAACGGCGCGACCGTGAACGGCCGCTGCGGCCCGGGCGTGCGCATTCCGCTCGTCGTGATCTCGCCGTACGCGAAGCAGAACTACGTCGACCACACGATGCTCGACCAGGCGTCCGTCGTGCGCTTCATCGAGGACAACTGGCTCGGCGGCCAGCGCATCGGCGGCGGCTCGTTCGATGCGACGGCGGGCGACCTGCGCGCGTTGTTCGACTTCACGTCGAAGCCGAACACGGCGCCGCTGTACCTCGACCCGACGCTCGGCACCGTATTGAGCTCGGCGCCGGCGATCTGACCGGGACGTCGTGACCGCATGGCCGGCGCAGCACGCGCCGGCCGTTTCCATTTCAACGCGTCGCTTCGTGCGACGCCCGTTTTTCGACCGACAGCATGACAGCTCGCCCCGCGTTTCCGTCTCCCGATGCCGCCGGCACACCCGCGCCGCGTGCCCCTTCCCGCCTGCTGCGCCGCGCGGCGTTCGTGATCGGCGCCGCCGTGCTCGGCTACGGCGCGTTCGCGATCGCGTTTCCCGCGCAGGTGCCCGCGGCGATCGGCACCGTCGTCGCCGACTGGACGGGCGCGAACCCGCATCCGGTCGTGCTGCAGCGACCCGTGGCGCAACCGCTGTCGGCGGTCGCGCAGCTCGGCCGCGCGTTGTTCGCCGATCCGTCGCTGTCCGCGTCGGGCAAGCAGTCGTGCGCGTCGTGCCACAGCCCGGATCATGCGTATGGCCCGCCGAATGCGCTCGACGTGCAGCCGGGCGGCCTCGCGATGACGCAGCAGGGCTATCGCCCGCCGCCGTCGCTGATGTACCTGTACCGTCAGCCGAACTTCAGCATCGGCCCCGATGCCGGTGAAAACGACGCCGCGCCGAGCGTCGCGCAGCAGGCTGCATCCGCGGCCGGCGTCGTCAAGGCGCAGAAGGTGGCCGGCACGTCGGCCGCGCCGCAACTCGTGCCGCAGGGCGGGTTGTTCTGGGATGGCCGCGCCGATACGCTTCAGCAACAGGCGTTCGGCCCGCTGCTGAATCCGGTCGAGATGGCGAACGCGAGCGTCGACGACGTCGCGCGCAAGCTCAAGCAGTCGTCGCACCGCGCGCAGCTCGAGCAACTGTTCGGCCCGCGCGTGTTCGACAGCCCGCAGCTCGCGGTGTCGGAGGCGATGTTCGCGATCGCGCGCTACCAGGTGGAAGATCCGTCGTTCCATCCGTACAACAGCAAGTACGACCGCTGGCTCGAAGGCCGTGCGCGCTTCACGCAGGCCGAACTGCGCGGGCTGCGCCTGTTCAACGATCCGGACAAGGCGAATTGCGCGGGCTGCCATCTGTCGAAACCCGGCAAGGACGGGCTGCCGCCGATGTTGACCGACTACCAGTACGAGGCGCTCGGCGCGCCGCGCAACAAGGAGCTGGCGCAGAACCGCAACCCGGCGTTCTACGATCTCGGCGTGTGCGGGCCGTTCCGCGACGACCTGAAGGACCAGACGCAGTATTGCGGGATGTTCCTGACGCCGACGCTGCGCAATTCGGCGACGCGCCACGTGTTCTTCCACAACGGCGTATTCCACACGCTCGACCAGGTGATGGCGTTCTACAACGAACGCAGCATCTCGCCGCAGAAGTTCTATTCGCGCGGCGCGGACGGCAAGGTCGACGAGTACGACGACATCCCGCCGAAGTATCGCGCGAACGTCGACGTGACCGATGCGCCGTTCGATCGCAAGCCGGGCGACCCGCCCGCGATGACGGCGCAGGACATCAAGGATATCGAAGCATTCCTGGGTACGCTGAACGACGAGCCGGTGCGGCATTGAGTGCGGGACGACCCCCGCGCCGCGTCGTGTCGTATCAGCGGCGCGCGCGGATGCAGAGGAACGCCGGGGCCAGCGACAGCTCCGCATGAAGCCGCTCCGATGCGGCCTTCATCTCCGGCAGCGGCTTCGGCTCGACGAACCGGTCGAGCCGCCAGCCGCCGTCGGCCACGGCGTTCAGGATGTCGGCAAGCGGCCGCCGCCACGCTTCGACATAGGGTTTCGGTTCGCCGAAACCCGACCAGTGACAGCCGAAGCGGGACGTATCGAAATAGGTGCCCTCGCCGCGCGTGCGTTCGTCCATCCAGTCGCGCATCGGATGGGCCATCGAAAACACGAGCGTGGCGCCCGGCCGTGCGACACGCCGGAATTCACGCAGCGTCGACGCAAGGTCGCGCACGTAGTCGAATGCGAGCGAACAGACGATCTTGTCGAACGCTTCGTCGGGCAACCACGTGAGCGGTCCCTCCAGATCGCCCTCCACGATGTCGACCGCGAGGCCCTCGCAGCGCGTTCTCGCCAGCGCGACCATCTCCGGCGTGACGTCGAACGCATGCACCGTCGCGCCCTGGCGTGCGAGGTGTTCGCTGCAGATGCCCGGCCCGCAGCCGGCGTCGAGCACCGTCAGGCCGTCGACGTCGCCGAGCAGCGCCATCGTCGCCGGACGTTCGTAGAGCGCGTTGTGCGCCTTCGTCGGCGCGATGTCGGCGTAGCGTTGCGCGAAGCTCGCGTAAGCCCGGCGGCCGGGTGGTTCGTTCGGATCGGTCATGCGGACTCCTTCGATAGAAACGGGGGGAGCCGATTCTGCCTGATCCGCCGACGGGTGGCGACTCGACGTCTCGCCTGCATCACGACAGGCCGTCGAGCAGCCGATACCAGGCCACGCCGGCCGCGATGTAGAAGCGCTGCAGCCCGTGAAACGGAATGGGCCGGATCGGCGTGCGCCGGAACGGCAGCGGCAGTTGCGCATCGCCCGACAGGTGCGCGGCCAGATGCTTGCCGAGCGTCGTCGCCATCGCGATGCCGCGCCCATTGTAGCCGAGCGCGATCGTCACGCCCGGCACGGGCTCGTGCACGTGCGGCATGAAATCCGCGGTGATCGCGACGCGCCCGGCCCAGCGGTACTCGAACCGGACACCCTTCAGTTGCGGATACAGCAGCGTCGTCGCACGCTCGAGATGTCGCCAGTCGCTCGTCGCACGCGGTTCCGCGAACGGGCCGCGGCCGCCCATCAGCAGGCGTCCCGCAGCATCGCGCCGGAAGTACAGCAGCAGGCGCCGTGCATCCGATGCGACCTCGCCGCCGGCGAGGATATCGCGACCGAGTTCCGGCGCGAGCGGTTGCGTCGCGACGATAAAGCTGTTCGCGGCGATCACCGACTGGCGCAAGCCCGGCCACAGCCCGTCCGTGTACCCGTTGGTCGCGATCACGACGCGGTCCGCCGATACCGTCGCGCCGCCGGCCGTCGCGACCTGCCAGCGGCCGTCGGCACGCGTCAGCCCGACGGCGCGCGTCAGCCCGTGCACGACCGCCCCGCTCGCCTGCGCGGCGCGCACGAGGCCGCGCGTATAGCTGAGCGGCTGTACGCTGCCCGCGCGGCGATCGATCCAGCCGCCCGCGTACGCATGCGTGCCGAGCCGGCGCGCGACCTCGTCGCGACCGAGCAGTTCGACCGGTGCGCCGCGCGCAGCCCATTGCTGCGCACGCCGGGCGACCGTGTCGAGCATCGCGGCAGTCGGCGCCGGCTGGATCCAGCCGTGGCGTCGCGCATCGCAGTCGATCGCGTGCCGCGCGATCAGGTCGAATACCGTGTCGGCCGCACCGCCGACCACGGCGGCAAGCTGCTCGCCGGCTTCGTCGCCGAACCGGCGGATCAATTCGTCGGGGTCGTATTTCAGGCCGGGGATCACTTGCCCGCCGTTACGGCCGGACGCGCCCCAGCCCGGCTGCGCGCCGTCGATCACGCGCACGTTCACGCCGCGTTCGGCCAGGTGAAGCGCGGTCGACAGGCCCGTAAAGCCGGCGCCGACGATCGCCACGTCGCACGACGCGGAAGCGTCGAGCGCGGGTGTTTCGGGCGCCGGCGCGGCGGTCGCCGCCCACAGCGAATCCGGCCACTGGGCGTCGGGCCATCCGGGTGCAGCGTTCCTTGCACTCATGTTCGATCCGGGTTGGCGGCGTCGTCCGACGCCAGCAGTCGACGCAGGAATTCCTGCGTGCGGGGATGCTTCGGCTGCGTGAGCACGTCGCGCGCGGATCCGCTTTCGCAGATGGTGCCGTCGTGCAGGAAACACACGCGATCGGCCACCTCGCGCGCGAATGCCATTTCGTGCGTGACGACCACCATGGTCATGCCGTCGCGCGCGAGTCCGCGCATCACGCCGAGCACTTCGCCGACGAGTTCTGGGTCGAGCGCCGACGTCGGTTCGTCGAACAGGATCGCCTGCGGCTCCATCGCGAGCGCGCGTGCGATCGCGACGCGCTGCTGCTGGCCGCCCGACAGCTCGGACGGGTACGCATTCATCCGGTGCGCGAGCCCGACCTTGTCGAGCAGCGCGCGGGCCTGCTCGCGCGCTTGCGCGGCCGGCGTGCGCCGCACGTGGACTGGCCCTTCCATCACGTTCTCGAGCGCCGTGCGATGCGAGAACAGGTTGAAGCGCTGGAACACCATGCCGACCCGCATCCGCAACTCGTGGATCCGTTTCGAGTGTGCGTCGACCTTCACGCCGTCGATCGTGATCGATCCTTCGTCGTAAGTCTCGAAGCCGTTGATACAGCGCAGCACGGTCGATTTTCCCGAGCCGGACGGCCCGATCAGGCACACGACCTCACCTTGCTGCACGTCGAGGCTGACGCCCTTCAGCACGGCGTGTTGCTGAAAGCGCTTGTGTATCGCATCGATCCGGATCATGCGCTTCTCCTCAGCGAGAGTCGCTTGCCGAGCCGGTTCACGCCGAACATCAGCGGCAGGCCGAGCGCGAGATACAGCAACGCGACGAGCGTATAGACGCTCATGTTCTGGAACGTCGACGACGCGATCAGCTGGCCGGCGCGCGTGATCTCCGCGACCGTGATCGTCGACGCGACCGATGAATCCTTCAGCAGCATCACCAGCGTGTTGCCGTAAGGCGGCAGCGCGATGCGGAACGCCTGCGGCAGCACCACGCGCCGCATGATCATCGGCCCGCGCATGCCGATCGCGTGCGCGGCTTCGATCTGGCCACGGTCGATCGCCTCGATGCCCGCGCGGAAGTTTTCCGCCTGGTAGGCCGAATACGCGATGCCGAGACCGAGCACCCCGGCCTGGAATGCCGACAGCTGGATGCCGAGATCGGGCAACACGAAGTACATGTAGAACAGCTGCACGATGATCGGCAGGCCGCGAATCACGTTGACGACCGTGCTCCCCGCCGTCGACACGGCACGGTTGGGCGACACCTTCAGCAATGCGAGGATCAGCCCGAGCACCGAGCTGAGCACGAACGCGCATGCCGTGATCTCGATCGTGACCACCGCCCCCTTCAGCAGGATCGGCAGGAAATCGATCGCGTTCTGAAAAAACATGAGGTCTCCTATGCGACGGCCCGGCGGCACGTCGCGGTGGATGCCCGCGATGCGCGGGCGATACCGCTCGGGAATCCCGGGCGCGCGCTCAGCTCATGTGCCACTTCTGCAGGATCTGCTGCAGCGTGCCGTCGCCCTTCATTTTCCGGATCGCGCCGTTGAGCTGCTCGAGCGTCGCCGTGTCGCCCTTGCGCACGATGAAGCAGACTTGCCCCTTTACGACGCTCTGGTATTCGGGCACGAGCCGGACCTGGCGATTGACGCCGTGTTCGATCTGATACGCGACGATCGGCTGGTCGGCGAAGCCGGCCTTGATGCGGCCGAGCGCGACGTCGCGCATGATGTCGGCGATCGAATCGTAGGTGCGGACTTCCTTGAAGATGCCCTTCTTGTTGAGTGCGTCGACGAACGCCGTACCGACCTGCGCGCCGACCACCTGCCCCTTGAAGTCGTCCATCGACGTGTAGCGGCCCGGGTCGTCCGCCTTCACGATCAGGCCTTCGCCGAACGTATAGACCGTGTCCGAGAAGTCGACGACCTGCTGGCGCGCCGGCGTTTTCAGCATCGCGGCCGAGATGATGTCGATCTTCTGCGTGGTGAGCGACGGGATCAGCGCCGAGAACACGGTCTGCTGCACGTCGACGCGAAACCCGGCCGACTTCCCGGCCGCGGTGATCGCATCGACCATCATCCCCTGGATCGAATTGCTCTTGACGTCGAGAAACGTGAACGGCACGCCGGTGGCCGTCGCGCCGACCCTCAGCGTGGGCTCGGCCGCGCTGGCGCCGGCCGATGCCGTGGAGAGCGCGATGCAGGTGGCGAAACCGGCGGCCAGTGCGCCGAACCGCTTGATGAACGAAACCATGGTGTCTCCTTCTCAGATACTTCGGTGCGCCGGCCGGTCGCGGATCGACACTGCGACGATGACCCGATCTTAAAACGAATCAAAAATATCGCGAAAAGATTTTTGTGTATCGATATGCGATACACTAAGATGCGATATCGAATCGATTCGGCCCCTTGCCCATGGAAACGTCGCCCGATCAGTCAATCGACCTGCTGTTCAACCAGTCGCTGGAGAAAGGGCTGAACGTGTTGCGCGCGTTCAGCGCGAAGCGGCGCACGATGACGCTGGCGGAAGTGGCCGACGCGGCCGGCATGACGAAAAGCTCGGCGCAGCGGATGGTCTATACGCTCGAGAAGCTCGGTTACATCCGCAAGCATCCGGTTACGCGGCGCTATCAGCTCACGCCGCACGTGATGCGGATCGGCTTCAACTATCTCGCGGCCGATACGCTGATCGACGTGGCCAATCCGTTCCTGTCCGAACTCACGAACCTGACCGGCGAAACCACCAACCTCACCGAGCCGGACCAGGACGAAATGGTGTACGTCGCGCGTTTCGTGTCGACGAAGTTCGTGCCGATCCACATGCCGATCGGCAGCCGCATCCCGATGTATTGCACCGGTTCCGGCCGTGCATTCCTGAGCGCGCTGCCGCCCGGCGACGCGCGCGCGCGTCTCGACGGCATGGCGCGTCCGCTGCACACGCCGCGCACGATCACGGCGCTCGACGAACTCGTCGCACTGCTCGACAGCGCGCGGCTCGAAGGCTATGCCACCAACCAGGAGGAATTGTTCATCGGCGACATGTCGATTGCCGCGCCCGTGCTCGGCAGCCAGGGACAGCCGGTGGCGGCCGTGCACGTGGTGGCGCCGACGAGCCGCTGGACGTTCGACGACGCGCGCCGCAAGCTCGCGCCGGCCGTGATCGACTGCGCGCGCGGCATCAGCAATTCGATCCGGACGCTCGAGTAGTACGCGTGGAATGGCAGACGGTGCACCATTGCATTGCGCGACGGCATCTGATTGCTACCGCAACTTCCGCGAAGTCTCGCTCCGATAAGTCCGGTTGGGGCGGAACACGAGCTGCTTCGCGGCGATATCCAGTTCCTTGCCGTGGTACAGGTCGACGCACTTCAGGAAGTCGAATTTCACGTCCCGGACTTCCGGTTCGACAACCGGATTCCGGTAGTCGCGACCAAGATACTTCGCCACCAGCGCGTGAATGGCATCCGGTGCACGCTCCATGTCGTAGTAGGTCCAGTCGCGCAACGCGCTGGTGCTGCTGCCGATATCCTTGCCCACGCCTGGCTCCTGCTTGTACGCGGTAGCCAGGCACTCCGCGAGCACCATGTCCTTGAAGTTCTGGAGGTTGGTCCGTGAGCCTGCTTCGGGCGATGCTTGCGCTGCATCGTTCGCCGACACCATCGCGGGTTGAAGTGCGATGCACGTCAACACGGCGGCGATCCAGGCTCTCCTCATGACAGACTCCAGAAATTTGCGCGATCGGTACGATACTGCGCGCCCGGCTCGTTGAAATAGCAATGGTCGTAACACGTCCGTCCATTGAACAGCGTGGCGTGGCCCTGCGCGTCACTCCATCCCGACACCTCGAAGAGGATGACACCTTGTCGCCCCGCCAGTGGCCCGCCGTTTGACGGCGGATACTTGACACCGTCTGCCTTCCCCCACCGTTGCTCGAGAAAGCGAATCAAATCCCGGACACGAAAGAAGTATTGCCGATTGTCTCCTCCCGATACCGTTTGCCCGGGGATCCGCGGCATCACCATACCGGCTTCGCCGAGGATATAACTCATCCTGACCGCGCACGTATTGCTCCATCGCTCTGTCGGACTTGGATTGTTGACGTTCTTCTCGACATATCCGCCAATGACTTTCGCAACGCGCGCACCGGTGTTCGCCGGATCGAAAATTCGCTGAGATGCCGCCCATGCGACGGCAAATGACGGTCGGTTCACTTTAGCCCCTTGTCGTTGAAATGGATTCAGCTGGAGGGCGCATCGGAAAATCGCAACTGACCAACATTCCCGAATTCCCGCGAGCCCCTCGAACCAGCACGTCATCATGCATGAGACGAAGGCAATTTGTAAGGATGGACGCGTCCTGCCACCGGCCTGACAGCCGCTTCACACCTCCTCCTCCGCGTTTTCCCCGATCCCGTTCGACTTGACTCGATGCCTTCGATCGTCAACACTTCGCACATTGCAAGTGTGATCACACATCACAGATCAAACCTCGGAGAACTTTTCTTGGCGCCTCGTATCGTCACGCCCGCACTGAAAGCCGTTGAACAGGAAACGATGGCCGACAAGGTCTACCAGCAACTGCGCGAAGCGCTGATGAGCGGCCGTTTCGCGCCCGGCCAGGCTTTGAGCCTGCGCAGCGTCGCCGAGGCGGTCGGCTCGTCGACGATGCCCGTGCGCGCCGCACTCACCCGGCTGCACGCCGAGCGCGCGCTGGTCGACGGCCCGAATCGCGCGCTCGTCATACCGCCGATGACGCTCGACATGCTCGACGAGTTGCGCGACGTGCGTATCGCACTGGAAGGCTGCATCGCCGAACGCGCCTGCGCACGCATGAGCGACGCGCAGATCGCGGCCGTGCGCAAGACCTGCGAGACGATGCAGGCGCACGTCGAGGCAGGCCGCTCGCGCGTTTACCTGCAAAGCAATTTCGCGTTCCACAGCGCGATCTATGCGCACGGTGCAAGCGACAGCACGCTCGCAATCGTCGAGAACCTGTGGATGCGCGTCGGCCCCTTCCTCAACATGGTCGCGCTCGACATCCCGCACATGCGGCGCTCGATGGACGCGCACCGCGCCATCGTCGATGCGCTCGAACGGCGCGACGGCGCAGGCGTGCGCGCAGGCATCGCGCTCGACATCGGCGGCGCGGCACACGATCTCGCCGAGACGCTGCGGGCGGAACAGACCCCGCGAACCGTGAACGCGAAGCCGTAGCGGCCGCCTGCCGCGGGCGCCCGGTCGCGAGCGTCCGCGATCCGACTACATCAACGATGGAGACAACCCGGCATGACAGCTTCCGACCTGCTGAAACCCTATGACGGCCTGCGCGTCCTCGTGACGGGCGGCGCATCGGGCATCGGTCTTGAAATCGCGGACGCATTCGCCGAATGCGGCGCACACGTGCATGTATGCGACGCGTCGCAAGCCGCAATTGCAGCGCTCGCCGACCGGCCGTCGCGCGCCGGAGCCGGCGCGATCGGTGCGACGCTGGCCGACGTCTCCGATCCGGCCGCCGTCGAACGCGTGTTCGCCGACGTATCGGCCACGCTCGGCGGCCTCGACGTGCTCGTCAACAATGCCGGCATCGCCGGTCCGACCGGCGGCATCGACGAAATCGACCCGGTGCAGTGGGAACAAACCGTCGCGATCAACCTGACCGCGCAATTCCAGTTCGCGCGCCACGCGGTGCCGTTGCTGCGCGACGCGAAACACGGCGGCGCGATCATCGCGCTGTCGTCGGTCGCAGGCCGGCTCGGTTACGCGTTCCGCACGCCGTATGCGGCAACCAAATGGGCCGTGGTCGGCCTCGTGAAGAGCCTCGCGATCGAACTCGGCCCGCTCGGCATTCGCGTGAACGCCATTCAACCCGGCATCGTGCGCGGCCCGCGGATGCGCCGCGTGATCCAGGCACGTGCGCAGCAGCTCGGCATCGGTTACGACGAAATGGAGACGCGCTATCTCGAGAAGATCTCGCTGCGGCGCATGACCGATCCGGCCGAGATCGCCGCGACCGCGCTGTTCCTGTGCTCGCCGGGCGGGCACGGCATCACGGGCCAAGCGATCTCCGTCTGCGGCAACGTCGAAGTGCTCTGACGCACCCTGCATCGTTCACCGAAAGGAATCCACCCGTGGCCAACGCTCGCAAAGTCATCATCACCTGTGCGCCGACCGGCGCGATCCATACGCCGTCGATGTCGCCGTACCTGCCTGTCACGCCGCACGAGATCGAAACCGCCGCCGTCGCGGCCGCCGAGGCCGGCGCAGCGATCCTGCATCTCCACGCACGCAATCCGTCCGACGGCAAGCCGACCCAGGATCCGGCCGTGTTCGCCGAATTCCTGCCGCGCATCAAGGCGCAAACCGACGCGGTGATCAACCTCACGTCGGGCGGCAGCCCGCACATGACGGTCGACGAACGCCTCCAGCCCGCCCTGCATTTCCAGCCCGAAGTCGCATCGCTGAACATGGGCTCGATGAACTTCGGGCTGTACCCGATGCTCGAGCGCTTTCGCGAGCTGAGGCATCCGTGGGAACGCGAACATCTCGAGAAGAGCCGCGACCTCGTGTTCAAGAACACGTTCGCCGACATCGAAACGATCCTCACGCGCTGTGGGGCGAACGGCACGCGCTTCGAATTCGAGTGCTACGACATCTCGCACCTGTACAACCTCGCGCATTTTGTCGACCGCGGGCTCGCGAAGCCGCCATTCTTCGTGCAAAGCGTGTTCGGCCTGCTCGGCGGGATCGGCGCACACCCGGAAGACCTGATGCACATGCGCCGCACGGCCGACCGCCTGTTCGGCCGCGATTACGTGTGGTCGATCCTCGGCGCCGGCCGCAACCAGATTCCGCTCGCGACGATCGGCGCGGCCCAGGGCGCGAACGTGCGCGTCGGGCTCGAGGATTCGCTGTGGATCGCGCCGGGCACGCTCGCGGAATCGAGCGCCGCGCAGGTCCTGAAAATGCGGCATGTGCTCGAGGGCCTGTCGCTCGAGATCGCGACACCGGCCGAGGCGCGCACGATGCTCGCACTCAAGGGCGGCGACGCGGTGAATTTCTGATCGCCGGGTAGCGCCCCAACACCAGAATCCGCAAGCGCAGTGACAAGGCGCCGGCCCGAGCCGGCCGGCGCCAGGACGCCCATCATCGCCCCGCTCCGTTCGAGCGCTGCCGGCGCGGCTCCGTCGTCTGCCCATCCGCTGCATGCATCGCAGCGGCATCTGCCGAACGCGGCGCACCGTGCTTGCCGTGCGCGCCGGTTCGCCCTTACCGGAGTCGTCCGCATGTCCACTCATCACGCCCAGGCCCTGCCTTCCGCCGCCGGCGACGCGAGCGCGTCGCTGAACCGGCTGCTGTTCCGCAAACTCCTGCCGCTGCTGATCGCCGCGTATGTGATCAGCTTCCTCGACCGCACCAACATCGCGTTCGCCAAACATTCGATGGGGGTCGATCTCGGCATTTCATCGGCCGCGTACGGACTTGGCGCGGGGCTGTTCTTCCTGACCTATGCGCTCTTCGAAATTCCGAGCAACCTGATCATGCACCGCGTCGGCGCGCGCTTCTGGATCACGCGGATCATGATCACGTGGGGGGCACTGTCGGTCGCGATGGCGTTCGTCAGCGGCGAGACGTCGTTCTACGTGATGCGCCTGCTGCTCGGGGCCGCCGAAGCCGGCCTGTTTCCCGGCGTGATGCTGTACCTGACGTACTGGTTCGGCCGCGAGGAGCGTGCGCGCGCAACCGGCTATTTCCTGCTGGGCGTGTGCATCGCAAACATCGTCGGCGGGCCGCTGGCCGGCGCGCTGATCGAGCTCGACGGCACGCTCGGCTTCCACGGCTGGCAATGGCTGTTCGTCGTCGAAGGCATTCCGGCGATCCTGCTCGCATTCGTCGTGTGGACACGGCTGCCGGATCGTCCGAGCACCGCGCCGTGGCTCTCCCCGGAAACCGGGCGCGCACTCGAACGCACGCTGGCCGCCGAGCAGGATGCCGGCGCCGGTGCGCACGGCGGCCATGCGTTCGGCGCCGCGCTGCGCGATCCGCAGATCTGGCTCGCGATCTTCGTGTACTTCTGCCACCAGTTGACCATCTACACGGTGATTTTCTTCCTGCCGGGCATCATCGGCGCATCGGGACGCTTCTCGCCGTTCGCGGTCGGGATGTTGACCGCGCTGCCCTGGCTCGCCGCCGCCTGCGGCGCCGCCACGCTGCCGCGCTTTGCGCGCGAGTCGCGGCATTCGCGCCGGATGCTGTGTGCGGGGCTGGTCGTGATGGCGGCCGGGATGGTCGGCGCCGCGCATGCGTCGCCTGCCGCGGGGCTCCTGTGCGTGTGCGTGGCCGCATTCATGTTCTTCGTCGTTCAGTCGATCGTCTTCACGTTTCCCGCGTCGCGGCTCGCCGGTAACGCTCTGGCCGGCGGACTCGGACTAGTGAATACGTGCGGGTTGCTCGGCGGTTTCGTCGGACCGACCGTCGTCGGTGCGATCGAACAGGCCACCGGCAACGCGAAGAACGGGTTGACGCTGCTGGCGGCCGCGCTCGTCATCGCGGCGTTCGCCAGCCTCGCGTTGCGGCACGGGCATGAGCGGCCGGACGCGCGGTCGCACGGCTGACGGCAGGCCGGATTCGGGATCGCGAGAGGCGGACGTGTACGCCGCCCGTCTCTCGCGTCGCCCCGTCAGAACAGATACATCCCCGCGACGAACACGACGCCCGAGAACAGCAGCGTCGTCACGCAATACCCCATGATGTCGCGCACGCCGAGCCCGGCGATCGCCAGCGCGGGCAGCGCCCAGAACGGCTGCGCCATGTTGGTCCAGGCCTCGCCGTACGCAATCGCCATCGCGGCCTTGCCGAGATCCGCGCCGAGCGCCTGGGCCGCCGGCATCACGAACGGACCCTGCACGACCCAGTGGCCGCCGCCGGACGGCACCGCGAAATTGATCACGGCCGAGCTCAGGAACGCGAGCAACGGGAACGTGTGCACGTTCGCGATATCGACGAACCACTTCGTGATCACGCCCGCGAGCCCCGAGTGATCCATCAGCGCCTGGATGCCCGCATAAAACGGAAACTGAATCATGATCCCCGATGCGCCGCGCGCCGCGCCGGCCACCGCGCGCGCATAGGCCATCGGCGTACGGTGCAGCAGGATGCCGGCTGCGAGGAACGCGAGGTTCACGGTGTCGATGTCGAGCGCGAAGCCCTTCTGCACGAACTTCAGCACGAGGAACGCCCCGCACAGCGCTGCGACGAAAACCGACAGCAGGCGGCTTTCCTCCAGCCGTTCCGCAAACGTCGCGTCGGGCCCGAGTTGGCGCTCGACGCTTGGCGGCTCGGCCAGCAGCGCCGGATCGACGCTGACGACGTCGCCCGGCTTCGGCATCATCATGCGCGCGAGGAACGGCAGCATCACGATCAGGCCGATCGTGATGAACGCGTTGTAGCCGGTGAAGATCGTCTCCGACACGGGAATCAGCCCGATCGTTTTCTCCATCGGATTGCCCTTCGTGGCCGCGACGAGCGGGACCGAGCCCGACAAGCCGCCGTGCCAGCTCAGGAAGCCCATGTAGGCGGACGCAACGAGCAGCCGGTAATCGCTGCCGGCGACACGGCGCGCCACTTCGCGCGCGAGCATCGCGCCGAGCACGAGGCCGAAGCCCCAGTTGATCGCGCACGCGAGCGCGCCCACGAACGCGACGAGCATCACGCCCTGCCCCGGCGTGCGCGCGGTGCTCGCAAGCGCCACGAGCATGCGCTTCACGGGCGGCGAACTCGCGAGTGCGTGACCGGTGACGAGGATCATGACCATCTGCATCGAGAACGCGAGCAGGTTCCAGAAACCCGAACCCCACATCGTCGTGAGCTGAACGGGCGTGTTCGGTGTGAGGCCGAACGCGAGCGCGAACGTGACGATCGTCAGCAGGATCGCGAAAATCAACGGGTCGGGCAACACGCGGTGGACCACCTGCGTGAAGAATTGGGAAATGCGCTGAATCAACTTGAGCTCCTCGTTTCCTGATAGGGACGTCCGCGCGTGTCGTTGTTGGTTGAGGCGCGGAAACGCGCGGATTCTTGCACAGAACCGGCGGACGCGCTTTGGAGCACGCGGCTACGATCGCGTGCTGGCGCGGATGGGGAAACGGGAGAGGAAAACGGCGACCGGCGGTGCGATCGGCACCGCCGTTAAAAAGGACGGAAGCGTGTGCGTCAGCGCACGGCGGTCGCAGGTGTGCTCATGGTTGCAACCGGATTCGCCCGCCGCTCGACCAGCCGCTGCGCGAACCGGTACGCAACGAGCGAGCCGGCCACCGCAAGCAGCATCGGCACGAGGCTGTCGTGGTCCGCGCGCGTGAATTCGAGCAGCAGCACGACCGCCGTGATCGGCATCTGCATCGACGCGGCGAGAAACGCGGTCGCGCCGATCAGTGCGCAGCCGCCGATCGACGCGCCCGGCCATACGAGGCTCCACAACCCGCCGAGCACGACGCCGAGCAGCGCACCGTTCGCGAGGCCCGGTGTCAGCAGGCCGCCTTCCGCACCCGCCCGCAGGCTGCCGGCCTCGATCAGCACCTTCAGCACGAGCAGCACAGCGGCGAGACCGATCGTCAACGTGCCGTCGAAGCCCAGCGACGCCGGGCCCTTGCCGTTGCCGAGCAATGACGGAAACCCCATCGCGAGCACGCCGATCATCGCGAAGTTGATCAGCGCGAGCACGGGCAACCGCCCGTCTTTCGGCGCGTTCGCCCGGGCACGTGTGGTGAGCCGCACGAAGCCGTACGCGGCGAAGCCGAACAGCGGACCGCAGACGATCGACCACGCCACCAGCGGCGTGCTCAGCACGAACGGCGGCACCGTGTACTGGTGTTCGTTGCCGAGGCCGATCCACGCAACGGCCGCGGCGATCGCCGACGTCGCGACCGCCACGACCAGCGCACGCAGTTCGAACGTGCCGAGCAGCACTTCGAGCACGAAGATCGCGCCGCCGAGCGGCACGTTATAGACGGCAGCGAGCCCCGCACCGGCACCGCACGCGACCATCAGCCGGCAGTCGTCGGGCGTGAGCCCTGCGGCATGCGCAAGCCGCCCGGCAAGCAGCGAACCGATCTCGCGCGGCGCGACTTCGCGGCCGAGCGGCGAGCCGAGCGCGACGGTGACGATCTGCAGCAGCGCGTGAACCGTCGTGCTGACGACCGGCATCCGCGGATCGGCTGCACGCACTGCGCGGCGAATGCTGACGAGCGGCCGGCCATACCGGTACAACGCCCACCAGCCGCCGCCGGCAACGATCCCGCAGACGACCAGCACCGCGAGGCGGCGCAGCGGATCGGCGCCGGTCACGCCGGTGAGGAAGCTCTCGGTGCCGATCACGTGCGCGACGCTGTAGCCGTACGCGACGTGCTGGATCGCATGCAGCAGCAGTGCGAGCAGCATGCCGCCGAGGCCCGCGCCGACGCCGGTCAGGATCGTGACGACGGCCACGCGCGCGAACGGGCTGGCGGCCGGCGAGGAGGATGCAGGGGCGGACGAGAGATCGGGGCGCATGGTGTCGGCGAATGGAATCGAAAAGACGGCGCGCAACACGCACGCCGCCGTCAGGACCGCATCGTAGGCCGGCGCCAATCATGAGACAAACGTATTTTTCGAATCGACTGATGCATTTCATGAATACATAGCAATGGTCGGGGCCGGAATCACCCACCGCCTGCGACAAAGTCCGCGTCAGTCGCGGATACGCGTGTGACGCCCGTCGTCGGCGTGAACGCCCGATTCGCCGCGCAGCGGTCGCGCCGGTCAACCGCCGTGCTGCGCCCCGCGCATGTTGCAACGACACGACAGCCGGTCACGAAGGCGCGAATGCCACCCGCGCGCGATCGCGCAAAAACCGCCAGCGTCCGGTGCGCGCGGCACATCGTGTCAGTTTTGTGAAGGACTCTTGCGAGATCCGGAAAGGTCCGCTCGCCGCCCCGGCGGCCTTGCGCGCGCGATGCGCCCCTACACTTGCGCCGAACTTTCGTTCCCAGTCCCACACGCAGGAGCCCTGACTTGAAAAAAACCCTCATCGCCGGCGCATGCGTCGCCGCCCTGTCCGCCCCGCTCGCTCACGCACAGAGTTCGGTCACGCTGTACGGCCTGATCGACGCCGGCATCGTCTACACCAACAACGCCAACGGTGCATCGCTGTGGCGCCTGAACAGCGGCACCGTCAACGGCAGCCGCGTCGGGTTTCGCGGCACCGAGGATCTCGGCGGCGGCCTGAAGGCGCTGTTCGTGCTCGAGAACGGCTTCAACGTGAACAACGGCGGGCTCGGGCAGGACGGCAAGCTGTTCGGCCGCCACGCGTACGTCGGCCTGAGCCAGAACGGCTACGGCACGCTGACGCTCGGCCGCCAGTACGACACGATGGTCGACTTCGTCGCGCCGCTGTCGGCCACGGCCGGCGATTTCGGCGACGCGAGCTTCGCGCACCCGTTCGACAACGACAACCTGAACCACTCGCTGCGCATCAACAACGCGGTCAAGTACACGAGCGAAACCTATGCGGGCTTCAAGGTCGGCGCAATGTATGCGTTCTCGAACGCGACGAACTTCGGCGCGAACCGCGCGTACAGCGTCGCGGCGAGCTACACGAACGGCCCGCTGAAACTGGCCGGCGCGTATCTGCAGATGAACGGCACGAAGGGCTCGACGAGCGCGAGCCCCGGCGCGACCGATGCGGCCGAAGCGAAGAGCCTGAACCAGGGCGGCTGGTCGATCGGCTCGGACCGCATGCGTTCGTACGGCGGCGGCATCAGCTACGGGTTCGGCCCGGCCACCGTCGGCTTCGTCTATACGCGTTCGCAATACGACAACACGGGCTCGTTCGGCTCGACCGGCCAGGTCGCGTTCAACAACTACGACGTGAACGTGCGCTATGCGGTGACGCCGGCCGTCAGCCTCGGCGCGGCCTACGTGTACACGGACGCCAGTGTGTCGAACCCCGACAGCAAGCACGGCACCGATCCGAAGTGGCACCAGGTCGACCTGCAGGCCGTCTACAAGCTGTCGCGCCGCACGGACGTCTACGCGGAAGCGATGTATCAGCACGCAGCGGGCCGCGGCTACCAGGCGTTCATCAACGGCTCGGGCGGCGCATCGAGCACGGCGAACCAGATCGTCGGCACGATCGGCATGCGCACGCGCTTCTGACCGGCGCGATGCGTCGCCGCCCGATGGTCACGAATCTGCGTTCGCACGCGGGTTCGCCGGCCGCGGGCGGCCTCCATCAATGTTGTGCCATCTGGAAGGCAGCCTGCCTGGAATCTGGGTTTTTACGCGCGCGGGCGCTGCGTAGACTGCCAGCAAAGGTCGGGGTCACGCATCGCGCGTCGAACCGGCCGCCCACCCCGTCCCCAGGAGAACCTCGTGAAATCGCTCGTCGTTACCGCCGCCGCTGCCGTCCTGCTCGCTGCACCGGCCCTGTCTTTCGCCCAGTCGGCCCAGTCGCCCGTCACGCGCGCGCAAGTGCTGCAGGAGCTGATCGATCTCGAGTCGGTCGGCTACAACCCGGCGCGCGGCGAAGTCAACAACTATCCGGACGACATCATGGCGGCGCAGGAACGACTTCACGAAAAGCGTCTCGCGGAACAGAAGGCCGCGCAGGCCGCCTACGGCCGCGCCGGCGAACCGACGACGGAATCGGGCACGGCTGCCAAGCCCGCGCGGTAACGGCATGACGAAGCGCCGCGCCCGCGTGAACGATGTCATGCAGGCGCGGCGCGGTTGCGTTCGCTTGATTGGCTTGAAGAGAGGACGCCGGCAGCTTGGCAATGCGCCGGTGCGCGCCTGCCGCTCAGGCGGCCTGCGGTTCGCGATCGATCGCGTTCAGCATCTCGACGTCGCGCGCGATCATCCCCGGCACCTGGGCCCGCAGCATCTCGACCCAGGTCCGCACCTTCGCATCGACGAAGCGGCGCGACGGATACAGCGCGTACACGTTCATCTTCTGCAGGATATGCGCGGGCAACACGCGGACGAGCGTGCCGTCGCGCAGCGCGTCGATCGCCGAGTAAAGCGGCAGCATGCCGATCCCGATGCCGTCGCGGATGGCAAGCGCGAGCGATTCGGCCGTATTGGTCTGCACCGGCCCCGCGACGTGGATCTGCTCGACGCCTTCCGGCCCTTCGAGCACCCATTCGTGCGTGGGGAACGCTGGCGTGCACAACGTCAGGCACGCATGCGCCGCGAGATCCTGCGGACGGGCCGGCGCGCCGTGGCGTTTCACGTAATCGGGCGACGCGCACAGGATGCTGAAGGTCGAGCCGAGCAGGTGCGACACGAGTTCCGAATCGGGCAGCGACGACGCGGTCACGACGGCCATGTCGCTCGTGCCGTCGAACAGGTCGGGCATGCGCTGCGACAGCGACAGTTCGATCGACACGTCCGGGAACTGCGCGTGATAGCGCGTGAGCGCGGGCAACACATAGTGATGGCCGACGCTCGCGAAACTGTGCATGCGCAGTACGCCGGCCGGCCGTTCGTGCGCGCAGCTCGCCTCTTCTTCCGCGCGGTCGACGTCGGCGAGGATCTGGCGGCAGCGCCGCAGATAGCTTTCGCCGGCCGACGTGAGCGCGAGGCGGCGCGTCGAACGATTCATCAGACGGGTGCGCAGGCGCGCCTCGAGTTCCGACACCGCGCGCGACATCGCGCCCGTCGTCGAATTCAGCGATTGCGCGGCGGCGGTGAAACTGCCCGTCTCGACGACGCGCGAAAACACCCGCATGTTTTGTAGGGTATCCATTCCTGTGAGCAACCTGTAGCGGAGCCGCTATTTTCCTCCACGGGATGCGACAGATTGTTACTCCGGCTGCAACTATCGTTTCCCCATAGCTGCGTTAATGCGGGGGCGCCGCACTCCTACAATCGGCGCCTCAACAGTCGAACGGACCGTTCGGACGCGCCAGGCACCTCGCTCGGCCCCGTACCGGCCCCCTCTTTTCATGAAGCCACCACCTGCGATCGAGCGCCCTTCCATCGAACCTGCACGATGGAGAACCTGGCTCGATCCACTCGGCGACGCGGCGCGCGACTGGGCCGCGAGCGACGGGCTGATCTGGCTGCACCTCGCGAAAACCGTGTTCGCGGCGCTCCTCGCGATGGGCATCGCGATGCGCCTGGAGATGTCGCAGCCGCGCACGGCGATGACGACCGTGTTCGTGCTGATGCAGCCGCTGTCGGGGATGGTGTTCGCGAAGAGCTTCTACCGCGTGCTCGGCACGGCGGCCGGCCTCGTCGCCGCGCTCGCGCTCGGCGGGCTGTTCGCGCAGCAGCCCGAGCTGTACATGGCCGGCATCACGCTGTGGATCGGTACCTGTATCGCGCTCGCGGTGCGCAACCGCCACTTCCGCTGGTACGGCTTCGTGCTGGCCGGCTATACGGCCGCGCTGATCGGCCTGCCGTCCGTGATGACCCCGCAGGCGCTGTTCCAGTCCGCGCTCACGCGCGCCGCGGAAGTCGCGCTCGGCATCGCGTGCTCGGGTGCGGTCAGCGCGCTGATCCTGCCGCTCAGTTCCGCGAAGGCGCTGATGCGCTCGCTGGGCACCCGCCACGCGACGTTCGCGGCGTTCACGGCCGGCGCGCTCGCGGGCGACGTCGCCCGCGGCGATTTCGAGCGGCGCTTCGCCGATTTCGTCGACGACATCGTCGGCTTCGAGGCCAACCGTGCGTTCGCGTCGTTCGAGGATCCGCACATTCGTGCACGCAGCCGCCGCCTCGCGCGGCTGAACAGCGAGTTCATGAACGCGTGCACGCGGCTGCATGCGCTGCACCAGCTCGTCAAGCGGCTGCGCGCCAATGGTTCGGACGCGGTGCTCGATGCGCTGGCGCCGCACGTCGACGCGCTCGCGCAGCGCTTCGCCGCACTGCGCGACGAGCGGCAGCGCGGCATCGCGCCGGCCACCGGCGCACTGCTCGAACTGCGACGCTTTCACAGCGCGTTGCCGAAAGCCGCGCGGGCATCGCGGCGAACCATCGAGGCGCACGCTGCCGGCGGCCTGCTCGACTTCGATACCGCGATCGAGCTGCTGTACCGCTTCATCGGCGAATATCTCGGCTACGCCGACACCTATGCGTCGCTCGACCAGGACGATCACGCGTTCGAGCGCTCGGTCACGCACTACGCGGTGAAGACCAATTCGTTCTTCGTCGGGTTCGCGTTCCTGCGCACGATCGTCGCCGTCGGCGCGATGAGCGCGTTCTGGCTCGCGTCCGAATGGCCGAGCGGCCCGCTCGCCGTGATCGCCACCGCGATCGCGTGCGCGCTCAGCTCGACGTCGCCGCGCGCGCCGAAGTTCGTCGCGCAGATGAGCGTCGGTGCAGCGTTCGCGACCGCCGTCGGTTACGTGTTCCTTTGCTACGTCTATCCGAACATCGAGGGCTTCCCGCTGCTGTGCGCCGCGCTCGCGCCGGTGCTCGGCCTCGGCGCGTTTCTCGCGATGCGGCCAGGCTTGTCCGGCTACGGGATCGGCTTCGCGGTGTTCTTCTGCCTGCTCGCGGGGCCCGACAACGTGATCGCCTATACGCCCGAGGTGCTGATCAACAACGGGCTGGCGATCGTCGTCGCGATGCTCGCGTGCTCGCTCGTGTTCGCGGTCGTCTTTCCCACCCACATGCCGTGGCTCACGGGCCGCATCGCGCACGACCTGCGCCGCCAGGTCACGCTGGCGTGCGAAGGGCCGACGGAGCGCCTCGCGCAGCGCTTCCAGTCGAGCACGCACGACCTGATGGCGCAACTGCGCACGCTGCTCGTGCGGCGCACGCGACAGCATCGCGACGCGCTGCGCTGGATGCTGTCGACGCTCGAGGTCGGCCACGCTGTGATCGACCTGCGCGACGAACTGAACGCGTTCTGCGCATCGAAACCGCCGCAAACACTGCGCTGGACCGGTTCGATCGACGCGGTGCTGCACGAGTTGCCGCGCTTCTTCGACGACCCGACGCCCGGCCACCACGCGCGCACGCTGAAATCGGTGAACCTGGCGACCCGCGCGGCGCAGCACACGCTGCAGGCGTGGTATGCGGTGCCCGACGAGCGGCACCGGATGCAGCGCATCGTCGGCTGCCTGCACTTCATGCGCAGCGCGCTGCTCGACAAGGATGCGCCGTTCAACCGGCACCGCCATTGACGATCAGTGCGCGCGCAACGGGATCCTTGTTCCGGATGGAAATAAGCTCTACAGCCGCGGTGATTAATCTTTAAGCAGTGCGAGCCTATAGTTTCCTCACTGCCAGCGAGACTGGCACCCACCCAGGAGAAACCCAAATGAAGCCGCTGCACCTCGCCCTCGTTGCCCTGTCGCTCACCGCTGCTGTTGCTCACGCACAGCCGGCACCGGCAGACGCCGCAAAGCAACCGGCGAACCGCGCTGAAGCCGTCGCGACCGCAGGCCGGGTCGATCGTTCGCAATCGAAGCAGGAAGACCCGAACGCGTGTGTCGGCCCCGTCAGCTTCTGCAACATCTACTTCGGCAGCTGAGCATGACGCCGCGTCGTCACGGCCAGGCCCGCACGGCCCGCAGCATCGCTTGCGCGGGCGAGCGGCGGCCCGGCCGATCGCGGCCCGGCCGATCGCCGCATCGCCGCTCCCCTTCGCGCCGCTTCGATTGAAGCGGCGCATGCCGTTTCAGGCGCCGCGCCCCGGCCGCCAGCCCACCTCGCGCAACGCATCCAGCAAGCGCGCCTGCCCCAGCCCTTCGACCCGCGCCCCGCGCGACTCGACGTCGCCGCCCGCGACGAGCGCATTCACGATCGCTTCCTCCACCGCTTCCGCCGCCGCGACGAACAGCGCGGAAATATGGTCGTTGTTGACCATCTTCACGCCGGTGGTCGGCGCGCCCTTGCTGCCGTAGTTCGCCGCGGGCAGGCCGTCGTTGCCTGTTGCAAACGCCAGGAAGATGTCGCCGCTCGAATCCTCCGTGCCGCCGCCGACGCGCGCCAGCCCGACGCTCGCGCGCTGGGCGAGACGCGTGCTCTGGTGCGGCAGCAGCGGCGCGTCGGTCGCGATCGTCACGACGATCGAGCCCATTCCGGCCTCCCCTTGCGCGTCCGGCGCGCGGAACGGCGAAGGCACGTGCCGCAGCACTTCGCCGACCGGGTAGCCGGCCACGCGCAGCATCTCGCGCACGCCGTAGTTCGCCTGCACGAGCGCGCCGACGGTCCAGCCGCCCGCGTCGGCCGCGAGCACGCGCGACGCGGTGCCGATGCCGCCCTTGAACTCGTGGCAGATCATCCCCGTGCCGCCGCCCACGCCGCCTTCGGCAACCGGCCCCGACTGCGCGGCGGCCAGCGCGCGCTGCACATGCGCGGCGCTCACGTGCTGGCCCCAGATGTCGTTCAGCAGCCCGTCGTAGGTTTCCATCACGACCGGCATGCACCAGTACACGCGGCCGGCCGCCGCTTCGCGCTCGTTCGCGACGAGCGCATCGCGCACCGCGCCGACGCTGTGCGTGTTCGTATAGGCGATCGGCGTGGTCAGCAGGCCGGCCTCGCGGATCCATTCGAGCCCCGTCGCGTCGCCGTTGCCGTTCAGCACGTGCACGCCCGCGAAGCACGGCGAATCGTGCGCGGCGCCCGCGCGCGGCTCGATGACGGTGACGCCGGTGCGGATCGACGCGTCGCCGTTCTCGACGTTCAGCGTGCAATGTCCGACCCGCACGCCCGGAACGTCCGTGATCGCGTTGAAGCGGCCGGGTGTGCCGAGCCCGATGCGGATGCCGAGATCCCTCGTGCGCATGATGCAGTTCCTCCAGTCTTTCAGTAGTTCAATGATTCAGTGTTTCGATGTTTCGGTACGGCAAGCGTTCGATCCCGCGCTCAGAGCGTGCGGAAGGCTTCGCTGTGGCGTGCCCAGACCGCATACATCACGAGCGCGGCGACCAGCAGCCCGGCAATGATGATCAGGTCGGTCGGCTTCGTGGCAGTCGCCAGCGTCGTGTAGAGCGTGTAGGCCGCGCCGATTACCGCGACAAGCGGCGTCACGGGCCACAACGGCATCCGGTAATGATGCTCGACGTCACGACGCACGAAGCGGCTCGCGAGCGCGGCCAGCCCGACGACCAGATAGATCAGCAGCAGCAGGTCGACCGTGAACGCGGTCAGTTCGTCGAGGCTCGACACGAACACGAGCCCGGCCGACGGCACCGCGAGCGCGATCGTGGCGAGCCACGGCGATTCGAAGCGCGGATGGATCGTCGAGAAGGCGCGGTTGCAGGTGCGCGACCAGAGCGCGTGCCGGCCGCTGCTGTACAGCAGCCGGCCCATCGTGATCACGATCGAGATGATCGCGTTGAACACCGACAGGAAGATCCCGCCGCTGACCACGCGCGACACGGCCGGGTTGCTCAGCGAACGCACGACGTAGCCGATCGGATCGGCGCTCTTCGTCAGCTCGGTCAGCGACGGTGCGCCGAGCACGATCGCGGTGAGCGGAATCAGTTCGACGACGAGGATCACGAGCAGCGAGTAGATCACCGCCTTCGCGACATTGCGGTTGCCGCCGCGCAGGTCTTCCGCGAGATAGGCGGCCGAGCCGAAGCCGTTGTAGCAGAAGATCGCGGTGCCGATCGCCGGGACGATCGCGGCCAGCGTTGCCGGCACGAGCGCGTTGCCGCTCGCGACGACCGGCGCGATCAGCGCGTCGGCGCCGCGATGCGGCGACCCGAAGCCGAGGCCCGCGATCAGCATCAGCACGCCGATCTCGACGACGAGAAACGCGCCCGTGATCCACGCGTTCGTCTTGATGTTCAGCATGCCGAGCAGGTAGCTGAGCAGCACGATCGTCAGCGCGACCGACTGGTTGCTGAAATGCGTGCCGAGCGCGTTGTTCAGGTAAGGCGCGGCGCCGCTCGCGAGCACGGCCGGGATGAACACGCTGACGGACAGCACCGTGATGAAGGTCAGGTAGCCGGGCAGCGTGCCGAACACGCGCTTGGCCATCACGTACTCGCCGCCCGCGCTGCGGTGCGCGGCGCTGAGCTCCGCATAGCAGAGCGCGAACGCCAGCGCGAGCACGCCGCCGAGCAGGAACGACAGCACGGCGCCGCTGCCGGCCTGCTGGATCGCGAACGGCGCGATCACGAAGATCGAGCTCGCGGGCGTCACGCCCGACACGGTAATCATCACCGCATCGCGCACGCTGAGCGTCTGCGACAGCGCGCGCGGCGCGTCTTCCGTTGCAGGCGCCGCTTGCAGCGTGCCCGTCGATTCCGACATCATCGCCATTTCGTTCTCCTGTGCTTGGGTCGATCCTTTGCCACTTTTTTTTGAACGCCCATACTCGGGCCCGATTGATTGCGTGGCAGTCTAGGAAGCCAATTTCAGGACCGCTATTCCCCCTTCGTGTTACGCCCTTCCGGTGGTGGTATGGATCGTCTCTTTTCCGAAATCGCGATGCACCAGGCGCTCGGCCGCGCAATCGATCATCTCGGCCAGCCGCGCTTCTGGCGGTTCCTGGTGCTGCTGCTCAATGAAATGGCGCCGTTCGACAACGCGCTCGCGACCGCGATCGGCCGCGACGGCGTGCCGCTCGTGCTCGACGAATACGACACGGGCGGCACCGACGCCGCGTCGCCCGTGCCGCTCTACCTGAACGGCTTGTATCTGCTCGACCCGTTCCTGCAGGCCGCGCACGACGGGCTCGCCGACGGCTGCTACCGGCTCGAGGAAGTCGCGCCCGACCTGTTCCGACAGAGCGAATATTTCCTGAGCTACTTCCGCGACGCGGTCGGCGAGGACGAGATCCAGATTCTCGTGCGGCCGAACGCCGACACCCTGCTGTCGCTGTCGCTTGGGGCGGGCATGCGGTTCGACGTCGAGCCGCTCGGCAAGCTGACGGCCGCGATGCCGTGGGTGCTCGCGGCGATCCGGCAGCACTGGCGGCTGGTGGGCGACGCGGCGCGCGCGACGCCCGATGCCGATCTCGGCGCGCGGGTCGAGCAGGCGCTCGCCCGCTTCGGCGCGGGCGTGCTGACCGATCGGGAGATGTCGATCGCGCGAATGGTGCTGCGCGGCAATTCGTCGAAGGCGATTGCCGAGCGGCTCGCGATCTCCCCCGAAACGGTGAAGGTGCACCGGCGGCATTTGTACGCGAAGCTCGGGATTGCGTCGCAGCCCGAGCTGTTTTCGCGCTTCATCCAGGCGCTGGGGGAAGATGCGGCCGGATGACTGAATCGATCTCGGTGGATGGCAACCGGCAGGGAATCGGGCACACTCCGTGAAGCGCCGCTTGCCGGGGTCATCCGGTAACGCTGATGCGGATGCCTTCGACAACACGATTGCCCGACAACAGGAAACCCGCTTCATGTCGCTCATTCCGATCATCGGACTTGGCTGGCTGCTGCTGTGCGCGATCAGTGCCGCATCGATCGTGCTCATCCCGCCGGTGGTACTGGTCGCTTGTCTGAGGGGCCAGCACGTTTGGTCGATCCTGACCCGCGGCCGGCTGCAGTTCGCGTTCCTCGCCTACCTCGGTTCAGCGCCGGTGCCGGCCGTCTTCACGTTCCTGCTGGAAGCCGGCGCCTCGGCCGGGAGTCACGGCGGCGTGGCCTCCGACAGCCTGCGCCGATGGAACGAACAGTGCTTTTTCGTGTTCGTCGCTGCCGCGGCACTGAGCGGCCTGCTGTTGCTGGTGCGGCCGAAAGACGGGCAAACAGCGAACGCCGAACCGTCGCAGCCTGCGCGATAGCCGGCACGCGAACGACGGCGCGCCAAGCCGCCTGCCCGGGTTTCGAGCAGGGGGATCGTCATGCGCCGATTCCCGCTACGTCTGTGTCGACTTCCACGTCGCGCCGATCTGCGCGAGCCCGGCGTTCTTGAGATCGTCCGGCAACATCACCACGCGGAACTCGCAGTCCGCATTCAGCATCAGGAACCACGGCTCCGCGAGCGCCGGGATCTGCGACGGATCATTCAGGTCGACGATCACGACCGCCCCGCGCCCGCCGTTCTGCTCCGTGAAATACACGGCCTCGGGCTTGACCGCTTCCAGTATTCGCCCGATCACGTCGCCGACGCTGCCGTCGCGCACCAGCGTGTTGAACGGCTCGTGAGGGATTCGTATGTTGAGAAGCATGCGCATGACCCGCCTCCTTGAGCTGAGCCCGACCTGGGCCCTTCAAGCATAGGTGCTGCGCGATGCCGCGCCAGTGGCGCGGAATGCAGCGGCCGGCATGCATTCAAATTCCGACGATTCGATTGCGTTGCGTGTCGCGAACGGCAAGCGTGCGCGACACGCGAATCAGTCGAGCGTGCCGTCGCGCTCGATATCGGTCGTCGACTCAGCGGCCCGCTCGCCCGGCCGCGCCGGCCGCATCACATGGAACGCCCCTCCGCCGCCGGCGCGATCGCGAGATGCAGCGGCCGGTCCGGCCGCAGCGTCACGTTCAGCACCGGCCGCGGCGGCACCCTGCCGGGCGGCGCCGACAACGCGTAGCGCTGCAGGATCATCGCCGCGACGACCGTCATTTCCGTCATCGCCAGATGCTGGCCGAGACACACGCGCGGGCCCGTGCCGAACGGCATGTAGGTCCCGCGGGGTGCGGCCGGCGCGTCGTCGGCAAAACGCTCGGGGCGAAACACGTCGGGCGCGTCGAACCATCGCGCATCGCGCTGCATGAGTTGCAGCGGCAGCATGAACAGCGTCCGCGCGGGAAACTGCCACGGCCCCAGCACGATCGGCCGCGACGCGCGACGGCTGATCAGGATCGGCGCCGACGGATACAGGCGCAGCGTTTCCTCGAGCGTGTGCGTCAGGTAGCGTAACGACGTGCGCGTCTCGGCGGACGGCGCGCAACCGCCGAGCACGCGCGACACTTCATCGCGCGCGGCGGCCTGCGCCGCCGGATTCGTCGCCATGCACCACGCCCACCAGGTCAGTGCGCCAGCCGTCGTCTCGTGGCCCGCGAGGAACGCGGTCATGCATTCGTCGTGCACGGCCTGCAACGGCCATCGCCGCGCGTCGTCCCGATGCAGCCGCAACAAACGCGACAGCAGATCGTCGGGCCACGCACGCGCGGGCAGGTCGAGACGCGCATGCAGTTGCCGGTCGATCAGGCCGTTCAGCACGGCCATCGCCCGGGCCTTGCCGCGCTTCCATGGCACCCAGTCCGGCGTGCTCGCAGGCCAGTAAAAATCGGCGTTGGCCGCCGCGCTCACCGCGCGTACGGCTTCCTCGGCCGCCCGTGCGTCGTCGCCGATCGCGTCGGAGAACATCGTGCGCATGATTACGTCCATCGCCAGCGACGTCAGCGCACTTTCGATCGGCCAGTCCGGATCGCGCGCGGGCCACTGCGCGAGCGCATGTCCGGCCGTCGCCGCGATCGACGGCACGAACGTCTGTACCGCCTTCGGCATGAAATTCGGCTGCAACGCCTGCCGCTTGTCGCGCCACGCGCCGCCTTCGGCGATCAGCACGCTATGGCCGTGGACCTGCGCAAACACGCGGACGGCACGCTCCCAGCGCCCGAGCGCGTCGTGATGCGTGACCAGGAGTTCGCGCACGAGCGCGGGATCGGTCACGACCACCGCATGCTCGGGCCACACGCGCACGTGCACGACGTCACCGTATGCGCGCTGCCAGCCGGCCAGCGTGCCGAGCAGGTCGCGCGACATCGCGCGCAGCAGCCCCCAACCCGTCAGGCCGGCAGGCGGCCCCGGCGGCCATACGCCGGGCGGGTGAAGCACGGGCGCCGCCGCGGCAGCGCCCGTATGGAATGGACATGAGGATGTGGATCGCGTGTTCATGGGACGGATTGTCCGCACCGGCGTGCCGGCGGTCTTGAACGCAAACGACATCGACACGCGTCGGGCCGCTCCCTATACTCCAGCGTCATGTGCTCCGCCCCGTCATCGATCCCGCTGTCGTGCCCCGATCCGCTGGCACGCGCCCCTCGCGCGCCGAGCGACGGGCGGGCGCCGCGTGGACGGCTGTACCCCGCGCCAGCGGCGCTGCAGGGCGCGGTGGTCGCGATCGTGTTGCACGACACGCGCGGGGTCGCCTTGAGCGACGCGCAGCGGCTCTCGCATTTTCCGGCCACGCCGCTCGTGTGCGTGTCGTGGTATCGGGATCTCGACGTGGGCTTCGTCGAACCCACGGCCGACGGGCCCCGGTGGCGCCCCTTCGGTGCCGCCGTGACGCTGTCGGGCAGCCACTCGGCCCCTACCGTGGCCTGGGCGCCGACGGGCGGACGAATCGGCATGATCTGCTTCACCGCCGATGCGGCGCGGGCGCTGTTCGGCATCGCGCTGGCGGACATCCACGATCGCGTGCTCGACGCCCATGCGTGCCTCGGCGACGACTGGCGCCCGCTGCTTGATGCACTGGTCGGCGCGGACCGCGATGCCGATGCGCTGGCGGCGATCGAACGTCATCTTGCACCTCGCTGGCAGGCGTTACGGCCCGCGACGCCGCTGTCGTCGCTACGTAATGCGGGACGCAGTTGGGTCGAACGCCTCGCGCTGCAAGCGCGGGAATGGCGGCACACCCACAGCCCGCGGCAGGTCGAACGGCGAATCAAGACCTACAGCGGCCGTTCGCTGCGCGAATGGCAAACACTCGTCAGGACGGAAAGCGCGTTCTTCGCGGCGCGCGACCGGTACGAAGCGGGCGCCGCGTTCAACTGGGCCACGCTGGCGCTGGACGAGGGGTTCGCCGACCAGGCGCACCTGAGCCGCGAGGTCAAGCGCATCACGGGGTTCTCGCCGAGCGAATTCACGCAACGCTTCATCGACGACGAATCGTTCTGGATGTACCGGCTGTGGGTGTGACGCGGCGCGTACGGCGCATTGTGCCGGCGTGCAGCGCCGCTTGCCGGCTCTACCTGATGCGCGAGCGCGCATACATGCCAATAGTAGAATGTTAGGCATTGACCCGAACCCCACCCCCACCCGCATCACTCGAGGAGTCCGTCATTGAACCCGTCGTCGCCCCCAGAACGCAAAGGGGTCGCCCTTTATGCGCGGATTGCCAGCCTGCTGCGTGGACGAATCCACCAGGGCGAATGGAAGCGCGGCGACCAGTTGCCGCCGATTCCCGAGCTGTGCGCGTTCTATCAGGCGGGCACGATCACGGTGCGTCAGGCGCTGGCCGAACTGAGCGCCGAAGGGCTCGTGAGCAGCGCGCGCGGCCGCGGCACATTCGTCACGGCCGAGGTCGTCTCGCCGGCGGATAACCCGGCGCTGCGTGCCGCGATCAACGATCCGCTGCAGCTCGCGCCCGGCCAGACCCTGCGCGTGCTGCTGCGCGAAGCCGTGACCGAATTGCCGGTTGCATTGCAGACGGGCAAGCCGATGCGCGCCGCCTACATGCGGATCCGCACGCTTCATCTGCACGACGGCACGCCTTACGGTGTGATGGACAGCTATGTCGCACGCGAAACCTACGACCGCTTTCCGAAAGGCAGCGACGCGCGGCACAAGGTCGGCTATCTCGTTCGTCAATACAACCGTCTGCCGCTCGCGAAGGCCCGCCAGGAAATCACGGCCGCCTACGCAGACCAGGAAACCGCCGACCTGCTCGCGTCGGACGGCGCCGACTGCAGCATGGCCGACATGCTGATTCGCATGCGCCGCTGGTGGACCGACGGCGACGGCTGCATCGTCCACGCCGGGCTCTATCTGTATCGCGCTGACCGTTTCGTGCTCGACATCACGCACGATCTCGACGGCGACGACCGCAGTGCCGACCTGATCCCGTCGCCGCGCACGGGCGTCCGGAAAAGCGCGCGCAAGCCGGCGGCCTGACCCGCGCACCGCGTCGTCACGCCGGCGCGCCGCCTTCGTCGTCGCACATCGCACCGTAGACCCAATGCCGCAGGTCGCGACGAATCCGGTACGTCGTCGACGGCAGCAGTTGCGTCATGAACACGACGATCAGGTCCTCGGCCGGGTCGATCCAGAAGGCCGTGCTGGCCCCGCCGCCCCAGAAGTAATCGCCGACGCTGCCCGGCTGCATCGTCGCGGCAAGATCCTGCGTCACCGCGAAGCCGAGCCCGAAACCGAGCCCCGGATACACGGCCTCGCTGAAACTGGAGCGTGACATCCGGTCGAGCGTCTGGCCGCCCGGCAGATGGTTGATCGTCATCAGCTCGACGGTTTTCGGGCTCAGGATCCGGTGCCCGTCGATCGACCCGCGGTTCAGCAGCATCCGGCAGAAGCGCAGGTAGTCGCCGGCCGTCGACACGAGCCCGCTGCCGCCCGATGCCAGCGCCGGCGGCCGGCGAAACGCGCTCGCCGCCGGATCGTCCTGCAGCACGAGGCCGCCATCGGCGCCGGGGCGATAGCACGCGCACAGGCGTTCGGCCTGCTCGTCCGGCACGAAGAAACCCGTGTCGGGCATGCCGATCGGATCGAACAGCACCTGCTTCAGGTAGTCGGCGAACGGCTGCCCGGAGATCTTCTCGACGAGATAGCCGAGCACGTGCGTCGCGACCGAATAATTCCATTCTTCGCCCGGCGAGTAGTCGAGCGGCAGCCGCGCCAGATCCGCGATCATGCCGTCGAGGCCGCCCGGATTGCCCGGTTCGCCGATCGCGAGTTCGCGGTACGCGGCATCGACGTTCGTGCGGGCCTGGAAGAAATACGACAACCCGGCCGTATGGCGCAGCAGATCCACCATCAGCATCTCGCGCGCGACGGGCCGGGTCTGGAATCCGCCGAGGCTCCGTGCGCCGGCCACCGCAACGCCCAGATCCTTCCATGCGGGAATCACGCTCGACACGGGATCGTCGAGCGCCACCAGCCCCTGCTCGACCAGCGTCATGAACGCGACGCTCGTGATCGGCTTGGTCATCGAGTAGATGCGGAAAATCGCATCCTCGCGCATCGGCTTCGCCCGCTCGAGATCCATCGATCCGACGACGTTCACGTGCGCCAGCTCGCCACGGCGATGAATCATCGTCACCGCCCCCGGCAAGCGCCCGGACACCACGTAGCGTTCGTTCAGCTGCGTGTCGAGCGCTTTCAGCCGCTGCGACGACAAACCCGGATGTGCCACCTTGGTCATGCCCCTGCTCCTGTTTCCACTTCGGTCTCGACACGCCGGAACGCGCGTCACTGCGCTTCAGGCAGCACGCTTGCCCGGTTAAAACATTCTAACAATAGAACTATATCATTTTGACGAATGCGCGAACCGTCGCGACGCATCGGCGAGACGCGGCGCGCGCGATGCAGTCCGGTTGCCCGATTCGAGACACGCGGGCATGATGTCGCGAACCCTGGCGGCGGCCCTGCGAACCACTCACCGCCACGCGCCGTCGATCGCGAACTCGGGCCGGCCCGCGCGGCCGTGTTCACCAACCTCGTGCCCGTGTTCGGTGTTCGGCGTGCTGCTGTCGGTTGCGCTGCTCGGCGAGCCGTTGTCGCCGTCGATGCTGGCCGGCGGTGCGCTCGTGATCGCCGGCGTCGCGCTCACTAATCGGGCAAAGCGCTGATGCCCCGGAATGCGCGCTTCGGGGCCGGATGGTAAATACCGGAGCGGAGCTCGGCGGCGATCGCGATGCCGTTGCGTGACGCCCACGCGCGGCCCGATACGCCCCCCGATCTCCTCGCAGCCCCGCCAAAAACCGCCTATCGTGAATGGAGCGCCCCGTTCGCCGCCATTCGACCCCGCGTCGCTCGCACCGGCGGTAACGGCACCGCGTTCCGGCACCATTCATCGCGATCCCGGCGCACGCTCGCCCGTGCGCGATCGCGGCCGCCCACCGGATTACAGGAGGCCCTCATGAAAGCCGCGCTGCTCGTCAGTTCCGCCCTGCTCGCCATTGCATCCGCTTCGGCGTCGGCCCAGGGCTCGATCACGAAAGTCGAAAACGGCGCGCTCGTCGCCGCAAACGGGATGACCGTCTACACGTTCGACAAGGACAAGGCCAACGCCGGCACCAGCGCGTGCACCGGCCAGTGCGAATCCTTCTGGCCACCGTACAAGGCCAGCGCGACCGACGTTCCGGTCGGGCCCTACACGATCGTCAAGCGCGACGACGGCAGCCCGCAATGGGCGTACAAGGGCAAGCCGCTGTACTTCTTCTCGAAGGACATGAAACAGGGCGACCGCAACGGCGACAACTTCAAGGACATGTGGCACGTGGTCGCGCCGTAAGCGCGCTTCCGCCGTCTTCCGCGCACGCCGCGCGGACGTAAAAAAGCCCGCGCGGATCATCGATCCGGGCGGGCCTTGTCGCGGTCACACTGGCCGCCTTGCGTTGCGCCGCGCGCCGTCAGACAGGCGGGCGATGCATGCAGCCGGATGGCGCGTCAGCGGTTCGACGGGAAGCTGAACACGGTGCCTTCGCGCACGCCGGCCGACGGCCAGCGCTGCGTGATCGTCTTGCGCTTCGTGTAGAAGCGCACGGCGTCCGGGCCGTACGCGTGCAGGTCGCCGAACAGCGAACGCTTCCAGCCGCCGAACGAGTGGTACGCAACCGGTACCGGCAGCGGCACGTTGATGCCGACCATGCCGATCTGGATGTTGTCGCTGAAGTAGCGCGCGGCCTCGCCGTCGCGCGTGAACAGGCAGGTGCCGTTGCCGTACTCGTGCGCGTCGATCAGCGCCATCGCCTCGTCGAGCGACTTCAGGCGGATCACGCCGAGCACCGGCCCGAAGATCTCGTGCTGGTAGATCGGCATGCCGGGCTTCACGTTGTCGAACAGGCACGGGCCGAGGTAATAACCGCCGTCGTGGCCGTCGACCTTCACGCCGCGGCCGTCGACGACGAGCGTCGCGCCCGCTGCCACACCGGCTTCGACAAAACCCGTCACCTTCTCGAAATGCTGCTGCGTGACGAGCGGGCCCATGTCCACGCCCGCGCCGTTGCCCGGGCCGACCTGCATCTTCTCGATCTCGGCCTTCAGGCCCGCGACGACCTGGTCGCCCGTCTCGTCGCCGATCGCGACGACCAGCGGAATCGCCATGCAGCGCTCGCCGCACGAACCGTACGCGGCGCCCATCAGTGCGTTCACCGCGTTGCCGATGTCCGCATCCGGCATCACGACCGCGAAGTTCTTCGCGCCGCCGAGCGCCTGCACGCGCTTGCCGTGCGCGCAGCCGGTCGAGTAGATGTATTCGGCGATCGGCGTCGAGCCGACGAAGCTCACGGCCTTCACGCGCGGGTCGGTCAGCAGCGTGTCGACCGCTTCCTTGTCGCCGTTCACGACGTTCAGCACGCCCGGCGGCAGGCCCGCTTCGAGCGCGAGCTCGGCCATGCGCAACGTCGACGACGGCGTACGCTCCGACGGCTTCAGCACGAACGTGTTGCCGCACGCGACGGCCATCGGCCACATCCACAACGGCACCATCACCGGGAAGTTGAACGGCGTGATGCCGGCCGCGACGCCGAGCGCCTGGAACTCGCTCCACGAATCGATCGCGGGGCCGACGTTCTTGCTGTGCTCGCCTTTCAGCAGTTCGGGCACATAGGTCGCATATTCGACGTTCTCGATCCCGCGCTGCAGTTCGCCCATCGCATCGGCGAGCACCTTGCCGTGCTCGGCGGTGATCAGCGCGCACAGCTCGTCGGCGTGCTCCTCGAGCAGCGTCTTGAAGCGGCTCATCACGCGGGCGCGCTTCAGCGGCGGCGTATTGCGCCAGGCCGGGAACGCAGCCTGCGCGGACGCGATCGCGGCTTCGACGGTCAGCTTGTCGGCGAGCGCGACGCTCTTGTGCGATTCGCCGGTGGCCGGGTCGAACACCGGCTGGACGCGGCTGCCGCCGTCGACGCGCTTGCCGTCGATCAGGTGGCCGACGGTGGAGGTTACGTTGCTGTCGTGTTTCATGTATCTGACTCTTTCGTGAATTCGGTTATCGCTCGGGGCAGGCCGCGGCTCAGTCCACTTCGTTCAGCGCGTCGGACAGCGCGTTGACCAGGTTGTCGATCTCGCGCTTCTCCGAGATGAACGGGGGCGCCAGCTGGATCGTGTCGCCGCCGTAGCGCACGTAGAAACCCTTCGCCCAGCAGCGCATCGCGATCTCGTACGGGCGCCGTGCCGGCTCGCCCGGCAGCGCCGCGATCGTCAGCCCGGCAGCCAGCCCGTAGTTGCGGATGTCGGTGATGTGGCGCTGGCCCTTCAGCCCGTGCACCGCGGCCTCGAAATGCGGCGCGAGATCGCGCACGCGGGCCACCGCGTCTTCCTTCACCAGCAGGTCGAGCGCCGCGACGCCGGCCGCGCAGGCCACCGGGTGCGCCGAATACGTATAGCCGTGCGGGAACTCGAGCATGTACTCGGGGCCGCCCGCGGCCATGAACGTGTCGTAGATTTCCTTCGTCGCGATCACGCCGCCGAGCGGCTGCGTGCCATTCGTGACCTGCTTCGCGAAGTTCATGATGTCCGGCACCACGCCGAACGCATCGGCGCCCGTCATCGCGCCGGCCCGGCCGAAGCCCGTGATGACTTCGTCGAAAATCAGCAGGATGTCGTGCGCGGTACAGATGTCGCGCAGGCGCTTCAGGTAACCCTTCGGCGGCACGACCACGCCCGCCGACCCGGAGAACGGCTCGACGATCACGGCCGCGATGTTCGATGCGTCGTGCAGCGCGATCAGCTCGAGCAGGCGATCGGCCAGCTCGGCACCGTGCTCGGGCATCCCGCGCGAGAACTTGTTTTCAGCCAGTTGCGTGTGCGGCAGGAAGTCGGCATCGATGCCCTGGCCGAACAGCTTGCGGTTCGGCCCGATCCCGCCGACCGAGATGCCGCCGAAGTTCACGCCGTGATAGCCCTTCTCGCGGCCGATCAGGCGCGTCTTCGTGCCCTTGCCCTTCGCGCGCCAGTAAGCGCGGGCCAGCTTCAGCGACGTATCGGCCGCTTCCGAACCCGAACCCGTGAAGAACACGTAGTCGAGGCCGGCCGGCGTCAGGTCCTTGATCTTGTTCGCGAGCTCGAACGATTTCGGATGGCCGAACTGGAATGCCGGCGCGTAGTCGAGCTGCGCGATCTGGCGGCTCACGGCTTCGACGATTTCCGTGCGGCCGTGACCGAGGCCCGTGCACCAGAGACCCGACAGGCCGTCGAAGATCTTGCGGCCTTCGGCGTCCGTGTAATACGCGCCCTTGCCCGACACGATCATGCGCGGATCGGCCTTGAACTGGCGGTTGGCGGTGAACGGCATCCAGTGCGCGTCGAGCCACGCGGCGTCGGTGCGGAGGGTGGTTTCGTCGTGCTGGGCGGTGGTGATGTCGGTCATGTCGGTCGGCGCGGGGCGCCCCTCCTCCTTATGTTGATATTGCGCATTGTCGGGAGGCCAATTAGTCTTTTGAATATCGCAATATCAATGTTCACTTGCACATTTATGCAAGCAAAGAAACCGAAGAGTCGCGCGCTGCTCGGGCAGCTCAGCGACATGGATCTCCGCCTGCTGCGGGTCTTCAAGGGCGTCGTGCAGTGCGGCGGGATGGCGGCGGCCGAACTGGAACTGAATATCGGCATCTCGACCATCAGCCGGCACGTGAAGGATCTGGAAACGCGCCTCGGTCTCGTGCTGTGCCGGCGCGGCCGCGCGGGCTTCACGCTGACGCCCGAGGGCCAGACGGTGTACGAGGAGACATTGCGGCTGCTCGCGTCGATGGAAGCATTTCGCAGCAGGATCGACGGCATTCACGACCGGATGGGCGGCGAACTGCACGTCGCGGTGTTCGACAAGACGGCCACCAACGCGAACGCACGGCTCGGCGACGCGATCCGCCAGTTCGCCGACGAAGCGCCCGACGTCGCGCTGAACCTGCATGTCGCATCGATCAACGAGGTCGAGCGCGGGATCATCGACGGCAGCTATCAGGTCGGGATCATTCCCGCGCACCGCAATTCGGGCAGCCTCGTGTATTCGGAGCTGTTCGACGAACGGATGCTGCTCTACTGCGGCCGCCAGCATCCGCTCTACGATGCGCCGCACGGCAAGCTCACGTGGACGACGATTCGCAACCATGCGTTCGCGGGCCTCGGCTTCCATTCGCCGAACATGGAGCTGAGCCACCGCGCGAAGCTCACGCGCAGCGCGACTGCGTCGGACCAGGAGTCGATCGCGACGCTGATCCTGTCCGGCCGCTATCTCGGCTTCCTCCCCGACCATTACGCGGAAAGCTTCGAAAACAAGCGGCTGATGCAGCCGATCGCGCCGCATCGATTCAATTACCGGTGCCGGTTCGTGAGCCTGCTGCGGCGCTCGCCGCGGCCGTCGCGGGCGGCGTTGCTGTTTCAGTCGTGCCTGGAGGCCGCGCATGCTGCGGCGCGGCCGGTCGCTTAACGGCCGTCGTGGCTGAGTGGCTGAACGGCTGAACGGCTGAACGGCTGAACGGCTGAACGGTCGGGTAGCCTACATCGGCTTTACTGCCGGTCAAGCCCCGTCGCCCGTGCCCGCCGGCGCGCGCATCCGCTTCATGAAATGCGTCGCGACGAGCGCCGCGGCAAAACCTGACAGCGCGCCGACACCGAGCGCCCAGCGCGGGCCAAGATGATTCGCGACCCAGCCGGCCACCGGCGCGCCGATCGGCGTGCCGCCGAGCGCCACCGCGAGACGCAGCGCCATCACACGCCCACGCATCGCCGGCTCGGTCGACAGCTGCACGAGGCTGTTGGTCGAGTTCATGAAGGTGATCGCCGCGATCCCGGTCAGCACGAGCGCGGCGGCGAACAGCCAATATCCCGGCGCCAGCGCGGCCAGCGTGCAGCCGAGCCCGAACAGCGCCGCGCCGATCCACAGATGCCGGAAACGCGGCCGGTCGCGGCGCGCCGCGAGCAGCGCACCGGTGATCGTGCCGACGGCCATCATCGACGACAGCACGCCGAAGCCACGCGCGTCGACATGAAACACGCTGGCCGCCATCGTCGAGATGAACAGCTGGAAATTGAGCCCGAACGTGCCGATCAGGAACAGCATCACGAGGATCGCCTTCAGGTCCGGGCGCTGCCACACGTAACGGAACCCGTCGAGCAGGCTCCCGCGCGCGCGGTCGGCCCGCGCATGCGCACGCAGTTCGTCGGCCCGCAGCATCGACAGCGACGCCAGCACCGCGACGAAGCTGAGCCCGTTGAGCAGGAACGCCCAGCCGGTGCCGACCGACGCGATGATGAAGCCGGCCGCCGCCGGCCCGATCATCCGCGCCGCGTTGAACGACGTCGAGTTGAGCGCGACGGCGTTCGCCAGCTCCCGATCGGCGACCAGCTCGGCAACGAACGTCTGCCGCACCGGCGCATCGAACGCCGACGCACAGCCGAACAGGAACGCGAACAGATACACGTGCCACAGCTGCGCGACGCCGGTCACCGTCAGCAGCCCCAGCAGGAGCGCGAGCCCGCCCATCAGCGCCTGGGTCGCCATCAGCAGCTTGCGCTGGTCGAAACGGTCGGCCGCATAACCTGTCCACGGCAGCAGCAGAAGCTGCGGGCCGAACTGCAGCGACATCACGATCCCGACGGCCGACGCGTCGTGATGCGTGAGCTGCGTGAGGACGAGCCAGTCCTGCGCGGTGCGCTGGATCCACGTGCCGATGTTCGACACCAGCGAGCCGATCGCCCACACGCGATAGTTGAAGCTGCGCAGCGAGCGGAAGACGCCCGCCGCCGGCACGCTCATGGCCGCTCCCGGTCGGGCTCGTTGCCGCCGTGCAGTTCGCCGAAATGCCGCGCGACGAACAGGCCGAGCGCGAGGATGCCGAGGCCGAACGCCGCCGCGTCGGCCGTGACGCGGAGATCGAAGTCGCCGACCCTGCACACCAGCACGTAGGCAATCGCGAGGTTCGCGACGCCCCACAACACATTCACCGTGGACGACGACAACCCACGCCCGGGCGGATTCGCGAACGGGGTCTGGAACGGCTCGCCGCGCAACCCGCTGACGAGATGCGGCACGACGTTTGCGAGAAACGCGCCGCCGAAGAAATACGACACGAGATGCGGGAAGTTCATGCGGATTGTCCTTTCGACTAACGGGTCGATGCGGGTCGACAGGGGTTACGAACGCGGCGGTTCCTGGAATTCGGCGAGCCGCTGCAGCAGTTTCACGGCCGACGCGAGCTCGGCCTGCTCCGCCTCCGACAGCTGCGCATGCAGCGCGCGGAACAGCCAGTCGTCCTTGACCGCGCGGTTGGCCTGCAGCGCCTGGCGGAAAGCGGGCGTGAGCGCGATCAGCGTCTGCCGGCCGTCGGTGGGATCGGGCTCGCCGCTGACGGCGCCGAGCGTCTCGAGCGTCGCGACCGTCACGCGCATCGACTGCGGCCGCACGCTTTCGGCGCGCGCGAGCGCCGACACGGTCGCGGGGCCGTCGCGGTCGAGCCGCAACAGCACCGACTTCTGCGATGACGTGAGGTCGTTCGGGTGGACCTGCTCCCGCATCCGCCGCATCAGCTTGCCGACCGAGATGCGAAGTTCGCCGGCGAGACCGGCCAGTGGGAGCGCTTCGGAGGGAGGCAATGGCGTGTTCATGAATTCAAGATAGCAGATATACAGTCAAACTGTACAGTTTAGCTGCATATTTCAAGTTGTAAGGAACACGTCGTCGCCTGCGCTCGAGCCGATGCGACATGTCCCGTTCGGCTGCGCGAGCCGGCTCTGCGATAATGCGGGCTCCCCATTTCCGCTCCGCCGCCCGCCATGACGCAGCCGTCCGCCCCGCTCTCCACCGACCTGCCGCCGATCTCGTGCCTGCCCGGCGACGCGCTGCCGTGGCTGCCGATGAGCGCCGACCTGCCGGGGCTGGCGATCAAGTACCTGCACATCAATGCGGCCGAAGACACGCTCACCGCGCTGCTGAAGATGCCGGCCGGCGGCACGCTGCCGCGCCACCGTCACGAAGGCGAGGTGTTCGTCCATACGTTGCAGGGGGCGTGGCGCTATCGCGAATACGCCTGGGTGGCGCACGCCGGCTCGACGGTGCTCGAACCGGCCGGCTCGGTGCATACGCCGGAAACGCTCGGTGCGCCGGGTGAGGACGTGATCACGCTCAACGTGATGCGCGGCGATCTCGTGCTGCTCGACGACGACGGCCGCGAAACCGCGCGCGAGAACTGCCGCGTCGCGCTGCTGCGCCAGCGCAAGCATGCGCGTACCGCGCCGGAAGACGCCGCGCCGTTCGTCACGCGGTAACGCAGGCGCTACGGTCGCGTCACAGCCCGCGTGGCGTTCGCGCGCCCTGTAGACCGGATGACCGCCGGTGCGCGTCGCCGGGCCGCCTCGATCGTCACCGAAAGCGCCGGAAAAACGTCCGCATATCGTCGGCCAGCCGATCCGGCTCTTCCATCGCCGCGAAATGGCCGCCGCTCGGCATGTCGGTCCATTGCACGACGTCGAACACACGTTCGAGCCAGCTGCGCGGCGGACGGCTGATTTCCTTCGGAAAGCGCGCGAACGCGACGGGCACCGCCACGCGTTGCCCGGCCGCGAAGCGCATGGGCTGCAGCCGGTTTTCCCAATACGTCTGCATGGATGAGCCGATGCAGCCGGTGAACCAGTAGAGCGAGATGCCGGTCAGCAGCGCGTCGTGCGAAAACCGCCGTGCGACGTCGCCGTCGCAATCGCTCCACGCGCGGAATTTCTCGGCGATCCAGGCGGCCAGCCCGGCCGGCGAATCGTTGAGCGCGACGGCCAGCGTCTGCGGCTTCGTCATGTGCACATGCGCGTATCCGCCTTCCAGCGCGGCCCACTCGCCGCGCTGCGTCACGAAGGCCCGTTCGTCGTCGGTCAGCGGCACGGCCGCGTCGGCCGGCGGTTCGTAGCTGCCGGGCAGGTAGTTCAGATGGATGCCGTCCACCCGGTCGGCATGCCGCGCGCCGAGCGCGATCGACACGCCTGCGCCGAGATCGCCGCCTTGCGCGCCGAAGCGTCGATAGCCGAGGCCGGACATCAACGCCGCCCAGCAGTCGGCGACCTGCCATGCCGACATGCCGGGTGCCGTTGGCGCGGGCGAGAACAGGAAGCCGGGCAGCGACGGTACGACGACATCGAACGCGTCGTCAGGATCGCCGCCGAATGCCGCCGGATCGCACAGGCGCTCGATCAGTGCGGCGAATTCGAACACGGAGCCCGGCCAGCCGTGCGTGATGACGAGCGGATAAGGTTTCGGTCCCGCCCCACGCCGATGGATGAAGTGCACGCGCTGCCCGCCTGCGTCCGCGACGAACTGCGGCAACCGGTTCAACGCACGCTCCACCGAGCGCCAGTCGAAGCGCTCGGCCCAGTAGTCGGTCAGCTCACTCAGCCACGCGCCGTCCACCCCCTGCTGCCACGGCTCGGCGGGCGTGAGCAACGGCGGGCGGCGGGCGCGCAGGCGCAGACGCAGACGCAGGTCCTCCAGCGCGTGATCGGGTATCGCAATCTCGAACGGCTCGGCGTGCATGGTGTCTCCTCACGAAGCGTGCCGGAGATTCTGCGCGATTTTTCCGACTCGCGCTGGCGTGTCGCCCCGCCGGCATCAGCCCGCTTCCCGCTCGTCCGTCCGCGCATCGCGCCGCATCGCCTGCGGCGGGACGCCGAACCCGCGCACGAACGCCTCGCGCATGTGCCGGCGGTCGCGAAAGCCGTTTTCCTTCGCGATCACGTCGAGCGAATGGCGGCTCTGCTCGATCATCAATCGCGCCGCCTCCAGCCGCAGCCGCTCGATCGCCTTCGCCGGCGACTGCCCCGTTTCGAGCGTGAACACGCGGCTGAACTGGCGCGGGCTCAGGTGGACGGCTTCGGCGAGATCCTCGACCGTCAGCGCGCGGCCGAGATTTTGCCGCGCATAGTTCAGCGCGTTCTGGATCCGGTCGGATTTCGGTGCGAGTTCCAGCATTTCGGAATGCTGCGACTGGCCGCCGGCGCGCCGCTGGTGCATCACGAGCTTGTGCGCGACCGAGCGGGCCGTATCGGCGCCGAGATCCTTTTCCACCATCGCGAGTGCGAGGTCGAGGCCGGCCGTCATCCCGGCCGACGTCCAGATCGGGCCGTCGACGATGTAGATCCGGTCGTCCTCGACGCGGATCTCCGGATAGCACCGCTGCATGTCGCGGCCGAACGCCCAGTGCGTCGTCGCGCGGCGCTGTGCCAGCAACCCGGCTTCGGCCAGCACGAACGCGCCCGTGCAGATGCCGGCGATCCGCCGCGCGCGTGCCTGGGTGCGGCGCAGGAACGCGACGACGCCGGCCGGCGCCGGCGAAGCGAGCGGATCGTTGACGCCCGCGACGATCCACGTATCGACGGCGATCCGCCCACGCAGCGCGTGCGTGGCGACCGGCAGCCCGAGTGACGAGCGCACGTCGCCGCCGTCGACCGAATAGTTGGCCATCCCGTAGAACGGCTCGCTCATGCCCATGTTCGCGTACTCGAACACCGATTGCGCGGCGAGCGCCATGATCTGGAAGCCGTCGCTGATCAGAAAGCCGATGCGGTGCATGTGAGTTCTCCCGTCCCGGGCGAATGGATCGGCCCGATGTCCTGAATCATACCCATCTACGTCATTTGTGTCGCAACGATTCGGGACCAGAATGGCTTCACGCCATCCGGCCATTTCCCTCGAAACGGAGCACATCATGACGCAAGCACATCGCGGTACCGCCCTCATTACCGGCGCCTCGTCGGGCATCGGCGCCGTCTACGCGGACCGCCTCGCGCGCCGCGGCTACGACCTGATCCTGGTCGCGCGCAACCGCGACCGCCTCGCTGCCCTCGCCGACCGCATCACGAACGACACGCAGCGCAGCGTCGAGATCATCGATGCGGATCTCAACGACCGCGCCGCACTCGCCGCCGTCGAGGCAAAGCTGAAGCAGGATGCGAGCATCACGCTGCTCGTGAACAACGCGGGCATCGGCACGCACACGCCGCTGCTCGACAGCGACGTCGATGCGATGACGCGGATGATCGACCTCAACGTGACCGCGCTCACGCGCCTCACCTATGCGGCGGTGCCCGGCTTCGTCGCCCGCGGCAACGGCGCGGTGATCAACATTTCGTCGATCGTCGCGATCTCGCCGGAAACGCTGAACGGCGTGTACGGCGGCAGCAAGGCGTTCGTGCTCGCGTTCAGCCAGTCGCTGCATCACGAACTCGCCGACAAGGGCGTGCAGGTGCAGGCCGTGCTGCCCGGCGCGACCGCCACCGATTTCTGGCAAACGGGCGGCCTGCCACTCGAGCACCTGCCGAAGGAAATCGTGATGTCGGCAACCGACATGGTCGACGCGGCGCTGGTCGGCTTCGATCGCGGCGAACGCGTGACGATCCCGTCGCTGCACGCGGGTGACGAATGGGCCGCGTACGAGGCCGCGCGCCGCACGATGGCGCCGCACCTGTCGGCCGACACGCCCGCGCCGCGCTATTCGACGGCAGGCTGAGCACGCGGCATCCCGCAGGTCGAAAGCAACAGGCACGTCGAACCCGGAGGTGCCGCGCAACACGGTGATACATGGCGAATCGCCCGTCATCATCCGCGGTTCCGCGGCACGTTTCCGGGCCGATGCGGATCGATGAATTCGTCTGCGGAAACCCGCGCCGGATTATTTCCCGGTTGGCATAAATGTCGCGCGCCGACCGACGATTCCGGTTGGCTTGCCACGCATTCCGCGCAACAGTAAGCTCTGCGATTGCAGTCCCCAAGCGACCTCGTTCGACCGGCATTCGTCCGATCACGAGGGCAATCGTCCGTTGCGGAATTCGACCATGCAGGCCCGTATGTTCATCACCGAGACCGGCGACGCGCCGGCCTCCGCACGCAGGTCGGCCGTCCGTCTGCCCGCGCTCCCACCGCTGCCTGAACTGGACACCCTCTGCCGTGTCGCGCGAGCGCATGCCGGCGCCGCCGGCGCATTCATCGCGCGCGCCGACGCCGATGCGCCACGCGTGCTGGCCGCCGACGGCGCATTGCCCGATCGGCTTCCCGACCCGCTGCCCGCCGATGCGTTGGTGCCCGAAGCCGAGCCGACGCCGGCCGCCGGTTCGCGGTTCGCCCCGTGGAGCACGCACGCCGACGGGCAACGCAACGACGGCCCGCGTCACGCACTGCGGATCGTCGCGGCCTGCGAACTCACCACGCCCGAGGGCGCGACATTCGGCACGCTGTGCGTCGTGGACGACAAGACCCCGGTGCTCGACGCGACGCAACGCACAACGCTGCACGACCTCGCCACACTGGCTGCAAGCACGCTTGCCCGCGCGATCGAAACCGTGACGTTGCGCGAGCGCCTCGGCACCGTCGAGGAACACACCACGTTGACCACGCAGGCGCTCACCGAGAGCGGCACCGGCGTGTGGGACCGCAACGTGGAAACCGGCGAGATCCATTACTCGCCGGCCTGGAAGGCGCTGCTCGGCTACGCGCCGCACGAGCTCAGCACGCGGATCGAGGATGCATACGAACGGCTGCATCCGGACGACGTCGCCGACGTGAAGGCCGCGATGCTCGCGCACTTCGAGCAGCGCACCGACCATTACGCGGTCGAGCACCGCATCCGCTGCAAGGACGGCTCGTACAAATGGATCTGCAGCCGCGGCAAGGTGATCGACCGCGACAGCCGCGGCCGCGCGCTCCGGATGGTCGGGACGACCACGGACATCACCGCGCTGCGCGAGCTCGCCGCGCGGTTGCGCGACTCGGCCGCGCTCGTCACGGACCTCACCGACCAGGTTCCCGGGCTCGTGTTCCAGCTGCGCCAGGCGCCCGACGGGCGCCGCTTCTTTTCCTACGCGAGCGCGGGTGTCGCCGACATCTACGAACTGACGCCCGAACAGCTCGCCGGCAGCGCGGAGGTAGTCGAGACGCGCATCCATCCGGCCGACCTGGTCGCCTACCGGCTGTCGCTGCACGACTCGGCGGTACGACTGACGCCGTGGCGCCTCGAATATCGCGTGCTGCTGCCCGGCCAGGGCCTGCGCTGGCGCGAAGGCGATGCGCGGCCGCAGCGCACGGCCGACGGCGGCACCGTGTGGCACGGCTTCATCACCGACGCGACCGACCGCAAGCACATCGAGGCCGAACTGCACCGGATGGCCACGACCGACCACCTGACGCAACTGTCGAACCGCCATGCGTTCATGCGGCAAAGCGAAGCCGCGCTGCGCGCGGTGCGCACGACCGGCCACGCCGCCGCGGTGCTGATGCTCGATCTCGATCACTTCAAGGCGCTGAACGACCGCTGGGGGCACCCGGTCGGCGACCGCGCGCTCCGGCATTTCGCGCGGCTGCTGCTCGCGGAAACCGGGCCGGACGGCATCGTCGGACGCGTCGGCGGCGAGGAATTCGCGATCGTGCTGCCGGGCGCGGATCTCGACCGTGCGCTGGCCTTCGCGCAGCGCGTGCAGCAACGCGCGATGCAGGCACGGCTCATGCACGAGGACCAGCAGGTCACGCTGACCGTCAGCATCGGCATCGACGCGATGCGGGCGTCGGACTTCGGCGCCTACCAGCCGCTGTCGCGCGCCGACAAGGCGCTCTATCTCGCGAAGGAGCGCGGCCGCAACCGGATCGAGGTGTATCGGGCGTAGCGTTCGGGCGCGCGACGCCCGCTCCCCGCCTGGCGTCCCGCCGCGTCCATTGAGCGACATATTCGGGACCGATCGTGTAGGCTAGCGCTCCGGGCCCACCTCACCACGATTTGCCATGGACAATTCCAAACTGACCGCGCGTCTCGCGTCAGGTCTTCTCGCCGTCGCGCTCATCGAGCTGCTGGCGCTGCTGTTCGGCTATGGGTTCGCCAGTTCGATGGACGATCCGTACATGGGCCTTCGCGTGTTCATCACCGCGCTCTTCTGGGCGGCCGGCCTGTCGGCCATCGGGGTCATCGCGGCAATCGCGTGCCTGTCGATCGACCAGCAGGCGCGCGGCGGCACGATCAACTGGGCGCTGGCGCTGCACGGCCTGATCGTCCTGCCCGGGCTGTTCATGTCCTTCCACTGAACCGCACCGCCGAGCCGCACCGCCACCGCCCGCGTCACGCCGATTCCGCACGCGGCGCCGCCCGCACACCCAGCAGCATCGCGACCGCGCACGCGGCCAGCAGCGCCGCGATCATCAGCATCGCCGGGTCCATGCTGCCGGTTCTCGTGCGGATCAACCCGACGAGCCACGGCGTGATCATGCCGCTCGACACGCCGATGCTGCTGATCAGCGCGATCCCGCCGGCCGCGCCCGCGCCGGAGAAATACGCGGACGGCACGGCCCAGAACACCGGATGCGCGGCGAAGATCAGCATCGCCGCGACCGACAGCAGCGCCATCATCGCGACGATGCTCGACAGATGCAGCGTCAGCAGCGCGAGCGCCACCGCGCCGCCGAACGCGCATGCGGCGAAGTGCCGGCGCCGTTCGCGCTTGCGGTCGGAGCGCCGCGCGATCGCGATCAGGCCGGCCGCGCCGATCGCGTTCGGCACGACCGACAACAGGCTGATCTGCACGACGTCGTGAATGCCGAATTCGCGGATCATCAGCGGCATCCAGAACAGCAGCATCAGGAGCGCGGTGGTCAGCGAGAAATAGATGAACGCGAACAGGTACGTGCGCGGTTCGGCCAGCACCTGCCGCAGCGAATGCGGCGCCGGTGTCTCGACACCGGCGCGGTCGGCGGCCAGGTCGGCCGCGAGCCGCTGGCGGTCGGCGTCGGACAGCCACTTTGCGTGCTCGGGACGATCGCACAGCCAGAACCACGCGATCACGCCGAGCAGGATCGCGGGCGCGCCTTCGATCGCGAACATCCACTGCCAGCCGTGCAGCCCGAGCACGCCCGACATCCCGCGCATCAGCCAGCCTGACAGCAGCCCGCCGACCATCCCCGCCACCGCGACGCCCGCATAGAAGATCGACAGCACCGACGCGCGCCGGCGTGCCGGATACCAGTACGTCAGGTAGAACACCACGCCCGGAAAGAACCCGGCCTCGAACAGCCCGAGCAGGAAGCGCAGCACGTAGAAATGCTTCGCGCTGTCGACGGTGATCATCGCGACCGACACCGCGCCCCACAGGAACATGATCCGCGCGAACGTGCGGCGCGCGCCGAAGCGGCGCAGCAGCGCGTTGCTCGGCACCTCGAACAAGACATAGCCGACGAAGAACAGCACCGCGCCGAGGCTGTACATCGCATCGGTCAGGCCGAGATCCTGCCGCATCTGCAACTGCGCGAAGCCGATGTTGCTGCGATCGAGGATCGACACGATGTAGCAAATGAACAGGAACGGCACGATCCGCGCGCCGATGCGGCGGTAAAGTGCGTCGTCCGTTGAAGCGATACCGGACGCGACGGCACGCGCGGCGTCCGCTTGAAGAGGGGCTGACATCGATCGTCTCCTCGCTGGATTCGGGTACGGGGCTCACACGGCGTGCCGGTCGCCGCCGCCCGCGAGCAGCGACCGGCCGTGGCTCGCTCAGTCGCGCGGCGCGGCTTCGCCTTTCACGCCGAGCATCAGCGCGACGCCGCTCGCCACCAGCAGCACGGCCAGCAGATACACGGCGAGATCCATGCTGCCGGTGCGCGTGCGGATCATCCCGATCACCCACGGGCTGACGATCCCGCTCGTGATCCCGATGCTGCTGATCAGCGCGATCCCGGCCGCGGCCGCGTTGCCCGGCAGGTAGCGGGTCGGCACCGCCCAGAAGATCGGCAGTGCGGCGAAGATCAGCGTCGCCGCGACCGACAGGCACGCGAGCATCGCCGCGAAGCTGTGCAGGTGCAGCGTCAGCGCCGCGAGCGCGAGCCCGCCGCCGATCGTGCAGCACGCGAAGTGCTTGCGGCGCTCGCCGGTGCGGTCCGAACGGCGCGCGATCAGGATCAGCCCCACCGCGCCGACCGCGTTCGGCACCACCGTGTACAGGCTCACGGCCACGACGTCGGTCACGCCGAAGTCGCGGATCATCAGCGGCATCCAGAAGTTGAGCGTCAGCGACGCGCAGGTCAGCGAGAAATAGATGAACGCGAACAGGTACACGCGCGGGTTCGCAAGCGCGGCCACGAGGCTGCGCCCGTCGTGCGCGTGGCCGTGGCCGCCACCGTCGGCGCACAGCGCGGCGACCTGCGCTTTTTCATCCGGCGTGAGCCACGTGGCGTCCTGCGGCCGGTCGACCAGCAACGTGAACGCGGCGAACGCGAGCAGGATCGCCGGCGCGCCTTCGATCGCGAACATCCACTGCCAGCCGTGCAGCCCGAGCACGCCGCTCATGTCGCGCATGATCCAGCCCGACATCAGGCCGCCGAGCACGCCGGCCACCGCGACGCCCGCGAAGAACACCGAGATCGCGGCCGCGCGCCGGTTCGCGGGGAACCAGTAGGTCAGGTACAGCACGATGCCGGGAAAGAAGCCCGCTTCGAACACGCCGAGCAGGAAGCGCAGCACGTAGAAATGCGACGGCTGCGACACGAACATCATCCCGGTCGACGCGATGCCCCACAGCAGCATGATCCGCGTGAAGGTGCGGCGCGCGCCGAAACGCGCGAGCAGCAGGTTGCTCGGCACTTCGCAGAACACGTAGCCGACGTAGAACACCGCGGCGCCGAGGCCGTACATCGCGTCGCTGAAGCCGAGATCGTGCTTCATCTGCAACTGCGCGAAGCCGATGTTGATCCGGTCGAGGAACGAGATGACGTAGCAGAGGAACAGGAACGGCACGATTCGCCACGCGATCTTGCGGAACAGCAGCGCATCGTCCGTGGCGGCGGCAGCGGAAACCGAAGCGCCCGCGTGCGCGAGCGTCGCTTCGGCGGGAAGCGATTGGGGCATGTCTCTCTCCAAACAGGCTGCGCGATTCGCGCGCGCAGCCGTCTCCCAGGGCGTACGTGCGCCCTGCTTTCTTGTGAGATCGGATACGGCGGACGGAAAGCCGGCAGGAAGCCGTGGCCCGTCGCCGCTTCAGAAAAAAGGCGGAGCGCCCTGCCGGACACCCCGCCTGTGCAAGCCGCTCAGTCCTGCAGCGCGGCCCACATTTCCTTGTCGCGCTGTGCGGTCCAGATGCGCGGATGCGTGATGCCGCTCGCTTCGTCGAAGGCTCGCGACACGTCGAACGGCAAGCAGTGCTCGTAGATGAACACGTGGCCGAACTTCGGATCCATCGCTTCGCGCGTGAGCGCCATCGACGCCTTCAGGTCGAGCTTCTGCTCGACGGCCTTGCGGCCCTGCGCGAGCAGCGTCGTGACGAAATCCTTCGTGTAGTCGAGGCCCTTGTTCACGTCGGCCGGGTTCAGCAGCGCCGGGCCGCGGCCCGGCACGAGCTTCTCGGCGCCGAGTGCGCGCAGCGCCTCGAGCGTGGCCGGCCATTGTTCGAGCTGCGCGTCGCCGCAGTAGCACGCGGCGTCGTATTCGACGAGGTCGCCCGAGAACAGCACCTTCTGCGACGGAATCCAGACGATCGTGTCGCCCTTCGTGTGGCCCGAGCCGACGTGCATGATCTTCACTTCGAGCTTGCCGAGGAACAGCGTGATCTCGCGCTCGAACACGAGCGTCGGCCAGGTCAGGCCCGGCACCGTCTCGACACCCGCGAACAGGCGCGGGAAGCGCTCGATCTCCGACTTCATGTCGGCCTCGCCGCGCTCGACGATCATCTCGTACGTGCCGCGGCTCGCGATCACGTGCTGCGCGCCTTCGTCGAAATACGCGGACGCGCCGAGCACGCGCACTGCGTGGTAATGCGACAGCACCACGTGCTTGATCGGCTTGTCGGTCACGCTGCGGATCTTCGCGATCAGGTCCTGCGCCATCGCGGGCGTCGCGGTCGTGTCGACGATCAGCACGCTGTCGTCGCCGATGATCACGCCCGAGTTTGGGTCGCCTTCGGCGGTGTACGCGTAGGCGTTCTCGGACAGCTTCGTCCAGGTGACTTTCTTCTCTTCCAGATCGGCTTGGGAGGCGAATGCTTTGGCCATGTTGCGTTCCGTGGCTGCGAGCCATGTGTTGAGGGGAGTGAGCGGATCATCTTCCCGCGCCGAATATTTGTCAATGACAAAGTCGCTTGCTATTGTCTAATAAGGGTAAACCTGCGGGCTGGCGCGATAAATGGCGTCGGATACCATGCGGGGTTTCGTCAACGGAAGAATCATCGCGTGCAGAACCACGAAGTCAGCGCAGACGACGCGCCGCCCAAGGCGCAGCGCGGGATCCAGAGTGTCGAGGTCGGCGGCCGGCTGCTCGACGCGCTCGCGCGCCGGCGCAAGCCGCTCGGCCTGTCCGAGCTGGCCGCGGCGGCCGACCTGTCGACCGCGCAGGCGCACACCTATCTCGTCAGCCTGACGCGGCTCGCGCTCGTGAAGCGTGATGCGATCACCGGCAACTACGAGCCGGGCCCGTTGTCGCTGCGGCTCGGGCTGATGTCGATCGAGCGCCAGCCGGCCTATCGCGCGGCGCTGCCGCACGCGGCGCGGCTCGCGGAAGCGGTCGGCCTGAGCGTCGCGGTGTCGGTGCCGGGCGTGCTCGGGCCGACGATCGTGCGCATCGAGCACGGCGGCTATCCGCTGCACGTGAACCTGCATGTGGGCTCGGTGATGTCGCTCGACACGACGGCCACCGGCCGCGTGTTCCGCGCGTTCGGCGATCCCGCGCAACTCGATGCGATGGCGGCCAGCCAGGCCGGCGCGGGCGCCACGCTCGCGGGCGCCGAGCAGCCCGCGCCGGACGCCGGCGTGCCGCGGGCGGAACTCGACGCGATCCGCGCACGCGGTATCGAGCGCGGCGTCGACCTGCCAAGCCCCGGCGTCAGCGCGATGTGCGTGCCGGTGTTCGACGCGCACGGCACGCTGCAACTCGCGTTGACGGTGATCGGTTCGACGGGCTCGATCGACGTCGACTGGGACGGCCCGATCGCGACGGCATTGCGCGACGCCGCACGGCTGGCCACCGCGTCGCTTGGCGCGGCGCACGATGCGCCTCCGCCGGCGTCCGGCCCGGCCCCGGCCACCCCGCGTGTGCCGCCCGCACTGGCCGACGATGCGAAGGCGCAGCGCGGGATCAATGCGCTCGACAGCACCGGCGAACTGCTGCTCGCGCTGGTGTCGGCGGGCCGCGCGCTACCGCTGCGCGATCTCGCGGCGGCCGCCGGCATGCCGGCCGCGAAGGCCTTTCCGCATCTCGTCAGCCTGCAGAAGATCGGCCTGCTGAGCCGCGACGACGCCGGCTGCTTCGGCGGCGGCCCGCTCGGGCAGGCGCTCGGCCTGATCGCGATGCAGCGCGTGTCGCCGACGCGCGACGCGGAAGCCGAGATCGTCGCGCTGGCCGGCGCGACCGACATGAGCGTGGCGGCCGCGACGCTCGGGCCGCTCGGCCCGACCGTGATCCGCCTCGAGGAATCGGCGCGGCCGCAGCACGTGAGCCTGCAGGTCGGCACGGTGATGTCGCTCGTCAATACGGCGATCGGACGGATCTTCGCGGCCGGCATGTCCGACGACGTACTGGCCGACCTGCTGGCCAACGAGCCCGTGCGCCTCGCGGGCCGCGCCGCCGCGCCGGCCGACGCGGCCTTCCGCGCGCGGCTCGCGACGATCCGCGCGGACGAACTCGATTTCGCGTTCGATGCGCCGGTGCCGGGCATCGGGACGGTCGCCGCGCCCGTGTTCGATCACACCGGCAGCATCCGGCTCGTGATCGCGATCATCGGCTCGTCGCGCGGCTTCCCGCGCGGGCCGGACAGCGAGCTCGCGCAGGCGTTGCTCGCCGCGACGCGGCGGCTGTCGTGGCGGTTCGGGTGGATCGGTGGATAGCCGTCCCCTTTTTCCTTTTCTTCGCTCTGCCAGACCGCGCCGCGAGGCGCAGCCTCGTCACGCGTGCGCGCCGGGCCTTTCCGGGGCGGGATGGCCGTATCAAGTGACATCGATATGAAGCCCCGCGCGACCGCGATTCATGTTGCATCGAGGCAACATAAACTGTCAGGAATTCTCATATAACGAAATCGCATTTCACAGAGCGGAGGTGTTTCGCTATGATTAGGGTTATCCCTAACTCGCCACCTATATGGGGCTTCGACATGCAAACGTCTAACACCTCCGACCGTTCCACCGAATCCGCTGGCTGGCTCGCACGTATGGGCGAGCTGATTGCAGAAGCTTGGGCACTCCACCTCGAGAACTGCGAAGTCATCGCTGAAGCACACGCACGCCTGCCGCGCTGAACGCGCAATGGCGCGGCCGCCAGCCGCGCTGGCCGCACGATGCCCACCCGATCCGCTTGCCCGGACGCGCGCCATGAGGCTGCCGCGGCGGGCAACGGGTTGCAAGGCGAGTCGTCGGAAACAGGCCGGGTAGTCCCGTTGAATGCGCGCCCCCGTTTCAGGCACGCGTTGAAGTTGCTCTGAAGTTGCTTTAAAGCCGATGCCGCGCCGATCAACCTCGGCGCGGTTTTGTCTGCCGGTTGCCCGGGCAGGCAACTGTTATCTCGCCAGCGCGTAGATCCGCCGGAGCACCGCGGACGGAAGATTCATCCGCGTGGCAGGCCCAGGCGCCGAACCGCGCCTCTGCGTGGCCCCTCTCCCGATTGCCGGCTTGCTCCGCGCAAAGTCGCAGCCCCATGCGCCGTCGTTTCAACGACGGTCGCACACGCTTCCCCGCCCCCCATCAGACCTGAATCGACGGGACGTCCTTCATGCAGCGCAGCGCGAACATCGAGCGGCTGTGACGGATGCTCGAAATCTTGTACAGCTTTTCGCGCAGGAACCGCTCGTAGCCGGCCGTGCCGTCCACCGCGACCTTGATCCAGTAGTCGTACTCGCCCGACACGAGATAGGCCTCGAGCACCTCGGGCAGCGCCGCGAGTTCCTCGCCGAAGCGCGCGAGCGCGTCGTCCTCGTGGCGATCGAGCGTGACTTCGAGAATCACGATGTCCGCATAGCCCAGCTTGCGCTGATTGACGAGCGCGACGTAACCGTCGATGTAGCCGTCCACCTCCAGTTGCCGCGTGCGGTTCCAGCACGCGGTGGTCGACATGCCGATCTGTTCGGCCAGTTCGGCGTTCGACAGACGCGCATTTTTCTGCAGGGCGCCGAGGATCTTGCGGTCCTGGCTATCGAGCGTTTTCGGCGAGCGTTCACGTGTGGCCATGGCAAAAAGAATCATCTACTGGAAACTGGGATTCTATCTGAACGACATTCCGGATTTGTGTCGGTTTGTGTGGAAAAGCGGAAGCCTTTTAATCCGGCCCCTTGATATATTTTTACCCATGCCTGCTGTCCGGCACGTTCCCGCGACAACCCTTCGCACCGGGACGCACGGCCGCAATCACGAGTTGCGGTGCCGGCCGGCAGGCATGCGATTCCCCGCCGCCCGCGCGCCTATCCGGCCGCGCGGCTTCGGCGCCCGTGTTCCTGTTCCTGCCCTACCCGTCATGTCGTTCAGGCTTTACCTCTCGTTTCTCGCGGCTTCCGCCGTTCTCGTCTACGCCCCCGGCCCCGTCAACCTCCTCACCATGAACCAGGCGCTACGCGCCGGCTGGCGCCGCGCGCTGCCGTGCGTCTGGGGCGGCACGCTCGCCGTGCTGCTGCAACTCGGGCTGACCGCGCTGTGCCTGAATTCGCTCGTGCATCTCGACGAGCGCGCGCTGACCGTACTGCGCTGGGCCGGCGCGGCCTACCTCGTGTGGCTCGGCTGCAAGCAATGGCTCAGCCGTACGCCGGCCGGCGCACCCGCCGCCTCGGCCGGGCCGGCCGGAATGGCCCCGCCCGACACCGACTCGCACCGCGCGCTGTTCTGGCGCGGCGTGGCGACCTCGGGCCTGAATCCGAAGACGCTGCTGTTCTTCCCGTCGTTCTTTCCGCAGTTCATCAGCCCCGGCGCCGACTGGAGCCTGAACCAGCAGTTCCTGCTGCTCGCGGCGACGTTCGCGGTGCTGTTCGCGGGCGGCGTCGCGTCGATGGCGCTGTTCTCGCACCGGCTGAGCCGCGCGCTGCAGCGGCCCGCAAGGATGCGCGCGATGAACCGCGTGACGGGCGGGCTGCTCGTCGGAATGGGCGCGATCATGGTCGGCTGGAACTGAAAGCGGCCGGGCGGCCGGCTTCATCGCGGCCGCCGCCACGCCCCTCGAAAAAGCAGCCGATTGCCGAATGCTTTAGGGTAGCGGCTGTTTCGTTGGACATGCCCGGCCAGCCGGGCGACTGGATGAAGCTCCTCACTTCCCGCCTGCGGCGCCTGTTCGCGCCGATCGGCCTGCACTGGTATCTCGCTCTCCTCCTCGCGCTCGACGCGCTCATGGTGCTGCGCCCCGTCATCGAGCATGCCAGGCTCGGCGTGCATCACGCGTGGCTCGCCGATGCGCTGAACCTCGTCGACAACGCCGGGCTCGTCGTGTTGCCGCAAGTGGTCGTCGCGGCCGGCCTCGCGACGATGGCCATCGGCATCGTGCTGCGCGCCCGCGTCGCGTGGGTGCTGTCGATCCTGCTGCTGGTCGCGGCCGCCGCGATCAGCGTGCTCGGCGGCTATCGCAGCCACGCGGTGTTCGTCTATACGGCCGTGCTGGTCGTCGCGCTGCTGTATTACTGGCGGCACTTCGACCGCGCGAGCGTCGCCGCAAGCAGCCTGTTCGCGTTGCTGAGCATCGTGTCGCTGCTGATCTACGCGACCTTCGGCGTGCTGTATCTCGGCGACGAATTCACGCCGCCCGTCCACGATCTCGCCACGGCCGTCTATTTCTCGATCGTGTCGATGTCGACGGTGGGCTACGGCGACATCGTTCCGCACGCGCCGACCGCCCGCCTGTTCACCGCGTCGGTGATCGTGCTCGGCATCACGGTGTTCGCGACGTCGATCAGCGCGGTCGTCGGCCCCGTGATCGGCGGCAATCTGAAACGGATCGTCAAGGGAGGCATTTCGAACGTGATCCGCAAGCATCACTACCTGATCGTCGGCGCGACACCCGTCGCGCATGCGGTGCACGACGGGCTGCGCAAGCGCGGCTACGCGGTGACCGTCGTCGTGCCGGCCGGCGTCGAGCACAACTATCCGGCCGCGACCGACCTGATCGTCGGCGATGCGACCGACCACGCGGTGCTGGAACGCGCCGGCACGGCGACCGCGCGGGCGGTGCTCGCGCTGCGTTCCGACGATGCCGAGAACGCCTTCATCATCCTCGCGATCCGCGAGATCGCCCCGTCGGTGCGCACGGTCGCGCTCGTGAACCAGCAGCGCAACCTCGAGCGGCTGCGCCTCTTGAAGCCCGACATGGTGTTCTCGCCGCAGCAACTCGCGGGCGAACTCCTGGCCAGCACGCTCAACGACGAACCCGTCGACAAGTCGCTGATCTCGCACCTGCTGTTCGGCACGGCCGACGCCGCATGACCGTGTGACCGCACGACCCTGAGCCCCGGATTGGCCGGTGCGTGCCCGGTACAATCGCGCGATGTCCGAATTGCTCACTTACGGCGGCCTGTTCGCCGTGTCGATGGTCGCCGCGACCCTGCTCCCGCTCCAGTCCGAGGCCGTGCTTGCCGGCCTGCTGCTCGCCGGACGCGAACCCGTGTGGGCGCTGGTGCTCGTCGCGAGCATCGGCAACGTTGCCGGCTCGGTGATCAACTGGGCGCTCGGGCGCGGCATCGAGCACTTCCGCGAGCGCCGCTGGTTTCCCGTCAAGCCCGCCGCACTTGCGCGCGCCGAGCGCTGGTATGCGCGCTACGGCCGCTGGTCGCTGCTGCTGAGCTGGGCGCCCGTGATCGGCGATCCGCTGACGATGATCGCCGGCGTGCTGCGCGAGCCGCTGCCGTCGTTCCTCGCGATCGTCACCGTCGCGAAGGTCGCGCGGTATCTCGCGATCGCGTGGCTCGTGACGCACTGACACCCGCTTCCCGTCGCCCGCCCCCGCGGCAGCCGCACCGGCTAACGTTGCCATCGACGACGCGCCGCTAAAGATTTCGCCGAAGTTGCCGTATTAACCGGACGACTAGCGGTGACGCGTGCGTTCCGCCCCCTCTCCCTCCCCACTCAGGATGTTCCATGAGATTGACTCAATTGGGCCGGGTGAGCGTCGGCGCGCGTCTCGCGGCGCTGGCGTGCGCACTCGTCGCCGTGCTGTTTACCGTGTTCGCGTGGACGCTCGCCCATTTCGCCGGCCAGCAACTGGCTGAAGAAGCCCACATGCGGATCGTCGACAAGGAACAGTCGATCCGCGCGATGGTCGACCTGTTCGACAAGGCGCTGACCGCCGAAGCGAACCGCTCGATGTCGCTGTTCGCGAGCTTCCTGCCGCCCGATTTCACGCTCGACCCGGCGCGCACCGTCGATATCGGCGGCGTCGCCGCGCCGACCCTGCTCGCGGGCGGCCAGCCGCTCGACCTCGACTACTCGATTCCCGACCAGTTCCTGAAGAAAAGCGGCGCGATCGCGACGATCTTCGCGCGCGACGGCGACGATTTCGTGCGCATCACGACGTCGCTGAAGAAGCAGGACGGCGCGCGTGCCGTCGGCACGAAACTCGACCGGGCCGGCCCCGCGTACGCACCGCTCGTCGCCGGACGCAGCTACACGGGCCTCGCGAAGCTGTTCGGCCGGTCGTACATCACGCAGTACAAGCCGGTGACCGATGCGACCGGCCGCGTGATCGGCGCGCTGTTCGTCGGCCTCGAGATCGGCGCCGAACTCAAGCTCGTCGAGGACGGCATCCGCGCGCTGAAGATCGGCGACAACGGCTACTACTTCGTGCTCGATGCGTCGCAGGGCCCGTCGCGCGGCACCTTCGTCGTACATCCGGATGCCGACGGCCAGCGTGCCGACGACACCCGCGCGCCGTACGCGCAGATGCTCGCGGCCGGCCAGGGGCGGCTCGCATACACGTCGACCGACCCGGCCGCGCACGATGGCGGCCCGACCGCGAAATTCGTGTCGTTCACGACGATTCCGCAATGGCAGTGGCTCGTCGGCGGCATCGCGCTCGACGACGAACTGCTCGCCACCATGCGCGCCACCCGCAACCGCTTCCTGATGATCGGCGCCGTGCTCGTCGCCGCGTTCGCGACGCTGTTCGTCATCGTGGTACGCCGCGTCGTGAGCCGGCCGCTCGATGCGGCGGCACGGGCCTCCGAGCGCTATGCGGCGGGCGATCTCAGCGTGCGCATCCGGGATGGCGCGGCCACGCGCGGCCAGGCGGGCGACGACGAGATCGGCCGGCTCGTGCAGGCGGTCGACGGGATCGGCGACGGCCTCGCGCGGATCGTCGCGCAGGTGCGCAACAGCTCCGCCGACATCGCGCGCGGCACGGTCGACATCGCCGCCGGCAGTAGCGACATCGCCGCGCGGATCGCGACGCAGGCAAGCAGCGTCGAACAGACGGCCGCCAGCATGGAACAGATCACCGCCGCCGTGCAGCAGAGTGCCGAGCATGCGGCGCAAGCCAATGCGCTGGTCGCGGATGCGTCGGCCGCCGCGACGAACGGCGACGCCGCGGTGCAGCGCGTGGTCGCGACGATGGACGACATCGGCCGCGCGACGCGCCGGATCGCCGAGATCACGGGCACGATCGAAGGCATCGCGTTCCAGACCAACATCCTGGCGCTGAACGCGGCCGTCGAGGCGGCGCGCGCGGGCGAACACGGCAAGGGCTTCGCGGTGGTCGCGGCCGAAGTGCGCGCACTTGCACAGCGCAGTGCGGCGGCGGTCAAGGAGATCGACGCGCTGAGCGCCGAGTCGTCGACGACCGTCGAACAGGGCTACCGGATCGCGGAGGCCGCACGCGGCACGATGCGCGACATCGTCGCGCGCGTCGACCAGGTCAGCACGCTGATCGGCGAAATCAGCGCCGCGTCGCGCGAACAGTCGACCGGTATCGAGCAGGTGAACCTGGCCGTCACGCAGATCGGCGACGCGACGCAGCAGAACGCGATGCTGATCTCGGATGCCGAACGCGCGGCCGTCGCGCTGCGCGACCAGGCCGCGCACCTGTCGGACGCGGTCAGCGTGTTCCGGCTCGAGCGGAGTGCGTGACGAAGCACGGATGGCCGGCCAAGGCCGGCCCATCGCCTACTTCTTGTCGTCGCCCGCCAGATCGATCGCCTTGTCCGATCCCACCGCATTGCGCAGCTGGAACTTCTGGATCTTGCCGGTCGACGTCTTCGGCAATTCGCCGAACCGCACGGCCTTCGGCACCTTGAAGCCCGCGAGCAGCGCCTTGCAATGCGCGACGATCTCCGCCTCGGTCACGCTCGCGCCTTCACGCAGCTCGACGAACGCGCACGGCACCTCGCCCCACTTCGGGTCGGGCATCGCGACGACGGCCGCCACCGCCACCGCGGGGTGCCGGTACAGCGCATCCTCGACCTCGATGCTCGAGATGTTCTCGCCGCCCGAGATGATGATGTCCTTCTTGCGATCCTTGATCCGGATATAGCCGTCCGGCATCAGCACCGCGAGATCGCCGGTATGGAACCAGCCGCCGTGGAACGCGTCGTCGGTCGCCTTCGGGTTCTTCAGGTAGCCCTTCATGCAGATGTTGCCGCGGAACATGATCTCGCCGAGCGTCTCGCCGTCGGCCGGCACCGGCGCCATCGTGTCGGGGTCGAGCACCGTCGCGCCCGCCTCCAGGTGATAGCGCACGCCCTGGCGCGCGTTGAGCCGCGCGCGCTCGTCGTCGCTCAGTGTCTCCCAGTGCGACTGTTTCGCGCACACGGTCGCCGGGCCGTAGACCTCGGTCAGCCCGTACACGTGCAGCAGGTCGAAGCCGATCTCCTTCATCTTCGCGATCACGGCCGGCGCGGGCGCCGCGCCCGCGACCATCGCGTGCACCGTGTGATCGATGCCTTCGCGGAATTCGGCCGGCGCATTCGCGATCGCGCTCTGCACGATCGGCGCGCCGCAGTAATGCGTGATGCGTTCGCGGCGGATCAGGTCGAACACCGTCTTCGCATCGAACTTGCGCAGGCAGACGTTCACGCCCGCGCGCGCCGCGACGGCCCACGGGAAGCACCAGCCGTTGCAGTGGAACATCGGCAGCGTCCACAGGTAGACGGCGTGCTTCGGCATGTCCCATTCGAGGAGGTTGCTGACGGCCGCGAGATATGCGCCGCGATGGTGGTAGACGACGCCCTTCGGGTCGCCGGTCGTGCCGGACGTGTAGTTCAGCGCGATCGCCTCCCATTCGTCGGCAGGCGGGGTCCATGCGTAGTCGGCGTCGCCGCTCGCGACGAGCGCCTCGTAGTCGGTCGCGCCCGCGAAACGGGCGGGATCGGCCGGCATCGCATCGGCCACGCTGACGATCTTCAGGCCCGGCACCTCGAGCGCCGCGCGATGCGCGAACTCCGCATACTCGGTGTCGACGATCAGCACCTTCGCCTCGCCATGGCGCAGCATGAACAGCACCGACGACACGTCGAGCCGCGTGTTGATCGTGTTCAGCACCGCGCCGGCCATCGGCACGCCGAAGTGCGCCTCGACCATCGCCGGAATGTTCGGCAGCATCGCCGCGACCGTGTCGCCGCGCTCGACGCCGAGCCGCGCGAGCGCGCTCGCCAGTTGCTTCGCGCGCGTGTAGGTCTCGCCCCAGGTGCGGCGCACGTCGCCGTGCACGATCGCGAGGCGCTCGCCGTAGACTTCGGCCGTCCTGACCAGGAAGTCGATCGGGGTGAGCGGCACGTAATTCGCGTCGCGGCGGCCGAGTCCGGCCTCGAACATCTGCGTCATGATCCTGTCTCCCGTGTCCTGTCGACCGGGGCGCAGCCACCCCGGATCGTTTTGATGTGGTTCAATTGCCGACAGCCTAACGGGCGCTATTGTGAGCCGTCTGTCATCGAAACGACAGAGTGCCTTTCACGCGCTGCGCGTTATCCCTATCCTCGCAAACCCGCACCCATGCACGACCCTCTCGCCGCATCGCCCGACGCGCCCGCCCACCCGGCCGACGCGCTGCCCGAACCGGGCCCGCTGCCGGCGCTGGCCACGCTGTTCGGCCAGTGCGCGTGGTTCCGCACGCTCGCGCCCGAGCACCAGGCGCTCGTGCTCGCGCAGTCGCGCGTCGAGCAGTGCGAGGCCGGCGACGTGATCGCGCATCGGCTCGCGCCCTCCGAATACTGGATCGGCGTGCACCGCGGGCTGCTGAAGCTCGCGATCTTCAATGCGTCGGGGCGCGGCTGCACGTTCTCCGGCGTGCCGTCGGGCGGCTGGTTCGGCGAAGGCAGCGTGATCAAGCGCGAGCTGCGCAAGTACGAGGTCGTCGCGATCCAGCGCTCGACCGTGCTGTTCGTGCCGGTCGACACGTTCCACGCGTTGCTCGACACGAGCTTGCCGTTCACGCGCTTCGTGATCCACCAGCTGAATAACCGGATGGGCGAGTTCATCGCGTCGATCCAGAACAGCCGGCTGCTGGACGTCGACGCACGCGTCGCGCAGGCGCTCGCGCAGCTCTTCAACCCCGCCCTGTACCCGGACACCGGCCCGTCGCTGTCGATCTCGCAGGAAGAACTGGGGATGCTCGTCGGCGTATCGCGACAGCGCATCAACCAGGCGCTGCAGCAGCTCGAGAAGCTCGGCGCGCTGCGGCTCGCGTACAACCAGATCGACGTCGTCGATCTCGGTGCGCTCGCGCGCGTCGGGATGGAGCAGATCTGAGCGCGCGCCGATGAACGGAATCGCCATCGACGCAGCATTTCCATCCGGTATCACGGCCGTTTTCCGGTCGTCACGCCGCACCGCGTTTCCTCTGCTGAATCGGCCATCGCGCGCGATGCGTCAACCTGACAATTCCGCCAGTTTCGCGACAGTAACCCGTTCCACGCCGACGCCTATCATTCGGGTTCCCTTTATCCACGCCTGATCACCGCCCGTCCCGCTGCCTCCATGTGGATCGTCAATCTCGCGCTCAAGCGCCCCTACACGTTCATCGTGATGGCCATCATGATCGTGCTGGCCACCCCGCTTGCGCTGATGCGCACGCCGGTCGACGTGCTGCCCGCGATCAACATTCCCGTGATCAGCGTCATCTGGAATTACAGCGGCTTCTCCGCGACCGAGATGACGAACCGCATCACGTCCGTGCATGAGCGGATCCTGACGACGACCGTCAACAACATCCAGCACGTCGAATCGACGTCGCTGCCCGGCATCGCCGTCGTGAAGGTGTTCCTGCAGCCGGGCGCGAACGTGCAGACGGCGATCGCGCAGACGGTCTCGTCCGCGCAGGCGATCGTGCGGCAGATGCCGCAGGGCGCGACGCCGCCGCTCGTGATCACCTATTCGGCGTCGAGCATCCCGGTGATCCAGCTCGGGCTGTCGAGCAAGACGCTCAGCGAACAGTCGCTCGCCGACATCGCGCTCAACTTCCTGCGCCCGCAACTGATCACGGTGCCGGGCGTGCAGATCCCGTTCCCGTACGGCGGCCGCACGCGCGTGGTCGCGATCGACCTCGATCCGCAGGCGCTGCAGTCGAAGGGGCTCACGCCCGCCGACATCGTCAACGCGGTCAACGCGCAGAACCTCGTGCTGCCGACCGGCACCGCGAAGATGGGCCAGACCGAATACCGGATCGACACGAACGCGTCGGCCGACACCATCGCCGACATCAGCAGCCTGCCGGTCCAGACCATCAACGGCGCGACGACCTACCTGCGCGAGGTGGCGTCGGTGCGCGACGGCTTCGCGCCGCAGACCAACGTCGTGCGCCAGAACGGCCAGCGCGGCGTGCTCATCTCGATCCTGAAGAGCGGCGATGCGTCGACGCTCAAGGTCGTGTCGGACCTGAAGGCGCTGCTGCCGAAGGTGATCCCGACGCTGCCCGAAGGGCTCACGATCACGCCGCTGTTCGACCAGTCGGTATTCGTCAACGCGGCCGTCCAGGGCGTGATCCACGAGGCGCTGATCGCCGCCGTGCTGACCGCGATGATGATCCTGCTGTTCCTCGGCAACTGGCGCAGCACGCTGATCATCGCGATCTCGATCCCGCTGTCGATCTTCACGTCGCTGATCGCGCTGTCCGCGCTCGGCGAGACCATCAACATCATGACGCTCGGCGGGCTCGCGCTCGCGGTCGGGATCCTGGTGGACGATGCGACCGTGACGATCGAGAACATCGAGCGGCACCTGCATCTCGGCACCAACCTGCACGACGCGATCCTCGAAGGCGCCGGCGAGATCGCGGTGCCCGCGTTCGTGTCGACGCTGTGCATCTGCATCGTGTTCGTGCCGATGTTCTTCCTGACGGGCGTCGCGCGCTTCCTGTTCGTGCCGCTCGCGGAAGCGGTCGTGTTCGCGATGCTCGCGTCGTACGTGCTGTCGCGCACGCTGGTGCCGACGCTCGCGATGCTGCTGTTCCGCCCGCAGCAGGCCAGCACCGGCTCCGGCCATGCGACGTCGCGCTTCGCGCGCATCCATCACGCGTTCAACGCGGCATTCGAGCGGCTGCGGGCGTGGTACATCGTGCTGCTCAGCATCCTGCTGGTGCGCCGCCGCTTCTACGCGATGTGCTTCCTCGGCTTCTGCGTGCTGTCGACGGGCCTCGTGTTCGTGCTCGGCCGCGACTTCTTCCCGAATGCGGATTCCGGCAACATCCGGCTGCACATGCGCGCGCCGACCGGCTACCGGATCGAGGAAACCGCGCGCCTCGCCGACCAGGTCGAACGCGTGATCCGCGAGACCGTGCCGCCCGACGAGCTCGGCGCGCTCGTCGACAACCTCGGCCTGCCGGTGAGCGGCATCAACCTGTCGTACAGCAACGCGGGCACGATCGGCACGCTCGACGGCGAGCTGCTGATCGCGCTGAAGCCCGGCCACCGCGCGACGCAGCACTACGTGCAGGCGCTGCGCAAAGTGCTGCCCGAGCGCTTCCCGGGCGTCGAGTTCTTCTTCCAGCCGTCGGACATCATCACGCAGATCCTCAACTTCGGCCAACCGGCCGCAATCGACCTGCAGGTGCTCGGCAACGATCTCGCGAGTAACATGACTATCGCGAGCCGCCTGATGAAAAAGATCAGGCAAATCCCCGGCGCCGTCGACGTGCACGTGCTGCAACGTAACGACGAACCGACCCTGCTGGCCGACATGGACCGTACGCGCATGCAGCAGCTCAATCTCTCCGCGCAGAACGTCGCGCAGAACATGCTGATCTCGCTGTCCGGCAGTTCCCAGACCACGCCGTCGTTCTGGATCAACCCGCGCTCCGGGGTCCAGTACCCGCTGCAGATCCAGACCCCGCAATACAACCTCGCGTCGGTCGACGACCTGCTCGGCACGCCGATCTCGGCGAGCGGCCGCACGGGCATGCCGCTGCAACTGCTCGGCAACCTCGTGCAGGTACGCAGCACCGCGAACCCGGCCGTGATCACGCACTACAACATCCGCCCGGCGATCGACGTGTACGTGAGCGTCGAAGGCCGCGACCTCGGCGCGGTGGCCGGCGAGATCGACCGCATCGTGTCGGATGCGCACGCGACGCTGCCGCGCGGCACCGAGCTGACGATGCGCGGCCAGATCGAGACGATGCGCACGTCGTATATCGGCCTCGGCGCGGGCGTCGCGATGGCGATCGTGCTGGTCTACCTGCTGATCGTCGTCAATTTCCAGTCGTGGCTCGACCCGCTGATCATCATCAGCGCGATGCCGGCCGCGCTCGCCGGCATCGTCTGGATGCTGTTCATCACCGGCACGCACCTGAGCGTGCCCGCGCTGACGGGCGCGATCATGACGGTGGGCGTCGCGACCGCGAACAGCATCCTGGTCGTGTCGTTCGCGCGCCAGCGCCTCGCGGACGGCGCGCCGCCGCTCACCGCCGCGCTGGAAGCCGGCGCGACGCGGATCCGGCCGGTGCTGATGACGGCGCTCGCGATGATCATCGGGATGGTGCCGATGGCGCTCGGTCTCGGCGAAGGCGCCGAGCAGAATGCGCCGCTCGGCCGCGCGGTGATCGGCGGGCTGCTGTTCGCGACCGTGTCGACCCTGCTGTTCGTGCCGCTGGTGTTCGGCGGCGTGCATGCGCGGCTGGCCCGCCGGCGTGCACGCCAGGCCGGCCACTGACTTTCGTCCCACTACCCGGTTGATTTGGTTGAATTCATGGAAGAGAAACATCACAGCGCCGTCGGCATCCAGGTGGACGAACACGGCATGCACCTGCCGACACGGTCGTCGGTGTCGCGACGCGGGAAAATCGTCCTGGTCGTGATCGGCGTGCTGCTGGCCGCCGGCGCGGCGCGCACGATCGTCGTCAACGTGCTGAACCACAGCCGGCTCGACGCGGTCGCCGAGCAGAACACGCGCCAGTACGTGACCATCGCGCATCCGGTCGATGCGGCCACCGGCGGCAAGCTGACGCTGCCCGGCACGCTGCGCGGCTTCGTCGAGGCGCCGATCTATGCCCGCGCGAGCGGCTACGTGCTGCGCTGGCAGGCCGACATCGGCGCGCACGTGAAGCAGGGCCAGACGCTTGCCGAACTCGACACGCCCGAGCTGAACCAGGAACTCGCGCAGGCCACCGCGCAGCGCCAGCAGGCACAAGCCGCGCTCGCGCTCGCGAAGACGTCGTTCGACCGCGCGCAGCAGTTGCGCCAGCGCGATGCCGTCTCGCAGCAGGAACTCGACGACCGGCAAGGCGCGTTCAACCAGGGCACCGCGAACCTCGCCGCGGCCGATGCGAACATGCGCCGCCTCACCGAGCTGAAAGGCTTCCAGCGGATCGCCGCGCCGATCGACGGGATCGTCACGCAGCGCAACGTCGACGTGGGCGATCTCGTCAGTTCCGGCAACGCGGGCCGCTCGCTGTTCACGGTCGTGCAGGCCGACCGGCTGCGCCTCTACGTGCAGGTGCCGCAGGCGTATGCGCAGCAGGTGAAGGTCGGCCAGCACGTGAGCGTCGCGCAGGCCGAGCTGCCGGGCCGGACCTTCGACGGGACGGTCACGCGCACGTCGGAGGCGATCGACGTCGCGACGCGCTCGCTGCAGATCGAGATCACGCTGCCGAACCCGGACGGCCGGCTGCTGCCCGGCGCGTACGTGCAGGCGACGTTGCCGATGACGCCGGTCGGCCGCCTGCAGGTGCCGGCCAATACGTTGCTGTTCCGCGCCGAAGGCCCGACGGTCGCCACCGTCGACGCGAACGGCCAGGTACGCCTGAAGCAGGTGACGGTCGTGCGCACGATCGGGCAGACGCTCGAAGTCGACGGCCCGCTCACGCCGAACGACCGCCTGGTCACGAACCCGAGCGACGCGCTCGCGAACGGCGACCCGGTGATCGTCACGGCGCCGGCCGCGAAGCCCGCCTCCGGCGCCGCGGAGGCGAAGTCGTGATCGCGACGCGCCTGCGCCGGCGGCCTGCCGCCGTCTCCATCACGTCGATTGCGCTCGCCGTCGCGCTCGCCGGCTGCACGGTCGGCCCCGATTACACGCGGCCCGACGTCGACACGCCGGCCGCGTGGCGGCTCGACCCGGCGGATGCGTACTGGCACCCGGCCGCGCCGGCCCGCGCGCCGCTCGACCCGGCATGGTGGACCGCGTTCGGCGATCCGCAGCTCGATGCGCTGGAAGCCGACGCGCTGCGCAACAACCAGACCCTGAAAGCCGTCGCCGCGCGCTACGACCAGGCGCAGGCGTCGCTCGCGTCGGTCGCCTCGGCGCAGTATCCGGCCGTCGGCCTGAATGCGAGCGGCCAGCGCTTCAAGATCTCCGCCGACCGGCCGCAAACCAACTACGCGACGAAAAGCGCATCGACCGTGCAGAACGACATCCAGGTCGGCGCGGCCGTCAGCTACGAACTCGACCTGTTCGGCCGCGTGCGGCGCAGCGTCGAATCGGCGCAGGCGAGCACCGAGCAGGCCGGCGACGATTTCGCGAACGCGCGCCTGGTGCTGACCGCCAATCTCGCGTCGAGCTATTTCGCGCTCCGCGAATTCGATACCGAGATCGATGTCGTCAAGCGCTCGATCGACCTGCAGCAGAAGGCGCTCGACTACGTGAGCGCGCGCCACGATCTCGGCGCGGTGTCGGGCCTCGACCTGCTGCAGCAGCGCGCGCAGCTCGACGCGACGCGCACGCAGGCGCAGTTGCTGCTCCAGCAGCGCGTGCAGGTCGAAACCGCGATCGCGACGCTGGTCGGCACACCGGCCCCCGCCTTCTCGATCGCACCGCGCGTCGTGCCCATCAACGCGCCGGCGCTGCCGACCGGCCTGCCGAGCGACGTGCTGCAGCGGCGGCCCGACGTCGCGTCGGCCGAGCGCGCGATGGCCGCCGCGAATGCGCAGATCGGTGTCGCGCGCGCCGCCTATTTCCCGCGTATCACGCTGTCGCCCGATATCGGCTGGGACGCGACGCGCTTCGCCGGCCTGTTCACCGTGCCGGCGTTGCTGTGGTCGGTCGGCGGGTCGCTCAGCCAGCCGCTGTTCGAAGGCGGCAAGCTGAAAGCCGGCGTCGATTTCGCGCAGGCCGGCTACGTCGCCGCGCAGGCCAGCTACCGGCAGACCGTGCTCACCGCGTTCCAGGAGGTGCAGAATGCGGTCACGGGCCTGTCGGTGCTCGCGGAGGCGGCGCAGCAGGCGTCCGCCGCCGTCGGCGATGCGCGCAAGCTCGTGTCGCTCGCGCAGGATCGCTACGCGGGCGGCCTGACGCCGTTCATCGACGTGCTGACGGCCCAGCAGCAGTTGCTGACGAGCGAGCGGCAGGCCGTGCAGATCCAGGGCCAGCGCGCGGCGCTCGTCGTGTTTCTCGCGAAGGCGCTGGGCGGCGGCTGGGATGGCCATGCCGCGGGCAGCCCCGCATCGGCCGAAGTCGCCACGGCAGCGCCGGCGGCGGCCCAGGCCGCGGCGCCCCCGCGCCCTTAACCGGATTACCCGGACAACGGATTCGCACATGAAAGTCCTGATCGTCGAAGACGAACCGAAAGTCGTTGAATACCTGAAGAGCGGCCTGACCGAGGAAGGCTGGGTCGTCGACACCGCGCTCGACGGCGAGGACGGCGCGTGGAAAGCCGTCGAATTCGACTACGACGTGGTCGTGCTCGACGTGATGCTGCCGAAGCTGGACGGCTTCGGCGTGCTGCGGGCCCTGCGCGCGCAGAAGCAGACGCCCGTCATCATGCTGACCGCGCGCGACCGCGTCGACGACCGCGTGCGGGGCTTGCGCGGCGGCGCCGACGACTACCTGACCAAGCCGTTCTCGTTCCTCGAGCTGATCGAGCGGCTGCGCGCGCTGACGCGCCGCGCCCGCGTGCAGGAATCGACGCTGATCTCGATCGGCGACCTGCGCGTCGACCTGATCGGCCGCCGCGCCACGCGCGACGGCACGCGGCTCGACCTGACCGCGCAGGAATTCCAGCTGCTCGGCGTGCTCGCCCGCCGCAGCGGCGAGGTGCTGTCGAAGACGACCATCGCCGAACTGGTGTGGGACGTGAACTTCGACAGCAACGCGAACGTCGTCGAAACGGCGATCAAGCGTCTGCGCGCGAAACTCGACGGCCCGTTCACCGACAAGCTGCTGCACACGATCCGCGGCATGGGCTACGTGCTCGAGGCGCGCGAGGACGGCGACACCGAGAGGCCCGCATGAAACGCTCGATCGTCCTGCGGCTGTCGGCGATGTTCGGCATCGTGTCGCTGCTCGTGTTCACGCTGGTGGGCTGCGGGCTGTTCGTGATCATGGAGCGCCAGCTGTTCGCCGAGCTGCGCGCGACGCTCGACACGCGCACCAAGGTGGCCGAGATGATCGTGTCGCATGCGACCACGGCCATGCGCGGGCGTCTCATGCAGGAAAAGCTCGCCGACCTCGAACCGCCCGACGGCTCGACGCACTACCAGGTCGACAGTCCGAACCCGGATTTCCGCTTCGGCACGCCCGTCGACGGCGTGCCCGTCGGCGCACCGTCCGGCGCGTTCCAGCGCTATGCGCTGAACCACAGCACCTACGACGTGATGACGAAGACCGTCACGGTGGCCGGTAACGGCGAGCGGCCGCCGCTGAAGCTGATCGTCGCCAGCTCGTGCGAGCGCACGCAGCGGATGCTGCGCCGCTTCGGCTGGACCCTCGCCGGGCTGATCACGATCGCGACGATCATCACGCTGCTGCTGAGCCGCGCGGTGGCCCGCTTCGGGCTCGCGCCGCTCGACCGGCTGTCGCAGGACGCCTCCGCGATCAGCCTCGCGAATCGCCGCCAGCGGCTGCAGACCGACGCGCTGCCGCCCGAGCTGCGCGACCTCGCCACGTCGTTCAACGGTGCGCTCGACCGCATCCAGCAAACCTACGCGCGGCTCGAGGCGTTCAACGCCGACGTCGCGCACGAGCTGCGCACGCCGATCAGCATCCTGATCGGCCAGACCCAGGTCGCGCTGACGAGCCGCGACCGCACGGTCGAGCGGATGGAGCGGACGCTGCAGTCGAACCTCGAGGAATTCGAGCGGCTGCGCGTGATCATCAACGACATGCTGTTCCTGTCGCGCAGCGACCGCGGCGAACGCGCGACCGACCTGAAGGACGTGTCGCTCGCCGACGAAGTGCGGCGCATGCTCGACTTCCTCGAAATCCCGCTCGACGAAGCGCAGTTGCGCGCCGAGCTGCACGGCGACGCGCGCGCGGCCGTCGATCCGTCGCTGTTCCGCCGCGCGATGACGAACCTGCTGATCAACGCGATCCAGCACTCGGCGCCCGGCGCGACGGTCGGCGTGACGATCGTGCGTCGCGACACGCTGGTCGAAGTGTCCGTCGCGAATCCCGGCGAGCCGATCGATCCCGCCCGGCGCTCGCACGTGTTCGAGCGCTTCTACCGGCTCGAGGAAGCGCGCGCGAACAGCAAGGAGAACCACGGGCTGGGGCTGTCGATCGTCAAGGCCGTGGCCGAGATGCACGGCGGCAGCGTATTCGTCGCGTGTTCGGGCGGCATCAACACGTTCGGCTTCTCGGTATCGACGAAACCCTGCGCCGGCGGCCCGCTGCCTCCGGCCGACCGGCACGAGACCCGGCCGGCGCACGCGCCGAGCGCGCTGCACTGACGGCGGCCGCGCGACCGTCCAACGAGGGCAGTTTTCTTCAATACGGGCCCGCGCGGCGCCCGTAGTCTCGATGCGACTTTCGACCTTTCGCATGGAGACACCCAATGAGCATGCTGGTTTCGATGGCCGCGTTCGCGCTCGCCTCGTCGATCACCCCCGGTCCCGTCAACATCGTCGCGCTCAGTGCCGGCGCACGCCACGGCCTCGGCGCGAGCCTGCGCTACGCGGCCGGCGCGACGCTCGGCTTCGTCGCGCTGTTCCTGCTGATCGGCCTCGGGCTGCACGCGGCGCTCGCGCGCTGGCCGGTGCTGACGACGGCCACGCAGTGGTCGGGGATCGCGTTCCTGCTGTATATGGCGCTGCGGCTCGCGCTCGATGACGGCCGGCTGTCGGCCGACCCGGACGTGGCCGGCCCGTCGGCGGCGGCCGGCGCGGCAATGCAGTGGCTGAATCCGAAGGCGTGGCTCGCGTGCGTGGCCGCGATGGGCGCATATGCGGCCGATGGCGACCGCACGCAGGTCTGGCAGTTCGCCGCGCTGTACCTGGTGATCTGTTTCGCGTCGATCGCGTGCTGGTCGTATGCGGGCGCGTCGCTGCGGCACCGGCTGGCGAACGCGCGGCACATGCGCGTGTTCAACCGGCTGATGGCGCTGCTGCTCGCGGGCAGCGCCCTGTTCCTGCTCGACGTGTAGCGCGTGACGTTCAGCTCGTCGCGCTGCGGTATTGCCCGGGCGTCGCGGCTGCAATCCGCCGGAACGCGCGCTGGAAATGGGCCTGGTCGGCGAAGCCCGCGTCCAGCGCGACGTCGGCGATCGGCCGGCCGCGGCGCAGCTCCGTGCGACCGTACTGCACGCGGCGATCGATCAGGAACGCATGCGGCGTCATCCCGTAGCGGGCGTTGAACGCGCGGATCAGGTACGACGGCGACAGATCGGCCGCCGCGCAGATCGCATCGAGCGTGACGCCCTCGCGGCAATGCGCGGCGATGTAGTCGGCCGCGCGCGCGAGCCGGGCATTGTCGTCGCCGACGCGCGGGCCGGGCAGGTCGCGATCGAGCGCGCCGTGCAACGCCGTGAAGAACTCGACCGCCGCGCTCTCCTTGCCGAGCGGATCGACGCCGGGCGCGACGAGGGTGCGGTAGAAGCCGCCAAATTGCGCGAACAGGTCGTGCCGCTCCGTTAACTTCTGCGAAAAACCGTGAAAATCGCTGTTCGGATCGCGGCCCAGCGAATGCTGAAGCCGCGCGAGCCACGGCACGTCGACATAGACCATCCGGTACGCCCATGCGTCGGAGCCATACGGATTGCACGCATGCACCTGTTCCGGATCGATGATCACGAGCACGCCGCGCCCGACGTGCGCGTTCGTCGCGCCGTTCACGTAGGTACTCGTGCCGCCGACGATCGCGCCCACCGAAAACGTGTCGTGCGTGTGCTTCGCGTAACAGATCGCGCGGCCGTCGTCGACGGTGCGCGCCTCGATGAACGGCAGCGCGGCATCCCGCCAGAACGGCGACGGGACGACGGATCGGTTGGCGGTACGGCTCACGCGGCGGGCTCCCGGTTCGGACGGCGAACGCTCACCGTACAAGACTGTGCGGCGCCGCGCAACCGGATCGGCGGATCGCAGCTTCCATACCGGATCGCGCCGTTTCGCCTAAGCTTTGAATTCCGCCCGCTGCAGCACCCGCGGCGGATCCCGTTCACCCCTCTCCCGTCACGCACATGCATATCGATCTGAAAGGCAAGACCGCGGTCGTCACCGCCTCCACCGCCGGCATCGGGCTCGCGATCGCCGAAGGGCTCGCGCGCGCCGGTGCGCGCGTCGTCGTCAACGGCCGCAGCGATGCGTCGGTGCAGTCCGCGCTCGCGCATCTGCGCGCCGCCGTCCCCGATGCGGACTTCGACGGCGTCGCGGCCGACCTGTCCGATGCCGCCGGCGTTGCGCGCGTCACGCAGCACACGAGCGCGGCCGACATCCTCGTCAACAATGCGGGCATCTACGGCCTGAAGGCGTTCTTCGACATCGACGACGCCGAGTGGGAACATTACTTCCAGATGAACGTGATGTCCGGCGTGCGCCTCGCGCGGCATTACCTGAAGGGGATGATCGAACGCAACGCCGGGCGCGTCGTGTTCATTTCGTCGGAATCCGGCCTGAACATCCCGGTCGACATGATTCATTACGGTTTCACGAAAACCGCGCAGCTGTCGATCGCACGCGGCCTCGCGAAGCTCGCGGCCGGCACGAACGTGACGGTCAACTCGGTGCTGCCGGGGCCGACGATGTCGGACGGCGTGCGGGCGCTGCTGAAGGAAACGGCCGACGAAACCGGCCGCAGCGTCGAGGACGTGGCCGTGGATTTCGTGCGCAGCCAGCGCTCGAGCTCGATCATCCAGCGGCCGGCGACGCCGGAGGAAGTCGCGAACCTGGTGGTCTACGTGTGCTCGCCGCTCGCGTCGGCAACGACGGGCGCCGCGTTGCGGGTGGACGGCGGCGTGGTCGACACGATCGCGTAACGGCGAACGGGCAAGGCCGCCGCCGCGCTAGCGCGACGCGGCCTTGCCCGGCTGGAGCGTGCCCTTGCGGTCGGCGTTCATGCAGGAATCGAAGCCGTATTGCGTGACGACGCCGGCCCTGTCGAACACGACGAAATACTCGCGGTGATCGTTGCCGTGCTCGATGAAGTAGTTGTAGCAGACGCCGTTGCCGTTGCGGACCATCCACACGCTGCGCGGATTGCCGGCGGCCCGGACGACATCGGCGCGCGTCGCGCCGTGCCGCGACGCGGCCCTCGCGAGCGGCGTGCGCGAATACGAGAACGGCAGCCACGAGTCGAACCACGCGCAACCGTGCAACATCAGGCAGCTGGCGGCCAGGGACAGCGTCGCTGCGGGACGGGACATCGTAATCAATCGCATGCTTGGGAAAATCGGCCGCGCCATGCCGGCGTAATCGAAAGCCCCATGCTACTCGACCTTTGGGTCCGGATCGAAAAGAAATGTAGAGATCTTTATCCGAATCCTTGCGTTGCATGCTCCGGCACACGCGTGATCGGCACCCGTCGCGGCGGCCGATGCGCGCCTGAACGCGCATCCGTACCGTCGCTTCATGCCGCCGCCTCGGCACGCATCGTCATGCAATCCATTCGGCCCACAGCATCGTCAGCACCGTCATCAGCGCGGGGCCGACGAACAGCCCGATCAGCCCGAACGTCTCGGCACCGCCGAGGATGCCGAACAGCACCAGCAGGAACGGCAGCCGCGCGGAACTGCCGATCAGCACCGGCCGCACGAAGTGCTCGGCGACGAACACGACGACGAACCCGAGCACGGCCACCACGATCGCCCACATGGTCGCGCCCTGCACGAACAGCCAGAGCGCCGCGCCGCAGAACACGACAGGCGCGCAGAACGGCAGCATCGCGGCGATGGCCGTGACGAGGCCGAGCAGCGCCGCATGCGGGACGCCGGCGAGCGCATACGCGATACCGAGCAGCGCGCCCTCGCCGAGCCCGACGACGACGAGCCCCGTCACCGTGCCGAACACGGCCGCGACCATCCGCTCGATCAGCTCCGCGCCGCTGCGCCCGAACGCGCGCCGTGCGCCCTGCAGCAATGCCCCCGACAGCTTGTGGCCGGCGCGCAGGATCACGAACAGCGTGACGAGCATGAAGCCGAATTCGAGCAGCGCGTGCGCGAGCTTGGTGCCGAACTGCCGCCCGAACGCGAGGAATTTCTCGCTGTTGACGCCGTGCATCGCGGTGGCCGCATGCAGCGGATGGGCGAGGTTGGCCTGCCACCATTCGGTGATCTGCGCCGCGCCGTAAGGCAGCCTCGCGACCACGTCCGGCACCGGGATGCCGTTTTCCTGGATCGTGCGCAGCCACTCGCGCAGGTCATGCACCTGGCCGATCGCCTGGGTCGCCGCGACGGCCACCGGCAGCACGACCAGCAACGAGATCGCCGCCGTGATGACGACCGCGGTGAGCGTCGGGCGGTTGCGGAACAGCCGGTGCGATTCGAAGCGCTTCAGCATCGGCCACATCGCGATGGCGATCACGCAGGCCCATGCGATGGCGGGAATGAAATCGCGGATCACCCACAGCGCGATGACCAGCAGCGCCGCCACCAGCACGGCGCGGGAGATCTGCTGCGTGCGCGGCCGTGCGGCGGGCTCGGGAGACGACGGGACATGTGCGGCCATGGCACCTCTGTCGAAAAGAAAAAATGGCGGTTCGCGCAGGCAACCGGCCTGCGCGAACCGCCATTCTATCCATCGGCGCCGGATCGGCGGCGCATGTAATGCGCGCGCTGCCCCGGCGCCCCGCCCGCTCAGGCCACCTTGTCGGCGCTCCGGTAACGCTCGAGCCAGTGTGCGTACGGCGCGGGCAGCGTCCACGACGGACGCTCCACGCCAAGTTGCTTGGCCGCGTAGTACGGCCAGTGCGGGTCGGCCAGATGCGCGCGGCCGACCATCACGAGATCGAGCTGTTCCTCCGCCACCACGCGGTTCGCCAGTTGCGGCGTGTCGATCCCCCACGCGGACGACACCGGCAGCCCGGCCTCGCGGCGCACGCGCTCGGCGATCGGCGCGAGGAACGCCGGGCCCCACGGGATCTGCGCGTCGGGCGTCGAGAAACCGACCGACACGCTCAGCATGTCGAGCCCTTCCCGTTTCAGCCGCTGCGTGAGCGCGATCGACTCGGCGAGCGTCTCCTCGTCGCGGCCGTCGTACTCGATCACGCCGAAGCGCGCGGTCAGCGGCAGATGCTCCGGCCACACCTTGCGCACGGCCGCCAGCGTCTCGACGAGGAAGCGGCCGCGGTTCTCGGCCGAGCCGCCGTATTCGTCGTCACGCTGGTTCGCATGCACCGAGAAGAAGCTCTGGCCGAGATAGCCGTGCGCGAAGTGCAGCTCGAGCCACTCGAAGCCCAGGTCGCGCGCGCGCTTCGCCGACGCAACGAAGTCGGCCTGCACGCGTGCGATGTCGTCGCGCGTCATCGCGCGCGGCGTCTTCGGCAGGTGCGCGCCGAACGGCACGGCCGACGGCGCGATGGTTTGCCAGCCGCGCGGATCGCCGTCGGCGATATGGTCGTCGCCTTCCCACGGACGGTTCGCGCTCGCCTTGCGGCCCGCGTGCGCGATCTGGATGCCGGGCACCGCGCCGGCCGCCTTGATCGCCGCGACCGACGGCGCGAACGCTTCGGCCTGCGCATCGTTCCACAGCCCCGCGCAACCCGGCGTGATGCGCCCTTCCGGCGACACGGCCGTCGCCTCGGCGATCACGAGGCCCGCACCGCCACGCGCGATGCCGGCCAGATGCACGTGATGCCAGTCGTTGACGACGCCCTCTTCCGCGACGTACTGGCACATCGGCGGCACCGCGATGCGGTTGCGCAGCGTGACATCCTTGAGTTTGAACGGTTCGAACAGGGCAGACATCCACGGCTCCTTTGCTTGGTTCTGCAAAACGACTGGAAACGCGTCGCGCAACATGCGCGACGGAACGATTCGGGCCGTCGACGGGCCGGCCTGCGCCCGGCGACGGATACGGGATGGCGCCGGCCCGGCCGGCGCCCTGGGCTCAGCGGCGGCCGAGCTGCGCGAGCAGCGCCTCGGCGGCAGGCTCCGACGACGCGGGGTTCTGCCCCGTGATCAGCAGCCCGTCGGTGACGACATGCGGCGCCCAGTCGGCGCTGCGCTCGAACGCCGCGCCGTTGGTCTTCAGCATGTCCTCGACGAGGAACGGCACGACTTCCGTCAGTTCGACGGCCGCTTCCTCGCTGTTGGTGAAGCCCGTCACACGCTTGCCGCGCACGACCGATTCGCCGGTCTGCGGGTTCTTCACGTGACGCAGCACGCCCGGCGCGTGGCACACGGCCGCGACCGGCTTGCCGGCCGCCAGCGCGCGCTCGATCAGGCCGATCGAATGCAGATCCTCGGCGAGATCCCACAGCGGGCCGTGGCCGCCGGGATAGAACACGGCGTCGTAGTCGTCCACGGACACGTCGGCCAGCTTGCGCGTCGACGCGAGTTCGGCCTTGGCCGCCGCATCGGCGTCGAAGCGGCGCGTCGCGTCGGTCTGGGCCGTCGGGTCACTGCTTTTCGGATCGAGCGGCGGCTGGCCGCCCTTCGGCGACGCAAGCGTCAGCTCGACGCCGGCATCCTTGAACCTGTAGTACGGCGCGGCCAGTTCCTCGAGCCAGAAGCCGGTCTTCTTGCCGGTGTCGCCGAGCGTGTCGTGCGAGGTCAGGACAACCAGAATCTTCATGATCGGACACTCCTTCGAAAATGGATGACGGGAACGGGGCCGCTCGACCGGTAACTCCGGCTGGTGGACGCGGCACGCCTGTGGGTTAGTCAGCTGTGACGCGTCAACGTGCGACCCGTGTATCCGAATGCGACATGCGTCTATTAGACCAGTCGTCTAGGATTATTCGAAATAAAACGACGGCGTCTCGCTGCACCACCAGCATCGCAGCGCGAAATGGCATTCAGATGGCATTTCGCGTCGTCGTTGCCTGCGCCGCGGACGTCGTCGCATTCATGGGAACGGATGATAGCCCCTGATTAGACCGGTCGTCTAGTAACCCCTGCCTTCGTCATGGCCTTTTCGGCGGCGCGCGATCCGCCGGCGTCTGCCGTGGCTCGCGCCCTTCACTTGCGCCGCCGCGGCTAGCCGCGCAACGGCCCGTCCGTGTCACCCGCCTCGATCGCCGGTGCTTCGAGCCGCTGCTCGCGAACCCCGTCGCCGAGCAGCCGCAGCATCAGTTCCGCCAGTGCGCGCCCCGACGCGTGGCCGGTCGGCTGCACGACCGCCGTCACGCGATACGGATGCGCGAGGTTCGGCGGCACGCCGTCGTAGACGATCAGCGACATGTCCTCGCCCAGGCGCAGCCCGCTGTCCACGAGCGCCCGAAACGCGCCGCCGCCCGCGATGTTGTTGTCGACCAGCAGCGCCGTCGGCCGCTCGGTGCGCGCGAGCAGCGCCCGCGCCGCCTGCCATCCGCCGTCGTGCGTAAACGGACACTCGACCACCAGCGCCGGATCCGGCTCGATACCGGCTTCGCGCAGGGCCGACAGATAGCCTGCGCGGCGCTGCGCGGCGAAATTCAGCGCCAGCGGCGCGCTGATCATCGCGATGCGCCGGTGCCCGAACGCCGTCAGCCGACGCACCGCGTCCCGCGCGCCGGCCTCGTTGTCGAAATCGAACCACGCATACGGCTCGGCCACCTGCGTCCGGCCGTAGGCCACGTACGGAAACGCGCTCGCCTGCAGGTACGCGATACGCGGATCGTCGACCAGGGTGCGCGCGACGATCAGCCCGTCGACGAGCTTGCCGTCGACGATGCGCCGATAGGTGTCCAGTTCCGCATTCGGCCGCGCCGACGCGATGATGAAATCGAGATTGCGTTCCGCGAGCCGCTCGGTGATGCCCGCGACGACCTCGCCGAAACGCGGATCGCCGAGATCGCCGGCGCCGAACGGATAGACGATCCCGATCACGTCCGCCCGCCCGGTCGCAAGCCGGCGCGCGGTCGGATCCGCCACATAGCCCATTTCCCGGGCAGCTCGCGCCACGCGCTCGCGCGTCGCCTCGCTGACGTCGTCGTAACCATTCAGCGCACGGCTGACCGTCGTCCGCGACAGCCCGAGCGCGTCCGAGAGCGCCTTCAGATTCACCTTCACCGTCGTTCCTCGCATTCCATGTGCCGCACGGCATGCCAGCGAGCGGCAATTGTTTCCGCTCGGTAGCGATTACCGTCAAATAATTATCTTTTGACGTCCAAACCGGTTTGAAATAGCATCCAAACCGGTTTGGACATCGATGCCCACTCAGCCGTTCACTTTCACTTTCCCAGGAAACGACGACGAGATGACATACTTTCCCCTTTTCCACCCGATCACGGCCAAACGTCTGTTCCTCGCTGGCGGCGCACTCGCCGCCTTCGCGTCCGTCGCGCATGCGCAGTCCGGCGGCACGGGCGCGCCCCTGCCCACGCCCCATACGCAGCAGGCCTACGATCCCGAGGGCAACTTCACGATGCGCTGGACGCGGGCGGACATCCGCCAGATCGTCGCGCAGTCGCATACCGCCGGCGCCGACAAGAACTCGCTGCCGCAAGCGCTGACGATGCCGGACATCCCGCAGGATTTCCCGCTGATCAACTCGAACGTGTGGGTGTGGGACACGTGGGCGCTGGCCGACCTGCGCGCGAACCAGCTCAGCTACAAGGGCTGGGAGGTGATCTTCTCACTCACCGCCGATCCGCATGCGGGCTACACGTTCGACGACCGTCACGTCCATGCGCGCATCGGCTTCTTCTACCGTCGCGCCGGCATCCCCGCGTCGCAGCGCCCCGCGAACGGCGGCTGGACCTGGGGCGGCCACCTGTTCCCCGACGGCGCCAGCGCCAAGGTGTTCGGCACCGCGCCGATGACCAACAACGCCGAATGGTCGGGCTCCGCGCGGCTCACGCACGGCGACAACGTCAGCATCTACTACACTGCGACGTCGTTCAACCGCTCGGCGCCCGGCGGCGCCGACATCACGCCGCCGCAGGCGATCATCACGCGCGCCGACGGCCATATCCACGCCGACGCCACGCACGTCTGGTTCTCCGGCTTCGACGACCACAAGGCGCTGCTGCAACCGGACGGCAACTACTACCAGTCCGGCCAGCAGAACACTTACTTCTCGTTCCGTGACCCGTTCGTGTTCACCGACCCCGCGCACCCGGGCAAGACCTACATGGTCTTCGAGGGCAACACGGGCGGCCCGCGCGGCGCACGCACCTGCACCAACGCGGATCTCGGCTACGCGCCGAACGATCCGTACAAGGAAGATCTCAACGCGGTGATGAATTCGGGCGCAGTGTATCAAAAGGCCAATGTCGGCCTGGCGGTCGCGACGAACCCGCAATTGACCGAGTGGAAGTTCCTGCCGCCGATCCTGTCGGCGAACTGCGTCGACGACCAGACCGAGCGCCCGCAGATCTACCTGAAGGACGGCAAGTACTACCTGTTCACGATCAGCCACCGCACGACGATGGCGGCCGGCGTCGACGGGCCGGACGGCGTGTACGGCTTCGTCGGCAACGGCATCCGCAGCGACTTCCTGCCGCTGAACGGCGGCAGCGGCCTCGTGCTCGGCAACCCGACGGATTTCTCCGCGCCGGCCGGCGCGCCGTATTCGCAGGATCCGAACCAGAATCCGCGCGAATTCCAGTCGTATTCGCACTACGTGATGCCCGGCGGGCTCGTCGAATCGTTCATCGATGCGATCGGCGCGCGCCGCGGCGGCACGCTCGCGCCGACGGTGAAGGTCAACATCAACGGAACGTCGACGGCGGTCGATCGCGCCTATGGACGCGGCGGGCTCGGCGGCTACGGCGATATTCCGGCGAACCTGCCCGCGACCGGCGCCGGCCACAACGGCGGCAACAGCCAGAGCAATCAGGATAACAAACAATAACGAACGCTGGTAAAGGCACGGGGTTAAGGAGGCGCGTATCGCGCGTGTCGCGTGCGCGCCTCTTTTTTTCTTCCATCCATCGCGCACATCGCCGCTGAAAGCGGCATGCGCCCTCCTTTCCCGCTTTGCACGACGAAGCACGAAACCCCGCATGATATCGACGTCTTTCCGCTTTTCCGTCCGCATCGCCCGGTGGCTGCTCGCCTGCGTGGCCTGCACCCAGGTCATCGCCGCGCCTTGCCACGCGCCGGCCGACAACGACACGCCGCAATGGCGGCCCGCGCTCCACTACACGCCGCAGCGCAACTGGATGAACGACCCGAACGGGCTCGTCTACGACAACGGCCGCTATCACCTGTTCTATCAATACAATCCGCTCGGCCGCGACTGGGGCAACATGTCGTGGGGCCACGCGACGAGCACCGACCTCGTCCACTGGCGCGAGCAGCCGGTCGCGATGCGCGCGAACGCGACGGAGGAAATCTTCTCCGGCTCGATCGTCGCCGACACGCTCAACACGTCCGGCCTCGGCAAGCCGGGCCACACGCCGCTCGTGGCGCTTTATACGAGCGTGTACAAGGCGGGTTCCAGTCACGCGCCGGGCGTCCAGGCGCAGTCGCTGGCGTACAGCCTCGATCGAGGCGAAACCTGGCAGCCGTACGCACACAATCCGGTGCTGACGCTCGATCCGGAATCGAAGCAATTTCGCGATCCGAAAGTGTCGTGGTACGCGCCGGGCGGCTACTGGCTGATGACGACGGTCGTCGCCGACGCGCAGGTCGTGAAGCTCTATCGCTCGGACGACCTGATTCACTGGAATTTCCTGAGCGACTTCACACGGCCGGGCGTGCCGCACGACGGCGCGCTGTGGGAAATGCCCGACCTCGTGCCGCTGCCGCTCGACGGCGACCCCGCGCGCATCCGCTGGGTCATGATCGTCAATGTCAATCCGTGGTCGATCGCCGGCGGCTCCGGCGCGATGTACTTCGTCGGCGACTTCGACGGCCGCACGTTTGTGCCGGACCGCATTGCGCCCGCCGGCTCCGATCCCGCGCAATTCCGCTGGGTCGACCATGGCGCGGACTTCTACGCAGCCGGCACGTTTTCGGGCGCGCCCGGCTCACGGCCGGTCGCGATCGCGTGGATGAGCAACTGGGATTACGCGGCGAAAGTGCCGACCACGCCGTGGCGCGGCGCGATGACCCTGCCGCGCGAACTGTCGCTGAAAACGATCGACGGCGAACCGACGCTCGTCGCCGCGCCGGCCGCCGCGTTCGACGCGTGGGCGGACGGCAGGCCCGCCGTGCATGAAGGCGACCTCGCGGTCGATTCCACGATACGTGCGCTGTCGGCCGCGACGCGCGGCGTCGTCCAGCGCATCACGGTCACGCTCGCGCCGCAGCACGCGGCGCGTGCCGGCCTGATCGTCCGGCGCTCGGCGGATGGCGCGGTCGGCACCCGGATCGTGTACGACACGGCAAAGCGGACGCTGACGCTCGACCGCTCGCAGTCCGGCGAAACCCATTTCGCCGACACGTTCAGCAAAGAGCACATCGTGGACCTGCCGCTCGAGCATGGGCAGTTGCGGCTCGAGATCGTCGTCGATCGCGGTTCGGTGGAAGTGTTCGCGAACGGCGGCCGGGTCGCGCTCACCGACCTGATCTTCCCGCCGCTCGACGCGGACCGCGTTGCCGTGTTCGCCGAACACGGCCGCGCGACGTTCTCCGGGCTCACGGTGACGCAACTCGATGCCGGTGGTGATGGGCATAACGCCTGTGCGGCGCGATAGATGCGATGGGCGGACGGCCATCGGTCCTGCATGTGACGGGGCTGCCCGCCCGGCATCTCGCCGGCCGGTTGCAGCCCCGCCGGAGCCGCACCGATCAGAGCAAGCCCATCCCGCCCGACGCGATGATCTCCGCGCCGACGATGAACGCGGATTCCGGCGCGCTGAGGTGCAGCACCGTCGACGCGATCTCGTCCGGCGTACCGAACCGGCCGACCGGCACGAGGCCCTTGATCTTCTCTGCCGTTTCGTCGAGCGTGGCCGCGTCGAGCCCGAGCTTGCCGTAGAGCGGTGTCTGCACGGGCCCGGGGCTCACGACGTTCACGCGCACGCCGTGCGGCAGCAACTCCGTCGACAGCGTCTTCGCGAACGAATTGACGGCCGCCTTGCTCGCCGCATACACCGACGAGCCGGGCATCCCGATGTGCGCGTTGATCGAGCCGTTGATCACGATCGACGCGCCGCGGTTCAGCAGCGGCACCAGCGACTGGATCTGGAAATACGCGCCCTTCACGTTGGTGTTGAACACGAGATCCCACATGGCCTCGTCGCTGTCGGCGAACGGCGCGAGCTTCGCGACGCCCGCATTGATGAACACGGCATCGAGCCGCGCCCCCGCCGATGCGATCGCATCGGCCAGCGCGCGGGCCGACGCGACGCTGCCGGCCTCGTTGCGGATCGCCAGCGCGTCCGCGCCGAGCGTTTGCCGCGCGGCCTCGAGCGTCTGCGCATCGCGCCCGGTGATGATGACGCGCGCACCTTCTGCCGCGAATGCCTTGGCGGCCGCCAGGCCGATACCGCTGTTGCCACCCGTGACGAGGACCGTCTTTCCTTCGAAGCGTTGCATGATGTTCTCCTGTGAACCGGTGAGTTGACCGTGAACACAGGATGCGCGCCGCGCCCGGTCATGCCGTACGACGGGCGTGACGAACATGTTCGAAATCGTCGAACGTGTTTGGGCGGAGGGATTCGGACGCCCTGTCGCGTCCTGTTCCGTGCTGTTCCGCGCCGCGTCAGCCGGCCACGTCGATGCCGTCGAGCAGGCGCTGCGCGAGCCGCGGTTCGCGCAATTGCTCGAGCCACCATTGCAGCGCGCGGCCGTCCCGGTCGCCGTGCCACGCGACATACAGCAGGTTCGGCTCGCGCGGATCGGCCGTCTGTTTTTCCACGAGTTCGCCGCGGGCGAGCAGCGACGCCACGCGCCGGCGCGGCACCCAGCCGACGCCAAGTCCGTCGCGCTGCGCGAGGATCTTCGCGCGCATCGACGGCACCGCCAGCACGGCCTGCCCGCCGAGCAGGCCATACGCGCGGCCGGCCGCGCGCCGCGACGAATCGGCGACGACGACGGCCCGGTGCGCGCCGATCGCGTCCCGCGTCAGCGCGCCGCTCACGGCGGCCAGCGGATGGCGCGGCGACACCGCGAACACCCACTCCATCGCACCCAGCTCGAACCACTTGAAACCGGGAATCGCCGGCGGCTCGTTGGTCGCGCCGATCACCAGGTCCGCGCGCCCGTCGCGCAGCGCTTCCCAGGTCCCGCCGAGCACTTCGTGCGTGAAACGCAGTGACACGCCCGAGTCGAGCGCATCGAATGCGCGCACGACCGGCAACAGCGTGTCGAACTCCAGCACCTCGTCGCTGACGATCCACAGCCGGTCTTCCCAGCCGCTCGCGACCTGCCGCACGCGCTGCGTCAGCCGCGCGACGTCCAGCGCCAGCCGCGCCGCTTCGTCGGTCAGCAACTGGCCGGCCGGCGTGAGCTGCAGCCGGTAGCCGCGGCGGTCGAACAGCAGTGCGTCGAAGCGCGTTTCGAGCTGCCGCGCCGCGTGCGACACCGTCGACGGCGCCTTGCCGAGCCGCGCGGCCGCGCGCGACAGGCTGCCGGTGGCGCGGATCGCGTCGAGCAGCGCAAGTTCGTCTTCGGACAGCATGGGCACGCTCCGGTGTGGGGTTGTCGTGGATCTGTCGTGGATCGTAAGGCAGCGGCGGGCCGAGGTCCAATCGCGCGACGGGGCCGCGTCGTCTGAGAATGCCCGTCACTCCTGACGGATGCCCCCGGGCCAGCGTTGCATGATGCCCCGTTTCGCCGGCCGCCCGCGTCGCCCTGCCGGGATGCCGTGCACCGTGCGGCCGGTTCGTGCATCGAGCGCAACCCGCGAGCCGTCACGCCGCGCGGAACCACCCATTCTTTCGTCGCCTTCGGTATGCTGATCGGCACGAAATTTCAGCAATCGAGGTAACCACTGCGATGGACATCGCGATCCGCATCGAAGGCCGTCACGACCTGACGGGGCAGATCTTCCGGCAACTGCGCACCGCGATCGTCGACGGGCGGCTCGCCGGCGGCGCGCGGCTGCCGTCGACGCGCGACCTCGCGAAACAGCTCGGCGTATCGCGCAAGACGACGCTCGACGCGTTCGAGCGTCTCGTCGCCGAGGGTTACCTGACCACGCGCGCGGGCGACGGCACGTTCGTCGCCGACGGCCTCGCGCGCGTGCCGCACGCCACGGCCATGTCGGCGCCCTCCCTCGTCGAATACACGCCGCGCATCGACGCGGTCGACGCGCGTGCACTGTGGGACGACCTGCCCGACGCGCTCGCGATGCCCGCGCCGCAGGATACGCCGGGCTTCGACTTTCGCGGCGGCGTGACCGACAAGGCGCTGTTCCCGTTCGACGCGTGGCGGCGCTGCCTGCATCACGCGCTGCGCCAGCAGATGCGCGGCCCCGCCCAGTACCATGACCCAGCCGGCGATCCGCAATTGCGCGGCGCGATCGCGCGCTACGTCGCGTTCAGCCGCGCGGTCGCGTGCGGCTGGGACGACGTGCTCGTCACGCAAGGCGCGCAGCAAGCACTCGACCTGATCGCCCGCGTCGTCGTGCGACCGGGCGACGTGGTGGCGGTCGAGGATCCCGGCTATCCGCCCGCCCGCGCCGCGTTCGCGTCGCTCGGCGCGACGGTGATCGGCGTGCCGGTCGACGCGCACGGGCTGGTAACGGAACGGCTGCCCGACGACGCGCGCCTCGTCTACGTCACGCCGTCGCATCAGTTCCCGCTCGGGATGCCGATGACGCTCGACCGGCGCGTCGCGCTGCTCGAATGGGCGCAGCGCCGCCGCGCGGTGATCATCGAAGACGACTACGACGGCGAGTTCCGCTTCGAGGGCCGGCCGGTGGAATCGCTGAAGAGCCTCGACCGCACGGGCCTCGTCGCGTATGTCGGCACGTTCTCGAAGACGATCTTTCCTGAGCTGCGGATCGGCTACGCGATTCCGCCGCGCGCGCTGCGCGGCGCGCTGACCAAGGCGAAGCAGATCGTCGACTGGCACACCTGCACGCTGACGCAAGCCGCGCTTGCGCGCTTCATCCTCGAAGGCGATTTCGCGCGCCACCTGAAGCGCGTGCAGAAGCACTACGATGCGCGCCGCAAGCTGCTGATCGCGCATCTGCGCGGCGCACTCTCGCCGTGGTTCGACGCGATCGTGCCGACCGCCGGCATCCACCTCGCGGCCTACTTGAAGCAGGGGCAGGGGCTCGACGAAGCGGCGCTGGTCCGCGCGGCCCGCGAGCAGGACATCGGCCTGTACGGCATCTCGTCGTTCCACGTCGGCGTGCCGGTGCGTGCGGGGCTGCTGTTCGGCTATGGCGGGATCGACACGCTGCGCATCGACACGGCGCTCGCGACGCTGGCCGGCCTGCTGGGTTCGGATGGTGTCGGCGGCTCGGCACTGGTTACCTGAATTTTCCGGAAATTGGCCATTCAAGCAGGCCAGCATGGGTCTTAAAGTGGGTCCTGTCGCGCCACCGCGCGCTCCAACCGAAAAAGGACCTGCCATGCAACCTCGCCTGAACTTCTACGCCGCCAGCCCGAATGCGATCAAGGTGATGCGCAACGCCGAGGAATTCCTCGCGAAAAGCTCGATCGAGAAGCCGCTCGCCGAACTCGTCCGGCTGCGCGCGTCGCAGATCAACGGCTGCGCGTTCTGCGTCGACATGCACACGACCGACGCGCGCAAGGGCGGCGAAACCGATCGCCGCCTGGCCACCGTCGTCTCGTGGCGCGAGACGCCGTTCTTCACCGAGCGCGAACGCGCAGCGCTGGAATGGACCGAGGCGCTGACGCTGGTCGCCAGCAACCACGTGCCCGACGCCGTCTGGGAAGCCGTGAAGCCGCATTTCACCGATGAGGAGCTGTTCGACCTGTCGATGCTGATCGCGACGATCAATTCGTGGAACCGCTTCGCGATCGCGTTCCGCAAGATGCCCGAGTAAGGAGACGACGATGATGGACGCCACGCTCCGTCGCGCCGCCCTGTGCGTATCGCTCGCGGCCGGCGCAGCGCTGCTGCCGGCCGCTGCCCGGGCGCACGACACCGGCGACAACGTGCACACGATCCTGCAGCAGGCCGTGCCCGAAGCGCCCGGCAAGCTCGCGGTCGTCGCGACCGTCGACTATGCGCCCGGCCAGGCATCCGAAGCCCATCGGCATCTCGGCTCGGTGTTCGCGGTCGTGTCGAAAGGTGCGGTGCTGTCGCAGGTGAACGGCGGCCCGCTGCACCGCTACCGCGCCGGCGAAGGCTGGTACGAGGCGCCCGGCTCGCGCCACACGGTGTCGCGCAACGCGAGCGCGACCGAGCCGGCTCAGCTCGTCGTATTCGGGTTGACCGGCGAACACGTGCCACTGACATCGCCGATCGATCAGTAACCGCTTTCCGGGGGGCGTGCGATCGTCCAGGCACGCGCTCGCGCTTCGCGACCGGTTTTCCATACCGTGGGTCAGCCACGCCTCCCGTTTCTCCATTAGCTGCTCCCTACACTCCGCCACCGGCTTGCCGTTCCGCGCCGCATCCGTCCCCTCCTCGCCCGCCCGCGTCCCCTTTCGACGCTCGCCTGATCGCGATCAACCCGGACGGAAACCCTTCCTTGAAATTAACTAACGCATCAATTAGCGTCGATTTCATGAACGCGAAATCCACCGTCGCCAGGCCGCGCGGGCGCCGCCCGTCGGTCGACGATTTCGACCTGCGCGACCACATGCTCGACGTCGCGATGCAGTTGTTCGCCGAGCGCGGCATCGCCGCGACGACCGTCGCGCAGATCGCCGCCGCCACCGGTGTCACGTCGGCGATGGTCCACTACTACTTCACGAATCGCGAGCAGCTGCTCGACGCGATCGTCGAGGAACGGCTCGCGCAGGCCATCGCGTTCGTGTGGCGGCCGACCGAGCCGCAGATCGAAAACGATCCGTTCGCGCTCGTCGCCGAACTCGTCGACCGCTTCTTCGACGTCACGCACCGCATGCCATGGCTGCCGTCGATCTGGCTGCGCGAGATCATCCATGAGGGCGGATTGCTGCGCGAGCGGATGGTCCGCCGCATTCCGCTCGAACATGTCGGGCGCTTCGCCGAACGCATCCGCGGCGCGCAGCAGGCCGGCACGCTGAATCCCGCGCTCGAACCGGCGTTCCTGTTCCATTCGATCATCGCGCTGGTGATGCTGCCGCTCGCGACCGCGAAACTGTGGCAAAGCGCGCGCGGCGGCCTGCCGCCGATCGAGCGCGACGTGCTGCACCGCCACGTCCGCGCGCTGCTCGGTTCGGGCATGCAGCCGCCGGCCGCCGCGCCGCACGCACGGGCCCGCTCGCCCTCGCCACGGAGGCCGTCATGAACGCGCCCCGCGCGCGGCAGCCCGCGCTGGCCGCCGCCGTCGCCGCCCTCGCACTGCTCGCCGGTTGCGGACGGCCAGCGAGCCACGGCACGACCTACCAGGGCTACGTCGAAGGCGAATTCGTGTACCTGTCGTCGTCGCAGTCGGGCACGCTGACGCAGTTGTCGGTCGCGCGCGGCCAGACCCTCGCCGCCGGCGCGCCGGCCTTCTCGCTCGAAGCCGTCAGCGAGACGGCCGCGCTGCTGCAGGCGCAGCACCAGCTTGCAGCCGCCCGCGCGCAGCTTGCCGACCTGCAAACGGGCAAGCGCCCGCCGGAAATCGCGGTCACGCAGGCGCAGCTCGCCCAGTCCACCGCGCAGGCCGCGCGAGCCGCCGCGCAACTCGCGCGCGATGAAAGCCAGTACGCCGCTGGCGGCCTGTCGAAACAGCAGCTCGACGATTCGCGCACGTCCGCGCAAACGACCGCCGCGCAGATGCGCGAACTGCAGAAGCAGGTCGACGTCGCGCGCCTGCCGGGCCGCGCGCAGCAGGTCGCCGCACAGGCCGCGCAGGTCGATGCCGCACGGGCGGCGGTCGCCGAGGCGCAATGGAAGCTCGACCAGAAGCGCGTCGCCGCGCCCGCCGCCGGGCGCGTGTACGACACGCTGTACCGCGTCGGCGAATGGGTACAGGCCGGCAATCCGGTCGTGCAGATGCTGCCGCCGCAAAACCTGAAGGTGCGCTTCTTCGTGCCGGAGGCCGCGATCGCCTCGCTCACGCCCGGGCGCACGGTCGCGATCCACTGCGACGGCTGTGCGGCCGACGTGCCCGCGCGCATCACCTACGTGTCGAGCGAAGCCGAATACACGCCGCCCGTGATCTACAGCAACGAAAGCCGGACCAAGCTCGTGTTCATGATCGAGGCTCGCCCGGCCGCCATCGACGCGCCGAAGCTGCATCCGGGCCAGCCCGTCGCCGTGAGGGTGCCATGAGCGCGCCGCCCGCACCGTACGCGATCGACGTCGATCGCCTGAACAAGCATTTCGGCGACAAGCACGTCGTGAAGGACGTGTCGCTGCGCGTCGCGCGCGGCGAGATCTTCGGCTTTCTCGGGCCGAACGGCAGCGGCAAGACCACGTCGATCCGGATGATGTGCGGGCTGCTCACGCCCGACTCGGGCAGCGGCACCTGCCTCGGCTACGACATCGTGCGCGACAGCGCGCAGATCAAGCGGCGCGTCGGCTACATGACGCAGCGCTTCTCGTACTGGGAAGACCTGTCGATCCGCGAGAACCTCGACTTCGTCGCCCGCGTGTACGGGATGCCCGACCGCAAGGCGGCCGTCGCGCGCGCACTCGACGGGCTCGGCCTGACGAGCCGCGCGGACCAGCTCACGGGCGCGCTGTCGGGCGGCTGGAAGCAGCGCCTCGCGCTGGCCGCCTGCATGCTGCACGAGCCGGCGCTGCTGCTGCTCGACGAACCGACGGCCGGCGTCGATCCGGCCGCACGCCGCGACTTCTGGGAAGAACTGCACCGGCTGGCCGCGCAAGGGATCTCGGTGCTCGTCAGCACGCACTACATGGACGAGGCCGAGCGCTGCCACAAGCTCGCATACATCGCGTACGGCGAGCTGCTCGCGCAGGGCACGTCGGCGGAGATCGTCGCGTCGCAGGGGCTCGTGACCCGCGCGATCACCGGCGCGCATCTGAGCGAACTGTCCGCGCGGCTGCGCACGTTGCCGGGCGTCGAGCAGACGGTCGTGTTCGGCTCGGCGCTGCACGTGAGCGGCCGCGATCAGGCGCGGCTCGACGCGACGCTCGCGCAGGTCGCGGCGCAAGGCGGCGGGCCTGCCGCGCTGCAGGTCGCGCCGATCGACACCGGGCTCGAGGACGTCTTCATCTACATGATGGGCCGCGCATCCGGGCGGCCCGGCGGAGCGTCGTCATGAACGCGTGGGCTCGCTTGCGCGATACGTTTTCGGTCGCCCGCTGGTGGAGCATCGTGCTGAAGGAATTCCTGCAGCTGCGGCGCGACCGCGTGACGTTCGCGATGATCGTCGGCGTGCCGATCATCCAGCTCACGCTGTTCGGCTTCGCGATCAACACCGATCCGAAACACCTGCCCACGGCGGTGATCGTCGCCGATGCGAGCCCGTTCGCGCGCAGCTTCGTCGCCGCGATGCGCAATTCCGCGTACTTCGACATCGTCGCGACGCTGCCCGACGAGGCGGCCGGCCGGCATGCGCTCGCCCGCGGCGACGTGCAGTTCGTGCTGAGCGTGCCGGCCGATTTCTCGCGGCGGCTGCTGCGCGGCGAGCGTCCGTCGCTGCTCGTCGAGGCGGATGCGACCGATCCCGTCGCGACCGCGTCGGCGATCGGTGCGCTGCCGGGCCTCGTGCAGCCCGTCGCCGACAAGGACCTGACGGGCCCGCTCGCCTACCTGAACGGCCACCCGGCCGCGTTCGACATCGTGCTGCACCGGCTGTACAACCCCGAGGGCATCACGCAGTACAACGTCGTGCCGGGCCTGATGGGCGTGATCCTGACGATGACGATGGTGATGATGACGGGCCTCGCGATCACGCGCGAACGCGAGCGCGGCACGATGGAGAACCTGCTCGCCACACCGGTGCGGCCGCTCGAGGTGATGACGGGCAAGATCGTCCCGTACGTGCTGATCGGGCTGATCCAGGTGTCGATCATCGTCGCCGCCGCGCGCTTCGTGTTCGACGTGCCGTTCGTCGGCGGCGTGTTCGCGATCTACCTGTCCGCGCTGCTGTTCATCGCCGCGAACCTGACGGTCGGCATCACGCTGTCGTCGCTCGCGCAGAACCAGTTGCAGGCGATGCAGCTCGCGGTGTTCTACTTCCTGCCGAACATCCTGCTGTCGGGCTTCATGTTCCCGTTCGCCGGGATGCCGAAGTGGGCGCAGTTCGTCGGCAACCTGCTGCCGCTCACCTACTTCAACCGCCTCGTGCGCGGCATCCTGCTGAAAGGCAACGGCTGGAGCGACCTGTGGCCGTCGGTGTGGCCGGTCGCGCTGTTCACCGTCGTCGTGATGGGCGTCGCGCTGCGCTTCTACCGACGTACGCTCGACTAGGTGCCGCACGATGAAACCGGCTTCGTGTCGCCCCTTCCACGTTGAACCTGCTGCTCGCAGCTGTGCGCTGGCTGCCGCGCTGCTCGTCGCGGGATGCGCTGTCGGGCCGGATTTCCACGCGCCGGATGCGCCCGCCACGCAGCACTACACGCGCGGCGAGCCGCCCGCGACGACGGCCTTCACCGCCGGCCCGAACGGCGACGCGCAGACATTCGCACCGGCCACGCATACGCCGCGGCACTGGTGGACGCAGTTCGGCTCCGAACCGCTGAACCGGCTCGTCGATACCGCGTGGCACAACAGCCCGACGCTTGCCGAGGCCCGTGCGCGACTCGACGAAGCGCGGCAGAACCATGCGGCCGAAGCCGGCGCAACGATGCTGCCGAAAGTCGATGCGAGCCTGTCGGCCACGCGCGAGCAAGTCGATACGACCGCGTTCGGCCTGCCCGCCAACGTGCCGAGCCCGGGGCCGTTCACGCTGTATGACGCGTCGGTCAGCGTGTCGTACGTACTCGATGTGTTCGGCGGCAACCGGCGTACGCTCGAAGCGCTGCGCGCGCAAGTCGACTACCAGTCGTACACGCTCGACGCGGCACGCCTGACGCTCGCGGGCAACGTCGTCGCGACCGCGATCCTGCGCGCGTCGCTCGCGCAGCAGGTTGCGCTCACGCGGCAACTGATCGATGCGCAAACGCGGCAGTTGCGCATCGTCGAAGCGCGTTTTGCGGCAGGCGGCGTTTCGCAGGCCGACGTGCACGCGCAGCGCGCACTGCTCGCACAGACGCAGGCGTCGCTGCCAGCGCTCGAGGCCCGCCTCGCGCAGGCCGGCCACCGGCTCGCGATCCTGCTCGGCGTGGCGCCGTCCGATGCCGTGCTGCCCGACCTCACCCTCGATGCGCTCGCGCTACCGCGCACGCTGCCCATCGCGCTGCCGTCGACGCTCGCACGCGAACGCCCCGACATCCGCGCGGCCGAAGCCATGCTGCACCAGGCGAGCGCGAACGTCGGCGTGGCCACCGCGAACCTGTATCCGCGCTTGTCGATTTCGGCGGGAATCGGCTCGGAGCGCACGCGCATCGCGGATCTCGTGAGCGGGCTCAATGTGTGGAATGTCGGCCTCGGGCTGACGCAACCGCTCTTTCACGGCGGCGAACTGCGCGCGAAGAAACGTGCGGCCGAAGCGGCGTACGAAGCGGCGTTCGCGAGCTACCGCGAAACCGTGCTCGAGGCGCTCCAGCAGGTAGCCGACGCCATGCGCGCGGTCGAGCACGACGCGGCGACATTGCAGGCGAGAGACACCGCCGCGCAGGAAGCGGCGGCCGGCAACCGGATTGCCGGCGACCGTTACGCGGCGGGCGGAATCAGCACGTTCGACCTGCTCGACGCGCAGCGGCAGACACTGCAGACGGCGCTCGATCGTACCCGCGCGCAAGCCGACCGGCTCGCCGATACGGCGGCGTTGTTTCTGGCACTGGCGGGAAGCTGGACGGAAGACACGGCGGAGTGATCGGCTGGACGACATTGGCACGGGCCGGATCCTGCCGTCTGCACGCCGGGCACCGCATGAGCGGTGCGCTTGTCAGGCGCGGCTTTCGTCGCCGTTCGCATCCGGTCGATGCCGGCCGGCGACGGCACCGGAATACGCACAATACGTACCACAAACAAAAAACCGGCCCGAAGGCCGGTTCTTCAACCGCATGTCGTGAGCGGCGCTCGCGCGCCGCGCGACATTTAGAAGCGGTGGATCAGGCCGACGCCGACGCCGATCTGGTTCTGCTTCGAACCTGCGCCCACGCCGTCGCCGATGGACGTCGTTGCAGCGATGATCTTGCCGCCGTTCAGCGTGTTGCCGCTCGAATGCTGGTAAGCCTCAACTGCGTACAGGCCCGTGCGCTTCGACAGGCTGTAGTACTGCGACAGCGTGACCTGGTGGTACTTGGCCGAGCTGGTGATGCCGTTCGACTGCGTTGCCGCCGTGTACGAATAGCCCGCTGCGAAGTCCCACTGAGCGGCTGCCTTCCAGTGCAGCACGGCGCCTGCCGTGTTGAAGATGGCCGTGTTGCGGAACGCCGAACCCGTGCCCGGCGTGTACTGGACGTTCGAGTACGATGCCGAGATGTCCCATGCCGGCGTGAACTGGTAGCCCGCCGTCACGGCGATACGCTGTTGCGATTGCGCCGTGGCATAGCCGTTGTTGATCGACGAAACTGCCGGCTGGTTGCCGTCGCCCGATGCCGTCAGGCCGTTCTGGACCGTCGAGTTCGCGCCCCACACGCCGCCGCCGAGCGTCGCGTTGTTGACCTTCTGGTAGCCGACCGCGATGCCTGCCGGGCCGTTCAGGTACTGGATCGCCGCGCTCCACGTCGAGCCGCGGTTCGTCGCGCCTGCGACGCCGCCGAACGAGTACGAACCGCCGACCGTGAAGCCGTAGAACTTCGGCGACATGTAGACGAGCGAGTTGTTCGCACGGTAGCTCGTATCCAGCGAGTCGATATCGCCCGGGTGTGCGCCGTAGTAGCCGGTCAGCCAGGTCGTCGGGCTGTACGGCGACAGCAGCGTGTAGTACGCGGTGTACTGGCGGCCGGCCGTCAGCGTACCGTACGTGCTGTTGGTCAGGCCAACCCACGCCTGACGCGTGAAGATGCCGTTGGTCCACTGCGACGAGCCGTTAGCCGTGTTGACGCCGGCTTCCAACTGGAAAATCGCCTTCGTGCCGCCGCCGAGATCTTCGCTGCCCTTCAGGCCGAAGCGGCTGCCTGCCCACACGCCGGTGGACATTTGCACCTTCGAGTGACCACCCGTGGTCGCACCGACGGCCGACGAGTTGTTCTGCCAAGCCAGACCGTTGTCGACGATACCGTACAGGGTCACGCTGCTCTGGGCGTGGGCGGCGGTAGCGGCTGCAAGGCCCACTGCCGTCATGGCGAAAGCGACGCGCTTTTTCATTGATTCTCCGTCCTCAAAGAATGATTTCTTTTCTGGTGTGGTTTTATGACTGACACATGTGCGAGTACATGCCGACGGGATTCTGACGGATTACCGATTATTTCCCAACACGCGCAGTCGGTCATCGTATGATCGACGCAACGCACGGGTTCACCAAGCGGTTACATAACACCTGAAAACGCTTACGCGGCGGGCCTTCCCGGCATTTCCCGGTGAAAACCCTAGCTTTACATTTTTACGGGTGCAACGCGACCGTCGGATGTCGTCAGATGCCTTCGGCAAAATACGTCTTACAAAAGCGCGACCGTGACTGACATCACGATTCACGCCGCCGCGAAGGATCGCTGACGTTCATGACACCCACGTTTCGCGACACGAAATAATGAAAACGTTTTTAGTCGAGGCGCGAAGAGACGGACGGTGATGGCCCGGCGAACGCGGGCCGAGGGGCGATGCCGGCATCTGTCGCGCCGGCATCGTTCAGTGCGAATCAGCGCGCGGCCGGTTGCGCGAGATGCGCGCTCACGGCATCGGCGAGCGCGGTCAGGCGCGCGCGAATCGCGGCGTTCGAGCCGACCAGCGCGAGCGACGACGCCATGATCCGGTAGACGCGCTTTCTCGGCACCTTGGCCGGCTTCGCCGGATCGAGCCACGCATCGTTGCCGGCCAGCAACTCGAGTGTTTCGAGGCCGATCATGATCGGCCACAGGCACGCGAGCCGCAGCCGCACGAAGCGGCGCGGGATCGCGAGCGTATACAGGCACGCGTCGCGATACTGGTCGAGCGTCACGCGCAGCAGGTCGACGAGCACGCCGCGCGCGCGCGCCGACGCGTCGGGCGCCATCAGGTCGACGACGCCGAGCCCATGCGCACCCAGCACGTCGTCCGGCAAGTAACACCGGCCGATGCGCAGGTCCTTCCCGCAGTCGCGCAGGATGTTGGTCATCTGCAGCGCCTTGCCGAAACGGATGCCCTTCTCGCACATGTCCGGCAGGTTCCAGCCGCGCGCGGCCCGCGTGTGCATGCCCGTCATGTCGGTCCAGAACTCGCCCACGCAGCCGGCCACGAGATACGTGTAGCGGTCGAGTTCGCCGCGCGTCGGCAGCGATACGACGCGCCCCGACTGCTCGTCCGGGAACGTGCGCAGGTCGAATACCATCCCCGCCGTCAGCGTCGCGACGACCTTGCGGATCGACGCGCGGTCGGCGTCCGGCTGCGTGCGCAGCAGCGCGAGCATCGGCTCGATCGAGCCGAGCAGCACGTGCTCGTGCGAATCGGTCTGCATCCGCGTCACGTCCTCGAGCGCGCGCGACAGCGAGACGCCATCGCCGAGCCGCTCGACCTCGTCGCGCAGGTCGGTCAGCAACGCGGCCCGGCGATGCGGTGCGACGAGCGCCGTGTCGGCAATCGTGTCGGCCGCGCGCGCGAGCAGGTACGCGAGGCCGACCGGGTCGCGCATGCCGTCGGGCAGCACGCGCAGCGTCAGGTAGAAGGAGCGGGAAACGTTCTTCAGCAGGTCGCCGAGCAGGAAAGCGGAATCGGTTCGAGTGGTCATGGGTCGGGAAAAATCGGCCGGCGCGGGCCCCGGACGCACACGGGCGCCGGGCGCCCGCGCCGGCCCGCGAGTCGCCGCATCGTCGCGTCAGGCGGGCGTCGGCCCCGGCGCGGCGATGCAAAATTCCCGCAAGTTTAGTGCATCCGGCGGCCGGCCTGCCCGAGACGGCCGGAATGCGCCACACACCCGACTGCAATCCGTCGCCCCGCCGCAGGCATCGCACCCTGAAAATAGAGAACGGAAAGGAACAAGTAATACATATGTAATTATTCGGTGCGACGATCGCGTCCCATTCGACTCCGTGCGACACGCCACGACAGCCGCAGCGCCGGATCGATCGCCCCTTTCCGACTCTCGTTTCGAAGGTTCATCGCCATGCTCTTCAAGCGCCCGACCTCCCTGCGCTACGTCCCGTTCGCCTGTGCCGCCGCGTTCCTGCTCGCCGCGTGCGGCGGCGACGACGTCGCGTCCGATCCCACCCAGCCGATTTCCGCGAAGGTCCAGGTGGTCGGCCATCGCGGTGCGAGCGCGCTGCGCCCCGAACATACGCTCGCGTCGTACCGCAAGGCGGTTGAGGACGGCGCGGACGTGATCGAGCCCGATCTCGTGTCGACCCGCGACGGCGTGCTCGTCGCACGCCACGAGAACGAGATCTCCGGCACGACGAACGTGTCGACGCTGCCGCAGTTCGCGAGCCGCAAGGCGACCAAGACGATCGACGGCGCGGAGCTGACGGGCTGGTTCACCGAGGATTTCACGCTCGCCGAGCTGAAGACGCTGCGCGCCCGCGAGCGCATTCCGCAAGTGCGCCCCGCGAATACCGCGTACAACGACCAGTTCGAGATCCCGACCTTCGACGAGATCGTCGCGCTCGCGAAGCAGCTGTCCGCGCAAACCGGCCGCACGATCCACCTGTATCCGGAAACCAAGCATCCGACCTACTTCCAGTCGATCGGCCTGCCGCTCGAGGACCGTCTCGTCGATGCGCTGCTGAAGGACACGTACACGGCGCGCACGGCGACCGTCTACATCCAGTCGTTCGAAGTCGCGAACCTGAAGACGATCCGCAACCGGATCAAGTCGAGCCAGCCGAACTGGAAGCTCGTGCAGCTGATGGACGAAGCCGGCCAGCGCCCGTACGACTTCGTGAAGGCGAACGACAAGCGCACCTACGGCGACCTGTCGACGCGCGACGGCATGCGCGAGATCGCGACCTACGCGAACGGCGTCGGCCCGTACAAGACGTCGATCATCGCGGTCGCCGCGGACGGCACGCTGCAGCAGCCGACGCCGTACGTGCGCTACGCGCACGAGGCCGGCCTCGTCGTGCATCCGTACACGTTCCGCCCGGAGAACAACTTCCTGCCCGCATCGCTGAAGGATGACGGCACGCCGGCCACGCGCAACACGGCCGGCTCGGTGCGCGAGATCCAGGCGTACCTGCGCGCGGGCATCGACGGCTTCTTCACCGACGATCCGGCCGTCGGCCGCACGGCGGTCGATACGTTCAAGCGCTGACAGGCGCGCTGACCGGGCGCGACGCACGTCGCGACGCGCCCGGTTGCACCGTATCGGTCAGATCACGTTGAAGTGGTGCGTGCCGTCCCGCTTCAATTGATCGACCAGTCCGTACTCCCAGTCGAGATACGCCTGCATCGCGGCCGCCGCGTTGTCGGTGCCTTCGTACGGGCGGCGGTAGCGGTCGACGCGCGGTGAGGCCAGATGCGTCTCGCCGCTTTCGAGCGGCAGCCCGGCGTCGATCCATGCGGCCGTGCCGCCGGTGAGCACCGAGATGTCGGCCGAAGCTGGCAGCAGCGCGCGGGCGTCGTCCGCCGCGAACCGCGCCAGCAGGCTCGACCCGCACGTGAACACGTAGCGCTTCGCGGGCGGAATCGCCGCGAGCGCGTCGCGCAGCTGTGCACGCACGGCGAACCACGCACCCGGGATATGCCGCTTCACGTAGTTCGCGCTGGCCGTCACGTCGACGATCGCCAGTTCGCCGGGCGCGGCCTCCTTCAGCCAGCCTGCGAGCGTCGCGGCCGAGATGTCCGTCACGCTCGGGGTCGCCGGCACGTCGCGCGGCGGCTGGCCGCGCTCGTCGAACTTCGCCGTACCGTCCTCCGGTTCGACCACCCGCACGTCCCAGCCCATCTGTGCAAGCCACGACGCGGTCATGTCGGCGCGCACGCCGTCGTCGTCGGCGAGCACGATCCGCGCGCCGCGCACGGCCGCGTGATGGTCGGTCTCCTGCACGAGCTGGCCGCCCGGCGTGCTCAGGAAGCCCGGCAGATGGCCGGCTTCGTATTCCTCCGGCGTGCGCACGTCGAAGCGGTACAGCGTGCGGCCCGGCACGTCGAGCGCGGCGACGTCCGCGAGCGCGATACGCGGCACGCCCGCGCGTTCGGCCACCGCGCGCGCCGCCCGGCGTGCGTCGGCGCGCTGCGTCGCGTCCATGTCGTCCGGAAAGCGTCGCGCGGCGCCGCGTTCGAGCGTCTGGCCCGCGAGCGTCCAGCCGATCGTGCCGTTGCGCAGCGCGGCGACCGGATTCGGCAGCCCCGCGTTGACGAGCGACTGCGTGCCGATGATGCTGCGCGTGCGGCCCGCGCAGTTGACGATCACCTGCGTCGCCGGGTTCGGCGCGAGCGCGCGCACGCGCAGCACGAGTTCCGCGCCCGGCACGCTCGTCGACGTCGGGATGTTCATCGTCTGGTATTCGTCGAAACGGCGCGCGTCGACGATCACGACATCGGCTTTCGCATCGATCAGCGCCTGCACCTCCTGCGCGGACAGCGACGGCGTATGCCGCTCGGCCTCGACCCATTCGCCGAACGACTTGCTCGGCACGTTCACGTCGATGAACAGTTCGCCGCCCGCGGCGAGCCAGCCCGCGAGGCCGCCGTCGAGCAACCGCACATCGGTGTAGCCGAGTTGCGCGAGCGTGGCGGCCGCGCGCGGCGCGAGATCCTCGCCGCCCGCTTCGCCGAACACGACGATCGGCGTATCGCGGCGCGGAATCCGCGTCCACGCATCGAGTTCGAGTTTCGACAGCGGAAAGTTGGCGGCCCACAGCGGGTGGCCCTGCGCGTACGGATCTTCCTCGCGTACGTCGATCAGCGCGATCTCGTCGCGGGCCAGCAGGCGGGCGCGCACGTCCTGGTACGACGCGACGGGAAAGCGGGAGGTGGAGTCGGCGGATTGCGTCACGGTGTCTCTGTGTTGATTGAATGCGTTGAAGTCGGGGAAGAAAGCGGAACGGTTGAATCTCGGGCCGGCCGGCGCGTGCCGGCAACCGGCCGCGCGTGCGGGCGTTGCATCAGGCATCAGGCATTCGAATAACCCGACACGAACGGCTTCACGGTACCGTCGTCCAGGAACACCGCGCGCTCGACCTTGCCGATGTTCGCGCCGTACACGTGGATGCTGATCGATACCTGATCGTCGAACGCGTTGGTCACGCGATGGACGTCGCCGATGCGCGGCGACACGGCCTCGATTTCGCCCGGCTGCAGCCGTACGGCGTCGCCGGCCGGCACCGGCGTGCCCGCCGCGTCGAACCGGTACGGCTGCGAGAACTCGCCGCCGCGCAGCATCCCGATCAGCCCCCACACCGTGTGGTTGTGGATCGGCGTCGTCTGGCCGGGCCCCCACACGAAGCTGACGACCGAGAACCGCTCGTCCGGGTCGAGATGCAGCAAGTACTGCCGATAGCGCACCGGGTCGGGCTGCGCGAATGCGTCGGGCAACCAGTCGTCGTGTTCGACGAGCGCGGCGAGCAGCGCACCGCCCTCGTCGAGGATGCGCGCCTCGTTCGCGCCGGACGCGAGCAGTGCGCCCAGACCGTCGACGAACGGCCGCAGCGGCGTCTCATGCAACGAAAGCGTACTCATCGGCTGACTCCTCGAATATGATGCCGAATATGATGGATCGTCATGATGCACCTGAAAGACCATGCAGAACAAACATGAAAATTAGCGATATCGACGCTTTTGCAGCGGTCGTCCGCTGCCAGACCCTGAGCCAGGCCGCGGCCGAGCTCGGGATGACGCAGCCCGCGATCACGCGGCGCGTCCAGAATCTCGAGGAAGCGCTCGGCGTGACCCTGCTCGATCGCAACACCAAGCCGCCGCGTCCGACCGACATCGGCCGGCGGGTGTTCGAGCAGTGTCGCGCGATCCTGCGCGAAGTCGATGCGCTGCGCGAGCTGACGGCCGGCGAGCAGCCGCCTGCCGGCGAATTCCGGATCGGCCTCACGCAGGGCCTCGGCGAGCTGATGCTGCCCGCGCTGATCGCCGAACTCGCCGCGCAATGGCCCGCGCTCGCGACGCAGGTCACGACCGCCTGGGGCGGCATGCTCGTCGAGCGCGTCGCCCGGCGCGAACTCGATGCGGCGCTCGTGTTCCTCGCACGCGAAATGGTGCTGCCGGCGCAGGTCGAAGGCGAACGGCTGCTGGCTACGCGGCTCGTCGCGGTCGGCCGCAAGGGTGACTGGCCGCGCCGCAGCTACCGGCTCGCCGATTGCCACGCGCGTGGCTGGGTGCTCAACCCGGACGGCTGCGGTTTTCGTGCGGGCTTGCGGCGCGCGCTCGACGCGCAGCGCCTGCCGATGCCGGTCACGCTCGATACCTACGGCCGCGACCTGCAGCTGCAGAGCGTCGCAAACGGCTTCGGCATCGGGCTGATGCCGCTGCCGCTCGTCGAAGGCAGCCCGCTGCGCGATGCGCTCGACATCGTGCCGCTCGCCGATTTCAAGCCGCAGATCGATCTGTGGCTGCTGCGCCGGCACGATGCGGCACGCTTCGACGCGCCGCTCGCCGCCGTTGCCGCGCATGCGTGCACCGCGTTCGCGTTGCCGGAGCAGGCGCACGGCAAGGCGGCCTGACCGGACCACCGGGCGGCGTCGGAATCGTCGCAATCGTCGCAATCGTCGGAAACGCGCCGCCCGATTGGCGACCGCGCCCGCCCGGCTCCCGTCACGCATCGTTGCGGCCGCGTTCGGTCTCGTTGACCGACGCCCCGCGCGTCTCCGTCTCGCCGTTCGCTGCGCGCTTCGTCTCGCTGCGGCTCGCCGCGTCGAGCGCCGCGCGCCCCGCCGCCACCGCGATCGCATCGTCCTGCGGCGTATGCACGCGGCTGCACAGCACGTCGCGATAGTGGCGTTCGAGCGGATTGGCGCGGCTCAGCCCGTGATTGCCCGACAGCTTCAACGCCTGCTCGACCACGCGGATCGCATGCTCGGTCACGGTCCGCTTGACGAGGCCGCTCGTCGTGACCGCCGGTGCGTGGCCCGCGTCGGTGCGCGCGACGTGATCGTCGAGCAGCACACGGTTCGCATGCAGCCAGCCCTCGATTTCGCCGACCGCTTCCTGCACGCGCGGCAGCGTCGCCAGCGGCGCGCCCAGCCCGCTCGGCGCACGCGTCGTCGCGAAGCCGACCAGCCAGTCGCGCGACGCACGCGCCACCGCGTCGTACAGGCTGCCGAGCAGCGCGACCATCCATGCCTGCTGGTCGGCCTGCGCGTCGGCATCCGCATGGGTCGTCGCCGACACGGCCCATGCGTCCGGTGCGCGTACGTCGACCGCGTGATCGGCCGGCAGCCGCACGTCGTCGAACACGACTTCATGGCTGCCTGACGCACGCAGGCCGAGGTGATTCCAGCTTTCGATCACGCGGATGCGATCGCCGTCCGCGTCGCGGTCGCGCGGCACGAGAAACACGCCGACTCGCGGCACCGGCTCGTCGGTGCGCGCCCACACGGCCAGCCAGCGCAGCGCCGGAATCCCGGTGCTGTACAGCTTGTGGCCGGACAACCGCCAGCCGTCGCCGTCGCGCCGTGCAATGGTTTCCGGCAGGCCGCCGCGCGACGGCGAACCGAGCGCGGGCTCGACGCGCAGCGCGTTGATCAGCGCTCCTTCGGTGACCGCGCTGTCGAATACCGCCCGCCGAACCTGCGCCGGCCAGCGGTTGTCGGCGCGGCCGAGCGCGCGATGCTGCAGGTACGTCATCGTCAGCACCAGCGCGGTCGCCGGGTCGGCGCTCGCGACGGCGGCCACGATCCGGCTCGCCTGCGCGAGCGTCGCACCGGCGCCGCCATGCTCGCGCGGCACGACCTGGGCGATCAGCCCCGCGCGATGCAGCCGCGCGAAGTTCTCGTGCGGAAAGCGGCCGTCAGCGTCGTTGCGGGCCGCGTCGGCGGCCAGCTCCGGCGCGAGGCGGTCGAGCAGCGCGGCGACGCGAGCGTCGTCGGCGTCGGCATCGTCGGTGGACAGGAGGCGCAGCGAACGCGGCTGCGGCGCTGGCGAGGAAGCGGCAAGGCTGGCGGACATCGAGACGGATTCCCTGGGCAATACGCAAAGTAATACGGACAGGCGGCAATCGCGGCAATCGATCGCCACGCGGCGCGGTTTCTCATGAAGTCGGCGATCCGTCACGCGCGGCGCCGGATTCGCTGGCGCCCGCGCGCCCGATCTTTCGTGAGCCCACAGCGTATGCGCAGCGCACCTTCGCCCAAACCATGCAAATCTGATATTCAATTCGGGATTGATTATTTCCGTTTCGCATGATCCCGGCGTTAACCTGCGCTCCATTCCTGCCCGGCCGTGCGCCGGGACGTCCCTGCACCGGAGACCCAGATGAGCGTCGAATTCATCGGCATGATCCAGAGCCAGAAGCAGTCGGAAATCCATCCGGCGTCCGGCCCCGTCGTCGATCCCGATTACGTGCGCGACTTTGCACGCGCCCACGAGACGGCCGGCTTCGACCGGATCCTCGTGCCGCACCACTCGACCGGCCCGTCGGCGACGCTGACGATCGCGTTCGCCGCGGCCGCGACCGAGCGCATTCACTTCATGCTCGCGCATCGCCCGGGTTTCACCGCGCCGACGCTCGCCGCGCGGCAGATCGCGACGCTCGACCAGTTCAGCCGCGGCCGGCTCGCCGTGCACTTCATCTCCGGCGGCTCGGACAGCGAACAGCAGCGCGACGGCGACTTCCTCGACCACGACGCGCGCTATGCGCGCACCGACGAATACCTCGGCATCCTCCGACGAATCTGGACCGAAGCGCAGCCGTTCGATCACGACGGTGCGCACTACCGGTTCAAACAGGGCTTTTCGGAAGTGAAACCGTTCCAGCAGCCGCATGTGCCGATCTATTTCGGCGGCGCATCGGAAGCGGCGCTCGAAGTGGCCGGCAAGCACGCGGACGTCTACGCGCTGTGGGGCGAATCGCTCGACCAGGTGCGCGACCTGACGACGCGCGTGCGCGCCGAAGCCGCGAAGCATGGCCGCCAGGTGCGCTTCTCCGTGTCGTTCCGCCCGATCCTCGCCGCGACCGAGGACGAAGCCTGGGCGCGCGCGCATCGCATCCTCGACGAAACGCGCCGGCTGCGCGAAGCGGCCGGCCTCGGCGCAGGCGGCCCGCAGCAGAGCGAAGGCGCGCGCCGCCTGCTCGCCGCGGCCGAACGCGGCTCACGCGTCGACAAGCGGCTGTGGACCGAGATCGCGAAGCTCACCGGCGCACGCTCGAATTCGACGGCGCTCGTCGGCACGCCCGAACAGGTCGCCGACGCGCTGCTCGACTACTACGACCTCGGCGTCACGACGTTCCTGATCCGCGGCTTCGATCCGCTGGAAGACGCGATCGACTACGGCCGCGAACTGATTCCGCGCGTGCGCAGCGCCGTCGCCGCCCGCGACGCGGCACGCCGCGCGGCCTGAGCCCAACGGAGCCTACTGGAGCCATCCGCCATCATGTCCGCCGTCCTTGCCTCGCCTATCCGTACGACATCGGGTCTCGAACTCGCCGAAGCGCCACGCCAGCATTTCTGGTTCGATCCGCCGGCACCGCGCATCGACGTCGCCGCCGAGCGCCGTCACCGTCAGGAACGGCTCGCGGGCGCATTCCGCCTGTTCGCCCGCTTCGGCTTCTCACAGGGGCTCGCCGGCCACATCACCGCACGCGACCCCGAGCTGCCCGACCACTTCTGGGTGAATCCGCTCGGCGTGCATTTCTCGCAGATCAAGGTGTCCGACCTGCTGCTCGTCAACGCACGCGGTGAAACCGCGATCGGCACGCGGCCACTGAACAAGGCCGCGTTCGCGATCCATGCGGCGATCCACGAAGCGCATCCGCACATCGTCGCCGCCGCGCATACGCACTCGACGTACGGCAAGGCGTGGTCGACGCTCGGCCGCCTGCTCGATCCGCTCACGCAGGATGCCTGCGTGTTCTACGAAGACCACGCGCTGTTCGACGACTTCACGGGGATGGTCGTCGACACGAGCGAAGGCGCACGGATCGCGGCGGCGCTCGCGAAGCCGGACGGCACCACGCACAAGGGCGCGATCCTGAAGAACCACGGGATCCTGAGCGCCGGCCCGACGGTCGAGGCTGCGGCGTGGTGGTACATCGCGCTCGACAACGCCGCGCACACGCAGTTGCTGGCCGAGGCGGCCGGCACGCCGCAACCGATCGATCACGCGACCGCGCGCCACACGCACGGCCAGATCGGCGGCCCCGACGGCGCGCTGCACGCCTTCGACAGCCTGTTCGCGCGCGTCGTCGCCGACGAACCCGACCTGCTCGACTGAGCGCCTTTCCGCACGACCGGAGACCAGACCACATGACCCGAACCACCGCACCCGCACCCGTGCCCGCCGACGCGCACGACGACAAGCGCCGCAAGCTGCTGCGTGCCGCCGGCGCCGTCGCGCTCGCCGCGCCCGCGATCACGCTGGGCCGCAAGGCCTGGTCCGCGCCGCCGCTGAAGAAGCTCACGTTCGCGTGGAACCAGAACGCGTTCTGCCTGACGCCGATCGTCGTCGCGCAGGAGCGCGGCTTCTTCGAGAAGAACGGCCTGAAGGTCGATCTGATCAACTACAGCGGCTCGACCGACCAGTTGCTCGAATCGATCGCGACCGGCAAGGCCGATGCGGCGGTCGGGATGATCCACCGCTGGCTGAAGCCGCTCGAAGCCGGCTTCGACGTGAAGATCATCGGCAGCTCGCACGGCGGCTGCGTGCGGCTCGTCGGCGCGAAGGCGGCCGGCGTGACGACGCTGCAGGCGCTGAAGGGCAAGACGGTCGGCGTCAGCGATCTGGCCGCGCCCGGCAAGCATTTCTTCTCGATCCTGCTCGCGAAGAACGGCATCGATCCCGAGCGCGACATCACGTGGCGGCAGTATCCGGCCGACCTGCTCGGCGTGGCGGTCGACAAGGGCGAGATCCACGCGATCGCCGACGGCGACCCGAACCTCTATCTGCTCGAAAAGCGCAGCAACGGTGCGTACACCGAACTGGCGACGAACCTGTCCGGCGAATACGCGCGCAAGGTGTGCTGCGTGATCGGCGCGCGCGGCGACCTCGTGCGCAACGACCGGCCGTCGGCCGCCGCGCTTGCGCGCTCGATCGTGCAGGCCACCGAGTTCACGCACGACAACCCGAACGAAGCCGCGAAGGTGTTCGCGAAGTATTCGCCGAAGATCAACCCCGATGACCTGCGCAAGCTCTACGCGACGCTCACCTACAATCACCACCCGACCAACGTCGACCTGCAGCAGGAAATCGCGTTCTACGCGGACGACTTCCGCCGCATCAGCGTGCTGAAGAAGAGCACCGACCCGCAGCGCTTCGCGCAGCAGGTCTATGCGAACGTGCTGGGGTGAAGCGATGTCGACGATCGAACACGCGCCCGCCGCACGCACCGCGTCCGCCGCTTCCGGCGGCAGTGTCGCCGCATCCGTGCCCGCACCCGCGTCCGGCGTCGCGTGCATCGCCTGCGAAGCGACGTTAGCCGCCGAAGCCCGCCGCGCGCGCACCTGGCCCACCGGCATCGCCGCCGCGCTCGCATGGGGCGTGCTCGGTGCCCTCACGCAACTGTGGCCGAACCGCGTCGTCGGTTTCAGTGACTGGGCGTACACCGGCGAATTCGCCGTCGGCGCGTGGACGATCGCCGCGTTGTTGCTCGTCGCCGCAACGCTCGGCCATCTCGTTCCCGCGTCGCGCACGCGGCTCGCGCGCGTGCGCCCGGCCGGCCCGTGGCTCGTCGCGCTGCCGCTCGTGCTCGCCGTGTGGGAAATCGTCACCGCGAAAACCGGCTGGCTGCCCACGCCGTTCTTCGCGCCGCCGCAGGCGCTGATCGAGGTCTACGTCGACGACTGGCCGCGCCTGCTGGGCAGCGCCGGCAACACGCTGAAGCTGCTCGCGCTCGGCTTTGCGTACGGCGTCGCGGTCGGTTTCGCGGTCGGCGTGTCGATCGGCTGGTCGCGCCGGATCGGCTACTGGGTGCATCCGGTGCTGCGCGTGCTCGGCCCCGTGCCGGCCACCGCGCTGCTACCGCTCACGTTCTACTTCTTCCCGTCGAGCTATTCGGCGGCCGCGTTCCTGATCGCGCTCGCAACCGGCTTCCCGGTCGCGGTGCTCACGTGGTCGGGCGTCGCGAGCGTCAACAAGCAGTATTACGACGTCGCGCGCACGCTCGGCGCGAACGCGCGCTTCCTCGTGCTGCGCGTCGCGATTCCGGCCGCGCTGCCGCACGTGTTCGTCGGCATCTTCATGGGGCTGAGCGCATCGTTCACGGTGCTGGTCGTCGCCGAGATGATGGGCGTCAAGTCGGGGCTCGGCTGGTACCTGAGCTGGGCGCAGGGCTGGGCATCGTACGTGAACATGTATGCGGCGCTGATCGTGATGGCGCTGCTGTTTTCCGGGCTGATCGCGCTGCTGTTCGCGGTGCGCGACCGCGTGCTCGCCTGGCAGAAAGGAACCGTCAAATGGTGAGCGCCGCCGTACTCGAATCGTCCGTTGCATCGTCCGTTGCCGCTGCGCCCGCCGTCACCGCGCCGCGCGGCGCGCGCATCGACATCCGCCGGGTGAGCCATGCATTCGACGGCCCCGGCGGCGCGCTGCCGGTGCTCGACGACGTCACGCTGTCGGTCGCGGCCGGCGAATTCGTCGCGCTGCTCGGCCCGAGCGGCTGCGGAAAATCGACGCTGCTGCGCCTCGTCGCGGGTCTCGACACCGCGCGGCAAGGCACGATCGCACAGGACGGCGTGCCGATCGAACGCCCCGATCCGTCGCGCATCGTCGTGTTCCAGGACCCGACGCTGTACCCGTGGCGGCGTGTGCGCGCGAACGTCGCACTCGGCCTCGAGGCGCGCGGCGTGGCGCGTGCGTCGCAGCATCGTGTCGACGATGCGCTCGCGCGCGTCGGGCTGCAGGAATTCTCGAACGTGTTTCCGCATCAGTTGTCCGGCGGGATGGCGCAGCGGGTCGCGCTGGCACGCGCGCTCGTCAACGATCCGCGCCTGCTGATTCTCGATGAGCCGCTCGGCAAGCTCGATTCGCTCACGCGGCTCACGATGCAGGCCGAGCTCACCGCTCTGTGGCAACGCGACGGCTTCTCCGCGATGCTCGTCACGCACGATGTCGAGGAAGCGCTGTTCCTCGCGCAGCGCGTGATCGTGTTCGGGCCGCGCCCCGCACGGATCGTCGCCGAGTTGCACGTCGACCTGCCCTACCCGCGCCATCGCGGCGACCCGCGCCTCGCCGAATTGCGCCACGACGCGCTGCGGCACCTCGGGCTCGATGCGAGCTGGTAGATGCACGGCGCCGTTCGACGAAGGGTTGCCGCGCGGCGCGGCCGTAGCCGATGAACGCGCCGACGTTCGCCGACTGGGCGCTCCTGTTTCTGCAAGGGCTGTATCGCGCGCAAATCGCGCTGGCGCGCGTGCTGCATGCGATCGGGCTGACGGGCGACGCCGACGGTCAAGCCGCGTGGCCGTGGGCCCATCGCATCGCGCTCGAAACGCTGCGCATCGACGCGGGACTCACGCGGCAACTCGCATTCGCCATGGCGGCGACGGCGCTGGCCGTCGTGCTCGCGGGCATCGCACTTGTGTCGCGCAAATGGCGTGTCGCGTCCGCGCTCGCCGCGCTGGCGGTTGCGTGGTTCGCGCCGTGCCCGCCGTCTTCGCTGTGGCTCTCGCCCGCCGTGCCGACGAGTTTCCAGCGCGATCCCGTGCCGTTTTCGGTATCGAACGTGATGCGCGGCGCGCACCTGTATGCACAACACTGCGCGGCATGCCACGGCACGGACGGACGCGGCGAAGGGCCGCTCGCGGCCACGCTCCCGCACTGGCCGCCGACCTTCGCCGGCACGCTGCTCGCCCGACGTCTCGACGGCGAGCTGTTCTGGCGCGTGCGCCACGGCACGCGCGACGAGCACGGCGCGTCGACGATGCCCGGCTTCGCCGCGACGCTCGGCCCCCAGGACACCTGGGCCGTGCTCGACTACCTGAAAGCGCTCGCCGCGGGCAGCGGCGCGCAGGCGGAAGGCGCGTGGCCCGTGCCGGTCCCGCTGCCGGCGCTCGACGTGCGCTGCGGCGCCGCCGCGCCCCAGCCGCTCGAGCGCTGGCGCGACGGCCAGCGTGTGCGCGTCGTCGCGCTCGCGTCGGGCGCGACACCGCCGCCGGAAGACGCGCGTTGGCAAACCTTGCTCGTCACGGCACGCGGCGCGCCCGTGGCGCAGGCGACCGGCGCCGCGCGAGCCGATTGCGTCGCCTCCACGCCCGATGCGTGGCGCGCATTCGCGACGATTGCCGGCGTGGCACCCGACGCGCTCGGCGGTACGCAGCTCCTCGCCGATCGGCGCGGCTGGCTGCGGGCACGCGCGTTGCCGGGCAGCGCCGGCTGGTCGGATGCCGACCTGCTGTGCCGTTCGGACGCCACCGCACGACCGGCCGGACCGACACCGACCGGCGATCCGCTGACCGCGCTGCTGCTGCGCGTCGACACCGAACTCGTACGCGATGTGCAGGCCGGGCTTCCGCATTGATTGAATCCCTGAACTTCTCTTCCGACCGAGCTTCACGATGAATCCGACCCGACGCCATTTCCTCGCACAGGCGAGCGCCCTCGCCACGATCGCCGCGGCCCCGGCTGCCCTGCACGCGCAATCGGGCTCGCGGCCGCTGCTGCGCGCCGGCGACCAGAAAGGCGGGCTGCGCGCGCTGCTCGAAGCGGCCGGTGAGCTGAACGGCCTGGCGTACGACATCGCGTGGACCGAGTTCCCGGCCGCCGCGCCGCTCGCCGAAGCGCTGAACGCGGCCGCCGTCGACTGCGGCCCGATCGGCGATGCGCCGGTGATCTTTGCGCTCGCATCGGGCGCACGCATCAAGGTGATCGGCGCGAACCGTTCCGACCCGTACGGCACGGCGGTGCTTGTGCAGCCCGCCGCGGCGCTGAAAGGCGCGGCCGACCTGAAAGGCAAGCGCATCGGCACCACGCGCGGCTCGATCGGCCATTTCGTCACGCTGAAGGCGCTCGATGCAGCGGGCCTGCCGCCCGACGCCGTGTCGTTCCGCTTCCTGCCGCCGGCCGACACGATGCTTGCGCTCGCAACCGGTTCGATCGACGCGTGGGCGACCTGGGAGCCCTATACCGCGCTCGCCGAAACGAGCGGCCGCGCGCGCGTGCTCGTCAATGGCCGCGGTCTGTGGTCGGGCCTCAGCTACCTCGCGGCGACCGACGCGGCGATCGCGTCGAAGCGCGACGTGCTGCACGATTTCCTGCGGCGCGTCGTCCGCGCGCAGACCTGGTCGTACCGCCACGTCGATGCGTATTCCGCCGCACTCGCGCGCATCATCGGCATTCCGCCGGCGGCCGCGAAGCTGCAGTTCGAGCGCCGCAACACGCGCTGGCTGCCGATCGACGCGACGGTCATCGCGGAGCAACAACGCACGGCCGACTTCTATCTGAAAGCGGGACTGCTGCGCCAGCCGCTCGATGTGCGCACGACGTTCGACTCCGGCTTCCCGCTCGCGTGACTGGCTACGCGACGGCGCGCAGCCGTCCAAACGGCTTCGGCATGATCTGGCACAATCGCAGTCTCGCCATTCGCCTCCAGCCAGCGTCATGCCAGCCATCGCCGAACTCTTCGTCTACCCGATCAAATCCTGTGCCGGCATCGCGTTGTCGCGCGCGCAACTGCTCGAAACGGGCCTCGCGTACGACCGCCACTGGCTGATCACCGACCCGGCCGGGCAGATGATCACGCAGCGCACGCACCCGCGCCTCGCGCTGATCCGCACGGCGCTCGACAGCGATGCGCTCGTGCTGAACGCGCCGGGCATGCGCGAGATCCGCACGCCGCTCGACGGCGACGTATCGCCCGCCACGCCGAAAATGGCCGCGACCGTGTGGCGCGACACCGTCGACGCGATCGACACGGGTCCCGAAACGGCCGCCTGGCTCACCGAATTCCTCGGCACGCCCACGAAGCTCGTGCGCTTCGCGCCCGACGCGCGCCGCGGCTGCAACCGCAAATGGACCGGCGAGATCGATACGCACACGCAGTTCGCGGACGGTTATCCGCTGCTCGTGATCGGCCAGTCGTCGCTCGACGATCTGAACGCGCGGCTCGCCGCGAAGGGCGCACCGGCGATCCCGATGAACCGCTTCCGCCCGAATATCGTCGTGTCGGATCTCGACGCGTTCGAAGAGGATTTCGTCGAACACCTCGACACGGAAGGCACGACACCCGTGCGGCTGCGCCTCGTGAAGCCGTGCACGCGCTGCCCGATGCCGACGATCGACCAGGCCACCGGCGCGCCCGATCCGGCGTGGCCGCACGAGCCGACCGACACGATGCAGACCTATCGCGCGAATCCGAACTTCAACGGCGAGCTGACGTTCGGCATCAATGCGATCGTCGTCGAGGGCGCGGGCGCGTGGCTCGAAATCGGCCAGTCGCTGGAAGCGGAGATCGGGTTCGGCGATTGAGCCGGGCGCGCGGAGCCGCTCGCCCCCTTTCACTGCCGGGAAGCCGCGGCTCACAGCCACCGCTTCCCGCCTCCCTGCTCGCCATCACGCAGCGCGCGGCGCGGCGTCGTTCGCCGCCGGCAACCAGATCGTCACGACCAGCCCGCCCCCAGCCGCATCCGCCAGCGTCACGCTACCCTGATGCACGCGCGCGATCTCGCGCACGATCGACAGCCCGAGCCCCGTCCCTTCGACCGTCTGCGTCTTGCTGCCGCGATGGAAGCGCTCGAACACCGCGTCGCGCTCGTCCGCGGGAATGCCCGGCCCGTTGTCGATGACGTCGAGTCGCGCGTGCTCGCCGTCGCGCGACACGCGCACCGTGATCACTGCGCGATCGCCCGCATAACGGATCGCGTTGTCGATCAGGTTGCCGATCATTTCGCCAAGCAGGTCGGACTGCCCGTGCACGTCGAGATCGGCCTCGTGCTCGAAGCCGAGATCGATGTCGCGCGCGCGGGCGACCGGCGACCAGTCGAGCGTTACGCTGCGCGCGAGCCGGTGCAGCGCGACCGGCTTGTGCGCGACCGCATGGCCGCTGTCCGAATCGAGCCGCGACAGCGACAGCAGTTGCTGCACGATCTTCGCGGCCTGCCGCACCGCGCCGTTCGCACGCCGCAGGTGCCCGTTCGCGCGCGGCTGCTCGTCGGGCCGCAACGCGAGCTCGACCCCGGCCTGCACGGCCGCGAGCGGCGTCTTCAGTTGATGGGCCGCATCGGCAAAGAAACGGCGCCGCGCGACCTGCATCCGTTGCGTGCGGCCGATGTACTGGTTGATCGACTCGACGAGCGGCGCGAGTTCGCTCGGCACCGCGCCGGTATCGAGCGGCGTCGTATCGTCCTCACTGCGCGCGGCGACGGTGGCCGACAGCCGGTTAAGCGGCCGCAGCCCGCGCCCGACGCCGAGCCACACGATGCCGAGCGCCAGCACGACGAGCAACCCTTCCTGCAGCAGCGAGCCCACCAGGATCTCGCGCGCGAGCGCCTGGCGCGCCTCGATCGTCTCGCCGACCATCACCCACACGATGCGCGACTGTGCGGTCGGCACGTCGTGCACCGGGATGCGCAGCGCGGCCATTCGCAACTGCTCGCCGCGATAGACGACGTCGTAGTAACGCGTGACGAACAGCGCGCCGTCGCCTGCGTCGCGCCCGTGCGGCAGCGGCAGGTCCGGGTAGCCGGTGATCGTGTGGCCGTTGTCCTCGCGGATCAGGTAGTAGACCTTGCCGCCGTCGCTCGACTCGAGCATTTCGAGCGCGAGATACGGCAGGTCGACCTCGATCTCGCCGTCGTTGAGCCGCACGCCTTCGCGGATCGACTTCAGCGACGACGACAGCGTGCGGTCGAACGCGACGTGCGCGGCGCTCATCGCGCGCTGGTACGTGAGCCACGAGTCGAGCGCGAGCAGCCCGAGCAGCGGCAGCAGCAGCCACAGCGCAACCTGGGTGCGCAGGTTCGTGCGGGTCACGCGGCCCCCTGCCAGGCAGGCCCGTAGGGCATGGCGGAGCAAGCACCCCGCACCGCTCCGCGCCCGCTCGGTCTGCCGTGAATGGCGTGCGTGTCGTTGGCGGGCCGTGAACGTGTCGATCCGGCGTTGCGCGTCAACGTGCCCATCCGTTCCGCGCAAAGATCGTGAGCGCCGCGGCGGCTCATTCAGCCGTCTCCGCCTTCGCTTCCAGCAGGTAACCGAGCCCGCGCAGCGTGACGATCGCGATGCCCGTGTTCTCGAGCTTCTTGCGCAGCCGGTACACGTAGATCTCGATCGCATCGGCGTTCACCGATTCGTCGAGCCCGAAGATCTTCTCCGACAGCGTTTCCTTGTTGATCGCGCGGCCGTTGCGCAGGATCAGCACCTCGAGCACCGAGCGCTCGCGCGGCGTGAGCGACAGCGGCTCGCCCGCAAGCTGGAAGCTGCGATCGATACTGTCGTACGAAAGCGGCCCGCATTCGACCCGCGAATGCTCGTGGCCGAGGCTGCGGCGGATCAGCGCGCGGGCGCGTGCCTCCAGTTCGGTCAGTTCGAACGGCTTCGCGAGATAGTCGTCGGCGCCGAGATCGAGCCCCTTCACGCGATCCTCGACCGAGCCGTGCGCGGTCAGGATCAGCACCGGCACCGGATTGCGGCGCGCGCGCAGCCGCCGCAGCACTTCCAGCCCGTCGAGCTTCGGCAGCCCGAGGTCGAGAATCACCAGCGCGTAGTCCTGCGTGCGCAGCACGTGGTCGGCCGCCTCGCCGTCCGTCATGTGATCGACCGCGAAGCGCGCCGCGCTCAGCGCGTCGTTCAACGACTGGGCGAGGTTCGGATTGTCTTCGACGAGCAGCACACGCATGGGGGATTCCGTAAGGTCAGCGACAGGCCGCTACATTACATGATCCTTTCCATCGCGACGCCTCGCGGAAACACGGGTTGCGCCGCCCGCGCAGGCGCACGTCGGCCGGCGCGCCGTCCGTCGCTCAGCGCTCGGCGGCGGGCCGGCTCCGCGTCGCGAAGCGCGAACCGTCGTCTGCCCGGCGCCGCTCGCGCAGGCCGACCGCCACCGTCAGGAATGCGGCGCTCGCGCCGGCCGTGACGACGATCATCGGGCGCGCGGTGCCGTCCGACAGCCATGCCAGCACGCCGCCGCACGCGGCCGTGATCGCCATCTGGATAAAGAAGAACAGCCCGGACGCCGTCCCGGCGATCGTCGTATACGGCTGCATCACCGCGAACTGGCAGGCCGGAATCGCGATCCCGACGGCGATCATCACGAAGAACATCGGGACGACCAGCGCCGCGACCGCCGTCGGCGCGATCGCACCGCCGATCCACAACACGGCGGCGCTGGCCAGATTGACGCCCGCTGCTGCCGCAATGACCGAATCGGCCTTCCAGCGCGTGCCGGTCCGCGCGAACAGGTTCGAACCGATCAGGTAGCCGAGCACGGTCAGGCCGAAGATCGCCGCATACACCGGGCCCGTTACGCCGCGCTGCCGCTGGAACAGCGTCGACGATTCCGCGATGAACGGGTAGTACGTGCAGTACGCGAAACTGATGGCGAGCGAATAGCGCAGGAAACTGCGCTCGCGCAGCAGGCCCGCGTACGTCCGCAGAAGCCCCGCGCTCGGCGCCGGCCGCGCGTTGCGTTCGCGAGTCTCGGGCAGGTAGCGCAGCACCATCGCCGTTGCGACCAGCCCGCCCACCGCCAGCAAACCGAACACGCCGCGCCAGCCGAGCCATTCGGCCAGCGCACTGCCGGCCAGCGGCGCAATCACCGGCGACAGCGCCATGCCCGCCGAGATGCGGCCCAGCATCGTGGCCTGCATCGCGGTCGGGAAGCGTTCGCGCACGATCACCCGACCGATCACCGTTCCGCTGCAGCCGCCCAACGCCTGAAAGATGCGGGCGGCGACGATGGCCGTGACGCTGGCCGACCACGCGCAGGCGACGCTTGCGACCACATAGAGGCACAAGCCGCCGAGCAGGACAGGACGGCGGCCATAACGGTCGGACAACGGCCCCGACACCAGCATCGACAGCGCGTAGCCGACCATGTACAGGGTCAGCGTGAGCTGCAACTGGGCGTCGGTGCCGTGCAGCGCGTCCGCCATCGCCGGCAGCGACGGCAGGTACGCATCAATCGTGACCCGCGGCAGGCACACGACGAGCATCAACAGGAACAGCCACCCCCACTGGGGTAATGAACGCGTTTTCATGCGGTGAGTTCGTCTCCGGTTGGATTGATGGGGTCGACAGCAATCTAAGGTCAAAGTGATATAAGCTGAAGGACCATTAAATCCGTAACTGAATAGACCACTATGCCGCGAGGCAAAGCCGCGATTCCGCTTGATCTGCCTTGCCCGGCCGGGCTGTCCGCGGGCAGTCCGCAGTCGAAGCAAGAGTGCATCGCCGACGCGCTGCGCGACGCGATCCTGAAGCGCCTGCTGCCCGGCGACAGCCCGCTGCCGTCCAGCCGTACGCTCGCCGCGCGCTGGGGCGTCGCCCGGGGAACCGTCGAAGCGGCGTACGACCGGCTGTGCTCCGAGGGCTACATCGCCCGCACGCAAGGGTCGGGGTCGCGGGTATGCGCGGTGGTGCCGGACAGCTATCTGCGCGCGGCCGCGCAATCGCGCGACACCCACCTTCCCCCAGCCGGCGCACACGCCGCGCCGGCACCCATGACCGACGCCGCCGTGCCGGAACAAGGCGTGCGCCCGGGCGTGCCGTTCGTCGCGCGGCTTGCCGATCCCGGCCTGCTGCCGATGCAGCAATGGAAGAAGGCGCTTGGGGCCAGCCTGCTTGCCGCGACCGCGCACGACCTCGGAGCCACGCCGGCGCAAGGCGTCGAGAGCCTGCGCGACGAAATCGCCGCGTACCTGCGGGAATACCGCGGCATCCCGTGCGACGCTGGCGACATCTTCATCACGACCGGCATCCGCCATTCGATCGATCTCGTCGCGCGCACGCTGCTCGCGCCCGGCTCGACGGTGCTGATGGAAGATCCCGGCTATGCGTCGGCATGGCAGATCTTCACGATCGCAGGCGCGACCGTGATCGACGTGCCGGTCGATCGCGAAGGCATCGACACGGCGTCACTCGAGCGGCATCCCGATGCGCGCGCGGCCTACGTGACGCCTGCCCATCAGGCGCCGCTCGGCGTCACGATGTCGGTGTCGCGCCGGCTCGAACTGCTCGACTGGGCGCAGCGCACCCGCGCGTGGATCATCGAGGACGACTACGACGGCGAATTCAGCTACCAGACCGCCCCACTGCCCGCGCTGAAATCGCTCGACGCGTGCGATCGCGTGATCTACTGCGGCTCGTTCAACAAGACGCTGTTCTCGGGGTTGCGGATCGGCTTCAAGGTGGTGCCCGCGGAACTGCGGCCGGCGCTGTCGGCCGTGTGGCATGCGACCGCGCGCTCGGTCGGCGTGGCGCCGCAGCTGGCGCTGGCCCGCTTCATCGCGCACGGCGATTTTGCGAAGCACCTGCGCGCCGCGCGTCACGCATACCGCCAGCGGCGCGACCTCGTGCTCGACCAGCTGGCGAAACACGCGGGCGGACGTTACACGGTGTCCGGCGAGCACGCGGGCTTTCATTTCGTACTGTGGCTGCCGCCCGGGATGGACGACGCGACGTATGTCGCGCAAGCCCAGGCGGTCGGCATCGAATTGCAGCCGATCCGCGGATTCTGTCGAAGCGCCCGGTGCGAAGCGGGCGTCGTCGTCGGGTATTCCGCGCTGACGGCCGCGCACGCGCGGCATGGCGGCCGGCTGCTCGGCAAGCTGCTCGCGCAACCGGCCTAGCCGCGCCTGTCATCGTTGCCGCGCCCCGCTGCAACCCGCCGCTCCCCCTCGCCCGACCGTGCCGCGCGCTGCCAGACGCGCGGCCGCCGCCGCTTCGACCTCGGGAAATCCATGACACGATGGACACGATTGCTTATCAAAATGAAAGCAGGCTGAAAGTGCGTCGCAATTAACATCCGCTCCACTCGAACAACACCTGGACGTAACTGGAGGAAGACATGCCGTTTGCACCGAAGCACCTCGCCGCCGCGCTGGCGGTCGTTCTGGGCACTGCCGCCGGCAACGCCGCCGCGCAGGTTCCGGCCGGGTATCCGGGGAGCTACCAGGGCGTCATCGACGCCGCGAAGAAGGAAGGCAAGCTGATCGTCTACTCGACGACCGACACGGGCCTCGTGCGCCCGCTGATCAAGGACTTCGAAAGCCTGTACGGCGTGAAGGTCGAGTACAACGACATGAACAGCACCGAGCTGTACAACCGCTACATCAGCGAGAACGCGGCGAGCAGCACCAGCGCCGACGTGCTGTGGAGCTCGGCGATGGACCTGCAGGTCAAGCTCGTCAACGACGGCCTGATGGCGTCCTACGATTCGCCCGAAAGCGCGAACCTGCCGCAATGGGCGCAGTACCAGAAGCAGGCGTACGGCACGACGTTCGAGCCGCTCGCGATCGTCTACAACAAGCGCCTGATCCCCGAGAACGAAGTGCCGAAGACGCGCGCCGAGCTGATCAAGCTGCTCGCGTCGCAACCGGACAAGTTCAAGGGCAAGCTCACGACGTACGACGTCGAGAAATCCGGCGTCGGCTTCAATGCGCTGACGCAGGACGCGCACCTGAACGAGAAGGTCACGTGGGAACTCGTGAAGGCGATCGGCGCGACCGGCCCGAAGCTGCAGTCGAGCACGGGCGCGATGATGGAGCGCATCTCGTCGGGCGAGAACCTGATCGGCTACAACATCTTCGGATCGTATGCGTACGCGAAGGCAAAGAAGGACAAGTCGATCGGCTACGTGTTTCCGAAGGACTACACGCAGGTCGTGAGCCGCCTCGCCACCATCTCGAAGAAGGCGAAGAATCCGAACGCCGCGAAGCTGTGGGTCGACTACCTGCTGTCGAAACGCGGCCAGACGCTGATCGCGAACCAGGCCAACCTGTACGCGATCCGCACGGACGTGACCGGCGAAACGTCGGCCGCGGGCCTCACGAAGGAACTCGGCGATTCGCTGAAGCCGATCCAGATCGGCACCGGCCTGCTCGTCTATCTGGACCAGTCGAAGCGGCTCGCGTTCCTGAGGCAATGGCAGCAGGCGATCAAGGGTTGATCCACTGATCCACTGACCGGCTTCGGCCCGCCAATGGCCGCCCGCCACGTCGCGCGGGCGGCCCCTTCCCCATACCGACTTCCTAGAGGCGGCCATCCGGATGGCCGCAGGGGCGAACTCATGCTTTCAACCAGCACACGCGGATCGGTGCCTGCCGTTCCGCCCGCCGCCGGCCCGCGCGATGCGATCCCCGCGCTACCGGTCAGCAGCCTTCAGCCGCTCGCCGGCATGCTGCGCTGGATCGTCGTCGCGGTACTGACCATCGCGGTCGCGCTGCCGCTCGGCTTCATCCTGTTCCAGAGCCTGCTGTCCGCGCCGTTCTTCGATGCGAACAGGACGCTCGGCATCGAGGGCTTCCGTTTCGTCTTCAGCGATCCCGATTTCTGGTCGGCCGTGAAGAACTCGTTCATCATCGCCGGCGGGATGCTGTTCATCTCGATCCCGCTCGGCGGCATCCTCGCGTTCCTGATGGTGCGCACCGACCTGCCCGGCCGCCGCTGGCTCGAACCGCTGCTGCTCACGCCGGTGTTCGTTTCGCCGATGGTGCTCGCGTTCGGCTACGTGGTCGCCGCCGGCCCGGTCGGCTTCTACTCGGTGTGGTTCAAGGAAATGTTCGGGGTGCAAAGCGTGCCCTGGAACGTGTACTCCGTCTTCGCGATCACGGTAATCGTCGGCCTCACGCACGTGCCGCACGTGTACCTGTACTCGTCGGCCGCGCTGCGCAACCTCGGCTCGGACGTCGAGGAAGCCGCGCGCGTGACGGGTGCCCGCCCGTTCCGCGTCGCGCTCGACGTGAGCCTGCCGATGACGATGCCCGCGCTGCTGTTCGCCGGCGTGCTGGTGTTCTTCCTCGGCTTCGAGGTGTTCGGGCTGCCGCTCGTGCTCGGCGACCCGGAAGGCCACCTCGTGCTCGCGACCTACCTGTACAAGCTGACCAACAAGCTCGGCGTGCCGTCGTATCACCTGATGGCCGCGGTCGCGGTGTGCATCGTCGCGATCACGTTCCCGCTCGTGCTGCTGCAGCGCCGCCTGCTGAAGACCGCGAACCGCTTCGTCACCGTGAAGGGCAAGGCCGGCCGCGCGACGGTGCTGCCGCTCGGCGTCTGGCGCTGGGTTGCGCTCGCGATCGTCGCGCTGTGGCTGATGCTGACCGTGATCGTGCCGATCTCGGGCATCGTGCTGCGCGCGTTCGTGACCAACTGGGGCGAAGGCGTCGCGCTCGCCGAAGTGCTGACGCTGTCGAACTTCATCGAACTGTTCGAGCAGGACAACCTGGTGCGCGCGATCATCAATACGCTCGGCATCGGCGTGATCGGCGGCGCGCTCGCGATCGGCTTCTACTCGCTCGTCGCGTTCGCCGGCCACCGCCGCCCCGACTGGGCCACCAAGCTGCTCGACTACCTGGTGCTGCTGCCGCGCGCGGTGCCCGGCCTGCTCGCCGGTCTTGCGTTCCTGTGGATCTTCCTGTTCGTCCCGGGCCTGCGCGAGCTGAAGAACTCGATGTGGAGCATCTGGATCGCGTACACGGTCGTGTGGCTCGCGTACGGGATGCGGCTCATCCAGAGCGCGCTGCTGCAGGTCGGCCCCGAGCTCGAGGAAGCCGGCCGCAGCGTCGGCGCGACGCGCAGCCGCGTGTCGCTCGACGTGACGCTGCCGCTCGTGCGCTTCGGCCTGCTCGCCGCGTGGCTCCTGATCTTCATGATCTTCGAGCGCGAATACTCAACGGCCGTCTACCTGCTGTCGCCCGGCACCGAAGTGATCGGCGCGCTGCTCGTGTCGCTGTGGGCGACCGGCGCCGTCGACCAGGTCGCCGCGCTTTCTGTCATCAACATCGCGATGGTCGGCGCCGGTCTCGGCGTGGCCCTGCGTTTCGGAGTGAAACTTCATGGATAAGCTCATCGTCGACGACCTGCACCTCAGCTATGGCGCCAATCCGATCCTCAAGGGCGTGTCGTTCGAACTGAAGGCCGGCGAAGTCGTGTGCCTGCTCGGCGCGTCGGGCAGCGGCAAGACCACGCTGCTGCGCGCGGTGGCCGGCCTTGAACAGCCGTCCGACGGCCGCATCCAGCTCGACGATCGCGTGTTCTTCGACGGCGCGCAGCGCGTCGATCTGCCCGTCGAGCAACGCTCGCTCGGCCTCGTGTTCCAGTCGTACGCGCTGTGGCCGCACCGTACCGTCGCCGACAACGTCGGCTACGGGCTGAAGCTGCGCCGCGTCGCACCGGCCGAACAGAAGCGCCGCGTGCAGTCCGCGCTCGACCAGCTCGGCCTCGGCCATCTCGCGGAACGCTTTCCGCATCAGCTGTCGGGTGGCCAGCAACAGCGCGTCGCGATTGCGCGCGCGCTCGTCTACAACCCGCCGGTGATCCTGCTCGACGAACCGCTGTCGAACCTCGACGCGAAGCTGCGCGAGGAAGCGCGCGCCTGGCTGCGCGAACTGATCGTGTCGCTCGGGCTGTCGGCCCTGTGCGTCACGCACGACCAGACCGAAGCGATGGCGATGTCCGACCGCATCCTGCTGCTGCGCAACGGCCGCATCGAGCAGGAAGGCACGCCGGCCGAGCTGTACGGCGCGCCGCGCTCGCTGTACACGGCCGAGTTCATGGGCAGCAACAACCGGATCGATGCGCGCGTCGCGGCCATTGACGGCGAACGCGTGACGCTCGCCGGCGACGGCTGGGAACTGCAGGCGCTCGCCCGCGACACCTTCGCGCCGGGCCAGGACGCGCAGGCCGTGATCCGCCTCGAACGCGTGCAGGTCGCCGACGGCCCGGGCGCGAACCGGCTGCAGGCCGACCTCGTCACGTCGATGTATCTCGGCGACCGCTGGGAATACCTGTTCCATTGCGGCGAGATGCGCCTGCGCGCATTCGGTCACGTGCCGCGTGCAGCGGGCAAGCACTGGATCGAATTCCCGGCCAACGACTGCTGGGCGTTCGCGAAGGCGGGCTGACCCCGTCGCGGCGGCCCGCGCGCCGCCGCGCATGCAGTCGCGCGCACCTCCCTTCGAGACGCGCATCGGCGCGACGAGTACCCGTTTTCTGTTTCAACCACCCACAAAAAATCAAGGAGACATCGTCAAAATGAAGTCACGCGCAGAACGTTCCATTCGAACAGTAGTCCTCACCGGTTCGGCCGCGGCCGCCTGTCTCGCCGTGCCGGCCGCGCACGCGCAGTCGTCGGTCACGATCTACGGGATCATGGACGCCGGCGTCGAATTCACGAACCACGCGGCGCCGGAAGGCGGCAATTCCGTCAAGCTCAAGTCCGGCAACAAGAACACGTCGCGCTGGGGCCTGCGCGGCGTCGAGGATCTGGGCGGCGGGCTGAAGGCCGTGTTCCGGCTGGAAAGCGGGATCGACCTCGCGAACGGCGCGCTCGACGACGGCCCCGACTCGATCTTCGCGCGCCGCGCGACGGTCGGCCTGAAGGGCAAATGGGGCGAACTGACGCTCGGCCGCAACTACACCGTCACCTACGACTACATGCTGCCGTTCGACCCGATGGGTTACGCACAGAACTACTCGTGGGCCTCGTCGTCGATGGCGACCGGCGGCCGCAAGGACGGCATGTTCACGCGCTCGTCGAATGCGGTGCGCTACGACGGTGAATTCAGCGGCTTCAAGTTCGGCGCGTTGTACGGCTTCGGCAACGTGCCGGGCAGCATGAAGACCAGCTCGAAATACGACTTCGCGGTCGGCTACGAACAAGGCCCGTTCGGCGCGGTGGTCGCGTTCGACCGGCAGAACGGCGCGGCCGACAGCGTGACGCCGGCCGATACGGTCAACTACGTCCAGGGGATTCATGCGGGCCTGAGCTACGACTTCGGCAACCTGAAGACGATGGCCGGCTACCGCAACTACAAGCGCACGTATCGCACGAGCGCCGCGAACCAGTTGAGCGACATGTACTGGGTCGGCGGGTCGTACCAGTTCACGCCGACGTTCTCGTTGATCGGCGCCGTGTATCACCAGAACATCAAGGGCGGCACGGATGCCGATCCGACGCTCGTGTCGATGCGTGCGAATTACGCGCTGTCGAAGCGCACGGTGCTGTACGCGGCCGGCGCGTTCGCGATCGGGAAGCATGGGCAGAAGGTCGGTGTATCGCGCGATGTCAACGGGTACGGCACCACGCAGGTCGGGGTGACGGCGGGGATTCAGCAGCGGTTCTGAGGTTGACGGCGGGTGGCGGCGCGTGTGTTGCGCGCCGCCACCCGCCCGTTCGCCCGTTCGCGACGGGCCCCCCTACCGTTGGTCGTTGCACGAACCGATTCGCAGGACCCGTCGGTATCCTGACGAGATCGCGTGCGAAACGGCCCCAGCCGTGCGTGCGGACAGGCGGTGCGCCGCCTCTTCGTCATCCGCCTTCGCGCATCGTGAACACCGGGCGCACGAGACTGTTCACATCGCCCCAGTGTTCGCCGACAGCCGACAGCGGCACCGTGCGCGTGTCGATTGCCAGCCCCGCCGGCCTGGCCGCGTCGAATACGCCGCGCACCGAGGCCAGCAGGCGCGGCAGCGACACACTGCCGAGGCCGCTGCCCATCAGCTCGATGGCCGTCGCCCGCAGCACCGCGCCCGGCAACAGCACATCCGCGCCGCCGATCGAGCCGATCTGCACGAAACGCAGCCGCCGGCCATCGGGGGTCGCCTTCGCGGCGGCAACCAGTAGCGTCTGCGCGCTGCTCCCCCACAAATAGTCGAGCACGACGTCCACGCCGGCACGGAAATGCGGCTCGAGCGCACGCGCCAGATGCGCGTCGTCCTGCTGCAGCGACACGACGGCATCCGCGCCCGCGTTCAGCAATGCCTGCAGCGCAGCCGCGTTGCGGCCGGTCGCGATCACCTTCGCGGCGCCGAGATGCTTCGCGATCCGCACCGCCAGCCGCCCCGACGTACCCGTCGCGCCGTTGACGAGCACCGTCTCGCCCGCGACGAGCCGGGCGCGCTCGGTCAGCGCGGCCCACGACGACATCCCGGGAATCGCGATCGCCGCGGCCGTGATGTCGTCGAGCGCGTTGGGCAACGGCACGCACCGCGTATCGGGCACGATCGTGCGCTCGGCCATCGCGCCGAACGGTGCGGGCGCGCCGAAGAAGTAGACGCGTTGCCCGTCGTCGAGACGTCCCACGCCGTCGACACCGACGACGAACGGATAGCGCCCGTCCGACGAGTAATGCGTGCCGGACGCCCGCCCCTGCGCGATCCGGCTCAGTGCGGACGCCCTCACGTCGATCAGGCGATGGCCCGGCATCGCACGCGGCGCGTCGAATTCCATATGGACGGGACGCTCGCCGGCGCCCGTCACGACTGCTGCTTTCATGGTTGCTCCTTGAATCAGGGATCCCGATCGACGATTGCGGCGCGTGTCATTGCGCATCGAGCCACGCGCGCAGCGCGGGGTCGCGTACGTCCAGCACGTCGAACAGGCCAAGTGCGCGCAACGCGGGCAATGCGTCGATCGTGTCGGCTTCCGCGCGCGCCCGGTCGGCGGGCGCGGCGTTCGGATCGGTCAGCACTTGCGCGTTGACCAGGAACGCGCCGACGGTACCCTTGCGGATCGTCGTTCCGTCGGCTTCGATCCGGTCGGCATGGTCGGGAAGCAGCTGTTCGGCTCGCATCGTGTCGTACTCCGGTTGTCATCGATGGACGCAGTGTAGGCGTGCGAATCCGGCCGATCTCCGGTATAACAGCCATTCGATACCGATATCCGGCCATGTCCGACCCACTCCTGCCTGCCCGATTCGTCACGTCCGACGACGGCCCGTTTGTCGTCGCGGCCGTCCTGTCGCAACGCGACCCGCGCGTGACGCCGCCCCACTCGCATGCGCGCGGCCAGCTCGTCGGCGCGCTGAGCGGGCTGCTGACGATCGGTCTCGACGATCAGGACTGGGTCGTGCCGGCGATCCATGCAATCTGGATTCCGCCGCATTGCCGGCATTCGCTGCGCTCGTTCGGGCCGATTTCCGGCTGGTCGGCGTTCGTTGCCGAAGCACGCTGTGCGGCGCTGCCGAATACGCCGCGCGCGATCCGCACGACGCCGCTGCTGCGCGAAGCCGTGCAGCGCGCGGCGAGTTGGGAGGGGGCGGCGCTGGATGCCGCTCAAACGCGGATCGCCGACGTGATCCTCGACGAAATTGCGTCGTCGGAAGTCGAGGCGCTGGGACTGGTGCGGCCGCAAGATCCGCGGCTGATGAAGATCACCGATGCGCTTGCCGCCGATCTAGCGGACAACCGGCGGCTGGAGGAATGGGCCGAATGGGCCGGCATCAGCGCGAGGACGATGAGCCGCCGCTTCGTCGCGGAAACGGGGCTAACGTTCGCGCAGTGGCGTCAGCAGGCCAGGCTGCTGCGGGCGCTTGAGCGCATTGCCGACGGCGTGCCGGTGACGACGATCGCGCTCGATCTCGGGTACGACAACGTCAGCGCGTTCATCGACATGTTCCGGCGCGCGTTGGGGACGACGCCGGGGAGGTATATGGCGGATGGGCCGCCGACTCCAAGTGCTGCATAGCGAGTAATTCGCGTATCGCATCGAACCAACTCATCGCACAACAGCAGTCCACTGGACTTCCCGATAGGCTTTGAGCACCTTGCAAGTCTGAACCATGCTCTGGTGTTGCAGATTATCGAGATAATTGCATTGGGAATCCCCCGATCCATCAGACATGATGTCCGCTCGAGCTGCCCCGCGAGCAAATCGGAACGATTGCGCAGCAAACACACTCGTCGAGAACGTGTACGCTTTAGCGTCTAATCACACACGAGAATCACGAAGCGCTTTCACAGTCCCGGGACCGCTTCTTTGCCAGATTACCGACAGCTAAGGCAACATCGCCGTGAATCGATCGAAATGTGTAGGTGGAAGTTTAATCTCCCCACCACTATCGACAGCAGTATCGAATATCAAGGATTCCTTGGTCCACACCAGGCGGACGGCATCCGAATACTCGTAAGTCCGCTCGGCAAGCAGTCGCATGTCGGATGTCCGATAGAGTCGCAAAAGGATCCGATCTCTTCCCAGGTACGCGTATTGCGCCGTATAACGGCCCCCATCGTTCCTCGATCGCTCGGTATCAAACTGTGTTGCATGGGCACGTATGCGCGCATCCTGATAGTAAGAGCTGGCCCAGCACAGAAAAATGACAAATGTCAGAGCAAAACCTAGCGTCTTCATTCGCGCTTTCATTCGCGTGAAACGCCCCTCTTTATGCAACATCCCAGACAGAACAATCGTCAGAATACATGCAATTACCACAAACACCGCAATTTCCGCGAGCACAAGAATTCCCGCTGCTTGCATAGCAGTCGCCAAGCCGTTCATTCAAAATACACCGTTATCGGTTTAGCCAGCATGATTGGCTTATAGTCGGAAAAAATTATGAAATCTCCCCCTCGGTGGTACTTAGCTTGCCACTCTCGGAACGAGCGATTTCGAACCGGATAGTATGTTTTTCCCGGTTCATAGAGGTTTGCGGCTGTGCCGCCTGCCACTATGGGAAAATCAAACCAAGGCTGATCCGCAAGATTCGCCGCCGCGTAAATCGGAACGATTATCACACCGCCTTTTCCCCAATGGCCTAGATACTGTGACCGCGAATCATCAGGCCCCTCAAAGGAATAACCGTCTCTCACGTATACAACAATATGCGTAACCGTTGCACTCTTATTTTCAGCATCGAAAGTAGCGCGAGCCACTGCCGCATAAAAATTGAATGCCCCCAACGCACCAGTAAGATCGTCGGGAACGCCACCCTCCGGAAACCGCCGAACAGCCTGCAATGCCTTCTGTTCAAATGAACTCTCTACCGCCGCTCGCTGGAACTGGAATTGCTTGTGTAGTTTTCGGATATCGGTTCCACTTATTTCCCAGGATGATACGCTCCCGCGACTACTATAGCGCCCAAGAATATCCTTAAGTATTTCGTATGCACGCGGACTATATATGGCGACATTTATAAGATAATCATATTGCTTTTTTGCACGCGCATGCCTAAGAACCCAATCTAGTTTGATGGTGGTTCGATCGACCATCGACTCAGGGTAGAGCTCGCCATTCTGGTTGATCTCGTTCTGCTGATCCTTTGGTGTGATCGAATAGTTAAGCTCTCCAGAAAACCATCGCTCCATCAGCTTCGCAGAAACCGGCATATGCTCCTTGCGCATGGCGTCTGGGATTTGCTGAATATCGAAAGGCGGAACTTCCCGTTCCTTCTCCACCGGTTTCGGTCGCTTGGGCGGAGCAGGCGCGTCCAACCATTTCTTGAAGCGTGAAAATGCACCCGCAATTCTTTCGATGTCGTCCACCATCTTATCGAGCGAGTCCCGCTTGTCAGCCCGCGCGATGGGCGTAGATGGCTTTACTGTTGACGCCGTCACTGGGGGAGCCATTGCCATTGATAAACCGACATCGCACACCGGGATGCCTGCATCGTCCCCCTCACATAGCTTCCAAGTCCAAACTAGCTTGTTGATCTTGAAGTATGGAATCCTGTTGTTATAGCGCGTCATGCTTTCACTCGGATTGTAGAGTCGTCGACCTTACAATGCCGCACGAAACCCAACAATGCCGCGCACCGCCACGCATCAACAGTGCCCGATTGAGCAAGTCACAACAAACTTGTAGAAGCACTTGTCGCGCGTGCCCATGCCGGACCCGATAGTCGAACGAAATCCTTCCCGACCATTGTAGACAACTGCAAACGGCGAACTTTTCATTCGTAGACCATCCGCAACGCCTGAGCCCCCCGTGCGTCGGCACTCGCCTGACCGCGCTCTGCCTTGTGATGCATCAAATCGGAATAGCGTATGCGCCGATGTTTGACTATGGCAACGCATCCGGTTCAAGCGGCGTGACCAGGTGGGGACGAGACGGATTGAGAAATTTTGCCGCTTCCTGAATCGTCAATTCCGCATGAATGGGTACACCTTGACCGCGTTGCGGTCGGCCAACTCCGCGACGATGTTCACCATAAGACCCAAAGCAGGCGTCGGAAGCTCAACCGGATGCGCGCGATTCCGTCATCGAAGATCTGAATGGCCTGAAAATCGGTTCGCGTTGCGAGATAAGCCGCCGGCATGCGCGGCCTTTCGTCAGTCGACTGCATCCCGCGCTCGACGGGCAAGATCCCGCTTGACTCAATACGTCCCATCCCCCTTCTTCACGGCCTCTTCCCCCTTCCCCTTGAACAACGCAGCCAACCGCTCCGCGCCCCTCGCCAGCAGCGTCGTATCCACCCCGACCGCAACAAACAACGCCCCCGCCTCCAGATAGCGCCGCGCGGCCGCCTCATCGGCGCTCAAAATCCCCGGCGCCTTGCCGGCCGCCTTGATTGTCCGGATCGCACCATCGATCGCCGCCCGCACGTCCGGATGCCCCGGATTGCCGAGATGCCCGAGATCGGCCGCCAGATCCGCCGGTCCGATGAACACGCCGTCCACACCTTCGACCGGCGCAATCGCATCGATCGCGTCGAGCCCCGCCCGCGTCTCGACCTGCACGAGCACGGCCATCTCGTCGTTCGCGCGATGCAGGTAGTCACCGACGCGATTCCACCGCGACGCACGCGCCAGCGCACTGCCGACACCACGAATGCCATGCGGCGGATAACGCGTCGCCGCCACCGCCGCGCGCGCCTCGTCGGCACTCTGCACCATCGGCACGAGCAACGTCTGCGCCCCGAGGTCGAGCACCTGCTTGACGATCACCGGATCGTTCCACGGCACGCGCACGACCGGCTGCGACGGATACGGCGCGATCGCCTGCAGTTGCGCGAGGATCGTCGGCACCGTGTTCGGCGCATGCTCGCCGTCGATCAGCAGCCAGTCGAAACCGGCGCCCGCAACCACTTCGGCGCTGTACGGATTCGCGAGTCCGAGCCACAGCCCGATCTGCGCGTCGCCACGCGCGAGCGCCGCCTTGAAGACATTCGAAGGAATCTGCATCGCTCGTTCACCTCACTCGAAGTAGCACTGGATCGTCCCGAGCGGACCGTAGTCGACGCTAAACGTGTCGCCCGGCCGCGCCGCGCACGGCCGCGTGAACGAACCGCCGAGCACGATCTGCCCCGGCTCCAGCGCGACGTCGAAGCGAGCCAGCCGGTTCGCGAGCCACGCAACCCCATTCGCCGGATGGTTCAGCACGCCAGCCGCGACGCCCGTTTCCTCGACCACGCCGTTGCGCGACATGATCGCCGCGACCCAGCGCAGGTCGACGTCCTGCGGTTTCACCGGCCGCCCGCCGATCACGACGCCCGCGTTCGCCGCGTTGTCGGCGATCGTGTCGAACACCTTGCGTGGCCGCTTCGTATCGGGGTCGATCGACTGGCTGCGCGCGTCGATGATCTCGAGCGCCGGCACCACGTAGTCGACCGCGTCGTACACGTCGAAGATCGTGCAGTCCGGGCCGGTGAGCCGTTTGCCGAGCACGAACGCGAGCTCGACCTCGACGCGCGGCACGATGAAGCGGCCGGTGGGAATCGTGCCGCCGTCGGCGAAGAACATGTCGTCGAGCAACGCGCCGTAGTCGGGCTCGTCGATCTGCGACGTGTTCTGCATCGCCTTCGACGTCAGGCCGATCTTGTGGCCCTTCAGCGCGCGGCCTTCCGCGAGCTTGAGGGCGACCCACGTGCGCTGGATCGCGTACGCGTCGTCGATCGTGATGTCGGGATGGTCGAGCGAGATCTGGCGGATCTGCTTGCGCTCGCGCTCGGCGTCGTGCAGACGCTGCGCGAGCTGGTCGATGATGGCGGGTTCGAGCATGGTCGGATCGGGAATGGGGTTCAGCCGGCCCGCTTGTAGCGGGCATGGATGTTGTTGTGCTTGTACGAGCCGCTTTCGCTGAACTCGGTCAGTTCCATCGACAGCGCCAGGTAGCGTTTCGCGTACGCCTCCGCGAAATGCGCCTTGATCGCGTCGAACAGGGCGTCGCACGCGGCTTTTTTCTGCTCGTCGGTACGGCCCGAGCCGATCTTGAGCGTCACGTGGACGAATGCGTCGTCCTCCGTGCCGTCGGCCACGCAATAGTCCTGCAGCTCGATCGCGCGCGAGCGGATGCCGCCCGTCGGGAACACGCCGCCCTGCGCGATCAACGTAGCGTTGATCGTGCGCAGCAGCACGGGAATACGTGCGTCGTCGCGGATGTTCGCGGTGTATTCGACGACGATATGGGGCATGGCTGGTCTCCTGTCGAATGCGTGGCGAAGCGTTCAGGATAACGGAAAGATCGCGTTGATCTGCCCGGTTCCCGAACTTGCAAAGTAGTCGGTGACGATCTCGACAGGCTTGTCGTAGCGATCCCAGCCGAGCAAGCCGAGCAGCATCGCGGTGTCGTGCATCCCGCCTTCGCCGTGGCAATGCGTGTTGTACTCGGGCAGCATCGCGCAGAAGGTCTTGAAATCGCCTTGCTTCCACAGCTCGACCACGCGCAGGTCGACCTGCCGGAAGAATTCGCGGCTGATCTCGTGAATCGATTCCTCGGGGCTGCCGTTGTCGTTGAAACGATGTGACAACGAACCGCTCGCGAGGAACGCGACGTTCGAATCGCTCTTCTCGATCGCTTCGAGCAGCGCCTCGCCGAAGCGGCGGCTTTCGTCGAGCTGATGCCACATGCACCAGCCGGCGATCGACACGACCTTGAAGTGCTGGTCGGCGTTCATGTAGCGCATCGGCACCAGCGTGCCGTATTCGAGTTCGAGGCTGTCGATCTCGTGCGCGCGGGTCGCGATCCCGCGCTCGCTGGCTGTCTCGGCGATGAGCCGGCCGAGCGCCGGGTTGCCCGGATACGCGTACTGCATGTCGCGGATGAAATGCGGCAGCTCGTTGCTCGTGTACGTGCCCGAGAACTGCGCATTGCAGTTCACGTGATAGCCGGCGTTGACGAGCCAGTGCACGTCCGACACGACGATCGTGTCGACACCGAGCGCGCGGCAACGCTCGCCGATCAGTTGATGGCCGCGGATCGCCGCTTCGCGGCAGCCGTGATGCCTGCCGGGCATTTCCGACAGGTACATCGACGGCACATGCGTGATCTTTGCGGCGAGGGACAGTTTGCCCATCGTTCAAGTCTCCTGTCGGCCGGAGTTAGCGCTTTAGCGCTTACTCCGGTCCCATGCTTCGCGGTCGGCCGGAGTTAGCGCTTTAGCGCTTACTCCGGTCCCATGCCCGGCCGGCGTGCCGGCCAAGAAATCATTGGTGCTGCCAGACGTCCCGCGCCCGTCACACGCCCCAGCGCGGAATATGATGCGAACCCATCGAAATGCAGACGTTCTTGATCTCCGCGAACACCTCGAAACTGTATTCGCCGCCCTCGCGCCCGGTGCCCGATTCCTTCACGCCACCGAACGGCTGACGCAGGTCGCGCACGTTCTGGCTGTTCACGAACACCATCCCGGCCTCAATGCCGCGTGCGAGGCGATGCACCTTGCCGACATCCTGCGTCCAGATGTACGAGGCAAGCCCGTACGACGTGTCGTTCGCGAGCCGCAGCCCTTCTTCCTCGTCCTCGAACGGGATCAGGCACGCGACCGGCCCGAAGATCTCTTCCTGCGCGACGCGCATCCGGTTGTCGACGTCGGCCAGCACGGTCGGCCGCACGAAGTTGCCGTTGCGCAGATGGTCGGGCATGCCCGCCGGCTTGTCCGCGCCGCCCGCGACCACGCGCGCGCCTTCCTGCTCGCCGATGCGGATGTAGCCCGTCACCTTCTCCCAGTGCTGGCGCGTGATCATCGCGCCGAGGTTCGTAGCCGGATCGGACGGATCGCCGACCACCAGGTTGTTCGCGCGGCGCGCGAATTCCTGCACGAAGCGGTCGTAGATCGTGCGCTGCACGAAGATCCGCGAGCCGGCCGTGCAGCGTTCGCCGTTGATCGAGAAGATCGTGAAAAGCGACGCATCGAGCGCGCGGTCGAAATCGGCATCGTCGAAGATCAGCACCGGCGACTTGCCGCCGAGTTCCATCGAATACTTCTTGAGACCGGCACGCTCCATGATCCGCTTGCCGGTCACCGTGCCGCCGGTGAACGACACCGCACGCACGTCCGGATGGCGTACGAGTGCATCGCCGGCCGTCGCGCCATAGCCCTGCACGACATTGAGCACGCCGGGCGGAATGCCGGCTTCGAGCGCGAGGCGGCCGAGCTGGTCGGCCGTCAGCGGCGACAGTTCCGACATCTTCAGCACGGCCGTGTTGCCGAGCGCGAGACACGGCGCCGTCTTCCACGTCGCGGTCATGAACGGCACGTTCCACGGCGACACCAGCGCACACACGCCGACCGGCTGGTACAGCGTGTAGTTCAGCATCTGGTCGTCGACCGGATAGGTGCGGCCGTTCATCTGCACGCACACTTCCGCGAAGAAGTTGAAGTTCTCGGACGCGCGCGGAATCAGCTGCTTACTCGTCTGAGCGATCGGCAGCCCGGTGTCCTGCGTCTCCAGCGCCGCGAGCATCGGCACGTTCTTCTCGATCAGCTCGCCGAGCTTGAGCATCAGCTTCGCGCGCTCCTTCGCCGGCGTGTTCGCCCATTTCGGGAACGCTGCCTTCGCGGCGCGCACGGCCGCGTCGACTTCGGCCTCGCCGCCCGATGCGACGTCGGTGATGACCTCGCCCGTCGCGGGATTCAGCGTCGTGAACGTCTCGCGGCTCTCGACTTCACGGCCGTCGATCCAGTGCTTGATGGTCATGCTCTCTCCTTGGGCGACCGGCTCAGCCGGCGCGATAGTAGTCTGCTTCGCCGACGATCGTGTTCACGAGCCGGCCAATCCCTTCGATCTCGGTCACGACCTCGTCGCCCGGCTTCGTGTCCGCCAGCCCCTCGGGCGTGCCGGTCAGGATCAGGTCGCCCGGCGAGAGCGTCATGAAGCCGCTGATGTGCTCGATCAGCGCAGGCACGTCGAAGATCATGTCGCGCGTGCTGCCGCGCTGCGTCTCCTGGCCGTTCACCGTCGTGCGCAGCGTCAGGTCGCCGGCATCGCCGATCTCGTCGCGGCTGACGAACCACGGCCCGAGCGGCGTGCAGGTGTCGCGGTTCTTCACGCGCAGGTTCGGACGGTAGTAGTTCTCGAGATAGTCGCGGATCGCGTAGTCGTTCGCGACCGTATAGCCGGCCACGTAGTCGAGCGCGTGCGCGCGGCTCACGTTGCGCGCGGGCCGGCCGATCACGACGGCCAGCTCGCACTCGTAATGCATGTGGGTGGCATCCGCCGGGCGCACGGTGCGCGACCGGTGACCGATGAACGTGTTCGGCCCCTTCAGGAAGATCAGCGGCTCGCTCGGCGCCTTGAACGCGAGCTCCTTCGCGTGGTCGGCGTAGTTGAGGCCGAGCGCGAACGTCGTGCGCGGCGCGACGGGCGGCAGCCATTCGACCCGCTCTTCCGCGACGACGCACCCCGTATCGAGGCGGATCGCACCGTCGCCGGCCGGTTCGGCCGCATGCAGTGCGCCGTTGTAGATCACGCGCGCCGCCCTCATCGTGCTTCCTCCGCGATCAGCGTGTGCCGCAACGTGCCGAGGCCGGCGGCGGCAATCTCGATCGTGCTGCCCGCGCGGGCGCGCGGTGCGCCGCCCGCGACGCCGAGCAACAGCACGTCGCCCGCGTCGAACGACATGAAGGCCGTCACGTCGGCGATCAGCGCGCGCACAGGCCGAATCAGCGTGGCCGTCGAGGCAGACACGGCTACGTCGCCATCGATCCGCACGGTCAGGCCGATCGCGTCGACATCGCCCAGCGCAGAGGCCGGCACGATGGCCGGGCCCAGCGGGCAGAAGCCGTCGCGGCACTTGAAGCGCACGGCCGGACGGTAGTAATCGGGATGCGGCACCGACACGTCGCTTGCGAGCGTGAAGCCGTGCACGTAGTCGAGCGCCCGTTCGGCCGGCACGCGCGTCGCGCGCCGGGAGAACACGACGGCCACCGACGCGCCGATCTCCAGCGCGTCGACGCCGGCCGGCACGACGACGGCCGCGCCGTCGCTCGCATGCGTGTTGGCGGGCTTGATGTACAGGATCGGCGCCTGTGGCGGGCGGCCGTAAGGCGGTGCGTTCACGGCATCGCCGAGCGCGTCGAGCGCCGCGCGCTCGTTGAGCAGCGCACCGTAGACGGTACCGATGGCGACCGGCAACGGCGGCGCCGCGGCGGTCGTGCAAGACAGCTCCATGCGTCATTCCCCTGCCGCGCGTCGCGGCGCATCGTCAATAGTTAATATCTTAAGTAAACAATCGAACGCTGGCAACCTCGATTACCCTGATAGGCGAAATTCACTACCCGCGGCTGTTAAGATTGATGCGTCCCCGTCCTCTGCTCTCCCCGATGAACCGTACGCTCGACCACCGCAACCTGGCCATGCTGCTGCTCGAGGCCCGCGAAACGCTGATGGGTCTGTTTCGGCCCATTCTCAAGGAATTCGCGCTGACCGAACAGCAATGGCGCATCATCCGCGTGCTCGACGGCGAACCGGCTCAGGCGCTCGAAGCGGGACAGATCGCGCGGCGCTGCTGCATCCTGAGCCCGAGCCTGACGGGCGTGCTGGAACGGATGGAGCGCGACGGCCTGATCACGCGGACGCGCGCGCAGGAAGATCAGCGCCGGCTGCTGGTCAGCCTGACACCGCAAAGCAGGAAACTGGTCACGGAAATCGGTCCGCGAATCGACGAGCAGTACCGGCAGCTCGAATCGCGGTTCGGCCAGGACGGCCTCGAAGACATCTATCGCGCGCTCGACCGGCTCATCGAGCTCGGCGGCAACACATGAAAACGGCGCCCGCTCCCGCCAGCCGCGGAAACGGGCGCCACTGCGGCGCGGGCGTTCAGTGCACCGTGCCGCGCATCAGTTCGGTCACGGCCACGCCGCGCGACGTGCGCATGCATTCCTCGACGTAATCGAGGAACGGCAACGGTTCGAAATCGATTTCGTCGCGCACGCGGCGATTGTCGAACACGCGATCGACCGTCGCGAATTCCCCGCAGCGCTGCAGTGCCCGGCCGATCACGCGTTCGAGTGCCGGATCGGTCCGCCCCAGCACATCGCGCACCACGAGCGGCAACTCGGCCGGCGCACATGCCGCGTAGCGCGGCGCGCCCGTCATCCCCGCGGCCTCGTCCATCGCGCGCACGATCTGCGCGACCTGCGGCGCCTCGTCGCCGGCCGACACGTGATACAGGTCGTGCGCGAGCGTCGGCTTGACGGCCAGCAGCATCGTCGCACGCGCCACGTCGTCCACCGACACGATGTCGATGCGCGTCATCGGCCGCGCGGTGAAGCGGCGCGCGGCGTGCGCGAGCCGGAACATCCAGAACGAATTCGGCGCGGGCCGTGTACCGAGCACCGTGTGGCCGACCACATGCGACGGCCGCACCACGACGAGCGGCAGCCCGAGCGCCCGCAGCCGCTGCTCGGTCTCGGCCTTCGCATGCAGGTAGTCCGCCGCGAGCACCGCACCCGGCAGGCCTTCCGCGTCGCGCGCGCCGTCGTTCGCCGCAGCGGCCGCTGCTTCTTCCTGCACGATCCCGCCGCGGCCCGCATGCGCATAGGCCGTGCCGACGTACACGAAGCGCTGCAGGCGCGGCGCCCGGGCGAAGCGTTCGGCGAAGCGCACCGCATCGGCGATGTCGGCCCGCAGGTGCGCGCCGTCGGCCGGCGACGCATGGCCCGCGCAATGAATCACGTGCGTCGCGGCGGCGAGGCGCGGCGCGTCGGCGCCCTGCCACACGTCGCCGAGCGCACCGACGATCACGTTCGCGTCGGTCAGGCGCGACGCCCAGTACGGCGCCAGCCCCGCGCGCAGCGCCGCTTCGCGCAGCCGCGCGACGGCGTGGCCACGATCCTGCGCCCGCACGACGCAGACGATGCGCTCGAGCAGCCCCGCATTGACGAGCGCCGTCAGCACGGTACTGCCGATGAAGCCGGTTGCGCCGGTCAGCACCAGCCGCCCGACGTTCGCCGCCGCGACCGGTGCGCTGGCCGGCGACACGAGGCTCGTCCGCCAGTTGAGCGACAACGCGGTTTTCCAGATCAGCACGATAGTCTCCTTCGAAGAGTCGGCCGGGCGGCGCGACGCCCGCGGTTGCGGGCTGCGCACGGCTCACCGGCCGGGCCGGGGCCTGACGCGCGCCCCGGCAGTCCCGATCGGGCGTGCGGCCCGCGATCGCGTCGATCGCGTCTCTGGCACGAGGCGGCGGCAGCCGCCGAGGACGGGCGTCCGCGGCACTGGATCGGGAAGATTCCAGTGTGGGGCCCGACCGCAGGCAAGTCTGTCCCGAAAGTTTCGTGAAAGTGTGCCGATTTGTATGGGATTGTCGGAGTGTGTCGTACCGGGCGCGCCGTCAACATCCCGCAACATCCGCTCGGCCCGCGCTCCGACGGTGCGGTGCCGCCCAGGTCGACCCGGTCATGCGCGACAGATCGACGCGCCTCGCGCGCATGTCATCCCATGTCTCGAGGATCGACCCTCCTCCATCGGCACGGCGATCGCCGGTACGCGCGTGTTGGCGGGTGCCCGGTCGGAATAACCATGAATCGTCAGACGTCGTTCCATCTGAAATCGCAATGGACTCAATATGAATTTATTGCGGATTATCACTTGCGTTTCACACCAGTCTATCTAGACTGATCAAGTCAAAACGGTCGAATGTGTCATTTTTTTAGGAGACGATCACAATGCGCCTCACCATTCGGATTAATGGCAGCGAATCGGCAACCCGGCACGCGTTCGCGGTACTGTGGGTCGATACCGACGAGGGCCTGTGGTCGCGCGAGGCACATCAAGGCATGGATCTTCCGACCTGGGGCAAGGTCCGCGACGTCGAGGGCGCCATGGCGCTCTGCGCGGCCGACGGCGGGAATGCCGTGTGCCAGTTGAAGGGACTGTCGTTCGATGCGATGCAGCGCGAACAGGGCCCCGCGGTGCTCGCCGGCAATCACCCCGGCGCGTGGCGACTGCAGGCTGTCGATCGTTGCACGAGCGAACCGGAATACCAGGAATTCATTTCCGTCGCCCGATAGAAACTATCGATGTAATTCGTCTGCGGTTTTCGGGTTTATTCCGGTTTCAGCGATATTCATTTCGATATTCAGCATTAACGGCGCCCCATTCCGGGGCGTTTTTCATTTCACGGTTTAAAGAAATAACCGCGCGCCGATCAATTGATCGCACACCGGAGGATCGGCCTCGATCCATACCTGAAATCCCTGCTCCGTTCTGCACGTCGCGAGTCACCCGGAGTTTCATCGTCAGCGGCTCCGGGAAGATGCCGCTCCCGCCGCGCCGTTTCCCCCCTTTTTTCACCCGGTGTGCGAGCGCGCCGATACCGGTATTTTCTCGGGGCCGGAACATACTTTCCCCACACGGCGTTTACTCCTTTATTACAATCGCATTATTCAGACTGACTCGCCGCCCTAGGGGCGGCCCGACCCGGCCATTGCATGAGCGTGAAAAAGAAGACCCACCCCGCCGATCCGTACGCGGCCGCGACCAAAAATCCGATGCTCGCGTCGCGCCTGCCGATGTGGCGCTCGAAGCTGATCGTGATCATCGTGTTCCTCGCGTTCGCCGCGCTGATCGGCCGCGCCTTCTGGGTGCAGGTCGCGAACAAGGAGTTCTACGTCGGCCAGGGTCAGAAACGCTACCAGCGCACGATCGAGCTCGACGCGACGCGCGGGCGCATCGTCGACCGCAACGGTGCGATGCTTGCCGTCAGCCTGTCGACCTATGAAATCTGGGCGAATCCGAAGCAGGTCGCCGACACCGATTACCCGCAGATCTCGAAGCTGCTCGACATGCCGCTCGTCGAGGTCAAGCGGCGCCTCGGCAACGACAAGACGTTCGTGCTGCTCAAGCGGCAGGTCGACGCGGACACCGCGGGCAAGCTCGACAAGCTCGCGATCGACGGCATCACGCAGATCGCCGATTCGAAGCGCTTCTACCCGGAAGGCGAATCGGCCGCGCACGTGGTCGGCTTCACGAACGTCGAGGACAAGGGGCAGGAAGGCGTCGAACTCGCCGCGAATGCACGCCTGGTGGGCACGTCCGGGCAGCGCGAGGTGATCCGCGACCGGCTCGGCCGCATCGTGTCGGACACGCGTCCGCTCGTCCCGGCGCAGCATGGCGCGACGATCGAACTGACGATCGACCGCCGCATCCAGCAGCTCGCGTTCAGCCAGCTCAAGTCGGCCGTGCTCGAGAACAACGCGGTGGCCGGCAGCGTCGTGGTGCTCGACGCGCAGAACGGCGAAATCCTCGCGCTCGCGAACTATCCGACCTTCGACCCGAACGACCGCGCGCGCCTCACCGGCCAGCAGTTGCGCAATCGCGCGGTGATCGACACGTTCGAGCCGGGCTCGACGATCAAGCCGCTCGTCGTCGCGCTGTCGATCGACGAGCGCAAGGTCACGCCGAACACGATCATCAACACGTCGCCGGGCACCTACAAGATCGGCCCGGCCGTGATCCACGACACGTCGAATCACGGGTCGCTGACGGTGTCGCAGGCGCTGCAGAAGTCGAGCAACGTCGCGCTCGCGAAGCTCGCGCTGAACCTGCCTGCCGAAACGATCTGGAACAAATACCAGGAATACGGCATCGGCCGCGCACCGGAACTCACGTTCCCGGGCGTCGCGTCGGGCCGGCTGCGCGGCTACAAGCGCTGGCGGCCGATCGAGCAGGCGACGATGGCGTACGGCTACGGCCTGTCGATGTCGCTGCTGCAGATCGCGCAAACCTACACGGCCTATGCCGGCGACGGCACGCTGCACCCGGTGTCGCTGCTGAAGAACGGCACCGACCAGCAGACGATCGACGCGCATCGCGGCCACCGCGTGACGTCGCCGCAAACGGCCGCGGCGATCCGCTCGATGCTCGAGATGGCAGTTGGCGAAGGCGGCACGGGGCGCCGCGCGCGCGTCGACGGCTACCGGATCGGCGGCAAGACGGGTACCGCGCGCAAGCAGGTCGGCGCGACCTATGCGAAGGGCAAGTACCGCGCGCTGTTCGCCGGGATGGCGCCGATGAGCAACCCGCGCCTGATCGTCGCGGTGATGATCGACGAGCCGCGCGGCAAGGGCTATTACGGCGGCACGGTGGCCGGCCCGGTGTTCGCGTCGGTCACGAGCGGCTCGCTGCAGTTGCTCGGCGTGCCGCCCGACGCGCCGGTCGAGCCCGAGAAGACGCCGCCGGCGAAGGCCGTTGCGCCGCAAAAGACGGTGGCTGCACCGAAAGCGGCGGCGATGCAGGCCAAGACAGCCGCTGCGCCGAACGCCCCCGCATCACTGAAGACTGCCTCGCCATCGAAAGCGCCGGCGCAGGCAAATACCGCGGCGGGTTGATCGGCGCAGCCCGCGCGACGCGCCGCCGTCCCGGCGCGCGCGTCACGCTCCGACGGCCTCGTCACGGCCTCGGACTTCCCGGTCATCGGGCACCGTCATTCGATCCAGGAACGCAGCGCATCATTTGAGCGTTCCCGCCGTCGCCTCCAGCCATTTTTACGCGCCTCGGCCCGCCCGGGCCGCCGCGCCCTGCCCGGTACGCGGCGCGATGCCGCGCGCCGTCAATGCGACGCTGCGACGGCCGGCTTCGTCATCCTGCCGAGCACGTGCTCGGTCATCCCGCGCGCGAGTTCGGACTCGCCCATGAACACGGTGCCGATCCCCTCGCTCGACAACAGTGCGGCCTCGTCACCGCTGTTCGTGCACAGCACGACCTCGAGCGCCGGATTCAAGGTGCGCGAGATCTCGACGATCTGCCGCACGTCGAACACGTCGGGCAGCGTGACGACCAGCATCCCGGCGCGTGCGATATGCGCCTGCACGAGCACGATCGGCTCGATCGCGTCGCCCGACACGGCCGCGACACCTTCCGCACGCAGTTTCTCGACGAGCTCGCGATTCTGCTCGACGACGACATACGCGATGCCGCGCTCGTCCAGCGCGTGCGCGATTCGCGTACCGACCTTGCCGTAGCCGACGATCACGACCTGCCCGGTCAGGTGCGTCTGCGGCGTCGACATCGGCAGCGCGGCGAGCGGATCGTCGCGTGCCTCGAGCTTGCGCGCGAACGCCGAATGCTTGCGGATCCACGCGAGCGCCGGATCGATCATCGCGAACAGCAGCGTGTTCATCGCGATCGAGATCAGCGCGACGGCCAGAATCAGGCTCTGCCCTTCGGCCGACAGCAGTCCCAGCGCACGGCCGAGCCCGGCGAGGATGAACGAGAACTCGCCGATCTGCGCGAGACCCGCGCCGACCGTCAGCGCGGTATTCAGCGGATAGCGGAACGCGATCACGAGCGCGACCGCCGCGAGCGTCTTGCCGATCACCACGATCGCCGCGACCTCGATCACGTGCAGCGGCTCCGCGAGCAGGATCTTCGGGTCGAACAGCATCCCGACCGAGATGAAGAACAGCACCGAGAACGCATCGCGCAGCGGCAGCGTCTCGTCGGCCGCGCGCCGGCTGAATTCCGACTCGCGCATCATCATCCCGGCGAAGAACGCGCCGAGCGCGAACGACACGTCGAACAGCTTCGCCGCGCCGAACGCGATGCCGACCGCGGCCGCGATCATGCACAGCGTGAACAGCTCGCGCGAGCCGGTGCGCGCGACGAGCCACAGAATGCGCGGAAACACGCGCTTGCCGACCACCAGCATCAATGCGATGAACGCCGCGACCTTCAGCATTGTGACGCCGAGCGTGCCCCACACGCTGCCGCCGGCCGCCTGCGCGTCGCCGGGCGGCGTGCCGCCGAGCAGCCCCGCGACGGGCGGCAGCAGCACCAGCACGAGCACCATCACGAGATCCTCGACGACGAGCCAGCCGACCGCGATGCGCCCGTTGACCGTCTCGACCAGCCCGCGCCCTTCGAGCGCACGCAGCAGCACCACCGTGCTCGCGACCGACAGCGCGAGCCCGAACACGAGCGCCGCGCCGACGCTCCAGCCCCACGTGAGCGCGAGCCCGCCGCCGAGCAGCGTGGCCACCGTAATCTGGACGATCGCGCCCGGCAGCGCGATCTTGCGCACCGCGAGCAGATCGCCGAGCGAGAAATGCAGGCCGACGCCGAACATCAGCAGCATCACGCCGACTTCGGCGAGCTGCTGCGCGAGCGACAGGTCGCCGACGAAGCCGGGCGTGCCGGGGCCGATCACGATCCCGGCAAGCAAATAGCCGACGAGCGGCGGCATTTTCAACAGCGACGCGAAATAACCGAAGACCATCGCGAGACCGAAACCGGCCGCGAGCAACGCAATCAGGCTGACGTCATGAGGCATCCCCCCTCCCGAAGTTCTTGTAACTATTTAGTAAGGTTCAAGAACGAAAGGATAAGGGATGAGGCGGAAAAATGGCGCGCCGCCGCGAAAATTTCACGTATTGGCGCGCCTTTGCGGGGTGCAACCCCCGGCGAAACAAAAGGCGCCGCGCGGAACCGGCGGCGCCTTGATGCACATCGGACAGGCGGGGCCGGCGCCCCGCCGCCCCGTCAGCGCGACGCTTGCGGAAACCGCGCGCCCGGCGGCGGTTCGGGCCGGGTCGAAGGCACGCTCTTGCGCACCTTCGCGACCTGCGCGGCCGTCACGGCAGCACCCGTGTTGCCCCAGCTCGTGCGCACGAAGTTGGACACGTCCGCGACTTCCTGGTCCGACAGGCGCCAGCCGAACGGCGGCATCGTGAACGTCGACGGCGCGGTGCGCGTACCCTGCAGCGCGCTGCCCTCCAGCACGACGTGGATCAGCGAGGTCGGATCGTCGCCCTGCACGACCGGGTTGCCAGCCAGCGCCGGGAACACGCGCGTGTAGCCGTGGCCGTCGCTGCGGTGGCAGGCCATGCAGTTGTCGCGATAGACGGCCGCGCCCGGCTTGCTCGCGTCACCGGTCTGCAGCGCCTTCGCGGCCGCCGCGTCGTACACGTGCGGCTGCTCGCCCTGCACGCGCGGCGGCAGCGTCTTCAGGTAGCGCGCGATCGCGTTCAGGTCGTCGTCGGTCATGTGCTGCATGCTGTGGCCGACCACGTCCGTCATCCCGCCGAACGCGGCCGTGCGCAGCGTGCGGCCCGTCTTCAGGAACTGCACGATCTCGGTTTCCGTCCACGTGCCGAGGCCCGTGCGCGGCTCGCCGCGCAGGCTCGTCGGCACCCAGCCGTCGATCGCCGCGCCGCCGGCCAGGAAGTCCGGGCCATCCGCGTCGGTCAGCCCGCGCTCCTGCATCGTCGGCGCGCGCGGCGTATGGCATGCGCCGCAGTGACCGAGACCCTGCACGAGATACGCCCCGCGCGCGACCACCGGATCGGTGTACGGCGCGGCGTCGAACGGCTTCGGCGTCGGCGCGAACATCTTGCGCCAGATCCCGAGCGGCCAGCGCATCGACAGCGGCCACACGATGTCGACCGCGCGGTTCTCGTGCTCGACGGGCGCGACGCCGTGCATGAAGTACGCGTACAGCGCCTTCATGTCGTCGTCGGTCAGGCGCGCGTAGGACGGGAACGGCATGGCCGGATACATCGTGTCGCCGTTCTTGCGCACGCCTTCGCGCACCGCACGCGTGAAGTCCTCGACGGTCCAGCCGCCCAGGCCCGTTTTCGGGTCCGGCGTGATGTTCGTCGAGTAGATCCCGCCGATCGGCGTGTCGAATTTCAGCCCGCCCGCGAACGGCTTGCCGCCGCTCGCGGTGTGGCACGCGATGCAGTCGCCTGCCCGCGCGAGATATTCGCCGCGCTTGATCAGGGCCGCGTCGGCGGATTGGGCCGCGGGTGCAGCCGCCGGGCCGGAAGCCGCCGCGGGAGTGGCGGGCTGCGCGAACGCCGCCGTGCCCGCCAAGCCGAACGCGGCCCAGGCCGCAACGGCCGCCAGCGCGCGCGACATCCGGCGCGCGACGTTGTGGTTCATCGTCCTCTTCATGCGGTCACCAGCGGGGCGGGATTTTTCAGGTATTGCTCGCGGATCGCACGTGCCGACCAGTAGGCCAGCGCCGCGATGATCCCGGTCGGGTTGTAGCCGATGCCCTGCGGCAGCGCCGATGCGCCCATCACGAACACGTTGTGCACGTCCCAGCACTGCAGGTAGCGGTTCAGCACGCTCGTCTTCGGGTCGGTGCCCATGATCGCGCCGCCGACGAGGTGAGTCGTCTGGTACGCGCGCGAATCGAAGTGCTTGCCGAACTCGCGCGTCGACACGCTGATCGCCTTCGGCCCCATCGCCTCCGCGATCTTCTTCATCTGCCCGGTCACGTACTGCGCCATCTTGATGTCGTTGTCCTTCCAGTCGAACGTCATCCGCAGCAACGGCTGGCCGTACGAATCGCGATAGGTCGGATCGAGGTCGAGGTAGACGTCGCGGTACGACATGTTGGTGCCGTGCGCGTCCATCGAGATCGTATGCGCGTAGTTGTCCTTGACCGCCTTCTTCCACGCCGAGCCCCACTGCGGCGTACCGGGCGGCGTCGCGATGCCGCTGATCGGCTTCACGCCCGCCTGGTTCACCCACAGCGGCGAGCCGCCGACGAAGCCGAGCGGGCCGTGGTCGAAGTTGTCCGCGTTGAAATCGTCCACCGCGACGCCGTTGCCGCCCGCGCCGATGAACGGATTCGTGTAGGTGTCCTTGTCGAAGAACGCCTTGATCGTCGACAGGTTCTGGTACGCGAAATTGCGGCCCACGACGCCTTCGCCCGAGATCGGGTCGTACGGCTTGCCGATGCCCGACAGCAGCAGCAGGTGCACGTTGTGGTACTGGAACGCGGCCACGATCACGAGATCGGCCGGCTGGTGCACTTCGCGCCCGGCCGGGTCGACGTAGGTCACGCCCGTCGCGCGTTTCTTCGTATCGTCGAGGTCGACGCGCAGCACGTGGCACTTCGAGCGCAGCTCGAAGTTCGGCGCCTGCTTCAGCGCGGGCAGGATGTTCAGGTTCGGCGACGCCTTCGAGTACATGTAGCACGCGTAGCCGCTGCAGTAGCCGCAGAAGTTGCACGGGCCCATCTGCACGCCGTACGGGTTCGTGTACGGCCCGGACGTGTTCGCCGACGGCAGCCGGTACGGATGCAGGCCGAGCGACTTGGCGGCATCGGAGAAGCGCTGCGCCGAATACGTGTTGAGCTGCGCGGGCAGCGGGAAGTTGTCGCTGCGGTTCGCTTCGAACACGTTGCCGTCGCCGACCACCTTGCCGCCGACCTTGTACGCCTGCCCCGACGTGCCGAACACCTTCTCGGCGAAGTCGAAATGCGGCTCGAGTTCCTCGTAGGTCACGCCCGTGTCCTGGATCGTCATCCCTTCGGGGATGAACTTCTTGCCGTAGCGCTCTTCATAGTGGCTGCGCAGGCGCAGCTCTTCCGGCGTGATCCGGAAATGCACGCCCGACCAGTGCAGCCCCGCGCCGCCCACGCCTTCGCCCGGCAGGAACGCGGCGAGTTGCCGGTACGGCAGCGCGGTGTCCTGCAGGCCGTGGCGGATCGACACGGTCGTCTTCGACAGGTCGAGGAACAGCTTCTTGCGGATGTTGTAGGTCAGCTCGTCGATCGTGTTCGGATACGCGCCGTCCGGATAGGTGTCGCGATACTCGCCGCGCTCGAGCGCGACCACGTTCAGGCCCGCTTCGGTCAGTTCCTTCGCGAGAATCGCGCCGGTCCAGCCGAAGCCGACGATCACCGCATCGACATGCGGTTTTTTCTCTGCGGCCATCAGCTGCGCTCCCCGTTGATCGAGACGGGGCCGTACGGATACGACTTGCCGTTCTGGTTGACGAAATCCATGAAGTCCGCGCGCGCGCCCGGAAAGCCGATCATCTTCCACGCGGCCATGTCGTGATTGCCGCCATGCACCGGATCGCAGAAGTAGCCTTCGCGCGTGTTCTGCAGCAACTGACCGAAGAACACGCCGGGCGGCACGTCGTCGATCTGCGCGCCGCCCTTCTCCAGCGCGCCGAGCACGGTATCGCGCGTCGACGCGTCGAGATCCGCGAACGCCTTGCCGTGGGTCTTCTCGCAATAACGGTTGACCGCCGCGATACCGAGCCGGTAGATGTCGCGCGGCACCAGCTTCAGCTGGTAGCCGAGCTCGGGCACGCCTTGCTGGAACGGCCCCTGCATGTACCAGGTCGCGCCGTGCGCATACGGCGTCTCCATCTGGCGGTCGATGAATTCGGGCACGCCCGATTCGAGCGCGCCGGGGCCTTCGGCGTCGGCCGGAATCAGCCGGTCGACGGCGGCCTGGACGAACGCCCATTCCTTCGCATCGAAGAAGGTCGGCTTGTACGGCGCGCGTTCGGCGTTGGCCGATGCACCGGGCGCGTTGCCGGTCGTCGCGGAAGGCGACGACGAACGCAGGTCGCAGCCGGCGACCGACGCGATCGGCACGAGCGCGACCGACGTGCGCAGGAAACGGCGGCGCGAGTTGGGTTTGTCAGGTGGCGTGGACATGGTCGGATGTTGATCGTTGGGGATCGGGGCCCGGACGCGCGCACTCCGCATGCGACATGCCCGGCATGGCAGCCATGCCGCATGCGGCTGGCCGTCCTGTTCTTTCATCTGTTGCGAACAACCTCGCTGCAGGCGCCGCCCGTGCCATGCACGGCAGTGCCTTCATGCAGCCGCGCATCGCGCCAATTCAGGTTGCGCTGCACGGATCGGCTTCTTCGCGAGCCTTATCGTCTGACAAATGCAGGCATCTACCCGCATCTGCCCCTCATCGCTCACGACCCTCATTCAACTTAGACGCCGCATTTGCCGACAGCAAGCGCGACGTGCACGACCCTCTTGCGGGTCCGGCGACAAGTGCCGCGAATTATAGATGGAACCGGTTCCAATGAGTGTCGTATCAGTGCAATTCAATGCATCGAAAATCGCAACAATTGAAAAATCCGGGAGTCGGAATCGGCAAGGATCGCGTGAACGCCGACTGATGAGGGGCGTCAGGTCGACGATTGTCGTGTGGCGAGCGGCGCCAAAGGTTGTCTCTTTCCAGCCACGCGGGGTACCGGGGCGTGCCCTTTTGCGTGGTGCTCTGGTAGCCTCCGCGTCTGATGAAACCACACCAGAAGAATGAACTGCCGGCGACCGACGCGACCGGCATCAGCCGATATCTCAGCTACCTGCTGCGCCACGCACCGCAGTCGATCGGGCTGCAACTCGACCCGGAAGGCTGGGCCGATATCGACGCACTGCTTACCGGCGTTGCCCGCCATGGGCTCCACCTCGATCGTGCGACGCTCGAAACCGTCTGCGCGACCAACGACAAGCAGCGCTTCGCCCTTTCCGACGACGGCCGTCGCATCCGTGCGGTCCAAGGCCATTCGACGCCCGTCGTGCAGCGCCGCTATCCCACCGCGCAGCCGCCCGAGCGCCTGTATCACGGCACGGCGACGCGCTTCCTGGATTCGATTCGGGTCCAAGGGCTGAAACCCGGCGCCCGTCATCACGTGCATCTGTCGCCGGATATCCGGACGGCGCTGGCCGTCGGCACGCGCTACGGCGTGCCTGCGGTACTCGAAGTCGATGCGCTGCGCATGCATCGGCAAGGCCACACGTTCTTCGTCGCGGAAAACGGCGTATGGCTGACCGACACCGTGCCGGCGGAATGCCTTAAAGAGATCGACGGGCCCGCGCGCTGAGACGCGCGCTCACCACGGCCAGAACATCGACGCGATGGACAGCGCCAGCGCCGCGCAAAGCGGCGAGTAATACAGCGTGTCCATGCGTGCGAAACGCGACCCGCGAATCCGCTTGAAGAAGCCGACGTAACGGAAATCGCCGACGGCCCGCACCGCGAAGATCAGTGCGAACGCAACGACCGCGAACGAGATCGTACCGGGATACGCGTTCGGCCCCAGCCAGCCGGCACGCGCGGCAACCACGCACGCGCCGCCCAGTAACGCCACCGCGACCGCGAGCGTGCCGATGGCGGTCGGCCGCAATAGCGGCTCGCCGTCCTGCTCCGGAATGGCCGCCCCCTTGCCGCGCCGCCCGCCCAACGCCCAGTAGACGTGAACGAGCGCGATTGCGCAAAGCGTCGGCACGCTGAAATACGCTCCGGTCATGTCAGTCGATGTCCTCGTGTCGTTGTCTCGTTATCTCGATGTGTCGCCGGCAAGGTTTCGGCACGCGGCCCCGGTCCGCGACACGTGTGACGATACCGAAACCCCGCAACACGTGCATTGCGACCTCCGGTCGCAACCTGCCACCCGCCACCCAGAACCGCGCATGTTGCGATGCAGTGCGCGCGCCGGTACGCGCGGCACGGCCGCTTGACTTCCCTCCGCGCACTACTACCCTGATATTCCAGTCCTGCGCCGATACGCCCCTGCGCGATCGGCCGCACGTGCACCGTTCGCCGCGTGGCGCACCTGCACGACAACAATAACGAAGGCCATGGAGGCGACTCATGCTGATCGGTGTGCCGAAAGAGATCAAGAACCACGAATATCGCGTGGGCCTCACGCCGGCCGGCGCGCGCGAACTGACGCGGCACGGCCATCGCGTGTTGGTGCAGCGCGGCGCGGGCACGGCGATCGGCCTGCTCGACAACGACTACACGGCCGCGGGCGCATCGCTCTGCGACGGCGCCGACGAAGTCTTCGCGCGCGCCGACATGATCATCAAGGTCAAGGAGCCGCAGCCGGCGGAATGCGCGATGCTGCGACGCGGCCAGATCCTCTACACGTACCTGCATCTCGCGCCCGATCCCGACCAGGCGGCCGCGCTCGTGAAGTCCGGCGCCGTCTGCATCGCGTACGAAACCGTGACGGGCCCCGGTGGTGGCCTGCCGCTGCTCGCACCGATGAGCGAGGTGGCCGGGCGCATGTCGATCCAGGTCGCGGCGACCCATCTCGAAAGCCCGCGCGGCGGGCGTGGCCTGCTGATGGCCGGGGTGCCCGGCGTGCCGGCCGCGCATGTCGTCGTGCTCGGCGCGGGCGTGGTGGGCACCGGCGCACTGCAGATGGCGGTCGGCCTCGGCGCACGCGTCACCGTGCTCGATACCAACGTGAACCGGCTGCGCCAGCTCGACCTCGTCTTCGCCAACCGGATCGCGACCGTCTGCTCGAATGCACACACGATCGACGAAGCCGTGCGCGATGCCGACGTCGTGATCGGCGCCGTGCTCGTGCCGGGCGCATCGGCGCCGCGGCTCGTCACGCGCGACATGATCGCGACGATGCGCACGGGAGCGGTCGTCGTCGACGTCGCGATCGACCAGGGTGGATGCTTCGAGACCTCGCATGCGACGACGCACGCGGCCCCGACCTTCGTCGTCGACGGCGTCGTGCACTACTGCGTCGCGAACATGCCCGGCGCGGTCGCGCGCACGTCGACCTTCGCGCTGAACAACGCGACGCTCACCCATGCGCTCGCGCTCGCCGACAAGGGCTGGAAGCAGGCGATGATCGACGATCCGCATCTGCGCGCAGGCCTGAACGTATGCGACGGACACATCACGTACGAAGCCGTCGCGCTGGCGCTCGGCCTGCCCTATGTGCCGGCGGCCGGCGTACTGGCATGACGTGACCGCAATCATGACCAGCCGGCCGCTGACGGCACGCGCCAGCGGCTGCGTTCACGCGCCCTTCGCGCCGCCGCTGCGCTTCGACGCGCCGCCCGCTCCCATCGTGCGTGCCAGCAGCGGCCTCAATTGCGCGAGCGTGCGCGTGTTCAGCACGTCGGGCCGCGCAAGCCAGCCGCGTCGCGCCTGATCGACGCCGTACGCCAGATTGTCGAGTTCGTCCGCACTGCACGCATCCGAGCCGATTGCCACCAGCACGCCGGCCTTCGCGGCTTCGCGGCACCAGACGTCCGGCAGGTCGAGCCGCCGCGGCTGCGCATCGAGTTCGACGAAGCAACCGCGCGCCGCGGCGTGCGCGATCACGCGCGGCACGTCGAGTTCGCAAGCATCGTGCTCGCCGAGCACGCGGCCCGTCGGGTGCGCGAGAATCGTGAAATGCGGATGGTCCATCGCACGCAGCATGCGCGCGGTCTGTGCATCGCGCGACAGGTCGAAGCCGTCGCGTACCGCGCCGACCACGAGATCGAGCCGGCCGAGCATCGCGTCGGGCACGTCGAGGCTGCCGTCCTCCCGAATGCCGGCCTCCACGCCCTTGAGCAGCACCAAATCGTCGAACGACGCGTTGAGACGATCGATCTCGTCCAGCTGCCGGGCAAGCCAGTCGAAGTCGCTGCGGCTGCCGCCGGCATGCGGCGCCCGGTCGGTGATGGCCAGGTACGCGAACCCGCGTGCGCGTGCCGCATCGGCCATCGCACGCAGGCTGTCGCGGCCGGCTGACGCATCGGTATGCGCATGCAGGTCGCCGCGCACGTGCTTGCGCTCGACCAGTGCGGGCAGCGTGCCCGCACGCGCGGCGTCGATCTCGCCGCGATCCTCGCGCAACTCGGGCGGCACGTCGTGCAACCCGATCGCCGCGTAGACCGACGCCTCGGTCGCGCCGGCAATCCGTTCGTCGCCGCGAAACACGCCGTATTCGTTGATCTTCAGCCCGCCGGCCTGCGCGATCCTGCGCAACGCGATGTTGTGCGCCTTCGATCCGGTGAAATAGACGAGCGCCGCGCCGAACGCATCGGCATCGACGACGCGCAGGTCGACCTGCAATCCGCTGGCGAGCACGACACTCGACTTCGTCTTGCCGTGCGCGAGCACGCGCGCGACCTCGCCATAGCCGACGAACGCGTCGGCGACGGCCACCGGATCACGTGCGGTGACGAGGATGTCGAGATCGCCGACCGTCTCGCGGCGGCGGCGGAAACTGCCGGCCGGCACGGCCTTGCCGACGCCCGCGATCGCACGCAGGCGTTCGAGCAGCGGCTGCAGCGAGTGCGCCGCATCCGGCAGCAGGAAACGTTGGGGTTCGCGCTTCAGCCGGTCGTCGATCGCTTCGAGCAGATGCGCTTCGGTTTTCGCGCCGAAGCCCGGCAACTCGCGCACGTGCCCGCTCTTCGCTTCCGCGCGAAGCTGCTCGAGCGAATCGACATGCAGTGCGTCATGGAGCGCCTTCACGCGCTTCGCGCCGAGCCCCGGCACGTCGAGCAGTTCGACGATCGCACCCGGCAGCGCGTGGCGCAGCGTCTGCTGAAGTTCGCAGGTGCCGGTCGCGGCGATCTCGCGCAGCTTCGACGCGAGATCGGGCCCGATCGACGGAATCTTTCCGAGATCGTCGCCGTTCGCGATCATCGTCGGGATATCGCGCCCGTAGTCGGCAATCGTCCGTGCTGCGTTGCGATAGGCACGCACCCGGAACGGATTGGCGCCCTGGATCTCGAGCATGTCGGCGATCTCGGCGAACACGGCCGCACACCCGGCATTGTGGATCGGCATGATCGGCGTGGCTCCCTTCCACGTGGATGGCGCCGCACGCGTGCGCGACGGCGTCTGCCCGCCCGGCGCCGCATGCTGACGCCGCCGGGCGCCCGTTCATCATCGTACGCCGGCCGCGCCGCGCGTGCAGCGCCGTGATGGCGACGATGTGGGCGTCAGAGGGAGGCGCGCGGCGTCGTGGCGTAGTGCCGCTCGTAGATCGACTGGCAATGCGTGCAGCGTTCGGCGGCCGGGCGCGCCAGCAGGCGCTCGTAGCCGACCGAGCCGTCGCAGTCGATGCACTCGCCGTAGCTGCCGTCGCGCATCCGCTGCTGGGCGCGGCCGATCGCGCGCAGCTCGGTCAGTTTCATGCCGATCAACGCATGGTCGACGTCGACGAACAGGTCCGCATTGGCCTCGTCACCCTCGTCCGGCGCCGCGCCGGCGAGGTCTGCGTAGGATTCCGACGCACGCTGGTCTTCGCTCGCGCGGATCTCCGCACGCAACGTCTGCTCGCTCTCGCTCAGCCGCTGTTTCAGCGTCTGCCGTTGTTGTGGGTCGAGCGCCATGGCCGTCTCTCCTGTTCCGGGTTCCGCGCGGCGCATTGCGGCGCGCGGTGTCGCACCGGTGCGCGGCGGGCCGGCGTCACCGCCTGCCACCGAGCCCGGATGTGCACCCGACGACACGAAGCGCCGGACGCATTCGACGCAGGATAAACCCATTGAACACGCGTGTGTTGACCGGAATCAGCGTGCCGTTCTGGCAGCGGCAGCCGTGCGGAAACTGGGGCCGGACGCATAATCCGGGCCTGCGGTGCGCGCTCGGACGCTCGCCGGCACGACTGCAGCGCAGCAATTTCCGGCACGACCACCACACTTCGTCCGCGCGCACGAACCGGCATTGCTCTGTCGGGACGATCGCTCGCGCGGCGGCTCCTCGATCATTCGTAATCCTCAGAATGCATTGCGTCCGATGAAGCCGCGCACGACCGTCAACAGGATGATCTTCATGTCGAACCAGAAGCTCCAGTTCTGCATGTAGAACAGGTCGAACTTCACACGTGCCTCCATCGCCTCGACCTTGCGCGTTTCACCGCGATAGCCGTTCACCTGGGCCCATCCGGTGATGCCGGGCCGCACGCGGTAGCGGTACATGTAGCAGTCGATCAATTGCCGGTATAAATCGTCGTGTTCGATCGCGTGCGGGCGCGGGCCGACCACCGACATCTGCCCGAACAGCACGTTGAAGAACTGCGGCAGTTCATCGAGCGACGTACGCCGCAGGAACGCGCCGACGCGCGTGATGCGCGAATCGTTGCGCGACGCCTGCTTCAGCACGCCCGGCTGGGCGCGATGCACGCGCATCGTCCGGAACTTGAGAATGTCGAACTCCCGGCCGTCGACGCCCTTGCGGCGCTGCCTGAACAACACGGGCCCCGGCGACGACAGCTTGACCGCGATCGCCAGCATCGACAGCAGCGGCAGCAACGGAATCAGCACGCCGAATGCGAACAGCCGGTCGAACGCGAACTTCGCCCACAGCTCCGGCGCCGAACGCGGCGTGGTCGCGAGGTTGATGGCCGGCATGCCGAGCACGTCGGTCGCCGAGCGATCGACCACCGCCATCTGCCGCACGTCGGGCAACAGCCGCAATTCCACGAACTCGTCGCGCAACTCGCGGACGATGCGCTGGATCCGCCACTCGTGCGACATCGGCAGCGTGAGCCAGACCTCGTCGATGTCGCCGCCGCGAATGAGGTCGCGCAGCGCGTTCCAGTCGTCGATCACCGGCACGCCGCCGATGCCGCCGGAGGCAGCCTGGGCGTCGTCATCGAATACGCACGCCGCCACGAAAGGCCCCTGCGGCGCCAGCTGCATCCGCTCGACCGCGACACGCCCGTACGCCGTCGCCCCGACCACCGCGACGCGGCGCTGCCGCGTGCGCGGGTCGTCACGCGTCAGCGCGAGCGCCAGCAGCGCGGCGCGGCCGAGCAGCAACGCAGCGTCGCCGGCCAGCACCGTGCGCACGATCCAGTGTGTCGTGATCGTGCCGCCGCGATTCATGATCCACATCGCGGCGGTCACCGTCAGCACGCTCGCGCAGACGAGCGCCACCATCGTCTGCGTCAGTGCATGCGTGCCGCCTTGCGGCGCCATGCCGCCACGCACGGTGCGCAGGTAGCGCGGCAGCAAGGCCACGGTCAGCACGCACAGCAGCGCGATCGCGCCGCGCTGCGCGTCGGACAGCTCGCGCCACGCAAGGCCCGATGCCGCCTGCGCGGCAAGCGCGCCTGTCAGCACGAGCACGGCGTCGGTAACTGCGATCACAGAACGCCGCATCGAATTCGTCCCACCGGACTTCGATAGCATCGTCACGCACCATGTGCCGGGAACCCGCGAAGCGCGTCCGGCATGCGGGGCCGAACCGGTGTCGGTGTCGGCCTCGCCGTCCCGCGCGTGCCGAGCAGCCTGCGATAGTCCGCGCGAATCAGGTTGTAGCATTCGCACGCGTGATGTTCGAGGCCGTCGCGGTCGAGCACCGTGATGCGGCCGCGGCGCTGCCGGATCAGCCCGGCTTCCTGCAGGTTGCCTGCCGCTTCCGTCACGCCTTCGCGCCGCACGCCGAGCATGTTCGCGATCGTCTGCTGCGTGACGGCCAGTTCGTCGCCGTCGATGCGGTCATGCGCAAGCAGCAGCCAGCGGCTGAGTTGCTCGCTGACCGAATGATGCCGGTTGCACAGCGCGCTGCGCGAGATCTGCGCCATCGCCGCCTGGCAGTAGTTGAGCAGCAGCCGGTAGGTTTCCGGCGAGCGCTCGAATTCGGCACGCACCACGCAGCTCGGCACGCGATAGGCCATCCCGCCGATGCGGACCTCGACCCGGTGCGACGCCGCGGCACCACCGACCATCGTCGCCAGCCCGACCACGCCTTCGCGGCCGACCTGCGCGACCTCTACCATCGCACCGTCCTCCATCAAATGCTGCACCGACATCATCGACGTCGTCGGGAAATGCACGTGGCGCATCGGCTCGCCGACCCGGTCGAGCATCCCGGCCTTGATCCTGACCAGTTCGAGATGCGGTGCGATGGTGCGGATGCTGTCCTCGGGGAGGGCATCGAGGATGGCATTCGCCGAGTAGCTCGAGTGAAGATGAAGCATGTCTGTATCCCTTTTATCGTCCGCACCGCCTGCAGCCGCGTGCACGGAATTCGTTATCGCGATGCGCGCCCGGACGTTGACTGGAGTTGCGGCCACAACCCTGATTCCGACCGACCATCGGCTTCTCGCCGCCGGATCGAGTCGACCGTCCCGTTTCAACGCGCCAGCCCGAATAAGCGATTTACGTGCCAAACCATGCCCGTCCTTAATATATGAATCACGCCGGATTTAGATCGACCGAATTAGCGGAAAGAAGACATAAAAAGCGTCTCATTTCCGGACACTCTTCCCGGTGGCGGACACTGCGCGCCATTTGACTGATCAATTCCCCCGCATCGACCCGAGGCCGGTGCGACCGGGCTACGTGGCTTGTCGCTCATATACTTACAGTCGATTTTCAATTGTTTCCGTGATGTACCGGACACCGTTCCGCTGCGGCACCACGCGTCACACGATCGTTTGAAACTGTCTCAAATCTGAATCGACACACTAATTTTCCGCTTTGTACGCCACCGCACATTCCGTCAACAACCCATTGATTTTCATGAGCAATATTGCTGGAACCATTAATTTGTCAAAGAGTGTTCAATGCCCGGCAACCAGTTTCGTTACACGACGCACATCGCCGAAGAATTGATTCCCGGTTGACATCGAATGAATGACAGGCGCCCCATTCCATTTCCGGATGATTAATTCCACCGCAATGAATCACTAAATCCGGATAACGTCTGCAGCCGGTCTAAATCGTCAAACTTTGTGAAATGACGTAATATGCAATTGATCGATTTCAATGGCGTGCTAGCCTTTTCGCCAGTATCGTCACTCCATTTTTGACGAACACAAGTCCGCACGATCGTGCGAATTCCCAATTGCCGGGATATCGCCGCGACGACGCGTGACCGCCACCCTACGAGGATGCGCCGTGACTCACCAGGCCCCTGACGCCGTCGCACACGCGAACGGCATGATCGAGCTTTCCCACAGCTTCGACGCGAACCGGTTTCTCGCGGCCATCGACCGCGACGAACTCGCGACGCTGGCCCCCCACCTTCAACTCGTCCACCTGAAATCGGGGCAAGTGCTCTGCGAGCCCGGCGAAATGCTCACCGCGGTCTACCTGCCCGTCACGACCGCGATTTCGCTGCAGTACGTGTCGTCCGGCGGCATGACGCTGGAAGTCGCGGAGATCGGCAGCGAGAGCGTGGTGTGCGACGACGTGATCGGCGGCAGCGGCCGGATGCCCTGTCGCGCCGTGGCCTGCCGCGACGGTTTCGTCTACCGCCTCGACCGGCGCATGTTCGCCGCGGCGTTCGACGCCTCGCCGGTGATCCGTCATCTCGTGTTCATCTGCGTGCGGCTGCTGATGGCGCAGGTCTCGCAGATCACGTTCTGCAGCCGTCATCACGTGCTGAAACATCAGTTATGCAGATGGTTCCTGCTCGCGTACGACCGGACCCGCAGCATCGAGATCCAGGTGACGCACAGCATGCTCGCGCAGATGCTCGGCGTGCGGCGCGAAACGGTCACCGATGCCGCCGGCGAAATCCAGAAGCTGGGCCTGATCCGGCAGTACCGGAGCTCGATCGAGCTCGCCGACCTCGCCGGCCTCGAAAAAATGTCGTGCGGCTGCCGCGCGATCGTGCGCGACGAGATGAAGCGCATCCTGTCGGCCGATTCGGGCGTGCCGGCCGCGTCGCGCGCCTGATCGGCATGCCGCATCGGGCGTCGCCGTCGCGCCGCCTGCGTGCCGGGTCAGCCGTTTGTAGGGTGGCGAACAGAACGCCGTGTCTGCCAATGGTCTACTGATGCCGGACTGCCGGGGGGACGTCAGCGCGTGTCGCGCGTCTGCCCGAGCGGACGACACCACGCACGCCGGAGCAGCACGTGAAAAAAGAAATCAGAACCATCCTGAAACACGTCGCCCATCTCGAAGCCGCGATCGATTCGATCGGCGACGGGGACGACCTCTACGAAGCGGGCCTTTCGTCACTCGACACGATCCAGCTGATGCTCGCGATCGAGAAGCAATTCAACATCGAGATTCCCGACGAGATGCTGAACCGCAACCTGTTCCGCAGCATCGACGCGCTCGCGGACACGATCGCCACGCTGCAACGCACCGAGCATTCGGCATGAGCGCGCTGCTTCCCGAACTCGCGAGCGACAGCGATACGCGTCGGCTCGACGAGGCCGCGCATGCCGTCGCGCAGATCGCCGCGCAGCACGCGGATGCGGTCGACCGCGACGCGCGCTGTCCCGTCGAGGCGATCGAGGCGATGCGCGCGCGCCGCCTGCTCGGCGCGATGGTGCCGACGCATCTCGGCGGCGCGGGCGCGTCGCTGGAAGACATCGCGTCGGCCTGCTCGATTCTCGGCCAGGCCTGTGCCTCATCGGCGATGGTATTCGCGATGCACCAGATCCAGGTCGCCTGCATCGTCAATCATGCCGCCGACCAGGGCTGGCACAAGCTGTTCCTGCAGCAGCTCGTGCGCCACCAGTGGCTGCTCGCATCGGCCACGTCGGAAGACGGTGTCGGCGGCAACCTGCGCGCGAGCCAATGCGCGCTCGAAGCCAGCGGCGGCGAGTTCCGGCTGCGCAAATCGGCGCCGACGATCTCGTATGGCGACTACGCGGACGGCATCCTCGCAACCGCACGACGCGATGCGGACGCGCCGGCTTCCGAGCAGGTGCTCGTTACGCTGCTGCGGGACGGCTACACGCTCACGCGCCGCGGCGAATGGGACACGCTCGGGATGCGCGGCACCTGCAGCAACGGCTTCGAGCTCGATGCGCAAGGCGCCGCCGTCCAGTGCCTGCCGGTGCCGTTCGCAACGATCGCCGAGGAGACGATGGTGCCGGTGTCCCACATCCTGTGGGCCGCGGTATGGATCGGCGTGGCCGGCGATGCGTTCCATCGCGCGCACCAGTTCTTCCGCGCGCAGGCACGCCAGACCGACGGCGCGCCATCGCCCGCGTCGCGACGCATCGCCGAATCGCTCGCGCTGATGCAGGCGATGCAGGCCCGCGTCGACAACGTACTGCGCCTTCATGCGAACCCGGCGTCGCGCTCGTGGTCAGCCGGCATGGCCCGGGCCGCCGAAATCAACACGCTGAAGACCTACGTGTCGACGACCGCGCTGGAAGTCGCGCACCAGGCCATGATGATCTGCGGGATGGCCGGCTACAAGCAGGGCACGCCGTTCAGCATCGGCCGCCACATTCGCGACCTGCATGCGGCGCCGCTGATGATCAGCAACGACCGCATTGCCGTCAACACCTCGAACCTGCTGCTCGCGCTGCGTCCTGCGACGCTGGAGAAACATACGTGAACGATCGCCTTGCCGTGCCCTCCGCCGCCTCCGCTCCCGCCGATGCACCGATCGATCGCGCGGGCGTCAACCCGCTGCGCGACGCACTGATCGACGCGGGCCTGCTGGTCTCGACCGGCATCCAGGGCCTGTTCGGCCGCAGCGAACGGTTCGAGCGCGTCGTCGAAGCGCTCGACGCGTTCGTCACGCGCCTCGGCGCCGACCAGCAGGCCGAAGTGCTGCGCTTCCCGCCGGCGATGAGCCGCACCGAGTTCGAGCGCAGCGAATATATGAAGAGCTTTCCGCAACTCGCGGGCAGCGTGCATGCGTTCTGCGGCGACGAACACCAGCACCAGCGCGTACTGCAGTGCCTCGATCGCGGCGACGACTGGACGGAAAGCCAGAAGCCGACCTACGTCGTGATGACGCCTGCCGCGTGCTACCCGGTCTACCCCGTCGTCGCCCGCGCGGGTGCGTTGCCGGCGGACGGCCGGATCGTCGACGTTTTCTCGTACTGCTTCCGTCACGAGCCGTCGCTCGACCCGACCCGCATGCAGTTGTTCCGGATGCGCGAGTACGTGCGGATCGGCACGCCCGAGCAGATCGTGTCGTTCCGCGAGACCTGGATCGAACGCGGCACGCGGATGATCGACGCGCTGCACCTGCCCAACGCGATCGACCTCGCGAACGATCCGTTCTTCGGGCGCGGCGGCAAGATCGTCGCCAACAGCCAGCGCGAGCAGAACCTGAAGTTCGAGCTGCTGATTCCGATCGAGCACGACGATCGCCAGACCGCGTGCCTGAGCTTCAACTACCACATGGATCATTTCGGGCTGCTGTGGGATATCCGCACCGCGACGGGCGACGTCGCGCATACGGGCTGCGTCGGCTTCGGCCTCGAACGGCTCACGCTCGCGCTGTTCCGCCATCACGGCTTCGACATCGAGGGCTGGCCGCGCGAAGTCCGCGACGTGCTGTGGGGCACGCCATGAGATTCGTGTCCCGCGACGGCGAACACGCCTCGTTCGAGGATGTGCGCCACCGTGCGCGCCACTACCGGCCGCATCCGCTGCATAGCCAGGAGATGGTCTGGAAGCAGACCAACTGCTACGTCGACATGTGGCTCGAGGTGCTCCGGTGGTGGGGCTTCAATCCATACGCGGCGCTGCCGTTTACGATCGCGCTCGATTTCGAGGGCGACCAGTTCACGTTCTTCAAGTTTCCGCACGACGAACTGGAGCGGCTGTACGGCATCGTCGTGCAGGAGCACTCGATCTACGAACCGCTCGACCAGCACATCGAGACACAGGTTGCGCGCGGCCATCTGATGATCGTCGAGGTCGACGCATGGTTCCTGCCCGATACGCGCGGCAGCAGCTACCGCACGCAGCATACGAAGACGACGATCGGCATCGATGCGATCGACCGCGCGAAGCGCCAGATCGGCTACTTCCACAACAGCGGCTATTACGTGGCCGAGGATTTCGACTACAACGGGCTCGTCGGCGGCAACTCGCCGATGACGCTGCCGCCTTACGTGGAATGCGCGAAGCGGCGGTTTGCGCCGCTCGACGAACGCGAGCTGTGCGAAACGTCGCTCGCCGCGCTGCAGCGCCATCTGCGGCGCCTGCCGGTCGTCAACCCGATCGCCGCGTTCCGGCGGCAGTTGCAGACCGATGCGCGAACGCTCGCCGATTCGCCGCTCGAGCATTTCCACGCGTACTCGTTCAACTCGGTGCGGCAGCTCGGCGCGAATTTCGAGCTGTTCGGCCATTACGCGCGCTGGCTGCAGGCCAGCGGTTGCGTCGGGCCGTTCGCCGAGATCCGCGCCGCGTGCGAGCGCATCGCGTCCGAAGCGATGGTGCTCGAATTCCGGCTCGCACGCGCGTGCGCGCGCGGCAAGGAGGAGCGCGGCGACTCGACGCTCGAGGCGATCGAGGCCGCCTATGCGGACGTCGTCGCGTGCGCGCGGCAGATCTGCGCGCCGTTGCGGCACGTGAAGCCCGTGCGCAGCGAGTCCAGCGACTTCGCGGCACCCGTGCCGGCCATGCGGTGACGCGCGCGCGCGCCCTGCCCGCGTGGTCGATGCTGGCGACGGCCGCAGGCGCCGTGCGGGAACCGCGCGACCTCCCGGTCGACGGCGGCGACTGGATCACAGCGCCGGTGCCCGGCACGGTCGCGCAGGCGCTCGCGGTGGCCGGCCGGCTCGACGAAGCTGCATCGCTCGACGAGCGCGACCACTGGTACCGGATCGAACTGCGCGGGCGCGGGCCGCGCATCCTGCGCTTTCACGGCCTCGCGACGCTCGCGCAAGCGTGGCTCGACGACACGCCGATCCTCCGCTCCGACAGCATGTTCGTCGCGCACGACGTGCCGGTATCGCTCGACGGCACCCACCGGCTGACCCTCTGTTTCCGCGCACTCGCGCCGCACCTGCGCGACGCACGCGCACCGCGCCGTGCGCGCTGGCGCACGCGGCTCGCCGAGCCGGCCGGGCTGCGCACGATCCGCACGTCGCTGTTCGGGCACATGCCGGGCTGGTTTCCGCCGTATGTGCCCACCGGCCCGTGGCGGCCCGTCGACGTGCTCGATCCGGCCGACGGGCCGGTTCTGGCCGACTGCAAACTGCAGGCGCGCGTCGAAGGCGACACGGGCTGGCTCGATGCGGAACTGACGTTCGCCGCGCCGCTGCCCGATACGTTCGCAGCGCGGCTGTCGTGCGGCGAACATCATGCGACGCTCGAACGTGACGGCGCCGACCGGCTGCGTACGCACGTCGCGATACCGAACGTTCGTCGCTGGTGGCCGCATACGCACGGCGAACCGGCGCTCTACGACGTTGTGCTGCATATCGGCGATACGCGCCGGCCGCTCGGCTCGACCGGTTTCCGCACGATCGAGATCGATTCCGGCGCCGACGGCAAGGGTTTCGGACTGCGCATCAACGGCGTGCCCGTGTTCGCGCGCGGCGCATGCTGGAGCAGCGCCGCGCCGCTCGCGCTACACACGGACGACGCCACCTACGGCCGCCTGCTCGGGCTCGCACGCGACGCCGGCTTCAACATGATCCGCGTCGGCGGCACGATGGCCTACGAGGCCGACGCGTTCCACGCGGCGTGCGACCGGCTCGGGCTGCTGGTCTGGCAGGACTTCGGTTTCGCGAACTTCGATTACGCGCTCGACGATCCCGCGTTCGCGGCCAACGTCGATCGCGAAGCGACCCAGTTCCTGTCGCGTCACGGCGCTTCGCCGTCGCTGGCGGTGCTGTGCGGCGGCAGCGAGATCGCGCAACAGGCCGCGATGTCGGGGCTCGGGCCGAAGCAGCGCTTCCTCGAACTGACGGCCGACCGGCTGGCCGGCCACGCGGCCGCGCTTCGTCCCGATGTCCCGTACGTGCCCGATTCGCCCGACGGCGGCGTACTGCCGTTCACGCCGCGCGAGCGCGTGTCGCACTACTACGGCGTCGGTGCGTACTTGCGTCCGCTCGACGACGCGCGCCGCGCGGACGTGCGCTTTGCGAGCGAATGCCTCGCGTTCGCGAACGTGCCGTGCGATGCGACACTCGCCGGACTCGGCTGGCCCGGCATGCACGAGCCGCGCTGGAAAGCGGCCGTGCCGCGCGACCCCGGCACGTCGTGGGATTTCGACGATATCCGCGACCACTATTTGCAGACGCTGTACGACGTTGTGCCGGACCGGCTGCGACGCGAGGATCCGTCGCGCTATGTCGAGCTGTCGCGTGCGGTGGTCGCGGACGTGATGCGCGAGACGTTTTCCGAATGGCGCCGCACCGGCTCGCGTTGCGCCGGCGCACTCGTGTGGCAGTTCCAGGACGTGATGCCGGGCGCCGGATGGGGCGTGATCGACGCCGCCCACCGGCCGAAATCGGCATGGTATGCGCTGCGCCAGGTGCTGCAGCCGATCCAGGTGCTCCTCGTCGATGAGGGGCTGAACGGGCTCGACGTGCACGTCGTCAACGAGCGCCCGGCGCCGCTATCGGCGTCAATCGAGCTGGTCGCGCTGCGCGACGGCCGTACGCCGGTCGCGCGGGCCGGCTGCCCGGTGCGGATCGCCGCGCACGACACGGTGCGGCTCGGCTCGGCCGAGTTGCTCGGCCGCTTCTTCGACTGGACCTATGCATACCGTTTTGGCCCGTGCGAACACGATACGGTCGTCGCGACCCTGCGTGCCGACGACGGCACGCTGCTGTCGCAGGCGTTCCATTTTGTGTCGCGCACGCATCCGGCCGTGCTGGCGCGTCGCGAACTCGGGATCGAGGCATGCGTGTCGCGCACCGGCGAGACCTGGCACGTCGACGTCGACACGCGACACGTCGCGCGCCATGTACAGATCGACGCGCCGGGTTTCATGCCAGGCGACGACTGGTTCCATCTCGCGCCCGGCACGCCGGCGCGCATCGCGCTCGTTCCATTGCGCATCGACGGGAAGCCTGTGGCGGCCGGCGACAATGTCCCGCCCGCGGTGGAAATCCGCGCCGTGAACGCCGCGCGCGCGGTGCGAGCCACGCAGGCCGGCTGACACGACGCTCGCGGCCGCCGCGAGCGTCGTGCCGCGCTGGATCAATCGGACGAGCCCGTGCCGCGCGGCCGCTCGATACCGTACGCCTCCATCCAGCGGTACAGCGTCGCGCGCGACACGCCGAGTTCGCGCGCCGAAGCGGCAACGCGCCCGCGCGTTCGCAGCAACGCGGTTTCGATCGCCTCGCGCTCGATCGACTTGCGGATGTCGGCCACCGAGGGCGACGCCGCATCGAGACAGTATTCGAGCTCGAGGTCGCGCGCTGTGATCAGGCGCCCCTCCGTCATCACGACCGCACGGCGCACGCGGTTGATCAGTTCGCGGACATTGCCCGGCCAGTCGTGCTTGTAGAGCGCGGTAATCGCATCCGTCGAGAACCCGCGCACGCGATGGCGCGCATCGCCGCGGAAGCGTTCGAGCATGTGGTGCGCGAGCAGTTCGATGTCCTTGCCGCGCGCGCGCAGCGGCGGCTGGTCGATGCGCATCACGCAGAGACGGTGGAACAGGTCGGCGCGAAAGCGTCCTTCTTCCATCGCATCGCGCAGGTCGACGTGCGTCGCCGACACGATCCGGACATCGACCGGCACCGGTTCGCTGCCGCCAAGACGGTGGATCGAGCGTTCCTGCAGAAACCGCAGCAGGCTCGCCTGGCTCTCGTGCGGCAGGTCGCCGATCTCGTCGAGCAGCAGCGTGCCGCCGTTCGCGGCTTCGACGTAGCCGATCTTGCGCGCGTTCGCGCCGGTAAACGCGCCGCGCTCATAGCCGAACAGTTCCGATTGCAGCAGATGCGGCGGGATCGCGCCGCAGTTGACCGCGACGAACGGGCCGTTGCGCCGCGCCGAATGACGATGGATCGCGACGGCCGTGAGTTCCTTGCCGGTTCCCGTTTCGCCGAACACGAACACCGGTGCGTCGGTGCGGGCGAAACGGCGCACCGTATCGAACAGCCGCAGCATCGCGCTGCAGGTGCCGACGATGCCCTTTTCCTCCGATTCGAGCTGTTCGCGATCGCGCGCGAACAGGCATTCCATGCCGTAGGCATGGCCGACCGTATCGGCGATCCGCTGATGCGACGCCGGCAACGTCACGTAGTCGAAGCAGTAGTCGCGCAACAGCGCGCGCACGTTCGGCGAGGTGGTCTGACCGACATCCACCAGCGCCACCCAGACGACATCGCGCATCGACGCGCAGGTCGACGCGATGCTGCCGATCGCATCGGCATGGCCGCCGCTCAGGTCGAGAATGCCGCAGGTAATTTCGCCGGACGTGTCGCGCAGCTCGCTCGCATGCGCGACGACCGACACCTTCCAGTCGCGGCGCGACAATTCCTTTCGCAGCATCACGGACGGCGATTGCGTCCAGTAAATCAGCGGACGCTGCCCGTTACTGCTCCCCACGCCGGCGCTCTTATCGCGCGTTATTGGCATATTCATAACAAACCATCATTTTCTGCACTCCGCGAACCGTTCGCGTGCGCGGCGGCAGGCGGCGCATGGCCGCCTTTCCGCGCTGCGTTTCCGCAGCCTTGGCGAAGATCGAAACTGCACACGGCGAGAACCCCCGGAGATCGAGCCGGATATCATCCCGTCTCGTTGTCATCGAACTCGAACGGAACACGCGGCTACGGGAGCCACGACATTCCGGCTTTGAAGCAACCCGCCGCCAGGCGGGGCACGTCGGCAAACAAAAAACCGTCCGCATGGGCATCGCGTCGTACACGACAATCGCGCCGATGCTGAGCCGGAGGGCCGCCAAACCGCGCCCGGATTGACTACCCCATTTCATTCGCACCTGAATTTACACCCCGTTTCGGGCCGGTTTTGTTAGGGAAACGCTGATCAATGGACCAACTTCCGAAGTTGCAGGCGAGATGGCTTCAAATTTTCTGGATGACGAAGCGAATCGGCGCTCAATTCAGTGAATTTGGCGCGTAAGCGAGCCTCCCCTGCTCGCATTTTTCATACGCATGACGGACTGCTCCCATGGACCGATCGCAACAGATTTCGCGCAATCACCAGATTCGCCAGAGCGAACAGGCTGAACAGTTGCGCGGTGTTCTTGGCCAAGCCCTTGTATCGGGTCTTGCGATGCTGAAACAGATTCTTGACGATATGAAACGGATGCTCAACCCGCGAACGGATCTGCGCCTTGGTTCGCTCGAGCGCGATCACCAGGTCCTTCAGCGCTCCTTCTTGCATCGCCTTGATCTTTCCCCGCCTGGCAGCGACGTGCCACTTCACGGCCTTGCCCGCCATTTCCTCGCGCTTGTCGACGCCAATGTAGCCCGCGTCGGCGAACACCTGCTCTTCATGCCCGTGCAGCAGGGCATGAGCTTGCGATACATCCGACACGTTGGCCGCCGTGCCAACCACACTGTGAATCAGGCCCGAGTCGGCGTCGACGCCAATGTGGGCTTTCATGCCAAAGTGCCATTCGTTGCCCTTCTTCGTTTGATGCATTTCCGGGTCACGGCTCTTCCCGGCATTCTTGGTCGACGGCGGCGCTTCAATGATCGTCGCGTCAACCAGCGTGCCTTCCTTCATCATCAGCCCACGCTCGCACAGCGAGATGCCAATCTCGTCGAACAACTTCCGTGTCAGTTCGTGTTCGATCAGCAGGCGCCGGAACTTCAACAGCGTGGTTGCATCAGGCACGTTCTCGATCGCCAGATCGATGCCGGCGAAGGCTCGCAGCGTGATGCTGTCATACAGCGCGTCTTCCAGTCCTTCGTCCGACAGTCCGTACCACTGTTGCACGAAGTAGATTCGCAGCATCCGCTCAAGGCCAATCGGCGGGCGACCTCGCGTGCCCTTCGGATAGTGCGGTTCGATGGCCGACAGCAAGCGCTGCCACGGAACGACCTTCTCCATCTCTTCCAGGAAGCGTTGGCGCCTCGTCACTCGCTTCTTGCCTGCAATTTCCGCTTCCGCGAAGCCGATCTGCCTCTTCATCGTCGTGGGTCCGTTCCGTGAGCTGTCTTCTAAACGTCCTCGGCTACGTCTGCGATGACCGCCGAGCCGAATAAATCAGCGTTTCCTTAGCAAAAGATAAACCTGAATCAAGCCGTTACGGCGCAGGCCGTTCCGCACCGCCCCCTTTTTGAACACTGAGATTTGATTATCTATGACCTTTCCCGTCAATCAGTGGCAAATACTACTTTTCCGCAAGATTGATACCGTCGATTACCCGCAATTTCCGTCGAAATCTCGTCAAAGCGGCGGCACCGTTTCCCTCTCACCACATAATCGCGCGCGCCCCCGGATAACCCCATCCCATTGCGCCGGCGCGAAGGCCGTCCCGCCGTTACACGTCGTAATCACGCCGTAGTCAACGGCATCGCGCCACGCCGGCGCTTTTCGCGAATCGCCGTCGACGAATTTGAAATTCGCGGGGCCGGCACGCGCGTCTCGCGGCGCAGCATGATGGCCATTCCCACGCGACCGGCCCCCCGCGGCTCGACCGGATGCAGGCCCAACGGCAGGTCGCGTCGGCCGTGCATGCGGTCGGCAGCGTGCCGACGATGCGGTACGCGAGCGGCCCGTCGTCGGCAAGCGCAAGCCTCGGTCCCGCGCCCCGCTGGCTCGTTCGCGTGCGATGCTGGCCAGTCGCGCTTCATTGCAGCCCGCCACGATGAATCAATTATGAAAAGGCAGCGGCCCCGACGATGTGTGCTGTCGCACATTGCGACGCTCGCCTGTCGCGCACACCGCTCCATCGCGCGCGCCGGACTTGCGAATCCGGAGCGTGAGTACGCTTTCGAACAGACCGCCGCAGCGCACATCCGGATGATGAAGATCGCCACGCCGTACGGAACGATCGCGTCCGTGCAGCGCGGCATGCCGAAGGCATCACGCGAGGACAGCATCATGGAATGGCATTGTTGTGAATTCGAACATCTGAGCGCCGTCGATCTCTATGCAATCCTGCGCGCGCGCAACGCCGTGCTGGTGGTCGAAGACGCCCACACGCATCTCGACATCGACGGCAAGGACGCGGGCGCGCTGCACGTCTATGCGAGCGCGAGCGACGGCGACACGACGGAAGTCGCGGCCTACGCGCGCATCCTGCCCGGCGACGACATCGATCCGGACATCATGATCGACAAGGTGCTGACGAGCGAAAGCTGCCGCGATGACGAGACGCTCGAGCGTTTGATCGGGCGCGCACTCACCGCCGCGCAGGCCGCATGGCCGGACACCGCGGTGCGCATGCACGTCCCCGCGCCGCGTCAGGCGTTCTACAAACGGTTCGGATTCCGCAAGGCTTACGGTCCGTATCTCGAACAAGGGGCGCCGTTCGTCGGCCTGATCCGGCCGGCCGACCGTACGGCCGGTGCGCTGCGTCACCTGTTGTCGCGCGCCGTTTCGTTCTCGCGCGACGACGATGCGCGCGCCGACGGCCGCCCTCACACCCGGCTGCCCGCCGATACCGGAGCGAACCGATGACCCGCGCCCTTCACCCGGTTCCCGAACCCGATCTGCCGAATATCCTGCCGGTGATTCTCGCCGGCGGTTCCGGCACGCGGCTGTGGCCGCTGTCGCGCGAGCAGTATCCGAAGCAGCTGATCGAGCTGGTCTCGAACGAGTCGCCGCTGTCGGCGACGGCGCGCCGCCTGAACGGCATCGCGAACGCGTCGCTCGGCGACACGCTGCTACTCGTATGCGGCGAACAACATCGCTTCATGAGCGCCGAGCAGGTACACGGCCGCTCGGCGCCCGCCCGCATCCTGCTGGAGCCCACGGCGCGCAACACGGCGCCCGCGCTGACGCTGGCCGCGCTCGATGCGAACGCGCTCGCGAACGATCCTGTCCTCGCCGTGATGCCGGCCGATCACGTGATCGCGGATGTCGCCGCGTTCCAGGACGCGGTCGCACGCGCGGCGCGTTATGCGCAGGAAGGCGCGATCGTCACGCTTGGCGTGCTGCCGCGTCGCGCGGAGACGGGCTACGGCTACATCCAGGTCGGCGAGCCACGCTCGGGCCGCCACGGCAGCCACGGCGGCTACGCGATCGGACGCTTCGTCGAAAAACCCGATGCGACACTCGCCGAGCGCTACCTGCAATCGGGCGATTACTGGTGGAACAGCGGAATCTTCGTCACGCGCGCATCGGTCTGGCTGAAAGCGATCGGCGCACTCGCGCCGGACATCCATGCCGCCTGCGACAGCGCGTGGCGCGCGGGCGTCGCCGACGATCCGTTCTTCCGGATCGATGCGGCCGCCTTCGATGCGTGCCCATCGGATTCGATCGACTATGCGGTGATGGAGCGCCTCGCGGAACACACCGAACTCGGCATCGAAGGCATTGTGGTGCCGCTCGCGGCCGGCTGGTCGGACGTCGGCACGTGGGACGCGATCTGGGAAATCATGCCGAAGGACGATCACGGCAACGTCGCGCGCGGCTCGATCGTCTTCGAGGACACGCAGGACAGCCTCGTGCGTTCGGAAGGCCGCCTCGTCGCGTGCGTCGGGATGAAGGACGTCGTCGTGATCGAGACGGCCGATGCGGTGCTGGTCGCGAACAAGCACGACGTGCAGCGCGTGAAGAATATCGTCGCGCGCCTGAAGAGCGACCGGCGCCCGCAGGCGAGCGAGCACCGCAAGGTGCAGCGGCCGTGGGGCCATTACGATTCGATCGATCTCGGCGAGCGCTTCCAGGTGAAGCGGATTGTGGTCGAACCCGGCAAGCAGCTGTCGCTGCAGATGCACTATCACCGCGCCGAGCACTGGATCGTCGTGCGCGGCACCGCGAAGGTGACGCGCGGCACCGAGACGTTCCTGCTGTGCGAGAACGAATCGACCTACATCGCCGTCGGCGAAGTGCATCGGCTCGAGAATCCCGGCCGGATTCCGCTCGAAATCATCGAGGTTCAATCGGGCAACTATCTCGGCGAGGACGACATCGTGCGGTTCGAGGATCAGTACGGGCGGGCGGTCGTCGGGACCGCGCAGCCGCACCCGTCGCTCCCCTCGCGCGAACCGGACGAGGAAGCCGCGGAACGCGACGTCATCCGGTAAGTGCGTGCGGTTCGCGACGGCATGTGTGAAGCCAACACCCGCCGCCGCGCGAACAACGGGCGGCCGCCTGTTCGTCGCCTGGCGCCGCCGGCCGGCGGCCCACGCAACGCATGATCAGTGGAGGCCGCCTTGCGGCCAGCGCGGCCGCCTGAGGGACTCGCGCACGCGCGGCAACACCGACGTATCCGCGCCGATCGCGTCGCCTGCCGCCGACAGCGGCTGAAGCGCGGCGCCCGCACATGGCGTGCCCTTCGCCTGCTGTCCCGATGCCCCCACCTGCCGGCCGGCCGCGCAATCGTGCGCAGGGTCGATCCGGACCGGCATTCCGCCGATCCCCGACAGTTGATTGTCCGCGAGCCGCACGCCCGACACGTTTCCCCACAGGCGAATGCCGTCGAATCGCGCATGCGACACGCGATTGCCGATCACGGTCACGCGCGACACCGAACCCGACCACGTGCTGACCTCGATCGCCGCCTGCTGCGTGACCGGGCGAGCATCGGCCCGATCCGTCGCCGTCTGGATATCCGCGATCGAATTACCCTCGATGCGGACGTCGGACGAGCCGGCGGTGCGATTGCTGTCTTCCTGGGCGACCAGAATGCCGGAGCTCACCTGTACGTTGCGCACGACGTTGTTCGAGATCGTGACCTCCGCACCGCCGACCACCGTGATGCCGCGCCCCCACGGATTGCCCTCCAGCGAGTTGCCGGTAATCAGCACGTTGCGCGTCAGCACGCCTTCCGCCTGATAACTCACCACGGCGATCATGTCGTCGCCGGTGCCGCGCACGACGTTGCCCTGCACCAGCACGTTGCGCGAGCCGTGCGTCATATGGATACCGTCCGCCAGCGTCGACAGCACCTCGTTGCCGACGATCGCGACGTCCGCGCCGCCGAACACGAAGATCCCGCCTCCCGCGCCGCCGTCGATGACGTTGTCGAGCACCTGCACACCGCGCCCCGTCACCTCGACCTTCGACGACTCCGGCGTCGTGAGGCGGGTCGTTCCGGTTCCGGTGAGCCGGAAGCCGACGAGCGTCGTACCGTCCCCGCTCATCTCGATCGTCTGGTCGCCGGGGGTGGTCGCGATCAGCGTCGCGCCGTAGCCCGACAACACCACATGCCGCTGCCGCACGACCAGCGACCGGCCGACCACATACCGGCCCGGCGCGAACACCAGTCGCTGGCCCGGCTGCAACGCGTCCAGCGCACGTTGCAGCATGTCGGCCTGATCGGCCGCGTCCGCAGCGGGACGAACGACCGCATCCGGTACAGTCGCATGAGGCGCACCGGGCGCGGACGTGCCGGATGCCGCCGCGGCACCGCCCGGCCACGCCAGCCCGCCTGCCGCGCACATGGCGGCGAGCGCTGCGCGCGCGAGAAACGTGCCACGTGATCTACGCATATCGAGTCGACTCCCTGGAATGACTTCGAACGTGCCGGCCCGCGCATCCGAATCGCTGCATGCCGACCGAGTTGTCCTCCGACGATACCATCGATTGGACCATTCGAACCCGCCGCGCTTCAGTGCGTCAACAGACCAATACATCCTGCCTGCGCGGCGTATCGGGTATCCGGCTTGCCGTTGACGCTTCATCGCGCTTTCGCTGAAGCGGATCGCGGAACGGTAGGCTCGCGAACCGAATGCCGATCGACGATGCGTATCATGGCCGCCATGCGACGCAACCGTGCTCCGGGGCACCGCACCCTGCGCGCCGGGCACCCGGATCGTCCGCACGTCGCTCGTCCAGAATCCGTTCATGACCACCCTGACCATCGCAATCTGCAACTACAACCACGGCGCGTACCTGCGCGAAGCGATCGATTCGGCGCTCGCACAAAGCGCGCCCGGCATCCGCGTGCTGGTCGTCGACGACGGTTCCACCGACGATTCGCGCGACATCATTCGCTCGTACGGCGAGCGCGTGACGGCGGTGTTCCAGGAGAATCGCGGTCAGGTCGCCGCATACAACCGCGCGATCGAGCATCTCACGACGCGTTACGTGATCCTGCTCGACGCCGACGACCTGCTCTATGCCGACGCGGCGGCCCGCGTGCTGGCCGCGTTCGCATCCGGCGACTTCGTGAAGGTGCATTTCCGGCTCGACGTGATCGCGCGGGACGGTGCGGTGACCGGGGCCAGCGTACCGCAGTCGGCCGTCGACACCGATTGCGGTCGCCTGTTGCGCGCAGGCTGGCTGTACCCGTCGCCGCCCGCCTCGGGCAACGCGTATCGGGTCGATGCGCTCAAGCGCATCTTTCCGGTGCCGGTCACCCCGGACAATCTTCATGGTGCGGATTTCTACGCGATCTACGGTATCGCGTTGCTCGGCGCCGTGCACATGATCGATGCAACGCTCGGCGGCTATCGCGTCCACCAGCAGCCGGGGACGCGCCCGTCCGCCGACACGCCGGCGCTTGCGCTCACCAATTCGGAAGACGCCGCGACGGGCGCGCTGAAAGCCGAACGCCGGTGGGCGACGCTGCGCATGCTCGCCGCCACGCGGCTGCACGAAGCATTGCCGATCGCGCCGCTCGACTTCGCGATCGAGAAGGCCCGCTTCGCCAGCACGCTCTATCACGCCCCGCTCGTGCGGCGCTGGCGCTGGTTCCTGTGCGAATCCGGACGCTACTGGCAAACCGTGCTGCGCAACCCGTTCTGGGGCGTTGCCAAGAAAGCGGCCGTAGCCGGGCTGTCGCTCGCATGCTTGCTGCCGTCGGCAACGCTCAGCAACCGCGCGATTCGCTATATCTCCAATCCGCTCGCACGCGTGCGCAAGTCATCCGGCCGTCACGCCGACGCGCGATAGCGTCGCCGAATCGCGCATTCGGTAAGCCATCGCACCCAGTGGGTCGCGCATGCGCTGCACAATGATTCGGACCAGTGGATTCACGCGCACTGACCGGACTTCGTCGTTGTCCCGGCTCCAGCCGTCGTAGTCGAACGCCGGTTTCGATGTTCGGAGGCGTCGCGCCCGCACGTATGACGCGGCATGGATTCCTCGCGCTTCATCGTGTCCGGCGCTCCTGCGGCAACGTCGACTCGACCTTCCAGCGGCGGAAACCATCACGCTGCCTCGTCGGCGCCAACCCGTGACTGTGACAGCAGGATCCAATGGCCGCGACTGCGATGCATTTATCAATCAGGAATGCATAGCTTCACGAACCGGATATCGAGACCGCAAGATTCGCAGGCGACTCATCGTCACGACGTGCGATGAATCTGCGAGCGAATCGCTGGACCCACAGATGACCCAACAAAAGATCGTTCATATCGCCGAAGCATTCGGTGGCGGCGTGCTTTCGATGCTGACCCATCTCGCCAACCATGCCGCAGCGACCGGCGTCGACGTGACGGTTCTGCACTCGATCCGATCGGAAACCCCGACCGATTTTTCGACGCTGTTCCTGCCCGGCGTGAAGCTCGTGTACGTCGACATGGCGCGCGAGGTGAGCGTCAAACAGGATCTACGCAGCGTGCGTGCGCTGGTCCGGCACCTGCGCGACTGCAAGCCGACCGCGATTCACCTGCACTCGTCGAAGGCCGGCGTGCTGGGGCGAATCGCCGCCCGGATCGCCACTCCGAACGCGAAGGTGCTCTACTCGCCGCACGGACTCTCGTTCCTGCGTCGCGACGTGTCGCGCATGAAGCAGTACGCCTATCTGAGCTTCGAACGCATCGCGGCGCACATCGGCGGCACCATCGTCGCGTGCTCGGGCAGCGAGCTCGCCGAGATCAGGGGAAAGGTCCGGGCAAAATCGACGGTCCTGGTGGAAAACGGTGTCGATGTGGCGGAGATCCCGCCGCGTCGAATGCGCGACGACCGCAAAGTCGTCATCGGGATGAGCGGTCGGGCGTCGTACCAGAAGAATCATCACGCATTCGTGCGACTCGCCGACATGCTGCACGACACGGACGTCGAGTTTCTCTGGATCGGCGGCAACGCGGCCGAGATTCCGGATCCCGGCCAGCGCGGAGCCGTCGTCTGCAGCGGCTGGATACCCCGCGCACGTGCGCTCGCGCTGACCTCGGAACTGGACATCTACGTCCAGACTTCCCGCTGGGAAGGCATGCCGGTCGCGCTGATCGAAGCGCAGGTCGCCGGCATACCCGCCGTGGTGACGGACGTCGTGGGCAATCGCGACGTGGTGATTCACGGCGTGACCGGCTACGTCGCGTCGAACGCCGCCGAGATGGCCGCGTATCTGACGACGCTGCGCGACGACCGGCAGCTTCGCGAGCAAATGGGCGCGGCAGCGCGAAAACGGGCGATTCAGCGGTTTTCGATGAACGCGATTTTCCGGCAGTGGAATGCGCTTTACGGACTGGATACCGAGGAGCCGCGTGTCGACACGCGCGACTTCAAGCCGGTCGCACCGGATCACGTCAAAGCCTGATTCCGATTTCGATATCTTCTTGTTGACATGATCACTTTCAATAAACCGAAGCAACTCGTCTATAACGGCCGTTTCACCACGCAGAAGACGACCGGGGTGCAGCGTGTCGCGCGCGAGCTGATCGCCGCATTGATCAAGTTTCAACCGCAGGATCCGGTGACCGTGCTGGTGCCTCCGCAGCCCGGCGTCGAAGTCAGCGGCGCCAGGACGGTCAAGGTCGGCTTTTACAAGGGCGTGGTCTGGGAGCAGTTGGTGCTCCCGTTGTTCGCTCGCCGAGGCCGCATCGTCAATCTCAGCAATTCGGCATCCGTTTTCATCGGCAACCAGATCATCTACATGCACGATGCGGCGGTGTTCGACACGCCCGCACATTTCTCACGCCCGTTTCGCGTGTGGTACCGGATCATGTTCTGGATCCTCGCGCGCACCTCCGTCTGCGTGCTGACCAACTCCTATTTCTCACGGGATCGCCTCGCGCATCACTGCGGCGTGCCCGCGGAGAAGATCAGCGTCGTGCCGCTCGGTGCGGATCACCTCGATGCGCTGGAAGCGGACACGAGCGTGCTCGACAAGCATGCGCTGACGCCCGGCCGCTTCGTGCTCGCGGTCAGCAGCATGAATCCGACCAAGAACTTCGCGCGGCTGATCGCGGCTTTCCGGCAGATCGACGATCCGTCGGTCGATCTCGTCATCGTCGGCATGCAGAACACCACCGTATTCGGCAAGCAGGATCCACTGTCGGCCGCCGAACCGAACATCAAGTACGTCGGCTACATCAGCGACGAGCAATTGAAGGCGCTGTATCAGAACGCGGCATGCTTCCTTTATCCGTCGATCTACGAAGGCTTCGGCATACCGCCTCTCGAGGCGATGCGCTGCGGCTGTCCGGCGGTCGTCGGCAAATCGGCCGCGCTGCCGGAAGTCTGTGCCGATGCGGCCCTGTACTGCGATCCGTATTCCCAGGACGACATCGCACGGCAATTGCGGACCCTGCTCGATTCGGCCGAGCTCAGGGCCGAGCTCAAACGCAAGGGAAGCCTGCACGCGGAGAAATATCGCTGGCGCCGAAGCGCCGAGATGATGACGGAGATCTTCGAGGGGCTGTAGCGTTTCATCGCACGCCGGCGCTGCAACGGACGCCGGCGTGCCCGGCCGGCCGTACTGCTTATCCTGCGCTGATCGCGCTGCCGTTCGCGATCCGACCATTGGCAAACAAGCGCGTGCCCAGATACGACCGGATCGGTTCCTCGACGAATTTCGCGAGGACAGCGGCGGCCGCCATCGACAGCAACGCGGCAAGCATCGCCGTTCTGACAATGTGGCTCTCGGCCTGCGGCGCATACGCGAACACCAGCCTGCCGACCGGATAGTGCACACAGTAAAGCGGATACGAGATCCAGCCGAGGAACGCGCTGATCCGTGCAATCGTCTTGCCGCTCGGCGCGAGCGTCGCACCGCGATAGACCAACGCGGGGGCGACGAACAGCAGGATCGCCGCCGAATACGTTCCCTTGATCGACGTCGGAAACGCAATGACCAGCGCGAAGGCGACAAACAGCATGTAGTCGTTCTTGACGAGCCTGGCGATGAACCAATGCGGCTTCGCCGGGAGATTCGCCTCGTACATCTTTCCGATTGCCACGCCCAGGAGGAACCCGTAGCCGACCCGGAAGAATCCGCCCATGAAATTGTCGGCCGACCAACCCTGATTGAGGATGATCGAGACCTTGCCGTTGTCGAGGCCCACGAGCACGCCGTACACGACGAAAGCACCGAAGCACGCGTATGCCAGCCTCAGCAGGCGCCGCTCGCTCATCCTGATTGCGGCGATCAGCGCGACGCTCGCCACCAGCTCGAAGAACAGTGACCACGCCGGAGGATTCAGCGGAAACGCGCCGGGATCGTCTACCGCCGGCAAGCCGTGACCCGCGGCGCCGGCAAATCCGGATACCAGGAAACGGCCGAAATACGGAACGAAAAAATAATTCTGCCCGGCGGCTGCCGCCAGGTTGCCCAACGAAAACGCCGCCGACGATTGAATTCGCATGACGACGAGACTCACCAGCCCTATCGTCATCCCGATGCCTATCATCGGATACAGACGAATCACGCGTCGCTTCAGATACGCGCCTTGCCACGCTCCCTGAAGCAGTCGTTCGCCGTAAGAGTACGTGAGGATGAATCCGCTCAGCATGAAAAATACGTCTACCGAAAGATAGGCGCTCTGCAGTATCGGAATCGGCAGATCCTCGAGGAAATGCATGAACATCACGCTGATGGCCGCGATGCCGCGCAATCCGTCCAGCGTTTCGAATTTCTGTTTATGTGTAGCCATGGACGGTAGCGGCAACCGAAAAATGATCAAGCGACTCGATGATGTCGAATCGGCGCGGCATGCCCCGTCGCGCGCGACCATCGCTTCTATCGCGACAACAGGGGTTCGATGCGTGTGGCGCGAGTTTCGGACGCGACACGTGCCGGTGCCCTGGCAAACCAGCGGAATACGACGATCAACAGGACGACCGGCACGAAATTCCGCCCGCTGAACAAGTTCGGCGTTCGCATGATTTCCATGACCGAGACGAACAGCACCGCGTGGATGCAGCACCAGAACCCGTTTCCGGTCCGCCAGCCCGCATAGCTTCGGCCAACCGCCCAGCCGAGCACGATCGCATCGAGCAAACCGAACCATCCCCACTCGTAGAAGTGGACGAAAATTCCTGACGGATTGTTGAACTCGGGGTCGGCGTAGCTGTTCAGGAACAGGTTGATGCTGTCGCTCGAGTCGAGCCACGGCTGCAACGTTGCGCCGATGACGGGGAAGCGCAGCAGCCAGTCGAACGTGAACATCGGGTGGCCCTGGTTCCAGCCCAGCACACTCACGATTCCTGCGCCGTTGTTCAATGCAGTCGAGTAATACAGGCCCAGACGCTCGAGGGCAAAATCGAACAGGTTGTCGTAGATGTTGACGTAATAGGCTTCCCACGACCGGTTGTACTCGTTCGCGATGAACAGGCCGAACAGCAACGGAATCGCCGCATAAGGACCGAGCGTCAGCAGACGAGCATACCGTCCGCCGAGCCGGAACCGCACGACCATGAGCGCAAGCGGCATCACCATCTCGATCAGTGCAAGCCGTTCCGCGAAGATGAAGCTGCGCAGCAGCGTCAGCACCGCGAGCACGGCGAAATAGATCTTGTAGCGATTCAGGCCCTTTACCGGTGTCCTGAACACATAGAAATACAGCACGACAAACGGTGCCGTGGCCTGCGTGAACGTGCTGAGGCCCGTGATGCGCCCTTTCAGTTCAAGCATGTCATATGCATTCGCTTCGCCTCGCACGAACGCGATCAGCAGCGCCGGATGCAACAGGATGCCGCTCAGCAACAGCGCATAACCGAACAGCGCGAGCGCGAAGACGAAATCGAGCACGCGGGGAGACAACGCCACTGCGGCGGGAGGCGGCCCGCGCCGCGTCCGAACCTCGGTCGTCGCGAGCCACGCCGCCGCGGTCAGCGCGATCAGGAACAACGCGCCGACAAACGCGTAGTAGCCGTCGAAATAGATCCGTGCAATCGATTTCTGGTCACCGAGCAGGCTCAGCGAAAGCAGGCCATACAGCGGCAGGATGAACATCAGCACGAGCCGCGCCGGATCTTCCCACCAATAGCCCGTATAACCGCCGGCGTGATCGCTCCTGCTTGCCGCTCTGCGCCGTGTTACCGGCCGCTCCCGCAGCCCGCCCCCCGTGTTGCCCGCTCGCCCGCTCACGACGCGCGCTCCACGCTTTGCCGCTGCGCCATCGCTCCGGCGTATCCGGACGCGGCCTGATGCGTATTCGTATCCGTATAGCCGTAGTCGTACCGACCCGGCGCGCCCTGGTAATCGTTCAGGATCACGCCGCGCACATCGATATGCGCGTGCTCGAGCCGTCGCGCGCTTTCGTCGAGCTCCGTCAGCGTCGTCACGCCGCTACGCGCGACGAGGAACACCGTGCCCGCCAGACGCCCCAGCACCAGCGCATCGGCGACCGGCAGCAGCGGCGGGCCGTCGAGCACCACCATGTCGTAGCGCGACGCGAGCTGCCCGATCAATTCGGCGAACGCGGGCTGCAGCAGCAGTTCGCCCGGATCGGGAACGACGCTGCCCATCGCGATGAAATCGAGGCCCGGTGTGACGCCGCGCTTGATTGCCTCGTCGAGCGCATGGGTGCCCGCCACCACGTCCGACAGACCCGGCGCGCGGCTATAGCGGAACCGGTCGTGCAGCGAACCCTTGCGCAGATCGGCGTCGATCAGCAGGACCCGCCGTTTCGCGGCACCGGCGAGCGACGCGATATTCGCAGCGACGAACGACTTGCCGACGCCCGTCGTCGGCCCGGAGATCAGCACGACCGGATTCGACGCGGCCGGCATCGCCAATTGCAGCGACGCGCGCAGACCGCGCAGGCTTTCGAGCGCGGCGTCCTGCGCGCCGACCGGCGCAATCGATGTGCGCGGACCGGGCCGGCCGGCCTTGGACCGCAGTTCCGCTGCCGCCGCGATCGCGCTGTGCGGGACGGTCGCGAACACCGGCAGCCCCGTCGCCCATTCGATTTCTTCCGCGTCGCCGATCGTGCCGACGACACGCTGCCGGGCGATCACGATCGCCGCGCCAGCCAGCAGGCCCACCATCAGGAGACCGACCACCGCAACCCCGCGATGCGGACCGATCGGCTGCTCGGCGATCTTCGCCGTATCGACGATCCGCACGGTGCCGGTCTTGCTGGCACGCGCGAGCACCATCTGCTGGCGCGTATTGAGCAGGTTCGTGTACAGCGCGGTATCCACGGCCACGTCGCGCTGCAGCTGCAGCACGCCCTGCTCCACGGTCGGCAGTTGCTGGATCTGCTTGCGCGTCGTGTCGAGCGAACGCTGCGCATCGGCGAGCTGCGCATCGACGGCCGCAACCGCCGGATGCTTCGGCATGAAGCGCGTCATCAGTTCCTCACGCCGCTGCTGCAGCGTCTGTACACGCGTCTCGATGTCGACCGCCTGTTGCCGCAATGCCAGCGCTTCGTCGCTCGTATTGACCGTCCCGTGCGATGCACGGAATGCATTGAAGCGGTTTTCCGCCGCCTCCAGTTGGGCCTTCAACTGCGGCAACTGGCCGTCCATATAGCGGATCAGCTTGTCGGCCGCCTCGGACTTGCGTTGCGTGTTCTGCGCCAGATACGCGTCGCCGATCGCGTTCAGCACGCGGCTGTCCTGCACGGGATCGGTGCCGTCGAGCGTCACGCCAACCATGTTCGACTGCTTGCCGCGCTCCGAGATCAGCGCGTTCTTCTGCAGCCACGTGGATGCCTCCTCGTCGCTATAACGCGTCAGGTCGAAGCGTGCACCGGGCTTGCCGGCCACGCCGCGCACGAACACGTCGATCGCGCCCTCCGGCGTCTCGACGTGCAACGGCTGGCCGATACGGCCCTGCCACATCGGCCCTTTCCGGCCGAAGAGGCCGGTGCGCTGCAGCGTATAGGCGCCGTCATCGCCGACGGTCAACGCGAAGCGCTTGCCAAGCAGTCGTTTCGGCACGTCAAAGGTCGGCACGTCGATGCGCTCGGTGCCGTACACGTATCCGCCCGGCAACGGCGACGACAACCCGTCGGCGGCATTCACGAATCGCCAGCCGATCAGCGGCAGGTAATGCGGTCGGGCGTCGAGCGCGAGGTTGGTGCTGTCGATCGCACGATCGAGCACCGCGCGGGATTTCAGCACCTCGATCTCCGTCGATGCATCCGTCTTCAGATCGAACACCGACGATGGATCGCCAGGCGGCGACGTCTGCTTCGAGTCGGTCTGGCTTTGCTCGACCTGGAACAGGATGTCGGAGCGGTAGACCGGGGCCGCGCACAGCGCATACAGGCCTCCGGCAATCGCGCCCGCAAGCGCCGTGCAAAGGATCAGGCGCCGGCCGCCATACAGCACGCCCCAGTAGCGGCGTACCGAATGGGACGGCCGCGGAATGCGCCCGCTGTGCGAGTCAGGCAGGGTCGAAGTATTCATACAGCCTCAGTCCCGTATGGCGCGACGCACCGTCGCGGTCACAAAATCCGCCGCGAATATCACGGCGAAATGGCTTTCGCCGTCAGCGCACCTTGCGCGGACGATGGAATCAGCAGGTTCACGACGCGGCTCCAGCGCACGAGCGACGACGCATCGACGAACACGACGTCGCGCCGCTCGAGCGGAAACTGGTCGGCAAGCGCGAACGACGCCGGCGAGCTGCCGTCGAGGTGGTACACCCGCGGACGGTTGTCCGGGCCACGGCGCACGACGAACACCTGGCGCGCGTCGGACGTGTACTGACTCACGCCGCCCGTATCACCGAGCGCCTCGCCGAGGCTCATCCGGCCGTCGGTCAATGTCAGCGTCGCGGGTCGCGACACCTCGCCGAGCACGAACACCTTCGCGTCGCTCGCCGCGCGCACGCGCACGAGATCGCCGTCGCGCAACAGGATGTTCGACGGATTCACCCCCGCCGAGATCAATGCGGGCAGGCTCACGTTCACGGTCTTGTCGCCGCGCGTCACCGAAACCTGCGAGCGGTCTGCCGTCGGGGTGAAACCGCCCGCACGGTCGATCGCCTCGGGCAGCGTCATCGGCATGTCGTTGACGATCTGCAGACCCGGCGTGCGCACCTCGCCGTCGAGATAGACGCGCTTGCTGCGGTAGCTCTGCACGCGCAGCGAGAGCTGCGGCTTGCGCACGTATTCGCCGAGCCGCTTCATCAGCAGCGCGCCTGCCTGTGCCTCGGTCAACCCGGCCACGTGAACCAGGCCCGCGTAAGCGAACTGCACGTTGCCGTTCGCATCGACCGTGTAGCCCGTCGCGACCGAGCTGGCGCCGACCCCGTCGCCGCCACCGACCGTCTGCGTCGTCGGCAGGTTCAACTCGGGGTGGTCCCAGACGACGATGCCCAGCACATCGCCAGGGCCGATCGTGTATGGCACCGGCTTGCCGAACAGCTGGCGGATTTCCGCATCGACGTTGGCCGGCCGCCCCGCATGGTGCTGCGCGACGAAGGCCGGCGTGATCTCGATCAGATCCTCGCTCGACACGTTCTGCACGCCGTCGAGGCCGCCCGATCCCGATGCGTCGGCGCTCACGCGCGCATTCGCGTCGCGCTCGGCCGGCGGGTGATAAGTCATGCCGGGCGACAGCGCACATGCGCTCAGTGCGCACGCGGCGGCCGCGATCGCCAGGCGCGACTGCCACGATGCGCGACGGGCGACGGCCCGGCTTGACCCAGGCGTGCCGAGCGTCGATTCCGGTTGCGTGGTGATTGACATGATGTCCTTCCAAAACTGTGCGGTAACCCGCCGAACGCGGCGAATTCCGGCATTACGCTTGCCCAGCGCGGCTCGCATTGCATCGCCGCACCGCCCTCTTCACCGCACGTCACTCCATACGATTCGTCATGAACTTCTCTTCATCGCTTTCGTCGTTCGTCTGCATCGTGTCGGCCGGCTTCGTCTGTGCCGCCGGTGCGCAGACGCTGTCCAGCAGCCCCGCCGACACCCCGTCCTTTGCGTCGTCGACGCTACCGGGCCTGGTGCCGCCACAACGTTCGGCGCAAGCGGCGGTCGCACGCGCGGCCGCCGAACCTGCCACGCCCGCGTCCGCGACTGCCGCGCCCGCGCTCACGCGTCCCGCCGCGAGCGCCGCCGTTCAGCCCGACCCGCGCGCCCACAGCACGTTGCGCCGGCCGCTCGTCCCGGCGCGCCCGCATCGCGCGCAGGTGGCCAGTACACCGGCCGACGACGTATGGGGCAGTGGCACGTTGTACGCATCGCCCTACGCGAAATCACCCTTTGACGCGCCAGCCGATCCGGACTGAAGCACCCGGCCGGTCATGCCTCGGCATGACCGCGCATGCAGCGATAAGGGATTGGACACCACGGCAAACGGCGCGTCTGTGAGCAACCCCACCGAACGCCCATCTTCATACGCGAGCGCGATCGCACCCCGATGCGCCACTGCATGCGACGCATGCGGCACAGCGCACGTCACGGCCTGCCGACCGACACGCTCCCGTACGATCCTGCGGCCGCTTCGAGCGTGGCAGGATCGGAGACGCGCACGACCGGCCTCGCCGAATCACGGCCGAGTGCCTGCATGCAAAGCCCGATCACGATGTCCGTGCCGACCGCGCCGTACACCGCGTGATCGACCTGCGGCTCGAGATGCAGTTGCACGTGACGCGAGTGCCTGAACGCGCGCTCGATCGCCCCGAAGTGGCGCCGCACGTCGTCGATGCCGGGATCGAGCGCGCCGTACACCAGCGTCGTCCGGACATTGCGTTGCGCCAGCACGTGCATCACGCCGCGTGGCGTGCCGGCGCGCGGCTTCCAGCCGAAGCGTGCGGCGGCCTCTTTCATCGGCACGCTGATCCGCGCGATCGCATTGGCGGCGACGGCCCCCACGATCGGCCGCAAATCGCGCCGTTCGCGCACGAGGCCCTTCCACTTTTTCCAGTCGCGCACCGATAGCCAGTAGCCGCGCACCGAATTGTTCCGCTGCTTCTGCACCGCCTCCAGCGAGAGCCCGGCCGGCCACACGAAACGCGCCAGGTTGATCGCGATCACGCCGCCGAGCGACGGCGTCTTCACGGCCGCATGCAATGCTGCATAGGCGCCCGAACAGATGCCGGTTGCGATCACCTCCGGGTAGCCGAGTGCACGCAGCCAGTCCGCGGCGGCCGCCACGTCGTCGCTCGACTGCGGTGCATACACGACCGGCGCCTGGTCGTCGGGCGCGGCAGCCCCGCTGTCGCCCACGCCATGCACGTCGATCCTCAGCGTCGTCACGCCGGCGCGTGCGAGCGTGCGCGCGAGGCGCACGCTGAAGCGCCCTTCTCCGCTGCGCGGATTCGTCGACGTGTTCGCGATCACGAGTGCCGGAGCGACGGGATTTGCCGGCCCCGTATCCGCGGGACGGCACAGCACGCCGACCACCCGGTCCGGCCCTACCGCGACGACCTGCTCGGTCATGTCCGTCATGTCGAGCGCGACAGCCGACTCGCCGTTCCATGCCGGATCCAGCGACCGCGCGGGGTCGATGCCTGTCGCCGCGCGCGGCGCCCGTTCGGCGATCCAGTTCGCGAGCGTGTCGATCGCGTCGAGCGGCAGGCGCGAGCGCGTACCGTCCAGCATCGTCGTCGACCATTCGCGGAACGAATCGGCGGCCACATCGACGCCGCGCGCGAGCAGTGCATCGCGCAACGCAGGGCCGTCCCCCTGATCGGGATCGATCAGCAGCACCGCACCGGGCAACGCCGCTGCATCGCGCACGACGTCGCACAGATCGACCGCCTTCAGCGCATCGACGAAATCGTCGGGAAAGCGGTGCCCGAGAACGTTCATGCACGGTTCGTCGCGATGTGCGGCACGAATGGCCGGCGACGTGATGTCGAGCCACTGGCGATGCACGAACGACATCTCGCGGAGATACGCGCGCCCACGCACGACGGGCGCGAGCGCCGCCAATGCGTCGACGCGCGGCAACGGACGCTGGCCGTTGCCCGCGGCGGCCAGCATCGCGAACAGCGCGCCCGCACGGATTCCGACGAGCGTCAGCGACGCGACACCGACCTGGTCGCGCAGCATGTCGATCGCATCGTGAATGCTGTCGATGCACGCGGCATAGCGACCGGCATCGAGATCGTCGCCCGCGGAGTCACCACTGCACGGATAGTTGAACCGCAGCACCGTGACGCCGTCGCTGGCAAGGCGTTCGGCGATCGCCCGCATGAGCTTGTGTGTCCACGATGCCTCGTGGCCCAATGCTTCGCACAGGACCACCCCTTGTGTCGTCTGTCCCTCGTGCAGCCACCCCACGCAGCTGCCGAACGTAATCGGCTTCAATCGGTACTCCTCGGATCGGTATTTTTATCGGACGCGGACGCGTGTTCCGGCGGCTCCACCGAAATGAGCGATTCCACGATCGTGCGACTGCTCGACGAACACACGGCGGCGCCCCCAGCCGCGCCCCTGCGCGGCCCGCCCTGTTTCGTTCGTTACCCCGCCCGCATGCCCGCGGGAGGTGATGTTGCGTGCCCGGCACGCCGTCACGGTTTGCGCCGAGAACCCGTGCGGCGTGAGCCAAAACTGTGCGCTCGATTAAAGCACCCGGTTCGAGCGTCCTTCGGTGCGCCAGCTTACAAATGGATTCATCACTGTCGCGATACGACGAGACGACGCGCGACGGCGTGCGCGGTGTCGGGATCCACGCATGCCGTGCGCACGGCATCCGCGAACGGTAGGCTCGCGAACACAGTCGTCGCGTGCCGCCGGTATCATGGCCGCCATACGATGATGTGGCCGTGCCCGGCGACGCCGGACGCGCCACCCACCCATGCACCCGGGTCAGCGCCGACCGGATGCACACACGCATCGCGGCCCCATGCCGCCGCACCGCGACACCCACGGCGCCGACCGAGCGAATGTCTAACCTCAAGAAGAACTTCCTGCTGCTGCTGACGTTGCAGATTTCGATGTACGCGGTGCCGCTGATGATCGCACCGCTGCTGACGCACGCACTGGGGCCTGAAGGCTACGGCCAACTCGCGTTCTCGCTCGCGGTCATCGCCTACCTGACCAACTGCACGAGCTACAGCTTCGACCTGACCGCCACGCCGCGCATCGCGCTCGCCCGCGACGACCGCGCCGAGCGCTCCCGTATCTTCTGGGCGACGTTGTACGCCCAGATCGGCATCGCCATCATCTGCTTCATCGTGCTGGTCGCGCTGACTTTCCTGTTCAAGCGCTTCGGCGAGGACCGCGATCTGCTGCTGATCGGTTTCGGCATGGTGGCCGGCGTGGCGTTTACGCCGGGCTGGTATTTTCAGGGCATGGAGAAACTGCGCGCGCTGAGCGTGATCCTGTTCATCGGCCGCATCCTGAGCCTGCCCGCGATGTTCGCGCTCGTGCACAGCCCGGCGGACATCGACCGCGCAATGATCGTCAACGCAGCCGTCCCGACGCTGTCCGCGATCGTGCTGGCCGTCTACCTTTATGCGCAGCGTGAAATCGACTTCATTCGTGTGGAGTTCTCCGACATCGCGGAATCGCTGAAAGGCGGCTGGCAGGTGTTCCTCGCGTCGACGTCCATCGCGTTCTATGCGTCGACCAACACCGTACTGCTCGGCTTCGTATCGGGCAACGTCGCGGCAGGCTACTTCGCCGCCGGCGACAAGCTGATCCGCGCGGCGCTCAGCATGCTGCAACCGCTGAAGGCCGCCACCTATCCGCGCATCAACTACCTGATGCGGCACGCGCGCAACGATGCGTTCTCGTTCCTGCGCAAGCTGTTCGTCGTGCAGGTTGCGATGGTGCTCGGCATCTCGCTCGTGATCTTCTTCGGCGCGCCGCTCGCCGTGCGCATCCTGTATGGCCCTTCGTACGAACCGACGGTCCAGGTGCTGCGCTGGATGGCCTTCATTCCGTTCATGGCCGGCATGACCGACCTGTTCGGTGTGCAGACGATGCTGCCGCTCGGGATGAAGTCCGCATTCACGCGCATCCTGATGTCATCGGGCGTTCTGAACATCGTGCTGGTACCCGTGCTCGCCAAGTACTTCGCCGAGCTGGGCGCAGCCGCCGCCGTGCTGACGGCCGAGGCGGCGGTCGCCGCGGCACTCGCCACCGTCGTCTATCGCGCCGGGATTCCGCTTCCCGGCAGTCCGGTCGCGCGACGCGGCTAGCGCGAGGTGGCCGGCATCGGACGGTGTTCCGTTCGATGCACGCGCAACGAACCATACCGTGCGACCACACGCTTCCTGATTGCCCGCCGCCTCCGCACGCTCGCACACGGGTACTTCTTACTCCTCCGCGCACGCTCGATCGGGAACGATGACCGTCTTTCCGCCCCGCTGCGCGCCCCTACGAAATAAAGATCACACGTATCGGTAGAAACACCGATGCTGTAGTCAAACTACATTTGTACGATTGGTCGCTGCAGAGAATCGCTACATCCGATTCGGCGGCGGCGGGCGGTCCGCGTCGCCGTCCTCGATGTTCGATCGGGCCCAACCGGCCGTAACGATTCCCCGCCTGGCCCGGCATGCCGACGCGCAACCACCCCGCATTGCCGGCCAATTGCGTCCGGTGCGAATCCACCGGACGTGCGCAGCTCCAGACATCATCCGAACAACCGGCAATACGATCATGGAGAGCAACATGCGGGACACACTCTGGCCGGCCGTCGTGCTGGCAGCGACCCTCTGCACCACCGCCTACGCGGGCGACGCCGATTTCAACGCGCAGGCCGACGCGACCGATGCATTCGCGTCGGCCGCGGCGGCTCGGCGCGCTGACCTGCTCGTGCGCAAGATGACGCTCGACGAAAAACTTCAATTCATTCATTCCCAATACGAAATGTCAAAGGTGCCGGGTGGCGGCGCCGGCTACATCCAGGGGGTGCCGCGCCTCGGCATTCCCGACCTGAACATGGTCGATTCGGCGACGGGTTCCGGCAGCACGTCGCAGGCCAGCACGACGTTCCCCGCGACGATCGCCGTCGCCGCGAGCTGGGATCGCCGCCTGTCGTACGACTTCGGCAAGCAGGTCGCGATCCAGTTGCGCGCGCAAGGATTCGGCATGGGCCTCGGCGGCGGCACCAACCTCGCGCGCGAACCGCGCGGCGGCCGTCTGTTCGAATACCTCGGCGAGGATCCGCTGCTGGCCGGCGACCTGCTCGCCGAACGTACGCTCGCCACGCAGCGGCAGAAAGTCATCGCGACCATCAAGCACTACGCGGGCAACGAGCAGGAGCACGGCCGGATGGGCGGCAACACGCAGATCGACGAACGCACGCTGCGCGAGCTTTACCTGCTGCCGTTCGAGATCGCCGCGAAGCGCGGGCGGCCCGGCAGCGTGATGTGCAGCTACAACCGCCTGAACGGCACCTATGCGTGCGAGAACCCCCATCTGCTGAACGACGTGCTGAAGAACGAATGGGGCTTCCAGGGCCAGGTGCAGTCCGACTGGGGCGCGACGCACAGCACCGCCGCCGCGATCAACGCGGGGCTCGACGAGGAAGAAGACGTCGGGCCGAGCGTGTACCTGACGCCGGCGGCGGTCAAGCAGGCGATCGCGAACGGCTCGGTGTCGACCGCGCGCCTCGACGACATGGTGCGCCGCAAGCTCGCCGTGATGATCCGCGTCGGCGTGATGGACGATCCGGCCAAAGGCGGCGGCACGATCGATTTCGCGGCCGGCAACCGGTTCGCGCAATCCGCTTCCGAGCAGTCGATCGTTCTGCTGAAGAACGACGGCAACCAGTTGCCGCTCGCCGCGTCGGCACTGTCGCGTATCGCCGTGATCGGCGGCCATGCCGATGCGGCCGTGCTGTCGGGCGGCGGCTCGGGCAACACGCGCGACCCCGTATCGGGATCGTTCGCGGGGTGCGGCGGCCTGACGTTCGGGTCATCGACGGGATGCAGCTGGTGGCGCAATCCGTGGCTAAAGGTCGACGTGCCGATCGTCGCGGCGATCCGCGCGCTCGCACCGGCCGCGCAGGTCACGTATGCCGGCAACAGCGACCAGCAGTCGCCGTTCCGCGCGTACACGCAGCAGGAGATCGACCAGGCCGCCGCGCTCGCGGGCCGCTCGGACGTCGCGATCGTCGTGGTCGCGCAGCCGGCCGGCGAGGATTTCGGTGATCTCCAGAGCCTGAGCCTCGCAAACCCGTCGAACCAGGATGCGCTCGTCGAAGCCGTCGCCCGCGCCAATCCGCACACGATCGTCGTGGTCCAGAGCGGCAACCCGGTGCTGATGCCGTGGAAGGACCAGGTCTCCGCGATCGTCGAGGCGTGGTATCCGGGCGAAGCCGGCGGCAAGGCGATCGCGAACGTGCTGTTCGGTGCGGTCAATCCGTCCGGCAAGCTGCCTGTCACGTTCCCCGCACGCGACCAGGATTCGCCGACCTGGGGGCAAAACGGTGCATTCGACAACGATCCCGTCTATGCGGAAAAGCTGAACATGGGCTATCGCTGGTATGACGCGCACAACATCAAGCCGATGTTCGAGTTCGGCTACGGGCTGTCGTACACGCACTTCGCGTATTCGGGGCTGTCGGTGTCGAAGCAATGGGACGGGTCGCTGAGCGTCGCGTTCACGGTGCGTAACGACGGGCGCGTCGCCGGCGCGGAAACGCCGCAGGTCTATCTCGGCGTGCCGTACAAGGACGAACCGCCGAAGCGGCTGGTCGGCTGGGAGAAGATCCGGCTGAATCCGGGCGAGGCGCGGCGTGTGCGCGTGACCGTGTCGCCGCGGATGCAGAGCGTGTGGGATACGTCGCGTAACGGCTGGCGCGTGGTGCCGGGCGGGACGGTGTACGTCGGTGCATCGTCGCGGGATATCCGGTTGCAGGGGCACTGAGCGGTCATCACCCGACGGAAGCGCCGCGTGCGTCGTGCGCGGCGCTTCCGTATTCACTCATCCGCAAACGCGCACCTTACCGGAACAACAGCGCCAGCACCGTCGCGAGCGCGGCAATCGCGGCGATCCCCACCGCCAACCCGGCGAGATGCGCGACGACCACCAGGCCGGCAGGCAATCGCGCGGATGCCGGGCCGCAGTCCTCACCCGCAGGCCCGGCCCGCGATCGGAACGCAGCGCCGGCCATCACACCCCACTCCCTTCGAGCGTATCGAGCAACGGCCGGGCCAGATGCAAAACCTGATACACCGTGCCCGCGCCGCCGTCGTCCGGCGCCTGCTCCGATACGAGCACGCGCGTCAGCCGCCAGCGCAACGGATCGAGGCTGACGGCGGCCGCAACCGTACCCTGCCGCGCCGCCACGTCGCGATTGCGCTCGACCTCCTGTGCCAGTGTCGCATCGAGGTCGGCGTCCGCCGGAATATCGATGGCTTCCAGCCGCACGAAGCGCCCCGTCGACGCGCTGCCCTTGCGCGCATCGAGCGCGACCTGCACGTCGATCGGCGCGCGTCCGAAACTGTCCGTCACGACCCGGTAGCGGCCATCCGTAACGAACCCGGCGAACGCCTGTTCATTGCGCCACAGATAAAGCGATGCATAGCTGTTTTCCGTCGCACCGTGGCGGCCTGCCTCGCGCAGCAGAAACGCCTTGAACACGAGATCCGGCGTGTCGTCCCAGAGCCGGCCGCGCTCGCGCACGCGGTTACGGATGATGTCGAGGTCGTAGTCCGCCGGCAGGCGGTGCACGTAGTACGCGGTCAGCATGATCGACTCCTGGGATTGACAAGGGAGATTCCGGACGGCTCGAGAACAGCGTAGAAGACCTTGAATCATTTGAAAAGACGATGGCAGAATATTTCAATGATTCATTTTCTTAATGGATGAATGCGTGATGAAAACGCTCGACATCGAAGCCGTGCAGGCGTTCGTGCTGACCGCCGACCTCAAGAGCTTCACGCGGGCCGCCGACGCGATGGACACGACGCAGTCCGCGGTGAGCCTGAAGATCAAGCGACTTGAAGACGGCCTCGGCCGCCGTTTGCTGGAACGCACGCCGCGGCAGGTTCGCCTGTCGGCCGACGGCACCGCGTTCCTGGAACCCGCGCGCGAGCTCGTAGCGGCTCACCAGGGTGCGGTCGGCGCGTTCGGCGCCGGCCAGCGGCGGCTGGTGATCGGCGTGAGCCATCATGTCGTCGGCGCCGATCTGCCGATGCTGCTGCGGCGCATGAGCGAAGCGGAACCGGGGCTCGTGCTGGAGATCCGGGTCGCCGCGTCGCGCGACGTGCTCGATGCGTTCGATCGCGGCCAGCTCGATGCCGCCGTCGCGCTCCAGCACGACAGCCGGCGGCTCGACGGGGAAACCCTGCTGTCGGAATCGTTCGGCTGGATGGCCGCGACCGATTTCGACTACCATCCGCCGCAACCGCTGCGGCTTGCGACGCAGGCCGAGCCGTGCAGCGTGCGCCAGATGGCGATCGGCGCGCTGGACGAAGCCGGTGTCGCGTGGACTGAAGTGTTCGTCGGCGGCGGCGTGGCGACGATCGGCGCGGCAGTGTCCGCGGGGCTGGCCGTCGCCGCGCTCGGGCATCGCGTGGCGCCCGTCGGGACGGTCGACGTGGGCGCGCGATACGGGCTGCCGCCGTTGCCGGCGCGCGACGTGGTGCTCTACTCGAACCTGACCGATGCGCGAGCCCGGCAGGCGCTGCGCACGCTGGGCGCGGCGCTGCGGTCGTCGGTCGGCGCGCGGTGATGGCGTGCTTGAACCATCGGAGAAAAAATCGGAACGGCCGCTGCCGCACCATGCACAGTGGCACTTTTCCATTCGGTATCCGGCACCTCACCCGGATCAGGCCGTGACGGCATCGAAAGGCTTCGACGCGCGCCACGGTAAAATTCCGTCTTCATCGCGCCCATGCAGGGGCCCCCTGCCTGCGCGGGCCGCCCTCCCAAAGAACCGACACGCCATCATCACCTTGATTTCCCTACCCTTTCCCCGTCGCGACGCATGATGTACTCGCTCGCCACCACCTACATCCGCGAACTCGAGATCCGCAAGAGCCGCTTCATCGCGTACGCGATTCCCGTCGACGACCGCGACGCGGCAATGCAGGCGCTGCAACGCCTGCGCGACGAGCATCCAGCCGCCACGCACGTGTGCTGGGCATTGCTGGCGGGCGGCCAATCGGGGATGTCGGACGACGGCGAGCCGTCCGGCACGGCGGGCCGGCCGATCCTGGAAGTGCTGCGCCATCACGATCTCGACGGTGTGCTCGGTGCGGTCGTGCGTTACTACGGCGGCGTGAAGCTCGGCGCGGGCGGGCTGGTGCGCGCGTACACCGATGCAATCGCGTCGGCGCTGCTCGATGCCGAGCGCGTCGAGCGCATCCGCTACACGCGGCTCGCCATCGAGATCGGTTATCCCGAGGAGGCGCGCGTGCGCCGCTGGATCGAACAGGCGGGTTATGAACTGGTGGACAGCGCGTACGGGATGACGGTCAAGCTCGTGATCAAGCTGCCCGAAACCGCCGACGCGCACGCGCGGACCGAGTTGTTCGACCTGACGCAAGGGCGATCGGGCTTTCCCGATCTGTAACGAGCGGCCGCTATCGTCCCCGCCCCGTCACCCCGCCGCCTGAAAATTCCGCCGAAAAATCAGATACGTCCGATAGAAAAACCGCACGCCGCCACTTAATCTCACCGGGTTCCCGGCGACTCGCGCCGCATACGTTTTATCCGCAGGCCGGCACAGGCAGCACGCAACCGCCACCGGCCGAGTCGGCACGCCAGGGCCGGGTGTGCCGACGTGCGGTTCGTCACGCGTCGCCAATAATCAAAATTCAGCTACGGGATAACGGACGCATGCATCAAGTGCAGACACTGCAAGCCCAGCTTGCGGAACTCGATCGGCGCATCAAGGCGGCGCGGAGCCGCGAACGCAATGAGGTGCTGGCGCAGGTACGCGAACTCGTCACGAGCTACGCGCTGACCGCGCGGGAAATCTTCGGGCAGGGTTACAGCGATCGGGCGAAGCTGTTCACCGTCGGCGCGAAGTATCGCGACCCGGCAACCGGCGCGACATGGAGCGGCCGCGGCCGTGCGCCCACATGGATCGTCGGGCGCGACCGCACCGCGTTTCTGATCCGGGAGTAATGCGCGCCGCGTGGCGCGGCGCGTCCCTTCGTCGCATCGAATCCGCGCCGGCCGCTCAGTAAGTGTCCGGCACGATCATGTTGTCCGGCACCGGTCGACGGATGTAATCCTCGTGATGCTCGCGCGGCGGCAGGTCGATCGGCGCGTGCGGCACCTCGTGATACGGCACCTGCTGCAGCAGGTGGTGAATGCAGTTCAGCCGCGCGCGCTTCTTGTCGACGGCCTGCACGACCCACCACGGCGCCTCCGGAATGTGCGTACGCAGCAGCATCTCTTCCTTCGCGGCCGTATAGGCTTCCCAGCGGCGGCGGCTCTCGAGATCCATCGGGCTCAGCTTCCACTGCTTGAGCGGATCCTCGATCCGGCTCTGGAAACGCACCTCCTGCTCGTGATCGGTGATCGAGAACCAGTACTTGACGATCTGGATCCCGCTACGCACGAGCATCTTCTCGAATTCGGGCACCGAACGGAAAAACTCCTCGTATTCCTCGTCGGTACAGAAGTTCATCACGCGCTCGACGCCCGCGCGGTTGTACCAGCTGCGGTCGAACAGCACGATCTCGCCGCCGGCCGGCAGATGCGCGACATAGCGCTGGAAATACCATTGCGTGCGTTCGCGGTTGTTCGGCGCCGGCAGCGCCGCCACGCGGCAGACGCGCGGGTTCAGCCGCTGCGTGATGCGCTTGATCGCCCCGCCCTTGCCGGCCGCGTCGCGCCCCTCGAAAATGACGACGAGCCGGTGCCCCGTGCTCACGACCCAGTCCTGCAGCTTCACGAGTTCGCCCTGCAGGCGGAACAGTTCGCGGAAATATTGCTTGCGCGCCTCGCGGCGCTCCTGCGAAAACAGCAGGTCGTCGCTGTCGTCGAAGCGGCGATCGTCGAGCTCCATCTCGAGCTCTTCGTCGTAGGCGTCGACCAGATCTTCCTCGAAGCGGCGCTGGCGCGCCTCCATCGACTCCATATCGGTGCGGTCGTCGGTCTCGGTACGGGTATCGTTGTCGCCCATGGGGCCTCCTTCCATCATTGACGCAGCCAAACGCTGACATTATCCCAGTGTCGCGCGTCAAATTCATGAAAAATGGGGCCGGCGCGCCGGTCAGAAGCGGAACGCGAGCAGCACGCTGGCCAGCACGGGGTTCGCGGAAATATCGAACGGGTTCGATGCGAGTTGCCGATTCGGCTGCTCGATGTCCAGCGTAATCTTCGTCCGTAACGGGATATAGGTCACCCGCTTCCTCGAAAGCAACGCGGCGAGCGACCGGAGTTGAACGCGGCACGAGCCCGGTCGCCGCTCGTCAGTCCGGCGGCGGCAACACGACCGTGTCCTCCGGCCCGAGCACGCGCCCGTCCCGCGAGCGTAGTTCGAGCTTCCTGACCGGCAGCCCGCTCTTCCGGTCGACGAGCAGCACGTGTGCCTCGTCCGGTTCGAAGAAGAAATCCTCGCCCCACTGCCGCAGCGCGACGAGCAACGGAAACAGGCCACGCCCTTTCTCGGTCAGCACGTATTCGTGATGCGCGCCGCCGTCCGCGGCCGGCACGATGTCCATGATCCCGTGCGCGACCAGGTTGCGCAGGCGCGCGGCCAGGATGTTCTTGGCCAGCCCGAGGTTCTTCTGGAATTCGCCGAAGCGGCGCAGCCCGTCGAACGCGTCGCGGACGATCAGCAGCGACCACCAGTCGCCGATCGCGTCCAGCGGGCGGGCAACCCCGCAAGGGGAATCCTCGTGCGTGGTTCGTCTGTTCATCGATGCATGGGGCGATGCCGTTCCCGGTATGCGGGCGGAACGGCGGTCGTTTCCGGTGAAATGAATGGTTGCAATATAAAACTCACCACACGAAAGATCAATCTCCCGGGGCCCGACTGTTCGCGATCGCCGAATGGAACGGACGATTCGAGCCAGATTAGCACTCCACCTCCTCTTTCAGGCCGGTAAATTCCGGCAAAGCTCCCTTCCGATGCGTCATCACGCGCCCACGGCTCGGTCATTCGGCGGCCAGCGCGTCGATCTTTTCGGTTGCAACATGAAACTGAATATCCTACGCTTCGATTCGGTTTCAACTTGAAACCAAACTATCCGACTATCCGAAGGAGCATTCGATGATCCGGTCCGATGCCACGTTCGACGGCACCTTTCCATTCGCCCCGCATTTCGACGACGCATCCGGCTTCCGGATGCACTACGTGGACGAAGGTCCGCACGACGGCGAAACCCTCCTGTGCCTGCATGGCGAACCCACGTGGGGTTATCTGTTCCGCCATCTGATTGCCGCGCTGAGTCCGACGCACCGCGTCGTCGTCCCCGATCACATGGGCTTCGGCAAAAGCGCGACGCCGCAGGACCGCAGCTACTGGCTGCAGGACCATATCGACAACCTGGAGCGCTTCGTGCTAGCGCGCGGCCTCGATCGCATCACGCTCGTGATGCACGACTTCGGCGGCCCGGTCGGCATGGGGCTGGCCGCGCGGCATCCGGATCGCATCCGGCGGATCGTGTCCGCGAACGGGCCGACGCCATTCGGCCAGCCCGATCTGGTCGAGCGGCTGAACGCGAACGGTCGCGCCGCACCGTGGTTCCAGTGGATCGCGCGCGCGGCGTCGGACGATACGCTCGAGACGGTGCTCGGTCAGCTCGGCTTCAATATCCTGAGCACGCTGAAGCTGAACGGGTTTGAAAATCACGCGGTGATCAACGACACGTGGATTGCCGCATACGGTGCGCCATTCGCGCAACCGGCGGACTGCGCCGGCGCGATCGGATGGGCCCGCGGGTTTGCCGCTGGCGCGCATCGGTTCGAGGTGCCCGATGCGGCGGCGCTGCGCGCGATACGCGACAAGCCCGCGCTCGCGATCTGGGGAGACGCCGATCGAACGCTCGGCGCCGAACACTTCCTGCCGCTCTTCACGGCACTGTTTCCGTCCGCGCCCGTCGAACGGCTGGCGGGCGTCGGGCACTACTGCTTCGAGGATGCGCCCGACGTCATCGCGTCACGCATCGCCGAATTCGTCCGGGCCACCGGCTGAGGGTATTCCGCAGCCGGCGGCACGATGCCCCGCTGCGGAACACTGCGTGCGCGGCCGCCTTCGCCACCGCGCACACCCCGCTTCACGTCACCGGATGATCCGCGTCACGCCACGCCCGCGCGGATCGGCCATCGCTTCCGGCGTCTTGCCGTCGATCTTGATCACCTGGATGTCGCCGCTGAAATCCTGCCCCTTCAGCGTATAGCCGCGCGCCTCGATCTGCTTCGCGAGTTCGCCTTCGATCGGGTGGTACGGCTCCCAGAAGATCGTGTTCGGCGGCAGCAGCTGGTGATGGAAACGCATCGCGCCGACGGCCTCCTTCAACGGCATCTTGAAGTCGTAGATGTTGTTGATCACCTGGAAGATCGACGTGAAGATGCGCGAGCCGCCCGGCGTGCCGATCACGAGCGACACCTTGCCGTCCTTGGTCATGATCGTCGGCGACATCGACGACAGCGGGCGCTTCTTCGGTTCGATCGCGTTCGCGTCGCTGCCGACCACGCCGAACATGTTCGCGACGCCCGGCTTCGCGGAGAAGTCGTCCATCTCGTCGTTCAGCACGATGCCGGTGCCGTCGGCGATCACGCCCGAGCCGAAATAGCCGTTGATCGTGTACGTGTTCGACACTGCATTGCCCCACTTGTCGACCACCGAGAAGTGCGTCGTTTCAGCCTTCTCCGGCATCGTCGTGCCGAGGCCCGGCTGCACGCTCTTCGTGTCCGACGGCTCCTTCGGGTTGACTTCGCCCGCCCGCTTCGCGATGTAGGCGTCGTCGGTCAGCTGCGCGATCGGCACCTTGTAGAAATCCGGATCGCCGAGATACTGCGCACGATCGGCGAACACGCGCTTCTCGATTTCCGCGACGAGGTGGATGTACTGCGGCGAGTTGAGCTTCACGCCCTCGAAGTCCTGCTTGAGGTCGGCCTTCATCTTCAGCAGCTGCACGAGGCCGATGCCGCCCGAGCTCGGAGGCGGCGCGGTGATCACGTCATAACCGTTCCACTTCGCCTGCACCGGCTGGCGCCATACCGCACGGTACTGCGCGAGATCCTCGGTGGTGATCAGCCCGTTGCCGTCGCCGGTCTTCATCGACGCGGCGATCAACTCGGCCGTCTTGCCCTTGTAGAAGCCCTCCGCGCCGCCGTCCGCGATGCGCGTCAACACGTCGGCGAGATCGGGCTGCTTGAAGTTCACACCGGCCTTCAGCCCGGAGAAATATTTGTCGAAGTTGGTCTTGCCGCCGAACTCCTTCGAGGCGTCGACGCCGCGCTGCGCGAGCTGCTCGTCGACGACGAAGCCGTCGCGTGCATAGTGGATCGCCGGCGCGAGCACCTGCTTCCACTTCAGCTTGCCGAAGCGCTTCTGCGCTTCCCACATGCCCGCGACCGTGCCCGGCACGCCGACCGCGCGCGGGCCGTACAGGCTCATGCCCTTGACGACGTTGCCGTCCTTGTCGAGATACATGTCCTTCGTCGCGGCGAGCGGCGCGCGCTCGCGATAGTCGATGAAGTACGGCTTGCCGTCCTTGTAGATCGTCATGAAGCCGCCACCGCCGATGTTGCCGGCTTCCGGATACGTGACGGCCAGCGTGAATGCGATCGCGACGGCCGCGTCGATCGCGTTGCCGCCTTCCTTGAAGATTCGCTCCGCGGCATCCGCGCTGTACTTGTCGGCCACCGCGACCGCCGAGCTCGTCAGGATGGCCGGCTGCGGCCCTTTCGCATAGACGGGCGCGTTCGGCAGGAAGCCGATGCCGGCCACCGTCGCGAGCACGACAGCGGATGATTTGAAGCGATTCAGCGTAGTCATTGCATGTCCCCCATGTGGATCTCCTTCAGGCAGGAAAAGCACCTGTTCCGCTCATGGCCGCTGGCGCGCCGACGGCCACATCCGGTCTCGTAGTATAGGGGGACAAAAAGGGTCGAACACGGGGCGTGCAACGAAAGCGTATCCGTCATGTGCGCGAGATCATGTCGAGGCGTCCGCACAGCGATGCGGAGCGGTCGAATGGCACGCGGGACACGTCATCACGCAATGCACAAAAAACCGAAAGTTGCGAACTGCGCGGAAGGCTACGCGACCCGTGCAAAAAAATCTGCAAACGGCCCCTCCCACTGCGTGGGCCGATCTGCGAAGATAGCGCCCCGCTTTCGCGGTGCATCATTTTTCGTGCCCGCGTCGCTTCACGTTTCTTCGTCTCGCTTCCTATGGCATCACACAATGCGCATCATGCGTCCGGCTTCGCGGCCGGTGTCGCCGCCGCCGTCCTCGTCGCACAAACCGGCGCAACCGGCCCGTGGCATTCGGGCCTGTTCGCCGCGTTCGCGGCCGGCGTCGCGGGCGGCACCGCGCCCGACTGGCTCGAAGTCGCATGGTGGAGCCGCAAGCGCCGTTTGTGGATCACGCATCGCACCGTCACGCACTGGGGCATCGGCTGGATCGCGCTGCTGGCGCTCGGGTGGCACGGGCTCATCCATGATCCGCATCCGCTGTGGGCCGCGCCGCTGTTCGGCTTCGCATGCGGCGGCTTGATGCACCTGCTCGCCGACTGGCCGAACCCGCTCGGCGTGCCGTGGATCTGGCGGCGTCATTCGCTCAACCTGTGGAAGAGCGGGCGTTGCGACCTGATCGTCGTGGCCGCCGCATGGGGCGGCACGCTGTGGCTCGCGCAGTCGCTGTGCTCGCGTGCGCCGCTGCTCGAACACTGGATCGGCTGGCTGCATCGCGTTTAGTTGCAATTGGGCGCAATTCGGCACGCGATCCGCGTGCCGACGTGCATGCAACTTTCCGTTCATTGAAAGTGCGGTGACGGCCCCCATCTGAAGCGGAATCGCCGACACACGTGCCGCGCGCGCATACGCGACGTCTGGCACACTGACGATTCGATTCGCACTCGCGCCCACCGCGCGCTTGCACCCCATTTCAACGCTCCGATGGACGTCACCACGACCCGCCCTGCTGTCAGTGCGCTCGACGTGTTCCACCCGGCCGTCGCCGCGTGGTTCCGGCGCACGTTCGCCGCACCGACCGGCGCGCAGGCGCTCGCGTGGCCGCACATCAAGGCCGGCCGCTCGACGCTCGTGGCCGCACCGACCGGCTCCGGCAAGACGCTCACCGCGTTCCTGTGCGCGCTCGACGATCTGGTGCGCGATGCGCTGGCGCACGACGGCACGCTGCCCGATGCGACGCTCGTCGTGTATGTGTCGCCGCTGAAGGCGCTGTCGAACGACATCCACGTGAACCTCGATGCGCCGCTGGCCGGCATCGCCGAATCGCTCGCGCAACTCGGCCTGCCGGTGCCGGGGATCCGCACCGCCGTGCGCACCGGCGACACGACGCAGGCCGAGCGCGCCGCATTGCGCAAGCGCGCGCCGCACATTCTCGTCACGACGCCCGAGTCGTTGTACGTGCTGTTGTCGTCCACGTCGGGGCGGCAGATGCTGTCGAACGTGCGCTCGGTCATCGTCGACGAAATCCATGCGCTCGCGTCATCGAAGCGCGGCAGCCATCTCGCGTTGTCGCTCGAACGTCTCGACGCGCTGGCCGGCCGCGCGCTGCCGCGCATCGGGCTGTCGGCCACGCAAAAACCGATCGATGCGGTCGCACGCTTCCTGGTTGGCGGCCCGGCCGACGCGCCGCGCGACTGCACGATCGTCGACACGGGCCACACGCGTGAGCGCGACCTCGCGCTCGAACTGCCGAACGTGCCGCTCGAACCCGTGATGGCAACCGACGTCTGGGAACAGGTATACGACCGCATCGCCGGGCTGGCGGCCGCGCATCGCACGACGCTCGTGTTCGTCAACACGCGACGCACCGCCGAGCGCATGGCGCGCCATCTCGCCGATCGGCTCGGCAAGGAGGCGATCGCCGCGCATCACGGCAGTCTCGCGAAGGAGCATCGCTTCGACGCCGAGCAGCGCCTGAAGCGCGGCGAACTGAAACTGCTCGTCGCCACCGCATCACTTGAACTCGGCATCGATATCGGTGACGTCGACCTCGTCTGCCAGGTCGGTTCGCCGCGCGGGATCGCACCGTTCCTGCAGCGCGTCGGCCGCTCCGGGCACCATGTCGGCGGCGTGCCGAAGGGCCGGTTGTTCCCGCTGTCGCGCGACGAGCTCGTCGAGTGCGCGGCGCTGCTCGATTGCGTGCAGCGCGGCGAGCTCGACACGCTGCGCATTCCCGAAGCGCCGCTCGACGTGCTCGCGCAGCAGATCGTCGCCGAAGTGGCGTGCACGGAATGGCAGGAAGACGCGCTGTATGCGAGTTTCACGCGCGCGGCGCCGTATGCGCGGTTGACGCGCGAGCGCTTCGACGAAGTGATGAAGATGCTCGCCGAAGGCTTCACGAGCCGGCGCGGCGTGCGCGGCGCGTACCTGCATCGCGACGTGGTCGGCGGCACCGTGCGCGGGCGCCGCAACGCGATGATGACCGCCACCACGTCGGGCGGCACGATCCCCGACATGGCCGACTACGCGGTGCTCCTCGAACCGCAGGGCATCCAGGTCGGCACGGTCAACGAGGATTTCGCGATCGAGAGCCTGGCCGGCGACGTGTTCCAGCTGGGCAACCAGTCGTACCGGATCATTCGTGTGGAAACGGGCCGCGTGCGTGTCGAGGACGCTCAAGGCCAGTCGCCGAGCATTCCGTTCTGGCTCGGCGAGGCGCCGGGGCGCAGCGACGAGCTGTCCGCGGCGGTCGGCCGGCTGCGCGCGCGGCTCGACGGGCTGTTCGCCGATGGCGACCGGCAAGGCCATGCCCGAGGCGGCGAACGCACTGACGACGAGATCCGCGGGAAGACGAAGGCTGAAACAAAGGCGACGACCAAAGCCAAGACCAAAGGCGGCGCAAAATCGACGCGACGTGTTGAAGCCGAAGCCGAAGCCGAAGCCGAAGCCGCGATCAGCGTACGAAACGACGTCGCACGTGCCGCCCCTGCCGGTCCGGCCGACAGCCGTCTCGCGCCGGCGTTGCGCTGGCTCGTCGACGATCTGCACCTGTCGCCCGACGCCGCGCATCAGATCGCCGACTATCTCGCGCGCACGCGCGCCGCGCTCGGCGCGTTGCCGACGCAGGACACGCTCGTGATGGAGCGCTTCTTCGACGAATCGGGCGGCACGCAACTCGTGATCCATTCGCCGTTCGGCAGCCGCATCAACCGCGCTTGGGGGCTCGCGCTGCGCAAGCGCTTCTGCCGCAATTTCAACTTCGAGCTGCAAGCGGCCGCGACCGACGACGCGATTATCCTGTCGCTGTCGCTCGCGCACAGCTTCGCGCTCGACGAAGTGTGGCGCTACCTGCGCTCGGCGAGCGCCGAGCACGTGCTGATCCAGGCCCTGCTCGACGCGCCGATGTTCGGCGTGCGCTGGCGCTGGAACGCGACGACCGCGCTTGCCTTGCCGCGCTTCACCGGCGGCAAGCGCACCGCGCCGCAACTGCAGCGGATGAAGAGCGACGACCTGCTCGCGACCGTGTTCCCGGATCAGGTCGCGTGCCTCGAGAACATCGTCGGCGAGCGCGAGATCCCGCATCACCCGCTCGTCGACCAGACGCTCGACGACTGCCTGCACGACGCGATGGACACCGAGGGCTGGCTTGCGCTGCTGCGCCGGATCGAGAGCGGCGCGATCGAACTCGTCGCGCGCGACCTGCCCGCGCCGTCGCCGCTCGCGGCCGAGATCCTGAACGCGAAACCCTACGCGTTCCTCGACGATGCACCGCTCGAGGAACGCCGCACGCAGGCCGTGCAGTCGCGCCGCTGGAGCGATCCCGAATCGGCCGACGATCTCGGCGCGCTCGACGCCGACGCGATCGATGCCGTGCGCGACGAAGCCTGGCCGCTCGCGCGCGACGCCGACGAAATGCACGACGCGCTGCTCACGCTCGCGTGCATCGCCGACAGCGAAGCACGCCAACGCGATGGCTGGCTCGACCGGCTCGCGGAACTCGCCGAACGCCGCCGTGCGACGAAACTCGTGACACCCGGCGACGCCGCGCTATGGGTACCGGTCGAACGACTCGTCTGTATGCGTGCGCTGCATCCCGACGCACGCATCGCGCCGGCGCTCAAGGTGCCGGCCGCCTGCGCGCAGCCGTGGGAAGCCGATGCCGCACTCGTCGACGTGATCCGCGCGCGGCTCACCGGCTTCGGGCCGCTTGCGCTCGACGCGATCGCGGCACCGCTCGGGCTGCCGCCCGCGTCGGTCGCGACGGCACTCGCGGCGCTGGAACGCGAAGGTTATGTGATGCGCGGCCGGTTCACGCCGGGCACGACGACGGACGAATGGTGCGAACGCCATCTGCTTGCACGCATTCATCGCTATACGGTGAAGCGGCTGCGCCGCGAGATCGAGCCGGTCGAGCGCGCCGACTTCATGCGCTTCCTGTTCCACTGGCAACACCTGACGCCGGACACGCGCGGCACGGGCCGCGACGCACTCGCGGCCGTGGTCGAACAGCTCGAGGGCTACGAGGCCGCGGCGAGCGCCTGGGAAGACGCGCTGCTGCCCGCGCGGCTCACCGACTACATGGCGGGCGGCCTCGACGAGCTGTGCCGCTCGGGCAAGCTCGTGTGGACACGCATCGGCGCCCCGGCGCGCGCGGCCGGCACACCCGTGAAGACGACGCCGATCGTGCTGCTGCCGCGCCGCCACCTCTCGGCATGGCAGGCGCTGCGCGATCCCGACGCGCAACCGGCGCTGTCCGCGCGCGCCACGCAGGTACGCGACGCCCTCGCCGCGCATGGCGCGATGTTCTTCGATGCGCTGCTCGACGACCTGCACATGCTGCCCGTCGAACTCGAACAGGCGCTCGGCGAGCTCGTGTCGGCCGGCCTCGTGAATGCGGACAGCTACGCGGGCCTGCGTGCGCTGTTGAAGCCCGCCGTCAAGCGCAGCGCAACCTATGCGCCACGCACCCGGCGCGGCGGCGCGCTGATCGGCGGGATGGACGACGCCGGCCGCTGGGCACTCGTGCAACGTCACGCGCCGCCGGACGATGCGCCCGTGCCGAAACGCGGCCAGGCCGCGACCGACCCCGACGCGCTCGAACACATCGCGTGGACGCTGCTGCGCCGCTACGGCGTCGTGTTCTGGCGGCTGCTCGAACGCGAAGCCGACTGGCTGCCGAGCTGGCGCGAACTCGTGCGCGTGCTGCAGCGCCTCGAAGCGCGCGGCGAGATTCGCGGCGGACGCTTCGTCGCCGGGCTCGCGGGCGAACAGTTCGCGCTGCCCGAAGCGATTCCGATCCTGCGCGAACTGCGGCGGCAACCCGGCGACGGACAGTACGTATGCGTGACGGGCGCCGATCCGCTGAATCTCGCCGGCACGCTGCTGCCCGGCGACAAGGTGCCGGCGCTGGCCGGCAATCGCGTGCTGTTCCGCGACGGCGTGCCCGTCGCGTCGCTGGTTTCGGGCGCGTTCCACTACGCCCCCGAACTGTCACCCGCCGCGCGCGAGGATGCCCGCCTGCGGCTCGCACGCCACTGCTGACATCGGCTGACACGCGACACCGCACGGACTACTGATCGCCGGGCCGCGCGGCCGCCGTCGTTCGGGTAGCATCGAACGACTTTCCGCACGAGCGCCCGCGCTCGAACACAACAAGACTTCCGGAGACTGCTGTCCATGCCCTCGCATGTCGAATCGCCCGCCGCTCATCACGCGGGCTCGCTGACGATTTTCCAGGGCGCCGCGCTCTATATCGGCGCGGTGCTCGGCACCGGCGTGATCGCGTTGCCCGCACTGGCCGCCGAGGTGGCTGGGCCCGCCTCGCTACTCGCGTGGGCGGCGTTGGTCGTACTGTCCGGGCCGCTCGCGGCCACCTTCGCCGCACTCGGCGCGCGCTATCCCGACGCAGGCGGCGTATCGACCTATGCGCGGCGCGCATTCGGGCCGAAAGCCGCGGCGATCGTCGGATGGTGCTTCTACTTCGCGGTACCGGCCGGCGCACCGGCCGCCGCCATGTTCGGCGGCGCCTACGTCGCAGCCGTCACGGGCGGCGGGCACACCACGGTCATCGTCACCGCTGCCGCGCTGATCGCGACCGTGTCGGCCGCGAATGCATTCGGCGTCACGGTTTCGGGCCGCATGCAGCTCGTGCTGTCGGCACTGCTCGTCACGCTGCTGCTCGCCGCGGTGCTCGCCTCCGCGCCGCACGCGCGCACCGCGAACCTGCATCCGTTCGCGCCGCACGGCTGGCTCGCGGTCGGCCAGGCCGCCGCGCTGCTCGTATGGAGTTTCGCCGGCTGGGAAGCGATCACGCATCTCGCGGCCGAATTCCGCCGGCCCGCGCACGACATGCCGCGCTCGGCGGGAATCGCGGTCGTGGTGGTCGGGTTTCTTTATCTGTCGGTTGCTGCCGCGAGCGTGACGGTGCTCGGGCCGTCCGCGGGCGGATCGGGTGCGCCGCTCGCCGAACTGATCGCGGGCGGCATCGGCGGCCATGCGCAGGTGTTGGCCGCCGCAGCCGCACTGTTGCTCACGCTCGGTACGATGAACGCGTACTTCGCGGGCGCGGCCAAGCTCGGCGCGGCGCTCGGGCGCGACGGTGCATTGCCCGCGTGGCTCGCGCAAGGCAGCCAGGTCGGCGGCGTCCCGCGCCGCAGCCTCGGTGTGATCGCCCTGCTCGCCGTGGTCGCACTCGCTGCGACGACGCTGTCGGACGTCGGGCCGAAGCCGCTCGTGCTCGTCACCTCCGGGTGCTTCGTGATGGTGTACGGGCTCGGCGCGGCCGCCGCGCTGAAACTGTTGCCGCGCGGCGGCATCGCGCACCGTTGTGCATGGATTTCGCTGGTCGCGGTGGCCGCGCTGTTCCTGACGACCGGCTGGTACATCCTGTGCCCGCTGCTGCTCGCGGGCGGGGCGCTGCTCTATCTGCAGGTGGCCGGGCCGCGCGAGTGACCCGGCAGCTGCGCGCGGGCCGACACGCGCCTGCTGGCGGCGACGCGCGGGCTGATCATCCCCGAACCGCCGGCCGGATCGCCGGCCACGCCGCCGCGTGCATCATGCGCGGGGGCGCTGCCTCGGCCGTCCGCCGATGCTTCGCGCCCGTCAGGCGGGCACCAGCTCGAAGCTGAGCCGTTTGCCGAGCGCGGTGGCCGCGCTCGCGAGCGTCGCCAGCGTGAGGCTCGTGTCGGTTTCGTCGAGCAGACGGTTGAGCGCGGCGCGGCTGGTTTTCATCCGCGCGGCCATCGCGGTTTTCGTGATGTGCTGCGCCTTCATTTCCTGCCCGATCTGCCAGGCGATCACGCGCTTGATCGCGGTGGCGGTGGCCGCTTCGAGATTGCCGTCCTCCTCGAGGAAGGTATCGAAATCGCTGCCGATATGCGGATTGTTCGTGGTCGTCATGGGTACTCCAGTGCATGGCGTTGCCGGCGGCCTGACCGTCGAAGACGGTGCGCTCCGGCGCAACCGGGGAATTCAGATGGCGCGCATCAGCGCTTTCAGGCGCGCGACGGTGACATCGAGATCGTCCGACGGCGTGGCCCGCGACTGCTTGAAGAAGCCGTGCAGCAGCACCATCGTGTCGCCGACGACCGTAAACAGCACGCGGGCGCTCCGCCCCGGCAACATCACGCGGATCTCCCACAGATCCTGCGCCATCTTCCGGACCAGCGGCATGCCGAGCGGCCAGCCGAGTTGAACGGTCTTGATCTCTTCGCCGATCGCCCTTCGCTCCGCTTGCCCGAGCGCCTTCAGCCATTCGCGCACCGGCTCGTTGCCACGAGCCGTCTGGAAGAACCGCACGCCGAGCGTGACCTGGATCTGCTCTCTCGTCATCGTCCTGACACCAATCGTACCAAAATCGGTACGATATGCCAAGCACCATGAGGTCGGCTACTGACCGGATGGCCAATCCGGCAGCCGGGAACGGGAGGCGGCCCGCCGGCTCAATCGTCGCGACGAGCCGGCTTGCGCGCCGCGCGTGACGTCCCGCGTTCACGCGTCTCGCCGAACCGCGACCGCGCGATGTCGCGCACGGCATCGATCAGCGTCCGCGCGACCGGCGACGGCTGCGCATCGGTGCGCAGCACCAGCCCGACCGGCTCGTCGGTGCCTGCCGAAGGCAGCGGCAAGCGTGCCAGCGCCCCGGCCGACAGGTCGTATTCGGCCGCATAGAGCGGCACGAACCAGACCGCGTCGTTTTCGAGCGCGAGCGCACGCGCGACCGATACCGACAACACCTCGATGAACGCGTCCAGCGGCGGCACGCCGCACGCGCCAAGCAGCTGCTCGGCCGACTGGCGGATCAGCGTGCCGAACGGCGGCAGCACGACGGGATAGCGCGCAAGCTCGGCCGCCGGCGCCGCATGCGAGAGCAGCGGATGCCCGGCGCGCACGACAGCGACGAGCGGCTCGTTGTACAACTGCTCGAACGCGAGCCCGATCATCCGCTCCGGCTCCGACAGCCGCCCGATCGCGCACTCGATCGCGCCGGACTTCAGGCGCTCGAGCAGATCGGCGTTCGCGGCCGTCGCGATCCGCACGACGACGCGCGGCCAACGCGCCGCGAGCGCCTTCATCAACGCGGGCGCGAGCGATGCCGCGACGGTCGGCAGCATGCCGATTTCCAGCGTCGCCGCGGCGGCCCCGCCTTCGCGCGCGAGCAGCCCGACACCTTGCCGCAGCGCCAGCACGCACGCGTTCGCATGCGGCATGAACAGTTGCGCCTCGCGGGTCGGCTGCGCGCCCTGCCGGCCGCGCTCGAACAGCTTCACGCCGAGGATCGCCTCCAGCTCGGCGATCGTCTTCGACACGGCCGGCTGCGTGATCGACAGGCTTTCGGCTGCCTTCTGCACGCCGCCCAACTGGGCGACCGCGAGAAAGCACTGCAGGTGCCGAAACTTGACGCGGCCGTCGGCGATACGGTTATTCATAACGGGTGGTTATACGATTGACGATGAAATGCCATTTTGCATAACTTTCCGGATAGTCCCAAGCGCTCGACGATACGTCACGCGTCACGCGTTGCGCCGCAGTGCCTGGAAACCGGCCGGCTCCCACATCCGCTTCGCGATCAGCAAGCTGGTGCCGCGCTTCTGCGCGAGTGGCGCCGAGGACGATTCCGCATGCAGCGCGGCCGCCTTGCTGCGCAGCCGGCGCAACTCCAGTTCGAGCTCGGCGGAAGCAGCCTCCGTCAGCATCCCCTGCGAGAACGTCATCGTCTCGCCTTCGCCGTCGAAGCGGCTGTCGAGGAAATCGCCGAGCGCGTGCGCATGGAAGTAACGGCGGATCGGCCCGCCCGGCAGCCAGTCGAAATCGCGCGCGACGCGCACGCGAATCCGGTCGCCCGGCAACAGCGCGATGACGTTCATCCGGTCGAGCATCAACAGGTATTTCACGCACTCGGCCTTCGTCACCTGATAGGCCGACACGATGTCCTGCACCGTCCAGTAGTTGATCGCGCAGACGGCCACGAGCAGCAGCTTGTCGTCGGACACGAGCAGCGCCTCCTGCTGCTCGGTCAGCACGTGCAGCCTCGGCGCCGACGCGGACGCCTCCTGCACGAGCTCGGCCAGCGTATAGCCGAGCAGCTGGGAGATCTCCACGACGCGCTCCAGCGTGAAGCGGCCGCTGGCGAACAGCCGCTTCACGCTGGTCTCGGAAACGTCGAGCGCACGTGCGACGTCGCGGTAGGTCATGCCCTGCGCCTTCAGCTGGCGCTTCAGCATGTCGATGAGTTGGGCGGTTTCGGTCATTTTGGTATCGAAAAGTGATGCTCAAGGTCAGATATTAGGCTACCTGCGCGCGCCGATGAACACATTCGGATACTTGTCTGCATAATCCGCTCCACGCTGTCACCGAACGACGGAGCCGACATGACCACCCGAACCGACACCGCTGCCTACGAATCGCATCACCCCGCCCCGCGCGATGCCCGCGACACCGATCGCTCGATGCCGCTCGCCACGGTCCGCACGCTGGCCGCCAGCGCGCACGTCGGGGATCTCGTGTTCATCCGCGTGCCGGCGAATGCGCCGCGCGACGCGGCAGGCGCGACGGGTGCGTGGGCCAATCGCTTCGGCATCGTCGTCGACACGTCGGGCGACGAGCCCGTGATCGCCGAATCGGCGTTGGCGTGGACGAAGCTCACGCCGCTGTCGCGCTTCGTCGCCCGGACCGACGGCGGACGCATCGCGCTGGCCCGGCGCGTCGCGGCGCCGAGCGCCGATGCGCAGCGCCAGGTGCATGCAATCGCCGAACAACGGATCGACGCCCTGCTCGGCAACCGCTTCAACCTGCGGACGCGGCGCGGGTTCTGCGCGCGCTACGTGAGCGACGTGCTCGGTGCCGACCGGGATGCGACGCCGGCCGTGCTGCTGCGCAGCGGCACGCTGTCACTCGAATTCGACGGAATCGTGTTCGATCCCGGCCGCCCGTCATGACAGGCGCTCAGGGAGACCGGATAACAACAAGAACGACACCATAAAAAAGCAGCGACGGGCTGGCTGGAGGGCCGTGCACGGGGTCGTCACCGACGACGCGAAGCCCGATCGCTTTTTCCGCCGGACAGGCATCCTGTCCGGCGGAATTTTCATTGGCGCATCACACATAACGAACGGTTATGCGATTCGCTAAAAAAGGTCATTTTGCATAACTTTCCGGATTGGCTAAAGTCGTGCCATCCACTTCGCGAAAGACCTATCAGGAGACGCCCGATGGATTCCCCCACGATCCTCACGCCGCGCGACTGGCCGTCGCATCCGGCCTATATCCACCCCGAGTACCGTTCGTCGGTGAAGCGCGGCCCGACGCGCCCGCTGATCCCGCTGAAGGAGAAGCTCCGCGACCAGTACGCGCCCGTCTACGGCGCCGAAGATCTCGGCGCGCTCGACCATGACCTGACGAAGAACGCCGTGAAGAACGGCGAGCCGCTCGGCGAGCGCATGGTCGTCACGGGCCGCGTGCTCGACGAAGGCGGCAAGCCCGTGCGCAACACGCTCGTCGAGGTGTGGCAGGCGAACGCAGCCGGCCGCTACGTGCACAAGGTCGACCAGCACGACGCGCCGCTCGACCCGAACTTCCTCGGCGCAGGCCGTTGCCTGACGGACGACGAAGGCCGCTACCGCTTCCTGACGATCAAGCCCGGCGCATACCCGTGGGGCAACCATCCGAACGCGTGGCGCCCGAATCACATCCACTTCTCGCTGTTCGGCGATTACTTCGGCTCGCGTCTCGTCACGCAGATGTACTTCCCCGGCGACCCGCTGCTCGCGTACGACCCGATCTTCCAGGGCACGCCCGAGGCCGCGCGCGATCGCCTGATCTCGCGCTTCTCGATGGACATCACCGAAGAAGGCTATGCGCTCGGCTACGAATTCGACATCGTGCTGCGCGGCCGCGACGCTACCCCGATGGAGCGCTGAACCATGACGACGCTGAAGCAAACCCCTTCGCAGACGGTCGGCCCGTACTTCGCGTACGGCCTGTGCCCGCAGCAATACGACTACGACCTGAAGAGCCTGTTTACGCCGACGATCGCCGCGGCACACGCCGAAGGCGAACACGTGCTGCTGGTCGGCCAGGTGTTCGACGGTGACGGCAACGTCGTCGGCGACGCGGTGCTCGAATTCACGCAGGTGGACAGCGCGGGCCGCTACCCGGCGTCGCGCGACGACATCGCGAAATCCGGCTTCACGGGCTTCGCGCGGGTCGGCACCGGCACCGATGCGCAGCAGCGCTTCGTCGTCGAGACGGTGAAGCCGGGCCGCGTCGCCGCCGGCGAAGCGCCGCACATCAACGTGACCGTGATGATGCGCGGGATCCTCACCCACGCGTTCACGCGCGTGTACTTCGACGACGAAGCCGCCGCGAACGCAGCCGACCCCGTGCTGAACGCCGTGCCGGCCGAACGCCGCGCGACGCTCGTCGCGAAACGCGACGCGCAGCCGGGCCGCCCGGTGGTCTACCGCTTCGACATCCGCATGCAGGGGCCGGACGAAACCGTGTTCTTCGACGTGTGACGCGCGGGCCGGCGCACGCCGGCTTCGCCCAGTACCGCACCGCCGCGTGGCGCGATACCGACAGGCATCGCGCCACACGGCATTTTTCATGGTCCGTCGCCATCATTCGATGCTGCAGTGCATCCAGCCCCTTCACGGGTGCGGACGGCCTTGCCACGGGCCTTCCGCCCCCGCATCGAACGCACGGTTGAAACGCATGCTGCGACAGCACACAAGTCGTTCGTCCGACACGATATCGTTTGCGCGTTACGCGGCGTATTCTTCACTATCCGCACGCTTCAACGAGATTGAATCGGAACAAGAAACAATTACACATGTCATGCGCGACACCGCCCGACAGGCCGTGCGCGCATTTTTTCTGACCGGGTGCCTTGAAACGCGTCTGACCGAAATTGGCAGGCGCGTATTTTTTTGCGGCGAGCGGCACACCGGCGTGGCGTGTGTCACTTCGTTCCGGTCAACGCCGAATCTCCAGATAGCGGCTCGGCGTATCGCCCAGAATGCGGCGAAACGCCGACGTGAACGCGCTGGCGCTCGCATACCCGAGATCGAGCGCGACCCGCGTGACCGGCTGCCCGTCGCTCAGGCGCGCGATCGCCGCGAGCATGCACACCTGCTGGCGCCATACGGCAAAACTCACGCCCGTCTGCGCACGGAATTGCCGCGTGAACGTGCGGCGGCTCAAGCCCGCGTCCGCGGCGACCTGGTCGAGATCGGCCGCGATCGACGGCGAGGCAAGCAGGTGCCGGCACACCTTCGCCAGCCGTGCGTCGGCCGGCAGCGGCGCATGCAGCGACAGGCGCGGCATCGTCGCGATTTCCGCGACCAGCAGCGCCATCAGTTTGCCCGCGCGCCCGTCGACGTCGTACAGGGCCGGCAAGTCGATCGCATCGTCGATCAGTTGCCGCAGCAGCGCCGATACGCCATACACACCGCACTGGTCGGGCAGGCCCGCCTCAAGCGCGGCGTCGCCGGACACGAACGTGTTGAGCATCGTGACCGGCCCGGTCATCGTCATTTCGTGCCGCACACCGGCCGGCACCCAGCACGCGCGCTGCGGCGGCACCAGCCAGCGCCCGTGTGGCGTCGACACGCTGATCGTGCCGCGCGACGCGAACGCGAATTGCCCGCGCCCGTGCGCGTGTTCCGGAAACGTCGTGCCCGCCGCGTAGTCGTTCGCGGTCACGACCACGCTTCGCGGAATGTTTTCGTAGGGATCTAGCAGCGTATTTCTCACGGCCCGAATTCCATCATCAATGACCCGATATCGAAGGCGGGTCTCCTTCGCGCGATCTACGATCCGCTCCACCCTTGCGCGACCTCGCGGCCGCAAGACCCGTCGGCCTGATCGGCCGGATTACCACTGCATCGGAGCGGACATGCCGAATACGTTTCATCGCGTGGGGGACGGCCCCCACCCTGTTCTTGTACTGCCCGGCTGGTTCGGCGACGCCCACGCGTTCGAACCCGTCGAAGCGTGGCTGTCGCGCCAGCACTTCAGCTATGTATTCATGGACTACCGAGGTTACGGCCGGATGCGCGACGCAGCGGGCCACTACACGATCGACGAGATCGCCGCCGACGCGCTCGCGCTGGCCGACACGCTCGATTTCGCGACCTTCAGCATCGTCGGCCATTCAATGGGCGCGATGGCGGCCGAGAAAATCGCCGTCATCGCGCCCGAACGCGTGCGCGCGCTGGTGCCGGTCACGCCCGTGCCGTGCGGCGGCCTGCCGTTCGATGCCGAAAAACGTGCGCTATTCGAACGTGCCGCCGACCACGTCGCCGATCGCCGGACCATCATCGATCGCAGCACCGGCGGCCGCCTGCCCGCCGCCTGGGTCGAGTGGAAAGCGGCGTATTCGGCAGCCCGTTCGTCGTCGCCGGCGTTCGGCGCGTACTTCCGCGCGTGGGCCGATACGGATTTCGGCGACGAGATCGTCGGCCTCCATCCGGTGAAAGTGCTGATCGGCGAGCACGATCCGGCGTTCGACGCGGCACTGATGGCCCGCACCTACCTGCGGCGTTATCCGCTCGCCACCGTCGACGTGCTGCGCAACGCGGGCCACTACCCGATGAACGAGACGCCGCTCGCGCTGGTCGCCGCGATGGAAGCGTTCCTGCTCGCCGTGACGACGAACCCCGTCGGCAACCCCTGACGACGCGCGGCGCGCAACGAGCATGGCGGTCATGCGCATCACCGCAGCATGAACGACATCGCCGACAAGCTGTTCAGCGTGCGCACCACATGCTCGACCGAAGGCCCGTCGAAGCGCAGCGTCACCGCATCGACGCGCTCCAGCGACGGCAGCACGCAGAACAGGTCGGCCAGCGCCGCCGTCTGCACGCGTAGCGTGCACGCGGCCGGCGCGGGCCGATGGGCGCCGGCGCGCACGCCTGCCGACAATGCGCGCGCAACCGCTTCGCGCGCAGCCGTGGCGATCCGCGCACATGACGCGGCGGGCGTGAGCGTATCGCCGCTCGACGCGCCGCCGGCCGTCTTGACCGTCTCGAAATGCGCATCCGGAAACAGCGGCCGCGTTTCCGCTGCGAACACGTCGTCGCCCGTGGCCAGCGCGACGTGCGCGCCGTATTCGCGCGCCAGCGCACCGTACAGCCCGGCTTCACCGAGTTCGACGCCGTTCAGCCAGACCTGCGTGAACGCAAAGCTGTTGATCGTGTGCGCGAGCACGCCGCGCGTCTGCGATTTCGCGTGATAACCGATCATGAACACGAGATCGGGCTGCTGTTCGAGGCCCGTCATCATCCCGAGCATGCGCGGCTTGCCGAGCACGACACGCGCACGCGCATCGAGCCCGTCGGGCAGCAGGTTGCGAAAACCGCCGTGCGAATCGTTGACCCACACCGCCTGCGCGCCGCCCATGAACGCGCCTTCGATCGCCGCGTTCGCCTCGGCGGTCATCCAGCGGCGCGCGCGCTCATATTCCGGATTACCGGCGCGCGTCTGCTCGATGGCGAATACGCCGGCGACGCCTTCGATGTCGGTCGAAATCAGGATTTTCATGACAGGGTAAGACGTCCTTCGTGGCCTTCGTTGAACAGGCGATCGAGATCGGGCACCGTATCGCGCAGCGATTGCCGCACGTGGCCGTCGCGCCCGGCCACCGTCACGGCCTGCAGCAGCGCGTCGGCGATCGCATGCTCGACGCTTTCGGCCGCGGCCATGAACAGCGGATCGAGCGCCGCATCGGCGACGAGGGCCGGCAGCGCGAGCGTCGATGCGTCGTGCGCGACCGTGTAGGCGGTGGAGAAGGCGAGCGCGATGTCGCCGCTGCCGTGCCCGTAGACCGAGCCCGTGCGGGCCAGCCCCGCACCGGCGCGGCGCGCGAGCCGCGACAGTTGCCGCGCATCGAGCGGCGTATCGGTCGCCAGCAGCAGGATGATCGAGCCCTGCTCCGGCGCCGCCGCATGCGCGGCCTCGGCCGCACGCCGTTGCGCGACGATGCGCCCGAGCGGCACGCCGCCGAGCGTCAGCATCGGCAGCCGGCCGAAATTCGCGAGCACGAGCGCGCCGACCGTATAGGGCCGCCCGGCCGCAATGGCGACGCGCGATGCCGAACCGATCCCGCCCTTCAGGTCGAAGCTCGACATCCCGCGCCCCGCGCCCACCGCGCCGCGTGCGACGTCACGCGATGCCGCGCGGCACGCGTCGTCGTAATGCTCGGGCGTGACCGCGAACGCCTGGATATCGTTCAGATAGCCGTCGTTGCACTCGAACACGAGCGGGTTGACGGTCGACCAGTCGCGGCCGATCTGCGGATTCGCCGCGATCGCCGCGCGGATCTGCGCCTGCGCGAGCGCGCCGACGCCGAACGTATTGGTCAGCGCGATCGGCGTCTCGAGCGTGCCGAGCTCGTCGACCTGCACGAGCCCGACACTCTTGCCGAAGCCGTTGATCACCGCCGCCCCCGCCGGCACCTTGCTGCGGTACACGTCGCCCGGATGCGGCTTCACGACGGTCACGCCCGTCTGCACGTTGCCCGCATCGAGCGTGCAATGGCCGACCGTCACGCCCGGCACGTCGGTGATCGTGCCGCGCGGCCCGGCCGGCAGCGTCGCCGTCCACATCGGAGAGTGGCGCATCAGCGGCGCTCCAGTTTCGGATCGAGCGCGTCGCGCAGCCCGTCGCCGAGCAGGTTGAACGCGAGCACGGTCAGGAAGATCGCCAGGCTCGGGAAGATCGCGATGTGCGGCGCCGTCACCATGTCCGCGCGCGCCTCGTTGAGCATCGCCCCCCACTCCGGCGTCGGCGGTTGCGCGCCGAGCCCGAGGAACGACAGGCTCGCGGCCGTGATGATCGACGTGCCGATCCGCATCGTGAAGTAGACGACGACCGACGACACGGTGCCCGGCAGGATGTGCCGCATGATGATCGTCCAGTCCGACGCGCCGATGCTGCGCGCGGCCTCGACATAGGTCATGTGCTTGAGCATCAGCGTGTTGCCGCGCACGAGCCGCGCGAACGCCGGGATGCTGAAGATCGCGACCGCGCAGATCACGTTGACCATCCCGTTGCCGAGGATCGCCACCACGCCGATCGCGAGCAGGATGCCCGGGAACGCGAACAGCACGTCGGCCACGCGCATCGTGATGCGATCCCACCAGCCTTCGTAGTAGCCGGCGAGCAGCCCGAAGAACGTGCCGATCACCGCGCCGAGCGCAACCGAGAAGAAGCCGGCCGCGAGCGAGATGCGCGTGCCCGCGACGATCCGGCTGAAGATGTCGCGGCCGAGTGAATCGACGCCGAACCAGTGCACGACCGACGGCCCCGCGTTCAGCGCGTCGTAGTCGAAATAGTTCTCCGGATCGAACGGCACGATGTGCGGGCCGACGAACGCCAGCACGACGAGCGCCAGCACGAAGCCGCCCGCGACGAGCGCGACGGTCTGCTTGCGGAACTTGCGCCAGAATTCGCGCCACGGCGTGCGGATCGCGGCGGGTGCGGCCGGCGCCGCGGTCTGGACTGTCGCGTTCATGCGCGCCTCACTTGAACCGGATGGTCGGGTTGATGACCGCGTACAGCACGTCGACGGTCAGGTTGATCAGGATGAACTCGAGCGAAAACAGCAACACGATCGCCTGGATCACCGGGTAGTCGCGCATCGTCACCGCGTCGACGAGCAGGCGGCCGAGCCCCGGCCAGTTGAACACGACCTCGACGACGATCGAGCCGCCGAGCAGGAAGCCGAACTGCAGCCCCATCATCGTGACGACCGGAATCATCGCGTTGCGCAGGCAGTGCTTGAGCACCACCATCGGCTCGTGCACGCCTTTCGCACGCGCGGTGCGCACGAAATCCTCGTTCAGCACTTCGACGAACGACGCGCGCGTGAAGCGCGCCATCACCGCCGCGACCGCGGCGCCGAGCGTCAGCGACGGCAGCACGTAGCTCTTCCACGAGCCGTCCGGCACGACCGGCAGCCAGCCAAGCTTCACCGAGAAGACTTCCATCAGCAGCATCCCGAGCGCGAACGCGGGAAACGAAATGCCCGACACCGCGAGCGTCATGCCGAGGCGGTCGGGCCAGCGGTTGCGCCACACCGCCGACGCGATGCCGATCGCCATCCCGAACGCCGTCGCCCACACCATGCTGACAAGCGTCAGCATCAGCGTCGGCATGAAGCGCTCGCCGATCTCGGTCGAGACCGGCCGCTTGCTGCGCGTCGACATGCCGAAGTCGCCGTGCGCGATCTTCGTGAAGAAGTTCACGAACTGCGCGGGCAGCGGCCGGTCGAGCCCGAGATCGGCACGCACGAGCGCGACCGTCGCGTCGTCGGCTTCGGGGCCGGCCGCGAGCCGCGCCGGGTCGCCCGGCAGCAGGTGGACGAACAGGAACACCAGCACCGCGACGATCGCGAGCGTGGGCAGCAGGCCGAACAGGCGTTTGACGAGAAAATTCAGCATGGGGCACCGATCGATTCAGCGTGCCGGCGGCTCGCGCCGCCGGCACCGCGTGGCGGACGAACCGCCGTCATCACCACTGTCATTTCAGCGAGATTTCGTCGAAGTTGAACGAGCCGTCCGGCATCACGTACGCGCCCTGCAGCCGCTTGCTGCGCGCATAGACGATCTTCTCCTGCACGAGGAAGATCCACGGGGCATCGGTCCAGATCTGCTTCTGTGCATCGGCGTAGAGGTCGGTCTTCTTCGCGCGATCGACCGTCTCGAGCGCCTTCGTCAGATCGCCGTCGACCGTGTCGTTCTTGTAGTACGCGGTGTTGACGAGCTTCGGCGGCGCCGACGCGCCGGCGAGCAGCGGCGTGATCGCCCAGTTCGCTTCACCCGTCGACGACGACCAGCCGATGTAGTACATCCGCACCGGCGCCTTCGCCGGATCCGGCGCGCTCTCGACCTTCGCGACGCGCTCGCCGGCCTCCAGCGCCTGCACTTGCACCTTCACGCCGACCTGCGCGAGCTGCTGCTGCACGAACTGGATCGCCTTCTGCGACGTCGAGTTGTTATACGCGGACCACAGCGTCGTCTCGAAGGCGTTCGGATAGCCGGCCTCCTTCAGCAGCGCGCGCGCCTTCGCCGGGTCGTACGGCCACGGGCCCAGCTTCGTCGCATAGTCGACACCCTGCGGCACCACGCCGGTGGACGGCGTCGCGAAGCCGGAGAACGCGACCTTCGCGAGCGCTTCCTTGTTCACCGCATAGTTCAGCGCCTGGCGCACCTTCGGGTTGTCGAACGGCTTCTGCAGCATGTTCAGCGACACGTAGCGCTGCACGATCGACGGCCGCTCCACGATGTCGACCTTCGGGTTGCCCTTCAGGTCGGCCGCCTGCTCGAACGGAATGCGGAACGCGAAATCGGCTTCGCCCGTCTTGATCAGCGCGGCACGCGTGTTGTTGTCGACCACCGGCTTCCAGTCGATCGCGTCGATCTTCGGGTAGCCCTTCTTCCAGTAGCCGGCGAACTTCTTCACCTTCAGGTCGTCGGTCTGCTTCCATTCGACGAACTCGAACGGGCCGGTGCCGACCGGATGCAGCGCGATGTCGCGGCCCCACTTCTTCAGCGCGGCCGGCGAGATCATCACGGCCGACGGGTGCGCGAGCGTGTTGATCAGCGCCGAGAACGGCTCGCGCAGCGTGATCTTCACCGTGTACGGATCGACCACTTCGGTCTTCTCGATCACGCGGAACATGTTGTAGCGCTTCAGGTGGTTCGCCGGATCGGTCACGCGGTCGAAGTTCGCCTTCACGGCCGCCGCGTTGAAATCGGTGCCGTCGTGGAACTTCACGCCCTGGCGCAGCTTGATCGTGTAGACCTTTGCATCGGGGCTCGCGTCGTAGCTCGTCGCCAGCACGTTGACGAGCTTCATGTCCTTGTCGAAGCCGAACAGCCCCTGGTAGAACGACTTGACGACGGCCTGCGATACCGTGTCGTTCGCGTCGTACGGGTCCATCGTCGTGAACGTCGAATCCACCGCCATCACCGCGGTCTGCTGCGCGAACGCGGGCACCGCGGCCGACAGCGCGAACGCGCCGGCAAGCGCGACGAAACACGCGCGCGGACGAAACATCGGGAACGGATGCTGCTTGGTCATGTTGCTGGGCTCCTATCGGTGAATCGGTGACGCCTCACGGGCGTTTCGGTTTCGACTTCCTGCACGCTCGTGCATCGCCGTGGCGACGCATTGCTTCAGTACGCGCCGCCGACGCGATGCGTCGCGACGTAATGATCGGGGCCGACCGCGACGAGCGGCGCGACGACCGGGTCGTCGCCGACGGCACGGATCGGACTCGGGATTTCGTCCGCCGCCAGCTGGCGCGGCGCGTGCCGGCGTGCCGGATCGGCCACCGGCACCGCGCTCATCAGCTTCTTCGTGTACGGGTGCTGCGGCGCCTCGAACACCGCGCGGCGCGGGCCGATCTCGACGATCTGGCCGAGATACATCACGGCGACGCGATGGCTGATGCGCTCGACCACCGCCATGTCGTGCGAGATGAACAGGTACGCGACGCCGAGCTCGCGCTGCAGGTCGAGCATCAGGTTGACGATCTGCGCCTGCACCGACACGTCGAGCGCCGACACCGATTCGTCGGCGATCACGACCTTCGGGTTCAGCGCGAGCGCGCGCGCGATCGCGATCCGCTGGCGCTGGCCGCCCGAGAATTCGTGCGGATAGCGGCGCGCGGCCTCGGGCGGCAGGCCGACCTTGTCGAGCAGCCAGTCGACGCGCGCCTGCGCTTCGCGGCCGCTCGCGACGCCGTGCACGAGCAGCGGCTCCATGATCGAGAAGCCGACGGTCAGGCGCGGGTTCAGCGACGCGAACGGATCCTGGAAGATGAACTGGATGTTCCGGCGCAGCGCCTGCAGGTCCGCGCCCTTCATCGCGCTGATGTCGCGGCCGTCGAATTCGATCGAGCCGCTCTGCGATTCGACGAGGCGCAGCAGCGAGCGGCCGGTGGTCGACTTGCCGCAGCCCGATTCGCCGACCAGCGCCAGCGTCTCGCCCGCGCGCAGCTCGAAACTCACGCGTTCCACCGCATGCACGTATTGCGACACACGGCCGAACACGCCGCTCTTCACCGGGAAGCGCGTCACGAGATCGCGCACGCGCAGGATCGGCGACGCGGACGGGTCGACGGGCGGCTGCGCAGCGTCGTTCGCCGCGGGTGCGGGCGACGCCGCCGGGGTTGCCGCGTTTGCGCCGTCAACCTTCAGCAGCGGGAATTTCTCGGGTGCATCGGTGCCCTGCATCGAGCCGAGTTTCGGCACGGCCGCGAGCAGCGCGCGCGTGTAGCGATGCTCAGGCGCCGCGAAGATGCGATCCGACTCGCCCTCCTCGACCTTCTCGCCGCGATACATCACGAGCACGCGGTCGGCCACTTCGGCCACCACGCCCATGTCGTGCGTGATGAAGATCACGCCCATGTTCATTTCGTCCTGCAGCCCGCGCACCAGTTGCAGGATCTGCGCCTGGATCGTCACGTCGAGCGCGGTGGTCGGCTCGTCGGCGATCAGCAGCGACGGCCGGCACGACAGCGCCATCGCGATCATCACCCGCTGCCGCATCCCGCCCGACAACTGGTGCGGATAGCGCGCGAACACGCGGCGCGCCTCGGGGATGCGCACGAGCTCGAGCAGCCGCAGCGTTTCCGCGCGCGCTTCCGACAGGCTTTTCGACTGGTGCAGCGCGATCGCCTCGCTGATCTGGTCGCCGACCGTGAACACCGGGTTCAGCGACGTCATCGGCTCCTGGAAAATCATTGCGATATCCGCGCCGCGAATGCCGCGCATCGTCGCGCCGCTGGCCTGCGCGAGATCGACGATCGCACCGCCACGCCGACGGAACGCGATCCGGCCGTTCGTGATCGCGCCGCCGCCGTGCTCGACGAGCCGCATCAGCGCGAGCGACGTGACCGACTTGCCCGAGCCCGATTCGCCAACGATCGCGAGCGTCTCGCCGCGATCGACGTGAAACGACACGTTGCGTACCGCGTCGAACGTCGCGCCTTCGCGGCGGAACGTGACCGACAGGTCGTCGACGGCCACCACGCGCTGCTCGGGCAGCACCAGGCCGGACGGGTTACGGCTCGAAGTCATCGTGGGTCTCCTTCTCGTGCGGTCGGGAATCAGGCCGTGTCGTCGTCGCGATAGATGCCGACCACCGGTGCTTCACCGACGCGCGCATAGCCGCGGTACATCCCTTCGGTGTTGAACGGCATCGCGACGTTGCCGTGCGCATCGACCGCGATGATCCCGCCGCGACCCGCGAGGCGCGGCAGCTTGTTCATCACGACGTCGTGCGCGGCATCGGCGAGCGACGCGCCGCGATACGCGATCTGCGCGGCCACGTCATGCGCGGTCGCGAGCCGGATGAACATCTCGCCGGTGCCCGTCGCGGATACGGCGCAGGTCGCGTCGTCCGCATAGCAGCCCGCGCCGATGATCGGCGAATCGCCGACACGCCCCGGCTGCTTGTTCGTGATGCCGCCCGTCGACGTCGCCGCTGCAATGTGGCCATGCTGGTCGCACGCGACCGCGCCGACCGTGCCGTGCTTGCGATCCGGGTCGAGCGGTTCGGCCGGTTGCGGCTGCGCTTGCGAAGCGCCGAACGTGAACGTCGCCGCGTCGTGGTCGAGCATGGCGCCCGCCGCTGCGCGCGCCTTGACCCACTGCGCGTGACGCGCCTCGGTGTGGAAGTAACCCGGTTCCGCGAGTTCGAGCCCCTGAGCGGCTGCGAACGCATCGGCGCCCTCACCGGCGAACAGCACGTGCTCGCTGACTTCCATCACGCGCCGCGCGGCCAGCACCGGATTGCGCACACGCGTCGCGCAGCAGATCGCGCCGGCGCCGAGCGTCGCGCCATCCATCACCGCCGCGTCGAGTTCGTGCTTGCCTTCCGCCGTATAGACGGCGCCGCGCCCGGCGTTGAACAGCGGGCAATCCTCGAGCATCCGCACCGCGACGGTGACGGCGTCGAGCGCGCTGCCGCCATCGGCCAGCACCTGCTGCGCGGCCGTCAGGATGGCGGTCAGTTCGGCACGGTACTGACGTTCGGTGTCGGAATCCATCGCCTCGCGCAGGATCGTGCCTGCGCCGCCGTGAATCGCCACGATCGCGGGTGAAGTCATGTTTTTTTCGGACGGTGAGTAGAAGGGTTGGCGGCCGGTGGCGTCGCTTGCGGCTGCATGAGCCACGGCAGCAGGAATTCGGTCATCTCGGCGGCGGATTTAGCGGACCGGTGCGTGCGCAGCGCGACCGCATCGATCAGCGCCTCGATCATCGCGAGCACGGCGGCTTCCGACGTGGCCGCGAAACGCCGTTCGGCCTTGACGTACAGGTTCAGCGACGCGACCGGCGCAAGCGGCGATTGCGGGCCGTCGGAGATGCCCAGCACGCGGGCACCGCGCGCCGCCGCGCGGCGGGCGAGTTCGATCGTGTCCTTCACGTAGCGCGGAAACGCGAGCGCGATCACGAGATCGCGCGAGTCGGCCGTATACAGCCGCCGCGCCGCGTGCGACGGGCCGCCGAGCAACGCGAGCGACTGCACGTTGTCATGGCAGACGGACAGCCCGTGTTCCATCAGCCCGGTCAGAAACGCGCTCGACCCCGCGCCGAGGATCAGCACGCGCCGCGCGCCGACGATCGCCTCGACCGCGGCCTCGACATCGGCTGCGTCCAGTTGCGCACGCGTGTTCTCGATGTTCGCGACGGCCTGGTCGAATACCGCGTCGATCCACGCGGCGCCGCGCACGCCCGACTCCTGCTCCTGCGCGGAACGCAGCCGCTCGACCGGCCCGAGCGTCGCCTCGAAGCCACGCACGAGCGCCGCGCGCATCGCCGGATAGCCATCGAACCCGAGCGCCTTCGCGAAGCGGTTCGCGGTCGCGATCGACGCGTTCACGGCTTGCGCGAGTTCGTCGATGCGCATCGTCGCCGCGCGGAACGGATTCGCGAGCACGAACTCGCCCATGCGGCGGTGGATCGGCGTCATCAACGGCATCGCCGACGCGATCCGCTCGGCGATCGCGGGTTCGTCGGGACTGGCGTCGGGCGGAATGAGAGGCGTCATGCGCAGGGTTGTTGCAAGGATGATGAAAATGAATTTACACAACTCCCGTCTCGAAAAGAAATAAATTTTCATCAGGGTTTGTCACGCCCGGTCCCGCGCCTTTCGCTCACCCGACGCTCGTACAGCCCCGCCGCTCGGCCCTTGGCGCGTGATGACCGTGCGTTGCCCACTCCGCCGCGTGGCCGCGCTCCTCGGGAAAACCCCGAGCAAGTTCGTTCGAATGCATTTTCACGTTGACCGGATTCGAATTCGAACATAGGATGCTCGAAAATGATCAGTCGTCAGATAACATCGCAGCTCGATGACGACAAAATGTTCGTTCGAATACCGTATTTTCGATATAAGCGGGGGTAATCCGCCCCCATCAAGATCGGACATCGTACGAATAAAACGAATAAGCCATCCCGGGCGGATGGCCCTTACGGATCGGCGGGCGCTGTGCGCCCACCCCTCTGACAGGAGACAGCAGTGAAGACAGTCAAGGCGTTGCGCTGGTGGATCATCGTGCTCGTATGTCTCGGCACGATCCTCAACTACCTCGCACGAAACTCCCTCGCGGTGCTCGCCCCCGAGCTGAAGCAGGTCTTTTCGATCTCGACGCAGCAGTATTCGTACATCGTCGGCGCGTTCCAGATCGGTTACACGATCATGCAGCCCGTGTGCGGCTTCGTCGTCGACCTGATCGGGCTGCGGCTCGGATTCGCGCTGTTCGCGATGCTGTGGTCGATCGTCGGCGTCGCGCACGGCTTCGCGTCGGGCTGGCTGTCGCTCGGCATCCTGCGCGGCTTTCTCGGGCTGTTCGAAGCCGCCGCGATTCCGTCCGGGATGAAGGCGGTCGCCGAATGGTTTCCCGATCGCGAGAAATCCGTCGCGGTCGGCTATTTCAACGCGGGCACGTCGCTCGGCGCCGCGATCGCGCCGCCGCTCGTCGTGTTCCTGTCGATGCGGTTCGGCTGGCAGGCCGCGTTCATGGCCACCGGCGCGCTCGGCTTCGTGTGGGCCGCGCTCTGGTACGCGCAGTACCGGTCGCCGGCCGACCATCCGCGCATCACGCCGCAGGAGCGCGCGTTGATTCGCGACGGCCAGGCGACGATGCCGCCCGTGTCAAAGCGCCGCATTCGCGACGTCGTCACCGCGCGGCGCTTCTGGGCCATCGCGCTGCCGCGCTTCTTCGCCGAGCCCGCGTGGCAGACCTTCAGCTTCTGGATTCCGCTGTATCTCGCGACCGAGCGCCACATGGAGCTCAAGCAGATCGCGATCTTCGCGTGGATGCCGTTTCTCGCGGCCGACCTCGGCGGCATCGCGGGCGGCTACCTGTCGCCGTATCTCGCGAAACGGTTCAAGCTGCCGCTCGTGTGGTCGCGCGTTGCCGGCGTTGCGCTCGGCGCGGTGCTGATGCTCGGTCCCGCGATGATCGGGCTCGTCGCGTCGCCGTACATGGCCATCGCGCTGTTCTGCGTCGGCGGCTTCGCGCACCAGATGATCTCCGCACTCGTCAACACGCTGTCGGCCGACGTGTTCGATCCCGAGGAAGTCGGCACCGCGAGCGGCTTCGCCGGGATGGCCGCGTGGATCGGCGGGCTCGGTTTCTCGCTGCTGGTCGGCGCGCTCGCCGACAAGATCGGCTACGCGCCGCTGTTCGCGTGCCTCGGCCTGTTCGACATCATCGGCGTCACGCTGCTCGCGGTGCTGATCCGCGGGCAGTCGAAGCAGGAACGCCTGCTCGCCCAGCATGCCTGACCTTCGCCTTTACCAGGAATCGCATTCATGACTTCGCTTCTTCATCCGCCCGTGTTCCGCGTCGCCGGCCAGCACGCGAACCGTGTGCTGCTCGCGTCCGACGCAGGCGCGACCGTTGAAATCTTCGTGCTCGAGGACGACATCGTGCGGGTGCGCGTGCTGCCCGACGCGACGGCGCGCAACCCGCGCACGTGGTCGATCGCGCCGGGCCTCGACGACGTGCCGCTCGACGGTCGCGACCGCCTCGATCTCGACGGCTTCGCGCTGCCCGCCTATACGCTCGTCGAAGACGACGATGCCGTGTGCATCGAAACCGCGCAGATCCGCGTCGTGGTGCGCCGGCAAGGCGGCCACTGCACGTGGTCAATGCGCGGCGCGGACGGTACGTGGCGCATCGCACTCGCCGACCGCGCGACGCAGGCGTACAACTTCGGCTGGTGGGACGATCGTGCGTATCACTACGTCGCCCGCGAGCGCGGCGACAAGGTGTTCGGCCTCGGCGAACGCGCAGGCGACCTCGACCGCACCGGCGCGCGCTTCGAGATGCGCAACATCGACGCGATGGGCTACAGCGCGAAGCACACCGACCCGCTGTACAAGCACATCCCGTTCTACATCACGTGGTCGCCCGCTGCGTGCCAGGGATTCGGGCTGTTCTACGACACGCTGTCGGACTGCGCGTTCGACATGGGCCGCGAGCTCGACAACTATCACGGCCCGTACCGCTATTTCGTCGCCGAGCACGGCGATCTCGACTACTACTTCATCGCGTCGCCCGACACGCCGCTCGCGGCCGCGCGGCGCTTCACGTGGCTCACCGGGCGCCCTGCGCGCACGCCGAAATGGGGGCTCGGCTATTCGGGCTCGACGATGAGCTATACCGATGCGCCGGACGGGCAGCAGCAGATGAACCAGTTCGTCGAACAGTGCGACACGCACGACATCCTGTGCGATTCGTTCCACCTGTCGTCGGGCTATACGTCGATCGGCGCGAAGCGCTACGTGTTCAACTGGAACCGCGACAAGTTTCCGGACGCGAAGGGCTTCGTGAAGCATTACCGCGATCACGGCATCCGCCTGTGCGCGAACATCAAGCCGTGCCTGCTGCGCGACCACCCCGCATTCGAAGAGGCGGCCAGGCGCGGGCTGCTGATCCGCTCGGCGTCCGGCGAGCCCGCATGGGTGCAGTTCTGGGACGAGGTCGGCGCGTATCTCGACTTCACGCAGCCCGATGCGTACCGCTGGTGGCGCGAGCAGGTCACGTCGGCGCTGCTCGAATACGGGATCGAGTCGACCTGGAACGACAACAACGAGTACGAGATCTGGTCGCCCGACGCGATCGCGCACGGCTTCGGCCAGCCGTATCCCGCGCGCGAAGCGAAGGTGCTGCAGACGATGCTGATGATGCGCGCGTCGCGCGACGCGCAGCGCGCGCATGCGCCGGCGCGGCGGCCGTTCCTCGTGTCGCGCTCCGGCGGCGCCGGCATGCAGCGTTACGTGCAGACCTGGTCCGGCGACAACTATACGTCGTGGGAAACCCTGCGCTACAACCTGAAGATGGGCCTCGGGCTCGCGCTGTCGGGCGTGTCGAACATCGGTCACGACATCGGCGGCTTCTCCGGGCCCGCGCCGTCGCCGGAGCTGCTGCTGCGGTGGGTGCAGTTCGGCATCTTCATGCCGCGCTTCAGCATCCACTCGTGGAACGACGACGGCACCGTCAACGAACCGTGGATGTACCCGGAGATCACCGCGCGGATCGCGTCGCTGATCAAGCAGCGCTACCGGCTGCTGCCCTACCTCTATCACCTGCTGTGGCTGTCGACGACGCGCTACGAGCCCGTGCTGCGGCCGACCTTCGCCGACTTCCCTGGCGATGCGCGCTGCTACGACGCATGTGACGACATGATGCTCGGCGACGCGCTGCTCGTCGCGCCGGTCGTCGATCCCGGCCTGACGGCGCGCACCGTCTACCTGCCGTCGGGCGCGCGCTGGATGTGCTGCGCGAGCGCGCAAGCGTTCGACGGCGGCGCGAGCGTGACGCTGCCCGCGCCGCTCGACTCGCCGGTCATGCTGCTGCGCGAGGGCCGCGTGCTGCCGCTGAACGTCGCGGAACAGCATTTCGGCGCGCGCGCCGACACGCGCGGCTTCCTCGTTGCGCCGCGCATCGAGGACGGCGTCGCGTACGGCGAATGCGTCGAGGACGATGGCGAGACGGAAGCATGGCGCGACGGCGAATACGGGCTGTGGCGCATCGAGACCGGCCGCGAAGCGTCGGGCGCGCTCGGCGTATCGGTGCGCTGGGACGGCCGCCCGGCACGCCCGGCCGACCGCGTCGAAATCCTGTTGCCCGCATCGCTGCAAGGCCCGGTCAACGTGCGCGGCGCGCGCATCGAGCAGGATGCGCGGGACGGCGCATGGCGCCGCCTCGTCGTCGCATTCGACAGCTGAACCGCGTCACCCGCGCCAGACGGGCCGTTCGCGCGGCCCGTCGCCCGCCACAGAGGAGGGGACCGAGCCTCCCGCCCACCTTGAGAAGATGAAGAGATCTGGAGATCGTCAATGAAAGCACCCGTCAACCGCTATGCAATCCTGATTTTATCGGCCGCCTCGCTCGGCACGATCGCCGCCCACGCGCAGAGCAGCGTGACGCTGTACGGTGTCGTCGACGATTCGCTCGCGTACGTGAACAACCAGCAGGGCCACTCGAACGTCTACATGCGCGACGGCAACCTGTATGCGTCGAAGTTCGGGCTGCGCGGCGACGAGGATCTCGGCGGCGGCACGCATGCGATCTTCGACCTGCAGTCCGGCTTCAACCTCAACAACGGCGCGCAATCCGCCGCCGGCCTGATCTTCAATCGCCAGGCGTTCGTCGGCCTGCGCAACGATCACTACGGCACGATGACGGCGGGCCGCCAGTACACGCCCTACTTCCTGTTCGTCGGCCCGTACGCGTCGAGCAGTTGGCTGACCGGCGCGACGGGCGCGCATCCGGGCGACATCGACGGCCTCGACACGACGATCCGCGTGAACAACTCGGTCACTTATACGTCACCGACCTTCGCCGGGCTGACCGCCAGCGCGATGTACGCGTTCGGCGGCATTGCCGGCGCGACCGGCAAGGGCAACACGTTCAGCGCCGCACTGCGATATGCGAACGGGCCGATCGGCGTCGCGGCCGGCTACCTGCGCATCAACAGCTCGGGCTCGTCGGCGGGCTTCCTGAATCCGGCAACCGCCGCGTCGGGCAGCTTCGCGGTATCCGTGCTGAACCAGGGCTACCTGACCGCGAAGGCCGTCGAGCAGGTCGCGGCGGCCGGCAACTACACGCTCGGCGACCTGACGATGGGGCTCAACTACTCGAACGTGAAGTACCTGCCCGGCAACGGCTCGGCGTTCACGGACACGGCCGTGTTCAACACCTACGGCGCGCTCGCCGCGTACCGTTTCACGCCGACATTCTCGGTGGCCGGCGCGTTCGCGTACACGCTCGCGTCGAAGGCGAACGGCATCAACAGTGCGGCCCGCTACCAGCAGGTTTCGCTGAAGGAGTCGTACAGCCTGTCGAAGCGCACGACGCTCTATGCGCTGCAGGCGTACACGCATTCGAGCGGGCAAACGCTCGGTGCGCAAGGCGCCGGCCACGTGATCGATGCGGCGCCGATCGTCGGCGATTCGCAGCAGCTCACGCCATCGACCACGCATGGCCAGTTCGTCGGGATGGTCGGGATCGCCGTCACGTTCTGAACCCTCGCGGCAGCGCCTTCGGCGCGCTGCCCCTGCCCCGGGCGACACGCATTTCGCGCATTCCATGCGTGCCGTCCGGGCACCTCGCACACGGCCCACGAAGCGTTTTCGGCGGCCCGTGCGCGCGCCGCGCGAACCGCGCGGGTTTTCTCGACCTCGCCAATACCTTACAATTCGTCAGGTTTTCCCTTCTGCATGCCCCTTCTTGCAGTCCTGACACCGCGCTACACTCGACGCACGCCGTATCAGGGTCCGACGCGCGACACGCGCGTCGGGCGGCGTCGCGCCTCGTTGCGCCCACAACTGGATGCCAGCCATGCCAGATTCCCGTCCCTCGCCCCGCACGACATTCAAGCCGCAGGTCGTCCTGCCCGCGCTCGCGGTCATCGGCGCGTTGCTCGTCGTCTGCGCGCTGCGCCCGAGCGAAGCCGGCGCGCTGTTCTCCGCCGGCCAGCAATGGGTCATCGCACGCTTCGACTGGTTCTACGTGCTCGCCGTGACCGGCTTCCTCGTGTTTCTCGTGCTGATCGCCGCCAGCGACTTCGGCAACATCCGGCTCGGCCCCGACGACGCCGAACCCGAATTCAGCTTCGTGTCATGGACAGCGATGCTGTTCGCGGCCGGCATGGGCATCGGCCTCATGTATTTCGGCGTCGGCGAGCCGATGCAGCACTTCCTGAAGCCGCCGACCGTCGACCCGGGCACGCCCGCCGCCGCGCGCGAGGCGATGCTGATGACCTTCTTCCACTGGGGCTTCCATGCGTGGGCGATCTACGGGCTGATGGGGCTCGTGCTCGCGTATTTCGGCTTCCGCTACAACCTGCCGCTGACGCTGCGCTCGGGGTTGTATCCGGTGCTGCGCGAACGCATCAACGGCTGGATCGGCCACACGGTCGACGCGTTCGCGCTGGTCGGCACGGTCGCCGGCATCGCGACGACGCTCGGCTACGGCGTGATGCAGATCAGCGCCGGCCTGCACACGGTCGTGGGCTGGGACACCAGCGGCAACGCGTTCCGCATCGGGCTCGTCGTGCTGGTCGTGCTGCTCGCGGGTGCTTCCGCCGCGAGTGGCCTCGACAAGGGCGTGCGGCGGCTGTCCGAGCTGAACCTGCTGCTCGCGTTCCTGCTGCTCGCATTCGTGGTCGTCGCGGGCCCGACGTCGTTCCTGCTGCGCGCGCTCGGCGACAACATCGGCCAGTACCTGTCGCATCTCGTCGACCTGTCGTTCCGCACCTATGCGTACGCGTCGCCGCGCGAGGAAGGCTGGTTCGGCGGCTGGACGATCCTCTACTGGGCGTGGTGGGTGTCGTGGTCGCCGTTCGTCGGCATGTTCATCGCGCGCATCTCGCGCGGCCGCACGATCCGCCAGTTCGTGATCGGCGTGCTGCTCGTGCCGACCGCGTTCAACCTCGTTTGGATGACGGTGTTCGGCAACAGCGCGATCTGGCTCGATACGCACGGCGCGGCCGGCGCGCTCGCGCAGACGGCCACCAATGTCGACGCGCTGCTGTTCCGCTTCTTCGACTTCCTGCCGCTGTCGCAAGGGCTGTCGATCGTCGCGATCGTGCTGATCGCGGTGTTCTTCGTCACGTCCGCCGATTCGGGCGCGTTCGTGATCGACCAGATCGCGACGCGCGGCAATGCGCAGTCGCCCGTGTGGCAACGGCTGTTCTGGGCCGCGCTGCTCGGCGTGACGGCCGGGGTGCTGCTCGTCGCTGGCGGCCTCGGCGCATTGCAGGCGATGACGCTGATCGCCGCGCTGCCGGTGGCGATCATCATGATCGCGCTCTGCTACGGGCTGTGGCGCGGCCTCGCGGCCGACCGCGTGCACTATTCGCAGGACGTCGCGCCCGCGACGAGCTTCTGGACCGGCCAGCACTGGCGCCATCGCCTCACGCACATCCTGCGGCAGACGACCGAAGCCGAAGCGCGCCAGTTCGTCGCCGAGACGGTCGAGCCCGCGTTGCGCAAGGTCGCCGACGAGCTGCGCGCGAGCGGTGTCGATGCGAACGTGCAGCGCGACAGCGACGACGCCGTGCGGCTCACCGTGCCGACCGCCGACCACCGCGATTTCGTATACGGCGTGCGCGTGACGGTGAAATCCGCGGCCGCGTTCCTGGTGCGCGAGGCGGCCGAGCCGGAAGCGGAACGGGCCCACGTGTACGGGATCGTCACGTTCTTCGAGGACGGGCGGCTCGGCTACGACGTCGAATACCTGCGCGGCGACGAAGTGATTGCCGATGTGCTGCGCCAGTACGAACGCTACGTGTCGCTCGCGGCCGACAAGCGCACGCATCTGCTGAGCCGCGCGCCGGGGCATGCGACGGAGGCCGAATGAACGCCGCCCTTGCCACGCCGTGGCGGTTCGCCATCCACGACGGAGCGGCACGATGACCGGACTCCTGCAAAGCCGCGCCTCCGACGTCATCGCGCTCGGCACGCTCGCCGTGCTCTACCTCGGCGGCGCCGGCATCGCGCTGTGGCGAATCCGGGCCGCGGCACCCCGCGGCAAGGTCTACTGGATCGTCTGCGCGGCGCTGCTCGCCGGCGGCGTCATCGCGATGGGCATCAACCTGTCGCCGATGCCGGATACCGGGAACATGCCGCCCGGGTTTGCGCTCGGCGTCGAAGCCGTGCTGCTCGGTCTCGCCCTGGTCGCCGGCGGATGCGCGTGGTTGATGTTGCGCGCGCGGCGACACTGACGCGCGTACGTCACGCGGCCCGGCTTCGTCCCGCGCGAACGGCCACGCGCGGGGCGAGCCGGCCGCCCCTTCCTTGACCTGCCTCTTTATCGCAACGCGTTACGCGGACGGTGCCCGCGCCGTCACGAGCCAGCATGCCGCGTCGAAGCGCACATCGGCACCCTCCACGTAACGCGCGAACGCGGCACGCATCGTGTCGACCACGCGCCGCCGGGTCGCCTCGTCCACCTCCAGCAATGCCAGCCCGACCGGGCCCAGCCGCGAGATGTAATCGTCCAGCGCGGAAGCAGGCAGCGCGCACGCCAGATCGACCGGCTCGATCGCGATGTCCGCCCAGCCGCTGTCCGACAGCACCGACGCAACGCGCTGCCGGTCGCCGAACGCGAATTGCCCCGGCGCGCCGGGCCGCCGGGCGGGCAGGTTCGGCAGCAACGGCGCGGCGGCCCGCTCGGCGACCGTCATGAACGGATTGTCGGCCGCGCTGCGCCATGCGACGAACCGCATCTGCGCATTCGGCCGCGCCGCTTGCCGCAGATTCGCGAAGGCCCGCACCGGATCGTCGAAGAACATCACACCGAGGCGCGACACGATCAGGTCGACGCTCGCGGGCTCGAACGCGTGAGTCTGCACATCCGCACGCACGAAACGGGCGTGAACGCCGCTGCGTTCGGCGCGCGCCTGCGCGGCGTCGATCATCCGGGCCGAGATATCGATGCCCGTGCATTGCGCGTCCGCGCCGAGCCGCCGCGCGATCGCGAGCGTCACCGCGCCCGTGCCGCAGCCGACGTCGAGCACGCGGCGCGCGGACGACGTAGCCGCCGCATCCACAAGCAACTGCGCCAGCGGTTCGAACATCCGGTCGATCGGCGCCTGCGTGTCGACCCACGCACGCCCCGACGGGCCGTTCCACAGCGCGGATTGTTCGTCATTGGGCCGGCTGGTTTCCATCGTCGCTTCCCCTTCTGGTTCGTTGATCGTGCATTGCACTTTGCTGCTTCAAGCCGGCTTGAAGTCAAGGCCTCCGGCCGCGACCTGCCCCATCGCGATGTCGATGCCCGGCCCGTATGCAAGCGCCCCGTCTTTTCACATTTCTTACATTCGCGCTGCGTATCGTTGACGACTTTCCTACGGTGCCTCCCATGCGACGACTCCTCACGCGCGCGCTGCTCGTGCGCTGCGCTCCCCTTGCTGCCCTCGCCGTGCTGTTCGCGTGCTCGAACCACATCGATTCGCCGGACGATCCGGCGAGTGCGTCGGTCAACGTCCAGGCCGCATGGGTCGAGATCGGCGAGTCGAACCAGGCGATCGCGCGCGTCATCACGAACTACACGCCCGCGTCGGCCGGCGATCCGCTGTGCCCGCAATTGACGGTCGACGGCAAGCTGTCGCGCATGTCCGTGCGCGCAGGCGCCGCGACCCTCGCCCAGCGGCCGACCGCCAGCGATCCGGCCGATTCGAAGCCGTCGAGCTTCCCGGTGTCCGTCTGCGAGATGACGCTGCCGGCCGGCGCGCAGTCAGCAAGCGTCGCGGGCCGCACGCTGCCGCTGCCGAAGGCGCAGCCGCAACGCATCGCGATCATCGCCGACACCGGCTGCCGCATGAAGAAGGCGGACAACGCGTGGCAGGCGTGCAACGACGCATCGGCATGGCCGCTCGACACGATCGCGGCCAGCGTCGCGAAGCTGTCGCCCGATCTCGTGATGCACATCGGCGACTATCACTATCGCGAGAACGCGTGCCCGCCGGACATCGCCGGCTGCAAGGACAGCCCGTGGGGCTATGGCTGGGATACGTGGCAGGCCGACCTGTTCCGCCCGGCCGCGCCGCTGTTCGCGAAGGCGCCGTGGGTCGTCGTGCGCGGCAACCATGAGGAATGCGCGCGGGCGGGCCAAGGCTGGTTCCGCTTCCTCGATCCGCGCCCGTATTCGGCCGCGCGCTCGTGCGACGATCCGGCCAACGACAACAACGCGAACTATTCGGAACCCTATGCGGTGTCGCTCGGCGGCGGCTCGCAGGTGATCGTGTTCGACACCGCGAAGGTCGGCCGCACGCCGCTCAAGACGACCGACGCGCAATTCGGCATCTACCAGAAGCAGTTCCAAACGGTCGCCGCACTCGCGTCGAAGGCCGGCATGACCACGACGATCTTCACGAACCATCATCCGATCCTCGCGTTCGCGCCGATCGCCGGCAGCACGCCCGCGCCGGGCAACCTCGCGCTGCAGTCGGTGATGTCGAGCCTCAACGCGCAGGCGTACTACCCGCCCGGCGTGCACGTCGCGCTGCACGGGCACGTGCACGACTTCCAGGCGATCAACTTCTCGTCCGGGCATCCGGCGACGATCGTGTCCGGCAACGGCGGCGACAATCTCGACGTCGCGCTGCCCGACCCGTTCCCGGCCGGCCTGACGCCCGCACCGGGCGCCGTGATCGAGCGGCTGTCGCACAACAACAGCTTCGGCTTCCTGATCATGGAACGCCGCGCCGCCCCGGCGACCGGCTGGGTGTTCCACGCGTATTCGGCGGCCGGCAAGCTGCTCGTGTCGTGCAACCAGTCGGGCACGACGCTCGCCTGCGACAAGACGGGGTTCATTGCGCCGTGAGTGAAGGGGTTCGATGTGACGGCCGCCATGCGGGCGGCCTGCAAACGCTGCGCACGCTGGCCGCGGCGGCCGTATTCTCCGGCCTGGCGCTCGCAGCTCACGCCGCGCCGGCCGAAACGGTCCTGCTTCCCGGTGCGCCGCCGTCACGGGTCGTCGATACGATCGGCAACGGCACGCCGCAGGTGACAGGCAAGATCGATGCGGCGACCGCGCGCTTCGCGCCCGACCCGACGCTCGTCGCACTCGGCCGCCGGATCTTCTTCGATCCGCGGCTGTCCGAGCCGCGCGGCATGTCGTGTGCAGGCTGCCACGATCCGGGCCGCGCGTTCGCGCCGACGCTGTCGGCCGCCTCGCTCGCGGGGCCCGGCGTGCCGGAGGGCAGCCGGCCCGGGCGTTTCAGCCAGCGCAACGCGCCGTCGCTGCTCTATGTGCGTTACGTGCCGCGCCGCCACTTTTATCAGGATGACGACGCGCCCGCGCCGTCGCCGTTCGGCGGCCTGTTCAGCGATGGCCGCGCGGATACGCTCGCCGAGCAGATCCGCGGGCCGCTGTTCGATCCGAACGAGATGAACAACCCGTCGCCGGCCGCGCTGCTGCGCAAGGTCGACGCGACCGAACTCGCGCCCGAGCTCGCCGCGCGCTTCGGCGCGCCGGTGCGGCGCGATCCCGAGCAACTGATGCGTGCGCTGGGCCTGGCCGTCGAGGCCTATCTGCAGAGCGACGAGATGGCGCCGTTCACGTCGCGCTTCGATGCGTTCCTGCGCACGCGCAAGCCGCTCGCGCCGGCCGAAATGCGCGGCCTCGCGCTGTTCCGGAATCCCGACAAGGGCAACTGCATGAGCTGCCATACGCTGTCGGAAACATCGAGCCGCCCGGAGCGTTCGCTCTTCACCGATTTTGGCTACGACGCGATCGCGGTGCCACGTAACCGCGCGCTGCCGGCGAACCGCGATCCGCGCCATTTCGACAACGGGCTGTGCGACACCGCAAGGCGGCTGCGCTGGCCCGAGCCGACGCAATGGTGCGGCTACCTGCGCACGCCGGGGCTGCGCAACGTCGCGGTCAAGCAGACGTTCATGCACAACGGGGTGTTCACGACGCTGCGCGACGCGGTCGCGTTCTACAACACGCGCTCGACCGACCCGGGCTTCTGGTATCACGGGGCCAGAACGTTCGACGACGTGCCGGCCGCCTACCGCGGCAACATCAACGTCAACTCGACGCCGATGAACCGCCGGCCCGGCACGCCGCCCGCGTTGAGCGACGCGGAAATCGACGACATCGTCGCGTTCCTCGGCACGCTGACTGACGCGCGCTATACGAAGATTGCTGCTCCTGTGGCGCCCCCGGCCCCTGCTGGCCGGATCACGCGAACCGCCGTACCGGGTCGCTGACCTGGCCGAACGGCCAGCCTGGACGGACTCGCTTGCGGTCGCCGCAAACACTGGTTATATTTACAGTACTGTATTTATGAACAGTGAGGTGCGCGATGGAACATCTGGTCCGTATCGTCAACGAAGCCGATCGCCAAGTGCTGGCGTGGCTCCGCGCTCAGGTCGGTGATGCCCGCGTCGAGCGCGCGGCTCGCCAGCTCGGGCATACGCGCAAGCCCTTCCCGTCCGCCGTATGCCGGTATCTGGGCATGAGCGCACCGGCCACGCTGCGCCAGGCCGAACGGCCGCGCGCTGCGCGCGATTTCTCGGTCGGCGATCGTTACCTGTCGTTGATCCGCCAGCACCTCGCCACGCACTCGGCCAGCCGATGAAATGGCGGCGGCTCGCCGCGTCGGTGGCCCGGAAAGCCGGTGGGCCTGCGCATTCGCTAGCCCGGCCGGCCGACACCGTGCTTACGTGGCCGCGGTGGCTTCCCGTACGAGGCGGCCGAGCGTTTCAAATGCCGCTTCGTGCGCCGCATCGAACACGCGCGTGCAAGCGAGCCGGATATAGCCGTCGAAGCGGTCGCAATTCGAGAAGATCGAACCGGGCGCGATCCTGACTCCGTGCGCGAGCGCGGCGTCGAACAGCGGCTCCGGGCGCACGCCGTCCGGCAGCGCGATCCACAGCAGCATCCCGCCCGGCGGCTGGTTCATCCGCGTTCCGGCCGGGAAATGCCGCGCAATCGCATCGATCGTCGCGTCGCGCTGCACGCGCAACCGCCGCACCCTGCCTGGCACGCGGCAGCCCCGACATCACCGCACGCTGCTGCGCCGCTCGACCCATTCGAATACCGCCATCCCGGCCAGCATCGCGACGACGAACACGATCCCCTTCGCCGACCCGAAGCCGATCGACACGATCGCGGGCCCCGGGCAGAACCCGGCGATCCCCCAGCCGATGCCGAACACCGCACTTCCGGCAACCAGCCGCACGGTGATCGCACGCGCGGCAGGCAACTGCATCGGCAAGCCGAGCCACGTCCGCGTCCGGCGCTTCGCCCACGCGAACGCGAACACGGCCACGCCTATCGCGCCGGCCATCACGAACGCGAGCGACGGATCCCAGCGGCCCGCAAGGTCGAGAAAACCGAGCACCTTCTGCGGATTGGCCATGCCCGACACGATGAGACCGACGCCGAACAGCAGCCCCGCCAGAAACGCGAATCCTGCCTGCATGTCAGCCTCCCAGCACGTGCCGTCGCACGAAGACGGTCACGAAGCCCGCTACCATGAAGACCACCGTCGCGACCACCGAGCGCAGCGCACCGCGCGACATCCCGCACACGCCGTGGCCGCTCGTGCAACCGCCCGCATAGCGCGTGCCGAGGCCGACCAGCAGCCCGGCCGCCACCAGGTCGACCCAGCCTGCATCGACCTGCGGCGTCATACGATTCCCTGCGACGTACATCGCAAGCGGTGCGGCGATCAACCCGGCGACGAACGCGGCGCGCCAATCGCGCTCGCCCGCGCGTGCCGTGAGCAGACCGCCGACGATGCCGCTGATGCCGGCAATCCGGCCGTTGAACGCAACGAGCCAAGCAGCGGCGAGCCCGATCAGCACGCCACCGGCCAGCGACAGCCACGGCGTGAAATGAAGCACATCAAGCTGCATCGCGCCGCCCCTTCGCGGTCGGGCCGCAGAACTGTTCGTACAACACGCCCATCACCGCGATCGCGGCCGGACTGTCGAGCGAATAATGGATGTTCTTGCCCTCGCGGCGTGTGCGAACCAGCGCGTTGTCACGCAACACGCCGAGCTGCTGCGACAGGGTCGGCTGGCGGATATCCAGCGCCGTCTCGAGATCGCTGACGCAGCGCTCGCCTTGCGACAGTTCGCAGAGCAGCAGCAGCCGGTCGGGATTCGACAGCACCTTGAGCAGCGCGCAGGCCGATTCGGCGGCCGCGCGCATCGGGTCGGGTTCCGGCAACCCGGTGGAAAGATCGTCGTTCATCGGCGCAGAGGAACAATTAAAGCATCAATATTATATTGATTTATATAATGATGCTCCTCGCCGTTTGCCGGCAGACGGCCTTACACCGCCTCCTTCGCTCAAGTGGCCTGCTCGCCCGCCATCGCCTTCGCGGCAGTCACGCGCGTCGAATCGGCACGCACCACACCGAGCGCCAGCACGGCCATCCCCGCGATCAAGCACGGCGCCGCGACGACGGCAAACGCAGTCGACAACGGCACGCCCATCGCCAGCATCGCGCCACCCGCCATCGATCCGACGACTGAGCCGCCCCGGCCGATCCCGTTCGCCCAGCTCACGCCGGTGGTGCGGCACTCGGTCGGATAGAACGCAGCCGACAGCGCGTTCGCACCGACCTGAGAACCCGACACGCAGAAGCCGGCCGCGAACACGGCGAGCGCGGCACCCCACGGCGATTCGGCAAACACGCCGATCGCGGCGACGAATACGCCGGCCGCCGCATAACTGCAGGCCAGTACGCGATGCGGATCGAAGCGGTCCATCAGCCCGCCGAGGACGATCGCGCCGAGCGTGCCGCCGATCTGGAACATCGCGGTCACGCGCGCGGCCGTCTGCAGCGTCGCGCCAGTCGTGCGCAGCAGCGTCGGCAGCCAGCTCGACAGCAGGTAGATCACGAGCAGGCTCATGAAGAACGTGAGCCACAGCAGCAGCGTGCCGCGCAGCAGGTCGGCGCCGAACAGGCGGCCGAGCGGCGACCCGGCCGGCTTGCCGGCGGGCGCGATGAACGACGCGTTCGCAAGATGCGGATCCGGCGCGATACGAACGAGCATCGCCGCGATCCGTTCGCGCGCCGCGCCTGTATTGACGAGATAGCGCACCGATTCCGGCAGCCGCCACGCGAGCACCGGCAGCAGCAACAACGGCGCGGCGCCGCCGACGACGAGCACCGAACGCCAGCCGTGATGTTCGATCAACGACGCAGCCGCGAGCCCGCCGAGCGCGGAGCCGATCGTGAAGCCGCAGAACATGGTCGTCACCAGCAGCGAACGGCGCCGCGCCGGGCAGTATTCGGACGTCAGCGTGATCGCGTTGGGCATCGCGCCGCCGAGCCCGAGCCCGGTCACGAAGCGCCACGCGATCAACTCGGTCAGGCCGCCGGCGCTCGCCGACGCGGCGCTCGCGATGCCGAAGCACGCCACGCACGCGAGCAGCAGGCGTTTGCGGCCGAACCGGTCGCCGAACGGCCCAAACACGAGCGCGCCGGCCATCAGCCCGGCAAGCCCCGCGCCGAACACCGGTGCGAGCTGCGCGGGCGACAGGCCCCATTCCGCACGGATGACGGGGGCGATGAACCCGATCGATGCGGTATCGAAACCGTCGATCGCGACGATCAGAAAGCACAGGACGACGATCGCGGCCTGAAACGGCGCCACGCGATGCCGGTCGATCCATTCGCTGACGTCGATGGACAGCGTATCGGTCATGATGGTGTCTCCTCCAGGAAGGCGGCCGCGCGTCGTGTCGTCGAATATGCGCCGCCGGAATCGGGCTGACCGCGCCGCGTTACGCGACGGACTTCAGGCAATTCTCCGCGCGCCAGCCGTGCAGCCAGTCGAGCGCGTCGTAGAACTGCGCCTGCGTGCGGCCGATCCAGAGCCCGTTGCGCACCTGCCGCTCGACGCCCTTCGCGTGGTAGATCCGCCCCATCTCGCGCGCCGAATACAGCACGCGCGCGGTGCGCGGAATCCGCACCCGTTCGTACAGCGCGAACGCGGCCTCGAAGTCGCCATCGGTGCGGGCCACGGCCGCGCCGAGCGTCACCGCGTCCTCGAGCGCCTGGCACGCGCCCTGCGCGATGTATTGCGTCATCGGATGCGCGGCGTCGCCGAGCACCGTCGCGCGGCCCTCGCTCCAGCGTTCGACCGGATCGCGATCGGCGGTCGCCCAGCGCTTCCACGACGTCGGCCGGTCGAGCATCTGCTTCGGCAGCGGATGGACGCCGTCGAAGTACGACAGCACTTCTTCCTTGCTGCCCTCGCGCACGCCCCAGGTTTCCCGCTCGCGACTGTGGAACGTGACGACGAGGTTGTACTGCCGTCCACCGCGCAGCGGGTAGTGGACGAGATGGCAATGCGGGCCGGCCCATACCACCGGCGCATTGATCTGCAGGTCCTGCGGCATGTTGTCGACGTCGACCACCGCGCGATACACGACGTGGCCCGTCACGCGATGCGCGTCGCCGATCAGCGCTTGACGGATCGCGGATTTCACGCCGTCGCAGCCGATCACCGCATTCGCGCGATAACGCTCGCCGTGCTGGTCGGTCACGGTCACGCCGTTGCCGTCCTGCTCGAAGCCGCACACCTGTGTGCTCGTCCGGAATTCGATCAGCGGATGATCCTTGACCGCCTCGTAGATCGACAGGTGAATGTCCGCGCGATGAATCACTGCATACGGGTTGCCGAAGCGCTCGCGGTACGCGGCGCCCGTATCGATGCGCGCCACCTCGCGCGCATCGACCGCATCCATCAGTTGCAGCCAGTCGGTGAACACCGCCCGGCCGCGCGCGGCCTCGCCGACACCCAGCGCGTCGAGCGCGTTGAATGCGTTCGCCGCGAGCTGGATCCCCGCGCCGATCTCGCCGATCTGATCGGCCTGTTCGAGCAGCTTCACGCGGGTGCCCTGGCGCGCGAGCGCGAGCGCCGTCGCGAGCCCGCCGATGCCGCCGCCGATCACCAGCACGCGCCGGCCGTTGTGTTGTGTCTCGCCCATGTCTGTCTCCTGCTTCGTGTTACGCGACGTAATCCGGTTGCCGCTGCGGCTGTGCCGCGTCGAACGCCGGCTCGTGCCGCGCGTGTTCATAAACCGCGAGGCTGCGCGGATACGCGCTCAGGTCGCAATCCATCCGCAACGCGTTCGCGACCTGCGGCACGAGGCACACGTCGGCGAGCGTCGGCGTGTCGCCGAAGCACCACGGGCCCGCGTCCGCGCGCGCGAGCAGCCGCTCGACGCCGGCCATCCCTTCCGCGATCCAGTGCCGGTACCACGCGGTCTTCTGCTGCGGCGAGACCTTCAACTCGGTGTCGAGATAGCGCAGCACGCGCAGGTTGTTGACCGGATGGATGTCGCATGCGATCAGCGTCGCGAGTTCCAGCACGCGCGCACGATGGTGCAGTTCGAGCGGAATCAGTCGAGGCGTCGGCTGGATCTGGTCGAGGTAGTCGAGGATCGCGAGCGACTGCCCGAGACGAAAATCCCCGTCGACCAGCGCCGGCACCGCGGCCGACGGGTTCACGTTCGCGACGTACGCCGCCTCGAGATGCTCGCCGGTGCGGATGTTCACCGGCAGCGTGTCGTACGGCAGCCCTTTCAGCGCGAGCGCGAGGCGCACCCGGTAGGACGTCGAACTGTTGAAGAAGCTATGCAGTTGCACGATGTCGCCTTTCGAGGAAGATGCGTCAGACCACGCGCACGGTCAGTTCACCGAGCCGTTCGACGCCGACCTTCATCACGTCGCCCGCGACCACCGCGCCGACGCCTTCGGGCGTGCCCGTGAAGATCACGTCGCCCGGTTCGAGGCGGAAGAACTTCGACAGGTCGGCCACCGTTTCCGCGACCGACCAGATCAGGTGCGACACGTCGCTCTTCTGCTTCGTCGCGTCGTTGACGGTCAGCCACAGGCCGCCCTGTTCGAAGTGCCCGACGTCCCTCGCCGGATGCACGGGCCCGATCGGCGCCGAGCGGTCGAAGGCCTTGCCGATTTCCCACGGCCGGCCCATCTCGCGCATCTTCATCTGCAGGTCGCGGCGCGTCATGTCGAGGCCGACCGCGTAGCCCCACACGTGTTCGAGCGCGCGCTCGAGCGGGATGTCCGAGCCGCCCTTGCCGATCACCGCGACGAGTTCGGCTTCGTAGTGATAGTTCTGCGTCTGCGACGGATACGCGAGATCGAGCGTTTCGCCATACGCGACCGGCACGATCGAATCGGCCGGCTTGCAGAAGAAGAACGGCGGCTCGCGATCGGGATCGAAGCCCATTTCACGTGCATGGGCCGCGTAGTTGCGACCGACGCAATACACACGGCGCACCGCGAACTGTGCGTCGCTGCCGGCGACGGGGAGCGCCACGGGCGCTTCGGGCGGGAAAACGAAAGTCATGAATGGCTCCAGCGTCAATACGAATGAAGGGGGCGCGCCGCCGCAGCGACGCGCGGAAAACGAGAAACGGGAAACGAATCGTCGAAACCGGCCGGCGTCAGTCGCGCGCTTCGCGCAGCAGGTTCAGCGCGGACAGCACGGGCCGGTCGGAATAGCTGAACAGCACGCTGTCGGACGACGCCGACAGCCGCACCGGCGTCCACGACGGCGCGACGAAGATGTCGTGCGGCTCGAATTCGAATGCATGGCCGCCGATATGCGCGGTGCCGCGGCCTTCGACGACGCAGTAGATCGTCGCGTCGGTGCTGCGGTACGTGCGGCCGTCGAAACCGGCCGGCAGGAACTGCATGAAGGTGGCGATCGTCGGCATCGGCCAGCCGCCCGTCGCCGGGTTGACGTAGCGCAGCTTCACGCCGTCCCACGCATCGAGCTCGCCGTTCCGGTGCAGCGCGTCGAGCGCCTCGCGGGTGCGGGCATACGGGTAGCTGAATACAGGCGACGTCGGATCGCTCGCGCGATGCCGCACCGGCACCATGTTGTGACCGAAGCGCGCGAAGCTGTCGCCTTCCGGGCGATTCACCGGCTGCACGGCTTCCGGGTAGTTCTCCGCGAAGCCTGCGTCGAGGTTCGCGAGCAGCGGGATGTCGAGCCCGTCGAGCCATACGACCGGCTCGCCGCCCGCCTCCTCCGCCGGGTTGCCATGGTCGTGCCATGCCCACGACGGCGTGATGATGAAGTCGCCCGGATGCATCGTCGTGCGCTCGCCGTTCACGGCCGTCCACGCGCCGCGCCCTTCGACGATGAAGCGCAGCGCAGACTGCGTATGCCGGTGGCTCGGCGCGATCTCGCCCGGCAGGATCAGTTGCAGGCCCGCGTACAGGGTCGGCGTCATGCTCGACTTGCCGGGCAGCCCCGGGTTCTCCAGCACCAGCACCCGGCGCACGGCTTCTTCCGCGCTGATCACGCTGCCGGCCTGCATCACGAGGTCGCGCACCTGCGCGTACTTCCAGATCGCGGCCTGCGCGGCCGGCTGCGGGGTTTTCGGCACGAGGTTGTGCAGCGATTCCCACAGCGGCGCCAGGCGTTGCTCGGCGATCCGTGCGTAGTAGGCGGCGCGCGACGCGTCCGGGTGGGTCGTCATGATGTCTCCTTGGAGTCGGCCGATCGGCGTCGGCGCTATGTCGGGGCGAGGACCATGAAGCAGTCCGTTAGCTGATTTATATTCGACCCAGACATACCCGGTAAAATGGTCAAATCATCTGATCCATATATTTCTGGATATACCTACTCGCGACGAGGCATGCGATGGACTGGACCCACCGGCTGCGACTGCGGCATCTGCAGGTACTGCTGAGCCTTGCCGGCACCGGCAATCTGAGCCAGTCGGCGGTCGCGCTCGCCACCACGCAGCCCGCGCTGTCGAAATGGCTGAAGGAACTGGAAGAAGACGTCGGGCTGCCGCTATTCGAGCGGCATGCGCGCGGCCTGCGGCCGACGCCGTACGGCGAAGCGCTGATCGAGCATGCGCGCCGGGTCGAAGCGCAGCTCGACATCGCGCGCGACGACATGGCCGCGCTACGGGAAGGCGGCAGCGGCCTCGTGACGATCGGCACGTCCGGCGTGGCGGCGGCCGATACCGTGCCGCTCGCGGTGTCGCAGTTGCTGAAACGGATGCCGCGCGCGCAGGTGCGGATGACCGAAAGCACGATGAACCAGCTGATGCCGCAGCTCGCACGCAGCGAACTGGATATCGTCGTGGGCCGCTCGGGGTCGACCTCCGTCGATCCGCTGCTGCATGCCGAAGCGCTGTATGTCGATCCGGTCGTGTTCGTCGCCCGGCCCGGCCACGCGCTCGCCGGTGCAACGTCGGTCGGCTGGGACGACGTGCTCGCCTATTCGTGGATCGTGTGGCCGTCGGGCACGCCCGTGCACAACGCGCTGGAGGCCGCGCTGTCGGCCGCCGGCCGCGTACGGCCGCCACACTGTGTCGAATCGAATTCGTCGATCCTCAACCTCACGCTGCTGAACAACACCGACCTGCTCGGCGTGGCGTCGCATCGCGCTGCGCAGCGCTTCGCGCAATTGAACGCGATCCGGATCCTGCCGATGCAGCTCGAGGGCCAGGGCGCGGTGTCGATGTACTGGCACCCCGACAGCGCGAACCGCGCGGCCGTGGCCGCGACGATCGAGTGCCTGCGCGCCTGTGCGGCACCGCAGGTCGGCGGATGGGAGAAAGTGAAGGTGGAATGAATGGCACGGCCCGGTGTCAACCGGGCCGTGGTGCCGCGACGCGTCACGCGCCGTCGCAGGACGCCGTACCGTCCAGCATCAGCGTGCCGACCCGCGCGGGCACGAGCGGCGTGCGCGGCACCGGCGGCGTCCAGCCGAACAGCGCCTGCGCGGCAGCGCCGCACACACGCCCCTGACACGCGCCCATCCCGCAACGGGATTGCAGTTTCGCCGCCGTCCAGCCCGGCGCTTGCGCGACGGCATCGAAACGCACGTCCTCGCAACGGCACAGCAACGTGTCGGCCCGCGCGAGCCGGCGGATCGGCTCGCGGATTGCGAAGCGCTCGCGTACGGCATCGGCAAACGCCTGCCAGTGCGCCCGCTGCGTGACCAGCGCAGCCAACTGCGCCGTCTGCCCGGTCGCCGCCAAACCGGCGATTTCGCCTTCGACCATCGCCAGTTCGCTGCCGCCGACGCCCGTGCACTCGCCCGCCGCAAAAACCCCATCGCGGCTCGTGCGCTGGTGCACATCGACCGCCACCGCGCCGTTATCGATCCGGCAGCCGAGATGACTCGGCAGCACGGTATTCGGCACAAGCCCGAAGCCGCACGCGAGCCGGTCGCAGTCGACGTCGAACTCGCGATCGCCCTGACGAATCCGCACGCGTTCGAGCCGCTTGGCGCCGAACGCCTCGACGACATGCGCATCGGGTCGATAGGCGCCGGTGACGAGCTTCGCGGCCTGCGCGAGCTTCGACGGCCAGCGCCACAGCCCCGCCCCAAAACCGGCCACGTCGCCCCACGTTGCCTGTTCGAACACGTGCGACACGCGTGCGCCGGCTTGACGGGCCGTCGCCGCGCTCGCCAGCAGCAGCGGCCCGCTGCCCGCGATCACCGTGCGCTGCCCGCGCACGTCGAGGCCGTACTTGATCAGCGCCTGCAAGCCGCCCGCACCGGTGACGCCCGGCAGCGTCCAGCCCGGAAACGGCAACAGCAACTCGCGTGCGCCGCAACACAGAATCAGCGTGCGGAAGTCGAGCAACAGCGCGCGCTCGTCGTCTTCGAGCAGCAGCGTGCCCGGCTGCGTTTCGGCGACGATGCGCGTCGCCGCGAGATGCGTGACGTTCGGCTGCCGCAACACGGCGAGCCGCTCGGCGGCGGCCGGCGTCGGCGTAGTCGCCGCGGCTTGCCGCCAGATCTGCCCGCCCGCGCGCGGATTGTCGTCGACGATCGCAACCGTCGCCCCGCTGCGCGCGGCGGCCCGCGCGGCCGACAGCCCGGCCGGCCCCGCGCCGACGATCGCGACGTCGACGCTCAGTCGTTCCTGTTTCATCGCGTGCGCTCCACCTGCATCCCGTCGCGGCACAGTGTCTGGCAAGCCAGCCGGCGACGGCCATCGATCGTCATCCTGCACTCCTGGCAGATGCCCATCCCGCAAAACGGCGCACGCGCCGCACCCGTGCACGACACGCGCGTCGTGTCGTCGCCGCTCGCCGCGACGGCGGCCGCGACGGTCGCGCCGTCGGCCACCGTCAGCGCGCGGCCGTCCAGATGAATGATCATGTCAGCCTCCGACGGGCCGCCCCAAGGAGTCTGACCGCCCCCACGGGGGGCGCCGTGCATGGGACCGGAGTCAGCGCTGAAGCGCCAACACCGGTCGACAGCGAACGAAGAGAGCGTGAGGGTCGTTTCATCTCAGCCTCCGTCGAGCCGCCCGAACGGGGTTAACCGCCCCCGCGGGAAGCGTCGCGCATGGGACTGGCGCAAGCGCTGAAGCGCCAGCGCCGGTCGAAGGCGAGCAAAGTGAGCGTGAGGGTCGTTTCATGTCAGCGCTCCGGCGACGAGGGACGCGCTCAGGAAGCGTCCCGGCAAATACGGTTCGATATCGATGGGCGGCCGTTCGCCGGCCATCAGCGCAGCGACGAGCCGCGCGCTGCCCGGTGCGGTCGTCACGCCGAGCCCTTCGTGCCCGACCGCGAGCCACACGCCCGGCCGCGCCGGATGCTCGCCGAGCAGCGGCAGCCCGTCGGGGCTCGCGGAACGGAACCCCGTCCATGCGCGGATCCCGTTCAGGTCGGCGAGGTCCGGCAGGTAACCCACCGCGCGGCGCAGCATGCGCGCGAGCACGGGTGGGTCGACTTGCGCGTCCTCGGTGTCGAACTGGCGCGACGAACCGATCAGCAACTGGCCGGTCGGCCGCGGCTGCACGTTGAACGCAACCGACGTGCCATCGCTCGCATGCGCGCTCGCCGCGTAGCCCAGCTCGACGAGCTGGTGCGACACCTGGCCCGGATAGCGGTCGGTAATCAGCAGATGGCCCTTTTTCGGGCGCAGCGGCAGCTCGGGCAGCAGCGTGCGAGCGGCAACGCCGTTCGCGACCACCACCCGCTCCGCGCGCAGCGTGCCGCCGCTCGCGAGCGTCACGCTCGGGCCGTCGACCGCCACGGCCCGGTCGCGCCGGAGCGTGATGCGCGGCGCGCGCTGCAGCAGCCAGTTCGCGGTGACGGGCGCATAGAGGATCGCGTCGCCGGGAATCTTCAGCGCACCGCCGAGGCCCGTGCGCAGCATCGGCTCCAGTCGCGCGAGCGTCGCCGCGTCGATCAGTTCGCCCGCCACGCCGTGCGCGGCCAGCGTCGCCTGCTTCACGCGCGCCAGATCCATTTCGTGCGCATCGGCGGCGAGCCACAACGTGCCGCAGTTGCGGTACGCGCACCCTTCGGGCATCTCGCCGCTCAGCGCGCGCCACAGTTCGATCGAGTAATGGCTGAGCGCCAGTTCGGCCGCGTTGTCGTCCATCGCGACGAGGTGCCCCATGCCCGCGCCGGTTGCCCCGCCGCTCGCGTCGTCGACGACGAGCACGCGCAGCCCGCGCTGCGCGAGTTCGTGCGCACACGCCGCGCCGACGATGCCGGCGCCGATCACGACGACATCCGTCTTCGTGTCGCTCACGGCGCAATACCCCAGCCAAATGGATCGTCTTCCTCGATCAGCAGCGTCGCTTCGGCGCTCAGGTGCGCGCTGCCGCGAATCGTCGGCACGATGCCGCCGTCGGCCTGCTCGTAGCTCGCCTGGAACACGCTGCCGATCACGCTCGCCTGCCGCCATACGGCGCCCGGCGCGAGCTTGCCGTCGGCCGCGAGGCACGCGAGCTTCGCGCTCGTGCCGGTGCCGCACGGTGAGCGGTCGTACGCGAGGCCCGGGCACAGCACGAAGCTGCGGCTGTCGTGTTCGGGATCGTCGGCGAACAGCTCGATATGGTCGATCTCGCCGCCGTTCGCGCCGCTGATGCCCGCGCGTTCGAGCCCTTCGCGCACGGCCGACGCATACGCGGTGAGCGCCGCGACGTTGTCGCCGGCGACGTGCTGCCCATGGTCGCTGATCAGGAAGAACCAGTTGCCGCCCCACGCGATGTCGCCCTTCACGGGGCCGTAACCCGGCACGACGAGCGCGACGCCCTTCGCGTGGCGATACGCGGGCACGTTGCGCACACTGACCGACAGGTCGTCGTGCAGCGTCGCCTCGACGGTGCCGACGGGCGTTTCGATCCGGTGCACGCCGGGCGCGATGCGCCCCATATGGTGCAGCGTGCGCACGACGCCGATCGTGCCGTGCCCGCACATCCCGAGATAGCCGCTATTGTTGAAGAAGATCACGCCGGCCGCCGCCTCGGGCGACACGGGTTCGCACAGCAGCGCGCCGACCAGCACGTCGCTGCCGCGCGGTTCGAGAATGCAGGCGGTGCGGTAACGGTCGTGTTCGCGCGCGAGCACGTCGCGGCGCTCGGCCATGGTGCCGCTGCCGAGCGCGGGGAAACCGGACACGACGAGCCGAGTGGGTTCGCCGCCTGTGTGCGAATCGATGATCTGGATACGCTTCATCATGAGCCGTCCGAAGTGGGGAAAGGAGCACAGCTTCCTCCGTCGCGCGTCCGCCCGCTTGTGGCTTTTCGATGAGGACGACGACGAAATCGGCATAGTGCGAAGCGCCCTTCCCGCGCCGCCCGGCCGCTGTGCCGATTTCGTCATTTTGCTCCGCGATACGACTCAAGCGTGATGGGCATTTGCGCGGCGATACTGGTTGCCACACCGACACCTGTCGGCCGACCGATACAAACACGTAGGAGATTGAAGTGAGCCGAAACGCCATTCAGTGGACCGGGGTTTTCCCGGCCGTCAGCACGCAGTTCAAGCCGGACTTTTCCCTCGACATCGACGCCACGCACCGCGTGGTGAAGAACCTGGTGAACGACGGCGTATCGGGCCTCGTGGTCTGCGGCACGGTCGGCGAGAACACGTCGCTGTCGACGAGCGAGAAGCTCCAGGTGATCGAAGCCGCGCGCGACGCGGCCGGCGGCAAGATTCCGGTGATCGCCGGCATCGCCGAATTCACGACCGAATTCGCGCGCAACACGGTGCGTGAAGCCCAGCGCGTCGGGGTCGACGGCGTGATGGTGATGCCCGCGCTGGTCTACTCGGCGAAGCCGCACGAAACCGCCGCGCACTTCCGCGCGGTCGCAACCAGCACCGACCTGCCGGTGATGGTCTACAACAACCCGCCGATCTACAAGAACGACGTGACGCCCGACGTGCTGATCGCGCTGCAGGATTGCGAGAACATCGTCTGCTTCAAGGATTCGTCGGGCGATACGCGCCGCTTCATCGACCTGCGCAACGCCGTCGGCGATCGCTTCGTGCTGTTCGCGGGCCTCGACGACGTCGTGGTCGAGAGCATTGCCGTCGGCGCCGAAGGCTGGGTGTCGGGCATGTCGAACGCGTTCCCGAAGGAAGGCGAGACGCTGTTCCGCCTCGCGAAGCAGAAGCGTTTCGATGAAGCGCTCGCGCTGTATCGCTGGTTCATGCCGCTGCTGCACCTCGACGCTCGCCCCGACCTCGTGCAGTGCATCAAGCTGTGCGAAGAGCTGGTCGGCCGCGGCAGCGCGATCACGCGGCCGCCGCGCCTCGCGCTGCAGGGCGACACGCTCGCGGAAGTGAAGGCCATCGTCGCGAAGGCGCTCGAAACGCGCCCGGCGCTGCCCGACGTCGGTCTCTGATCGACTCCCCCTGCGGCGGCGCGCGGGCTTTCCCCCCTGCACGCCGCCGTCTCCGGTCCGGCATGGCCTGCGGGCCCGTTCATACCGGCGCCCGAGCGCGCCGCGCGTGAGCGCCCCGCAGCCCGCCCCGGTCGTTCGAACCGGGCGACGCCGGCCGGCAGGCTCGCGCCGCTGCTCCGTCGGAGCGCGGCGCACCTCGAGCCTGTGCCGATATTCCTCCAGGAGACACGCCCATGCCAGGCCAAGGCAACGCTCACCCGTCTGTCCCGCTTTCCCGTTCCGCGCACCCCGACGCGGGTCACGGCAAGTTCAAGAAACAGCTGTCGCTGACCGATCTCACGTTCATCGGTCTCGGCGCCATTTTCGGTTCGGGGTGGCTGTTCGCCGCGAGTCACGTGTCGACGATCGCCGGCCCGGCCGGCATCTTCTCGTGGCTGCTCGGCGGCTTCGCGGTGCTGCTGCTCGGCATCGTCTACTGCGAACTCGGCGCCGCGCTGCCGCGCGCGGGCGGCGTCGTGCGCTACCCGGTGTTCTCGCACGGCCCGCTGCTCGGCTACCTGATGGGCTTCATCACGCTGATCGCCTTTTCGAGCCTGATCGCGATCGAAGTCGTCGCCGCGCGCCAGTATGCGGCCGCGTGGTTTCCGGGCCTGACCGCCGCAGGATCGAGCGACCCGACCACCCTCGGCTGGCTCGTGCAGGCCGCGCTGCTGGGCTTCTTCTTTTACCTGAACTATTCGAGCGTGAAGACGTTCGCGAAGGCGAACAACATCATCAGCATCTTCAAGTTCATCGTGCCGCTGGCCGTGATCGCGGTGCTGTTCACGTTCTTCAAGCCCGCGAACCTGACGATCCAGGGCTTCGCGCCGTTCGGCATGCCGGGCATCGAGATGGCCGTGTCCGCGGGCGGCATCATCTTCGCGTACCTCGGGCTCACGCCGATCGTGTCGGTCGCGAGCGAGGTGCGCAATCCGCAGCGCACGATCCCGATCGCGCTGATCCTGTCGATCCTGCTGTCCACGCTGATCTACGTGCTGCTGCAGCTCGCGTTCATCGGCAGCATCCCTACGCAGATGCTCGCCGCCGGCTGGCACGACGTGAGCAAGGCGTTCTCGCTGCCGTACCGCGACATCGCGCTGGCGCTCGGCGTCGGCTGGCTCGCGGTGATGGTCGTCGCCGACGCGATGATCTCGCCGAGCGGCTGCGGCAACATCTACATGAACGCGACGCCGCGCGTGGTCTACGGCTGGGCGAAGACGGGCACGTTCTTCAAGGTGTTCACGCGCGTCGACGAGGCGTCGGGCATTCCGCGCGCGGGCCTGTGGCTCACGTTCGGCCTCGCGATCTTCTGGACGCTGCCGTTCCCGTCGTGGGAAGCGCTGATCAACATCGTGTCGGCCGCGCTGGTGCTGAGCTATGCGGTCGCACCGGTGTCGGTCGCCGCGCTGCGCCGCACCGCACCCGACCTGCCCCGGCCGTTCCGCGCCAGCGCGTTCGGCATCACCGGCCCCGCGTCGTTCGTGATCGCCGCGCTGATCGTCTACTGGTCGGGCTGGAGCACGGTGTCCTGGCTGCTCGGCCTGCAGATCGTGATGTTCGTGATCTATCTCGCGTGCCGCCGCTGGGTGCCGACCGCGCACCTGAGCCTCGCCGAGCAGGTGCGCTCGTCCGCGTGGCTGATCGCGTTCTATGCCGCGATGATCGTGCTGTCGTATCTCGGCGGCTTCGGCGGCACGGGCCAGCTTGCGCACCCGTACGACACGGTCGTCGTCGCGGCCGTCGCGCTCGTCATCTACTACTGGGGTGCGAATACCGGCGTGCGCTCGGAGAAGCTGCAACTCGACGACGACGAGGACTGACGCATCCGCGCCCTTTCCCATGATCCCTTCGGCCGGGCGCTCCACGCCCGGCTCCTGTTTTTTCCGAGGAAAACCATGCAACTCACAGGTCAGCTCCTGATCGGCCCGTCCGCCGTCGCCGGACAGAACGGCACCCTCCACGCGATCGCCGCCGCCACCGGCGAACGGCTCGACCCCGCCTTCGGCGGTGCGAGCCTGCACGACCTGGAGGCGGCCTGCGCGCTCGCCGACGACGCCTTCGACACCTATCGCGAAACGTCGCTCGACGCCCGCGCCGCGTTTCTCGACGCGATCGGCCGCCACATCATGGCGCTCGGCGACGACCTGATCGAGCGCTGCGTCATCGAAACGGGCCTGCCGCGCGCGCGCATCGAAGGCGAGCGCGGCCGCACGGTCGGCCAGCTCGCGCTGTTCGCGTCGCTCGTGCGCGACGGCGGCTTTCTCGACGCGCGGATCGATCCGGCGCGCCCCGAGCGCAAGCCGCTGCCGCGCGTCGACCTGCGCCTGCGCAACGTCGCGGTCGGGCCCGTGGCCGTGTTCGGTGCGTCGAACTTCCCGCTCGCGTTCTCGGTCGCCGGCGGCGATACCGCCTCGGCGCTCGCGGCCGGCTGCCCGGTGATCGTCAAGGCGCATTCGGCGCATCCGGGTACCTCGGAACTCGTCGGCCGCGCAATCCAGCAAGCCGCGCGTGAATGCGGGATGCCGGCCGGCGTATTCTCGCTGCTGTTCGACGCGTCGCGCGAGATCGGTCAGGCGCTCGTCGCCGATCCGCGCATCAAGGCCGTTGGCTTCACCGGCTCGCGCCGCGGCGGCGTCGCGCTGATGCACATCGCGGCCGCGCGCCCCGAGCCGATTCCCGTCTATGCGGAAATGAGCTCGATCAATCCCGTGCTGCTGTTTCCCGCCGCGCTCGACGCGCGCCACGATGCGATCGCGCCGCAGTTCGTCGCGTCGCTCACGCTCGGCGCCGGACAGTTCTGCACGAACCCGGGCCTCGTGCTCGCCGTCGACGGGCCCGCGCTGCGCGCATTCGAGGAATCGGCCGCCGCCGCGGTGCGTGCCGCGCCCGCTCAGACGATGCTGACGCCGCCCATCCACGCCAGCTACGAACAGGGTGTCGCGGCGCTGCGCGATCACGCGGCTGTCGAGCTGCTCGCACAAGGCGCCGAAGGCAACCGCCTGCAGGCCCGCGCGGCGCTGCTCGCGACCTCGGCCGACGCGTTCGTCGCGCATCCCGAATTGCGCGACGAGGTGTTCGGCCCCGCTTCGCTGATCGTGCGTTGCCCGGACGCCGACACGCTGCATCGCGTGCTGAAGTCGCTCGAAGGCCAGCTGACGATCGCGGCCCACCTCGCCGATGGCGACGCGCCGCTGTTCGCCGCGCTGCGCCCGCTGCTCGAGCGCAAGGCCGGCCGCATTCTCGTCAACGGCTTCGGCACGGGTGTCGAGGTCGGCCATGCGATGGTGCACGGCGGCCCGTTCCCGGCCACGTCCGATACGCGGACGACGTCCGTCGGCGCGCGCGCGATCGAGCGCTTCCTGCGCCCCGTGTCGTATCAGGACCTGCCGGACGCGCTGCTGCCGGACGCGATCCGCAACGGCAATCCGCTGAACGTGCCGCAACGCATCGACGGCGTGCCCGCGCCGCGGGAGGCGTGAGATGACCGCATCCACCGACGAAATCGTCCTGTCGCTCGATGAAGTCCACGCGCTCGCGCTGCGCGTGCTGACGCACCACGGGATGTCCGACGCGCATGCGCGTGCCATCGCCAACGTGATCACGCAAGGCCAGCGCGACGAATGCCATTCGCATGGCGTGTACCGGCTGCTCGTCTGCGTGCGCTCGCTGAAGAAGGGCAAGGTCGATCCGCAAGCCGTGCCGACGCTGCGCCGGCTGTCGTCGTCGATCGTCTCGGTCGACGCCCATCGCGGCTTCTCGCTGCTGAGCTTCGAGACCGGTCTGCCGGTGCTCGTCGAGATGGCGAAGCAGCACGGCATCGCGGCGATGACGATCAACCACTGCTACCACTTCTCCGCGCTGTGGCCCGAGGTCGAGGCCATCGCGGCCGAGGGGCTGGTCGGCATCGCGATGAACCCGAGCCATAGCTGGGTTGCACCGGAAGGCGGCAAGGAGCCGGTGTTCGGCACGAACCCGATCGCGTTCGCATGGCCGCGCCCGGGCGGCGTGCCGTTCGTGTTCGATTTCGCGACGAGCGCGATCGCGCGCGGCGACATCGAGCTGCATGCGAAGCAAGGCAAGGCGATCCCGCCGGAATGGGCGATCGACGCCGACGGCCGGCCGACCACCGATCCGAAAGCCGCGCTGCAGGGTGCGATGCGCACGTTCGGCGGCCACAAGGGTTCGGCGCTCGCGGCGATGGTCGAACTGCTCGGCGGCGCGCTGATCGGCGACATGACGAGCCGGGAATCGATGGATTTCGACGAAGGCGTCGGCGCGACGCCGTGCCATGGCGAGCTCGTGATCGCGTTCGACCCGAAGGTGTTCCTCGGCGACGATCTCGACACGGGGCTCGCGCGCGGCGAACGGATGTTCGAATCGATCGTCGCGCAGGGTGCGCGGCTGCCGTCGCAACGCCGCTTCGACGCCCGCGCGCGCAGCCTCGCGAACGGCGTGCGGATTCCGAAGGCGCTGTACGACGAGATCCTGACGCTGCTCGACTGACGCGCGATCGAGCGGCGCGGCTTCGTCGTCGGCAAGACGGGCGATGAAGCCGCTGCCGGGCTCCGCTGCCGATGGCCGGCTTCCGGCTTCGCGTGTTCCCGCCATTCCGTCTTCGCGTCGCGCTTTGTTCGCTTTGTTCGCTTTGTTCGGTTCTTTTGGCCTGTGCGCCCACGCGCTGCCCGCCGCGCCCCACCCGCACCGGTCGGCCTTACCCGCCGGCGCCGCCCGCCCGGCGGCTGTGGGATAATCACGAGGTTTGCCCAGGGCGCAGCTCAAGAGGTTGTTCGCACGGGCGCGAGAGAGGCCTTTATTCCCGTGCCTCCACCCTTTTCCCGCGATATTTCTTCAGCAACGACCATGCCCACTTACCGTTCCAAAACCTCCACCGCTGGCCGCAACATGGCAGGGGCGCGCTCGCTCTGGCGCGCCACCGGCATGAAAGACGACGATTTCTCGAAGCCGATCATCGCGGTCGTCAACTCGTTCACGCAGTTCGTGCCGGGGCACGTGCACCTGAAGGATCTCGGCCAACTGGTCGCGCGCGAGATCGAGGCTGCCGGCGGCGTCGCGAAGGAATTCAACACGATCGCGGTCGACGACGGCATCGCGATGGGCCACGACGGCATGCTGTATTCGCTGCCGAGCCGCGACATCATCGCCGACTCGGTCGAATACATGGTGAACGCGCACTGCGCGGACGCGATGGTCTGCATCTCGAACTGCGACAAGATCACGCCGGGGATGCTGATGGCCGCGATGCGCCTCAACATCCCGGTGATCTTCGTGTCGGGCGGCCCGATGGAAGCGGGCAAGACGCGCCTCGCGAACCCGGTCACCAAGGCCATCGAGGTGAAGAAGCTCGACCTCGTCGACGCGATGGTGATCGCGGTCGACCCGTCGTATTCCGACGCCGAAGTCGCCGAAGTCGAACGCTCGGCCTGCCCGACCTGCGGCTCGTGCTCGGGCATGTTCACCGCGAACTCGATGAACTGCCTGACCGAAGCGCTCGGCCTGTCGCTGCCCGGCAACGGCACGGTGGTGGCCACCCACGCCGACCGCGAGCAACTGTTCAAGCGCGCCGGCCGTCGCATCGTCGAACTCACCCGCCAGCACTACGAGCAGGACGACGAACGCGTGCTGCCGCGCTCGGTGGGCTTCAAGGCGTTCGAGAACGCGATGACGCTCGACATCGCGATGGGCGGTTCGACCAACACGATCCTGCACCTGCTGGCGATCGCGCAGGAAGCCGGCATCGACTTCACGATGAAGGACATCGACCGCCTGTCGCGCGTCGTGCCGCAGCTGTGCAAGGTCGCGCCGAACACGAACAAGTACCACATCGAGGACGTGCACCGCGCAGGCGGCATCATGGCGATCCTCGGCGAGCTCGACCGCGCCGGCAAGCTGCACACCGACGTGCCGACCGTGCACACGCCGACGCTGAAGGACGCGCTCGACCAGTGGGACATCGTCCGCACGCAGGACGACGCGGTCCGCACGTTCTACCAGGCCGGCCCGGCCGGCATCCCGACGCAGGTCGCGTTCAGCCAGAACACGCGCTGGCCGAGCCTCGACCTCGATCGCGCCGAAGGCTGCATCCGCTCGTACGAGCATGCGTTCTCGAAGGAAGGCGGCCTCGCCGTGCTGACGGGCAACATCGCGCTCGACGGCTGCGTGGTGAAGACGGCCGGCGTCGACGAAAGCATCCTCGTGTTCGAAGGCACGGCACATGTGACCGAATCGCAGGATGAAGCCGTCGACAACATCCTGAACGACAAGGTCAAGGCCGGCGACGTGGTGATCGTGCGCTACGAAGGCCCGAAGGGCGGCCCCGGCATGCAGGAAATGCTCTACCCGACCAGCTACATCAAGTCGAAGGGCCTCGGCAAGGCATGCGCGCTGCTGACGGACGGCCGCTTCTCGGGCGGCACGTCGGGCCTGTCGATCGGCCATTGCTCGCCGGAAGCGGCAGCGGGCGGCGCGATCGGCCTCGTGCGCGACGGCGACAAGATCCGCATCGACATCCCGAACCGCACGATCAACGTGCTGGTGTCGGACGAGGAACTGGCGCGCCGCCGCGAAGAGCAGAACGCCAAGGGCTGGAAGCCGGCGCAGCCGCGCCCGCGCAAGGTGTCCGCTGCGCTGAAGGCCTACGCGAAGCTGGTCATGTCCGCCGACAAGGGTGCGGTGCGCGACCTGTCGCTGCTCGACGACTGATCGGGGTAACAACCCGCAAGGCCGGCTGCTTGTAATACCTAGCCGGTCGGACTGCGGGCTATACGACCGCCCGCTCGCCCGATCCAGAAGCCGCTCTCCGGAGCGGCTTTTTTTCGTCCGGCGCCGGTAGAAAGCGCCGGCCTCGTCAGTGACGGAATTCTTCCGGACCGCCGCCGCCACCTCCGCCACCACCGCCGCCGTGGCTTCCGCCGCCGTTCCCGCCGCCTTGCGGTCGCGCGCCACCGTATCCACCGCCACCACCCCCACCACCGCCCGGATGCACCGGTACCGGCATCGAGCGGCCCTCACCGCCCGGCGCGGGCGGCGGACGCATGACGGCAGCCGGTGGCGGCGCTGCCGGACGCGGATTGCCGGCTGCACCCGGCATCGGCGCAGGCGCGGGCGCAGCCGGCTGCGACGGCGTGCGAATCGCGCCGTTCCAGCCGCCGCGTGCAGCGGACGGCCGCGCGTCATGCACGGCCGGCGGGCCGCCCGGTGCGGCCTGCGGCGGCCCGCCTGGTTGCGGGTGCCCCTGTCCCGGCGGCACGCCGCCCGGGCCGAGCCGCGGTTCCGCGCGGTGTTCCCACCGATCGCGGTCATGGAACCACGGCCGGTGACGGTAGTAGCGATCCCAGTACGCACCGATCGCGAACCCCGTGATCGGCACGCCGATGATCGCGCCGTATTCGACCAGCGGCGCGTAACCGCCCTGGTACGGATAGTCGATCAGTTGCGCGTCGATCCAACCGCGCGCGCCCGGCAGCGCGACGTCGCACCACGTGTAGTCGCTCAGGCAGCCGAACACGTCCAGCGCGGTACCCGGCGGGATCTGCGCGACGACCGGATAGTCGGGCGCGGGCCCGGCGAACAGTTCGGCCGGCGCATTCGTGTAGCCGGTGCTCTGTGCCTGTGTCATACCCGGCACGGCCGCGAGGCCGAGCAGGACGACGCACAGACTTCGGACAATCGTGTTCCTCATGATGCTCTCCCGCGCGGTGCCGCCGCGCGCCGGTCAATGCCGATGCCCGCCCCAGCCGCCACCCCAGTGGCCGCCGCCCCACGGACGATGCCAGTACCCGCCGCGTCCACGCCAGCCGCCGCCCCATCCGCCCCAGAAACCGACCGAGATCGCCGGCGCGCCCCAGCCGTACCAGCCCGGGTAATACGCGGGGGCATAGTACGGATACGGATAGGGATACGGCGGCGGATAGGCCGGCGCGACGTAGACGGGAGCCGGATCGACCACCGCCGCTGCCGGGCCCGGCGAAGTGGTGGCCGGTGCAGCGGTGGCTGGCGCAGTGGCGGCCGGTGCAGCCGGCGTGACGGGGATCTCGCGCTGCGTCAGCGTGGCCGGCGCCGGCGTGTAGTACGGCGCATAGCCATACGGACTCGTGTAATAACAGCCGCCGAGGGTCAGCGTCGTCAATGCGAATACCGCATACCTCGCGGCAGGAATCGGGGTCATCGGTCACTCCGGCAGAATCCGCGCGTCGCCGCCAGGCGCGCGCCTGACTCTAGCTTACGTCCCCTGCAGATTTCCGCTCGGTATGATCGGTTACTTTTTGTTTCCTGCACTGGACAGGGCGCGGGCATGCCTCGTGCTGGCCCGTCTGCCACGCTTGCGTTGAAGTTCGCGCAAATGCCCTCAACTTGAACGATGTCAGGCTGGCCGGCGCGGACGGGGTTCGCGAGCAACCGGCAGCCCGAAACCAGCGGACTTCGGCCCGCCCAGACAGGAACGCGGCTCACGCCGCCATCGACATGACTACGCCACGCCCCACTCCCCGGGCGGACACGCCGCTCGATCCGATCATCCAGTTGCTGGCGCTCGCCGGCGAACAGGGTTATCTGACCCACGCCGACCTCGTCGACGCGCTGCCGCCCGAAAGCGACAGCCCCGACGCGCTCGACGTCGTGCGCGCCGCGCTCGCCGACATCGGCATCGCCGTGCTCGACGAGCCGGCCGCGCCTGCGCCGTTCGCCGGCTCGGCGCCTGTCGACGTCGATCGCGATGCGCTCGACGAAGGCCGCGCGATGCTCGGTGACCTCGCACGCGGCACGAGCGCGTCCACCGATCCGCTTGCCCTCTACATGCGCCGCATGCAGGCAGTGCCGCTGCTCACGCGCGAAGGCGAAATCGTGCTGGCGCGCGAGATCGAGACGGGCCGCCACCAGATCCTGCACGCGCTCGCCGGCTATCCGGCGGCGGTGGACGCGCTGCTCGCGCGTCATCGCGCAACGGCTTCGACCGGCGCAGCCGGGTCGTCCGACGACGACGCCGGCGACACGCCTGCGCCGGCCAGCTACGACGCGCTGCAGGCGGCCGTCACGGCCTTGCGCGGCGCGTTGCACGCGCACGGCTACCGCTCGGACGAATACCGTGACGCCCGCAACCACGTCGCCGCCCTGCTCGGCTCGATCGCGTGGGTCGCACCGGCCGTCGACGACGCGAGCGGCGTCGTGCGCACGCTCGCATCCGCGCCGCAACACGCCGCCGCGGGCGAAGCCGCCTGCTTCGACACGGTCGCACGGCGGGCACTCGCCGCCGCGCTGGCAGACGGCCAGCAGAAAGTGCGCGACGCCACGCGCGCGATGCTCGAGGCGAACCTGCGGCTCGTGCTGTCGATCGCGCGCAAGTACATGAACCGCGGCGTCGACCTGCCCGATCTCGTGCAGGACGGCAGTCTCGGCCTGATGCGCGCGATCGAGAAATTCGAATACCGGCGCGGGTTCAAGTTCTCGACCTATGCGACCTGGTGGATCCGCCAGGCGATCGCGCGCGCGGTCGCGGATCGCGCCCGCACGATCCGCGTGCCCGTGCACGTCGGCGACCAGTACCAGCGGGTGCGGCGGCATGCGCTGCGTTTTCGGCAGCGCACGGGCCGCCGGGCGACGCCGGCCGACCTCGCGGCCGAAACCGGCCTCGACGAGGACAAGCTGCGCGCGGTGCTCGCGCTGCCTGCCGAGCCCGTGTCGCTCGACGCGCCGCTGCCCGACGCGGACACCGGCCTCGTCGAGCTGATCGAGGACCAGGCATCGGCCAGCCCGTTCGAGCAACTGGCGGACACGTGGATGCGCGAATGCGTGAGGTCGCTGCTCCGGTCGGTCACGCCGGCCGAGGCCGACGTGCTGCGCCGGCGGTTCGGGCTCGGCGGCGCCGAGCCGGACACCTACGACGCGATCGCGCAGGACGCCGGCATGTCGCGCGAACGCGTGCGGCAGATCGAGAAGCGGGCGCTCGCCGCGTTGCGCACGGCCGCCGAGGCCGAGAACGCGCAGTCGTTCCTCGACGCGTGACGGCATCACGCGACGCACGGTCGTGCCGCTTTCCGGCACGACCGTGCGCATCGAACCTGTGCTACGTTTGCCATTGACATACGTCAAGTTTTCTTCATCGCGTGTCGCGACAATGATGAAAAGCTGACCGGCGCATCGTTCGCCGTGTCGATTCCGTTTGTGCTTCCCCAGGTCCCTCGCCATGCAGACGACCGTCAGCCAAACGTTTGAGGAAAACCGCCATATCGCGGCCTGCCTGCGCGAGGCGGCGCAGCGGCTGGCTGACCAGGGCGCGAATCCGTACCGGGTCGCCGCGTACCGCGCGTCGGCCGAGACGGTCGACGCGCTCGACCTCGACATCCGCACCCTGTTCGAATCCGGTGGCGTCGACGCGCTCGGGATGCTGCCCGAGGTCGGCACGGGCGTCGCCCAGGCGATTGCCGAGCTGCTGGTGACGGGGCGCTGGCGCCTGCTCGACCGGCTGTGCGGCGACGCCGAGCGCACCTCCGCGTTCGAAGCGGTGCCGGGCATCGGCCACGCGCTCGCGCTGCGCATTCACGACCTGCTGCACATCGATACGCTCGAGGAACTCGAACGCGCGGCCCGCAACGGCCAGCTCGAAACGATCTCGGGCGTCGGCCCGCGGCGCGCGGCCGGCATCCGCGCCGCGCTCGACGACGTGCTGAGCCGCCGCCGGCGCTGGCAGGGCCACGTGCAGGACGCCGGCCCCGGCACCGAGCCGCCCGTCGAACTGCTGCTCTACATCGACCGCCTGTACCGCAACAAGGCCGCCGCCGGCGTGTTGCCGACGCCTGGCTTCGGGCAACGCGTCTCCGCGCATCGGCGCCCGAATGCGGACGACGCCGTGCCGCGGCCCGTGATGCACATGACCAAGGGCGGCTGGCATTTCACCGCGCTGTGCCTGCATGCCGCGATGCGCACGCCGGAGGCGTCCCGCCCGACGGACTGGGTGTCGCTCTACTTCTACGACGCCCTGCAGCGCGAACACCAGCGCACCGTCTTCACCGAAACGTACGGCTCGCTCGTCGGCAAGCGCATGGTGCGCGGGCGCGAGCAGGAATGCCGCGTGTACTACGCGGGATGAATCAGTCGTCGCCGGTTTCGTCGACGTCGAACGGGACGTCGAGCGCCGACGCGATCTGGCGACATGCACGGGTGAGCGCACGCGATCGGCGGCCGGAATAGTCTGCCGCGAGATAGAACCAGGTCGAATGCGGCCCGCAAGCGTCTTTACTGTTCCGTTTTGGTACGTCGAACCAGAACTTCACCATGTAGCCACCCTTCCAGCGAACCGGAATCACCAGCGTGAGCTGCATTCTCGTGATTGCACCATGGCGGAACCGGATGGTGTCGTCACCGACCCGGAACCCCGACCACGCGCCGTCGTTAGACACGAACACGGTCAGCATTTCGTCCGGCAGCACGACGGTCGGGGCGCCTTCCTGGGCCAGCTCGGCCGCCGACACCATCGCTGCCCCCGAACCGTCAAGCCCCGTCTCGACGTCCACATAGGCTTCGACCGTCCGCTTCGCCTTGTCGTAGAAACTGCGCGTGACGTCGGACCGCGCGGCGTCGACAATCAGCACCAGTTGTTTGAATCGTGCCTGCTCGCCGTATCGAAGCGGCACATCGGGTGCGTCGTCGGGCTCGTCGGCCAGTTCGTCCTCCAGACTATCTGTGTGTACAGGCGGAGCGGTCATGACAGGCGGTTCAATGCCCCTGCGCCGCCGTGTCACCCAGTCGATTCCCAACGCCAGCAGCACTTGCGGCGTCACTATCACGACGGCCACTGTCGCAAGCCCCGCGAGCACCCCGTAATGCGGCGCGACCCGCGATGCCGCATACGCGGCAGGAAACACAAGCAAAATCCACACGCTGCAACCCCGTCGTTCCTGTTTGCGATGTCTCGCACCGCATGACTCCGCGCATCACCCTGACATCGGCCGCCACGCCAACCCGCCGAAGCCCGCTCGCCGCCTACGCGCCGTCCGTCTTCGTACGGCGCGCCGGATGACGATGCGCGGCGATCCGCAGCAGCTTCTGGAACGACGGGCATTCGAGATGGTTCGATGCCGGGCACACGGCCGCATGCCGCAACGCATCGCGCACGGCGCCGAGACGGCGGATCGTGCGGTCGAGTTCGTCGGCCTTGCCGTCGAGCTTCGCGCGATCGATCGCAGGCAGGCCGTCCGTGCCGACCATCGCGAGGATGTCGTCGAGCGAAAAGCCGGCCTCGCGGCCCAGTGCGATCAGCGCCAGGCGCTCCAGCACCGACTCGTCGTATTGCCGCCGCAGCCCGTGGCGGCCGATCGGCACGATCAGCCCCTTTTCCTCGTAGTAACGCAGCGTCGACGCGGGCAATCCCGAGCGTCGCGCCACCTCTGCAATGTCCAGCCGGCTCATGCTTGACCTCAAGTGAACTTGAAGTTGCAAGATAGTCGTTCGACTCCATGAAGACAAGCCCGGACTGCGATGAAACCGTTGAAACCACGCCGTATTCCGCTGCCCCGCGCAGCCTGTTCCCTGCTCTGCGGAGGGACGCGATGAGCCTGCCCGACGTCCTGCCCGACCTGCTGCTGATCGGCACGGGCGCCACGCTCGTGATGGATCTGTGGACACTGTTCCGGCGGCGTGCATTCGGCATTCCGTCGCTCGACTATGCGCTGGTCGGCCGCTGGCTCGGTCACATGATGCACGGCCGGTTCCGGCATGCGTCGATCGGTGCCGCAGCGCCCGTGCCGGGCGAACGCGCGCTCGGCTGGCTCGCGCATTACGCGATCGGCATCGCATTCGCGGCACTGCCTCTCCTGATCGCCGGCCCGGCGTGGATCGACGCGCCGACGCCGCTGCCCGCACTCGTCGCCGGCCTCGTCAGCGTCGTCGCCCCGTTCTTCGTGATGCAGCCGGCGTTCGGCTTCGGCATCGCGGCGTCGCGCACGCCGAACCCGGGCGTCGCGCGGCGGCGCAGTCTCATCACGCATCTGTCGTACGGGGCGGGGCTTTATCTGGCGGCGCTCATACTCGCGGCGCTGGCCCGTTGAGCACATGGACGCCCCAAGGCCGTAACAGCCAGCGTCGGCTCAACCGAGCCGACATCGAGACCCACGCAAGCGCTTCGTCGAGCACGGCGGCCGCATCGTCCCGTGCCAGCCGGACGAAGGCCACGCCACGCATCGGCGCCCGCGCAACGGCGATGACAACGCCGCATGCCGGCATGGGCGCAACGCGGCGTGCTCGCGCGCTGCCACCAGGTGTTTTCAAGTCGTCCATCCGGGCCGCCCGCATGGCGGGCCACGTCACTCCCCGCCGCAGTCGATCAGGTTGTGACGCACGCGCCCGAGCAGCCGCACCAGCGTGTCGCGCTCGTCGGGCGTGAAGCCGCGCAGCCCGTCGTCGGCGACGGTGTCACCCACTTCGAGCATCTGCGGAAAGATTTCGCGCGACTTGTCGGTCAGACGGATCACGAATGCGCGGCGGTCGTCGTCGTTCGCGATGCGCTCGATCCAGCCATAGCTTTCCATCCGGTCGAGCAAACGCGTGAGCGAGATCGGCGCGATCTCGAGCCATTCGGCGAGCCGCGCCTGATTCATCTCGCCCTTCCACGTCAGGTACGCGAGCACGCGGCTTTGCGCCCGGGTCAGCCCGATGCGCTTCGCGCGCCGGTCGAACAGGCGTCCGTTCAGGCGGGCGACGTCAGCGATCAGATAGCCGATCCGGTTCTCGTAAGTCTTGTCCATGCGGCGATTATAGGGGTCAAGCCGGCCATGCCTCGGCGATAAGCGGATATATAATAAGCGTGCTTATAATTCCCGCCATACCGGATCGCCGCCCACGGCGACCGCCCCACGGAGACACCCGCTTGAACCCCGCCGCCGACGCCCCCGCCTCGCCCGCCCTGAACCGGCCGATGCTGACCTTGTCGATCATGCTCGCCACGCTGATCCAGACCCTCGACAGCACGATCGCGAACGTCGCGCTGCCGCACATGCAGGGCACGCTGTCCGCGTCGCAGGACGAGATCACGTGGGTGCTGACCTCGTATATCGTCGCCGCGGCGATCGCGACACCGCTCACCGGCTGGCTGTCCGACCGGCTCAGCGTGAAACGGCTGCTGATCGTGTCGATCGCGGGCTTCACGGTTGCGTCGGCGCTGTGCGGGCTGTCCGAGACGCTCGTGCAGATCGTCGGCGCGCGCCTGCTGCAGGGCGTGTTCGGCGCCGCGCTGGTGCCGCTGTCGCAGTCGATCCTGCTCGACATCAATCCGCGCGAGAAACAAGGCCAGGCGATGGCGATCTGGGGGATGGGCGTGATGGTCGGCCCGATCCTCGGCCCGACGCTCGGCGGCTGGCTCACCGACAGCTACAACTGGCGCTGGGTGTTCTTCATCAACGTGCCGATCGGCGCGTTCGCGCTCGCCGGCGTGATGACCTTCCTGCCCGCACGCGCGCCGCGCCCGCACGTGAAATTCGACGCGTTCGGCTTCGCGACGCTGGCGCTCGCGATCGGCGCGTTCCAGGCGATGCTCGACCGCGGCGAACAGCTCGACTGGTTCGGCTCGTACGAGATCCGCATCGAGGCGATCGTCGCGGCGCTCAGCTTCGCGTTCTTCCTCGTGCATACGGCGACCGTCGGCAAGGCGTCGTTCTTCAAGTCGGAACTGCTGCGCGACCCCAACTTCGCGACGGGCACGCTGTTCATCTTCGTGGTCGGCGCGGTGCTGTACGCGACCCGCGCGCTGCTGCCGCCGATGCTGCAGAACCTGATGGGCTACCCGGTCGCGACCACGGGCCTCGTCACCGCGCCGAGCGGCGCCGGCACGATGATCGCGATGCTGTTCGTCGGCAGGCTGCTGAAATACGTGGATGCGCGGTTGCTGCTGCTCGCGGGGCTGTCGATTTCCGCGCTCGCGCTGTGGCAGATGATGCAGTACACGGTCGTGCTGTCCGAAGCGGACATCGTATGGCCCGGCGTGGTGCAGGGCTTCGGGCTGGGGCTCGTATTCGTGCCGCTGAGCGCGCTGTCGTTCTCGACGCTGCCGCCCGAGCTGCGTGCCGACGGCACGGCCACTTACAGCCTGATGCGCAACATCGGCAGCAGTATCGGCATCTCGATCGTGCAGACGCTGATGACGCGCAACACGCAGGTCGCGCATGCCGACCTCGCGACCCACATCACGCCGTTCAACCCGGCCGTGCAGGCGATCGCCGGCAGCCGCCTCGACATGGCGCTGCTCGACCGCACGATCAACCAGCAGGCGTCGATGATCGCGTACCTGAACGACTTCAAGCTGATGTTCGTCGCGACGCTGCTGATGATTCCGCTGTTGCTGCTGATCCGCCCGCCGCAGAAAGCGGCGAGCGTGGAGATCGCGCACGCGGCGATGGATTGACGGGCGCACGCGAAGCGCACGCCCGTTTCACTCCGCGTCAGGCCTTCATCGTGCCCGTGCGCACGTAGCGCTCGTGCCACGACAGCGCCTCGGCGAGCAGGTGCGGCGTGTGCTTGCCGAAGCTTTCGCGCGACGCGCGCTCGAAGTAATCCTCGAGCATCGGCCGGTAGTCGGGATGCGCGCAGGTCGCGATGACCTTGCGTGCGCGCTGCTTCGGCGACAGGCCGCGCAAGTCCGCGAGGCCCTGCTCGGTGACGACCACCGCGACGTCGTGCTCGGTGTGGTCGACGTGGCTCGCCATCGGCACGATCCGCGAGATCGCACCGCCCTTCGCGGTGCTCGCCGACATGAAGCACGACAGGTAGCCGTTGCGCGCGAAGTCGCCCGAGCCGCCGATGCCGTTCTGGATCTTCGTGCCCATCACGTGCGTCGAGTTCACGTTGCCGTAGATGTCGGCCTCGATCATCCCGTTCATCGCGATGCAGCCGAGCCGGCGCACGAGTTCCGGATGGTTGCTGATCTCCTGCGGGCGCAGCACGATCTTCTCGCGGAACGTCGCGATTTCGTCGGCGAAGCGCTGCACGGCGGCCGGGCTCAGCGACAGCGCGGTGGCCGACGCGAAGCTCAGCGTGCCGTCCTGCAGCAGGTCGAGCATGCCGTCCTGGATCACTTCGGTGTACGCGGTCAGGTTCGAGAAGCCGGCCGAGCTGAGCTCCGCGAGCACCGCGTTCGTAATGTTGCCGACGCCCGACTGCAGCGGCAGCAGGTTTTCCGGCAGGCGGCCGCGCTTCACTTCATGGCGCAGGAAGTCGATCAGTTGCAGCGCGATCTGCTTCGACGTCGCGTCCGGCGCGGAGAACGCATTGCTGCGATCCGGCGCATCCGTCTCGACGATCGCGACGATCTTGTCGGCCGGGCAGCGCAGGTACGGCTCGCCGATCCGGTCGTCGCTCTTCGTCAGCGGAATCGGCTTGCGGTGCGGCGGCAGCGCGGTGCCGTAATAGACGTCGTGCATCCCGTCGAGACCGAGCGGCTGGCGCGCGTTGACCTCGAGGATCACGTGCTTCGCGCGTTCGAGCCAGGTCTTGTTGTTGCCGATCGACGCGGACGGAATCAGCAGCCCGTCCTCGCGGATGCCCGCGACTTCGACGATCGCGACATCGAGATCGCCGTACAGCCCGAACCAGGCGTACTGCGCGACGTGGCTCAGGTGGACGTCCTGATAGTCGACTTCGCCGCCGTTGATCTTGTCGCGCAACGTCGGGTCGGACTGGTACGGCAGGCGCATCGAGATGCCGTTGGTGCGGGCGAGCGCGCCGTCGAGTTCCGGCGCGGTCGACGCGCCCGTCAGTACGTTGATCCGGAAGTCCTCGCCGCGCGTGTGTGCTGCGTCGATGTGGGCGGCAAGCGCGGCCGGGACGGCCTTCGGATAACCGGAGCCCGTGAAGCCGCTCATGGCGACGGTCATGCCGGGACGGATCAGCGCGGCGGCTTCGTCGGCGGTGCGGACGAGCGAACGCAGGGCGGGAGCGAGGATGCGTGATGAAGACATGGCTGGTTTCTGACGCGTGGGGTCTGTCGTTGACGTCGCGGGGGGTGTCTCCTGAGCGACATGAAGCCCTTGGGGCCGCGAGGGGCGGCCGGCACCACAGGCACGGTCGGAGTATCGCAGAGGCCATCGCCGCGAAATGTCCGCTAAATGCAAAAGATCCTTGCCGGATTTGCCGGGTATCGAACGACCGTTCTGTGACAGGCGCGCCGTTTAAATCGAAGGCCCACGAAAGGTACACGAAAGCATCGGATAGAAAGACGGTGACCGATCGACAACTCACGCGCATCAATCGACGAATTTCCACCGCGCTTTATCGCCTGCGGATCGGCAATGACCGACGCCCGTCCGGCGCGGCCAATTGTCACCCGATGCGGCTTGTCCCGACCTGACGCACGTCAAGCGCGCACGCGCCGCGCGATGCGCATCAGCAAGCGCGAAACGCACCGCCGCACCGGCCTGTGAGGCCCGTCCGCCCTTGACAGTCGCGCGACGCGAACCACACTGGAATACGGATGCCGTCGCCCCGTTTGGCCACCCTTTCGCGCACGCGTTTTTCGGCCGGCCGGTCGCGACAAGACGCGGTAACACTCCTTCATGTCAGGACATTGATCGAATAAAAAGCACCAAATTACAATTCCGTATGAGCTCTGGCCGTTTCATCCTCAGGAGCCAAGCTGGGTAAGCCTTCAGGCCCGTCCAGCCACTCCCCGGAGCATCCTAACTGGTCACACTGTGCCAACAGTGTGCCCTTCAGAGCCCCGTCTGGTCACACCGGCGGGGCTTTTTTGCGTCTAAACCCCGACTCTCGCGGGAGCGATAGCGACATCTCTAAAGATTCCCCTAAGGATTACCCTTAAGATACCCGCAAGGTATCCACTAGGGGATGTCTTACGGTATAGTTGCGGTTCCCGCGCTGCCTGACTGAAGGCGCGCTTCCAGTCCTCTCTACGCCATCGACGTGGAGGGGATTTTCTTTGCCCATAGAGCTCCACTAAAGGATCACAATCATGATGACCACGACCGACCTCCACGCCCTGCAAATCGAACTGGAAGAGGAAGCCATTGGCCTTGGGGTGAAGCGCTACAACGAACAGATGGGGAACGGAGAAGACACTCTGCCCCCAGGCCTGAAGCTCATGAAGGCAGCCATCGAGCCCACTGCGGTGGCCGTGGACAAGTTCATTGAAGATGGGCTGGCTGGTGCTGCTTCCCGCTCGGTGGGCATCATCAAGTACCTGGACCAGTTCGAAGACCGGAAGCTGGTGGCCTACATCACCGCCAAGGTGGTGTTCAACCACATGGGCAAGATGTCCGTGATTGGAGCGGTGGCTGGGGACATCGCCAACCGACTGGAGGACTGTCTGAACTTCGATGCCCTCAAGGAGGCCGAGCCGGGACTCTACAAGCAGCTCCTGAAGAAGATTCAGCATAGCCGTGACGAGCGCCACCGCCACATCGTCCTGAGGGTCCAGCAGAAGTTCGCCAAGGTGGCCACCATCAAGTGGGGCAAGGCGGAAAAGATGCGCCTGGGAACCACTCTCATCTACCTGTTCGCTGAGGCCACGGGCCTGGTGGAAATCAAGGAGTACGTGCGCGGCCCGAATGACACCCCGCTCATCGTCACGCCATCCGAAGAGACCGCTAAGTGGCTCGCTAACGGCCACGCTCGGTGTGCCCTGATGAGCCCGATGGCCATGCCGATGGTGGTCAAGCCGCTCCCCTGGACGGGCCCGTTCGGTGGTGGCTACCTGACCAAGCAGATGCGCTTCCCGCTCATCAAGACGGCCAACCGGAACTACCTGGAGGACCTGAGGCAAGTTGAGATGCCGATGGTCTACCAGACCGTCAACGCGCTCCAGGAGACCCCGTGGGCAATCAACAAGGAGGTCTTCGATGTCATGCGTGAGGTCTGGGATGGTGGCGGACGGATGGGCAAGCTTCCCGCACGTGAGCCCCAGGAGCTCCCCGCTCGGACCTTCGACCAGGACAATCCGGACCCGGAAGAGCTGAAGGCCTGGAAGAAGCAAGCTGCGGTGGTCTATGAAAACAACATCCGTAACGCCTCCAAGCGCGCTGGGATGAGCTCCAAGCTGTGGATGGCTGAGAAGTTCGAACACATCGAGCGCTTCTACTTCGTCCATAACCTGGACTGGCGTGGCCGTGCCTATCCGGTGACCACGTTCCTCAATCCGCAGGGCTCGGACTCCGACAAGGCGCTCCTGAAGTTCTCCGATGGCTACCCGCTTGGGGAGAACGGCGCGCGCTGGCTGGCCATCCACGGAGCCAACACCTTCGGCATCGACAAGGTGACCTTCGATGAGCGCATCCAGTGGGTGGAAGACCACCAGGAGCAAATCCGCGAGGCTGCCCTGAATCCTCTCGATGGTTCCCGCTGGTGGGCCGAAGCGGACAGCCCCTACATGTTCCTGGCGTTCTGCTTCGAGTGGCTGGCGCTGATGAACCACGTGGACCTGGGCCATGCTCAGGATGACTTCCTCTCGCACCTCCCGTGTTCCTGGGATGGAGCCTGCAATGGCCTCCAGAACTTCTCCGCGCTGCTGCGCGATGAAGTTGGCGGCGCTGCGGTTGGTCTTCTGCCTGCTGATCGGCCGAGTGACATCTATTCGGAGGTCGCCAAGGCAGCCAACGCGCTGATGGCTCAGGATGCCGCTGAGGGCTCGCCTATGGGTCTGAAGTGGGCCGGGAAGATGTCCCGTAAGCTGTCCAAGCCGAACACCATGACGACCCCTTACGGAGCTACCAAGCGTGGCATGTGCCAGCAGATTGAAGCGGTGTTTCAGAAGATGCGCGCTGAGGGTGAGGACGTGGCCGCTGAACTGAAGGACTGCCAGTACCTGGCCGACACTAACTACCAGGCCATCGGCAAGGTGGTGGTGGCCGCTCACCACGCAATGGACTGGCTCCGGGATGCCGCTAAGGTGGCAGCTTCGGATTCCCTGCCGGTTCGCTGGGTAACCCCGAGCGGCCTGCTGGTTCTCCAGGACTACCGCCAGATGGTCGGCAAGGAGCTGGACTTTCACGTATCCGGGAAGCGCGTGCGGATGATGCTGAAGGACGAAGGCGACAAGCTGGATGGCCGCAAGCAGTCTGCGGGCATCTCCCCGAACTTCATCCACTCCCTGGACGCGGCCCACATGATGCGTACCGTGGTCTACTGCCTGGAGCGCGGAGTGAACAGCTTCGCGATGATCCACGACTCATACGGTGCTCATGCAGGGCTCGCTGAGACCCTTCGGTTCTGCCTGAAGCGCGCCTTCGTGGACCAGTACACGGCTGACGTTCTGGGTGACTTCCGCAACCAGCTCGCTGAGCAGTTGACCCCGGAGCTGGCCGCTAAGCTGCCCGAGCTGCCTCCATGTGGCTCCCTGGACCTGGAGGGTGTCATGGACTCCGAGTATTTTTTCGCCTGATGCGATCCACTTGAGGATGTGATTCATTTTGGATAGAAACTAAACCCCGACTCTCGCTCTACCAAACCGCCCTCAGCAATTCGCTGGGGGCTTTTCTCTTTCTGGAGGTCAATGAACGTCCGTCTTCTGAAAGCCGAATGGGGCCAGGAGGTCAACGGCCATATCTCTTACGAGGTCCGCGCTCTCGTCGGCTCCATCAAGACCGGCTGTGTACTGACCTCCACCTACATGGCCCTGGCTGAGCTCGTCAACAGCAACCCCAGCGGATGCCGCGAGTACATCGAGCAGCTCATCCATCGAGAGATGGGCGCAGCCCTAATGGAAAAGCTCCTGGAGGACTTCAAGGGCTAAACCCCGACTCTCGCTCTACCAAACCGTCTTCACAAATTTCCAGACCACATAGGACCACCCCATGATCACCGTCCGCACTCTCACGACCGTTGGCGGCAACCGTCCCGGCCGCAAAGGCACCCGCAAGCTGAACCGCTTCGCCCGTTCCCACGGCTTCCTCACGTTCGCAGCCCTGAAGGCTGACTTCGAGCTCCGCATGCGTGGCTATCTGGTGGACGCTTGAACCGGGACCAGCTCAACTCGGTGGTCTCGTTTCATGCCGTAGAGGCTGCCTATTCGGCTGTCTCTGCGGTCCAGACGATGGCCCCCGCGAAACAGGTGATGGGCGCTGCGGTTCTCTTCTCGGTCCTCTGCGAGGAACTGAAGCTGGACCCGAGCGAGCTCATCAACAAGGCTCAGCGTGTTGCGAAAGACGCTGACGGATTCTTTACCCGCGAGATGAAGGCTCTGCGGGATTACGTAAAAGGTGAACTGAAGTGAGCCGAAGTGTTGAAACCATCGAACGTGAGATTCGCATCGCGCATGACCGAATCCAAGGCCAGGAAACCCTCATCAAGGCGCTGAAAAATGAGCTGGAGAAGGCTCGGAACAGCATCAAGCCCGAAGACATCGTTCCCGGCGCGAAGTTCTACCAGAAGCGGAAGCTCTTCACCGCAGTCAAGACCGTCATCCAGTACGGAGATAGCGGACTCTTCTCGCTCCTGGGAGTGGACCGCAGCGAGTTCAAGCTCGGCGCTGAAGCCTATGGCCACATTATTCCCCACCGCGCGGGACCCGCTGAGCTGGCTATGTGGCTTGTCCGCGATGGCTGGACGAAGGAGCCGCAGTGACCCTCTACGACCACCTCTGCGCCCAGGCAGAACCCCACTGGGAAGCTGGCAATCCCCTCCCCGTTGACCTGTTCATGAAGATGCAAGCTGAAGGCATCGACACCGACCAGGCCGAACGCACTTACCACCTCACGATGCTTGGTTCGCGCTAAGCAATCCACAAGAGAATCACATGGCAGACAAGAAACCGAAATTGCTCAAGGGCAACACCCCGCGCGGCATCTTCCGCTACCCCGCACTGACCAAGCCGGACTACGGCAACGACCAGTTCCCGAAGCCGGACGGCGAGTACAAGGTGCAGCTCGTGCTGACCGAAGAGGAAGCCAAGCCGCTCATCAGCAAGCTCCAGGCCGAGTACGACAAGGCCATCGAAGCCGCTGAAGAAGCCTTCAAGGGCCTCAAGGTCGAACAGCGCAAGAAGCTGAAGGAGGTCACGAGGAACGACCTGTACTCGACCGAGTATGACCAGGAGACCGAAGAGCCGACCGGCAACCTCATCTTCAAGTTCTCGATGAAGGCCTCCGGTGTCAGCAAGCGTGACCAGAAGCCGTGGACCCGCAAGCCTGCCATCTTCAACGCGAAGGGCGTGGCCCTGAAGAACCCGCCGAACATCTGGGGTGGCACGGAGGGCAAGGTCTCGTTCGAAGCCAGCCCGTACTTCATCCCGGGAACCGGCGCGGCCGGCCTCTCGCTGCGCCTCCAGGCTGTCCAGATTCTGGAGCTGGTCTCGGAGGGCTCGCGTTCCGCATCCAGCTTTGGCTTCGGCCAGGAAGAAGGCTACGACGAAGCCAACGAGTTCCCGGAAGACGGCACGGACGATGACGCTGGTGGCTCGGATACGGGCACCACGGACGAGCCTGACGAGTTCTGATGGCTCGTGCTGGTTACGGTGCGCGGCACGTTCAAGCCGCGTATCGCTCTGGCCTGGAAGAAGCGATTGCTGAACAGCTTCGCCAGGCTGGAGTGGTTGCCGCGTATGAGGAAGACAAGATTCCCTACGTGACCCCAGCGACCCCGCACAAGTACACCCCTGACTTCCGGCTCCCCAACGGTATCTACATCGAGACCAAGGGGCGGTTCGAAACCGCAGACCGGAAGAAACACCTACTCATCAAAGAGCAGCACCCGGAGCTCGACATCCGATTCGTATTCACCCGCTCGAAGACCACCATCAGCAAGGCCAGTAAGACGACCTATGCGATGTGGTGCGACAAGAACGGGTTCCAGTACGCGGACAAGTGGGTTCCTGATGCGTGGCTCAAGGAGAAACTGAAGTGAAGAATCACAAGTTCGAAGCAAGCGTCATCCTCATTGGCCTGCTGATGGCCATCCTGGGCATCTCGGGCTATGTCACGAACGTCATCTGGGCGTTCAAGCACATGTCCGCAGGCATCACGCTGGAAACGCTGGTGGCCTTCGTGGGTCTGCTGGTTGCCCCGCTGGGCATCCTGCACGGCGTCTACACGTGGTTCTGATGGAGGCCTGATGAAAGTCAAACACACCCAGAATGGCAACGTGAAGATTGTCCTGTCGGGCGATCAGGCGACGAAGCTGAAAGCAATCATCGACCGCAGCAGCCGTCTGCAAGAAGGCGGCGATAGCATCACTCAGGAGGTTGAAGACTTCTCCTGGGACCTCTTCCGAGCTTTCAAGGAAGCTGGCGTGGATAGCGCCTGCTGATGTCCGCCCTGACCGCCGCATCGGTGGTCTACATCGTAGTCCACTGTTCCAGCACCAAGCCGCGCCAGAAGGTCGATAAGGCGTACATGGAGCGAGTCCACCGGATGAAAGGCCGGTTGTGGATTGGCTATCACTACGTCATCGACCGCAAGGGCAACATCGAGACCGGCCGTGAGCTGCATCAGGTCGGAGCTCATGCACCTGGCTTCGATACGAAGTCCATTGGCATCTGCATGGCGGGAGGGATGGATCAAGAAGGCAACCGCGCTGACAACTTCACGAAGGACCAGCGCGAGAACCTTCTCCAGCTCATCGCCATGCTGCACCAGAAGTTCCCCCAAGCCATCGTTGTGGGCCACCGCGACCTTCCGAACGCGAAGACTGAGTGCCCCAACTTCGATGTCCAGCAGTTCCTGAAGGAGTCCGGCTATGTGCAGCCGATTCATGGCGCGGCTTGAAGGCTGGCTGAAGAGCCTCTTCAAGTCCCCGCTGGTTCTCTCCATCAACTAAGTCCTGTTTAGGCGGTCCCGTTCCCACACATCAGTGGGCGGGATACACACATCCAAAGGAATCCACATGAGCAAGCCTTTTAAGAAAAAGAGCGGCGTCGAGAAGGTACAGCAGTACCTGGAATCGGGCCGCAGCATCACCGCGCTGGAGGCTCTGAGCAACTTCGGCCTGTTCCGCCTGGCATCGGCCATCGGCGTTCTCCGCAAGCGCGGCCTGAACATCGAGACGGACACGAAGCAGGACCCGAACGGCAAGACCTACGCGCGCTACACGCTGGTCAAGGTGGTCAACGACGCCCCGGAAGCGAAGGCTGAAGAGGCCCCGAAGCGTGAGCTGAAGGCGGGAGATGAGGTCGTCGTGAACGACACGTACGGCAGCTCGGGCGCGGCGGTTTTCAAGGGGCGCAAGGGCGTCATCACGCGCATCAGCAAAGCGCACATTTCCTGGCCCATTGCTGCGAAGTTCGAAGGACGCATGGGAGATGACTACTTCACGGCCAGTGAGCTGGACCTCGTGGAGCCCGTGAAGGAGCTGAAGGTTGGCGCTCGGGTTCGCTCATTGCACCCGATGGAGGGACGGCTGGAAGGGACGGTGACTCGCACAGATTACCCATGCGCCGGCTACCCGATTGAGGTTAAGCAGGACCGTGGTCCTCTCGGCATCTACAGGGCCGCTGAGCTGGAGGTGCTGTAAATGAGCGCCATTCACAACGCATTCGGCCGTGCTCGGCTCGGCAAGAATCTCGACCTGGCAGCGAAAGTCAGTGCAGCGTTCTACCGCTTCAAGCCGCGACTCTCGCGTGACCAACAGCGCGGCTGGTCGACCAAGATCAGCTTCCGCACGTACAACTCCCTGAAGAACCAGGGCGTGCTCGACTAAGCCGCTGATGGCTGAAGACAGCGAGTTCCTACAGAAAGAGCCGTGCCCTAAGTGTGGCAGTAAGGACAACCTTGCGCGCTACTCCGATGGGCACGCCTTCTGTTTCACCCAAGGCTGTGGCCACTGGGAGCCACCTACTGACGGTGGTGAGGTTCCACCCCGCAACACATCAGGGAGAAAGGTGGCGAAGGATTTGATTTTGGACGGTGAGGTTCGCGCCCTGCCCAAGCGGCGCATCACCGAAGACACGTGCGCCAAGTTCGGCTACACGGTAGGGACCAGCAGCCGTGGCAACACGGTACAGCTTGCTCCGTACTTCAGCGGTAACCAGCTCGTGGCCCAGAAGATGCGTGACGCTGACAAGAACTTTGTCACGCTCGGGGACTTCAAGAGCGCTGACCTCTTTGGCCAGCAGCTCTGGCGTGATGGCGGGAAGAAGGTAGTGGTCACGGAAGGTGAGATTGACTGTATGACGGTCTCTCAGCTCCAGGGCAATAAGTGGCCCGTGGTGTCCGTTCCGAACGGCGCTCAGGGCGCTAAGAAGGCCCTCCAGAAACACCTGGAGTGGCTGGAGCAGTTCGAAGAAGTCGTGCTGCTGTTCGACATGGACGAGCCTGGCCTCGCTGCGATGGCCGAGTGCGCTCCCCTCTTCACTCCCGGTAAGTGCAAGCTCGCCAGCCTCCCGAACGGGTTCAAGGACCCGAACGAGATGTTGCTGGCGGGCCGGGGGTCGGAGGTCATCGACGCCATCTGGGGGGCCAAGAGCTACCGGCCGGATGGACTGGTGGGCATCAAGGACATCAAGGAGCAGCTCCGCAAGCCCGTTGAGGTGGGCCTTGCGTGGTGCTTCCAGGAGCTCACTGACCTGACCTACGGGCGTCGCTACGGGGAAATCTATGGGGTCGGTGCGGGCACTGGCGTGGGCAAGACTGACCTCCTGACCCAGCAGATTGCCTATGACATCTCGGTGTTGAAGCTGAGGGTGGGCACCATCTTCCTGGAGCAAGCCCCCACCGAGACCGCTAAGCGCATCGCAGGGAAGCTCAAGGGGAAACGCTTCCATGTCCCCGACGATGGCTGGACTGCTGAAGAGCTCGATGAGGCGGTAGACGAGCTCGAAGCTGCCGATGCGCTGGTCATGTACGACTCGTTCGGTGAGACCGAATGGGACGTAGTGAAGGCGAAGGTGCGCTTCATGGCGGTCTCTGAAGGCATCCGCGTGATCTACATCGACCACCTCACGGCGATGGCAGACACGGAGGACGAGAAGGGAAGCCTGGAGCAGATCATGAAGGAGATGGCTGGCTTGGCGAAAGAGCTGGACATCATCATCACCTTCGTGTCCCATCTGACCACCCCGGAGAAAGGCAAGAGCCACGAGGAAGGCGGTCGGGTAACCATTCGCCACTTCAAGGGCTCCCGCGCGATTGGCTTCTGGTCGTACTACATGTTTGGCCTTGAACGGGACCAGCAGGCTGACGACGAGAAGCTGCGCGGCGTTACCACCTTCCGTGTCCTCAAGGACCGCTACACGGGTCAGGCCGTAGGCCAGGTCATCTATCTCGCATACGACTCCAAGACGGGGCTCCTGAAGGTCCTGGACGGGAACCCGTTCGATGACGAGACGAGCAGCGCACCAACCACCAACTGGGATTCAGACGACATCCCATTCTAGAAGGAACGTACACATGCTGAAGCTCGTGGCCTTGCTGGCGCTTGCTGGCATGGCTGCTGCGTGCTCTCCTGATGCACGTAGTGACCCGGCGCAGCCGCTCTGCTTCATCGAGCAAACGCGCGGGTCTTTCCAGCCTGCCCAGTACGACGCCAACGAAGTGCCGTACTTCAACTCGACCAACTCAACGGTCCAGTTCACCGACACCAAGGGCCGCAAGGTCATTCTGGTGGGCAACGTCCGCATCGAATGTAAGCAGTGACGTTCGCCTATAGCAAAACCGGCCTGCAACTCACGGAGCAATTCGAAGGTTGCAGGCTGACCGCCTATCAGGACTCTGTTGGCGTCTGGACGATTGGCTACGGCCACACCGGACCTGATGTCTACAGGGGCCTGACGATTACCCAGGAGAGAGCTGAACAGCTTCTTCTCCAGGATGTCGCTAAGGCAGCGGCAGCAGTCAACCGCCTGGTCACTCTTGACCGCGCTGGGGATGCCGATACGGACGGTCTCCCCGACCTCACCCAGGACGAGTTCGATGCGCTGGTGGACTTCACGTTCAACCTCGGCGCTGGTCGGCTCGCGAACTCCACGTTGCTCAAGAAGCTCAACGCTGGAGACATCGAAGGTGCAGCCGCAGAGTTCCCGAAGTGGGTCTATGCGGGCGGTAAGGTTCTCGCGGGTCTCGTGAAGAGGCGTGATGCGGAGCGCGCGCTGTTCCTGCTGGGAGCGCACTACCCGAAGTAAGCAGTAAAGGACAGCGGAAGCGGAAGGTGTAGCTCAGGAGCGAAGGATGCACGGGACAAGGCCGACACAGAACGCGCATGAGTAGCGCCTAGTAGGTCATGGAAGGACTAGCAAGACGGTCTAGCTAACCGTCAACCGAAGTGCCAACCATGAGTGAACGGTAAGAGCACCTACCGTGGAGGTAGGAGGTCGCGCACTGCCGCCTTCTGCTTCCGCTGTCCAACAACACAAGACAGCACAAGGGTCACCTGATGGTGGCCCTTTTTCATTTGGATTGCTACTCGAAGGAGAGAGCGAATGTCGATTCACTACAGCGGCGTGAAGCTGCATGACGGGCTGATGCCCCTCACCCACACGGCCGCGTCGTTCCGCACTGACCTCATCAAGGCGGAACCGATGTTCTTCCGGGCTGACCCAGGGTTCGCTGAGAGCCACGGAGACCTCCTTACCCAGGACTTCCTGGCAGCAGCGCGGGACATCTGGGGCTCTCTCGAAGGCTGCATCGTGGACTCACGACATCACATGCTGATGCCTGGAATGTATCCGTGTATCCCTGGCTGGCATACGGATGATGCTCCGCGCGATCAGAGCCGCTGGGGAGGCCAGCCGGACATCTTCAATCCGGAGTACGTGACCGAGCACCTGCTGTGCATCGTGGATGTGGGCACGGAGAGCCTGACCGAGTTTCTGACTGGAGACGTTGGCCTCTATCAGCCGCACTTTGAGCGAGAGCTGGAACGCGGCCGGAACTTCTACCGGACAGCGGACCATCTGTTCAACACGGTGGCGCGCGCTAAACCTCCGACCGCCATCACGGTGAAGTCATTCCAGATTGCTGAGTTCGACGTTCACTCGTGGCATCGCGGACAGTCTGCCAAGCAGCGCGGCTTCCGTTGGTTCATCCGTATCACACGGAACAGCCGCCACGCAGTCCAGAACGAGCTCCGCTCGAACGCTCAGGTGTACATCACCGATTCATCCTACGGGTGGTAATGGATGCGTCTGGTAGGTGACATCGAATCCGATGGCCTCCTTGACGAAATCACGCAGATTCACTGCATCGTCCTGAGAGACATCGACACCAACAAAGTCCACGTCTTCAATTCGCAGTCCCCCATCATGACCATCGAAGCTGGCCTTCAGATGGCGATGGCTGCGGACTTCACGACCTGGCACAATGGGATCAGTTACGACATCCCAGCCATCCAGAAGCTGTACCCCTGGTTCTCCCTCCCGACCTCTCCCGACCGCTTCATTGACACGCTGGTGTACGCGCGTCTGGTCTATCCGGACCTCTGGGACATCGACACCAAGCTGTACGAGAAAGGCAAGCTCCCTGGCAATCTCCGCAAGCGCCAATCGCTGGAGGCCTGGGGCTATCGCTTGGGTGACTACAAGGGCGACTACCAAGGCGACCCGAACATCGCTGACGAGGCCGAACGCAAGAAGCGCAAGTGGGAGCGCTGGAACCAGGCGATGGAGGACTACTGCGTTCAGGACACGGCAGTGACCCTGAAGCTGTTCCTGAAGCTGGAGAGCAAGGAGTACTCGCGGGAAGCCATCGCGATTGAGCATGGCGTGGCCTGGATTCTCTCCCGTCAAGAGCGGTACGGCTTCATGTTCGACAAGGAAGCGGCAGCTCGTCTGCTGGCCCTCCTGGTCAAAGAGAAGCTGAAGACCGAAGAGGAACTTGCGTCTGTCTTCAAGCCCATGTGGATGCGTGATGGTCCCCTCTTCACTCCGAAGCGGGATGACAAGAAGCGCGGCTATGTGGCTGGCGTTCCGTTCCAGAAGATCAAGCTCACCGAGTTCAACCCTGGCAGCCGTGACCACATCGCCATGTGGTTCCGGAGGATGTACGGGTGGAGACCTGACGAGTTCGGTAAGGACGGCAAGCCCACGGTGGATGAAACCATCCTGAGCCAGCTCCCGTACCCGGAAGCCAAGGCGCTCGTGAAGTACCTGATGGTGTGCAAGCGCCTCGGGCAGCTCGCTGAAGGTAAGGAAGCGTGGCTGAAGAACGAGAAGAACGGGCGCATGCACGGCTCGGTAAATCCGAACGGCGCAGTGACTCGGCGGATGACCCACAGCCGCCCGAATATGGGCCAAGTGCCAGCCAGCTATTCCCCGTTTGGGAAGGAGTGCCGTGCCCTCTTCGTGGTCCCTAAGGGAAAGGTTCTGGTTGGTGCTGATGCTGCCGCGCTGGAGCTCCGTGACCTCGCTGGCTACATGGCCGCGTATGACGGCGGTGAGTACGTGAAGGTGGTCCTGGAGGGCGACAAGAGCCAGGGCACTGACATCCACTCGGTCAACGCTCGGGCTCTCGGCCTGGACCCGAAGGGCAAGTACTTCGATGGCGAGAGTGGCCGTGACATCGCCAAGACGTGGTTCTACGCGTTCATCTACGGGGCCGGTGACGAGAAGCTTGGCTTCATCCTCACGCGAGTCAAGGGACAGAAAGCACGGAGCCGTGGGAAGAAGTCCCGCACCGACTTCATGCGCAACCTCCCTGCCCTCGGGAAGCTGGTGGAGCGTGTCAAGAAGGCTGTCAAGAAACGCGGGTTCCTCCGTGGTCTCGATGGCTGCATCTTGCACATCCGCTCGCAGCACTCCGCGCTCAACACCCTCCTGCAATCCGCAGGCGCAATCCAGATGAAAAAGGCCCTGTGCATTCTCGACGCTGACATCCAAGCGTTGGGTCTCGTGCCGGGGGTTCATTACGAGTTCGTCGCGAATGTCCACGACGAATGGCAAATCGAGGTAGACGAAGAACATGGTGAAACAGTTGGGAAGCTGGCTGTCCGGGCAATTCAAAAAGCTGGCGAGTACTTCAAGTTCAAGTGCCCGCTCGATGGAGAGTACGGAATCGGCCGAAACTGGGCAGAGACTCATTGAAGTCCTGTCAGTGGCGCAGCACGGGGGCTTCAGCCTCCAGTGTGACTTCGCTCGGATCAACGCTGGATACGTAGCGATGGCCGCGTCGATGGGCCTCATCACGACCGAGCAGGAGCGCGGTACGTATGGCCGCAAATGGTTCGCCACCCGCAAGGGTAAGGCCTGGCTGGAGGTCTATCAGTGATCCCCTTCCAGTCCTTCTGCATCCGCACCATTGGGCTCATCGTGCTAGCCCTCGCTCTGCTGGGCATCGGAACCTACGCGGTCCACAAGCATAACCAGAACGTCATCCAAACGACGCAGCTCAAGGACACCAACGTGGCCCTGAAGGCTGACGCTGCGAAGGCTTCGAGTGCCACGGAAGTGGCCGTGAAGAAGCTACAGCAGCTCGACACCATCACCCAGGAGAAAGCTCGAAGTGAGCAATCGATTCATGAAGACAACACCCAGTTTCATCGTGAGCTGGCCGCGACGAGCGGGCAAGACGTGGATGCGAAACGCTGGATTGCTGAGCCCGTTCCTACTGCTGTTGCTCGGAGCCTGTGCGAACGCACCGCAGTCAGCAGCTCCGATTGTCACCGAGACCAAGACGGTAGCAATCCCGAAAAGTCTCACCACACGGACGCAGCCAGCGGTGTGCCGGTTGGGAACTAACGGGGACCTGGCGGACTGCATCAAGGCGTATGACAACCAGCTCAATTCGTGCAACGCGGACAAGGCGCGGATTGAGCAGTTTCAGGAGGACCCGAAGTGAGCATGACCCAGAGTCAGCTCATGGCCTTCCACACGGCCGAACTCCTGGAAGCGCACCGCCAGCTCACCATCGCGGGCATCGCTACGGAACTCAACGGACAACCCCTGACCATCAGTCAACGGTGCGCCTTAGCGCGAACTGCGCTGACTGCATGGGGAACCACACAATCAGTCATGAGGAAAGCACGACAGTGAACGAGAAGACCTACGGCGGCCTCACGCTTGCCGAAATCAAGGAAGCGCTGAAGCACTGCGACGACGCGGGCATCGGCATTGACGACTATTTCATGGATGGCGCGGTTGGCTGCAACATCGTGGAAGACCTCGTTGCACGCCTGGAGGACTGCCATCAATGAATCTCATCGAGCAATTTGACAGCATCCTGGCGCAGCTCCAGGAAGTAGGCGTGAAGGGCCTCATCGCAGGCGGCGCAGTACGTGACCACATCCTGGGCAAACAGGTGAAGGACATCGACGTGTTCGTTGCCCATGATCCGGATGTGGTCAGCAAGCTCCAGGCCGCGTTCGGCGTCCTCCACGTGAACCCCAGCCTGGCCGCTGAGTACATCGGTGAGGTTGGCCAGAGTGAAGTCTCTCACGTGTACGGGGTGACTAGCTCCAGTGACCCGTTCGACACCGCGAACACCCATCGCGTTCCGGTTCAGGTCATCGTACTGGCTCCTGGCATGGACCCGCTGGACCGCGTGAAGCATCACGACTTCGGCATCTGCCAGTGCTGGTACGAAGGTGCAGGGAAGAATGGCTTCACTGGCGCGTTCTTCGATGACGCTGCCAGCAAGCAATTCACCCTCTCGCACTGCGAAGACCAACACCAGTTCGACCGCTCGATGCGTCGCTGGGAACGCTTCAAGGAGCGCTTTCCGGAGTTCAGCCTGTACGTGCCCTTCCGTTTCCGGGAGTACACGGAGGTGTTCGCATGAGCGCCCTGAGCATCCCTGAAGTCATCCAGCTCTTCGATGACGAGGACGAACGGCTGGAGGAAGTTGAGCGCGGAGCGTGGGAGTCCGATGGTAAGTACGAGCTCCGAACGGACATCGTGAAGGACACCCATACGGGCAAGTTCTACGCTATCCATCAGAACCGCTCAGGCAGCTACTGGAGCGAATACGAGTATGGTGACACTGAAGCCAATGAGGTGAAGCCGGTACAGGTGATGGTCACCCAGTGGGAAGCGGTGGAAGGTTGACAACCACGCTTCTCATCGACGCGGACATCGTTGCATTCAAGATTGCCTCCACGGCTCAGCGCGCCTTCAAGTTCGAAGACGACGAGACCGGGGAGGTAACTGAATGCCTCCAGGTAGACGAATGGGAAGAGGTAGCTCCACGGCTCGATGAGCTGATGCAGGAGTACCTGACGAAGACGAAGGCAGACGACCTCATCATCTGCCTCTCGTGCCCCACCGAGGAAGGCTGGCGTATCGGCATCTACCCGGAATACAAGGCGAACCGCGACTACTCGAAGCGGCCGGTCTACCTCAGTGCCTGTAAGGACTACCTTGCGGAGCACTACCGTAGCTACCGGAAACCCACGATGGAGGCTGATGACATCATGGGCATCCTCTCCACGCATCCCAAGCTGGTCCCTGGGAAACGCATCATCGTGTCCGAAGACAAGGACCTCCAGACCATCCCCGGCTGGCTCTGGAACCCCGCTAAGGACACCAAGCCGCGTCTCATTGCTGAGGAACAGGCTGACTACTTCCACCTCTACCAGACCCTCATCGGGGACACCACGGACGGCTACAAGGGTTGCCCTGGGATTGGCCCGGTGAAGGCTGAGGCCATCCTCAAGGAAGGCGGCTGGGAGGCTGTAGTGGCTGCGTATGAGCGTAAGGGGCTGAAGGTGGATGACGCCCTTCTCCAGGCACGTGTGGCGCGCATCTGCCGCGCTACTGATTACGACTTCAAGAAACAGGAAGTGATTCTTTGGAACCCGCAGTAAAGAACGGCAAGACCTGCCTGGACTGCAAGCACGGGAAGATTGACCTCAGCAATGGGGCGGTCCAGTGCGCAGTCCAGGAACGAGCAGTGATCCAGTGGTTCACCACCCCAGCCCTCTGCAACGATTACAAGGACCAAGCTTGAGCCAAGAACGAGACTGCAACACGTGTGCTCACCACGTACAAGGACGAGTCCCCCCGCACTGCGTAGGCTGCTTGGAATGGTGCTGGGACAACCCCAAGGCAGTGAAGCTTCCCAAGTGGCAGCCCATCAAGACCGACTCGCTTTCCGGGGAGAGCCCGCAAGTGGTCATCACCGATGAGGTCACAGCACTCACCCGGCAGGTGGGCGGCTCGCACTACACCGGCCTGGCGATTCAACCGATGGAGTACTCGGTGGCCAATGGACTGAACGCGTGTCAGCACACGGCCATCAAGTACATCACCCGTAAGAAGGGCGACCGAGTAAAGCGACTGGAGGACCTGGACAAGGCCATCCATTCGCTGGAGATGTACAAGCAGTTCATCATCGACGGAAAGCTGGAAGACTAAGCGGTTCCCGCTGAGGCCCGAAAGCACTGGGGTTCAGCGGGTTAGTCATCCTAAACCCCGACTCTCGCTCTACGCCAATTTTGCAGATTAACTGATGCTTTATAGGGCGTATGTCTGATTCCCTCTCATCCCGCATTGGCAGCCTCATCAGCCCTGACCTACTCAAGGCCCTTGATGAGCTGTATCCCCTACGCCTCCCCGACCCAAAAGATTCCCTTCAGGAACTCTGGATCAAGGTCGGAGAGCGCCGCTTAGTCGAAGTCCTGCACGCGAAGTTCGCAGAGGCTAATGACCCCTCCTGAGGTTCCTCCCTATGTGCATGTCCGCACCGAACGCTCCCAAGCAGCAACCGGTAGCGCCGCCGCAGACGCCCAATCCGATGGCCAACCCCGATAACACCCCTAACGCAAACACGGTAGGCGGTCAGCGGGCCGCATCGAATGGGCGTAACGCGCTGCGCATCGACCTGACTACTCCCACCACGGCAGCAACCGCAGCCAACGGGCTCACCATCCCACAAGGATGAGCGATGCTGAGAGCAGTCTCCGGGGCAGGTATGAGAAGCTGAGCGGTGACCGCTACGCGTACCTTGAACGCGGGCGTGACTGCGCTAAGCTGACCATCCCCACCCTACTCCCTCCTGAAGGCGCCACGAGCGCTACCCGGTTCCGCACCCCGTACCAGTCCCTTGGCGCGCGTGGCGTGAACAATCTGGCAGCCAAGCTGCTTCTCGCACTACTTCCGCCGAACTCCCCCTTCTTCCGCCTAGTCATTGACGATGTGATGCTTGTCAAGCTCACTGGCCGTGAAGGGATGCGAGCTCAGGTGGAGAACGCGCTGAGCAGCATGGAGCGCTCCGTGATGACCAACATCGAGACCAGTGGACTCCGCACGTCGGCGTTCGAAGGCCTCAAGCTTCTCCTTGTGACTGGCAACGTGCTGTTCTTCCTGGCTCCTGAAGGGGGCATGAAGGTGTTCCGTCTTGATCGCTATGTGGTCAAACGGGACCCTATGGGGAACGTGCTGGAAATCCTCACGAAGGAGAACGTGTCGCCCATGGAGCTCCCGGACAACATTCGGGCTGCTGTCATGGCGAACAAGAGCAACGATGACAATTGCGACACCGTCGAGGTCTACACGTGCATCAAGCGCACGGAGACGAACTGGAAGGTATGGCAAGAGGCGAATGGCATTGACCTGCCTGAGTCTCACGGCTCGTACCCTCTCGGTAAGTCCCCCTGGATTCCTCTGCGGTTCATTGCAGTGGACGGCGAAGACTATGGACGTGGTTTTGTCGAAGAGTATCTGGGTGACCTTCAGTCACTGAACGCTCTCCGCAAGGCCATCGTCCAGGGCTCCGCTGCTGCCGCTAAGGTCCTCTTCCTGGTCAAGCCGAACTCCACCACGAAGCTCCGTGTACTCACTGAGAGCGAATCCGGAGCGGTGAAGGAAGGTAATGCCGAGGACGTGACCGTGCTCCAGATGCAGAAGCAGGCTGACTTCGCAGTGGCAAAGCAGACGTGTGACACGATCACTGGCGAGCTTTCGTTTGCGTTCCTCCTGAATACCGCCATCCAGCGGGCTGGAGAGCGCGTCACTGCGGAGGAAATCCGCTACATGGCGAACGAGCTGGAGAGCTCTCTGGGTGGTGTCTATTCGACGCTCAGTCAGGAGTTCCAGCTCCCTCTAGTCCAGCGCGTGATGTTCCAGATGGAACGCCAAGGCAAACTCCCGGCCCTCCCGCAGGGAACCGTGAAGCCAGCCATCACGACCGGCATCGAGGCCATCGGACGCGGTAACGACCTCACGAAGCTCCAGCAGTTCATGACCTCGCTGGAATCGCTTGGTCCTCAAGTAGCCCCCACTTACGTGAACATGGGTGACCTCATCAAGCGCACTGGCGCTTCGCTGGGCATCGACATGAACGGGCTCATCAAAACGGACGAGCAGATTGCAGCAGCAGAGCAGCAAGCTCAGATGCAAAACATGCTCCAGCAGCTTGGCCCCAATGCTGTCAATCAGCTTGGCGGTCTCATGAAGCAGAACATGCAGGGCCAGCAGGCCGCTGCACCTACACAAGGACAGTAATGGCAGACGCAACCCCCATCGCATCGGCTGAACCGGTGCAGACCGAAGCAGCGCAAGCATCGAAGGCAAAGCCCGCGAAGACCCCGGCAAAGACGCTCGTGGATGGCTTCGTGATTCCGGAAGGTGCGGTTCAGATCGAATCGCACGAAGCCTACCGGATGGACTTTTGATGACGGACAAGACCAACGCATCGGCTGACCCGAACGCGGTCAATACTCCGCAGCCGGGTACGCCTGAATACGACGCTGCGATGGTCGCAAAGTACGACGCAGCGAACCCGCAAGCTGTCACCCCGGAACCGGCAACGCGCCCCGAGCACGTGCCGGAGAAGTTCTGGAACGCAGAGACTGGCCAGGTTGATATGGTCGCGTGGTCTCAGTCCTACAAGGAGCTGGAGCAGAAGCAGTCTCAAGCTCCCGCCCAGGACCCGGCAGCCAAGCCCGCAGTGGGCGCTGATGGCAAGCCGGTAGAAAGCGCTGACGATGCCGCTAAGGTTCTCGAAGGCAAGGGCCTGGACATCAACGCGTTCAGCCAGGAATTCCAGAGCGCTGGCGGTCTATCGGAAGAGTCGTACTCGAAGCTCGAAACCGCTGGCATTCCGAAGGCAATGGTCGATGCGTACATCGCTGGCCAGGTTGCACTTGGCGAGCAGCGCAACGCTCAGGGCTACGAGATTGCCGGTGGCAAGGACGAGTTCGCGAAGATGACCGAGTGGGCCAAGACCGGCTTCAACGCGGCCGAAATCGCAGCGTTCAACACGGCAGTGACTGGAACGGCGGAACAGATGCAGCTTGCAGTGGCTGGCCTGAGGGCTCGCTACGAAGCCGCTAATGGCCGCGAACCGGGCCTGCTGGGTGGCAAGCCTGGCAACGCTGGTGCTCCGGGCTACGCATCCCGAGCTGAGATGACCGCTGACATGAAGGACCCGCGCTACGCCAAGGACCCGGCATTCCGGGCAAAGGTCGAGTCGAAGCTTGCGGCCACCACGGCCTTCTAAGCGATGGGCTTCCTTCACATGAAGGGGGCCACGGTGAATACCAGCGGGACACTGCTGGCCACCGCTCGTCCCCTCGGGACCAACAAGATGGACCTCACGAATCCGGCTCTGGATCACGGGACGGTAATCAAGTACGGTAACGAGCTCATTCCGATTCACGAAGCTATCCGCATGGGCATCTTGTGGCGCGACGCTACGAACACCCTTGTGGAGCTGTACCCCGCTCAGCCGGTCACCAGGACTGACGCATAGCTTGAATTCGAACAGCCAGCGCCTATAGTCCAGATGGCTCCTTGATGGAGGTCATCATGACTGACTTCGAACTGACCGTGATTAAGCTGCGATTGCTGGAGGCCTGGATTGAAACTGACGAGCTCATCGAGTCTCAGTCACGTAAGACCAGCCACATCTCCATAGCTCTCGCAGGGATCAAAGCCAAGCTCGATGAGGCGCTGGCTGCTGTCGATAAGCATGCTCCTAAATTGACCAGCTCCTGACGTGCTGGAATCAGAAACGTCATTGCATCACCCATCCCTCAAGTACATCTACACGGAACACTTGGCCTCCCTGAGGGGAGACAACCTTGCACACGTCCGCTGTCTGCATGTCCTCTGAAGTGAACCCTCCAAGGCCACCCTCTGGCCGCTTTTCACTCATCCAAGGATTTACACAATGGCAGATGCAGTTGTCATTCGCCCCGGCCAGGTTAATGGCGCGGGCGCTACCGATGCTCTTTTCCTGAAGGTCTACGGCGGTGAAGTTCTGACCGCGTTTGAGCAGAACAACATCGTGATGCCGTTCCACACGGTCCGCACGATCAGCTCGGGCAAGTCGGCTCAGTTCCCGGCAACGTGGCGCGTGAACGCTCGCTACCACACTCCGGGCACGGAAATCGTGGGCCAAACGTCGAACGTGAATGAGCGCGTCATCACCATCGATGATCTTCTGATCGCCGATGCGTTCATCGCGAACATCGACGAAGCGAAGAACCACTACGACTACCGTTCGATCTACTCGGCCGAAACGGGCCGCGCTCTGGCAGCGAACTGGGACAAGAACGTGCTCCAGGTGATGTGCCTCACGGCTCGCCTCTCGGCAACCGTTACGGGCGCATATGGCGGCACGCAGCTCACCTCGGCCGGTACGCTGTACAAGACATCGGCCGTGGACCTCGCAGCGGGCATCTACACGGCCGTCCAGACGTTCGATGAGAAGGACATCCCGGAAACGTCGCAGAAGAACGCGTTCGTCCGGCCGGCTCAGTACTACCTCCTGGCGCAATCGACGGCTCTCCTGAACCGTGACTGGACCGTGAACAACGGTGACTACAAGGACGGGACGATTCTGAAGATCGGTGGGGCCTTCATCCAGAAGACCAACCACCTCCCGAACACGAACATCACCACGGGTCCGGCTGCCTACCAAGGTGACTTCTCGAAGACCGCAGCAGTGGTCACGACGAAGGAATCGGTGGGCACGGTTAAGCTCCTGGACCTGGCTCAGGAGATGCAGTACGACATCCGCCGCCAAGGCACGCTCATCGTTTCGAAGTACGCAGTGGGCCACGGCTCGCTCCGTCCGGAATGCGCAGTGGAGCTGGTGACGACCACGTAATACCCAAGCAGCACCCCAAGGGGAGTTCTCTTTAACCGGAGGGCTCCCCTTTTTTGTTTAACTCTTCAGGGCTTCCCCAATGGCATCAGCCTTCATGACCGAGCTGGAAGCAGTCAACTTGTGCCTTGCGGCCATTGGCGAATCCCCGGTCAACACCATCATCAACTCAGGCCTGGCCGATGTTGCAGCCGCGCGCGCCAAGCTTCTCGAATTCAGCCGTACCGTTCAGTCCACTGGCTGGGCATTCAACACGGAACACCAGTTCCCCCTCAAGCGCGGCGATGACGGCACCATCACACTCCCCGCGAATGCGCTGAAGGCATCCATCGACCGACGTTCAAGCGACGCTCAGGCAGCTCAGCGTGGCCAGCGAATGTACGACAAGAAGAACCACACGTACATCTGGGACCGTGACCTGAAGGCTGACCTGGTGTTCTTCATGGACTGGGATGAGCTCCCGCAAGCCGCTCGCCAGTACATCGCAATCTGCGCAGCTCGCTCATTCCAGGCCACCTCCTTCACGTCTGACACCATCGACAAGCTCACTGAGAATGACGAGCTGAAGGCACTGGTGGCCCTTAAGGATGCTGAGGGTGATAACGGGGACTACAACATGTTCTACGACAGCTACAGCGTGGCCGATGCGTGGATGCGCCCGGACACCGCGATTCTCTATAACGGGTCCTCGGCTTGACGCTCATCAATAAGAGCATCCCCAGCCTGTTCAATGGTGTCAGTCAGCAGCCTCCCACGCTCCGACACGACACCCAGGCTGAACTCAGCGAAAACGCCTACCCGACCATCGCGACCGGTCTTCGGAAACGCCCCCCGCTCTCCTTCCTTGCGCTACTCACCCGCTCGGTCATCACCAACGCAGCAGTACACATCATCAATCGCTCCACTACTGAGCGCTATGTGGTGTTCGCGGTGAATGGGTCATTGCAGGTCTACAGCCTGTTGGATGGAACACCACGCACAGTGACGTTTCCCAGCGGCACCGCTTACCTCGCATCAGCGAATCCTCAACAGGACTTTGGCTTTGTCACGGTGGCGGACTACACGTTCATTCTGAACCGCTCAATGCGGGTAGCTCAGGGAAGCCCCAGCGCGTCCAATCCGGGGAACGTGGCGTACTTCTACGTTGCCCTGGCGCAGCCGCAGATGACCTACTGGGCAACCGTAGACGGTATCACGGCATCGTTCGGGACTGGCGATGTGGCGAACGACTCCCACTCCATCGCTGGCTCAATCTCAGCGAACCTGTCCACAGCTCTGGGTGCTGGCTATTCGGTCGGGGTGCTGCCGAACACGTCCATCGTAAAGGTCACAAAGACTTCCGGAAACATCACCCAGGCCTCATGTGCAGACGGCTACGGCAATACCGCGCTGCTGGACATGAACAAGGCAGTGACGACATTTGGAAAGCTCCCTCCGACATTCGAGACTGGTTACACCATGACCATCTCCGGTGACCCTCAAGGAGGCACGAGCGCGTACTACGTGACCTGGAACGGGACGGCCTGGCAGGAAACAACGAAGCCAGGACTGACGAACTCTATCGTTTCCGACACGATGCCGTGGAAGCTCGTAAGGCAAGCTGACGGCTCCTTTTCGTTCTCTCCAGTAACCTGGGAGTCTCGCAAGGTGGGCGATGACGTGACGAACCCTGCGCCTTCGTTCGTGGGCCGGACAATCGCTGACATCTTCTACTACCGGGGACGGCTCGGTTTCCTATCGGATGAGAACGTCTGCATGTCCCGAGCTGGGCAGTACTACAACTTCTGGGGCAAGACGGCCACCGCAGTCATCGACACAGACCCCATCGATACCAACGTGGGAACCACGAAGGTCTCCATCCTCAAGTACGCAGTCCCGTTCGACAAGACCCTTCTCTTGTTCTCCGACCAGACCCAGTTCCAGCTTACTGGCGGGCAAGAGCTGATGAGCCCGAAGACAGTGCGCGCTGATGTCGCTACGGAGTTCGATAGTGGCACCGCAGCACGGCCGGTAGGCGTTGGGCAGGCGGTGTACTTCGGCGTCACCGCTGGGCAGCACACGGGCCTTCGCGAGTACTACGTGGATTCCACCACGTTGACTAACGATGCCGCAGACGTGACCGCGCATGTTCCCTCGTACCTCCCTGCTAATCTCTTCAGCCTGGTTGCTAGCTCATCAGAGGATGTCATCTTTGCGCTCTGCCGCGATGAGCCGAACGTGGTGTATGTGTACAAGTTCTTCTGGTCGGGCAACACCAAGCAGCAGAGCGCGTGGCTAAAGTTCGTCTTCGATGCTGGAACGTCGGTCCTGGGAGCTGAGTTCATCAACAACCGCTGCTACTTCATCCTCAACCGCAGCGATGGGACGTATCTCGAAACGATGGACCTCCAGTCTGACCTATCGGACGCTGGAATGGGCTTCGTCATCCACCTGGACCATCGCGTGTACGTGTCCGGGACGTATGACCCCGTGACCCGCGTGACCTCCTTCACGCTCCCTTACGCGGTTCCCGCGAGTGGCTACACGATGGTCGCCGGTGAGGCGTTCACAAGTCTCGTGGGGAAGAAGATTCCGTTCACCGCAAACGGCGGCTACACGGTCACCGCTCCTGGTAACTGGACAGCAGGTCCAGTCTTCTTCGGGCAGGACTACGTGAAGCGATATCGGTTCTCGGAGCAGTACGCGAAGGACCAGAACCAGGTCGCTATGACCAATGGCAAGCTCAAGCTTCGCCGCTTCTACGTGGACTACACCAACAGCGGCTACTTCCGCGTGGAGGTTCAGCCGAAGGCTCGGGACACGTACACGTATGTCTTCAGCGGCCACACGCTGGGCACGAGCTCGGCAACGCTCGGCGTTCCGTCCATCGAGTCCGGGACATTCAAGTTCCCCGTGATGACCGCGAATGAGGGCGTGCGTATTGAAATCGTCAACGACTCCTACCTCCCATCCGTCTTCCAATCCGCTGGCTGGGATGCTGAGTTCGTGAGCTTCGGGAGGCGCATGTGATGATCCGCATAGCAACACCAGCGGACTGTCGTAGCCTCTTCCCCAGACTCCGCGAGCAGGACCGAGTGGAGATTGCGCTGTCCTCCGGCGATGCCACTGAGGGGCCACTGCTGCGGTCCCTGGAGGCATCCAAAGAGGCATGGGTGGCGGTTGATGAGAACAACATCCCGTTCTGCATCTACGGGGTTGCTGAGGTCGATGGCTTCGGCAGCCCCTGGATGGTTGCCACTCCGGAGGTCTACAGGTTCTCCAAGCGGCTCGTGAAGGATGGCCGGAAGTGGATAGCTGAGATTCAGGAACCTGTCCGCATTTTTGTGGGCGAGGCGGTTGAACAACAGGTTATCCACGCGCCTGCGTGAATCGCTCGCCGAACAGGATAGCAAACTGGTTCATCGCTGATTTCCAGTCGAAGGCGGCCCGCACGGTCTTGGCCAGCACGTTGCGCAGCGCCAGCCAGAGCAGCTTGATCGCCGCCTCGTCATTGGGGAAGTGACCACGGGTCTTGATGATCTTGCGCAGTTGCATGTTCAGACTTTCAATGGCATTCGTTGTGTACACGACCCGTCGAATCTCCGGCGGAAACACGAAGAACGGTATGACGTGCTCCCAGGCGCGCTGCCACGATTGCACGATGGTCGGATATTTCTCGCCCCACGGGCCGTCGGCGAAGTCCTGTAACGCCTGCCTTGCCGCCTCTTCGCTAGCGGCTGCGTAGATCGGGCGCAGGGCTGTGGCGAGCGCCTTACGGTCCTTGTAGCTGGCGTACTCGAGGCTGTTGCGGATCAGATGCACGATGCAGGTCTGAACGGTTGTCCGCGGATAGGCTGCACTGATGGCCTCGGTCAGCCCCTTCAGGCCATCGACCACGGCGATCAGGATGTCCTGGCAGCCGCGCGTCTTGAGTTCGTTGAACACCTTGAGCCAGAACTTGGCGCCCTCGGTCTGCTCGATCCAGAGGCCCAGCACGTCGCGCTGGCCGTCGGCCTGGATGCCCAAGGCCAGATAGACGGCCTTGTTGCTGACCACGCCGTCGTCGCGGATCTTGACCCGCAGCGCATCGAAGAACACCACCGGGTACATTGGCTCGAGCGGGCGGTTCTGCCAGCTCAGCGCCTCGGCCATCACCTCGTCGGTGACCGAGCTGATGAAGTCGGGCGACACTTCGGTGCCGTAGTGCTCGGCCAGAAACCCTTGAATCTCGCGCACACTCATGCCGCGGGCGTACATCGCGATGATGCGTTCGTCGAAGCCGGTGAAGCGGCGCTCGTGCTTGGGAATCAGAATCGGCTCGAAGCTGCCGTCGCGATCGCGGGGGACTTCGACCCGAACCGGGCCACGATCGGTGATGACCGTCTTGCCGCTGGCGCCGTTGCGCTCGTTGGCTTGCCCGGTAGGCTTGGACTGGCCGGACGGGTAGCCCAAATGCAGATTCATCTCGGCGCCCATTGCGCGTTCGATGATCGCTTTGTTGAACGCCAGCATCAGATCCTGGACCTCGGTCGGCGTCATCGGCCCCTTGACCAGTTGGTCCAGCAGTTCCTTGGGCAACTCAGGCAGCGGCCCGCGGGCCGCTGCCTGACGCGCTACGGTTTGTCTTTTCTTCTTCATCGGCATATCCATGGCTTTTACACCTCATGATATGCCCCGCCCACAAAATGACGGATAGGTCCAGATTCAGGGGCGCTTCCCAGCTCTATTCAACTTCGTCCACTCCGAGAACACCGCTTCGATTGCCTGGCTGCGCGCCCTGGGGTTCACCATCGGGGAGCTCGTGTCGGACTACGGTGCGGCGCGCGCGCCCTTCTACCACTTCTACAGAGTACGCAATGTGTGAACCAGCTTCCATTTCAACGCTGACCACCCTCACGATGGCCAGCATGGCAGCCAGTGCGGCCGGTGCAGTTGTCGGCTACGTTGGTCAGAGCCAGGCAGCAAGCAGGCAGTCAGATGCAGCCCAAGCTGCCTATGACGCTCAGGTCACCGACACGAAGAACCAGATGACCCAGCAGGGCCAAGCAGCAGCCGAGCAGATGTCTGAGCGAGCTCGCCAAGCGATGATCGAAACGGGACACCTCCAGGCCCTTGCGACTGACTCCGGGACCAACGGCGGGGGCAGTAATGACCGCGTGACGAACGAAGCCAACTTCAACGCTGGGCAGGACATTGCAGCTATGCAGGCCAATGCGTCTTCGCAGCAGCGCCAGGCCCTCGCCGGTCTCCGTGGGGACTATGCGCAAGCAGCCTCCCGCATGGCCAGCGTGCAGCAGCCGAGCCTGATTGGTACTGGCCTCCAGATTGCTGGCGGTGCGCTGAATTCGTACACGAGCCTCCAGAAGACTAAGTACCAGGCCTCGGGCTCCGTACCGTCTTACTCATACACCTCCTAACCGAGCACATCGAAAGGTATGCCACCGAACACCACTCAGCAAATCATCCAGCGCGGTCAGGGAGACCCAGGCCAGCGCCAGGTCTCTTTCCAGCCCCAAGAGCGGCCGGTGGATACCTACCAGGCCCCCGCTCAGGATTCCACACTGTCGGGCCTGCTGGAAGGCCTGAAGAGCTTCAACCCGGCTCTTGATCACTACGTCAACCTGGAGAACCAGAAGGACGCCACGCAGGCTTTTAAGGCGGGCACCTCAGCGGGCCAGCTCAGTGACGCTGGGCTCATCGACGCGCAAACCGGAGGTATCAAGGTTCCGCCCCCGTCCGCTGACTCCCGCGTGGACCCCGCGTTCAACGATACGTTCTCTCAAGGCTATCGCAACGCGGTGGGCCTGAAGATTGGCAATCAGGTTCAGACGGACATCCTGAGCGCCTACCAGGAGCACAAGAACCAGGACGGGTTCGACCCGGAGAAATTCCTCCACGAGCAGGTTGCGCAGCACACGGCTGGCCTCACGGACCCGGCGATTGTCGATCAGGTCTCCAAGAGCGTCGCCACGACGGCCGATAGTGTCCGCAAGGACTTCGCTCAGGTCCAGTTCCAGCGCCTGAAAGAGACCGCCGTGGGGAACTTCTCCGCTGTCGCTGATGGTGTCCTGGACCCGACCAAGAATCTCCAGCAGATGTGGGACGGGGTTCAGCAGACGCTGGAGCCGATGCGTGGTCAGATGGGCATGATGACCCGCCCTGAGATGGCTGACATGCTCCTGGACAAGATCAACAATCTATCCTCGCAAGCTGGTGGTCGGCCGGAACTGTTCGACCTGTTCACGCAGTTCAAGGACCCGCACACGGGCCTGACGCTCCAGCAGATGAACCCGAAGATTCAATCTGAGGCCACCCGCCTCCAGCATCGGGCTCTCGAAGAGCAGAACCAGCGCATCGAGCAGGCGCAGCAAACGGACTTCTTCAAGAGGACCGTAGCGGACGAAGAGGCGGCGAGTCAGGGCAAGCAGCCTGACATCAATGACTTCGTCAACCGCATCGGGCCGCTGAACCAGTTCAAGAGCGCAAGCGCGGCGCTGGGTGAGTATCGACGCCTCCAGGGGATGGCTGACGCTGCCCAGCAGAACGTTCAGGCGGTCCAGTCGGTAGGCTCCGGCACAGCCTGGGCGCTCGACAAGAAGGACGCTCAGGCGGCTCTGGATACAGTCCAGCAGCCGGACGTGAACACTCTCATGCAGGTTGCCTCTGGGAAGGTCGGAGGGGACCCCTCGCAGATTCCCCAGGTGCAGCAGGCTATCAAGTCCATCGTGGACATCACGGGCCGCTCAGGGCGCAGTGACATTGCGAACAGCAAACTGAAGGCCCTCATCGACGGAACAGTTAATGCAGTACCCCCGAAAGATGGAACGCCTTCGAGTCAGTTTAAGCTGGCGGCGGCGCTTTATGCTGGAATGCCTGACCAGATTCGCTCACTGTACTTTGATGAGAAAGCGTCCAACGTTTTCGGCTCGTATGTCCAGCAGCGTTCTTCGGGCGTAGACGACAGCCAGGCCTATCACAGCTCCTACCAGACGGTCTCTCCCGAAGCCCAGAAGATGGCGAAGGAAATCACGAGTGATCCGCAGTGGAAGACGAAGGTGGCCAAGGAGGTATCTGGGCTGACCACGAGCTGGTATCAGCGCATCCCGGTCATCGGCCGTATCTTCGGCGGTTCCCCGGAGAACGAAGAGGCCACCAGCGCGTGGGCGCGACTGGAGCTGGAGAAGTACTACATGCGGAATCCCACCGCGAGCTCCGACCAAGCGAAGACATGGATTCAACAGCAAGTGCAGTCCAACTTCGTCTACGACCCAATCAATAAGGTGGACCTCCAGGTTCCGCCTAACCAGGCGAACGACCAGACTCAAGAGGCCATCAAGAACTACCTGGACAAGGCCCGCAGTCAGTATGGTGAAGATGTGAGCCCTGGTCTCATCTACGGCAAGGATGGGAAGTACACGCTGGCCGCGTTCATCAACGGCGCTCCTGTTCACAAGCTCGCAGATGTGACGTTTGGCCAGATCATGCAGGAGACCGCAGCAACAAAGCTCCTATCCACTGATGAGCGTGCCGCAATGTCCACCCTGAAGCAGAAGCTGGGCAACGGTACGGCAACTTCTCAGGACCTCATCGATAACGCCGAGCTCTTGGCAAAAGCCACGAACCTGAAGCAGCTCAGCGATGTTACGCAAGGTCAGATTGAGAAGGTACGTGGTGATGCTTTCTCTGGTGCGCTAAACAACGTCTTCAACTTCCCCACCATGCCCACCTCCTTTGCTGGCCTCTCTGGTTCCCGCTTGACGGGCCAGGGGTCCAAGCTTCAGGTGAACCAGGCGGGCTCCTTCCTGGGCGGCGGTAACTTCTCCGCTGCGCTCACTGCGATGGGCGAAGGTCTGGTGCTCAAGGCCACCCCTGACCCTAACCCGAAGGCAGGGAACAACATCGGCTACGGCTACAACCTGAACGCCAATGCAGGGACCATCGCTGAGGACTTCCGCCGCGCTGGCATCCCCGCTACGTCCATCGACGGAATCAAGAACGGCTCCGTTCAGATCACCCCCGAGCAAGCCGCGCGTCTCCTTGAGGTCACCCTTCCACGCTACACCGACCGCGCGAAGCAAGCCGTAGAGGCTGTCAATCCTGGGCTCTGGATGATGATCAGCCAGGCGCAGAAGGCTGCCCTCACGGACGTGGCGTACCAGGTCGGAGACGTTGGCCAGTTCCACAAGGCCATCGGCGCGCTCGCCAGGAAGGACATCGCAGGCTTCAACGATGCACTGAAGGTGACCTACCTGGACAAGGATGGGAACCGCAGGGAGGACGTTCGCCGTAACAACCTCCGTTCTCTCATGATCAACGGTCCTGTCGCGTTTCTCCAAGGCATCAAGGAGGCCGCGCGGACTTCCAACTAAATCCGCACATGGCTGACTTGACTCCTTACGACAGCGCAGTAGCAGCAGTACGGGCTGACCAACAGGCCAGTCCCAGCACGGCCCCGGTAGTCCAACAGACAGCATTCCCAGGCAGCCAGTACGTCCAGACTCAGGACAAGCAGGCGCGTTCTGCTGGGATGTCCAGACTGGACTACCTGGGGGCAATGTGGAGACAGGACTCCTGGATTCCGGGGGCCATTGACCACTGGGCTGGGAATCAGCTTCAGCCCGATGAGAAGTACAACCCGTTCGATGATCAGAACTACCAGCAGCTCACCGAAGGTGTGTGGCCTGAGTTCCACGGGCAGTTCGCTCAGGCCTCATCTGCTGGCCAGGCAGCCTGGATCAAACAGAACATCCTGGACAAACAGAAGGACCTCCAGGACCTCGGGGACCTCAGCGGAGCTGGCAACGCTGGCCGCTTCGCTGCTGGACTCGCGTTCGGCATCATCGACCCCATCAACCTGGCAGCGATGGGAGTCTCTGGCGGCGCTTCGCTGCTGGTCCGTGGCGCGAAGCTCGCCCAGGGCATCAATGCAGGCGTGCAGGCCGCTCAAGAGGTATCCCGGCTGCGTCCCATCGCAGCGGGCTTGGGGACCGCTGGAGGCCTCGGCATGGCCGCTGAAAGGCTACGCCAGCAGTACAACTTCGAAGATGACACGGCTGGAGTCTTGAAGGCTGGGGTTATGTCGATGGCGTTCGCAGCGCCGTTTGTCGGGCTCCATGCGCGTGAGCAGCTTCGGCTTCAGCGCAAGGCTGGCGAAGAGAATGCAGCCATCGATTCCCTCGCTAAGCAGCAGGCTGGCCACGAGCTCACGCCAGAAGAGTCGGCGCAGCTCAAGCAATACATGGACAACCTCCAGCAGGCCGCGAAGGTTGACGCTGGGCTTGCCGAACAGGCACCCGAGCCGACAGGACCGAAGTTCACCGCAGACCAGCGCAAGCAATACGAAGATGCCTTCGCGAAGTACGATGCTGAGCAGGCCGCGCTTAAGGACCAGCAGTCGCGTGACCTCGCAGTAGACAGCCACATTGCCAAGGCATCTGAAGACCAGCGCGTTGCTGACGTACTGGCGCGGGTAAATGGCCCCGACGAGGCCCCTACAGCGATGCAGCAGGCCTTCGCTAAGGCGCTTGGTAAGAAGCCTGAAGAGGTCGCCGCGAAGCCTGTGGAGGCCCCTGCTGATGGCCAAGGCGGCTTTGACGCTCCGTGGGCGCGTGACGGCGCTAATGATGAAGCCCTCCCCGCGCTGCATCATGAGACGGTCTGGTGGGATGACGGCACGGGCATGAACGAAGGACGTGTGGTCAACGAGAATATGAAGACTGGTGAGCTGACAGTGGAGCATCCGGAAACCGGAGCGACCACCTCAGTGAACCGCTCGGACCTCCATGACCTCTCCCCTGGGCACGCCCCGGCGAAGCCCGCTGAGGGGTTCCTGGGCGGCTCTATCGGCGCGGCTCAGGCTGCCCCGGTTCAGGGCCTCTGGGAGCAGTCCACGCAGATGGCGAAGTGGAAGAAGGTTCCCACCCGCTGGGACTACTTTACCCACCTCAACCAGTCCGAGAATCCCCACCTTCAGTTCCTGGGCTTCAAGCTGGTCAAGGACGCCATCGGCATCGACCCACACGAAGCGCAGGGCTGGTCTGCTTCGGAGCTGAAATCGCAGTACCGCCGCGAGCTCGGCGGTCGATTCCACATGGAAGCACGTGGTGCGTATGACGAGGCCATCAAGGCTCGTAAGCTGCCACTCACGAAGGCCATCGGCTTCCACCGCCAGTTCTATGAGGATGTCGCTCGTGTAGCTCGCGGGGATACCGACGTTCTCCATGCGAACCAGGACATCGCGCCGCAGCTCCAGCGCGCGGCCAAGTCCATGACGGACTTCTACGCGGACATGCGCGCCCGTCTGGAGAAGGCTAACGTGGCCGGTGCGGAGAACATCCCGGACAATCCACGCTACGTGAATCGCCAGTGGCGTCAGGACAACATCCGTGAGGCGTTCGCGAAGTATGGAAATGACCTCTACCAGGCAGTAGCGAACGCAATCCAAGTCCCCGGCCTAACCGGCGATATCGCGAAGGCAAAGAGCTTCATGGATGCGGTGATGAAGCTGGAGTTCAGCCATGCAATGCAGGACATCCATCTGTACTCCAAGGACCTGGTGACGTTGCGTGATGAGCTCGGCAAGGCCGGACTGGGGGACCACGAGGTGAACTCCTTAGTGGACCTGATGTTTGACCGCAAGGCGGGTAAGGCCGGTGACGCTGGCCAAGCTCCAGCGCTGAAGTACCGCTTCGCTCTCGATGAGAATCACATGGAGCGCATGCCGGACGGCTCTACGTTCAAGCTGTCGGACCTGTTCGAGAACGATTCGCGCGTTCTGGTGGACCGCTACCTGAATTCGATGGGTGGCCACCTGGCACTCGCGGAGGTCGGCATCCGGTCCCGTGCTGAGTTCATGCGGTACATGCGGGAGGCTGAGAAGTGGCACGAAGAGAACGCTGCGATGACGCAGAGTGCGGAGAAGTTCAACCGCAACAAGCAGTTCGCTCAGGACCTCTACGACCACGTTACCGGCCGGCCGATGTCGACCCAGAGCTTCAACCGCGCTGACCGCTTCCTAACCGCTATGCGCGCCGTAACGCGTTCCACGATGCTGGGCCAGCTAGGCCTGATGGCATCGCTGGAGATGAAGAACGCCATCGCGCTGTCTTCGATGCGAGCCATGCGACTGCACATGCCTACCTTCACGGGCATCCTCCGGAGCTTCAGGTCTGGGCATCAGCCGTCGCTAGGCCTAGCCAGGGACATCGAGATGATCACAGGCTTCGGCCGGGAGCATGTGGCCTCCTACGCCCGACAGCATGAAATCACGGACTACACGTATGACCGTGGCCTCACGCGCTTCGAGAACACCAGCAACACGCTCTCCCATGCCGTGGATCATATGTCCGGTAACTCGCTAGTCACCTCTTCGTCCCGCCTGCTGACTGCGCGGATGATGACCCAGAAGCACCTGGACTTCGCGACCGGCCGGGTCAAGATGTCGGACAAGCAGCGTGAGCGTATGACCCACAACGGGGTATCGCACGACGACCAGCCGGATGTCCACGCGGCCCTCAAGAAGTACACCACTGAGGACCCGAAGACTGGTGCTGCGTTGGCTATCGATTACGAGCGGTGGGCTGCTGAGCGTCCCGAGACGTACAGCAAGTTCCAGCTTCTCATCTCGCGTGAAGTGCGTGATGCGATTCAGGATCACGACATCGGGGAGTCCATCCCGTTCATGCACACGACGGTGGGGAAAATCTTCACCGAGCTCAAGACGTTCGTGATTGCAGGCCACGCCAAGCAGTTCCTGAAGAGTCTCTACTACAGGGACCGCACGACGTTCGTTCAGTGGGCCTATTCGTTCATCGGTGCGGCCCTGGAGTACTCCCTCCAGAACTCCATCAACTACGCCCACGACCCCGAGAAGCTGAAGGAGAAGCTGTCCCCCGCAGCCATCGCGTGGGGCGCTATCCCCCGGATGCCAGTGCTGGGCCTCATGCCAAACCTGATGGAGACCGTCTACAACCCCATCAGCGGTGGGCAGACACTGTTCACGAACGGCACCGCGAACACCGATAACCGGAACCTATTCATCACTCCGTCCATGACGCAAGCCATGAGGATGATGTCTGCTGGTCAGGTTGCGGGGACCTACCTGAACCCATTCAGCACCAACGTGGTCACGCAGAAGGACATGCGGGATGCGCTGTACTCCATTCCCGGAGGTAACCTGTTCGGTATGCGTAACGTGAACGACATGATTAGCTCCAACTTCCCGAAGTTCAAGCCCCGCGTACAGAACTAAAAGATGGCGGGCAGTAAAGCAGTGAGACCCCAGCGCGTTCGCGTGCTGGGGAAACGATACGACATCACGTATCTCCCTGAGGAACAGCTCCCCGATGTGTATGGCCTATGCCATCGCGGGGAGCAACGCATTGACATCCGTGAAAGCCTCCCCGAAAGGGAAGAGGTGGATACGGTTCTTCATGAAATCCTCCACGCCATTCTCTACGGGATGGGCGTTCAGCTTTCCGAAGCGGTCGAAGAGAAATTCGTACTCGCCACCGCTTCCGGCCTCATCAGTGTCCTTCAGGACAACCCTCAATTCGCCAAGTGGCTCGTCAAGCCGCGCAGCTAAATCACCTATCCCACACAGCTCAATATGCTCTCTCGTGCCATCTACAGCGGGGACGGTACCACTAAGGTATTCGCTGTCCCGTTCCCATACATCGACAAGTCTCACGTGACTGTTCGCGTGAACAAAATCGAAGTGCTGTTCACCTGGATTAACAGCAGCTCTGTCCTGATTCCTGAACCTCCGGTAGCCGGACTGGACAATGTTGAGGTGCGCCGCACCACCCCCAGCGACCCTCACATGGTGGTGTTCCAGGACGCCTCCACGCTCACCGCTCCAGACCTGAACCTGGAATCGACACAGCTCCTGTACCTAGCGCAGGAGCGACAAGACGAGGCTGGATTGACGCTGATGCGTGGGCCTGGTCGCGTGTACGACGCCGGTGGGCTCCGCATCACGGATGTATCGTATCCACAGGCTGATGGGGATGCCGCAACTCTCGGCTCCGTGAAGCAAATCACGGAGACTCTTCTGGCTGGCGTAGAGGGCGGCTATGGGTCCTTCATCGCCTCAGGGGCTGGTGCAGTAGTTCGAACGTTTCAAGACAAGCAGCGCGACTCAGTTGGCGTGAAGGACTACGCAGCTCCGCAGCAAGCGGTTGATGCGTCAGGCGGTTCCCCGGTTGTACTGCCCACGGGCACGTCAGTTGTGGTCACCTCCCTCAGCAACCCACTTGGCAGCCAGTTCGTTGGCGGCGGCGCAATCCTAAAGCCAGCCTCCCAGGGTGGTCTGGTCCAGATCAATAGTTACGGCGACGACGGGAAGGTATTCGTAGGAAAGGAATACCTCTATCGACTCTATCTGCGCATCAAGCAGGGCGGGATGCTCAAGGGGTTCATCTACGGCGACTCTACCGCAGCCACTGCTGCTAACGGAGGCGGATACGCTGGTCCGAACTTCGAACCTCAAGTGCTGATCCCTGAATTCCTGGTGCGCGCCAAGGGTATCCGGAACAACATGTCCTTCACGAACCGTGGAGTGGGCGGAACCCGCGTCGCCCAGATGAACGCCATTCCTGACATTGATCAGGTTGGCGGGACTACTGACATCTTCTTTATCAAGTACGGCATCAACGATGCTCAGGACGGTATTTCTGGATTCGCCTCTAACCTCCGCTCGAAGCTCGCTGAGATTCGTTCTAACCCTTACGGCACCGTTCAGAATCTCTCGATTGTGCTCGTAGGTCCTACGGCTACCTACGATCCACAGCACGGGCGCGCGTCCCCTTGGTACGAACGCCTTCGTGGCATCTATCTGTCCGCAGCGCGCGACTACCAGTGTGCCTACTTCGACTCGTACGCATACATGCGGGATATCTCGTGGGCTGCCGGATACATGATGTCCGATGACTTCGGTAACGGCCAGGGCGTCCACCCCACTGAGCTCATGCAGACCCAGGTATGGGGTGGCCTCATTGACGCGATGATGGGCGAGTCTGATATCACCCCGTACGTCAGTGATGAGTGGCGTTCCCTGACGATGCTGGATGGCTGGTCTCCATACGTGGGCGGCGGCGGGTTCGCTAGTCCGGGCGCAAGCATGTCGAGAGATGGCTGGGTGTCACTCCGGGGCCTCGTAACTGGCGGTACCGTTTCATCCGGCACTTCCATCGCTCAGCTCCCAGCCGGGATGTGGCCATATGTAATCGAGATGTTCGAGTGCACTACAGCATCTGGACGTTGCTCACTTCGAGTTAACACAAACGGGAATATCGAGCAGCAGGATGGATACGCGAACGCAACCTTCACGAGCCTCAGCGGCATCAGGTTCAAAGCACGGGGCTAACTGCCCCGCTAACCACCTACCTCAATCATATGCAACTCGCAGAACACACGAAGACCCTCATCACGCTGGCCGGTATCGGTGCAGCTATCACGCTGGGTAAGCTGCTGTCCGAAGGCGAGCCCATGAACCTCAAGCGGGTAACCGGCCGTGTCATCGTCGGTTCCGGCCTGAGCATGGCTGCCTCAGCAGTAGTGGCGGTCTACCCGAACCTCCCCATCGAAGCAGTGTGCGGAGTGTCCGCAGCCTTCGCTATCTTCGGCACGCACTTCCTGGAAGACCTGGTGCGCAAGAAGCTCGGCATGACAGGGGACAGCGCGCAATGACCCAGGCATCCAAAGAAGCACTCAACGAGCTCCACGGGCTCATCGCTACAGCCCTCACGGACGCCATCAAGGCATACAAAGGGAAGTCCGATCCGGAAGACCTGAAGGGCCTTGCAGCCATCGCTAACGTGGCCAAGAGCTTCCTGAAGGACAACGGCATCGAAGCCCTCCCGAGCGCCAATAAGCCCCTCCAGAATCTCGCATCCGTCCTCCCCTTCCCCGGTAACGTGGGTGGCGAGGGCGAGGATGACGAGTACCAGCAGGCCGCTGTATGACAGGCGCGCTGGTCATCATTGTGCTTGGCATTCTCGGTCTCATCATCGACCTGTTGTCTATCGATGATCGAAAGATTCCTGGACGCTACTAGACAGCAATATAGCCCCTCTGCGGGGCTCCCTCCTTTTACCCACACGCATCCACTAAGGCATCACTACCGGAGGCGTGTGCGGCCTCCTAACGCTTCCTGGAGTCAATGACAGAAGAAGCTGTAGACCCCCTGAAGCAAGACTTCAGAAACTTCCTGTACCTGGTGTGGCAGCACCTTAACCTGCCAACCCCCACCCCAGTCCAGTACGACATCGCCAGGTTCCTCCAGCACGGCCCCAAGCGCCGCATCGTTGAGGCCTTCCGTGGTATCGGTAAGAGCTGGATCACCGCCGCCTATGTGCTTTGGCTGCTGTACTGCAACCCGGAGGAACGCATCCTGGTGGTGTCCGCATCGAAGGGACGCGCTGATGCGTTCTCGGTGTTCGTGAAGCGGCTCATCGCTGAGATGCCGCTACTTCAACACCTGAAGCCTCGCGAGGGCCAGCGCGATTCCATCGTGGCATTCGACGTTGGCCCCTCGTCTGCCCACCAGGCACCTTCCGTTCGCTCGGTAGGTATCACTGGGCAGCTCACTGGTGGCCGCGCTACGCACATCATCGCGGATGACGTTGAGGTTCCGAACAACGCACTGACCCAGACCATGCGCGACAAGCTGGCCGAGGCGGTGAAGGAGTTCGATGCGGTGCTTGCGGATTTCGGCGATGGTGATCAATCGTTTCGGCGAACGTGATCAGTCTGGAAGGTGGTGTTGCGCGGTCAATGGATTATAGCGACGGTGATCACGATCAGGCGTCAGCGGACTCGGATTTCGTTTTCTTTCTCATCGAATCGCCCTTGACCGGAAGCTTGTGGGCCTGATGCACGAGCCGATCGAGAATCGCATCGGCGAGCGTGGGGTCCTGCAGCCACGCGTGCCAGTGTTCGAGCGGCAACTGGCTGGTGATCACAGTCGAGCGCGTACCGACACGATCATCAAGTACCTCAAGCAGATCATTGCGCGCCGCCTGGTCGAGATCCTGCAAGCCCCAATCGTCGAGGATCAGCACATCAATCTTCGCGAGTTGCGCAAGCCGACGTGTGAAGCTGCCGTCGCCGTGCGCGATTTTCAGCTCTTCGAACAGCCGCGCGACGCGCACATAGAACACGGAGAAGCCCTGCCGGCACGCCTGCTGGCCGAACGCGCAAGCGAGCCACGTCTTGCCCGCGCCGGTGGGGCCGGTCAGGATCAGGTTCTGAGCATTGCGCACCCAGTCGCAGCCGGCGAGCGTGGCGACGATGCGCTGGTCCAGCCCACGGGTTTGCCGGTATTCAATGTCTTCGACGCAGGCCTGTGGGTTCTTGAGCTTCGCGGCGCGCAGCAAACGTTCGAGTCGTCGCGTATCACGCCAGGCCAGCTCGCGATCTACGAGCATGCCCACGCGTTCCTCGAATGACAGGCTGGTGCTTGCCGTGAGCGTTGACTGCTCCTCGAACGCGCGAGCCATGCCGTCCAGTTTGAGCGCCTTTAGCTGGGTAAGGGTGTGCTGCATCAACATCGTGACCTCCTTCGGGTCAGTGGTAGTAGTCGGGGCCGCGCACGTTCTCGTGCTCGGGCGAGCGCCATTCGGCGGGCGTGGTCGGGAGCGAGGGCTGCAGGTCAAGTCCCGCTTCCAGGATTGACAGCACGGAGCGACGCGTGGGCGAGCCGATCTTCAATGCACGCTGGCATGCGGCCTCGAGGCGGTGTTTGCCGTACTTGCGCGCGAGCGAGAGAAGACCGAGACAGGCGCGATAGCCCATCTCGGGGTGAGGTTTGTTGGTCAGCAGATGCCGCACGACAGCCTCGGCGCCGGGGCCGACGGATGCGCCCCAGTTGAGCAGGCGCCCAGGCGTCCATTCCATGTGCGCGCGATGCGCAGCCGGCATGTGTTCGGCGATGGTCGTGTGTTTGCCTTTGAGGCGCGAGCGAGCGTGCGCAGCGACACGCTTGCCGCCATGCAGGATCTCTACGCCGTGGCGTGTGATACGCGCCCAGACCTCCTGCCGTGCGAGGCTATGCGGGACGCTGTAATAGTGGCCGCCGACATCGACGTGGTAATCGATGTTCACACGGCACTTCTGGAAGGTGGCGATCTCGTAGCGACGCACGGGCAACGGGCGCAGGACGGGTTGGTCCAGCCGTTCGAACCATTCACGCCGGTTGCCTTCGAGCCGCTTGAACGGGCGCTGGTTTAGGTCGGCGATCAGTTCTGCAATCGCCTTGTTGAGTTCAGCCAGACTGTAGAAGCGATAGTGGCGCAGTCGGGCCAGCACCCAGCGCTCGACGATCTGCACGCCGACTTCGACCTTGGCCTTGTCCTGCGGTTTGCGCGGACGCGCCGGCAGCATCGCGGTGCCGTAGTGGTTCACGAAGTCCTGCGTGGTCGTGCCGAGTCCGGGTTCGTAACGGTCGGGTCGCGCGATCAGCGCCTTCGGGTTGTCGGGCACGAGCAGCTCGGGCACGCCGCCAATGAACTCTAGCGCATCGCACAGGCTGCCGATCCAGTCCGCCATCGTCTCGGTGCGCGTCGCGCACGCGAACGTGTAGTTGGATGCGCCGAGCACGGCAACGAACACGTGCGCCTCGAACTCGACGCCGCCATCGCTCGCCAGGACCGGCACGGTGGGACCCGCGAAGTCCGCGAACAGCTTCTCGCCGGCGCGGTGCTGCTGACGCATCGAGCGCTTGATCGACTTCGCCCAGTCCTTGTACTTCTGGCAGAACTGCGTGTAGCGGTACGTCCGCTGGCCGGGGTTCGCTTCAGCGTATTCTTCCCACAGCAGTTGCAGCGTCACGCCCTTGCGGCGCAGCTCGCGATGCAATGCCGTGTAGTCGGGCTCGATGCGTCGCGTCGTCGTCGCCGCGGCATTGGTTGCCGCAGGCCTCAGGCGCGCGTCCAGTTCGTCGTCGGACATTGCTTCGGCTGCCGCCCAATCGAGTCCCGCCTGGCTGGCTTGGGCCGCGAACTTCGAGACGGCACCGACGCTGATGCCGATAGCCCGGCTGATCTGCCGATGCGTCAGGCCACACGCCCACTTTAGTCGCAGGACTTCCTTCAATTTGCGCATGCTCATCCGAGGTGTCGGCATCGGCACTTCTCCCGCAAAAAAGGGAGCAGGCTAACGCCGTCGGTGAATACATGCGCAACGCCACCGCCAGACTCAAACCCGGATTACGTTCCGGTTACGTGATCACCCGTTTCGGTCCCGTGATCGCTCATTCCGGCATCGTGATCACGCGTTTCGGAAACCTGTGATCAGCGATCACGATCAACCGAAACGGGTGATCACGATCATTCGGAATCCATGATCACGATCCGCCGAAATGCGTGATCACGTTCGCCGGAATACGCACGGTGCTGGTTCCCGGTGGAGTCATCACGTACCTGGGCACCCCTCAGACGGAGATGAGCCTCTACAACGTGCTCCCTGAGCGTGGCTACGTGGTTCGTGTGTGGCCTGCACGATTCCCTAACGCTGCCCTACGAGCTCGCTATGCTGACCGCCTGGCTCCGTTCGTTGCTCGCAAGCTGGACGCTGACCCGACACTGGCTGACCAGTGCGGTGGCCGTGGCGCTGCTGTAGAGCCATCACGCTTCCACGACCTTGACCTGATTGAGCGAGCTGCATCGTATGGACGAACTGGCTTCGCCATGCAGTTCATGCTTGACACCAGCTTTTCCGACCAGGACAAGTACCCGCTGAAGCTGTCTGACCTGATGGTTCTCAACCTCAGCTTGGACATCGCCCCGGTCAAACTGGCGTGGGCCTCAGGACCTGACCAGATGCTGAAGGACCTCCAATCGGTTGGTCTTCAGGGTGACCGCTGGTATCGCCCGCTGTTCGTCTCCAAGGACTTCGCGGACTACCAGGGGTGCGTGATGTCCATCGACCCCTCAGGGCGTGGCGGGGATGAGACCAGCTATGCGGTGGTGGCCATGCTGAATGGCTTCCTGTACCTGCTGGCTGCTGGGGGTCTCAAGGGCGGCTACGATGACGATACCCTCCAGGCGCTCGCTAACGTCGCCAAGAAGTTCAAGGTGAAGCATGTCACCGTGGAGCCGAACTTCGGTGACGGCATGTTCACCAAGCTCCTGACACCGTTCCTCACCCGAACGTACCCATGCACCACCGAAGAGGTACGCAGCAACGGGCAGAAGGAGCGGCGCATCATCGACACGCTGGAGCCGGTGATGAACCAGCATCGGCTTGTGGTTGACGAAGCGCTCATCGAGCGGGACATGGAGAACTACAACGAGTACCCGCACGAGAAGGCTCACCAGTACCAGCTCTTCTATCAGATGTCCCGTATCACGAAGGAGCGCGGAGCTCTGGGCAAGGATGACCGCCTGGATGCTCTGGCGATGGCGGTGGCCTACTGGGTGGAGCAGATGGACAAGGACACCCAGAAGGTCCTGGATGACCACCGCGAAGAGATGCTGCGGATGGAGCTCTCCAGGTTCGCTGAGCATGTCCTTGGGGCTGCCCCTGTGAGCGACAATTGGGGCGATGAGTGGGTATAGCCGGTCATCCTGCTGTATCCCTTGCAGGGCTTGGCAGAGCGGGGATTTAGGCCTCTAAACCCCGACTCTCGCCCTATATGGGCAGGGCGAAGCCCTATAGAGATAGAACTTAGAGATTAACTATAGGGTATCTTATGATGCCCTTATGGTTGCCTATTGGGTGACCTGGTGGTGAGCTTGACCATGATTCTGACCACCACTACCACCAGGACTACCATACCAACGAGTACGGGCATGTACCCCTGCACTTTGTCCCATAGGCTGGGGTGCAGAACCCTGTACGCCTGTTCCCTCACCACTCTGTCATAGATTGGCTCTGGGAATGGCATCTGCTGAATGACAGCGGCTGACGAGGGAGATTCCTGCTGGTCGCTCCTGACATTGGCCACCGCATTCTCCAGCGCGGTCATCGAACCGCCTCCGCACAGAAGTCCGGAGCGCCCCGAACACTCACATGCTGCACCACACGTGCATCATCAATCTCAGCGGACCTCTGGCACCCAGCACCATCCCACACCAGGATGTGATGGCCTGCTACAGTCTTGTCCTGGTCCGGGTATCCCCACCGTTGGATCAAGACATCCGCATGTTGGCCCTTCAGAGGCTCTATAGCGGTCTTTATGGTGGACGTGTAGCATCCGCTCAGGGCCATCGTAGCGGCGAGCGTGAGGGTGGCTGTAGTGGCTCTCATGGGTCTCAAATGTTGGCCGGGAAAATCTCAGAGGGTATCTGATAAAGTCCCGCCGCGAAATTCCCCCCGGCGGCCCTCCCGATTCACGGGCACACACCCACCCGCATTCAGGACGCGCATCAGGGATTCATGCGCGCCACACGTGCAGCCCAATCCAGGCAGATGGTCACCATCCGGGCACACCATTGGACACACTCACGGCTAAGTGATTGATTCCATTGAGGGCTATGCGGATTAGATATCCGTATGCCCTCTCCAGGCACACCCAGCAGCACCACACGACATCCCTCAGGGCTCACGCTCTGGGGGATTTTTTTGCTTCTATTCCATTTCTGAATGATTGCTGCTGTTTCATTCAGTTTGTGCATGCGTGTGAGCACACCTATTTTTTTCGCCCATCAGTCCACCTTCCGTCCACCTCTAGAACACCTCTAGCTGCCCTCAGTTCGCCTCCAGCCGCTCTCCTACTTCCCTGCCCTGGCTGCCCTATAGGCTCACCCATCGACCGCCTGTAGCGCCCCTTTCACTCCGCTTGAGAATTTCTTTTCGATTTGTGTTGACATCCTCTAGTGGATTGCATAAAGTTCTTCTTACCGCAGCACTGAGCTGCACTGACCAACAGAAGCGATGACGCTACCACACCGGAAGCACACTCGAAGAATAATAGCCGCCCTGTATGGCTGCCCTTTCTTTAACTGTAGTGATCCACTGGAGAAACATATGCGTGAGTATCGGATAATACGGGCTGACTTCAGCACCTGGAAATGCCTGATGTACCGGGCATTGGCTGTAGAGGCGCTGGAGCGTGATTCCCTGTCTGGCATCGGGCCGCTGTACCTAATCGAGATTGGAGGCTGAGTCATGTTCACCATCGTTAGTCGTCTTACGGGTGCCTCCTGCTGGTTCTATGACGACCTGGGCGAAGCCCTGGCGCATCTCCAGCGGATGGAGCGGCCGGAACTGCACTACATCACCAACAAGGCGTAAGGGGAATCACCATGCAAGCAATCACCACCAAATACCTGAGCCCCACGGACACCAAGGGCGCGCGCATCAAGGCAACGTGCGATGCCGGTTCGATCACCATCGGCTTCCCTCATGGCGCTCCCAGCGTAGAGGCTGCCCATGCAGAGGCAGCGATGGCCCTCGTTCGAGAGCTCGGCTGGGTGCCAACCAACCCGAAGACCGGGGAGCATCAGAACGGCCATGTGGGTGCCTGGGCATGTGGCTACATCGGCAACGTCTATGTCTTCGCGTTCGCCTTCGGAGTCAGCGCTAAGCCGATGTGGAGTCTGTACGGTCACGACTACGGGGCCTAAAGCTCGCCCGCAGCAATCCACTAGAGCATCATATGCGCGCCTGGAGCACATCGCACCCAGGCCGCTAGATACACCGGCTGTAGACACGGCTGATTCATCTAGCGCAGTTCGCTAGGAACTCACTTTTCATCTGGAGACCATCTCATGGCAACCAACAAGGCAGTCGTCACCTTTGGCATACGCGGAGACCGTTGCAGCGGCCAGCACGTGCTCCCCATCAAGGCAGCCGCGAAGCTCGCCAAGCAGCTTTCCTGGGTGTTCGGGCGCGATGAGTCGGACAAGACATCTGACTTCCTGGTGTCCCGCAAGGTGCCACGGCAGTCCTGGCAATCGAGCACGCACTACGTGTCTTTGCAGCTTCTCACGGGTGACGGCGATGCGTCCGCTGCCCTGTGGCGTAAGGAGGTCTGAGCCATGACCGTCATCAAAGAGCTGATCGTCACACGCGCCGCTGCGTTGAAGGAGCTGCGCTCTGCCCCTGCTCGCTCATCGTTCTACGTGCGAGTGAGCCTGGAGGCCCCAATTGAAGGTCAGCCCGGCCGCGTGTTCCCTACTCCTGCCAGCGCCCGTGTAAGCCGAGCAGAGGCCATGCGGTTTGTCTCTGAGGTGTTCACGGATGTCCTTGAGGCGCGCGCGGCGCGAGTGCCCGTGTAAGCCGAGCAGAGGCCATGCGGTTTGTCTCTGAGGTGTTCACGGATGTCCTTGAGGCGCGCGCGGCGCGAGTGCCCATGACAGTACGCGATTGGACGCGTGAGCCGGGAAAGCTCCGGTTTGCTTACTACATCGGCTAGGAGGCCCAGCAATGAACCCCGGGCTTTTCTTCCTGGAAACCTTCGCGTGTGTCTTCGCATGCCTGGGCATCGCGTACCTACTTGGCTATGCCGTTGACTCCATCCGTCTGTTCCTGGAGTACGGCAATGACGAGTAAGGGCTATCGAATAACGAAACGCACGAAGCCGCTAGTACCGATATAGAAGCCCCTCCCGGGCTTCTCTCAGTTTACCCGTAGTGATCCACTAGGGAATCTGATTGAACGGCGCTACGGGCCTCTAAATCGGTTCTAGGAGGGTTTGGTATGCCCTACGTAATCGAAGCCCAGGCCGCGCGAGGCTATGTGTGCCGCGTGACCTTCCGCGTGAAGCGCGACGCGTTCGCAGTAGCCCAGATGTGCGCTTGCTTGTTGCACTTCCCCGAGCCCGAGCGGGAGCTCCTTAGGGAGTCTCGTTTAGGCCCAGAGATGCCAGAGCTGACCGTGAAGACGACAGCCGGCCGCGTAACGGTAAAGCGCCAGTAGCCCAGCAGTAAGCAGCAGGTGTCCTAGGGGTCTCTTTCGGGAGGTCTCTAGGACGCTCTCTAGGTCACCTTTGGGAAGGCCCAAGGATGGCCCAGCGAGCTGGTGGAATGGGGAGTATCAGCGGGAACATATAAGGAGTGGCTGACTTGCATCATTCGTCAGACATATCCACTTGAGAATCACAACCACTTCAGGCTGTCAATCCTATGTAGGCGCTTAATATCATAGGACTAAACAATTTGAAAGACTGTGCATGCATCCAGTAATGTTGCCCTTCCTCCCGTTACAAAGTTTAACAGTTTGCTGACTTTGATCCTCCTAACAATACCTTCCACAAGGGGAACTGTTGTATGCTGCTGTCTTTTGCAGGTTTTGACGTCCATATCGGCCACGATTACATAGAGCGCGGTGGGCGTAAGCTCTCGCTGGTGGAGTTCAGGAGGGAGGAAGCGGGAGGGTTTGAGTTGTTAATCCTGCGTCGCTGGCTCCTTGTTACCAGCCGCAGCATTCAATAAAACAAAGAGGTACTTATGAGCATCACCGCGCTACACGTTGCATCTGAAGTCCTGCAAATCTTCCGCCGACTCGTAGGTGAGAAGCTGGATAAACAGGACGTTCCGCCCAACTTAGTAGTCGTGTTCGCTGCTATCGCCGCAAACCCTGGCCAGTCCCTCAAGGAAATCCAGGCAGCCACTGGCCTTGGTGTCGCTGTGGTGTCCCGCTCGTGTGCCATGCTGGGGCGCGGTAAGCCTGCTGCTGATGTGTATGGGCTGGGCTTGATCGTCACTGAGGAAGACCCAAAGAACTACAGCCGAAAAATCGTCAGCCTGACGCCCGAGGGAGAGGCGTTACTGAGAGAGATTGACGAGCAACTCGGCAGGTTCGTGAGGACCAGGCCAGGTAAGGCCCAGTAGTGCCAAAGCGGACCACCTTCGGGTGGTCTATTTCGTTTACCCACCAGGAGAAACGTATGGAGCTGAAGAAGCGTGGGAAGGTGTGGACGGTGGACTACTACGACGAGGACACCAAGAAGCGCGTCCGGAAGTCCCTCCGCACTGAGGATGAAAAGGAGGCCCGCAAGCGGCTCGCCAGGCTGCTCATTGGGGAGCTCGATGATGGGTCACGCGGCCTTGCATCTGGTTATGGCCCAACCCTGAGCGGTGCCTACAAGCGCTGCCTGCTGGAGTATCCCAAGTGGCGGGATGCGAAGTCGCCCAGGACTCTGGAGGGCGTCTGGAAGGCTGTAGCGGAGCACTTCGGGGAGAACACCCGCCTCTCCGACATCGACACGGCAGCCATCACCCGATACTCGGCAGCCATGCGGGAACAGGGCCTGTCAGGCAGCACCATCAATCAGCGCAACTCCTTCCTGTCCGTCCTGTTCAAGCAGGCCATCTGCATGTGGGACTACAAGGGCCTGGCGATGCCCCGCTTCGTCCGCGCTAAGGTGAACCTGGGGCGAACCCGGCGCATCTCCCCTGAGGAAGAAGCAGAGGCCATCAGACTGTTCCAGGCTGGTCACCGTCCCATCCATCCGGACATGGCTGACCTCGTGGCGGTCCTGGCTGACACTGGCATGCGGCTGTCTGAAGCGCTGCGCATCTGCGACCGGGACTATGACCTTCAGGGCCGCTTCATTTCCTGCTGGGAGAACAAGGCGAGCCATCCTAAGGTGGTCCCAATGACGGAGCGAGTCCACCGCATCCTGTCCAAGCGGGCTGGCTCCGGGATGCCGTTCGGGATGCTCGATGTGTCCGTGGCTGACCGGGAGTGGGCATGGGTCAGAACAAAGATGGGGCTGGATCATGACAAGGAGTTCGTCCTCCACACCCTGCGGCACACTACCGCGTCCCGCCTGGCCGATTCTGGGGCCGATGCGTTCCTCATCCAGCGGTTCATGGGGCACAAGTCAATCCTGACGACCCAGAAGTATGTCCACGTGTCTCCAACGGCTCTCAGGGGCCTTGCGGGGGCTCTGGAGGCTTCGACACAGCGTGACCAAAGGTCGCAAAATCCGCGTGACCAAGGTGTGCCAGGAGGGGCACAAAAGCAGGACTTTACAGGGGACCAGGTGGTTTTCTTTGGTACATCGGTGGAGTGATTAATAGCCTGACTGGAGTGAGGTTTTAGGTGTGAGGCCCGTCCGCCCTTGACAGTCGCGCGACGCGAACCACACTGGAATACGGATGCCGTCGCCCCGTTTGGCCACCCTTTCGCGCACGCGTTTTTCGGCCGGCCGGTCGCGACAAGACGCGGTAACACTCCTTCATGTCAGGACATTGATCGAATAAAAAGCACCAAATTACAATTCCGTATATATTTCGCCGATGGACCAAAGAAAAACCGCCACACGCTCCGAACCGCCCCTGCCGCGCACCTGGGATGCGCGGCTGGCGCGCTCGCTTGTCCGACCGCTCGTCGACACGCCCGTCACCCCGAATCACCTCACTACCGTTCGCCTGCTGATCGGCCTCGCCGGCGCCTGGTGCCTCGCGCACGGCGGCTTCGGCTGGAGCAATGCAGGCGCGTTCCTGATCGTGCTGTCGAACTTCGTCGACCACACCGATGGCGAGCTCGCGCGCATCAGCGGGAAATCCAGCAAGATCGGTCATTTTTACGACCTCGCGGCAGACGCGCTCGTCACGGTCGCGCTGTTCGTCAGCATGGGCGTCGGCATCGTCGCCCAGGGCGGCCAGATGGCCGCGTCGCCGGTGCTGCTCGGCGCGGTGGCCGGCGCCGCCGTCGCGCTGATCTTCTTCCTGCGCATGCGGATCGAATCGTTCGCCGGCAAGGCCGGCACCAAGCAGGCATTCGCCGGCGGCTTCGAGACCGAAGACGTGCTGTACCTGCTGCCGCTCGTGACGCTGTTCGACGGCGTCGAGCCGTTCCTGCTCGCGGCGTCGATCGGCGCCCCGCTGTTCGCCGCGTGGGTCGTGTTCGACTGGTGGCGCATCGTGCGGCGCGGCAACCTCCCGCAGAACCCGGCCGCCGCGCAGAACCCAACCGAAATCCAGGCTTCCAAATGACTCCTAGCACGCGCGACGACTCCGTGCTGAGCCCGGCACGCCCCGCGCCCGTACGCGCGGCCGCAGCCGACCCCGATCGCACCGTGGCCGACCGCGTCGGCCAGCTCGACCTCGACCGCCTGCGCGGCGACTACACGCGCCAGGGCTCGTTCCTTTATCTCGACACCTTCCTGCCGGCCGACGCGCACGCGAAGCTGGCCGACGCCGCCCGCGCGATGCAGGCCGGCCTGAACCGCAATTACCTGCCCGGCCACAAGCAGGGCGGCAGCGTCAGCCGTCATACGATCGACGAGCAGGCGCCGTACATCGCCGAACTGTATCGCTCGAAGGCGCTGATCTCGTTCCTCGAGAAAGTCACCGGCGACAAGCTGATGCTGTCGCCGGACGACGATCCGCACGCGTACGCGCTGTACTACTACACGAAGCCCGGCGACCACATCGGCTGGCACTACGACACGTCGTACTACGACGGCCGCCGCTACACGCTGCTGATCGGCGTGATCGACGAATCGTCGTGCCGGCTCGACTACGAGCTGCACACGCGCAATCCGGACGTCGCCGACGAACCGGGCTCCGTACAGATCGCCGATGGCGGCATCGTGCTGTTCGACGGCGACAAGCTGCGCCACCGCATCACGCCGCTCGGCCAGAACGAGATGCGCGTGTCGCTCACGTTCGAATACGTGACGAACCCCGGCATGCGGCCGTGGAAGCGCTTCATCTCGAACATGAAGGACGCGATCGCGTATTTCGGTTTCCGCCAGGTGTTCAAGCAACTGGCGACGCGACGCACGACCGGGTCATGACACGCGCCGGCCTGATCCTGCTGTCCATCGGGACCGCACTCTTCGTTGCACTCCTTGCCTGGCAGGGCGTCGGCGCGGTCGCGTCCACGTTCCTCGCGGCCGGCTGGGGGCTCGCGCTCGTCGCGGCGTTCCACGTCGTGCCGCTCGTGATCGACGCGATCGCGATCTCCGTGATGTTCCGCCCCGGCCAGCCGGGCGCCGAGCTCGGCAACGCGCTGCGCGCGCGCTGGGTCGGCGAATCGGTGAACAGCCTGCTGCCCGCCGGGCAGATCGGCGGCCCGGTGCTGATGGTGCGCCACCTCGCGCAGCGCGGCACGCGAATGGCCGACGCGGCGGCAGCCGTCACGGTCAGCACGACGATGCAGGCGCTCTCGCAGATGGCGTTCGCGCTGATCGGCATCGCCGCGTTCAGCCTGTATGCGACGCACGAATCGGTCGCGCACCTGCGCACGCCCGCGCTGATCGCCACCGGCGTGCTCGGCGCCCTCGCCGTCGCGTTCTATGCGGCGCAGCGGCGCGGGCTGTTCGGCCGCGGGCTGCGCCTCGCGTCGAAGCTGCTCGGCCCGCGCGACTGGTCGTCGCTGGCCACTCGCGCCGATGCGATCGACGATGCGGTCGGCGCGCTGTACCGCGATCGTGCGAAAGTCGCGAAGACCTTCGCATTGAGTCTCGTCGGCTGGATCGTCGGCACCGCGGAAGTGTGGCTCGCGCTGCACTTCCTCGGGCATCCGGTGAGCTGGCTCGACGCGCTGCTGCTCGAGAGTGTCGGCCAGGCCATTCGTGGCGCGGCCTTCGCGATCCCGGGCTCGCTCGGCGCGCAGGAAGGCGGTTACCTGCTGCTCGCGCCGCTGGTCGGACTGCCGCCCGACGCGGCGCTCGCGCTGTCGCTTGCGAAACGCGCGCGCGAACTCGCGCTCGGCCTGCCCGGCCTGCTCTATCTGCATTTCAGTGAAAGAAACTGGCAGCGGCGCCGTGCGCCGCAGCCGCTCGCCGACTGATCGTTCAGATCCGCCGGCTTTTTGGTTGGAGAACCCATGCGAGCCATCATTCTTGCGGCAGGCCTCGGCTTGCGCCTGCAACAACCGCCCGAGGCGCAGTTCCCGAAGTGCCTGCTGCGCTTCGACGACGTGTCGCTGCTCGAGCGCCATCTGCGCGTACTCGACGCCGCGGGCGTCGACGAGATCGTGCTCGGGCTGGGCTTCCAGCACGAGAAGGTCGAGCAGGAATTGAAGCGCCTTGGCCGCCGGGCCGAGATCGTGATCAACGACCGCTACGACCTCGGCAGCGTGCTGACCGTGCATACCGTCGCCGATGCGATGACGCGCGGCGGCGACGTGCTGCTGATGGACGCCGACGTGCTGTATGACGAGAACATCCTGCATGCGCTGGTGGCCGATGCCGACAAGGCGGTCGACCGCCTGCTGATCGATCGCGACTTCGAAGCCGGCGACGAGCCCGTCAAGCTGTGCCTGAAGGACGGCGTGCCGGTCGAGCTGCGCAAGCAGCTTGCAGTCGATCTCGACTACGACACGATCGGCGAATCGGTCGGCTTCTTCCGCTTCACCGAAGGCACCGCGCGCCGCCTCGCGACGATCGTCGCGGGCTACGTCGACAGCGGCCGCGCGAACATGCCGCACGAAGAAGCCGTGCGCGACCTGCTGCTCGAAGGCGGTCACTCGTTCGACGTCGCCGACGTCACCGGCTCGCCGTGGATCGAGATCGACTTCCCGAACGACGTCGCTCGCGCCACGCAGGAAATCCTCCCCCTGATTCAACGCACTACCGCAGGAGTCGCACGATGAACGCACGCGAACCCAATTTCACCGAATCGCGCAGCGCACGCCTGCGCCGCATGCTCGTCAGCAGCGACCTCGAATTCCTGATGGAAGCGCACAACGGCCTGTCCGCGCGGATCGTCCGCGAAGCCGGCTTCAAGGGCATCTGGGCATCGGGCCTCGCGATCTCCGCGCAGTTCGGCGTGCGTGACAACAACGAGGCGAGCTGGACCCAGGTCGTCGACGTGCTCGAATTCATGGCCGACGCGAGCGACCTGCCGATCCTGCTCGACGGCGACACCGGCTACGGCAACTTCAACAACGTGCGCCGCCTCGTGAAGAAGCTCGAGCAGCGCGGCATCGCTGGCGTCTGTATCGAGGACAAGCAGTTCCCGAAGACCAACAGCTTCATCGGCGGCGAGCGCCAACCGCTCGCGGAAATCGACGAGTTCTGCGGCAAGATCAAGGCCGGCAAGGATTCGCAGACCGATCCCGACTTCTCGATCGTCGCGCGTGTCGAAGCGCTGATCGCCGGCTGGGGGATGGACGAGGCGCTGCGCCGCGCGAACGCGTATGCGGAAGCCGGCGCCGACGCGATCCTGATCCACAGCAAGCTGTCGCGCCCGGACGAGATCCTGCAGTTCGCGCGCGAATGGAGCGGCAAGGCGCCGCTCGTGATCGTGCCGACCAAGTACTACAGCACGCCGACCGACGTGTTCCGCCAGGCCGGCATCAGCACCGTGATCTGGGCGAACCACCTGATCCGCGCGTCGGCCTCCGCGATGCAGGCGACCGCACGCGAAATCCACGAGAGCGAAACGCTGATCAACGTCGAAGACCGCGTTGCCTCGGTCAACGAGATCTTCCGCCTGCAGGACGCCGACGAATACTCGGCGGCCGAGCGTATCTACCTGTCGTCGTCGTCGCGCGCGTCGAACGCGGCGATCGTGCTCGCCGCGAGCCGCGGCAAGGGCCTCGAAGCCGTGACCGAAGACAAGCCGAAGGTCATGCTGCCGGTCGCCGGCAAGCCGCTGCTGCGCTGGCTCGTCGACGGCTTCAAGACGCACGGCGTGAACGACATCACCGTGGTCGGCGGCTATCGCGCCGACGCGATCGACACGTCGGGCATCAAGCTCGTCGTCAACGAACGCCATGCACAGACGGGCGAACTCGCATCGCTCGCCTGCGCGGCCGACCGCCTGACCGGCGACACCGTGATCTCGTACGGCGACCTGCTGTTCCGCAGCTACATCGTGCGCGACCTCGCGGAGAGCGAAGCCGAGTTCAGCGTGGTGGTCGATTCCTCGCTCACCGAGACCAACCAGAGCGTGCGCGATTTCGCACTCTGCTCCGCAGCAGACGATCGCGGCCTGTTCGGCCAGAAGACGTACCTGCAACGCGTATCGAGCGACGTCGCCGCAGGCACGCCGCACGGCCGCTGGATCGGCCTGCTGAACGTGCGCGGCGCCGGTGTCGATCGCCTGAAGGCGATGCTCGCGACGCTGCAGGCGCGCCCTGATTTCGACACGCTCGACATCCCGTCGCTGCTCAACGAACTGATCGCCGCCGGCGAGAAGATCGAGGTGCAGTACGTGCACGGCCACTGGCGCGGCGTCAACGATCTCGAAGACTTCCGCCGCGCGGGCGACTTCGCGCACGGCCAGACGCCGCTGTCCGAACCGGGTGCCGGCAACGGGGGCGCGCAATGATCGAAGCGGCCCAGTTCGTCGAGGCCGCGCGTGCGCGCGGTTTCGACTGGTACGCGGGCGTGCCCTGCTCGTACCTGACGCCGTTCATCAATTACGTGCTGCAGGACCCGACGCTGAATTACGTGTCGGCCGCGAACGAAGGCGACGCGGTCGCGCTGATCGCGGGCGCGACGCTCGGCGGCAAGCGCGGCATCGCGATGATGCAGAACTCGGGGCTCGGCAACGCGGTGAGCCCGCTCACGTCGCTCACGTGGACGTTCCGGCTGCCGCAGCTGCTGATCGTCACGTGGCGCGGCCAGCCGGGCGTGGCCGACGAGCCGCAGCACGCGCTGATGGGCCCGATCACGCCCGCGATGCTCGACACGATGGAGATCCCGTGGGAGACGTTCCCGACCGACCCCGAACAGGTCGGCCCGGCACTCGACCGCGCGATCGCGCACATGGACGCGACGGGCCGCCCGTACGCGCTCGTGATGCAGAAAGGCAGCGTCGCACCGTATGAACTGAAATCGAACCCGGCCGCGAAGCCGCGTGCGCATGTCGCCGCGCAGTCGTCGCCGCGCGCCGCGTCGGCCGAAGCCTGGCCGACCCGCCAGGACGCGCTGCAGCGCGTGATCGCGCACACGCCGGTCGATTCGACCGTCGTGCTCGCGTCGACCGGCTTCTGCGGCCGCGAACTCTACGCCATCGACGATCGTCCGAACCAGCTGTACATGGTCGGCTCGATGGGTTGCGTGACGCCGCTCGCGCTCGGCCTCGCGCTCGCGCGCCCCGACCTGCGCGTCGTCGCGGTCGACGGCGACGGCGCCGCGCTGATGCGCATGGGCGTGTTCGCGACGCTCGGCACCTACGGCCCGGCCAACCTCACGCACGTGCTGCTCGACAACGGCGCGCACGAATCGACGGGCGGCCAGGCCACCGTGTCGCAACATGTTTCGTTCGCGGGTGTGGCTGCCGCGTGCGGGTATGCATCGGCGGTCGAGGGCGATACGCTGGACGTGCTCGATACGGCGCTTGCTTCGTCGGCCGACGGTGCGCAGTTCGTGCGACTGGCGATCCGCACCGGCGTGCCCGACGGCCTGCCCCGCCCGACCGTCACGCCGGTCGAGGTCAAGACCCGTCTGATGCGGCACATCGGCGCCGCGCAGACCGAAGCCCACGTTGAAGGAGCCCATTGATGCTGCTGCTGAACCCCGGCCCGGTCACGCTCACCGAACGCGTGCGCCGCAGCCTGCTGCAACCCGACCTGTGCCATCGCGAAAGCGAATTCTTCGATCTGCAGGATGAGGCGCGTGCGCGTCTCGTCGCTGCGTATGAGCTTGATCCGGCTGAGTGGACGGCTGTGCTGATGACTGGGTCGGGCACGGCTGCCGTTGAAAGCATGATCGCGGCGCTCGTGCCGAAGGACGGCAAGCTGCTCGTGATCGAGAACGGTGTGTATGGTGAGCGGATTACGCAGATCGCGACGCAGTATGGGATCGCGCATGATGTGCTCAAGCATGAGTGGATGCAGGCGCCTGATCTTGCGCAGATTGGTGCGAAGCTCGACGCGGGTGGGTATTCGCACGTCGCCGTGATCCATCACGAAACGACGACGGGTCGCCTGAACGATCTCGGCGCGATCGCGGAAGTCTGCCGTTCGCGTGGCGTGAAGATGCTCGTCGACGGCGTCAGCAGCTTTGGCGCGGAAGCGATCGATTTTGCCGGTGGCGATATCGATGCTGTGGCTGCCACCGCGAACAAATGCCTGCATGGTGTGCCGGGCGCAGCGTTCGTGATCGTGCGTCGTAGTGCGCTCGCGAAGGCCGCAAGCCGCACTTATTACCTCGATCTCGGTCGTCTCGCGAAGCTGCAGGATCAGCGCAATACGCCGTTCACGCCTTCCGTGCATGCGTATTACGCGCTCGTCGAGGCGCTGCGCGAGTTTGACGAGGCTGGCGGCTGGCGGGCGCGGCATGCGCATTACAAGGCGCTCGCCGATCAGGCGCAAGCCGGGCTCGCGGCGCGCGGGATGCCGCTGGTGCTGCCGGAAGGTGAATCGTCGGTTGTGCTGCGTGCGTATCGGTTGCCGCAAGGGGTGACGTACGAGACGCTGCATGACGGGCTGAAAGCGCGTGGCTTCGTGATCTATGCGGGACAAGGTGGATTGTCGAAGGAGCTGTTCCGGATTTCGACGATGGGCGCGATTCAGGCGGCTGATGTTGAGCGGTTGCTGGAAGGGTTTACGGCGTTGACGCGGTAAGTGGCCATGTTTCCCGCCCGTTAACGGAAAGGCCCTTATGGGCCTTTTTTTGCATCCTTCTTTGTTCCCGCCGAGACTCATGACGACCTCTCCAGACGCAAACCAACCCGCTGCCCAGGATAAAAAGCTGCGCAAGAAAGGAACCCACGGCGGCGACTTCGTCGATCCGCTTGACCCATCGAAAAGAATCGCCGGAACGTGCGTTGGAGTGGGCGATTTTTGGCAATGGGCGTACTCCGACATCGGCAGTGGCACGCTTCGCGGCGACCTCGCCGAATTCCTGGTGCGCACCGCCCTGTTCAGGACTCAACCGGACGCCTATCCGACCAGGAAGGTGATGGATCATGTCGATTTCGAATGGTTTCCTTCCGAGGAAAACTTCGAGCTCGTCGGCGATCGACGGTCGTTCTGGCTGGAGGTCAAGTCGTCCGTACAGCGGATGGACAGCGAGGGTAACGTCGTCGCAAAGGGGAAGGAGCAGTACGGGGTCGAGGAACATGAAGGATGGGATCGTCACAGCCCCGAATTCCCGATCGTCAAGCTCAAACGGCTCTGGGCCGATCTGTATGTGTTCTGCAGGCTCACCGTCAAGGCACCCTACGATCGAATCGAATCCGCGCTCCATTATGCGAACTGGCGCTTCCTCGTCGTGCCCACGTATGCGTTGGTTGAGGAAATCAGGAAGCAACCCGATCCGGAACCCGAGGAAATAGCAAGTAATGAAACTCGCTCGAAACCGGGAAGGAAGCGGACCAAACAGGAATCGTTGATCGACGCATATGTATCAAACCGACAAGACTGGATCGGTTTTTACGACCTGCTGGAAGCGCTCGAGAAACTCGTCAAAAACCCGGAGAGTCTCAAGCTAATCCTCGAAAGAATGAAGGAAAATGAAATGGAGCTGGCTAAAGAAAGATGGCCGTCCAGCAAGGACAAAGCCTCGACCGCCCCTGACCAATAGCCGGTCTATCGACTGCATCGATTCGACGAGCGACAGCCGTCACAATCGACGAACCCGGTTTCCTCCGACCATGAAAGCGCTTCACTTCATTCCGGTGCTGGCGATTGCCGCCGCACCCGCTGTTCACGCCACCGACAGCCAGCCTTGCGGAGACGATACGGTCATGGCCGTCGCCCGCTGGGCCGGCATTGCAAGCGCACGCATCGCCACACGCGACACGAACCGGCTCGTCGTCGCGTCGGCCTGCAAGGTCATGCCAAATGCGCCCGAAACGACGATCGCGGCCGTTGCGTTCGACTCGCTTCCCAAAAGCAAGAGCCCGGACGAAAGCAAAAAGCTGCAGGTCATCGCGCTCGTGGAAGGCAGCAAGGTCGTGGCGGCCGAAAAGTCGGTCGTCGAAGAGGATGCTGCGACGGAAATCGGCGAGAGCAGCTATCGCATCGATACAGCGCCTTACCGGCTGTCGCCCGATGTGCGCGCGTTCGGCGTCGTGTTCACGAGCAGCGCGCGCGGGGCAAGCTGCCCCGACGCCAACGCCAGCGAGGAACTCACGCTCTGGGTGCGCGACGGCAACCGCATCCGTCCGGTGTTCGGCACCAACCTGTACGGGTGGGTCAGCGTCGAGGGCGACGCCTGCGGCCCCGGTGTCGGCGACGCGCGCAGCGAAGAGGCAAGCATGACGATCGCCGTGGAGAAAACATCGAGCCACGGCTTTGCTGATCTGTCGATCACCGCCCATATTACGAAGACGCAGCGCAAGGACGGTGATTATTCGGAGACGGGCAAGCGCACCGCACGCACGATCGTCCACTACGACGGCAAGTCGTACGGAGTCGATATGTTCCGAAACTTCTGGTATTCGCCTGCCGCAATGAAGCGCTTCAAGTAACGCCCAGGCGGGGCACCGCCCCACCCGCCTACTCCGCCACCTTCGCTCCGATCGCCTCGCCCGAAGCCGGCATCCGTAACCCATCGTCACGCTCACGCCGCGCCTCGCGCGCCGAATAACGATCCTTCAACCGCAGGAACGGCTTCTCGACGAGAAAGTAGCTGGCCGTCGCCGCTATCAACGCCCACACGATCCCAAGCGGAAACGCATGCGGAACCCGCAGATCCGGATTCGCAAACGGCTGCTGCCACAGATAAAGACTGAACGAGATCGTGCCGACGAACACAACCGGCTGCGCGCGCAACCACCGCGCACACCAGAACTCGCTGCGGAAATTCAGTACGACGATCACGATTGCGATCAACGCGGCTTCGACCGTCACGCCATAGGTCGCATTCCAGAACCCGCCGAGCCGATGTTCGGCGAACGGCATGCCGATCAGCACGATGACGATGATCGCGGTCACGATGCGCGTCTCGCCACGCCAAGTACGAATCCACGCTTCAAGCCGCTCACGATTGAGCGACACATAACAGCCGATCAGGATCGGATCGACGCCCGTATGCAGCATCATCCCGAGTTGCCCGCGCAACGCAGGCGCCACGAAATACGTCACGGCGCGCACCAGCGGCACGACCATGATCAACGCAGCCAGCCAGCGCGTGCCGCCGCGCCGCATCCCATACACGAACAGCAGCGGCCAGAACCAGTAGAACTGTTCCTCGAGTGCGAGCGACCAGAAATGGCCGAGATACCACGCGCCGTCTGGATGCAGTGCGTTGTCGCCGGTCAGCCCGAACCACGCCGAGTAATTCCACAGGTGCAGCGCCGCATACAGCCACTGCCTGCGGTCGACGTCGAACCAGCCGGTGAAGGCCACGATCGCCACCGCCGCGAGATAGACATAGCAGGCCGGCCAGATCCGCAGCGCGCGGCGCACGTAGAACGACGTCAGCGCGATGCCGCCCGTGCGCGCGAACTCGGCACGCAGCACGTTGGTGATCAGGAAACCGCTGAGGACGAAGAAGATCAGCACGCCGAGCCGGCCGTCGGCGATCAGTCGCAACGGCGCGTACCACCCCGTGTAGCCGCCGGGCAGCACGTGCTCGGCGTGCCCGACCACCACCATCGCGACCGCGACGGCGCGCAACCCGGTCAACTGCGTGACGCGATGGTTCATCGGCTGGTTTCCGTTGGCACGGTGGATGGGCAGCACACCGGCGCCCCGCTTCGGCCCGCCGATATGCCGCCGGGATTTTGTATGAAAAATATCGGAATGAAATTGCTTCAAAATTCCCGATGCCACTCCGGCTCGCAGGCCGCCCCGGCGGGACGCCCGGGGCGGGTGGCGATCGGTTGGCCGTCTGCTGCGGCGCAACGACCCGCAGGCCGCCGCTAAGTCGCGGCGCCGTTTTCACCGGTCGGCTTTCTTCTCCAGCAGCCGGACGTTCTGCTGCGCGACCTGGAGATCCTGCAGCCGATCCACCAGTTCCTCGCAGCCCGTCTTGTCCATCTGGAACGACGTGCCGCACATCGGGCAGCGGACCTCGCTGCTGCCGAGAAAATCCGCCAGCGACAATTTCACCCGCCCGCGTGCGCAAACCGGGCACGCAAAACCCGGCGCGTCGTTCAGCATCTTCTCGCTCGTCTTCATGACTCCCTCCTGGAGTGGTCGCCACCGTCGCCGGTGGCCTGGGTGCCGACGCCGCTTATCTGGGTATTCATGCCCAGCAGCGCCAGCAGGTTGCCGATGCCGGCCGGAATGCCGGCCTGCCCGACTTCGACTTTGGCGCCGATGTTCGCCTCGAGAAACGGCGACACGTCCTCACGCGCGTGGCTGCCGGCCTCGGGCCGGCCACGCGCGAGCATTGCGCTCCAGCGATACCGGCGCGGCGCAGTGTCGTCCGCATCGTCGGGCAGCAGCGGGATCGCGCACGGCGCCTGCACGCGCTCGGCGAGCAGCAGACGCACGCCGAAATCGAACGTCGCGGTCTTCACTCCGAGCAGCGGCAGCGGAATCAGCGACAGCACCGGAACCTGCACGCGGCGCCATTCGGTCTTGTCTTTGCCGACCACCTGTTCGTAGAAGAACGTGATCATCCTCAGTTCGCCGAAGTCGGTGCCATTCGGGTCGCCCGGTTCGCAGACAATGGACGCGTTCTGCACGAAGCCAAACTCGCGGACGTACCGGACGAACTGGCGCGCCGCCATGAAGTCGGCCTCGATCACGGCCTCGATCGGCGCGGCGAACAAGTACTGCAGATCGACGACGGGGCTGATGGAATCGGTCATGGCATCACTCCGTGACGACCAGTTCGTCGCGCTCGCGGCCGCCTTCGCCGACGAGCACCCACTTGTAGTTGCGCAGCTTCGCGCGCAGCGTCAAGGTCTGCACGAATTCGGCCGGAACGCCCTGCAGCGCGGCCGGGTCCAGCGTCACCGCGAGCGACGGCACGCGCGCGGTCTCCGCCTGGATCCGGCGCTGCCGCTCGGCGGCCGCGTCGACCAGGCCGCGCAGCGCCTCCCAGCTCGCATCGACCACCGCGGCGAACGACGCGCGTCCCGCGTCCGTGCGACCGTCTGCGTCGAACACGTCCGCCAGGCTGCCGTCCAGCGACGCATGGAGCACGTCGAGCAGTCGGGCACGCAGCGCATCGAGCGACGGCTCCGTACCGCGCATGGCCTGCGTCAGTATGTCGCCGAGCAGCGCATGCAGGTTGCTGCCCAGCTCGCGCGCGACGCGGGACGAACGCAATGCGTCGATCCGGTCGCGGATCGGGTCGGTGCTCTCACCGGCCGCCCCGCTCGCACCGCGCACGGAGCCGAGCGCGTCGGCGAGATCCCGCAGCAGCAGCGCGCCGGCCTCCGTCGCCAGATCGGCAACGGCGACCTGCGACGGCAGCGCATCGGCCGCCGGCGTATCCGCGTCGAGCCGCGAAGCCCGTTCGTCGCCGTCGGCGCCCGGCGGCACCGCGAAGCGCAGCGTCACGTTCGCTTCGTCGAGCAGGCCGTTCGGCACCGGGAAATACTTGAGCAACGGATCCTCGCGATACTGCACCGCAAGGCGCTTCGAATACAGGTTCGCTTCGTGCTGCGCGCCCGCGAGACTGTCGAGGAACGCGGCGGCGATATCCCGCAGATTGGTCATCGGTGTTCTCCTCTAACCCGCGCCGGCAGGCCGGCGCGGGCGGGTTGTCACATCGGGCGGATCAGGGCTTGGCCTGCAGCGTGATGCTCGTGGACGCGGTCGCGCCGTCGATCGTCGCGTTGACGGTCATGACCGACTTGCTGCTGTCGTCAAGGGCCTTGCAGACGATCTCGACCTGGCCGTTGGCATTCGTCTTCGGCGAATTGCCCTCCACGCTCTTGCCGTTCGCCTCGACCTCGAACGCCGTGCCGCCGGTGTCGAACGTGAAATTCAGCTCGACGTCCACCGCCGGTGTGCCGTCCGGCTTCAGCGCGGTCAGGACGTCCTTGCCGGTGTCCCCCTTGGCGATCGACAGCATCGCCTGCGCGCTCTTGAGCGACGGCGCCGCCGGCGGCGGCAACCGGTGCAGCACGCGCACCGGCACGACGACTGTCTTTGCGTCGGCGTTGCCACCGTCCGGTGCGGGGATCGACGCGGACACCGTCAGGTCGATCGCCTGCGCGGCGACCTCGCCTTCGGCCCAGAACAGGACGGACAACGAACCGTCGCCGTCGGTCTTGAACGACGCGATCTTGCCGGTTTGATCGAACGGGATGGTCGAACCGAACGGCGCCCGACTCATCCGGAACTTGTCGGCGAGCGCAGGATCGATCTGGAACACGACTTGCGTATCGCCGGCGAACAGCCCGCTCGAATTCTGCAGGCGCACCTGCAGCATCTGCTGCTGCGACGGATCGCCGGACATCACGGTCGACAACGCCGGGCTGACCTGCATGTCCCCGTTGCGGCTCGCACCGGTCGCGGCGCTCGACAGGATGTTGAGCACGGTCGCGAGCCCGGCCGGCACGCCGGCCTGCGACGCATGCACGAACACGTCCTGCGTGTACTCGACCGAATAGCGCGAATCCTGCGTCGCCTTCGAATCCTTCTTGCTCGAGTAACTTGCCTTCATCTGCGCCGACAAGCTGAACGGCCCCCAGCCGATCTTGCCCTGCGCCGACAGTTCACCCGCGATCGCCTCCGACTTCGACTCTTCCGACGTCGACGACGCCGCCGCGTTGATGTTCGCCTTGAACTGGATCGTCACTTCGTCGACCAGGATCAGCGGCACCGGCACGATCGTCAGCAGCGGCACGATCAGCTTCACCATCTGCCCGTCCTTCTGGTACAGGAAGGTGACGTTGACGGCCTGCTTCACGCCGTCCTTGTCGGTCGTGAGGCCGACCTTGTCGATGAACTCATAGGTGGATTTCGCGGCCATCGCCTGCGCTGTGATCGCGGCCTGCAACGGGCCGCCGATCAGGGCGCTGTAGTCGATACCGTTCAACAGACTCCGGGCGGACTCGGCCGCCGAATTGTCAACTGGCATGATTGATCTCCTGTGATTCCGGTTCCGCACGCGCCGCCGTGCTGTCCCGCCGGCGCGTGCGGTGCGTCACGCGGCCGCCGCGCCCGATCGGGCGACGGCCGGGCCGGCAGTTACGCTTGCTGCGGCGGCGGGCGCAGGCGAAAGAGGATGCGGCTCGGGCTCAGTTCCGCATCCACCTCGTAGCGCCGCCAGATCGCGAAGCCGATCAGCAGCGCGAACGTGCTGACCGTCGTGACCACCACCCCGCGATAGATCGAGGCGTTCGGCACGCGACGAGGCCGCGGACGCGGCGCGGCATCGCCTTGCGCGTGATCGTCGGCAGTCGTCGACTCGAGCAGCTTCGTCCACTCCTTGACTTGCTGCGGTTCGGTGACATCGACCACGAACGCCGCAGTGGATTGATTGACGAATGTCGCCACCTCGACCTGAGTGGCCGGATCGTCCTTCCAGACAATCACTTTTTCGCTTTCCATTTTTCACTCCTTTTCATGATGAATATCGGGTGAATTCGCCCTCGGAATATCGCGCATTCTCCCGTCCGCGAGCGAATGCAATGCAATATCCGCCCGGCATTCAAATTGCGCCGAATGCGAATACCCCTCAATACCTCCGATTGCGTAGCGAAAATACGGATCACCGGAATCACAATTCGCGACCGATTTTCACCAGACGGGCAAGTTCGTGAATGGACAGCTTGCGCATGATGTTTTCACGATGCTTGCTGATCGTGCGCGGGCTGACATCGAGCAATCTTGCGATTTCCTTGCTCGCGAGACCCGCGCCGATCAGGCGCAGCACATCCCGCTCACGCGGCCCGAGCGCGGCGATCTTCGCAAGGAGAGACGTCGTCCGCGAGCGGCGGCGCGTGTTCGACCGCGTAGGCCACGAGTTGCGCGGTGCCGGTCAGGCCGAGCTTGCGCACGATGTTCGCGCGATGCTTGCGCACCGTCATCGGTGCGGCTCCCAATGCCGCGGCAATCTCCGTACAGCGCATCCCCCGTGCGATCAACGACACGATCTCGCGCTCCTTCCTCGTCAGAGAATCGCTATCCATTCACAATCCCCGGAATTATTTTGATTTCTCATTGATCCGCGACGCATGGCCAGCGTCATGAGTGCATTTCACGTGTGGCACGCACATGAAATACACAGGCATATTGAATCGGAATGCGTGACCGATGCGATGCGTTTTTTTACGGATTTTTTCATTACCGATCGACCACACGGCAGTCGTCCCGCATGCGGGAACCGGAACGCGCCATTTCGACGAGTTGGGCATAATGGCGTACTGCCTTCGGCACCGGCTGCCCTGCGCCCCACCGACCTTTCAATCAGGAAACGTCATGTACCCACCGATCGAACCCTACGCCCACGGCCACCTCGACACCGGCGACGGCCATCGCATCTACTGGGAGCGGTGCGGCAACCCGGCCGGCAAGCCCGCGGTGTTCCTGCATGGCGGCCCCGGCGCCGGCTGCAGCGCCGACCATCGCCGCCTGTTCGATCCGGCGCGCTACGACATCCTGCTGTTCGACCAGCGCGGCTGCGGACGCTCGACGCCGCACGCCAGCCTCGAGAACAACACGACGTGGCATCTGGTCGCCGATATCGAACGCCTGCGCGAGATGGTCGGCGCGGAAAAGTGGCTCGTGTTCGGCGGCTCGTGGGGCAGCGCGTTGTCGATCGCCTATGCAGAGACGCACCCGGAGCGTGTAAGCGCACTGATCGTGCGCGGCATCTTCACGATGCGTCGCGCGGAATTGCTGTGGTACTACCAGGAAGGCGCATCGTGGCTGTTCCCTGATCTATGGGAGAACTTCGTTGCGCCGATTCCGGAAGCCGAGCGCGGCGACCTGATGACCGCCTACCATCGGCGGCTGACCGGCAACGACGAAGCCGTGAAGCTCGAAGCCGCACGTGCGTGGAGTATCTGGGAAGGCCGCACGATCACGCTGCTGCCCGACCCCAAACTCGCCGCGCACTTCGCGGACGGTCACTACGCGCTCGCGTTCGCGCGAATCGAGAACCACTACTTCGTGAACAAGGGCTTCGTCGAGGAAGGCCAGTTGCTGCGTGACGCGCATCGCCTCGCCGGCATCCCGGGCGTGATCGTGCAGGGTCGCTATGACGTCGCGACACCCGCGCGCACCGCATGGGAGTTGTCGAAGGCGTGGCCCGATGCGACGTTCGAGATCGTGCCCGGTGCGGGGCATGCGTACAACGAGCCGGGGATTCTGGAAGCACTGGTCGCGGCGACAGACCGGTTCGCCGCGTAAGCGTCGTCAACGCAATGCAACGCGGTGCGTGCGGCCGTGCCTGTCGGCACGCTCACGCACCGCCCTGTCAAAGCGACGCTTCGACGATCGCCTTGCCGCTGATCGCCCGCTCGACGAGTTGCTCGTCGCCGACCTTGCGGATCGCGTCGTCGAGCAATCCTTCCGGCGCCTCGGTCGCCACCTTCAGCAAGCCCGACAACCCGCGCGCGTCGAGCACCACCAGCGTCTCCATCGAATCCGCACGGCTCACGAGCACGCGGCGCCACGCCGGCCCCGCGCCGAAGCTCGCGCAGAGCGCAATCGTGTCGCTGCCGAGCGTGTAGTCGAAGTTCTTGATCATGATGCGCCGCCGTTGCAAGGGAATGGCGATGCGCGACGGTGCGGCGCCGTGACGTCGACGCACCCGCGCGTGCCGCCGGTGCCCCGGATCGAGTCCGATCCGTTCGCCGGCATGATCATGCTAGGGAAACGCTGATTTATTCGGCTCGGCGGTCATCGCAGACGTAGCCGAGGACGTTTAGAAGACAGCTCACGGAACGGACCCACGACGATGAAGAGGCAGATCGGCTTCGCGGAAGCGGAAATTGCAGGCAAGAAGCGAGTGACGAGGCGCCAACGCTTCCTGGAAGAGATGGAGAAGGTCGTTCCGTGGCAGCGCTTGCTGTCGGCCATCGAACCGCACTATCCGAAGGGCACGCGAGGTCGCCCGCCGATTGGCCTTGAGCGGATGCTGCGAATCTACTTCGTGCAACAGTGGTACGGACTGTCGGACGAAGGACTGGAAGACGCGCTGTATGACAGCATCACGCTGCGAGCCTTCGCCGGCATCGATCTGGCGATCGAGAACGTGCCTGATGCAACCACGCTGTTGAAGTTCCGGCGCCTGCTGATCGAACACGAACTGACACGGAAGTTGTTCGACGAGATTGGCATCTCGCTGTGCGAGCGTGGGCTGATGATGAAGGAAGGCACGCTGGTTGACGCGACGATCATTGAAGCGCCGCCGTCGACCAAGAATGCCGGGAAGAGCCGTGACCCGGAAATGCATCAAACGAAGAAGGGCAACGAATGGCACTTTGGCATGAAAGCCCACATTGGCGTCGACGCCGACTCGGGCCTGATTCACAGTGTGGTTGGCACGGCGGCCAACGTGTCGGATGTATCGCAAGCTCATGCCCTGCTGCACGGGCATGAAGAGCAGGTGTTCGCCGACGCGGGCTACATTGGCGTCGACAAGCGCGAGGAAATGGCGGGCAAGGCCGTGAAGTGGCACGTCGCTGCCAGGCGGGGAAAGATCAAGGCGATGCAAGAAGGAGCGCTGAAGGACCTGGTGATCGCGCTCGAGCGAACCAAGGCGCAGATCCGTTCGCGGGTTGAGCATCCGTTTCATATCGTCAAGAATCTGTTTCAGCATCGCAAGACCCGATACAAGGGCTTGGCCAAGAACACCGCGCAACTGTTCAGCCTGTTCGCTCTGGCGAATCTGGTGATTGCGCGAAATCTGTTGCGATCGGTCCATGGGAGCAGTCCGTCATGCGTATGAAAAATGCGAGCAGGGGAGGCTCGCTTACGCGCCAAATTCACTGAATTGAGCGCCGATTCGCTTCGTCATCCAGAAAATTTGAAGCCATCTCGCCTGCAACTTCGGAAGTTGGTCCATTGATCAGCGTTTCCCTAGGCGTGCAGTATTAACGAAGACTTAAAGCGCCGACGCGATCTCCGCAACGGCCGATGAACCTGATGGGCGTCAAGCCCGCCGACCATCGCACTGACATACCTCACCATGAATAGCCCTGCATGCCGTAATCGGTATCGTGCCGGCGGCCCCACCACGGCAGGTAGGCGTTGTTTCCGCCGCGTGCGCGGAACCAGTCCTTGTCGGGATCGATCGGCGTGAGCTTCGATGGTGGCCGGACGACGACCGCGACGGGATGCTCGGGATCGGTCGTGCCGGCGACGAGTGCGTTGCCGCCAAAGTGATTGATCCGGCCGATGGCGAGCGCGACGTCGGTCAATGCGCTGCCTGTTCCCATGTCGCCGAGTACGGCGGCCGTGTTGAACGTCTGCTTGCGGTGGTCGTATTCGGGCAGGGTTTCGGTCAAGGTTTGCGCGAGCGCGGCAAGACGGGCCGACGATGCGTCGCTGCCTTTACCTGCGTCGTGAACGATGTAATGGAGATCCGGGACTGCGACGCCGGCGTTGCGTGCCGCTTGGTCGATGGTCGCCTTCCACGTCTGCACGGCGCGGGTCGTACCGACCTTCTGCGGAAAATCATGCGTGTTACCGGTCGCGGCCTTGCCGATCCATGCGAGCGGTTCACGCTCGGTGTTGAAGGTCGGGCCGGCGAGGAACAGCGCGACCAGATTCTCGTTGATCTGTGCATCCGTGGGCGGGAAATTCGGTGCATCCCAGTTCATCACCCAGACGCTCTTGTCGGGGTTCGCCTGCAAGTAGTCCAATGCGTTGTTCAGCGATGTGAAGCCGGCGTTCGGGCCGCCCTGCGTGATTTGTACATCGGGAGGCGTGTCGCGGCTCCACAAAGTCTTGGGTGACGGCGGGCCGATCTCGAAGAAGTTCATCATCCGATCGATCATGCGCGATCGGGCATAGGCCGCGTCGAGGCGAAGTGGAGTGGCAATTTCGACCCGGATACCCGCGAGTTCGCGCCAATCGTTTTGCTTCTCGGGCTTCACCGTGTAGAAATATTTTGCGTTGCTGATATAACGGGTGCGTATGAGCAGGATGAATTTATCAATGTACTTGGCATAGAAGCCCTTGAATGTTTCTACCCCGTCGTTGCCATATACCAGCGCGCCAATCGATCGAAGCGTTGTAAAGGATGTCGGATCGGTCCGCACCATGTCATCGTTCCCGTTCGGCGCAGCAAGCCCTTGCGTCCACAACAATTGCCATTCGGTCGGGTAGTCCATCCGCTGCAAAGGATTCAACCAAATCAGGCCGACAACCTGTGCCACAAATGGCTTCACTGACTCTTCTGCGGCCGGGGTTGCATTTGCTGCCGGCTCCGAAGCGGGCACGGCATGCGCCGAACGCGTCATGGCCGTGGTAGACAGAAACACCATGAGTGCCACCAGGCCGGGCACGACTACAAATCGTTTCATCCAGTCTCCTATATCCAATTGTGTTCGGTCTGGTTGTTCAACGTGTGTCATTAGCAAAGCCAGCAACAGGGCGGCGATTATCCACGCCAGGACCGCAACGGCAACACGTCTCGGCCATGTGGCGATCAGCGTCTTCATATTGCACCCCCAACTTTCAGATAAATCTGTCCTTCGCGTTCGTCAACGATCGCGGCGGGAATATTGGCTTCGCTTTTCTCGGCATGTACCCATTCGTGGAGGGGCGTTCTATCGAAATTTCCTGACGAAAAATAGTCGCAGTACTTCTTGTTCGGATTGTCATTCGGGATGCCATCCCCCATCCGCCAATCGGCTTCAAGCCGTAGCACCTTCATTTGCTCGGGCGTCAGATAGCAAACCCCAATCGCCACATCGTACGCAAGCGCCTTTTCGGCATGCTTCGGATTGCTCATCGTCGTGGAGTGATTCGTCGGGCTGTTGGTCGAACCACGATCGAGCCAATCGACAATCTGTTTATCGCGCCATTCCTTGTAGCCGTCCGGCATTTCGCTCTTGCCGTCCTCACCGATCACGTGGCCATCACCATCGAGCCATTCCGTATTCAGCGTTCGCCGGGCCTCCATCCGCATCAACGCGCGGTCCTCGTAACGCTGTCCGGCTTCGCTCTCCGCCGTACCTTGCGCGACGCTGTCCTTGTTCTTCGCCGTGTACTGATCGTAAGGATCGTCCGCGCGCTTGTCTGCCTCGCTCTTGCTTGCGTCGCGCCATGCGGCCGGCGGATCGTTGCCTTCGTTGAAGTCGCTTGTCGCATTGCCGTCCTTCGTTTCGATGGGCTTGCCGAACCGAAACGCCTTCGGCGGGAACGGTTCGTCGAGTGCCGGCGCGTCCGCCACCACGGCCCAGCCCTTCGGCGGAATGGCGTTCACGCGGAACATATTCAATGCCGAGCTGATCTGGGTCACGAAAAACATGATCGGCGCGGATGCAAGCGTGGCCGCTATCCCGAACACGGACTCGTTTCCCTTGAGTGCACCGATGAGGTTGAATTTGGCAGGCGGTGAAGGCGGATACCAGAAGCCCGACGTCTTTCCCTTCTGTACGTGCCGCCAGTCATCTTCCCAATACCGATATTTCTCCTGCACGCCGACGTGGAAGCCGGAGGCAAAGACGCGCTGCGTCAGCACGCCGGGGACGCCGATATCGCTCAGCTCGTTCTCGTCGATGCCGCGCCAGCCGATGCCTTGAACCGTGACGGCCGAAATCACCTGGTCGTGTGGACAGCAATACGCGGTGACGCGACCATGCGTCGATCCGTTCAGGCCGTGGCGTACCCGATCGTCCTGTGCTGCATAAGACTTCTTGCTGGTCGGCGATACCCGTTCGTTCGCCATGTCTTCATCGATCTTGTCTGCGGGAAGTTCATAGGCCTTCCGCGTGCCGATGATCGACAGAAACTTGCCGAACGTTTTCGTGCGAGCGGTGTAGGTCTGCCGTCCGCGACGACCGCCACCGTCCCTGGTCGCGCGTTGCGACCAGGTATCCATGAACGTATCGGATGGATTCGGGCCGTCTGCGCGCGCAAGGCTGTACGGTGCATTCGCCAGCACGTAGGCATCGGCCACGCAATGCCCGCTACGTCCCCACGGATCTTCGACGTCGGGTAGTGCATCGCCGAAGAAAGCCGCGGTAAGGCCCACGATGTTGCCCTGGCTATGGCACACGACGGTGATCGGCACGTCGGCCTGCATGCGGCGAATCGACTCGATCAGCCTCGCAAGGCGCAACGCCGCGAGCACGCCATATGCGCGGGGCGGCGCGCGATACAGCGGTCGATTGGTCGGGTTGATCCCCTGGACGGTCAACCACCCGGCCGCGCGGTCGTCGAGGCCGCCGTGCCAGAGATCGGGCAGGCTCGCGCAACCGTTCGTGAACGGGCCGCCGCCCCAGTAGTCCTTCTCGTTCAGAAAGATCTTGTCGCCATACTCTTTCAGCTCAGCGGCGGTCGCCCGATAGCCCCATCGGAAATGAATGACCGGTGAAAACGACGGATCGGCCTTGACGTAGTTATCGGCAAGCAGCTTCGGGTTCAGAAACCCGTCCGGCGTCACGCTTTCCGTGTACTTCGCCGGCACCAACTGCCCGGCATCGATGCCGCGATACTTCAGTTGATCGTCCAGCCGCCCGAGCCGGCGATTCAGGCCGTCGCACAATCCTTGCTCCGCCGCCTCGAACCATTCGCCTTCAGAGTTCACCCCATGCACGAAGATGACGATACCGGGCAACGGCATTTGCTTGATACAGATCAGCCGGGTGCCTTTCGTCCACATCGAGACCCCGTCGCTGCGGCCAACGACGATCGAGGGGGGCTTGCGTGACGTTGCGGTGCCGTCCGCTTCGGCTGCATCGATCAACCGTGCGACGGGTTCGTCCGTCGCCGATCGATGTTCGGGATAAAGCTGGGTCACCCTGGCTCCTGCGCGCGGTTTGGTGTTGTTCTGCCGTTCCGCCGCCAGTCATTCAAGCTGACGTGACGTGAACGCAGATGCGGATCATCGGAAATCCGCGCACCAGCGCACAAGTGCAGTTTTCTCTTTTCCTACAGAATTGAACTCGTCTGATTAAGTTGACCGGCATGACGCGCAACTTTCCGGTCATGTCTGACGGTCACGTACGAAGCCTTTACCGAACCGCAGTGCTTCTTCCGTTCGGTTCCACCGTCATGGCCGTATGCTCCTGCCCGCAGCGGGCGACAAGCGACCGGCGCGCACAGCGGACCCGCGTCAAACGACATCGAGCGGCTCCACCGTCACACCGACCTTCAGCTCCTGATCCGCGCCACCGCCGCGAATCACGCCGCGCAGCGGCGTCACGTCCGCATAGTCGCGGCCGATCGACAGCATCACGTAGTCGTCACCCGGCGCGCGATCGTTGGTCGGGTCGAGCTGCAGCCAGCCGTTATCCTCGGGCCATGCCGGGTCGTACACCTCGACCCATGCATGCGACGCGTCGGCGCCGATCAGCCTCGGCTGCCCGGGCGGCGGCTGCGTGAGCAGGTAGCCGCTTACGTAACGCGCGGCCAGCCCGAGCGAGCGCAGCGCGCCGATCATCACGTGCGCGAAATCCTGGCACACGCCCTTGCGCAAGCGCAGCGCGTCGAGCGCCGATGTCGTGATGTCGGTGCTGTTCGGCGTATACGCAAAATCGGCATGCACGCGCCGCATCAGCTCCCACGCGGCCTGCACGAGCGGCCGTTGCGGCGTGAAGCTCGCAGCCGCATACGCGGCGAGTTCGGGATCGCACATGACATGCGGCGACGTGAACACGAATTCGCTCGCCGCGTCGTAGGGCTGCCCCGCGCGGAACCGCAAGCGGTCGCGCACCGCTTCCCACGCCATCGCCTGTTTCGCGTCGGGTTTCGCGATGGCGGGCGGCGGCTCGCCGCGCGCCCCGCGCGACCACACCGGCGGCGTCACGCGTACCGTGCTGCGGCTGCGCACGAGCAGCGCATCGTGCGGCTGGTTCAACGCAAACGACGCGCGCGCGTTGCCGAATGCGTCGATTTCGGTTCCGACCGATTCCGGCGCGGGGTCGATGTCGAGCGCGAACGACAGCACCTGCTGGCGCGGCGTGACGAGCGGCTGCAGGCGTGCCTGGTGCTGCGCCGATTCGACGCGCGCCGCGTAACGGTATTCGGTATCGTGCGTGACGCGCAGCAACCGGCCGGGTGCAACGTCGGCCTTTGCGGCCGACGCCGATGGCGGTGCCGATGCGTTCCGCGCCGTGCCGGAACCGTGCGGCGCTTTCGCCGCGCTTTTCGTCGTCACCATAACGTCCTGCCCGCCTCGCGCACGTGGCTGAAATAGCGCTCACCGATCCGGTTCGACAATTCCCATACCGCCTTCACCGTCGTGTCGAGCGCTTCGAGCAGCTTGTCGTGCCGGCCGCCGTCGGCGGTCTCGCACAGCTCGTGCAGCGACCATGCGGGGACGTCGGGAATCGTCTCGGCCAGCTCGGACAACGCATAGCCTTCGCTGCGCTCGACCTTCGTCAGCCGGCCGCGCAGCGCCTGCACGACCCAGCCGAGCGAGCGCGGATTGTCGGTATCGAGCACGACGAGCGACAGCAGCGGCGCGACGTCGAAGCCGCGCTGGAACCGCGAACGGAACGTGATCGTGCTGTCGAACAGTTCCAGCACGAGCTCGAAGCCGTCCTGCCGGTGCACCGCGCCTTCGTCGAAGGCCGCCTTCAGCACGCTGCACAGGAAGTCCAGCCGGTCGATCTGCCGACCGATCGACAGCAGTCGCCAGCCGTCGTCGCGCGTCATGTTGTCGGTCTGCGCACCCGTGATCGCGCCGAGCAGCAGGCCGAGGCGCTCCAGCAACTGCAGCGCCTCGTTGCCGATCTGCTCCTCGGCTTCCGGCAGGCCCGCGCTGTCGGCGAACAGCTGGGTCGCGTCGTCGATCAGCCGCCACTGATCGCTCGACAGTCGCTCGCGGATCGCGGCGGCCGCGCCCCGCATCCCGAACAGGCACGACGCAATGCCCGACGTGCGATCCGCGCCGCGCGTCAGCGACGTCGCGAGCGTGTGCTGGAACGCACGCGGCGCATCGACGGCGTTCGGCGCGTCGGCCGCGATCAGGCCCGTCTCGCGGCACAGCGTGTCGAGCAGTTCCAGGTGTGCGGGGCTGTCGACGTCGTCCTCGCCGCGCAGCCGTTCGAGCGCGGCGCGCGCGAGGCGCATCAGGTTGGTCGCGCGCTCGGTATAGCGGCCGAGCCAGAACAGGTTCTCGGCCGCGCGGCTCGCGATCGCGCGCGGGCGCTCGACGAGGTCGTCGGGGCCGAGGTGCGTCTGGAGCAGCGTCGTCGAATCGACGATGCCTTCGGTCATCACCCACGTATCGACGGTACTGCCGCCGCGCGGCATCGGCGCGTTGAACAGCGTGTCGCGCGTGCCGACCCGCGACAGCCCGCCGGGCAGGAGCCGCCAGCGCTGCGCGCCGTCGGCGAGCGCGAACACGCGCAGCAGCATCGGCTTCGGCACGATACGCGCACCGCCGTTGCTGTCGGGTGCGTCGTGGCCCGGCCAGGTCGGCGCCTGCGACAGCGGCAGGTCGGCCTGCACCGTGTAGTGCTCGGGTCGCGCGAGAATCCGCGCGCGCCACTCGGCCAGCTGCGCCTGCGTGAGCCGCGCGCCGATCACCGGCTCGAACGGACCGCCGGCCTGCACGTCCGGTGGATAGGAGGCCTTGACGATGCCGCGCGCGAGCTGCGGCAGCGCGTCGTCGCACGCGGCCGCCTCGCCGCACCACCACGAATGCACGGCCGGCAGCGTCAGCGTTTCGCCGAGCAGCGCTTCCGCGAGACGCGGCATGAAGCCGAGCATCGCCGGCGATTCGAGGAAGCCCGAGCCCGGCGCGTTCGCGAGCAGCACGTTGCCCGCGCGCACCGCCTGCAGCAGCCCCGGCACGCCGAGCATCGAATCGGGCCGCAGTTCGAGCGGATCGAGCCACGCGTCGTCGACGCGCCGCAGGATGCCGTGCACCGGCTCGAGCCCGGCCAGCGTCTTCAGGAAGACGCGGTTGTCGCGTGCGGTCAGGTCGCCGCCTTCGACGAGCGTGAGGCCGAGGTAGCGCGCAAGATACGCGTGCTCGAAATACGTCGCGCTGTGCGGGCCCGGTGTGAGCAGCACGATCCGCGAATTCTTTCGGGTCGGGCTGAGCGCCTGCATGCTCTGCAGCAACGCGCGGTATGCCGACGCGAGCCGCTGCACGCGCAGCCCGCGAAACCCGCGCGGAAAGAGCCGCGACACGATCAGGCGGTTTTCGAGGAGGTAGCCGAGGCCGGCCGCGCCCTGCGTGTGCTGCGCGACGATCCGCCATTGCCCGTCCGGGCCGCGCGCGAGGTCGAACGCGACGACGTGCAGCCAGGTATCGCCCGGCACGCGCGCACCGCGCATCGCGCGCAGGTAGCCGGGATGCCCGGTGACGAGTGCGGGCGGCAGCAGCCCGCGCTCGAGGATCGTCTGCGGCCCGTACAGGTCGGCCAGTGTCGCGTTGAGCAACCGCACGCGCTGCAGCACGCCGCGCTCGATCGCGACCCAGTCCTCGGGCGTGACGATCATCGGCAGCAGGTCGAGCGACCACGGGCCGGCCGCGCCGTCGCCGGCGCGCTGCTCGTGCAGTTGATAGAACAGGCCGTTCTCGCGCATGCGCCGGTGCAGCGCGTCGGCGCGGCGATCGAGGTCGGCCACGCCGTCGCTGCCGATCGACGTGAAGAAGCTGCGCCACGCGGGCGCCAGCGCCGGCGCGTTCAGGCCGGCCGCGCTGCCGCGCAGTTCGTCGTAGCGGCCGGCAGCAGCCGGCGCCGCGAGCGCGGCGGCCAGTTCGGCGGCATCCGGCTGCGCGCCGGTATCGAAAAGCGTGGGCATCGCGTCGAGGGCGGCGAGATGATCGGTGTCAATGGGCGGCACGATGTCGTTCCGTCGTCAGGGCGCGGCCGCGCACGCGCGCCGCCACCCGGGCAGCGGGCTGCGGCGCGCGTCCGCAATCTGCCCGCATCCTAGCATTCCGGCACGGCCGCCAGCGACCGAAACCGCCGGGTATCGCGAACCGCGCATCGTCATCCGCGTCGTCATCGTCCGGTCACGGCCGCCGCAGGTCGAGCGTGAACGGGAATTCACGGCTCGGCGCGGCAGCCGCGACATCCATCCGCCCCGGCGTATGCCCCATCTCGACGAAGCGCGCGAGCCGGCGGCTCTCGGCCTCGTACGCATTGACCGGGAACGTCGCGTAGTTGCGCCCGCCCGGATGCGCGACGTGGTAGCGGCAACCGCCGAGCGAGCGCTGCAGCCACGTATCGACGATGTCGAACGTGAGCGGCGCGTGCACGCCGAGGGTCGGATGCAGCGCGGACGGCGGCGACCACGCCTTGTAGCGCACGCCCGCGACGTATTCGCCGACGGTGCCGGTCGGCTGCAGCGGCAGCGCGCGGCCGTTGACCGTCACGACGTGCCGGTTGTCGTTCAGCCCCGTCACGCGCACTTCGAGCCGTTCGACCGACGAATCGACGTAGCGCACCGTGCCGCCGGGCGCGCCCTCCTCGCCCATCACGTGCCACGGCTCCAGCGCGCCGCGCAGCGACAGCTGCATCCCGTTCACCGCGATCTGGCCGAACAGCGGGAAGCGGAATTCGAAGTGCGGCGCGAACCATGCCGGATCGAACGCGAAACCGGCGTCGCGCAGTTCGGTCAGCACGTCGTCGAAATCCATCTGCAGAAACGCGGGCAGCATGAAGCGGTCATGCAGCGCGGTGCCCCAGCGCGTGAGCGGCGTCGTGTACGGCGCGGCCCAGAAACGCGCGACCAGCGCGCGCAACAGCAATTGCTGCACGATGCTCATCCGCGCATGCGGCGGCATCTCGAACGCGCGCAGTTCGAGCAGGCCGAGCCGGCCGGTCGACGAATCCGGCGAATACAGCTTGTCGATGCAGAACTCGCTGCGGTGCGTGTTGCCGGTCACGTCGATCAGCAGGTTGCGCAGCACACGGTCGACGAGCCACGGCGGCATGTCCTGCCCGAACAGCAGCTTGTTGCGCTGGATCTCGGCGAACGCGATGTCGAGTTCGTAGAGCTGGTCGTTGCGCGCTTCGTCGACGCGCGGCGCCTGGCTCGTCGGCCCGATGAAGAGCCCGGAGAACAGGTACGACAGCGACGGATGGTTGTGCCAGTACGCGATCAGGCTCGCGAGCAGGTCCGGGCGGCGCAGGAACGGGCTGTCGGCCGGCGTCGCGCCGCCGAGCACGAAGTGGTTGCCGCCGCCCGTGCCGACGTGGCGGCCGTCGACCATGAACTTCTCGCTGCACAGCCGCGATTGCCACGCGGCGTCGTATAGGAATTCGGTGTGATCGACGAGCTCGTCGAAGTTGCCGGCCGGATGGATGTTCACCTCGATCACGCCGGGATCGGGCGTCACCTGCAACAGCTTCAGCCGCGCGTCGCGCGGCGGCGGATAGCCTTCCAGCACGAGCTTCACGCCCAGCGCGTGCGCGGTCAGCTCGATCGCACCGAGCAGCTCGAGATAATCCTCGAGCGCGGCAAGCGGCGGCATGAACAGGTACAGGATGCCGTTGCGCACTTCGACGCACAGCGCGGTGCGCGTGATCCATGCAGCCGATTCGAAGCGCTCGGGCTGGCGACCCGGGTCGCGCGCGGCCGGCCGGCCGTTGCCGGCCGTGCCGTCGTCGCGCCACTGCATCACGGTCTGCGCGGATGCCTCGCGATGCACGCCGGACAGGTAGCGCGGCGCATCGGCCGGCCCCGCGTAGCGCGCGCGGATCGCGGCGGCATCCGGCAGCGCGTCACGCGGCGCGAACGGGTCGCGCTCGACGAGATACGGATAGTCGGCGCGGCTCGCCCACGGCAGCGAATCGAGCGGCAGCCGATAGCCCATCGGAGAATCGCCGGGCACGAGGTACATCCGCTCGTCGCGGAAGAACCACGGGCCCGTCTGCCAGCGCGGGCCGTCGAGGCCGGGCGCGGCTTCCGTACGCTTGACCGGCAGCACGTAGCCAACCACGCTGTCGAGTTGCTGCTCGAAGACCTTGCGCAACCGCGCGCGTTCGAGCTCGTCGTCGAGACGCGAGTCGAACGGGTCGACGTTGACCGGCAGCCGGCGCTCGCGCCACAGGTAGTACCACACGTCCTCGTAGCCGGGCCGGATGAATTCGCCGGTCAGGTTCAGCCGCGCGGCGAGCGCGTCGATGAAGCGCTTCGCGTCGTCGGTCGTATAGGCGGACGGCTCGCGCTCGTCGGCGAACAGCGACGGATCGTGCCACACGGGCTGGCCGTCGGCACGCCAGAAGATCGACAGCGCCCAGCGCGGCAGTTGCTCGCCCGGGTACCACTTGCCCTGCCCGAAATGCAGGAAGCCGCCGTCGCCATATTCGGCGCGCAGCCGCTGCACGAGTTCGGTCGCATAGCCGCGCTTGGTCGGGCCGAGCGCGTCGGTGTTCCATTCGGCGCCGTCGCGATCGTCGATCGACACGAAGGTCGGCTCGCCGCCCTGCGTGAGCCGCACGTCGCCGGCCGCCAGCGCGCCGTCGACCTGCGTGCCGAGCGCCAGCACGCCATCCCATTGCGATTCCGTGTACGGCTTCGTCACGCGCGGCGATTCGTACACGCGCGTCACGGTCATCTCGTGCTCGAACGACACCTCGCACTCGTCGATCAGCCCCTCGACCGGCGCGGCGCTGGTCGGCTGCGGCGTGCACGCCAGCGGAATGTGGCCTTCGCCGGCGAGCAGGCCCGAGGTCGGGTCGAAGCCGATCCAGCCGGCGCCCGGCAGGTAGACCTCGCACCATGCGTGCAGGTCGGTGAAGTCGACCGACGTGCCGCTCGGGCCGTCGAGCGACTTCACGTCGGGCGTGAGCTGGATCAGGTAGCCCGACACGAAGCGCGCGGCGATGCCGAGATGACGGCACAGCTGCACGAGCAGCCATGCGCTGTCGCGGCACGAGCCCGAGGCCAGTTCGAGCGTCTGCTCCGGCGTCTGCACGCCCGGCTCCATCCGCACGAGATAGCCGATGTCGCGCTGCAGTTGCTGGTTCAGCGCGACAAGGAAGTTCACGGTGCCGGCCGGCGTGCGGTCGACGCCGTCGAGATACGCGCGGAACAGCGGCGACGCGCTCGTCTGCGGATCGCACACGAGATACGGTGCGAGCTCGGTCTTCAGCGCGTCGTCATAGCTGAACGGGTATTGCTCCGCGCTGGCTTCGAGGAAGAAGTCGAACGGGTTGTACACCGACATCTCGGCGACGAGATCGATCGTGATCTCGAAGTGCTCGGTGCGCTCCGGAAACACGAGCCGCGCGAGATAGTTCGAGAACGGGTCCTGCTGCCAGTTGATGAAGTGCTGCGCGGGCTCGACCGTCATCGAATACGCGAGGATCGGCGTCCGGCAGTGCGGCGCGGGCCGCAGGCGCACGACCTGCGGGCCGAGATTGACGAGCCGGTCGTAGCGATAGCGGGTGGTGTGATGCAGCGCGACGTGGATGGACATGGGAGCTCGGTTCGGGTTGGGCCGGCCGCGCGCCGCGTCGCGCTCGATGCGACGCGGCACCCCGGCCTGGCGGATTCGGCGAAAACGTGCGCGAGGTCAGACGAGCTCGGGCGTCTGCACGACGCTGATCTCGACACCGACGGCCGTCGCGCCGAGCCCCGTCACCGGCTGCGCGTCGCGATAGTCGAGGCCGACCGCGATGCGCACGTAGCGCTCGTCCGGGCAGCGATTCATGAACGGATCGAACCCGACCCAGCCGAGCCCCTCCACATACGCCTCGGCCCACGCATGGCCAGCGGGCTGCTGCGTCAGCCCGGCCGCCTGCGACTGCGCGCCGTGCGCCGGCTGCGGCATCCCCTGCGATTGCGACTGGGACTGAGACTGCGACTGCGACTGCGCGGCATGCGATGCACCGAGCACCTGCTGCATGCCCTCGCCGCTCTGCAGCGCGAGCGCTTCTTCCTCCTCGACGTCGCCCGCGTTCTGCTTCGCGTCGGCGATGCGCTGCATCGCGCTGTCCGCCAGCACGTAACCCGAAATGTAGCGCGCGGGAATCTTCAGCACGCGCGCGGCCGCGATGAACGCATGCGCATGGTCGCGGCTCGTGCCCTCGCCGCTTTGCAATGCGGTTTCCGCGTCGACCGGAGCGTCGGCGGCCAGGTTCGGCGCATACGCGATGCGGTCGTGCACTTCCGTCATCAGCCAGTGCAGCGCGTCGAGGCTGTGCGGCTCGATCGGCAGCGCTTGCGCCAGCGCGCGCACGGTGTCGCCGGCCTTCGTCAGCGCCGTTTCGCGTTCGAAGATCCACGGCGGTGCATAACCTTCAGGATGGCCGAGTATGCCCGCGCGGTCCTGCGTCTCGACGACGCCGGCCGCGACGACGACGATCTCGGCCTTCGCGCCGCGGTCGTGCCGCACGAGGTCGATCCGGTTGCCGAGCCCGTCGGCATAGGACAGCGACGGCTCGACGCCGTCGATCGTGACCTGCCACGCGCGCACCGTCTGCCCGGGGCCCGACTGCGGGCGCAGCCGCAGCCGTTGCAGCGCATGGGTGGCTTGATCGTCGAACTGATAACGCGAGATGTGTCGGATGGCGAGTCGCATGGCAAGTCTCAGTCGAAGTTGTAAGCCTGGGCGATTTCGAGCCCGAGGCTGTTGTTGCGGCCGATGAAGTCGGTCAGGAACTCGTGCAGGCCGCTCTTGAAGATCCGCTCGACCGAGGTGTCGGACAGCATTTGCAGGATCTTCGTGGCCGTGTCGTGACACGGGTGTGTCACACCGTAATCCTTTGCGAGCAGGTTCAGGCTCGACACGACGCGCCCGTAGCAATAACGCAGCGAACGCGGCATGCGGCCGTTCAGGATCAGGTAGTCGGCGATGTTCATCGGCTTGTATTGCACGTCGTACACCCAGCGGTACGAACGGTGCGCGGCGACGCAGCGCAGGATCGTCTCCCACTGGTAGTTGTCGAGGATCGTGCCGACGTGCGACACCGACGGCAGCAGCAGGTGGTATTTCACGTCGATGATCCGCGCGGTGTTGTCGGCGCGCTCGACGAACGCGCCGATCTGCGCGAAATCGAAGATCTCGTTGCGCAGCATCGTGCTGTAGAAGCTGCCGAGGATCAGCGCGGTTTCGCGCTTCACCTGGTCGAGCACGGCCGGCAGTTCGCTCTCCGGCACCGGCTGCGCGAGCGCGCGGCGCAGCGCGAGCCACGCGCCGTTCACGCTCTCCCATGCCTCGCGGGTGAGCGCCGTGCGCACCATCCGCGCGTTCGAGCGCGCGGCGTCGATGCACGACAGCACGCTCGACGGGTTGTCGCGGTCGCGCAGCAGGTAGTCGGTCACGGTATCGGCCGCATACGCGTCGTATTTCTGCCGGTAGCCGTCGTCCGTGCCCGAGCTGACGAGCACCGACGACCATTCGGCCGGCGCGTCGGACGTGCGCGTGAGCGCCATCCGCAGCCCGGCATCGACGATGCGCGCGATGTTCTCCGCGCGCTCGATATAGCGGTACATCCAGTAGAGACCGCTTGCAGTACGTCCCAGAAGCATCTCGTGTCCACTCCGTCTTCGTTCGGTTGGCGCCCCGGTCGCGGGGCGCGCGGTCGCGTCCGGCTCAGTCGGCCAGCACCCAGGTGTCCTTGGTGCCGCCGCCCTGGCTCGAGTTGACGACGAGCGATCCCTCCTTCAGCGCGACGCGCGTCAGTCCGCCCGGCGTGATGCGGATCCGGTCCGACACCAGCACGAACGGCCGCAGGTCGACGTGGCGCGGCGCGAGGCCGGCTTCGGTCAGGATCGGCGTCGTGGACAGCGCGAGCGTCGGCTGCGCGATGTAGTTCGCGGGGCGCGCGCGCAGCTTCGCGGCAAAGGCTTCGAGCTCGGCTTTCGATGCGCACGGCCCGACCAGCATCCCGTAGCCGCCCGAGCCGTGCACTTCCTTCACGACCAGTTCGTCGAGATGGTCGAGCACGTATTTCAGGCTGTCGGCTTCGCCGCAGCGCCAGGTCGGCACGTTCTCCAGCAGCGCCTTGCGGCCCGTGTAGAACTCGACGATCTCCGGCATGTACGAGTAGATCGCCTTGTCGTCGGCGATGCCGGTGCCGGGCGCGTTCGCGATCGTGATGTTGCCCGCGCGGTACACGTCCATGATCCCCGCGACGCCGAGCACCGAATCGGGGCGGAACGTGAGCGGATCGAGGAACGCGTCGTCGACGCGGCGATACAGCACGTCGATCGGCTGGAAGCCTTCGGTCGTGCGCATCGCGACGCGGCCGTCGATCACCTGCAGGTCGCTGCCCTCGACGAGATGCACGCCCATCTGGTCGGCGAGGAACGAATGTTCGTAGTACGCGGAATTGTGGATGCCGGGCGTGAGCACGGCGACGGTCGGGTTGTCGGCATTGCCGCCCGGCGGGCACACGGCCGCGAGCGACTGGCGCAGCATCTGCGGATAGGTCTCGACCGGGCGCACCTTCACCTGCTGGAACAGCTCCGGGAAGAGCTGCATCATCGTCTCGCGGTTTTCCAGCATGTACGACACGCCGGACGGCGTGCGCGCGTTGTCTTCCAGCACGTAGAATTCGTTCTCGCCGGTGCGCACGATGTCCACGCCGATGATGTGCGTGTAAACGTTGCCGGGCGGCCGGAAATCGATCATCTCCGGGATGAACGCTTCGTTGTGCGCGATCAGGTGCTTCGGCACGATGCCCGCGCGGACGATTTCCTGGCGGTGGTAGATGTCGTCGAGGAACGCGTTGAGCGCCATCACGCGCTGCTCGATGCCGAGCGACAGCCGGCTCCATTCGGCGCCCGAGATGATGCGCGGGACGATGTCGAACGGAATCAGCCGCTCGGCGGCCTCCGCGTCGCCATAGACGGCGAACGTGATGCCCGTCTTGCGGAACACGCCTTCCGCGTCGTAGGCCTTCTGGGCGAGGCTCGCGGGATTCTGCGTGTCGAGCCACTGCTTCAGGCGCGCGTAGGGCGCCCTTACCATGTCGCCGGATTGCAGCATTTCATCGAATGGCTTCATCGATCTTTTCTCCATCGATCGTTTTCCCCGGCATTGCGCATGCCGGACCGGCGTAATGAATGCTTTGCAAGGAACGTGCCTTGCGCGATCCCCTCGATATCCCCCCGTTTTTGCGCCGCGCCGGGCACGCCCGCGCGGCATTGCGCACCATCACGGTGCAGCATCCGACGCAAGGGGCGACGACGGTGCGTCGCCGGCGCGCACGGTTCATGCTACGCCGCGTCTGTCGAACATAGTTCCCCCGCGTGTCACGAATGTGCAATCTGCACTGCACAAAAAGCGGCTCGCCCCGGCATCGGGCCACCGGAACGAAAGACTGGGAAGGCGGGCCGGCACGCGCACGGCGCAACCGGCCCTGGGGGAAGTACCGTCTGCGGCCGTACCGGCAGTTCGACGCGATGAACTGTCCGGTTAGCCGGGTCCGGCACCTCAACGCTATGCAGCCGTAATCCCGCCGACAACGCCCATGCATATTTCGACTGACACCCATCGAAAAAAAACATCGGGCCGAGCGGCGCGAGGCGCGGTACGCTAGAACGTTCGTGCAGCACACGGTGCCGCCGCCTTTCAAGCGCCCGACTATAAAAAGCGAAGATCGAAATGGAAGCAAAGTGGCTGGAAGATTTCCTGAGCCTGGCGGATACCAAGAGCTTTTCCCGGGCCGCGCGTAACCGGCACCTCACGCAATCGGCATTCAGCAGACGAATAGCGGCACTCGAAACCTGGATGGACGCGAAGCTGGTGGACCGGAGCATCAACCCGATCACGCTCACGCCAGCCGGCCAGATGTTCCGCGGCCTCGCCGCCGACATCCTGCGCAGCATGTATGCGGCGCGCAATCTCGTGAACGGCTACGACCAGTTCGCGGCCAGCGACCAGGTCGTGCGTTTCGCGGTGGCCCATACGCTCGTCTTCACGCTGTTTCCCGAATGGCTCAAGCAGCTCAACGGCGAGGTCGGCCACGTCACCGCGCGCGTCAACGCGGTGAACGTGCCGGAGGGCGTGCAGCAGCTCGTCGAAGGCGAATGCGACCTGCTGCTCGGCTATCACCATCCGCAGCTGCCGATCGTGCTCGACCCGAACCACTTCCCGTTCGTCAGCCTCGGCGTCGAACGGATCCTGCCCGTGTCGACACCCGATGCGCGCGGCAAGCCCGTGTTCCAGCTGCCGGGCACCCCCGATGCCCCGCTGCCGCTGCTCGCGTATTCGTCAGGCGCGTTTCTCGGCAACATCGTCGAGATGCTGCTGCTGAATGCCACCGAGCCGTACGTGCTGCACCGCTGCTTCGAGACGCACATGTCCGAGGCGTTGAAGGGCATGGTCGTGGCCGGGCACGGGATCGGCTGGCTGCCGGAAAGCTGCGTCGCGAAGGAACTCGCGGAAGGCACGCTCGTGTGCGCTGGTTCCGGCGACTGGATCACCGAGCTCGAAATCCGCCTGTACCGGTCGGCCCGCAAGCGCGGGCTCGCGGCCGAGCAACTGTGGACCTACATCATGAACCGGCCGCGCACGGCGGTCGACGGGGCCGCCGGCGCGGCCGAACCCGCAGCCGCACCGGCGATGCGCATCGCCCGGCGCAGCGCGGGCGGCAGCCGCTGATCGTCGCGTTCGCGTCGTACCCGCGGACGACGCGAACGCAGTCCGGTTGGCGGAAATCCGGTGTGCGCATCCATTCGCGCCGCGCCGCTTTCCGGCGCACACGACCCGCTTTTCGGTAGCAAGCGACGATCCCGCTTTAGCCTGAAAAATGCCCGTGCCGGACGCGTAATCGATATCAGACGAATCGCAATCGTTTGCATTCCAAAGATGAACTTTTTACATCCGACAGCGCACACCGGCATTTTCCGTCTGATTATCTGGACAGAAATAACCTGTTACAGAACAAATTAAAAGTTTCGATTTACCTGTAACAATCTAAACTACCAACAACACCTCTTCCGCGTTTCATATTGCGCGACCTGTATCTGGATCTATATCAATTCCACCAGGACACAGTCGCAAAAATTCCTTTTATCAGTCGTTATTTTTCGGCACGAATGTCGATACATCCGACGTGATTCAATGCGTGCAGGATCATCGCTACCGAATAGCAATTTTCATATTCGGCAATATCGACTTTCTTCATAGTTAAGAGAATCATACAAATCCGTCGTTATCCTATTTAAATAGGATCATTTAACGGCGTCCCATTCAGGCCACACGCGGTTGTTGGTTCAAAAGCCATCGTGTATCAATAGCGTGTCGCAAAAAGAACGTTGGCAAATCTGACTCGGAATAAATGCTCGCCATTCATTCCGGACGGGAGGTTGCGATGTCTTCCTCGTTTCGACAGCATGCTCGCCCTTTGCTGGGCGTCTTCATCTGCACGCTCTGCATGAATGCAATGGCCCAGACGCTCGCGTCCCAGCCACCCGCATCCGCGCCCGCTCCTGCATCCGGCCCGGGTGGGGATCGCTACGTCATTTCGTATATCTGCGGCGATGCGCGGATCGACGGTACCGCGCCGCTGCCGCCCGACGGCCGGCCGTACAACCTGGGTGTGTCGTTTGCTTCGGCCAAGACGGGGCAGCCGCTCTCCAACGTCCAGGTGCGCCTGCGGCGACATGGCCGCGTGCTCGTCGAATTCAATGCCGCAGGGTCGCGTTGCCTGTTCAGCGTGCCCGATGCGAGCTACCGGGTCGAAGGCACCTATCAGGGCGCGACCCAGTTCGCGATCGTCGAAACCGGTGCGCTGACCACGCAGTTGAAATGGTGAGCGCCATCTGAGCGCACCCCATCACGTCTTGCATCACACCGTATCGAACCGAGGAGACATGAATGACGCGTGCAGAACGACAGGACGGCTCGCCCGCCCACCAGCCGAAACCCTCCTGGGGTCCCGGAAAGAACGCGGCGCTCAGCTTCGCCGCATTCGCCGCGATCTTCGGCATCTTCGCGTACGCCGAACGGGACACGACGGTTGGCCATGCGAGCGTGACGCACGACATTGCCGGCGCGATCGGCACCGCCGTCGGGAAGACCCGCAACGCGATCATGACGCTTGCGTCGAGGGCAACCGCAACCGGTACGTCCGGCACATCGGCCGAGCCCGGGCCAGCCCCGACACACGCGCAGGCCTCACCGCCCGCGCCGCTGCCGCAAATCGCGTCGACTTCGGGTGCGCCCGAGGTCTCCACCGTGCCGCCCGTCACCCTCGCGGTCAAACCGGACACCGCGCCACAGTCCGCCCCCCACGCCGTCGCGAAACAGCGGCAGTCGGCGCATGCGCCGCCCGTGACGCTCGCGGCCGGTACGCATGCGGCATCGGCCTACGGTCGCGCCGCCACGCGGCACGGGGCCGCGCACCGTGCGCAGCGTGCCGAAGCGCTGGCCGGCACGAGCAGGCGCATGGATTTCGCGCCCAAGCCCCGACCGTATGGCACCGACACCCTGCGCATGCAGACGGCCAGCATCACGCATGCGGAGCTGGAAAGCGCGCGTGCGCTGGCGAAGGCCCGCTCGTGCGCGGTGATCGACGAATGGGACTGTGTGGAACACAACGCGAGCCGGGCGCTCGCGATCGACCCCAGGAACAGCGAATCGCGAGCGTTGCTCGGTCAGGCGATCCGCAACCGGCTGTAAGTCGGGTCCGCATCGCCGGGCGCTCGCAGCCCGGCCGCGCGACGTGCGACGACATGCGTCGTCACGCGGGCCACCGACGTGATCGTTTCAACAGGAGGACACCTCGTGGACAACAATCGGAAACAACAATGCACCACCGTCGCTCCGTCCAGCCGACGGCTCCTCCAGCATGCGCCGCTGGTGTTGCTGCTCGTCGCGTCCGGCCCCTGCTTCGCCGCCGACGGCGATCCGGAAGCGGGCCGCGTCAATGAATTCGCCGGGACCCACGGCGCCCCGGATGCGGTGCCGCGCGGTGCGCAGCCGACGGTCGTGTCGATCCAGATTGCCCAGGCCGAGGTTCCGCCGCCCCCCCATGCGCCGACGCCGATCGCGCAGGCTTCGGATGCGTCGATGCAGATCGCGCAGGCGTCGAACCCGCAGCCGCCGACCCTGCCGACCACGGTCGTAGTGGAACCGGAGGCGCCGCAATCGAGCGCCGCGGCACCGGATGCGCGATCGACGGAGTCGGCGCATGCGGCGAATACGGCGAATACGCCGGCACCGGTCGCGCACACATCGACAGCGCCGATACTGCTTGCGCAGGCCGAGAACGCCCGCCCGCCCGAAGCGACGACGTCTGCCGCCTCGACGATGTCCGACACGTCCGCCTCCCCTTCGCCGGCGCCGCTCGCGCCGCCTTCGGCCACCCCGCCGAAGCGCGAACAAGCCACACCCGCCACGCCGCCGCTCGCGCCGATGCAAACCGCGCAAGTATCCGGCACCCCGATGCCGAATTCGCCCGCGCCCGTTCCCCAGATGCCTGGCGCGCCGCCGCCATCGTCCCCGGCGCCGAACGCGCAGACGCCCGGCGCCCAGCTGCCCGGCGAGCCGACCCAGCGATCGCAGGGGCCCGACGTCGAGACGCCGAATGCCCAGGCGCCGAATCTGCGTACCGCCGACGTCGAGACCGTGCGCAACGACGTGTTCGGCCTCGCGGCGAGCGGCGGCGCGGTCAAGGCGCTCGATGAAGCGAAGGCCCGCCCCGATGCGTTCTCCGCCGTCGACATCGCGCAACTGGAAGAACTGTCGATTCGCCAGCAGGTGCGCGGCGGCCGCGACAAGTCGCGCTCGATGACCAGTGCCGACCGCTTCGACGGGATCGACAACGCGCTGCGCGCGGCAGACGACCTCGACAAGCGGATGCCGACCACGCCCGAGTACACGCCGGTCAGGACGGCGCTCGCGGGCGACCGGACGGTCGCCCTTGCGGCACGCGGCGACATGAAGCAGGCCGTCGCGACGTTCGAGACGATTCCGTCCAACGCGGAAATCTCGATCGACGCGCTGGCGGCCGTGGGCGACGCCTACCTGTACCTGAGCGAACCGGGCAAGGCCAATGCCGTGTACCAGCGCGCGCTGAAGCAGGCCACCGCGTCGCCGACGGATCGCGCGACCCGCGGCTTCCAGTACGGCGAGCGCACGCGTCCGATCGAACTGCGCGAAGGGCTGTTCTGGTCGTACGTCGACCAGGGACGCGCGGCGGACGCAAAGCAGGCGCTCGACGACATGGGCGCGTCGCTGCCGCCGGCCAAGCAGGTGACCAACGTCGGTCCGGGAGAAAGCGACTATCTGCGCTACTACCGGCTGCGTGCGCAATACCTGGTCTTCACGGGTCACCCCGATGAAGGGATCGCCGCACTCGAAGAACTCGAGAAGGAGGTGCCGTTCAACGCGGAGGTTCGCGCCGCGCACGCCGACGCGGTGTCGGGCCAGGCGCATCCGCGCCAGGCGATCGCGATGTATCGCGCGTCGCTGACCGACCACCCCGACAGCGTCGAGATGCTCGCGGGCCTCGGCCGCGCGTCGCTCACGGCCGACGACTACGCGACCGCGAAGTACGTCGACCAGACGCTGGACAACACGTTCCCCGACAGCGGCGCCGTGCGGGGCTTCAAGCGCGACTACAACGCGTACCGCAGCCCGGTGTTCACCACCGACCTGAGCTTCGAGCACGGCAACAGCGCACTGGCCGACAACAGCTTCACGTCGGACAGCTACCTCTATTCGCAACCGTTCGGCGACAACTGGCGGGTCTTCGCGCACACGTTCTACGGCCATGCGCAAACCGACGGCGGCAGCGTCAGCCGCACGCGCACGGGCATCGGCGGCGACTACCGGCACGGGCCGCTCACCGTGCAGGGCGAAGTCACGCGCTCGCTCGGCGGGGACGGACGCACGGGCGGCCGCGGATCGATCGCGTATGCGCTGAACGACTACTGGACCGTCAGCGGCGGACTCGATTCCAACGACAACTCGCTGCCGTGGAAGGCGTACGCCGCGCACATCTGGGGCCGCTCGGCGAACGTGTCGGTGGTGTATCGCCAGAACGACCGTCGCGAGGTCAAGCTGAGCTACGGGGTGAGTCGCTACAGCGATTCGAACTTCCACCAGGAGATCTCGGCGACCGCCACGCAGCGCGTGTACACGACCGCCACCCAGCAGGTCAACGTCTCGCTGGATCTCGGCACCGACAGCAACACGCGCACGAACGCGCCCTACTTCAGCCCGGGCCGCGACTACGCGGCCGCGGCCACCGTCATGCACCAGCTGACGCTGTGGAAGAAGGGCGACATGGGGCTGCAGCAGCGCGTCTCGGTGTCCGGCGGCATGTACAACGAGCGCGGCTTCGGCACCAGCGCCCTGTGGAGCGCGCGCCTCGAGCACGCGTGGACCTTCAAGCACGACATCACGCTGAGCTATGGCGTGGAGGTCAGCAGCCACGCGTACGACGGCCAGCGCGAACGCTCCGAAACCGGCTTCATGTCGGTCAACCTGCCGTTCTAGCAAGGAGATCGAGCCATGCTGCAATCCAGACGGACCTTCATGTGCGGATGCATGGGCGCATTTGCCGCCTGTTCGCTGTTTCCGGGCGTGACCAGCGCCAGGATGATCGACCTGCTTCCGCCGTCCGATCCGGCCGACGGCAAGACGTTTCGCGTGATCTGCATGCATGACGTGCGCGACAACCTGATGGCGACGTTCAACTCCGGTACGGCGATGGTCGACGCGTTCGCGGTCGATACCGGCACGCTGACCGCCATCTTCTCGTGGCTGCAGACCAACAACTACCACACCATCACGGTCAAGCAGATCGAGGAATCGCGGCACGGCGGCAAGCCGCTGCCGCCGCGCTCGGTGCTGCTCACGTTCGACGACGGCTTTCGCAGCCATTACACGAAAGTGCTGCCGCTGCTCGAGCGCTTCAAGTATCCGGCGGTGATGGGCCTCGTCACCGCGTGGATCGACACCCCGCCCGATACGCCGATCCGCATCAGCGACAAGGTCCAGGTGCCGCGCGACTATTTCCTGTCGTGGGACGAGGTGAAGAAACTCGGCCAGTCGGAGTTCGTCGAGCTCGGTTGCCACACCCACAACCTCCATCACGGCGCGGTCGCGAATCCGCAGGGCAACGAATTGCCGGCGACCACGTCGCATCTCTATCTGCAAGACCAGAAGCGCTATGAAACCGACGCCGAATTCGAAGCGCGCGTGCACAACGACCTGCAGACTTGCGTGCGGCAGATCCGCGAACGCACCGGCATCGTCGCACGGTCGATGGTGTGGCCATACGGCGCGGAAAACCAGCCGGTACGCCGGATCTCGACGTCGCTCGGGATGGACATCCAGTTCAGTCTCGATGCCGGCCCGAATACGCCGGACGTGCCACTGGACCGGTTGCGGCGGATCCTGATGATGTACGACGTCGACATCGGCGGGTTCGAGCGCTCGATGCGCGAGCCGGCGTCGAACCGCGGCGACGTCGACGTGCCCGAGCGCACCGTGCAGGTCGATCTCGACCAGGTCTACGATCCGGACCCCGCGCGGCAGGAAGCGAATCTCGGCAAGCTGATCGAACGCATCTACCGGATGCAGCCCAAATCGGTGTACCTGCAGGCGTATGCGGACCCGAAAGGCACGGGCGTGGCCGAATCCGTGTATTTCCCGAACCGGCACCTGCCGATGCGCGCCGACCTGTTCTCGCGTGCCGCGTGGCAGCTCAACACGCGCGCCAACGTGCAGGTGTACGCGTGGATGCCGGTGCTCGCGTTCCGGCCGCCGGCCGACAAGCTGCGCGGGCTCGAGGCCGTGAGCGCCTACGGCGGCGCGCCGGCCCGCGAGAACGGCACGCGCACGTTCCGGCTGAGCCCGTTCGACCCGGATGCGCGGCTGATGATCCAGCAGGTCTACGAGGATCTCAGCAAGCACGCGTCCTTCAGCGGCATCCTGTTCAGTGACGACGCGGTGCTCGACGACTACGAGGATGCGGGCCGGCACGCGCTGCGCATCTATTCGCAGTGGGGGCTGCCGGCCGATGTCGGCAAGATCCGCGAGAACCCCGACCTGCTGAAGCGCTGGACCCGGCAGAAGTCGCGCTACCTGATCGACCTGACCAGGCAGCTGGAGCAGATCGTGCTGGCCCATCAGAACGTGGGCGACGTGCTGACCGCGCGCAACATCTTCGCGATGCCGGTACTCAAGCCCGAATCGGAAGCGTGGTACGCGCAGAACTACGACGATTTCCTCGCCAGCTACGACTACGTCGCACTGATGGCGATGCCGTACATGGAGCAGGCGAAGGATCCCGAAGGCTGGCTGGACCAGCTCGTGAAAGCCGTGCACGCGAAGCAGCGCGGGCTGCAGCGCACCGTGTTCGAACTGCAGTCGTACGACTGGCACGCCCAGAAGCCGGTGCCGGCCAGCACGCTGCTCGCGCAGATGCGGCGGCTGCGCAGCGAAGGCGCGGTGAATTTCGGCTACTACCCGGACAACTTCCTGAACGGGCAGCCGGAACTCGACGCGATGCGCGACGTGATGTCGCTGAAGTCGCGCCTCGACCCGACCTCGATCAACGCGCTGATGCAACAACATACGCAGGGGACGAAGACGCCATGACCACCCACAGCATCATCCAGCGCCTGCAGGATTTCGTCTTCTACTACCCGTTCTTCATGTCGTACCTGTGGATGATCGGCGGCGTCGTGCACTACTTCCTGCTCGAGGAAGGCCGCGAGCTGTCCACGCGGACGATCGCGTCGAGCGGCATTCCGAAGATCTCGATCGTCGTGCCCTGCTTCAACGAAGCCGCGAACGCGCGCAGCGTGATCAGCCACCTGGACCGGATGCAGTATCCGAACTACGACATCATCGCGGTCAACGACGGCAGCCAGGATCGCACCGGCGAGATCCTCAACGAGCTGGCCGTCGAGATCCCGCGGCTGCTCGTGATCCATCACGCGCGCAACGAAGGCAAGGCGGTCGGGCTCACGACCGCGGCGGCCGTGTCGAACGCGGAATACCTGCTCTGCATCGACGGCGATGCGCTGCTCGCGCACGACGCGATCGGCTGGATGCTCGAGCATTTCCTGACCGATCCGGGCGTCGGCGCCGTGACCGGCAACCCGCGCATCCGCACGCGCACGTCGCTGCTCGGCCGCATGCAGGTCGGCGAATTCTCGTCGATCGTCGGGCTGATCAAGCGCACGCAGCAGGTGTACGGCCGCATCTTCACGGTATCCGGCGTGATCACGATGTTCCGCAAGACCGCGCTCGCCGACGTCGGCTACTGGAGCTCGGACATGCTGACCGAGGACATCGACATCAGCTGGAAGCTGCAGTGCCGCGACTGGCGCGTCGTGTACGAGCCGCACGCGCTGAGCTGGATCCTGATGCCCGAGACGGTGAAGGGCCTGTACCGGCAGCGGCTACGCTGGGCGAAGGGCGGCATCCAGGTGCTGATGAAGTACGCGGGCACGCTCGCGCGGCCGACGCAGATGATGATGTGGCCGCTGTTCGCCGAGTACCTGATCGGCATCGCGTGGGCGTACTCGATGACGTTCATCCTGCTGCTCGCGCTCATCAATGTCGTGTACCCGCTGCCGCAAGACTGGCATGTATCGGTCGTGCCGCACTGGCACGGCATGCTGCTGGTCGCCACCTGCATCCTGCAACTGATCATCGGCAGCATGATCGATCGTCGTTACGACGAAAAACTCCTGATGTATTTCCTGGACACCATCTGGTATCCCGTCGCCTTCTGGCTGATCAGCATGATCACCACCGTCGTCGCCCTGCCGGCCATCGTGCTGCGGGGCCGCGGCAAGCGGGCCGTATGGGTCAGCCCCGACCGAGGCATTCAACATGAAGAACGCACCGATTATTGACCTTTCCCTGCGCGCACCGCGCGAACTGATCGCCGAGCGCGGCCGCGTCGTCGGGTCCGTGCTGACCATCTGGTTCCGGCTCCTGCGGCCGGCGCTGGTGGGCGCCGTGTGGGCCTCGATCTGCATCTACACGTACCGCTACCTGCTGCCGTTCAATCCGGCCGAGATGCCGATCGAGCAGATGGTGTTCTACGCGACCAGCATCGCGCTCATCGCGGGCACCATCGTCATGTGGCTGATCGCCGGACGCGTCGTGCATCCGCTGGCCTACCGGCTGCGCGTGTCGAAGATGCTGCGGCGCTCGGCCAGCGCGAAGGTGCGCTCGGTGCCGCCAACCGTGCTGGCAAGCGCCCGCCGGCGCGGCGCGCGACGCACGACGCGCATTCTCGTCGCGTCGCACGACGCGAACGGCTCGATTTCCGACATCGAATGGGTAGCCCATGCGGGGCCGCAGCCCCGCGAGTAGGTCAGCGGAGACGCGCCGCTGCGCACGGGACGTCATTCGTGCGGCGCGGCGCCGCTCCAGATACCGTGCTGCCGCACGTTGCCGGCAGCCCGGCAACCTTTTGTGGACGAGGTGAATCATGTGCGGAATCGTCGGAGCAAGCGGCCTGAACAATCAGGTGCCGCAACTGGTCAATGCGCTGAGCAGGCTCGAATATCGCGGCTACGATTCGTGCGGCATTGCCGTACAGGACGACGGCCGCCTGCGCAGCGAACGCACGTTGCGGCGCGTGACCGACCTGCAGGCCCGCGTGCTGACGCTGGGCCTCGAAGCGCAAACCTGCATCGCGCACACGCGCTGGGCGACCCACGGCGCACCGTCCGAAATGAACGCGCATCCGATCATGTCGGGCGACACGATCGCGGTCGTGCACAACGGCATCATCGAGAACCACGACGCGCTGCGCGTGGAGCTGCGGGAGCGCGGCTATACGTTTCGCGGCCAGACCGACACCGAGGTGATCGCGCACCTGATCCACAGCCTCTATCGCGACGACCTGTTCGACGCGGTCGTGCGTGCCGTCAAGCGGCTGCACGGCGCGTACGCGATCGCGGTGCTGAGCGCGAAGGAGCCGCAGCGCCTCGTCGCCGCGCGCGCCGGCTCGCCGCTCGTGATCGGCATCGGCGCCGAACAGAACTACCTCGCGTCGGACTGCGCGGCGCTCGGCGACCTGACCGACCGCTTCGTCTACCTGGAAGACGGCGACGTCGCGCTGATCACGCCGGACCGGATCGCCGTGGTCGACTCGGGCGGGCACGAGGCCCAGCGCCCGCTCTGCCAGGTGAAGGCGCGCGAAGGCGACGCCGCGCTCGGCCCGTACCAGCATTTCATGCAGAAGGAGATCTTCGAGCAGCCGAAGGCGATCGCCAGCACGCTCGACGGCATCGACACGATTTCGCCGGCGTTGTTCGACGCGACCGACGACACGCGCGCGCTGCTGTCGCGAGTGAGGAACGTGCTGCTGCTCGGCTGCGGCACCAGCTACTACGCGGGGCTGACCGCGAAGTACTGGCTGGAGGCCATCGCGGGCGTGCCCGCCCAGGTCGAGATCGCCAGCGAATTCCGCTACCGCGAGACGGTGCCAGATCCGCGCACGCTCGTCGTCGGCATTTCGCAATCGGGCGAGACGGCCGACACGATCGGCGCGATCGAGCAGGCGCGCGACATGGGCCAGGCACTGTCGATGGCGATCTGCAACGTGGCGACCAGCACGATCGCGCGCAACGCGCCGCTGCGGTTCCTGACGCGGGCCGGCATCGAGCTCGGCGTCGCGTCGACCAAGGCGTTCACCACGCAGCTCGTCGCGCTGTTCGTGCTGACGCTGACGCTCGCGCAGCTGCGCGGCCGGCTCGACGCAAAGCAGGTCGCGCTGCACCTGAAGCAGCTGCATGCGCTGCCCGAGCGCATCGGCCACGCACTCGCGCTCGAAACGCAGATCATGGGCTGGGCGACGAAGTTCGCGCGCACCGAGAACGCGCTGTTCCTCGGGCGCGGCATTCATTTCCCGATCGCGATGGAAGGGGCGCTGAAGCTCAAGGAGGTGTCGTACATCCACGCGGAAGGCTATGCGGCCGGCGAACTGAAGCACGGCCCGCTCGCGCTCGTCACGAGCGCGATGCCGGTCGTCACGATCGCGCCGGACGACCGCCTGTTCCATAAGCTGAAATCCAACATGGCCGAGGTACGCGCGCGCGGCGGACGGCTCTACGTGCTGGCCGGCGACCAGCTCGGGATCGACGCCGACCGCGACACGCACCTGATCCGCGTGCGCGAATCGGGAGACGTGCTGTCGCCGATCGTCAACGTGATTCCGCTGCAGCTGCTTGCCTATCACGTCGGCTGCGCGCGCGGCGCCGACGTCGACAAGCCGCGCAACCTCGCGAAATCGGTGACCGTCGAATGAAGGGACGAACGCGCCCGGCACAGGCGGTCGCGCAGTGCGTCGCGGCCGCGCTGTGCGGCGCATGCGGCATCGTCACGGCGATGCCGCCCGCCTTCGCCGCCACGCCGGCCGTGCATACGGTCACCGTGCAGGGCGCGCCTTCATCTCGCCCGGCCGTCGATCCGCGCAGCTTCATGCACGGCATCGGCGTGGCCGACGCCGGCAACGGCAAGCGCTGGGTGTTCTTCAGCAGCTCGGGAATCGTGCCGCGCGGCGCGATGCGCGGCGGCAGCTGGCCGCATGACGTGTACGTCGGCGAATGGCTGCCCGGCAAGCCGAACCTGCTGCACGTCCGCACGTTCATCGGCCGCCCCGAGGCGCAGGAGCCCGTGTCGATCGCGCAGAACGCGCGCGGCGACATCTTCGTCACGTTCGAGGACGGCTGGAATGCGCCGCAGGAAGTCAGCCAGCGCTACGGCGTCTACCGCCGCGACCTGAAGCCGATCAAGCCCTACCCGAACGACGTCGAATCGGGCGGCCACTCGGGGCATGTCGCCACGGCGGCCGACCGCTTCGTCGTGTTCTATTCGGCGGACTGGGTCGACGGCGGCGGCGTCGACAACCTCGGCACCGGCAACGGCGTGTACGTGAAAACCTATGACGCCGCCGGGCGCGTGCTGAACCATGTCGCGGTCGTGCCGCACCGCCGCGAGTGGTGGCCCGTCGTCGCGGGCTCGCCGCACACCGCGCTGCTCGTCTGGCAGAAATACATCGAGGGCAGCACGGACGCCGCGCTCGAATACGCGATGTTCGACCCGGTCACGGCGAAGCTGGACAAGCTGGGGACGCTGAACGACGCGATCCAGTACTACGTGTATTCGTCGGCTTACGTGCCGGAGATCGACCGCTTCATCGTCGTCACGACGACGGCGGACGATCGCGGCGTCGCGATGTTGATCGCGCCGGATGGTCGCCGCACGGCGACGCTCGACTGCCTGCCGGCGTCGGTGCGCGAATCCGGTATCGGGGTGTCCGGCTCGCATGCGTACGTACCGATCCGCGACGGGCGGCTGCTGACGCTGGCGCTCGGGCCGGCGAACATTTCAGTGAGCGGCGTGCAGCGGTCGCCGATTCCGTGGGGGTTGACCGGTATCGCCGGCTTCCCGGGAAGCGGCACCGCGATGCATTTCGTGTCGCTGACGCCGTCGGGCACGCGCGAAGCCGATTTCGACCCGGCGCACGAAACGCCGTTGCCGAAGAACGAAGTGCCTTGTTCTAGTCATTGACGGCGGGCTGGGTAACGGGCCGGCTCGCAATGAGTGCGGCGGGCCCGCATGCTCTCGCCCCGGCTTGCCCGCCTCTTCCGCCTCTTCCGCCTCTTCCGCCTCTTCCGCCTCTTCCGCCTCTTCCGCCTCTTCCGCCTCTTCCGCCTCTTCCGCCTCTTCCGCCTCTTCCGCTCCTTCGTGCTCAAACCCCGCCCCGCAGTGCCGCCCCCCTCTCGCGGGCCGGCCGCCAACCGCGCTGCCGCCGGACGGCCTGATCATGACCACCGCCCCCATCCCCGCGCCGCAGTCGCCAGCGCCGCGCGTACCGGATAGACTGTCGCCCGATTCCTTCCATCGGCCGCGGCCAGCCACTCCGGTCGCCGCCGGAACGCCCTTTCCCGGAGAACGAATGCTGAAGCGCCGGTGGTTTTCGCTTTTGCTGCTGACGGTTTGCCTGATCGGACAACGCGCGTCGGCCCAGTCCGCGCTCGAACTCGAGACCGACGGCACGGCCCGCGCCCTCACCCGGCAGACGCTGCTCGCGCGCCCCGATGCCGCCGACATCCACGTGCCGCGCGACATCGCGTACGGCCGGCCGATGACGTTCCGCGCGGTGCCGTTCGCCGCGCTGCTCGGCGACACGCTGCCGGCCGACAGCGTGCTCGAAACCCGTGCCGCCGACGGCTTCGCCGCGCAACTGCCGCTGGATCTCGTGCGCCGCCGCCCGCAGGCCGGCGCCATCCCGTGGCTCGCGATCGAGGATCCGGCGCATCCATGGCCGAAGCTGCCCGGCAAACAGGTCAGCGCCGGGCCGTTCTACCTGGTCTGGCTCGGGCCGGACGCGTCGTCGGTGCGCGGCGAGCAGTGGCCGTACCAGATCGTGCGCATCACGATCGAGTCGTCGCCGCTCGCGCGCTGGCCGTCGCTCGCCGTCGATGCCGCGCTGCCCGCGAACGATCCGGCTCGCGCGGGCCAGCGCCTGTTCGTCACGCAATGCCTCGCGTGCCACCGCCTCGACGGCGCGGGCAGCAGCCATGCCGGCCCCGACCTGAACACGCCGATGAACCCGGTCGACTACTTCCAGCCGGCCGCGCTGCGCCGCTATATCCGCAACCCGGCGTCGGTGCGCGACTGGCCGGGCCGCAGCATGCCGGCGTTTCCGCCCGACCAGCTGAGCGACCGCGAGCTCGACCAGATCGTCGCGTATCTCGCTTATATGGCGCGGCGCAAGGCCGCTCAGTAACGCCCGGCTGAATCGAATGACTCGAGGAAGATTGATGACGTCAGGCGACACGCTGTTCACCATCGCACCGATCGATGCCGCGCAGACGCACCCGCTCCGCGCAATGATCCTGCTGAACGACGATCTGAACGCGTGCGACCTGGCCGGCGACCATGCGCCGACGACGCTGCACGTCGGCGTACGTGATTCGTCGGGCATCGTCGCCGTTGCGTCGATCTGCGAGGAGGTGCGCGAAGACGATCCCGCGCGACCGGCGTGGCGGCTTCGCGGGATGGCCGTCCATCCTGCCGTCCGTGGCATGGGCTTCGGGCGTGTGCTGGTGCAGGTCTGCGTACGGCACGCGGAAGCACACGGGGCCGCACTCGTGTGGTGTACGGCACGCGAATCCGCGTACCGGTTCTATGAAAAACTCGGCTTCGCAGCCGATGACGCAACGATCACGATTCCGGAGCGCACCGATCTCGCGTTCCATGTGATGCGGCGATACATCGATCGGCATTCGCCGGGCGCCTGACGACGCAACCCGCGCGTTCGCATCGTCAGGCATTGACCCGCGTAGCCTGGCGCAGATGCTCCCGCCGGACCACTACCGTCACACTCCGGTTCAGCTTTCCTGCGCGCTCCGCAGCACCGCACGCAACAGCACGTCGGCGCCCGCCGCCGCCCACTCGGGCGTAATCGCTTCGGCTTCGTTGTGGCTCAGCCCGTCGACGCACGGGACGAAGATCATCCCCGTCGGCGCGACGCGCGCGACATAGCACGCGTCATGACCGGCGCCGGACACGATATCCATGTGCGACAGCCCGAGCGCCTGCGCCGCCTCACGCACCGTGTCGATGCAGCGCGGTGCGAACGGAATCGGCGCATACGTGAAGATCTGCTCGATCTGCGCACCGAGGCCCGTTTCGTCGGCCACCCGTGCGAGTTCCGCGCGCAGCGCCGCGTCGAGCTCGTCGAGCACCGCGTCATCGGGATGACGGAATTCGACCGTGAAGAAGCAGCCGCCCGGCACGGTATTCCGCGAGTTCGGCCGCGCCTCGATCATCCCGACGGTCGCCCGCGCGTACGGCGCGTAACGGCGGCCGAGCACTTCGACGAACGAGATCATCCGTGCGGCGCCAACGAGCGCATCGCGGCGGAATTCCATCGGCGTCGTGCCCGCATGCGCGTCGACACCGGTGAGCGTCACCTCGTACCAGCGCTGCCCCTGCCCGGCCGTCACGACGCCGATCGTCTTGCCGGCCCGTTCGAGAATCGCGCCCTGTTCGATATGCAGCTCGTACGCCGCATGCACCGGATAGCCGCCGACGGGCTCGGCACCCGCGTAGCCGATCCGCGCCAGTTCCTCGCCGATCGTCCTGCCTGCGCCATCGGTGCGCGACAGCCCGTATTCGAGCGTATAGACGCCCGAGAACACGCCGGCCGACACCATCGCCGGCGCGAAGCGCGAGCCTTCCTCGTTGGTCCAGATCACGACGTCGATCGGGCGCTCGGTCTCGATGCCCGCGTCGTTCAGCGCGCGCACGACCTCGAGCCCGCCGAGCACGCCGTAGATGCCGTCGTAGCGGCCGCCCGTCGGCTGCGAATCGGCGTGCGAGCCGGTCATGACCGGCGCGGCGTCGGGGTTGCGCCCCGCGCGGCGCGCGAACACGTTGCCCATCCGGTCCACGCGCACCGTGCAGCCGGCGTCTTGCGCCCATTGGACGAACAGGTCGCGCGACTCGCGATCGAGATCGGTCAGCGCGAGGCGGCAGACGCCGCCCTTCGGCGTCGCGCCGATCTGCGCCATCCGGTCGAGCGACGCCCACAGGCGGGCGCCGTCGACGCGCGGCGCGCTCACGCTTTCGGCAATCGTGGTGTCGTCACGCATCGCCGTTCTCCGGCGCGGCCTGCAGCGCGTAACGGAAATCGCAGCGCTTGCCGCCCTGCATGATCGTGCTCGTCCGCGTGAGCGCGATGTCCGGCGCATAGCCCTGGATGAAATAGCTGTCGCGCGCGCAGCTCAACAGGTGCCCGATCTCGCCGAGCCCCATCGCGTGATACATCTCCGCGTAGCTGCAGCGATGCACGTCGTAGTCGTAATGGGCGTCGTCCGCGCGGCGCACCTCGACGTCGAGCGCATCGTCCTTCTCCCACAGCACCTGCAGCGCGATGAACGACTTCACGCTCGTGCCGCCAGGTTCCTGCGCGGCGAACGTGCGGCCGGCGTCCACTGCCGCGCCGCGCACGGCTTCCGCGATCACGGCCTGCGCGCGCTCGGCGCCGAACTCGCGCTTCATGATCTCGTAGATCGGCTTGATGATTTCCGCTTCGATGCGGCGCCGCGCGAGGATCCCGAGGCGCGTGTCCTCGGGTGCGGCGGCGGATGTCTGGGTCGCTTCGGTCATGGGGATCGTCTTGGTTGTCTTATTGCTGTGTCGTGCTGCGTCGCGATGGGTCGCGCCGGGTCGTTTACTTGGTCGCGGTACGCGAGCCGCCGAGCACGTCGACGACGGCCCACTTGCCGCCGCGCACCTGGTAGATCGTGAAAGCCGGGTCCTTCAGGTTGCCTTCCTTGTCGAACGCAATCCGCCCCGTCACGCCGGGCCGGTCGATCGCACGCACCGCCGCGACCAGTTTCGCCGGCTGCGTCGTACCGGCCTTCTGCGCGGCCGCGATCAGCGTGGCGGCCGCGTCGTACGCGAACGGCGCATGCAGTTCGATCGGCGCGCGGAAGCGCGTCTGGTATTGCGTGTCGAACGCCTTGCCGCCCGGCATCCTGTCGAGCGGCAGGCCCGGTTCGAGCGCGGTCACGCCTTCGCCGTCCTTGCCGGCCAGCGACAGGAAGGTCTGGCTCACGAAGCCGCCCGCGCCGAGCAGCGGCGCGTTCACGCCGAGCTGACGCATCCGGCGCGAGATCGGCGCGGCCTGCGCGTCGAGGCCGCCGAAGAACACGAGATCCGCGCGCTTGCCCTTGATCGCGGTCAGCACGCCGCTGAAGTCGGTCGTCTTGTCGTTCACGTACTGGCGATCGACAATCGTTCCGCCGTTCGCCTGCACGCCCTTGATGAACTGGTCGGCCAGGCCCGAGCCGAACGACGTGCGATCGTCGATCACCGCGATGCGCTTCGCCTTCAGCGTCTTCACCGCATACGCGCCGGTGAAATTGCCGCCCGCATCGTCGTGGCCCATGATGCGGAAGGCCGTCGCGTAGCCCTGCTGCGTGTATTGATGGCCGGTGGACGCCGGCGCGATCTCCGGGATGCCCGCATCGCGGTAGACCCGCGACGCCGGCACGCTGCAGCCCGTGTTCCAGTGGCCGACGACGCCGATCACGTGCTGGTCGACGAGCTGCTGCGCAACCGCGACGGCCGTGCGCGGATCGGATTGATCATCGGCCGCGACGAGCTTGTAGACGACCGGCTTGCCGCCGATGGTCGGATGCTTCGCGTTCGCGTCGTCGATCGCGAGTTGCGCGCCGTTCTGCAGATCCTTGCCGATCCGCGCGGACGGGCCGGTGAGCGGCGCAGCGAGACCGATCAGTACGGTCTGCGGCGCGGATTGCGCGAACGCGGGAACGGAGGCGACCAGGGCGGCCGCCGAGAATGCGAGGCTGGCGGGGAGAAAGGCGATTTTCATGTGTGGGGGATCGATGAGTCGAATCAAAACATGAAAAATATTAAATATTCAGCACCCAAACCCCAAATATCCAATTGTTGGATGCTTATGCCGTTCCCGACACATTAACGCACCCCGCTGTAAACACGGGATATTTTTGTGTTGTCGCTTACCCTGACTTTTCGATAAAATTCGATACATGAAAAATATCGAACAATTGCCGCACGATCCGCCGCTGCGCGCGGTGCGTGCGTTCGAAGCTTTCGCGCGTCTCGGGTCGGTCACCGCGGCGGCGGGCGAACTCGACATCACGCCTTCGGCGGTCAGCCATCAGCTGCAACTGCTCGAAGCGTTCATCCAGACGCCGCTGACCGTGCGCGAGGGCCGGCTGCTCGCGCTCACGGACGAAGGCCGCGACTACTACCGCTCGATCAGCGCCGCGTTCTCGGTGCTGCGCAGCGCGACGCGCTTCGTGCGCGACCGCTCGTCGCTACGGCAGATCACCGTCAGCCTGATTCCGCTGCTCGGCATCGGCTGGTTCATTCCGCGGCTGCACGCGTTCCTGGCCGACAACACGGACGTCGACGTGACCGTGCTGTACGCGCATCACCGCAACTACCGCAGCGACGCATCGGACCTGTCGATCCGCTTCGGCACCGGCGACTGGCCCGGCTACCGCTGCGAACGGCTGCTGCCGGGCGCGATGGTGCCGATGTGCAGCCCGTCGTTCCTGAAGCGCCACGGGCCGTTCCGCACACCGGCCGATCTCGCGCGCGCGCCGCTCGTGCACGACGAGGATCGCAGCACGTGGGTCAACTGGCTGCAGGGCGCGGGCGTCAAGCATGTGTCGCATGCGGTGGGGCCGATGTTCGAGGACGGCCAGCTCACGCTGAGCGCCGCGCGCGCGGATCTCGGCGCGGCCTTGCTGCGCGCGCCGCTGGTCGAGCGCGAGCTGGCGAATGGCGAGCTCGTGAAGCTGTTCGATCACGCGCTCGACGACGGGCGCGATTACTACCTGTGCACCCGCGAGGACGCGGACATGCCGGACGGGGCCAGGCGGCTGGCGGCGTGGCTGAGGAAGATGGCGGGGATTTGAGCGGAGCACGAAGACGCCGCTCCGGCAACCGGCCGAATCGGGAAGCCGCATTCGCATCGGACGTGCCGCGCACTTGCACTTGGCCGACCGGATCGCCACGATGGTCGTGTCCCGTCACGGAGGTTGAAATGAACAGGATTCCAGTCGATCTATCGGATGACCAGCATGCCGCGTTGACCCGCATCGCCACGCACCAGAACAGATCCTCAGCCGAGGTCGTCCGGGACGCGATCGACGCCTACATCGCGCTACGGAACCGGACACTTGCTGACAATGTGTTCGGCCTCTGGAAGGGGTGCAATGCCGTCACCCAGGAAGACTTGCGCTCGGAGTGGTGAACGCGCCCCTGACGACCTTCGGTGCCGCCTGGAGCCGACCCACCGCGGCTTTTGACTTTCTGCGCATTCCCGCTCGCCGCATCTCCGCCCGGTTACCGCTCGTCCACCCACCCGCGCGTCAATGACCTGCCCCGCCCCCCGCCAATCAAGGGCCGGAAGCAGATAGAAATTCCTGATGCCCCGGATTGAAACAAGCAATTTCACAAGGTCAGGGTGAACCCGGATACTGGCAACACTCCACTCACCCCTGACGAAAAGGAATTGTCCAGATGCCGATCATCAACACCCAAATCAAGCCGTTCAAGGCCACCGCTTACCACAACGGCGAATTCGTGCCCGTCTCGGAAGAGAACTTCAAGGGCAAGTGGTCCGTCGTCGTGTTCTACCCGGCCGACTTCACGTTCGTCTGCCCGACCGAGCTGGGCGACCTCGCCGACCGTTACGCGGAATTCCAGAAGCTGGGTGTCGAAATCTACGGCGTGTCGACCGACACGCACTTCACGCACAAGGCGTGGCACGACACGTCGGACACGATCGGCAAGATCAAGTACCCGATGATCGGCGACCCGACGCTCACGCTGTCGCGCAACTTCGACGTGCTGATCGAGGAAGAAGGGATGGCCCTGCGCGGCACGTTCGTGATCAACCCGGAAGGCGAGATCAAGCTGTGCGAAATCCACGACAACGGCATCGGCCGTGACGCAGGCGAACTGCTGCGCAAGGTGCAGGCGGCGCAATACATCGCGGCGCACCCGGGTGAAGTGTGCCCGGCCAAGTGGACGCCGGGTGCGGAAACGCTGACCCCGTCGCTCGACCTGATCGGCAAGATCTGACGATCGCGCCGCGCGCCTCGCACGAGGCGCGCGAGCCTCCCGATGTCGGGCCGCCGCGGCATGCGGCCCGCGCCCTCCTCCGGCACGACGTGCCCGACCAGAATCATTAATACGGAATCCGAAACGCCATGCTCGACGCCAATCTCAAGAATCAACTCAAAGCGTACCTCGAAAAGATCACGCGCCCGATCGAACTCGTCGCCTCGCTCGACGACAGCGCGAAATCGCAGGAACTGCTGGCGCTGCTGAACGAGATTGCGTCGCTGACGGATCGCGTGACCGTGACCGAACGCCGCGACGACGCCGAGCGCAAGCCGTCGTTCTCGATCGGCGAGCCCGGCAAGCCGGCCGGCATCCGCTTCGCCGGCATCCCGATGGGCCATGAATTCACGTCGCTCGTGCTCGCGCTGCTGCAGACGGGCGGCCATCCGATCAAGCTCGACGACGACGTGATCGAACAGATCCGCGCGCTCGACGACGACTACGCGTTCGAGACGTATTTCTCGCTGTCGTGCCAGAACTGCCCGGAAGTCGTGCAGGCGCTGAACGTGATGTCGCTGATCAACCCGCGCATCCGTCACGTCGCGATCGACGGCGCGCTGTTCCAGGGTGAAGTCGAGTCGCGCCAGATCATGGCCGTGCCGACGATGTTTCTGAACGGCGCCTCGTTCGGCCAGGGCCGCAGCAGCGTGAAGGAAATCCTCGCGAAACTCGATACGGGCGCCAGCGCACGTGCCGCGAAGTCGCTCGAAAACAAGCCGGTGTTCGATACGCTGATCGTCGGCGGCGGCCCGGCGGGCGCGGCGGCTGCGATCTACTCGGCGCGCAAGGGCATTGCGACGGGCGTCGTCGCCGAGCGTTTCGGCGGCCAGGTGCTCGACACGATGGCGATCGAGAATTTCGTGTCGGTGCAGGAAACCGAAGGGCCGAAGTTCGCGACCGCGCTCGAACAGCACGTGAAGCAGTACGACGTCGACATCATGGACGTGCAGCGCGCCGATGCGCTGATTCCGGGCGACGTGCACCAGATCCGCCTCGCGAACGGCGCGGTGCTGAAGGCGAAGACGATCGTCCTCGCGACCGGCGCGCGCTGGCGCGAAATCAACGTGCCGGGCGAGCGCGAATACCGCAACCGCGGTGTCGCGTACTGCCCGCACTGCGACGGCCCGCTGTTCAAGGGCAAGCGCGTCGCGGTGGTCGGCGGCGGCAACTCGGGCGTCGAGGCCGCGATCGACCTCGCCGGCATCGTGAAGGAAGTCACGCTGATCGAATACGGCGCACAACTGCGCGCGGACGAAGTGCTGCAGCGCAAGCTGCGCAGCCTGCCGAACGTGACGATCGTCACGCAGGCGCAAACGACCGAGCTGACCGGCGACGGCAGCAAGCTGAACGGGCTCGTCTACAAGGATCTGCGCTCGGGCGACACGCAGCGTATCGATCTGGAAGGCGTGTTCGTGCAGATCGGCCTCGTGCCGAACACCGAATGGCTGAAAGGCACGGTCGAACTGTCGAAGCACGGCGAGATCGTCGTCGATGCGCGCGGCGCGACGTCGGTAGCGGGCGTGTTCGCGGCCGGCGACGTGACGACGGTGCCGTTCAAGCAGATCGTGATCGCCGTGGGCGAAGGCGCGAAGGCATCGCTCGGCGCGTTCGACCACCTGATCCGCCAGGACGTTGCGCCGGCTGCCGCCGCGCAGCCGCAGGCCGAGGAAGCCGTCGCCGCGTAACGCGCGTCAGCCCGTCGGCACAACAGTTTGTCTCTCTTGGCCCCGCATGCTTTGGTCGGCATGCGGGGTCCTTTTTATGCCGAAGGCGTTCGCGGTTACTTGGTCGCGGTCGGGCCGCCGTCCGCGGGCGCAGGCGCCGTCGACTTGAAACTGCTCGACTGCCTGACCAGTTGCTCGGTCATCGCGGCGGCAACCGGATTCGCACCCGACGACGAACTGCCCTGCCGGGTTGAACCGCTGCCCGATGACATCGCCGGCATCGACGACATCGACGGCGGCGGCAACGACGGGTCGAGTTTCGCCGATTCCCTGACGAGCGCGGCCGTCTCCGGCGTTTCGGATTTCGTTGCGGAGGGTGCGGCGGAGGCGTGGCGTTCGAGGCCGTCGCGCTTGCGCGCCGCGCGTTGCGTGACCTGCCCGGGCGCCGGAGCCGGTGCGGCCTGCTGTACCGATTTGGCGGCTGGCGCCGGTGCGGATGGGGTCGAATCCTGCGCATCGACGGTCACGACGTTGACCTTCGGCGGCGGCGCGCTCGGCTTCGTCACCGGCTGTGGTTTATCGCTGACGACCGGCACGGCCGGCGCTGCACTGACGCGCGCGGTTTCGGCCGGCGGAGCAGGCGCCGGTGCGGGTGGCGGCGGCGCGACAGCCGCCTGTTTTGGCGCGATCGCGGCGGCCGGGGCCGGCGGCGCGATGGTGCCCTGCACCGCGTGATCGTTGCCCGCGGGCGCCGCGGCAACGGGCGCGGCCGAATCGCCGATGCCGGCATCCTCGATCGCGCGGTGATCCGCACGCAGGAGCATCACGTAGGCAGTGCCGGCGGCGGCTACCAGGAGCCCACCGGCGATCATCAAGGTTTTGCGGGTACTCGTCATGCTTGCTCACCGCTCATATCGACGTGAACAAGCCATCATACGCGGCGATGGGCCGTCGATCCCGCACGAATACATTTGGTTGCATTGTGCCGGAACAGGTCGGCAACACGTTCGTCAGACGTATCGCTTCCGCTGCTCCGGCACGATCAACGCGCGGGCATCACTCCGGAAACGGCAGTTCGGTCTGCCCTTGCGCGCGCATGCCGAACGTGTTCAGCGTCATCGCGACGAGCGCGTAGTAGCCGAGCAACGCAACGAGATTGACGACGGTTTCGTGGCCGAAGCGCGCTTGCGCCCGTGCGAACGTCGCGTCGCTCACGCGCCGCGTGTCGTAGAGTTCGCTCGCGAATGCATGGATCAGCGCATCGTCGTCCGACTCGAATGCGGGTGCGACGCCGCGCCGGATCGCATCGGCCGTCGCGGCCGGCACGCCCGCGTCGAGTGCAATCGGATAGTGGATGTGCCACTCGGCCTGCGAGCGCCAGCGCGCGGCCGTCACGAGAATCGCGAGTTCCGACAGGCGCAGCGGCAGGCCCGTGCGATAGCGGCAGAACGCGCCGAGCTTCTGCGCGTGCTGCGCCAGCTCGGGGCTCGCGATCCAGCCGAGAAACGGCCCGTTCAGGTTGCCGCGCGGGCCGCTGAGAATGTCGGCCAGCACGGCCTTCTGCTCATCGGTGGCCGAGGCGGGATCGAACGGAGGCAATCTGTTGGTCATGGCGAAGTCCGGACTAGGTTCGATGAATGCGGTCACGCGCCGGCCGACGCAAGCGCCGCGCCGATCGCGCCCGACAGCCGCTCGACGATCGTATCGATCTGCTGCGCGGTGCAAATGAACGGCGGCGCGACCAGGATGTGATCGCCGTGCACGCCGTCGATCGTCCCGCCCATCGGATACACCATCAGGCCGCGCTGCATCGCTTCGCGCTTGACCGCCGCATGCAGCTTCAGCGCCGGATCGAACGTCGCCTTGCTGTCGCGATCGCGCACGAGCTCGATGCCGACGAACAGCCCGCGGCCGCGCACGTCGCCGACATGCGGATGCGCGCCGTAATGCTCGCGCAACGACGCGCGCAGTTGCTCGCCGCGCGCCTTCACGTTGTCGAGCAGCTTCTCCTCGGCGATCACGCGCTGCACTTCGAGCGCGGCCGCGCACGCGGTCGCATGGCCGAGGTACGTGTGGCCATGCTGGAAGAAACCCGAGCCGTCGACAATCGTCCGGTAGATGCGGTCGCTGACGAGCGTCGCGCCGATCGGCTGGTAGCCCGCGCCGAGCCCTTTCGCGATCGTCAGCAGGTCGGGCGCGACGCCGTCTTCATCGCACGCGTACAGGTAGCCCGTGCGGCCCATCCCCGACATGATCTCGTCGAGGATCAGCAGCACGCCGTACTTGTCGCACACCGCGCGAATCTTCTTCAGATACGTGCGCACCGGCGGCACCGCGCCGGCCGTTGCGCCCACCACCGTCTCCGCGACGAACGCCGCGACGTTGTCCGCGCCGAGTTCGACGATCTTCTGCTCGAGTTCGTCCGCGAGGCGTTGTGCATACGCGTCGTCGGTTTCGCCCGCCTGCTGGTCGCGGTACGCATAGCACGGGCTCACGTGGTGGGCCTCGATCAGCAGCGGCAGGAACGGCTCGCGCCGCCACGCATTGCCGCCGATCGCGAGCGCGCCGAGCGTGTTGCCGTGATAGCTCTGGCGCCGCGCGATGAAATGGCGGCGCTGCGGCTCGCCCTTCTCGACGAAATACTGGCGCGCGAGCTTCAGCGCGGCCTCGACCGCCTCGGAACCGCCCGACACGAAATACACGTGTTCGAGGCCGGCCGGCGCGGCTTCGACGAGCCGGTCGGCCAGTTCTTCGGCCACGTCGGTCGTGAAGAACGACGTATGCGCGTACGCCAGTTGCTGCGCCTGCCGCTTGATCGCGTCGATCACGCGCGGGTTGCTGTGGCCGAGACACGAGACGGCCGCGCCGCCGCATGCGTCGATATAGCGTTTGCCGGTCGAATCGATGATCTCGATGCCATCGCCTGCAACGGCAACGGGCAAGGTGGCGCGCGGTGCGCGATGGAAAACGGTCGTCATGCGTTGCCTCATGGATCAGGACGCGTCGTGCGCGCGCCCGGACGGCACGATGCGCGTCGCGAAACGCTGCGTGCCGTGTTGGTGAATAGTGAAATCGATTGACGCCGCGCCGATCGCGAACACGGCGGTGGCCAGCGTGTTCTCGTCGTCGGGGTCGGCCGGATCGTCGCGGTAGATCGGCAGCCCTTCCGGTGCGCGATCGCCGAGCACGCGCAGCAGCGCGGCTTCGTCGATCGCGTCGATGGCGGGCGTCAGCGCGTCGACGCGGCGCTGGCGGTCGGCCGACGATTGCGTGACGATCTGCGCTTGCGCGTCGCAGCCGGGATGCACGAGATGGTTCGCATGCCCCGCGAGCCGCGTGACGTCGATCACCGAACAGCGCGCGACGCTTGCCTCGATGCTCAGCAGCCGCCCATCGCCGGTCGCGCCCAGCGTGTGATGAAAGCCGCTTGCACGCGCATGGCCACGCAGCACGTCGGCCGCCGCGTCGAGCGACGTCGCATCGAGCACGGCGCGCGCGAGGATCATGCGCGGCACGCCCGCTGCCGGCATGCGGATCCGCAGGTTGTTGATCGCCTGCGCGATGCCCGCGCGGTTCGCGGCAAAGGTATGGCCCGGCAGCGAGCCGGGGTAGTAGAAGCTGATGAAGCCCGGCTTGCCCGCCGGCTGCACGTCGACGAGCAGGCAGCGCTCGCGCAGGTACGGGTCGCCGTCCTCGTTGTGCGCGATCCAGCGCGTGCCGGCCGCGTCGCGCGCGGCAAGCGTCGTGCAGCCGTCCGGCGCGTTGTGGATCAGCTCGCCGCGGCAGTTCCACAAGAAGATGTCCTCGGCCGGCCAGCCGACGCCCCCCGCGATCCCGTCCAGTTCCGCGACGAGATCGGGATATGCGGCCAGCGCAGCCTGCCGCAGCGCGGCGACGAACGGATGGCCGCGCCAGCGGCGCACGGCCTGCCACGCGCTGCTCTGCTGCATGTATTCATCGAATACGGGGCGGGCAAGCTCGCCGAGGCGCACGCCGATGTCGAACGGTGCGCCGGCGATGACGGGGGAAAGGGAAAGCGGCATGTCGAGTGAAAGGGTCGAATCCCGGTGGCGTGGACCGTGCGCCCGGCTGGCGGGCCCCGTCAAATGATGACGGCGCACCCACTGCCAGGGGATCGCAACACGCGATGAAGAATTAGACAATCACACAACATATGTTGTCAATAGCGGGGCCCTGACAACACGAGAGACCGCCTCGATCGCCGACGCGTTACTTCGCTACGCCGCCACCCCACTCGCCTGATGCGACACGAGCCGCGCATACGCGCCCTGCCGCGCCATCAGGTCCGCATGCCGCCCGGCCTCGATCACGCTGCCGTGCTCCATCACGAGGATCAGGTCGGCGTTGCGCACGGTCGACAGCCGGTGCGCGATGATGATCGACGTGCGCTGCGTCATCAGGTCTTCCAGCGCCGCGCGGATCTGCTGCTCGCTGATCGTATCCAGATGGGACGTCGCTTCGTCGAGGATCAGCACCGGCGCATCCTTCAGGAACGCACGCGCAATCGCGACACGCTGGCGCTGGCCGCCCGACAGCTGCACGCCGCGCTCGCCGACGCGCGTCGCGAGCCCGTCCGGCAGCCGCGCGACGAAGTCGCCGAGCGCCGCATGGTCGATCGCGCGCTGCACGTCCGCGTCGGACGCATCGCTCGCGGCGAGCCGGATGTTCGCTTCGAGCGTGTCGTTGAACAGGTAGGTATCCTGCGCAACCAGCGCGATGTGCTGCCGCAGGTCGTCGAGCCGCAAGTCGCGCAGGTCGACGCCGCCGAGCGTCACGCGGCCCTGCTGCGGATCCCAGAAGCGCAGCAGCAGGCTCGCGACCGTCGACTTGCCGGCGCCCGACGCCCCGACCAGCGCGACCGTGCTGCCGGGCGGAGCGTCGAAGCTCACGCGGTCGATCGCGGGCACGCTGCGGCCCGGGTACGTGAAGGACGCGGCCTCGAAGCGTACCGCCGGATCGGCAGGCATCGCACGCGTGCCGTCCGTCACCGGCACCGGCTCCTTCTCCAGCGCGCGCAAGCGTCGCGTCGACGCGATCGTATCGGCGAGCTGGCGCGCGACCTGGCCGATTTCGGCCACCGGCATGAAAGCGGCCACGGCCACCAGCACCAGCAGCGGCAACGACTCGCGCGGAAACCAGCCGCGTGCGCACAGCAGCGCGCCGAGCGCCGCGACGACCAGCCCGCCGAGCCCGCTCGCGATTTCCAGCGCGGCGCTTTGCGCCGACAGATCGTCGAGCAGCTTTGCGCGTTGCTTGCGGTACGCATCGACTTCGGCCACGAACGCCGCGCGCCGGCGCGCGACGGCCTGGAACGCGGTCAGTTCCGCGAGCCCCTGGATCGTTTCGGTCAGGTGCGCGCCGAGCTGGCCGAGCGCTTCGCGCGCGCCGGTGCCGAGCCGGTCGACGTCGCGCCGCGCCAGCACCGGCGCGAGCCCGGCCCACAACAGGAACGGCAGCAGCACGAGCGCGAGCGGCCACGCGACCGACGCGAGCAGCACCAGCACGGCGGCCGGCACGAGCACCGCGACGAACGCGGGCGCCAGCGTGTGCGCATAGAAATACTCGACGGTCTCGACGTCCTGCGTCGCGAGCGACACGAGATCGCCCGAACGGCGACGCAGCAGCCCGGCCGGCGCGAGACGTTCGAGCGTCGCGAACAGCGCGATGCGCATTTCCGCGAGCAGCCGGTACGCCATGTCGTGCGCGAGCCACGATTCGAGCCAGTGCAGCACGGCCGCCACCGGCGCGATCACGAGCAGCGCGGTGACGAGCGCCGGGCTCACGTGGCCACTCGGTACCGCACCGACCACCAGCGCGCCGATCACGCCGACGCCGATAAAGGCGAGCACGCGGCCGATCCCGAACAGCACCGTCAGCACGACCTTGCCCGTCCACGGGCGCACGAAGCGCAGCAGTGTCCGCAGGGTTTCCGGCCAGCCGATCTCGGCCGCATCGTCGTTCAACGGCCGCACCTGCGGGCCCGACGACGCGCGCGCGGTCGCGCCGGCCGTTGCCGCCACGCCCACCGATTCGGCGACCGCTTCCAGTTGCGGCCCCATCAGCCGGCGATACGGGCCGTCACGCGCGATCAGCGCCGCGTGCGTCCCTTCGTCGACCACCTGCCCCTGATCGAGCACCAGGATGCGGTCGGCGCCGATCACGCTCGACAGCCGGTGCGCGAGCACGAGCGTGGTCCGCCCGCGCGTGAGCCGGTCGAGCGCCTGCTGGATCAGCGCTTCGTTCTCCGCATCGACCGACGACAGCGCCTCGTCGAGCAGCAGGATCGGCGCATCGCGCAGCAGCGCGCGGGCAATCGCTAGACGCTGGCGCTGGCCGCCCGACAACATGAGCCCGCGTTCACCGATGCGCGTCGCATAGCCGTCGGGCAGCGCCGAGATGAAATCGTGCGCATTGGCCGCGCGCGCGGCGGCGATCATGTCCGCGTCGCTCGCGTCGGGGCGGCCGAGCCGCAGGTTGTCGGCCACGCTGCCGTCGAACAGCGTCGCATCCTGCGCGACGACCGCGATCATCTCGCGCACCTGGCCGGCATCGAGCGTGCGCACGTCGTGGCCGCCGATGCGGATCGCGCCGCCCTGCGCATCGTGCTGGCGCAGCAGCAGGCGCACGATGGTCGACTTGCCCGCACCGCTCGGCCCGACGATCGCCACCGTCTCGCCTTCGCGCACCGAGAAGCTCAGCGCCGCATGCGCGTCCGCGCGGCGCCCCGGATACGCGAAGCTGACGGCGTCGAACGCGATCTCCGGCCGCAGGCCCGCGACGCGCGGCGCGTCGGTGGCCGGTGCATGACGCTGCGCGTCGAGCAGCGCATGAATCGCATTCGCCGCCGACTGGCCGATCATCCCCTGGTGCAGCACGGAACGCAGGTCGCGCAGCGGCCGGAAGATCTCGCTGCCGGCCATCAGCACGATCAGCAGCGCCTCGAGGCTCATGTCGCCGTGCCGCACGCGCCACGCGCCGACGGCGATCGCGGCGGCCGCGCCGAGGCCCGTGCCGAGATCGGTGAAGAGCCGCGTCAGCAGGCCGAGCGCGAGCACCCAGAACGTGCTGTCGGACAGCGCGCGCGCCTTCGCGGCCAGCTTCGCGCCGAATGCCGTGCTTTGCCCGAACGCCTTCAGCGTCGGCAGGCCTTGCACCGCGTCGAGGAACTCCTCGCCGAACGCCTTGAAGGCGGCCGAGCGCGCGAGCGCCGCACGCTTGTCGGCGCGATGCACGAGTTGCGGCAGCGCGAGCGTGACGAGTGCCGCGACCAGCAGGATCGCGGCCGTCGGCACGTCCCACCACGCGAGCACCGCGAAGATCATCACCGGTGCGCACGCGGCGATCACGAGCTGCGGCAAATAGGTGCCGAAAAAGGTCTGCAGTTGCTCGACGCCGTCGACGACGGCCAGCATCACGCCGCCCGTGCGTTCGCCGCTGAACCACGCGGGGCCGAGCGCGGCGATCCGGTCGAACAGCCGCGCGCGCAACGTGGCCTGCACGCGCCCGGCCGTGTGCTGCGCAAGCACCGTGCGGCGATGGTCGAGCCACGCGCGCAGCAGCACGCAGGCCGCCGTTGCAACGACGGCTTCGCCGATGCTGCGTGCCGGCGCACCGGCAAAGACCAGCGCCAGCACGCGGCCGAGAAAGACGAAACGCAGGATCCCGACACCCATCGCGAGCAGGCCGAGCGCGACGGCCGCGGCCACCCGCCAGCGCAGTCCCGCCATCATTGCCCATAGTCGTCGGTCGAAATACATGAAGCCCTCCGGTGGTGTCCGATGATGATTTTTCTTGACCGGATCGAGGCTACCCGCGCGGCCCGTGCGCGGCAAAAGATGATTTTTCAACGGGTGTTGAGTCAACTACAATACCCCGCATGTCGCACCTCCCTCCCCTCAGCGCATTGCGAGCTTTCGAGGCGGCCGTCCGCCTCGGCGGATTCGCGCGCGCGGCGGCGGAGCTGAACGTGTCGACGAGTGCGGTCAGTCACCAGATACGCGCGCTCGAGGAATCGCTCGGCGCGCGGCTGCTCGAACGCAGCACCGGGCTCGGCGGCATCAGCCTCACGCCTGCCGGCGCACGCCTGCTGCCGGCTGTCAGCGATGCGCTGTCGCGGCTCACCGACGCCTGTGCCGAGATTCGCGGCACCGCGCAACGGCTCACCGTATCCGCCAACGCGCCGTTTTCGGCGATGTGGCTCGCCCGCCGCCTCGCGGAATTCTCGTCGCTTCATCCCGACACGCCGCTGCATGCCGTCGTGCTCGACGACGAACCGGATTTCGCGCGCAGCGGCGTCGATCTGGCGATCGTGCACGTGCCCGCGCACCGGCTGCAGGCCGACGACGACATCCTGCTGCAGGAAACGGTGTTCCCGGTATGCAGCCCCGAACTGCATCCGTTTGCCTCCGTGAACGTGTGCCGCTCCCGGCTGCTGCAGGAGATGCACGAGCACAGCCCCGAGATCGACTGGCGCAACTGGTCCACGGAGTTCGGCCTGCCGGGCGACTTCGAGACGAAGATCGTCCGCTACAGCAGTTTCAGCCAGGTGATCGGCGCGGCGGTCGGCGGCGCGGGCATCGCGCTCGGGCGCGCGCCGCTGATCGAGCCCGAGCTGCGCAGCGGGCGCCTCGTGCCACTGAGGCCGGGCCTCGAACGCGCCGCGTCGTGGCGCTTCGTGCTGCGCCGCAACCCGTCGACACGGCACCGGCTGCTCGATCCATTGATCGCGTTCCTGCGCCGCGAAGCGGAAGCCCACGCGGAAGCGGCAGCCGCGCCGATCGCGGGCCCGATCGTTGCGCCCGCATCCAACGACAGTCGCGTGCGCGGCACGGGCGGCGCGACCGGCAAGTAACGCGCCGGCCTCGCCCGCATGCGCCGCTTACGGCGCAGCGAAGAACAACGCCACCACGCACGCCATCCCGCCGAACCACACGAGCGAACGCAGCGACGCCCAGTTCAGCAGGTACATCAGCATGTAGACGACGCGGATCGCGACGAACGCCATCGCCAGCTGGTCGACGCGATGCACGTTCGCGCCGTTGTGCCATGCCACCACCAGCGCGGCCGTGAACAGCGCAAGCGCCTCCCACCCGTTCTGGTGCGCGGCCTGCGCGCGGGCGCGCCAGCCTTCGAGTTTGGCCAGGTAGTCGCGCGGCGTGCGGTTGTCGTAGCCCTTGCGGGCCTTCGCGAGAAACGTCATCGAGAACGGCAACAGCGCCACGATGAACAGGCACAGCTGGGACGTCGTCATCAAAAGTCTCCTCCTTTATGATTACATTGATCAATGACAAGATTGCCGAGAGCTTAGCATTGCGTCGTGCTGTTCGCGCACCGGTTTTCTAGACGGGAGACTCGGCTGCACGGCCCGCCAGCAGCCGCGACGCGCGTGGTTCGACACCAAAATTTCCACCAAATCATCGACAAAAACGTTAATTAAAACTGGTCGAACACCAATAAGATAGCGCTCAACACTGGCCCGACGCGTTGTCGCGCCAGGCCGCCGAACCCGCGCCGCCGCGCGCGCCGAACGACATCCGATCCGAGACATCGCCATGCCCCGTCCCATCGTCGCCCATATCCGCCCTGACGCCGTCCGCCACAACCTCGACTTCATCCGCCGCACCGCCGCGCAATCGCGCGTGTGGGCCGTGATCAAGGCCAATGCGTACGGTCACGGCATCGAGCGGATCTACCCGGGCCTCGCCGCCGCCGACGGCATCGCGCTGCTCGATCTCGACGAAGCCGTGCGCGTGCGCGAACTCGGCTGGGACAAGCCGGTGCTGCTGCTCGAAGGGATCTTCGAGCCGGCCGACGTCGAGCTGGCCGATCGCCACCGCCTGACGGTGGCCGTGCACTGCGACGAGCAGCTCGACCTGCTGATCGCGGCGAAGCCGCAGCAGCCGATCGACATCCAGCTCAAGATGAACTCCGGGATGAACCGGCTCGGCTACCGCCCCGCCGTGTTCCGCGCCGCGTGGGAGCGCGCGGCGAGCGCGCCGTCGATCGGCAAGATCACGCTGATGATGCATTTCGCGAACGCCGACGAAGGCGAAGTCGACTGGCAGCTCGACCAGTTCGATGCGGCGACGGCGGGGATACCCGGCGAGCGCTCGACGTCGAATTCAGCCGCCGTGCTGTGGCATCCGCGTGCGCACCGCGACTGGGTGCGGCCGGGCACGATCCTGTACGGTGCGTCGCCGACGGGTGCGTCGCGGGGTATCGCCGACACGCCGCTGATGCCCGCGATGACGCTGACGAGCAAGATCATCGGTGTGCAGACGCTGTCGCCGGAAGAGACCGTCGGCTACGGCCGCCGCTTCACGGCCGACCGGCCGATGCGGATCGGCGTCGTCGCGTGCGGCTATGCGGACGGCTATCCGCGCCACGCACCGACCGGCACGCCGATCGCGGTGGACGGCGTGATGACGCGCGTCGTCGGCCGCGTATCGATGGACATGCTGACCGTCGACCTGACGCCGTGCCCGAACGCGGGTATCGGGTCGCGTGTCGAGCTGTGGGGCGACCAGGTGAAGGTGGATGACGTGGCGGAAGCCAGCGGCACGATCGGCTACGAGCTGATGTGCGCACTCGCGCGCCGCGTGCCGGTCGTGATCGTGCCGCCGGGTGCGTCGAGCGAACAGCCGACGCTGCGGACCGGCAGCTACGGGCGCTGACCGGCTTCGATGCAGCGGCGCACGCGCTGTTGCGTCGCCTGACGTGCGTGTCGGTTGCGGGCCGCCTCGGGCGGCCCGTTTGCTTTTCCGTGCGAGCGCAAGGCGTGGGTGACGGCCCTTCCGCTTCGTTCAATGCACTATGAACGCCACGTCGGCTTGCGCTTCTCGAGGAACGCGTCGATCCCTTCGCCCGCATCCTCCTCCATCATGTTGCGCGCCATCACGTCGCCCGCATACGCATAGGCTTCGTCGAGCGGCAACTCACGCTGGCGATAGAACATCTGCTTGCCGTACCGCACCGCCGCCGGGCTCTTCGCGACGATCTCCGCGACCTTGCGCGCGACGGCCGCGTCGAGCGCATCCTCGGGCACGGCCTCGTTGACGAGGCCCCATGCGGCGGCCGTTGCCGCGTCGACGAAGCGCCCGGTCACGAGCATGTCGAACGCACGCTTCGCCGTGACGTTGCGGCTCAATGCAACGGCGGGCGTCGAACAGAACAGCCCGACGTTGATGCCCGATACCGCGAAGCGCGCGGTATCGGCCGCGATCGCCAGGTCGCACGCGGCGACGAGCTGGCAGCCGGCGGCCGTCGCGATGCCCTGCACGCGCGCGATCACCGGCACCGGTAACGCACGCATCGCGAGCATCACGCGGCTGCACTGCGCGAACAGCGTGCGGTAGTAATCGAGTTCGGGCTGGCTGCGCATCTGCCGCAAGTCGTGGCCCGCGCAGAACGCCTTGCCTTGCGCGGCCAGCACGACGCAGCGCACGTGCGGATCGGCCGCCAGCGACTCGAACGCATCGTGCAGGCTCGCGAGCATCGCCTCGGACAGTGCATTGAATTGCTGCGGACGGTTCAGCCGCAGCGTGACGACACCGTCGTGCGCGTCGCGCAACAGGATCGGCTCGGCCGTGTCTTGATCGGATTTCATCATGTTCCGCTCGATGGGGTTCGGCAGGATTCGATGCGGCGCGAATACGTGGCGATGATGCGTGCACGTTCACGGCACCGTGGTGATGAAATGCTCCTCCACATTCCGTGCGACGTCCAGTCGTGGTGCAGCAGGCTCACACGGTCACGTCCGCTTGCGCCCGCTGCGCCACGCGCGCACGCCCGAGCGCAGTTGACCGAGGCCACCCACGAAAAAGACAACGCCCATCCCGCCTATCATCAGGACGTCCCCCCAGATCGCGCCGAACGTATTCAACCGCGCGCTCATCGCGGGGGCGTCCGGTGCGTAACGCACCTCGACGGTCGCACCGTCCTCCTCGCTGACCGAGCCACCCTGCGGATATTCGACATGCTCGCCCGCGAGCGTCGTGAACGCGATCTCCGGATGATGCGGGCCGGCGTTCAGCCTGATGACCCGCCCCGGCACGACGATCGACGTCCGCAGGAATTCGCGCGTCGACTGCGCGTACAGGGCAGCGCCGATCAGCAGGCACGTACCGACGATGGTAAAGACGACGCCCTTCGCGATCAGCATTTCCATCTGCTGCGCGTCGGTGCGGCCGGATCCCGGCACCATTGCGTTCACCTCAAGGATGCGACTGATGGAACGACACGTCGATCGTCGACTGCGCCTTGCAGCGGCACGTCATGCCGCGCCACGTTTCGTCAGTCACGCGTTCATACGAACCGTTGCCTGCGCCGCGCACGCGCGCCGCCCGATCGATCCTGATTGTCATGGAAAGATGCCCCGTTCCTGATTGTCGTGGATGCCGGGCGTGCTGCGCAGATCGCGCAGGCACGCCGCCCTCGGCATCCGGCAGGATACGGAGATCGCGGCGCGCTGTAAATTGCGCAGGCGGCGTGGCCGGCCACGCCGCGCGGCTACCCGCCGCTCGCGACGCGCGCGATCGTCTGCCGCAGCCAGAGGTGCGCGGCGTCGCCGTGCCGGCGCGCGTGCCAGTGCTGCGCGAACTCGAACGAATCGATCGGGAACGGCGGCTCGAACACGCGCAGCCGCGCATCGTCTCGCACGCGGTCGAGGTTGCGCCGCGCGACGGTCAGCACGAGGTCGGTGCCGGCGATCAGGTCGTTCGCCACACCCCAGAACGGCAGGATCACCGCGATGTGCCGCTCGCGCCGTAGCCGCGCGAGCGCGCGATCGACTTCGTTGTCCATCCCGTCGCGCATCGCGACGAGCGCATGCGGCCGTGCGAGCCACGCATCGAGCGCGAGTTCGCCGCGGCGCGGCAGGCGGCTTGCATCGGCCACGCACGCGAACGATTCGACGAACAACGGTTGCGCGTGCAGGTCGCGCTGCATCGCGGGCAACACGCCGAGCGCGAGATCGACCTCGCCGTCCATCAGCTGCATCCGCATCGCCTCGCGGGTGGCTTGCGACACGATCAGCTCGATGCCCGGCGCGTCGGCACGCAGTGTCTTCACGAGCGACGGCAGCACGATGCGCGCGCCGTAGTCGGACATCGCGATGCGAAACACGCGCGTGGCCGCGGACGGATCGAACGCCGGCGGCTCGATCAGCGCGCCGAGCCGGCCGAGGACGTCGTTCAGCGGCTCGACCAGTTCGTTCGCACGCGCGGTGAGTTCGAGCCGGCCCGCGCGCCGCACGAGCAATGGATCGCCGAAGATGTCGCGCAGCCGCGCGAGCGCATGGCTCACGGCCGGCTGGCTGCGGTGCAGCCGGACGGCGGCACGCGAGATGTGTTTTTCGCTCAGCAGCGCGTGCAGCGTCACGAGCAGGTTCAGGTCGATGCGGGCCAGATTATTCATGGGATGAATATGAAGCATCCGAAGAACGAATTTCCATTCGTGATCTTAATGGACAACAATCATTTCAGCATCCTTTCATGACCCATCAAGATGACGACTTCCCTGTCCTTCGCCACCCTTCCGCTCGCCGTCGCGGCTTTCGTCGCCGGCGCGCTCGTGCCGCTGCAAGGCGGCAGCAATGCCGCGCTCGGGCGCGCGCTCGGCCACCCGCTGTGGGCGAGCGTCGCGTCGCTGACGGTGAGCCTGCTCGCGGTGCTGCCCGTGCTGCTGGCGACGCGTGCGAACGCGCCGCTCGTCGGCGACGCGCTGCAGCGCCCGCTGTGGACGTGGCTCGGCGGCCTCGCAGGCGTGATCTACATCACGCTCGCGCTGATCCTGACGCCGCGGCTCGGCGCGACGACCTTCATCGTCTGCGTCGTCGCCGGGCAGATGCTCGCGTCGCTGCTGATCGACCACTACGGGCTGATGGGGCTCGCGCAGCGGCTCGCGACACCCGGCCGCATCGCGGGGGTCGCGCTGATCTTCGCGGGGATGATCGTCGTGCAATGGCAGACGCCCGCGCCGCGCGTACCGGCCGCGACCGGCGACGCGGCAGCCGCGCAACCCGAACCGCCGCGCTGAATGTGCGGGCGGGCGCGGGTGCGCCGCAGCCCGATAGGTGTCAGCCCGCGAGCTTCTTCAGCGCGTCGAGCACCGCGTCGCCCTTGAACGGCTTCACGATCCAGCCCTTCACGCCGGCGGCCTTGCCGCGCTCCTTCATCGCCGGGCTGCTTTCGGTCGTCAGCATCACGACGTTGACCGTCGAATTCGCCAGTTCGCCGCGGATCTTCTCGACCATCGTCAGGCCGTCCATGTTCGGCATGTTCACGTCGCTGATCACGAGGCGCACGCCGGGCGTTGCCTTGAGCTTCGCGAGCCCGTCCTTGCCGTCGACGGCCGTCGCGACGTCGAGCCCGTGATTGCGCAGGAAGCCCGCGACCTCGTCGCGCACCGTGCCCGAATCGTCGACCACCAGAATCTTTGCCATGTCGTCTTCCCCTTCCTTTCCTTGTTGCTGACTTCAGTCTTCAAAACAGTTCGAGTTCACCCGATTCGACCATCGGCCCCACGTCCTGCACCGATTCGCGAAAATCCTCCGGCGACCAGCTCAGGCTGAACACGAAGCGCTGGTCGAGGCACACGGAGCGCCCCGATGCCGGATCGGTCATCCGGTACTTGAAGCAGAGCTGCGGGCAATCGCCGCCGAACGAGATGAACTTCTGCTTGTGATTGACGACGAGCGGCACCTGCACCGGATGGCGCGCCAGTGCCTCGGCGTCGCCGAGATAGCGGTTCTTGAACGCGCCCCATACGAGGTTGGTCAGCTCGCCGAGCACGCTGTTCACGTCGCGGAAATCCGGCGCGCGGCCGCCTTCGCGCGTGCCGCCGAGCATGTCGAGCAACGGCTGCTCGCTCGTCTGCAGCAGCATGTAGCCGCGGCACCACGCGCTTTCGAGCGCGATCAGGCTGAACACTTCGCCGAAGATGATCTGGTCGCGCACGATGCACGGCGTTTCGTGCTCGATCGTCATGCCCGGGAACAGGCTGTCGATGCGCGCCTCGGTGATCTCCGAGATGCCGCGCACGAGCGCGTTCGGGTAGTCGCGGCCGAACAGGTATTCGTCGATCGCGCGCTTGAGCGGCGTCATGTCGTCCGCGACGTAGGCCGCGCACGCGACGCGCGCGAGCGCCTCCGGCAGCCCGTCGCGCGACGCGAGCGATTCGCGGCGCAGGATGATCGGCAATTCGGGGCGCAGCGCATCGATCTGCGTCGCGATGATCGCGCTCTCGGCCGCCGAACCGCCGTAATCCTCGGCCAGCAGGATCGCGCCCAGGTCGATGTTCGAGCGCAGCACCTTCAGCAACCGGCTGCGCCGCACGGTCAGGCCGACCAGGTTGTGCTCGTCGCAGAAACGCTTGATCGCGTCGGCGTGCGCGCGACTGTCGTCGAGTACGAGCACCTTGCTGACGGGTTTGTCCAGGGTCATCTCAAGGTTTCCTATTGGTCGGTCGGGGTCGGTCAGAACAGTTCGAGCTCGCCGCCGGTTTCCATCACGGCCGTCTCCGGCACATGGAAATCGACCGGCGCGTTCGCGCACACGCACAACGTCGCGCCGACCCGCACGTCGCCATCGAGCGTCAGGTCGTAGGCGGCCACGTAATCGGGCGAGAGCGCGTGCATGAAGTCGATGCTCGCGCCGCTCAGCAGGTAAGGCGTCGACATCCCGAGGTCGGGAAACGACGCGGTCAGCGCCTGGTTGATCGCGCCGCAACACAGGTTCGCGACTTCCATGAACGCGTCGGTCAACGGTCGCTGGCTGTTCGTGCCCGCTGTCGCGCCGGCGAAATGGCGGCGCGTCGCGTCGTCGTCGCTGAAGCGCAGCGCGAGCAGCAGGCGGAAATGCAGTGCGGAGATCGTCAGCACAACCACATGTTCGGGCGCCTGCGGCTTCGATCGCGACCTCGCGTGCGCGCGATCCGGCGCGTCGTGTTCGTGCCCGACTCGCGGCCGGATGTCGCACGCGCCGCCTGCCGCGAGCCGCGTGCGCGCGGCATCGAAAAAGATCCGTTCGAACCCGGCCCTCGCCTGCGCACTGATCACGCGGCTTCTCCCTCGATCCGCGCGTGCAACTGCCCGGCCAGCGTCTCGACGGTCGCGAGCGCGGCCGTGATCATCTTGCCGCCGGCCTGGATGTCCTGGAACGTCGCGGCCGTCACGAGATCGTTGCGGTTCAGGCTGTCGCGATAGCTGTTCGACAGTTCCTGCGAGCGCGCGGCCAGCCCGCGCACCTCGCTCGCGACGATCGAGAAGCCGCGCCCGGCCGTGCCGGCGCGCGCGGCCTCGATCGACGCGTTCAGCGACACGATCGACACGTGCGCGACGATCGCCGACAGCTCCAGGTTCTTCGCGCGCATGTCCTGGTTCTGCGTGGTCAGCGAGATCATCTGCTCGTGCCAGCGCTCGAAGGTGCCGGCGAGCCCGCGCAGGCGCGCGGCTTCGTCGGCGATCTTCATCGCGTGCTGCGCGAGCGCCGCTCGATCGGCCGACAGCGCCTGCACGGCGTCGCGCTGCGAGCCGGCGGCGGACGTCTCGCGCGCCAGCGCATCCTCGAGCTGCGCCTCGCGCTGCGCCCATGCGTCGGCCGCCTCCGCATGCGCCGACGCGGCATCGGCGGCGCGCGCATCGGCTGCGTCGAGCGCGCCACGCAACTGCGCCGTCTCGCGCTCGTGCGCCGCGACGAGCCGCTTGCGCGTCACGCGTAACACGACCGCCGCCACGATGGCGACGACGACACCGCCCGCCAGTGCAGCGGCCATCTGGATCATCCACGCCTGCCCGATCACGTCGTCACTCCGCCGCGCCGATGTCCGCGCTGCGTGCACGCTCGTGCACGACGCCCTGGGCGGCGCCGTCGGCCGCGAAGCGGGCCGGCAGCGTCACGATCGTCTCGAACGCGCGATACGGCGCGCCGACGCGATCGTCGGTGAAGCGCAGCGCGATATCGCCGCCGTCGCGCTTCAGGAAGTTGCGCACCGCGTCCATGCCGACGCCGCGCCCCGACACTTCGGTCACCGTGCTCGCGGTCGAGAAACCCGGCCGGAAGATCAGCTCGGCCACCTCGTCGTCGGACAGCGCCGCGTCGTGGTCGGCATCGATCCAGCCGCGCTCGCGCGCGATGCTGCGAATCCGGTCGAGCGCGAGGCCGCGGCCGTCGTCGCTCAGCACGAACCACAGCTCGCCGCCGCCCACGCCGACCGCGATGTCGATCGTGCCTGACGCCGCCTTGCCGGCCGCGCGCCGCTCGTCGGACGATTCGATCCCGTGGTCCATCGAATTGCGCAGCAGGTGCATGAACACGTTCTTCAGCGTCGCGACGATTTCGCTGCGCACGCGGTGGCCGTGGCTGTCGATATGCACGACCGGCGCAGGCTTGCCGAGTTCGGCCGCGAGCGACGGCAGCGACTCGATCACGCCGCCGAGCGCGTCGCCGATGCCCTGCGTGCCGAGCTGGCTCAGCATGCGGCGCACGGCGTCGCGCGCCGCGTGCCAGTCGGACGCGTTCGCCGGATCGGCGCCGTCGAGCACGCGCAGGCTCTCGCTGATGTGCGCGCGTTCGACCATCAGGAAGTCGGCGCCCTGCACCGCCTCGCCGCTGCGGCCGAGCGTGACCGCGTTGATCGTCGCGTAGTGCTCGACCGCGTCGCGCACGCGGGCCAGATCGTCCATCAGCGCGTCGCGGTTCCACTCCGGGCCGCCGTCCGCGCGGCGCAACGAGTCGTACGCCTGCTCCGCTTCGTGGACGATGTTGGTCAGGTGCTGGAGGCTGTACGTGCGCGCATTGCCCTTGATCGTGTGCATGTTGCGGAACAGCGCCGCGACGATCGAGTGATCGGCGCGCTCGTGCTGGCGGATCATCCGCTCGTTCTCGCTGAGGAAGCCCTTCGCGCTGTGCACGAAGTCGTGGAACTTGTCCTGGCTGATCGACAGAATCTCGCCGATCATCTCGAGGCGGCGCTGCTGCTCGCCGGCCTGCGCGGTCAGCTCGCGAATCTCGGTCACGTCGCGCACGCACAGCATCAGGCGCACGACCGTGTCGGTCTCGTCGGTGATTGCCGACCAGCTCAGGTCGAGCCACTTGTCGCGGCCGTCCGGCATCCGCTTCGCGACTTCGTTCACGAGCAGGTGCTCGTTGAACGCGAAGTTCATGCTGTCTTCGCCGAGGCACGCGTGCACGGCCGCATCGACCTGCGAGCGCGCGTCGGAACCGATGTTCGAATCGTCGAACACGAGCGCCATCAGGTCGCGGCCGGCGATATCGTTCGTCTCGAAGATGGTTTCGAGGTACGCCGAATACTCCGCATGCACGACGCCGCCCTCGACGACGGTCAGGATCCCCTGCTGCATGTTCTGCAGCATCGCCTGGATGTCGGCCGTCTTCTGCTTGAGCTGCGCCGAGTTCTCCTGGATCTTCTCGATCATCCCGTTGAACGCGACGATCGAATGGCCGATTTCGTCCATCCGGCCCACCGGCACGCGGCGCGTGAAATCCTGGCTCGTCGCGATCTCGCTCATCGCCGTCTGCATCCCGATCAGCGGGCGCGTGATCTGGCGATACAGCAGCAGGCCGAGTGCGGTCAGCAGCACGATCACCGTGCCGGCGACACCCGCGATCGCGGTCGCCGTGGTCGACAGCATCCCGTTCAGCGCGCTGATCGCGTCGTCCTTCTGGCGGTTCTTCTCGACGCGCAGCGTGTCGACGATGCTTTCGAGTTCGTCGCGATACTGCGCGACGTTCGCGAACAGGTACGCCTGCGCCATCTCGGGCTTGCCGTCGGCCTTCATCTTCACGGTGTCGTCGATCGCCGCGAAGTAGTTCGTCGCGCTCTCCTTCGCCTGCGACACGAGCCCGACCTGCGCCTGGCCGACCGCCGACTTCGCCTGCACGTCGAGCGCGGCGCGCAGCGCGCCCTGCTTCGCCTTCAGCTCGTCGCGCGCCTGCGCGGCGGTGTTCGCGTCGGGCGCATAGACGAGCGTCATCGTCGCGATCTGGATGTTCTTCACATCGGCGACGAGATCCGCGGACGCGAGCGCGCTCGGCACGATTCCCTGGGTGACCTGGCGTACCTCGGACGCGCTCTTGCGGGTCTGGTACACGGCATAGATGCCGATCGCGGACAGCGCGAAGAACGTCAGGACGACTAGCAGCGTAATGCGATGACGGATGGTCATGAGTACAGCTCCCCGCAGCGATCCGGCTTCGATCGCCGTTTGGTCTATTGAAAGAATGTGAGCGCCGAATTATCGGGGATGGTGTATGACGCTCCGATGACCGGAAATCAATCATTCATTGATAAAAACGAAATGAATAATTGCGACGAAAACACCCTAAAGATTTGCCTGGATCTGCCGTTAACCTTCTGCCACAAGGCTTCGATCGGCGATCCTGCGCGGCCTGGACATTCCAGCTTCGGATATTTTATTTTTATTTATTTAATCCGCGGATTATCGGCAATCTGACTTTCGTAAAACGTTTGCGCATTATCGGCGAATTCAGGCGAATTCACGATTTTTTATTGTCGGGCCGCAATTCGACGGACCGATGAAAACGATACCGCCCGCTCCGGGGCCCGCGATGCGATGAACTGCATCGTGGGCCCCGGAGCGGGCGGGAGCGACTCACGACCGGTCAGTGGCTGCTGGCGCGCGTCGCCCCCAGCCCCGTTTCCGAGCGCACCTGCTGCGCGGCGAACGCGCCCTTCTCCGCCTTCGCGCGCAGGCTCGTGTCGAGCACCGAGAACAGCCACACGCCGACGAAGCCGATCGTCATCGAGAACAACGCGGGCGACGTGTACGGGAACCACGCCGAACCCTTCGGATAACCGAGCGTCGCCTCCCACACCGACGGCGACACGATCGTCAGCCCCACCGACGAGACCAGCCCGAGGAAGCCGCCGATGACCGCGCCGCGCGTGGTGCAGCCCTTCCACATCATCGACAGGAACAGCACCGGGAAATTGGCCGATGCCGCCACGGCGAATGCCAGCGACACCATGAACGCGACGTTCTGCTTCTCGAACGCGATGCCCAGCAGCACGGCGATCACGCCGAGCACCAGCGTCGTGATGCGCGACACCTTCAGCTCGTCGGCACTGTTGGCCTTGCCGTTCTTGAAAACGGTGGCGTAGAGATCGTGCGACACCGCGGATGCACCCGACAGCGTGAGCCCGGCCACCACCGCCAGGATCGTCGCGAACGCCACGGCCGAGATGAAGCCGTAGAACACGTCGCCGCCCACCGTCTTGGCCACCAGCACCGCGGCCATGTTGGCCGTGCCCGCGCCGCCCTTGATCACGCCCTTGGCCACGTCGGCCAGTTCCGGATTGGTCAGCACCAGCGTGATCGCACCGAAACCGATGATGAAGATCAGCACGTAGAAGTAGCCGATCCACGTGGTGGCCCAGAACACGGATTTACGCGCTTCCTTCGCATCCGGCACCGTGAAGAAGCGCATCAGGATGTGCGGCAGGCCGGCGGTGCCGAACATCAGCGCCATGCCGAACGAGATGGCCGAGATCGGATCCTTGATGAACCCGCCCGGCGACATCACCGACAGCCCGATCCGCGTCGCGTCGTCCGGCGACTTGCCGGCGTTCGCGGCGATCGCGGTCTTGACTTCCACCGCATGGGCGAACAGCGCCTCCGGGCTGAAACCGTACTGCGCGAGCACCATGATCGCCATGAACGTCACGCCAGCGAGCAACATGCACGCCTTGATGATCTGCACCCAGGTGGTGGCCGTCATGCCACCGAACAGCACGTAGACCATCATCAGCGCGCCGACGATCACGACCGCCACCCAGTAGTCGAGACCGAACAGCAGCTTGATGAGCTGCCCCGCGCCCACCATCTGCGCGATCAGGTAGAACGCCACCACCACCAGCGTGCCGATCGCGGCGAAGCTGCGGATCGGCCCCTGCTCGAAGCGATAGCCCGCGACGTCGGCGAAGGTGAACTTGCCGAGGTTGCGCAGCCGCTCGGCCATCAGGAACGTGATGATCGGCCAGCCGACCAGGAAGCCGATCGAGTAGATCAGGCCGTCGTAGCCCGACGTCATCACCGCCGCGGAAATGCCGAGGAAGGATGCGGCCGACATGTAGTCGCCCGAGATCGCCAGGCCGTTCTGGAATCCGGTAATGCCGCCGCCGGCCGTGTAGAAATCCGCGGCGGAACGCGTGCGCGACGCCGCCCACTTGGTGATCCACAACGTGCCGGCCACGAACAGCGCGAACAGGACGATGGCCGTGGTGTTGGTGGCCTGCTTGGCGGTCTGCCCGACATCGCCGCCGCCCGCGACGGCCGCGCCGCACACGCCCACGGCCAGAAGCGCGACCAGCGTCATCGAAAGTGTCTTCTTCATTGGGCGACGTCCTGCAGGATGTCCTGCGTCAGTTGATCGTATTCGTTGTTCGCGCGGCGCACGTAGATGCCGGTGATGACGACGGTAAACACGATCACCGCCATGCCGACCGGTACGCCGACGCTCGTCACGCCGGTGCTCACCGGCTTCGCGAGGAACGACTTGTCGAATGCGATCAGTGCGATGTAGCCGTAGTACACGATCAGCATCAGCACGGTCAGGCAGATGCCGAGCGTGTTGCGCCGCCGCTTGAGCTGCGCATACTTCGGATGCGCTTCGATCTTTTTCACCAACCCATCATGCATCGCCTGTCTCCTGGTTTGCTTTTTGAATGAGTGTGGCGATTCTGAAGAGCGAAGCTGACTGCGTGCTTACTCGGTCTTTCGTGTGCGCGCTATGGTTTTCCCTAGCGGCAGGGGGTGCTGCCGCACGCGGGGCACTGGATGCGTGTGCGGGGCGCGCTGCAACGGCGATGCGGTTTCAGCGTAACGATGCGGGTTAGTCAGGACGCAATTTATCGATAGTCCTCAATAAACGGACATTTCCGCGCAAGGACAGTCACTCGCATCGATCGATGCGAACTAGACGCGATCAGTTTTCACGCGCGTCGGCGAGCCAATCCTCGACCTGTAGCCCCGGGACTCGCGCAAACTCGCGCACGTTATGCGTGACGAGCACCAGACGCCGAGCGCGTGCCTGCCCTGCGATCAACGCATCGTACGGACCGATCGGGGTGCCCGCCGCGGTCAGATGCGCACGAATCTCGCCGGCGTGCTGAGCATCTTCGACATCGAACGACACCCCCTCGAACTGAAGCGCCTCGACACGTGCCACGTTCGCAGCCGCTCTCTGGCTCTTGTAGGCGCCGTAATAGAGTTCATGCGCGACGATCGCCGGCATGCCGAAATCGGCTGGCTGATACATGCGAAGCCGGGCCAGCATGGCCGGCTCGCCTTTCAGGATGGCGATTACCGCGTTGGTATCCAGCAGAAATTTCATTCAAAGACGTCCAGATCCGGTCGCTCCTGAGCGGCAGGCTCGGTCGTGGCGGCGGCTTCGAAATCGGCGTCAACCGGGCCGATCAGCGGCGTGAGCCAGGCCCAGTCTTGCGGCACCGGCTCGAGAATCACGGATGAACCGTGGCGACGAATCCGGACCTCGGTCGTGTCGAAGCGGAAATCCTTCGGCAGACGGACAGCCTGCGATCCGCCATGCTTGAAAATCTTGGCAGTATCCATCCTCGCCCCTCGTGTATCTACGAAATGTATCTATTTTAGCCATTCCGTGCGCCGATGACGAGTCACCCGATCGGTATATGAACAACGAGCAACGGGGGGCGCGGAACGCCCGATTCATTCCCAACAGGAAACAATCAATCGCACGCCGGCGATTCACGTCGCCGCCCGCACGCCCTAGACTGTCGCATCGCTCCCCTTTCCGGACCCCACCCAATGACCGACGTCCTGCCGCTGACCACCGATCCCGAGTCGGGCCTCCAGTACCGGCTGCGCCCCGCCGCCGGCCGCCCCGCTGCCCGCCTGTTGCTGCTGCATGGCGTCGGCGGCAACGAAACCAACTTGCTGAACCTGGCCGACGTCATCGATCCGCGCATCGAGATCGCGTTCCTGCGCGCGCCGCTCGCGTTCGGGCCCGACCAGCACGCGTGGTTTCCGGTGCGCTTCGGCCCGAACGGCCCGGAAATCGACGCGGCCCGCGCGGACGCGAGCCGACTCAAGCTGATCACGCTGCTCCGCAGCTTCCGTGGCAACGATGACGCAGGCGCCGCGTTGCCGACCGTGATTGCCGGCTTCAGCCAGGGCGGCATCATGAGCGCGAGCGTCGGCCTCACGTCGCCGCAGGACGTCACCGCATTCGCAGTGCTGTGCGGGCGCATCCTGCCCGAAATCGATCCGCTGATCGCGCCGCGCGATGCCCTTCGCCCGCTCCATGCGCTGATCGTGCACGGCCGCTTCGACGACAAGCTCCCCGTCGCGTGGGCCGACACCGCCGACGCGAAACTCACGACGCTCGGCGTCGCGCACGAAACGCGGCTGTATGCGGCCGGCCACGAGCTGACCGCGGAGATGGCCGGCTCGTTTGCCCGATGGGTCGGCGAACGAGCCGGTTTGAACTGACCTTGGCGGCATGCCGGGGCGCCGGCCGCGAACGACCCGGCGCGCCCGGCGCATACCGCCTTCAGGTGCCCCGCGCCGGATCGGCAACGGCGCGCGTGGCCGCCGACACAAGCGCATCCGCCGCCTGCTCCCGCGCAGCACCGCGCTTCGCCAGCTTCCAGCCGACTACCAGCGCGAGCACGACGACCGGAATCGTCGCGATGGTCCACGTGCCGCCCGGATAGTCGAATGCCATCAGCACCAGCACGCCGACGAGGAAGGCCAGCGTGAGCCACGACGTGAACGGCGCGCCGGGCATCCGGAACGACACGGCCTTCAGCTCGCCGCGATCGACCGCGCGACGGAACAGGATCTGGCACATGACGATGAAGCCCCACGTCGTGATGATCCCGAGCGACGCCATGTTCAGCACGATCTCGAACGCCTGCGCCGGCACGATGTAGTTCAGCGGCACGCCGATCGCATTGATCGCGACCGTGATCAGGATCCCGCCGTACGGCACGCCGCGTGCGTTCATCCGCGACACGAAGCGCGGCGCCGATCCGCCCATCGCGAGCGAGCGCAGCACGCGCCCGGTCGAATAGAGGCCGGAGTTCAGGCTCGACAGCGCGGCGGTCAGCACGACGACGTTCATCACGGTGCCGACGTACGGCACGCCGAGCTTGCTGAAGAACGTCACGAACGGGCTTTCGTGCGCGCTGTACGCCGTCCACGGCAGCAGCATCGTCAACAGCACGACCGAGCCGACGTAGAACAGCGCGATGCGCCACATCACGCTGTTGATGGCTTTCGGCAAGACCTTGCGCGCATCGGCGGTCTCGCCCGCCGCGACGCCGACGAGCTCGATGCTCGCGTACGCAAATACGACGCCCTGCACGATCAGCACGGCCGGCAGGATGCCGTGCGGGAAAATCCCGCCGTGATCCGCGACGAGATGCAACCCCGGCATCTGCCCGGCGACCGGATGGCCGCTCGCGAGAAACACGGCGCCGACCGCGAGGAACACCGCGAGCGTGCCGACCTTGACGAGCGAGAACCAGAACTCCATCTCGCCGAACACCTTCACGCCGATCATGTTCATCACCGACACGATCCCGAGCGCGCCGAGCGCGAACACCCATTGCGGCACGTCCGTGAACACGGCCCAGTACTTCATGTAGATCGCGACCGCGGTGATGTCGACGATGCCGGTGGTCGCCCAGTTCAGGTAGTACATCCAGCCCGCGACGAACGAGGCGCGTTCGCCCATGAACTCCCGTGCATACGACACGAAGCTGCCGCTGGTCGGCCGGTGCATCACGAGCTCGCCGAGCGCGCGCATGATCAGGAACGCGAACACGCCGCAGACGAGGTACACGAGCGCGAGCGCCGGCCCCGCGTGCTGCAGGCGCCCGCCCGCACCGAGAAAGAGGCCGGTGCCGATCGCCCCGCCCATCGCGATCATCTGCACGTGCCGGGGCTTCAACTGCTTCGCATAACCGGCTTCGTGCGACGCGAACATCGCATCGGGGTCGGCATGTCGGGAATCCGCGCCGCCGGCCGAATCGGCCGGGCGCTCGCTGCTGTGGGTCATCGTGTGTCTCCGTTGTTTCTTGATGTGTCGCGCCCCGCGCGGGGGCGCGTCGGATGCAGCCGCACGCAAGCCGCCGGCGTCACGCCCCGGCGGCCCGCGCAGCCGGCGTCAAAGCACGCGCGGCCGGATCAGCGCTTCGGGTTGCAGCGCTTCTTCGACCTGCGCAGCGGTCATCCACTCGCGCTCCAGCACGACCTCGCGGATCGACTTGCCGGTCGCGTGCGCTTCGGCCGCCACGGCGGTCGCGCGCTTGTAGCCGATGTACGGGTTCAGCGCGGTCGCGAGCGCGACCGAGCGCTCCATCGTTTCGCGCAGCCGCTCGGGGTTCGCGGTGATCCCGCTCACGCAACGCTGCGCGAGCGTCGTGCAGGCAGCCGTCAGGTGGCTGAAGCTGCGGAACAGCGCGCTGGCGATCACCGGCTCGAACGCGTTCAACTGAAGCTGCCCGGCCTCGGCCGCGAAGGTGATGGTCAGGTCGTTGCCGAACACCTCGAAGGCAACCTGGTTGACGACTTCCGGGATCACCGGATTCACCTTGCCCGGCATGATCGACGAGCCGGCCTGCACGGGCGGCAGGTTGATCTCGCCGAACCCCGCGCGCGGGCCGCTCGACAGCAGCCGCAGGTCGTTGCAGATCTTCGACAGCTTCACGGCGATCCGCTTGAGCACGCCCGACACCTGCACGAACGCGCCGCAATCCTGGGTCGCTTCGATCAGGTTCGGCGCGGTGCTCAGGTCGAGCCCGGTAATGCGGCGCAGCGCCGCGAGCGCCTTCTCCGCGTACTGCGGATGCGCGGTGATCCCCGTGCCGATCGCGGTCGCGCCGAGGTTGATCTCGCGAATCAGCCAGCCGGCTTCCTGCAGGCGCGCGATGTCTTCCGTCAGCATCACCGCGTAGGTCGAGAATTCCTGGCCGAGCGTCATCGGCACCGCGTCCTGCAGCTGCGTGCGGCCGAGCTTCAGCAAGCCGGCGAACGCGTCGGCGCGCTCCGCGAACGCATCGCGCAGGCGCGCCATCGCTTCGAGCAGGTGCTCGACCGCGAAGCAGGTCGCCACGCGGATCGCGGTCGGATAGACGTCGTTGGTGCTCTGCGCGAGGTTCACGTGCTCGTTCGGATGCAGGTATTCGTACTGCCCGCGCGCGTGCCCCATGATTTCGAGCGCGCGGTTGCAGATCACCTCGTTCGCGTTCATGTTGGTCGACGTGCCGGCCCCGCCCTGGATGATGTCGACGACGAACTGGTCGTGCAGGCGCCCTTCGCGGATCTCGACGCACGCGGCGGCGATCGCATCGCGCAGCGGCCGCGGCAGCAGCCCGAGTTCGCAGTTCGCGTCGGCCGCGGCCTCCTTCACCGCGGCGAGCGCCATCACGAGGTACGGCAGCGACGCGATCGTGCGGCCCGAAATGTCGAAATTCTCCTTCGCGCGCAGCGTATGGACGCCGTAGTAGGCCTCGTTCGGAATGCTTCGCTTACCTAAAAGATCCGCTTCGACGCGGAAGCCGTTTTCTGCCATCGTGCCCTCCTGGGTGTCTCGTGCCGCTCGTCGTGCGTCGCTTCCCGATGCGACGGGTTCGCATTCTATGCCTTTGCAAAAACAACCTCACTTCTGTATTATCGAAAGCGGTTTTGCGTGGGACGCAACAACGAGACTCGAATGAAAAAAGGCGCAAGGGAAACCGGCATCGATCACATGGGCGCGATGCGCGCGTTCGTCAGGGTGGTCGAAACGGGGAGTTTTTCGGCGGTCGCCAAGGAGATGCACGTGTCGACGTCCACCGTCGCACGCAAGGTCACGGCGATCGAGGAGGCGCTCGGCGTCGCGCTGCTGCACCGCTCCACGCACAGCGTGACGCTCACGGAAGCCGGCCATATCTACCTGGAACGCGCGGTCACGCTGATCGCCGATCTCGACGACACCTTGCGCGTGGTCGCCGAGCTGAATGCGCAGCCGAGCGGCCCGCTGAAGCTCACCGCGCCGGTGGCGTTCGGCCGCCGCCATCTCGCGCCGCTGGTCGCGCCGTTCCTCGCGCGCTACCCGACGATCCAGCTCGACGTGCGGCTCACCGACAACCACAACGACCTCGTGGCCGGCGGCTTCGATCTCGACATTCACGAAGGCGAGAACTACCTGGACAATCTCGTCGTCCACCGCCTGTCACGCAACGACAGCATCCTGTGCGCGACGCCCGGCTATCTCGACCGCTGCGGGCGCCCGGCCACGCCCGACGACCTCAAGCAACACAACTGCCTGCGCTACGTGCACCCGGAAGGCGATCCGCGCTGGGATCTCGTGAGCGGCGACGCGCATCACAGCGTGCTGCCGGCCGGCAACCTCGTCACCGACCATTCGGAGCTGCTGCTCGAAGCGACCTGCGCGGGGCTCGGCATCGCGGAGTTCGAGATCTGGCTGGTGCGCGACCTGCTCGCGAGCGGCCGGCTCGAAGCCGTGCTGCCGCGCTACCGGCTGCAGAACCGGTTGACCGGCGAATACATCTACATCGCGTACCTGGCGAACCGGCGCAGCTCGGCGAAGCTGCGTGTGCTGAAGGACTTTCTCGCGGAACACCTCGCGCATATCGGCGAGCTGTCGGCGCTGGAGCTGGCGAAGATTCGCGGCGCGAGCGTGTAGCGCACGCGCCCTGGGTCAGGTTCGCGCCGCTGCGCACGGCCCGCGTCGCGGACCACCGGCAGCCGCGCGGCCGCGCATCCGCGCCGTTCAGGCCGCCTGCAATTCGAACGGGAACGTGACGTGCCCGATCTCGACACCCTGCGTATTGAGCATCCGCGGCCGGTGGAAGCCGGCCAGCGGCGCGCGCTGCTCGGCCGTGCCGATCTGCAGCCGCTCGAGCAGCTCGCTGACGACCATGTAGAGCACGTCGAGATTGCCGTCCTCGATCTTCACCGAGATGCCGAGCGCGCCGTCGGCGCCCAGCGCCCGCGTGCGCTCGGACGCCCGCACGCCGATCCCGTAGCACGCATCGGCGCCGAGCTTGCCGACCACCTGCCCGTCGAACGCGTTCATCAGCACCGTGCAATAGCGCCCTTCGCCGGCAACCAGCTCCGGATACGCGGTCATCGCATGATGAATGCGCGCCAGCGCGCGCACGCGACCGGTGATGTCGCCTCCGCCCGCTTCCACCGTGTCCGCCCCGTCGGCCAGCGACGCGTAAAGCCGCGCGAGCCGGTCCAGCGAAAACGCCGGCGTCGGCAGGTTGCATCCGTCGATGCCCCACTCGACCTCGTCGTCGCGCAGCCCACACGCATCGGCCACCACGTGCTTCACGCGCAGCTGCATCGGATGCTCGGGCAGATGGTAATCGGCGATCGCGGCGCCGATCGCCTGCGCGCCGGCCAGCATCCCGACGTGCTTGCCCGAACAGTTGCTGCACACGCCGGTCGGCGTGTAGTCGCGCTTGATCCACGCGCGGTACACCGCGTCCGACAACGGCGGATGGCCGCCGCACCGCAAGTCCGATTCGTGCGCGGCGACCTTGGCGAGCATCGCGCGCGTGCGTTCGATGTGCCGGTCCTCGCTGCTGTGCGACGCGCACATCAGCGCGATATCCGCATCGTCGAAGCCGAAGCGCTCGGGCGCGCCCGTCTCGATCACCGACAGCGCCTGCGCCGGCTTGGCCGCCGAGCGCGCGAGCGTCATCCGGAACGGATCGCCGAACCGGGCCAGCAACCTGCCGCGTGCATCGACCACCGCCACATGGGCGACGTGCGTGTTCTCGATCGCATCGCCTCGGTACGTGACGACTGCTGCGCGTTGGGTGTCCATCGTGTGTTGTCTCCATGCTCGGGGCCTGCTTGCCGGGGCCCGTCCAACCGGTACGGCAGTGTATCGAGTCCCCGCCGCCGCGCATTGGCCGGTGATGGAAAGTGGTGTTGCACGCCACGCAAAGGCAATCCGTCCCCCACGAAAGCCTGACCAAATTAGTACAAAACCCATTCGATCGTTTACAGAATTAGTACCAATCCGTACAATTGCGACCGCAAACGCGAATCATACGCATTTACATTGACGTTTTCCGATATTCCGTGCTGCCGCCCGACATCGAGAAAACGCGCCCGCTCACCGAATTTTCTGCTGCCTCTCGATATGCCCGCCCAGTTCAAGACGAGGCCTCGCGCCCTCGTGTCGGCGCTGACCTGCTCCGTGTTCCTGACCCCGCTGCTCGCTTCCGCCGAAACCGCCCCTGCACCCGCCCCCGCCGCCGATCAGCCGGCCCCGTCCGCCGACGTGCAGGCGACGCTCCCGACGATCAACGTCAAGTCGACCGCGCCGTCGGACATGCAGGTGAAGCGTTCGCCGTCGTACAAGTTCACCGCGCCGCTGCTCGACACGCCGCGCTCGGTCACGGTGATCCCGGAGCAACTCATCAAGGAAAAGAACGTCACGTCGTTCGCGGACGCGCTGCGCACGGTGCCGGGCATCACGTTCCTCGGCGGCGATGCGGCCGCGAACCCGTCGGCCGATCGCCCGGTGATCCGCGGCTTCGAATCGCGCAACTCGATCTTCGTCGACGGGATGCGCGACTCGGGGCTGCAGAACCGCGAAACGTTCGCGGTCGAGCAGATCAGCGTGATCAAGGGCCCCGATTCGGTCTACGCGGGCCGCGGCTCGGTGGGCGGCAGCATCGACATCGTCACGAAGACGCCGAAGAACGACAACTTCATCAACAGCAGCATCGGCTTCGGCACCGACGGCTACAAGCGCGCGACGGTCGACGCGAACCACAAGATCAACGACACGACGGCCGTGCGCCTGAACGTGATGGGTCACGACGCGAACCAGGCCGGTCGCAACGACGTGTACAACAAGCGCTGGGGCGTCGCGCCGTCGATCGTGTTCGGGCTGAACACGCCGACCACGGTCACGGTCAGCTACTACCACATGAACTCGTACGACATGCCGGACTTCAGCGTGCCGTTCCGTGCGTCGGGCGGCACGCCGGTGCCGACCGATCGCGGGCAGTTCTTCGGGCTGAACACGCGCGACTACCGCTACGGGCAGACCGACACCGCCCAGGTGCGTGTCGAGCACAAGCTCAATGACGACTGGAAGCTGAAGAACACGACGATGTTCGGCCGCTCGACGCTCGATTACGTCGCGACGAACCCGCAGATCCTCGCGTCGAACCCGGCCATGCTGAGCCTGCAGGCGAAGAGCGGCAAGTACGCGCTCAACGGCTTCTCGAACCAGACCGAAGTGACCGGCAGCGCCAGCCTGTTCGGCATGAAGCACACGATGACGGCCGGCGTCGAGTTCAGCCATGAGCAGGCGCGCTACGAGGGCTACCTCGTGTCGGATTCGGCCGGCAACAACATCCGCTCGGGCGGTCCGTGCTCGGTGGCCGGCAACTGCACGCCGCTCGCGGGCGGCTGGAACCCGAACATGCCGTGGACCGGCAACATCGTGCTGAATGGCGACAAGGGCTTCCCCGGCGCGACGACGAACACGCGCACCGACACGGTTTCCGCGTACCTCTTCGATACCGTGAAGCTGTCCGAGCGCTGGCAGTTCAACACGGGGCTGCGTTTCGACCGCTATGACACGACCGGCAAGCAGGCCGGCGTGGCCGACCTGTCGAACACGTCGAACCTGTTCAGCTACCAGTTCGGCCTCGTGTTCAAGCCGGTGAGCAACGTGAGCCTGTATGCGTCGTACGGCACGTCGTCGAACCCGCCGGGTTCGAACGGCGGCCTCGGCGGCGGCACCGACCAGATCACCGCGACGAACCAGGATCTCGCGCCGGAACGCTCGCGCAACATCGAGATCGGCGCGAAGTGGGATGTGCTGCAGGATCAGCTGTCGCTGACGTCGGCGCTGTTCCAGACCGAGAAGACCAACGCACGCGTGAGCGACGGCCTCGGTCACACGGTCAACGCGGGCAAGCAGCGCGTGCGCGGCGTCGAATTCGGCTTCGCGGGCAACCTGAGCCCGAAGTGGCACGTGTTCGGCGGCTACTCGTACCTGAACGCGATCACGACCGACGCCGGCCCCGGCAGCCCGGGCGCATCGGGCCTGCCGATGGTGATGGTGCCGAAGCACAACTTCACGCTGTGGACGAGCTACGACGTGATGCCGAAGCTCACGCTCGGCGCGGGTGCGACGGTGATGAGCCAGACCTATGCGTCGGTATCGGCGACGACGAAGAAATGGACGCCCGGCTACGCACGCTTCGACGCAGCCGCGACGTGGCGCGTGAACAAGACGATGGACGTGCAGCTGAACGTGCAGAACCTGTTCGACAAGAAGTATTACTCGAGCGCGTATCCGATCTACGCGACGTGGGCGCCTGGCCGTTCGGCGATGGTCACGCTCAACTTCTATCAGTAACGCGGTTGGCGGCGGGCGGGCGCGATGCGCCCTTCCCCGCCGCGCTCACCACGGCAGCGAGTATGTCTTCACGTTCGTGAAGCTCTTCATCGCTTCCTGCACGCCTTCCTTGTAACCGAGCCCCGAATCCTTCACGCCGCCGAACGGCGTCAGTTCGAGCCGGTAGCCCGGCACCTCGCGCACGTTCACGCTGCCGACTTCCAGCTCGGTGATGAAGCGCGTGATGTGATCGAAGCGGTTCGTGCAGACCGACGACGACAACGCATAGTCGGTGCTGTTCGACATCCGGATCGCTTCGTCGATGTCGCGAAAGCGCATGATCGGCGACACGGGGCCGAAGGTTTCGTATTTCACGAGCGGCATGTCGGGCGTCACGCGATCGATCACCGTCGGCGAATACAGCGCGCCGCTACGGACGTTGCCGACCAGCAGCCGCGCGCCGCGCGCGATCGCGTCGTTCACCTGCTGCTCGCAGAATTTCGCGGCGGCCTCGTCGATCACCGTGCCCATGTCGACCGATGGATCGGACGGATTGCCGTACGACCACGCACGCGTTTTCTCGACCACCAGCTCCGTAAAGCGATCGGCCACCGCCTCATGCACGAGCATCCGCTTGATTGCCGTGCAGCGCTGCCCTGAGTTCTTGTACGAACCCGACACCGCGAGCGTGCTCGCTTCGTCGAGATCGGCGTCTTCCATCACGATGATCGGATCGTTGCCGCCGAGTTCGAGCACCGCACGGCGATAGCCCATGCGCGACGCAATCGACTTGCCGATCGATACGCCGCCCGTGAACGTGATGAGATCGATCGCCGGGTTCGTGATCAGCTCGTCGGCAATCTCCTTCGGGTCGCCGGTGATGACCTGCAGCATCTGCGGCGGCAGGCCGGCTTCGTACAGGATGTCCGCGAACAGGTAGCACGACAGTGGCACCTTCTCCGACGGCTTCACGACGATCCGGTTGTTGGTGGCCACCGATGGCACGATCTTGTGCGCGACCTGGTTCATCGGGTGATTGAACGGCGTGATCGCCGAGATCACGCCGAGCAGCGGATCGCGCTGCGTGTACACGCGGCGCTTCTTGCCGTGCGGGGTCAGGTCGCACGAGAAGATCTGCCCGTCGTCCTTCAGCACTTCACCGGCACCGAACGTCAGCACGTCGGCCACGCGGCCGGCTTCGTACGTCGAATCCTTGATGCACAGACCAGACTCGGCCGTGATCAGCGCTGCAATCTCGGCGGTGCGCGCACGCACGATGTCGGCCGCACGGCGCAGGATCGCCGCGCGATCGTGGCGCGTGAGCGTCGGCCGATAAGCGCGTGCAACCGCGAAGGCACGCCGCACGTCGTCCAGCGTCGCCTTCGGCACGGTGCCGACCAGCGCGCCGTCGTACGGGTTGCGCACTTCGATGACCGCGTCGCGCCACACGCGCTGCCCGTCGATGCGCAGCGCTTCGTTCCGCACGTCGGATGCGGGAATCGGCTTCAGGACCGTGCTCATGTCGTCTCCGTCTTGATGCAGCGTGATCGTGGTCACGCTTTCGGTTAGCGCACCACGACCAGCCCTTCGTATTCGAGGCAGCGGCACAGCGTCGCCCAGGCCGGCGTATCGGGCCATTCACGCGCGCGAGCATCGATGCGGATCGGCCGCCCGAATTCGCGCGACGCGCAGGCCAGCAGCGTGTGCGCGATGCCGCTGCGCCGATACGCGGGTTCGACGTACAGCCGCGTGAGCGACGGCGATCGCATGGCACCGCCACTGTCGTCGTCGATACCGAGTTCGCCGATCGCCTCGTCGTCGCGATACGCGATCGCCGTCGCACGTGCATCGTCGAACACGATGCGGATCACGCGCTCGCAGCGATCCCTGAACACGACGACGTGCATGGCGCGCCTCTCCCTGGCATCCCGTTGCAGGCGAACGCGATGCGCGCACGCCTTCCTGCGCCCGCGAACCGGGGACTAATCCGGATCGTCCAGCGGCGACGGTTTGAGTATCGTCTTGCCTCGTCGGCGCGCAGTAGTGCCAGACGGCACCTTTCATTGAGTCCACATCCGCGGCGCGGCGCGCGTATTCTCGCGACATCGCGCCCCTCGCGGGCCGCACGCACGCCACGCGCACCGCCTCGCGTTTCCCGTACCGATCACAGGAGGAAGCATGCCGAGTCGTACCCCGACCGCCTTATGGGCCCAGCAGTTCCGGCGGTCGTCGGCGTCGAGCCTGCAGGACCAGATCCGGCGGATGCTCGTGGCCGCGATCCTCGACGGCCAGCTCGCGCCCGATGCCGCGCTGCCGTCGAGCCGCGAGCTCGCCGACCAGCTCGGCGTCGCGCGCAACACCGTCGTGCTCGCGTACCAGATGCTCGTCGAAGAGGGCTACCTGATCTCGCGCGAACGCAGCGGGCACTTCGTGAACCCGAAGATGCTCGAGGGCGTGCCCGGCTTCTCGGCCGCAAAGCCCACTGAGCAGCCGGGCGGCAGCGAAGAAACACCAGGCCGCCCCGCATGGGACAAGCGCATCGCGCATCCGCCGTCGAGGCAGCGCAACATCGTGAAGCCAGCGAACTGGCAGCATTACGAATATCCGTTCATTTACGGGCAATTCGACCAGTCGCTGTTTCCGACCAACGACTGGCGCGAATGCTGCCTGAAGGCGCTGTCGGTGATGGAGATCCGCAACTGGGCGCCCGACCTGATCGAACGCGACGACGAATCGCTGATCCAGCAGATCCGTACGCGCGTGCTGCCGCGGCGCGGCGTGTTCGCGATGCCGGACGAGATCGTCGTCACGAACGGCTGCCAGCAGGCGCTGTACCTGATCGCGGACCTGCTGTGCGGCAAGCACACGACCGTCGGCTTCGAGAACCCCGGCTATCCGGATGCGCGCAACATTTTCGAGAACCGCAACGCACGGCTCTTGCCGCTGCCCGTCGACGGCCACGGGATCGCACCCGACGCGCTCGGCGCGACGCTCTCGCGCTGCGACTACGTGTACGTGACGCCGAGCCACCAGTGCCCGACTACCGCGACGATGCCGGTCGAACGCCGCCGCGCACTGCTCGATTGCGCGCAGCAGCATGACTTCGTGATCATCGAGGACGACTACGAGAGCGAGAACACGTTCTCCGGCACGCCGCATCCGGCGCTGAAGAGCCTCGATACGGCCGACCGCGTGATCTACGTCGGCAGCCTGTCGAAGACATTCGCGCCTGGGCTGCGGCTCGGCTACGTGGTCGGGCCGCGCGAGCTGATCCGCGAACTGCGCGCGCTGCGGCGGCTGATGGTGCGCCACCCGGTTGCGTATATCCAGCGCGCATTCGCGACCTTTCTCGCGCTCGGCCATCACGACGCGCTGCTGCGCCGGCTCGCGCATGCGTACAGCGAGCGCTCGCAGGCGCTGATGGCCGCGCTCGATGCGCACTTGCCGGAAGCGCGCTACGTGCCGGTGACGGGCGGCGCGTCGTGCTGGGTCGAGGGGCCGCCGTGGCTCGATGCGACGCGCCTCGCCGCCGATGCACAGGAAGCCCGCATCCTGATCGAGCCGGGCAGCGTGTTCTTCATGAACGATGAAGGCGACGCGCGGCGCTGCTTCCGGATGGGGTTTTCCGCGATCCCGCTCGAGCGGATCGAACCGGGCGTGCGGGCGCTCGCGCAATGCGTGCGTTCGCAAAGTCCGGGGGCCTGACCGGCGGCGAAAAGGCGACGTGCGCCGGTGCGGCGGAGTCACCTCGAAGCACGCATGTTTTGCGCGCTGCAGCTGGAAAAACCGTTTCAACGATCGGCCGCGAGTCATCCTGCAGCGTGACTCACGGCCACATGCGTGCTGACCGCCTCGTCGGGTATCGATGAACCGCAGACGTGAACACAAGACGCATCGCGTCGACCGGCAGGTGATGTTCCGCTGCCTCATCGAACTCCGCCTACGCCACTCGCTCCCACACGCCGATACAGTGCGACTTCAACACGACGTCGCCTGAATTCATTGCGTTTCGATTCGTTTAGTAAATCCAATAAAAACATTACAACTCTCCAAATCCGATTGACAACGGATTCGTCCAAATCCTAGTGTTACGACGCTGAAAGACGGCAACAAGCGACGACGCAGCAACGGTTCGATCGACTGGATTGCCAAAGAAAAAAGTGCGTGGACAACCGGAGGGGCGATCATGATTCGATTCACGACGCTCGCGGCAATCCTGGCCGCGGCGTGCGCATTGAGCGGGTGCGGAGGCGGTGACGGCAGCGACGGAACCGCGGCGTCGGCATTGGCGGCACGCCCGTCGGATGCCGCGGCCGATACGACCAATCTCGATGACAACCGCAACCTGTCGTTGACGCAGTATGTCGATCCGCTGATCGGCACGCTCGCGAGCAATTCGCCGAACCCGGTGCCGGCGGGACAGGCCGGCAGCGTCGAACCGGCCGCCGGCCTGCCGTCGGGCATGGTGCAGTGGGCGCCCGACACCAACACCACGCCGGCGCCGAGCAACAGCCAGGAGCCGAACTCGCCCGCCGGCTACTACTACGACATCCACTCGATCCAGGGTTTCAGCCTGACGCACATGCCGGGTGCCGGCTGCAGCGGCAACAACGGCGAATTTCCGGTCATGCCGACCACCGACCCGACGCAGCTCGCGCCAACCTTCAGTCATGCGAATGAAACGGCCAGGCCCGGCTACTATTCCGTGCTGCTCGACTCGCAGATCAAGGTGGAGCTGACCGCTACGCTGCGCACCGGCTTCGGCCAATTCGCGTACCCGGCCGGCAAACCCGCGCTGCTGGTGCTCGATGCGACCCGCACCAACACCAAGACCTCGACCACCGGCGCCATCACGCAGGTTTCCGACAGCGCCATTTCCGGCAGCACGATCGGCGGCGGTTTCTGCGGCAACTCGGTGCCGGTGCCCGTCTACTTCTACGCCGCCTTCGACCAGGCCTTCACGTCGGCGTCGATTTCGCACGGCGTGGCTCAACTGGGCTTCCGCTCGGGCCAGACGGTCAGGATGAAGATCGGACTCTCCTACGTCAGCGTCGCCAACGCGAAAGCCAACCTCGACGCGGAAAATCGCGGCTGGGACTTCGCGGGTGTCCGTGCGCAGGCCGACCGCATCTGGAACGACCGCCTCAACAGCATCCGCGTGGCGGGCGGCACGCTCGACGCGAAGAAGAAGTTCTACACGGCGCTCTATCACGCGCTGTGGGCACCGAGCATCTTCAGTGACGTGAACGGCCAGTACATCGGCTTCGACAACACCGTGCACCAGGTCGCCAGGGGCCAGCAGGCCCAGTATTCGTCGTTCTCGGGCTGGGACATCTACCGCTCGCTGATCCAGCTGAAGTCGATCCTCAACCCGTCCGAGACCAGCGACATGATCCAGTCGCTGATCAACGACGCGGACCAGTGCGGCGCGATTCCGCACTGGGTCAACGACAACGTCGAGGACGGCGTGATGCCGGGTGACGCCGGTTCGCTGATCGTCTCGAACGCGTATGCGTTCGGCGCGCGGCGCTTCGATACGCGGTCCGCGCTGCATCACATGGTGAAGATGGCGAACATCCCCGGCACGGCCTGCAACAACGTGACCACCAACGGCGGTCGCGCGAGCTACCTGCAGACCGGCTACATCACCAACGGCGAGTGGGGACAGGCTTCGTCCACGCTCGAATACACGAGCAGCGATTTCGCGATCTCGCGCTTCGCCGGCGCGCTCGGCGATACCGCCACGCAGCGCATGCTGCTGAGCCGCTCGGCTTACTGGCAGAACCTGCTCAATACCGCGCTGACGCCGCCGCTGATCGCGGCGCGCCAGTCGAACGGCGCGTGGATTCCCGAGACGCCGAGCAGCGGCGACAACTACGTGGAAGGCAATGCCGAGCAGTACACGTGGATGGTGCCGTACAACGGTGCCGGCCTGTTCGCGCAACTGGGCGGCAATGCGGCGGTGACGTCGCGGCTCGACCAGTTCTTCACGGTGCTCAATGCCGGCCTGAGCCTGCCCAACTTCTACATGGGCAACGAGCCGACCTTCGAGGTGCCCTGGCTCTACAACTGGGCCGGGCAGCCGTCGGGCACGCAGCGCGTGGTGCAGCAGATCCTCGCGAGCGCGTTCGGCACCGGCCCCGACGGCTTGCCGGGCAACGACGACCTCGGCGCCGTGTCGGGCTGGTATGTGTGGGGTGCGCTGGGCCTGTATCCGCAGATCCCCGGCGTGGCGGGCCTGGCGATCGGCAGCCCGCAGTTCCCGCAGATCGATGTGCGACTCGGCAACGGCCGCACGTGGCGGATTCGTGCCGAAGGCGCGCCCGCGTCCAGCTATGTGCAGTCGCTGTCGATCAACGGTCGCGCGCACGATGTGCCGTGGGTCGCCTACGACGACATCGCGAACGGCGCGACGCTGCACTTCGCGATGGGCAGCGCGCCGTCGCAATGGGGCAGCCGGAAGCAGCCGCCGTCGTTCGGCGTGCCGGTGGCGGTCAACGCGGTCGACAGCTACAACAATCGCGGCTTCAGCGCGGACGGCGCGACCAATGCCGACGGCCAGGGCGCGGACTTCGACGGCAGCCTGTTCAGCTACTCGCTGAATGCGCTGGCAGCGGCGGGCGTGCAGCCCGGCAAGCCGTTCGCGGTGGCCGGCGCGAGCGTGGCGGTGGCGGGCGGGCCGCTCTCGCTCGACAACACCGTGACCGTCGGCCAGACCGTGATGCTGCCGCCGGGATCGGCCGGCACTGGCGTGGTGGTGCTCGGCTCGGCCAACAATGGCCCGAGCAGCGGCACGGCGCAGCTGAATTTTGCGGATGGATCGAGTCAGGCCGTTACGCTGGCTTTCGACGACTGGACGCTGAATGGCGGCAGCGCGCACGCCAGCGCGGCGATCGCCGTCACGATGGCGTACCGCAATTCGGGCAGCGGCCAGCAGGACAACGTCAAGACCTATATCTTCGCGCAGAAGATTCCGGTGCCGCCCGGCAAGGTGGTGACGAGCATCGTGCTGCCACGGCAGGTGAGCGCCGGCAAGATGCATGTGTTCGGGATCGGGATGGCGGCTTCCTGATGCCCGCCTGACCGTCGGGGATGCATCGGGCCTTCCGATGTATCCCCTCGCCGGCCGGCGCTGCTGCCGTGCGGTCTCCGAGACGACTGCACCTTCTTCGGCACTGAAGAGCCTCGATACAGGCAGCCGCGTGATCTACGTCGGCAGCCTGTCGAAGCCGTTCGCGCCGGGTCTGTGGCTCGGCTACGTGGTCTGGCCGCTCGATCCGATCTGCGAACTGCGTGCGCTGCGGCGGCTGATGGGGCGACATCCGGTTGAACCGGAACCACTGAACATCACAGCCGAATGCATAAAAGGCCGCGACCACTTTCTACTAAGGAAACGCTGATCAATGGACCAACTTCCGAAGTTGCAGGCGAGATGGCTTCAAATTTTCTGGATGACGAAGCGAATCGGCGCTCAATTCAGTGAATTTGGCGCGTAAGCGAGCCTCCCCTGCTCGCATTTTTCATACGCATGACGGACTGCTCCCATGGACCGATCGCAACAGATTTCGCGCAATCACCAGATTCGCCAGAGCGAACAGGCTGAACAGTTGCGCGGTGTTCTTGGCCAAGCCCTTGTATCGGGTCTTGCGATGCTGAAACAGATTCTTGACGATATGAAACGGATGCTCAACCCGCGAACGGATCTGCGCCTTGGTTCGCTCGAGCGCGATCACCAGGTCCTTCAGCGCTCCTTCTTGCATCGCCTTGATCTTTCCCCGCCTGGCAGCGACGTGCCACTTCACGGCCTTGCCCGCCATTTCCTCGCGCTTGTCGACGCCAATGTAGCCCGCGTCGGCGAACACCTGCTCTTCATGCCCGTGCAGCAGGGCATGAGCTTGCGATACATCCGACACGTTGGCCGCCGTGCCAACCACACTGTGAATCAGGCCCGAGTCGGCGTCGACGCCAATGTGGGCTTTCATGCCAAAGTGCCATTCGTTGCCCTTCTTCGTTTGATGCATTTCCGGGTCACGGCTCTTCCCGGCATTCTTGGTCGACGGCGGCGCTTCAATGATCGTCGCGTCAACCAGCGTGCCTTCCTTCATCATCAGCCCACGCTCGCACAGCGAGATGCCAATCTCGTCGAACAACTTCCGTGTCAGTTCGTGTTCGATCAGCAGGCGCCGGAACTTCAACAGCGTGGTTGCATCAGGCACGTTCTCGATCGCCAGATCGATGCCGGCGAAGGCTCGCAGCGTGATGCTGTCATACAGCGCGTCTTCCAGTCCTTCGTCCGACAGTCCGTACCACTGTTGCACGAAGTAGATTCGCAGCATCCGCTCAAGGCCAATCGGCGGGCGACCTCGCGTGCCCTTCGGATAGTGCGGTTCGATGGCCGACAGCAAGCGCTGCCACGGAACGACCTTCTCCATCTCTTCCAGGAAGCGTTGGCGCCTCGTCACTCGCTTCTTGCCTGCAATTTCCGCTTCCGCGAAGCCGATCTGCCTCTTCATCGTCGTGGGTCCGTTCCGTGAGCTGTCTTCTAAACGTCCTCGGCTACGTCTGCGATGACCGCCGAGCCGAATAAATCAGCGTTTCCCTAACGCATGTAGACTGCCTTTAGAAGCTCCCCGCCATCAACGGTGTAAATATATGTCACCCCACGTCCATTCTTATACATCCCTTTGTCCGCAACCTCAAACGGCACTCCGTTTACCTCATAAGCCGGACGAGGGATAAATGAAATTGCGACCAATCTTTCGTCCCTCCCAAAATCAATCGAGACGTTGTAATTCTTTAGAGACCACTCACCTTTTGAAAACTTTCGGAATTCAGCCAAAGCCAAGCCAAACACTTCGAAACATTCGCCACTGCAAGAGACATCGCTTGGATATCTAGCGGCCAATTCAAGAACATCATCTTTGCTGTAGCTCACAAGTGCCTCCCATGACTGTATAAAACTTGACCTTACCACTTGACGTACCTAGGCACGAACGACGGCACTCCTTCTTGAGCGTTGTAAGAGCACTGACTTCTTTACCTCTTCTTGATAAACCATCGCCGTTGAAGTCATCCCCACTTGGATTTGATATTCCAACAACTTCTCCGTTAGACCCCGTCACGGAATAATCTCCATGAGTACGACAATTGCCTACAATAGTCGCCCCCTTCGGCACTTGCAGTAATGCCAAAGCAGGGGGTGAAGGTTCAGCTCTACCAGGAATTGGAACAGAATAGTCGAGAAGTACCGTCCAGCCTTTTCATAAAGCAGACCACCGAATTCCTTGTTCATCCCAATTAATCAATTATCTCAATACATCTCCCTACGTCGACACGCCTTGCAAGCAACTCTTCAATCTGCCCAACCCTCAATAGCCTCTCCTTCTCCATCGCCACCACGTCATCTGAGTTATTTTCAATATAGCCGGCCAAGCACGCCACTATGCTTTTGTTTTTCAATCTTTCACCTATAAAATCAATCAATTGACGCCTAGCACCCTCCCCCTCTCTTTTGAACATATCATTTGCAGTCTGACGACTCCAATCCGTTACGAGCGCCGCCACCCTTTCCTTGCCCTCATACAATACATTTACCCACCCACCAAAAATCTCCGAAGGAATGGAAAATTTCCCAACGGATAAGAATCCGCTGTAGTCCGTTGAATTTGAATTATTTTTTTCAAAATAAACCAAAAAATAAGACATCACGATTCCTATTTTTTCGGATAGAAGATATGCGCATCCCCGCTCACACCTTCATGATTATTTGGATGAACGTGCGGCAATCTTCCTTCCGTACTGCCAGTAGCCCTGTCCGGGTGAGCATCATGCTTCATCAATATGCCACATGCACACCGCTTACCCAGGCTTATAGCTTCACCACGATTGTCTGCATACACGTCTCCGCCTCTCCGCACACGAGAAATTGCTTGCTTGTCGGTAAGATCTCGCCCTAATTTGACTCGCTCAGCAGTTCGCGTCGCGACTCGGTAGCCCATTAAACCAAGCGGATCGATCCAGGTCGTTGGGTCCGGCACGTATATATATGCGTTGGTACCGCCTCGCAGACCAATCGGATCCTTGCTAACGAACCGCCCACTACCCGGATCGTAGTACCGATGCGGCTTGTAGCGCAGCCCCGTCTATATGCTACGAACCCGAATCCCATATCACGAAGGATGACAATCGCGGCGCACAGTATCGTAACCGCATCGCGTCTCTGCGTAGTTCGTGGCGCGCCTTTAGCGGCAAGGCGCGACGGCGCCCGCTGTGGGTTGAAAGGAGCAAAAACTGCTCTGAGTCGTACTCATAGCGGCTCAATCGGCGTACGAAGCTTCATGTCCTTCTTTACCCCTATCAGATACTTATCCACCTTCGACACCTTGATCTCATCCAAGGTTGCCGGTCGCCATTCACATTCATCATTCCAGGGCAGGTCAGGGCTTAACGCCTCACTCGTAAGCTCATATCGCTTCCCATAATTTGCAAATCGTCAATTTCAAGCCGATTCTCTTGCGGAAGTGGGCCAACCAAATAAAAGCCAAGTTCAGCGATTTCGCGCTCCAACCGATCTATCTCTACAAAGAGTTGATTGTTTGCGGCTTGCTCAAATTCCGTGAAGAGTTGTTCATACGAGCAGAAATGCGGATCAGGGGCAAAGTTTCCGAGCATGACTATCCCATCGGCAGAAGTCACTGTGACCTCTCCTGCAAAATCTCCACTGCCATCGTTCAAATAGAACTTCATCATCGTGGGCACCCTGTGGTTTTCCCAAGTGCTTCGGGCAACCCCTTGAGGTTCTCATCGCTGAAGCCGTCTGCGCCGCCAGGATGAATGATTCGAGCATGATTTGGAAATTTATTAGTCGGGTCCTCAATAACATCGAACCCAACTCCTCGGATGGCATCTGCCATACCTGATGCAACAGTTTCTGTTGCCTTCTGCAAACCCGTAGCCTTCGGAAAGGCATCCCTCATCTGTTGAGCTGCAGCGCAGGGACAACAACCATGTAGGACGGATATACCAGGGGGATTGAGCTTCTTTTCCGGCTCTTTCAAGCGGAGGTTATCAATCGAATTACCCCCAATCCGATTGACCTTCGTGGCCCCAGGAAGAGGCTACCAGTCAGCCCAAGCGGATCGATCCAGCTTGTCGGCTTCGGCGCGTACTGCCACGCATTCGGCCCACCTTGTAGCCCGATCGGATCCTTTGATATGAACCGCCCACTCCCCGGATCGTAATACCGATGCCGGTTATAGTGCAGCCCCGTCTATACGTCACGCTCCCGCATCGCCCAAATCGCAACGAACGATGACTGTGGCACGGAATGCAACTCTCGTCATAGTCTCGTCACGACACGTCCCGATCGGCGGCACTCTTGCAGCGGTAGGGCGTTGAGGAATTACCGCAAGGTCGTAAGGCGCAAACGTCGAACCAGATCGTACTCATACCGCTAGTCCGCCATCAACGATTCTTTGTGCCGCCGCCTCAATATTCCTCCGGGAAACGCTCTCAACAACCACGACGTTATGCATATAAAAAAATCCGCTATCGCGAACGCCATCAGTTGCATCTTGTGCGAATCTAGCTGTATCGTAAAAATTCAGCGTGACATCACCCTCCTCAGAGGTTACGAGAACACCTTCCAAAAATCCTTTTTCTTCATGCTCAAATTCTGCAAGATCGTCATACCAACCAGGGTACTTAATTTCCATTTTACGCATTATTTACCTCTCACTTTACCTTGATATTCCCCAGAGCACTTTTGTAGTCACCTTCTGCCATGGGATTTGCCGGCATTATTTCAAAGTGTGCGGGATCCTTACCCCGCTGAATTATTTTCAAATCCTCCGAAACAGATTCAGAGTCAACCTCATGAGGTACGAATCCTCGACAGGAGCAACTATCCGGGTTATCGAAAACAGATACTCCATGGGTAGGCTGGACATTGCCATCTCGCACCTTGTACTCTCCTGGCCTCGGTTCAAACGATGGCTTACTCCCAGCCTTGGCTCCTCGATAATATTTCGCCAAACCGTATGGATCGATCCACTGGACTGGGTTCGGCGCGTACTGCCACGCGTTCAGCCCACCTTGCAGCCCGATCGGATCTTTTGATATGAACCGTCCGCTACCCGGATCGTAATACCGATACCGGTTGTAATGCAGACCCGTCTCATGATCGAAGTACTGCCCCTGGAAGCGGATCGGGTTCCGAACACCCGCCTTGCGAGCCGCCTCGCTGATCACCTCCTTCGCTTCACCCCACGCTCGATAACGCGCGCTCCACGCAATCTCACCCTGCTCGTCCGTCACCTCCTGCGGCGTGCCGATCTGGTCACACTGGTAATAGCCGATCCGCCCAAACGCCACCGGCCGGTTCGTGCGACTCCACAGCGGGTCCCGGTCGATGTCGTAATGTTCATCATAGTCCGGCCGTCCGTGTATCCACGGATGAAGCTTCAAGGACGATGGATCGAGCACGCGGGATTCGAAGCAGGGCAGCGCGTAATGGTCAACGTCGAACACGGACCGTTGACCATTACCTCCGTATGAAAGAAAGTCCGCGCAAGCAGCTTTTCGTTCTTCAAATCACTTAAGATCTAAATTTTTTCCGACGTAATAGCCGGTCATCATATCGATTACATCCTCCAGAATGTCGGCATCCTCATCTCGATCGACACTCCTTAGAATCTGATCGACCTCATTAAATTCTTTCAATATGTCCAATTTTCCAACACCAGCATCATTCAAATCAATCACGAGCTGCCTTAGCGACTCCTCTGGGGAAGACTGAGAAAGTGCCACCTCAATTTTGTCTTTGATTGCTGGCTTCATTTTCGAATAACTCTTTTCCAAAGCGACTTAGTCTTCGCAAGACGAGTGGGTAACTCACATGCACAAACACCTTCCGCCGTTTTTATACTCGCATGAGTACTCACACCCTTCCCATCTTCATCATGTACCAATCCATGTTGTGCGAGATCGTCACTATCAATGCTGTACATTCCTGAATTCTTTTGGGTTCCCCCAAAATCAGCGGGACGACGATGAGGCTGAATGTTCTCGGGCACTAAGTCTGTCGACATTCCTGCTTCGCCTGGTCGAACACCGAGTGAATTTGCTGCGTTCATGCCATTTTCTGTCGGTCCAGAATAAACCACCGGGCCACCATCACTATCAACGGTCATTCCACGATAGAGTATCTTGCCCACCAGTCCCAACGGGTCAATCCACAGCACGGGGCTCGGCACGTATTGATAGACGTTGATGCCGCCCGCCAACCCGATCGGATCCTTGCTGATGAACCGTCCGCTACTCGGATCGTAGTACCGATACCGGTTGTAATGCAGCCCCGTCTCATGATCGAAGTACTGCCCCTGGAAGCGGATCGGGTTCCGAACACCCGCCTTGCGCGCCGCCTCGCTGATCACCTCCTTCGCTTCACCCCACGCTCGGTAACGCGCGCTCCAAGCGATCTCACCCTGCTCGTCCGTCACTTCCTGCGGCGTGCCGATCTGGTCACACTGGTAGTAACCGATCCGCGCAAACGGCACCGGCCGGTTCGTGCGACTCCACAGCGGGTCCCGGTCGATGTCGTAATGTTCATCATAGTCCGGGCGTTCGTGCAGCGGAATCCATCCCGCATGCGTCGCCTGCACCATCGGCACGAAGCTGTTCGGCTCGTACACATAGTGCGTCGTGCGGCCATTGCCACCATGCTCGCCCTTGCCGCTCTCCCACGCCAGCGTATCGCCGTCCCATCCATATAGCGTCAGACCATACCCGTACTCCGCATTGAGCCGTGCCGTCTCGATTGCATGGTAGTCGCTACCGTCGAGCGAACTGACCCGAACCCGCGCATTCGATTCCTTCGCCATCCGCCGGCCTAGCGCGTCGTACCAGTAACGCACGCTCACCTTGACGGTATCGAACCGAACGAGCCGATCGAAGCCGTCCCACTCGAACCATGCCTGATCGCCATTTTTCCGACGTTCGATCAGGTTGCCGTATTCGTCCCACCTATAGTGCGTGCCCGCATACTCGCGTAGCAGGTTGTCCAGCAGCGCCGGGCGCCCCAGGATTCGACTCGAATACCCCGGTATGCCGCGTGCAGGATCAGCCTCGAAGTGCCGCGTCTGCGCGTCGTCCAGCAGGTTGCTCGCCGGATCGAATGCGAAGGTCTCCTCACCCAGCATGCCGGTGGCCGCCACGAGTCGACCCACCGGATCGTAGCGATAGGTCCGCATGCCGTTCTGCGTGTCCTCGATCCGTTCCAACTGACCCGCGCGGTCGTAGGTGTAGCTGCGCTGCATGAGCCGCTTTCCGCCCGGCGTTTCGCTCCGGGTCACCTTCAGCTTCTGGCGTAGAAGCCTTCCCGCCGCATCGTATTCTTGCGTCTGGGTCAGGCCATTGCCCTGCACCCGCTCGATCTCGCGATGCAACGCGTCCCGTTCGATCTGCACCAGTTCCGTGTCATCGAGCAGCACGCCGTGCACATGGCCGCTGCCGTAGGTCAGAACCGCCACCCGGTGGCCGTCTGGGCGGATCGTCGCCACGCGCTCGTTCAGCACGTCGTATTCGTGGCGCCACACCGCGACACTCGCTTTCTTCAGAAAGCGGAAGTGCTGGTGTTCACGCGTGACATTGCCGGCTTCGTCGTGGAACCACTGCAGGCGGCTCGCGTCATTCTCCGCAAGGACCATCTGGCCGTTGCCGTTGTACGCGAATCGCTCTTGCTCGCCGTATTTCCACTGACGGGCGTCCGCGTCCCATTGCCCTGTCTGGCGCGACGTCAGCCGGCCAACCGCATCGAAGCCAACCACCGTGACCCGATGTCCCTTCTCCCCGCTCAGCACGTCTTGAAGCACACCCGAGGCCGGATCGTACCGGTAGCGGGTCGTCTTGCCATCGAAACCCGTTTCGGCCAGCAACCGGCCCACCGGATCGTACGCAAACGACGTCTCGCGACCGTTCTCGTTCGTCAACGCTTCCAGGCGACCCAGCTTGTCCCATCGATAACCCAGCGACTCGCCATTGGCACCCGTGCGCGCGGCGATCAGGCCCGCGCGCGTATAGCGCCATTCGGTTCGTCGCAGCAGCCCGTCTACGTGAGCCAGCAGCCGCCCTTCCGCATCCCGCTCGAATTGCTCGACGACGCCATCGGGACGAACCACTTCGGCCAGTTGCCCTTCGGCATAGCGATACTGCGTCACGCTCCCCGCTGCATCGGTGAATCGCTCCAGTTGCCCGCGTCCGTTGTACTGCCATCGGCTCGTCTTGCCCGAGCAATCGCTATATGACGTCAACTGGCCGGTCGGGCTGTAGGCAAGCTGCTTCTTTCCGCCCTTCGCATCGACGATTTCCACCGGCTGGCCGAGCGCGTTGTTGACGTATTCCGTCTTGTTGCCGAGCGGATCCCAGACGAACTGGATTTTCACGCGCGCGTAGCCGTCGATCCACATGGGCTGATTTTCCGGACCGACCACCACGGCGGTTTCCGGCCCGCATGGCGGCTTTCTCTGCAGAGGACTCCGGAAGACGGCATTCGCCGGCTGGACCACGAAATCGGTGACGCAGTGGTAGGGTTCGCCGCCCGTCGCCTGATCGTTGTTGCGAATCTCGACCCGCGCGGCAATCACCAGAAACTCAGTGTTGGTCGCCTTCTGCGGATGCCCCTCGACACGAAACGTATGGCCCACGGCCAGCCCGCGCAGATTGCCCCGCCCGTTCGCGCGCCTGCCTTTGCAGCGCTCCGCATCGACACGGACGCCGGCCAGGTACCGGGCTTCCCGAGCCGTATCATTCGGCGTTCCGGACAAACCCATCGTGCCGGCCAGCGGCTGCGAATAGTCGCCCCACGCATAATGCTCGGCATTGTCGAACGCAATCTCGCTGTACCGGCTCACCGAGTTCGACAGCTTTGCCCGAGACTGTGTCGGATCGTAATCGACCACGCTGGCTGCTCCCGGTGTCAGCAGCCGCGAGACTTTCAATTCGTGGATATGCTCTTCGTCGATACGTGCGCCAGCAGGTGCCCGATAGAAGATCGAGTCGTACATGTTCCCGTGCGGGTGATGAGCGCCCGGGGAGTCGCACAGCACCAGCGTCGAGCCATCCATGAAGTAGTAGATGCCCCATTCGCTCCACAACCGGGCCAGGAAGTCGAAATCCGATTCCCACACCTGCCGCACATAGTCGCGTGCCGGATAGCCGCCGCCCAAGCCGATGGCGCCGAGCCGCCATTCGTACTTGAATGGATAAAGGCTCGAATCCAGCACGGCTTCCGTGATCTGGACGACATTCTGGTTCTGAAAGATGCGATTCTCGCGATTGAGCGTCGCGAGCCACAACCAGGGCCGCACCTTCATTTCGTAATAGGCGTACCGATCATCCTCGCCGGTCGACACCAGTTCGGCGATCAGCCCCGTCACCTCGCGCTTGCCGGCGCCCAGATTGCCCTGCCCCGCTTCGCCGGCCACGCCAGGAACGAACGTCCCCTTGCCGTCGAACTCGATCGAAATGGTCAGCTCGGTACCCACCAGCTTGTCGGGCTCGATACGATCACGCGCCTTGTAGACGGGTAGCGCCGGCACGCTCAACGTCCTGAGCTCGAGCGTGAACGTGGAAAGCTTGCCAAGTGTTTCATCGCCAAGGAGTTTGATCGGCAGAAGAATCGGCTGCCCGGCAAATTCGGGGAGCGCAACGCCGGATATCGACACAACACGGGACTGCGCGGGTGAATACATGACTTCCTCGTCTCTTTCAGCGCAGGACTCCTATTCGTTTCACACTCGAGTGATCCGTGAGTTTGCGCTGATGGGTCTATCCGGATCGAAGCAATGCAGCCACTGGAACGTACGAGGCTCGTGCCTTGCGCATCGTCCACACGCTCCGATTCCGTGCAAGACGTCCGACAATGCAGCCGTCTGCGATTCGATAGATGCTATCCGCAAAATCCATCCCAAAAAACACCCGGAAGATCTACGGGGCAAGACACCATGCTGCACTTGTGATCCAACAATTAGAAAAATGTGAAGCAGGCCATCCTCCGCCACCCTGCAGATAAGCATTGGGCTCTGGCCCAAGCGAATCCCCCCCACTGGCGCTACCGCCAACAACGAGCGCTCACTAACGTGTCGATACCGCGTGCCGCATGCGCGCCAGCGCCTTGCGCACCGCTCACCATTCGACAGGAGACACGTTATGGCAGATACGCTCACCGCCCCCGTCACGGCCGCCACGCTCGCGGCATTTTCCGACGCCTTCAACCGGCACGACGCCAATGCATTGATGGGCTTCATGACCGAGGACTGCGTGTTCGACGCGGCCGGCGGCCCCGACATCCACGGCACGCGCTTCGTCGGCCGTGACGCGGTACGCGCCGCTTTCGAAGCCGTGTTCAAGACCTTCCCCGACGCGCACTGGGGTCACGGCCGCCATTACATCGCCGGCGAGCGCGGCGTCTCGGAATGGGTGTTCACGGGCACGCACGCCGAAGGCTGGCGCATCGAGGCCGAAGGCTGCGACCTGTTCGAATTCCGCGACGGGCTGATCGCCGTCAAGCGCGCCTTCCGCAAGGAACGGCCGAAGCAGCCGGCCTGAGCGCAGCGGCCGGGCCACCGTGTCCCACGCGCATTTTGAAACGAATCGATTCATTTCATTCCACATTCCCCGGCAGCGGGCGGAATGACTTGACCGGCCTTCCCCAGCAAATAGCATCTGGAACAAGACGTTCCGTTAATTGAACAATCGGAGACAACCCATGAGCGAACAATCCACTTCCCTGCGTGCATCGGCGAACGGTCCGCAGGACATGACGCCGTCCGAAGCCTTCGTCGAGACCCTCGCGGCCAACGGCGTGACCGACATGTTCGGCATCATGGGCTCCGCGTTCATGGATGCGATGGACATTTTCGCGCCGGCCGGCATCCGCCTGATCCCGGTCGTGCACGAACAGGGCGCGGGCCACATGGCCGACGGCTATGCGCGCGTATCGGGCCGCCACGGCGTCGTGATCGGCCAGAACGGCCCCGGCATCAGCAATTGCGTGACGGCGATCGCGGCCGCGTACTGGGCGCACAGCCCGGTCGTGATCGTCACGCCGGAAGCCGGCACGATGGGGATCGGCCTCGGCGGTTTCCAGGAAGCGAACCAGTTGCCGATGTTCCAGGAGTTCACGAAATACCAGGGCCACGTCACGCACCCGGCGCGGATGGCCGAATTCACCGCGCGCTGCTTCGACCGCGCGCAGGCCGAGATGGGCCCGACGCAGCTGAACATCCCGCGCGACTACTTCTACGGCAAGGTCAAGGTCGAGATTCCGCAACCGCGCCGGCTCGATCGCGGCGCCGGCGGCGAACAGAGCCTGGACGACGCGGCCGCGCTGATCGCGCAGGCAAAGTTCCCGGTGATCATCTCGGGCGGCGGCGTCGTGATGGCCGATGCGATCGAGGAATGCAAGGCGCTCGCCGAACGGCTCGGCGCACCGGTCGTCAACAGCTACCTGCACAACGACTCGTTCCCGGCGAACCATCCGCTGTGGTGCGGCCCGCTCGGCTACCAGGGCTCGAAGGCGGCGATGAAGCTGCTGTCGCGCGCGGACGTCGTGATCGCGCTCGGCTCGCGCCTCGGGCCGTTCGGCACGCTGCCGCAGCACGGGATGGACTACTGGCCGAAGGACGCGAAGATCATCCAGATCGACGCCGATCACAAGATGCTCGGCCTCGTGAAGAAGATCTCGGTCGGCATCTGCGGCGACGCGAAGGCCGCGGCGATCGCACTCACGCAACGTCTCGAAGGCCGCACGCTCGCGTGCGACGGCTCGCGCGGCGAGCGCGCCGACCAGATCGCGACCGAGAAGGCCGCGTGGGAAAAGGAACTCGACGACTGGACGCACGAGCGCGACGCGTACAGCCTCGACATGATCGAGGAACAGAAGCACGAGAAGCCGTTCAGCGGCGGCCAGTACCTGCATCCGCGCCAGGTGCTGCGCGAGCTCGAGAAAGCGATGCCCGAGGACGTGATGGTGTCGACCGACATCGGCAACATCAACTCGGTCGCGAACAGCTACCTGCGCTTCAACAAGCCGCGCAGCTTCTTCGCGGCGATGAGCTGGGGCAACTGCGGCTATGCGTTCCCGACGATCATCGGCGCGAAGGTCGCCGCGCCGCACCGTCCGGCCGTGTCATATGCGGGTGACGGCGCGTGGGGCATGAGCCTGATGGAAACGATGACCTGCGTGCGTCACAACATCCCGGTGACGGCCGTCGTGTTCCACAACCGTCAATGGGGTGCGGAAAAGAAGAACCAGGTCGACTTCTACAACCGCCGCTTCGTCGCGGGCGAACTCGACAACCAGAGCTTCGCGGCGATCGCGCGGGCGATGGGCGCCGAAGGGATCACCGTCGACCGCCTCGAGGATGTCGGCCCGGCGCTCAAGCGCGCGATCGACATGCAGATGAACCAAGGCAAGACCACGATCATCGAGATCATGTGCACGCGCGAACTCGGCGATCCGTTCCGTCGCGACGCGCTGTCGAAGCCGGTTCGCATGCTCGACAAGTACAAGGACTACGTGTAACACCGCGTCGCCGACGCAACCCGTTGCCGGCCGCGCGCCCCTCTCGCGCGGCCGGCCCTCCGGCCGGACGCCGTGCCCCGTGCGGGCCGCCGCACCCGGCCGTTTTTTCTTTTCTTACCCGAGCGAACGATGAAAGCCCTCGACCGCATTCTCGACGCCGCGCGCCGCCAGCCGATGCGCATCGTGCTGTGCGAAGCCGACGATCCGCGCGTGCTGCAGGCCGCCGCGCGCGCGACCCGCGACGGTATCGCCCGCATCGTGCTTGTCGGCAACCGTGCGGCGATCCACGCGGCGGCCGCGCGCGACGCGATCGATCTCGACGGCATGACGCTCGTCGATCCGGCCACCGCCACGCAACGCGATGCCTATGCCGACACGCTGCATGCGCTGCGCAAGAACAAGGGCATGACGGCCGCTGCCGCGCGCGACGCGATGCTCGACCCGCTCTGCCACGCGAACCTGATGGTGCGGCTCGGCGACGCGGACGGTTCGGTCGCGGGCGCCGTGCATGCGACGGCCGACGTCGTGCGCGCGGCAATCCAGCTGATCGGCGTCGATCCGGCGTTCCGGATCGTGTCGAGCTTCTTCCTGATGATGCTGTGCGAACCATTCCACACGATCAAGGGCGGGCTGATCTTCTCCGACTGCGCGCTGGTCGTCGATCCGGACGCCAATCAGCTCGCCGAGATCGCGATGGCCGCCGCCGACAGCGCGCACGCGTTGCTCGGCGAGGAACCGCGCGTCGCGATGCTGTCGTTCTCGACGAGCGGCAGCGCGCATCACGCGGCGGTCGACAAGGTGACGGCCGCGACCGCACACGTGCGCGAACTCCGCCCCACCCTCGCGATCGACGGCGACGTGCAGCTCGACGCGGCGATCGTCGCGGAAATCGCCGAGCGCAAGATCGCGCATTCGCAGGTGGGCGGCCACGCGAACGTGCTGGTGTTCCCGAGCCTCGAAGCCGGCAACATCGGCTACAAGCTCGCCGAGCGGATCGGCCGCGCGAAGGCCGTCGGCCCGCTGCTGCAAGGCTTGCGTCGGCCCGCGAACGACCTGTCGCGCGGCTGCAGCGCCGACGACGTGTATCACGTGATCGCGGCAACCACCGTGCAGGCGCAAGCGGCCGCGCAGCGCGCCGCAACCGGCGAGGCCGCACACGCATGACCGCCGACAAACTGGCGATCCTGATCGCGGTGATCGGCGCCGGCAGCTATTTCCAGACCGTCACCGGCTTCGGGCTCGGGATGATCGTGATGGGCGCGACGAGCGGCTTCGGGCTCGCGCCGCTTGCGACCGTCGCCACGCTGATGAGCGTCGTGTCCCTCGCGAACGGCGCGACCGCGTTGCCCGGACGGCTGCATCACATCGACTGGCGCGCGGTCGGCGCGGCGACGCTCGGCATCCTGCCGTCCGTCGTCGCGGGCGTGCTGCTGCTCGAATGCCTGAGCCGCTCGGCGGCCGACCTGCTGCAACTGATCCTCGGCGCGGTCGTGCTGTACGGCGGCCTGAGCGCGGCGCTGCGCCCCACGCCGCTCACCGAGCGCTCCGACAACCGCAGCTTCTTCGTCAGCGGCCTGTTCGGTGGCTTGCTGAGCGGGATGTTCGGCGTGTCGGGGCCGCCGCTGATCTTCCAGTTCTACCGGCAGCCGCTGACGCTCGTGCAGATCCGCTGCGCGCTGATCGTGCTGTTCACGACGACTTCGGCCACGCGCGTGCTGTACAGCGCATGCGAAGGCCAGCTCGATCGCGACATCTGGCTGCTGGCCGCGATCGCGACGCCGGTCGTGATGCTGACGACGGTGGCCGCCCGCCAGTACCCGCCGCCGCTGTCGCCAGTCGCGCTGCGCCGGCTTGCGTTCGGCGTGCTGATGGCGATCGGCCTCGGGCTGATCGCGACGTCGTTGCCGCCGTTGCTGCGTCGCGCTTGACGTCGCGCAGCGTGCGCCGCGTCGAACCGCCTTGGTCCCGGCAATCGATTCGGACTCGACACATCCGCGTCGAATGCAGTCGCCCGCGTCACCGCCGCGCGCCGATCCATCCGGCAATTTCGACGAGCCGCTTCATATCGGGCGCCGACGCAAGATCGATCGCGAGCCGGTGCCGGTAATACGGGCCGAGATCGAGCCCGACGCCCAACCCGAGCACTTCGACGCGGCCCGCCGACTCCTGGCGCGCAACGACCTGCTTCAGATGGTTGTCGAGGTAGAACGGATCGTTCGCGAGCGCCGTCGCGCCGTCCATCGGGCTGCCGTCCGAGATCACGATGAGGATCTTGCGCGCCTCCGGCCGCGCCGCGAGCCGCGCGCACGCCCATTCGACCGCTTCGCCATCCACCCCTTCGCGGAACAGATCGGCCTTGAACAGCGCAGCAATGTCCGTGCGCGCATGCCGCCAGCGGGTATCCGCGTCCTTGAACACCAGGTGGCCGGTTTCGTTGAGCCGGCCCGGATGACGCGGCTTGCCGCGCGCGAGCCAGTCCTGCCGCGCGCGCCCGCCGTTCCAGGCGAGCGTCGTGAAGCCCAGCACTTCGGTTGCCAGACCGGCGGCATCGCCCGCGCGGGCCAGCGTGTCGACCATCAATGCGACGCCGTCGATCCACGTTTTCATCGACCCCGAGCAGTCGATCAGGAATGCGAGCGCGCAGTCGGCATGCGGCCGCACACGTTCGAGCCGGAACAGCCGCCGTTCGGCCGGCGAGCTGACCAGTTGCGCGAGCCGGCGACCGTCGAGACGGCCATGCTCTTCGCCGAACGACCAGCCGTCGGCCTGCGGCACGACGAGCGCCGCGCGCAGCACACGGGCGAGCCGCGTGACGTTGATCCGCTGCGCGGCGACCTGGCCGTCGAGCCGGTCGCGATACTCGCGCAGCAGTGCCGTGCGGATCTGCGCGGCCGGTCGAAGCTCGCGGTCGTAGCGCGTCGTATAGGCACGATAGACGGCAGCGCCGCCCTGCAGCACGACGCTGTCGCCCGTCTCCACGAGTGCCGGCAGGTCGATGCCCGTTTCGTCGAAATCGACCCACAGCGAGAAATTCGTCAACGCGTCGTCCTGCTCGCGTGCGTCTTCCGTCTCCGTTTCCACGACGGCTGCACGCGCATCGCGGATCATCGCAGCGATGCATTTCGCGAGCGTCAGCGCGTGTTCCGCGAAGGCGCGCTGATCGTGCCGGCAGCGCTTGAGCCCGGCAAGCTGCACGCCGATCTCGGGCACGATCGCCGCGCGCGACGCTTCGATCAGGTCTTCCGTCTCTTCGAGCACGGGCCAGCCCGTCAGCCGCGACCACGCGATCTGCGCGACGGTGTACACGAGAATCCCGACATGCGTGTCGGCCTGCCCCGATCGATGAAACGCGCGTGACCAGGTCTCGAAGCGATGACGCAGGTTCTGCACGACACCGCGCATGGCGGGCGGCGCGAGCGATTCGCAGCGCAGTTGCTCGAGCATCTCGAACAGCACGCGTTCGACCGGATCGTCGCCGGACAACGCGCGATGCAGGTCCGCATCCGAATGCAGGATGCGCAGCGCGACGCCGTCGGCCGCGCCGCGCCATGACGTGAGATCGTCGTCGGCGGCCTGCGTGCGCAGGTGCGGCGCATGGATCGGCAACGGCCGCAGGTCGCGGCACACGCGGCCCGCCCGGTAATGCAGCGCCGCGTCACGCGTCAGCGCACGTACGGTCGACGCACCCAGCGCTTCGCGCGCCGATGCGCGGCGCGCGGCATCGCGATCGGCGCTCACCGCCCGGCCCCCGGCTCGCCGCCGACACGCGACGCAACCGCCAGCTCCTCGCCGAAACAGCGCTGGTAATACTCGGCGACGACCGGCCGCTCGGCGTCGTCGCACTTGTTCAGGAACGTGAGCCGGAACGCGAGCGCCGGATCGCGGAAGATCTGGCAGTTCTCGGCCCAGTTGATCACCGTGCGCGGCGACATCAGCGTCGACAGGTCGCCGGTCGCGAAACCGTTGCGCGTCAGCTCCGCGAGGCTCACCATCGATTCGAGCAGCGGGCGGCCGGCTTCGTCCGCGAGTTCCGGCACGCGCGCCCGCACGATGCCGATCTCCTCGTCGCGCGGCAGGTAGTCGAGCGTCGCGACCACGTTCCAGCGGTCCATCTGCGCGTGGTTGAGCATCTGCGTGCCGTGGTAGAGCCCGTTCAGGTTGCCGAGCCCGACCGTGTTCGCGGTCGCGAACAGCCTGAACGACGGATGCGGATGAATCACGCGGTTCTGGTCGAGCAGCGTGAACTTGCCGTCGCGCTCCAGTATCCGCTGGATCACGAACATCACGTCGGGCCGCCCCGCGTCGTATTCGTCGAAGATCAGCGCGACCGGCCGCTGCAGCGCCCACGGCACGATCCCTTCCTGGAATTCGGTCACCTGCACGTCGTCGCGCACGACGATCGCATCCTTGCCCACCAGATCGAGCCGGCTGATGTGGCCGTCGAGGTTCACGCGCACGCACGGCCAGTTCAGCCGTGCAGCGACCTGCTCGATATGCGTCGACTTGCCGGTGCCGTGCATCCCCTGCACGAGCACGCGGCGGTTGCGCGCGAAGCCCGCGAGGATCGCGAGCGTGACGTCCGGGTTGAAGCGGTAGGCGTCGTCGATATCGGGCACGTGATCGTCGCGCGTGCTGAACGCGGGCACCATCAGGTCCGAATCGAACCCGAACCGTTCGCGGACCGACACCATGCAGTCCGGCTTGTTCGCCACCCCATCCATTGCGTTGCGCTCCTGTCGTTGCTGTCGTTGCTGTCGTTGCTGTCGTTGCTGGCCGCGCGGGCATCGATCGTCGCGCCCGCGCCGGTCACGTTTATGGAACGATTCGTTCCATCGCTGAAAATGCGTGCCGGGTTGCCGCGCCCCCCACCCCACGCGGCCGGCCTGCCGGGCCGTTCGGTACAATGGCCGCCATCCAGTTTCCGGAACGCCTGCCATGCTGCCCGCGGATACGCCCACGCTGCGCGCCTTCGCGCTGCTCGAACATCTCGTCCAGGCCGGCGATGCCGTGTCGCTCGCCGATCTCGTGCGGGAAGTCGATCTCCCGAAGGCGTCGCTGCACCGGATGCTCGCGTCGCTCGAAGCCGGCGGCCTCGTGATCCGCGAGCCGGGCCGCAAGAACGCGTATGCGATCGGCCCGCGCCTCGCGCGGCTCGGCACCGGCGTGATGCTGCATGCGGGCGCGCGCCGGCTGCGCCACGCGATCCTCGAACGGCTCGTCGCCGATCTCGGCGAAACCTGCAACCTCACCGCGCTGCACGACACGGAAGTCGTCTATCTCGACCGCGTCGAAGCCGACTGGCCGCTGCGGCTCGACCTGAAACCGGGCTCGCGCGTGCCCGCGCACTGCAGCGCCAGCGGCAAGCTGCTGCTCGCGCTGCTGCCGCGCGACGAACGCGCCGCGCTGGTGCGCGCACTGGCGCTGCCGCGCTACACGCCGAACACGATCTCCGACCCCGAACTGCTCGAAGCCGAACTCGACCGCACCGCGCACAAGGGCGTCGCGATCGACAACGAGGAATTCGTCGCGGGCATCGTGTGCATCGCGGCGCCGATCGTCGGCGACGACGGCGCGTGCATCGCCGCGGTCGCCGTGCATGCGCCCGTGTCGCGCGCACCGCTGTCGCAGCTGCTCGACCACGTGCCGCGTTTGCAGGAAGCAGCGCGCGCGCTCGCGGAAACGTTCTAGTCTCCGCACGGCGTGGCGGCGCACGCGCAACGTCATGACGCGCGCTGGTAGTAGATGTTCTGCGGATGGCGCGCATCCGCGAAGAAGAACCAGCGTTCCGCGACCAGCCCCGCGTACTGGATCACGAACGCCGCGCCGAGCGCGACAGCGGCCGCGACCGACGTCGGCGCGAGCGCGCCCGCGCCGGTCAGCACGAACGGCACCGCGAATGCGCCGATCAGGAAGCCGGCCTTTACTGCCCGCAGCGTGCCGTTGCCCTGCCCGTGAAAGAACTCCCGCGTATTGAACGCGCTGGCCGTGAAACCGCGCGATTTCTGCTCGACCTTGTCGCTGCGGATCCCGGTCGCGCTCTGCACGGTCGACTTCGGGCGCAGCCGCGCATTGCGTGCAAGCGACGCAATCCGTGCCGCGCAACCTGCGAGCGTCAGCACGCAGGCGGCCACCGCGAGCCGGCCGACCAGCGACGGCGCGAGCCATGCGGCGCATGCCGTCGCCAGCGTACAGCCCGACGCGCAGCCGAGCAGCACGAAGTTCACGAGCGTCAGCGGGCTGGCCCATTCCTGCAGGAAGCGCAGGCACGCGTAGATCATCGCGGTGCACACGAACAGCGCGACGCTTGCAAGCGCGCCCACCGCGCCGATCAGCAACGTGCCGGGCCAGCCGAACAGGTGCGCCGCGCCATACGCGAATGCGCAGGCGAGAAACACCGGCAGCGCGATGCATTCGCGCGACAGCCACGACGTGCGCCACATCGCGATCGCGCGCCAGGCCCGCTCGGGGTGGCCGAGATGAAAGAACGACGCCAGCAGGCCGAGTGCGCCGAGCGCGACCGACAGCGCGGCGCCCGTCACGTAGAACGACGCGGCAATATCGACGCCTGCCGCGCGCGCCAGTGCCTCGACGATCACGAGGGTCAGCAGCAGGCCCTGTGCCGCACCGCACAGGGTGGTGAGGAAAACGACCGAAAAGGCTGGGCGCATGGGGACTCCGGTTTTTCGTATGAGTGAAGGGCTTGGCGTTCAGCGCTGCGTCGCGAGCGACACGAGATCGATGTCGCCGCGTGCCGCGCGGGCCTCGAATGAATCGTCTTCGCCGATGCCGTTCGATGCACTGCCGCACCCGCCGCTACTCCCGCACCCGCACGATGCTTCGGTCTTCACGCGCGGCAGGTAGCGGTTCGACGGCCGCGTGCCCCATTCGGGCATCAGCTGATAGCCGCCGCGTTCGCGGATCGCGCGCGACACGTCCGACTCCGGATCGTGCACGTCGCCGAACAGCCGGGCCGACGTCGGGCACGCGAGCACGCAGGCCGGCTTGCGGTCACGCTCGGGCAACGCCTGGTTGTCGATGCGATCCGCACACAGCGTGCACTTCGTCATCTCCTTGCGGCCTTCGTCGAGTTCGCGCGCACCGTACGGGCATGCCCAAGCGCAGTACTTGCAGCCGATGCACTTGTCGTAGTCGACCAGCACGATCCCGTCCGACTTGCGCTTGTAGCTCGCGCCGGTCGGGCATACCGGCACGCATGGCGGATCCTCGCAGTGCAGGCACGACTTCGGGAAGTGAATCGTGTCGGTCATCGGGAACACGCCCGCTTCGTAGGTCTGCACGCGGTTGAAGAACGTGCCGGACGGATCGTCGTCATACGGGCGCATATCCGCGAGACTGCCGGCTTCGCCCGACGTGTTCCATTCCTTGCAGCTCGTCACGCAGGCATGGCAGCCGACGCACACGTTCAGGTCGATGACGAGGGCCATCTGGGTCATGGGGGTGCTCCTTCGATCAGCGATCTTCAGACTTCGGGCCGGCGGACGCCGTGCGCCGCAGCCGCGCGGCGAATGCGCCGGTACCCGCGAAATACGCCTGCACGCGCTGCAGCACGCGCGGCGTGCCCGGCAGCGCCGGCATCGGCGCGAACTGCGGCAAGGTCGTCGCCGCATCGGCTTCGGCCGGATAGATCCGCACCTGCACGTCGTACCAGCCGGCCTGCCCCGTGATCGGATCGGAATTCGACATCCGCGCACCGCCGCGCGCCGCATCCGGCAGCTCGTCGGTGATCACGTGGTTCAACAGGAAGCCGCGCTGCGATTCGCCCGCCTGCGGCCCGAGGTTCCACGCGCCGGCCGCCTTGCCGATCGCGTTCCACGTCCACACGGTGCCGGGCTCGACCGCCTCGCTGTAGCGCGCGCGGCAACGCACCTTGCCCCACGGCGATTCGACGTAGATCCATGCGCCGTCGTCGATCTGCTGCGCGGCGGCCGTGACCGGGTTCACGAACAGGTGGTTCTCGCCGTGGATCTGGCGCAGCCATGCGTTCTGCGAATCCCACGAGTGGTACATCGCCATCGGCCGCTGCGTGATCGCCGCGAGCGGATAGCGGCCCGCATCGGTCAGCCCGCTTTCGAGCGAGCGATGCCAGAACGGCAGCGGATCGAAATAGCGCGCGATGCGCTCGCGCAGATGGTCGGGCGGCTGGCGGCCCGACGTGCGGCCCTGCGCGGCGAGCCGGAATTTCTGCATCACGTCCGAGTAGAGCTGGATCACGATCGGCACGCCGAACTTGCGCATCCCGTTGTCGACCGCCCACTGCATGTACGGGCCGTTGCAGTTGCGCATGTACTGCAGCGGCTCCGGCAACCGGTGGTGATACACGCAGTTGTTCTCCGCGTAGCGCTTCCACTGGTCGGGATTCGGCTCGCCGACGACGGCCTTGTCGCCGTCCTTGCCGCGCCAGCCGATCAGGAAGCCGGTGCCGGAATCGGGCGCGGTCTGGAAGTTGATGACGAAATCCGGGTAGTCGCGATACTTGCGCTGCCCGTCCGCCGTCGTGAAGGCCGGAAACTTCAGCCGGCTCGCGAGTTCGATCAGCACCTCCTGGAACGACTTGCATTCGCCGGTCGGCGGCACGACCGGCACGCGCACCGAGTCGACCGGACCGTCGAATTCGGAGATTGGCCGGTCGAGCACCGACATCACGTCGTGCCGTTCGAGGTAGGTCGTGTCGGGCAGGATCAGGTCGGCGAACGCCGTCATCTCCGACGCGAACGCATCGCACACGACGAGGAACGGGATCCGGTATTCGCCGTCGTCGCGCTTGTCGACCAGCATCTTGCGCACTTCCGTCGTGTTCATCGACGAATTCCACGCCATGTTGGCCATGAAGATCAGCAGCGTGTCGATCGGATAGGGATCGCCGCGCCACGCATTGGTGATCACCGAATGCATGAGCCCGTGCACCGCGAGCGGGTATTCCCACGAGAACGCCTTGTCGAGCCGCGCGGGCGTGCCGTCCGGATGGACGAACAGATCCTCGGGGCCGGCGGGCCAGCCGAGCGGGCCGGTGGCAAGTGGCGTGTTCGGCTTGATCTGCGCCGGGTCGTTCGGCGGTTTCGCCGACGGCGGCACCGCGCGCGGATACGGCGCCTTGTGCCGGAAGCCGCCCGGCCGGTCGATCGTGCCGAGCAGCGACATCAGCACGGCCAGCGCGCGGATCGTCTGGAAGCCGTTCGAATGCGCGGCGAGCCCGCGCATCGCATGGAACGCGATCGGCACGCCCTTCACCGATTCATGTTCCTTGCCCCACGAATCGGTCCAGCGCACCGGCAGTTGGATCGCGTGGTCGCGCGCGACCGTCTCCATCTCGCGCGCCAGGCGGCGGATCGTGTCGGCCGCGATGCCGGTGATGTCGGCCGCCCATTCGGGCGTGCATTCGGCCACCTGCTCACGCAGCAGCGTGAACGACGGCGCGACGGGCGTGCCGTCGTCGAGCGTATAGCGGCCGTCGAGCGCGGGCGCCGCGCCTTCCGTGTGATGCAGCACCGCGCGGTTCGTCTTCGTGTCCCACCACATCCGGTTCTGCGGATACAGCGCATTGACCTCCGGCGCGCCGGCGTCGCGCACGAACAGCCCGAACGTATCGGCGCCGTCGCGCTGGTCGACCAGCTCCGCCGCGTTCGTGAAACGCGACACGAATTCGACGTCGAACGCGTCGCGCGCGATCAGCTCGTGCATCAGCGCCATGAACAGCGCGCCGTCGGTGCCGGGGCGAATCGGAATCCATTCGTCGGCGATTGCCGCATAGCCGGTGCGCACCGGATTGATCGCGATGAAGCGGCCGCCCGCGCGCTTGAACTTGCCGAGGGCGATCTTCAGCGGATTCGAATGGTGGTCCTCCGCGGTGCCGATCATGAAGAACAGCTTCGCGTTGTCGAGATCGGGGCCGCCGAATTCCCAGAACGAACCGCCGATCGTGTAGATCATCCCGGCCGCCATGTTCGCCGAGCAGAACCCGCCATGCGCCGCATAGTTCGGCGTACCGAACTGTTTCGCGAACAGGCCGGTAAGCGCCTGCATCTGGTCGCGGCCGGTGAACAGCGCGAAGCGCTTCGGGTCGGTGGCGCGCAGGTGCGCGAGACGCTTTTCGAGCACGTCGAACGCGACCTCCCACGACACCGGCTCGAACTGCGCGTCGCCGCGCTCGGCGCCCGGCTTGCGCATCAGCGGCTGGGTGAGCCGCGCGGGCGAATACTGCTTCATGATGCCGGACGAGCCTTTCGCGCAGATGACGCCCTGGTTCAACGGATGCGCGGGATTGCCGTCGATATAGCGCACCTCGCCGTCGCGCAGGTGCACGCGGATGCCGCAGCGGCACGCGCACATGTAGCACGTCGTCGTCTTGATCTCGGCCTGCTCGTCCCGCTCGCGTGCCCGATGTTCCATCGTCTGTCCTCGTTCGCGGATTCGCGGATGAGGGCGCGCCCGGCGGGGCGCACCCGTGAATCGGTTCATCCATGCTATGCCGGCACGCGGCCGACATAAAGTCGCATCCTCTGATCGGTGCTATCGGTCAGCCCGATAGTTGCCCCGATAATTGCCCCGGCCAACCATCGGCTCGGGCCGTAAGCCGCATGCACGAAGGCCCGGCACGCGGGCCGGGCCTTCGTGGTCAGGCGTTACCGCGCATGACCGTGCATCACCGCGGCGGATAGGCGAGCAGTTCGCTGTCGTCGAGAGGCTCGCGGCGGCTGCGGCGCGTGAGCCCGTACGCGACGATCAGCACGGCGAGGCTGGCGACACCGAGCCACAGCGGCTTGCGCTGGTCGGGGATGAACGCCATCGCGACGAGGATGCCGACCATGCCGATGATCGCGACCCACGTGAGGTACGGATATGCCCACATCTTGACGCGCAGCTTGCTGGCAGCCACCGGGTCGAGACGCTTGCGCAGGCGCAGTTGCGAGAACGCGATCAGCACGTACACGAACAGCGCGACGGTGCCGTACGAATTGACGAGGAACGCGAACACGGTATCGGGCGACACGTACGACATCACGACCGACACGTAGCCGAACACCGTGCCGAGCAGGATCGCGCGCACCGGCACGCCGCGCTTGTTGACCTTCGCGAGCGCGGCCGGCGCGTCGCCGTGGCGGGTCAGTGCGAACAGCATCCGCGACGCCGCATAGAGGCCCGAGTTGAGCGCGGACAGCACGGCCGTCAGCACGATCGCGTTCATCACGTTGGCGGCAGCCGGCAGGCCCATCACTTCGAGCGCGCTCACGTACGGCGTGGCCATCTGATGCGAATTCCACGGCACCAGTGCGACGACGAGCGCGACCGAGCCGACGTAGAACACCAGCACGCGCGTGATCACCGAATTGGTGGCCTTCGCAACCGCTTTCGCCGGTTCCTTCGCCTCGGCCGCCGCGATCGTGACGATCTCGGCACCGAAGTAGAAGCCGGTCGCCGCGACCGCCCCGCTCATCACCGGCCCGATGCCGAGCGGCATGAAGCCGCCGTGGCCGAGCAGCGTCGGCAGCACGGACGTCGTGTGCATCGACGCGGGCCACAGGCCGAGCACGTAGAGGCCGCCGAGGAACAGGAACACGATGATCGCGCCGACCTTGATCGACGAGAACCAGAACTCGAACTCGCCGTAGCTGCCGACCGAGATCAGGTTCGTGAGCGTCAGCACGACCAGCAGCGCGAGGCTGATGATCCACGCGGGCGTATCGGGCAGCCAGAACTGGATCAGCTTCGCGCCGGCCACCGCTTCGAGCGCGACGACGATCACCCAGAAATACCAGTACATCCAGCCGGTCAGGAAGCCCGCCATCTTGCCGGGCCCGCGCCAGTTGCCGAACGCGAGCCGCGCGTATTCGTAGAACGAACCGACGGCCGGCATCGCGCATGCCATCTCGCCGAGCATCCGCATCACGAGCACGACGAGCCCGCCCGTGATCAGGAACGACAGGATCGCGGCCGGCCCGGTCTGCTGAATCACCACGCCGCTGCCGACGAACAGCCCGGCACCGATCACGCCGCCAAGCGCGATCATCGTCATGTGGCGCTGCTTGAGTCCACACTTCAGGTCACTCTGATTCGAGGGTTGCATGTCTTCTCCATATCCAGTTGTCCGGACGCCGCCCGCACGCCACCGTGGGGTGAGCGCGGGCGCCGCCGGCGACGGCGCGTGCAGGGGCGCCTGCCGCCCCGGCCGCACGGATTTCTATTGCTTTTATTGTGTTCGACCGCCCGGCACGCGTTACGTCACGCCGGGCGATAGGCACTGCGTTCAGGGCTTTTCGTCATTCCTGAAGTAAGACAGATAGAGCATCCGTTGCCCGAGGCGCCGGAACGGCGCGAACGGGTGGCCAGGCAGCGGCGACGTGAAGATCGGCAGCGTCTGGCGGGCGCCCTTCCCCGCAATCTGCTCGGCCAGCCGGCGGCCGGCCTGCTGCGAGTACGACACGCCGTTGCCGCCGTAGCCGAGCGCGTAGTACACCGACTGCCGCGGGTCGGGCTGGCACACGCGCGGCATCATGTCGTGACTCACGTCGACCCAGCCCCACCACGAGTAGTCGATCTCCACGCCGCGCAGCGCGGGAAACTTGCGCGCCATCCCTTCCTTCAGCAATTCGAAGTGACGCGGGTTCGGCGCATCGTCACCGGTGATCGCGCTGCGGCTGCCGATCTGCAAGCGGCGATCCGGCAGGAAGCGATAGTAGAAGCGCAGCGTGCGCGTATCGGTCAGCACCTGTGTCGTGCGGAAATTGCACGCGTCGATCTCCGCGTCGGTGAGCGGGCGCGTGACCATCGAGTTCGACAGGATCGGCATCACCTTGCTGCGCAGCGACGGATGCAGCGTCTGTGCGGTGTACGCGCCGGTCGCGATGCCCACCGCGCGGGCCCGCACGACGCCGCCGGGCGTACGCAGGTGGTGCACGCCGTCGATCGTCTCGAAGCCGAGCACCGGGCTGCTCGTATGCACCTTCGCACCGGCTTCGCGCGCGAGACGCAGGTAGCCGAACGCGAGCTTCAGCGCATGGATGCCGATGCCTTCCGGCTCGTGCAACGCGCCGGCCGCTTCGTGGTCGTTGATGAATTCGCGACGGAAGGTTTCGGCGCTCAGCAGCTCGGACGGATAGCCGAACACGTCCTTCCACACCTTCGCCTCGGCCGCGAGCTTGGCCATGATGCGCGGGCGATGCGCGATCAGGAAATGCCCGCCCGGTTGCGGGTCGCAGTCGATTTCCGCGACGAGCGACTTGAAGTGCTCGAAGCCTTCGAGAATCTCGTCGTGCATCTTCAGCGCGACATCCTTGCCCCAGCGCTCGATCCACTGCGAGCGCGACAGCCGGCCCGATGCGTTCTGCCCCTGCCCGCCGTTGCGGCTGCTGCAGCCCCAGCTCGTGCGGTTGGCTTCGAGCACGACGGCCTTGATGCCATGATCCCGCGCGAGGCACAGCGCGGTCGCGAGGCCCGTGTAGCCGGCGCCGATGATCGCGACGTCGACGTCGAGATCGCGCGTCACGGGGCCGTCGTCGGGCGGCGGGGTGCCGGCGGTTGCGACCCAGTAGGTCGGCGCGTACTGCTTGCCGCATCCGGGCCCCGGCGACACGAGCGGATCGTAGGTCGGGTCGTAACGCGTATCGTTCGGCCGGCCGCCGGCGAAGCCGCTCGCGGTGCGTTCGATGGAAGGGGTCGACATGCTCAGACCTCCGACACGGGCTGGCCTGCCGCGCCGCAACGGGCGCACGAGGCGATTCGACTGACTGATGCGGGGCGCGCGCTCGCCGCACGGGCGAATGCTGCCGACTGCCTGTTGGTCATGCCTGTCTCCTGATCGTTCTCTTCGGGTCGATCGTGTGCAGATGCTTCAATGCGGCGATCTGTCGAGGAAAGTGTAGGCAGGCCGATTTGTCGCAGGTAGGGCCAGTGGGCCGGATTCGCTTGGACCAGCGTTTGGGGGCGCCGAACGGCTGGTAACAGCCGGCGACAGGTGCGCGGCGTCGGTCAAAAAGGATCGGCGGCGTGGACGCGACGCCACCGGGCGATCGGGACGCTGAACGGCGGGCCACTTCGGGCACACGGCAGACGGAGTCGCTCGGCAAGGCGCGGCGGCATGAGCACGACGCGGCCGGACGACCGGGACACCGAACGGCGGGCGGCAGCGGGCGACCGGCGGACAGCGTCGGTCAGCGGCGCAGGCACGACACCGCCGGAAGACCGGGCCGCCGATACGCCCCCACGCCGCGCCCTGCCCTATCCGCCCCTTCCGCCGTCACATCGCGCGCACCGCAACGCCGTCCACGCCGCCGCGCTTCTCAATCGCCCGTGCGGACACGATCGACAGGAGTGCAGACAACATCACGTAAACCCCGACGAGCCACGGCGCCCCGCCGTTCACGCGCAGCAGCGCGGTCGCGACGATCGGCGTGAGGCCGCTCGCGAAGATACCCGACACCTGGTAGACGAACGAAATCCCCGTGTAACGCACGTTCGCATCGAACAGCTCCGCGAACAGCGCGGCCTCCGGCCCGTACGCCATCGCGTAGAAGATCCCGAACGGGATCACCAGCGCGAGCCACACGGCGAGCAGGTGGGTCGACTGCGTCTGCAACAGCCAGAACGCGGGCAGCACCGACAGCCCGCACAGCGTCGCGCCCCACCGGTACACACGCGCACGGCCGAGCCGGTCCGACAGCCCGCCGAACACCGGGATGAACACGCACATCACGACCGCCGCGCTCATCACGCCGAGCAGCGCGTCGCCGCGCGAGATCGACAGGTTGCGCGTCATGTAGCCGATCGAGAACACCGCGAACACGTTGAAGAACACGCCGTCGATATAGCGCGCGCCCATCCCGAGCAGGATCGCCCGACGATAGTGGGCGAGCAGCTCGACGACCGGCAGCTTCGTATCGCGCCGCTGACGCTTGAGCGCGACGAACTCGGGCGTATCGGCCACGCGCGTGCGGATGTAGAAGCCGACCGCGACCAGCAGCAGCGACGCCGCGAACGCGACGCGCCAGCCCCACGCGAGAAAGGCGGCGTCCGGCAGCGCACGCGACAGCGCCGCGACCACGCCGGCCGCGAGGCACAGCCCGATCGCGAGCCCGATCTGCGGCAGGCTCGCATACAGCCCGCGCCGGTGCGGCGGAGCGTACTCGTAGCCTTGACATCCTCCCCCGCCTGAAGACGGGGGATTCCTGCCGCGTCTGAAACGATAATGCTTATCTCAGATCGCCTCGGCGGGTTCCTGCTTCATCGAGCGGCCCGACTGCACCGGCTCTCCACAGGCTGCAACGCGGTGTCCCCGCGCCAGAATGTTCAGAGCGCCGACGACATCGGCGTTCTCCTCGTAACTGCATTCGACACAGGCGAATTTTTCCTGCGTGGTCCGGTTATCCGCACTCACGTATCCACAAGCCGGACACGTCCGGCTTGTATTCGCGGGCGGCACCGCCACCAGCCAGCCGCCATTCCAGGCCAGCTTGTATTCCAACTGCCGCCTGAACTCGAACCACCCTTGGTCGAGGATGGCCTTATTCAGACCGGACTTGGCCCGCACGTTCTTGCCAGGCGCATCGGTGCTGCCCGCCGCCGACCTGGACATATTCCGAACCTGCAAGTCCTCGATACACACCATCGCGTGGTTTTTGCTGATCGTGGTCGTGGCCTTGTGCAGGTAGTCGCGGCGAGCATTGCCGATGCGCGTATGGATACGCTGGACTCTGGCCTTGGCTTTTTTCCAGTTATTGCTGAACTTGACCTTGCGGCTCATCGCACGTTGGCATCGACGCAGACGAGCCTCATGTTTCTTGAAACTGTTGAGCGGTGTGAGAAACGTGCCGTCGCTCATCGTGGCGAAGCGGGCAATGCCAACATCGATGCCGATCACGCTGGTGGCATCGGGCACCGGCTGCTCGACCTCGCGCTCGGTCTGAATCGAGACACACCACTTGCCCGAGTTGAAGCTGACCGTTGCGTTGCGCAGTTCGCCCAGCACGGGACGCGACAGCCTCAGCCGCATCCAGCCCAGCTTGGGCAGGAAAATGCGCCCATTGGGCTGGTCGAGCTTGAATTGCTTCGGGTCCGGGTAGCGAAAACTGTCGCGCTGGCCGCGCTTCTTGAACTTCGGAAACGCCGCTCGCTTGGCGAAGAAGTTCTTGTAGGCCCGCTCCATGTCCTTGAGGGTGTGTTGCAACGGGTGAACGGGGGCATCCTTGAGCCATGGCGTTTCGCCTCCGTTACGCCACTCCGTCAGATGCTTGGCCATTGCTACGTAGCCAATGAACTTGCCGCCCGCCTCGTAGTTCTCCTTCTGCAACGCCAGTGCCTTGTTGTAGACGAACCGGCACGATCCGGCGAAGCGGCGCATATCGCGCTGCTGCTCGCCGTTCGGCATCAGTTCGAACTTGAAGGCCTGGAGTCGTCGCATCGGACGATTGTATGTCCGGCCCACAAGAGCGAGTCAAGCCATTCGACGTGGTCGCTATTACGTCTTTCAAGTGCTACTCGAGCATTCGTAAAAGGTTGTGGGGCGGCGCGCAGGGGTCTCCGTCATATTTCGTCGGAAGTTGTGGCGAAGCGCATGTCGAAATCGTTCGCAAATACATCGACCAACAGAAAACGCCCCGCCCGCCGCCCGAAAGGACCCCTACGGCGGCCGCGCTATCGTTCCCCGCCCTGAAGGACGAGGTTTAACGCGCATTCAGATCAGCACCGCGCCGCCCCACTCGCCGCCCGGGCCGATGCCCTGCAGCACGCGCAGCGTCAGCAGCAGCACCGGCGCCCACATGCCGATCTGCGCGTAGGTCGGCAGGAACGCGTCGCCGGCCGGAAAGTACTGCTTGTCGAACACGATGCCGGCGACCACGCCGTACAGGAAAAAGTCGTACCACTCGACGGTCGCGCCGATCACGCTGGCCGCGGCCACGCGTCGGACGACCCGGGAATCGATTGCCATGCGAGCTTCTCCAGGTAAGGATGCGCCGCAACCTGCCCCGGCGCGGTACCGGCGGGGGCATCGATGAACGCGCGGCGGCCGTCCGGGCGCAGGCGCACGGGCCACGCGGGGTGATGCGTGGCGACGCGCTACGCGAGCGCCTCGGCGGCCGGCGCGACGCTGCGGCCGCGATCGGCCTCGCGCGCGTCCTCGAGGATCATGTCGGACGCCTTCTCGGCGACCATCACGATCGGCACGTTGGTGTTGCCCGATACGAGGGTCGGCATGATCGAGCAGTCGACCACGCGCAGCCCGCGCGTGCCGTACACGCGCAGCCGCTCGTCGACGACCGCGAGCGGATCGCTCGCGACGCCCATTTTCGCGGTGCCGGACGGATGGAAGATCGTCTGCCCGTATTCCCGGCAGAACTCGAGCAGTTCGTCGTCGGTCTGCGCGTCCGCGCCCGGCCGCACCTCGCGCTTCATCAGCGGCGCCATCGGCTCGGTGGCCGCGACGCGTCGCGCGAAGCGCACGCCGGCCACCGTCGTGCGGCGGTCGCGCTCGGTGTCGAGATAGTTCGGCTGGATCGACGGCGCGTCGCGCGCATCGTCGGTGCGGATGCGCACGGTGCCGCGCGATTCGGGCCGCAGCTGGCAGATCGAATACGTGCAGCCGGGAAACGGATGCACGCTGCCGCCCGCCGAATCGGCCGACAGCGTCGAGAAATGGAACTGGATGTCCGGCGTCGCCGATTCGTCCGGCAGCGCACGGCAGAACATCCCGCCCTGGTTGATGCCGATCGCGAGCGGGCCGCCGCGGAACAGCGCCCACTGCAGCCCCATCTTCGCGCGGCCGATCCACGAATGCAGCTCGTCGTTGGTCGTGATCGGCTTCGTCACTTCGTGGATCAGACGAATCTGCAGATGATCCTGCAGGTTCTCGCCGACGCCCGCGCGATCGGCGACGACCGGAATCCCGTGCCGGTTCAAGAGCGCGGCCGGCCCGACGCCCGACACCTGCAGCAGTTGCGGCGACTGCAGCGCGCCGGCCGCGAGAATCACCTCGCGCAGCGCGCGCACCTCGTGCACGTTGCCATGCTGGACGTACCGCACGCCGGACGCCTGCGCGCCGTCGAACAGCACCTTCAGCGCCTGCGCATCGGTTTCGACGTGCAGGTTCGGCCGCCCGCGCGCGGGCTTCAGGTACGCCACCGCCGTCGAGCAGCGCAGCCCGTTGCGCGTGGTGAGCTGGTAATAGCCGACGCCCTCCTGGTCACCCGTGTTGAAATCGTCGACCGTGCGCACGCCGAGCCGGTTCGACGCGGCCACGAACGCATCGACGAGTTCGTGCCGCTGCCGGATCGCGGACGCCCACAGCGGGCCGCCGGTGCCGCGCGTCGGCCCTTCGCCGAGCGTGTTGTGTTCGAGCTTGCGGAAATACGGCAGGCACTCGCGCCAGCTCCAACCGCGATTGCCGAGCGCGGCCCAGTGGTCGTAGTCCTGCTGCTGCCCGCGCACGTAGATCAGCCCGTTGATCGAACTGCAGCCGCCGAGCGTGCGGCCGCGCGGCCAGTACAGGCGGCGGTTGTGCATGTTCGGATCGGGATCGGTGTGGAAGCCCCAGTTGTACACGGGGTGGAACATCGTCTTGCCGTACCCGATCGGCACGTGGATCCACATGTAGCGGTCGGCGGGGCCCGCTTCCAGCAGGCACACCGTATGGCGGCCGCCGTCGGACAGCCGGTTGGCAAGGACGCAACCGGCCGATCCCGCGCCGACCACGACATAGTCGAAGCTGCGTGTCATTCGTGTCTCCGTTCCGGGGTATTGGAAAAATCCGGTATGTTTCGTCCAAATTTATTGAGCCCACGGAACGCGTACAAGCCGATTTATTGTCCACGCCGCGAATGTGGTACAAAAACCGTTCAATTCGTTTCATTTCCAACGCACATACCATCCCGGGACGCACGCCGATCCCGACGGAGGAGACACATGCGCGAAACCGCCCCCGCGCCGCCCGATGGCGCGCCCGCCGACGACGCGCGCGTCCTGCGCGCGCTCGCGGTGCTCGAAGCACTCGCGTCGGCCGGCCAGCCCTACACGCTGTCGCAACTCGCCGCGCGGCTGCACATTCCAAAGGCGACACTGCTGCGCCTGATCGAATCGCTCGAAACGCGCGGCTACGTGATCCACCTGCCCGACTCGCGCGGCCACGATCGCGGCATCGCGCTCGGCCCGCGCGCCGCGCAGTTCGCGCTCGCGGCGCTGTCGAACAACACGTTCACGCGCGGCTGCCGCTCGGTGCTGCGCTCGCTCGTCGACGTGCTCGGCGAGACCTGCAACCTCACCGCGCTCGACGGCGACACGGTGCTGTACGTCGAACGCGTCGAGACGACCGAGCCGTTGCGGCTCGAGATGCGGCCCGGCATGCGCGTGCCGCTGCATTGCACGGCGAGCGGCAAGCTGTTCCTGTCGCAGCTGAACGCGCTGGAGCGCAACGCGATGCTCGCGCGGCTCACGCTGAAGAAGATGACCTACCGCACGCTGACCGATGCGCAGTTGCTCGCGGCCGAGCTCGACCGGCTCGCCGCGCGCGGCGTCGGGATCGACAACGAGGAATTCGTGCGCGGGATGGTCGCGGTGGCAGTGCCGGTGAAGGAGGCAGCAAGCGGCCGCGTGCTCGCGGCGCTCGCCGTGCATGCGCCGACCGCGCGCGCGACGCTCAACGACCTGCTGGAGAACGTGCCGAAGATGCGGGAAGCGGCGACGCGGCTCGCGCCGCTCCTGCATGCGGCCGAGGGCGCGCCGCCGGGTTGATTGCCGTGATGCACCAAAGCGTCGAAACGTTCACGCGAGGTGGTAACGCAGCCAGAAAGTCTCGCGGCACGCGTTGTCGAACGTGATCCGTGTCGGGCCGATCGCTTGCGCATCGGGATGGCGCAGCACGTCGTAGTCGATCCAGCATTCCGCGCACAGCAGATCGGACGGCGCGCGATCCTGCTCGACCGAGCGGCGCACGATCGCGCCGTTGTCGAAGCGGTATTCGGTTTCGTCGCGCATGACTTCGACATCGTCGTCGGTCCAGCGGTCGTGCGACGTCGTGTGCGACACGATCGACACCGGGCCCGGGAGTCCGTGAATCGCGGCGACGTAGGAAATGAGCTTGTCCATGGCGAGGCGGCAGGGAAACAGATGGCCGCATCGCGCAACGCGTGCTGCGCGATACGGCCCGAGCGGCGAGTATAGCCGCGTGCCGAAGACCTTGCCGCCGGCGGGGTTTCGCGCGCTACGCCTCCAGCGCGAGCAACGCGAACGTCGCGAGCCAGTGCTCGCCCATGTAGTCGCCGGCCACGTGCGCGAGTGCGCTCGCAAGATGCCGGTCGGCCGCGTCGAGCAGCTTCGCGCGCCGCGCATCATCTTCCGGCAGCGCGCCGGCGAGCGCGCGCTGGCACCACGCGCGGCTCAGGTTCAGCCCGTCGAGGTGCGCGATCTTCCCGTCGCTGCGATCGCTGACCGTCGCCGGCTCGAACAGCGTCGCCGGTTCGCCGCGCGCGAGATCGGGCAGGAAGCGCGCGAACCAGCCGTCGAATTCGGCAGCCGGCAGCACGCGCCGCATCAGCTCCGCCTCCATCAGCGCGGGCGACAGGAATTCGTCGCCCGACGGTTCCCACGCCTGGCATGCGACATCGTTCAGGTGCCAGCGCTTCGCGGTATCGACGATCAGCGCCGCGAGCCCGTCGCGCTGCGTGTCGCGCGCGAAGTCGAGCGTGAGCGCCAGCGCGAACGCGGTGTTGAAGTGCGTGCCGACGCGCAGCGGATAGGTCGCTTTCGGCAGGAAGGTCTCGAAGCGCGACACGAACAGGTCGGTCAGCGGCGCCATCGTCTTCGCCCAGCGCGCGGCCTGCGGCATCGCCCCCTTCAGCGCGAGCCGCTCCAGCTGCGCCGACAGCGCGAGCAGCCATGCCCAGCCGTACGGCCGCTCGAAACCGGCGTTGTGCGGCCGCGCGAGATACGCGCCCTCGCCGGCGACGTTCGCATCGGTGAAGTGCGCGTCGACGATCGCGACGATGCGTTCGGCCTCCGGCAATGCCGGATAGCGTTCGAGCACGCGCAGCACGAGCCAGTAGCCGTGCACGCACGAGTGCCAGTCGTAGCTGCCGTAGAAGATCGGGTGCAACGCGCGCGGCCCCTGCACGTCGTGCGGACCTTCGAGCGCATGCGTGAGCTTGTTCGGATATTCGCGGGTCAGGTGCGCGAGCGCGAGCGACGCGAATTTCGAGGCGAGTTCGGGGGTCAGTCGGTCGGTCATGGGGATCTCGTCAGAAGCGGAATGCGAACGCGTACATCAGCAGCGTGTTCACGGCGAGCAGCAGCAAGGCCGTCGGCCACTGCACCTTGATCACGCCATTCTTGTCCTTCAGTTCGAGCAGCGCCGCCGGCACGATGTTGAAGTTCGCGGCCATCGGCGTCATCAGCGTACCGCAGAAGCCGCTCAGCATCCCGATCGCGCCGACGATCGCCGGGTTGCCGTGGAACTGGTGGACGATCAGCGGCAGGCCGATGCCGGCCGTCATCACGGGGAACGCGGCGAAGCCGTTGCCCATGATCATCGTGAACAGCGCCATGCCGACCGTGTAGGCCGCGACCACCGCGAACGGCGAATCGATCGGCACCCACTCCCTGACGAGCCCCGACACCACGCCGCCGACACCCGCGACCGCGAACAGCGCGCCGAGCGCCGCGAGCATCTGCGGCAGGATCGCGGCCCAGCCGACCGCGTCCATCGTATGGCGTGCCTCCTTCACCGCATGCACGGGCGAATCGCGCAGCATCGCGAGCGCGACGGCGAACGCGACGAGCGTGCCGAGCACGAGCGAGATCAGCGTCACGCTCTTCTGCTCGACGAACGGCACGAGCTTCAACGCGAACGTGCCGATCAGCGTGACGACCGGAATCAGCAGCGCGGGCAGGAACAACGTGTTGCCGAAACGCTGCGCGAGCGTCTCGCGCCGCACGGCCGCGGCCTCCCCGGCTTCGTCGGACTTGCCGCGCCCGAGCTTGCCCGAACCGGCGATCACAGCGAGCGCGATCGCAAGGCAGCCCGTCACGAAATGCGGCAGCAGCGCGCCGAACAGGAACGTGGCCGCGTAGATCGCCCAGAACGCGAAATTGACGACGCGGCGCGGGTTCGTGCGATCGGTCAGGTTGAAGTAGGCGAACGCGGCGAACATCAGCCCCGCGAGCGTGTACAGCGATTCGAGGCCGATCATCGCGTGCCCTCCTGCCCCACCAGGCCGAAGCCGCGCGTGAGCCGGCGATCCAGCAACGCGAGGCGCGTGCAGTGGATCAGGAGTGCGGCGATCGCGGTCGGGATCGCCCACACCGACAGGTGCAGCGGCTCGATCGAGATGCCGTTCTGTTCGAGAAAGCCCTTGATCAGCAGGATCGACTGGATCGCGATGAAGATGTCCTCGCCGAAGAACACGGCGACGTTGTCGGCGCCCGATGCATGCGCGCGGATCTGCTGGCGCACCGATTCGGGCAGTTCGCCATGCCGGTTGACCGCGGCGGCCTCCGCCATCGGCGCGATCAGCGGCCGCACCATCTGCGCATGGCCACCGAGCGACGTGAGACCGAGCGCGGCCGTCGCCTGGCGCAGCACGAAGTACAGCATCAGCACGCGGCCCGTGGTGGCTGCCTGCACGCGCGAGATCATCCGCTTCGCCTGCTCCTTGAGCCCGTTGCGCTCGAGCAGCGCGATCACCGGCAGCGTCAGCCAGATGAGCCCCATGTAGCGGTTTTCGGTGAACGCCTTGCCGAACGCGCTGACGATGTCGACGAGATTCAGCCCGCCCGCCAGCCCCGTCGCGAGCCCCGCGATCGTGACCACCAGCAGCGCGTTGAAGCGCAGCGCAAAACCGATCACGACGATCGGCACCCCAATCAGCACCAGCATTGCTCCTCCTTGGATCGGACGCGCGGCGCCTTGGCCTGCGCCGCCTGCCCGGTTTGGACCGGGCTCTGACGGCGCAATCTAACACGAGACTTTATCGACAAAAAGTCGACAATTTACTGCTTCGGGTAAACGTTGAAGCGTGCGACCACGGTGCCCGGGCCATGTGTCGGTGGGGTTTCGTCCGAGGAATCGGGGGATGGCCGGACGGCGCGCACGCACCGGTTGCGGCACGTGCGTCGGCGCCCCGGCCGGCGGCGTGCAGCGGCCCGCCGCGCGTGGCGGAGCCCCGGTGCGCCGACTACACTGGAAAGCATCGGCAACGGACGGGAGAGCCGCCATGATTGACGTATTCCAGACCATCGGCAGCCGCGCGTTCTCCGCTCATCTGGCGAAGGACGGGATGGTGACGCTGATGGAGCAACGCCATGAGGTCGATCGCGTGACGCTCGCGACCGCGTATGCCGCGCTCGTCGAGGAGTCCGAGCAGGAAGCCGACCTGCTCGACGCGACGGTCGAGGGGATGATGCGCGCGCTGATCCAGGGGTACGCGCGCAGCCATTGACGGCGCGGCCGCACATCGGGTGCGCGACCGGTTTCCACCCTCGCCCGTCGAAGCGGATGACGGGCGGGCGCGGGCGCTACGCGGCCGGTGTCCCGGCGCCCATGCCGAACCACGGGCCCGCACAGTGGCCGGCAGTCGGCCTGCGTGCAGATCCTCGGCAGGTTCGCGACCGCCCGGTTGCCGGCGCGGTCGCGTTCCGTCATGAACGCGTCGGCGTGCTTCGTCGCGCCTGGACGGATCGCGCGCTATTGCACCGTCAAATGCGCGCGCATCGTATCGAATTCCGGCTTGCTCGCGTCGAACCGGTCGACAGGCGCCGTATAGGACAGCCCGTACACGGTCGTCTCGCTCATCGTCGCGACGAGCGTCTGCCGGATCGCCGTTCCATCCGCGCGATGCATGTCGCAAGTCGTCGCGAGTCCCGCGCGGCCGCCCAGCGCCATCTGCCCGGGTGACGTGCACTGCGCGGTCCAGCCGCGATGGCGGTAACCGTCGACGATCGTGTGCTGCATCGTGTCGAACTCGTGATCGAGACGGGCCGCGCCGTGATCCGTCCGGACGATCCGCATCAGCGAAATCACCGCCTCGGCCGTGCCCGACGGGCTGCGTTTCACCGCGACGTCATTTGAACCGGGCAGCGTCTTGCCGGCGCGGGTGGCCGGTGCGGGACCTGGCGACACTTCCCAGCCCGACGGCCACGCAATGGGTTCGGCCGCTTCGGCAAACGTCATCGGCGGCCCGATGCACAACCACACGGCGAGGGCACGCACGGTCATTCGAAAACGGGGCTTCAGGCTCATGTCGTTCGGCGGATTCCGTGTCGCGGAGGGCGCGTCATGATCGCACGGCGTACCGTCCGCCCGCCAGCGGCGACCGGCTTTCACGGGCCTTCCGGCACGCACCGTCATAGAGGAAACGCACTGAAACGGCACCATGCGCGAATTTTTCGATTGCCGCCGCCCGCGCCGCATGACAGCATGCGGGCGTCGCCAACCGAAAAGAATGTCGTGCCGTCCGGCCGCCGATGCCGTCCGGCGGCGCCGAACAGGCAGCCCCTTCCATGAACCCGGCCCACCTCCAACACTACGAACCGACCGGAGAATTCCGCTTGTGAACATCGGCATCGTCAACGACCTCCCGCTTGCCGTCGAGGCGATGCGCCGCGCGATCGCGCGCCGGCCCGAGCACCGCGTGCTGTGGGTCGCGACCGACGGCGCGCAAGCCGTCGAGCTGTGCGCCGCGCAGCCGCCCGATATCGTGCTGATGGACCTGATCATGCCGAAATTCGACGGGATCGAAGCGACGCGGCGGATCATGCGATCCGAACGACCGTGCGCGATCCTGATCGTGACGAGCTGCATCGGCGCGAATGCCTGGCGCGTGTTCGAGGCGATGGGCGCCGGCGCGCTCGACGCGGTCGATACGCCGAGGCTCGGCGACGGCGCGGCCGGCGACACGACCCGCCTGCTGCTCGCGAAGATCGACCAGATCGGCCGCCTGCTCGACGCGCCCGGCGGCACGCGCCTCGCCGGCACGGCCACCCGCGCCGGCGGCGGCCCGCTGGTCGCGATCGGCGCCTCGGCCGGCGGCCCCGGCGCGCTCGCGTCCGTCCTCGGCGGCCTGCCGGCCGATTTCAGCGCGCCGATCGTGATCGTCCAGCACGTCGACCGCGCGTTCGCCGAAGGCATGGCGCAATGGCTCGACGGCCAGACACCGCTCGCCGTGCGCGTCGCGCGCGAAGGCGACCGTCCGCAGCCGGGCGTCGCACTGCTCGCCGCGACCGACGACCATCTGCGCATCACCCGCGCCGGCACGCTCGAATACACGCGCGAACCGGCCGCCACCCCGTATCGCCCGTCGGTCGACGTGTTCTTCAACAGCCTGACCGAGCACTGGCCCGGCCGCGTGATCGGCGTGCTGCTCACCGGGATGGGCCGCGACGGCGCGATCGGCCTGAAGGCGCTGCGGATGAAGGGCTACCATACGATCGCCCAGGACGAGGCGACGAGCGCCGTGTACGGCATGCCGAAAGCGGCCGCGACACTCGGCGCGGCACGCGCGATCCTGCCGCTCGGGCGCATCGCGGGCGAGCTGGCGGCGCTCGCGAGAATCTGAGCCCGACGATGAACACGCGCAACACCCATGTCTGCCCCTGCAACAACCGCAACAACCCGCATCGACCATGACCATTGACCTGACTCGCCCGCCAGGCGGCCCCTACACGCCGCCCGTCGACGTGCCGGCGATGGTGCTGCTGGTGGATGACCAGACGATCGTCGCGGAAGCCGTGCGGCGCGCGCTCGTCGACGAGGACGGCATCGATTTCCACTACTGCCCGCGTTCGGACGACGCGATGGCCACCGCGATCGAGACACGGCCGACCGTGATCCTGCAGGACCTCGTGATGCCCGGCACCGACGGGCTGAGCCTCGTGAGGGCGTACCGCGAGAATCCGGCGACGCGCGACGTGCCGATCATCGTGCTGTCGACGCAGGAAGAGCCCGTGATCAAGAGCGCCGCGTTCGCGGCCGGCGCGAACGACTACCTCGTGAAGCTGCCCGACCGCATCGAGCTCGTCGCACGCGTGCGCTACCACTCGCGCTCGTACATGAACCTGCTGCAACGCGACGAGGCCTACCGCGCGCTGCGGCAATCGCAGCAGCAGTTGCTCGAAGCCAATCTCGAGCTGCGGCGCCTCACGCATTCCGACGGCCTGACCGGGCTGTCGAACCGGCGCTATCTCGACGAATACCTCGCCGCGGAATGGCGGCGCGGCACGCGCGAGCGCAGCGAGCTGTCGCTGCTGATGATCGACGTCGACAACTTCAAGCTGTACAACGACACGTACGGCCACGTGTCGGGCGACAGCGTGCTCAAGCAGATCGCGTCGACCATCGAGCGCTGCCTCGGCCAGTCGGGCGATCTCGCCGCGCGTTTCGGCGGCGAGGAATTCGCGGTCGTGATGCCGGCCACGTCGCCGGGCGCCGCGCGGCTGCTCGGCGAGAAGATCCGCCTCGCGGTCGAGGCGCTGCGGCTGCGGCACGCGCATTCGTCGACCGGCAACACCGTGACGATCAGCATCGGCGGTGCGACCATCGTGCCGATGCCCGGCCTGCCGACGACGCTGCTGATCGAAGCCGCCGACCGTGCGCTCTATCGCGCGAAGCACGAAGGCAAGAACCGCGTCGAGATCGATGCGACGCCGACGACGCCGGTCCCCGGCGGGTTCGGCGGCCCGCGCGTCGACTGAGCGCCGAACGCCGAAAGCGCGCCGCGCTCACACGGCGCCGAGCCGGCGCGCGTAGTCGCCCGGATCCAGCGGGCGGCTGAACAGATAGCCCTGCTGCATGTCGCAGCCGATCTGCTGCAGGAACCACGATTGCGCCTGCGTCTCGACCCCTTCGGCCGTGACCTTCATCCCGAGCGAATGCGCCATCGCGACCACGGCCTGCGTGATCGCCACCGAGTCGTGATGATCGGGCACGCCCGACACGAACGAGCGGTCGACCTTCAGGTTGTGCAGCGGAAAGCGCTTCAGGTACGCAAGCGATGAATAGCCGGTGCCGAAATCGTCGACCGAGATCCGCACGTTCATGTCCGTGAGCGCCTCGAGCATCGGCAGCACGGTGTCCGTGTCGTTCATCAGCAGTCCTTCGGTAATCTCGAGTTCGAGCGCGGACGGATCGAGCCGCGTCTGCGCGAGGCAGCGACCGACCGATTCGACGAGCCCTTCGTGGAACTGCCGCGGCGACAGGTTGACGGCCAGCATCAGGTCGGGCGCGATCGTGCGGCGCCATTCGGCCGCCTGCCGGCACGCGGTTTCGAGCACCCACTGGCCAATCGCGACGATCAGCCCCGTATCTTCCGCGACCGGAATGAACTCCGCCGGCGACATCGGCCCGAGCTCGGGGCTCGTCCAGCGCAAGAGCGCCTCGGCGCCGACCGTGCGGCCGCTGCGCGCGTCGACGACGGGCTGATACGCGAGCCGCAGCATGTCCGACGACAGCGCGCGCCGCAGCGACTGCTCGATCGCGAAGCGGCGCTGCAGCCGCAGGTTGAGCTGCGCGGTGAAGAACGTGAAGTGGTTGCGGCCGCGCTGCTTCGCGTCGTACATCGCCGAATCGGCATTGCGCATCAGCGTGACGGCATCGTCGCCGTCGCGCGGCGCGACGCTGATCCCGATCGACACGCCGAGCCAGTATTCGTTGTTCGCGATCGCGAACGGCTTCGCGATCGCGTCGATCACCTCGCGCGCGAGCACCTCGAGCCGGTCGGGATCGTCGCAGTCGTCGACGAGGATCACGAACTCGTCGCCGCCGACCCGCGTCAGCGCGTGCTGGCCGCCGCCGCAGGCCGCGAGCCGCGCGGCCACGCTGCGCAGCAGCGCGTCCCCCGCGTCGTGGCCGGCCGTGTCGTTGACCTTCTTGAAACCGACGAGATCGATGAACAGGATCGCGACGCGCGCGGGGCCGCCCGCCGCATCGTGTCCGCCGAACAGCTCGCGCATGCGGTCGCCCAGCCAGCGGCGGTTGTAGAGGCCCGTCAGCGCATCGCGCGTCGCGAGGTAACGCAATTGCTGCTGCGCTTCGCGCACGGGGCCGATGTCGTTGAACGACACGATCACCGAATCGGCCTGCTGCTCGCCCGGCTTCACGATCGGCACCGCGTTGCCGCGCACCCAGATGATGTCGCCGTCCGCCAGCCCGAAGCCGACCGTGTAGCCGAGCATCGGCGTGGCCGTCTCGAGCGCGCGCCGGCTCGGCCACTCGTCCGGCGCGATCGGCGTGCCGTCCTCGTGCAGCTTGCGCAGGATCACCGTCGACAGCCGCCGGCCGACGAGGTCGCCCTTCACGCGCATCATCCGGTTCGCACTCGGGTTGCTCGCGACGACGACGCCGTCGCGCGACACCACGACGATCCCTTCGTTCAGGCTGTTGACCACGAGCCGGTGATGTTCCTCGCTGCGCGCGAGCTGTCGCGCGATCCGGTCCTGGTGCACCGCGAGGCCGACGCTGTTGCCGATGTCGCGCAACAGTTCCGTTGCCTCGTCGCCCGGCCGGCGCGGTGTGCGGTAATAGACGGCGAATGCGCCGAGCACGACGCCCGCGTCGTCGAGGAACGGCACCGACCAGCACGCGCGCAAGCCCAGCGGCAATGCGACGGCCCGGTAGTCGGCCCACAGGGGATCGGTTTCGATGTCTTCGACGACGACCATCCGGCGCAGGTACATCGCCGTGCCGCACGAGCCGGCGGCCGGCCCGATCGACGCGCCTTCGATCGCCGTGCTGTACCGCACCGGCAGCGAGGGCGCGGCACCGACGTGCACGTGCACGCCGTCGGTGTCGAGCAGCAGGATCGTGCATGACGCGCCGTCGCCGAGCAACGCCTCGGCGCGCCGGCAGACCTCGACGAGCAGTTCCGGCAGCGGTGTGTTGCGCGTGATCAGCCTCAGCACGCTTTGCTCGGATGCGAGCACTTCCGCCGCGAGCCCGGGACTGTAACGAGAACTTTGCGGTTCGGTATTCAAGATGAATCCTGCCGTCTGTCCGATCGGGTCTGATGCGCCCGATTCGTTTTCGATCCTTCGTGCCGAATTTCGCTCCGGGTTTACGCCGATGCCCGGTGCGCCCCGTATTGCGCGCGGTGCCAACGCGCGCCGAAATACATTTAACACCAATCCGTGACCAGTGGCGCATCCACGTGCATCAGGGGTTACGCGTGGTCGGCACGGCGGTTGCACCCGGTAGTCAGCTCGCCGAAAGACTTGCACGCGGCGCGACGGCCCGGGGCACGGCCGCGCGGGGTGCGCGGCGGGCATGCAAACCGTTCGTCAGATTGTGGCGGCGCGCGGCTCCGTTCGCGTTCATGCCACCGCGCCGGGTTCCATGCGCGTCACGGCCTTCAATGCATCGATCGCGGCCGCGACCGACACGCCCGCGGGCGCCGAATACAGCGCGCCGACCGTTTCCGGCATCGTCGACAGCTTCAGCGGCAACCGGCCGACGCGCTCCCCTGCGCGCACGGCCAGCTCGAACGCGCGGGCCGACTGCACGAACAGGCAAGGCGACTGCTCGGCCACCACGCGGTTGGTCTGCCATGACACCGATTCCATCATCACGGGCGGAGGCGGCAAGCCCGCATTCGCGAACTCCGCGTCCAGCGCCGTGCGCGCGGGCGAGCCGAGCGGCGGCGCGATCCACGGGAACGCGGCCGCGTCGCGCCAGCCGATCCGCGCGCGCCTGAGCAGCGGATGGCGCGGCCCGCACACGACGATCATGTCGTCGCGGTACAGCGGCGCGACGTCGAGCCCCGCGCTCAGCGCCGATGCGTCGAGCCGGCACACGAGCAGGTCGAGCTCGTGGCGCTGCGCCTGCGCAAGCATCCGGTCGAGCGTGTCCTCGCGCACGTTGAGCTGCACGGCGCGGCCGGCTTCCCGCAGCCACGCCAGCGCGCCCGGAATCAGTTGCGGCGCCATGTTCGGCAGCAGGCCGATCGACACCGGGCGGCCGGTGCCGGTGCGCAACGCATCGAACGCGGGCGCGACGCCGCGCATGTCGGTCAGCACGCGGCCGATGCATTCGAGCAGCGCATCTCCATAGATGGTCGGCGCGACGCGCCGCGACGTGCGTTCGAACAGCGGCAGGCCGAGCGCGTCCTCGAGTTCGCGCAGCCATTTCGACAGCGCGGGCTGCGTGATCGACGCGGCCTCGGCCGTGCGCGCGAAGCTGCGCGTGCGCCCGAGCGAGTCGAGCGTTTCCATGTCGCGCACGCGCAGCCGGCGCAGCGCCTGCACGATGCGCTGCTCGTGGGCCGGCGCGCCAGGCGGCGCGAGCGGTGCCGGCCGCGTCCGGCGACTTGGGCCGCGTGGGTCGTAGGTCACGGTCGCCTCCGTCATTCATATTCGTCAGGTTATCGATCGACCCTGATCTTTCATCGATCGATACACGATCCTGCCGCATAGTCGTCCGCATGAAAACCCCCGGCACGAGCCGGCATGACCAGGAGACAGCCGACGTGAAAGACGATCAGGACACCCCCGCCGCCGAACCCACCCCGCGGCGCCAGTTCCTCAAGCTGGCCGGCGCGGCAGTCGCGGCGGCCGGCTTCGGCGCCGACGCGCGGGCTGCGAGCGCGCCGCCGGCCGCCCCGGTCGCCGCGGGCGCGGGCATCGATCCCGCGCCCGCGTTCCACGGCGCGACGACCGCGCCCGCCGCGCCGCCCACCGGCTACAACATCCTGTTCATCCTGACCGACCAGGAGCGCCACTTCGATCGCTGGCCGTTCCCGGTGCCGGGCCGCGAAGCGCTGCGCCGCGACGGCATCACGTTCATGCACCACCAGATCGCCGCGTGCGTGTGCTCGCCGTCGCGCTCGACGGTCTACACCGGGCAGCACATCCAGCACACCGGCGTGCTCGACAACACGGGCGTGCCCTGGCAGAAGGACATGTCGCCGGACGTGCGCACCGTCGGCCACATGCTGCGCGACGCCGGCTACTACGCCGCGTATCTCGGCAAGTGGCACCTGAGCGCGTCGATGCACGAAACCGCGAGCCCGTACACGGCCCCTGTGGCCGACTACAACCGCACGATCCGGTCGTACGGCTTCGACGACTATTTCGGGGTGGGCGACCTGATCGGGATGGTGCGCGGCGGCTACCAGTACGACGGGATCACGGCCGAGGCGGCGGTGAGCTGGATGCGCAACCACGCGCCGCGTCTCGCGAAGGAAGGCAAGCCGTGGTTCCTCGCGGTGAACCTGGTGAACCCGCACGACGCGATGTTCGTGAACACCGACACGAACGGCTCGGCGGTGCAGGACGCGAACCACCCGATGCTCGGCAACGCGCCGCCGCCGAACGACGCGCTGTATCGCACGTCATGGCACGACGTGCCGCTCGCGGCATCGCGTCGGCAGCCGTACGACGAGCCGGGGCGGCCGCCGGCGCACGGGATGTTCAACGCCGCGCATGCGAACCTGGTCGGACGCTATCCGTTCACCGACGAACGCTTGCGCATCTATCAGGACAACTACTTCAACTGCGTACGCGATTGCGACACGCATGTCGTGCGCCTGCTGCAATCGCTGCAGGCGCTCGGCCTCGACGAACGCACGATCGTCGTGATGACGGCCGACCACGGCGATCACGTCGGCGCGCACCAGCTCGTCGGCAAGGGCGCGACCGCGTACCAGCCGCAGAACCACGTGCCGCTCGTGATCCGCCATCCCGCGTATCCGGGCGGCATGCAGTGCGATGCGCTGACGTCGCACATCGACATCGCGCCGACGCTGCTCGGTCTCACCGGTCTCGACGAGGCGCGGCTCGCGTCGATTCGCGGCAGCGCGCTGAAGGGGCACGACCTCACGCGCTGGCTCGCGAAGCCGGCCGACGCGAAGCGGCACGCGGCGCGTGACGCCACGCTGTTCAACTACGCGATGCTGCTCTACTACGACAGCGAATGGATGCTGAAGGAGCTGGGCACGATGCGCCAGAAAGGCGTGCCCGAGGACGAGCTGCTGCGCCGCGCGCTCGCGCAGCAGCCCGATTTCCGGTTGCGCGGCACGATTCGCAGCGTGTTCGACGGCCGCTACCGGTTCACGCGCTATTTCTCGCCGCTCGAATTCAACCGTCCGACGACGATGGAGGCCCTGTTCGCGCGCAACGACGTCGAGCTGTTCGATATCGCGAGCGATCCGGGCGAGATGCGCAATCTCGCGATGGACCGGAAAAAGCACGGCGAGCTGCTGCTCGCAATGAACGGCCGCCTGAACGACCTGATCGCGAGCGAGGTGGGCGACGACAGTCCCGACGTCATGCCGATCCGCGACGGCAAGGTGCAGGTGCAGATCCGCAAGTGGCATTGAACGCGGCCGCCTGCCTCCCCGAACCGGCAATCGTCGGATGATTCCGCCTCCCGTGATCCCCTGCCGTGCGGTCGCGCCATGCGATCGCATGCGGGGCGTCTCTTTTCGTCATCGGTCGGGACAGGTAAGCATCGAGTAAGCATGACGCCCTACAGTGTGCTGATTCTCCAAGGCGGATCATCGCGGCGAGCGCGCGCGTCGCCCGGGTCCGGGCTACATGAAGGGAAACGGCATGCAGAACCGGCCAGCGTTGAACTATGTATGTGCGAAACACCCCGACGGACGCCGGTCGAACTGGCAACCGCCCGCGAGCTGGAAACGGCAGCTTGCGACGCCGTCGCGCGGCGTCGTCGCGATCGATCACTACATCGCAAATGCGTCGGAGGTGATCGATCTCGAGACGACCGAGCCCGTCTTCACGCTGCACTTGCGTGCACCGACAGGACTGGAGATGCGCACCGACGGCAACGGCTGGGCCGCGCACGTGATGCGCACGCCGTTGACCTACGTGCCGCCCGGCTTCGCGTGTTCCAGCCGGTGGTCGAACGACATCGAGTGGCTCGCCGTCCACTTCGACGTGGCCTGGCTGTCGCGCTCGGGCCTGCTGGCCAGCACGCCGACCGTGCCGGCCGTGCCGCGCTTCGACGTCAGCGACGATCTGCTCGTGCAGATCATCCGGAGTATTCATGAAGATGCGGTCGCGGGGATGCCGTCGGGGCCGACCTACGTCGAAACCCTCGGCGCGGCCGCGCTCGGCCGCATGTCGTATCTCGAGTCGACGCGCAAGGCCCGCGAATACACGCATGCGCAGGGGATGCGACGCGCCGTCGAGTACATCCGCGACAATTTCCGCGATCCGCTGACGCTCGTGACGCTGGCCGAAGCGGTCGACTACCCGGGCGACCTGTATTCGTTCATCCGGAACTTCAAGAAGGCCAACGGGATGACGCCGCATCAGTACATCGTCGAAACCCGGCTGCAGGCCGCCCGCGACCTGATCGAACGGGGACGATGCGATGTGACCGAGGCCGCGCTCGCGTGCGGCTTCTCGACCACGAGCCACTTCTCCGCAACGTTCCGCAAACGGTGGGGATGCTCGCCGTCCGGGCTCAAGCCGCGCGCGGCGACCGTCATGCGAGCGGCAGCGACAGAATCCACAGGCCGCTGATCGTCAGCGCGATCGTCAACACCAGCAGCGGCAACTGGTTAAGCACCACGGTGCCGGCCAGCACGCGGTGACGGACGGCGATCGCGTGCGTGACGACCACGCTCAGCACGTGGCCGGCGAGAATCAGCAGGACCTGCGCATGCCAGATGGCGCCGACGTTGATCAACTGCGCGGTCGGCGCGACCTGCGCCGGCTCGATCGACAGCAGGTTCCAGCCGATGCCGAGCGGATCGGACAGCAGTGAAACGATCTGCCGCCCCTGGTCGATGAACAACGTGAAGTAGTGGCACACGTTGTAGAACAGCGCGATCGGCAACAGCAACAGGCAGAACTGCCGCGCAAACGCGCTGCCATCCAGCCCCGAACGCGACCCCGCCGCGCCGAGCGCGCAGAAGCCCCGGAACAGCCCATGGTAGGCCAGCCCGACCGCGGCAAACGTGGCCCACTGCCCGGCGAGCACGAGGTCTCCGGCAATGGCGTAGTTGTTCTTGAGCGCCGGAAACACCGCGACGATCAGCGGATAGATGCCGCGCCAGAAGAACGTGTTCCACACGGCCGTATCGCGCAGGCCGTCGTAGGCCGTCGACGACAGCATGAACGACAGGAAGATCACGACGCTGGTGTCGAACGGCGGCTCTGCTGCCATCGCGGCGACCGGATTCCTCAGCCTGATGCCGATTTCGCGCGCCGATCCGCGACGCCATTCGAATGGCGACAGTCGCGCGCACAAACCGCACAGGATGCCGAACGCATCGCAATGCCTGAGCCATACGTCGCGGCCGAAGCAGAATGCACCGCCCAGTGCGTAGATTGCATAGCCGGCAAGAAACAGGCTGGCGTCTCGCGGCCTGGCCGCGCCGAACAACTCCAGCGCGATCAGCGCGACATACACGAACAGCGCGGGATACGATGCGAGGCCACGCGGATAGCGATACCGGCCCCGGTCGATTGCCGGGACGCAGCGCGCCGCGATCCGCAGCATCAATGCGAATGGATTCGTGAACGCATAGAGGTCGCCGAGTACCGCACTGACATAGATCGACCCCAGGTAGAACCAGAGCCAGAATCCCGACATGCCGAGATTGACGAACGGGTTCTGGGTGCCGAAGAAGCCCGACACGATCAGCAGGACGACGAAGCTTAAGCTGACGGCCTGCACCGCAGCGAGCGCCACGGCCGGTATCCGCCATGCCCGCCGCCAGCGGATCGCCGGCGCGCGCGTGACCGGCACATGCACGCCCGAGCCCGATGCGAACGCCAGGATCATGAAGGACACCACGAGCGTACCGGTCGCCGCGTATGCATAGAGCCACAACGGCACCGGCAGGTAGTAGGGAATACTCCACGCATGCGCATCGGCACCGGTCGGCGCGCACGCGAGGAGCGCGACAAAGCCTAGGGCGCGCCACGCATTGCCGCGCGGTACGTGGCGGTTGGCCGGGTTTGTCGCACCGGATTCGAAGTCGTCGTGCATGTCAGTAATCGGATGACGCAATCAGTCCCGTGACCTTCCAGCCGGCCCCGCTTCCCTGCTCCGACACCACGCCGATCGTGTCGTACGGTGCATCGAGCAGCTTGATCAACGCGACGGCGCGCTTGTTGCCGTCCGCCGAATCGGGCAGCGGAAACACCAGGAACGGCAGGATCGGCGACGGCTTGTCGCCCTCCACGATGAGCGGCAGCACGGCATCGTTCAACGATCTGAAGACCGCGAACGACGCGCGATTGCGCAAGATCGCGCTCGTGCTTGCCGTCGGCTGCGACGAGGTTCCGATGGCGAGATAGGCACCGTGATCCCGCAAGCGCCAGCCGGTCAACTGCTCGACCAGCGCGCCGTCGGGCTTGCCGGTGCGACCGGCAGCCAGGGCGGGCAGCCAGCGCCTGTCCACCGGCGACGTCGTGACCCAGTCGCTGAAGAAGCGCGCGTAGAAATCGGCCAGCCCCTTGTCGACGCCGGGTTGCGCGCCCGGCGAGGCCGGCTTCGGCACGTCGCGCCGGCCGTGCCAGCGGACCGCCTGCCAGGCGGGGCCATCCGGCAGGCTCGTGCCGTCGAGAAACGATGTGTCCTTCACGCCGTTCGAAACGAACCAGCCCGCTTTCGCATGCTTGGTTCGCGCGTCGATGAAACCGGCAAGCATCGGCCGGACCTGCTCCCACGGCAGCGCATTTCTCGACGCACCGTTGATCTTCGGATAACGAATCATCTGCAGATACGTCGACTTCGCCATCGCCTCCGTATCGACGGGCCAACGCCAGGTCATCTCGGCAGCGTGGCCGGCCGGACCACCGCGCTCGACCGGCGCTGCCATCGCCAGACCGGCGTCGCATTCGATCCCATAGCGGCGCCAGTCGGGTACGGACGGCGTACCCTGGTGCGCCCACGCATCCTGCAGCGCATGCAGCGCCCGGCCGAACTCGCCCAGCATGAATCCCGCGTTGCGCCCCTCCGCGCGCCGCAGCGCGGCATCGACCAACGACCGCGGCGCCGGGCCGTCCGGCACCACGACCCGGGCTGCCGCTGCGGCCGGCACCCGCGTCTCGCTCGGATAGTGCGCCACCTGGGTGTCCCGCGCATCGGGCGCGAAGCGCCACAGGCAAGCGAACTGCAGCGGCGACGTCATGTATTCGATCGAGCCGGCATCCAGCCGCTGGTCGGCGAGCGCAATCGCGTCGGCTTCACCGGGCGCGAATCCCGCCTGCCGCGCGAGCCAGAACGTGAGGCCGAAGTGCACGTCCGCTTCGAACCCCGAGCACGTCAGCGGCATCATGAGCGCCGCCAGCAGGGCCAGCCCGGCCACGCCCGGATTTCTCCGGGCGCGGCCTCGCACGCCTGCCCTGCCGGTTGCGATCGCTTCACGCGACGACCCGCGAGCAACCTGTCTGCTGTGCATCAATTGCCGATCTCCGTCGCTTTCGTGCTTTCAGGGAACGGCCACGCCCCATTCTCGAACGACAGCACCAGCAGGCCGTTGTCCTGGCACGCCGTGGTCAGCAGATGGCGGTCGAAGTCGAAATCGAGGCGCGACGCACACCAGTCCGGGCCGCCCGGGCGGTACTGGCCGAACATCAGGTGCGCGGAACCGGCGCCGGGCGACTTTGCCGAAGGCGGGTTGTAGTACGCGATTTCCTTCGGCTTCGCCGGATCGCGAATGTCGAACACGCGCACGCCGGAGTTGAAGTAGCTGCACGCGAGCGCGGTGGCGTTCTCCCGGTTGTCGACGCTGCAGTAGTGCGACCCGTACGTGAACGTGGAAAGGCCGAGGATGTCGGGCATCACCTTGCTGCAGTTCTGCACGGCGTGGGTTTCGAGCCGCAGCTCGGACACGAGCTTGGGCGCCGCCTCGTTCGACATGTCGTAGATATGGCCCAGCGGGAACGGCGTCATCCCGGCGTTGCACGCGGCCTTCACGCCCGCCGCGCCCGGATCCTGGATCCCGCCCGAGCCGCCTTCATCCACTTCGACCAGATAAGGCTTGCCGCCCACCATGAACGGAATCGTGTGCTGCCCCGCACTGCCGTCGCGCACCGGCACCGTTGCGATCCGGTGCATCTGCGCATTGGGGCGCCGGCTCTGCACCTCGCTGGTGTCGATGACGAAGAATCCGTTGTCGCCGTTCGAGTTCGCGTTGTCCAGCGGCGGTGCGCCCGCGCCGGCCGCCGCGCCCGTGTTGCCGAGGCCGATGAAGTACGCGCGGTTGCCGTCCTGGCTCACCGACAGCCCGTGCGGAACCGCCCCGAAGCCCAGGTCGGCCATCGTGATCGCCGAGATCAGCTTCGGCCGCGTCGGGATCGTCACGTCGACCGCGTAGTAGGACTTCGAATAGGCACCGCCGATGTAATACGTGAAGCCGTCCGGCGAAAAACCGCCTTCATGGCCCATCGGCTTGGCACTCGGAAGAATGCCGCCGTCGGCGCCGGTGCCAATGGGTACGCTCGCGAGCAGTTGCGGGTGCGTGCAGTCGGTCGCCACGTCGTACAGGTCGACTTCGGGGCCGGCGCCGCCGCCGAGCCCGTTATCGGCGGCGAGAATCCCGCGCGCGACGTTCACGCGCAGCGATTCCCACGGATCGATCATCGCCGTGGACGTCAGCGAACTCACCCGCACCGGCTTGGCCGGGTCGGTGATGTCGATCACCGGCACGCCCGGGTTCACGCGCGGCGGCGCATCGGGGTTGTTGAATGCCGGCGTGGCGCCCATCGTCGCGTGGTAGAAGCAGGTCTTGCCCTGCCGGTCGGTGTAGGTCGCGGCCGACCACGACGCGCCTTCGCCCTGCACCTGGCTGACGCGCTTCAGGTTGCAGTTGAAGCCGCCGAACCCGGACTGGCGCAGCGCGGCGGGCACCTGCCCTTGCAGCGCCGTCTCGGGCGTATCGCCGGGGCTACAGCCCGGCACGCGCGGCACGACATAGTCGGCCACCGATACGGCGGGCGTCGCGCTCGTCGTGACGTTGTCGTCTCCGCCGCAGCCGGCGAGCATGAGTGTGCCGAGCGATAGCGTGATCGCCAGGCGATTCAGTGCGTGCATCTTTGCCTCCTCCTGTTTCGAACTTCGTTTCGAATTTCGTTCCGTTCCGTCTTTATCGTTAGTTATCCGGATAGATCTCGATGACGGCCACTTCGACCTGCTCGCCGGTCCGGCTGTGAAAGTGCAGCGAAAAGCGCCCGGTGATCCCGACCGGGAGAATGTCCATCGACTGATCGGTTCCGGATGTGCAGGCCGCGAGCGCACCGGGGATTTCATGCGCCATCAGCACGCCCGCCTCTCGCGAATGCACGCGGATATGCGCCGGCCTGCCTTCGCGAATCGCGATCACGGATCGCTCCCACGGCGCCTTGTCCCGATCGACGTCGACGGAAAAAACCTGTTGATCCGGGGGGCGTGTCGACGCGTGCGACAGATGTCGTGCCACACCGTAGGCGACCGCCAGCGCCGACACGGTCGCGATCAACGCGACGAGTCGACGCCGCGGTCGCGGATTCCTCTCCTCCATGGCGGCGCTCCGTTTCATCGGCTCTCGCGCTGCGCCGTGTCGTTGGGCCCGCAGGCCCGCCATCGGCGCGGCGCTCAGCCGTTCGACAAATGGTAGAGAGCGGTCCGATGCGGCGATATCTGCTTATTGCGGGTTGTCGGAAAATTGCGTCGGGAGTAACCCGAGCCGAGGCAGCGAGACGGGAGTTGCGCGCAGGATGCCAGGTGCGTCACCCGCGAATCTCGCGGGCCACCGGCGTCCAGGGGACAGTTCATGCGCGACGCGGCCGGGCCGTTCGACCTGGCGATCGTCCCAACCCACTTTCCGTATCCGTGATTCAATGACGATCGAACCGGCGCCGCGCAATCGGGCGGCACGGCGATTCACCACCTCATCGATCGACCCTCACGGGATCACCATGACGAACCCTGCCGAAATCAAGGCGCTCGTTTTCGATGTCTTCGGAACGATCGTCGACTGGAGAAGCGGCGTCGCACGCGGCGCCGCCGCGTTCCTCGACCGCCATGCCCCCGCGCTCGACCCGTTCGAATTCGCCGATGCGTGGCGGGCCGAATATTCGCCGTCGATGGAAGAAATCCGCAGCGGCCGCCGCCGCTACGTGCGCCTCGACGTCCTGCACCGCGAGAACATGGTGCGCACGCTCGACCGCTACGGGATCGACGACGTGCCCGACGCCGACATCGACGCGCTCAACCTCGCGTGGCACGCCCTCGACCCGTGGCCCGACGCCGTCGCGGCGCTGCAACGGCTGAAGCGTCGCTTCATCATCGCGCCGCTGTCGAACGGCAACATCCGGCTGATGGTCGACGTCGCGAAACGCGCGGGGCTGCCGTGGGATGCGATTCTCGGTGCGGAGGTGGTCCGCGCGTACAAGCCGTCGCCGCAGGTGTATAGCGATACGGTCGAGATTCTCGGCGTCGAACCGGCCGAGCTGTGCCTGGTCGCCGCGCACAACGGCGACCTCGCGGCCGCGCGCCGGCAGGGGCTGTCGACCGCGTTCGTGCTGCGGCCGACCGAACACGGCCCGGGCCAGACGACCGACCTGAAAGCCGACGATGCGTGGGACTTCGACGTCAGGGATCTGAACGAGCTCGCGGACCGGCTCGAATGCCCGCGTTGAAAACCGCGTTCCGGTGCGCGGCCGCGGGGTGGCCGGCGGCTCGTCGGGCGCCGGCTCCCAAAGCCTAGCGCGCCGACGCCGTCTCGACCGCTCGCCCCTGCGCCGCCATTGCGAGGCGCCGCCAGTTGCGCGCCGCATACCGGTGCGCCTGCTGCAACGCGAGCCATAACCCGATCTGCCGAACCGGCTTGAAGAGGCCGCGCGCACTGAACACGGTGCGCCGCTCGACGCGGGTCCTGCCGCCTTCTATCGGCGTCAGCGTGAATTCGTCCTCGAGCAGCCCGACCCAGTCGCGGCACCACACCGTCGACGCCACCATCCGGTAACGCAACCGGCGAGGCTCGTCGAGCACGAGAATCCGCTGGTCGATGGTGCCGCGATCGGTCGTGCACTGCCGCGTGTTGCCGACGGCCGGCACGCCTTCGAGCACGCGGCAACTGACCGGCTTCGGCACGCCGAGGCGGAACAGCAACGGCCGCGTGTCGTCCATCCGGGCATGGAGGAAATGCGGCCAGACATGCTCGGGCCGGCAATCGAACGTCCACTGCGAATGAATTTCCACGACCGTCTCCTGGCGGCTGTCGGTGCCGACATCATGGCACAACCGCCCCGCCGCCTCCGTTACTTCACGACCGCCCGCCACGCGGTGCGCGCGTAGATGAGCAGCACCGGCAGCAGCGCGAGCGCGAACAGCAGGCTGAGCGCCAGCACCCACACCGGCCAATCTTCCGGATTCCCTCGCGCCCAGTAGCGGTAAGGCACGCTCAGGAACCCGATTTCCATCAGCAGCGCGCCGAGCGGCACGAGCCCGTTCAACACCACCGCCACGCCAAAGCGGGCCGCGCGGTCGAGGTTCCGGCCGGCGCCGTACGCCGCGATCAGGTAGAGGAAGTACCCGATCATCGCGACCATCAGCCCGCCGCCGGCCAGCAGGCCGACACTGCGCGCGCTGCGTTCGTGCCATTGATCCGCACCGGGCGGCAACACGACATCGATCCGCTCGCCGATTTCCGGCGCGCCGCCGGAACGGACGTTGCCCGGCATCACCACGCGCTTGCCGTCGGGCAGCGCCGCTTCCAGTATCGACGTGTATTTCAGGCACTGATACCGTTCGGTCCGCCCGTCGCTGTCGCGGCGCTCGCAGGTATCCCACTCGGACGTGTAGGACACGACAGTCGCCTCGTATTTCGGCGAGACGGCCAGAACGTAGAGTTCGTCGCTGATCCAGTACGCGAACGGGAAGAACAGCGACACCAAACAAAAGCACACGAGCCACCAGAATACGACCGCGCCGCGATTCGGCGCCCCCTTCGCACCGCGCCTGGCGCCGGTCTGGCGGCGCACCATGCGAGATGCGAGCCAGTACGCGGCCACGGCAAAGACCGCCACACACACCACGAAGACCTTGCCCGCATGCGTCAATGCCATCTGTCTTGCCCCCGGTTCCCCGATTCCCCGATTCTTCAATGCTTCGCTTGCCGGCAGGTTCGCCGCCGGGTCGTGTTCACGCAATGAATCGCACAACCGCCTTCGCCGCGGCCACGTCACGCGCTATTCCGGCTGGCCGACGAATCTCAGCCTCCCCGATTCCCCCGACAGCAGCGCGCGATTCGCGTCCGCCGCCGCGCGCAGGTAATCCCACAGCGCGGTCACGCGCCGCAGCTTGCGCAGATCCTCACGGCAGGTCAGCCAGAAGCACCGCGTGACGACCACGTCGTCCGGCAGCACCGGCACCAGCGCCGGCTGCGCGGCCGCCATGAAACACGGCAGGATCGCGAGCCCGCCGCCCTGCAGCGCCGCGAAATACTGCGCGATCACGCTCGTCGTGCGCAGCCCGGCCGTCGCGCCCGGCACCGCGCGGTCCAGGTACAGCAGCTCGTTGCTGAACGCGAGATCGTCGACGTAGCTGATGAACGCGTGCCGCGCGAGATCGTCGGTGCAGGTGATCGGATCATGGTTCGCGAGATAGTCGCGCGTCGCATAGAGCCGCAACTGGTAGTCGCACAGCCTGGTGACCACGTAAGGCCCGCGCTCGGGCCGCTCGAGCGTGATCGCGAGGTCCGCCTCGCGCTTGGGCAGGTTGACGAAATGCGGCACCGGCAGCAGGTCGACTGTCACGTGCGGATGCTCGGCGCGAAACTGCGCAAGCTGCGGCGCAAGGAAAAAGCAGCCGAACCCTTCCGTCGACCCGATCCGCACATGGCCCGACAGCGCCTCGCCCGTGTTCGCGACCTGGTCGCACGCGGATTGCACGGTCGTCTCCATCGCGTCCGCATACGCGACGAGCCGCTGCCCTTCGGCCGTCAGCGTGAAGCCGCCGGAGCGCGACTTGTCGAACAGCAGCGTGCCCATCGCGGCCTCGAGCGCGCGGATGCGCCGCGCGACGGTCGTGTAGTCGACCCCCAGCCGCTTCGCGGCGCCGCTCGCGCGCTGCGTGCGCGCGACTTCGAGGAAAAAGCGCAGGTCGTCCCAGTTCAGGTTGCCGGAAACCGGCTCGGTGGCGTGTCGCATTAGCGAGGGAAAAAGGGGTAAGGGTCTGTTTGCATATGGAACGCCCATGCGTTGCCACGAGAACGGCCGCTCGCGAGGCGCGCGACGCCGCGAATACTGACGTATCGCCAAGGAGCGCAACGCGGCGAGCGGCCGTTCTCGTGGCAACACCAAACTAAAAAGAACATGTCACGGGAATGCCCGAAATCGCCCGTATGGCGGCGTCGCTCGTCGCTTGTCCCCCAAGGGGACTTCCTTCGGGGCGTTTGGCAAGGCCAAACGGCGCTCCTCACTTCTTGCCCTACGGGCGATTTCGGGCATTCGCATGGGCGTTCCATATGCAAACAGACCCTATGTCTCGGGTCCGGCCGTCGATATGCATAAATGCACATCCAACCGGTTTCTTTATCGGTACATCATGAATCTGCGCATAACTATACTCGACCGTGACCTGCGGACCATGAGCCGCGGGCAATAAAACCGGAGACACCATGCAGACCCGATCCCCCCTCGATGAGCATGCGACCATCGCGACGCCGACGCCCGAGCGCACCGCGAAGCACTACCTGCTGGCCGGCTGGGCCAGCATGGCCGGCACCACGATCGAGTGGTACGACTTCTTCCTCTACGGCACCGCCGCCGCCCTCGTCTTCAACCGCATCTTCTTCCCGTCGCTGGACCCGGTCGTCGGCACGCTCGCCGCGTTCGGCACGTTCGCGGTCGGCTTCATCGGCCGGCCGATGGGCGGCATCGTGTTCGGCCACTTCGGCGACCGCATCGGCCGCAAGTCGATGCTGATGATCACGCTGCTGCTGATGGGCGTGCCGAGCATGATCATCGGGCTGATCCCGTCGTACGACCGCATCGGCTACTGGGCCGCCGCGCTGCTGATCGCGATGCGCTTCCTGCAGGGGATGGCCGTCGGCGGCGAATGGGGCGGCGCGGTGCTGATGGCCGTCGAGCACGCGCCGAAGGGCCGCAAGGGGCTGTTTGGCAGCCTGCCGCAGACGGGCGTCGGGCTCGGCCTGATCCTGTCGTCGGTCGCGATGGCCGCGGTGGCCGCGCTGCCGGAAGCCGACATGCTGTCGTGGGGCTGGCGCGTGCCGTTCCTCGCGAGCATCGCGCTCGTCGGCCTCGGCTGGTTCATCCGCGCGAAGGTGCCCGAATCGCCCGACTTCGAGAAGATGCAGCGCCAGGGCAAGGCCGAGAAGTCGCCGGTGACGGCCGCGCTGCGCCGCCATCCGCGCGAGGTGCTGACGATCGTCGGCGCGCGTGCCGCCGAGAACACCTGGTTCTACATGGTCGTCACGTTCGCGCTCGCCTATGCGACGCAGCAGTTGCATCTGCCGAAGGCCGAGATGCTGCACGCGATCACGGCCGGCGCGGCGCTGTCGCTCGTCACGATGCCGCTGTGCGGCCACCTGAGCGACCGCATCGGCCAGCGCCGGATGTTCGCGATCGGCCTCGTGCTGATGTGCGCGTTCGCCGCGCCGTTCTTCATGATGCTCGGCACGCAGCAGACGTCGTACGCGTGGTGGGCGATCGTGCTCGGCCTCGGCGTCGTGTTCCCGATCCTCTATGCGCCGGAATCGCTGCTGTTCGCGCAGCAGTTCCCCGCGGAAATCCGCTACAGCGGCATCTCGCTGTCGGTGCAGCTCGCCGGCGTGATCGGCGGCGGCTTCGCGCCGATGATCGCGACGTCACTGCTCAAGGCCGGCGGCGGCCAGCCGCACTACGTGATCGCGTACCTCGTCGGCTTCGGCGTGTTCGCGCTCATGTGTACCGCGTTGATGCGACCGGCACGCGCGTGAGCGCGCCGGCCCGCATTCGATCGACTTCAGTTCAGCCTGCCGCCCGCCGCGCGTCCACGCGCGGCGCAAGCAGACACCCTTTTCGTCGTCACACCGCTTTACGGAGACATCCATGAACGCCGCAGTTCCCCAGACCACCCTCGCCCTGCCCACCGCCAAGCTGCTGATCGACGGCGCGTTCGTCGAATCGCAAAGCGCCGAATGGGGCGACATCGTCAACCCGGCGACGCAGGAAGTGATCGGTCGCGTGCCGTTTGCGACGCTCGACGAGGTCGATGCCGCGATCGCATCCGCGCAGCGCGCGTTCCAGACCTGGAAGACGACGCCGATCGGCGCGCGGCTGCGCATCATGCTGAAGTTCCAGGATCTCGTGCGCCGCAATCTCGAACGGATCGCGCACACGCTGACGGCCGAGCAAGGCAAGACGCTGCCCGACGCGCAGGGCGACATCTTCCGCGGCCTCGAAGTGGTCGAGCACGCGTGCTCGATCGGCACGCTGCAGCAGGGCGAATTCGCGGAGAACGTCGCGGGCGGCGTCGATACCTACACGCTGCGCCAGCCGATCGGCGTGTGCGCGGGCATCACGCCGTTCAACTTCCCCGGCATGATCCCGCTGTGGATGTTCCCGATGGCGATCGTGTGCGGCAACACGTTCGTGCTGAAGCCATCGGAGCAGGATCCGCTGTCGACGATGCAGCTCGTCGAGCTCGCGATCGAGGCCGGCGTGCCGCAAGGCGTGCTGAACGTCGTGCACGGCGGCAAGACGGTGGTCGACCGTCTCTGCACGCACCCGGACATCAAGGCGATCTCGTTCGTCGGCTCGACGCGCGTCGGCACGCACGTGTACAACCTCGGCAGCCAGCACGGCAAGCGCGTGCAGTCGATGATGGGCGCGAAGAATCACGCGGTCGTGCTGCCCGACGCGCACCGCGAACAGTCGATCAACGCGCTCGTCGGCGCGGGCTTCGGCGCGGCCGGTCAGCGCTGCATGGCGACGTCGGTCGTCGTGCTGGTCGGCAAGGCGCGCGACTGGCTGCCCGAGCTCGTCGAAAAGGCGAAGGCGCTGAAGGTCAATGCGGGCGCGGAAGCCGGCACGGACGTCGGGCCGGTCGTGTCGAAGGCCGCGAAGGAGCGCATCCTGTCGCTGATCGACGAAGGCGTGAAGGCCGGCGCGAAGCTCGAACTCGACGGCCGCAACGTGAAGGTGCCCGGCTACGAGCAGGGCAACTTCGTCGGCCCGACGATCTTCTCGGGCGTGACGACCGACATGTCGATCTACACGGAGGAAATCTTCGGGCCGGTGGTGGTCGTGCTCGAAGCCGACACGCTCGACGAAGCGATCGCGCTCGTCAACCGCAACCCGATGGGCAACGGCGTGGGCCTGTTCACGCAGAGCGGCGCGGCTGCACGCAAGTTCCAGAGCGAGATCGACATCGGCCAGGTCGGCATCAACATCCCGATCCCGGTGCCGGTGCCCTACTTCAGCTTCACCGGCTCGCGCGGCTCGAAGCTCGGCGATCTCGGCCCGTACGGCAAGCAGGTCGTGCAGTTCTATACGCAGACGAAGACGGTCACCGCGCGCTGGTTCGACGATGACGCGACGGCCGGCGGCGTGAACACGACGATCGCGCTGCGCTGACCCGGGAGCCTGTCAATGGAAATTGCATTCATCGGACTCGGCAACATGGGCGGCCCGATGGCCGCCAACCTGCTGAAAGCCGGCCACGCGCTGACGGTGTTCGACCTCGACGCGCACGCAGTGGACGTCGCGGTGCGCGCCGGCGCGACGGCCGCCGGCTCGCCGCGTGAAGCAGCCGCGCGCGGCGCGATCGTGATCACGATGCTGCCGGCCGCGCAGCACGTGCGCGCGGTCTACCTCGGCGATGACGGCGTGCTGGCCGGCGCACGCGCCGGCGCTGCGCTGATCGACTGCAGCACGATCGATCCGGGCACCGTGCGCGCGGTGGCCGAGGCCGCCGCGCAGCGCGGCTTCCCGCTCGCCGACGCGCCCGTGTCGGGCGGCACGGGCGGCGCGCAGGCCGGCACGCTGACCTTCATGGTCGGCGCGGACGCCGCGCTGTTCGAGCGCATCCGCCCCGTGCTGCTCGACATGGGCAAGAACGTCGTGCAGTGCGGCGGCACGGGCACCGGTCAGATCGCGAAGATCTGCAACAACCTGCTGCTCGGGATCTCGATGATGGGCGTATCGGAAGCGATGGCGCTCGGCGCGGCGCTCGGGATCGATCCGGCCGTGCTGGCCGGCATCATCAATACGTCGACCGGCCGCTGCTGGAGCTCGGACGCATACAACCCGTATCCCGGCGTGAGCGACACCGCGCCGGCCGCGCGCGGCTACGCGGGCGGGTTCGCGGCGAACCTGATGCTGAAGGATCTCGGGCTCGCGACCGAAGCGGCGCGCAGCGCCCACCAGCCGGTGTGGATGGGCGCGCTCGCGCAGCAGCTCTATCAGTCGATGAGCCAGCAAGGGCTCGGCACGCTCGACTTCTCCGCGTGCGTGAAGCTGTACGAGGCGCAGCCGGCGTAACTGCCGCCGCCCGCCCGGACGTGCGTCGACCCGCGATGTGCCTGAACGGCATCGCGGGTCGTTTTGCATGCGGGGGAAGGAAAACGGGCGGCGCAGACGCGGCGTCAACGCCGCCGGTCGCTCAACCGCGCGGGTTCGACGCCGTCTCGAAGGTCGGATGGCACTCGAACGCGAGTTCGGAGCGCGCGCCGACCCGGCTGCCGCTGGTCAGCGATTCCTGCTTCATGCTCGCGCGCATGCCGCGCTGCGTGCAGTAGTTGGTGGCTTCGTCGACGGCCTTCGTATGGGCGTCGGCCCACGTCGTCGACACGCCGACCGTGCGGGTCGTCACGGTATAGACGTTCGGGTTCGACGTCGCGGTCACGTCGGAAGCGGTCGAACACGCGGCGAGCAAGCATGCAGCAGCCGCGACGGTCAACCATCGCAAGGTTCGAAAGGAAACTGGAATGGACATGGGGGGCAGGCGCGCGCCGTTCGACGCGCATTGAGCAACATAGGCGACAGTATGCCTGCTCGATCGCCGGAGATCATGCCCCTTTCAGTGAACACATTGTTTCGAATGGTTAAACGATGAGGAAAATGGGGCAATATTTCCACGCTCTTTCAGGGCCAGATACGACCGGCGGGTAGTTTTTGCCCGGTCGGCCTGCCCCATCGCGCTGCCGGACGGCCGCGGCCGATCAGCCCGTGGTTTCCTGCCGGATCCTTCCAGCGCCGCCACGTCGCCCCACCAGGGCGGCCGCCCGGCCTGCTCCCGGCGCATCGCGCGGGGATCCTCGCGCCCAGTCCGGCCATTTGCAGACCGGCGAATGGGGCGCCGACGTCCCGCTTGCCGCCCCGCAGGCACATCGCTTGCGTCATGCACGCGCCCGCCGCTCCGGCGGACGGCATCTTTCCCTCAACCGGCGCTGCGCACCGCGCGACCCTTCGCGCGGCGATCCCGCATCGCAAGCAGGTTCCATGAACGAGAGGACAACATGAAATCAATACGAACGCTGGTCGCCCTTTGCTCGGTCGTTTCCGTGCTCGCGGCGTGTGGCGGCGGCGACGACGCCGGCACCGAACTCGGCATCTCGAAGCCGCAGGCGCGCTTCATCAACGCGGTGCCGGCCGGGCCCAACCTCGACTACTACCTGAACGCGAAGCTCGACCAGGGCAATATCGCGTACAAGGGCGTGACGCGCTATCACGACGTCGACTCGGGCACGCAGAACGCGAGCTACGACGTCTCCGGCACGACGACGACCATCGCCGCGCAATCGTTCAGTGCGGCAAACGGCCATCACTACACGACGATCGCGCTGCCGAGCACGACGTCGCTGATTTCCGTGATCGACGATCCGTACGCCAAGGGCCTGCTGTCGGACAAGGCGCGCGTGCGCAGCTTCAACGCGTCGCCGAATGCACAGAACGTCGACGTGTACGTCGTCCCGCCCGGCACCGACATCACGACGCAAAGCCCGACGCTCGCGGGCGCGGCCTACCAGAACGCGGTGCCGGCATCGACGCAGGATTCGATCTACCTGAACGGCGGCAGCTACCAGGTGATCGTCACGACGGCAGGCAGCAAGACGCCGATCCTCAAGACCGCGCCGGTCACCATCAACAACAACGCCGACTGGCTGCTGCTGACGATCCCGTCGGGCGGGGTCGGAGACGTGACGCCGAACGATATCCACGTGCTGGTTGCGCAGGGCAACGACGCCGATGCGTCCGCGCAGGAACTCGGTCCGCAATAAGGACCGCTCATGATGGCGGCGGGCGGCGCGATCGTGCCGCCCGCCGCCTCTTCCCGTCACGCGGTCAGTTGTTCCGCTCCAGGACGATCACATGTTCGGCGCGCGTGCCGTCGCCGTGCTCGACGTCGACATCGCCGACATGGCGTACGCGCCAGCCCGGCCGCGTCGCAATCTGCGGCATGTTGCCGGATGGGCGGCTCTCGATCCCGCCGAGCCCTTCGTCGGGCGTCTCGACCGCTTCGTCGAGCGACGCATTCGAATAAATCACGTTGTCGTGCCACTTCGACGCGCCCGCGGCGGCTTCCATGCCCTTGCCGTCGACGTCGACCGTGTTGTCGGTCATCGCCATGTTCGCGTTGTCGAGCGTCGGGATCCGCGCGGCCGCTTGCCGTACGGGGTCGCCGCTGTCGGGCGCCTGCGTGCCGCGCTCGATCGGCGGCAAGCCGGTCGGCATTTTCCCGGCGATTCTCTCGGGCGTCAGCGGACGCTGCGCGACCTGCGCCGCCTGGGTTGCCGCGTCGGGCATGTCGCCGGCCGCCGGCGTCTTCACCGGGCTCTTCTCGATCTGTTCCCGCTGCTGCTCAGGGGTAGGGTTCGATTCCGCGTTCTGCATTGCACCTCCTCGTCCGGCCGGCGCGCGCCGGCATCAGGGCTGCCGCCGCCGGTCCGGGAATCACTACAACGGTCCTTGCAAATCTTTCATGGGCGCGGCCCGACACGCACCGCGCCGGGCGCACGTGCCAGGCCGGCACGGCCCTTCATACGGACGGCGCACCCGCGCACAACCGCCGCGCCGCCGGCGCACCGTCCGTCCCACGCGTCAGCCGTGTCAGCCGTGTCAGCCGCCGCTCGCGCCGCCCGGCGCGGAAGCCGCGCCCGGCATGCTCGCGCCGCTGTCGCCACTGCTGCCGGCCGCCCCGCTGCTCGGCGTACCCGATGGCGCGGTGGACGGTGCGGCCGACATGCCGCTCGTGGCGCTCGAGTCCGAGCTTGTGCCGCCGTTGTCGCTCTTCTTCTGGCAACCCGCACCTGCCGCCAGGCCCGCAATCAGGATGCCGGCGAAGACGGCTCGCGATACATGTCGAAGTGAATATCGCTGCATGACACCTCCGCTGATGTCGATGTGGATGGAGCCCGCAGGCGCGCAATTCGCGTGCCGGCCCCCGCCGCCGCGGCCGCCCGCTACCATTCATTTTTCAAATGACGCCCAACCGAATATTTAATTTCCCATCGCCTTGCCGGCCTTCCATACTCGCGAACAAATCCGAGACATAACGTCCACGGCGGCCGGGCCGGCGCAGCGCTCCCACGTTGCCGGTCACGCGCCCCGCACATGGAAGGAGACAACGGCGTGCAACTGGAAGCCACCCACCGCCCGGGCATCGTGCTCGGCGCGGACGACGCATCGCATCGAACCGATTCGGCCGCGCGCGACCCCGCGCTGAGCCCGCGGCTGCACAACGCCGACCTCGCGCCGACCCAGGCCGAGGGCCGGACGTGGGGCCGCTACAGCATCTTCGCGCTGTGGACCAACGACGTGCACAACATCGCGAACTACTCGTTCGCGATCGGGCTGTTCGCGCTCGGCCTGTCGGGCTGGCAGATGCTCGCATCGCTCGCGATCGGCGCGGTGCTCGTCTACTGTTTCATGAACCTCACCGGCTACATGGGCCAGAAGACCGGCGTGCCGTTCCCGGTGATCAGCCGGATGAGCTTCGGCATCTACGGCGCGCTGCTGCCCGCGATGATCCGCGCGGTGATCGCGATCGCATGGTTCGGGATCCAGACCTATCTCGCGTCGGTCGTGCTGCGCGTGCTGCTCACCGCGATCTGGCCGGGCCTCGCCGCATTCGACCAGAACGCGATCTTCGGGCTGTCGACGCTCGGCTGGGTCACGTTCGTCGCGATCTGGCTCGTGCAGATCGGCATCCTCACGTACGGGATGGAAATGGTCCGCAAGTACGAAGGGCTCGCCGGCCCGGTGATCCTCGTCACGACGCTGTCGCTCGCCGCGTGGATGTTCAGCCGCACCGGCGGCCATCTCGCGATGTCGATCGGCAAGCCGCTGACCGGCTTCAGGATGTGGACGGAGATCTTCGCGGGCGGCTCGCTGTGGCTCGCGATCTACGGCACGCTGGTGCTCAACTTCTGCGATTTCGCGCGCTCGTCGCCGAGCGCGAAGACGGTGCGCGTGGGCAACTTCTGGGGCCTGCCGGTCAACATCCTCGTGTTCGCGACGATCAGCTTCGTGCTCGCCGGCGCGCAGTTCAAGCTGAACGGCCACATCATCCACAGCCCGACGGAGATCATCGCGACGGTGCCGAACAAGCTGTTCCTCGTGCTCGGCTGCCTCGCGTTCCTGATCGTGACGGTCGCGGTGAACATCATGGCGAACTTCGTCGCGCCGGCCTTCGTGCTGACGAGCCTCGCGCCGCATCGCCTGTCGTTCCGCCGCGCGGGCCTGATCAGCGCGACGATCGCCGTGCTGATCCTGCCGTGGAACCTGTACAACAGCCCGATCGTGATCGTCTACTTCCTGTCCGGCCTCGGCGCGCTGCTCGGCCCGCTGTACGGGATCATCACGGTCGACTACTGGCTCGTGCGCAAGCAGCGCGTGAACGTGCCCGACCTCTATACCGAAGCGCCGACCGGCGCCTACTTCTACACGCGCGGCGTGAACCGCAAGGCGCTCGCGGCGCTGGTGCCGTCCGCGCTGATCTCGATCACGCTCGCCGTCGTGCCGGCCTTCAGCGCGATGACGCCGTTCTCGTGGCTGCTCGGCGCGGCCATCGCGGGCAGCGTGTACTGGCTGCTGGCCGATCGCAACCGGCACTACGAGGCGCGTTCGGGCGAATCCATCGCGGTCGCCTGCGCCCAACACTGACACCCCTGCATACGGAGTCGCAATGAGGATCCTGGTAGTCAACGTCAACACGACCGAGTCGATCACCGACGCGATCGCCGCGCAAGCGCAGGCCGCCGCGTCGCCGGGCACGGAGATCGTCGGGCTGACGCCGCGCTTCGGCGCGGAGTCGGTCGAAGGCAACTTCGAGAGCTACCTCGCGGCGATCGCCGTGATGGATCGCGTGATGCACTACGACGAGCCGTACGACGCGGTGATCCAGGCCGGCTACGGCGAACACGGCCGCGAAGGCCTGCAGGAACTGCTGACGGTACCCGTCGTCGACATCACCGAAGCGGCCGCGAGCGTGGCGATGCTGCTCGGCCATCGCTACTCGGTCGTCACGACGCTCGACCGCACGGTGCCGCTGATCGAGGATCGCCTGAAGCTCGCCGGGCTCGACGCGCGCTGCGCGTCGGTGCGCGCAAGCGGCCTCGCGGTGCTCGAGCTCGAGGAGAACCCGGCCCGCGCGATCGAGTCGATCGTCGGCCAGGCGCAGCGCGCTGTGAAGGACGATCACGCGGAAGTGATCTGCCTCGGCTGCGGCGGGATGGCCGGCCTCGACCGGCAGATCGAGGAATGCACGGGCGTGCCGGTCGTCGACGGCGTCTCGGCCGCGGTGGCGCTCGCCGAGTCGCTGGTGCGCCTGAAGCTGAAGACGTCGAAAGTCCGCACGTACGCGCCGCCGCGCCCGAAGCGGATCGTCGGCTGGCCGGGCACCTTCGCACAATGACGCGGCGCCGGCCCGCTGCTGCGTCGCACTCGCGCAGCGGGGCGCCGGGAGGCACATCGGCATGCGGGACCCACTAGACCCGAACACCCTGCCCCGCGGCGCGTCCGACGCCGCGGGCGCGCTCGACGTGCTCGATGCACGGCTGATGCGCATCCTGCTCGTGCTGCTGACCGAGCGCACCGTGTCGCGTGCGGCCGTGCGCCTGAACATGTCGCAGCCGGCCACCAGCGCCGCGCTCAAGCGCCTGCGCACGCTGCTCGGCGATCCGCTGCTGGTGCGCAGCCGCTAAGGGATGGTGCCGACCGAATTCGGCGCGCGGCTGATCGAACCGCTGCGCAACGCGCTGCGCGTGATCGACTTCATCCGCATCCAGCAGCCGAGGTTCGATGCGCGCACGTCGGTGCGGACCTACCGGATCGGCTGCCCCGACTACCTGAACGTGCTGTTCGTGCCGAAGCTCGTCGCGCTGTTCCGCGAACGCGCGCCGGACGCGCAACTCGTGTTCCATCCGCTCGGCGACGGCTTCGACGACGAGCGCGCACTGGCCGACGGCGAGCTCGACATCGTGATCGACAATCGCCCGGCCCGCGCGTCGCGGTTCCGGCAGGACGACCTGTTCGACGATCGCGTCGTCTGCCTGATGCGCGCGACGCATCCGCTCGCGCGGCGCGGCACGATGACGGCGGCCGAGTTTGCCGACGCGCCGCAGCTGTGCCCGACACCGTCGTGGCTCGAGGCGTCCGGCGCGATCGACCGGCAACTCGAACGCGTGGGCCTGCAGCGGCGGATCGTCGTCACGCTGCCGCACTTCGAACTCGCCGCGCATGCGCTCGTGCGCACCGACATGCTGCTGACCACCACGTACCGGCTCGCGCGGCACTATGCGAAGCTGCTGCCGCTCGCCGCCGTCGCGCTGCCGGCCGAACCGCCGGACATCGTGTACCGGATGACCTGGAACGAAGCGGGGGCATGCGCCGAAGGCGTGCGCTGGCTGCGTGGGCTGATCGCGGAAGCGACGCGTGCGTGGCTCGATGTCGAGGCGATGCAGCCGGCGGTGGCGGCGGTGGCCGCCGGTGCAGTCGTGGACGTGGACGCGGACGCACGGAATAGCACGCCGGTCGCGGCCGATCCCCCCGAACCCGCACGACGCACGCGCCGCAGGCGGGCCACGCATTGCCACGTGCCGCATCCTCGGCGTGTCGCCCAAGCGGCACGCCTCCACCGCCTCGCGACGAAGTCGCATTGACGGTCGTCATTCTCACGCCGGAGCGATCCGTGCAGTCGCGGCAAGTCAGACCGGTCCTATGTACCCGGTCCGCACCGAATCGTCAGAATGACGCCTCGAACCCTGGCGGATGACGCTCTGCATCACGGATGCCCGCCGCCGCCCCATCGAGGAAACCCGCATGAAGAAGACACTCGTTGCGCTGGCCGTTCCAGTCGCGCTGCTCGCGAGTACCGGCGCATTCGCCGATACGCAGGACTGCGCGACGCGCATCCGCGCGTTGCAGACACAGATCGACAACGCGAAGCGGTTCGGCAACGCGCCTCAGGCGATGCGCCAGCAAGCCGCGCTCGACCAGGTCAAGGCCCATTGCACGGACGCCGGCCAGCTCGCGCGCGCCGAACGCAAGCTCGCCGACAAGCAGCGGGATCTGCAGCGCGCGCAGGACGAGATGCACAAAGCGCAGGCACGCATCCATGAAGCCGAAGCGCTCGGCGATGCGAAGCAGCTGAACAAGGCGCAGCGCAAGCTCGCCGACAAGCAGATCAAGCTGCGCAACGCAACACGCGACCTGCACGATGCGCAGATCGATCGCGACGCGCTGAAGGGCTGAAGGGCTGACGTGATGCGCTGACACGATGTGCCGCGTCAGACGTGCCGCGCCAGCGCGAGCAGCACCGACAACGACCCGATCGACCCGAGCGTCGACAACAGGATCGTGCGCGACGTCACCTGCGCTTCGCGCCCGTAGAACTCGGCCAGCATGTACGGCCCGGTACCCGTGGGCAACGCGGCGAGCACGACCGCGATCTGCGCGAGCACCGGCGGCAGCGCGAACACGCGCACGCCAAGCCACCACGCGAGTGCGGGCTGCACGAACAGCTTCACCGCCGTCAGCGCGATGCTGCCCCGCGGTGCGGCGCCGGACCCTTCCCGCTTCTCCGCGAGAAACAGCCCGAGGCTGACGAGCGCACACGGGCTCGCGGCCCCGCCGAGCAGCTTCAGGAAGGTATCGACCGGCGCACCGAGCGGCACCTGCGCGGCCGACACGCAAACGCCGGCCAGCGGCGCGACGATCAGCGGGTTGCGCAGCAGCGCGCCGACCACTTTCCACATCAGCCGCAGCGGTGCGCGATCGCGCTGCAGCCCCACCTCGATCAGCACGATCGCGCCGGCGAACAGCACGCACGCCACCAGGATGGTCGCAATCGTGGTCGGCGTGAGGCTGTCGGTGCCGAAGGCGAGCAGGCACAGCGGGAAGCCGAGATAGCCGGTGTTCGGGTACGACGCGGCAATAGCGTCGATGCTCGCATCGGCGAGCCCGCGCCCCGCGAACAGGCGCCACGCGAGCACGCCGACGAATACGAGCGCGCAGGTCAGCGCGAACGTGGCCACGAAAGCCGGCTGATACAACTGGTGCCACGATGCGTGCGCCATGATCTGGAACAGCAACGCGGGCAGCGCGAGCCACACGACGAAGCGGTTGAGTTCCGAGGCCGCCGCCGGCCCCAGCACCCCGCGCCGGCGGCACAGGAACCCTGCCGCGATCAGCCCGAACACGGGCAACAGAATCTCGATCGTCGATGACATCTTGAACACGCTGCGTGAAACCGGAACGCGCCAGCTTAATGGTTCCGGCGGGTCGCGTCCAATGCGCGGCGCGGATTGCTCCGGGCGTCACGCGCCGTCGCGCATCGGTTGCGCAAGCAACTTGTAGGCCACGACGGCGGTGGCGAGCGCGAGCCCGCCGCTCACCGTCAGCGCATTGGCGAAGCCGCTCGCGAACGCGACAGGCGCCGCCTGCGCGAGCGCACCGGCGGCCGACGGCGGCACACGCTCGAGCGCCCGCGCCAGGTCGCCGGCCAGCAGGCTCGACATGAACGGCGCGTCGGCGAACGCACGCAGGCCGGGCGCGGCGGACAGCAACCGATCGAGCCGCGCCTGCGTGCTCGCCGTCAGCACCGCGCCGAGCACGCCGACGGCCGTCACGATCGCCGAGAAGCGCGTCGTCGTGCTGATGCCCGATGCCATGCCGGTGCGGTTCGGCGGCACGCACACCATGATCGCCTTCTGCGTGTCGCCGTTCATGATGCCCGCGCCGCAGCCCGTCACGAACATGCCGAGCGCGACGAGCCGGTAGTCGCCGCTGGCCGTCAGCGCCGCGGTCGCGAGGTTGCCCGCGCCGATCAGCGCGAGCCCGCCCGCCAGCACGCCGCCGGACGACACGCGCGCGGCGAGCGCCGCGCCGAGCGACGGCCCGGCGATCATCGCGATCGCGAACGGCAGCATCCCGAGCCCCGCGTCGATCGCCGACATCCCGAACGCGTTCTGCAGGTAAAGCGGCAGGAACGTCATCATCACCTGCGCGCACGCCGCATAGCCGAACATCGCGAGCACGGCGCCGACGAAGCGCGGCTGGCGGAACAGCGCGAGATCGATCATCGGCCGCGCCTGCCAGCGCTCCGCGCCGATGAACGCCGCGACGAGCGTGGCGGCCAGCGCGAGCCGGCCGAGCGTCGCGGCCGACAGCCAGCCGTGCGACGGCGCGCCGATCAGCGCCGCGATCGCGCACGCGAGCGCCGCGCCGAACAGCAGGCTGCCGGCCGCGTCCACGCGTTTCGCGTGCGGATCGTGCGATTCGTCGATCGCGACACGCGCACCGGCCGCCAGCAACAGGCAGACGGGCAGGTTCAGCAGGAACACCCAGCGCCAGCCGATCCATTGCGTGATCGCGCCGCCGACGAGCGGCGCGATGGCCGTCGCGGTCCCCATGCACATGCCCCAGATCGCCCATGCGCGCGCCCGTTCGCGCCCGTCCGGAAAACGGTTCGCGATCACGGCGAGCGCGGCCGTCAGCAGCAGCGCGGCGCCGCCGCCCTTCACCGCCCGGGCGGCGATCAGCCAGCCGGCCGTCGACGCGACGCCGCAGCCGAGCGACGCGAGAAAGAACAGCGCGAGCCCCGTGAACAGCATCCGCTTGCGCCCGAAGCGGTCGGCGAGCCCGCCGGCCGGCAGCAGGCAGGCGGCGAACGCGGTCATGTACGCGCTCACGACCCATTCGATATCGGCGAAGCTCGCATGGAAACCGCGCGCGATGCTCGGCAGCGACACGGCGACGACGTTCGTGTCGAGCACGATCAGCGAGCAGGTGGCGGACGCGACGGCGAGCGTCGCGGCGGCGGCCAGGCGGGGGCCCGTGCGTGGGGCGACAGCCGCGCCTGCGCGCGACGCCGGGGAAGGTTGGGACATCGGTTACTCCGGAACAGGATCGACGAGCCTTATGCTAGGCTTGGCCCGTATTGCCTGTCATTGACACACCGATGCTGTTTTATTAACGAAAATTGCAATCATGGACCGGCTCGAATTCCGTCACGTCCGCGCGTTCCTGAGCGTCGCGCAGCACCTGCACTTCGCCCGCGCGGCCGAAGCGCTCGACATGGCGCCGCCCGCGCTCACGCGGCAGATCCAGGAAGCCGAGCGCGTGCTCGGCGTGCGCCTCTTTCACCGGTCGCGCCGCGCGGTCACGCTGAGCGCGGCCGGCGAGGCCTATCTCGCCGAGGCACGCGCCGCGGTCGAGCACCTGCAGCGCGGCCGTGAACTCGCTGCGTTGGCCGAACGCGGCGAACTCGGCCGGATCGAGATCGGCTACGTGTCGTCCGCCGTCTATTCGGGCACGCTACAGCGCACCGTCGGCGCGTTTCGTGACGCACACCCGCGCATCGAGCTGAACCTGCGCGAAGTGCCGATGGACGACGTCGCGAACCAGCTCGACACGGGCCGGCTCGACCTCGCATACGTGCGCCCGCCACTGCCGCTGCCCGGCGGCCTGCGGGTCGTCACGCTGCAGCGCGACGTGTTCGTCGCCGCCGTGCCGGCCGGGTCGCGCTACGCGTCGATGTCGTCCATTCGCGCGGCCGACCTCGCCGACGCGCGCTTCGCGGTACCCGAACAGGAGCGCGGCACGCTCGACGTCGCGCGCCGCGGCCGCTTCGCGCCGCTGATCGCCGCCCGCCCGGGCGGCCTGCTCGCGGTGCTCGCGTGCGTGTCCGTGAATGGCTGGGTCGCGGTGATTCCCGATGCGCTCGCCGGCTGCGTGTCGCTGCCGGGCGTCGTGTACCGGCCGATCGCCGGCAAGCCGATCACGTCGGAACTGGCGCTCGCGCACCGGCGCTTCGACAAGGCGCCGGCGGTACGCGCGTTCCTGCGGACGGTTCCGTCGGCCGCGTAAGCGCCGCCTGAAGCCCGCATGCGGCGAGCGCAGCCATGCCGGCCGTCGCCGCGCGAATATGCATTGCACGATTCGATGTTTGTCGGCCGGAAACCGATTCCGTAACCTGCCCGGCAGCCGCGCCGCCTGCGCGCGGATCACCGAGGACACCCCGCCGATGAATCCCTCCGCCACCCCGGCGCGCCGCCGAGTGCTGCAGCGTCTTGCCGCCCTCGCCGCCGCGCCGCTCGCGGGCGCCATCGTACGGCCCGCCCAGGCGGCCGGCGCCGACCTGTCGGGCGTGACGCTCGTGCTCGGCGACCAGGCCGGCGGCCTGCGCGCGCTTGCGGAAGCCGCGCACGTGCTCGACGGCACGCCTTACCGGTTCCGCTGGGCCAATTTCCAGGGGGCCGCGCCGCTGTTCGAGGCGCAGCGCGCCGGCGCGATCGATCTCGCGCCGGCCGGCGACCTGCCCGTGCTGACCGCCGCGCTCGGCGACCCGTCGTTGCGGATCGTCGCGACGCGCGTCGGCTCGCCGGCGTCGCTCGGCATCGTCGTGCAGCCCGATTCGCCGGTCCGCACCGTCGCCGACCTGAAAGGGCAAACCGTCGTCGTGTCGTCCGCGCGCGGCAGCATCTCGCAGTACCAGTTGTATGGCGCGCTGCGCGAACACGGCCTCACGCCGCGCGATGTCGACGTGCGCTTCGTGCTGCCCGTCGATGCGTTCGCCGCGTTCGAGGCGAAGCGGATCGGCATCTGGGCGACGTTCGATCCGTACTACGGGCATGCGGTCCGGCGCGGCGCGCGCATCGTCCGCGACGGCAGCGGTATCAATTCCGGGCTGGCGTTCCTGACGTCGCCGGTCGACACCCTCGACGATCGCGCGAAGCGCGCGGCGCTCGCCGACGTGCTGGCGCGGCTCGCCCGCGCGGGCCAATGGGCGCTCGCGCATCCGGGCGACTATGCGAGCGTCTATGCGTCGCTCACGCGCCTGCCGCCCGACGCGGCCACCGACATCGCGCGCCGGGCCGCGCTCGCGCAGCGCAGCCTCAGCAGCGCGGACATCGACGTGCTACAGCGTGTCGCCGACCGCGCGGCGGCCGACGCGATCCTGCCGCGGCGCGTCGATGTCGCGTCGATCGCGATCCGCAACGTATCGGCCTGAACGCTGCCGCGCGTGGCCGCGTTCAACGCGGGCGCGCCATATCGAGATCCGGCACGTCGTCGCCGAACGTCGACGCGACGAGCGTGCGCATCGCGGCGACCAGCAGCGTCGGGCCGGACTGGTTGAACGTGCAGCGCTCGCCCGCGGCCGGCACGGCCCGGTGCAGCACGGCCCGCCACGCGCCGCGCCCGCCGTCGCGCTCGAATCCGGCGAACGGCAAGCGCTCGACGATCGGGCCGCCGTCGGCCCATGACGACGACGGCGCGAATGGGGCCGGTACACCCCCCGGTTCGCGGATCGCGGTACATCCGGATGCGTCGGCGCGCGGGGCGTCGAGATCCTCCGCCATCGCCACCCAGTAGTCGAGCGCCGCGCCCGTCAGGTCGTGGACTTGCATGCCCGCCTCCATGGTCGCCGTCGCGACGCAAAATAGCCTGTCCATTGTGCGCGCAGCCGCACGGGCTCAGTGCTCGCGCGGCAGGTATCGTCATCGGCCGCCCCGCGATAAGCATAGTTCAAATCGTTTCTTGTCCGGCCCCGACACGTCATCGAGAATGACTCGACAGGCTGTCGCACAGCCTCGCTCCCCAACGTTCCGGACCCATCGATTCATGCTTCCACTGCGCCTGCTTCGCTCGCTGCTGATCGCGTCCCTCATTGCGTTGCCGGCCACCGCCGCGCACGCCGACAAGCCCGCCACCATCCGCATCGGTGTCGCCCAGCAAGGCGCCGGCGATCCGCCGACGTTCGGCGGCTCGAGTGCGGCCACCGCGCAGTTGCAGCAGCTGGTCGAAAAGGAGTTCGCGGCCGACGGCATCAAGGTGGAGTGGCTGTTCTTCAAGGGCGCGGGGCCGGCCGTCAACGAGGCGATCGCCAACAAGGCACTCGACTTCGCGTACCAGGGCGACCTGCCCGCCGTGCTCGCGCGGGCGAACGGGATCAAGACGCGCCTGCTGCTCGCCGCGAGCGTGCGCTCGGGCGTCAAGATCGCGGTGCCGCCCGACTCCCCGATCCGCTCGATCAAGGACCTGAAGGACCGCCGCGTGTCGATTTTCCGCGGCACGAACCTGCAGCTCGTCGCCGACAACGCGCTGGCGAAAAACGGCCTCGGCGAACGCGACCTGCGCGTGATCAATCTCGACGCCGCGAGTTCGCTCGCCGCGCTCGCGTCGAAGGGCATCGATGCGTCGGTGGGCGACTACCAGTTGTACAAGCTGCGCGACGCGGGGCTCGCGAAGATCATCTACGAATCGCAGAACGACGGCCCGCAGCTCACGCGCCAGACTCACCTGCTCGTGCTCGACGAGTTCGAGCGCGCGCATCCGGACATCGTGCAGCGCGTCGTCACCGCAGTCGTGAAGGGCGCGCAATGGTCGTCCGATGAGGCGAACCGCGACGCGCTGTTCAAGCTGTGGGCGAAAAGCGGCGTGCCGGTGTCGTCGTGGCAGGCCGACTACGCGAACCAGCGCCTGAAGGACCGCCTGTCGCCGCTGATCGATCCGTTCTTCGTCGCGCGCTACAAGTCCGTCGCGCAGGATGCGCTGGCGCTGAAGCTGATCCGTCAGCCGGTCGACGTCGACGGCTGGTTCGAGCCGAAGTATCTCGACAATGCGCTGCGCACGCTGAAGCTCGAAAGCTACTGGCCACGCTACGACGCAGCCGGCAAGCCGCTTTCCTGACACGGACCCGCCACGATGAGCGACACCGCGTTTTCCCTTCCGTCCTCCGGGCGCCACGCGCTCGCCGCGCCGCCTCGCCGTGCGGCGGCCGTGAAGCGGTGGTCGTGGCGGCTCGCGCCGTGGCTGCTGCCCGCACTGCTGTTCGCGCTGTGGACCATCGGCAGCGCGCGCGGCTGGATCGCGCCGCAGATCCTGCCGCCGCCCGAGCGCGTGTTCGACGCACTCAAGGATCTCGCGACGAGCGGCGACCTCGTGCGCCACACGCTGATCAGCCTGCAACGCGTGCTGGTCGGCTTCGCCGCCGGCACGCTGCTCGGCTTCGCGACCGGCGTCGCGCTCGGGCTGTCGCGCACGCTGGAAGCCTACGTGCTGCCGAGTTTCAACGCACTCGTGCAGATTCCGGTGCTCGGCTGGCTGCCGTTCCTGCTGCTGCTCGTCGGTGTCGGCGAGCCGCTCAAATACCTGCTGATCGCGCATGCGGCGCTCGTCCCCGTCACGCTGAGCACATTGCAAGGGTTTCGCCAGACGCCGCCCGCGCTCGACGAAGTCGCCAGCGTATTCGGCTACACGCGCCGGCAACGCATCGTGCACGTCGTGCTGCCCGCCGCGATCCCGACGCTCGCGACCGGTGTGCGGCTCGCATTCACGAAGTCGTGGCTCGCGCTCGTCGTCGTCGAGCTCGTCGCATCGTCCGAAGGGCTCGGCTACCTGATCGTGTACGGGCGGCAACTGTTCCAGCTCGATCTCGTGATGGCGGCCGTGATCGTCGTCGGCGCGGTCGGCCTGGCGATCAACCGGCTGCTCGATGCGCTCGAAGCGCGCTTGCGCCGCGGCGTGCCGTCCGCGTTCCGCGGTTGAACTGCTGCTGCCCCCGCCCGCGCAACCGAAGGAGTCCTACCCTTGACGTATCCCTCCGCCGCGCCTGACGCCACCCCGCCCGCCACCGCGACCGCCCGCCGCCTGCGCGCCCCCGACTGGCGCGGCTTCGTGCTGCCGCTCGTCGCGTTCGCGCTGTGGTGGGCGATCGCGTCCGCGCACCTGGTGACCAGCGGGCTGCTCGTCGGCCCCGCCGACGTGCTGCGCACCGCATGGGTGCAAGCCACGAGCGGCGCACTCGGCCGCGCGCTGTCCGCGTCGCTCGCGCGTGAAGCGTGCGGCTTCGTGCTCGGCGCGACAGGCGGGCTGCTGCTCGGCGCCGCGCTCGGACTGTCGCGCGTCGCCGCGCGCATGGTCGGCCCGAGCTTCGACACGTTCAAGCAGATCTCGCTGTTCGCGTGGATTCCGCTGATTTCCGTGTGGTTCGGCCTCGGCGACGTCGCCAAGGTCGTGTTCCTGTCGCTCGCCGCGCTGCTGCCCGTCGCCGCGCACACCTGCGACGGCATTCATGCGGTGCCGCGCGCGTATGTCGACGTCGCCCGCGCGCTGCGCTACTCGCGGCTCCAGCTGGTGCGCTACGTGATCCTGCCGGCCGCGCTGCCGTCGATCTTCACCGGGCTGTATCTCGGCCTGATCTATTCGTGGCTCGCGACGCTCGGCGCCGAATACCTGCTGGTCGCCGGCAGCGGGATCGGCAACACGCTGATCGACGGCAGCGAACAGTTCCGCATGGATCTCGTGCTGTTCGGGATCATCGTCGTCGGCGTGACCGGCTGGGCGCTGAACGCGATCGCGCGTGCGATCGAACGCAAGGTGCTGGCCCGGCGCGGCGACCTGGCGCGCTGATCGCCCGTTTCTTTCTCGTCACCCTCTTCCTCGCCCCGCCATGACGACCCTCGCCTCCGATTCGCTCGACATCCTCCACGTGAGCAAGCATTATGCGCAACGCGGCGCCGCGCTCGCCGTACTTGACGACGTGTCGCTGCACGTGCGCGCCGGCGAATTCGTGACGATCGTCGGCTCGAGCGGTTGCGGCAAGTCGACGCTGCTGCGGCTGATCGCCGGGCTCGATACCGATTACGCGGGCGAGATCCGGGCCGGCGCCGAACGCGTGCGCGACACGTCGCTGCAGCGCGGGATCGTGTTCCAGGATCACCGGCTGTTCCCGTGGCTGACCGTCGCGCAGAACATCGAGGCCGCGCTGCGCAACGCGCCGCTCGATGCGGCCGCGAAGCGGCGCGCGGTGGCCGATCACATCGCGCTCGTCGGGCTGAACGGCTTCGAGCACGCGTATCCGAACCAGCTGTCGGGCGGGATGGCGCAGCGCGTCGCGATCGCGCGCGGCCTCGTGAACCGCCCGCGCGTGCTGCTGCTCGACGAACCGTTCGGCGCGCTCGACGCGCAGACACGCGCACGGATGCAGAACGAACTGCTGCGCATCTGGGAACAGGAGCGCATCACGATGATTCTCGTCACGCACGACGTCGACGAAGCCGTGTATCTCGGCGACCGCGTCGTGACGATGGCCCCACGCCCGGGCCGTATCGAACGCATCGTCGATGTCGCGTTGCCACGCCCGCGCCGGCGCGATTCGCCGGAATTCGCGCGATTGCGCGACACCGTGCTCGCCGATTTCGACGACCACGAACCGCCGGGCGACGATCGCCCGGGCGGTAAGCGCATCGACACGCCGCGCCCGCACCGGATCGGCGAATGGCGGCTTGCGTGGTAGCGCGCATGCCGCACCGCATTGCTCAGCACGACGATGCATATCGATCATCGCTGCGCACACGCTAAGGTTGTGACGATTCATCGGTTCCGATTGCGCGCGGTCCCTGCTTGAATGGAGACTCGCCCGACCCGACTCCAGGAGACTCCCGATGTCCGAAGTCCAGCACGCCGCTCACCCGTCTTCGCATGCTTCGCACGCCGCGCCGCGCACGGCCGCCACGCCGCTCCAGCTTCGCCAGGTCGCCGGCCGGATCGGCGCCGAGATCGCCGGCGTGCGGCTGTCGGGCACGCTCGACGACGCGACGTTCGACGCGATCCAGGCCGCGCTGCTGCGCCACAAGGTGCTGTTCTTCCGTGGCCAGCAGCATCTCGACGACACCGCGCAGGAAGCGTTCGCACGCCGCTTCGGCAAGACCGTCGCGCACCCGACCGTGCCGTCCGTCGACGGCAGCGCGCATCTGCTCGAACTCGATTCCGCGCACGGCGCGCGCGCCAATTCGTGGCACACCGACGTGACCTTCGTCGATGCGTACCCGAAGATCTCGATCCTGCGCGCCGTCGTGATTCCGCCGTTCGGCGGCGACACCGTGTGGGCCAACACGGCCACGGCGTACGCGAACCTGCCCGACCCGCTGCGCGCGCTCGCCGACACGCTGTGGGCGCTGCACACCAACGCGTACGACTACGCGTCGACGCACGTGCATGCCGACGACTCGCAACTGAAGCGCTACCGCGAAGTGTTCACGTCGACCGTCTACGAAACCGAGCACCCGGTCGTGCGCGTCCACCCGGAAACCGGTGAACGCACGCTCGTGCTCGGGCATTTCGTGCAGCGGCTCAAGGGGCTGTCGGCGCAGGATTCCGCGCACCTGCTGCAGGTGTTCCATGAACACGTGACGCGTCTCGAGAACACCGTGCGCTGGAACTGGCAGGAAGGCGACGTCGCGATCTGGGACAACCGCGCGACGCAGCACTACGCGATCAACGACTACGGCGATGCGCGCCGCGTCGTGCGCCGCGCCACCGTGCACGGCGACGTGCCGGTCGGCATCGACGGCCGCCAGAGCGTCGTGCTGAAGGGGCCGGGCGCGACGCTGCAGTAATGCCCGTGTCGCGCGGCGGCGGCGCTCCGTGCGCGCCGCCGCGCCTGCCCCCCCGCTTTTCGCTACCGGACACCGACCATGCCCTTCCCGCCGCCGGACCGACGCGCACCCGCGCAACGATGTCGGCCCTCCGCCCCCTCCACTTCCGCCAGGAGCGTCACATGAGCGCCCTACTCGAACCCGCCGCCCAGCCGGTCGACGTGATTCCGCTGTCCGCCCATATCGGCGCGGAAATCCGCGGCGTCGATCTCACGCAACCGTTGACCACGCCGCAGATCTCCGCGATCCGCGCCGCGCTGCTGAAATGGCGCGTCATCTTCTTTCGCGAGCAGTTCCTCACGCACGAGCAGCATGTCGCGTTCTCCGCGCAGTTCGGCGAGCCGACGGTCGGCCACCCGGTGTTCGGGCACGTCGACGGGCATCCGGCCGTCTACTCGATCGCGAAGCACCGCAAGGCGACACGCTTCGAAGGCGAACCGGTGCGCCGCCCATGGACCGGCTGGCACACCGACGTGACGGCCGCCGTGAACCCGCCGTGGGCGTCGATCCTGCGCGGCGTGACGATCCCGCCGTACGGCGGCGATACGCACTGGACGAACCTCGTGCGGGCGTACGAAACGCTGTCCGCGCCGCTGCGCGGCTTCGTCGACGGCCTGCGCGGCATTCACCGCTTCACGCCGCCGGCCGGCGCGCGCGCCACCGGCGCGTTCGACGACGCGGTCGAACGCCGCCCGCTCGTCACCGAGCACCCGCTCGTGCGCGTGCATCCGGAGACCGGCGAACGCGCGCTGTACGTGAGCCCGAGCTTCCTGAAATCGATCGTCGGGCTGACGCCGCGCGAGAGCCAGGCATTGCTCGAACTGCTGTGGGAACACGTGACGCGGCCGGAATTCACGATCCGCTTCAAGTGGGAACCGCGCAGCATCGCGTTCTGGGACAACCGCGCGACCGCCCACCTCGCGCCCGTCGACATCTTCGATCTCGACTTCGATCGCCAGCTGTATCGCACGACGCTCATCGGCGACGTGCCGGTCGGCCCCGACGGCCGCCCGTCGGTCGCGCTCGAAGGCTCGCCGGTCGAAGCCGCGGCGGCGGTCGCGCTCAACTGAACCGAACCGCTCTGCCGGTAACCGGCGCGCACCGTATCGCGCCGGCCTTTCCCTTCATCGCACCGCGCGGACGAAAACACTTGTCCGCGCGGCCCGCCTGTCAATCCAGCCAGACCCCGTCGAAGCGATGCCCGCCGAGCGGCGAGAACGCCAGCCCGTGCACGCGCTTGGAGATCGGCAGCGACACGATCGACGTCGCGATCGGCGTGAACGGCACCTGGTCCTTGAACACGACCTGCGCCTGCTCGTACAGCGCCGTACGCTTCGCGACATCCCCATTGGAACGCGCCGCGTCCACCAGCTTCTCGAAATCCTGGTTGCACCACTTCGCGAGATTGCTGCCGTGCACCGCGTCGCAGCCGAGCAGCGTGCCGAGCCAGTTGTCGGGGTCGCCGTTGTCGCCCGACCAGCCGTACAGGATCGCGTCGTGCTGCCCGTCGTGCTTCGCGCGGCGATTGTATTCGCCCCATTCGTAGCTGACGATCTTCGCGCGCACGCCGATCTTCGCCCAGTCCTGCTGGATCAGTTGCGCCATCAACTGCGCGTTCGGGTTGTACGGGCGCTGCACGGGCATCGCCCACAGCGTCAGGTCGAAGCCGTTCGGGAAACCGGCCTGCGCGAGCAGCGCCTTCGCGGCCGCCGGGTCGCGCGGCGCATCCTTCAGGCGCGGGTTGTACGACCATTGCGCGGGCGGCATCGGGTTCGTCGCGATCTTCGCGTCGCCGTTGAACACGGTCTTCACGATCGCCGCCTTGTCGATCGCGATGTCCAGCGCGCGCCGCACGTCGACGCGATCGAGCGGCGCATGCTGCGTGTTGTACGCGACGAAGCCGACGTTGAAACCCACCCCCGAGAACAACGTCAGCTTCGGGTCGCGCCGCACCGTATCGAGATCGGCCGGCCGCGGGAACGCCGATACCTGGCACTCGCCGGCCACCAGCTTCTGCAGGCGCGCGGCCGGATCGGGCGTGATCGCGAACACGAGGCGCGCGAGCTTCACGTCGTCCGGCTTCCAGTAGTCGGGATTCGCGTCGTAGCGGATCAGCGCGTCCTTCTGGTACGTGCGCAGCAGGAACGGCCCCGTGCCCACCGGGAACTGGTTGATGTCGGCCTCGCGATGGCGCGCCGCGAGCTGCGACGCATACTCGGCCGACAGGATCGACGCGAACGCCATCGCGAGATTGCGCACGAACACGACATCGGGTGTCTTCAGCACGAAGCGCACCGTGTAGTCGTCGACCTTGTCGATGCGCTCGATGTTGCGGTCGAAGCCGAGGTCGCTGAAATACGGGAAGCTGACCGGATAGGCCTTGCGGAACGGATCGTCGGGATCGAGCATCCGGTGGAACGTGAACACGACGTCGTCGGCCTGGAACGGCCGCGTCGGCTTGAACCACGCGGTGGTCTGGAATTTCACGTCGCGCCGCAGGTGGAACGTGATCGTGCGCTGGTCGGGCGACACGTCCCAGCTCGTTGCGAGCGCCGGCTCGAGATCGAGCGTGCCGCGCTTGAACTGCACGAGCCCGTTGTAGACCGGGTACGTGCTCGCATCGAAATCGGTGCTCGTCGTATGCTGGCCCGGATCGAAGCCGGCCGGGCTGCCTTCGGTGCAATACACGAGCGTCTTGCCGGACGGCGCGGCAAGCGCGTGCGTGGCCGCGCCGGCGAGCAGCAGCGACGCCGCGAGACAGCGCAGGGCGATCGCGGCATGGGGGACGCCACGCACACGACGCGCGGCTGACGAAACGAAAGCGTTTTTCATGGTGACGGGGACAGGACAGCGCTGTCATACAAATGAAGACGGCCGATCTTCGCGCGCCTCCCGCCGATCGCTTACCAATTAATTTCGCGTTGCTTATCGTGGTGGATGCATCCCGCTGCCCGTGCATGAAAACGTCCACGCGAACGTCGGGCGGCCGTCTCGCGCCGCCGTCTTCCGGCCCCCTGCAGACTCGCCCGAAATGGCGCATCGTATCGGCTGGCCAACGCCGGCGCCGGCGCGCCGGGATTCGCCCGGGCGCGCCGCGCCGCCGATTCCAGGAGGACACACGATGCCCGTCAGCTCCGAAACGTCTGCTCGCCCGGTGAAGACGCCGGGCCCCGATCACCCGATCACGGTCGAACTGCACCCGCGGCGCGTCGTGGTCAAGGCGGCCGGCAGGGTCGTCGCGGATACGCGCCGCGCGCTGGCGCTGCGCGAGGCCGCCTACCCGGCGGTGTTCTACATCCCGCGCGAGGACGCCGACCTGACGCTGCTGCAACGCACCAACCACGCGACGTACTGTCCGTACAAGGGCGACGCGGCGTACTACTCGATTCCGGTCGGCGGCGAGCGCGCCGTGAATGCCGTCTGGACCTACGAGGCGCCCTATCCGGCCGTCGACGCGATCCGCGGGCACCTCGCGTTCTATCCGGATCGCGTCGATTCGATCGAGGAAAGCCCCGCCGGCTCCGATTGAGGGTCGTGACAGCCGTTCGTCGGATGCCGGGCGGCCGCGCGTGCGCGTGGGCGCATTCGTCGGCACGGCGCGCCGTGCCGACGGGTTCCCGTGCCGATCACCGGCCCGCACCCGCCCACCGAGCCCGCCGCTGATTTGCATATGCGGATTCGTTGGTTGGCCGCCGGCCTGAGCGGCCGTATCGTCCTGAATCCGGCGCGGGCCGGCCCGTGGCGCGCATCGTCCGCATCGGGCCGCGCCCTGCGCCGGCCGCGCCGTCTCTCGCGCGCGGCCCGTGAACCCGCCCGCAGGACGCTTCGATGAACGACACACCGCACGCAGACGTTGAACCGACACCCGCAAACCCACATCGCCGCCAGTGGCTGCAAGGCGCGGCCGCCGGGCTGGCCGGGCTCGCGCTCGGCCCGCTCGCGGGCCTGCCGGCTCATGCGCAAGACAGCGGCACGCGGCTGCGCGTCGGCTTCCAGAAATACGGCAACTTCGTCGTGCTCAAGGCGCGCGGCACGCTGGAGAAACGGCTCGCGAGCCAGGGCGTCACCGTGCAGTGGCTCGAATTTCCGGCCGGCCCGCAATTGCTCGAGGGCCTGAACGCCGGCGCGATCGACGTCGGCACGGTCGGCGAGACGCCGCCGATCTTCGCGCAGGCGGGCGGCGTCGATTTCGTCTACATCGGCAACGAGCCGCCCGCGCCGCAGGGCGAGGCGATCGTCGTGCTGCCCGATTCGCCGATCCGCAACGTCGCGCAATTGCGCGGCAAGAAGGTCGCGTTCAACAAGGGTTCGAACGTCCATTACCTGCTCGTGAAGGCGCTCGAACATGCGGGGCTCACGTATGCCGACATCCAGCCGATCTACCTGACGCCCGCCGACGCCCGCGCCGCGTTCGTGCAGCGCAACGTCGACGCATGGGTGATCTGGGATCCGTACCTGGCCGCCGCCGAGCGGCAGATCGGCGCGCGCGTGATCGCGAACGGCGAAGGGCTCGTGCGCAATACGCAGTACTACCTCGCCGCGCGCAAATACGCGGCGGCCCACCCGCAGGTCATCCGCGCGCTGCTCGACGAAGTCGACGCGGTCGACCGCTGGGCGCGCGACCATGTGCCCGAAGTCGCCACGCAACTGTCGCCGCTCGTCGGCCTCGATGCACCGACGCTCGAAGTCGCGCTCAAGCGCGCCGGCTACGGCGTGCAGCCGATCACCGACGCGACGCTCGCGTATCAGCAGAACATCGCGGACTCATTCAGCGCGCTGAAGCTGATTCCAGGCAAGCTGTCGGTCGCAAGCGCACGCTGACGCGCCGGTGCCGGTGCCGCTAACGCTCGGCGCGGTACGCGCGAATCAGCGCGCGGCGGCCGCGCCGATGCGCCGCCATTCGTCGTAGTCGGCGACGAGGCCCGCTTCGTCGACCGTGATATCGGCCGCATACGTGCCGCTTTCGTAGCGGTACACGCGCTCCGCCGTACGCGTATAGCGCTGCTCGCCGCGCACGAACGCGACATCCGGAAAGCGCAGCCACGCCGTGCGAATCTCGGCCGATTCGCCGACGGCGAGCCCCAGCCGCCGGATCGGCAGCGTATTGGTCGACGGACTGAAGCCGAGATCGATATCGGTCGCGCCCGCGAGCGCCGGCGCATCGACGCCATCGATCGTCCACTGCCCTGCATCGCACGCGATGTCCCATTGCCGTGGCGGCGCCGTGCCGTTCCACCGCGTCACGCGCGCCGAACGGGTAAGCCAGTCGGCGCCGCATGCGATCGTGTAATCGATGCGAAACGGCGAGCCGTCGATCGCACCCGACACCGATCCCGACAGATCGACTCCCGTTCGCGATTCGACGAGCCGGCACCATTCGGCTGCCTGCCACGTCTGCACGATCTGCCATGCGACGCAGCGCGTGCGCACCGCGTCATCCTGTTGCGTCATGTCGTCGTCTCCCGTCGATCGCACGGATGCCGATTGTCCCCCATCGCACCGGCGAACACACGCGGCTTCGCCGACCGATGGTCAGTATCGGTTCGCCGCGTACCATTCGGCAGCGCTGCTTTGATACCATCCGTCGATCGGCATCAACCGGAACCGGACAAGGGGCGCGACTTCATGGATTTGCTGGCGACGATGCGCATCTACGTGAGGGTCGTCGAGCGCGGCACGATGTCCGGCGCGGCGCGCGATCTCGATATGGGCCAGCCGGCCGTCAGCGAGCGCATCGAGCGGCTCGAGAAGCATCTCGGCACACGGCTGCTGTTGCGCAGTGCCCGCACCCTCACGTGCACCGAAGAAGGCCGGATCTTCTACGAACGCAGCAAGGAACTGCTCGAAGCGGCCGACGACGCGGTCGCGTCGGTGTCGAAGACGGAGAACGCCCTCGACGGCACGATCCGGCTCGCGGCGCCGCAGTGCATCGGCGAGGTCGTGCTGCCGGGTGTGCTGATGCATGTCCGCAGCGCGTATCCGAACCTGCACATCGACCTGGTCCTGAACGACGACATCGTCGATCCGGTCACGGAAGGCGTCGACATCTCGATCCGCGTCGGCCAGCTCGGCGACGGCGGGTTCGTCGCGCATCCGGTCGGTGCGGTCGGCCGCCGGCTCGTTGCCGCGCCGTCGTATCTCGAGCGGCACGGTCCGATCGACACGGCGGCCGATCTGGCGAACCATCCGTTCGTCCGCGTGAAAGGCGTCTTCACGAGCGAACGGCTGCCGCTGCGGCGCGACGGCAACGCGCTCGACTATGCGCGCATCCGCACGATCATGACGACGAGCCACTGGCGCCCGATGTTCGACACGATCGTGGCCGGCGGCGGCATCGGCGTGGTCCAGCAGCCGGCCTGCGCCGACGCGCTCGCGTCCGGCACGCTCGTCGAGCTCCTGCCGCACTACGTGATTCCCGACTTCGCGCTCAACGTGCTCGTGCATGCGCAGCGGCCGCTGCCGCCGCGGGTGCGGGCCGTCGTCGACCTGCTGAAGCAGGACCTCCCGCCGCTGCTGGCCCGCCCTGCCCGATAACGGCGGCGAGCGCCGCCCCCGTCACGCCTGCAGCGACTTCCCCGGCTCCTTCACGTGGGCATCGACTTCCATCTGGTAGAAGCGCGCGCTGACGAAACCGAACAGCGTCCAGCCCAGGAACACGCACAGGCCGCCGAGCATCAGCGCCTGCTCGCCCGAGCTGAACAGCGCATAGAAGCTGTACGCGGTCGCCACCATCGCGATCACGTTGGTCAGCAGCGCCTTCGCCGGCGGCACCTTCGCGACCTTCTGGATCGTGATCAGCGCGGCCATCGACATCACGTAAGGCACGAGGTTCGTGACGACCGCGAGATCGACGATCTTCTGGAACTGGCTGCTCAGCTCCGGGCTGATCGTCATCAGCGCCAGCGCGACCTGCGCGACCAGCAGGATCACCATCCCGACGATCGGCGTGCCGGTGCGCGTCGCACGCGCGAACACCGGCAGGAAGTAGCCGACGTCCGCCGAGCTCTTGAACACCTGCGCGACCGTGAACTGCCAGCCGAGCAGCGAGCCGATGCACGCGATCACCATCAGCGCGGTGACGATCGTGCCGACCGTCGGCGTGAACATCGTCGCGAACGCGATGCCGAACGGTGCGTTCGACTTCGCGAGGATCGCGTTGGGCACGATCCCCGCGATCACGTTGGTCGACACGATGTAGAAAATCGCCGACGCGATCGTGCCGCCGAGCACGGCGATCGGCACGTTGCGCTCCGGATTCTCGACGGCGTCCGAGTTCGCACACGCCGATTCGAGCCCGAGGAACGCCCACAGCGTCACCGCGATCGAGCTGCCGACGGCCGGCCCGAACGGCAGGTTGTTAGGATTCCATGCGGCGCCCCAGGTCGCGCCGCTGAACCAGAACCAGCCGATCAGCGACACGACGACGACCGGAATGATCACGCCCCACACCGTCACCGCGCCGATCCGGCCGGTGATGCGCGAGCCGCCGAAGTTCGCGACCGTCGTCAGCACGAGCAGGAAGATCGTCCACAGGCCGGTCTGCAGCGGCGACAGCGTCGCGTCGAACAGCACGGTGCCGTAGCCGACCGCCGTGACGCCGATCGCGACGTTGGCGATCACGAGCGACAGCCCGTACGTGTAGTTCGCCATGTAGTTGCCGGCCTTGCCGAACGCGTATTCCGCGTAGCCGCCCATCCCGCCCGGCTTGCGGCTCAGCATCCCGCAGCGTGCGAACGCATAGGCCAGCGCGAGCGAGCCGCCGGCCGTGACGAACCACGACAGCAGCGAGATCGTGCCGACCTGCGCGAGCTTCGACGGCAGCAGGATGATGCCGGAGCCCATCATGTTGACCGCCGTGAGGATGGTCAATTGCCAGACGTTCATCCGGTTCTTCGGCGCGGCCGCGGTGGCCGCGCCGGACATGCGCGCTGTGTTTTCCATGATGTCGATCCCTCGATGTGAGGCCGCCGCGCGGCCGGTCGCGCGTTCAGGCCGTCAGGCAATACACGCGGTACGTGCCGTCCTCGACTTCCACGCCGTGCGTATCGTGCGCGAAGCCCGGGAAGCGCCGGTCGTACGCTTCGAGCGCCTTCAGGTAACCGAGCACCGGGCCGTCCGCCGGCCCCGCGTTCTCGCCCGGCATCAGCAGCGGAATGCCCGGCGGATACGGCACGACGCCGGTGGCGACCGTGCGCCCGGCCAGTTCCTCGAGCGTGACCTGCTCGACGCGGCCCTGCACCAGATGCTCGTATGCGCGCACCGGGCTCATCTCCGGCTTCGGCAGGATCGAGAACGCTTCCGACATCAACCGCGTCGTGCCGAGCTGCTCCATCGCCGCGAACATCGTGTCGGCCAGGTCCTTCAGCCCCATGCCCGCATAGCGCGAGCCATGCGCCTTCGCGAGCGACGGAATCGCCATGTCGAGCGGCAGGTTCGCGTCGTAGTCGCGCTTGAAGTCGCACAGCGCGCTGACGAGCGAGCCCCACTTGCCCTTCGTGATGCCGATCGAGAACAGGAACAGGATCGTGAAGTCTGTGGTCTTCTCGACGACGATCCCGCGTGCATCGAGATACGCGGTCACGACGCTCGCCGGAATGCCGACCGGCATCAGCCCGCCGGCCGGCGCGACGCCCGGCGTGACGATCGACACCTTGATCGGATCGAGCATGCAGTAGCCGTCCTCGATATTGCCGAAGCCGTGCCATTGCGCGCCGGGGCGCAGCACCCAGCACGACGGGTCGCTCGCGAGCAGCTCGGACGGCGCATCGTGGAACGGCAGCGTGCGGCCGGTGCGCGTCTCGAGCACGGTGTCGGGCTGCCAGCACTCGAAGAACCAGTCGCCCTTCGCGCCGAACTCGCTGTTCATCCGCGTGATCATCTGCCGGAACGCGACGGCCTCCTCGATCGACTCGTGCGTGAGCGCCGCGCCGCCGGGGCCGTCCATCATCGCGGCCGCGACGTCGTTCGACGCGATGATCGCGTAGTTCGGCGACGTCGACGCGTGCATCATGAACGTTTCGTTAAACTGACCATGTGGAATCGGGTTGCGGCCGTCGCGCACGTGGATGTACGACGCCTGCGACAGCGCGGTCAGCAGCTTGTGCGTCGACTGCGTCGCGAACACCGTGGGGCGGTCCGCACGATGGTCGCGCGGGTCGCCGTGCATCGCGTGGCGATCACGGTAGATCGGGTTGAAACGCGCATAGCCGTACCACGCTTCGTCGAAATGCAGCCGGTCGACGCTCGCGCCGAGCAGCTCCTCGACGCGCGCGACGTTGTAGCACAGGCCGTCGTACGTCGAGTTGGTGACGATCGCGTGCTTCGGCTGGCGATCGGCCAGCCCGGCCGTGAGCGGGTTCGACGTGATCGCCTCGCGGATCGCCGCCTGCGTGAGGCGCTCCGACGCGATCGGCCCGATGATCCCGTAGCGGTTGCGCGTCGGCACGAGGTAGGTCGGGATCGCGCCCGACATCGTCATCGCGTGCTCGGCCGACTTGTGGCAGTTGCGGTCGCACAGCGCGATCTGGTCGCGGCTCACGCTCGCCATCAGGATGATGCGGTTCGACGTCGACGAGCCGTTCGTCACGTGATACGTGCGATGCGCGCCGAACACGCGGGCCGCGTAGCGCTCGCTTTCGCCGATCGGGCCCGAGTGGTCGAGCAGCGAGCCCAGCTCGCCGACCGAGATCGACAGGTCGGAGCGGAACAGCGCTTCGCCGAAGTATTCGAAGAATGCGCGGCCAACCGGCGATTTGAGGAAGCCCGTGCCGCCCGTGTGGCCGGGCGTATGCCACGAGTATTCGTAGACGCGCGAGAATTTCGCGAGCGCGCCGAACATCGGCGGCAACACGGTGGCGCGATAGCGTTCGATCGCCGCGTGGATGCGCCCGCCGATGAAGTCGGCCGTATCCTCGAGCAGCCACACGAAATCGTCGACCTGCCCCATCACCCTGGACGGCACCGACGATGCGACGCTGCGGTCGGCCAGCAGGAAGATCGGCACGTTGGCGTTACGATGCCGGATCGCGTCGACCACGGCCTCGGACGGCCCGTGGCCGTCCACGCCGAGATCCCAGTCGAGCAACACGCACTGGATCGAAGGATCGGAACGGATCAGCATGATCGCGTCGTCGGCCGAGGTGGCCGTGAGCACGTCGATGTCGCGCTGCACGAGCTCCGCGCTCAGCGTGCGGACCGCACGCCCGGTCGCGGTTTCCTGCGTGATCTCGTCATCGACCAATAACGCGCGCAGGCCGAGACGACGAATGCCACCGACGGACGTATTCATGTTTTTGCCCTCGTTGTTCCGATGCTTCGTTGGGTTTAATTCGTCTCACGAGCACGCGGACAGCAGGCCACGGGCGGCGGCATGAGACGCTCGCAAATCCGGTTTGATTCGCCATCCAATTCGGAGCCGACTATGCCATAGATGTCTTTTGATGAAAAGCAGACGATTCGGCGAAACGATCGATCGTTTTCAAATCGCGTTTCACGATCGGTTCATTTTGATGTGCAATGCAGCACGCCGATTTCCGATTATTTGATCGATCTCATCCGGCAGTCGGATTGCCGATTCCGGTCGATTGAATTCGCCGGGTTTTGTTGCTACGATCGGCTGCGCCGTGCCTTGACCGGCGGCGGCTGCGCCGCGCCGCGCAAGGCGCCTTCGTGCGGCGCGCCATTCGGCATTCAGCATTCGCGGGAGCGTTTCAATCGGCTGCAGCGCGTGTCGGATGACGCGGATCGCGCGCCCGTGCGAATGCGGCTCTCGTTTTCCGCACATTTACGGGAGAGTTCGCGTGAGCCTGTTGAAAATCGCAGTCGAGCCGGCGCTGATTGGCGCCTTCCTCACCACGCACGAACAGGTCGACGTATTCCAGACCGATTTCACGAATATCGCGGCAATCGTCGTCGGAATCGATTCAGCGCAACAGGTGCTTAAAACCGTCGAAAGAACCGGATTCGCGATTCCGTTTTTCGTCGCGGTCGAGCCGGACCAGGAAGTGCCGCCGTCGATCCTGCCGAGCGCGAGCGGCGTGATCCAGCTCCGCCATGGCGGACGCCACTACTACGGCCGGCAGATCTCCGCCGCCGCCGACATCTACAGCGAGAACCTGCTGCCGCCGTTCTTCAAGGTGATGCGCGAATACGTGCAGCGCGGCTATGTCGAATTCGACTGCCCCGGCCACCAGGGCGGCCAGTTCTTCTCGAACCACCCGCTCGGCCGGATGTTCTTCGACTTCTTCGGCGAGACGATCTTTCGCGCCGACCTTTGCAACGCCGATGTCCGGCTCGGCGACCTGCTGATCCACGAAGGCCCCGCGCTGGAAGCGCAGCGCAATGCCGCGCGGATCTACAACGCGGACAAGACGTACTTCGTGCTGAACGGCACGTCGACGTCGAACAAGGTCGTCACCAGCGCGCTGCTCGCGCCCGACGATCTCGTGCTGTTCGACCGCAACAACCACAAGTCGGTGCACCTCGGCGCGCTCGTGCTGTCGGGCGCGCGGCCGGTCTACCTCGAGACCGCCCGCAACGCGTGGGGCCTCATCGGCGGCGTCGACAGCGCGGCGCTCGACGAAACCCGTATTCGCGACGCGATCCGCGACGTCGCGCCGGAGCGCGCCGGCCTGCCGCGCCCGTTCCGGCTCGCGGTGATCCAGCTCGGCACCTACGACGGCACGATCTACAACGCGCGCGAGATCGTCGACCGGATCGGCCATCTGTGCGACTACATCCTGTTCGATTCGGCGTGGGTCGGCTACGAGCAGTTCATCCCGATGATGCAGGACTGCTCGCCGCTGATGCTCACGCTCGGCCCCGACGATCCCGGCATCTTCGTCACGCAGTCGGTGCACAAGCAGCAGGCCGGTTTCTCGCAGACGTCGCAGATTCACAAGAAGGACAGCCACATCGAAGGCCAGAAGCGCTTCTGCGATCACCGACGCTTCAACAACGCGTATATGATCCATGCGTCGACGAGCCCGTTCTACCCGATGTTCGCCGCGCTCGACGTCAACGCGCAGATGCACGCGGGCCCGGCCGGCAAGCGCCTGTGGCGCGACTGCGTCGCGCATGGCGTCGATGCGCGCAAGCTGCTGCTCAAGACCTGCCGCCAGATCCGACCGTTCGTTCCCCAGACTATCGACGGCCGCCCGTGGGCCGACTACCCGACCGAGCAGATCGTCGACGACCTGCGCTTCTTCCGCTTTCATCCGGCCGACACGTGGCACGGCTTCGAGGGTTATGCGGACGACCAGTATTTCGTCGACCCGTGCAAGCTGCTGCTGACGACGCCCGGCATCGATCGCGACACGCACGCGTACGCGGCGTTCGGCGCACCGGCGCCGATCCTCGCGCGCTACCTGCGCGAGCACGGCGTCGTGCCCGAGAAGGCCGACCTGTACACGATCCTGTTCCTGCTCACGCCCTCCGAAAGCTTCGGCAAGCTGCAGCATCTGGTCGCGCATCTCGCGCAGTTCGAACGCCATCTCGACCAGGACACGCCGCTGCGCGAAGCGATTCCCTCGCTGTGCGAAGCGTATCCGGCGCTGTACGGCGACATGCGCCTGCGGCAGCTGTGCCAGCGGATGCACGACTTCTACCGCAGCCACGACATGAAGCACCTGCAGAAGCTGATGTTCCGGCGTGCGCAGTTCCCGAAGCAGGCGATGCTGCCGCAAGCCGCGAACGCCGAACTGATCCGCAACAACGTCGAGCTCGTCACGCTCGATCGCATCGAAGGCCGGATCGCGACGGAAGGCGCGCTGCCCTATCCGCCCGGCATCTTCTGCGTGGTGCCCGGCGAAAGGTGGGGCGGCCCGGCGCTCGACTACTTCCGTGCGCTCGAAGCGGGGATCAACGCGCTGCCGGGTTTCGAGCCGGAAATCCAGGGCGTCTATCTGCACACGCGGCCGGACGGTACGAAGCAGGCGTCGGCGTACGTGGTGGCGGCCGGCGCCGACGCGTCGAGCGCGTAACGGCGGCCTAGCGGGCGGCCTGGCGGTTGGCCTCGCGCCGCTCGCGGTCCTGCGCGCATCGCGGGACATGACGGGCGGCGCGACCCGCCCGCCGCATCACCACGCCTGCCGGTAGATCTCCAGCGCGTCGGCCTCCGTCACCTCGCGCGGATTGTTCACGAGCAGGCGCGTCTGCAGCATCGCATCCGATGCCATCCTCGGCAGGTCGCCCTCCCCGATGCCGACCTCGCGCAGCGTGCGCGGAATGCCCGTCGCGACGATCAGCCGGTCGATCTCGGCGATCAGCGCGTGCGTGCGCGCTTCATCGCTGCCCGTCGCCGACGGTGCAACGATCGACGCGAGTTCCGCATACAGCGGCGCGGCGGCCGGCGCGTTGAACCGCAGCACGTGCGGCAGCACGAGCGCATTCGACAGCCCGTGCGGCACATGGAAGATCCCGCCAACCGGATAGGCGAGCGCGTGCACGGCCGCGACCGGTGCATTCGCGAACGCCTGCCCCGCGAACATCGCGCCGACCAGCATCGCCTCGCGCGCGTGGCGGTTCCGGCCGTCGTCGCACGCCGCGAGCAGGTTGCGCGACAGCAGCGTCAGCGCGTGCACGGCCAGCATGTCGGATACCGGGTTCTTCAGGCGCGCGGACGTGTAGGCCTCGATCGCATGCACCATCGCGTCGATGCCCGTCGCGGCCGTGGCCGCCCGCGGCAGGCCGAGCGTCAGTTCGGCATCGAGGATCGCGACGTCCGCGAACAGGTGCGGCGACACGACGCCCATCTTGCGCGCCTCGCCGACCGTGACGATCGACACGGCCGTGACTTCCGAACCGGTGCCGGCCGTCGTCGGCATCTGCACGAGCGGCAGCCGCGCGCTCGTGACCTTGTCGACGCCGTACATGTCGGCCAGCGCCTGCTCCCCCGGCGCGAGCACCGCGATCAGCTTCGCGACGTCCATCGACGATCCGCCGCCCAGGCCGAGCACGATCTCGGCATCGGCCGCGACGGCCCGCTCGGTCGCTTCCAGCACCACGTGCTCGGGCGGATCGGCGATCACGTCGTCGATCACGGTGACTTGCCAGCCGTGCGCGGCGAGGCTCGCCAGCGCGGGCGCGAGCACGCCGCTGCGATGCAGGAACGCGTCGGTGACGACACAGAGCCGCACGAGCGCCGGAAAGCGTTCGCGCAACAATGTACCGAGCCGGCGCGCGGCGCCGAATTCGACGACCTGCGTCGGAACGGTACGGAATTGAAACGGGTTCATCGGGTGCCTCCCGGTGGCGTCGCCGCGCCGGTGCCGGGCTGCACCATGTAGCTGGACACTTCGCGGCGATCGAGCAACGGAATGATCGCGCCGAACCCGATCCGCTGGAAATGCGGCGTTTCCCGATGCACGTCGAGACCGTCCGCGTCGCTGTAGCGTTCGAGGATTACGACGTGGTCGGGATCCTCCGGCGACCGGAAATACGCGTAGTCGAGATTTTTCGGCTCGGCGCGCGTCAGCGGCGCGAGCTCCGCGAGCAATTCGACCACGCGGTCGCCGTTGCCGGGCTTGGCGTGGAAATGCGCGATGACCTGCAGGTAAGGTTCGTTCATGTTGCGCTCCGGGTTCGACTGGCGGCCGTCACGACGGGGACGCACGCCATGCGCGGCGAACCGGAGGGATTCGAACGCGACGGCGCAACGCCGTGTCACTGGCGGGTCGTCGCATTGTATTGAATCGGCGCGGCCTTCGCAGTGCCGCCACCGCGCCACGAAAAACAGCGCCGGTCGCCATTGGCCGCTACTCGCGCGACACGCCGACTACCACGGCACCGTCCGCCCCAGATAGTCGAGATACTCGAGCCCCGGGCGCCCACGCTTTGCGATCAGCACGTCGACGAGGCTCGGCACGCTTTCCTCGATCGTCAGGCGCGCATCCGGCCCACCGAGTTCCGTGCGGACCCAACCGGGCGCCATCAGCACCATCGCGCGCCGCGTATCGGCCTGGCGCGCCGCGAAGCTGCGCATGAACTGGTTCAGCGCGGCCTTGCTGCCGCGATAGACCTCGCGCATCCCGTTGACGTTGTTCGCGACGCTGCCCTGCCCCGACGACATCGCGCCGATCAGGCCGTCCGCGGTCACGAGATCCTGCAGCGTCTCAATCACACGCATCGGCGCCAGCGCATTCGTCACCATCACGCGCACGAATTCGTCGGTCGTCACTTCGCCGATCGTTTCGGTGGGCTCGTTCGTCGTTCCCGCGTTCACGAACAGCATGTCGAAGCGCCGGCCCGACAGCCGCTCGCGCAGCGCGGCCAGTTGCACCGGTTCGCAGATGTCGAGCGTCTCGATGTCGAGCCGGCCGTCGAACCGGTCGGCGAGGTCGTGCAGCTTCGTGCGCCCCGATCCTGCGCGCACCGTGCCCGTTACGCGCCAGCCTTTGTCCAGGAACGTCTCCGCCATCGCGAGCCCGAGGCCGCGCGAGGCCGCGACGAGCAGGATCGTAGGTACATTCGCGTTCGATACTGTTGGTTGCATGGTTTCCGCCTTTGCCGGGATTCGTCATGCAGCCACTATAGGTGCGCACTACGACAGGCGCCAGACGCACCGGACTCAACCTATAGTTGCATCCAGCGCCATATGAGATCGCACGAAGGCGTATCCTGTCGCCATGGAAGACATCGACCTGAATCTCGTCACCGCGCTCGACGTGCTGCTGTCGGAAGGCAGCGTGACCGGCGCCGCGCGCCGGCTTGGCCTGAGCACATCGGCCATGAGCCGCACGCTCACGCGGCTGCGGATCTCCACCGGCGACCCGTTGCTCGTGCGCGCCGGGCGCAGGCTCGTGCCAACACCGCACGCCGCCGCGTTGCGCGACCGCGTGCACGCGATCGCGAGCGATGCGCGCGCGGTGCTGCGGCCGGCGACGGCCGACGTGGACATGGCGACGCACGCATCCACGTTCACCATCCGCGCGGCCGCCTCGTTCATGGAAATGCTGTCCGGCCCGGTGGTCGCCGCACTCGGCGAAATCGCGCCGCAGGTGCGCGTCCGCTTCGTCCCGAAGCCCAACCGCGATCCGCAAGCGTTGCGCGACGGCACCGTCGACCTGGAAATCGGCAAGCGCGGCGACGATGCCCCCGAACTGCACACGCGCATGCTGTTTCACGACTGGCACGTCGCCGTGGCGCGCGCCGGGCACCCGCTGTTCGCATCGGGCAGGATCACGCCCGCGCGCTATGCGGCCTGCCGTCACGTGATCGCGTCGCAGCTGGGCGATTTCGGCGGTCCGGCTGACGACTCGACCGACAAGACTGGCCCGAGCCACTCCGTGCACGTCGTCGTACCGGGCTACCCCAATGCGATGCGGGTCGCGGCCAGCACCGACCTGATCGCGCTCGTGCCGCGCTCGAGCCTCGGCAACGCGTTCTCGCCGGGGCTCACGGAGGCGCTCGGACTGCGCAGTTTCGAGATCCCGGTGCGCCTGCCCGAGATCCTCGTGTCCGCGCTGTGGCATCCGCGCATGCACGGCGACCCCGTGCACCGCCGCCTGCGCGATGCGGTCATCGCCGTCTGCCAGCACGCGTATCCGGAGGGTCGCGCGCCGCGCCCGCCGGCACGTCGCACCGGCACGCGCGCGGCAGGCTGACGCGCGGCTCAGACCAGCCGACCGCCGCCGTCGATGTGCAGGATTTCGCCATTCATGAAGCCGTTGCCCAGCAGGAACGCGATCGCTTCCCCCACTTCATCGGCGCGCCCGACACGGCCGCCGGGCAATGTCGCCGCCGCGCCCGCGAGAATCGCCTCGCGCGCTTCCGCACCAAACGCGTCGTAAAGCGGCGTCTCGACGAAACCGGGTGCCACCACGTTGACGCGAATCGGCTTCAGCTCCAGCGCGAGCGATTGCGCCAGCGCCTCGACCCCGCGCACGGCGGCGGCAATGACGGAAACGCCCTGCGCAGCCGGACGATCCGACAGTTGCCCGCCGGTCAGCACGATCGAGCCGGTCGCGGGCATCAGCGGCAACGCAGCGCGGATCGCGTAGACTGGCCCGGCGATACGCTCCTGCCACGCGGCGAGCAGGTGATCGGGATCGGTCTCGTTCAGCTTGCCGGCAATGAACCGCCCGGCCGTGACGACCAGGTGATCGACGCGCGTGATCGTGCCAAACACGGCCTCCACTGCCTGCCGGTCCGCGATGTCGGCCACCGCGACGCGCGCGCCGCCGATCGCCTGCGCAGCGGATTCGAGCGTCGCGCGGGTCCGGCCGACCAGCGTGACGCTGGCGCCTTTCGCCTTCGCGGCGGCCGCGGCCTCGAGGCCGATGCCGGAACTCCCGCCGAATACCACGACGTGCGCACCGTCCAGTGCCGAAGATTGCGTTGCCTCGTTCATGTCGACTCCTCATCAGGGATTGAAGGTTCGCGAACGTTAGGTCATTCTCCATTGCGCAGGAACGTGGGAGACTTGAATAAGGTTCATGCCCGAAAGGAATAAGATGGATTCGTTGCGATCCATGCGCGTGTTCGTCCGCGCCATCGAACTCGGCAATTTCTCGGCGGTCGCGCGGGAGGAAGGCACCGGCCAGCCGACGATCAGCAAGATCGTCGCCGCATTCGAGAAGGAACTGGGCGTTCGCCTGCTCGAACGCTCGACCACGAGCCTCGCGCCCACCGACGAAGGCCGCCGGTTCTACGATCGCTGCAAGCGCGTGATCGACGAATACGCGAGCGCGGTGGCCGAGGTGCGCGGGCAAACGGTGCGGCCGGTCGGCAAGCTGGTCGTCAATGCGCCGCTGGGGCTGGGTGAGCTGAGACTGAACGCGCTCGTGCTCGAATTCCTCGCTGCGTGGCCGGAAATCGAAGTCGAACTCCAATTGACCGATCGCGTGATCGACCTCGTCGAAGAAGGCGTCGATGTCGCCATTCGCCTCGGCCAGCTGCTGCCGCCGGATGCTGTGGCGCGCCACATCGCGTCGTCGCCGCGCCTGCTGGTCGCCACGCCCGCGTACGTAGCGCGGGCGCCGAAGCTCCGCCGGCCGGACGACCTCGCGAAGCACGCGTATGTCGGCTACGCGCGCGCGGACATCGGCAACGAACTGGCCTTCGCGCGCGGCGGCGAGCAGGTCGTCGTTCCGGTGCACGGCCGGTATCGCGTGAACAGCTCGATGGCGCTGCGGGAATGCTTCCTGGCCGGAAACGCGGTGGGCAGCGGGCCCGCGTGGCTCGTTCAGGACCTGATCGACAGCGGCCAGCTCGTCCGGTTGCTGCCGAAGTGGGACATGGTGCCGCCGCATGCGCTGCACCTCGTCTATGCGTCGCGCCGGTATCTGCCGCTGCGGACCCGCACGTTCCTGCAATTCATGGAGCAGCGGATTCCCGAGCTGCCCGGGTTCCATGCGACCACTGCCTCGACTGCCATCCCGACCGCCCCCGCGTCGCGGCAGGCCCGCTGACCGGCGCTCGCCGCGGCCACGGCCGGCCCGCGCGTCGATCCGCCACCGTTTTCCCGATCCGCCGAATCCCCGCTATTGCAGCGGCGCCGGCGGGCCGTTCGGCTAAAATGCCGCACTTTCCACCTTGTCCGGCCCGCTCGCCATGCAACCCGCCTCTCCCGCCCAACCCGCCGCCCACGGCGCCGACGCCGCCGATTCGGCCCGCGACCTCGTCTACGGCCCGAACGACCGGCCGGCGCCGATGGTCGCCTTCGTCGCCGCGCTGCAGCACCTGCTGGCGATCATCGTACCGATCGTCACGCCCGGCCTGCTGATCTGCCAGGCGCTCGGCGTGTCCAGCCGCGATACGACCCTGATCGTGTCGATGTCGCTGGTGATTTCCGGCATCGCTACCTTCGTCCAGTGCAAGCGTTTCGGCCCGCTCGGCGCCGGCCTGCTGATCGTCCAGGGCACGAGCTTCAACTTCGTCGGCCCGCTGATCGCCGGCGGCAGCCTGATGGTCAAGCAAGGCACGCCGGTCGAGACCGTGATGGCCGCGATCTTCGGCGTCGTGATTGCCGGGTCGTTCGTCGAGATGGGCGTATCGCGCATCCTGCCGTTCGTGAAGCGCCTGATCACGCCGCTCGTCACCGGCATCGTCGTGCTGCTGATCGGCCTCACGCTGATCAAGGTCGGCCTGATCAGCATGGGCGGCGGCTTCGGCGCGATGGCCAAGGGCACCTTCGCGAGCGCGGAGAACCTGACGCTGTCCGGCCTCGTGCTCGGCACGATCATCCTGCTGAACCGCGTGCCGATCGTGTGGGTGCGCAGCACCGCGCTCGTCATCGCGCTCGTGATCGGCTATCTCGCGGCCGCGTTCCTCGGCCGCCTCGATTTCACCGGCATGCACCAGGCCGCGCTGTTCCAGGTTCCGACGCCGCTGCACTTCGGCATCGGCTTCTCGTGGGCGCTGTTCGTGCCGATGCTGATCATCTACCTCGTCACGTCGCTCGAGGCGATCGGCGACGTCACGGCCACCAGCAAGATCTCGAACGAACCGGTCGAAGGCCCGGTGTGGATGCAGCGGATCAAGGGCGGCGTGCTCGTGAACGGCGCGAACTCGCTGCTGGCCGGCGTGTTCAACACGTTCCCGAGCTCGGTATTCGCGCAGAACAACGGCGTGATCCAGATCACCGGCGTCGCCAGCCGCTACGTCGGCATCTGGATCGCGGGGATGCTCGTGGTGCTCGGCCTGTTCCCGGTCGTCGCCGGCGTGCTGCAGGCCGTGCCGGAGCCCGTGCTCGGCGGCGCGGCGATGGTGATGTTCGGCGCGGTGGCCGCATCGGGCATCAACATCCTCGCGGGCGTCCATCTCGATCGTCGCGCACTGCTGATCATCGCGGTGTCGCTCGCGCTCGGCCTCGGCGTGTCGCAAGTGCCGGACATCCTCAACAGCCTGCCGCACGCGCTGAAGAACGTGCTGGAATCGGGCGTGGCGACGGGCGGCATCTGCGCGCTCGTGATGAACTGGTTCCTGCCGGAAAAGAAGTAACGGCGGCACGCCTGACCGGCTCCCACTCGAGCCGCGCTCCCGGTGCATCGGGCGCGCGGCTTTTTTCATGGCGGACGATATGTCCCGCATCGAGGCATCGAGGCATCGAGGCATCGAGCGATAACGTCGCCCGATTCGAAGCGAAGGGCGGAACCCATCGCGCACTTCATGCCGACGCTCGACCCTGGGCGCGGACGACCGGGCGCCTGCCGGGCATGGATTCGAACCTGCGAAACGCAGCGGCGGCGTGGCCGGACACGCAACCGTGACGATCGATCGTCAAACCACGTCAGACGCGCTTTGCCGATCGATCCGCGATGGTTAGAATTGCTTCATGCCTCAAACCCTAGCGCCCAATTCCGCCCCTGAAGCGAGCACCGTCCCGGTCAAGGAACGCGCGACCATCGTCTGCTACCGCGGCGAACAGGTCTTGCTCGTTGCCCGAGCGGCGTCGCGCTGGGCCCTTCCCGGCGGCACGATCAAGCGCGGGGAAACGCCGCTCGATGCCGCACATCGCGAGTTATGCGAAGAAACCGGCATGACCGGCCAGCCGCTCGTCTACTCGATGCAGTTCACCGGCCTCGCCAAAATCCATCACGTGTTCTTCGCGGAAGTCGGCCCGGACCAGACGCCGCAAGCAAACAACGAGATCGAGAAATGCAAGTGGTTTCCGGTCGACGGCGTCGAAGGGTTGCGCGCCAGCATTCCGACGAAGCGCATCGTCGAACTCGTTTATCAACACGAAATCAGCAAGACGTAGCGCGACGGGCGAGCATATTCGCGAGCCGGCAAACCGGCCCGGATCGTCCTGCGTGGATCGGCAGCGCGTATGCGCTCAATGCGGACGCCTTCTTCGCAACTCGTGTGTCGCATAGACGACCAGGAAGATGCCGAGCATCGCAATACCGGACGCCATGAAGTCGTTCGCGCTTCCCGAGCTTTGCAGGGACGTCGGGAAAATGCCGAGACTCAATCCTGCGACAGCAAGAAGCAATCCTGCAGCCACACCCCAGATCGGTCCGGTGGTCTTGTCGATTTTATTTTTCATACTGCACCCGTCTACAGTCATTACCTGAACGGTATCGGCAAGGGACGCCGCGTCTACCTTCAGTGATTCGACTATAGCCCGGAAAAAAATCGCAAACTTTTAGTGCTTTTCCCGATCAAGTTTTGGCAATTGCAATCGCCGGTGCTGTCGTGCAATTGCACGTTGATTGAAGCGCGTCGAGTCGACAAGAAAACGGGGTGGCGGAAGGCAGCAGGAGTCGAACCTACCCGGGAGTGTCTGACACCCCCAACTGGATTTGAAGTCCAGCCGTACCACCGGATACGCATGCCTTCCCTACGAGGAAGAACACCCGGCAGACGGCACATTTACCGGAGTTGAAGTGATCGGCCCAGACAGGACGCCTCAGCGATCGAGCCAGCCTGACAGGCGTTCGGAATGGTCCGCTACGTGCGCAACCCAAGCACGTCGAGGTAGGCGTCGAGCGAGCGCTGCACTGACTCGGCCACCAGGCGCGTGATGCCGCTGTAGTCGGCGGTCGTGCATGCCTCGTCCAGCGTATCGTAGTAAGCCAGCCGGTCTTCCTTGCGAATGACCGCCGGCGGATAGCCAGACTTCATCAGTTCGAAATTCAGGAGCAGCCGCCCCGTTCTTCCATTGCCGTCGACGAACGGATGGATCTTCACGAACCGCGTATGCAATTCGGCAGCCCGTGCCACGGGATGCATCGCGCCCGCCTGCGTGTCCCAATCGATGAGCGCGGCCATTTCAGCCGGCAAATGCAGGAAATCCGGGGGTGTCGTGCTTGCGCCTGCGATCACGACGTTCTCCCGGCGATACCTGCCAGCCTCGCCGTCGTCGATCCCCTTCAATACCAGCGCATGAATATTCCGGATCTGCCACTCCGACAGCGTCTCCTGCTTGCCGACGATTTCTTCGACATAGAGAATCGCGTCGCGATGATTGGTGGCCTCGAAATGCTCGCGCAGCGACTTTCCGCCGACGGTAATGCCTTCGAGTACGACCTTCGTTTCCCGCAATGTTAGCGTGTTGCCTTCGATCGCATTCGAATGGTAAGTCCACTCCAGCATCAGCTTTTCGCGCAATGACGCCAGCGTGTGCGGCGGAAGTGGACGCGCCGCGTCCAGCTTTGCCTTGTCGGCATCGACGGCTTCCAGCAGAAGCGATACGGACGAATCCATGAAATCACCAAAATCGACCAATGCGCGCCATTTTACTCCGCGTCGGGAATGGCGAATGGCGGAAGGCAGCAGGAGTCGAACCTACCCGGGAGTGTCTGACACCCCCAACTGGATTTGAAGTCCAGCCGTACCACCGGATACGAATGCCTTCCGTGGGGAAAAGAACCCAAAGAACAACGAGCGCCTACGCCTGAATACCCGCCCAACCGCTGTCAGGCCGCAGGAGGTGAAGATCGCGGTGGAAGCGAGTATACCCAACCCGGTCGAAGAACTCGAGAATCTGGATCGCGCGCTTGCGGCCGAGCCCCGTCGCATCGCGGAACGTCGCGGCATCGAGCCCGCCGTCGCGCGACGGCACGAGATGCGCGACCAGTTCCGCCAGCTCGCGCACCACGCTCGCGTGGTAGAACAGGTCGCGCACGACCTGGTGCACGTCGCCGCGCCGCGCGAGCTTGCGCAACAACGCGCGCACCGCGTCTTCAGCCGCGCCCGTGTCACGGGCCAGGTCGCGCACCCACGGCGGGTCGAAGCGCCCCGCGTGAATCAGCGGCAGCAGCTGCTGCGCCAGCGCCTCCTCGCGCGGCTCGAGGCTCACCGCATGCGACGGCAGGTGCAGCCACGGCCCGCTTCGCGCGACTTCGCCGCCGGCCACCAGCGCATCGACGAGCGCGCGCCACAGCGTATCGCCGGCGAGGGGCGCGGCCATCCGCCGCAACCGCGCGGCGTCGAGCCCCTGCTCGTCGGGCATGCGCTCGTGATACGCGCGCAGCGTATCGATCGCGCGCGTCTGCAACGCGCGCCAGTGCGCCTGGGCAATCACCGCGCCGTCGTTCGACGCGGCGTCGCGCTGCCCGATCGCCAGCGCGTCTTCCGGCAACGCCAGCGCATTCGGCGCGAAACCCGTCAGATGCGTGAGCATCGCGCGCGGGATGCCGAGCGGCGCCTGCGCGAGCAGCGCATCGAGGCGGCCTGCGTCGAGCCATTCGGCCAGCGCGTCGAGCCATGCGCGGCGCGCAGGCGTACGACGCTTGCGCGCCGGCCCGAACGGATCGAGCACGCGGCCGCCGCCGACCGTGCGCGTCGCCTGCGGATTGCGGACGATGAAGCGGTCGCCCGGCAGCGCAAACACCGGCTCGTCGAATACCAGTTGCACGCGCATCCGCTGGCCGGCCGCGAGCGTATCGCCGTCGAGCAGCGCGACATGCGCGACGCGATGCAGCGTGCCGAGATGCACGTGCAGCGGCGCCCAGTGCGTCAGCGTGAGCCCCGTATCCGCGAGCAGCGTCAGCTCGACGTCGAGACGCGGCGACGTCGCGACGAGCCGCGCATCGGCGACGGTGTCGCCTCGCTCGACCTCGGCCTTGTCGACTCCGGCCAGATTCAGCGCGCAACGCTCGCCTGCGCGGCCGGCCTCGACCGGCCGGTTCTGCGCATGAATGCTGCGCACGCGGGCCGCGCCGCCCGTGCGTACGATCGCGAGCGTGTCGCCGGTCGCGACGCGGCCCGCGAACGCGGTGCCCGTCACGACGGTGCCCTGCCCAGTGAGCGTGAACACACGATCGACCGCGAGCCGGAACAGCCCGTCGTCGCGGCGGGCACGCCACGCGATCGCCGCGTCCGCCAGATAACGCTTCAGCGCCGCGACGCCGGGATCGTCCGCAGCCGTCGCACGCGTCTCGAAAATCGGCACGCCGGCCAGCGTCGAGTCGTTCAGCCACGTGGCGATCTCGTCGCGCACGTCGGCCACGCGCGCGGCGTCGACGCGATCGCACTTCGTCAGCGCGACGGCGCCATGCGTGACGCCGAGCAGCTGCAGGATCGCGAGATGCTCGCGCGTCTGCGGCATCACGCCGTCGTCGGCGGCAATCACGAGCAGCGCGAAGTCGATCCCGCATGCGCCGGCCGCCATCGTATGAATCAGCTTCTCGTGGCCCGGCACGTCGATCAGGCCGAGCACGTCGCCGTTGTCGAGCGGCGTATACGCGTAACCGAGCTCGATCGAGATACCGCGCGCCTTCTCTTCCTTCAGGCGATCGGTGTCGACGCCCGTCAGCGCGCGCACCAGCGTCGTCTTGCCGTGGTCGATGTGTCCCGCGGTACCGACGATCATGCAGCGGGCCCCGCGGGCGGCACGCATTGCGCGACGAACACCGCCTCGTCGGCGGCTTCGAGGCAGCGCAGGTCGAGCCGCAGTGCATTGTCGGCGACGCGGCCGATCACCGGGCGAGGCCATTCGCGCAGCCGTTTCTCGAGCTGCGCCAGTGCACGGCCGCCGCGCTTGCCGTCCGCCGTGCGCACGACGAGCCCGGCGCTCGGCAACTGGTCGACCGGCAGCGCGCCGCTGCCGATCTGGCTGAACATCGGCTCGACCGTCACGTCGAAACCGCTGCCGAGCGTGGCCTGCAGCGCCGGACGCACGCGCTCGGCAGCCTCGGCGATCTCGCGCTGCGGGCGCGTCAGCAGCCGCAGCGTGGTGAGCCGGCCACGCAGGAACTCGGGCGACTGGTAGAGGCGCAGTACCGGCTCGAGCGCCGCGAGCGTCAGCTTGCCGACGCGCAGCGCGCGCTTGAGCGGATGTTTCTTGATCTTCGCGATCAGCGCGCGATCGCCGACGATCAGGCCGGCCTGCGGCCCCCCGAGCAGCTTGTCGCCGCTGAACGTGACAACGTTTGCGCCGGCAGCGACGGTTTCCTGCACGGTCGTCTCGTGCGGCAAGCCCCACTGCGACAGGTCGGCGAGCGTGCCGCTGCCGAGATCGACGGCCACCGGCAGCCCGTGCTCGCGCGCGAGCGGCGCGAGTTCGGCGAGCGTCGCCTCCTTCGTGAAGCCGCTGATCGCGTAGTTGCTGCAATGCACCTTCATCAGCAGCGCGGTACGCGGGCCGATGGCTTCCGCGTAGTCGCGCAGATGGGTGCGGTTGGTGGTGCCGACCTCGCGCAGCTTGGCCCCCGCGCGGCTCATGATGTCGGGAATGCGGAATGCGCCGCCGATCTCGACCAGCTCGCCGCGCGACACCACGACTTCCCGTTTCGTCGCCAGTGCCGACAGCGCCAGCAGCACGGCCGCCGCGTTGTTGTTGACGACGGTCGCGGCTTCCGCGCCCGTCAGTTCGCACAGCAGATCGTCGATCAGGTCGTCGCGATCGCCGCGGCGGCCCGTGGCGAGATCGAATTCGAGGTTGACCGGCCGCGTCAGCACGTCGACCACCGCGCGCACCGCGTCGTCGGGCAACAGTGCGCGCCCGAGATTCGTGTGCAGCACGGTGCCGGTCAGGTTGAACACGGCGCGCACCGCGCCCGCGCTCTGCGCGGCCAGCGTGCGCGCGACGGCCGCGGCGATGCGCGGCTCGTCGAGCGGCTCGGCCGCCGCCGGATCGTGTTGCGCGGCGGTACGCCAGCGTTCGAGTTCGGCACGCACGGCGTTCAGCACGCGCGTGCGGCCGTACTCCGCGATGAGCGGTTGCAGCGGCGCCGACGACAGCACGCGTTCGACGGACGGCACGCGCGCCAGTACCGCATTCAGTTCATTCACACCCGGTTCGGTCACGTCGTTGAGGCTCCAGTCTCATGCTTCGCAGCGGGCCGGCGCCGGTGCTCGCGCACCGTCCCGCCGGCCCGTGCCGTCAATTCGCGTCCCGCGAGACATCCGGCCACAGCAGCGGGTTCGGTGAACTGCGCTGGTAGCCGGCTTCGTTCATCAGCAGGTCGAGCGTGAGACTCGCGAGATCGTCCGCCAGCGGCTCGAACTCGTAGTCCTTGTCCTGATAGCCGATCTTGCGATAGGTCTTGCACTCGTCGCACGATTCGGCCTTGACGGCTTCGCTGCCGCCCTCGATCCCGTGATACGCGATGCCTTTGGTCGAATCGCAGTGCGAGCACTTCGTGCGCACCATGTGCCACTCGGTCGTGCACAGCCCGCATTGCAGGAAACGGTAGCCCTGGTACTGGCCGCCGACCCGCACGACGCTCGCGACCGGATGCGTGCCGCACACGGGGCACAGCCCCGGCTGGTCGAGATACGGGACGTCGGCCGGCGGAATGCGGCTGGCGAGGTCCGTCCAGACGACCTGCAGCGCGGCCATCAGGAACGGCGCGGTAGCCGGGTCGACTTCGGCGAAACGCAGCGCGAGAATCGCGTCGGCTTGCGCGTCGAGTTCGGCGGGCGCCATCAGGCGAAGCCTGTCGAGCAGCTTCGCGAGCTGCGGGTTGACGAGCCCGGCGCCTTCGACGCGGTCGAGCAGTTCGTACAGCACGGCCCGCCAGCGCGGATTGCGCTCGCCGTCGAGCGCCGGCACGAGCGGCATCGAATGCTCCTGCGCACGCGCGATCGCTTCCTTCGAAGGCAGCGGCAGTTCGAGCGTTTGCAGCGTCGCGTGCTGCGCATCGGCGACGGTGGCCATCAGCCGCAGGTAGCCGCTGATCGGGTTCAGGTCGGCCAGCTTGCGCAGCCGCGCGGCGCGCGCCGAGAACGCGGTGGCGCGCTCCGGCAGGCGAAAGCGCGGGATGGCCGAATGATCGAGGGTCGAGATCTCGGTCGGTTCGAGGATGCGTTGTGTCACAAAAATATCTTCCAAAAAAACAAGCGCCGACGCATCGGCGCTTTCGGGCGGTTCCGGCGATGGAGCGGAGCAGCCCGCCGCGATCGGCGAGCCGCCCCGCTCCGGTGCGTTATTTCACGCTTTCACGGAACCACTTCGGGTGATGCTTGCGAGCCCAGCCCAGCGTGACGGTGCCGCGCACCATCGCGCCGATCGAGCCCTTCACCCACAACGCCGCGTAAATGTGCACGATGATGCTCGCGATCAGCACGAAGGCCGCCACGGCATGCACGACAGCGGCCGCGCGGATCACCCCGATCGGGAAGTAGAACGAGAAGTAGCGCCGCCAGATCACGACTCCCGACAGCAGGAGCAGCAGCAGGCACGCGACCAACGTAAAGAATAGCAGCTTCTGCCCGGCGTTATAGCGCCCGACAGGCGGCAGCTTGTCTTCCTGGTTGGTCAGCACGTCGCCGATCTGCTTGAGCCACTGGCGATCGTCCGCGTCGAGCGCATTGTGGTGCCAGAAGCGCACCACCAGGATCGCAAACGACACGAACATCACGAGGCCGACGAACGGATGCAGGATCCGCGTCCACTGGCCGCCGCCGAACAGCGCGGTCAGCCAGAACATCGACGGATGAAACAGCGCGAGCCCGGACAGCGCGAGCAGCACGAACGTGATCGCGGTGATCCAGTGGTTCGTGCGCTCGTTCGCCGAGTAGCGGACGATCAGGTTGGGGTCGTCGTGATTCATTTCGCGTCCTCCTTGATGCGTCGCGCCTCGTCGCGCGCGGCCTGTTCCTCGTCGTCGCTCACCTCGTTCGGACCGACCCGGACGTAGTGGAAGAACCCGGCAAGCGCGGTCAGCGCGAGGCCCGCCACCGCGAGCGGCTTCGCGATGCCCTTCCACAGCTTCACCATCGGGCTGATCGACGGATTGTCGGGCAGCCCGTGGTACAGCGACGGCTTGTCCGCGTGGTGCAGCACGTACATCACGTGCGTGCCGCCGACGCCCTGCGGGTCGTACAGCCCCGCATGCTCGAAGCCGCGCTCCTTCAGGTCCTCGATCCGCTCGGCCGCGTGCTGCTTCATGTCCTCCTTGGTGCCGAACACGATCGCGCCCGTCGGGCAGGTCTTCACGCAGGCCGGTTCCTGGCCGACCGCGACGCGGTCGGAACAGAGCGTGCACTTGTATGCGCGATGATCCTTCTTCGAGATCCGCGGAACGTTGAACGGGCAGCCGGTCACGCAATAGCCGCAACCGATGCAGTTCTCCTCGTGGAAATCGACGATCCCGTTGTTGTACTGCACGATCGCGCCCGGCGACGGACACGCCTTCAGGCAGCCCGGATCCTCGCAGTGCATGCAGCCGTCCTTGCGGATCAGCCACTCGAGGTCGCCGGCCGGGTTCTCGTATTCGGAGAACCGCATGACCGTCCACGAATGCTCGCTCAGGTCGGCCGGGTTGTCGTACACGCCGACGTTGGTGCCGACCTCGTCACGCAGGTCGTTCCACTCCATGCATGCCGTCTGGCATGCCTTGCAGCCGATGCACTTCGATACGTCGATCAGCTTGGCGACACTCCCGGTCACCGGTTCGCGCACCGTGGGCGGTGGCGTCGTGGTGGCCGAGACGCGCTTGATATCCAGCGATTGCAATGCCATCTCTTTCCCCTTACGCCTTTTCGACCTTCACCAGGAACGACTTGAATTCCGGTGTATAGGAGTTGCCGTCACCCACGGACGGAGTCAGGGTATTGGCGAGATAGCCGGGCTTCGTCAGACCCTTGAAGCCCCAGTGCAACGGGACGCCGACCGTCTGGACCTTCTTGCCGTCGACCGTCAGCGGCTTGATCCGCTTCGTGACGAGGGCGACCGCGATGATGTAGCCGCGCTTGGACGACACCTTCACGCGCTCGCCATGCGCGACGCCGACTTCCTTCGCGAGGTCTTCGCCGATCTCGACGAATTGCTCGGGCTGGATGATCGAGTTCAGCCGCGCATGCTTGGTCCAGTAGTGGAAGTGCTCGGTGAGCCGATACGTCGTCGCCACGTGCGGGAACTCCGCCACCTTGCCGAACGACGCGCGGTCGTCCGGGAACACGCGGGCAGCCGGGTTGTTCAGCGCCTGCGGGTTGTTCGGGTGCAGCGGGTTCGCGTCGAGCGGCGTCTCGAACGGCTCGTAGTGCTCGGGGAACGGACCTTCGTTCATCCCCGCCCGGGCGAAGAAGCGTGCGACACCTTCCGGGTTCATGATGAACGGCCCCATCCCGTTCTCGGGCGCTTCGTCCGCCTTGAAGTCGGGAATGTCGGCCCCCTTCCACGCGCTGCCGTTCCAGCCGATCAGCTTGCGGGTCGGGTCGAACGGCTTGCCGGCAACGTCGCACGACGCGCGGTTGTACAGGATCCGCCGGTTCGCCGGCCACGCCCACGCCCAGTTCAACGTCTGGCCGATGCCGGTCGGGTCGGCGTTGTCGCGCCGCCCCATCTGGTTGCCGGCCTGCGTCCAGGCACCGCAGAAGATCCAGCAGCCGCTCGCGGTCGTGCCGTCGTCCTTCAGCTGCGCGAACGCGGCCAGTTGCTCGCCCTTCTTCACGAGCGTCTTGGTCGGATCCTTCGGATCGGGCAGGTCGGCGAGTGCCTTGCCGTTGAACTCCATTGCCAGCTCTTCGGGCGTCGGGCTTTCCGGGTTCGCGTACGGCCAGGTCAGGTTGACGATCGGATCCGGATACTTGCCGCCGTCCGTCTGGTACATCTTGCGCATGCGCAGGAACAGCCCCGACATGATCTCGAGGTCGCTCTTCGCCTCGCCCGGCGGCTCCGCGCCCTTCCAGTGCCATTGCAGCACGCGGCTCGAACTCACGAGCGAACCGTTTTCCTCCGCGAAGCAGGTGGTCGGCAGACGGAACACCTCGGTCTGGATCTTCGACGAATCGACGTCGTTGTAGTCGCCGTGATGCTTCCAGAACTCGGAGGTTTCGGTGGCGAGCGGGTCCATGATCACGAGCCACTTCAGCTTCGCGAGCCCGGCCGCCGTCTTCACCTTCGACGGCGACGCCGCAAGCGGGTTGAAGCCCTGGCAGATGTAGCCGTTCATCTTGCCGGCATTCATCAGCTCGATCACCTGCAGCAGGTCGTACTGCTTGTCCAGCTTCGGCAGGTAGTCGTAGCCCCAGTTGTTCTCGGCGGTCGCCGCATCGCCCCACCAGGACTTCATGAAGCTCACGTGGAAGGCCTTGTAGTTCTTCCAGTAGCTCAACTGGTTCGGCCGCAGCGGCAGCTGCACGCGCTTCTTGATGTAGCCGTCGAAATCCTGCTCGGCCTGCATCGGCAGCGTCATGTAGCCCGGCAGCAGGTTCGACATCAGCCCGAGGTCGGTCAACCCCTGGATGTTCGAGTGGCCGCGCAGCGCGTTCATCCCGCCGCCCGCGATGCCGATGTTGCCGAGCAGCAACTGCACCATCGCACCGGTGCGGATGATCTGCGCGCCGATCGAGTGGTGCGTCCAGCCGAGCGCGTACAGCACCGTGCCGGCGCGGCCGGGAACGGCCGTGGTCGCGAGCATCTCGCACACCTTCAGGAATTTCTCCTTCGGCGTGCCGCACGTCTGCTGGACCATGTCCGGCGTATAGCGCGCGTAGTGCTGCTTCAGCAGGTTGTAAACACAGCGCGGATGCTGCAGCGTCGGGTCGACCTTCACGAAGCCGTCGTCGCCGCGCTCGTAGTCCCAGCTCGATTTGTCCGGGTACGCGTGCTTCTCGGCGTCATAGCCGGAATAGATGCCGTCGTTGAACGCGAAATCCTCGCGCACGATGAACGAGAAGTCCGTGTAGTTCTTCACGTACTCATGCTGGATCTTGTCGTTCGTCAGCAGATAGTTGATGACGCCGCCCAGGAAGACGATGTCGGTGCCGGTGCGGATCGGCGCGTAGTAGTCGGCCACCGAGGCCGTACGCGTGAAGCGCGGGTCGACGACGATCAGCCGCGCCTTGCGGTGCGCCTTCGCCTCCGTTACCCACTTGAAACCGCACGGATGGGCCTCGGCTGCATTGCCGCCCATCACGAGAATCACGTCCGCGTTCTTGATGTCGACCCAATGGTTCGTCATCGCTCCACGGCCAAACGTCGGGGCAAGACCTGCCACCGTCGGGCCATGTCAGACACGCGCCTGATTGTCGAATGCGAGCATCCCGAGACTGCGGATGGTCTTGTGCGTCAGGTAGCCGACTTCGTTGCTGCCCGCCGACGCGGCGAGCATGCCGGTGGTCAGCCAGCGGTTGACCTTGGAGCCGTCTTCCGCCGTCTCGACGAAGTTCGCGTCGCGGTCGGCCTTCATCAGCTTCGCGATGCGGTCGAGCGCGTCATTCCACGAAATCGGTTCCCACTTGTCCGAGCCGGGCGCACGATACTCGGGGTGCGTCAGGCGGTTCGGGCTGTGGATGAAGTCGATCAGGCTCGCGCCCTTCGGGCACAGCGTGCCGCGATTGACGGGATGGTCGGGATCGCCTTCGATGTGGATGATGCTCGGCTGGGCGTTCTTCGCGCCGTCCCCGAGGCTGTACATCAGGATGCCGCAACCCACTGAACAGTAGGGACAGGTGTTGCGCGTTTCGACTGTGCGCGCCAGCTTGTACTGTCGGACTTCGGCGAGCGCTTCGGACGGAGAGAAGCCCATCAGGGCTAGACTCGATCCGGCAAGCGACGTAGCCGTCACCTTCAGGAACTGGCGCCGGGACATTTGTAGCATGGCTGGTCTCGGCGTTATTGTGGGGGTGAGGAAACTGAAAGGAATTATAGACAGTTCGCGCAACTATGTTCGAATCTTCGGATCAATACTGAATTGTCTGATTACCAACGATGATCCGCGTTCCGCGCGCACCCGAACCGTCATGAAACGACAGATCACCTCCGAAGCCACCCGTCTCGCGCAAGAACAGGCCAACTGGGCCCTCACCGCGTTCAAGCGCTTCTCGTCCGACCGCTGCTCCGCGATGGCCGCGGGCATCGCCTTTTTCTCCGCGTTCTCGCTCGCGCCGATGCTCGTGATGGTGATTGCCGTGGCCGGCTGGTTCTACGGCGACGATGCCGCGCGCGGCCAGGTGTTCGAACAGGCCCATCAGCTGATCGGCGACGACGCGGCGGCCAGCATCCAGACGATCGTGCAGAACGCGCACCGCGCGGGCGAGCGCGGCGGCCTGGCCACCCTGATCTCGTTCGCCGCGCTCGCGATCGGCGCGTCGGCCACCTTCGCGTCGCTCAGCGCCGCGCTCAGCGTGATCTGGCCCGCCACCGAGAACCGCTGGTCGAGCATGCTCGGGCTCGTGCGCGTGCGGCTGATCTCGTTCGGGCTCGTGCTCGGCGTCGCGTTCCTGCTGATCGTGTCGCTCGTGCTCGACACCGCGATCACGTTCGTCGGCACCTGGCTGCTGGGCAATTCGCCATACGTGATCGTCACGAACCTCGTGCAGTTCTTCGTCGGGATCGCCGTGCTCGCGGGCGCGTTCGCCGCGCTGATGAAGTTCCTGCCCGATGCGCGCGTCGCATGGCGCGACGCCGCGATCGGCGGCATCGTGTCCGCGATCCTGTTCTCCGGCGGCAAGAAGCTGTTCGCGCTGTACCTCGCGCACGCGGGCACCGCAAGTGCATTCGGTGCAGCCGGATCGTTCGCGGTCCTGTTGATGTGGCTGTACTTCTCCGCGATCGTGCTGCTGCTCGGCGCGGAATTCGCGGCCGCCCGCGGCAACGCGCATCGACCCGCCGCGACCACCACACCGGCCGTTACTGCTCAAGCCGATCGCCCCATCGATCGACCCACCGACGGCACGCGCGACGACTGACCCACCGCTTTCGCCACGCCGCCGCACGCCCCCGCACACCCGTTCGCCGCTTTGCAACCACGCTGCCCGCCGCGCATCCGCGCGGCGTTGACACGTTCTTTGCATGCCCGCGCATTCGTTGCCGCAATCGCAAACGTTTGCATGCTTCGGTTTCCGTGCGTGAACGGGTAGAAACAGGCTTCCTGCCGCGATGCGCATCAACTAGCGAAACAATCGCATCGCAGCAACTGTCAACTTTTTCAAAAACAGAAACAGTCGTTGATGTACTTGATATATATGGACTTTTTCTCGCTGTTACCTTTTCGAGACACTTTATTTTTTAAGCTTTCTTGCGTCGATGGCACTGAGCTATTCTCCAATCCGCAACAAATAACGATGAATCACTTGCGTGGAGATATTCAACGATGAAGAAACTTGCTCTCTCGACCCTCTCGCTCGCCCTGCTGGGCGCCGCTGGCGCTGCTCATGCTCAATCGAGCGTGACGCTGTACGGCGTGATCGATACGTCGATCACCTATGTTCACGGTAACGACGGTCAAGGTAACAATTCGTGGTCGATGGGTAGCGGCAACCTGCAAGGCAGCCGCTTCGGCCTGAAGGGTTCGGAAGACCTCGGTGGCGGCCTGAAGGCGATCTTCCAGTTGGAAAATGGCTTCAACTCGGCATCGGGTGCACTGGGCCAGGGTGGCCGCATGTTCGGTCGCCAGGCTTTCGTCGGCCTGCAAAGCGACCAGTACGGTACGCTGACGCTCGGCCGCCAGTACGACCCGCTGGTCGACCTGGTCCAGGCAGTCACGGCTGACAACTACTTCGGCAGCGTGTTCGCCACGCCGGGCGACGTCGACAACAACGACAACAGCCTGCGCGTCAGCAACGCGATCAAGTACACGTCGCCGGTCTGGGGCGGCCTCCAGTTCGAAGGCATGTACGCACTCGGCGGTGTCGCCGGCGCAACGGGCAAGGGCCAGACGTGGGCCGCAGCTGCAGCCTACAACAACGGCCCGCTCGGCCTGGCTGCCGGTTACTTCCACGCCAACAACTCGGCTCCGCTGAGCGCTGCAGGCGTGCGCACCGGCTGGGCCGGCACGTCGGACGCGATCTTCGACGGTTCGGGCGCGTTCATCAACAACGCATACACGTCGTCGTCGTCGATCGGTATCGCACAAGTGGCCGGCCAGTACGCATTCGGCCCGGTGACGTTCGGCCTCGGCTACAGCAACGCGCAGTACAAGGCGGATGCGAATTCGGCGTTCGGCACGAACCAGAAGTACAACACGGGTCGCGCATTCGTCACGTACCAGGCATCGGCTCCGCTGCTGCTCGGCCTCGGCTACATCTACACGAAGGGCAGCGGCCAGACCGACGCCAAGTACCATCAGGTTTCGCTTGGCGCCGACTACTCGCTGTCGAAGCGTACCGACGTCTATCTGGTTGGCGCATATCAGCACGCAAGCGGCAAGAACGCCGACGGCAGCGATGCGCAAGCGTCGGTCGGCTCGTACGGCATCGCCGGCAAGAGCTCGCAGGAAATCGTCGCACTCGGCCTGCGTCACAAGTTCTAAGAAGTACGTTTCCGGCGTGCATGGCGTCTCCGACGCCTTGCCGCCGACCTGGAAAGCCAGTCCCGGTTTCGGCCGCGACTGGCTTTTTTTCGTCCGTCTCCCGCGTGCCCGCGGCGCGCGCACGGGCCGGGAACCGCCCGCCGGCCAGCAGCGGCGCCTGGCGGCTGCCAAGCGCCGGGAACACCGTTTGCGAAGCGCCGCACCGGTCGCCATCCGTCCGCCGAGCGACTACCATCCGCACTGCCGGCACCGCGATCGCCATGTGCCGAAGCGTGTCGATTTCGGCAATCGTCATCCGTCGTCTCGATGGCGGCACGCGGTTCGCGCATCGCCCCATTCACACAGGAGATACGCCATGACGATTCAGAAGATCACGCCTTTCCTCTGGTACGCGGCGGAAGCGGAAGAAGCCGCTGCCTTCTATGCGGGCATCTTTCCGGATTCGCGCATCGTGCGCGTCACGACGGTGCCCGGCACCGACGGCACGCGGATGGTCGAGTTCGAACTGTTCGGGCAACCGTTCTTCGCGATGAGCCACCCGCGCACCGATACGTTCAACCATTCAATTTCGCTGCTGGTCAGCTGCGCCGACCAGGCGGAACTCGACCGCTACTGGCATGCCCTGCTCGACAACGGCGGCACGGCCGACGCCTGCGGCTGGCTGAGAGACCGCTATGGCGTGTCGTGGCAGATCGTTCCGGAAACGCTGATCCCGATGGTGTCCGACCGGGACACGGTCAAGGCCACGCGCGTGGCCGCCGCGATGATGCAGATGATCAAGCTCGACGACGCCGCGCTGAAAGCCGCCTACGCGGGTACGGCGGGCTGACGAGGCACGTCGCACGGCGCATGCGCGATGACGCGCCGGGGCGCTGACAGGCATCCGGCTCGACCGCATGCACGCGCGACTGCCGCGCCAGTGCCGACGATCCTCATCGGCGTCGCGCCCAAGCCGGGCACGCGCGCGGCATCCGCCGCTACGTCGACAGCATCGATTCGACCGTTCGCCGCGCGTAGCCGATGAATGCGGCAAGGAGTTCGCTCGACAGGATCGCCGCGTCCTCCTCGCCGCCGAGATAGGCGGCACGCGCCGCCGCGACAACCGGCCGGCAGGCTTGCGGCAGGCGCTCCAGAACCCATGTCGCCGCGACGTCCTTCGGCGCGATCCTGCCGGTCGCGGCGCTGTACCAGATGCGCGCGAGCGCGAGCACCACGTTGCACGCGTCGCCGCGCCAGTCCGGTTCGGTGTTCCACTGCGCAACCGTCGCGAGCAGAGCGGCGACAAAATCCCGTGCGGGCACTGGCTCGAAAAGCGCCGCCGCCGGCGCGCCAACCAGCGCGACACTGTGCTGCCGCACCTTCGTCAACAGGATCGCCAGATCGTGATCGACGCGCGCCGGTTCGACGATGCCGGCCTCGAGGTCGTGACGCAGCCACTCGCCGAACTGCAGTTCGCGACGCGCCGGATGACGCCACGGCACGACCGCATCGTGCGCGACGACGGTCGCTTCCAGCGCGCGCATGCCGCCGGCGCGACCAGGCGGCGCCGACACGGCCAGCAGGTCGAGCATCAGTGCGTGCCGCGTCGATTCGTCCGGCCGCGCCGAGACCGTCACCAGCAGGTCGACGTCACTGCGCGGCTTCAGTCCGCCTTCGAGCGCCGATCGGAACAGGTGGAGTGCCGTGAGCGTCGCGCCGAGATGCCGCTCGATCGTGTCGCACGCGGCGGTGACCTGGGCTGCGATTTCGTCCGGAATGCATTCAATCACGATGCATGTGCCTCGCGATGCGCACGCAACCGGCACAGCGCGCGCGACAGGCAGCGGCGGATCTGCTGCAAGCATGCAGAGGATTGCCGCTCGTCATTGCGCGTGCGCGGCGCGTCTTCCGTCGTGCGTCACGCGTCGAACCGGACCTCCCGCCATTTCGCCGCTTCGCTGCCGCGCGATTTGCGCAGCGCAATAAAAATCCCCGCACGCTTTCGCGTGCGGGGATCGTCGGACATCGCAGCGGCTGCCGACATGCATTCGGCAGCCACTGCGCAGCATTACGCTGCTGCGTCCTTCAGCTTCTTCAGCGCACGTGCCTTCACGCGCACGCTGGCCGGCTTCGCCGGGAACCAACGCTCTTCGCCCGTGAACGGATCCTTGCCGAAGCGCTTCTTCTTCGCCGGCACGACTTGCGCCGTGATCTTCAGCAGACCCGGCAGCGTGAACTCGCCCGCGCCCTTCTTGTGAACCGAGCCCAGCACGACGTTCTCGAGTGCGACGAGCACTGCCTTGACAGCCTTCACCTCGACAGCTGCGCGCTCAGCGATGTGCGTTGCGAGCGATGCCTTCGTGAACTTGTCCTTCAGCGGCGTCGGAGCAGCCGGTGCCGCCTTCGCGACAACCTTCTTGGCTACTACTTTCTTCGCGGGCGCAGCCTTTTTGGCAGCCACTTTCTTGGTGGCCGGTGCGGCAGCCTTCTTGGCCACCTTTTTTGCGGAAGTCGCCATGTTTCTCCTACCAGGTGTGGTCGTTGGATACACGAAGCGTGCAACGCGCGCGCTTCAACGCCGGATTCTACAAGCGCCTTGACGCTTCGTGCAGTACTTTTATGCGTTTTCGCGGGGTTTCCCGCAGGTTTTTTTGCATGCGACCGATTTCATCGACGCTCCAGCATCAAAAAACGCCTTCACGTAGGCACCCGAATGCGAATTACGTTCGATATTTGCGCACCTATACTGGGCTCGCTCAATGCCCGGATGCCTCCATGCGCGAAGCCACATACGTCAAAGGACTCGACGGCCTGCGAGCCCTCGCCGTCATCCTCGTTTTCCTGTCCCACAAGGGCCACGTCCTTGCCGTCGACGTCGGCAAGCTTGGCGTGTGGACGTTTTTCCTCATCAGCGGATTCCTGATCGTCGGCGAGCTGCATCGCAACCGCCAGGCGGTCGAGTGCGGCACCATGACGCGCCGCCACGCGCTCGCGCTGTTCCTCGCGAAACGCGCGCTGCGAATCTTTCCCGTCTATTACCTGCTGCTCGCCGCGCTCGCGATCGCGCACGCGCTGTTCTACCAGCGCGGCGTCAATCTCGGGCTCGCGTGGCACGCGGTGTTCCTGTCGAATTACTGGATCGGCGTCGTCAAGGACGGCTGGCCGGGCTCCACGTCGCACTTCTGGAGCCTCGCGGTTGAACAGCAGTTCTATCTGATCGCACCGCTCGCGCTGCTCGCGGTGCCCGCCGCGCGACACGTCGCGCTCGGCATCGCGGCCATCGTACTGTGCGCACTCGCGCATCTCGCGCTCTACCTGTGCGACGCGTCGCCGGTGTTGATCTACGCGTTTTCGCCATGGAATTTCGCGCTGATCGCGCTCGGCGGCGTCGGCGCGATGGCGCTCGCCGATCGCGGTGCGGCCGCCGTGCGCCGCATTCCGCCCGGGTGGCTCGGCGCGGCCGGCGTCGTGTTCTTCCTCGTGCTGCCTGCCTGCACGCCCCTGCCCGATGCGATCGCGGGGCTCGCGGATCTCGGCCTGTCCGCGTCGCTCGGCGCGCTGCTGCTGTGGATCGTCAGCGAACCCGGGCATCCGGTCGTGGCGCTGCTCGACTGGGCGCCGCTCGCCTATCTCGGCACGATCAGCTACGGCTTCTACCTGTTCCACAACCTCATTCCGGCGCGCTTCGGCGTGCTGCCCGCGCACGTCGCGCACGTGACCATCCCGGAAATCGTCCGCGACACGCTACCCGAACTGCTGCAGTTCGCGCTCGCCGTGCTGCTCGCGCACCTGTCCTGGCGCTATCTCGAAAAGCGGCTGCTCGATTTCAAGAAGCCGGTCGCCGCGATGCTGGCCCGGTATTTCGTCGCACGGCCAAGCACGTCGGCGCGTTGAATACGGCACGAACACGGCAACGGTCGAGCGAGGAAGCGGTGCTTCACACCACACCCCGGCGCTGACGCTCGACACTCCAGCCGTCGCGTCATCGACCGGTGCCGGCAAAACCGATGCAGTCGCGAACGTCGATACGCATCGCGCAATCGAACCGCCGACCCTGTGATCCAGGCGCCCGTCGCGGCACCGGTTTCAGCCGTGACGTCCGCGCTCGTCGGCGCGCCCCACTCCGCACGCAACCCCGATCCTGAAACCGATCCGCCACGACACGCACCCCAGCGGCACGCATGGCGATCGCGCACTGACGCACCCGCACACGCAAAAAAGCCCCGGCGCGCGAGCGGCCGGGGCCAACGGAACAACCACCACCTGAAACAACGGAGCGCGCGGCTGCTTAGGCGACAGCAGCCAGCGCGGGCAAGCAGGTACGCAGGTAGGCCTCGAATTCGCGGCTCACTTCCGGATGCTGGAGCGCGAGCTCGACGGTGGCCTTGAGATAGCCGATCTTGCTGCCGCAGTCGAAGCGGGTGCCGTAGTAGCGATACGCGAGCACCTGCTCGTTCGCGAGCAGCGACTGGACCGCATCGGTCAGCTGCAGCTCGCCGCCGGCGCCCGGCTTGAGCTTGCGCAGGTGATCGAAGATCGTCGGCATGAACACGTAGCGGCCGACCACGCCGAGGTTCGACGGCGCATCTTCCGGCGCCGGCTTCTCGATGATGCCCGACAGCTTGATGATGTCCTCTTCCCATTCGCGGCCTTCGACGACGCCGTACGAACGGCTGTCCTCGCGCGGGATCGTCTCGACCCCGATCACCGAGCTGTGATAGTGGTCGAACACGTCGACGAGCTGCTTGAGCACCGGCTGTTCGCCGTGCAGCAGGTCGTCGGCGAGAATCACCGCGAACGGCTCGCCGTGCACCAGCTTCTCCGCGCACAGCACCGCGTGGCCGAGGCCGAGCGCTTCCGGCTGGCGCACGTAGAAGCAGTTCACGTGGCTCGGCTTGATGCCGCGCACCAGTTCAAGCAGCTTTTCCTTGCCGCGCGCCTCGAGTTCGGCCTCGATCTCGTAGGACTTGTCGAAGTGATCCTCGATCGCGCGCTTGCTGCGCCCGGTGACGAAGATCATCTCGGTGATACCGGCGTTGATCGCTTCCTCGACCGCGTACTGGATCAGCGGCTTGTCGACGACGGGCAACATTTCCTTCGGGCTCGCCTTCGTTGCCGGGAGGAACCGCGTGCCGAGACCGGCGACGGGGAACACGGCCTTGGTGACTTTCAACATGTTCGCATCCTGATTGCGTTGACTGCGCCGCGTCGACCCGCGACCCGGCGCGATTGTGTTCCGAACGGCATATCGAGAATCGACGGTACGGCCAATTCGACTCCGCTCATTTTCGATATGGACTGATTGCCCAATGATTCCGGAAAAAATATAATCCTTTCAACCCGGTCGATATTGCCGAACCGAGTGCCGAGGCAGAAACAAATTACCGATTTTCCAGATACAAATTCTTACGATTCGAATTCCTCGATATAGGGCACGCCGCCCCGTTCGAGACCCGGGCGAATCGGTTCGTTCTTCAGCGCCTCACGGTACGCCGACAGCACGGCCATGACCAGCAGTACTGCAGCGCTCGCGATCCAATGCATGTCCATCTTGCCGCTCCTTGCATCAATCAACTGGAGCTTCAAACTATCAGAAAAAAATCGGTAAATAATTGACCCGCGTCGCGGAGCCGCTTTCTGAACGCGATAAAACCATGATGTGGAATTGCGATATTTCACGGCGAGATTTTTTTATTCATTGATCGAATTCTTGCGCATTACGATTGGATGAAACTTCCCGTCCATCCGTCGCAAGGAATCGAATCGCATGCAAGCTTTCAGCGGATCGTCTCTGGCCGCGCCGCCCGTCGCCGATCACAAGGAATACGTGATCGACGCGATGCGCGGCTTCGCGGCGCTGCTCGTCGCGTATTTCCACTGCCGCCAGGTCGTCTGGGTCGGCATGCAAAGCTTCCATCACGCTTACGGCCATGCGCTCACCCCGAGCGCGATCGCCGGCTACCTGACCTTCCCGTTCGCGTGGGGCTCCGCCGGCGTGCCGATCTTCTTCGTGATCAGCGGCTACTGCATCCATCGCAACGCGGCGCTCAAGCTCGCGGCCGATCCCGCCTACCGGCTCGACGCGCCGAACTTCTGGGTGCGCCGGTTCGCGCGCATCTACCCGGTGCTGCTCGCCGCGCTGCTGTTTACGTTCGCACTCGACTCGGTCAGCCTGCAGATCGAGCCCGTCAGCCACAAGATCCGCGATGTCGGCCTCGTCGCGTTCCTCGTGAACCTGTTCTCGCTGCAGGGCGTCGCCGGCTACACGTACGGGTCGAACGGCGCGCTGTGGACGCTGTCGCTCGAAGTGCAGTTCTATGCGATCTACCCGCTGCTGTTCGCGATCCGCCGGCGCATCGGCATGCCGGCGGTCGTGGCCGCGGTCGCGCTCGTCAACGTCGCGTCGGCGTGGCTGCTCGAACGGCACGACCTGCAGTTCTTCACGTCGTACTGGCTGTCCTGGACGATCGGCGCGTGGATCGCCGACGTGCGCGCGCAGCCGGCCCGCGGCGCGGCCGCCGTGCCGTCGCGTGCGTGGTACGGCGCGGCCGCCGTGCTGCTGGCCGCCGGCTGCGGCGCGTTCCATTTCGGCCAGTACGGCGCGTTCCAGCTGTGGTCGGCCGGCTTCGCGTGCTTCCTGTACCGCGCGCTCGCCCGTCCGCCGCGCCCGACGCCGCCGCTGCGCGTGCTGAGCTGGTTCGGCGACTTCAGCTACTCGCTGTACCTGATCCACCTGCCGCTGTTCGTCTGTCTCGGCTCGGTGCTGTTCCATTCCGAGCTGCAGCTGTCGATCTGGCCGTCGTTCGCGTTCATGGCCGCCGCGATCCCGGTCGCGTATGTGTTCTACCGGATGTTCGAACGGCCCGCGATGACGTGGTCGGCCAGCTTCAAGCCGGCTCGCCCCGCTCGGGTCGTTACGCCGGCGCCTGAACGGGCTGTTTGATCCGGCCGGAACGCTTTCCCGAGCCCTCGCGCGGCGCTGCGCCGCGCGGGGGCTTTTTCATGGCCTGAGCGCGCCGGCATGCCGGGTTGGCGGGGGGTGGGTAGCCTTCGGGCGTCGGGCCGCGCCACGGCCCGCAGGAGCCGCCCTCGACCGCCTTTCGCCACCGGGACTGCCTGGGCGCGGTCTTCTGGCGTCACCTTCTGGCGTCACCTTCTGGCGTCACCTTCTGGCGTCACCTTCTGGCGTCACCTTCTGGCGTCACCTTCTGACGTCATCTTCTGAAGTCTTCCTCTGACGCCACCATTGGCGTCGCCTTCTCGCGTCACCAACCGCGCCCTCCCACTCAACAATCGGCCAAGCGCGCCCCACGCGACGCACAACAACCTGCCCACCGCCCGCCCGACAAAGGCCCCCGGCGCTGAAAAACAAAGCCCCCACGCAGCACACCGCCGCATGAGGGCCCGTTTCCCACCGGCTCGCGCCGACGGCTGCTAGCGCTTCTTCGCCTTCGCCGCCTTCACTGTATCCGCGAGGATCTTCTCGACCCGCTCCACGTAGGTTTCGGTGCCGAACCGGCGCACCGCCGTCGCCCGCCCGCTCGCGACGAGCCGCTCGCGCAGCGCGCCGTCGCGCTTCAGCGTAGCCAGCGCATCGGCCAGCGCGGCCGCGTCGCCCGGCGCGCAGAGCAGCCCGTTGTCGCCGTCCTCGATGATCTCGACGACGCCGCCCGCACGGGCCGCGACGACCGGCCGGCGCGCGAGCATCCCCTCGACGATCACGCGCCCGAACGGCTCGGGCGTGATCGACGTGTGCGCGACGACGTCGACCGCCGTCATGCAGGCGGCCACGTCGCGCTGGAACCCGAGGAAATGCACGCGCTCGTCCATCCCGTGCCGCGCGACGTATTCGTGCAACTGCGCCGCGTATTCGTCCTCGCCGAACAGCGGCGCGCCGACCAGCACCACGTGCATGTCGGGATGCCGCGCGGCGGCTTCCAGCAGCACGTGCTGCCCCTTCCAGCGCGCGAGCCGGCTGAACGAACCGACGAGCCACGCGTTTTCGGGCAACCCGAGGCGCGTGCGCAGCGCGGCCTGGCTGACGCCTTCCAGCGCGTCGAACGGCTCGGCCGAAATGCCGTTGAACACGACGTCGACGTGCTGCGGCGTGAAGCCCGTCAGCGTCCGGAACGCCTGCGCGGACGCATCGGAATTCGCGATCACGCGCGTGACGCCGAGCCGCGCGCAGTACTTGATCGCCAGCAACTGCTTGCTGCCGAAATGGTCGGTGCTGACGATGTCGCGCAGGTGCCACACCACCGGCTTGCGCGCGAGCCGCCCGGCCAGCGCGGCGACCACCATCGCGCGCTGCGTGTTCGCGTAGATCACCTCGGCGCGGCGTGCGCGGCGCGCGACGTCGCGCACCAGCCGCACGAGCTGCTTCAACGCACCGAGCGACACGCCGCCCTGCTTGCGCACGCCCGCGAGCGCCCCCTGGTCGACCACGTCGACGCGCGCGCCGATCTCGTCGAGCGCCGCACGGAACGGGCCGTCGTCGAACAGCAGCACATCGGCGTTCGCGCGCATGTGCTTCATGATCTCGAGCAGCGACAGCTCGGCGCCGCCGAGCACGCCGCTCTGGTCGAGCACGAGCGTCGCCGGGCCGCGCGCGGCCGGCATCGGCGCGATCGCCGTGCCGCGCTGCGCGGTCGAGCCGGGCAGCGCCGCCTCCACGTAGTCGAGGAAGCGCCGCCGGAACGTATCGGCGGAAAACCGCTCCGCGTTCGTGCGGCAGGCGGTCGGCGTGAAGCGCTGCGGCGCACGCTCGAAATCGTCGACGGCCGCGACGATCGCGAGCGGCGTCTGTTCGTCGAAAAAGAGCCCGGTCGGGTTCAGGTCCGATTGCGGGTCGAGCACGGTTTCGAGCGCGCCGCCCTTGCCGTACGCGATCACCGGCGTGCCGCATGCCTGCGCCTCGACCACCGAGATCCCGAAATCCTCCTCGGCCGCGAACACGAACGCCTTCGCACGCCGCATCCGGTCGTGCAGCACCGCGAACGGCTGGTAGCCCATGATCTCGACGTTCGGGCCGGCCTTCGCGCGGATCTTCTGCATCTCGGGGCCGTCGCCGATCACGACGAGCTTGCGCTCGGGCGTGCGCGAAAAGGCTTCGACGATCAGGTCGATCTTCTTGTACGGCACCATCCGCGACGCGGTCAGGTAGAAATCCTCCTTCTCCGCGTTCAGCGAAAACGCGTCGACGTCGACCGGCGGGAAGATCACCGCCGCGTCGCGGTGGTAGACCTTCTTGATGCGCCGCGCGATGAACGCGGAATTCGCGACGAAACCGTCCACCGCGTTCGCGGTGCGCGTGTCCCAGTTGCGGATGTAATGCAGGATCATCCGCGCGAGCAGCGACTTCGGCCCGTGCGTGAGGTTCGACTGTTCCAGATACTGGTGCTGCAGGTCCCACGCATAGCGGATCGGCGAATGCACGTAGCTGATGTGCACCTGGTCCGGCCCCGTCAGCACGCCCTTCGCGACCGCGTGGCTGCTCGAGATCACCAGGTCGTACTCGGACACGTCGAGCTGCTCGATCGCGAGCGGCATCAGCGGCAGGTAGCTGCGGTACTTGGTGCGCGCGAACGGCAGCTTCTGGATGAACGACGTCGTCACCGGCTTGCCGCGTACGAACGCGCGATCGTCGAGGAAGTCGACGAGGCTGAACAGGTCCGCGTCGGGAAAGCACGCGACGATCTGTTCGAGCACGCGCTCGGCTCCGGCATAGGTGACGAGCCAGTCGTGGACGATCGCCACGCGCAGCGCGCGCGTCGGATGGCGTGCGCTGGCACGTTCGGCCGGCAGCGCCCGGCGCAGCGCGGCGGCATCGCCCGCTTCGGCCACGGCCGCATCGGCGGTGGCGAGATTCAACACGGCGTGTTCCGCCAGATCGCGATTCATACCATTTTCCTCGCATTGAGACGGACAAACAGGTCGCGCACGAGTGCGCGCAACCCCGGTGTCATCGTGAGCGACCACGCGACGTTCAACAGCAGCACGACCGCGCAGATACCGACCGACTCGACGAGCCCCGGCCACGCCTGCGCCAGAAACAGGCTCGCCAGCAGAAACGCCAGGTGCGCGAGCATGTCGAGCACGATCGCGCGCATCCGGATCGCCGACAGGTAAAGCAGCACGCCGTAGTCGACGAGCGCACGCGCCGCGACGACCACCGCCGCGCCGATCAGCCCGAAGTGATGAATGCCGAACCACAGGCCGCCGACGAAGAACGGCATCTCGACGAGCCCGGCGAACGCCGCGCGAGCCGGGTTGACCTGCGACTGGATCAGGATTCGCGTGACGCTCGCCTGGCCGACGAGCCACACGCTGATCACCAGCACGCGGCCGACCGGCGCCGAGTGCGCGGCGAGATCCGCGCCTACCCACAGCGTGAGGAACGGCGCGAGCGCGAAGATCGCGACGATGCCGACCGGCGTGAACACGCCGTTCAGGAATTCGAGCGACTGGCGCGCAAGCGTGTCCGCGTGGTCGCGGCCCACCGCCGACAGGCGCGGGAACAGCGTGCGCACGAGCGCGTTCGGCAGCATGTTCAGGCGCGTGACGAGGTTCTGCGGCACCGTGTAGTACGTGACGAACTTCGCGCCCATGCCGGCGCCGAGCATCACGCGGTCGAGCGTGTCGGCGATCATGCTCGTCGTGCTCGCGATCAGCATCCAGCCGCCGAAGTTGAACAGACCTTTCGCGGTGCCCCACTGCGGCGGATCGATGCGCCGGATCCCGAGCACCTTGATGCTGGCCTGGCCGAGCATCGCCGCGGCGATCAGCCGCGCGACGACCGCCGCGGCGAGCACCGTCTGCAGGTTCGGCGCGATCCACCACGCGGCGCCGAGCGGCAGCAACTGGAACAGGAACGTGCCGATCGTCTGGTTCGTGTTGAACACGCCGAAGCGTTCGGCGCCGTTGATCGCGCCGGCGAACACCCACGACACGTTCGCCAGCGGAATCGCGAGCGCGAGCCACGGCAGCGCGAGATACACCTCGTGCTGCATCGCCGCCGACACCTTCGTGAAGTACGCGGTGTAGACAAACGCGCCGAAATAGATCAGCAGCCCGCCGACGATGCCGGTGCCGAGGTTCAGCCAGAACGCGCTCCAGAACACGCGCGCGCTTTCGTCGGCGTTGCCGCTCGCGAGCGCCTTCGAGATGTGGTTCTGCGCGGCCATGCTCATCCCGAGATCGAGGATCCCGAAATAGCCGATCAGCGTCCACACGAGGCTGACGACGCCGTAGCGTTCGACGCCGAGCGCGTGGATATAGGCGGGCACCGTCACCAGCGACACGAAGGTCGGCAGGATCAGCCCGATGAAGTTGATCGAAACGTTCTTGAGTATGCCTTTGTCCATGCTTCTGCCTTGTGTGACGTCGCCCGTCACGGTTTCCAGCGATACATCAGCACCTTGCCGCGTGCGTCTTCCTCGACGAACACGAGGTACTCGCCGTTCTCGCGCCGGAACGCGCTGATGCCGAACGGCACGTCGACCCAGCCGGAGGCCTTGCCGACCTCGGCGCCCGGGCTCATCACGCCCACTTCCTTGCCGGTTTCCTTGTCGTACACGTGGATCTTGCCGACCGGCTCCACCCCGAACAGGTAGCGGCCCTCGGCCGTGAGCCCGATCAGGTCGAAGATCGGCTTCGCGTCGAGCTGCCACGGCAGCGCGACCTGGTAGCGCACGACCGGCGAACCCGTCGACCACTTGTCGAAGCGGATCAGCACACGCCCCACTTCCTTGTTGATGCCCGGCTGCGGCGGCGCGTCGGCCGTGTAGCCAGTCACGTACAGCGTGTCGGTCTGCGGCTCGTAGATCGCGCGGCGCAACTGCGTGAACGGCTGCGGCATCGGATAGGTCGTGACCTTGTCGTACGAGTAGACCGGGTTGCCGGCCTTGTCGACGCCGCCGTACTGGAAGCGGTGGATGCCGCGCACGTCGCTGGTGCGCCAGATGTCGCCCTTCGTGTCGACCCACCAGCCCCAGCCGCCCGCCTTCGCCTTGCCCGTCGTGTTGATCTCGAACTCGTCGGCATCCAGCCGGCCGTTGCCGTTCGCATCGCGCCACAGCCAGTCGCCGCCCGGCGGCTTGTTCGGCACCTTGTCGACCGGTCGCGCACGCCCCGCGATCAGGCCCGACGGAATCGCGACCTCGCCGTCGCGCTTCGCGTCGAAGCGGTAGATCTTCAGGTGATCGGCGTACATGTCGGTCAGGTACAGGAACGTGCGGCCGTCGAGGCGCCGTGCGAACGGCATGCCGGGATACTGGTCCGTGTGGAACACGGGATCGTCCGGATACTTGAAGCGGTTCGACAGGAAGCCGACGTATTTCCAGTCCTGGCCCGGCGGCTTCGACAGGTCGAGTTCGAAGCGCTTGTTGCCCGTGTACACGCTGTTCGGCCGCGCCGGGTCGAGCCACGCGCCGTCGACGAACAGCAGCCCCTGCACCTGCCAGCGCTGCTTGCCGTCCGGCGTGTAGCTTTCGAGCACCGCGCCGAGCCCTGCACCGATCGTGTCGTGGCGCGGCCCGATGCCGTTCATCGACACGTAGATGTTGCCCGTGCGGTCGACCCCGACACCCGTCAGCCCGTTGAACCGCTGCGGCCCCGGCCGGCCCGGCACCGGGCCCGCGAAGATGCCGCCGCGCTCGCCGAGCGTGCCCGACTGCGCATAGCCCTTGCCGCCTTTCGAGAAGATCAGGATCTGCTGGCGCGGCCCGTTGTCCGCGACGAGCACGCGCCCTTTCGCGTCGACGGCCACGTCCACCGCGTCGGTGCCTTCCGGCAGCGCGGGCGCGTCGTCGAGCTTGCGGCCGTCCGCGCGCACGTGCACGAGGTGCGCGGGCCCGTTGATCGTGTCCGTGAGCAGCCACAGCGTGCCGTCGGCCGCGAGCGCGAGGCGGCCCGGCTCGTGCGCGCTCCACGTGCCCTTCTGCTGCATCGTCTCCGCGTCGTACACGTCCACCGCGTCGCGCGACGGATTCGTCGCGAACAGCGTCTTGTCGTCGGCCGCGAGGCCGCCGACTTCCGCCTTCTGCTCGCCCACTTCCGAGCGCGCGGGCGCCGCCACCTCGTTCATCATCATGAAGCTCGCGGCCATCCGCGCGCGGCCGGTGTCCGCGCGGCCGCCCGGCGCGACCTGCGGCGCCGCGCGGAACGGCGCGGGCTGCTTCAGGTCGCCGATCGTGCGACGCGAGATGCCGAACCACTGCTTGCCCTTGTCCGGCCAGATACCGGGCGACTGCAGGTGGCCGCGCTCGTTGCCGACACCGATCGCGACGTACGCGTACTTGCTGTTCACCGCGATGGCGCTGCCGCCGAGGTTGCCCCAGCCGTGCGTGCCGCCGGCGAAGCCGAGCATCTTCCCGTCCTGGTAGACGCTCGCCTCGGCCCCGCTCTCGTCCCACGGCGCATTCGTATACACCTTGCCTTCAGGCGTCACCGCGATCGCGCGGATGTCGATCTGCGTCCAGCTGCCGTCGCCATAGCCGAACGTATTGCCGATCCACGACGTCGTCGCGGGCAACACCGTTTCGGCCGGTGCGGCGCCCGTCAGCAGCGTCGCGCACACCGTCATGCCTACCAGAATCAGACGTCGCAATGCGCTTCTCCAGACTTGATGCAACAGCGACCGGGCCGCCGCAAGGACTGCCGCCGGCGCACCCTGTCGCTAAATGGGTTTCAAACGTCGCGATGCAGGTTACAAGCAAAAATAATCACAAGAAATTTGGAAATATTTGGGGATGTTTCCGCGTGAAATATCGAACCGGAACAGCGCCGAAAAGGCGCCCGAAAGCGGCAATAACGACCGCCTTTCGATTTCCGTCCCGTAGAAAATTCCGCCTTCCACCGCCTGACGGGGCCGTCCGGGCGCCTACCTTTCACCCGGCGACAGAAATAATCGGCATTTGAATATTTGCCGTCAGATAAATGACGCGCGTTTTTTTGCCGATTTCTTTTCCCTAGAATCGATTTCGATTCGATATTTCATTTAATGGCATGCATTACGTTCACGTTTACGTATCGGATGCGCGACACGCCCCGGCCCACGCCGCGCGTCGCGAAGGAGCGGCGCGATGACGGGCATCTCGCGACCCGCGGATCTCACCCCGCCGCAACACGGCCGCATCGTGCAGCTCGACGGGCTACGCGCGATCGCGGTCGGCGCCGTGTTCCTGCAGCACGCGCTGAAGGCGCCGCTCTGGATGGGCGTCGACCTGTTCTTCGTGCTGAGCGGGCTGCTGATCACCGGCATCCTGCTCGATCGCAAGGCGCGCGGGCAGTCGTACTTCAGCCACTTCTACGCCCGCCGCGTGCGTCGCATCCTGCCGCCGTACGTGCTGCTGCTGGTGGTGTCGACGATCCTGTTCGGCGCGAGCTGGCTGCCGCACTGGCCGTGGTTCGCGTTCTTCTCGACCAACATCGGGCTGTCGCTCGGCAGCATCGGCCATGACAGCCTGAACGTGCTGTGGTCGCTCGCGGTCGAGGAGCAGTTCTATATCTTCTGGCCGTTCGTGGTGCTGTGGTGCTCGGAGCGCGCGCTGCTGTGGGTCGCCGCCGCGCTGATCGTCGCGGCCCCCGTGCTGCGCGCGATCGCGACGCCGTGGTTCGACTCGTTCTGGCCGATCTACTACCTGACGCCGTTCCGCATGGACCTGCTCGCCGCGGGCGCGCTGCTCGCGATCGTGCTGCGCCGCGACCGGCGCGCGCTCGAGCCGTTCTATCCGCTCGCGATCGTCGGCGCGCTCGTGTCGCTCGCGATCCTCGGCTGGCTGCACCTGTCGTTCCCGCGCTTCCGCGCCGCGAACACGCCGCTGTCGAATGCCGCGCTCTACAGCATCTCGCTGCTGCTGTGCACGTCGATCGTCGTGATCGCGCTGCGCGGCCGCGGCCTCGTGCAGCGTGTGCTGACGAACCCGATGCTCGTCTACGTCGGTACCGTCAGCTACACCGTGTACCTGATCCACCTCAGCGTGCTGTACGCGCTGTGGCCGCTGCACCTGAACCGCTTCGTCACTGCCGTCCTGGCGCTCGCGATCACGCTCGCGTACTCGACCCTGAGCTGGTACAGCTTCGAACGGCGCCTAACGCGCGGCCCCGCACGCCGCGCGCTGCCGGCTGCGGCCGGCACGACCGCCTGAATTCTTTCCATTCATCGATTTCGACAAGGACAACACCATGACCCAAACTCGCAAGAAGGCCATCATCACGGGGATCACGGGACAGGACGGCGCCTACCTGACCAAGCTGCTGCTCGACAAGGGCTACGAGGTCACGGGGACCTACCGGCGCACCAGCTCCGTCAATCTCTGGCGCATCGCCGAGCTCGGCGTCAACACGCACCCGAACCTCACGCTCGTCGAGCACGACCTGACGGACGCCGGCTCGAGCATGCGCCTGCTGGAACGCACGCAGGCCGATGAACTGTACAACCTGGCTGCACAAAGCTTCGTCGGGGTGTCGTTCGAGCAGCCGTCCACGACCGCCGACGTCACCGGCCTCGGCCCGCTGCACCTGCTCGAGGCGATCCGTCTCGTGAGCCCGAGGACGCGCTTCTACCAGGCGTCGACGTCCGAGATGTTCGGCAAGGTGCAGTCGATTCCGCAGACGGAAGCGACCTCGTTCTATCCGCGCAGCCCGTACGGCGTCGCCAAGCTGTTCGCGCACTGGATGACCGTGAACTACCGCGAGTCGTACGGCCTGTTCGGTTGCAGCGGGATCCTGTTCAACCACGAATCGCCGCTGCGCGGCCGCGAATTCGTCACGCGCAAGATTACCGACACCGTCGCGAAAATCAGGCTCGGCAAGGCAACGCGCCTCGAGCTCGGCAACCTGGACGCGAAACGCGACTGGGGTTTTGCACTCGAGTACGTCGAAGGCATGTGGCGAATGCTGCAGGTCGACGAGCCCGATACCTATGTCCTGGCAACCAACCGGACCGAAACCGTGCGCGACTTCGTGCGGATGGCGTTCGCGGCGGCCGGCTATCAGATCGAATGGACCGGCAAGGGCGAGCAGGAGCGCGGCCTCGATGTGGCAACGGGCAATGTGCTCGTCGAAGTGAATCCGAAGTTCTATCGTCCCGCGGAAGTCGATCTGCTGATCGGCTGCGCGGACAAGGCCAAAAGCAAGCTCGGCTGGGCGCCGGAAACGACGCTCGAACAGCTTTGCCAGATGATGGTCGAGGCGGACCTCACGAGGAACCAGCACCATGACACGTTCTGATATCGAACACGCACCGCGCCGTGCATTCGTTACGGGCTTGACGGGTTTCACCGGCCGTTATATGGCGCAACATCTCGAAGCGGCCGGCTACGAAGTCTGGGGCACCGTCGCGCCCGGTTCGCCGCCGTCCGACGATCCGGTATTCGCGAACTGCACGCTGCTGCCCGTCGATCTGCTCGACGCTGATGCAGTGCGCGCGGCCGCAGCCGACGCGCGCCCCGATGCGGTCGTGCACCTCGCCGCGCGCGCGCATGTCACGCAAGACGACCCGTCGCAGACCTACGCGGTCAACGTCGTCGGCACGCGCCACCTGCTCGCGGCGCTCGCGGGTCTCGACCGCCGTCCGTCGGCCGTGCTGCTCGCGAGCAGCGCGAACATCTACGGCAATTCGACGGCTGGCGTGCTCGACGAAAGCGTCCCGCCCGATCCCGCGAACGACTACGCGATCAGCAAGCTTGCGATGGAATATGCGGCGAAGCTGTGGGTCGACCGGCTGCCGATCGTGATCGCGCGGCCATTCAACTACACGGGAGTCGGCCAGAGCGATGCCTATCTGCTGCCGAAGCTCGTCGCGCACTATGCGCGCAACGAACCGCGGATATCGCTCGGCAATCTCGACGTGCGCCGCGACTTCTCCGACGTGCGAGACGTAACGGCCGCTTATTTGAAGCTGATCCAGACCGCGCCGGCCGGCGAGATCCTCAACGTCTGCTCGGAGCGCGCGTATTCGCTGAAAGAAGTGCTGGCGATACTGTCCCGCATCGCCGGCTACGTGATCGACGTGACCATCGATCCGCGCTTCGTGCGGCACAACGAGGTGAAGAGCCTGAGCGGGTCGCGAGACAAGCTGCGGCGTGCGGTGGGTGAACTGCCCGTCACGCCGCTCGACGAAACGCTGCAGTGGATGGTGAGTGCGGTACGCGACGACGTGCCGGCACGTCCGCTGAACGGAACCCGCACGCGCGAAAGCGTGCGCCGCAGCTACGTCGCCGATGGCGACAGAGCGCCCTCGCCGGCGCGCTCCGTCGCATCGCTATGAGGGCGCCTGTCCGCTCGCTCAGCCTTCCAGCCCGCGCGCGAGATCCTTGCGCAGGTCGCCCGCGTCTTCGAGGCCGACCGACAACCGGATCAGCCCTTCGCTGATCCCTGCCGCCGCACGCGCTTCCGGCGTGATGCGGCCGTGCGTGGTCGTCGCCGGATGGGTGATCGTCGTGCGCGTGTCGCCGAGATTGCCGGTGATCGAGATCAGCTTCGTGTTGTCGATCACGCGCCATGCATTCGCGCGCTGCTGCTCGGGCGTGTCGCCCTTCAGCTCGAACGACAGGATCGACCCGCCCGCCTTCTGCTGACGCTTCGCGAGTTCGTGCTGCGGGTGCGATTCGAGGCCCGGGTGAAACACGCGCGCAACCGCCGGATGCGAATCGAGCCAGCGTGCGATTTCCAGTGCATTCGCCGACTGCTTCTCGACGCGCAGCGACAGCGTCTCCATCCCCTTCAGCAGCACCCACGCATTGAACGCCGACAGCGTCGGGCCCGCGCTGCGCACGAACGGGAACACCTTGCCCATGATGAATTCCTTCGAGCCGACCAGCGCGCCGCCGAGCACGCGGCCCTGACCGTCGAGGAATTTCGTCGCCGAGTGCATCACGACGTCCGCGCCGAGCTTCAGCGGCTGCTGCAGCACCGGGCTGCAGAAACAGTTGTCGACGACGAACAGCGCATTCGATGCCTTCGCGATCTTGCCGATCGCGTCGATGTCCGCGAGTTCGGTCAGCGGGTTCGACGGCGTCTCGAGGAAGAACATCTTCGTCTCCGGAAGCACGGCTTCCTTCCACGCGTTCAGGTCGGTCGGGTCGACGAAGGTCGTCGTGATCCCGAACTTGCTGAAGATCTGCGAGAACATCCCGAGCGTCGAGCCGAACAGGCTGCGCGAGCTGACGAGGTGGTCGCCGGCCTGCAGCGCGGCCATCACGACCGACATGATCGCGGCCATCCCCGACGCCGTCGCGATGCAGGCCTCGCCGCCCTCGAGCGCCGCGAGACGCTCCTGGAACATCGTGACGGTCGGGTTCGTGAAGCGCGAATAGGTGAAGTAGTCTTCCGAATTCGCGAAGCGCTCGGCCGCGTCGGCCGCGCTCTGGAAGCAGAAGCTCGACGTGAGGAACAGCGCTTCCGAGTGCTCGTTGAAGTCGCTGCGCAGCGTGCCCGCGCGCACGGCAAGCGTGTCGAAGTTGAGGGAGTCGTCCATGTTCCGTTTTCCGTATTCGAGGGTCGCGCGAGTGGCGCGAACCCAGTCAAAACCAGGCCAAAACAAAAAGCCCGCTATGCGTCGGCATCAGCGGGCTTCGGTGCGGTACGACAGCGATCGACTCGGGCCGGTTGCCACCGGCCTTCGCTTTAGCTGTTTTGGGAAGTCGCCCCGCGTCCGCAAGCTGATATCAAATCGACGCAAGGCCACATCCTATCACGCTTCGTCAAAAGCGTGCGGCGGTGTCACTCGACCGACAGCTGCAGGTTCATCTGCGAGCGTTCGGTGTCGCCCGCCGTGTCGCGATCGGCCTGCGATGCCGGCGTGAGGCGCGCGCGCTCGACCGCATCGAGATACTCGGGCGTCACGTCGCCGGTGATGTAGTTGCCGTCGAAGCACGACGCCTCGAAGCGTTCGAGCTTCGGGTTGATGTCGCGCACCGCGCGGCGCAGATCGTCGACGTCCTGATAGATCAGGTGGTCGGCGCCGATGATCTTCGCGACTTCTTCGTCGGTGCGGCCATGGGCGACCAGTTCGCCGCGCGTCGGCATGTCGATGCCGTACACGTTCGGGAACTTCACGGGCGGCGCGGCCGACGCGAAGATCACCGACTTCGCGCCCGCATCGCGCGCCATCTGCACGATTTCATGCGAGGTCGTGCCGCGCACGATCGAATCGTCGACGATCAGCACGTTCTTGTCCTTGAACTCGATGCTCATCGCATTGAGCTTCTGGCGCACCGACTTCTTGCGCACGGCCTGGCCCGGCATGATGAAGGTACGGCCGACGTAGCGGTTCTTGAAGAAGCCTTCGCGGTACTCGACGCCGAGCTTCGCGGCGACCTGCATCGCAGCCGGGCGCGACGAATCGGGAATCGGCATCACGACGTCGATCGGCACGTTCGGCAGCTCGCGCTTGATCTTCTCGGCGAGATAGTCGCCCATGCGCAGGCGCACGTTGTAGACCGGCACGCCATCGAGGCACGAATCCGGACGCGCGAGGTACACGTATTCGAACATGCACGGATTCAGCGTCGGCTGCTCCGCGCACTGCTGGCTGTGGAAGTTGCCGGCCGGATCGATGAAGATCGCTTCGCCCGGCTGCACGTCGCGGACGAATTCGAAACCGATGCCTTCGACGGCCACCGACTCCGACGCGACCATCCATTCGGTGCCGTGCTCGGTCTCGAGCTTGCCGATGCACAGCGGGCGGATGCCGAACGGGTCGCGGAACGCGAGCAGGCCGTAACCGGCGATCAGCGAGACGATCGCATACGAGCCCTGCAGGCGGCGATGCACGCCCGACACAGCCTTGAACACCGAGGCCGGATCGAGCTCGAGGCCCGTGGTCGACAGTTGCAGCTCGTGCGCGAACACGTTGAGCAGCACTTCGCTGTCGGAATTGGTATTGATGTGCCGGCGGTCGATCCGGAACATCTCGTCCTTCAGTTGCTGCCAGTTCGTCAGGTTGCCGTTGTGCGCGAGGATGATCCCGAACGGCGCGTTCACGTAGAACGGCTGCGCCTCGGCTTCGCTCGACGCCGAGCCGGCGGTCGGGTAGCGCACCTGGCCGATGCCGTAGGTGCCGGGCAGGCTGCGCATGTTGCGCGTGCGGAACACGTCGCGCACCATGCCGTTCGCCTTGTACATGTGGAAATTGCTGCCGTCCGCCGTCGCGATGCCCGCCGCGTCCTGACCGCGATGCTGCAGGAGCAGCAGGCTGTCATAGATCAGCTGGTTGACCGGGGATTGGGAGATAACGCCTACGATGCCGCACATGGCATGTCCTTCAGAATGACAAAATCGGTTCCGTCCTGCCCGGCCGCGTCGTCACACGCGTACGTACTGGGCCATGCCGTCGGGCAGGAGCTGCTTCAGCTCGTGCACGCCCTGTTCGGCGAAAGGACGCAATAGCGCATTGCGCCAGAATTCCTGTTTGGGCAGCTCGGTCAGCCCGGCCGCCGCGACCAGCAGCACCACCAGCACGCAGCCGCGGACGAGCCCGAACATCATGCCCAGCGAGCGGTCGACGCCGCCCAGGCCGCTCGCCTGCGCGATCCGCGACAGCAACGCGTTCGCCACGCCGGCGACCAGCACCACGCCGATCACGACCAACGCGAAGGCGATCACCCACTGCGTCAGCGCACCGCCCGGCCAGTTCGCCGGGATATACGGCACGACCAGTCCGACGTAGCGGCCCGCGATCACGATCGCCGCGATCCAGCCGATCAGCCCGAAAATCTCGGACACGAAACCGCGCCACGCGCCACGCAGCGCAGACAACGCGATCACCGCCAATACAGCGTAGTCGAAAGCGGTCAGCATCGTGCGTTACTGCGTCAGACCGGCTTCGCGCACCTTCGCGATCGCGGCGGATGCCGCCGCACGATCCGCGAACGGGCCCGCCCGCAACAGTGTAGCCGTGCTGCCGTCTGCCTGCTTGCGATGCTCGACATATGCGGGCACACCCGCCGATTTCAATTTGGTGGCCCACGAACGGGCCGTCGCGTCGTCCTTGAACGAACCGAGCTGCACCGCGAAACGCGCACCGGCCGGCGACGACGGCGACGAAGCATCGCTGCTGTCCGGGCTGGCGGCGTCGGTACGCGCGACGGCCGCGGGCGCGGGGGCAGGCTTCGGCGCGGCCGGCTTCGCCACGGGGGTGGCCGGTTTCGGCGCGGGCTTCGGCGGCGTCACGCTCGCCGTGGTCGTGGTATCGGGTTCGGGTTTCGCGGCCGGCTTGTCGGCATCCTTCGGCGCGGGCGCCGGTGCAGCCGCCACGGCTACATCGGATGCCGGCGGTTCGTCGTGCGCGACGCCTGCCTGTACGTCGGAGGCGTCATCGTCGCGCGGTGCGACGGCCTGGTGCGCAGGCCGGTTCGGAATATCGATGGCGATGTCGTCCGTGACCGGCTTCGGGTGCGAGTCGAGCACCATCGGCAGCACGATCACGGCGGCGACGACGAGCGCGATCGCGCCGACGAGGCGACGGCGCGCGCGTTGCTTTTCTGGAAGGGTCGGATCGAGGAGCAGTGCGTCCGATTCCGGACGCTCGGTGCGGCGCGAGCGTCGCTCGACGCGTTCAGTGGTGCGCTCCGTGCGCACGTTCCGGGAGGTCCCGGTGCGACCGCCGCGCCGCGGGGGCGCGTCGTCGTCTTTCTTGCCGAACGAGAAAATTCCCATGAATGGCTGAGTCCGAAACTGCCCGTCAGTCAGTGTTGCTGCGATTTACGGTAGGCCAGCACGCCGGCAACCGTATGGAAACTGCCGAAAACCACGATTCTATCATTCTCGGATGCTCTTTTTAGTGCATCGCGAAACGCTTCGGCAGGCGACGTGTAACGCGTGACGCTCGAATCGGGCCCCTCTTCCACGCCGGCCTTGCGCAGCGCGGCTTCGAGCTGCTCCGCGGAGGCCGCGCGCGGCAGCGGCAGGTCGGTCACGCACCAGTGGTCGATCTCGCCCTTCAGGTGCTGCAGCACGCCGTCGATGTCCTTGTCGTGCATCGCGCCGAACACCGCGTACGTGTACGGGAAGAAGCCCATGTTGCCGAGGTTCTGCTCGAGCACGGCCGACGCATGCGGGTTGTGCGCGACGTCGAGCACGATCGCCGGCTTGCCGGGCAGCACCTGGAAGCGCCCCGGCAGCTCGACGTTCGCGAGGCCGAGCCGGATGTCCTGCGCGGACACCGGCAGCACCGGACGCAGCGCTTCGAGCGCGGCGAGCGCGGCCGACGCATTGATCAGCTGATTCGCCCCGCGCAGCGCCGGGTACGCGAGCGCCGGATAGCGCTTCTCGCGGCCGAGGTAGCTCCACTGCTGGCGCTCCGCGCCTGCCTGCGCCTCGTAGCGGAAATCGCGGCCGACCAGCCAGAGATCGGCGCCGATCGCTTCGGCGTGGTCGATCAGCGTTTGCGGCGCGGCCGGATCGCCGCAGATCGCCGGCTTGCCGGCGCGGAAGATCCCGGCCTTCTCGAACGCGATCTTCTCGCGCGTGTCGCCGAGGTATTCGGTGTGGTCGATGTCGATGCTCGTGACGATCGCGCAATCGGTGTCGATGATGTTGACCGCATCGAGCCGGCCGCCGAGGCCGACTTCGAGGATCACCGCGTCGAGCCCGCGCGACGCGAACAGGTGCAGGATCGCGAGCGTCGTGAATTCGAAGTACGTGAGCGAGACGGGCTCGGGGAGCGACGTGCGCGCGGCTTCGACGGCCTCGAAATGCGGCAGCAGTTCGTCATCGGTGACGTTCTGCCCGTTCACGCGCGCGCGCTCGTTGAATTCGAGCAGGTGCGGCGACGTGTGGCAGCCGACCTTGTAGCCGGCGCGCACGAGGATCGTCTCGAGGAACGCGCAGGTCGAGCCCTTGCCGTTCGTGCCGCCGACGGTGATGACGGGGCAAGCGAATTCGAGCTGCAGCGCCGCCTTGACCTGCCCGATGCGGGTCAGGCCCATGTCGATGCCGACCGGGTGCGCGCGTTCGAGATGCGAAAGCCACGCGTCGAGAGTGGGAAAAGTGCTCATCGGTTCAAATCTGGATCGGTGCCGCCACTACGCCAAAAAACGAAGCGCGCCGCCTGACACTGAAGCCAGGCGACGCGCAGTGTTCACAACCTCGCGCCGGTCAGGCCAGCGCGTCGGCCGGTTGCCGCTGCAGCAGGGCGAGCAGCTGGGCGATCTCGTCGCGCATCTTGCGACGGTCGACGATCATGTCGATCGCACCCGTCTTCAGCAGGAATTCGGCGCGCTGGAAACCTTCCGGCAGCTTCTCGCGGACCGTCTGCTCGATCACGCGCGGGCCGGCGAAGCCGATCAGCGCCTTCGGTTCGGCGATCACGACGTCGCCGAGGAACGCAAAGCTCGCCGACACGCCGCCCATCGTCGGATCGGTCAGCACCGAGATGAACGGCAGCTTCGCCTCCGACAGCTTGGTCAGCATCGCGGTGGTCTTCGCCATCTGCATCAGCGACAGCAGGCTTTCCTGCATCCGCGCGCCGCCCGAAGCGGTGAAGCAGATGAACGGCACTTGCTGCTCCAGCGCGTTCTGCGCGCCGCGGACGAAGCGCTCGCCCACCACCGAGCCCATCGAGCCGCCCATGAACGAGAATTCGAAGCAGGCCGCGACCACCGGCAGCGTGTGGATCGCACCGCCCATCACGACCATCGCGTCGGTCTCGCCCGTATCGTCCATCGCTTCCTTCAGACGATCGGGGTACTTGCGGCTGTCCTTGAACTTCAGCGTGTCGACCGGCACGATTTCCTGGCCGATCTCGTAGCGGCCTTCCGGATCGAGCAGTCCGTCGAGACGCTCACGCGCACCGATGCGCATGTGGTGATCGCACTTCGGGCACACGTGCAGGTTCGCGTCCACGTCGTTGCGGTACAGCACGGCCTCGCAGGACGGGCATTTGACCCACAGGCCTTCCGGAATGCCCTTGCGGCTTTTCGGGTCGGTCTGCTTGATCTTCGGCGGCAACAGTTTGTCGAGCCAGCTCATCGTATGGTTTCCTGTTCCGTGGCGGGGCGGGCCAACCGGCCCGTTCCCGCTTCCTGTGTTGTGTTTATCGCGCCGCCTTGCCCGCGCCGTCCAGGGCGGCGCGCAGCTCGGCGATGAACGTCTTCAGCGCGGCGGCGGCACCCTCCGGCGCAGCGCTTTCGAGCAGCTGCACGAGGCGGCTGCCGATCACGACGGCGTCCGACACTTCGGCCACCGCGCGCGCCGTTTCGGCGTCGCGGATCCCGAAGCCGACGCCGACCGGAACCGGCACGCGCGACTTGATGGCCGGGATTTTACCCGCAATGCTCGAAACATCCAGATTTCCTGCGCCGGTCACGCCCTTGAGCGACACGTAATACACGTAGCCGCTCGCGATCTTGCCGACGTCGGCGATGCGTTCATCGGTCGACGTGGGCGCGAGCAGGAAGATCGGATCGATCTGCGCGGCGCGCATTTTCTCGGCGAACACGCCCGCCTCTTCCGGCGGATAGTCGACGACGAGCACGCCGTCGACCCCGGCCGCCTGTGCTTCGGCCGCGAACGCGTCGACGCCCATCCGCTCGATCGGGTTCGCATAGCCCATCAGCACGACGGGGGTTTTGGGGTCGGTTTCGCGAAAGCGCTTCACGTCGGCGAGCACGCTCTTGAGCGTGACGCCGCGCGCGAGCGCGCGTTCCGACGAACGCTGGATCACGGGGCCATCGGCCATCGGGTCCGAGAACGGCACGCCGAGTTCGATCACGTCCGCGCCGCCTTCGGCGAGCGCGTGCATGAATTCGACGGTTTTGGCCGGATCCGGGTCGCCGGCCGTGATGAACGGGATCAGGCCCTTACGGCCTTGTTCGGCGAGCGCGGCGAAGGTCTGCTGAATACGGGACATGGCAATTTTCCTAAATGCGTTCGGCGATGCGGCGGCGCGATTCACGCGCACGCCGGCGCGGCGAGCGCGTTCACGCGCTCGTGCGCGATCGCACAATAGCTTTCGTTGATCTCGTAGCCGACGAAGTCGCGCCCCTGCCGTGCGCAGGCCACCGCGGTCGTGCCGCTGCCCATGAACGGATCGAGCACGCGGCCGCCCGGCGGGCAGCTTGCGAGCACCATCCGCTCGATGATTTCCAGCGGCTTCTGGGTCGGATGATCGACGCGCTCCGCGTGCTGCCGATGCAGGCGCGAGACCGACCAGACGTCCTTCGGGTTGTAGCCCATCTCCAGCCACTTGCTGCCTTCGAACAGCTTGCGCGAGCGGGCCTTCTTCGTGTCGGCGTCGTACGGGATGCGGACCGGATCGAGATCGAAGTAATACGCCCTGGAAACCGCGAAAAAGCCGATGTTGTCGTGCACCGACGTGAAACGGCGCGTCGTGCCGCCCATGCTCGGCACGCGCCGGTCCCAGATGATCTCGTTGACCATCGTGAGCTGCGTCTTCAGGAAACTGAAGATTTCCGGCGCGTACTGCCACGTGCAGAAGATGTACATCGACCCGCTCGGCTTCAGCTTCGGAATCGCGAGCTCGAGCCACTCGCGCGTCCACGCGAGAAAGTCGTCGCCCGAACGCTTGTCCGAGTCGTTGCCGTAGTCCTTGCCGAGCCCGTACGGCGGATCGGCGACGATCAGGTCGATCGACGCGTCCGGCAGGTGCGCGGCATGGGTCAGGAAATCGCGGTTATGCAGTTCGATCCCGGACGGCAGCGCGCGCGGCACGGCAGCGGCGGGCTGAACCGCCCCCGCCTCGCTCGCGGCACCGCCGCCCGGTTCTTCGATCAGGTCACGCATCGGTCGGGGTCAGAGCTCGATGCCCGATCGCTCGGCGACCGTGTGCATGTCCTTGTCACCGCGGCCCGACAGGTTGACGAGCAGGATCTTGTCCTTCGGCAACGTCGGCGCGAGCTTCACGCCATACGCGATCGCGTGGCTCGACTCGAGCGCGGGAATGATCCCCTCGATCCGGCAGCAGTCGTGGAACGCCTTCAGCGCTTCCTCGTCGGTGATGCCGACGTACTGCGCACGGCCGCTGTCCTTCAGCCACGCGTGCTCGGGGCCGACGCCCGGATAGTCGAGGCCCGCCGACACCGAATGCGTCTCGATGATCTGGCCGTTGTCGTCCTGCAGCAGGTAGGTGCGGTTGCCGTGCAGCACGCCCGGGCTGCCGGCGATCAGCGACGCCGCGTGATGACCCGTGTCGAGGCCGTCGCCGGCCGCTTCGACGCCGATCAGCTGCACCGAGGTGTCGTCGATGTACGGATAGAAGATGCCCATCGCGTTCGAACCGCCGCCCACGCAGGCGATCACGGCGTCAGGCTGCCGGCCGGCGAGCTCGGGCATCTGCACCTTGCACTCGTCGCCGATCACGCGCTGGAAGTCGCGCACCATCATCGGGTACGGGTGCGGGCCCGCGACCGTGCCGATGATGTAGAACGTGCTCTCGATGTTCGTGACCCAGTCGCGCATCGCTTCGTTCAGCGCGTCCTTCAGCGTGCGCGAACCCGATTCGACCGGCACGACCGTAGCTCCCAGCAGCTTCATCCGGTAGACGTTCGCGGCCTGGCGGCGCACGTCTTCCGAACCCATGTAGACGACGCATTCCATCCCGAAGCGCGCGCAGATCGTCGCGGTCGCGACGCCGTGCTGGCCGGCGCCCGTCTCGGCGATCACGCGCTTCTTGCCCATGCGCTTCGCGAGCAGCGCCTGGCCGATCACGTTGTTGATCTTGTGCGCGCCGGTGTGGTTCAGGTCTTCGCGCTTCAGGTAGATCTGCGCGCCGCCGAGCGTCTCGCTCCAGCGTTGCGCGTGATAGATCGGCGACGGGCGGCCGACGAAATGCTTCAGCTCGCGCTCGAATTCGGCGACGAAATCGGGATCGTTCTGGAATTTTTCATACGCCGCGCGCAGTTCGTCCAGCGCGTGAATCAGCGTCTCGGCGACGAACGTGCCGCCATACGGGCCGAAGTGGCCGCGATCATCAGGAAGGTTGTACATGGTGTCTCTCTCGATCGGTCGGCGCGCCCCGCTTGTCGGGCCGCACCGGCTTGCATCACCCGGCGTCCGCTTCGCGCACCGCGCGTACGAACGCCGCCATCCGGGCGTGATCCTTCACGCCCTTCGCGCCCTCCACTTCGATGCCACTCGAGACATCGACAGCAAACGGGCGCAACTGGCGAATCGCATCACCGACGTTTTGCGCGCTCAAGCCACCACTCAAAACGGCCCGATGCGCGAGCTCTGCGGGAATAAGAGACCAATCGAAGACCTTGCCGCTACCACCGTAATCCGGCACCAGGGTGTCGAACAGGAGGCCGCGCGCTTTCGAATAATGAAGCCCCGATTCTACCAAATCGGCCGATTGCGTCGAGGGGCCCACGCGCACGGCGCGCAGCCACGGCAGGCGGGCCGCGCGGCCGAGTGCGTCGCACTGCTCGGGCGTCTCGTCGCCATGGAACTGCAGCAGCGTGAGCGGCACGTCGCGCACGACGGCCTCGATCTCGGCCTCGGTCGCGTTCACGAACAACCCGACCACCGACACGAACGGCGGCGCGAGGCGCGCGAGCTCCGCCGCCTGCGCGATCGACACCGCGCGGGGGCTCTTCGGATAGAACACGAGGCCGATCGCATCGGCGCCGAGCGCGGCCGCATGCAGCACGTCCTCGGGCTTCGACAGCCCGCACAGCTTGATGCGCGTGCGCGGCGGCAGGCCGGCCGCGGCAGGAGACGAGGAAGACACGGCGTGATCCGTCATGATTGCGGGTCCAGATCGGCCCAGACGCTGCTCCACGGCACACTGCCGAGCTGCGCGGGCGGGACGGCGAATTCCGCCGGGTAACCGACGTGGGCAAGATACAGCCCGTCGGCCATGAACGTGGGCGCCGCAAGCTTGCGGTCGCGCCCGGCCAGCACGTCGGCGAGCCAGTCGGCCGGATAGCGGCCGCGACCGACCGCGACGAGGCAGCCCATCAGGTTGCGCACCATGTGGTGCAGGAACGCGTTGGCGCGGAACCGGAAATGGATGAAATCGCCCACGCGCCGCACGTCGATCTGATACAGGTGTTTGACCGGCGTCTTCGACTGGCATTCCGACGACCGGAACGAAGAGAAATCATGCTCGCCGATCAGGTGCGCGGCAGCGGCGCGCATCGCGTCGTCGTCGAGCGGCGTATGGATCCAGCCCGCGCGCCCCGCCAGCATCGGCGAGCGCACCGGATGCACGTACAGCGTGTAGTAATAGGTGCGCTCGAACGCCGAGAAACGCGCGTGGAACGTATCGGGCATCGGCTTCGCCCATTGCACCGCCACGGTCGGCGGCAGGAACGCGTTGGTGCCGCGCACCCACGAAAAAACCTCCCGATCGAGGTCGGTATCGAAGTGCACGACCTGCCCGAGCCCGTGCACGCCCGTATCGGTCCGCCCGGCCACCGTCGTATGCAGCGGCACGCGCGCGAACTCCGCCAGTGCGTGCTCGAGCCGATCCTGCACGGTCTTGCCGTGCGGCTGCGCCTGCCAGCCGCAGAACGCCGCGCCGTCGTACTGGATGCCGAGCGCGATCCGCATCACGCCTCGTCCGCCAGTTTCGCGAGCAGCGCGCGCGCATCGTCGCGCGTCGCGGCGTCGTTCGCGTCGACCACTTCCTGCAGCAGTGTCCGCGCGCCGGACAGGTCGCCCAGCTCGACGTACTCGGACGCGAGGTCGAGCTTGTTGCGCGCAATGCGGGCGAGTTCGTCCGGCGTCAGCGCCGGCAACACGGCGCCCGGCGCGGACGGCAGGTCGAGATCGAAATCGAGCTTCAGCGCGCCGAACTGCGCGCCGCCGAGCGGCGGCAGTGACGACGTCGCAAACGGGCTGCCCGCCTGGCTTGGCGGTGTCGCTGCGTCCGGATCCCAATCGAACTCGTCGTCCTGGTCGGCCGGATGTTTCGGGGCCGGGTCGATCGAACCAATCGGGAGACGCTGGGCGGCTTGACCGTTAGTTGCGATTTCGTCGGTGTCGGACTGCCCTGCTTGCGCAGCCGGCTCATCCGCCGCCGGCGACGGCTCGTCCGGCGTGCGCGGCGGCAGCGGCATGTCGAGGCTGCTGAGCGCGCTGATCGCGTTCTGCATCAGCGCCGCATGCTGCGCTTCCGTGGCCGCGGGTGCGGCCGGCGTCTCCACCGACGTCGCTACCCGTGGCTCCGCCGACGTCTCGATCGGCGTCGCTGACGACGTTTCGATCGGCTCGGCATCGTGCGAAACCGGAGCCGTCTCGCTCGCGGGCGGTACTGCCGCGTGTGCGGTCGGCAACTCGGGCTGCTCGGCATGCGGCTTCGCCACATCCGACGACGACGACACCTCCGCATCCGGTGTCTCGACCGGCTCCGCCGCTGCGGCAGTCGCCGCGGCAAGGTTCAAGTCGGAAGCGGCATCACGCGCGACCGGCATCTCGGGCCGGATCGGCAGTTCCGGTTCGACGGACGGCGCGGCTTCGGCTTGCGCAGTGGCAGCCGCAGCCGCGACACCGCCCGCTGCCGTAGCGGCAGCCACCGTGTCCGTCCCCGCATCGTCCGTGCGGCGGCTCTTCCTGCGCTTGCGCCACGCGAAACCTGCGGCAAGGACGATCACGGCCGCACCGGCCACCGCGGCCGGACGCCAGTCCATCTGCTCGTGACTGCGCGCAGGTGTCACCACCGGCGCGACCGGCTGCGTGGGCGCCGATACCGATGCCGGCTCCACTGCGCTGGCAGCAACGCCGGATGCCGCTTCGCCCGCCGTCGACGCGGCCGCAGCCGCGGACGCGCCCGCCTCGTTCGCGACCGGAGGCGGCGCGACAGGTGCCGGCGCCGGCTTGACCTCGTTCGTCGTGGCCGGCTTGCCGATACCGTGCTTCTGCAATTCCATCAGCACGCGGTTCTTCAGCGCCAGCAGTTGCTGCAGGCTCGACGGCCGCGGCTGCGACGCGCCCGTGACAGGTGCCGCGCCAGCCGGTTCGTTCATACCCGGAACCTGGCTGCCCGACGCCGGCGGGATCACGGCACCGCTCGCGGACGACGGCACCGACTGGATCGTGCCGCTCCACACATGCGGACCGCTTGCACCGGCCACGGGTGCCGCCGGCTGCATGCTTTCCACAGCCGATGCGCCGTGAGCAGCCGAAGCACCGACCGATGCCGACGCGCCGGCGGCCGTCGCGACGCTCGCACCGCTGACAGGCGCCGCATGCACGGCCGGCGCCACCGGCGCGGATTGCACGGTCGACCCCGGATGCGGTGCGGACGCACCATGCTGCGCGACTGCCGTGCCGCCCGATGCGGCGGCGGGTGCGGACGCGGCAGTCGTACCGGACGCAGCGGACGCAGCGGATGCAGCAGATGCAGCAGCCGGCACGACTGCCGCGCCTGTCGCATCGAGCGCCGGCACGGTCAGCGTCGCGCCGACTTTCAGGCGGCTCGCGTCGCGCTTCATGAACGCCTGCGGATTGGCGTCGAACAGCGCGCGGCCGGCGCGCGCGAGCACGCCGGGATCGCGCGACTGCGTGGCCGCCTTCGCGATGTCGTTCAGCGACTGGCCCGGCTGGACCGTCACGGTAAGCGGCACTGCGCCGTCGGCAGCGGACGCGGGCAGTTCGCCGGTGCCGGCCGCCCAGGCCGATGCGGTTGCGCCGAGCGCCAGGATCGCCAGCGCGCCACGCACGGCGCGCGACAGACGGGACTGACGCGGAAACAAGGAAATTCGGGACATCGTTGGCTCTATCGCCGCGCGTGGGCGCGGCTCGGATTCGCGGTTGAAAGCGTCAATAAAGTTGCCGCAGAAATGCAAAAGCGTCGCGTGGAACGCGACGCTTTCGGCGGGTCTGTGCGTCGTAACCGCGTAGTTTACTTCACGTGATCAGGTTCGGGCCGAATTCATCGCCGACAGGTGCAACCGATTGCGTGCGCGCGTCGGGGCATCCGGCGATCGGGCCGCGTGGGTGTCCGGCTGCGCACGCTGCGACCCGCGCCCGCGATCGACCGGAAGTGTGCCTCTCTCGGATGCAAAACGATCCGGCCGCGTCGCCTGCCGAACCCACCCCACATGCCTTTGCTCACTCAACGATGCGATTCGTCCAACCCGAGGTCCCACACAGAACCACGACCGGGGAATCACGGCGGGTTGCTCAATAATTCGCGCCACTTGCCGTTAATGGATTAACCAGCACCAATCAAAATAAATCCAGCCGGCCATCCCCCCATTCAAATGAATTTCAATTGATCGATAAGAGGCCAATTCCCCTCTCTGATCGTCGAATTGAACACCCCCACCACCAAACCCCCGTCCCATAAGGCTTTCCAGCCTCGCCGCAGCTTCATTTCTCATACGAAATAGATCATTTCGACATTAATTCAATTTCATTACACAAAATTACACAGATCGAATAATTGCCGTCGCTAGGATCGTCTTCAAACAAGAATCGGCGCAGTTCGACCATCGCGCTCGCACCTGCGACAAAAGCGGGAACGCGGTCGGCCTGACTGACGCCGTGAGGTGCCAGGGAGGCATCGCGCAGTCGCACGACTGCATTTACTCACCAGCTCGTTACGGGGATCGAACATGGGCTATCAGCAGGGTTTGAGCGGGTTGGCCGGCGCGGCGAACCATCTCGACGTGATCGGCAACAACATCGCGAACGCAAACACGGTTGGCTACAAGCAGGGTCGCGCGAACTTCGCCGACATGTACGCGAACTCGGTCGCGACGTCGACCAACACGCAGATCGGCATCGGCACGCGGCTCACGTCGGTGCAGCAACAATTCGGCCAGGGGACGATCAACTCGACGAAGTCGTCGCTCGACATCGCGATCAATGGCAACGGCTTCTTCCAGATGTCGAACAACGGCGTGACGACGTACTCGCGTGACGGCGTATTCCACCGCGACAAGAGCGGCGCCATCGTCGACGCGCAGAACCGCAACCTGATGGGCTATGCGGCAGGGCCGGGCGGCGCGATCAACACCGCGGCGACCGTGCCGCTGCAAGCGCCGACCACCAACATCGCACCGCAGGCGACGACGAAGATCACCGGCCAGTTCAACCTGAACTCGCAGGACAAGGTGCCGGCCAAGACACCGTTCAACGCGGGCGACAACACCACGTACAACTACAATTCGTCGATCCAGGTGTACGACACGCTCGGTGGCTCGCAACAGGTGTCGATGTATTTCACGAAGAACGCGGCCGGCACCTGGCAGGCCTATGCGGGCGTGCAGGGCCAGACGCCGACGAATCTCGGCACCGTCACGTTCGACGCATCGGGCCGGATCAGCTCGACGACGTCGGCCGCAACCGGCCAGCCGACGCCGAGCCTCGGCCAGTTCGCGTTCTCGATCCCCAACGCGTCGGGCGGCGCCAATCCGCAAAACCTGACGCTCGACCTGACCGGCACGACGCAGTTCGGCGGGAAAAGCGGCGTGAACAACCTCGCACAAGATGGCTTCGCAAGCGGCACGCTGACGACGTTCTCGATCGGCACCGACGGCAAGCTCACCGGCAATTACTCGAACGGCCAGAGCGCGGTGCTCGGCCTGATCGCGCTCGCGAACTTCAACAACCCGAACGGGCTCGAGAACATCGGCGGCAACCAGTATGTGGAAACCACCGCGTCGGGCGTGCCGCAGATCTCCGCGCCGGGCAGCACGAACCACGGCACGCTGCAGGGAAGCGCGCTGGAAAACTCGAACGTCAACCTGACGACCGAGCTCGTGAACCTGATCAAGGCGCAGCGCGATTACCAGGCGAATGCGCAGACGATCAAGACGCAGCAGGCCGTCGACCAGACGCTCCTGAACATGCGCTGACCCGCACATGAAAAACGCGCCGCGCCCGCCTTGATATCGTCAAGGCAGACGCGGCGCGCAATCTCGTGCACCGCGGCCCGCGGATCGCGGGCCGGACACGCCACTTACTTGTCGAGCAGGATGCGCAGCATGCGGCGCAGCGGCTCGGCCGCGCCCCACAGCAGCTGGTCGCCGACCGTGAACGCCGACAGGTATTCACCGCCCATCGCGAGCTTGCGCAGGCGGCCGACCGGCACCGTCAGCGTGCCCGTGACGTTCGCCGGCGACAGGTCGCGCATCGACGCTTCACGCTCGTTCGGCACGACCTTCACCCAGTCGTTCGCCGACGCGAGGATGCCGTTGATCTCGTCGAGCGGCACGTCCTTGTTCAGCTTGATCGTCAGCGCCTGCGAGTGGCAGCGCATTGCGCCGATTCGCACGCACAGGCCGTCGACCGGGATCGAACCCGGTTCACCCATCGCCGGCTTGCCGAGGATCTTGTTGGTTTCCGCGCCGCCCTTCCACTCTTCCTTCGACATCCCGTTGCCGAGATCCTTGTCGATCCACGGAATCAGCGAACCGGCGAGCGGCACGCCGAAGTTGCTCGTCGGCATCGCGTCGCTGTTCATCGCGGCCAGCACGCGGCGGTCGATGTCGAGGATCGCGGAAGCCGGATCGGCGAGTTGCGCCTGAACCGCGCCGTTCAGCGTGCCCATCTGCGCCAGCAGTTCGCGCATGTTCTGCGCGCCCGCGCCCGATGCGGCCTGGTAGGTCATCGCCGTCATCCAGTCGACGAGGTTCTCGCGGAACAGGCCGCCGAGCGCCATCAGCATCAGGCTGACCGTGCAGTTGCCGCCGATGAAGTTCTTCTGGCCCTTGACGAGCGCGTCCTTGATCACGTCGAGGTTGACCGGATCGAGGATGATGACCGCGTCGTCCTTCATCCGCAGCGACGATGCCGCGTCGATCCAGTAGCCGTTCCAGCCGGCCGCGCGCAGCTTCGGGAACACGTCGTTCGTGTAGTCGCCGCCCTGGCACGTGATGATCACGTCGCACTTCTTCAGCTCGTCGACGTTGGTCGCGTCCTTGAGCGTAGTCTCGTTTTTCGCGAACGACGGCGCTTTGCCGCCCGTGTTGCTGGTGCTGAAAAACACCGGTTCGATCAGGTCGAAATCGCCCTCTTCCTGCATGCGCTGCATCAGGACGCTGCCGACCATGCCGCGCCAACCTACGAGACCTACGTTCATGACTAACCCTTTGATGGAGCTTCCCCGCCATTCCGTCCCCGGTGTGACCGCGCGGGGAAATAGGCGGGCACGACGGACGATCAGCGTTTAATGATCGTTTTCGTGGTAATGGTTTTCGTGATGACGATGGCGCGCGCACCCGCACGGGCTGTGTTGCCGTGGAGTTTCAAGACCGGGGAGATCAGGGAAAGATGCGCCATCGTTCGAGTCTACACAAAGCCGGTGGCCCGCACAACGGCCAACCGCATGCGAACCGGCCGATTTCGCGGCCTGTTCGCGCCCTTTCTACTTGGTCGCGTTACAGCGCCGCGACCACTGCGTCGCCCATCGCCGTCGTGCCGACCTGCTGGCAACCCGGCGTCGCGATATCGCCCGTGCGGTAGCCCTGTTCGAGCACCGTTTTCACCGCACGCTCGATGCGATCGGCCTGCTCCGCGCGATTCAGCGAGTAGCGCAGCATCATCGCGGCCGACAGGATCGTCGCGAGCGGGTTCGCGATGCCCTTGCCCGCGATGTCCGGCGCCGAACCGTGCGACGGCTCGTACAGGCCCTTGTTGTTCTTGTCGAGCGACGCCGACGGCAGCATGCCGATCGAGCCCGTCAGCATCGACGCTTCATCCGACAGGATGTCGCCGAACATGTTGCCCGTGACGATCACGTCGAACTGCTTCGGCGCCTTCGCGAGCTGCATCGCCGCGTTGTCGACGTACATGTGCGACAGCTCGACGTCCGCGTATTCCTTCGACACGTCGATCATGATGTCGCGCCAGAACTGCGACGTCTCGAGCACGTTCGCCTTGTCGACCGACAGCAGCTTCTTCGCGCGCTTGCGGGCCGCCTGGAACGCGACGTGCGCGATGCGGCGCACTTCCGGTTCCGAATAGCGCATCGTGTCGAAGCCTTCGCGTTCGCCCGCGAACAGGCCGTCCGGTGCAGCGCGCACGCCGCGCGGCTGGCCGAAGTAGATGTCGCCGTTCAGTTCGCGCACGATCAGGATGTCGAGGCCCGCGACCAGCTCGGGCTTCAGCGGCGACGCATCGACGAGCTGCGGATAGCAGATTGCCGGGCGGAAGTTCGCGAACAGCTCGAGGTGCTTGCGCAGCCCGAGGATCGCCTGCTCGGGGCGCAGCGCGCGTTCGAGCGAGTCGTACTTCCAGTCGCCCACGGCGCCGAACAGGATCGCGTCGGCTTCCTTCGCGAGCGTCAGCGTCGCGTCGGGCAGCGGATGGCCGCTCGCCTCGTAGCCCGCGCCGCCGACCGGCGCCTGTTCGAGTTCGAACTTCTCGTCGAGTGCGTTCAGCACCTTCACGGCTTCATTGACGATTTCCGGACCGATGCCGTCGCCGGGCAGCACTGCAATCTTCATGCGAAATTCCTGACTGGGTAGGTTTTTATGGAGGCAGGCCGGCGAACGCGCCGCCGGCGCGCCCGCCCGAAAGGCGATCTCAGCCGACCAGCTTGGTGTTGAGCCACGGCTGCTTCACGAGGCGCTCGGCCTCGAACTGGCGGATCTTGTCCGCGTGGCGCAGCGTGAGGCCGATGTCGTCGTAGCCGTTCAGCAGGCAGTACTTGCGGAACGCGGCGATCTCGAACGGATACTCGCGGCCGTCACCCGTGCGCACGACCTGCGCGTCGAGGTCGACCGTGACTTCGAAGCCGTTGAACGCGACCGTCTCGTTGAACAGGTGATCGACCTGCTGCTCGGTCAGCACGATCGGCAGCAGGCCGTTCTTGTAGCAGTTGTTGAAGAAAATATCGGCGAAGCTCGGCGCGATGATCGCGCGGAAGCCGTACTGCTGCAGCGCCCACGGGGCGTGCTCGCGCGAGCTGCCGCAGCCGAAGTTCTTGCGTGCGAGCAGCACGGATGCGCCCTGGTAGCGCGGCTGGTTCAGCACGAAGTCGGGATTCAGCGGACGCTTCGAGTTGTCCTGGCCCGGCTCGCCGTGATCGAGATAACGCCATTCGTCGAACGCGTTCGGACCGAAGCCGGTGCGCTTGATCGACTTCAGGAACTGCTTCGGGATGATCGCGTCGGTGTCGACGTTCTCGCGATCGAGCGGCGCCACGACGCCGGTATGCACTGTGAATTTTTCCATGATCCGTCTATCCGGTTGAAGGGCCGGCGTTCAGCCGGCGCACATCGACAAATTCTCGGTGGGGGCCGTCACTCCGCGGCGCGCTTCAGCGCGCTGCCGGCAGCGTTGACGTCCTGCCCGAAGCCCTGGACGGTATTGCAGCCCGCGAGGCCGAAACCCAGCCCCGCCAGCGCCAGCGCGGCAACCAGCCGCGCAATGACCTTCGATGCCGTCATGCGTTACCCCAGCTGGCGAATGTCGACGAAATGGCCTTCGATCGCCGCGGCTGCCGCCATCGCGGGGCTCACGAGGTGCGTGCGACCGCCCGCGCCCTGCCGGCCTTCGAAGTTGCGGTTCGACGTCGATGCGCAGCGCTCGCCCGGCTCGAGCCGGTCGGCATTCATCGCGAGGCACATCGAGCAGCCCGGCTCGCGCCATTCGAAGCCGGCGTCCGTGAACACCTTGTCGAGCCCTTCGCGCTCGGCCTGCGCCTTCACGAGGCCCGAGCCCGGCACGACCATCGCGAGCCGCACGTTCGACGCGACGCGACGGTTCAGCTTCTTCACGACATACGCGGCTGCGCGGATGTCCTCGATTCGCGCGTTCGTGCACGAGCCGATGAAGATCTTGTCGACCTTGATCGATTCGATCGGCGTGTTCGGCTCGAGCGCCATGTACGCCAGCGCACGCTCCATCGCATCGCGCTTGACCGGATCCTTCTCGCGCTCGGGATCGGGCACGCGGCCGTCGATCGACGTGACCATTTCCGGCGACGTGCCCCACGTGACCTGCGGGACGATCTCGGCTGCGTTCAGCTCGACCACGCGATCGAACTGCGCGCCGTCGTCCGACTTGAACTGGCGCCAGTATTCGACGGCCTGGTCCCATTCCGCGCCGGTCGGCACGAACGGGCGGCCCTTCAGGTAGTCGATCGTCGTGTCGTCCACCGCCACCATGCCGGCGCGCGCGCCAGCCTCGATCGCCATGTTGCAGACGGTCATGCGGCCTTCCATCGTCAGCGCGCGGATCGTCGAGCCGCCGAATTCGATCGCGTAGCCGGTGCCGCCGGCCGTGCCGATCTTGCCGATGATCGCGAGCACGATGTCCTTCGCGGTACAGCCGCGCGGCAGCGTGCCCTCGACCTTCACGAGCATGTTCTTGCTCTTCTTCTGCAGCAGGGTTTGCGTGGCGAGCACGTGCTCGACTTCCGACGTGCCGATGCCGTGCGCGAGCGCACCGAATGCGCCGTGCGTCGACGTATGCGAATCGCCGCACACGATCGTCATGCCCGGCAGCGTCGCGCCCTGTTCCGGCCCGATGATGTGGACGATGCCCTGGCGCACGTCGTTCATCTTGAACTGCGTGATGCCGAACGCATCGCAGTTCGCGTCGAGCGTGTCGACCTGGAGCTTCGAGACGGGATCGGCGATGCCGTGGCTGCGATCGGTGGTCGGCACGTTGTGGTCCGACACGGCCAGGTTCGCGCTGATGCGCCACACCGGACGCTGCGCCATCTTCAGCCCTTCGAACGCCTGCGGGCTCGTGACTTCATGCAGCAGCTGACGGTCGATGTAGAGCAGGGTCGTGCCGTCTTCCTCGGTGTGGACCACGTGGGTGTTCCACAGTTTGTCGTAGAGAGTCTGTGCCATGGGTATGCGGGGTCGTTGTGACTACAAGCCTTGCGGATGTGATCGATTATGCCACGCAAAGTCGGCCCATGGAGTACCACGATAACGAAAAAAGTGAATAAAAACAGTGAGTTGGGTGGTACACGCGATACCCGGATAAGCATTACCCGGCAACGCGGACACCACGGCGCGGTGGCCCCGGCCGCCACCGCGCTGCGCATGTCACGGCGACACGCGAAAGGACATGACGGTCCCGGAATGGAAGAGATTGATGAACGAGAGATGTTCCGCGAAGGTCCGGCAGCGTCAGCCGTTCGGGTATTCGCGGTTGATCAGGTCGAGCCGCAGCATGCCCAGTTGCACGCCGACGTTGCTCAGCAGGTAGAGATCGCGGCGCCGCAATGCCGGCATCTGCGCGGACGCGTCGTAAAGCGACGGCAGCGTAAGGCCCGCCGGCACCGCGGCCTGCATCCCCGCGGCATTCGACATGCGCACGACAAGCGACGCCTGATCCGCATGGGTGACGACACCGACGTTGCCGAGTGCCGAAGCCGAGCCGACCTGCTTGACGATCGCGGCGACGACGCCGTCGGGCGTCGGTATCGGGCTGCCGGCGGCCGGGGTCGGGGTCGCGATGGTCGTCACGCCGGCCGTCAGCCCGTATTTCGACGCGAGCACGCTCGCGACTTCCTGCTGCGCGAAGATCCGCACGGCAACCTTCTGGTGCAGCAGGAACACGGCGTCGGCAATCGCCTCGTTCACCGGGCCCGGCACCGCCGCAGCGCGACTGCCGAAGCTGAAGGCGGCAATCGTGTTGATGGCCGTGTTCGGGACGGTCGGCGGCAGCCACGAGAAAAACGGGTCGAACAGGTAGCCAGTCTCGTCGGCGGCGGCTGCGCGGTCGTTCAGTTCGTTGGTCAGCTTGCCGAGCATCTGGCGTTGGAGTTCGGCGTCTGAAACAGGCGCGTCGTTCGCGAAGGCCGGCGCACTGGCGGCGCCGGTCGCGGCCAGCGCGGAAGCGGAAACGGAAGCGAGAAAATGGCGGCGGGTCTGCATGGTCATCGGAATCGGGAAAGAGAAAATGCGTCAGCCCTTCGGGAACGCCTGCATCGTCGCGCCGATCGCACGGCCGAGCATCTGCGCATACATGTCGTGCACGAGGTAGAGGCTGCGGTTACGCGTCCACGGCTGGCCCGACTGCGGGTCGTAAAGCGTCGGCAACGACACCTCGGCAACCGCGGCCGCCTTCATGCCCGCCTGTTGCGAGGTCTGGATGCAGCGCTTCGCGTGATCCCGATGACCCACCACCGCGACGCTGCCCATCGCGGCCGCGCCGCCCGCGCGCGACACGGCCTCGGCGGCCACACCCGCCGTACTCAGGTACACGATCGTGCCGTCGCTCGCGATCACGGGCTCGATCGACGACAGCACGTCGGCGCCCATCCCGTATTTCGACACGAGAAAGCGCGCAATCTCCCACTGCGCGTAGACCTTGACCGGTTTCAGTTGCCGAATACGGTAGACGGCGTCCGCGAGCGCTTCGTTGACGGGCCCCGGATCGGGCAGCGCGGACTGGTTGCCGCCCGTGCTCGACGTATTGCCGCTTGCCGCGTTCGGGCGATTGCCGAAGCTGTATGCGACGATCGCGCCGATTTGCGCGGCCGGCACCGTCGGCAGGTCCCACGTGAAGCCGACATCGGTCAGCGCAGGCACGATCGCGTTGACCGTCGTCGCGTCGCCGAGCTGCGCGTTGAGCTTCGCGGACATCTGCGCGGCCAGCGCCGCATCGGTCACGGGTGCCGACGTGACGTCGTCACCGCCGCATGCGCTCAACCACGGCGCCACGGCAACCGCGGGGGCGGCAGCCAGGAATTTTCTGCGTAAAGAAGCCGACGGGGTTCGATTCATGAGAAATACGAAATGATGCGAGCAACGCCGGCAGCCGATCACGACGTTGCAAATCGCGGGTTCACGGGAATGACAACCTGATGCGTCGCGCGGTTGGGCGATGAATGGCAGGGGCGACGCTCGAATCGAATCGCTGCGCATCGGTCGATCGACGATGCGAGATCGTAGTGGGCGTTTATTAAATCGCGGTGAACCTGTCGATCGAATGCGGACGATCGTCACGCTGATTCATCGATGGACGCACGCGTTTCATCCATGGCGAGCATGTCCGGCCACCGTTTCATCGGTGGCGAGCGACGTGATTCGCTTGCCTCGTCGCGCGCTGCACATCGCGCTCCTGATTTCGAGATACGATGGCGCAACGCGCACGCTCCCACGATCCAGACCTGGAGCCCTCCCCATGAAGCTCGGCCTGAATGAATCGCTCGCCCACCTCGACGAACAAGGCACGCTGTTCACGACGCTGTTTCGCCACGGCACGCTGGACGTCGAGCTGTACCGGCCGCGCATCGACGACAAGCAGAAGCCGCATACGCGCGACGAGGTCTACGCGATCGCCACGGGCACGTCGCGCTTCGTCGTCGACGGACGCGAATGCGAAATCGCGGCCGGCGACGTGCTGTTCGTCCCGGCACACGCCGAGCACCGCTTCATCGGCTTCTCCGACGACTTCTCGACGTGGGTGTTCTTCTACGGCCCCGAAGGCGGCGAGCGCGGCGCGTAACGCATGTACGACGCACGCGGCACTTTTCCTGCGATCGCCTAGACTGTCTATTCGCAGCGGGTGGCGCGCGACGCGTGGCCGCCCGGTCGTCACGATGCCGGCAACAGCCGGTTCAACGAACGGGAAGACAGCATGCGATACGAACTGTATTACTGGCCCGAGATCCAGGGCCGGGGCGAGTACGTGCGGCTCGCGCTCGAAGCGGCCGAAGCCGACTATGTCGACGTCGCGCGTGAATCGGGGCGCGGCATGGGCGTGCCGGCCATGATGCGGATGATGGACAGCTCGAAGGCGGAATGCGTGCCGTTCGCGCCGCCGTTCCTGAAGGCCGGCGACGTCGTCATCGGGCAGACCGCGAACATCCTGCTGTTTCTCGGCGCGCGGCTGGGGCTCGCGCCCGACGACGAAGCCGGCCGGCTGTGGGTGCACCAGCTTCAGTTGACCGTCGCCGATTTCGTCACCGAGATCCACGACACGCACCATCCGATCGCAAGCGGCCTTTACTACGAGGATCAGCAGGCGGAAGCCGCCGAGCGTGCCGCCGATTTCCTCGAAAACCGGCTGCCGAAATTCCTCGGATACTTCGAGCGTGTGCTCGAACAGAATCCGCACAAGAGCGGCTACCTCGCCGGCAACGCACTCAGCTATGCGGACCTGTCGATGTTCCAGTTGATCGAGGGCCTGCGCTACGCGTTTCCGAAAGCGATGAAGCGTGCGGAGCGGCAGATCGCGGCGCTGGTTGCACTGCACGACCGCGTTGCACTGCATCCGCCTGTCGCGTTCTATCTCGAGTCGGACCGCCGCATCCCGTTCAACGACATGGGCATCTTCCGGCACTATCCCGAACTGGACAAGTAACGCCGGCACGGGATGCGCATCGCTTCCCTCATGCAGGGCAGCGGATGCGCCCTGCTCACGCGGCGACCGGCGTCTCGTGCAGATGACGCCGCACGCCAGCCGCACGCATCGGAGCCGGCCGGACAAAACATGCCGGCTCCCGTTTCGCGCTTTCCGTACCAGGCAGTCAGTGCGACTGCCCGCGCTGCGTGGCCGCGGCATCGACGGCTTCGACCGAACGCGTCAGCCACGGCCCGATGTCCATCTCCTCGTAGCGCACGAGCCGGCTCTTGCGCGCACGGCGATACGCCCACCAGATCGCGACGAACAGCGGAATCCACACGTAGATCGACAGCACTTCCATCCAGTCGATGCGGGCCGCGAAGAACGCCTGGTAATCCTGCCCGAGCGAAATCACGATGCAGATCGCGATCGCGAACAGCGGCCCGAACGGGAACCATTTCGCGCGGTACGGCAACTGATCGAGCCGGTAGCCCTGCTTCAGGAAGCCCTTGCGGAACCGGTAATGGCAGACCGCGATGCCGAGCCACGCGATGAAACCGGTGATGCCGACCGTATTCAGCAGCCACAGATAGATGCTCTGGTTGTTGGCCAGCGACGTGAGGAAGCACAGCCCGCCGACGGCCATCGTCGCGTACAGCGCGTTGCGCGGCACACCGCCCGGCGACAGCGTCGCGAACATCGCCGGCGCGCGCCCTTCCGCCGCGAGGTTGTACAGCATCCGCGTGGCCGCGTAAGTCCCGGAATTACCGGCCGACAGTACGGCCGTGAGGATCACGAGATTCATCGCGCCGGCCGCGAGCCGGAAACCCGCGTGGCTGAACACCAGCGTGAACGGGCTCACGCCGATGTCGGTGACGTCGCTCTTCAGCAGGTTCGGATCCGTGTACGGCACCAGCAGCCCGATCACGAAGATCGCGAACACGTAGAACAGCATGATCCGCCAGAAGATCTGTTTCACCGCACGCGGGATCGTCTTGCGCGGGTTTTCCGATTCGCCGGCCGTGATCCCGACCAGCTCGGTGCCGAGAAACGAGAAGCCCGCGATCAGCGCGACGCTCATCATCGCGTGCACGCCGCCGACGAACGGCGCATCGCCCGTCGTGAAGTTGCGCAAGCCGACCGGATGCCCGTTCCCGATCAGGCCGGCGGCGATCAGCAGCCCGGCCGCGATGAACGCGACCACGGTGACCACCTTGATCAGCGAGAACCAGTATTCCGATTCGCCGAAACCGCGCACCGACAGCGTATTCAGCAGGAAGATCAGCACGAGGAAACCCGCGCCCCACCAGATGCCGGGCAGGGTTGGAAACCAGTAGCGCATCACGATCTGCGCGGCGACCAGCTCGATCGCGATCGTCACGGCCCAGCTGTACCAGTAGGTCCAGCCGAGCGCGACGCCGAAGCCTTCGTCGACGTACTTCTCGCCGTAGATCGCGAACGAGCCCGATACCGGCATCAGCGCGGCCATTTCGCCGAGGCCGGTGACGACGAAGTACACCATCAGCCCGATCGCGATATACGCGGCGATCGCCCCGCCCGGCCCCGCTTGCGCGACCGACGCCCCCGACGCGACGAACAGCCCCGTGCCGATCGAGCCGCCGATCGCGATCATCGCGATGTGGCGGCCCTGCAGACGGCGTTTCAGCGTCGTCCCGGACGGTGCGGCCGTCTCCGCTGCCGCTTGCAAAGCATCCATAGTGTTCACCCTGATAGGATTCAGGCCCGACGATTTGATTCGGAATGCAAATCGTCAGGCCGGGTCATTCGCGTCGAAGCCGGTCCTTCCCGGCCGCATCACACGACGCTGCGCTTGATCGCCTGCAGTTCGGCCGTCGTCACGATCTTCTCGATCCGGAACCGCGAGCTTTCCAGCCACAGGTTCGCGATCCGCCGGTACTCGTCGAGATCCTCGCACGCGAGCCGCACGAGAAAATCGAACGTGCCGCTGACGAGCCAGCAATCGAGCACGGCCGGATTCGCCCGCATTTCGTCCTCGAACGGCGCCTGCGAACGCCCGTGGTCGGCCAGCGTGATCTGCGCGATCACGACGATCGGCTTGGTCGCGCGCGGCGCCTTGATCACCGCGCGGTACCCTTCGATCACCCCAAGCGCCTCGAGCCGCTCCACGCGCGCCTGGCACGGCCGCGGCGTGAGGTTCACGAGTTCGGACAGCTTCCGGTAGGAAATTCGCCCGTCGGTGCGCAGGATGTCGAGGATCCGGAGATCGATCTTGTCGAGCTGCATCTTCTTGTCGGTCATCCGCGTTCGCTCCGGTCGGGTCGTGGCTGGTGCGCGGAACGTCTCCGGTTCCGCGCGGGGGCCACATTATCCGGCCGAAGCGGCCGCGCGCCAATCGGCTAGAACCGCAGCGACAGGCAGGTCAGGCCGCCGTCCATCTTGCGGAATTCGCTCGTATCGATCACGTGCAGCGGCAGCCCGAGCGACGCGATCTTGTCGTGCACGCGCGGGTAGCCGGCCGGGGTGATCAGCGTGCCGTTCACGCGCAGCGTGTTGCCCGCGTATTCGTCGGCGGCCGAGATCGCGATCCGGCGATAGTCGGCGAAGGCCGGATGCGCGGCCAGCGATTCGGTGACGAGCAGCGTGTCGTCGCCGAGCGCGTTGACGACCGACTTGAGATGCAGGCCGGCGCCCACCGGCACCGCGACGACCGAGTAGCCGTAGCGCGACACGAGCGACTCGAACGCGGCGATGCCTTCGGCGTCGGTGCGGCCCGTCAGGCCGATGTAGAAGCGCTTGCCGACCTGCATCACGTCACCGCCGTCGAGCCGGCCGTCCTGCATCGGCAGCAGGTCGCGATGCGCGGCCAGCGCCGCTTCGATGTGCACCGTCTCGCCCCGCCGCGCCGGCGCACCGGGGCGCGTGATCACCGCGAATTCCGGCGTCACGACCGCGGTGTCCTCGACGAAGTGCGAATCGGGGAATGCCTCCAGCGGCGGCAGTTCGGTCAGCGCGACGCCGAGCGTGCGCAGTGCTTCGCAGTAAGCGTGGAACTGGGTGAGCGTCTTGTCGTAATCGGGCGCGCCGAGCTCGGCGGTGGTCAGGCCCGCGCCACAGGACGGTGCGGGGCGGCGAACGATCGCTTGCGTGAATTGCATCGACTCCTCCATGGTCAGCGCCGCACCCGTGCTTCACACGGGGCGGCTGCGTTGTGTCCGGACCATTATCGGAAGCCAAATTGCGCAATTCGCGTCGATTTCGGCTGCGCCGGCAGCCGATTACGTCGAATTGCGCGCGGCGCGCAGCCGATTCGGCAGCCCGCCGTGCGCCGCCCGGCGAGCCGCCGCCTTCTTATGCGGGATGCTTGCTACACGCCCGCCCCGAACCCCATCTGCGAACGGCCGAGCGCCGTGAGATCGCCCTCCCCGCCCCGTCCGTCGAATTCGACCTCGAAATGATCGGCCGGGAAATCGGGCGGGCTCTCGCCGCGCAGGAACGCAGCGTGCTGGCGCTGCAGGTACGCGTCGTTCTTCGCGCAACCGGGCGCGGCCGCGATGTACATCACGTTGCTGTCGCCGCTGCCGCGGTGCGCATCCTCGACCGCATGCACGACGTCGCCGTGCCAGAACACCGCATCGCCCGGCTCCATGTGCGGGATCGGCACCAGCGCGTCGAGCAGCAGCGCGTGCCATTCGGGCCGGATCGACAGCGCGCGGCCCGGGCGCGCGCCGCACAGGTCGTCGTCGGCCACGTCGTCCTGCAGCGCACGCAGCACGACGTAGGCCATCGCGTTCGCCACCGGGATCAACTGCAGCGTGCCGTCGCCGGGCCCCTGCGGCGTCAGTGCGGTCCAGCCCTGGAACGTGCGGAACATCGAGCACACGGCCGGCGACGGAATCTCCTCGACGTCGGGACGGAACGCCGCATCGTACGGGTCGTAATCGCGCCAGCGGCCGGCCAGCACGTGACGGTAGACCTTGCGGAAATTCGCGCCGAGCCAGCGTTCGACGGAACCGCCGTCGACATGCGGCGACAGCCCGAGCGACGTCGAGCCGGGCGGGCGGCGACGAATCCGGTCCGCATAGGCCGGCACCTGGTCGGGATCGAAGTGCGTGCGGCCGCCGTCCGCGTGCCGCCAGAGCCGGTTCAGGAACACGCGCGCCTGGGTCAGGGCCGGCGACTGGCGCGCAGCCACCTGCGGCTTCGACCAGTAGACGCCGTAGATCTGCGGCTTGCCCGACGCGAGATTGCCGAAATAGCGGTCCTCGGCACGTGCGTGTAGCCGGTCGGTGAAGCGGTTCGCGTCCAGGTAGGCACCGATATCGTCGTTCCAGTCGCGCGCCTGCTGCGCATCGAATACGCCACGGATCACGACCGCGCCATGCGTGCGGATCGCGGCAACCGCATGCGGATCGACGCTCCCTCTCACGATGTCCGCAAACGGCACCACCGGAATCACGTCATGGCCATGCGCATGCGCATGCCGAATCGCGTCGACCTGCCGCGCAATATCGCCCTCCAGTTCGCGGAACGTGGCCGCATAACCGGGCAGGTCGGCGCGCAGCGCCCTTTTCGCGTCGCGAATCGCGGCAGGCAGGTCGTCAATCGTCAGTTGCATCGTGGTCTCCTCGCTGACAGGTGTGGTGATGTGCTGTCAGCGTACGGCCGGCGCGCGGTCGCGATTACCACTATCCGGCCAACTATCGATACAATCCTGACAACCGGGCGTCACGCCGGACGATGACAGACCACGCACAGCTTGTTGCCGTCCGGATCGCGGAAATAGGCGCCGTAGTAGTCGCGGTGATAGTCCGGCCGCAGGCCCGGCGGCCCTTCGCAAGTGCCGCCGTGGCGTAGCGCGAGCGCGTGGCAGCGATCGACGTGCGCGCGGGTCGGCGCAACGAACGCGATCGTGTGGCCGTTGCCCGGCTCGGGCGCGCGGCCGTCGAGCGGGTGGCCGAAGAAGAACAGCGGCCGGTCGGTGTCGGCCGGCATCCAGCCCGACCAGCCGTCCGGCTCGCGGAATTTCAGGCGCAGCCCGAGTTCCGCGAACAGCGGCGCGTAGAAATCGTAGGCGCGCGCGGTGTCGGCCACCCCCACGCAAACATGTGAAAACATGGCATCGCTCCGTCGTGACGATCGCTCACGATCATGCCACGGCGCGATGCCGGCGCTCCCCCGGAGGCCGCAATGAAACCGCAGTACGAGCACGTTACGTTCGCCCCCGGCTGTTCGATCCGCGTCTATCACCGCCAGCTCGCGCGCATCCCGTTCGAATGGCATCGCCATCCCGAGTACGAACTGACGCTGACGCTCAACAGCCGCGGCCGGCGCTTCATCGGCGATCACGTCGCGCACTACGCGGACGACGACCTGGTGCTCGTGCCGCCCAACCTGCCGCATACGTGGTCGTCGAATGCACGCATCGATCGCGATGCGCCTGAAGTCGCGCTCGTCATCTGGTTCGACGGCGACTGGGCACGGCGTCTGGCCGACTGTTGCCCCGAATACGCGCCGCTGCGCTCACTGCTGCGGCGTGCCGCACCGGGCCTGCGCTTCGACACGGACGCGGCCCGCGCGATGCGCGCACGGCTGCCGCAGTTGCTCGATCCGTCGCCGCGCACACGGCTCGCCGCCGCGCTCGACACGCTCGTCGATCTCGCGGAAGCCGGCGGCGAACCGCTTGCCACCGCGCACGCGTACGAGCGCACCGACGGCACGACACGCCAAACCGACGCAGCCGCCCCCGAAGCGGAACGCCTCGACCGCGTGCTCGACGCGATCGACCGGCACTTCCACGAGCCGTTACGCATCGACGCACTCGCCGCCACCGCGCACATGTCCGAACGCACGTTGCAGCGCCTGTTCGTCCGGCATCTCGGCGAAAGCGTCGGCCGCTACGTGCAGCGGTTGCGGCTCGCGCACGCGTGCCGTCATCTCGTCGGCACCGACTGGCCGATCGCGACCGTGGCCGCGCGCTGCGGCATTCCGAATGCCGCGAACTTCAACCGCCAGTTCCTCGCCGCACGCGGGATGACGCCGGGCGCATACCGGCAGTTCTTCGTGCAGCACGGCCACGCGCCCGATCACGACGCGCCCGCACTCGACACGCGGCCGCCGTCGCTGGAACGCCACGCGGGTCGGAGCGAACCGCGGCCGCCCAAATGAAAACACCCCGACGGGATGACCCGTCGGGGTGTCGTGGCGTTGCGATCGCCCGACGCGAGCGGCCTGCCGGCCGTTCGCGCCGCGCACGACTTAACGTGCGTTGAGCGGCTTCGCTTCGCGCGGCGTATCGCCGATGAACAGCTGGCGCGGACGGCCGATCTTCTGTTCCGGATCGCCGATCATTTCGTTCCACTGTGCGATCCAGCCGACCGTACGTGCCATCGCGAAGATACACGTGAACATCGACGTCGGGATGCCCAGCGCGCGCTGGACGATGCCCGAGTAGAAGTCGACGTTCGGGTACAGCTTGCGCGACACGAAGTATTCGTCTTCCAGCGCGATCTTCTCGAGCTGCATCGCGAGCTTGAACAGGGGGTCGTCGTGCAGGCCCAGTTCGTTCAGCACTTCGTAGCACGTTTCGCGCATCAGCTTCGCACGCGGGTCGTAGTTCTTGTACACGCGGTGACCGAAGCCCATCAGCTTCACGCCCGAATTCTTGTCCTTCACCTGCTTGATGAATTCGGGGATGTTGTCCGGCGAACCGATCTGCTCGAGCATGTTCAGCGCGGCTTCGTTCGCACCACCGTGCGCCGGGCCCCACAGACAGGCGATACCGGCAGCGATACACGCGAACGGGTTCGCGCCCGACGAGCCGGCCAGGCGGACGGTCGACGTCGATGCGTTCTGCTCGTGGTCGGCGTGCAGGATCAGGATACGGTCGAGTGCGCGGACGAGTACGTCGTTGACCTTGTACTCTTCGCACGGGTTCGAGAACATCATGTGCATGAAGTTCGCGCTGTACGACAGCGAGTTCTTCGGATACACGAACGGCTGGCCGATGCTGTACTTGTACGCCATCGCGACGAGCGTCGGCAGCTTCGCGATCATGCGGATCGCCGACACTTCACGGTGACGCGGATCGTTGATGTCGAGCGAGTCGTGGTAGAACGCCGACAGCGCGCCGACTGCAGCGACCAGGATCGCCATCGGGTGCGCGTCGCGACGGAAGCCACGGAAGAAGAAGTGCATCTGCTCGTGCACCATCGTGTGCTTCGTGACGGTGTCGACGAATTCCTTCTTTTGCGCTGCGTTCGGCAGTTCGCCCTTCAGCAGCAGGTAGCAGCTTTCGAGGAAGTCCGCGTTTTGCGCGAGGTTGTCGATCGGGTAGCCGCGGTACAGCAGCTCGCCCTTGTCGCCGTCGATGTACGTGATCGCCGAATTACAAGCTGCCGTCGACATGAAGCCCGGGTCGTACGTGAACTTGCCGGTCTGGCCGTACAGCTTGCGGATGTCGATCACGTCCGGGCCCATCGTGCCCTTGTAGATCGGCAGTTCGACGCTCGGCGAGTTGTCGCTGAACGATAGCGTGGCTTTAACATCAGACGGAGTCATGGCACATCCTCAATCGAAATAAAGAAACGGGATTCGATAACGGGCACAGCGTGTTACACCTGGGCGTTACACGTTGCGCAGCATCTCCAACAGCCGGTGAATATCCGGGCTGTCTAGGTCGCCTTCTGGTTCCTTGCGCGCGAGGAGCAAGTCCATCAGGTCGTTGTCGCTCAGATCGAGCAGGCGCGACAACGCGCCTACGTCTGCATCGGTGAGGTCATGCTCGTATCTGCTGAAGAAACGCTCGAAAATGATGTCGTTCTCCAGCAGACCCCGCCGCGCACGCCAGCGAAGGCGTGCGCGACGGTGCGGGTCGGATTGATGCGAATCGCTCATCTCGACCTTAAACAGCGCGCCGAACCATCAGTTCCTTGATCTTGCCGATCGCCTTCGTCGGGTTCAGGCCCTTCGGGCAAACGTCGACGCAGTTCATGATCGTGTGGCAACGGAACAGACGGTACGGGTCTTCCAGGTTGTCGAGACGCTCGCCGGTGGCCGTGTCGCGGCTGTCCGCGATGAAGCGGTAAGCCTGCAGCAGGCCGGCCGGGCCGACGAACTTGTCCGGGTTCCACCAGAAGCTCGGGCACGACGTCGAGCAGCTCGCGCACAGAATGCACTCGTACACGCCGTCGAGCTCGTCGCGCTCTTCCGGAGACTGGAGGCGTTCCTTCTCCGGCGGCGGCGCGTCGTTGATCAGGTACGGCTTGATCGAGTGGTACTGGTTGAAGAAGTGCGTCATGTCGACGATCAGGTCACGCACGACGGGCAGGCCCGGCAGCGGACGCAGCACGATCTTCTGCGGCAGGTCGTTCAGGTTCGTCAGGCACGCGAGACCGTTCTTGCCGTTGATGTTCATCGCGTCCGAACCGCACACGCCTTCACGGCACGAACGGCGGAACGACAGCGTCTCGTCCACGGCCTTCAGCTTGACCAGTGCGTCGAGCAGCATGCGCTCGTGCTCGAGCTCCAGCTCGTACGTCTGCATGCGCGGCGCTGCGTCCTTGTCCGGATCGTAGCGGTAGACTTCAAAAATGCGTTTTGCCATTTCGGATTCCTTTGACTCGGCTTAGAACGTGCGCGGCTTCGGCGGCACGGATTCGACCGTCAGCGGCTTCATTTGAACCGGCTTGTAGTCGAGGCGATCGCCGTCGCTGTACCACAGCGTGTGGCGCAGCCAGTTCTCGTCGTCGCGGTGTTCGTAGTCGCTGTGCGCGTGTGCGCCACGGCTTTCCTTGCGTGCTTCCGCCGACACCATCGTTGCGCGAGCAACTTCGATCAGGTTCTCCAGCTCGAGCGCTTCGACGCGCGCGGTGTTGAACACCTTCGACTTGTCCTTCAGGTGGATGTTTTCCACGCGTGCCTTCAGGCCGGCCATCTGGTCGACGCCTTCCTTCAGCAGTTCCGACGTGCGGAACACGCCTGCGTGCTTCTGCATCGTCGAGCGGATGTCGTTCGCGACGTCCTGCGTGTATTCACCCGAGCTCGACTTGTCGAGCTTCGCCAGGCGCGCCAGCGAGAATTCGCCTGCATCGGCCGGCAGCGGCTTGTGTTCCTTCTGGTTCTTCACGTGCTCGACGATGTGGTTGCCGGCCGCACGGCCGAACACCACGAGGTCCAGCAGCGAGTTCGTGCCGAGGCGGTTCGCGCCGTGCACGGACACGCACGAGCATTCGCCCACTGCGTAGAAACCGTTGACCGGATCCTTGTGACCGCGCGACGTGCCGACGACCTGGCCGTGGATGTTGGTCGGGATGCCGCCCATCTGGTAGTGGATCGTCGGGACGACCGGGATCGGTTCCTTGATCGCGTCGACGTTCGCGAACTTCAGCGCGATTTCGCGGATCGACGGCAGACGCTTCATGATCGTCTCGGCGCCGATGTGCGACAGGTCGAGCAGCACGTGATCCTTGTTCGGACCCACGCCGCGGCCTTCCTTGATTTCCTGGTCCATCGAACGCGACACGAAGTCACGCGGCGCCAGATCCTTCAGCGTCGGCGCATAGCGCTCCATGAAGCGCTCGCCGTTCGCGTTGCGCAGGATACCGCCTTCGCCGCGCACGCCTTCGGTGATCAGCACGCCCGCGCCGGCCACGCCGGTCGGGTGGAACTGCCAGAACTCCATGTCCTGCAGCGCGATGCCCGAACGCGCAGCCATGCCGAGGCCGTCGCCGGTGTTGATGAACGCGTTGGTCGATGCCGCGAAGATCCGGCCTGCGCCGCCCGTCGCGAACAGCGTCGTCTTGCCTTCCATGATGTAGACGTCACCCGTCTCCATCTCGAGGGCCGTCACGCCGAGCACGTCGCCTTCCGCGTCGCGGATCAGGTCGAGCGCCATCCATTCGACGAAGAACTGCGTCTTCGCTTCGACGTTCTGCTGGTACAGCGTGTGCAGCAGCGCGTGACCGGTACGGTCGGCGGCCGCGCAGGCGCGCTGGACCGGCTTCTCGCCGTAGTTCGCGGTGTGGCCGCCGAACGGGCGCTGGTAGATCGTGCCGTCCGCGTTACGGTCGAACGGCATGCCGAAGTGTTCGAGTTCGTACACGACGTTCGGCGCTTCACGGCACATGAATTCGATCGCGTCCTGGTCGCCGAGCCAGTCGGAGCCCTTGATCGTGTCGTAGAAGTGGAAGTGCCAGTTGTCTTCGCTCATGTTGCCGAGCGACGCACCGATACCGCCCTGCGCGGCCACCGTGTGCGAACGGGTCGGGAACACCTTCGACAGCACGCCGACCGACAGGCCCGCGCGCGACAGTTGCAGCGCTGCGCGCAAGCCGGAGCCGCCCGCGCCGACGATCACCACATCGAACTTGCGGCGCGGGAGATTAGTTTTGATTGCAGCCATTCTTTACACTCTCCAGAGAATCTGCGCGGCGTAGCCCGCACATGCGAGCAGCCAGACGATGGTCAGCGATTGCAGCAGCAGGCGCACACCGACGGGCTTCACGTAGTCCATCCAGATGTCGCGCACGCCGACCCATGCGTGGTAGAAGAGGGAAAGCAGCATCACGAAGGTCGCGAGCTTCATCCATTGCGCGGCGAAGATCGATGCCCAGCCTTCGTACGAGAAATCGTGCGCGCCGAAGAACAGGACGAGCAGGATGACCGTGTAGACCGCCATGATCGTGGCGGTGATACGCTGCGCGAGCCAGTCACGCAAGCCGTAGTGAGCGCCGACGACGAGGCGCTTCGAGCCGATTCGGTTATTGGCTGCCATTTTCTTAGAATGCTCCGAACAGTTTGAGTGCCATGGCGATCGTCAGCGCGATCGAGACGACAAAGACGACGACTGCCGTCCGCTTGCCGCCTTCCTTCGTGACGGCGTCGTGGTTGACGTCCATCAGCAGGTGGCGAATGCCGGCGCAGAAATGGTGGAAGAAGGCCCACGACAGTGCGAGGACGATCAGCTTGACGATGATGTTGGAGAGGAAAGCCTTGAAGACTTCGAAGCTGAGCTCGGACGTGAGGCTCTGGTCGAAGAGGAACAGCAGGAACGGCAGGAACAAGAACAGCAGCGCGCCGCTGACTCGGTGGAGAATCGACAATATCGCTGCCAGCGGCATGCGATATTTCATCGTGATATCGCCGAATCCGATGTTCCGGTATTCCGGCCTCGGCTTTCTTACTGCATCAGTCATGCTAGACCCCTACTATGTTGTCACACTAATCCGCGATTTTAGCGCCTTTTTATATCGCGCTGCAGCGAAAGTCTGCTCTGGATAGTTGCGCGAACAAGAACAAAGGCGGCCCGAAACGTGCTTCGCGAACGTGGGGAACGCGAACGCACTCGGCTTGAGCCGATACACCGTCAACTCAAGTCATTCTGATAGTAGTACCCGGTCGTGACATACCAGCCGCGACGCACTTCCACCGGTCGGTCTCCGTATGTATAGGACACGCGCTCGACCGACAGCAAAGGGAAACCTGCCGGCACGTGCAGCAGGTCGGCCACCGCCGGCTCCGCCGCGACCGCGCGGATCTTTTCCGTCGCGCGGATCATCCGCGTGCCGAACTCCGTCTCGAACATCGCGTAGAGCGGCCCCTTGTACTCGCTCAGCCGCTCGAACGTGAGCCCGCGGAACATCGCGCCCGGCAGCCAGATCTCGTCGAGCACCGTCACTTCGTTCTCGAACTCCAGCAGGCGGCGCACCTGCACGACCGGATCGGCCGGCTTCAGGTCGAGCTGCCGCGCGATCTCGGCCGGCGCGCGCAGGCGACGGCATTCGAGCAGGCGGCTCACGTGCGGATGCTCGGCACCGTCGTCGGCCAGCAGCCGCAGGAAGCGGAACTGCGCGCGATCTTCATTGTGCGTTGCAACAAAAGTGCCCTTGCCCTGCCGCCGGACCACGAGGTTTTCGGCGGCCAACTCGTCGATCGCCTTGCGGACGGTGCCCTGGCTGACCTTGTAACGGGCCGCCAGCTCCACCTCGCTCGGGATGATCTCACCGGGCTTCCACTCGCCGGTTTCGAGACTTTGCGTGATTAATGACTTAATCTGCTGGTATAACGGGCTGAACGTCGGCGACGGAGCCGCCGCAGGCGAAGGTGCGGGATCGCTCGCGCCCGGCTGCCCTGGGCCGCCTGCGCCGGTCTGATTCGCGGTATTCGCCTGGTTCGATGTCATGGCGCGCATTTCATCACAAACCGCACTTTTAAGTCCACTCAATTTCCGCAAAACATCTGTCTTATATAAGACATATGATACCGTTTGACTTTGAGCCGGACGGCTCCTACACTCCGGGTCGAGCAAGGGTTCGCGGGTGCAAAAGCGCGTCCCCGGCTACGTGCCACGGCCGTCTCCAGGTTCACCGCGTCTGCCATCGCGAGTCCTCCGCCCTGCTTCAATGCAACACTCCGCACAACGCGCATAGAATGGCGTTTTCGCGAGTGTCCAACGCTTTACCCGTCCTGGAGATTTTCAATGGCTAAGCCCGCAAAGCGTGTTGCCGTCACCGGCGCCGCAGGTCAAATCGCTTACTCCCTGCTGTTCCGCATCGCGAACGGCGACCTGCTCGGCAAGGACCAGCCGGTCATCCTGCAACTGCTCGACCTCCCGCAAGCCCAAGGCGCCGTCAAGGGCGTCGTGATGGAACTCGACGATTGCGCGTTCCCGCTGCTCGCGGGCGTCGTGATCACCGACGATCCGAAGGTCGCATTCAAGGATGCCGACGTCGCACTGCTGGTCGGCGCACGTCCGCGCTCGAAGGGCATGGAGCGCAAGGACCTGCTGTCGGCAAACGCCGAAATCTTCACGGTTCAGGGTGCTGCGCTGAACGAAGTCGCGAGCCGCGACGTGAAGGTGCTGGTCGTCGGCAACCCGGCGAACACGAACGCCTACATCGCGATGAAGTCGGCACCGGATCTGCCGAAGAAGAACTTCACGGCGATGCTGCGCCTCGACCACAACCGCGCGCTGTCGCAGCTCGCAGCGAAGTCGGGCAAGCCGGTCGCATCGATCGAGAAGCTCGCCGTGTGGGGCAACCACTCGCCGACGATGTACCCCGACTTCCGCTTCGCGACCGCCGAAGGCGAATCGCTGCTGAAGCTGATCAACGACGACGTGTGGAACCGCGACACGTTCATCCCGACCGTCGGCAAGCGCGGCGCGGCGATCATCGAAGCGCGCGGCCTGTCGTCGGCAGCGTCGGCAGCGAACGCAGCGATCGACCACGTGCGTGACTGGGTCCTCGGCACGAACGGCAAGTGGGTCACGATGGGCATCCCGTCGGACGGCTCGTACGGCATCCCCGAAGACATCATCTACGGCGTGCCGGTCACCTGCGAAAACGGCGAATACAAGCGCGTCGAAGGCCTGGAAATCGACGCGTTCTCGCGCGAGAAGATGGACGGCACGCTGGCCGAGCTGCTCGAAGAGCGCGATGGCGTCGCCCACCTGCTGAAGAACTAAGCATCAAGCACCTCGCCGGGCGGCCCTCGGGCAGCCCGGTTTCGGCCCGGGCCGGCAAGCCGCCGGCCCGGCCGACCGATCCGATCCGCGCACGTTTTGCCGCCCCGCGCTTGCCGCGCCCCCGCCCAGAACGCGTCCGAATCCGATTTTCTCCACGTTGACCCGCTTCCCTGACGTAGACGAGATGGCCGCGCTCACTCCCGCACAAGTGCTGTACGACGGGGCGTCCCCGCCCGCGATCCTGCCCTGCTGTGATCACTACGCGGGCAGCGAAAAGCTGATGCGCAAGTCGCTCGCGCTGCAGGCCGAGCTGGGCCCCGTGTTCGACATCACGCTCGACTGCGAAGACGGCGCCGCCGTCGGCCAGGAAGCCGCGCACGCGGCACTCGTCACCGACATCCTCGGCAGCGACGAGAACCGCTTCGGCCGCGTCGGCGTCCGCATCCACGACTTTTCCCACCCGCACTGGCGCGACGACGTCCGCATCGTGCTGCGCGCATCGCGTGCACCCGCCTACATCACGCTCCCGAAGATCGCCAGCGCCGCCGATGCCGCCGAAATGACCGCGTTCATCGAAGGCACGCGCCGCGAGCTCGGCATCGCACAGCCGATTCCGGTCGACGTGCTGGTCGAGACGCACGGCGCGCTCGCGCAGGCGGCCGCCCTCGCCGCGCTGCCGACGGTCGGCACGCTGAGCTTCGGGCTGATGGATTTCGTCTCCGCGCACCACGGCGCGATTCCCGATTCCGCAATGCGCTCGCCCGGCCAGTTCGAGCACCCGCTCGTGCGCCGCGCGAAGCTGGAAATCGCCGCGGCCTGCCACGCGCACGGCAAGACGCCGTCGCACAACGTGACGACCGAGGTGCGCGACATGAGCGTCGTCGCCGCCGATGCACGCCGCGCGCGCGACGAATTCGCGTTCACGCGGATGTGGAGCATTCATCCCGCGCAGATCCGCCCGATCGTCGACGCATTCGCGCCGCGCACCGACGAAGTCGCGCTGGCCGCCGAGATCCTGCTGGCCGCGCAGGCCGCCGACTGGGGCCCGACGCGCCACGGTGATACGCTGCACGATCGCGCGAGTTACCGCTATTACTGGTCGGTGCTGCGCCGCGCACGGGCCACCGGCCAGCCGGTGCCGGTCGAGGCCGCGCCGCTGTTCGGCCCGGCCGCCGCGGGCGGCGCGCCGTAAGCGCGTACTGCCCGCGCCGATACACGAGTTTCATGCATTCGACGACGCGCGAACCGGATAGAGGTTTGCGAAACGACAAAAAACGTAACGGAGCCCGAAAACCTGATATACACGCGGCCAAATAGGTGAAAATAGCGGCCGCTGCGCGCTTTCGGGGCGCGTGCAGTTTCAAACCGGCCGGCGGCGCAGATTGCCGGCCCTTGTCAACTGATTATCGAAAGGTTCTGACTCCATGAAGAAACTCCTGATCGCTACCGCCATCGGCGCCTTGTCCGCCACGATGCTGGTGTCGGCTCCGAGCGCGTTTGCCCAGGGTACGACCACGACGACCGCGAAGAAGGCAGCGGCCAAGCGCCCGGCGCCGGCCAAGCGCATCATCCCGCGCAGCAAGAAGGCACAGGCACGTGCCGCAGCGAAGGTCGATCCGGTACCGGACGGTGCAGTCAAGTGGTCCTGCAAGGAAGGTCTGTCGTTCGACCTCGCCGGTGACATGAAGCGCGACCAGGTCGTCACGGTTCACTGGGCGAAGAAGAACTACAAGCTGCCGCGTCAGGCCACGACGACGGGCGCCGACACGTTCTACGATCCGGCCGCCGGCTTCAAGCTGGTCGTGATTCCGACCAAGGCGATGCTGTTCTCCGACGCGAACGGCGGCGAACGCCTCGCGGACGAATGCGTGACGCCGGAAATGGCGCAAGGCACGCCGGCACCGACGCAGTCGAACGAGCTGAAGCCGGCAACGAACTAAGCGCGTTCCCATCGGCCCCTCGATGTCCGCCCCGGTCTCCAACGTCCGCCCTGCTCCGGATACGGTACTCGTCGATATCGTCGACTACGTGCTGAATACCGGCATCGACAGCGCGCTCGCGCTGGAGACGGCGCGTCATTGCCTGATCGACACGCTCGGATGCGGACTCGAGGCGCTCTCCTACCCTGCCTGCACCAAGCTGCTCGGCCCCGTCGTGCCCGGCACGATCGTACCGAACGGCGCGAAGGTGCCCGGCACGTCCTTCCAGCTCGATCCCGTCCAGGCCGCCTTCGGCATCGGCGCGATGATCCGCTGGCTGGACTTCAACGACACCTGGCTCGCCGCCGAATGGGGTCATCCGTCCGACAATCTCGGCGGGATCCTGGCGACGGCCGACTGGCTTTCCCGCACGGCCCGCGCGGCCGGCCGCAAGCCGCTCACGATGCGCGACGTGCTGGTCGCGATGATCCAGGCCCACGAGATCCAGGGCTGCCTCGCGCTCGAGAATTCGTTCAATGCAGTCGGGCTCGACCACGTGCTGCTCGTGAAGGTCGCATCGACGGCCGTCGTCGGCCGGCTGCTCGGGCTCACGCGCGACGAGCTGATCAACGCGGTGTCCAACGCGTTCGTCGACGGCCACGCGCTGCGCACCTACCGCCATGCGCCGAACACGGGTTCGCGCAAGTCATGGGCGGCCGGCGACGCAACCTCCCGCGCGGTGCGCCTCGCGCTGATCGCGAAAACGGGTGAAATGGGCTACCCGTCGGCGCTCACCGCCAGGACCTGGGGCTTCTACGACGTGCTGTTCGACGGCAAGCCGTTCCGCTTCCAGCGCCCGTACGGCACGTACGTGATGGAAAACGTGCTGTTCAAGATCGCGTTTCCCGCTGAATTCCACGCGCAAACGGCTGCCGAGGCCGCGCTGCAGCTGCACGCGCAGCTCGCCGCCGCGGGCCGCACGACCGACGACATCAGCCGGATCACGATCCGCACGCACGCGGCCGCGATCCGCATCATCGACAAGCAGGGCCCGCTCGCCAATCCGGCCGACCGCGACCACTGCATCCAGTACATGGTCGCCGTGCCGCTGCTGTTCGGCCGGCTGACCGCGGCCGACTACGAAGATTCGGCCGCCGCCGATCCCCGCATCGACGCGCTGCGCGCGAAGACCGTGTGCGTCGAGGATCCGCAGTTCACGCAGGATTACCACGACCCGGACAAGCGCTCGATCGCGAATGCACTGACGATCGAGTTCAAGGACGGATCGAAGCTTGCCGAGGTGGCGGTCGAATATCCGCTCGGCCACCGGCGGCGCCGGGCCGAAGGCATCCCGCTCCTGGTCGAGAAGTTCAGGACCAACCTTGCCCGCCGCTTCCCGGCCAAGCAGCAACAAGCGATTCTCGACGTGTCGCTGGACCAGGCAAAGCTCGAAGCGATGCCGGTCGATGAGTACGTCGATCTGTACGTGATATAGCCGTCATTTACAGGACACGTAGTTTCCTAGCCTTAAACCCAGGAAAATCACCATGGCCCACAATCTCCACAAGACCCTCAAGGAATTCGACAGCGGTTCCGGCAAAGGCAAGTTCTACTCGCTGCCGCAGCTCGGCAAGGAACTGAAGACGAAGATCGAACGCCTGCCGGTGTCGATCCGTATCGTGCTCGAGTCCGTGCTGCGCAACTACGACGGCAAGAAGATCACCGAAGAGCACATCCAGCAGCTCGCGAACTGGAAGCCGAACGACAAGCGCGTCGACGAGATTCCGTTCGTGGTGTCGCGCGTCGTGCTGCAGGATTTCACGGGCGTGCCGCTGCTCGCCGACATCGCGGCCATGCGCGGCGTCGCGGAGCGTACCGGCAAGAATCCGAAGAAGATCGAGCCGCTGGTCCCGGTCGATCTCGTCGTCGATCACTCGGTGCAGATCGACTACTTCCGCCAGAAGGACGCGCTCGACCTGAACATGAAACTGGAATTCCAGCGCAACAACGAGCGCTACCAGTTCATGAAGTGGGGCATGCAGGCATTCGACACGTTCAAGGTCGTGCCGCCGGGCGTCGGCATCGTCCACCAGGTGAACCTGGAATACCTCGCGCGCGGCGTCCACAAGAAGGCGGACGGCGGCGACACCGTGTACTACCCGGACACCCTCGTCGGCACCGACAGCCACACGACGATGATCAACGGCATCGGCGTGGTCGGCTGGGGCGTGGGCGGCATCGAGGCTGAAGCCGGCATGCTCGGCCAGCCGGTGTACTTCCTGACGCCGGACGTCGTCGGCGTCGAGCTGAAGGGCAAGCTGCGCGAAGGCGTGACGGCCACCGACCTGGTGCTGACGATCACCGAAATGCTGCGCAAGGAGAAGGTCGTCGGCAAGTTCGTCGAGTTCTTCGGCGAAGGCACGAAGTCGCTGTCGCTGCCGGACCGCGCGACGATCGGCAACATGGCGCCGGAATACGGCGCGACGATGGGCTTCTTCCCGGTCGACGAAAAGACGATCGAGTACTTCGAAGGCACGGGCCGCACGAAGGCCGAAATCGCCGCGTTCGAAAACTACTTCAAGGCGCAGAAGCTGTTCGGCATCCCGAAGGCCGGCGACATCGACTACACGAAGGTCGTCACGCTGGATCTGACGACGGTCGCGCCGTCGCTGGCCGGCCCGAAGCGCCCGCAGGACCGCATCGAGATCGGCCACGTCAAGTCGACGTTCACCGACCTGTTCTCGAAGCCGGTCGCGGAAAACGGCTTCGCGAAGAAGGCGGAAGACCTGGCCGCGCAATACACGACGAGCAACGGCGTCGACGTGAAGAACGGCGACATCCTGATCGCCGCGATCACGTCGTGCACCAACACGTCGAACCCGAGCGTGCTGCTGGCCGCCGGCCTGCTCGCGAAGAAGGCGGTCGAGGCCGGCCTCACGGTCGATCCGAAGATCAAGACCTCGCTCGCGCCGGGATCGCGCATCGTCACCGAGTACCTGACGAAGACGGGCCTGCTGCCCTACCTGTCGAAGCTCGGCTTCGAAGTCGCGGCCTACGGCTGCACGACCTGTATCGGCAACGCGGGCGACCTCACGCCGGAGCTGAACGAAGCGATCACGAAGAACGACATCGTCGCGGCAGCCGTGCTGTCGGGCAACCGTAACTTCGAAGCGCGTATCCACCCGAACATCCGCGCGAACTTCCTCGCGTCGCCGCCGCTGGTCGTCGCCTACGCGATCGCCGGCAACATCACGCGCGACCTGATGACCGAGCCGGTCGGCAAGGGCAAGGGCGGCCGCGACATCTACCTCGGCGACATCTGGCCGACGAGCGAGGAAATCCACGCGCTGCTGAAGTTCGCGCTTGACCCGAAGAAGTTCGAGGACAACTACTCGAAGCTGACCAAGAAGGGCGACCTCTGGAGCAAGATCGAGGGCGAATCGGGCCAGGTCTACGACTGGCCGAAATCGACGTACATCGCCGAACCGCCGTTCTTCGGCGACGACTTCTCGATGGAACCGGCTGCCTCGATCCCGACGGTCAAGGGCGCGCGCGCACTGGGCATCTTCGGTGACTCGGTCACGACCGACCACATCAGCCCGGCAGGCTCGATCAAGGAAGACTCGCCGGCAGGCAAGTGGCTGAAGGAAAACGGCGTGCAGAAGGCCGACTTCAACAGCTACGGCTCGCGCCGCGGCAACCACGACGTGATGATGCGCGGCACGTTCGCGAACGTCCGGATCAAGAACCTGATGATCCCGGCGAAGGCAGACGGCACGCGCGTCGAAGGCGGCCTGACGATCCACCAGCCGAGTGGCGAGCAGCAGTCGATTTACGACGCGGCGATGCAGTACGTCGCAGCCGGCACGCCGACCGTCGTGTTCGCGGGCGAAGAGTACGGCACCGGCTCGTCGCGCGACTGGGCCGCGAAGGGCACGCAACTGCTCGGCGTGAAGGCCGTGATCGCACGCAGCTTCGAGCGCATCCACCGCTCGAACCTGGTCGGCATGGGCGTGCTGCCGCTGCAGTTCAAGGGCGCGGATAGCGTCCAGTCGCTCGGCATCACCGGTGAAGAAACGTACGACATCGAAGGCCTCGGCGACGACTTCAAGCCGCAACAGGACGTCACGCTCGTGATCCACCGCAAGAACGGCGAATCGCAGCGCGTGCCGGTGCTGCTGCGCATCGATACGCCGATCGAAGTCGACTACTACAAGCACGGCGGGATCCTGCCGTTCGTGCTGCGCTCGCTGCTCGCAGCGTAAGCGCCCTGCACCTTGCAGGTGCCGCAGCCGCCTCGCGGGCGGTTGCGGCCGATTTGGATGCCCGACCTCGTGTCGGGCTTTTTTTGCCTGCGCGCTACGCCGCCTGACCGGTCGTGCGGCGCGTCACGCCGCCTTGTCGGCCCGCGCCTTCGTGCCTGCGCCCGCTCGCCGGGTGTTCTTCTTCAGATGCGTGCGGTTGTAGTCGATCGCCGCGCGCACCAGATTCTTCAGTGCCCGCTTGTCGAGCTTGTCGCCTTCGAAGAAATCGATCGCACGCCGCGCATTGCCGTCGAGGCCGTCGTTAAAGAGCTTGTCGGGATCGGGCAACTGCGCGCCGTGCATGAAGGTCAGTTTCACCTTGCCCTTGTGCGCGTTCGCCACCGCAATCATCCCGTCGCACGACCATACGGGGCTGCCCATCCATTTCCATTCCTCGACGATGCCCGCTTGCGCGTCGAGGATCGTCTGGCGCAGGTCGGCGAAGGTCTTGCCGCGCCAGTCGGCGATGCCGGCGATCAGCGCGTCGATACGCTCCGACGGCGTGAGATCCGCTGTGCTCATGCGCGAGCCTCCGTGCGTTCGTCGGGGCCAGCCAGCACCTGTTCGAGCGAGTCGAAGAAGCGCGCCCAGCCGTGCTGCGCACCGCGGTACGCCTGCTCCTGGTCGTGACGGAAGCCGACCTGTTCCATCCGCAGGTGCGTGCCGCGCGGCGTTGGCGTGAGCGTCCACGTGACGACGCTTTCGAGGCCGTACGCGGCCCACGTGTAGGACAGCGTGCGCGGCGGTTCGATCGCCAGCACGGTGCAGTCGACCGAGCCCCAGTCCGCACGGAAGCTGAAGGCGCGGCCCGCGACGGGCTCGAAGTCGCTCTTCATCAGCCACGCCTCGATCAGGTGCGGCTGCGTGAGCGCGCGCCAGATCTTCTCCGGCGGATGAGGCAGCTCCCGGTCGACGACGACGGAGCGCGTTTCGGTGGTGGCCTGGTTCATTACGGGTCCATCCTTTTCAGAAGATCTTCGAGGGCATCGAACCGGGTCTGCCAGAAGCCGGCCATCTGGCTCGTCCAGTCGATCAACGGGGCCAGCGCTTGAGGCTGCGCGCTGTAGTGCGTCTGCCGGCCTTCGTGACGGTCGCTCACGAGCCCGGCCTGCTTCAGGACGCCCAGATGCTTCGAGACGGCCGGCTGCGAGACGCCCGCATGGGCCGTCAGCGCGGCAACCGTCAGCTCGCCGTCCGCGCACAGCCGCTCGAAGAGCGCGCGGCGCGTGGGATCAGCCAGTGTCCTGAAAAGCATGTCGTGTGCGTTCTGCATGCCCAAATCCATAACCCGATGGTTATGGATTGAAGCATATCCGCTGATCGACGCACGTCAAGGCGGAATCTCGCGAACGACGCCACGCGATCTTGCGCGTGCCCGCTATCCGCCGCGCCGGGGCGTCCACGCCACCGAATTCGAATCTTTCCTCTAATCCGCAATTGCCGCATGCGATCCGAAAGACACCCGCAAGACTGCCGGAAGCACCGTTCCACAGTTCGGGAAACGTTTGCGCTCGAGCGACCCCAATTTTGTGCACGCGCGAATCCGTTCCTGTCGTGTCGCGGCGTTTGACCACATAGTGCGACGCGGCATGCGACAACGACCGGTCGCGCGCGATGCGTTCACACGGTGATTCGCTCCGCGATCGCGCACGTTCCGGCGTCGTGGCGAGCGACTCGTGCGCGCGAGCGTCGCGCGCCGCTGCGCCGCCGTATCGCGAACCGGTTCCGCTCGCCGCTGCCGCAATTCCCATGCGCGCATGACGCAGCACCGGCGTGCACCCGCGCCGATGTCAGAACTGACAGCTATGGAAAATGGCAGCTACCCGAACGGCACCGACGCCCTACGCTCGTCACCGCTCGCGGCCCCACAAGGGCCGGGGGTTCCAGTAACGTCGCCTCTCCTAAAAAAGGACTCCCGATGAAAAGGAACACCTGGTTTGCCCTTCCCCTTCCGTCGCCCCGCCGCCTCGCGTGCGTGGCACCGTTCGTGTTCGCCGCCGCCGCGGCGCATGCGACGACGGATTGGGTCGATACGCATACGAAGGCCTTTCTGACCGGCCCGCAGTTGATGGCGCGCAGCGCGGCGCCGTCGCTCGAACTGGCAGGCGGTGAAACGACCAACGTCGTCGTCAGCCTGAAACTGCGCAACGCCGCGCAGCTCAAGCAACTGGCGCGCGACGTGAACCGGCCCGGCAGCGCGCATTACCGCCAGTACCTCACGCACGAGCAGTTCCTCGCCAACTACGCGCCGACCGATGCGCAGGTCAAGTCGGTCGTCGACTATCTGCACAAGAGCGGCTTCGTGAACGTCGAGGTCGCGCCGAACCGCCTGCTGGTCTCCGCCAGCGGCACGGCCGCCACGGTGAAGACCGCATTCAACACGTCGCTCGTGCACTTCGACTACGCGGGTCACTCGGGCTTCGCGAACACGTCGACTGCGCAGGTACCGCGCGCGCTCGGCGACGTCGTCGGCTCGGTGCTCGGGCTGCAGAACGTTGCACACGCGCGGCCGCTGCTGCGCATCGGCAACGTGTCGAAGCCGCAGGCGCTGGCAGCCGGCACGGCGACCGGCCACTATCCGAAGGAATTCCCGGGCCTCTACAACGCAACCGGCGTGCCGACCGCAGCCGGCGTCACCGTCGGCATCATCACGATCGGCGGCGTGTCGCAGACGCTGCAGGACCTGAAGCAGTTCACGTCGAGCAACGGCTACGGCGCGGTGTCGACGCAGACCATCAAGACGAACGGCACCGGCGGCAGCTACACCGATGACCAGGAAGGTCAGGGCGAATGGGATCTCGACAGCCAGTCGATCGTCGGCTCGGCCGGCGGCCAGGTCGGCAAGCTCGTGTTCTACATGGCCGATCTCAATGCGAGCGGCAACACGGGCCTCACGCAGGCGTTCAACCGCGCGGTGTCGGACAACACCGCGAAGGTGATCAACGTATCGCTCGGCTGGTGCGAGACCGACGCGAGCGCGGACGGCACGCTCGACGCCGAGGAACAGATCTTCACGACTGCCGCGGCGCAAGGCCAGACGTTCTCCGTTTCGTCGGGTGACGAAGGCGTGTACGAGTGCAACAACCGCGGCTATCCGGACGGCTCGAACTACACGGTGTCGTGGCCGGCATCGTCGCCGCACGTGCTCGCGATCGGCGGCACGACGCTCTACACGACGTCGTCGGGCGCGTTCTCCAGCGAGACGGTGTGGAACGAAGGGCTCGACGGCAACGGCAAGCTGTGGGCGACGGGCGGCGGCGTCAGCACGATCCTGCCCGCGCCGTCGTGGCAGTCGGGCAGCAACCGCCAGTTGCCGGATGTCGCGTTCGACGCCGCGCAAAGCACCGGCGCGTACATCTACAACTACGGCCAGTTGCAGCAGATCGGCGGCACGAGCCTCGCCGCGCCGATCTTCACCGGCCTCTGGGCGCGCCTGCTCGCAGCGAACGGCACGGGCCTCGGCTTCCCGGCCGGCAAGTTCTACGCCGACATTCCGTCGAACCCGTCGCTCGTGCGCTACGACGTGGTGTCGGGAAACAACGGCTATCAGGGGTATGGCTACAACGCAGGCACCGGCTGGGATTACACGACCGGCTTCGGCAGCCTGAACATCGCGAACCTCAACCAGCTGATCAAGTCGGGCGGGTTCTAAGCGAAGCGTGAACGCCGGCGCGTGGCGGTGGTCGGCCGCGCGCCGGCTCGAGACGTTCCCGCGATCGTCGTTCGGCCATCGGCTTGCGCCGCAACCGCGCCGCCCTACTCCGTCGCCTGCTCGCCCACACGCTCCGACGCGGCCGGCACACCGGCCCGATGCGACGGCGCAAAAAGCCGCAATCCGCTCGCGACACTCGCGGCCCCGGCGAAGCCCGCGCCGAGCATCAGCGCGAGCGTCGGCCCGTGGCGCCCCGCGATCCCGAACGACAGCGCGACGAGCGCCGCGCCCGTCGCCTGCCCGATCAGCCGCGCGGTCGCGATGATCCCGCTCGCGCCGCCGCTGCGCTCGGGCGGTGCGCTCGACATCAGCGCCTTCAGGTTCGGCGACTGGAAGAAACCGAAGCCCGCGCCGCACAGCATCATCCGCCAGCCGATGTCGATGACGCCGGGCGCCGCCGGCAACGCGGCGAGCGACACCATGCCCGCGCTCAGCAACGCCAGACCGATCGCGCCGAGCAGGCCCGGCGGATAGCGATCCGACAAGCGCCCCGCGATCGGCGCGGCGAGCGCGACGATCGCCGACCACGGCGTCATCAGGAAGCCCGTCTCGACCGCATTGCGATGCAGGACGGTTTCGAAATAGAACGGCAGCGACACGAACGCGAGCCCCTGTGCAGCGAACGCGCACACCGCGGTCAGCGCGGACAGCGTGAACACCGGCCGCCGAAACAGGTCGACCGGCAGCATCGGCGCCGGGTGCCCGGCCTGACGGCGAATCAGCAGCCAGCCGAAGGTGAGCGCGACCGCGGCCGCCGCGAACACGATGGAAAACGGCCCGCGCTGCGCGAACTCGCCGAGCGCGAAGATCAGCGATGCAAACGTGATCACGTTGAACAGCGCCGCGACCGGATCGAACGCATGCTTGCCGCGCGCCGTCTGCGGCAGCGACGGAATCGCCACGGCAAGCGCGAACACGCCGAGCGGCACGTTCACCGCGAACAGCCACGGCCATGCGGCGACCGACAGGATCAGCGAAGCGATGGTCGGCCCCACCGCGAACGACACGCCGACCACGAGCGCGTTGAAGCCGACGCCGCGCCCGAGCCGGTGCGCGGGAAACAGGCCGCGGATCAGCGCGACGTTCACGCTCATGATCGCGCTCGCACCGAAGCCCTGCACGATCCGCGCGGCCGTCAGCATCGGCAGCGTCGACGCGAGCGAGCAGCCGAGCGACGCCACCGTGAACACCGCGAGCCCGGCGATATACACGCGCTTGTGGCCGACGATGTCGCCGAGCGACGCGAACGGCAGCAGCGTCGCGACCATCGCGAGCTGGTACGCGTTGATGATCCAGACGGACGCGGCCGGCGACGCATGCAGGTCGGCGGCAATCGCGGGCAGCGCGGTGTTCGCGATCGCGGTGTCGAGCGTCGCGAGCGCGACGGCCAGCAGCACGGCGGACATCGCGCGCCAGTTGACGGCCGGCTCATGCGCGCCGGCGGGGGAAGCGAATTCGGACAAGATGAGGCTCGGCTGACGAGCGACGCGTTGCGCCGCGTCGCGGATTGGAATCGCGGCGGCGTTCCGGACGCACCGCACGGAACGCGCGCCGCCGCGCCCCGTATTGTTGCAGAGCCGCATCGAACGTGCAGGCGGCCGCCTCGTCAGTCAGCGAAATGAAAGCAAATGCGTGGCCGCGCAGGATGCACGGCCACGCAGGCTCGCCGCGTCAGCTCACCGCGCGCCGCGCATTGCGACCGCGCAGCCATTCGAGCGCCAGCAGCAGGCTCGTCGAGAAGATGATCAGGATCGTTGCGAGCGCAGCGATCGTCGGGCTGATGTTCTCGCGGATGCCGGTGAACATCTGGCGCGGCAGCGTCGTCTGGTCGGCGCCCGCGAGGAACAGCGTGACGACGACTTCGTCGAACGACGTCGCGAACGCGAACAGCGCGCCGGACATCACGCCCGGTGCGATCACCGGCAGCGTCACGCGGAAGAACGTCGACACCGGATTCGCGCCGAGCGACAGGCTCGCGCGCACGAGGTTCTGGTTGAAGCCCTGCAGGGTTGCCGCCACCGTCGTCACGACGAACGGCACGCCGAGCGCCGCGTGCGCCGCGATCAGCCCCGTGTAGGTGTTCGCGAGCCCGAGCGGCGCGAAGAACAGGTACATGCCGACACCGACCACGACGACCGGCACGATCATCGGCGACAGCAGCACGGCCATCAGCAGCCCCTTGCCGCGGAAGTCGGCCTTCGTGAGGCCGTTCGCGGCGAGCGTGCCGAGCACGGTCGCGACGACGGTCGCCGACGGCGCGACGATGAAGCTGTTCTTCGCGGCCATCCGCCACTCGTCCGATGCGATCAGGTTCTCGTACCAGCGCATCGAGAAGCCCGGGATCGGATAGACGAGGAACGTGCTCGACGAGAACGACAGCGGCACGATCGCGAGCACCGGCAGGATCAGGTACAGCAGCGTCAGCACGACGAGCACGCGCAATGCGACGTACCACGCGCGCTCGACGAACGACATGTGCGGCGCGAACAGCGGCCTGGCGAGTTTCATGGTTCGAATCCCCTTCCCGTTTCGTTGCACGCGGCGCTCAGCCGAGGCTCACGTTGGTGCGAGTGAAGCGCCCGTACACCGCGTACAGCACGAGCGTCGCCGCGAGCAGCAGCCCGCCGAGCGCGCACGCCATGCCCCAGTTGATCGTCACGTTCGTGAAGTACGCAACGTAGTAGCTGACCATCTGGTCGTTCGGCCCGCCGAGCAGCGCGGGCGTGATGTAGTAGCCGATCGCGAGAATGAACACGAGCAATGCGCCGGCGCCGACGCCCGGGTAGGTCTGCGGCACGTACACGCGCCAGAACGCGGCGAACGGATGGCTGCCGAGCGACACGGCCGCGCGCTGGTAGGTCGGCGGGATCGACTTCATCACGCTGTACAGCGGCAGGATCATGAATGGCAGCAGGATGTGCGTCATCGAGATGTACACGCCGACGCGGTTGAACAGCAGCGTCAGCGGATGCGAGATCAGCCCGCTGCCGATCAGCGCCGTATTGATGAGCCCTTCGCTCTGCAGCAGCACGATCCACGCGGCAACGCGCACGAGCACCGATGTCCAGAACGGAATCAGCACGAGGATCATCACGAGGTTCGCGCGCCGCTCCGACAGCGTCGAGATCCAGTACGCGAGCGGATAGCCGAGCAGCAGCGCGAACAGCGTGACGGCGGCGCCGATCACGAACGTGCGGCCGAAGATCGCGAGATAGATCGACTGGTCGGGGTCGGCCTGCACGATGTGGCCGAAGCCGTCCTGCTTGTGGTCGAGCGCGGCGAGCAGGTAGAACGGCGAATACGCGCTGCCGTTCTTCGCGATCGCCTGCCAGTAGGCGGCGTCGCCCCAGCGCGAATCGAGCTCGACCAGCTTGTCGCGCGTCTGCGCGGGCGTCAGTGCCGCGTCGCCAGCCCCACCCTCGCCCTTCAGCGGCATCGCGCGCGCCGTCTTCGCGACGAGCGAGCGATAGCCGGGAATCTCGGTGTTCAGCCGCCGCGCGAGCGCACCCATCGCCTCGCTGTCGGCCACCTTCGTCATGTCGGCCGCGAGTGCGACATACGCGGCGTCGGCCGGCGGCGCCTTGCGGTCCCAGCTCGACAGCGCCCTGACCGTGTTCGGCAGTGCTGCGGCGATCTCGGGGTTCTGCACGGCGCGCGTGAGCAGCGCGCCGATCGGCACGACGAAAATCAGCAGCAGGAAAATCGCGAGCGGCGCGACCAGCAGCAGTGCCATCGTGCGCTTGCGGGCCTCGGCGGCCTTCAGCTCGCGCTTGAGCGCGGCGTTCGACGGCGAGGAAGGCGCGATCGTCATCGTATTCAACGGTTCTCTCCGGCCGGGCACGATCCGGCGGAAGGCCGCGCGACACGATCGACGCGTCGCGCGGCCGGTTGCATCAGGATGCCTGAACGACGGTTACTTCGTCGCCCATGCGGCGAAACGCTGCTCGAGCTCGTCGCTGTGGTCGGTCCAGAAGCCGATATCTTCCAGCACCGCGTTCTTGCCGTTGGCCGGCGAGTTCGGCAGGTTCGCCAGCGTCTTCGCGTCGAGCGACTTGATCGCCGCGATGTTGGTCGGGCCGTACGCGATGTGCTGCGCGTAGCCCTGCTGCGGCTTCGGCGTCAGCGTGTACGCGATGTACTGCTCGGCCAGCGCCTTGTTCGGCGAGCCCTTCGGAATCGCCCAATAGTCGAGGTCGTAGATGCTGCCGTTCCACACGACCTTCAGGTTCTTGCCTTCCTTCTGCGCGGCGTCGATGCGGCCGTTGTACGCGGTCGACATCACGACGTCCCCGGCCACGAGGAACTGCGGCGGCTGCGCGCCCGCTTCCCACCACTGGATGTACGGCTTCAGCTCGTCGAGCTTCTTGAACGCGCGGTCCTGGCCGGCCTTCGTGCCGAGCACCTTGTACACGTCCTTCGTCGGAACGCCGTCGGCCATCAGCGCGAATTCGAGGTTGTAGCGCGCGCCCTTGCGCATGCCGCGCTTGCCGGGGAATTTCTTCACGTTCCAGAAATCGGCCCAGCCGGTCGGCGCCGATTTCAGCTTGTCCGCGTTGTACGACAGCGCCGTCGACCACACGAAGAAGCCGACGCCGCACACCTGCGGCGATTCCGGAATCAGGTCGGATTTCTTCGCGATCTTCGACCAGTCGAGCTTCTCGTACAGCCCTTCGTCGCAGCCGCGGTTCAGGTCGCCCGATTCGACTTCGACCACGTCCCAGTTGACGTGCTTCGCCTCGACCATCGCCTTCACTTTCGCCTGCTCGCCGTTGTATTCGACGGCCGTGACCTTGTTGCCGGTCGCCTTCTCGAACGGCTGGTTGAACGCGGCCTTCTGTGCGTCGCCGTTCGCGCCGCCGAAGTTGACGACCGTGAGTTCGGCAGCCGATGCCGATGCGCCGACGACGGCGAGCGCCAATGCCAGCGCGGTGCGCCGTGCGGTAATGCGTGCTCGGTTCATGGTGGTTCCTCTCCTCTCGTGGTGGAAGTGGGCAGTTGTTGTTGACGACGTGCTACGGAAAATCGGGAAAACCCTGCTCAAGCGAACACGCGCAGGTGTTCGGGCGAGAACGCGAGCGCGACCGGTGCGCCGGGCGAGAACGCATCGAGCGCGCCGGTGCCGAGCGGCACCTTCACGAAGCATTCGTCCTGGCCGGGCAGCGCGCAGCGCATGCGCACGTGGTCGCCGAAATAGATGAGGCTGCGCGCCTCGCCGCTCAGCTGGTTGGCAGCCGAGCCGTTCGCGTGTCCGTTCGCGCCGTGCGCGGCGAGGCTCATGCGTTCGGGGCGGATGCACGCGACGGCCGGGGCACCCTCGGCCGCATCGCCGATGCGGCGGCCGACGAGCCTGGTGCCGTCGTCGAGCCTGAATTCGCAGAATTCGCCGTCGACGCGCGCGATGGTGCCGCGCAGCCGGTTGCTGTCGCCGATGAAGTTCGCGACGAATTCGTTGCACGGCGATTCGTACAGGCGGTCGACGGTGTCGAGCTGCTGCACGATGCCCTTGTCGAACACGGCGACGCGATCGGACATCGTCAGCGCCTCGCCCTGGTCGTGCGTCACGTACACGAAGGTCACGCCGAGTTTTTCGTGCAGCGCCTTCAGTTCGTACTGCATGTGTTCGCGCAACTGCTTGTCGAGCGCGCCGAGCGGCTCGTCCATCAGCACCAGCTTCGGCTCGAACACGAGCGCGCGCGCCAGCGCGATGCGCTGCTGCTGGCCGCCCGACAGCTGCGCCGGGTAGCGCTTCGCGAAGCGCTCCATCTGCACCATCTTCAGCGCGTGCGCGACGCGTTCCGCGCGCTCGGCCGCCGGCAGCTTGCGCACGGTCAGCGGATACGCGACGTTCTGCTCGACCGTCAGGTGCGGAAACAGCGCGTAGTTCTGGAACACCATGCCGATGTTGCGCTTGTGCGGCGGCACGTTGTTCAGCAACTCACCGTCGAGGCGGATCTCGCCGCCGGTCGGGAATTCGAAGCCGGCCAGCATCATCAGGCAGGTGGTCTTGCCCGAGCCGGACGGCCCGAGCAGCGTCAGGAATTCCCCGCGGTGGATATCGAGGTCGAGCGATTTGACGACCAGCGTCTCGCCGTCGTAGGTCTTCCGCACGCCGCGAAAGCTGACGATCACATCATCGGACTTCATCGTGGCTGTCCCCTTGCTTCGCGACAATTGATTTTGAGATGCGAGCCACTATACGGCGCCCACGGTTCTACAATAGGGAACCATTTCAATATTACTAGTAGGACCACTTTGGATACCGTGATCCTCGCCGACTGGCTCTCCGCCCGCCTCGACCGCAGCTCGCCCGAGCCGATGTACCGGCAGTTGCTGCAGCAGATGCAGCAGGCCATCCTGACCGGGGAATTGGGGCCGGGAACGAAGCTGCCGAGTTCGCGCACGCTCGCGGCCGACCTGTCGATCGCGCGCAATACCGTGCTGCACGTGTACGACCAGCTGACGGCCGAAGGTTACGTGCTGACGACCACCGGCAGCGGCACCTACGTGGCCGACACGCGGCCGGACGCCGCGGCGATCCACGTGCCGGGCGCCGTGCCGCCGCCGTCGAGCGCCGATGAACCGCCGCTGCCGGACGCGCAGGGCGGCCTGTCGATGCGCGGGCGGCAACTGATCGAGCACGCGGGCGTGTCGCGGCGCCAGTGGGGCGCGTTCATGCCGGGCGTGCCGGACGTGTCGGAGTTCCCGAGCCGGACGTGGAGCCGCCTGCAGGCGCGGCTGTGGAAGGAAGCGAATCCCGAGCTGCTGACCTATGCGCCGGGCGGCGGCTACCGGCCGTTGCGGCGGGCGCTTGCCGATTACCTGCGCGTCGCGCGCTCGGTCAAATGCACGCCGGACCAGGTGATCATCACGACGGGCATCCACCAGTCGATCGATCTCGCGGTGCGGCTGCTGTCCGACATCGGCGATCGCGCATGGGTCGAGGAGCCGTGCTACTGGGGCGTACGCAGCGTATTGCAGGCGGCCGGCCTCACGCTGACGCCGGTGCCGGTCGACCAGGAAGGGCTCGACCCGCGTGCCAGCGACATGCAGCATCCGCCGCGGCTCGCGCTCGTCACGCCGTCGCACCAGTACCCGCTCGGGATGGTGATGAGCCTCGCGCGTCGCCGGATGCTGCTCGAATACGCGCGCCAGCACCGCTGCTGGATCATCGAGGACGACTACGACAGCGAGTTCCGCTACGGCAGCCGCCCGCTCGCGTCGCTGCAGGGGCTCGACGACGGCGGCCGCGTGATCTACGTCGGCAGCCTCGGCAAGATGCTGTTCCCGGGGCTGCGGATGGGCTACATGGTCGTGCCCGAGCATCTGGTCGACACGTTCCGCACCGGGCTGTCGGAGTTGTACCGCGAGGGCCAGCTGATGCAGCAGGCCGTGCTCGCCGAATTCATCATGGACGGCCACCTGACTTCGCACGTCAGACGAATGCGCACGCTGTACGGCGAGCGCCGGCAACTGATGATCGACGCGATCCGCGCGCGCTTCGGCGACGCGCTGCCCGTGATGGGCGACGAGGCAGGCCTGCATCTCGTGCTCGGCCTGCCCGACGCCTGCGACGATCGCGCGGTCACGCAGAGCGCGTTCGATGCGGGCGTGATCGTGCGCCCGCTCACCAGCTACTACAGCAGCCTCGACACCGCGCGGCGCGGCCTGCTGCTCGGCTATGCGTGCGTCCCGCACGAAGGTATCGGCCCCGCGTTCGACACGCTCGCGAACACCATCGAGCGACACCTGCCGCAGGACCTCACGCGCGCGGCATAGCGGCGCTCATGCGCCGCGCCGCCCGCGCTTCTCACCTTACCGCGCGCTGCCCGCCCCGCGATCGAGCGATGCCGCGCGCACCGCTTCGCCGGGCTTCGTGAACACGCGCTGCCGCAGCGCGGCGATCTGCGCGTCGCGATCCTGCGGCGTCAGGCCCGCCGACTCGATCTGCGCACGCTGCGCCGCATAGTCCGCATAGCGGCTCTGCCACGACGCGTCGTCCTGCTGCAGTTGCGCCACGCGTGCAGCGGCTTCGGGGCCGAGCGTCTGCGTCAGTTGCGCGCGCATCGCATCGGGCGTCGCCCCGCTCTTCTGCAACTGCGCGATCTGGTCGATCGCGGCGCGCTGCTTGTCGATGCGCTGCTGCGCGGCGCGTTCGTCGGCCGGCATCTGCTGTTCGAGCGCAGCGAGCCGCTCGGCCTTCTGCGCATCCGTCAGCGTCCGATCCTGCGTGATCTTCAGCCGCGCGAGATCGTAGCGCTGCCGCCACTGCTCCGCACCGAAAAACGGCTGGCTCCAGTCACCGAGCGTGCGATATGCAATCGACGCGCGCTGATCGAGCGCGAGCTGCAGTGCGCCGAGGTCGGACTTGTCGACCGCGCCGGCATCGCGCAGTTTCGCGAGTGCGTCGAGATACGCGCGATAGCGATGCCATACGTCGAGCGCCTCGACCTGCGCCACGGTGCCGTCGAGTTGTGCGGCAATCTCGCGCACGACGAACGCATCGAGCGCGGGCGCACTCAGGTCGCTCTGCGCGGTCAGGCAGTAGTCGAAGAAGTCGCGCACCGCGTGCGACTTCGCGAGGTGGCCGCCGGCATCGAGCGGCAACCGGGGTGCGCTGGAGCCGGCCAGCGACGGCGGCAGGCCCGCGCTTGCCGGCACGGCGGCCTGCGGCGGTGCGGCAGCCAATCCGCCTGCCGCCGGCACATCCGGCGCTTCGCCGCCAACGCCCGTCCCGCGATGCCAGCCCGCACCGCTCCACATCGCCACGCCGGCAATCGCCGCCAGCCCCACGACACCATAAATCATGGCGCGCCGCGCCAGCGGCGCGCGTCCTTCACGTGCCGTCATCGATTACACGCCCGCCAGCTTCAGACGGTTCGCATGCGTGCGGATCACCGCGACCGGATCTTCCGCATACGCACCGCGCACGCCGAGCAGCTGGTTGACCTCGTCGAGATGGTTCCACTTGTAGCTCGTGCTCAGCACCTTGCCGTACAGCGCACTGCACTTCGACACGAGCCCGTCGTTCTGCCCGGAGCCGCGGTTGATCATCACCGTGCCGGTGCCGAGCAGCGCGAGCGTCGACAGATCGAGTGCGTTCGCCGGATCGACGACCGGAATGGTGCTCGTGTCCGTCGCCCCAGTGACGCCGAACAGCGAGAGCGTCGGCTGGATTGCCGTGCCGGCCCACGAGTACAGCAGATGCGTGTTGCCGCCGACGGTTTCGGTCGGCGCACCGGTCTGGCAACTGCCCGGCGCACCCAGGCCCGCGCTCGGGTAGTTCTGGTTGTACGTGGCGGCCCGTGCGGTGGTCAGCGTCTGCAGCGCGGCGAGCGCGTCCTGGTTCGTGTTGTGGCTGCTGCTCGTCAGGATCCCGAACACATTCACGAACGCGGCGATCACCGAGGACGAAAGCCCGGTCGGATCGTACGCAAGCACGTTCTGCACGAAGTCGGCGAATTCGGAGCCGCGATGCGGCGTGCCGATCGTCGTCACCGACGCGACGAGATCGGGCGCGACGGCCGCGACATAGCGCGACGTGAGCCCGCCCTGGCTGTGGCCGACGAGATTGACCTTGGTCGCCCCCGTCGCCGCGAGCACCGTCTTCACGTAAGCGAGCAACTGTTCGCCGCGCCCGTTCGGGCCGTCGTCGCTCTGGAACCCCGACAGGTTCGCGACGTAGACAGTCGCACCGTTCTGTTGCAGGTCCTCCTGGATCCCGTACCAATACTCGAGCACGCCGGCGTACTTGTCGGTACCTGTGAGCCCATGCACGAGGATGATCGGATAACGCGTCGCCGCGTAGCCATCGGCGGGCGCGGTCGCCGCCATCGCCGCGTGCGTCGTCGCGAGCGTCATTGCCGCAGTCGTCCCCGCGAACGGCGCGATGCTCATCGCGCATGCCACTGCCCCTGCCACCACCCTGGAACGCATCGTATTGGCCATGCATGTTCTCCTGATTATTGTGCTGCCGGTGCGAATGAAGCCGAATCGACACGCACTATGCGTCGCCAGCATCGCGACCACGGTGTGCGTCGAATGCGGGAGTGAATCACGAGTCGCGAACGTTTGCGCCCTGACTAGACACGGTTCTCTAATCGGTTGACGCGCCCCGCCCGTTCGGGCGGGGCCGCGTTCATGCATGCGCATGCTGCAATGCACACGCGCGCTGCGTTACAACTTCGCACTCACGCGCACCCATGCGGTCCGGCCCGGCTCCATCACCGGCGCGTTCGCCGGGTAGCCGAAGCCCGCGTTGCCGGCGAGGTTCAGGTGCTCGGTGTAGGCCTTGTTCAGCACGTTGTCGACGCCGACCGAGATCTGCACGGTCTTGCTGACGTTGTATTGCGTATGCAGCGAGAGCACACCGAATCCGGCGCTCGGGCCGAAGTCCTTGCCGACCACGTTGCCCTCGTTCAGCGCATAGCGATGCTGCGGCGCAACGATGCGCCACAGCCCCCCTGCCGACCACGCACCCCGCGTGTATTCGAGCCCGATGCGTGCCTCGAGCGGCGGCATCTGCGGCAACGGATCGCCGGTTGCGACGTTGCGCCCCCATGTATACGCGAGCGACGTCTCGACGCGCAGCGGCGAAACCGGTTTCCACGACACGCCCGCTTCGCCCCCCATGATCTGCGCGTTGACGTTGGTTGCCTGCGTGGTCGGGCCCATCATGCCGGCCGCGTAGTTGAACAGGATGAAGTCCTGAACATAACCCGCATACGCCGACACCCATGCATCGAGCCGGGCGCTCTTGTATTGCGCACCGATGTCGAGCTGCGTGGTCTTCTCCGGCTGCACCGCCGAAAACGCGTTGACCGAACCGGCGGGCCCGCGCTTCGCGGAAAACAGCTCCCAGTAGTCGGGATAGCGCTCCGTATGGCCGACGCCCGCGTACCACGTGACCGGCAGCGACGCGAGATCGCGCTCGTAGCGGACGAAACCGCTCGGCAGCACGCGCGTGCGATCGTCGTCGAAGGTCGGGTTCGGCATGCGCTTCATCGTGCCGCTCGTCGTCGCGCGTTTGTCGCGTGCGCTCGCATAGTCGATGCGCGCACCGCCGATCACGCGCGACACGTCGCTCGCGTACCACGTCAGCTCGCCGAACACGCCTGCGTTCCACATCGTCGCCTGCGCATTCCACGGCTGGTCGCCGTAGTTCTGCCGCCCCATCGCCGAGCGTGAGTCGAGCCGGTTCGATTGCGCATCGACGCCCGTCACGAGCTTGAAGTCGTCGGCAAGACGGAACGTCGCGGCCGCGCGCGCGCCGAACGTGCGACGCCGCACGTCCGACGCCATCCGCATCGGCATGCTGCTGGTCGGGTCCGGTTGCCGCAACGTGTAGTTGTCCATCACGTGATCGGCTTCGTTGTAGTACACGCGTGCCTCGATCCGGTCGAGCACGTCGCCGAGATGCCGCTTGTCGAATGACAGGCCGAACGTCTCGCGGCGGAAATGCGCGCCATCCATCCCGCGCCCCGCGTAGCGCGCATAGCCGTCGCCGGTGCCGGCGGTCAGCTCGACGCGCGTGTGGTCGTCCGGCGTCCAGCCAAGCGCCGCATCGGCATTCCACTTGTCCCACTGCGACGGCACGGTGTTGCCGTTGCCGTCCTTGTAGTCCTGCGAATGCGCGTGGTTCGCGGTCACGCGGCCATAGACGTCCGGCGTGCCGGCCGTCACGTCGATGTTCTGGTCGTTGCGGCCGAACGACCCGCCGACCAGGCTGCCGTCGAAGCGCATGCCGGGCTTGTCGAAGCGCGGCGTCACGCGCTCGAACATCACGGTGCCGGCCGACGCGCCGGGACCGTACAGCACCGTCTGCGGCCCCTTCACGACGGTGACCTTGTCATAGCTTTCCGGCGCGATATACGACGTCGGCGCATCCATCCGGCCCGGACATGCGCCGAGCGTCGACATCCCGTTCGCCAGGATGTTCAGCCGCGAGCCGAACATCCCGCGCAGCACGAGGTCGCCGTTGGTGCCGCCGCTGCGGATCGACGTGAAACCGGGGATCGTCTTCAGGTAATCCGCGCCGTCGCTGGCGGGCAGCGGCTGGCGCGGGGTCTTCGGATCCGTGACGACGACGAGCGGCGTCGACAGCGGCGATGCGACGACTTCGATGGCCGGCAGCGGCGCGGCCGTCTCGTCGGTCGGCGCGCCGGATACGCGCGCCGTTTCGGCGGCCGCGGCGCTCGCGGCCAATGCGCCGACAGCGAGCGCGGGAACGGTGAGTTTCAGCACGCGCGGCATGCGCCGCGCACAGGCATTGCGTGACGCCCGCGGCGGACGCAACCGGAAAATGGTCATGATCGAAAGCCCGAGTGACGCCCTCCACGCGGCCTCGACGGACCGCACGGATATCGGCGATGAATGGAACGGAAACAGCGCGTCAGGCGCGCTCGGGCGGGGCGCGCGGGTATGCGCGCGGATAGCGGTCGGCGTGCGCCGCGACGGCAGGCGGCGCGACGGCGGAAACGGCAACGAAGGAAACCGCAGCGAGTGCTGCGACGGCCGGCCCGCCGATCGCGGGGCTGTGCGCGAAGAAACCGCAGTAGCCGCACGCATCGAGATGCAGCGCATGATCGTGCATGCGGCCCGCATCGGGCGACGGGTGCGCACCATGCTCCGTACTGCAGACGATTGCGTCGGGCGTGGCCGCCTGCGCGACGCGCCACTGCGACACCAGCGGCGCCGCGATCGCGAACCAGATCGCGAGCACGCCAAGCCAGGCGGTCAGGTGACGATGTCGGTGCAGCATGCTCGGCAACGAGTAAGCGGAATGTAAAAACAGCCGAGATGTTACAGAATGTTCAACGCGATGGCCAGCGCGGATGGCGGTAAACGAACCGGGGGCGCATGGTTGTCAACACAACCATGCGCCCCCGCCTGCTGCATGCTTGCGGAACGTGCCGCTCAGGGCACCATGCGCCGCAGCACGTCGTCGCGCCGGATGAAATGATGGTAAAGCGCGGCCAGCGCGTGCAGGCCGATCACGAAGTAGAACGCGTTGCCGATCAGCTCGTGCGCTGCCTTGATCGTCGGCCGCAGCGCCGTGTCGGGGCCGAACAGCGTGAATGAGATGCCGAGCCAGTCGAGCGACACCGGCTTGCCGCCCAGGTTGATCATCATGATGCCGAGCAGCGGCTGCGCAATGATGAACACGTAGAGCGCGAGATGCGCGAGCTTCGAGAGCCAGCGCAGCAGCGCCGCTTGCGCAATGGCCTGCGGCACCCGGCTGACGGCTCGCCACAGCACGCGCAGCACCGACAGCACGAGCACGAGCGTGCCCGCGGTGAGATGCACGTTCATCCAGAACACCCGGCTGTCGCTGCCTTTCGGCCCGCGGATCTCGATGGCCAGGTAGGCCAGCGCCACCAGCAGGAAGACGGCCCAGTGGAAGAAGATCGCGGGCGAGCTGTAGCGCGTCTGTTTCGCGAGGATGTTTCTCATGCTTCGTCTCGTGTTGTATGCGGGGATGGGCGCATGCAGCCACCGGCCGGCGCCCGGCAAAACTGCCCCGATTGTAGCCGCACGGGCACCCGGTTTTGCACGACGCGCGCAAATATCCGACGAATCGTCCACGCGCGCCGCTCAGCGCACCATATGGAAAGTCCGCATCGCGCGCCCGGACGGCTGTGGCACGATGAAGCTTTGGTGCGACGGCGCGCGGGCATCATGAGCAAGGCGTTCTTCGTTGCGGCCTATCGGCTGACCGCCGCGTTGCTTGCGGTATCCACCACGCTGCACAGCGTCGCCGACTACTGGCACTTGCCGGGCTTTCATCTCGGCAACTACCTCAGCTACTTCACGCAACTGAGCAGCCTCTACGCGGCCGCGATGCTCGCCGTCGGGCTCTGGCGCATCGCGCGCCCCGGCTCGGCCCGCTACGAATCGATGCGCGGCGCCGCGGTGCTGTATGTATTGATCACCGCAATCGTCTACGAACTCCTGCTCGCGCGGCTCGATGCGCTGCACCACGTCACGCCGGCGTTCAACAACTGGGTGCTGCACCGGATCGTGCCGCTCGTCGTGCTGTGCGACTGGCTGTACGTGGAGCCGCGCCTGCCGATCCCGCGGCGCAGCGCGTTCGCATGGCTCGGCTTCCCGATCGTCTATCTCAGCTATACGCTCGTGCGCGGCTCATTCGAGAACTGGTATCCCTACCCGTTCGTCGATCCGCGGCCGCACGGCTACCTGCCGGTCGCGATTCAGTGTTCGCTGATCGCGCTGGGCGCGGTGGCTCTCGCAATGGGTATACGCTGGCTCGGCAATCACGCGAGGCAACTCGGCGCGGTGACGCTCAGGAAAGGATGAAGGCGGGAGCGTGTGCGCCGCCCGGCGCACACGGGGTGAAGCGGACGATCAGCCGCCGTTGCGCGGCAGGAAGTTCATCGGATCGACGACCTTGCCGTTCTGGCGGACTTCGAATTCGAACGTCGAGCGGCCGCTCGCGTCCGTGCCCATTTCGGCGACCGGCTGGCCCTGGCGTACCGCGTCGCCTTCGTTGACGAGCAGCTTGCCGTTGTGTCCGTAGGCCGTGATGAGCCCGTTCTCATGTTTGAGGATCACGAGCGGGCCGTAAGCCTTGACGCCGGACCCGGCGTACACCACGCGCCCAGCCGCCGCGGCCCGCACCGAATGGTCGGGCCCGGACGCGACGATCACGATGCCGCGCGTCTTGCCGGCCGAAAACGGCGTCGCCACGGCACCGGTGGCAGGCCAGGCGAGCGAGCCCGGCTGTGCGGCCGCCGCGGGCGGCTGCCCGAGCGACGTCGCGGCAGGCGGCGGCGCGACACGCAGCACCTGGCCGGGATACACGGCATCGGTCGGTGCCATGTGGTTCCAGCTGGCCACGTCCTGGACGCGCTGCCCGTAGGCGTTCGCGACGCCCGCGAGCGTATCGCCCGGATTCACGCGGTAATAGCCGGCGATCACGCCCGGCGTCGCGGCCGACGTGGGTGCCGGCTGACGCGCCGGCTGCCAGCTGTCGGTCCACGGCGTCATCGTGCAGCCCGTCAGCGCGATGGCTGCGGCAACGAGCGCCGCCTGCGGCAGCCAGCGCGTCAGCGCATCGTGGATGGGAATAGTTTCTCTCAAGGGTCCTCCCGGATTTGCGTCGTTGCGCCGCCCACCGCCCCCCGGCGTGCGGCGCACGATGTCCGGCCTAACGGCCGGATCAACCAGTATCCGACCGCGCTCGCGGCCGTCAGTTTCCACAGCGGGACGTCGGTGCGAATGGGCTCACCGGCCCCTTTTTCGCGTCGTCCCGACCGGCAAAGATACCATTTGTGGCGGTCAAGGCCGCGTCAGGTGCCTGATCCGGCAACAATCTTGCGGCGTCGCACCGGGGTGCCGGTGGCCTGCAAGCCGCGCCGCGCGGGCCGTCGGGCGGGCTGGGGCGGCGCTTGCGCACGCCGCGCCGCCGTCGCGGCCGGTATCGATCCCGTCACATTCTCCCCGTCGATCGCCACCTATACTCGGTGATGCACTGCGCGATCCAACGACAACGAGGAGCATGACAATGAACAACGCGACGTTTCTTTCCGTGCAGCTCAACGCCGACGACTTCTCCGGTTCCAGCGGCCTGGTCGAATTGCTCAACCGGCACCTGCTGTTCGCGACCGACGTCGCCGAGGCGGCCGATGCGCTCGTCCAGCTGGCGAGCGTCGCGCACATGACCGGGGCCACGCGCCACAGCGTCGAGCTGCCGATTCTCGCGATCGAGCGGCTGCGCGACGCGCTCGACACGTTGAGCGGCTACGACGAAACGTGGCTGCAGGTGCTGGAACCGACCGAAGCGCTGTGCCGGGGTATCGGGCACCGCCGGCACGCGCTGCACTGAACTGAATTGAACTGAACCGACGGCTGGCGCGACACGTGCGCCGCCAATGAAAACAGCCCGCCGTTCCGCATGACGGAACGACGGGCTGTTTGTGCTTCCAGGGTCGGATCAGGCCGCCGATGCGGCCGCACCATTAACGACCCTTGTAGATCGGGGCGTCGTCGGCGATACGCTTGACTTGCCAGCCGGTCTTGGCCTTGGCCGGCGAGCCGGATTCTTGCGCGGCAGCCGGTTGCGCGCCGTAGCCGGTCGTGTCGGCAGCGGCGACGTTCTGTTGCGGGTTCAGGCGGGCTTCAGCAGCCTGGATGCCTTCCGGGTAGTTCGTACGGTCGCTGCCCAGCTTGTAGCCGGCCTGTTGCACGGCGACCAGATCGGCCTTCACTTGTGCACGGGTGACGGGCGCGTTCTGTTGGGCGAACGAGACGGCGGGAACGGCGAGGACGGCAGCTGCGGCGAACGTTGCGATCAGCGATTTCATGATTACCTCCGGGATTTTTTTGCTCCGCCGCACACACCATGTCTGCAGCGATGGAACAGAGTTTAGTCCCGGCAGCACCTAGGGAAAACCATGAAACGACGAAAACACTATTTCCCAGGAACCAACAATCCCGGTATCCGGCATCGAAAAACCCTATCGATAGAATAGATTTTCGCAACAATGCCGCCCTCGCGGGCCGGTTACGACCAGTTCGCGTGGAAGCTGCCCGGCTTGTCGGTACGCTCGAACGTGTGCGCGCCGAAGAAATCCCGCTGCGCCTGCACGAGATTCGCGGGCAGCCGCTCGGAGCGGTAGCTGTCGAAGTACGCGACCGCCGACGCGAACGCCGGTACCGGCACGCCGGCCTTCACCGCGGCGACCACGACGTCGCGCAGCGATGCCTGGTAATTCGCGGCGATGTCCTTGAAGTACGGGTCGAGCAGCAGGTTCGCGAGCGCCGAATCCTTCGCGTACGCGTCCGTGATCTTCTGCAGGAAGCGCGCGCGGATGATGCAGCCCGCGCGGAAGATCTTCGCGATCGTCCCGAGATCGAGGTTCCAGCCGTATTCCTCGGACGCCGTGCGCAGTTGCGCGAAGCCCTGGGCGTACGAGATCACCTTGCTCAGGTACAGCGCGCGGCGCACCGCTTCGACGAACGCGGCGCGATCGCCGTCGAACGGCGCGGCGGCCGGCCCCGACAGGACCTTGCTGGCTGCGACGCGCTCGGTCTTCAGCGACGACAGCACGCGTGCGAACACCGATTCGGTGATCAGCGGCAGCGGCACGCCGAGATCCAGCGCATTCTGGCTCGTCCACTTGCCGGTGCCCTTCTGCGCGGCGCGATCGAGGATCACGTCGACCAGGTGCTTGCCGGTTTCCTCGTCCTTCTTGCCGAAGATCTTCGACGTGATCTCCATCAGGTAGCTGTCGAGCTCGCCCTGGTTCCACTCGGTGTACACCGCGCCGAGTTCGTCGTTGGTCAGGCCCGCGACGTCCTTCAGCACCGCATAGCTTTCGGCGATCAGCTGCATGTCGCCGTATTCGATGCCGTTGTGGACCATCTTCACGTAATGGCCTGCACCGTCCGGGCCCATGTACGCGACGCACGGCTCGCCGTCCGACGGCGCCTTGGCCGCGATCTGCTTCAGGATCGGCTCGACGAGGTCGTATGCGTCACGCTGGCCGCCGGGCATGATCGACGGGCCGCGCAGCGCGCCCTCTTCGCCGCCCGACACGCCGGTGCCGATGAAATGCAGGCCCGATTGCGCGAGCTCCTGGTTGCGGCGGATCGTATCGGTGAAGTGCGTATTGCCGCCGTCGATCAGCACGTCGCCCTTCTCGAGCAGCGGCTTGAGCGACGCGATCGTCGCATCGGTCGCCTCGCCGGCCTTCACCATCATCAGGATCCGGCGCGGCGTTTCGAGCGACGCGACGAATTCCTCGAGCGTATAGGTCGGCACCAGATTGCGGCCGGGGAATTCGGCGATCAGTTCGTCGGTTTTCTCGCGGCTGCGGTTGTACACCGACACCGCGTAACCGCGGCTCTCGATATTGAGTGCGAGATTGCGGCCCATCACCGCGAGCCCGATCACACCGATTGCTTGTTTGCCCATTAGTCAATTCTCCGGAAAAAACGGGGCGCGACCCGAGCCGGGTCGCGCGCACAGGCGAAAGGATAGTGGAAACCCGGCGGCGATGCGCGCTTGCCTGTCATTGCTCCGCGTGCGGCAGCCGCCGGAACACGACGCTCAGGTTGTTCGCAGGCATCTCGACCACCTCGATGCAGTCGAGCCCGCGATCGAGGCCGAGCGCGACGACGGTCTCGAGATCACGCACACCCCACGACGGGTCGCGGCTGCGCAGCTGCAGGTCGAACGCTTCGTTCGACGGCGCCGTATGCCGGCCCTCGCGGCGATACGGCCCGTACAGGAACAGCACGCCGCCCGGCCGCAGCAGGCGCGACGCACCCGCGAACAGCGCGTCGGTGCAGGCCCACGGCGAGATGTGGATCATGTTGATGCAGACGATGGCATCGAGCGCGTCGACCGGCCAGGACGCATCGCGCACGTCGAACGCGAGCGGCCCGGCAACGTTGGCGAGGCCCGCATGGGCAACCCACGCGGCGATCGAGCGCCGCGCCTGCGCATCGGGATCGCTCGGCTGCCAGTGCAGGGCCGGCAGCGCCTGCGCGAAGTGGACCACGTGCTGCCCCGTGCCGCTCGCGATTTCGAGCACGCGGCCGCTCGCCGGCAGCACCCGGCGCAAGACGTCGAGGATCGGCCCGCGATTGCGTTCGGCCGCCGGCGCCGACAGCCGCGCCGACGGATCGGGAGAAGCGGTCGGATCGGTCACGATGCCTGCTCCGGTGTGTGGCTCGCGACGCCCAGCCGCGCCGTCAGCGCGTCGAGCGCGGGTGCGCAGCGCGCCTCGACCTTCAGCGTCAGCATCGGATCGGCGCGCGTATGGCCGAGATTGAGCGCGGCGACCGGCTTGTTCTGTGCCTGCGCCCATACGCAGAAGCGGTAGCCGGAATACACCATCAGCGAGGAGCCGACGACCAGCAGCGCATCGGCCGCCTCGAGCGCCTGCGACGCAAGCGCCACGCGCTCGCGCGGCACGTTTTCGCCGAAGAACACGACCGCCGGCTTCAGCAGCCCGCCGCACGCGGGGCATGCCGGAATGCGGAACGTGTCGAGCGCGGCCCATTCGAGGTGCGCGTCGCCATCCGCGGCCGGCTCGGCCTGCGCGCCCAGCAGTTCGGGATTGTCGGCCTCGAGCATGACCTGGATCGTCGCGCGCGCATGATGCGCGCCGCAGCCGAGGCACGTGACACCGTCGATTCCGCCGTGCAGTTCAATGACGTCGCCGCTGCCCGCGCGCTGGTGCAGGCCGTCGACGTTCTGCGTGACGAGACGCTCGATCCGTCCCGCGCTGCCGAGTCGCGCCAGTGCCACGTGCGAACCGTTCGGCTGCGCGCGACCGACGACAGGCCAGCCGATCATGCTGCGCGCCCAATAGCGCCGCCGCGCGGCATCGGAGCCGAGGAATTCGTGGAGCTGGATCGGCGGCGAGCGCATCCATTGGCCGTTGCGGTCGCGATAGCCGGGAATGCCGGAATCGGTGCTGATGCCCGCGCCGGTCAGCACCAGCAGGCGCGGATGACGCTCGACGAACGTGTGCAGCGCATCGAGTGCGGCCGGGTCGACGTCGGCGGTTGAGGGATCGTTCTGAGCTGTGTCGTTCATGTTGGCAACGCGTGATCGGGCGCGCCGGCAAGCACCGTGCGCCCGCACGGGCGGCCAGGCACGCCAGCACATGATACAGAACGCCGCGTGCTCGGGCCGATGGCGCGCGTCGCACACCGGTGCACAAAAAAAGACGCCCATCCGCCATTCGGCGATGGGCGCTTCAACAATTGATCCATCGGGGTAGTGGATCAACTGACAGCACAATTTCGCGGCGTCCGCCCTGCTGCTGCGGGTGAACGCTTCCCCTGGACTCCATGTGTTCCGCGATGCCGAATGCATCGATGCGCTGCCGGCTTTCCGGTGCTTTCCGGTGCTTTCCGGTTCGGCCCCGTCGCGCCGCCGCGATGCACGGCACGCACACGCCGACGCCGCGCGACGACTTGCGTTGCGCGCGGCAGATTGACGATCCGGGATCCGGGCCGGGCCATCCGCAGGCATTCACGGTTCATCCCCGACGGCCGACCGGCACCAGTCGGCCTCGTGCGTCATGCCTGCACGTTGTCGTTCAGAACAAACCCGATTGCTCGGATGGAACGGAAAGCCGCGCGCTCACGTCGCCTCGATAAACGGCGAAGCGAATAGCCCGGCAGGTCGGCGATTCATGTTTGCAACACGACACGTTGCGATTCGGTCTGTTTTCATTCTCTTGTCCCCGTCTCCGATGCGTCCGACCCACTGAAGCGATCGCCGGACCGACTGCGTCCGCGACCGCGCTCACGGCCTGCACAGACATGCAAGGAGCGCACCATGCGTCACGCCGCAAGGCCGCGCGGGTCAAAACGGGGCCATCGACGCGCATCGCGCACCGGCAAGCCGCGCGAACGTTTCGAAACTGAAACGCGTGCCGGATCGGCGGGCGTCGGCCGCGCGAGCCGTCAGGCCGCTCCCGCCCGGCCCAGGCGGGCAGCGCGACGTTGCATCGGCGCGCGATCGCCGAACGGCTTACAATCGCCCCACAGTGCCGCATGAACCGGCGCGCGGCGCCGTCCTGGCCTTCCTCGCGCGGCACGCACCACCCGACCGGAGCCCACTACCCGACGCATGCCTGACGCACACGACTGGCTGGATACCGACTACCGCACGCTGTTCCGCCTGCATCCGGATCGCCGGATCGAACGCGAGAACGATCCCGACTGCTCGCCCGGGCCGCGCTTCTGGCTCGGCCGAAGCGCGGACGGCAACCTGGCAGGCATACGCGCCGACGTGCCCACTCCGGTTGCAGACGAACTCGCGCGCCTGGCCAGCAGCGAACCGCCGTTGGCGAACCGCATGCAGCCCGCGCACCTCGATCGCTATCTCGCGCTGCTCGCCCCTGTTCCGCACTGGAATATCGGCCTCGTCTACCCGCTGCATCACGCACTCGGTTTCGACACCGACGCGCGCGTCGCGCTGATCGACGGCGACAGCGACGCGGGCCGGCATCTGCGGCATGCGCTGTCCACGCACGGGATGCCCGAAGGCCTGTACTCGATGGGATTTCGAAGCGCCGCCGATCTGTGGGCGCCGTGGTGCGCGGCCGTCGTCGATGGAGAAGTCGCGTCGGTCGCGTTTGCCGCGCGGCTGTCCGAAGGCGGTGCCGAACTCGGTCTCGCGACGGCCCCTGCATTTCGCGGGCGCGGCCTCGCGGCGGCGGTGACCGCGGCGTGGTCGCGGCTGCCGTCGCTTCAAACGCGCACGCTGTTCTACAGCACCGACAGCGACAACCGCGCGTCACGAAGTGTGGCGTCGCGCCTCGGTCTCACCTTGCGTGGCGTGACGCTGCGCGTGGCCTAGCACCGGGCCGGCGCGACACCTCAACGAAAGGCCTCGATCACCTTGACGCGACGCTCGGTTTCGCCGACGAAGCAACTGTCGACCTCCACGAGCCCGAGCGTGCCGCCCGCATCGGGCTGCCGCGATTCGGCACACTTCGCGTCCCGCGCCTTGAGCCAGCGGCGCTCGTCGTTGCGCAGTCTTGCCTGCCCCTGCTCGTCCAGACTCGCCATCTTCATCTTGTAGACGGCATTCAGCCGTTTGTCGGCCGCTTCGTATTTCAGCCGGAGGCAATTGCGGATGTCGGCCGTGTAGCCCGTTTCCTCGGCGGTCTTGCAGATTGCGGCGCGCTGCGCATCGTCCGCGAGCGCGTCTGACGCGACCGCGCAAAGCATTGCGCTCGCCGCCAGACCGATCGCCATGTATTGAAGCATGTTCATCCGGATGCGTTGTTTTCAATGACGGAAGGCCCCGATTATGCCCGGCCCGCTGCCCGCATGACCTGCGTTGCAGCGACGTGAACCGGTCACTGCGCATGCCGTGCCGCACAACCGTCGGGCAAACACGCTAGCATTCGAACACGCAACGTCGCGCGTCGGCTTCGCGCTGCCTCCCAGGACTCGACATGACCACACCCGCCTCTGCCCGCCCCGATGTCGCGCATCGCGTCTTTTCGGACGGACGGTTGTCGATCGGCCTCACGCTTCCGCTGCTTCGCACCGGCCATATCGTCGCCGACTTCGACGAGCAGCTCGAACTCGCGACGCTGGCCGACACGCTCGGCTTTCGTGCGCTGTGGATTCGCGACGTGCCGCTGAACAGCGCCGACTATCCCGATCCGGTCGGCCACCTCGACCCGTGGGTCCTGCTCGGCGCACTGGCGTCGCGCACACGTCGGATCGCGCTCGCCAGCGGTGCGATCGTGCTGCCGCTGCGTCATCCGCTGCATATCGCGAAAGGCGCGCTGTCGGTCGCGACGCTGTCGGGCGGCCGCTTCATCCTCGGGCTCGGCTCCGGCGACCGGCCACCCGAATATGCGGCGTTCGGTGTCGATGCGCAGACGCGGCGCGACCGCTACCGCGCCCACTGGGACGTCGTCGCGGCCGCGCTCGGCGTGCCGTCGCGCGTGCTGCCCGACGAAGCGCCGCCCGATGCACCCGAATTCACGCTGCTGCCGCGCGGCGCCGACGCCGTGCCGATGCTGGCGGTCGGCTCGGGCGGACAAAGCGTCGACTGGATCGCACGGCACTCGCTCGGCTGGATGACGTACCACCGCGATCCGGACACGCAGCGCGCACGCTATTCGATGTGGCGCGCGGCGGTCGACCGGCTCGCGACGCCAGCCTTTCGCGCGTTCGGCGTATCGATGCGGCTCGACCTCGCCGCGAATCCCGATGCGTCGGCCACCGCGTTGCCGCTCGGCTATGCAACCGGACGCCGGGCATTGATCGACATCCTGCGGGACATGCACGCGGCGGGCACGCACCACGTCACGCTGAATCCGGGCTCGGACCGGCCCGTGCGCGAAGTCATCGAGGAAATCGCGGAACACGTTCTGCCGGTTTTTCACGACGGGCCAGCGTGATTCGGCAGGATTCCAGATTAATTCGACCCGACGCGTGCGTGGCTCATCGTTGTCGACGAGCCGGCATTACAAATATCTTACGCACTAACCGTTGAAACACCCCAACCTATCCGACGACCTGCAGTCCGCGTCGGACACATGACCGCGCAAATGCGCCGCAAACGCCCGCGCCGCATCGGGCATGCCCGATTCGAATGATCGTCGACGGAACTATTCGGTTGCGATCGCGATCATGTTAACTTCCGTCCATCGTTCAGCCTGGCGGGCCGCGCGCCGATGCGCGCCCGCATGCCTACTCCATGCGACATTTCCTCCTCGGCTGGCTGCTGGCCGCCGTCGTTTCGGCCGCCCATGCGGCCGCTCCCGCCCCGGCCGCCGCGTCGGCCGCTTCCGGCACCGCGCCCGCGCTGACGCCGCAACAGGCGCAGCAGGCACTCAATGTGCTCGAAAATCCGCGCGATCGCGCGCAGGTCGAAACGACGCTGCGTGCGATCGCGGCCGTCGGCGCGTTGAGCGCACCCGCGATCGCGTCGAGCGATGCGGCCGCGGCCAGCGCCGCGTCGGCCGCAGCGGCCCCGGCCGCGCTGACGTCGAACGGGCTCGCATCGATGCTCGTGCGGCAGGGATCGCGCTGGACCATCGAAATCGGCGGTGCGCTGAAGGAATCGCTGCACTCGCTGCTCGATGTCGGCTCGGTCGGCAACTGGTGGCATGACAAGCTCGTGCGCGCCGACGAGCGCGCGGATCTTGCACACGCACTCTGGATCATCATCGCCGTGCTCGTGCCCGCGCTCGTCGTCGAATGGTTCGCGAAGCGGCTGCTGCGACGCGCGCTGGCCACAGTGGCCGCTCGGCGCGCCGACACGTCGCGCCGCACCGCGCCCGAGTCCGAATCCGAGTCCGTTACACCCGACTCCGCGACGCTTGCCGACGACAACGCACCACCGGGCGCAGCCGCCCCGCCTGACGCTTCCAACATCCCCGACGCCGCGCCCGTGTCGTCGCAAGGCCGCGGTCACGCGCGCCGCCACACCACGCTGCTGCACCGGATGCCGCGCGCACTCGTCAGCCTGGCGTTGCGTGCCGTGCCGCTGCTCGTGTTCGTCGGCGTCGCGAGCCTGACGATGTCGGTGATCGGCGATACGGCCGCCCCGATCGAATCCGCGCTCGAAGCACTGATCGACATCTACGTGATCTGCCGGCTCGTCACGATCGTCAGCCGGCTGTTCTTCCAGCCCGATGCGCGGCAATTGCGGTTGCTGCACATCAGCGACGCGTGGGCCGACTTCGCGCAACGCTCGATCGCGCGCATCGTGATCGTGGTCGGCGCCTGCACGGCCGCGGTCGAGATCGCCGCGAACTTTGGCCTCAGCGACGCCGGTCACGTCGCGCTGCTGAAAGCCGTCGCGCTCGTCGGGCACCTGATGGTCTCGGCGCTGATCCTCCAGTGCCGGCTGCCGGTCGCCGCGCGGATCCGGGCGGCCGGAGAGGATCGCCCGTCCTTCGCGATGATCGCCAACGCGCTCGCGGACGCGTGGGCGCCCGTATCGGTCTTCATCGTGATGGCGCTGTGGTTCGTGTGGGCGCTCGACGTCCACAACGGCTACCGCGTGCTGATCACGCTCGGCGGCCGCTCGATCGCCGTGATGATCGGCATGCGGATCGTGTCGATCGTCGTGTTCGGCGCGCTCGCGCGGCTGTTCCAGGGCCGCGACGAAGATCGCACGCTCGTCCATGCGCACGCATACCGCTACTACCCGCTGCTGCGTCAATTCGTGTCGGGCGCGATCGGCATCGTGACCATCGTGCTGCTGCTGCAGATCTGGGGCGTACCGATCTTCCGCGCGTTCGAGACCGGCACGATCGGCCACCGGCTCGCGTCGGCGCTGGTGACGATCGCCATCGCGGCCATCGTCGCGCTCGTCGTGTGGGAAGCCGCGAACATCGCCATCGAGCGCCGCCTGCAGCGCTGGACGCGCGAAGGCAATCTCATGCGCGCGGCGCGGCTGCGCACGCTGCTGCCGATGCTGCGCACGCTGCTGTTCGTGATGATCGCGCTCGTCGTCGTGCTGACGGGCCTCAGCCAGCTCGGCGTGAACGTCGGCCCGCTCCTTGCCGGCGCCAGCATCTTCGGTGTCGCGCTCGGCTTCGGCTCGCAGAAGCTGGTGCAGGATTTCATCACCGGGATCTTCCTGCTGATGGAAAACGCGATGCAGGTGGGCGACTGGGTCACGCTCGCCGGCGTGTCGGGCACGGTCGAATACCTGTCGATCCGCACCGTGCGGCTGCGCGCCGGCGACGGGTCGTTGTACACGATCCCGTTCAGCTCGGTGACGACCGTCAACAATACGAATCGCGGGCTCGGCAACGCGGCCGTCAAGATCAGCATTGCCTACGGCGAGGATATCGATCTCGCGATCGCGACGCTGAAGGAGATCGGTGCGGCATTGCGCGACGATCCGAAATACCGCGACGGCATCCTGTCGGACTTCAGCTACTGGGGTATCGACCAGGTCGACGGCGCGACGCTCGCGCTGGCCGGACAGATGCAATGCACGGACTCGACGCGCTGGAGCGTGCAGCGTGAATTCAACCGGCGGATCGCGGAGACGTTCCTCGAACGCGGGATCCGGATCGCCAATCCGCAGCGCAGCGTCGTTGCGTACGCGGACGGATCGCGGCCTGGGGGCGATGACGAGAACGGCACCCACGGCGACAGCAGCCATGCTGCCGACGTGACGGCCCGGCCGCCGTCGCCGGAAGCACCGGCGCGCAAGCCGGGTTGACCGGCCGGGGCCGACCGCGCGCCGCGTTCAACGCGCGGCAGGCTTGCTCCCGCGCCGGAGGCCTTTCCCGGCGGGCGTCGACGCCCCCGCCTTCGCCGTACGTTTCGCCGTCGCGCCCGGCTCGCGCTTCGAGCCGGCTGCAGGATCGGCCGCCAGGGCGTCGCGCTGCACGTGCCATTGCTGGAGCAGCACCCGCGTCTGCTCGGCAATGGTGTCGATCAGCAATTTCGCGCGCTCGCCTTCGAATGCCTCCCATTCGAGCAACTGCAGCGCCGAACGCTGCGCGATGTGGAACACAGTGATCTGCCCGAACAGGCTCAGTGCACGCAAGCGCGTGACGGGATCGTTGGCCGGCCGCCCCGAGATGCGGCCGATCAGCTCGGCGCTCACGTCGTTCAGCGGCTTGCGCATGCGCTTCATCAGGATTTCGCTCGCGCTCGCCGGCTCCTGGCCGCCTTGCTCGCGTGCAAAGAACATCCGCTGGTTCATCGTCTTCGGCGTCGTGAACATCCGGTCCGCCAGCGCGCGCAGCAGCCCGACGAACGCATCGATCAGCACGTCGACGTCCGCGTCCGCATCGAGCATCGCCCATGCATGGCCGACCGCCGGCGCGAACGCTTCCCGGCCGAGCTCCGCGATCGTCTCCACGCACGCGCGGTACACGCCTTCCTTGTTCTCGAAGTAATACTGGAGCGCCGGCGCGTTCACGCCGGCCATCGCCGCGATCTCGCGTGTCGATGCCCCCGCGAACCCGCGCTCGCCGAACAGTTCGATCGCCGCCTCGATGATCCGCTGGCGCGTTTCGTCGCCGCGGGCGTAGCCGCCCGCCGACGTACGGCGCAGCTTCTTCGCTTCGTTCATGCCTTCCTCGTCATTCGATCGACCGACATTCTACTTGACACAATTTTATCAACTGGAATAATTCTTCCACGTGGAATAAATTGGATGCCAGCATGTCGACTCCGCAAGACCCGCCACCGAAAGCAGATCGTCAGGAAAACGGAACAACCCCGCGCAACGGCAACGGATCGAAGCGGCGCATCCTGCTCGTCGTCGCCGTGCTCGCGGCGATCGGCGGCGCCGTCTGGCTCGGCCGCTGGTGGACGGTCGGCCGCTTCATCGAAAGCACCAACGACGCGTACCTGCAGGCGGACAGCATGACGGCCGCGCCGAAGGTCGCCGGCTACGTGACCGACGTGTACGTGCGCGACAACCAGGCCGTCAAGGCCGGAGATCCGCTCGTGCGACTCGACGTCCGCCAGTACCAGGTCGCGCTCGCGCAGTCGCTTGCGACCGTCGACGCGCGCCGTGCCGACATCGCACGCGCCGAGGCCGACATCAGCCAGCAGCGTGCGAATCTCGAACAAGCCGACGCACAGGCGAAGGTGTCGCGCATCAATGCGCAGCACGCCAGCGACGAATACACGCGCTATGCACCGCTCGCCGCGACCGGCGCGGAAACGCACGAACGCGTGGCCGACCTGAAGAGCACGCGCGATCAGGCGGCCGCGACGCTCGCCGCGAACAATGCGTCGATCGCGGCCGCCCGCACGCAGATCGCGTCGTTCACCGCGCAGCTCCAGCAGGCGCGCGCGCAGCTCGAAGCCGCGCAGGCCAGTGCCGCACAGGCGCAGCTCGACCTCGACAACACGATCGTGCGCAGCACCCTCGCCGGCCGCGTCGGCGATCGCACGGTGCGCGTCGGTCAATACGTGCAGCCCGGCACGCGCCTGCTGACCGTCGTGCCCGTCGACTCGATCTACCTCGTCGCGAACTTCAAGGAAACGCAGATCGGCAACATGCGCATCGGCCAGCCCGTCGAACTGCACGTCGACGCGCTGCCGGACAGCGCGCTGTCCGGCGTCGTCGACAGCTTCGCCCCCGGCACGGGCGCGCAATTCGCGCTGCTGCCGCCCGAGAATGCGACCGGCAACTTCACGAAGATCGTCCAGCGCGTGCCGGTGCGCATCCGTCTCGCCGCGAACGCCCGCGCGCAGCGCATGCTGCTGCCGGGGCTGTCGGTGACGGTCGACGTCGATACGCGCTCGGCCCGCGACGAGACGCACCATGGCTGAACCGTCCGCCACGATGCCGATGCCGCCGCACGAGGGCCGCGCGAGCGTGACCGACTGGATCGCGGTCGCGGCCGGCGCGCTCGGCGCGCTGATGGCGACCCTCGACATCTCGATCACGAACTCCGCGCTGCCGCAGATCCAGGGTGAAATCGGCGCGACCGGCACCGAGGGCACGTGGATCTCGACCGGCTACCTGATGTCGGAGATCGTGATGATCCCGCTCGCCGCGTGGCTCACGCGCGTGTTCGGGCTGCGTAATTTCCTGCTGACGAACTCCGCGCTGTTCATTGCCTTCTCGATGATGTGCGGCTGGTCGCATTCGCTGCCGATGATGATCGCCGGCCGGATCGGCCAGGGCTTCACCGGCGGTGCGCTGATCCCGACTGCACAAACCATCATCCGCACGCGGCTGCCGCTGTCGCAGTTGCCGGTCGGCATGACGCTGTTCGGCCTGATCGTGCTGCTCGGGCCGCTGTTCGGCCCCGTGCTCGGCGGCTGGCTCGCGGAGAACGTCAGCTGGAGCTGGTGCTTTTTCCTGAACCTGCCGGTGTGCCTGTTGCTGATGGCGCTGTTGATATTCGGGCTGCCGTCGGACCGCCCGCAATGGCATGCATTCCTGAACGCGGACTGGCTCGGGATCTTCGGTCTCGCGATCGGCCTGAGCTCGCTCACCGTCGTGCTCGAGGAAGGCCAGCGCGAACGCTGGTTCGAATCGCAGATGATCGTCACGCTGAGCCTCGTGTCGCTTGCCGGGATGATCCTGATCGCGTTGTCGCAGATCTTTGCGAAGCGGCCGATCATGCGGCTGTCGCTGATGCGCAACCCGCGCTACGCGAGCGTGATCGTGATCGTGTCCGCAGTCGGTGCGGGGCTGTACGGCGTGTCCTACCTGCTTCCGCAGTTCCTTGCGATCGTCGCCGGCTACAACGCGGAGCAGGCAGGCGCGATCATGCTGCTGTCGGGGCTGCCCGCCTTCCTCGTGATGCCGATCCTGCCGCGCCTGCTCGGCAAGGTCGATTTCCGCATCCTCGTGATCTCGGGGCTGCTGCTGTTCTGCCTGAGCTGCATGCTCGACATCAGCCTGACCGCGCAAAGCGTCGGCCACGACTTCGTCTGGTCGCAACTGATCCGCGGCGTCGCGCAGATGCTCGCGATGATGCCGCTGAACCAGGCCTCGATGGCGGCCGTCGCACGCGAAGACTCGGGCGATGCGGCCGGGCTCTACAACATGGCGCGCAATCTCGGCGGCTCGATCGGACTCGCGATCATCGGCACCGTGATCGACCGGCGCACGACCTTCCATACGGCCGCGCTCCGCGAATCGGTGACGGCGAACTCGCTGATCGGGCAGGACCGGCTGTCGGCCTACGCGGCCAACTGGTTCTCGCACACCGGCGACCTCGCGTATTCGAACATGCGCGCGCTCGGACAGCTGGCGCAGCAGATCCAGATCCAGGCCGTCGTGATGACCTATTCCGAAACCTTCTATCTGCTGGGCATCGCGCTGCTTGCCTGCGTGCCGCTCGCGCTGCTGCTGAGAACGCCGCGCGGGCCGCAGCCGATGTCGTCCGGCCACTGAACCGTCTTACGCGATGAAACCCTTCTCCCTGCCCCGCCGCCCTGCGCTCACGCTGTGCGCGGCCGCGTGCCTGCTCGCCGGCTGCACGGTCGGCCCCGACTATCGCGGCGCGCCCGCCGCGCCGGATGCGCCGACCTTCGTGCGCGCGCCGGCCTCCGGCGTCGACCCCGCTGCGCCCGCGCCGAGCGCATGGTGGCACGCGCTCAACGATCGCCAGCTCGACGACCTGATCACCGCCGCGCTCGCGTACAACCCCGATCTGCATGCGGCACAAGCCCGCTTGCGCGCATCGCGCGCGCAACTCTCGCAACAACGTGCGGCCCAGTTGCCGAAATCGTCGGCGACCGCCGCCGCCATCCGCATGCGCGAGCCCGACGTCAGCGCGCTCGGTTCGCTGCTGCCGTCGAACGGTTCGAGCCAATCGAGTGGCACCTCGCCGTCGCTGGGTGGCTCGGGCCCGCTGCAGCTCTATTCGGCAGGCTTCGACGCAACCTGGGAAATCGACCTGTTCGGCGGCACGCGCCGCGCGGTCGAAGCGGCATCGGCGCAAGCGGAAGCGGTCGACGCCGATCTCGCCGACACGCAGGTGTCGATCACGGCCGAAGTCGCCAATGCGTACATCGACCTGCGCGATCAACAGCAGCGGCTTGCGCTGTCGCGGCGCACTGCCGAGCTGCAGCAGAAGATGCTCGAACTCACGCAGCAGCGGCGCACGCGTGGCGTTGCGGCCGATGCCGACATCGAACGCCTGACGACGCAAGTCGAAAACACGCGCGCATCGCTGATCCCGCTCGACGCGCAGGTGACGGAATCGCTCGACCGGCTCGCGATCCTGACGGGCCGCGCACCCGGTGCGCTCGACGCGGCACTGTCGACACCGGATGCGACGCTGCCGACGCTGCCCGGCAGCGTCGCGATCGGCGATCCGGCCACGCTGCTGAAACAGCGTCCCGACATTCGCGCGGCCGAGCGCCGGCTCGCATCGAGCAATGCGCAGATCGGCGAGCACGTCGCCGACTATTTCCCGAAGGTGACGCTGCTCGGCGATCTCGGTTTCAGCGCGACGGATCCGGGCCACCTGTTCCGCAAGCAGAACTTCACCTGGGTCGGCGCGCCGTATCTGCAATGGAACATTCTCGACTTCGGGCGCACGCGCGGTGCGGTGCGCGCGGCCGAAGCATCGCGAGACGAGGCGGAAGCGAACTATCAGAAGGCGGTGCTCGGCGCCCTGCAGGATGCCAACACGGCATTGCAGCGCTATGGGCATCAGCGCGAACACGTCGTTGCGCTCACCAAGGTGCAGACGTCGGCCGTGCATTCCCGGACGCTGATGGACGAGCGCTATCGCGCGGGCGTCGCATCGATGATCGACCTGCTCGATACGCAACGTGAAGCGTTGGCCGCGCAGCAGAACGTGATCGCCGGGCAGGCCGAGCTGATCAAGGACTACGTGTCGCTGCAAAAAAACCTCGGGCTCGGTTGGCAGACGGGCGCGGGGTGATGCCGAGTTGTTCGGCGCTGCACGGCAGGATTTGTCGAGGCTACTGCGGCGCCGATGCTCGACATGTGGATCGCAAGTCCAAAGCGCCCCGCATTCGACGCTTGCGGATCGCTTCGCGGCGCGCGACGCAACAACTCATTGCGTACGCAACAATATTCATCGCCTGCGTCGATGAGAACCGCACCCACGCCGCATCGACGCCGTCGCTATCGGAAACATATCGAATATCAATTAGCCAATCGTCTGACGATCTCTTCTAATTCAGTCGGCTTCCCCACCACCGATCGGATTCAAGGAGTTCCATCGTCATGTCCCCATCCTCCCATCGCGTGCTGAGACACGCAGTCGCCGCGATCTGCGTTGCACTTTCCGCGTCCCCCCATGCCGCCGAACTGACGCGAGACACGGGCGCCCCCGTCGGCGACAACGAGAATTCGCAGACGGCCGGCCCTGCCGGCCCCGTGCTCCTGCAAGACTCCGCACTCATCGAGAAACTGCAGCGCTTCGATCGCGAACGCATCCCGGAACGCGTCGTGCATGCACGCGGAACCGGCGCATTCGGCGAGTTCGTGCCGACCGCCGACATCTCGAACCTGACGAAAGCGAAGGTCTTCATGCCCGGCACCCGCACGCCGGTGTTCGTGCGCTTCTCCACCGTGATGGGCTATCGCGGCTCGCCTGAACAGGCGCGCGATCCGCGCGGTTTCGCGGTGAAGTTCTATACGCAACAGGGCAACTGGGACATGGTCGGCATCAACTGGCCTGTGTTCTTCATTCGCGACGGCATCAAGTTCCCCGACTTCGTTCACGCGAACAAGCCGAGCGCCGTGACCGGCGTGCAGGACCCGAACCTCGCATTCGACTTCTTCGCGCACACGCCCGAAGCGACGAACATGCTGACGATGCTGTACACGAACGCGGGCATGCCCGATTCGTATCGTCACATGGACGGCTTCGCGGTGCACGCGTTCAAGTTCGTCAATGCGCACGGCGACGTGCACTACGTGAAGTTCCACTGGAAAAGCCAGCAAGGCGTGCACGGCCTGCGCCCGCAAGACATCGGTGCATCGATCGGGCGCGACTGGAACATGATGACGAACGACCTGTACGGCGCGCTGAAGCAAGGCGACTTCCCGAAGTGGGATCTGTACGTGCAGGTACTCACGCCGCAGGACCTGAATCGTTTCGACTTCGATGCACTGGACGACACGAAGGTGTGGACCGGTGTGCCCGAGCAAAAGATCGGCACGATGACGCTGAACCGCGTGCCCGACAACTACTTCCAGTCGACCGAGGAATCGGCGTTCGCGCCGTCGCGACTCGTGCCCGGCATCGAGCCGTCCGAAGACCGGATGCTGCAGGACCGGCTGTTCGCGTACGCCGACACGCAGATGTACCGGCTCGGCGCGAACTACATGGACCTGCCGATCAACCGGCCCGTCGTGCCGGTGGTCAACAACAACCAGGACGGCAAGATGAACGCCGGCGACCGCAAGGGCGAGGTGAACTACGAACCGTCGACGCTGCATGAACTCGCACCGGATCCGCAGTACAAGTCCGTACGCATGACGCTCAACGGCACGACGCAGCAGGAAGCGATCCACAAGAAGCTGCGGTTCCGTCAGGCGGGCGAGTACTACCGCGGCCTGTCGCCGCAGGACAGGGACGACCTGATTACCGCGCTGTCCGGCGATCTCGGCAAGGTGACGAACGCGCACAACCAGTACGCGATGCTGTCGTACTTCTACAAGGCCGATGCCGACTACGGCACGCGTCTCGCGCAGGCCGTGCATGCCGACGTCGGGCAAGTGCAGGCGCTCGCCGCGAAGCTCAGCGAGAACTGATCCCGCGACTCCGGTCGCCGTCGACGTGCGGGGTAGCGCCGCGCACGTCGACCTTACCCACCCATCAGGACATCCTCATGCAATCCGAACGCCTGACGTGCGCGATCCGCGCCACCGCAACGGTCCTGGCGCTGGCCGCGCTCGCCGGTTGCGCGCACCTTCCCGAGCAGCCGGCGTATGCGCCGGCCGACCCTGCCGCGCTGCGCCGCTACGACGGCGACTGGTTCGACGCCGCCCGCGTCGGACGCGTCGACATCCTGCGTGCGTTGCACGACGCCGGCTATCCGGTCGACGCCACCGACAGCCGCGGCTTCACGGCCGTGATACTCGCGTCCTACGACGGCCAGCCGGCAGCGCTCGACTACCTGCTGTCGGCCGGCGCGAATGCATGCGCCGGCGACCGTCACGGCAACACGGCGCTGATGGGCGCCCTCTTCAAGAACGAACCCGACATCGCACGGCGCCTGATCGACACGCCATGCCCGATCGACCAGACGAACGGCGCCGGGGAAACCGCGCTGGGATTCGCCACGTTGTTCAATCGCTTCGACCTGATTCCGCTCCTCGTCGCGCGTGGCGCGAATCCGAATCATGTCGATCGGCGCGGTCAGTCGCTGCTGCAGCTCGCGCGGTCGCACGACAACACGGAAGCCGTGGACGCGCTGCGGCATGCGGGTGCAAGGCAGTAGCTTCATGCCCTGCTTCCTGATGCCCGCGGACTCGCCTCGCTTCACCGCGTCCGGCGATTCGAGTCCCGCCTCGAATACGATCGGCCAATTGCCCCATTACGCATCAAACCGGAAACGATCGGCAAATCGCATTCCGCATTACTTTCTTTAGCGGCCCTGGACATTACAAAACACTGCCAATATTTTCAAAAACATTGCACCTATTCGCTTTAATTTAGTTTCATATAATCAAAAAAAGTTTGACACCTCGCTTTCGTTCTTGATACCGTCCGATCCAAGCAATCTGACGAATTGCTCACTACGCAATCGCTTCCGCTCTACGTTTTTGCTTCCGCCGCACCGCAATGCTCGCCGCCGGCCGCGTCGTTCGCGCGCCGACGCATGCAACATCCCGATGCATCTCATTGGACAACTGCCATCCGGCAGCGGGCCGAAGGATCGAATCAAATGAGCAGGACAACGAAACTGTTGCTCTAGCAATCTCGCCCGCGCCCCGTCCGGCGCAGTTGCGTCGTATCGCGGCGCAGCCTTCCCGTTACCGCGTTTTCCGTATTTCGCCCCCGGAGACAAGACACCTTTCCGGATCGGGCGGAAGGCCCTGTCGCGTCCGTGCCATCCGCATGCGTGCGACAGAAATCGGCGGTGCATGACCCGCACCGCTGTCGACCGTTGTTGTTCGTGCTGTTCGATGTTCAACCGGAGGGGTAATTCAAATGAATCAGGTTGCAGACAAGAATCAAAAGCACAATCGCTTCGTCAAACTCGCCTTCGCCGCCGCAGCCGCATCGTTCGGCATGGCGACCGCCCACGCCGCGCCTGCTGCCGGCTGGACGGAAACGCACACCAAGGGCTTCCTGCCGCTCGTGCAGCAGAGCGAAGCCGGTACGGCCGGCGCGCCCGCCGCGAGCACGGCGGCGGCTGCAGCAGCCGCCGTCGAGATGGCGCCGGGCGAGTCGGTGGACATCGTGCTCGGCCTGAACCTGCGCAACGAGGCGCAACTCGACCAGTATCTGCACGACCTGCATACGCCTGGTTCGCCGCACTACCGGCAATTCCTCACGCCGGCGCAGTTCGCGTCGCAATATGCGCCGACCGACCAGCAGGTCGCCTCCGTCGTCGCGCATCTGCGCAAGGCAGGCTTCGTGAACATCGTGGTCGCGCCGAACCGCCTGCTGGTCTCCGCGTCCGGCACCGCCGCCACCATCAAGTCCGCGTTCCGCACGACGCTCAAGCGCTTCACGCGCAACGGCCGCAGCGTCTACGCGAATACCGACGCCGCGCAAGTGCCGAACGCGATCGGCGGCGTCGTGGGTTCGGTGCTGGGCCTGCAGAACGTCGAACTGATGCATACGGGCGCGGGCAGCCAGCCGCAAGGCAACACCAGCAATCTGACGATTCCGGCCGGCGCATCGGCGGTGCCGCACAACCCGACCGAATTCTCGTCGATCTACGGCGGCGACGGCACGCCGACCGCCTCGCAGACCACCGTCGGCATCATCTCCGAAGGCGACCTGTCGCAGACGGTAAGCGACCTCAATACGTTCGCCGCAAACAACAGTCTCGGCACGATCAGCAGCAGCATCGTGAAGACGGGCCCGTCCGGCAGTTCGTACACCGACACCGACGGCACCGTCGAATGGAACCTCGACAGCCAGTCGATCGTCGGCGCGGCCGGCGGCAGCGTGAAGCAGGTCGTGTTCTACGTCGCGCCGTCGATGACGCTCACGGCGATCACCGCCGCGTACAACAAGGCCGTGACCGACAACGTCGCAAAGGTGATCAACGTATCGCTCGGCGTGTGCGAATCGTCCGCGAACAGCACCGGCTCGCAGGCCACCGACGACACCATCTTCAAGCAGGCAGTCGCGCAGGGGCAGACCTTCTCGGTATCCGCCGGCGATCATGGCGCGTACGAATGTGCGAGCGGCACGCCGTCGCGCTCGACCTACACGGTCAGCGAGCCGGCAACGTCGCCGTACGTGATCGCCGTGGGCGGCACGACGCTGTTCACCAATACGTCGACCAACGCGTACAACAGCGAGATCGTCTGGAACGATCCGAGCTGGCAGCCGGGCACCGTGTGGTCGACGGGCGGCGGGTACAGCAAGTACGAAGCCGCGCCGTCGTGGCAATCGTCGAGCCTCACGGGATCGACCAAGCGCGCACTGCCTGACGTCGGCTTCGACGCGGACCTGCGCACCGGCGCGATTCTCGTCGTCAACGGCCAGACGTCCAACACGCTGTGGGGCTCGGGCTACCTCAACAACGAAGGCGGCACGAGCCTCGCCGCGCCGATCTTCACGGGCATCTGGGCGCGCTTGCAGTCCGCCAACAACAATGCGCTCGGGTTTCCCGCGTCGAGCTTCTACAAGTACTTCCCGAGCAACGCGGCACTGCTGCACGACGTCACGTCCGGCAACAACGGCAGCGGCACCTACGGCTACAAGGCAAAGGCCGGCTGGGACGCAACGACGGGCTTCGGCAGCGTGAACATCTCGAAGCTGAACACGTTCATCCAAAGCACGTCGGATTTCGCACGCTGATGGATCGATGACTGCCCCGGTTCCGCGTGCGCACCGCAACGCATGCATGGAACCGGATGCGATCGCTTGAACAACCCGTGAGGGCCGCAAGGCCTTTGCGGGTTTTTTGTATTCCGCGCACTCTCGAGGCGCGGCCTCCGGCGCGACGATGCGCTCACCAACCTTGCAATCGTTGCGCAAGCAACTTTCATGTCCATTACCCGGGCAGCACCAGCCCGCTTACGGACTGCAAGGTACACACTGTTACACAACACGCAGACAACTTCCGCGCGTGTCGTGCGTTTAACTGAATATATCGATTCGTCGCGGGACGACTACGCTGCGAGCACGACCCTGCCGCCGACCCCGGCCGATGCCCCCGGGCATGCGCTGACTGTCGCGGCACCGTGCTCAAACCGATCGGGTGGCCCGCGTGCCTGCCAACGCCGACACAACACCGAACGAACCACATGAACCACACACGTGCATACCGCCCCGTCAGAACGCTGCTCGCGTCGTCCCTCATCGTGTCGCTGCTCGGCCTCTCGGCCTGCAACAAGAACGCCGACAGCAGCGCCGCCGCTGCGGCCAGCGACGCGAGCGCGGCCGCCGCAGCCCAGCCCGCTTCGACGCCCGTCGCCTACACGCCGCCGACTGCCGACCAGCTCTACCAGATGGTCGCGCCGATCGCACTGTTCCCCGACAAGCTCGTCGCGCTGGTGCTGGCGGGTGCAACGTACCCGGATCAGGTCACGGCCGCCAATAACTGGGTCATGCAGAACCCGTCGTTGAAGGGACAGCCACTCGCCACCGCCGCCGATACGCAGCCGTGGGATCCGTCCGTCAAGGCATTGACCGCGTTCCCCGCGGTGCTGTCGCAGATGGCGTCGAACCCGGCCTGGACCACGTCGCTCGGCCAGGCGTACTACAACGACCCCACCGACGTGATGAACGCGATCCAGGTGATGCGCCAGCGCGCGCAGACCTCCGGCCATCTCCGCTCGGGCGGCCAGATGCGGGTCACGCAAGTCGCGCAGGCCGCACCGACCGGCTATACGCCGGCCAACGATGCGCCCGTGGTCTACGCCGGGCCGGCGATCGTGCCGCCCCCCGCGCAGGCCATCGAGATCGAATCGGCACAGCCCGACGTCGTCTATGTTCCGTCGTACAACCCGACGGTCGTCTACGGCGAGCCGGTTTCGGCCTACCCCGGCTACGTGTACCGGCCGCCTTCATACAGCACGGGGGAAGTCGTTACCGCCGGCGTGATCACGTTCGGCGTCGGCATCGCCGTCGGCGCCGCGATCTTCGGGCACCACGACTGGGGCTGGCATGCATGGGGCATGAACTGGGGCGCGCCGCGTCCGGAAGGCCCCCGCTGGAACGGCGGCTGGGAGCGCCCGGCCGTGGTGTACAACCACACCACGTACGTGTCGAAGTCGACCACCGTGATCAACAACATCACCAACATCCGCAACACGCGAATCACGAACAACTACGGCGGCAACGTCACCAACAATACGACGAACACGACGATCGAACGCAACACGATGCAGCCGGGTGCGGAGCCCATGCGCGGGCAGGCCATGGAGCAACGCCCGGGCGCCGTGCCGATGACGATGCCGCACTTCGGCGCGAACGATGCACGCCCCGGCGCGCGACCGTCGCCTGGCGCGTTCGCACAGAACCGTGCGAACGAACCGCATGCCGAGTCACCCGCGCAACATGCGCCCGGCGCGATGCGCGAGGAGCGGCAGCAGGCCATGCAGCAGGCGCACGCTGCGCAGGAAAATCGTGCGGCCGCCCAGCAGCAGCAATTGCAGCAGCAACAGCGCAACGAAGCTCAGCAGCAGCGCGAGGCGATGCAACAGCACAACGCCGCGCAGCAGCAGCAACGCGAGGAAATGCAGCAACGCAACGCAGCGGAGCAACAGCAGCGCGAGGCGTTGCAGCAACACAATGCGGAGCAGCAACGGCAGCGCGAAGCCATGCAGCAACGCAACGAGACTCAGCAGCAAGTGCACAAAGAGGCGCCGCCGCACAACGAAGCGCAACTGCAGGAACACGCGGCAGCACAGCCGCGGCAACCGGCCCCCGAGCACGCACCCGCACCGCATCCGCACGCTGCGGCGTCGCATCCGCCACACGAGACGCATGAGCATCGCGCCGAGTGAAATACACGCCAGCCGGCAGCGCGGGTTTCGCACTGCCGGCGCGCGAAACCGCGTGTCGTTGGCGTGCGAACCCCGCTCGGCACAATATTCCGCGCGCCACCGTTTTCAGCGAAACCACACGGCGGTGCCGTGCAACTTACTCCTCCCAGTTCCGGACATAATCCGGCACCGGCACGCTGCCCTCGGCATGGACCGGCGCACCGCGCGTCATCTTCAGCGGCAGGATCCCCGTCCAGACAGCAAGCGCGAGATCTTCGTCCTTGTCGGACGGCAGTGAATCGCTCACTTTTACCGCTGCTTCCGCAAGCGCAATCCGCAGCACGCTGGTCGCATTGAGTTCCTTGTCGTTGCCGGGCCGCGCGTCATGCTTGCGACCGGGCGCGATCTTGTCCATCAATGCATCCAGCGCCGCCAGCTTGTCCGCACTACCGTCCACCATCTCGAACCGCCCGTAGATCACTGCGGACCGGTAATTCATCGAATGGTTGAAGGCCGACCTGGCCAGCACGAGGCCGTCCAGCAACGTCATCGCGACGGAGGCCTGTACCCCCGCCGCCAACGCCTTGATCATCCGGCTGCCGTTCGACCCGTGAATATAGAGGTGATCGCCCCGTCTCCAGTGCACGGTCGGGATGCAATGCGTGTCCTCGCCGGAACCGAATGCGATGTGGCACACGTAGGCCTCGTCCACGATGCGATGAAGCATCTCGCGATCGTGGCTTGCCAACTCCGGCAGGCGGCGAATGGTGGTGCGGGATGTGGGGGAGATGACGGTCTGGTCTTTCATGTTTCGCTTTCCTATTTGCACGCCCTTGCGCGCATCGAGCGGCCCGCGTTTCCGCAACGTGCAGGCATTCACTCCAAATAATATTTGCACTACGAAGCTAATGGCATCGAACGCTACAGCTTGTACGCGCGAATGACCGGTCGATCGGCCCATCGACAGTCGCTTTCCAAATCGATCAGAATACGCGCACGCGCCTATCCGTGACGATCGCTGGACATGCTCGCGCACCGGCCGGCACCACGGGAACGTGAACGATACGACGCGCATCGGATCTTCAAAAGAACCAGCTCACCAAAAAATTCTGGAACCAGCCCATGGATCTCGCGCTGCTCGTCTCATCGCTTTCCAGACAGGACGGCACGACACGACACAGCCAGCAGGAAGCCCTGTACCGGAGCCTGCGCAACCTGCTGCTGGACGGGCACATCCCGCCCGGCACGCGACTCGTATCGACGCGCGTGCTCGCGGCCGAGCTGGGCATCGCGCGCAACTCGGCGGTCTATGCGTACGAGCGCCTTGCCGAGGAAGGCTTCGTGGCGGCCACGCGCAACGGCACGATCACGTTATGGGACGGATGCTACCGGCCTGGCGCAGGGCCCGAACGCGGCCCGGCCCCGGTTCGATTGGCCGAGCGCGTGCACGGGCTGGAGAACGCCGATCCCGAACCCGAACGCATGCTGCCGTTCGTTCCCGGCCTCCCTTCGCTCGATGAATTCCCCGTCACCCAGTGGCGCCGTTGCATCGAGCGCGCGTGGAAAGTCATCAAGCCCGCGCAGCTCGCCTACGGCCCGGTCGAAGGGCTGCCCGAGTTGCGGCGTGCCGTGGCCGCCTACATCCGGGTCTCGCGCGGCGTGCGCTGCGAAACAGGCCAGGTATTCATCACCGACGGCACGCAAAGCAGCCTCGAACTGTGCGCGCGCATGCTCGCGAATCCCGGTGAATATGGCTGGCTCGAGAACCCCTGCTACAACGGCGCCCGAACCGCATTCCGGTCGACCGGCCTGGAGCTCGTGCCGATCGAGGTCGACCACGAAGGCATGGCACCAACCGACGAACAGTGGCGCACCCGCCCGCCCCGGCTGATCTATACGACACCGTCGCACCAATACCCGCTCGGCGCGCTGATGAGCCCCCGTCGTCGCGCGGCGCTCGTCGAGCACGCACGTGCGTGCGGCGCGTGGATCATCGAGGACGATTACGACAGCGAGTTCCGCCACGGCGGCCAGCCGCTGCCCGCGATCCAGGGCCTCGATGCCGACGCACCGGTCTGCTATCTCGGCACCTTCAGCAAGACGATGTTTCCCGCCCTCCGGCTCGGCTTCATGGTGGTACCACCGACGCTGGTCGACCGCTTCACCCGCACGCTGCGCGAACTCGTCCATCGCGGCCACTCGGCCGATCAACTGGCGATGGCCGAATTCATCGATACCGGCCTTTTTGCACGACACCTGCGCAGGATGAGGACGCTGTACGCCGAGCGGCGGAGCAGCCTCGAAGCCGCACTCGCCCGTCACCTCGGCGCCGTGCTGAGCGTTCGCGAAAGCCCGGGCGGCATGCATCTGTCGGCCGATCTCGCGATGCCGCTGCACGATACCGACGTCGCCCGCGCCGCAGCCGCGCATGGCCTGCTGCTTCAGCCGCTGAGCAGCTACCGGGTCGGCGACGGACGGCCGTACAACGGCTTCGTGCTCGGATACTCGGGGCTGAGCGACACGACGATCGAGACCGCGACGAGGCAGCTCGCGGCCGTCATCGAGCAGCACGGCCGCACGCGTTGCTGAGTGTCGCGCGCGGCATCGTTGCTCACAGTTGCGACTCGAGCGGAAACAGCCCGAGGAACCAGACTTCCATCCGCCGCGCGGTGGACACTTCCGGTTCGTGATCGCGCTCGGTGACCTTCCCGTCCGAATCGGTCTGAATCCACTTGAGCTGCCCTTTGCCCGCCGGATCGGTCCTCAGCTCGACCCGCCACGCGATCCGATCGAGCCGTGCCTCCAGATCGTTGGCCACCTGCGACGCAATCGCCGGACTCTCGCAGTAAACGCCGATTTCCGTATTGAGATTCAGCGAACGCGGATCGAGATTCATCGACCCGATGAAAATGCTCTTGTGATCGAACACGTAGGTCTTTGCATGCAACGACGCACGCGACGACCCGATGATGACCTGCTTCGAGATACTCTTGTCACCCGATGGCCGCCGCTCGTAAAGCCGCACGCCGGCGGCCACGAGATCGCTTCGGTAGTGCCGGTAGCCCGCATGGACGGCCGCCACGTCGGTCGACGCGAGCGAGTTGGTCAGTACCGTCACACGCACACCGCGCGCCGTGAGCGCGCGCAGCCGCTCGACGACCTCCTTGCCCGGCACGAAATACGGCGACACGATCAGCAGGTCATGTTCAGGCTGCAACGCGAGCGCCCGCAACTGCGGCATCAGGTGCCCGTCGCTGTCCTTCGGCGCGTGTGCGATCTTCGACGGATCGTCGTACAGCACCGTCGCGTGCCCCCACGACAGTTCGGTGCCCTGCCCATGAACGATCTGGTCGAGCCGCTGCCTGGCCTCGAGCACGTACGGATTGTCTTCCATGGCCCTCAGGTAGTCGCGCAACCGTTCGCGCTCGCGGTCCAGCCCGCCAGGCGCCGCATCATGCCCGACCAGCGCGCTGATCGGATACGCATACGGGGAATTCCAGAACGTATCGAATTCGGTCGAGATGTCCTTCACGACCGGGCCGCGAACGACGACGTCGAGATCGCCAAACTCCAGCATCGACGATGCGCCGAAATACTCGTCGCCGATATTGCGGCCACCGACGATCGCTGCCTGGTTGTCCGCGATCATCGCCTTGTTGTGCATGCGCCGGTTGATGCGCGAGAACTCGAACACGGTGCCGATCTTCTTGAACCGGCGCGTGGCAACCGGGTTGAAGAGCCGGATCTCGATGTTCGGATGTGAACTGATCTCGAGCAGCTTGCGGTCGTCCGCGTTCGTGCCGAGGTCGTCGAGCAGCACACGCACGCGCACGCCGCGATCGGCCGCGCGGATGATCGCGGCGGCCAGCTCGTGCCCGGTCAGGTCGTCATGCCAGATGTAGTACTGAAGGTCGAGCGAGCGGTCCGCGCGATCGGCGAGCAACACGCGCGCATCCAGCGCGTCGACCGGATCGGTCAGCAGATGAAACGCGTCCTGCCCGGGGTGCGCACTGGCCTGCTTCTGGAACGCGACGCCCAGCCGCGTGTCGTCCGTATCGGTGTACGCGTGCGTCGGCACGCGTTCGGCCTGCGGGGGCAGGCTCGCGCATGCAACGAGCGCCAGCAACGAAAGAAGCGCACCCCACGAACGCAGCATGGTCATGATTGCCGTCCCACTCCCGGCCGAAGTCTGTTTGTTCTTGCCGCCGGATGGATCGCGGGGCTGTTTGGCTTGCCTTCGGCCGCAATCGGTATCGCGTGTGAAACGGCCGCGCTACAGCATACTTCGATTGACGGCGACGCGGCACCCTCTCGGTACTTTCCTGATTACGACACTCGTCTCGCATCCGCACAAAGAAAAACCCGCGACGCATGAAGCCATCGCGGGTTTTCGGCATGCTGCGCGAACGCGCACATGAAATCTGGTGGGCCCGGCGGGGTTCGAACCCGCGACCAATCGATTATGAGTCGACTGCTCTAACCGCTGAGCTACAAGCCCTGATGAGAAGCAAAGCGTGTCACACGCTACCCCGACGAAGAAGCCGGGCCGGCATTGTAACAACAAAGGGGAGAAACGCCACCGGCATCACGTGGATACCGGCGGCGTTCGCAGGAGAAACGCGGAAATCAGTTCCCTTCGAGGAACGACTTCAGCTTGTCGGAACGGCTCGGGTGACGCAGCTTGCGCAGCGCCTTGGCCTCGATCTGACGGATCCGCTCACGCGTAACGTCGAACTGCTTGCCGACTTCCTCGAGCGTGTGATCGGTGCTCATCTCGATACCGAAGCGCATCCGCAGCACCTTCGCCTCGCGCGGCGTCAGCGAATCGAGCACGTCCTTCACGACGTCGCGCATGCTCGCATGCAGCGCGGCATCCGCCGGCGCGACCGTGTTGGTGTCCTCGATGAAGTCGCCGAGATGGGAATCGTCGTCGTCACCGATCGGCGTTTCCATCGAGATCGGCTCCTTCGCGATCTTCATGATCTTGCGGATCTTGTCTTCCGGCATCTCCATCTTCTCGGCGAGCGTTGCCGGATCCGGCTCGAGACCGGTTTCCTGCAGGATCTGCCGCGAGATGCGGTTCATCTTGTTGATCGTCTCGATCATGTGAACCGGAATACGGATCGTGCGCGCCTGGTCCGCGATCGAGCGCGTGATGGCCTGACGGATCCACCACGTCGCATAGGTCGAGAACTTGTAGCCACGACGGTATTCGAACTTGTCCACTGCCTTCATCAGGCCGATGTTGCCTTCCTGGATCAGGTCGAGGAACTGCAGGCCGCGGTTCGTGTACTTCTTCGCGATCGAGATCACGAGACGCAGGTTCGCCTCGGTCATTTCGCGCTTCGCCTGGCGCGCCTTCAGTTCGCCGGCCGCCATCTGGCGGTTGGTTTCCTTCAGGTCCTTCAGCGGCAGCACGACGCGCGCCTGCAGGTCGAGCAGGCGCTGCTGCTGTTCGCGGATCGCCGGGATGTTACGCGACAGCACCGCGCTGTACGAATGGCCTTCGGCCATGATCTTCTCGGCCCAGTCGAGATCGGTCTCGCTGCCCGGGAAGCGCGCGATGAATTCCGAGCGCGGCATGCCGCACTTGTCGACGACGATGTGCAGGATCTGGCGTTCGACCTGACGCACTTCGTCCACCTGCGCACGCAGCGTGTCGCACAGGCGTTCGACGGTACGCGCGGTGAAGCGGATCGTCATCAGTTCGCTCTGGATCGTTTCCTGCGCCTTCAGGTAGGCCTTCGACTTGTAGCCTTCCTTTTCGAACGCGCGGCGCATCTTGTCGAACCACTCGCTGATCTGCGAGAACTTCTCGAGCGACGCACGCTTGAGGGCTTCGAGCTGGGCGGCGTTGGCCGATGCCTGCGCGGCACCGTCATCTTCCTCCTCTTCCTCTTCTTCCTCTTCCTCTTCGGCTTCCTCGTCCTCGTTCTCGATGGCTTCCGCTTCCTTCGCGGAGAAGCCGTCGGTATCGGCGGAGTCCGAAGCATTCGGATCGAGCAGGCCGTCGACGAGCTCGTCGACGCGGATCTCTTCGTTCGCAACGCGTTCGGCCATCGCGAGGATGTCGGCGATCGTCGTCGGGCACGCGGAGATGGCCATCACCATGTGACGCAGGCCGTCCTCGATCCGCTTCGCGATCTCGATTTCGCCTTCGCGCGTGAGCAGCTCGACCGTGCCCATTTCACGCATGTACATCCGGACCGGATCGGTCGTGCGGCCGAATTCGGAATCGACGGTGGACAGCGCGACTTCCGCTTCCTCTTCGACTTCATCGTCCGACGACGCGGCAGGCGCGTTGTCGTTCAGGAGCAGCGTTTCCGCGTCCGGCGCCTGCTCGTAGACCGCCACGCCCATGTCGTTGAACGTGCCGATGATGCCCTCGAGGGCTTCGGTCTCGGTGAAGTTGTCCGGCAGGTGGTCGTTGATTTCGGCGTACGTCAGGAAGCCGCGCTCCTTGCCGAGCTTGATCAGCGCGCGCAGTTTCACGCGGCGCTCTTCGAGCTCCTCGGCCGTACCCGGCGTGCTCGTCGCGAACGCTTCCTTCAGCAGCGCCTTTTCCTTGGCGCGACGATCGCGCACCTTGGATTTGCCCGGTGCAGCCGCCGCTGCTGCGGGCTGCTCGTCGCTCTGATTTGCGTCGTCTTCGACGGATACTTCGTTCAGCTTTTTGGTCATGGAGTTCGCCGTACCGGCTATATCGACTCGCGGCTGCTGGACGACAGCCGGTTGAACCGTGGGTGCATGAGTAGTACGTACTGCCGTTTCGTCCGCGGCGGCAGTCGTGTCCCTTGCGCTTTTCGCACTTGCCCGCTTCGCCGCCGGCTTGGCCGGCCCGGAGTCGGGTCTGGCGGCAGCCCGTGTTCTGGCTGCCGGCGCCGGCGCAGCCTGAGCAGTGCCGGCCGCGGTTTTCTTTCCTGCCGGGGCTGACGTGGCTGAAGACGTTGTCCTGGTGGAAGAAGCAGACTTGGCCGCTGTGACCTTTTTGGTCGGCTCCGTCGAGCCCTTGCCTGTTGCTTTCTTTCCGCCTGTCGTCTTTGCCATCGCGATTCTCGCCTCTGCTTAGAAAACAAACCGCTGGAAACCTTATATTATAGCACGCTGGGGAGCCCTCTCTAAGCTCTCCAGCCGCCTACAGCCCGAGCCGACGCTTCATGTCGGTCCGCTGCTGGTTCAATTCCGTCAATTCGGCCAATTCCTCGGGTGTGAAGGCAGATTGCCGCGCCAGCCTGTCAAGCCGGTCGCAGCAGGCGTCGTAACGCATCTTGAGCACCGCTGCCTGCAGTTCCTCCCCCGCGATCCGTTCCTGTTCACGCTGCCGCTCGGGCACCGTCTCGTCTTCCGGATTCTGTAACAGCAAGTCACGGACGTTTTCATCATAGTCCAGAATTTCGCGGAAGATTTCCTCGTAAGTCGCTCCATTCGAGGACGTCCGCAGGACATCCGACAGCAGCCGGAACTCCGCGCCTTCGCCCAGCGCGCGCGCATGATCGACGACTTCCGCGAACAGCTCGCCGATGCGCGGCAATGCGCGCAGGGTCGCCAACTGCTCATCGTCGAGCTGCGACGCGATGCGCGGATGCATCACCAGCGTGCGCAATGCCCGCTTTTCACTGTCCGTCACGCGGCGCCGCTCGCTGCGCGGGGGCGCCTGGCGCGGCGGTGCCGCGATCCGCGTGTCGACGTCGGACAGCGCCGCGACCTCTTCGAACGGGATGTCGAGGCGGTCGGCGAACATGTGCATGATCTGCGCGCGCAACGCGTTCGCAGGCAGCGCCTGCAACAACGGCTTCGCATCGAACAGCGCCTTCGCACGCCCTTCCGGCTGATCGAGCGCCTTACCGGCAATTGCTTCGTTCAGCAAAAATTGCGACAACGGCATCGCGCGCTCGATCTGCTCGGAGAACGCCGCCTCGCCGAACTCGCGCACATAGCTGTCCGGATCGTGCTCGGCCGGCAGAAAAAGGAACCGGATCGTGCGGTTGTCCCCCGCATGCGGCAGGCAGGCCTCGAGCGCGCGCCGGGCCGCGCGCCGCCCGGCCGAATCGCCGTCGAAGCTGAAAATGACCGTATCGGTCTGGCGCAGCAGCTTCTGCACGTGAATCGGCGTGCACGCGGTGCCGAGCGTCGCGACCGCGTTCGGGAACCCGAGCTGGGCGAGCGCGACGACATCCATGTAGCCTTCGACGACCAGCACGTACTTGCGCTCGCGAATCGCGAGCCGCGCCTCGAACAGGCCGTACAGCTCGCTGCCCTTGTTGAACAGCGGGGTTTCAGGCGAATTCAGGTACTTCGGCTCGCCGCTGCCGAGCACGCGCCCGCCGAAGCCGATCACCTGGCCCTTCACGTTACGGATCGGGAACATGATCCGCTCGCGGAACCGGTCGTAGCGGCGCGCGACGCCCTGCGCATCGGTCTTCTCGCTGACGATCACGAGCCCCGACTCGACGAGCGACTCGTCGCGATAATCAGGGAACGCGGCCTCGAGGTTCTGCCAGCCGTCCGGCGCATAACCGAGCCCGAAGCGCGCGGCAATCTCGCCGGTCAGGCCCCGGTTCTTCAGGTACTGGATCGCGACAGTCGCGCCGCGCAACTGCTTGCGGTAGTAGTCGCATGCAGCGGTCATCGCATCGGACAACGCGGTTGCGACCGATTTCGACACGGGCGCCGGATAGTCACCGCCACCGCCGCCCCCACCGCCGCCACGCATCGACGGCTCGTGCGGCACGGTCAGCCCGACGGACTGCGCGAGATCCTGCACGGCCTCCGGGAATGTGAGCCCCGCGTGTTCCATCAGGAAGCCGATCGCCGTGCCGTGAGCCCCGCAACCGAAGCAGTGATAGAACTGCTTGGTCGGGCTGACGGTAAACGACGGACTCTTCTCGTTATGGAACGGGCACAGCCCCATGAAATTGGCGCCGCCCTTCTTGAGCTGCACGTACTTGCCCACCACGTCGACGATATCGACGCGGTTCAGCAAGTCCTGCAGGAACGAATGCGGAATCACCGTGGGATCGAGCAAAAAAAGACAATACGACACCCCGGCGCACGCATCGCGCGCGCCGGGGAAACCGGTGTTACTTCGTGACCGCGGCCTTGACCAGCGCGGAAATGGCCGTCATGTCGGCGCGGCCGGCGAGCTTGCCCTTCAGCACGCCCATCACCTTGCCCATGTCCTGCGGGCCGGCGGCGCCCGTCTGCGCGACCGCTGCCTGGACTTCGGCGGCCACCTCGGCCTCCGACAGCTGCTCGGGCATGTAGCCGCTCAGCACGACCAGTTCGGCCTGCTCCTTCGCGACGAGATCATCACGGCTGGCGGCCTGGAACTGGCTGATCGAATCCTTGCGCTGCTTGATCATCTTGTCGATCACGGCCGTGATGCCCGCATCGTCGAGGGTGATCTGATCGTCGACTTCGCGCTGCTTGATCGCGGCCATCAGCAGGCGAATCGTTGCCAGACGCTCGCTTTCCTTCGCGCGCATCGCGGCCTTCATGTCTTCGCTGATCTGCTCTTTCAAACTCATCTTTCACCCGGGAAGGAAACGTGAATCCGACGCCCGGCAAGGGCGTCAACACAAAAACCCGCTTGGGACAATGTCTCAAGCGGGTTGCTCGAATCCGGCATCGGCGGCTCGCCTGATCGGTCGCACGATCATGCTCGATCTTTCGCGATCACCTGATCGCACGGAGTCGCCGGTGCGCCGCTCAGCGAACCGCGCGGCGCCCAATCGTTCAGTACAGCTTCTTCGGCAGTGTCTGGCTGCGGATGCGCTTGTAATGACGCTTCACTGCAGCAGCCTTCTTGCGCTTGCGCTCCGCGGTCGGCTTCTCGTAAAACTCGCGCGCCCGAAGCTCGGTCAGCAGACCGTTCTTCTCGATCGTGCGCTTGAAGCGACGCATTGCAACTTCGAACGGCTCGTTCTCTTTAACGCGAATGATCGTCATGATCCGACACGAATAAAGGTTTGCAAGGAAAGACTACCGAGTATAGCAGAGCGATTGCCTAAAGGCACGGGGACGGGTTCCGTCAAAATGGCGTCGCCCCGGCGCCGTCAGGCACCGCGCGAATACTCGGCCGCCGCCTGTCCGGCCGCCGTGCCCGACGCCCACGCCCACTGAAAGTTGTAGCCGCCGAGCCAACCCGTCACGTCCACCGCCTCGCCGACGAAGAACAGCCCCGGTACGCGCGCGCTCATCATCGTCGCCGACGATAGATCACGCGTATCGACCCCACCCTTCGTCACTTCGGCCTTCTTGTAGCCCTCGGTGCCGTTCGGCGTCAGCGTCCAGCCGGACAGCGCGTCGCCGATCTGGCGCAGCGTCTTGTCGGGCAGGTCCGCGAGCCGCGCGTCGGCCGCGACGCGATGCGTGTCGAGCCACGCATGCGCGAGGCGCGACGGCACCCAGTCCGCGAGCAGCGAACCGATCTGGCGTTTCGACGTGCGCTTCGCGTCGAGCAGGTCGGCCACCGTATCGCGCTGCGGCAACAGATCGACGCGAATCGGGTCGCCAGGCTGCCAGTAACTCGAGATCTGCAGGATCCCGGGCCCGGACAGGCCGCGATGAGTCAGCAGCAGATCCTCGACGAATTCGCCGCCGCGCTTCTTGTCGCCGGTCGAGACGCGCACCTCGAGCGATACGCCGGACAACGCCGCGAACGGCTCCCAGTCCTGCTGCGCGAACGTCAACGGCACGAGCGCGGGCCGCGTATCGATGAGCTTGTGACCGAACTGCTTGGCGATCCGGTAGCCGAAGTCGGTCGCGCCGATCTTCGGGATCGACAGGCCGCCGGTCGCGATGATCAGTGCGCGCGCACCGATCGTCCCCGCCTGCTGCGTGTCGAGCGTGAAGCCGTCGGACGGCGCGTGGCGCACCGCGTCGACGACCACGGGCCGGCGCCACGCGATACCGCCCGCGTCGCACTCGTGCTTCAACACGTCGATGATCGCGTCGCTGCCGTGGTCGCAAAAGAGCTGGCCCTTGTGCTTTTCGTGCCAGGTCACGTGATGGCGCTTGAGCAGCCCGAGGAAGTCGCGCGGCGTATAACGCGCCAGCGCCGAGCGCGCGAAATGCGGATTCGACGACAGATAGTTGTCGGGGCCGGCGTACAGATTCGTGAAGTTGCAGCGGCCGCCACCCGAGATGCGGATCTTCTCCGCGAGCCGCGGCGCGTGATCGATCAGCACGACGCGGCGGCCGAGTTGCCCGGCAACCGCGGCGCTCATCATTCCGGCGGCGCCCGCGCCGATCACGGCGATGTCATAAGTTTCCATGGCGCGGATTGTACCTGCCCGGCATCCGGCCCGGGCCGCTGCCAGCGGCGACAGGCCCTCGCCTGCTATACTTTTGGGTTACGTCGACCTTCCCCGCGGCGCGCCCGATACGGCGTGCCCTGCCCGTACCCATGCTCGTTCTCGGCATCGAAAGCTCCTGCGACGAAACCGGCCTCGCGCTTTACGACACGCAGCGCGGCCTGCTCGCGCACGCGCTCCACTCGCAGATCGCCATGCACCGCGAATACGGCGGCGTCGTGCCCGAGCTCGCATCGCGCGACCACATCCGCCGCGCGCTGCCGCTGCTCGAGGAAGTGATGGCGCAAAGCGGCACGCGCCGCGACGACATCGACGCGATCGCGTTCACGCAGGGCCCCGGCCTCGCCGGCGCGCTGCTGGTCGGCGCGAGCATCGCGAATGCGCTCGCGCTCGCCTGGAACAAGCCGACCGTCGGCATCCATCACCTCGAAGGCCACTTGCTGTCGCCGCTGCTCGTCGACCAGCCGCCGCCGTTCCCGTTCGTCGCGCTGCTGGTGTCCGGCGGCCACACGCAACTGATGCGCGTGACCGACGTCGGCGTGTACGAGACGCTCGGCGAAACGCTCGACGACGCGGCCGGCGAAGCATTCGACAAGACGGCCAAGCTGATCGGCCTCGGCTACCCGGGCGGCCCGGAAGTGTCGAAGCTCGCCGAGACCGGCACGCCGGGCGCGGTCGTGCTGCCGCGCCCGATGCTGCATTCGGGCGACCTCGACTTCAGCTTCAGCGGCCTGAAGACCGCCGTGCTCACGCAGATGAAGAAGTTCGAAGCGGCCAAGCTCGAAGGTGAAGCACTCGAACGCGCGAAGGCCGACCTTGCGCGCGGCTTCGTCGACGCGGCCGTCGACGTGCTCGTCGCCAAGTCGCTCGCCGCACTGAAGAAGACAAAGCTCAAGCGGCTCGTGGTCGCGGGCGGGGTCGGCGCGAACCGCCAGCTACGCGCGGCACTGTCGGCCGCCGCGGCCAAGCGCGGCTTCGATGTGCATTACCCCGATCTCGCGCTCTGCACCGACAACGGCGCGATGATCGCGCTCGCAGGCGCGTTGCGGCTCGCCCGCTGGCCCGAGCAGGCAAATGCCGACTACGCATTCACGGTGAAGCCGCGCTGGGATCTCGCGTCGCTCGCGCGCTAAGCTGCGCCACGCACGCGACGCAACGTCGCACCGGCAAACAGAAAGGCCGCTCAAAAATGAGCGGCCTTTCTTCATCGGCGCGACAAAACGCCGCGGCGTTATGCAGCCTGTCGCTTGTCGCGTTCGATCAGCGCATACGCACTGTGATTGTGGATCGACTCGAAGTTCTCGGCTTCGAGCACGTATGCCGCCACACGCTCGTCCGCATCGAGACGCTGCGCGACGTCACGCACGAGATCCTCGACGAACTTCGGGTTCTCGTACGCGCGCTCGGTAACGAACTTCTCGTCCGGACGCTTCAGCAGGCCCCACAGCTCGCACGACGCCTCTTCCTCGGCGATGCGGATCAGCGCCTCGACCGGCAGGTCGGCTGCGAGCTCCGCGTCGATCGTCACGTGCGAGCGCTGGTTGTGCGCGCCGTACTGCGAGATCTTCTTCGAGCACGGGCACAGGCTCGTCACGGGCACAAGCACCTTCAGGAACAGGCGCGTATCCCCGTTGCGGCTTTCGCCCGCGAGCGTCACTTCGTAGTCGAGCAGGCTCTGCACGCCCGACACCGGCGCCGTCTTGTTCACGAAGTACGGAAACGTGACCTCGATGCGACCGGCTTCGGCTTCCAGCTTCTCGAGCATCGACGCGAGCATCGCGCGAAAACGCTCGACCGTCAGCGGCGCGCGATTCTCTTCGAGCAGCGCGACGAAGCGCGACATGTGCGTGCCCTTCTGGTCGGCCGGCAGGCGGACATCGAGGTTCCAGACACCGACGGTCGGCTGCACGTCGCCGCTTTCGGTGCACACCGTCAACGGATGCCGGACCGCCTTCACGCCCACACGCTGAATCGGAATCTGGCGGGTATCCACCGTGCTCTGCACGTCGGGCATCACGAAGGCGGGATTCATCTGGTTCATCTTGTTCAATCCTTGTAAGCCGCGCGTTCGACGACGCGCACGCCGCGTCATGCGGCAGCCGGAAAAGCAACATGGGCCCGCAGGCCCATGTTTTCCGCATCAATGAAGACCGGTTGCGCCAGTCGCACCGACACCGCCCGCGGGCGGCGCCAGCTTATGCGACGCGCTTCGCCTGACCGGCGACGTCGGCCGCCGGATTCAGAAAGCGTTCGCGAATCGATTTCGCGATACCCGCGCCGTCGAGGCCGCATTGCGACAGCAGCTTCGCGGGGTCGCCGTGATCGATGAACAGGTCAGGGAGGCCCAATTGTAGTACGGGTCGGATAACCCCACTCTCCATCAGGGCTTCCACGCAGGCCGAGCCCGCGCCACCCATCACGCAGCCTTCCTCGACCGTGACGACGTAGTCATGCGTCTCGGCGAGTTCGCGCACGAGCGCCGCATCGATCGGCTTCACGAAGCGCATGTTCGCGACGGTTGCGTCGAGCTCCTCGGCCGCGGCGAGCGACGGCGCGACCATCGTGCCGAACGCGAGGATTGCGACGCGCTTGCCTTCCGGCTGCGACGTCTGGCGACGCACTTCACCCTTGCCGAGCGGGATCTCGGTGAATTCCTTCACCGTCGACACGCCCGTGCCGGCGCCGCGCGGATAGCGCACCGCGGTCGGGTTCGGCTGCTGCAGCGCCGTGTGCAGCATCTGGCGGCATTCGTTCTCGTCGGACGCAGCCATGATCGTCATGTTCGGGATGCAGCGCATGAACGCGAGATCGTACGCGCCCGCGTGCGTCGCGCCGTCCGCGCCGACGAGGCCGGCACGGTCGATCGCGAACACGACCGGCAGGTTCTGCAACGCGACGTCGTGGATCAGCTGGTCGTAGGCACGCTGCAGGAACGTCGAGTAGATCGCGACAACCGGCTTGAGGCCTTCGGTTGCCATGCCGCCCGCGAAAGTCACCGCGTGCTGCTCGGCGATGCCGACGTCGTAGTAGCGATCCTTGAAGCGCTTCTCGAACTCGACCATGCCCGAGCCTTCGCGCATCGCGGGCGTGATGCCGACGACGCGCGTATCGCGCTCGGCTTCGTCGCACAGCCATTCGCCGAACACCTGCGTGTACGTCTTCTTCGCGGGCGTGGCCGACGGCTTGATGCCTTCGGCCGGGTTGAACTTGCCGGGGCCGTGGTAGAGCACGGGATCTGCTTCGGCGAGCTTGTAGCCCTGGCCTTTCTTCGTCACCACGTGCAGGAACTGCGGGCCGCGCAGTTCGCGGATGTTCTGCAGCGTCGGGATCAGCGAATCGAGATCGTGACCGTCGATCGGGCCGATGTAGTTGAAGCCGAACTCTTCGAACAGGGTAGCCGGCACGACCATGCCCTTCGCGTGCTCTTCGAGCTTGCGTGCAAGTTCGAGCACCGGCGGCGCAACGCTCAGCACGCGCTCGACGCCCGCGCGCGCAGCCGCATAGAAGCGGCCCGACATCAGGCGTGCGAGATGGCGATTCAGCGCGCCGACCGGCGGCGAAATCGACATGTCGTTGTCGTTCAGGATCACGAGCACTTTCGCGTCTTCCGACACGCCCGCGTTGTTCATCGCCTCGAACGCCATGCCGGCCGTCATCGCGCCGTCGCCGATCACGGCGATCGAGAAGCGGTCGTCGCCGTTCAACTGACTGCCGATCGCCATGCCGAGCGCGGCCGAGATCGACGTGCTCGAGTGCGCGGTGCCGAACGTGTCGTATTCGGATTCGCTGCGGCGCGGGAAGCCCGAGATGCCGTCCTGCTGGCGCAGCGAATGCATCTGGTCGCGGCGGCCCGTCAGGATCTTGTGCGGGTAGGTCTGGTGGCCCACGTCCCAGACGATCCGATCGTTCGGCGTGTTGAACACGTAGTGCAACGCGATCGTCAGCTCGACCGTCCCGAGGTTGGACGACAAATGGCCGCCCGTCTTCGACACGCTGTCGAGCACGAACGCGCGCAGTTCATCCGCGAGCGGTTGCAGTTGGCGACGATCGAGGCGGCGCAAATCCGCCGGGTCGTCGATGGTTTTCAGCAAGTCGTACATCGTCGTTCCATTGTAGGAAATCAAACGCGCCCGCATTCTGATGCACGCACCGTAGCAGGTGCGCGGCGGCGGGCTTTCGCGTCAGCTGACCCGGTTCACTACCAGGTCGGCAAGTTCGGCCAGACGCTGTGCGCGTGCGCCGAACGGTTTCAGCGCGTCGTGCGCTTCGGCGCGCAGTTGTGCTGCGAGCTCGCGCGACGCGTCGAGGCCGAGGATCGATACATAGGTCGGCTTGTCGTTCGCCGCATCCTTGCCGGCCGTCTTGCCGAGCGTCGCCGAATCGGTCGTGACGTCGAGAATGTCGTCGACGACCTGGAAGGCCAGACCCACGGCGCCCGCGTAGACATCGAGCGCCGCCATCGTTTCCGCGGACGGCGTCTCGCCGGCCAGCGCGCCCATCCGCACGGCCGCGCGCAGCAGTGCGCCCGTCTTCTTCCGGTGCATCGTCTCGAGCTGCTCGAGCGTCAGCTTGAGGCCGACGCTCGCTAGGTCGATCGCCTGCCCGCCGGCCATGCCGATCGAGCCGCTTGCCAGCGCCAGCTCGCGCACGAGCGCGGCCTGCTGCACCGGCGACAGCGCGGCCGCATCGGTCAGCGCAATGAACGCCTGCGACTGCAGCGCATCACCGACGAGCAGTGCCGTCGGCTCGTCGTACTGCACGTGCACGGTCGGCTTGCCGCGCCGCAGCGCGTCGTCGTCCATGCACGGCATGTCGTCGTGCACGAGCGAGTAGACGTGGATCATCTCCAGTGCCGCCGCCGCCGCATTGCGGGCCGCTTCGGTCGCGCCGGTCAGTTCGCCTGCTGCATGGCACAGCAGCGGGCGAACGCGTTTGCCGCCGCCGAGGACCGCATAGCGCATCGCCTCGTGGAGTTTCTCCGGCACCGCGGTTTCAGCGGGCAAATAGTGGCCGAGTGCGTCCTCGACACGGTCAAGCACGGACCGCATCCATTGTTCGAATGTCATAGATCGTCGTCTTCGCCGTCCGTGGCGGCCGTTCCGGACGAAAGCGGCTTCAGCGTCGCGCCGTCGAGCACGCGAACCTGCTGCTCCACTTTCTCGAGCTGCTGTTGGCAAAACGCAACGAGGGTCGCACCGCGGCGATACGCCGTCAGTGAATCCTCGAGGCTCAACGCGCCGCCTTCCATCCGGGCAACCAGCGTCTCGAGTTCCGCGAGCGCCGTCTCGTAATTGTCCGGCAACGGTTCGGTACCATTGCCGGGCGGCGTGGCGCCTGGGGATGCGGTTTTCGCCATGGACGAGGGTGTCAAATTTCAAAACAAGTCGGACATTCTACGGCAAAAGAGAATTTTCCGACCTGCCGTCGTGGCGCCCGGGTACATATTCCGGCCCCACCTTCGACACACATTGTGCGCCTGCCGATTGTCGCCCGACAAAAAATTGACACAAATCAGGCACTTAATCCTAGCCTTGCGAGGCGAACCGGGTATAATTCCCCGTTTCCCTAAATCGATTTTTCGATGGTTGGGTTGTTCACTGCTTTCACGCTAACACCGGGAGTGGGAATGTCCAATCTGAGCGATGCGCTTCAGTTGAAGTCGGCTCACAGCCAGCTTCCAGTCACTGCATATTTCGATGAGGCGTTGCTCCAGCGCGAGATCGAAACCCTATTCAAGAAAGGACCTCGTTACGTCGGGCACGAGTTGATGGTGCCCGAGGCGGGGGATTATTTTGCGTTGCCGTCCGAGCAGGAAGGCCGCGTGCTGGTTCGCAACCAGGCGAACCAGATCGAACTGCTGTCGAACGTCTGCCGCCACCGGCAGGCGATCATGCTCAACGGGCGCGGCCACACGCAGAACATCGTGTGCCCGCTGCACCGCTGGACGTACGATCTGGAAGGCGAGTTGCTCGGCGCGCCGCACTTCCCCGACAAGCCGTGCCTGAACCTCGGCAAGAGCCCGCTGCAGAACTGGCAGGGGCTGCTGTTCGAGGCCGAGGGCCGGAATGTCGCGCGCGACCTCGCCCACCTCGGCACGAAGCATCACTTCGACTTCTCCGAGTACCTCTTCGATCACGTCGAAGTGCACGAGTGCGATTACAACTGGAAGACGTTCATCGAGGTCTACCTCGAGGATTACCACGTCGTCCCGTTCCACCCGGGCCTCGGCAGCTTCGTGTCGTGCGATGACCTCAAGTGGGAGTTCGGCGACTGGTACAGCGTGCAGACGGTCGGCGTGCACAACGCGCTCGCGAAACCGGGCAGCGCGACTTACCAGAAATGGCACGAGCAGGTGCTGAAGTTCCGCAACGGCGTGCCGCCGGAGTTCGGCGCGATCTGGATGGTCTACTACCCGGGCCTGATGATCGAGTGGTATCCGCACGTGCTCGTCGTGTCGTGGCTGATTCCGCGAGGCCCGCAAAAGACGACCAACATCGTCGAGTTCTATTACCCCGAGGAAATCGCGCTGTTCGAACGCGAATTCGTCGAGGCCGAACGCGCCGCCTATATGGAAACGGCCGTCGAGGACGACGAGATCGCGATGCGGATGGACGCAGGCCGCCGTGCGCTGATGGCACGCGGCGAATCGCAGGTCGGCCCGTACCAGAGCCCGATGGAAGACGGCATGCAGCACTTCCACGAGTTCCTGCGCCGCCACCTCGGCGACATTTGATTACCGGTGCGGCGCTTTGACGCTGCACCTCATCCGGCAGACGAAAAGACGGGCTTCGGCCCGTCTTTTTTTGTTTAGACTTGGAATGTCAGGCCATTCGCACTCCAGGGAGCCGTCATGCCACACACTCACTACACCACGCTCATCTCCGCCGCCAATCTCGCCGAGCGCCTGGCGGCGGCGCCCGGCAGCGTCGCGCTGTTCGACTGCCGCTTCGATCTCGTCGATCCCGCCGCCGGTGAGGCCGCCTATGCGGCAGGCCACATCCCCGGCGCCCAATACCTCCACCTCGACCGCGACCTGTCGGGCCGCAAGACGGGCACCAACGGCCGCCATCCGCTGCCGACCCGCGACGCACTCGCCACGCTGCTCGCGAGCCGCGGCCTCAAGCAAGGCCAGCAGGTCGTCGCGTACGACGCACAAGGCGGCGCCTATGCGGCGCGCCTGTGGTGGCTGCTGCGCTGGCTTGGGCATGATTCGGTTGCCGTGCTCGACGGCGGCCTGCAGGCCTGGGAAGCGGCCGGCCAGCCGCTGACGGCCGACGTACCGCACCCGGCAGCCGGCGATTTTCGTGCGGCCGCGCCGCTCGAATCGACGGTCGACGCGGCAGCCGTGCTCGCCAACGTGAACGCACCCACGCGTGTCGTGATCGATGCGCGCGCACCCGATCGCTACCGCGGCGAAAACGAAACGATCGATCGCGTGGGCGGCCACATCCCCGGCGCGCGCAACCGCTTCTTCAAGGACAACCTGACCGCCGACGGCCGCTTCAAGACCGGCCATGAACTGCGCGAAGCGTTTTCCGCCGTGCTGGCGGGCACCGAACCGAACCGCGTGATCCTCCAATGCGGCTCCGGTGTGACCGCATGCCACAACGCACTGGCGCTGGAAGTAGCAGGCCTGCACGGCGCATCGCTGTATCCGGGCTCGTGGAGCGAATGGAGCGCCGATCCGTCGCGGCCGATCGCAACGGGCCCGACGCCGTAAGCGCCGGCACGGCGCAGTCGGAACGAAGCGGCGGCCCATGCCGCCGCTTGCCGTTTACATCACGCCGTACTTGCGGAGCCACGCGATCGCGCGCTTCCAGCCCTCCTCCGCGTCGGCCTTCACATAGCTCGGCCGGTAATCGGCAAAGAACGCGTGACCGGCATCCGGGTACACGACGATCTCCGATTCGCGTGCGAGCTTCGAATCGCTCGTCTGGATTGCCTTGCGCATGTCGGCGAGCGACGCCTGCGTGATGTTCGCATCCTTCTCGCCATACAGCCCGAGCACGGGCACCTTCAGCAACGATGCATGATCGACCGGGTTGAACGGCGTCATCTCGTCGGTCTTGCCTTCGACGAACCCGTACCATGCAACAGCCGCACGCACGTGCGGGTTGTGCTCCGCATACAACCAGCTCTGGCGGCCGCCCCAACAGAACCCGACCACGCCGAGACGCGACAGGTCGCCGCCGTTCTTGCCGGCCCACGCGACGGTCGCATCGAGATCCTCGGTCACCTGCCGGTCCGGCACCTTGCTGACGATGTGCTCGACCAGATCCTTGATCGTCGGATACTTCTCCGCATTGCCCTGCCGCGCGAACAGGTCCGGCGCGATCGCGAGATAGCCGAGCTTCGCGAAGCGGCGGCAGACATCGGCGATGTGCGCGTGCACGCCGAAGATCTCGTGGATCACGATGACGACCGGCAGGTTCGTCTTGTCCTTCGGCTGCGCGCGATACGCGGGCACGCTCGCGTCGCCCGAGCGGATCTCGACGGTATCGACGTCCAGCCCTTCGCTGTCGGTCGTGACCGTCTGTGCCGACACAGGCAGCACGGCCGCCGCGAAAGCACCGCCCAGCGCGGCCTGCATGAACTTGCGGCGCGAGAACGGAACGTGGGGAACCAGGCTGTCGACTTCGGGTTTCAACATGAATGCACTCCTCGATTGGGGGCCGCCGTCACGATCTCGGACTCGGCATGACGGGGCATCGCGCCGGCGCGCGGCGCGGATGTCGCGGCGGTTGGCACCCCGCCGCGAACGGAAACCCGGACAAGATGCCCAATAATCCGTTGTCGCGTCAACTGTCGGATATGTAAGACTCGATTACGGCGGGTTGATTCGGCCCGTCGATCGTCGCGCCAAGCACCGCGGGCGACCCGTCGAATCGCGATGCAACGGCCCGCATGCCGATCGCCGTTGCGCGGTCGGATGCTTGCCGATTGAAACGAAAAACACGCGGTCGATTTGGCCCGTCACACGCCGGCACGAGGGCCCGACTGCCCAACTACTCGCAAGGAACAACGGGCGGAGACCACGCACGACATGCGCACTCTCCGCCCGCTTCCCCCGCGAACGCGCGCTCAGTGCAGCTTGACGCGCGGCAGCGTCGTACGCCGCAGCCAGTGCGCGACCGTGTCGAGCATCATGCGCGGATAGCCGTGCAGCGCGGCGATGTGCATCCGGTACAACGACATGTACATGAAGCGCGCGAACAGCCCCTCGATCAGCATGTTGCCGCCGATCAGCCCGCCCATCAGGTTGCCGACCGCGCTGAAATGGCCAAGCGACACGAGCGAGCCGAGGTCGCGATAGGTGAATTCGGGCAGCGGGCGCCCGTCGAGTCGACAGCCGATTGCCTTCAGCAGGAAGCTCGCCTGCTGGTGCGCAGCCTGCGCGCGCGGCGGCACGTTGCGCTCGTTGCCGGGCCATGCGCATGCCGCGCAATCGCCGAGCGCAAACACGTTGTCGTCGGTGAAGGTCTGCAGCGTGCGGCGCACGTCGAGCTGGCCGAGCTTGTTGACCTGGAGGCCATCGAGATTGGCAAGCACGGCCGGGGCCTTGATGCCTGCGGCCCAGACCGTCAGGTCGGCCCGCACCGTCTTGCCGCTCGCCGTATGGACGGCCCCGGGCGCCACCTCGGTCACGCGCTCGGCGAGCATCAGCCGCACGCCGATCTTTTCGAGCAGTTCGGCAGTCGCCGACGACACGCGCTCCGGCAAAGCCGGGAGGATCCGCGGCCCCGATTCGATCAGCACGATGCCGACGTCGTGCCGCGGGTCGAGCTTGTGCAGCCCGTAGGCCGACAACACCTGCGCGGTGTTGCGCAGCTCGGCGGACAGCTCGACGCCGGTCGCCCCGCCCCCGACGATCGCGACCTGGATGCGCGGCTCGGCCGCTTCACCCGGCGCGGTCGGCGCCGGCGCCTGATGCTCCGCGCGCATGCACGCGGCGATCAGCCGCTTGCGGAAGCGCTCGGCCTCGCCAACGGTATCGAGCGCGATCGCGTTTTCCGCTGCGCCCTGCACGCCAAAGAAGTGAGTCGTGCTGCCGATCGCAATCACGAGCGTGTCATATTCCAGCTCGCGCGCCGGCAACAACTCCTCGCCGTCGCTGTCGTTGATGGGTGACAGCGTGATGCGCTTCGCCGCGCGGTCGAGCCCGGTCAACCCGCCCTGCTGGAACTCGAAGCCATGCCAGCGCGCCTGCGCCGCATATTCGAGCTCCTGCGTGAACGGATCCATGCTGCCGGCCGCAACCTCGTGCAGCAGCGGTTTCCAGATGTGGGTCGGATTGCGGTCGACGAGCGTGACAAGCGCACGCGCGGGACGATTGCCGCGCGCGCCGTAACGGTCGCCGAGCCGCGTCGCCAGTTCCAGGCCGCCCGCGCCGCCGCCTACGATGATGATCCGATGCATCTGTTCCCCCTTTGCGATTCGAAACTGCTGCCGCCGGACGATGCGAACGCAATGCATTCGCGCGACCCGGTGGATTAACCGGTTCGGACATCATCGATGTGCAGTTCGAAGCACTTCGATGCGCCCAATCCGGAACGCGGGGCGCGCTGCCCCCGTGTCAATGACATGCATTGTCCGGGACCTTGCGCGTTGACCACAAGCAAACCATCTCGATATTCAGCATCCCTGCAACAATATGCCGCAGGAATCGGGAACCGCGCAACGGTGCGTCAGTGTGCCTCTTCCCAGTTCGCGCCGGCGCCTACTTCGGCCACCAGCGGCACCTTCAGCTTCGCCACGCCGCACATCATTTCGGGCAGTTTCTCGCGCACCAGCGACAGCTCGCCGTCGGGTACCTCGAGCACCAGTTCGTCGTGCACCTGCATGATCATCCGCGACGCGAGCTTGTCGCGCGTGAGCCAGTCGTCCACCGCGATCATCGACAGCTTGATCAGGTCGGCCGCCGTGCCCTGCATCGGCGCATTGATTGCCGCGCGCTCCGCCGCCTGGCGGCGCGGGCCGTTGCCGCCGTTGATCTCGGGCAGCCACAGGCGGCGGCCGAAAACGGTTTCGACGTAGCCCTTCTCCTTCGCAACCGAGCGCGTGTCTTCCATGTACTGCGCGACACCCGGGTAGCGGGCGAAATAGCGGTCGATATAGAGCTTCGCCGCATCGCGCGTAATGCCGAGGTTCGACGCGAGCCCGAACGCGCTCATCCCGTAGATGAGCCCGAAGTTGATCACCTTCGCAATCCGGCGCTGGTCGGAATTGACCTCCAGCGGCGTCACGCCGAACACCTCGGCAGCCGTCGCGCGGTGGATGTCCTCACCCTGCGAGAACGCGCGCAGCAGCGACGCGTCGCCCGAAATGTGCGCCATGATCCGCAGTTCGATCTGCGAATAATCGGCCGACACGATCCGGTGGCCCGGCGACGCGATGAACGCCTCGCGGATCCGCCGCCCTTCCGCCGTGCGCACCGGAATGTTCTGAAGATTCGGATCGTTCGATGCCAGGCGGCCCGTGACCGCGACGGCCTGCGCGTAGTTCGTGTGCACGCGGCCCGTTGACGGGTTCACCATGCGCGGCAGCTTGTCGGTATAGGTCGACTTCAGCTTCGACAGCCCGCGATGCTCGAGCAGCAGCTTCGGCAGCGGATAGTCTTCGGCCAGCTTCTGCAGCACTTCTTCGTCGGTCGACGGCGCGCCGCTCGGCGTTTTTTTCACGACCGGCAACTGCAGCTTTTCGAAGAAGATCTGCCCGATCTGCTTCGGCGAGCCGAGATTGAATTCGCCGCCCGCCAGTTCGTATGCCTGCGCTTCGAGCTCGATCAGGCGCGTCGCGATTTCAGTGCTCTGCGCCTGCAGGCGCGCATCGTCGATCAGCACACCCGTGCGCTCCATCTTGCGCAGCACGAGCGACACGGGCATCTCGATCTCGCGGTACACGCGCAAGAGGCCCGGTTCGCGCGCAACCTGCGGATACAGCGCGTGATGCAGTTGCAGTGTGATGTCCGCATCTTCGGCCGCGTATTCGGCCGCCTGCGTGAGCGCGACTTCGTCGAAGCCGATCTGCTTCGCACCCTTGCCGGCCACGTCTTCGTACTTGATCGTCTTGACACCGAGATGACGCAGCGCGAGGCTGTCCATGTCGTGCGTGCGATGCGATTCGACCACGTACGATTCGAGCAGCGTGTCGTGCTCGATGCCGTTCAGCGCGATGTCGTAGTTCGCGAGCACCTGTGCGTCGTACTTCAGGTGCTGGCCGACCTTCTTGCGATCGGCCGACTCGAGCCACGGCTTCAGGCGCGCGAGCACTTCGTCGAGCGGAAGCTGTTCGGGCATGTCGGGGCCGCGATGCGCAACCGGCAGGTACGCCGCCTTGCCCGGCTCGACCGAGAACGACAGGCCCACGAGCCGCGCGAGCATCGGGTCGAGCGCGGTCGTCTCTGTGTCGAATGCGGTGAGCTCGGCCGCGTCGATCTTCGCGAACCACGCGTCGAATTGCTCCCAGGTCTGGATCGTGTCGTATTCGCGCACGATGTCGGCCGCCACCACCGGCGCCGGCTCGCCTTCCGGCGCATCGGCGCCGCCGCCTTCCGCCGGCGCGCTGTCGACTTCGCGCAGCCAGGTCTTGAAGCCGTAGCGCGCGAAGATGTCGCGCAGCAGGTCGCGCGCTTCTCCGTCGGTCTTCAACGACGCTTCGATCGATTCGAGATGCGGCGCGAGATCGCAGGCCGTCTCGACGGTCACGAGCTTGCGGCCGAGCGGCAGGAAGTCGAGCGCGCGGCGCAGGTTGTCGCCGACCACGCCCTTGATGTCGCCCGCATGCTCGATCACGCCGTCGAGGCTGTCGTACTGCGCCAGCCATTTCACGGCCGTCTTCGGCCCGCACTTCTCGACGCCCGGCACGTTGTCGACGGTGTCGCCGATCAATGCGAGGTAGTCGATGATGCGCTCCGGCGGCACGCCGAACTTCGCGATCACGCCGTCGCGGTCGAGCGTCTCGTTGGTCATCGTGTTGACGAGCGTGACGTGGTCGGTGACGAGCTGCGCGAGATCCTTGTCGCCGGTCGACACGATCACGTTCATCCCGTGCCGCTCGGCTTCGCGCGCGAGCGTGCCGATCACGTCGTCGGCCTCGACGCCTTCGACCATCAGCAGCGGCCAGCCGAGCGCACGCACGGCGCCGTGGATCGGTTCGACCTGCAATGCGAGGTCGGGCGGCATCGACGGACGGTTTGCCTTATAGTCGGCATAAAGGTCGTCACGGAACGTCTTGCCCTTTGCATCGAACACGCAAGCGCTATACTCTGCACTGACTTCCTTGCGCATACGGCGCAGCATGTTGATGATTCCGTAGAGCGCTCCGGTCGGCTCCCCGCCAGGGCCACGCAAATCAGGCATCGCATGGTAAGCCCGATACAGATAGCTCGAACCGTCAACCAATAGCAGGGTCTTACCTTCCAGATTTCGTTCTTCAGGCATTATGAACAAGAGAAAAGTGATTCCGAGTCTGCGTTCGCTCGCAGATCAAGAACGCGCGACGGCCAAGAAGGCGCGCGCATCGTGGCAGATGTTCACGATTATGGCAGAGTTTATCGAGGCGACCGAGTACCTGTCGGAGATCCGCCCGGCTGTCAGCATCTACGGTTCTGCCCGCCTCAAGCCCGACACGCCGCACTACAAGCTCGCCGTGCAGATCGCGCGCAAGCTGTCCGACGCCGGCTTCGCCGTGATCTCCGGCGGCGGCCCCGGCATCATGGAAGCGGCGAACAAGGGCGCGCACGCCGGTAAAGCACCGTCGGTCGGCCTCAACATCGAGCTGCCGCACGAGCAGGCCGGCAACCACTACCAGGACATCTCGCTGCGCTTCCGCCACTTCTTCACGCGCAAGGTCACGTTCGTGAAGAATTCGGATGCGGTGATCGTGATGCCGGGCGGCTTCGGCACGCTCGACGAGCTGTCGGAAGTGCTCACGCTGATCCAGACGAAGAAGTCGCGCCTCGTGCCGATCATCCTCGTCGGCAGCGAGTTCTGGAAGGGGCTGCTGCAGTGGTTCCGCGACCAGCTGATTCCGATGGGCCTCATCAATCCGGAAGACATGGACCTGATGCAGGTGATCGACGATCCCGACCAGGTGCTCGACGCGGTGCTCGCGTTCTACGAGGACAGCGGCGAGGAAGAAGGTTCGGACGATGACGGCCATCCGCCGCGCCCCGAAGAAGACCGGATGTTCTACCTGTAATCCATCCATGACGACCGCCGGCCCGACGGCCGGCGTACCGCTTCCCGCGCGGCGGCATGGCGATCCTGCCATCTGCCGCGTGTCACTTTGTAACGCGCCATTAATCGCGCTTCGCGTGCCGAGCGCCGCCGAATGTCAAATACGCGCGGCCGGTGCCGTGCGGCGCGCGCCACATCATCCGCACGCGCGGGCCGCCATTGTCAAATGACGCGCCCCGACGCCCGCACCCCTCGCCTGCCGGCCGCCAATCCGCCGTAACAAACCCGCCTCGCGTTTTCCGTCGCGCGCCAGCACACTGCAGTTGTCGGCGCGGCGTTCCCCCTGGTGGAACGCCCCCCTCGCTTCCATCGCGTCGCGCCGGCCTTTTATAACGACACCACGGAAAAGAACATGCAACGCTCGCTGATCGCCCTTGCCTTCGCCGGCCTCGGCCTTTCGCTATCCGGCCTCGCCCACGCCGTCAACGTCGACGTCAACATCGGCACGCCCGCGCCGGTCGTCGTCGCGCCGGCGCCCGTCGTGGTCGCCCCGGCGCCCGCGGTGATCGTCGGCTGGCACGGCGATCGTTACTACGACGGCCACCGCTACTGGGAACGCCGCGAGTGGGAAGATCACCAGCGTCATCGCGGCCACGACGATCGCGGCTATCACTGCCCGCCTGGGCATGCGAAGAAGGGTGAGTGCTGAGCCCCCGGCCTTGCCGCGTTGAGCCGCCTGTACCGCGAATCGGCGATCTGCCGACGCAGGCGCGCTCTTCTATCGAGCCGCCCTGACCGGGCCGAAGGGGCGTAGTCGAAGCCGCGCCGCCGCGCCCTCGACGCGCTCCGTTCTCTGTCGCTCTTCAACCGGCGAACGAGGCGCACCCAAGGATGGGCGCGCCTGTTTCACGGCTTACTTAACGATGTAGCACCAACACGGCATGGGTTTGCTCGGGCCGACCACTGCGACGGGTTTGCAAGGATCGGACGGGCCGAGCACGGCTTCTCGTTCGCAAGGCGGCTGCGGCTTGGATGGACCGATCACCGCTTGGGCCATGGCCGACAGCGAAGCAGTGAGCATCAGGGAAGCCAGCAGGATTTTGATTTTCATCGGATTTGTCTGCTCTCAATATTATAGGAATCAATTGGATCGGCTGTTCGCCGTTCCTTCGTGCGGGCGTCGGAGAACGCCACGCAGAAGAGCATATTCTCGATGACAAGGACAAAACCATAGGACAACTTCCAAATTGGAGACCACGGTCGCGTCCGAGTACGAAGGCCACATTGCGGCCACGACGAGTGTCCACGCGACCGGATGGGTGACGCAGGCGCGCGCCTGCCGCCGTGAAGCCCGGCAGCGCCTCGCCCCCATGCCAGTCATGCGCGTTACTGGAACGCCACTTCCGCAAAGCTCCGCAGCTTCCGGCTATGCAGCTTGTCGAGCCCGTTCGTGCGCAGGATCTCCATCGCCTTCACGCCGATCTGCAGATGCTGGTCGACCTGCCCGCGATAGAACGTATCGGCCATGCCCGGCAGTTTCAGCTCGCCGTGCAGCGGCTTGTCCGACACGCACAGCAGCGTGCCGTACGGCACGCGGAAGCGGAAGCCGTTCGCGGCGATCGTCGCGCTTTCCATGTCGAGCGCGATCGCGCGGCTCTGCGACAGGCGCTGCACGGGTTCGCGATGATCGCGCAGCTCCCAGTTGCGGTTGTCGACGCTCGCGACCGTACCCGTGCGCATCACGCGCTTCAGTTCGACGCCATCGAGCTGCGTGACCTCGGCCACCCCGCGCTCGAGCGCGAGCTGCACTTCGGCCAGCGCGGGAATCGGCACCCACAGCGGCAGGTCGTCATCGAGCACGTGATCCTCGCGCACGTAACCGTGTGCGAGCACGTAATCGCCGAGACGCTGCGTGTTGCGCAGCCCCGCGCAGTGACCGAGCATCACCCATGCGTGCGGACGCAGCACCGCGATGTGATCGGTGATCGTTTTCGCGTTCGACGGGCCGACGCCGATGTTGACCATCGTGATCCCGCTGCCGTCCGCGCGCTTCAGGTGATACGCGGGCATCTGCGGCAGGCGCGGCGGCGCGTTGCCCTCGGCCGGCTCGCTGCCGAGGTTCGCGTTGTAGGTGACGACATCGCCCGGCTCGACGAACGCGCTGTACTGGCTCCGGTAGGCACGCACCTCGGGATCGTCGCTCTCCGTCATCACCGTGCGGCCCAGCTTCACGAACTCGTCGATGTAGAACTGGTAGTTCGTGTACAACACGTAATTCTGGAAATGCGTGGGCGACGTCGCCGTGTAGTGGCGCAGCCGGTGCAGCGAGAAGTCGACGCGCGCGGCCGTGAACAGCGCGAGCGGATGCGGCTCGCCCGGCGCCGGCTCGAACGTGCCGTTGACGATGCGATCGTCGAGATACGACAGGTCGGGCGTATCGAAGATGTCGCGCATCGCGAGCAGGCGGTCGCGATCGAGCTCGCCCTCGAGATGGATGCCTTCGGGAAACGCGAAATGGATCGGAATCGGCTGGGACGACACGCCGATCTCGATCTTCACATGGTGGTTCTTCGCCAGCAGGCGCAGTTGCTCGCGATAGTAGTTCGCGAAGAGATCGGGGCGCGTGACCGTCGTCTCGAATACGCCGGGGCCCGCGACGAAACCGTACGAGCGGCGCGAATCGACGTGCGTGTTGACGTCGGTGCGGATCCGCACGAACGGGTAGCACGCGCGCACGTGCTCGGTAATCGATTCGTGGCGGCGATAGCGGGCGAACGCATCGCGCAGGAAGCCCGTGTTCGTGTCGTAAATGGCGGACAGCCGCGCGACGGCGGCGATCGGATCGTCGAAAGCCTCGACCGACGGGCTTTCGGGCGTCAGCACTCGGTGTCGGCGGCTCAAATCGTTCTTCATTTTGATTACCTCGTCTGATCCGACGACATTACCACGGAACCCGGTCGCCCTTATGGCTGCCCCTACGCACGCGAGGGCCGGATGGGGCGCAGTATTTGCTAAAATCGGTGGGTTCACTGGAGACTCATCATGAAGCCGCTCATTCTCGTCGTCGCTGCCGCCGCGTTTGCCGCCGCCAGCGCCGCTTACGCCGCCGGCGGCACGCCTGACGCCGACGCGCAGGCTCGGGCCGAGGCCAACGAGGCCGCCGGCCTGCCGGATCTCCGCAAGATCAACCGGCCGGGTGCCGAAGTCACGTCGAAAGTCGACTTCGCCGACATCCGCCGCACGCCGAGCTTTCACGAAAAGAGCAAGAACGGCACCGAAGTCACCGAGTACCGCGATCGCGGCAAGCCGGTCGAGATCGACGTGAAGTCGAACTTCGGCACGCGCTACCAGATGAGCTCGACGCCCGACACGTCGCCGAAGCCGCACGACGCGGGCATCCCGATCACGCGCCTGCCGTCGCTGAACCTGCGCTACTGATTCCGTGGCGCGCGGCACCGAACGCCGCGCGCCGCCTCCCTTCACCTGATGTCGCGACGCACGCCGCCCGCGTGCCGACACCCTGACCTGACGCATCCCGCATGGCCGTTTTCACTGCTGTTTCCGACTCCGATCTCGCGCAATGGATGCGCCACTACGAACTGGGCGACGTGCTTGCGTTCCGCGGCATTCCGTCCGGTATCGAGAACAGCAACTTCTTCCTGACGACGACGCGCGGCGAGTACGTCCTCACGATCTTCGAAAAGCTCACGGCGGAACAGCTGCCGTTCTACCTCGACTTGATGCGCCACCTGGCCGGCCATGGCGTGCCGGTGCCGGATCCGGTCCCGCGCGACGACGGCGCGCTGTTCGGCATGCTGCACGGCAAGCCGGCCACGATCGTCACGAAGCTCGACGGCTCGGCCGAACTGGCGCCGGGGGTCGAACACTGCATCGAGGTCGGGCAGATGCTCGCGCGCCTGCACCTCGCCGGCCGCGACTATCCGCGCACCCAGCCGAACCTGCGCAGCCTGCCGTGGTGGCAGGAGAACGTGCCGGCGATCGTGCCGTTCATCACGGATGAGCAGCGCGCACTACTGGAAGGCGAACTCGCGCACCAGGCCAGCTTCTTCGCGTCGGACGACTACGCGGCGCTGCCGGCCGGGCCGTGCCATTGCGACCTGTTCCGCGACAACGTGCTGTTCGCGCACGCGGCGCCCGGCACCGGCCACGACGTGCGGCTCGGCGGCTTCTTCGACTTCTATTTTGCGGGCTGCGACAAGTGGCTGTTCGACGTCGCGGTCACGGTCAACGACTGGTGCGTCGACCTCGCGACCGGCGTGCTCGACGTCGCGCGCGCCGATGCGCTGCTGCGCGCGTACCAGACGGTCCGGCCGTTCACGGCCGAGGAGCGCCGCCACTGGAGCGACATGCTGCGCGCGGGCGCGTACCGCTTCTGGGTGTCGCGCCTGTACGACTTCTACCTGCCGCGCGCGGCCGAGATGCTCAAGCCGCACGACCCCGGCCATTTCGAACGCATCCTGCGCGAGCGTATCGCGCATACGCCCGCGCTTCCCGAGATCCACACCGCATGCAACTGATCGAAGTGCCCGCCAAAACGGGCTATGTCTGGTTCCGTCAAGGCGTCTGGCTGTTCCGCCGGAACCCGCTCGCGTTCATCACGCTGTTCTTCACGTACCTGCTGGCGATCACGCTGATATCGATGGTGCCCGTGATCGGCTCCGCGCTGCCGCTGGTCTTCATTCCCGGCGTCGCGGTCGGCTTCATGGCCGCGTGCCGCGACACGGTGGCCGGCAAGCCCGTGATGCCGACGATCCTCGTCGACGGCTTCCGCTCGTACGGCACCGTCGCGACCCAGCGCCTGCTCGTGCTCGGCGTGATCTACGTCGCGTCGATGGTGCTCGTGTTCGCCGCTTCGTCGTTCGTGGACGGCGGCGCGCTGTTCCACGTGATGATGGGCGCGGCCGACGAAGCCAGCACGACGCCGGAAGCCCTCGCCGCGCAAGGCACGCTCGGCGCGCTGTTCTTCGCGACGCTTCTCTACCTGCCGGTCGCGATGCTGTTCTGGTTCGCGCCGGTGCTGGTCGCGTGGCATGACGTCCCGCCCGCCAAGGCGCTGTTCTTCAGCGTCGTCAGCTGCTGGCGCAATCGCGGCGCGTTCGTCGTGTACGGCGTGCTGTGGTTCGCCGTCGCGCTCGGCACGTCGCTCGCGCTGTCGCTGCTGCTGCAGGCGCTCGGCGCCGGCGCCTATGCGCTGACGATCATGATGCCGGTGACGATCATCATCGTCACGATGCTGTACTGCTCGTTCTACGCGACCTATCGCGGCTGCTTCGGCGTACAGGAACCGGGCGCGACGACCACCACGTCGGGCCGCTGAAGCCCCCACGGCCGGCGCGCGGCGCCGGCCCGCCGTTCTCCGCACCGGGCGGCCTCCCGGCGCCCCCGCCCTTTCCCGGCCTCCCTCAGCCGCCGCTCGTCGTCGCTCCCCCCTGTTCATCCCGATCGTTTGCGCGCAAAATAATTTGCGTACAAATTGTTCGCGCGTTCGCCGCGCCGCCCGAATCATGGACCGCCTGCCTCCGCTGCCCCAGACACTCGACGAGCAACTCTGCTTCGCGCTCTACTCGACTTCGCACGCGATGACGAAGGCGTACAAGCCGCTGCTCGACAAGCTGTCGCTGACCTATCCCCAATATCTCGCGATGCTCGTGCTGTGGGAACGCGACGACATCGCCGTGAAGGACATCGCCGCGCGGCTCGACCTCGACCCGGCCACGGTCACGCCGCTGCTGAAGCGGCTGGAGGCGCTCGGCTACGTCGAGCGCGTGCGCAGTGCGACCGACGAACGCATCGTGAACGTCCTGGTGACGCCGGAAGGTCGTGCGTTGAAGGAGCGCGCGCGCTCGGTGCCCGCCGATCTCTTCTGCGCGATGCAGCAATCCCCCGACTTCCTGGTCAGGCTGCGCGCCGATCTTCTGCAGTTGCGCGACGCGCTCTCGACCGCCAACGAACGCTGACAGCCGAGCCTCGATGAACCGGCCCGACGATACCGGGCCTTTTTCTTCAAAAATTCATTTGCACACAAATCATTTGTGTTCTATTGTTTGTGCGTGGCCTGCGACACCGCGTTCGACCGGGCCGCTTTTCCCCCTTTTCCAGACAGGAGCTGCACGATGAACATTCTGTACAAGACCAGCGCCACGAGCACGGGTGGCCGCGACGGCCGCGCGGTATCCGCTGACAACAAGCTGGAAGTGAAGCTGGCCGCGCCGCGCGAACTGGGCGGCACGGGCGCGGAAGGCACGAATCCGGAGCAGCTGTTTGCCGCAGGTTACTCGGCCTGTTTCCTGAGCGCGATGAAATTCGTCGCCGGCCAGGACAAGAAAGCGCTGCCGGCCGACACGCAAGTCACGGCGGAAGTGGGCATCGGCCCGAACGACGCAGGCGGCTTCGGGCTCGACGTCGAACTGCGCGTGTCGCTGCCGGGGTTCGACAAGGCCGACGCGCAAGCGCTGGTCGAAAAGGCGCACCACGTGTGCCCGTATTCGAACGCGACGCGTAACAACGTGCCCGTGCGCCTGACGGTCGTCTGACGCGACACCAGGCCTGGAATGCAAAAAGGGCGCGTGCGGCATGGTGCCGCACGCGCCCTTTTCTGCTGCGTGACTCGCCGGATCGGCGGACCTGACTGCCCGCCCTGCGCGCTTTAGCGCGAACCGAACGTGTACGGGCGGTTCATCGCCGCTTCGCGATCGATCTTGCGCATGCGGAATTCGAGATCATAGATGTCGGTGGCTTCGGCCAGGTACGCGTCGGCGCGCTCTTTCGAGGCCTTTTCAGCGTTCTTGGTCAGCATCAGGAAGAGGTGGCTCAGCAGGTACATGGTTGATCTCGCAATCCAAAGGTTCTTTGACTAGGGTTTTCCCGAATTATAGGGAAAACCCTAGGCTTTGGCCAGCGTCGATCAGACGGTGCGTCGTTCGGTCGCCACAGTGCGGCGCTGGGTCTCGAAAAAGGCCCAGATCATCGCGCTCGCATCGGGGCCGACCGCCGCGTGGAACGGCACGGCTTCGTCGCCGCCGGCCCACGCATGGTCGAGCCCTTTCACATGACAGAGCCGGACGACCGGCTCGCCGTCGCGGCAGACATCGGTGATCTGCGCGCCCGCGTCGCGCGTCTCCACTCGCTCGCCGCCGCGCAACGCGCCGCGGCTGTCGGCCAGCCCGTTCAGGCGCATGAACTGCACCGTCAGCTGGTCGGCATTTTTCGGCGCGACCACGTGGTCACCGTCGCCCTGGACGATCAGCGCCGGCATGCCCGGATACGCGGCGGCATCGACCAGCGCGTCGACGGCCGCCGCCGGATTCTGGCGCACGCCGCGCCGCATCACGTCCATCGCGGTAATGCCCGAGGTCGCCTCGCCGAGCGCCGGGCCCGAATGCAGCGCCACCGCCGCGAAACGGTCCGGATGGTGCAGCGCAAGAAGCGACGCGAGACCCGCGCCGGCCGACAACCCCGCGACATAGACACGCGACGCGTCGAAACCGTGTTCGTCGACGAGCGCGTCGACGAGCGACGCCACCGCGTCCGCCTCGCCGCGGCCCGCGCGGTCGGTGTCTTCATACCAGTGCCAGCAGCCGTGCGCGTGCGCGCGCAGCGACTGCTCCGGATACAGCACCGCAAAGCCGTGCTTGTCAGCCAGCAGGTTCATCCGCGTGCCTTGCACGAATTCGTCGACGGACTGCTGGCAGCCGTGCAGCATCACCACGAGCGGCATCGCGCCACGCCGGCGGCCGGGCGGCACATAAAGGCCGTACGCGAGATTCTGGACGAGGCGCCCGAGCGCGGGGGCCATCGGATGTTCGCCGCGCGTCCACTCGCCGGCCGCCCATGCGGCCGCGCGCGGTCGCACGCGCGATTCGCGCGGCGGGGACAGATCGGATACGGAGGCCGCGGCCTCGAGTGCATCGCGTGTGATGCGCTGTGCATCGCGCGCCGAGCGCTTGGCGGCCGGAGACAGCATGCGTTTCATGCCGCCCAGCCACATCTTGGTCAGACTTTTGGTCATCGATCGGGCTCGCAGTCAGGAAAAATAGGGGCACCACAGCGGATGCATCGTTCGTCTTTGTGCAATGCACCATAACATTGTTTCTCGGACTTTTCCTGCACGCGGATCGTTCCCGGCCGCGCAAAAAACGGGGCTCATGCGCACGCGGCGCTATACTGGGGCTTCGCCGCTTGTATCCGTTGTAGTCGTTCTTTCCGGCTCGCGCGTTGATTTAAGCATCTTCCCCGCCTTCGTTCGTCCCCTTCCCGATGTTCGACCTGTCGTCTCACCTGTGGATCATGATCACCGCGTTCGGCGGCGCCGGCCTGACCTTGCCGCTCGCGATCACGATCGCCGTCTGGCTCGCGCTCGGCTACTCGTGGCAGCGCGCAGCCGCGTGGCTCGGCGTGCTCGCGGCCGCGATCGGCGTGGTCGCGCTCACGAAGATCGCGTTCCTCGGCTGGGGGATCGGCATCCGCAAGTGGGATTTCACGGGGTTCAGCGGCCATGCGATGCTGTCGACGTCGGTCTATCCGGTCGCGATTTTCCTGGCACTGATCCGCACCCGCACGCCGGTGCGACTCGCCGGCATCGCGCTCGGGCTCGCAGCCGGCGTCGCGGTCGGCGTGTCGCGCGTCGCGCTCGACGCCCATTCGCCGTCCGAATCGATCACCGGCTGCATCGTCGGCGCGATCGCCGCGATCGCGTTCATCGCCGGTTCGTGGCGCGCGGTGCCGCACCGCTGGTCGGTGCCCGCGGTCGTCGCAAGCCTCGCGCTCGTCACCGTGGCGCTGCACGGCATCACGGTGCCGTCGCATCGTTGGGTCACCAAGGTGGCGCTGCAACTGTCGGGGCACGAGCGTCCGTTCGTCCGCGCGCGCTGGAAGGCCAACCCGAACTACCGCCCTGCTTCGCAGCCGTCGTCGCTGCAGCGCACCCAGTCGTCGCCGCATACGCTCCGTACGTGACCGGCTACCCGGCCGTCGCGTTCGCCACTTTTCACGTCTGACCATTACATGCGCGCCATCGCATGAGCGGTATGTCGAGCGTTATAACCCGCCCTATATTACGATTACGGTTTCCACCCATTCAAAACGAATCCACCATGCGCTCAACCGTCCGTCCGCTTCGCCGCACCCTGCTTCGCCTGCTGCCGATCGCCACGCTTGCCGCTGCCGGTATCGCGTTCAGCGCGCCCGCTTCGGCTGCCGACGAACTGGTCGTGTCGGCCGCGGCCAGCCTGACGAACGCATTCAAGGCCGTCGGTGACGCGTACGAGAAGCAGCATCCGGAGACCAGGGTGCTGTTCAACTTCGGCGCGTCGGACGTGCTGATGCAGCAGATCGCCAAGGGCGCGCCGGCCGATGTGTTCGCATCGGCCGACCAGAAGGCGATGGATCGCGCGGCGGACGAGAAGGTGATCGTGCCCGGCACGCGTCGCGATTTCGCGGCGAACTCGCTCGTGCTGATCGTGCCGGCGGACAGCAAGGCTGCCGCGCCGACGTCGCTGAACGACCTGACCGCGCCCGGCGTGAAGCGCATCGCGTATGGCGACCCGGCATCCGTGCCGGTCGGCCGCTACACGGAAGGCGCGCTGCGCGCGGCCGGCGTGTGGGATGCCGTCAGCGCGAAGGGCGTGCTGGCCGCCAACGTGCGCCAGAGCCTCGACTATGTCGCGCGCGGCGAAGTCGAGGCGGGCTTCGTGTTCGGCACTGACGCCGCGATCATGCCGGGCCGCGTGAAAGTCGCGCTGACGGTGCCGACGAAGACGGCCATCACCTATCCGATCGCCGTGGTCAAGGACAGCCGCCACGCCGCGCAGGCGCAGTCGTTCATCGACTTCGTCGCGTCGCCGCAGGGCCAGGCCGTGCTGGCGACGTTCGGCTTCAAGCCCGCGGGCAAGTGAGCGTAGCGCGATGCAAGACGCCTGGGTACCGCTGCTGCTGTCGTTGAAGGTTGCCGGGTGGGCAACCGCGCTCGACATCGTGCTCGGCGTCGCGGCCGCGTTCATGCTCGCGCGCTGGCGCTCGCCGCTGCGCGACCTCGTCGATTCCGTGCTGACGCTGCCGCTCGTGCTGCCGCCGACGGTACTCGGCTATTACCTGCTTGTGCTGCTCGGCCGGCGCGGCGTGTTCGGCGCGTGGCTCGACACGCTCGGCATCGAGCTCGTCTTCACGTGGCAAGGCGCGGTGATCGCATCGATGGTCGTCGCGTTTCCGCTGATCCTGAAGTCGGCACGGGCGGCGTTCGAAGGCGTCGATCCGCACCTCGAACGCGCGGCGCGCACGCTCGGGCTCGGCGAAGTCGCGGTGTTTTTCCGCGTGACGCTGCCGCTCGCCACGCGCGGCATTCTCGCGGGCGCGCTGCTCGCGTTCGCCCGCGCGCTCGGCGAGTTCGGCGCAACGCTGATGATCGCGGGCAACCTGCCCGGCCGCACGCAGACGCTGTCGGTCGCGATCTACGCGGCCGTCCAGGCCGGCGACGACAGCACCGCCAACTTCCTCGTGCTGGTGACGTCGATCACCTGCGTGCTCGTACTGCTCGCGACCGGCTGGCTCGTGCCGTCGCGTGCCCGACGGGGCCAGCTGACATGATGCGCTCGCCTCGTTCATCGTCTTTCGCTATCGGGCGGCTTCGACGGAGGCATGCATGAGCCTCGTCGTCGACATCCGCAAGACCTACGCAAACGCCGAGCGCCGCTTCACGCTCGACATGTCGTTCACGGCAACGACGCAGCGCGTCGTGCTGTTCGGGCCGTCCGGGGCGGGCAAGAGCATGACGCTGCAGGCGATCGCCGGCCTGCTGTCGCCCGACGAAGGCACGATCACGCTGAACGGCGAGCCGCTGTTCGACGCCGCGCGCCGCATCGACGTGCCGACCCGCGAGCGGCGCGTCGCGTACCTGTTCCAGGATTACGCGCTGTTTCCGCATCTGAACGTGCGCCAGAACATTGCATTCGGGCTCACGTCGGGGCTGCGCAACCCGCGCGCGAAGACGGTGCCGCCGGAAGTCGCGTACTGGCTGCAGGCGTTCGATCTCGAAGCGCTCGCGGGGCAGTATCCGTCGCAATTGTCGGGCGGGCAGAAACAGCGCGTCGCGCTGGCGCGCGCACTGGTCGCGCAACCGCGGATCCTGCTGCTCGACGAACCGTTCGCGGCGCTCGACGGCGCCATGCGCCAGCGCATGCGTCACGAGCTCGCCGAGCTGCAGGCGCGGCTCGATATCCCGATGGTGCTGATCTCGCACGACCCCGACGACGTCGCCGCATTCGGCGACCAGGTCGTGCAGTTGAGCGAAGGACGCGTGCAGGCGGCTCCGCCGCACGCCGAGTGGCCGACGCGCGTCACCTGAGCGCGCGAGGCCGTGGTCGTGGCAGGCAGGTTGGAGCCTGAGAGAAGCCGCGCGTAGCGGCATAGGCTGAAAGCGGAAACGAAGCCGGTGCCGTGCAGGCACTGTGCGAAGCCGGCTTCGCCCCGCCCGTCACACGATCGTCGATGCGCGCCGCCCGGCCTGCTTCGTCAGCCCGTCACCGCAAGAATCACGCTCGACGCCTTGAACAGCGCGATCGCCTGCTCGCCGGCGTCGAGCTGCAACGCGTTGACGCTGTCGTTGGTCACGACGGCCGTCAGCGTCCCGCCGCCGTCGAGCGCCAGCGTCACCTCGCTGTTCACCGCCCCCGCCGCGACGGTTTCCACGCTGCCGCGCAGTTGATTCCGTGCGGACACCTTCAGCTCGTGCTCGCCATGGTCGACCGCGAGCACGACCCACGATGCCTTCACCAGCGCGCAGGCATCCGCGCCGACCTGCAGGCCGAGCGCATCGACGCTCTCGTGCGTCAGCACGGCAACGATCGACTGTCCGCCGGGCAGCGTGAGCGTGACCTCGTCGTTGACGGTGCCGCGCACGATCGATGCGACCTTGCCGAACCACTGGTTGCGTGCGCTGGTCTTCATCCCGATCCGGCCGATCAGCGCCCAGTCGACGTCGAACCCGGCCACGGCCGCGCTCGCGGCCTCGATGAACCGGCGATGCTCGCGCTCGATCGTGCGGAACGCGGCGATCAGCGACGTCGCGCGCGGCGTCAGCGTCGTACCGCCGCCGCCCTTGCCGCCCGTCGAACGCGCGACGAGCGGTTCGCCGGCAAGATTGTTCATCGTGTCGACCGCATCCCACGCGGCCTTGTAGCTGAGGCCGACGGCCTTCGCCGCGCGCGTGATCGAACCGGTGTCGCCGATCGCCGCGAGCAACGCGATGCGCGTGGCGCCGCCGAGCGTCTGCTCGCCGGCGCGCAGCCACAGCTCGCCGCCCAGTTCTAGCGGTTCGGCGGACGAAAAAGCATTAGGTGCGTCGGTCATCGGGATGCGTAGAGAAATCGGGCGGCCATTATAGTCAGCGCGTGCTGGTCAGCCCGGCTTGCCGTCGAGCTTCGGCGGCCGCAGGCTGGCCAGCAGCGTCTCGGCGTCGCGCGCCGCGCGCTGCTCGAGCGCCGCGCCGTAGCCCCGCACGAACCCGAGCTGGTACGGCGGCGCAGCCAATTTTTCGAGGTGCTGCAGCGCGACCATCGTGTCGTTCGCTTCGCCGAGCACGCTCTGCACGCGCGCGAGGGTCTTGACCGTCTCGGTGCGCGTGCGGCGCGACGCCAGCGACGCGAAGAATTCGAGCGCGTAGCGCAGCCGCTTCGCATCGATCCGCACCTGATGGCGCGCGGCCGTGTCGAGCGACGTCAGCGACGGTGACGCGTACAGATGGCCGAACAGCCGCCGCACGCGCTTCGTCGCGTGGCGCCGCAGCGAAGGCGCGTCGCCGTCCTCGGCCGGCGGCAGCGCCAGCGAGCTCAGCCACTCGAGCCAGCCGAGCGTCAGCCGCGCATAACGAGCCGAATGCAGCGCCTGGCGCAACTCGGCGCGCGCGGCCGCGCACTGCGCGCGCGCGGCGTCGAGCGTACCGTTCCACTCGCCGTCGCCGCCGTCGGCCGCGATCAGCGCGGGCAGGCTTTCGGTCGCGAACACGTCCCAGTCGCGCACCGTGCCGAGCAGCGACGCAAGCCAGCGCAGGTCGACACCGAGCGTGTCGCGCCACTGGCGGTCGGTGAAGCGCGGAAAGAAGCGCATCAGCGTACGCAGGCGGCGCAACGCGACACGCATCTGGTGCACGAATTCGGGATCGTCGTGCTCGAGCACCCCACCCTCGTTGCCGAGCCACTGCGCGGTGATGTCGCCGGCCAGCGCGAACAGTGCGGTGCGCTGCGCGCGCACGCCGGTCAGGTCGACGGGCTTGGCCTTGACGGGCCCGTCGGCGGCCGGCTCGGCCGCGCACGCGCGATCGATCACGCTCGTCAATTGCACGAATGCGGGCCACGCACCGCTCAATTCGCGCGCCGCGGCAAACAGCGCATGCAGCGCGGCAGTGCGCGCGGGCAGTGTCTCCCAGTCGGGCGCCGCAAGGCGCAGCTCGACGAAGCGGCGCGGCGGCTCGCTGCCGCGATGCAGCGTGACGTCGTCGAGCGTCATCTCGACCACGACGCCGGAATCGTCGGCCCAGCGCCCGCGCCGCCGTTCGCTGACGACACGCAGCGCCGACGACTCCGGCTGCACGCTCGGGGCCGGGGGCACTGCGGCGTCCGGCGCGACGCCATCCACTTCGTCTGCCGGTGCATCGGCATCGGCCGCAGCGGCCGCCTCGGGCACGGGCAGCGGCATCGCGACGGCGATACCCTCATGCTCCGCGTCGAACAGTTCGCGCGCCGTGACGCCTGGCGCAAATACCGTCGTGCGCGACGCGACCACGCGCCTGCCGTGCGCATTCGACTCGACCCACGTCCACCAGCTTGCGCCGGGGCTCGACTCGGCCTCCTCGATCTGGCATGGCTCGATCGTCACGCGCTCATGGCCGCGGCGCATCCGGACCTGCGGGCAGATCCGCCACGCCCGCACGAGTTCGGCGCCGAAATCACGCTGCGCCCCCCGGGCGCGACTCGCGGCCTTGACCGGCCACCCTTCCAGCGACAGCGACAACACGATTTCCAGCACACGCGACATGGAGGCTCCTGCACATGAAGAAGCGCCGGCGCATCGTGCGCGCCGGCGTCGACCGTGAAGCTCCTTCCATAGTACACGTCGTCAAAACTCGCCGGCGACGATCTGGCCCTGTCGGGCTGTCACAGGTCAAACGGCGTATTGCGCGAGGCCGTTGCCGAACGACCAGTCCTCCTTCAGCACCTCGACAAGACTGATGAATACGTCCTGCTGCCGCACGCCCGGCTGCTGCGCGAGGTTGTCCGCGATCGCCCGGTACAGCGCCCGCTTTTGCTCGAGCGTGCGCGTGTTGTTCGCGGTGATCTGGATCATCACGAGATCGTCGCTGCGTTCGATATCGAGGTAGTGACGACCGAACACGAAATTCTCGGCCGCATGCTCGGTGACGACCATGAAGATGTCGTCCTCGGGCACGTTGAACGTGTGCATCAGCGCGCGATGCACGCCGTCGACGAGCGCCGCACGATAAGCGGCCGGCTTGCCTTCGCGCACGGCGATACGGGTGAATGGCATGGTCCTGCTCCTGTCGGTGAAGGTGACGTTGAAGAACGGAAACACAGCGTCAGGTTAGGCGCGCCGAGCTATAATGAACAGTCATCGATGAATATTTCATCCATTTACATCGAAAATGAAAGTCCTTGATCTCGATGCCGTGCGCGCGTTCGTGCTGGTCGCCGATCTCGCCAGCTTCACGCGCGCCGCCGATGCGCTCGGCACCACCCAATCGGCCGTCAGCCTGAAGCTGAAGCGGCTGGAGGCCCACCTCGGCAAGCCGCTGCTCGCGCGCACGCCGCGCATCGTCAAGCTGGCCGCCGACGGCGAGAATTTCCTGCCGGCCGCCCGCGCACTGCTCGATGCGCACGATCATGCGCTGGGCGCGATCTCGGCCGGTACGCACCGGCTGTCGCTCGGCGTCAGCGAGCACGTCGCGGTGCCCGACCTGCCGGCCGTGCTCACGAGCCTGCATCGGCAGGATCCGGGGTTGTCGCTCGAAATGCATCTCGGCACGTCGACGAACCTGCTCGCGCAATACGACGAACGCCGGTTCGATGCGGTGATCGTGCGGCACGAGCCGGGTGAAGACCCACCGCGCGAAGACGGCACGCTGCTGTTTTCCGAACCGCTGGCCTGGCTCGCCGCGCCGGACTGGGTGCCGCGCGCGGGAGAGCCGCTGCCGCTGGCGGTGCTGGCCGGCCCGTGCGGCGTGCGGGCCGCCGCGCTGCGCGCGCTCGACCATGCGGGGCGGCCGTGGCGCGAGCGCTTTACGGGCGGCGGCGTGGCGGCGGTCACGGCCGCCGCCGCCGCGGGGCTCGCCGTCTGCCCGCTGGCGCGGCGGGTCGCGCCGCGCACGCTGGTCGACGTCGGCGCGAAATTCGGGCTGCCGCCGCTGCCGCTGTCGCAGGTCGTGCTGTATTCGCGGGTACGCGACGCCCGTGCCGGCGCCGCGTTGCGCAGGTTTGCCGACAGCCTTGCAATCTCGGCGTAAACTAACCGGTTTCGCCGCCCGCAATCTCCAGAAGAATTCCAATGAAGCCCGACGCCCGCAAGCACCTCCGAGCCAACCTGCTGATGCTCGCCGCCGCCGCGATCTGGGGTTCGGCTTTCGTCGCCCAGCGACTGAGCCTCGACGTGATCGGGCCGTTCCTGTTCACGGGGCTCCGTTTCCTGCTCGGTGCGCTGGTACTGGTACCGCTGCTGATGCTGAATACGGCGTCGCGCACGCAACTCGCGGCGATCCGCCGCGAGCCGGCGCTGCTGCTGCCGGGCCTCGCGCTCGGCGGGCTGCTGGCGGTCTCGATTTCGCTGCAGCAGATCGGCCTGCAGTACACGCGCATCGCCAACGCAGGCTTCATCAGCTCGCTGTACGTCGTGATCGTGCCGCTGATGGGTGTGTTCGCCCGTCACCGGATCGGCCCGGGCACGTGGTTCGGCGCGCTGCTCGCGGCGATCGGCCTGTATTTCCTCAGCATTAACGAGCAATTCTCGGTGCTGTACGGCGACTGGTTCCAGCTCGCCGGCGCCGTGATCATCGCCGCGCACGTGATGGCCGTCGGCCATTTCGCGAAGCGCCACAATCCGCTCGTGCTCGCGTTCATGCAGTTCGTCGTGTGCGGCGTGGCGTGCCTCGCGGTCGGCCTCGTCATCGAGCCGGTCAGCGGCACGATGCTGCGCAACGCGCTGCCGACGCTGCTGTACGGCGGCCTGCTGTCGGTCGGGGTCGGCTATACGATGCAGGTCGTCGCGCAACGCGACGCGGCGCCCGCGCACGCGGCCGTGATCTTCAGCATGGAAGGCGTGTTCGCGGCGATCGCCGGCTGGGCCGCGCTCGGCGAAACGCTGACGCTACGCGCGCTCGTCGGCTGCGCGCTGATGCTGGCCGGCCTGCTCGCATGCCAGCTGCTGCCGAACGGCGACGCCCGGAAAAAGGACGAAGACGCGCTGCCGGCGTGACACGCACCGTCCCTATAATGACGGTTCGCGTGACTTCCACGCCAACCGCTTCCGACAGGCCAGCTCCGTGACGTCCACTACCGTCGATCCCGCCGCCGACCTGCTGCGCGAACGCGCAGCGCATTACGCCACCCAAGCGGCGCTGTTCCTGCGCGACCAGGCGCTCTCCACCGCGTCACACGACCTGCGCAGCCCGCTGAACGCGATGCATAGCTGGGCGTACGTGCTCGAGCGCCAGCTCGCCAACGCCGATCCGAACCTGCAGCGCGCGCTCGCGGGCATCCGCACGGGCATCGACCAGCAGGTCGCGCTGATCGACGACGTGCTCGACGCGCCGCGCGCCGAAACGCGCACGCTCGCCGTCAAGCCGCAGCCGTTCGCGCTGCGCGCGCTGCTCGACGACACGATCGCGCTCGCCCGTTTCGCGCTCGCCGACGCACGACAGGTCGCGCTCGACGCGACGCTGCCGGACGGCGACCTGTCGCTGACCGCCGACCGCGAACGCATCGCACAGGCGCTCTGGACGATGCTCACCGCCGCGGTTGAAGCCAGCGCCGCCGGCAGCCGCGTGACGTTTGCGTGCGCGCGCGACGGCCTGCAGTTCACCGCGCGCGCGACGTGTACCGTCAACGCCGACGCACTCGCCGATCCCGTGCAACCGCATGCATTCGAATCGTTCGCACGACGCGAGATGCTGCGCGAGCGCGACGCCAAGCGCGTCGCCTGGACGCTCGCGCTTTGCCAGCGCGTCGCGCTCGCACACGGCGGCACGTTCGCGCACGACGCGTTCGCCGATGGCGCCACGGCCACCATCACGCTCTCCGTCCCCGGTGAGGCGCCGGTGTAAGCAATCGGCCGCCCAACACATTACAAATTCCTTTCTGGCTCTATACTGATGGGCCTGTCATAACCGGAGTGTTTCTTTGTTACAGATCTTCGCGCTCATCGGCGCGTTGTTCCTGGTGGCCCTGAACGGGTTCTTCGTCGCGGCCGAATTCGGCCTCGTCAAACTGCGCGCCACGCGCGTCAAGACCCTGGCCCGCAAGCACGGCTTGCGCGGCCGCATCCTCGGCATCGTGCACGGCCGACTCGACGCGTATCTTTCCGCGTGCCAGCTCGGCATCACGCTTGCGTCGCTCGGCCTCGGCTGGGTCGGCGAACCGGCCTTCGCGCAACTGCTCGGCCCGCTGCTCGACCTGATCGGCGTGGAATCCGAACGCGTCGTGCACCTGATCTCGCTGGTGTTCGCGTTCTCGCTGATCTCGTTCCTGCACATCGTCGTCGGCGAGCTGGCGCCGAAATCGATGGCGATCCGCCAGCCGGAAAAGATCGGCCTGTGGGTCGCGCTGCCGCTCTACGCGTTCTACTGGGCGATGTATCCGGCGATCTGGGTGCTCAACAACAGCGCCAACGCGGTGCTGCGGCTCGCGGGGCTGTCCGCCGACCACGGCAGCGACGCCCACTACTCGACCGACGAGCTGAAGCTGATCCTGCGCAGCCGCCGCAGCACGGCCGGCAATCCGGCCCAGCCGGCGCGCGGCACGTACAGCAACGACGAGTGGAACACGCTCGCGCATTCGCTCGACTTTTCGTCGATGACGGTGTCGGACCTGATGCGCCCGGCCCATGAAATGATCGGCCTGCGCCGCGACCTGCCGCTGCCCGACAACATGGAAATCGTCGCGCGGCACCGCTTCAGCCGCTATCCGCTGTTCGAGGATGCGTCGCGCGAACAGGTGAGCGGGCTGATCCACCTGAAGGACCTGCTGCTCGCGCGTCACGCGGGCGCGGCGCTGGAAGACCTGTCGGACTACGTCCGCCCGGTGCAGTACGTGCGGCCCGACACGCCCGCGCTCGACCTGTTCCGCCGCTTCCGCAAGGGCGCACCGCACTTCGCGCTGGTCGGCAACAAGGGCGAGAAACCGATCGGCTTCCTGACGCTCGACAACCTGCTCGGCGCGCTGGTCGGCCAGATCCACGACGAGTTCCGCCAGGGCGACGCCGACTGGACCCGCCTCGACGACGGCACACTGATGGGCAAGGGCAGCCTGCCCGTCGTGTCGCTCGAACAGGCGCTCGGCATCGACATCGACGAAGGCCGTGCGGAATCGGTCGGCGGCCTCGTGATCCAGGCGCTCAGCGACCTGCCGACCGAAGGGCAGCGCGTGTCGTTCGACCGCTTCGACGTCGTCGTGAAGAAGATGAACGGGCCGCGCATCGTGCTCGTGCGCGTCTACCCGAAGATCTCGAAAGAGGCCGACGAATGACGGCCGCGCTGCGCCGCACGCGATGAACGCCACGCTGCCGCGCTGCTGCGTGATCACGCCGGAGCCGGCGTCCGCGTCGGCGGCCGATTACGCGGCGTTCCTCGATCGATTGTCGGCCGTGCTCGCGCGCGGCGAGACGCTCGTGCAACTGCGCGTGAAGTCGCTCGATGCAGCCGCGTTCGCGCGACTCGCCGCCGAAGCGCTCGCGCGCTGCGAGGCGACCGGCGCGCACCTGATGCTGAACGGGCCGATCGATGCGGCCGGCGTGACGCGGCTCGACGGCGCCGGCTGGCATCTCGACGGCACCGCGTTGCGTGCTACCACGCAGCGGCCGTTGCCGGCCGGACGATGGGTGTCCGCCGCTTGTCACACGCGCGACGACCTGCTGCTGGCCGCGCGCGCCGGCGCGGATTTCGTCACGCTGTCGCCCGTATTGCCGACGCTCAGCCATCCCGGTGCGCCGACGCTCGGCTGGGCACGGTTGGGCGCGCTGGCCGCCGAGGCCGCCATGCCCGTCTTCGCGCTCGGCGGCATGACACGCACCCACCTCGACGAGGCGCGCCGCCACGGCGCCTACGGCATCGCAGGCATTCGCGGGTTCTGGTAGGTCGGAGATTGCCCTGCGGTGCAGCCGGGCGCAGATGCGCGCGGCCTCTCAAACACACATCCGCTCACGTCGTCATGCGTTCAGGTTCGGACGCATGCCGCGCCAGGCGCCGCCATCGATGCGACGCGCATCGTGCGTGAGCGCATACCGGTTGACGTCACCCGTCAGCCACGCGACGAGCGCATACGGCGGCAACACCCCTTCATCGACCCGGTCGCGCGCACGCGCCGGCGTCTCGAACACGACTCGCCCTCGCGGCGCATCGAACGGCACCGCGTCGGGCGACAGGTTCAACGCGATCGTCAGCGTCTCGTCGTCGGCGAGCCGCCAGGATGCGAGCAGCGCGTCGGCATCGCCGTCGCCGTCCGACTTCAGCGCACGCGCCTCCTGCGGCCGGCAATCGGACAAGCGCGGCGCGATCAGCTTCGCGCGCACCGCGAGCGCCGACTGCACGAAATGCGCGCGATCGGCATCGCGTGCGGTTTCGTCGAAGATCAACGGGATCTGCGGCGTGAGCAGCGACAGCGCCAATGCGGCCAGACCGGCCGCCTGCCCGTGGTCGCCCTGCCCGCTGTCGTGCCACGCGCCATCGGACAGCACCAGCGACGTCAACGACAGCCCGCCGTCGGCAGCCATGCCTTCCCCCGACCCGGCCGGCTGGAACGCGGCTCCGGCCGCGGTCAGCGCGCGGGCGAGCGTGTGGATCGACTGGTGCGTGGAAATGCCTTCGTGGGCCGACGTATCGCGCCCCGTCAGCCGGTGCAGCGCGCGTTCGCCGCACCCGTTCCACTGCGCATCGAAATGGGTATCGGCAAGATGCGCCGGATGCCGCTCGCTGCCGAGGACGAGATGGATCAGCCGGTCGGCCGGCACGGCCGCGCGCACGCGATCCGCGATCTCGCGCAGCCACGACACGCCGATCCGATCGGCTTCGCGCAGGCGCAGCCCGTCGCAACGGTACTCGTCGATCCAGTACAGCGCGTTGTCGCAGAAGAAATCGCAGACTTCCGGATGATCGAGCGCGAGCGGCGGCGCCTGGAGCGGATCGTCACGCGTATGGAAGAACGGCGCCGCGTAGTGGCGCAGTGCCTCGGTGCCGCTGCCGAAGCGCGCGTAGTCGAGTTCCAGCAGCACCGCGAGACCGTAGCCGTGCGCGTCGTCGATCAGCGCCTTCAGCGCGTCGGGGCCGCCTTCTGCCGCGAGCGGCGCGAACGGCAGGCTGTCGTGCGGCGACGCGAGCAGCTCCAGCGCGGTCACGCCGAGCCGCGCGAGTTGCGGCAGGCGCCGGCGCACGCCGTCGAAGCCGCCCACCGCGTGCGGGCGAATTGCATAGAGCGCGATGTCTTCCCATGCGCGCCCATGCCAGAACGTATTGCGCCACGTGAACGCGCGCGGATCGATGACCTCGCTCGGGCCGTTGAGCCCTTCAGGTTGCGAGCGCGACGCGGGATCGGGAATCGATACCGCATCGTCGAGGCGATAGCGATAAAGCGCACCCGCACCGCAATCGGCAAAGACCTCGAACCAGTTCGTGCCGGCCGCCGTCATCGGGACGAGCAACGGGCCGAAGCCGGTATCGAGTTCGAGCTGGACCTGCGTGCTGCCCGGCGCCCACACGCGAAAATGCGTGCGCGGCGTCGTACCGAGCGCGCCACAGGGCTGGGCGCCGAACGGCAAGCAGTGAATGTAGTGCTGCGCATACGGATCGTGCGGACAATCGGACATCATGCGCTCCTCGTGCGTGCCGAGCGGCATGGCCGCGCCCGCGGGGCGCGGCGCATCGGGGCCCGGCATGCGACGGCCAGGCGGGGGGAGAGAAACGAGTATGCGCCGGATTCGCTACCGCGATACATCGCGCCCGGACATTTTTAAATACGAATCGACCCCGGGAAAACCCGCGATCCGGGCGGTCCCGCCGAGTCGGGTAGCAGTCATACCGGAATGGTTGCTCGCCTTGTTGCACCGGCCGCGCACGCTTACGCTCTGCGCCATGCTCGCGGACACGACGTCCGCGCCCGACCCGAGGAACCTGCCATGTCGCTTCCCGCCAGCGCCGCCAAATTCGATCCGGCACGCGCGCACGAATACGCCGAGCAATCCCGCATCGCGCTCGCCGGCTACGATGCCTGCCACGAACTCACTGCGTGCATGCTCGCGTCGGCGATCGCGGTGCCCGAGGCGCGGATCCTCGTCGCGGGCGCGGGCGGCACCGGGCAGGAAATCTGCGTGGCGGCCGCGCTCGAGCCGGGCTGGCAATTCACGGCCGTCGACCCGTCCGCGCCGATGCTCGCGCTCGCGCGCGCGAACGTCGAGGCCGCGGGGTTCGGCGCCCGCACGGCGTTCGTCGACGACGGTGTCGACGCGTTGCCCGACACGCCCGCGTTCGACGGCGCGACGCTGGTCGGCGTCCTGCACCACGTGCCCGGCGACGAAGCGAAGGCGGCGCTGCTGCATGCGATCGCGCGGCGCCTGAAACCCGGCGCGCCGCTCGTGCTCGCCGGCAACCATCGCCGCTACGCGGACCACCCTCGCCTGCTCGACGCGTGGCAGCAGCGCTGGCGCATGAAAGGTGCGACGCCCGGCGCCGTGCGCGCGCAACTCGCGAAGATCCTGCAGGGCGCCGATCCGCCCGCGTCCGAGGAAGCCGTGTTCGGCCTGCTGCGCGACGCGGGCTTCGATACGCCGCTGCGCTTTTTCGCGAGCCTGTTCTGGGGGGCGTGGATCGCGGTGCGGCGCGCGTGATGGAGCGGGGCGGCTGGCCAAACGCGGCCGGCCAGGCGCCGTTCGTCACGGCATGCAGCGCGTTTCGCGTACGCGCCCTACATGCTGGGTATGATGTCGTTCCCGCCCCCACTCCCAGCGTCGACATGCTCACCGTCCATCACCTGAACAACTCGCGCTCGCAGCGCGTGCTCTGGCTGCTCGAAGAACTGGATGTGCCGTACGAGATCGTGCGCTACGCGCGCGACCCGAAGACGATGCTCGCGCCGCCCGAATTGCGCGCGATCCATCCGCTCGGCAAGTCGCCGGTCATCACCGACGAAGGCCGCACGTACGCCGAATCGGGCGCGATCATCGAATACCTGATCGAACGCTACGGCAACGGGCGCCTGGCGCCGCCGCCCGGCACGCCCGAGCGGCACGACTTCACGTACTGGCTGCACTACGCGGAAGGGTCGGCGATGCCGCCGCTGCTGCTCAAGCTCGTCGCGCTGCGGATCGCGCACGCGCCGATGCCGTTCTTCGCACGGCCGATCGCACGCAAGATCGCCGACACGCTGCAATCGAGCTTCGTCGATCCGCAGATCGCGCTGCATCTCGGCTATGTCAACGACACGTTGAGCCGCACCGGCTGGTTCGTCGGCGACGGTTTCAGCGCAGCCGACATCCAGATGAGCTTTCCGCTCGAAGCCGCGACCGCACGCGGGGGCGGCAGCCGCTATCCGGCGATCGCATGTTTCCTCGATGCGATCCACGCGCGGCCCGCGTACCAGCGGGCGCTCGAACGCGGCGGCCCGTACGACCTGCTCAAGTAACGCGGCGAATCGCCCTGGCCTGCATCAGCTCAGCAGGCCCGCCGCGACGTTGATCGACAGCCCGAGCACGGCCATGTTGAAGTAGAACGACAGGATCGACTGCGCGAGTACCGAGCGCCGCGCGGAGCGGTTCGTCATCGACACGTCGGCCGTCTGCGACGCGACCGCGATCGTGAACGCGAAATACAGGAAATCCCAGTAATCGGGCTCCGGGCTCCGGTCCGGGAAACGAAGCGCGCGGTCGTTGCCGGGCGAGCCGTAATAGAGGCGCGCATAGTGCAGCGTGAAAATCGTCGGAATCATGAACCACGCGCCGAACAGTGTCGCGCCGGTGATCGCGTAGTGGCTGAGCCCCGCGCGAAAGCCGACGCTTTTGACGGTCGCGAGCTCGATCGCGATCGCGGCCACGCTCGCGACGGTCGCAAGGGACACGATGGTCAGCACGGTCGTCGCGTTTTCGTCCTCGCGAATCGCGATGTCGCGCACCTGGTCATGATGCGCGGTGACCATGCGCACCCACATCAGCGCGAGATACAGCCAGACCGCGCAATCCCAGCCGATCAGCGCCCGTACGGTCGGACGCAGCGGAAACGGCAGCAGTACCGCGCACAGCAAGCCGGCGACGAACGCCGCGACCATGCGCGGCCGGTTGCGTAATACCTGCGGATAAATCGTCATCATGTGATTCCGAAAGCGAATGGAAAGGATTCGGCCGGCGCGCGGGACGGCCCGCCGCGCCGCACCGGCGGGTATTGTCCCGATTATCGCCATTCCATCGTGACGTGGCGATGGGGGCGCGAGCGCCTAAGATATTGGGATGACTGCCACCGCCCCCCTCTGCCGCCATCCGGCGAACACGGTCGGCCGCGACTTCGTCGTCGGCGACCTGCACGGCTGCGTGGATGTGCTGCGCGCGCTGCTGCACGACATCCGCTTCGACCCGGCCCGCGACCGCCTGTTCTCGGTCGGCGACCTCGTCGATCGCGGCCCGGCCTCCGAAACCACGCTCGACCTGCTCGACCGCCCATGGTGCCACGTCGTGCGCGGCAATCACGAGGAAGTGCTGAGCCTCGTGGCGCGCGGCAAGCTGTCGCCCGACGCGTGGCGCGGGATCGGCGGCGACTGGGGGGCCGACCTGCCGCCGGAACGGCTGCACGCGCATGCGGCACGCATCGACGCGCTGCCGCTGGTGCGCGTGATCGGCGACGGCCCCGGGCGTTTCAACGTGCTGCATGCGGAATTCTTCGGCTCGGACGCCGATCTCGACACGGGCAGCTATGCGCACGACGTGCGCGAGCGGCTGATCTGGGGCCGCGACCTCGTCCAGGGGCTCGCCGATCCCGCGCGGCAGGCCGGGCTGTCGCTGACCTGCACCGGGCACACGCCGGTGCGCGCGCCGCAGCGGATCGGCGCGCAGTGGTTCATCGATACGGGCGCATTCGCACCGGCCGGACGGCTCACGCTCGCCGAGCCGCGCACCGGGCGCACCTGGTCGATGACGCAGGCCGAGGCACGCGAACGCCATGCGGGCGACTGGCCGCTGCCCTGAGGCGGCTGATATGCGCTGATAGATGCAGATAGGTGCTGACGCCCGCGAGCGGGCCCTAGCCGACCTGGTTCAGTTCGAACACCGCATCGACGGCTGAGCCGTTCCAGTTGTATTCGAGGTACGCCGCGTGATGGCAGTCGCGCAGCAGCGTGGTGCGGAACGCCGCCAGGCACTCGCCGCGCGGGTCGCGCACCGACGGATAGACGATCCCCGCGCCGCCCGCATTGCGCACCGCTCGACCGAGCGCCTGCCCGGCGCTGTAATCGAGCGGATGCAGCAGCGCCGGATCGCGTGTCGGCCACACGCGTATGTCGGCCACGTCGCCCTGCGCGATCACCGTATAGAGCCGCATTTGCTGGCGCATCGGCGGCTCCTTCGTCGCTTCCAGGAACAACGCGCTGTGATACCGCGTTTCGGCGATCGCCGTATCGCGCGAACGCGCGCAGTAGAACACGCCATAGCTGCCGTCGGAAAAGCGGCTGCCTTGCGGATTCAGGTGCGTGAACGCGGCCATGATCGGCCCCCAGCCCTGCCCGTAGCGGCGCTCGGCGGGCGGCACGAGGTCGAGCGCGCCGACTTCGTTGCGGATGCGGTCGTTGGTCAGCGATTCGAGTGCATAAAGCGCGTCGAAATCGTCCGCCGAGGCCACGCGGTCGAACAGGTTGATCGCCGGGAAGCGGGTGGGGATCACGCGATAGGCTGGCGTCCAGTCGACCGTGGTCGTGGGCCATTGTTGTGCTTGGATCGGCATGGTCACGCCCAGCCACCCCGCATCGCGTCGAGATATTGCCGGACGGCGACCAGATCGCCGACGTTGCCGGCGAGCATCCGGTCGAGTGCGCGCTTGCCGCCGAACGGCGCCGCGTCGTTCGGCCGCTTGACCCACGCATCGGCCGCGGCCGGCTGCGGCAGCAGGATCTGCAATGCCTTGTAGATGCCGAGCAACAGCGATAGCCGTTCGAGCGTATCGCGCGGCAGCCGCGCCGATTCCGGCGTGGCCTTCCACTTGAAGAACGTCGAACGGCCGGGCGACCCGAGCAGCACGATCTGCTCGTCGATCGTCAGTTCCCAGTCGCGCGCGATGTTGAAAAACGCGCGCAGGCCGGCCGCCGACATCTGCGCGACCGAGGCCTGCGGCGGGGCGGAGTGCGATTCATAGGCGGGCTGTGACATGATCGTTAGTCTCGAAACGAATTTACTAACAAGATTAGTCCATTTTCGTATTTTTGCAAGGGTCGAGACCGCCGATCGATCCGCTCATCCGACAAAACGATATTTTTTGTCCATTCTGGACTCTTATTTTATTTTCTGCGTTAATGGCCGTGCGGACACCGCGCGCAGACGCGGTTCGTATCCGTGAAACCGTGTCGCACAGAACCCGGAAGCACCCGCCAAGGAACGCACCATGAAGAGACTGATTGCCGCTGTTTCGATCGCCCTGCTCGCGGTATCCGCAGGCCCCGCCGTCGCGAAGGACTGGACCACGATCCGCTTCGGCACCGACGCCAGCTACGCGCCGTTCGAGTCGAAGGCGCCCGACGGCAAGCTCGTCGGCTTCGACATCGACCTCGGCAACGAGATCTGCGCGCGCCTGAAGGCGAAATGCGTATGGCTCGAGAACGATTTCGACGGGATGATTCCGGCGCTGAAGGCGAAGAAGTTCGACGCGGTGCTGTCGTCGATGTCGATTACGCCGCAACGTGCGCAGCAGATCGGCTTCACGACGAAGATCTACAACCAGCCGACGCGGCTCGTCGTGAAGAAGGGCTCGCCGCTGCTGCCGACGGCCGAATCGCTGAAGGGCAAATCGATCGGCGTCGAACAGGGCACGACGCAGGAAACGTATGCGAAGACGTACTGGGGCAAGCAAGGCGCGAACGTCGTGTCGTACCAGAACCAGGACGGCGTGTACGCGGACCTGACCTCGGGCCGCCTCGACGCGGCACTGCAGGATGAAGTGCAGGCGGCCATCGGGTTCCTGAAATCGCCGCGCGGCGCGAACTACACGTTCGTCGGCCCCGAGCTCGTCGACGAGAAGGTGCTCGGTATCGGCGCCGGCATCGGGCTGCGCAAGGAGGACACCGACCTGAAGACGAAGATCGACGGCGCCATCCTCGACATGGTCAAGGACGGCACCTACAAGCGGCTCGCGTCGAAGTACTTCGACTTCGACATCTACGGCGGCTGAAACGGCGTCGCGCGCGTACGGGTGCCACTCCCGTCGCGCGCGTCCGACCGCCCCTCCCCTCACCACCGGACGGCACCGGCATCACGCCGTGTGCCGTCGCATCGAATGCTTCATCCTTCGCACACATCGCACGACGCTGCGAATTTCATTCGGATTGCAGATCGATCGTTCGCGGGGACGATGCCTCGCGCGAACGGCTATCGTGCGGCTTCCGTCAGTAGGCGAAGACCGGGCGTCGAGGGACCGGCGCCCGTGTGCACATGCCCTTGCGAATCGGGTTCGCGTGCAGGAAAGTACCGACCCGGCGCGGATGGCCGGCAATCAGCCGGATCCGCCTCGCACCGGGCGCGGAGAGATGGCCTGTCGATGCATGCCGGCCGGCTGCAAGAACGGCGTTCGACCGGCGATGCTCCGAATCACTGCGATCGCGGCCTGCCGGCCGCGGCGTGTGGCGATCGATCATTTTTCTTCCCCGTTTCAATCTGATGGTTGTTCCGGCAACCGGACGAGACCGGTGCCCCGACGATCAGGCGACGACACGCCGTGCTCGCCGGAACGCAGCTGCCGTGCCGCGCTCCGCCGCCGCATCCCCGCGGGCCGTGTCCAGGCCGGTACTGACAGGTTCGCTGCCGAACCGGATGGACCGTGCATCGTCGACTTTCGCACGCCCACTGTCGCAAGGAGCGGGCCAGCATCGCGCGAGCCCGTCCGGACAAGGCGTCGACCCGGCAGCGTGGTGGCCGGAACGGGGGCGGAAGGCGGGAAGTTACGAAACTGAAACACGCGGCGCGCGGCCTGTGCCGGCGGTGTCGCGGCCCTGCCTTGCCGGATAAGGCTGAACAATGCGGCGCGACATTTTTACCGACGGGTAGCCTGCCGTTCACCCGATTTGCCGCGGCAATTTGCGTGGCAGCCGAGACGAAAATGTTTCATGCGCTTTACATGGCGCGGGCGGCATGGGCGCCGCAGGTTGTCCGCGCATCCATCGGCCTGCGGCATCGCCATACTGCGAAACCGGTGCGCGTCACGTTTGCGCCGGCGCCCTTCGCCGGCGCGTGGCGCCCCCCACGACACCGCCCGACACGCCGCCCCATCGTCCGAACGACCGCACCCGATGATCCGCACCCTCTATACCGCCGAATGCGCCAGGCTGATTCGCTTCGGGGTGTCGGGCGTCGGTTCGACCGCGCTGCATGCGCTGATCGCGGCCGCGATGTTCGCGTTGTTCGACGCGACGCCGGTGAGCGCGAACGCGAACGCGGTCGCGTGCTCGACCGCGTTCTCGTATCTCGCCAACACGCTGTGGAGTTTTGCGTCGCCGGTGACGTGGGGCAACTTCGTGCGCTTTCTCGCCGCCGCGATGGCCGGCCTCGGCATGACGATGCCGCTGGCGCACGGCACCGGGACGCTCGGCCTCGCCCGCGCGTGGAGCATCGTCGCGGTCGTGCCGTGCGTGCCGCCGGTCGCGTTCGTGCTGCCCCGGCTCTGGACCTATCGCTGAACCGGTTCACGCGTCACGCGTGCGCCGCTCAGCCGACCCGCTGATGCCCCGCGTCGCCGGACGGCGCGCCGTCGTGCCCGCCGTTGTCGCCGTTGCCGCCGTTGTTGTCGTGATCGTTCAGCCCGTGCTCGATCATCATCCGGTAGAGCGTCACGCGTGAAATGCCGAGTTCGGCCGCGGCCTTGTTGATGCGGTGATCATTGCGCAGCAGCGCATTCTCGATCGCGGTGCGCTCGGCGAGCGCGCGTGCCTGTTCGAGCGTCACGGGTTCGGTTTCGCCCGGCGTCTCGAGCCCGAGATCGTGCGGCGTCAGCAGCCGGCTCTCGGCCATCACGATCGCGCGCCGCACGCGGTTGATCAGCTCGCGCACGTTGCCCGGCCATTCGTAGCGGCGCATCGCATCGAGCGCGGCCGACGTGAAGCCGCTGATCTTGCGGCCGCTGTCGGACTTGAATTTCTGCAGCACGTAGTGCGCGAGGATGTCGATATCCTTGCCGCGCGCGCGCAGCGGCGGCTCGTGGATGCGCAGCACGCACAGGCGGTGATAAAGGTCCGCGCGGAAGCGCCCGGCCTCGACCGCGCCGTCGAGATCGACGTGGGTGGCCGAGATGATCCGCACGTCGACCGGAATCGATTCCTGCCCGCCGAGCCGCTCGATCTTCCCTTCCTGCAGGAAACGCAGCAGGCTCGCCTGGCTTTCGACCGGCATGTCGCCGATTTCGTCGAGAAACAGCGTGCCGCCGTTCGCCGATTCGATCCGGCCCGCGCGCCGCTGGTTCGCGCCGGTGAACGCGCCGCGCTCGTAGCCGAACAGTTCCGACTGCAGCAGGTGATGCGGAATCGCGCCGCAGTTGATCGCGATGAACGGCCCCTTGCCGCGGCCGGAACGCTCGTGAATCGCGAGCGCCGTCAGCTCCTTGCCGGTGCCCGACTCGCCGGAGATGAACACGCTCGCGTCGGTCTTCGCGACCTTGCGGATCGTGCTGAACAGCTGCTGCATCGCCTCGCAGTTGCCGATCATCCCGTGTTCGCCGATCGACGCCGCATAGGCCGCGCCATCGACGCGATCGAGCGCGGCCATCCCGCGCGCATGGCCGAGCACGTGCGAAATCCATTCGTAGGGCAACGGGAGGGTCACGTAATCGAAGCAATAGCTGCGGATCAGTTCGCGCACCGCGGGGCCGATCGTGATGCCGGCCTGCGCGATGGAAATCCAGCCGATCGACGGCTGGCTCAGGCACGCCTTCAGCGCGGGATAGTCGCGCGACGTGAACCCGGTGAAATCGACCAGGCCAGCGGCGACGCTCACGCCGGAGGTCATGTTCTGCGCGGCACCGGCCGTCTTCGCGACGGCGATTTCCCAGCCGAGCCCGCGCAGTTGCGCAAGCAACGGCTCGTCGGGCGAACGCATGATCACGAACAGCTTGCGTCCATCCTCGGGCGCGGTGACGGACACATGCGACATCTCGGGCACCGCATGCCCGTTTGCGTCAGGTGACCTAGCAACCATCGTTGTTCCCCGCTTCGCGTTGGTATCGCGCCGGCTCGCCGTCGCACGCGACGGACCTTGGTCGAACCGACATATTGGCCGCATTTCCGTCCGAATAAAATCCCCCCGTGCAGGAATCGCGCGTGAGGTGGACATTGTCATGAACGGTATATCGATGCGGCCGGCGCGCGGCTAGATGGGTGTTATCCCGGTGGCGTGCGCGGCGGAACCCCTGAACGGGAGGCTGCGCGGCGCGCAAAGCCGCGCCGGTGCTGGCGCATGGCGTTCCCGGGCGATGCCGCGCACACCGGATCGGCTGACCCGCGCATGCGTGCACAACCGGTCGACGAGCCCGCAGGGCACCCACGCCGCCGGTTCGAATTGATTTGGGTCAATCGTCAGAGGAAGCCGGCTGATGCACGAACGCAACATGCGCGGCCCGATGCCGCGCATGCCGGCGCAGCGACGGTCTCAGCGGCCCGATGCGAGGGGCGCAGGCGCGTTGGCGCGGCCACGGCCGGCCGGTGCGCCGCCCTGTTCGCCGTAGGTGGCGGCGAGCGCATCGACCCGCGCCAGATGGTGGTGATTGTCGTGATCCCACGGATGGAAGCCCGGCCGGAAAAAGCTCAGCCATTCGCCGGCGATGCGCGGGAACAGCCCCCGGCGCGGCCCGTACAGGAACGCGATCATCCGCAGCATGCCGCGCACGTGATGGCCGGCGCCGCGATCGCGCCACAGCAGCGTCGCATGCATCAGGAACACGGTCGGCCAGAACGTCAGCGTCGTCAGCAGATACACGCCGATGCGGATCAGGTAACGGCGCAGCCCCGGTTCCATCGCGGTGTTCCATACGTCGAACGACACGGCCTTGTGCTCGGTTTCCTCGAGCGCGTGCCAGATCCACATCTGGCGATAGCCCTCGACCGAGCCATCGAGGCGCGTCGGGTCGCGCAGCAGCCAGTCGGCGAGCATCGCCGTGTAGTGCTCCGCCGCGACCGTATGCGCGAGCTGCACCGAATGCGGCAGCTTGCGCTTCATGTAGCCGAGCACCGTCCACACGCGCTTGTCGAGCTTGCGCGCGGGCAGCCGGTTCGCCTGCATCAGTTCGTTGTACTCGATGTGCTCGCGCGTGTGCATCGCCTCCTGGCCGATGAAGCCGAGCACCTGCTGCTTCAGCACGGGATCGTCGATCCGGTCGCGGTAGTTGCGCACCGAATCCATGAAGAAACGCTCGCCGGCCGGAAACAGCAGCGACAGCGCGTTGAAGAAATGGGTCACGTGCGACCCGAGGCCATGCCAGTCCTTCGCGCGTTCGACCGGCAGGTCGAAGCGCAGGTCGCGGCGCACCGGCATGATCCCGGCTGCAGTGGCGGAAGCGGCTGACTTCATGTTCATCGTTCTCCTGGTTCCGGCGCGGCCCGGCGCGTCGTCGGACGCAGCCGGCGCAGGCCCGGGCGGCGCGTCGCGCACCGCCAAAATCTTGACATCGACAGCTGTAAAGATAGGCCACCCGCGACGGCGCACGCAAGCTGCGCGGTAGATGCGCGCTTCCAAACAGGGCCCGGTCGAAAAGGCGGAAAAAACAGCGCTCGAACAGCGTCTGAACGAGGCGGGATTCGAACGCGCGCGGTGGCTCGCCAGCGCTACGCACCGCGCCGTGCCGTGTCACGTCGATGACCTGAAAGCCTCGTGCGGCGGGCGTTTCACGGAAATCGGCGACGCCACGCGGTACGCTGCGGCGCGCCCCGGTAGCACCGATTCATACACGCGTCGCACTCGCACGGTGCAACCGCGGTCGCTGGGCACGCGCAAAATTCAAACGCGCGTTCCATTTGCGTTTCGGACGATCGCGGCCACGGCGGCCCACCGCCGCCCGCGACACACATGCGAGCGGCCGACAGCCACCAGCGGCGGCCCATTGCGCGCTCGCCTACAATAGCGGTTTTACCCATCCTTTTTTCAGGAGAAGTCATGTCTGTCATCACGACCGAATCGGGCCTCAAATACGAAGACCTGACCGAAGGCACCGGCGACGTAGCGCAAGCCGGCCAGACCGTCAGCGTCCACTACACGGGCTGGCTGACCGACGGTCAGAAATTCGATTCGAGCAAGGATCGCAACGACCCGTTCGCGTTCGTGCTCGGCGGCGGCATGGTCATCAAGGGCTGGGACGAAGGCGTGCAAGGCATGAAAGTCGGCGGCGTGCGTCGCCTGACGATCCCGCCGCAACTCGGCTACGGCCCGCGCGGCGCCGGCGGCGTGATTCCGCCGAACGCCACGCTCGTGTTCGAAGTCGAACTGCTCGACATCTGACGCCGCACGCGAGCCGCCGCCTGACGCACTGCCCCATGGCCCACCTTTCGTCCCCCACCATCGCACTGCAACGCTACGACACGCTCGAAGCGTCGGACGTGCACGACTTTCACCAGATCGTGCTCGGCATCGACGGTGCGATGGTGATGGCGGTGGACGGCGTCAGCCAGCGGCTCGACCGGCACGGCGCGTGGCTGGTTCCGGCCGGCGCGCGCCACGATTACGCGGGCCTCGGCGAGAACCGCCAGCTCGTGCTCAATCTGCCCCTCGCGTCGCTCGCGGTGCCGCAGCGGCTGTTCGACAGCGCGCGCGCCGTGGCGATCGATCCGGCACTGACGTCGCTGGTCGCGCAGATCGCGGCCGCCGCCGCGCAACTCGACGCCCCCGCCGACGACGCGCGGCACGCGGCCGCGCACCGTTTCCAGTGGCAGGCCGCCGCGCGGCTGTGCGGCGCGCTGCTCGACGAACGCGCCATCGCCGCGCCTGCCTCGGGCCTCGATTTCGCGCGCATCGACCGCTGGCTGCGCGCACGGCTCGACGAGCCGCTGCGCATCGCCGATCTCGCCGCGCACTGCGGCTACGGGATGCGTCGCTTTCATCAACTGTTCGTCGACGCGTTCGGTGAAACGCCGCATCGCTACCTGCAGCGGCTCAGGCTCGACGCCGCAGTGATCCTGCTCGCGGACGGCCGGTATCCGCTCGTCGATATCGCCGGGATGGTCGGCTTCGCGGATCAAAGCACGTTCACCCATGCGTTCACGAAACGCTTCGGCGTGGCGCCGGGACGCTGGCGCGGCGAGCGGCATTGAGCGGCCAGACGTCGCCGGTTTTCCGCGACAGCGGCTACGCCGCGTGCTCGCGCGGCGGCATTACGGCCGGACGAGCTTCGACAACCGTTGTCCGTCCCGCATGAAGCCGTGCCGCGCGTAAAAGCGGTGCGCATCGAGCCGAAGGTCGCCGCTCGTCACCTCCAGTTTCACGCACCCCGTCGACTCGAACCAGATGTGCGCCGCCGCCATCAGTGCGCCGCCGACACCCTGCCCGCGACAGCCTTCGTCGACGACCAGACTGGTGATACGCCCGAGATTGCCGTGCGCGTGAAATAGCGCAAGCGCATGCAAGCTGATGCAGCCCACCACGCTGCCCGCGACCGTCGCGACCAGGATGCGGTCGACCGCGCTCGGCAGCAGGGCTGCCAGTTTGTCGCGGATCATCGCGGGGGTCGCATCGTAGCCAAGCTGGTGCATCAGTCTTGCGATGTCGGCGTGATCGGCGATCTGCGCGTCGCGCGTCATCAGGTTCGAGGAAGTCATCCGGATGGGCCTGTCGATAGTCGATGTGTGCGGTGGCAGGCATGAGCCGCCGCAGTGCCATGTTAATCGCCGTGCACGAGCACGTATCGACGCTTCACGTTCCGCTGAAACATTGCATGTCCGTCGCGCCTACGATTGACGCATGGATACGACCGCCCCCACGCCCGCTTTTCCGCCCGCACTCGCCCGCGTCGTCGCGACCGTCAGCACCGGTTTCGTCGTGACGCAGCTCGACGTGACGATCGTCAACATCGCACTCGCGCATCTCGCCGGCGACCTGCACTTGCCGGTCGCCGGCCTGCAGTGGGTCGTCGACGCATACACGCTCGCGTTCGCGGTACTGATGCTGTCGGGCGGCGCGCTCGGCGACCGCTTCGGCGCGCGGCGCCTGTACCTCGCCGGCCTCGTGCTGTTCGCGCTGGCGTCGCTCGCGTGCGGCGCCGCGAGCGCGCCGGCGATGCTGATCGCGGCGCGCGCGCTGCAGGGCGTCGGCGCCGCGGCGATGCTGCCCAATTCGCTCGCGCTGCTCAACGACGCGTGCCGGCACGACCCGCACCTGCGGGCGCGCGCCGTGGGCGGGTGGACGGCGGCCGGTTCGATTTCGATCGCCGCCGGCCCGGTGGTCGGCGGCCTGCTGATCGCGGCATGGGGCTGGCGCGGCATCTTCCTCGTGAACCTGCCGCTGTGTGCGGCCGGGCTGGCGGCGGCGTTCGCATGGATCCCCGCGCGCGGTACGGCGGCGCCGGCCGCAGCGTCCCGTTCCATCCGCGCACTCGACCTGCGCGGCCAGTTCATCGCGATCGCGATGCTGACCGCGCTGACCGGCGCCGTGATCGAATGGCGGCCGCTCGGCTTCACGCATCCGGTCGTCGCCGGCGGCTTCGCGCTGGCCGCCTTCGCCGCGCTCGCGTTCGTCGCCGTGGAAGCGCGCACGGCCACGCCGATGCTGCCGCTCTCGCTGTTCCGCCATCGCACCTTCAGCGCGGCCGTGCTGTTCGGGATCTGCGTGAACCTCACGTACTACGGCACCGTGTTCGTGCTCGCGCTGTACCTGCAGCGCGCACGCGGCGAATCGGCGCTGCAGGCGGGCCTTGCGTTCCTGCCGCTGACCGGCGGCTTCCTGCTGTCGAACCTCGCCAGCGGGCGCGTCGTGGCGCGTCACGGCCCGCGTGCGCCGATGCTGGCGGGTGCGCTCGTCGCCGCGCTCGGCTACGGGTCGCTGCATTTCGTCGACGCGTCGACGCCGCTGGCCGTCCTGCTCGTGCCGTTCCTGCTGATTCCGACCGGCATGGGCTTCGCGGTGCCGGCGATGACGACCGCCGTGCTCGCGTCGGTCGCGCCCGAACGGGCCGGCATCGCGTCGGCCGTGCTGAATACCGCGCGGCAGGCCGGCGGCGCGATGGGCGTGGCTGCGTTCGGCGCGCTCGCCGGCGGTGGCGGCGCGGCGCAGGTCGTGAGCGGATTGCGGATCGAAACGGCCGTGTCGGTCGCGCTGCTCGTCACCGCCGCATTGCTCGCGACGCGGGTGCGGCCCGATGCGCATCGTGGCGCGTCGTCCGCGCGTCAGGTCGTGACGGCGGCCGATTGAACAGATGCGGTCATGCGTCGCCGGGGTCGCGCTGGATCAGGTGACGCCACGGAAACACGTTGTCCTTGAAATGACTCACGTAACCACCGGTGCCGGCCTGGATCACCATCAACGACAAGCGCGGATGCAGGGCCTGCAGCGCGTCGAGCGCTTCTCGATCGAGACAGGTATTTCTCAGTGTCAGCGCGTGGAGCCGCTGGCCAACGGGGCTCCTCAGCAAGCGCTCGTAGGCGTCGAACGACGTCACGCTGCCGGCGTCGCGCTCGCGCTTCCACGTCGAATGCAACGCGGTCGATTCCGAGAAATCGAGCCAGCCGAGCGACGACAGGTTGTCGCTGCCGGCCAGATGCTCGATGAACTGCTGCGTGTCATCTCCGCCACCGATGCGCAGCCGCTCGAGATGCGCAAGCGGTACGTCGAAGAAATGCGCGTCGGGCACATTCGGCACCGTCAGCTCGGTGAGAAACGGCGCCTTCGCAGCAAAGCGGGCAATCTCGCCGCCCTCCTGCATGATCAGGCCTCGGCGCACGATCATCGACTGGTTGTGATCGGCCGGCTCGGTCGGCCGCACATACAGCGAGCGCAGCATCGGGAAACGCCCATCCGAATCGAGCAGCGGACCGAAATCCCATTCGCGCGAGCCGTTGGCGCCTTCGTCCAGACCGCTGAACGCGAGGTCGGTGACGAGATCCGCGACGTCCCGCTCTGCAAGGCATTGCAGCGTCCAGTCGAACGGTTCGTCCCACGCGCCGCCGAAGTACCGGACATGCAGCCCGGCCCGCATCGGCGCGACGGTGACGTGGTTGAAATCGGTCGGCCACAACGGCTCGGCCGGATCGGAATGATCGCGCCCGTCCTCGGCGCCCTCGCGCTCGCAGTAGTCGTGGATGCGACGCTGCAGGTCGAGCAATCGCCGATAGCCGGCGGAATCCAGCGGGTGGGACATGGCAATGCGGCTCCGGTCAACGACGATCGCGACAGTCTATCCGACGGTGCGGCCATCGCACATGACGCTCACTGACGCGTCTTGCCGGCGTCGTCGCCGACCTTCCTCACGACCGTCTCGGCCGCCTTCAAAGGCCGGCCGTCGTCATGCCGCAGTGCGAGCTTGCGGACCGCGCGCCCCGTGCCGCGGTCGACCAGCACCGAATGCGGCTCGCCGCGCGCGAACAGGTTCGCCTCCCCCCACTGCCTCAGCATCACGATCACCGGAAACAGCCCTTCGCCCTTTTTGGTCAGCACGTACTCCTGATACGCGGTGCCGTCGGACGCCGGCACGACGTCGAACACGCCGGCGTCCACCAGCATCTTCAGCCGGTCGGACAGGATGTTGCTCGCGACGCCGAGGCTCGTGCGGAAATCGCCGAACCGGCGCACGCCGTCGAACGCATCGCGCACGATCAGCAACGCCCAGCGATCGCCGACGATATCGGTCGCCCGCGCCACCGGGCACGGCGAATCCGCAAGACTTTTCTGCCTGGCCATGTTCCTCTCCGCAATCTCGCCGGCCGCCTTCGCGGCAACGCCGGCCATCCGTGCGCGGACCGCTCGCCCGCCGCACAACAGGTTGCATTTTAAAACTACTTTTCCTACACTCCACACCAGTTTCAATTTGCAACTACATTGCGCGAGGGAACCCATGGCGTCTTCCTGTCAATCCGGCACCGTTACATCGAACGCGCCGGCACACGCCGCGCATCCGGCCGACGGCGGCCGCCTGTCCGCGCCGCGCGTCGCGTTGCTGGCCGTCTGCTGCGCGGCCAGTGTCGCGAACGTCTACTACGCGCAGCCGCTGCTCGATTCGATCGCGCGGGATTTCGGCGTATCGCAGGCGGCCGTCGGCGGTGTCATCACCGCGACGCAGCTCGGCTGTGCGCTCGCGCTGCTGTTCGTCGTGCCGCTCGGCGACCTGCTGAACCGCAAGCGCCTGATCACCGTGCAGCTTCTGCTGCTGACGGCGGCCTGCATCGGCGTCGCCGCCTCGTCGACGCGCATCGCGCTGCTGGCCGGGATGGTCGCGGTCGGGCTGCTCGGCACTGCGATGACGCAAGGGCTGATCGCATGCTCGGCCGCGCTCGCAGGCGCCGGCGAACGCGGGCGCGTGGTGGGCGCCGCGCAGGGCGGCGTCGTGGTCGGGTTGCTGGCCGCGCGCTCGCTGGCCGGCGTCGTCACCGACATCGCGGGCTGGCGGGCCGTCTATCAGGTGTCGGGCGCGCTCGCGATCGCGATGCTCGTCGTGCTGTCGCGGCTATTGCCGGACGAGAACGGCCCGCGCGAGCGCGTTGGCTACGCGGCGCTGCTGCGATCGATGGTGTCGCTGCTGCGCGATGAACGCGTGCTGCGCGTGCGTGGCGCGATCGCGCTGCTGATGTTCGCGGCCTTCAGCATCTTCTGGAGCGCCCTGGTGCTGCCGCTGAGCGCGCCGCCGCACGCGATGTCGCATACGCAGATCGGCGCGTTCGGCCTCGTCGGCGCGCTGGGCGCGGCGGCGGCCGCCCGCGCGGGCCGGCTCGCGGATCGCGGGCGCGGCGAAACGACGACCGGCGCCGCGCTCGCGCTGCTCGCGTGCGCGTGGCTGCCGCTCGCGTTCGGCGCGACGTCGATCGCATGGCTGATCGTCGGCATCGTGCTGCTCGACGTCGGCGGGCAGGCCGTCCACGTCGTCAACCAGAGCATGATTCTCGGCGCGCGGCCCGATGCGCATGCGCGCCTCGTCGGCTGCTACATGCTGTTCTATTCGGCCGGCAGCGGGCTCGGTGCGATTGCGTCGACGATGATGTATGCGCGCGCCGGATGGATGGGCGTCTGCGTGCTCGGCGCGGCCGTGAGCGTGGCGGCGCTTGGCGTGTGGGCCGCCACGCTCAGGCGCGCGTGACGCGTGCCGGCGCCGTGGAGCGGAGCGAAAAGAAGACCGGCTCGCCCGCTACGGGCGGCCGGCACGCGAACCGGCCCTGCGCGCACGCGCGCCGGTTCGGCTTTCGGTTCGGCTTTCGGTTCGGCTTTCGGTTCGGCTTTCGGTTCGGCTTTCGGTTCGGCTTTCGGTTCGGCTTTCGGTTCGGCACGCAGGTCGCGCGCCGCGGGCGCTCAACCTGCCGCCTGGATCGCCTCTTCGTACACGCCGGCCACGCGCCGCGCGATCACCGCGTTGTCGAAATGGTCACGTGCATAACGCTTGCACGCGGCTTCGTCGGGCAGCGTGATCGCACCCGACAACGCGGCACCAAGCCCTTCCGCGATCGCGTCCGCGCCCGTGGACGGAAGCACGAGATCGTCGGACAGCCCGGCCACCGCCTCCGGCAGCCCGCCCACCGGCGTGACCAGCACCGGCGTGCCGGACGCGAGCGATTCGACGGTGATCAGCCCGAAGCCTTCGAGCGCGACCGTCGGCACGACGCTGACCGTCGCCGCGCGGTACAGCGCCGCGAGATGGTGGTCGGGCACGAAGCCGAGCAGCTTCACGTTGTCCTGCAGCCCGGCGGCATCGATGCGCTGCTGCAGTTCCTCGCCGATCTTGCCCTTGCCGGCGATCAGCAGCAGCACGTCCGGGTGACGGTGCTTGAGGAGACCGATCGCGTCGATCAGGTCCTCCAGCCCCATGCGCCGCACGAGCCGGCGCACGGCCAGCACGATCGGCCGGTCCTGCGGCAACTGCAGCTTGTGCCGCGCCTCGGCCGGCGTGAGCGGCGTGTCGAACTGCGCGGTATCGACGCAGCCGGGAATCACGCGCACGCGCGACGGATCGATCCCGTAGCGGTTCGTCAGGATCTGGCCGAACGCCTGCGACAGCACGATCAGCCGCGACGAACGCGTATAGACCGCCTGTTCGAGATAGCGCTTCGCGCGCTGGCCGAGCGACGCAGCGCCCTCGACCTGGCTTTCGTCGGCCCACGGCCCCTGGAAATGCGACACCTGCGGAATCCCGCGCGTGACGTCGAGGCCCGGGAACGTGTACAGCGCGAAGTGCGACGAGATCACGTCCGGCCGCTCGCTGCGGATCTCCTCGCGCAACGCGCGCCGCGCGGCGAGCATCCGGCGTGCAAGCGACTCCGATGCGGGGCCGAAGCCCTGGATCGCGCCGTCCGTGTCGTCGGCGACCTTCGGCGAGCCGGCGACGAGCCCGCGCACCTCGACGCCCGCGCCCGGCAGCGCGCCGACGAGCGAGTAGTACATCCGGTCGAGGCCGCCCGCGCGTTCGGGGAACCAGTGCATGCCGATTTGCAACGATTTGATCGGCCGGGAAGAGTGGGACATCACGTTTGCTCCTGCGTGACTGCATGCTCGGTCCGCTCGAAAGCGGACGGATGCGTGGGTTGGCCGATGCGCCGGTAAAGCGCGACATACTGGGCGCCCATGTGCGCCCAGCCGAAACGGGTCATCAGTTCGCGGGCCGCTTCGCCCATCGTGCGACAGGTGTCGCGCGATGCTGCAAGCGAGCCGATTGCCTGCGCGAGCGCCGCCGGATCGTCCGGGTCCTCCAGCACGATCCCGCATTCGCGCGTGATGATTTCCGCGCCGCCCGCCGTGCGCGCGGTGACGACCGGCAGCCCGGCCGCCATCGCCTCGAGCAACGACAGGCTCATCGCTTCGTAGCGCGACGGGAACACATACGCGTCGACCGAGCGCATCAGCGTCGGCATGTTTTTAACCAGGCCGAGGAAATGCACGCGCGAATCGATGCCGAGCGCGCGCGCCTCCTCCGGATACGGGCTGCCGGGCAAGTAGCCGGCCACCGCCAGGTGCACGTTCGCCGGCAGCTTCGTCAGCGCCTTCAGCACGGTGCCGAGGTTCTTGCGCGGCGTGCGCAGGTCGCCGACGAACAGCAGCAGGAACGCATCGTCCGGCAGCTTGAATGCCGCGCGGTCGGCCTGCGCCCCCGCGAACGCGCTGGCGTCGACACCGTTGTAGATCACGCTGATCTTGCGGCTGTCGATGCCGAGCCCGGCGATCTCGTCGGCGACCTTCTGCGACACGGCCGTGATCGCACGCGAACGGCGGTACGCCCAGCGCTCGAGCGTGGTGTTCACACGCGTATAGACGTACTGGTAGGCCGACCACAGCCCCTTCGTCGGCCCGAACGGATAGTACGGACTCTTGAACCAGCCGCCGTGCACGAAGTGCGCGGTATTCACGTCGGCCTTGATCCACGAAATGAAGCCGTTCACGTGCAGCACGTCGTACTCGCTGCGGTGCGATCGCAGCCACGCCGCGCTCTTCAGCGCGAACACCTGCTGCTTGACGAGATTCGACGGCCAGAAGCCGCCGACCTTCACGGGCACCCAGCGCACGCGCGGGTCGGCCAGCAGCTCGGGCGCGACATGCGACGCGACCAGCGTGACCTCGTAGTTTTCGGCCAGCGCCGCGCGCGCGATTTCGTAATTGACGCGGCCCTGCCCGTCGTTATGTCGCACGACGTGCGTGACGATCGCGATTCTCAATGGTCGCCTCCCCGTAAACGCGCGGCGGCCAGCAGACGTTGTGCCTTTTGCCAGTGCGCCGCGGATAGAATCGAAAAAATGGCCGTGAACATCAGCAGGCCGCCCGTGCCGATCAGCGAGTTCGTGAACACGAGCATCGCGAAGGTCGACAGGCACAGGCTCAGGCATGCGCCGACGAACTTGTCCTTGCGCAGCTTGAACGCCGCGCGCAGCGTGCGGCCGAACAGCATCACGACGCCCGAGAGGTACAGCAGCGTGCCGGGCCAGCCGAGCACGAACGGCACGTTCATCACGCCGCTGTCGAAGCTGCCGTACTTGCCGAGCTCGCCGCTGTCGCTCGACAGCTTCGTGGATGCGCCCGTGGCGCCCATCCCTTCGCCGGCGACGTCGGTGAACGCCGTCTGCGCGAAGGTGGCGTAGAACTTGTTGCGGTCGTCGTAGCTGCGGTCGTCCTTCAGGTTCGTGATCGACTGCAGGCGCGCGCCGAGCCGGTCGGCCACCGGCCCGACGGTCAGCAGCGGCACGCACAGGCCGACCAGCACGACGCCGCTGATCAGGATCCGCATCCGTACGCGGTTGTTCGACTGCGCGAGCTGGATCGCGAGCGCGATCACCCAGCCGCCCCACGTCGAACGCACGAGACACAGCGCGAACGACACGAAGCCGGCCGCCCCGGCGAACCAGCGGATCTTCTGCGGCGCCGCGAGCACGAACACCAGCGCGCCCATCATCGCGAACGCGAACGGCCCCGACGAGTTCATCGTGCTGAACACGCGCACGCCATACGGCACCGGCTCGCCCTGCGAGCCCATGTCGGAACCGATCATCCACAGCACGTCCCACTGCGGCATCACGAAGTACTGCACAATGCCGTACAGGCCCATCACGAGCATGCCCCACATGAACGTGGACAGCAGCACGTCGCGGTACTCGGGGTAGTCGCGTGCGTTGACCATGATGTGAAAGCCGATCAGCACCGGGTACACCCAGTTCGCGAGGTCGTAGGTCGCGGCCATCACGCCGCTCGACACGATCCCGACGAGGTACGCGTACGCGAGCCCGAACAGCATCAGCAGGATCGGGATCCCGCGCCGCTGCGCGAGCACGCGGTAATGCCGGATCAGCCCGAGGCCGGCGATCATCGTCACCGCGAGCGGCGCGACCTGGATCAGGCTCGTCGGCGTGAACGCGCCTTTCGACCAGTCGGCGAGACGCCGCACTTCCGGGCTCAGGAACCACACCCACCACATGAATCCGACGTAGCGCGCCGGACTCTTGAAATACAGCCAGAGGCCGACCGCGATGGCCAGCACCGGAAACGCGAGCGTCAGCACCTTGCCTTGGTGAATGGCGATCAGCGCGGCCGTGAACGTCCACAGCCCAGCCTGCCCGACCCAGTGCTTCGGCTCGGGAAGCCAGTTGCGTTTGCGCGACGGTGCGCGTTCGGCGGCAATCGTACTCATCGATCCGCTCTCAGCGCGACGACGGGCGCGAATCCGCGAGCGGCATCGCGAGGCCCGCGGCAGCCGGCGTGCGGCGCCGGCGCAGCATGTCGCGCGTGATCCGCACGTGCTGCTCGGCGAACGCCTGCGTGGTCAGGTCACGGTCGCGCAGGCACGCGGCGGCGGCCCGCGCGCAGGCGAGCGCCGCGACCGGATCGGCCACGAAGCGATCGGCGGCCTGGCGCATCGCCTGCGCGTCGAACGCCGGCACATAGGCGGCCGTATCGTGCGGGAAGTAGTCGCTGAGCCCGCCGACATCCGACACGATCATCGGCTTGCCGACGGCGGCGGCCTCGAGCATCACCGTGATGCCCGACGCATGGAAGTTCGGCCGCAGCGGCACGACGATCACGTCGGCCCACGCGTACAGCTCGTGCTGCTTCGCGAGCCCCGACGCCGAGCCGATCTTCACGTTCGGCGCATGCCACTCGCGCGGCACGCGGCGGCGCGTCGCGAGCCGCACGTCGTAGCGCTCGTCGCCGCCGAACGCGGCGAGGAACGTGCGCCAGTCGCGATCGCGATCGTTGCCGATCGCCGCGATCCGCAGCGGCCGTTTCGGTTGCCATTGCCGCGGCTCGGTGATCGGGAAATCCTGCGTGTTCAGCCCGTAGTAGACGAACTCGGCGTCCCGGCCGAGATAGCGGCGGCACAGCTCGGCGTTGTCGCGGGCCAGCGTGGTCAGCGCGTCGGCGCGCGCGATCAGCTTGCGGTACAGCCAGCGGCGCGGGCCGCCGAAGCTGTTCCACTTGTCGAACAGCCACACGCTCTGCGCGAGCAGCAGCGGGCGCTTGCCCTGCGCGCCGGCGAGCTTCAGGATCAGCGCAGCGGCCAGGTGCTCCTGTTCCGTGTGCGTCCAGATCACGTCGGTGTTCAGCAACGCGGCGCGGTTGCGCCATGCATGCACGACGTCGAAGCCGAGCGCCGCCTTCAGCGCGCGGCGCGCGAGGCTGGCGACGCGATTCTCGCCGCCGTCCTGCGAATAGGTCAGCCGGAATTCGTCGGATTCGGCATGGTGATAGCCGTACAGGCAGCCGATGTTCTCGCCTTTCCGGTAGGTGCGCGGATCGGCGCCGTAAAACAGGTGAACGTGGACCTTGGTTGCCGTAGTCATTCAAGCCCTCCGTGGGGGGTCGCGCGCGACGCGCGCAGACCGTTCAAGACGTCACCGGCGGCATTGCCGCACGATGGGGGGCAAGGTTCGCGCGGCGGGCGTCGCGCGCGCCGCGGCGCACCGCGCGCCAGTGCTCGCGGATCCGCTCGCGCTGCGCCGTATGCAGGGACAGCAGCACGTGCGCGAGGCCCGGGTAGACGCGCGTGCCGACCAGCGTCCACCACCACCACGCGAGCTCGCGCCGGACCGGCGGCAGATGCTCGCGCAGGATCAGGTGCATGTTGTATGCGCCGTTGCTGATCGCATTCAGCGACGCGGCATCGCGCCGGTCGTCGTCGAAGCGCTCGGCCGGGAAATGATCGACCGCGATCGCCGGGTCGTAGACGAGCTTCCAGCCGTCGCGCTGCACGCGCATGCTGAAACCCATGTCGTTGTGCACCTGCGCGCCGGCGCCGCGCAGCCGCGTGTCGAAGCGCAGCCGCTCGATCGCGGCGCGGCGGTAACTCATGTTCGCGCCTTTCAGCATGTCGACTTCGCGCGGGCCGCCGACGCCCAGATGATGGTTGCCGACGATCTTGCCGGACAGCGTGAGCTGGCCGACGAGCTCGCGCGATTCGTCGAGCACGCGGCCCTTCTCGTGCACCCAGTCGCGCCCGCCGACCGCGCCCACGCGCGGATCGGCCTCGAACACCGCCTCGACGCGCGCGAGCCAGTCGGGATGCGGCGCCGCGTCGTCGTCGGTGATCGCGACGATGTCGCCGTTCGCCGAGTCGAGCCCCTTGTTCAGCGCGGCGACCTGGCCCGGCACCTCGACCGGAACGATGCGCAGCGGCAGCGCGCCGCCGACCGCCGGATCGGCGAGCCGTTCGTGCGTGGCGTCATCCTCCGGGCGCGCGACGACGATCACCTCGTCGGGCAGCCGATGCTGCCGCTGCAGCGCCAGCAGGCAGCGCGCGAGGTCGGCGGGACGCCGATAGGTCGGAACGAGCACGGAAATTTTCATCGTTGATTCTCCTGTCGGCCGAGCAGACAACACGCGCTGCCCGCCCGGTTACGTGCGATGCGGATCAGGCGCTCAGGTATTCATGCACGGCCGCATAGCCGCGGCCGTAGCCGCGCGCCTTCGGCGGCACGCCGTTGAAGATCCCGCCTTCCAGGTCGACGCCCGCGGTGCGCAGGCGCTTGATCGCGTCGGCGATCTCGCCTTCGGTATGCATGCCCGAGCGCAGCACGAGGAACGTCGAGCCGGCCATGCGGCCGATGATGGTCGCGTCGGTCACTGCCAGCACCGGCGGCGAGTCGATCAGCACGACGTCGTAGCGCTTGCCGAGCCCTTCGAGGTATTGCGGCAGGCGCGACGACATCAGCAGCTCCGACGGGTTCGGCGGGCGCGTGCCGGCCGAGATGAACGACAGGCCCTGCACCGGCGTTTCGCGTACGGCGTCCTCGAGCGCCGACTGGTCGCTCAGCAGCTCGGACAGGCCCGGCTGCGACGTGAGGCCGAAGTAGCGGTCGAGCAGGCCGCGACGCATGTCGGCGTCGATCAGCAGCACGCGCTTGCCCGAATGCGCGAGCAGCACCGCGAGGTTGACCGTCAGAAAGCTCTTGCCGATGCCCGGCGTCGGGCCCGTCAGCACGATCACGCGGTTCTTCGCATCCATCATCGCGAACTGCATCGCGGTGCGCAGGCTGCGCAGGCTCTCGACGCTGAGATCCTTCGGACGCAGGCTCGCGAGGATCGGCCGGGTACGGCTGCCGCTCTTCTCGGCCTGCGCGTCGAGCTTCACCTGCTCGGCGCTTTGCGGCACCAGCCCGTACAGCGGCAGGTTGAACGCGCGCTCGATGCGGTCGGGATCCTCGATGCCCTGGAACATGTTGCGGCGCAGGAACACGACGCCGGTGCCGAGGATCAGCCCGAGGAACACGGCGGCCGACAGGATCAGCACCTTCTTCGGCTTGACCGGATCGCCCGGACGCAGCGCCGAATCGACCAGGTGGATGTTGCCGCCCGTGCCGGCCTTCTGCACCGACAGCTCCTGCACGCGGTTCAGCAGCAGTACGTAGATGTCCTCGGCCACTTTCGCGTCACGCTGCAGCTGGACGGCCTTCACTTCGGTGGCCGGCAGGCTGCGGAAGCGGTTGCTGAACTTGTCCTTCTCGCCCTGCAGCTCGGCGAGCTGCTGCTTCGCGGCGATCACCATCGGGTGCGAATCGGTGAAGCGCTGCGCGAGCGACGCGAGCTGCAGGCGCTGCGCGGCGATCTGCTGCTCGTACTGCACGCTGCCCTCGAGGTAGACCTTCGCCTCGTCGCTCGCGTTGATCGAGCCCGACGTGCGCTGGTACTGCGTCAGCGCGGCTTCCGCGCGTTCGAGGTCGGCCTTCAGGCGCGGCTCCTCGCCCTTGAGGAAGTCGAGCATCTTGGTCGCTTCGGCCTGCTTCGCGACCACGTGCTGGTTCAGGTACGACTGCGCGAGCGCGTTCGCGATCGCGGCGGTCTGGTCCGGGTCCTTGCCTTCGAGCGAGATCTGCACGACGCCTGTCTGCTTGCCCTGCTCGGTCACCTGGATGCCGGTCTGGAAGCCGGTGATCGCGTCGAGATCGTTGTAGCGGACCACGGTGAACTGCGTGCCGGGGCGCGCGACGAGCTTCGACACGAGCAGCGTCACGCCGCCGCCCTGCGCCGATTCGCCGACGTGGCCCGACAGCAGCCGCATGCCGTTCGGGTCGACGATCGAATAGGTGCCGTTCGGGCCGGCCGTCAGCGTCAGCTTCTTGCCTTCGAGCGCGGGCACGACGTTGATCGAATCGACGTCGGCCACTTCACCGCCCCATGCGTACGACTTCAGGCCGAGCCACGGCTTCGCCGGCTGGCCCGGCGTCGCGATGCGCGCGGCGAGGCTGCCGATCACCGGCAGCGTCTTCGGCACGACCGAGAAGTTCAGCTTGAACTGCTCGACCACCGGCGCGACCACGCCGCGGCTCTTGATGATCTCGATTTCCGCGTCGGTCGGCGCCTGCTGCGGGCCGCTGTTGATCATCGCGCCCGTCTGCGTCTGCGTGAGCGCCTGCGAGGTATTGTCGTTGCCCTCGACCCGCACGTGCACGTCGGCCTGGTAGACCGGCTTCGCGATGTAGCAGTAGAGGCCGGCGAGCGCGACGACCGTGACCGCGATGCCGAGCAGCAGCCAGATGTCGTCCATGATCACCTGGAGCAACTGGCCGAGGACGACGTCCTCTTCCTCGGTTTTGGCGGACAGATCCGCGTAGGAGTGTTTCGCTTGCGTGTTCACCATTCGTTCCCGCTTGAGTGGTGCCGGGGCGGAGGCGCCGCCCCGGCGGGCTATCAGCGCGTGATTTGCCGCATGTAGAAGATCGTCTGGATCGTCGGCAGCACCTGCTGCAGCACACGGTTGAACTGCACCGAGCTGGCCGTGCTGACGTACACGACGTCGAGCGGTTGAAGCGGGAAGCGGCTCGACAGCATCAGCGCATCCGGCTGCGTCATGTCGAGGCGGAACACTTCAGGCTTCGTCGGGTTGTCGCGCATCCCGCGCATCACGTAGATCTTGCGCGGATTCGCGTCGGTGTCGAGGATGCCGCCGCCTGCCGTCAGCGCATCGGCGATGGTCAACTTGCCCTTGAGCATCGGCACCGTGACCGGCGTCTTGACCTCGCCCATGATGAACACGCGGCTGTCGCTGCGATCCGGCACGTTGACGATGTCGCCGGGTTGCAGCATCACGTTCTGCTTCACCTCGCCGCGATCGAGCACGCCGTTCGCGTCGAGCGTGTAGAGCTTGCCGTCGCGCGTCAGGCGCACGCGCTGCAGGTCGGCCTCGTTGGTCGAGCCGCCGGAGCGCGAGATCGCGTCGACGAGCGTCAGCGGCACGTCGCTCACCGCGAGCGGGCCCGGCTGCTTCACCTCGCCCGTCACCTGCACCTTCTGGCTGCGGAACGACAGCACGCGCACGTCGAGCTGCGGATTCTTCACGTAGCGCGACAGCGTGGTGGCCATCTGCTCGCGGATCTGCGCGACCGTCTTGCCGGCCACCTTGATGCGGCCGACGAACGGAAAGAAGATCGTGCCGTCCGAGGCCACCGTCTGGCCGTACGGATCGGCCTGGCCCGGCAGCGCGGTGGTATACGGCTGCTGCAACGCGCCCGCGACCGACTGCGTCGTGTTGCCGCCGCTCGAGAACGACTGGCCCTGCGGCGTCGTCAGCTCGGGGTGGTCCCACACGGTGACGCCGAGGATGTCCTGCGGCCCGACGCGGTACACGTACTCCGACGGATCGGTATAACGTCCGGGCGGCAGCGGATGATCGACCTGCGCTTTCTGCAGCTGGTCCATCACCACTTTGGCGTCGATGTAATGAACCGGATAGGTTTCGGCCGCTTGCTGCCGGCCTTCGTCCTTCAGGTTCGACGAGTCGAGGTAGTTGCCGGGCGCGGTTGCACAGGCTGACAGGAAAGTCGTCAGCGCGACGGCAAGCGCCACCGGGCGCATCGGGCGTTTCAGCATAGTTTCTGTAGCCATCCTTGAACCAGACGTTCGATCAGTGAGTAGCTCTCGCGGTAATCGGCCTCGGGGCCGCCGTGCGGGTCGGCAATCTCGGCCCCTTCCCACTTGCCGAGCAGGTGGACCTTGCCGCGCGCGAACGGATCGACCGATTCGACGGCCGCAATCTGTCCGCGCTCGCTGACGAGAATCAGGTCGGCGTCGCGCACGATCCGGCGCGACAGCCGCCGCGAGCGGTGGGTCGTCGCATCGACGCCCCGCTCGGCGAGCAGCTGACGCATCACCGGATCGATGCCGTCGCCGTCGTTCGCATGCACGCCCGCCGAGTGGAACGTCGGGCGCGGGCCGCCGCGCGACGCGGCGTGCGACTTGAACAGCAGTTCCGCTGCCGGGCTGCGGCAGACGTTCGCGTGGCAGACGATCAGGATGTTCCGGAACATGGCGTCTCGTAACGAGTGACGGGAAACGGGTTACGCGCTCGCGGGCGCGGTGCCCGGCACACGGGCGGCGACGGCCTGGCGCGAGCCCGGCCGGCCGATCGGGTGGTATTCGATGCCCTGCTCGCTCATCGTCTCCGGCTCGTACAGGTTGCGGCCGTCGAAGATCACCGGCGTCTTCCACAAGCGGCCGAGGGCGACGAAGTCGGGGCTCTTGAAGATCTTCCATTCGGTGACGATCACGAGCGCGTCTGCATCGCGCGCGGCCTGCGCCTCGTCGTCGACGAAGGAGAGGCGCTCGAGCCAGCTCGGGTGAGCGGCGAGATCGAGCGCGATCACGCGGCGCGCTTCCTCCTGCGCGACCGGGTCGTACGCGGCGATGCGCGCCCCGCGCGACAGCAGCTCGGCGATCAGCTCGCGGCTCGGCGCTTCGCGCATGTCGTCGGTGTTCGGCTTGAACGCGAGGCCCCAGATGGCGAACGTGCGGCCGGTCAAATCTTCACCAAAGCGCGCGACGATCTTCTCGGCGAGCACGCGCTTTTGCGTGGCGTTGACCGACGACACCGCCTTCAGGATCTGCAGTGCCTGCCCGTGCTCGTCGGCCGTGCGGATCAGCGCCTCGACGTCCTTCGGGAAGCACGAGCCGCCGTAGCCGCAGCCGGCGTACAGGAAGTGATAGCCGATGCGCGGATCGGAGCCGATCCCGCGGCGCACGGCCTCGATGTCCGCGCCGAAGCGGTCGGCGAGGTTCGCCAGCTCGTTCATGAACGAAATGCGGGTCGCGAGCATCGCGTTCGCCGCGTATTTCGTGAACTCGGCCGAGCGCACGTCCATGTACAGCGTGCGTTCGTGGTTGCGGTTGAACGGCGCGTAGAGCTTCTTCATCAGCTCGCGGGCGCGCTCGCCCGGCACGTCGTCGTCGCAGCCGATCACGATGCGGTCCGGCCGCGTGAAATCGTCCACCGCCGCGCCTTCCTTCAGGAATTCCGGGTTCGACACGACCGAGAACATCTGGTCACCGCCGCGCTTCGCGAGCTCTTCCGCCACCGCCGCGCGCACGCGCTCGGCCGTGCCGACCGGCACCGTCGACTTGTCGACGATCACCTTGAAGCCGGTCATGTAGCGGCCGATGTTGCGTGCGGCCGCGAGCACGTATTGCAGGTCGGCCGAGCCGTCTTCGTCGGGCGGCGTGCCGACCGCGATGAACTGCACGTCGCCATGCGCGACCGCGGCCTCGATATCGGTCGAAAAGCGCAGGCGGCCGGCCGAGCGGTTGCGCGCGATCACTTCCTTGAGGCCCGGCTCGTGGATCGGCACGCCGCCGTTGTTCAGGACGTCGATCTTTGCCTGGTCGACGTCGAGACAGAACACGTCGTGCCCGATGTCGGCCAGACATGCGCCGGTGACCAGCCCTACGTAACCGCTGCCGATGATAGTCAGATTCATGATGTGTCGGACCTCTTGACCAATGATTCGAAATTCGTAAAACCGGAATGCCTGCGCGGCGCGATCTCGGTGCTCAGTACGCGTTGCTGCCGGTGAAGCCTTTCCAGAGCGTCAGCACGACGATCTTGATGTCGAGCCAGAACGACCAGTTCTGCATGTAGTACAGGTCGAGCTTCACGCGTCCCATCATCTTCTCGATCTGGTCGGTCTCGCCGCGAAAGCCGTTGATCTGCGCCCACCCGGTGATGCCCGGCTTGATCCGGTAGCGGAACATGTAGCCCTTGACCAGATCCTTGTAGATGTCGTCGTGCGCGAGCGCATGCGGGCGCGGGCCGACGACCGACATCTCGCCCTTCAGCACGTTGATGAACTGCGGCAGCTCGTCGAGGCTCGTGCGGCGCAGGAACCGGCCGACCGGCGTCACGCGCGAATCGTTCTTCTTCGCCTGCGTGACCTGCCCCGCCACTTCCTCGTGCACCTTCATCGAGCGGAACTTGTAGATCTCGAACTCGTGCCCGTCGATGCCCTTGCGCTTCTGGCGAAAGAACACCGGCCCGCGCGACGTCAGCTTGATCAGGCACGCGATCACCAGCATCACCGGTGCGAGGCCCGTGAGCGCCACCAGCGCGAACGCGCGGTCGAACACGAACTTCGGCAGGATCCGCACGTCGGTGATCGGCGACGCCGCGAGGTTGATCGCCGGCACGCCGAGCACCTCGACCACTTCCTGGTTGAAGAACGACAGCGTGCGCACGTCCGGGATGAAGCGGATATTCACGAAGTCGTGGCGGAACACCGTCACGATCTGGTGAATCCGGCGCTCCTCCGTGATCGGCAGCGTGAGCCACAGCTCGCTGATCGCGCGGCTGCGCACCAGCCACACCAGCGATTCGAACTGCCGCTCGATGCGCACGTCGTCGAGCGCGACTTCGCCAGGCGCTTCGCTCTCGTCGTACACGCACACCGGGTTGAAACCGGCTTCCGGCCGCGCCCGCATCTGGGCGATCAGCCGCCGCGCCGCCGGCGTCCCGCCGACGATCGCGACCGCCTTCAGGTTGTAGCCGCCGCGGCGCAGTTGCCGCAGCACGACGTGCACGCAGGCCTTCGAGCCGGCGAGCAGCGCCATCGTCACGAGCGCCCAGTACCCGAGCCACAGCCGCGACAGGTCGCCCGACTGGTGAAAGCTGAAGCTCAACAGGATGCCCGCGAGCTCGACCACCAGCCATGCGAACGCGACCCGCCCCACCAGCCCGACGAGACGCTTGCCGCGCCACGACTGGTAGATGCCGAAGGCGGGAAAGCACACGACGACGAGCAGGCAATCGAACAGCATCATCGTGCGCTGCAGGTCGTTGAGCCAGATGCTGCCACCGTGCAGCGCGGCGGCGATCAGCGCCCCCGTCACGACCATCGCGATATCGATGACTCTCGCCAGCACGCTCAACATGTCTGCTTCCTCTTTGAACAGGCGTTTGCCGAACAGCTCCTTGTGCGACCCGTGCCGCACATTCGATTCAAACGTTGCATGACGCTATTGAAGCGGTAAGAAATTTTCGCCTCAAGCGTACAAGTATTTCGAAAAATAATCGGAAATTCTTGCCGCGATGTTTTTGAATTAATTCGGCACGTTTTCCCGAAATTCCCAGGAATCGGGAATTTTTCAGAAGCTTTACGATTTCCGCTCACCCCTTGCGGGCGGTCAAGACCAGCCGATTCACCGATTTATTTTTTATTTTTTTATTTGCATCGGATGCCGGCGCGGAAAATTCTTCCCGATGAATGCATGGCGAATATCCGGCAATGGATCCGGTTTTATTGTCGATTTACTTCATGCTACAACGACAGGCACTGACTTCAACCGTGGAGAGTGTCCTCATGAATGCTCCGGCCGTGGCTGCCGAAACGCGCCATTCTTCTTCCGCCGCACCCGCCGCCGGCACGCGCGTCGCCGTGCAGCCGGTGATTCTCGCCGGCGGGTCCGGCACGCGCTTGTGGCCGATGTCGCGCGAACGTTTTCCGAAACAGCTGATCGGCCTGCTCGGCGAACATTCGCTGCTGCAGTCGACCGCGCTGCGCCTCGACGGCCTGGCGGCCGACCATCCGCTGAACGACGACGTGCTGATCGTGTGCGGCGAGGATCACCGCTTCACCACCGCCGAACAGTTGCGCCTGACCGGCAAATCCGCGTCGATCATGCTCGAGCCGATCGGCCGCGACACCGCGCCCGCGCTGACGCTCGCCGCGTTTCGGCTGGTCGCCGGCGGCAACGACGCGGTGATGACCGTGATGCCGGCCGACCATGCGGTCGCCGACCTGCCGCGCTTCCATGCGGCCGTCGCGGCCGGCGTGCACTGCGCGATGCAAGGCAAGATCGCGACGATGGGCATCGTGCCGACGCACGCGGAAACCGGCTACGGCTACATCCGCGTCGGCGCGCCGCTCGGCGACGCCGCCACGGGCGCACTCGACGTGCGCCGCCTCGACCGTTTCGTCGAGAAACCGCACCTCGAACTCGCTCGGCAGTACGTCGCATCGGGCGAGTACTGGTGGAACAGCGGCATCTTCATCGTTCGCGCGTCGGTCTGGCTGAAGGCGATCCGCCAGCTCGAACCGGCCATCTACGCGGCCTGCGAACAGGCCGTCGCCCAGGGCAAAGCCGATGGCGATTTCTTCCGCATCGATCGCGAAGCGTTCGCCGCGTCGCCGTCGAATTCGATCGACTACGCGGTGATGGAGCCGCTCGCGAGCCTGCCGCAACTGTGCGAGAGCGTCGTCGTGCCGCTCGACGCGGGCTGGTCGGACGTCGGCTCGTGGGACGCGATCTGGCAGATCTCGCCGAAGGACGAGGCCGAGAACGTCGGCCGCGGCCACGTGCTGTTCGAAGGCGCGGAGTCGACGTTCGCGCATTCGGAAAGCCGGCTCGTCGCCTGCGTCGGTACGCAGAACCTCGTCGTCGTCGAAACGCCGGACGCCGTGCTCGTCGCGGACAAGTCGCGCGTGCAGGACGTGAAGAAAATCGTCGGGCGCATCAAGGCGCAACGCGGCGCGGAAGCGACCGATCACCGCAAGGTGCATCGCCCGTGGGGCCACTACGACTCGGTCGACATGGGCGAGCGCTTCCAGGTGAAACGCATCGTCGTGAAGCCGGGCGCGCAACTGTCGCTGCAGATGCACCACCACCGCGCCGAACACTGGATCGTCGTCTGCGGCACCGCGCGCATCACGCGCGGCGACGAGACGTTCCTGCTGTCCGAAAACGAATCAACGTACATCCCGCTCGGCGTGTCGCACCGCCTGGAGAACCCGGGCAAGATGCCGCTCGAGCTGATCGAAGTGCAGTCGGGCGCGTATCTCGGCGAGGACGACATCGTCCGCTTCGACGATACCTACGGCCGGCAGTAACGCACGTGCATAGCGAGGCGCCGCTTCGACAGCGGCGCCTCGGGCAAGACAGGCATGGAACGACGGGACTTCCGCGCAGGTGTCGTGGCACACGACGGCCCGCGCGTTTCGACAGGTCGGCGATCAGCCGACGCGGTACACGTACTCGCGGCGCTCCGGCTGCACCGGATCGTTGCGGCTTTCCGACAGCGCGCCCGCATGGCGCTCGGCGATGAAGCGCTGGATGTCCGACTCGGCACGCGCGAGCGCGGACAAGCCGGCCAGCACCTCGCCTTGCGGCTCGCGCGCCGGTTCGTCGCTCGCGCCATGGCGATCGATCCACTGGCGCGCCCAGTCGAGCGCGAACTGCTCGGCTTCCTCGGCATCGGTGAAGCGCGGGCCGATCAGGCCCGAGCGTTCGACGCGCCGGTCGTCCTGCGTAATCTCGGCCCACGCGCGATACATCAGGTTCTGCACCGGCTGCGCGATGCCGCAGATCGTATAGCCGCGATAGGTGTCGACTTGCGGTTCGGCCGCGGCGAAGCTCGCCGACGACGCATGCGCATGGCGCAGCTCCGCCGACGGCGCACCGGGCACCGCGAACGACCCGGCCGACGGATCGACGACTTCGTCGACCGGCCGCGCGCTCATCGACGCGCCCTCGCCCTCCCAAACGTTTGCGTGAGCGACCGGCAATTGCCACGACTCGGGGTTCTGCCAGAACACGCCGCGCAAGCGATCGTTGTCGGGCACGGGCTCGGCACGGCGCGCGGGCGCGACCGGCACCGGCGGCGGCGGAATATACGCGAACGTGCGCCCGCTGAACTGGGTCAGCACGTCGATCATCTGCAGCAGCGTGCCGGACGCGAGCCACTCCTCGTAGCGGCGACGGCACGTCGGCCCGGACGGATAACGACCGGGCAGCTTCGACCAGGCTTCACCGGTCGTCAGGATCCAGAGCACCGCGTTGGCAACGACGCGTGGTTCGGCTCGTGGACGCCCACGGCGGTTCAGCCGGATGGGTTCATCGGCGATCAGCGTTGAAAGACGAAACCACTCTTCATCGGTAAGCTCATCGAAGAACATAGTAGATCTCTCCACGCAGCCAGGCCGGGGCTGCGATTGGCGGCGCCGTCGCGACACATCGCGTCGCGGGGCGGCCAGGTTGCACATTATGTTTATCCGGAGTTGTGCATGCCGGCGCCGCACCGCACTTTCACGGTGCCGAGATTCCCGGCAATGACGCACAAATCACGGTCTCACTCCAATGTGGGAATTTTTGTGCACGAAGCATACCATCCCTAGGGAAACGCTGATCAATGGACCAACTTCCGAAGTTGCAGGCGAGATGGCTTCAAATTTTCTGGATGACGAAGCGAATCGGCGCTCAATTCAGTGAATTTGGCGCGTAAGCGAGCCTCCCCTGCTCGCATTTTTCATACGCATGACGGACTGCTCCCATGGACCGATCGCAACAGATTTCGCGCAATCACCAGATTCGCCAGAGCGAACAGGCTGAACAGTTGCGCGGTGTTCTTGGCCAAGCCCTTGTATCGGGTCTTGCGATGCTGAAACAGATTCTTGACGATATGAAACGGATGCTCAACCCGCGAACGGATCTGCGCCTTGGTTCGCTCGAGCGCGATCACCAGGTCCTTCAGCGCTCCTTCTTGCATCGCCTTGATCTTTCCCCGCCTGGCAGCGACGTGCCACTTCACGGCCTTGCCCGCCATTTCCTCGCGCTTGTCGACGCCAATGTAGCCCGCGTCGGCGAACACCTGCTCTTCATGCCCGTGCAGCAGGGCATGAGCTTGCGATACATCCGACACGTTGGCCGCCGTGCCAACCACACTGTGAATCAGGCCCGAGTCGGCGTCGACGCCAATGTGGGCTTTCATGCCAAAGTGCCATTCGTTGCCCTTCTTCGTTTGATGCATTTCCGGGTCACGGCTCTTCCCGGCATTCTTGGTCGACGGCGGCGCTTCAATGATCGTCGCGTCAACCAGCGTGCCTTCCTTCATCATCAGCCCACGCTCGCACAGCGAGATGCCAATCTCGTCGAACAACTTCCGTGTCAGTTCGTGTTCGATCAGCAGGCGCCGGAACTTCAACAGCGTGGTTGCATCAGGCACGTTCTCGATCGCCAGATCGATGCCGGCGAAGGCTCGCAGCGTGATGCTGTCATACAGCGCGTCTTCCAGTCCTTCGTCCGACAGTCCGTACCACTGTTGCACGAAGTAGATTCGCAGCATCCGCTCAAGGCCAATCGGCGGGCGACCTCGCGTGCCCTTCGGATAGTGCGGTTCGATGGCCGACAGCAAGCGCTGCCACGGAACGACCTTCTCCATCTCTTCCAGGAAGCGTTGGCGCCTCGTCACTCGCTTCTTGCCTGCAATTTCCGCTTCCGCGAAGCCGATCTGCCTCTTCATCGTCGTGGGTCCGTTCCGTGAGCTGTCTTCTAAACGTCCTCGGCTACGTCTGCGATGACCGCCGAGCCGAATAAATCAGCGTTTCCCTAGGGTTTATCTCAATATGACAATGACTTAATGTTACGCACTGAAACAACCCGCCATGGATGAGTAATGTATTTACGCTTGAATTTTTTTGCGGGATCTTTATGCCCCCGGCTGCAAAGGCCCGTCTGGCGGGGCTCTACGGCGTATGAAGGATGCCTTTTCATGGGCATTTCCGGGCTGCTCCGGCCCCTGCCGGCAACAATCCCGCGCATTGCTGCCGGATATCGGTAAATCAGGGAAAAAAGCGTAACAAGATATTCACGAATCGGTAAATCATTCAAATTCGACCGATTTTAATTATCTCCGTGCACAATCTTTTTATTGTTTCTCTGCGAGTGATGAAAGCACGGTGACGTGCGACGCACATTTTTCGCCGCGCGCAAACTCGTGACGTCTGTTACAACTTCGGGGGCGACGCGCGGGCGACCGCGCCGCATCGGGGGCGGGAATTATGTTTCGGGTCGGAACGGAAAAAGGGAAACCGGTGGGTGGGCGGTGCCGGACATGCCGGACATGCCGGACGTTGCAGCGGACGCGTCAGCGCAGATCGCCGGCCAGCGACGCGGTCACGTCCGCCTCCACGCGCTGCGGCGGCATCGTGTAGGCCGGGTGATCGCACCCGATCGAGAGCGCCGCCCCGCCCCTGAGCGCCGCGCGCATCGGCGCGTCGAGCTCGAAGCGCACGAAGTGCACGGCCGACGTCTTCTCGGCGGTGTCGCGGTCGAGATCCTCGTCGGCGATCGCGTAGACGCGCGCGTGCCCGTCGACCTGCAGGTACACGCGATCCTCGACACCGATCAGCCGCGCGAGCGCCGCACGCCGTTCGGCCTCGTGCTCGTACTCGATCTGCATCGTCGCCTTCAGGTTCGTGCCGTCGGGCACGAGTGGCAGATACGCGTCCAGCTCCCCTTCGATGCCGGCCTGGTCAAAGATCTTCTCGATGTGCAGCATCTCCTGGATCTGGTAGCGGATCGTCGTCTCGTCCTCGAACAGGAAACGCAGGTGGTTGCCGAGCGCCACCGCGCGGCGGCGCTTGTACGCGACGAGCCGCGCGTGTTCGGCCTTGCGGATCTTCGCGTACGCTTCGAGCGTCAGCAGGGAGTCGCGGGTCAACGTCATGGGAGGTCCTCGTGGGTCGGCCGGCGGCGGCTCAGATGCCGTACGCGCGGCGCAGCAGCGTAAGCGGATGCGCGAGCGGCGCGGACGGCAGCCCCTTCTCGTCGATGCCCTGCACGATGTGATGACCGGCCAGCGCGCAGTCCGACGACACGACATCCGGCTGCGGCTCGGCCATCGCCTTGAACACGGGCCCGCCGATCCGCATCGCGTCCGCGTGAAATGCCTTCTTCACGCCGAACGTGCCCGCATGGCCCGAGCAGCGCTCGACGACGTTCACGCGCGTATCGGGCACGAGCGACAGCGCGTCGGCCGTCTTGCGGCCGATGTTCTGCACGCGCGCATGGCACGGCACGTGGTACGACACGGTGCCGAGGCCGGTCTTGAAATCGGTCTTCAGCAGTCCGTCGCGATGCCGCGCGATCACGTATTCGAACGGATCCCAGAATGCGTCGGCCACCGCGCGCACCGCTTCGTCGCCGGGGAACATCAGCGGCAGCTCGCTCTTGTACATCAGCACGCAGCTCGGGATCGCGCCGATCAGCGCATAGCCTTCGCGCGCGTAGCGTTCGAGCACGGGCAGGTTCACGTCCTTCTTCGCGGCCACGCCGGCGAGATTGCCCTGCTCGAGCAGCGGCATCCCGCAGCAGGCTTCGCGCGTGACGAGTTCGTACGGGATGTCGTTGTGCGCGAGGATCGCGAGCAGGTCGTGGCCGATGCCGGGCTCGTTGAAATTCACGTAGCAGGTTGCATAGATCGCCACCTTGCCGGGCGTGCGTTCGCCGTCGCGCACCGGCAAGCCGTCCGACGGCCGCGCCGTGCGCCGGAACTTGCGCGGCGCGAATTCCGGCAGCCACGCGTGGCGATCGACGCCGAGCGCCGCCTCGAGCGCATGGCGCGCGGGCTGCGTGCGGTTCACCGCGTTCACCGCCTGCGTGACGATCGGAATGCCGGCGAAGTGGCCCAGCGCGTCGGTATTCGACAGCACCTTGTCGCGCAGCGTCGCTTCGCCGCGCTGGTAGCGCGCGGCCTTGCCGCGCAGCATCAGGTGCGGAAAGTCGACGTTCCATGCATGCGGCGGCACGTACGGGCATTTCGTCATGTAACAGAGGTCGCACAGGTAGCACTGGTCGACGACCTTGCCGAACGCGGCCTTCGGCACCTCCTCGATGTCGCCCATCGGCGTGTCGTCGACCAGATCGAACAGCGTCGGAAACGCGCCGCACAACGACACGCAGCGCCGGCATCCGGCGCAGATGTCGAACACGCGCGTCATTTCCGCATCGATCGCGGCCTGGTCGTAGAACGCATCGGACTGCCAGTCGAGCGGATGCCGGGTCGGGGCTTCGAGACTGCCTTCCTTGTGGGGCATGGGGCGCTCCATCCAGCGTGGCGCGCATGCGCGCCCGCGCCGCCCGCGCGATGCGGGCAGCGATGAACGAACAGCCGGCCGCTTGCCGGTCGCACGGCCTGCCGTGCGGCCCGCGGCGGCCCGTCAGTCGACGAGACTGTCCAGCGCCTTCGTGTAGCGGTTCGCGTGGCTGCGTTCAGCCTTCGCGAGCGTCTCGAACCAGTTCGCGATTTCGTCGAAGCCTTCGTCGCGCGCGGTCTTCGCCATGCCCGGATACATGTCGGTGTATTCGTGCGTTTCGCCGGCGATCGCCGATTCGAGATTCTGCCGCGACGAACCGAACGGCAAGCCCGTTGCCGGATCGCCGACAGCCTCCAGATATTCGAGATGGCCGTGCGCATGGCCGGTTTCGCCTTCGGCGGTCGAGCGGAACAGCGCGGCGACGTCGTTCTGGCCTTCGACGTCAGCCTTCGAAGCGAAATACAGATAACGCCGGTTCGCCTGCGATTCGCCCGCGAATGCGGCTTTCAGGTTCTCTTCGGTTTTGCTGCCCTTGAGTTGAGCCATTTGCGCCTCCGTTCGAGTCGGCGCGGCCGCGTGCGGAGCCGGGTCGATCAGGTATGTGGGGAACGATGCGCTTGCCGGGGGCGCACGCATCGTGCTCTTCAATCTAGGCGCTCGCGTTCGCATCCCCCAATAGGCTTTTTCAATCCGGGTGATAGTGCTTGGTGGGGCGGCGCGCCGGGGGGATGTGCTCGGGTGCTCGGGTGCTCGGGTGTTCGGGTGTTCGGGTGTTCGGGTGTTCGGGTGTTCGGGTGTTCGGGTGTTCGGGTGTTCGGGTGCTCGTTGCTCGGCATTCGCGCGTGCCGCGTGCGTCACGCGTCCGTCGCACGCCTGAGCAGCAACTCGCGCTCGCGCTCGTTGCGCGTCAGTTCCGCCGCGCGGCGGAATTCGGCCTTCGCCTCGTCGGCGCGGCCCAGCTTCGCCAGCAGGTCGCCGCGCACGCTCGGCAGCCAGTGATAGCGCGCGAGTGCGGGATCGTCGCGCAGCGCGTCGACGAGTTCGAGCGCCGCGGCAGGCCCGAACGCCATCCCGACGGCCACCGCGCGATTCAGCTCGACGACGGGCGACGGCGCGACTTCGGCGAGCGCGTCATACAGCGCGACGATCTGCGCCCAGTCCGTATCCGACGCGTGCCGCGCACGCGCATGGCAGGCTGCCAGCGCGGCCTGCAGCGCATACGGCCCGCGCACGCCGCCGAGCTTCGTCGCCCGTTCGAGCGCCGCGAGGCCGCGCCGGATCAGCAGCGGATCCCAGCGGCTGCGATCCTGGTCGAGCAGCAGCACGGGCCGGCCCTGCGCGTCGGTGCGTGCATGCATGCGCGACGCCTGCAGCTCCATCAGCGCGACGAGCCCGAGCACCTCGCTCTCGTCCGGCGCCAGCCCGGCCAGGACGCGGCCGAGCCGCAACGCCTCGTCGCACAGCGCCGGGCGCGTCCAGTCGTCGCCCGAGGTCGCCGCATGACCTTCGTTGAACACGAGATAGATCACTTCGAGCACCGACGCGAGCCGCGCGGGCCGCGCGTCGGCCGCCGGCACCTCGAACGGCACGTGCGCCGCCGCAAGCGTGCGCTTGGCGCGCACGATCCGCTGCGCGATCGTCGGCTCGGGCGTCAGGAACGCGCGCGCGATCTCTCCCGTCGTCAGCCCGCCGAGCAGCCGCAACGTGAGTGCCACGCGCGCATCGGTCGACAGCACCGGATGGCACGACGTGAAGATCAGCCGCAGGAGGTCGTCGCCGATGTCGTCGTCGCTCGCGTCGGCAAGCGCCTCGGCGATATCGGGGACGACATGCGCTTCGAGCGCGTCCATCTCGTGGCCGAGCTGGTCGCGCTTCGCCGCGTGGAGCGACTCCTGCCGGACACGATCGAGTGCGCGACGCTTCACGGCCGTCATCAGCCATGCGGCCGGGTTGTCGGGCACGCCGTCGACGGGCCAGTGCTCGAGCGCCGCGACGAGCGTGTCCTGCGCCAGCTCCTCGGCCACGCCGACGTCGCGCACCACGCGCGCGGCGCGCGCGATGATCTTGGGCGCCTCGATCCGCCAGACCGCTTCGATCGCACGGTGAGTCGCCTCACGCGTCACGACGCCTGCCCCTTGGCGGACGCGTCCAGCGGCATGGCCATCAGCTCCCATGCATGACCGTCCGGGTCGTCGAACCCGTGGCCGTACATGTTCGGGTACTCGCGCGGCGCCTGCGGCGCGGACCCGCCGGCCGCCAGCGCCTTCGCGACGATCGCGTCGACCTCGGCGCGGCTGTCGCACGACAGGCACGACAGGACCTGCACCTGCGTCGCCGGATCGATGATGGTTTTGCCGGTGAACGTCTGGAAGAACGGCCGCACGAGCAGCATCGCGAAGATCGTGTCGCTGATCTTGATGCAGGCGGCCTGGTCGTTGGTATAGGCCGGTACGACTTCGTAGCCGAGCGCCTGGTAGAACGCCTTCGAGCGCGGCAGGTCGGCCACCGGCAGGTTGATGAAGACCATCTTGTGCATGTCGGGTACTCCCGGTGAGGTGGATTCAGGTCGGCAATCAATCAGGCGCTGGTACGGCCCACGTGGAGTTCGCGGAACCGCTCGACCGCATCGCTCGGCGTGAGGTCGTCGAGCTCGAACAGCGGCCGCACCTCGATCTCGCAATCCATCTCGGCGCCGAACGGCGCGGGGAACCGGCGCGTCCATTCGAGCGCTTCGTCGCGCGAACGCACCTGGATCAGCGTATAGCCGGCAATCAGTTCCTTCGTTTCGGCGAACGGGCCGTCGACCACGGTGCCCTTGCCGTCCTTGTAGCGCACGCGCCAGCCACGCGCGCTCGGCCGCAGCCCGTTCGCGTCGAGCAGCACGCCGGCCTTGGCCAGCTCCTCGTGGTAGACAGTCATGGCCTCGACCAGCCGGTTGTCCGGCAACGCGTCGGATTCGCTGACGGCGTTCGCCCGGATCATGATCATGAAGCGCATCGTTCACTCCTTGTCGTCGGTGGAAGGCAGCGCCGATTCATCGGCGCCTTATCCGGACGACGGCCGGCAGACGGCCGGATCGACATACTCCGCGACGTATCAGGGTAAATACCGAGTCTCGGCCATCACAGGAAGCACGGACCGACCGCCCGCACCTCGACCGTGCACCACTGCGCGGCCGGGCACTGGCGCGCGATTTCGATCGCTTCCTCGCGCGTGTCGACGTCGACGAGGAAGAAGCCGCCGACCATCTCCTTCGCTTCCGCGAACGGGCCGTCGAGCAGGCGCGTCTCGCCGTCGCGCACCTGCACGCGCGTCCCGCGCTCGGCGCGCTCCAGCGACTCGACGCCGCGCAGCACGCCGCGCGCCTTCAGCGTCTCGGCGAAATCGACCATCCGCGCGTACAGCGCCTGACCTTCGTCGAGTGTGCGTTCGGCGCGCTGCTCGGTCGGCTCGACTATCAACAGCATGTAAGACATGGATGACTCCTGTGGGAACGGGGCGCGGCAGCGCTCGCTGCGCGATCGGGATGCGCCGGCCGATGCAAAAGCGTAGCAGCCGTAGTGCCGCTTGCATCGTCGGCCGATCGGCAACTGGCCGGACGGCCATTTCCGCCGCTTCCAGACATTTTGCCGTCAAGATGCCTTCCCGAACCGTCGGATTGTCTTCCTGTGGACCGCCCCATGTCACAGCTGCTTGTGCCGCTTGCCGTTGCACCGTTCATCACCGTCGCCGCGCTCGCCGCCCTTCCTGCCCGGCCGGCCACGGCCGCGCCGCCGGTCAGCGCCCGCTGCGGCGGCGCGACCACGCCGGTTGCCGACCTTCGCGGCGCCGGCGGCCCGTCGCCGCTGGCGGGGCAAACGACCTCGATCGAAGCGGTCGTCACCGCGGCGTTCGGCGGCGCCGACGGACTCGGCGGCTTCTTCGTCCAGCAGGCCGACGCGCAGCGACGGCACCGGCCGGGCGTCCCTGAAGGCGTGTTCGTGTACGCGCCGAGCGCGCGCGCGCAGGCCGGCGATCGCGTGCATCTCACGGGCCGCGTCGACGAGCGTTACGGCCGGACGCAATTCACGCTGTCGGGCGGCGTGACCGTCTGCGCGCGCGGGCAACAGGTCACGCCTGCCACGCTCACGCTGCCCGTCGCCACCCCGGCGGTGCTGGCCGCGCTCGAAGGCATGCGGGTGCGCCTGCCGCAAACGCTGACGGTCAGCGATACCCACGAACTCGGCCGCTACGGCAGCGTCGTCCTCAGCCACGGCCGGCTACGCATCCCGACCCACGTCGCTCCGCCGGCCGAGGCCGCCGCGATCGCGACCGCCAACGCACGCAACCGCATCGTGCTCGACGACGGCTCGGCCCGCCGCGAGCCCGCGACCGTGCGCTATCCGCCGCCCGCGCTAAGCGCTGCCAACACGCTGCGCGCGGGCTACACGGTACGCGGCATCGAAGGCGTGCTCGAGCTGCGCTACGGCGCGTGGCGGCTGCAACCGGTCGCCGGCGCGGCGCCGGTGTTCGATGCCGCCGCGAACCCGCGCACCGAGGCGCCGGCCCGGCACCCGGACGCCGACGTGCGCATCGTGTCGTTCAACGTTTTCAACTATTTCAACGGCGACGGGCGTGGCGGCGGTTTCGATGCCCCGGCCAACCGCGGTGCGAAAACGCCCGCCGCGTTCGCGCGACAGGAGGCGAAGATCGTCGCGGCGTTGCGCGCGCTGCGTGCCGACGTGATCGGGCTGGTGGAAATCGCGAACAACGGCCACGGTGAAACAAGCGCCGTACGCCGTCTCGCCGCGCAACTCGGCGACGGCTGGCGCGCGGTCGAGCCCGGCACCGCGCGCCTCGGCCGCGATGCGATCGCAGTCGCGCTGCTGTACGACAGCCGCACGGTCGAGCCGGCCGGGCGCGCCGCGACCGTCGCACTCGGCGGCCGGCACCGCCCGCCGCTCGCGCAGACATTCCGGCGCACCGGCGGCACGCGCGCCTTCACGGTCGCGGTCAATCACCTGAAATCGAAGAACTGCCCGAACGCGACCGGCGCCGATCGCGACCAGGCGGACGGCCAGGGCTGCTGGAATGCGGCGCGCACGCGAGCCGCCGTGCGCGTCGCCGACTGGCTCGCCACGTCGCCGACCGGCGCCACGGCCGATGGCGTCCTGCTGATCGGCGACCTGAACAGCTACGCGAAGGAAGACCCGGTGCGCGCGCTCGAATCGCGCGGCTACGCGAACCTGGTGGCCCGCTTCGTCGGCGATGCTGCGTACAGCTACGTATTTCGCGGCGCAGCGGGCAGCCTCGACCACGCGCTGGCCACGCCGGCGCTCGCCGCGCGCGTGAGGGCCGTACACGTCTGGCACATCAACGCCGACGAGCCGGCCACCCTGCAACCGTTGCCTGATTACAAAACGGCCGCGCAACGGTCGATTTATTACGCACCCGACGCGTACCGGTCGTCGGATCACGATCCCGTCGTGATCGACGTCGCGCTTGGCGATGGCGGCGCGCCGGCAGCCCCGGGCACGAACCATGCTTCTCGATCAACGGTCGATTAGTGCATTTGCATCAGCACAAGGCCTGCAACGGCACTATTTACCTGGTGGCCCGGGTGACGCGATATTTACCGGGCTTTCACTGCGTATCGCAGCCCGATACGCCGCTTCGCCCGGAACGCGAATTTTTTTCAATCGCCGCGCAGCCCCGTGCGGCGGGGCTTCGCGGCGATCCTGCCGACAAATTGAAAATTTGTCTCGAAACAAAATCGGGCCAAGTGAATCACACAGGTTGCTGGGATTCGTCTTATCTTCAAATTTGCCTTGAATCGAAGGAGGATAAACACCATGGCGCTCACTGACTCGATCGAACACAAGCTGGACCGCGGCCTTTCCGACATTCGTCGCACGGGCCGGCGCGTGGGACGCACGACGCGCTCGGCCGCCCGCGACCTGCATGACGACGTCACCGACGATCTGCGCGGGCTGGTCGACGAACTGGAAGATCTGCTGAAAAACGACGGCGACGGCGATATCGCCGCGCTGCGCAAGCGCGTGCAATCCAAGCTGGATGAAGCGCGCGGCGCACTCGACCATGCGTCGGGCAGCGCGGCCGCCCGGCTGCGCGATTCGGCCGAACGCGTGTCGCAGGTCGTGCAAGACAACCCGTGGCAAACCGCCGGCGTCGTCGCCGGCCTCGCGTTCGTTGCGGGCCTGCTCCTTGCCCGCCGTTGAGCGGAGCCGGCCGCCACGCGCCCGCCCCGTCCGTCCTCAATCAGACAAACGAAGGAGAAACGCCATGCAGAAGACCTTTGCCATGAAAGCCGCCGCCGCCGTCCTGCTCGGCAGCCTCGCGCTCGCCGGTTGCACGACCACCCCGGACAAACCGGAAGGCGCCGCGGCCAGCGCGTCGAAGCGCCAGTCGATCGACGCCAGCGTCAACGCGACGCTGTCGCGCCTCTATTCGACGGTGCCGGGTTCGCGTGAACTCGTCGCGAAATCGCGCGGCGTGCTCGTGTTCCCGAACGTGCTGCAGGCCGGCTTCATCGTCGGCGGCCAGTCCGGCAACGGCGCGCTGCGCGTCGGCGGCAGCACGGTCGGCTACTACAACACGTCGTCGCTGTCGGTCGGCCTGCAGGCCGGCGCGCAGTCGAAGGCGATCGTGTTCCTGTTCATGACGCAGGATGCGCTCGACTCGTTCCGCAAGTCCGACGGCTGGGCCGCGGGCGCCGACGCGTCGGTCGCGGTCGTGAAGGTCGGCGCGAACGGCGCGGTCGACTCCAACACCGCCACCGCCCCGGTCCAGGTGCTGGTCCTGACCAACGCGGGCCTGATGGGCGACCTGTCGGTGAACGGCACCAAGGTCACGAAGCTCAATATCTGACGATGCGGCACGCGGCGTCACGCCGCGTTTGCTTCCCGGCAGCGCCGCGGCCCCGGCCGCGGCGTTTTCGTATGGGCCGCGCGCAGCGGCTATGATGGCGGCGCCTTTGCGGGCATACTCCGCTTCGGGCCGCCCTGCGTCGCATTTCGCCGCGAACCCGTGACGATCGGGAACCGATCGCGCGCGGGGCAACGAGATTCAATCAAACCACGCATCAATCTGCGCGAACGTCATCCATGGAAAGCGGACACGACCACCAAAAATTCTTCTATTTCCTGCTGGCCGCGGTCACCGTCGGACTCTGCTGGATCCTCGCGCCGTTTTCCGGAGCCGTGTTCTGGGGCACCATTCTCGCGATCCTGTTCCAGCCCGTGCAGCGCTGGCTCGCCGCGCGCTTCGGCAAGCGGCGCAACCTGGCCGCGCTCGTGACGCTGTCGCTGATCGTCCTGATCGTGATCCTGCCGCTCGTGTTCGTCGCCGCGACGCTCGTGCAGGAAATCGCGTACGTGTACCAGGAGCTCAAGGACGCCCAGCCGAACTATTCGCAGTATTTCCACGACATCATTCATGCGCTGCCGACGTCGATCCAGAACCTGCTGCAGAAATACGGGCTGACCAACATCCCGGGCATCCAGAAGAAGCTGACCGACGGCGCCGCGCAAATCAGCCAGTTCGCGGCCACCCAGGCGCTCAGCATCGGCCAGAACACGTTCCAGTTCGTCGTGAGCTTCGGCGTGATGCTGTACATGGTGTTCTTCCTGCTGCGCGACGGCGGCGAGATCGGCCGCCGCGTGCGCCGCGCGCTGCCGCTCGACGAGGAGCACAAGAACCTGCTGCTTGCGAAGTTCACGACCGTCGTGCGCGCAACGGTGAAGGGCAACATCGCGGTCGCGCTCGTGCAGGGCGCGCTCGGCGGCCTGATCTTCTGGATCCTCGGGATCGAGGGCGTGGTGCTGTGGGGCGCGCTGATGGCGTTCCTGTCGCTGCTGCCCGCGATCGGCGCGAGCCTCGTCTGGGTGCCGGCCGCGCTCTACTTCCTGATGATCGGCGCGGTCTGGAAGTGCGTGATCCTCGTCGCGTTCTGCGTGGGCGTGATCGGCCTCGTCGACAACCTGCTGCGCCCGATCCTCGTCGGCAAGGACACGAAGATGCCCGACTGGGTCGTGCTGATCTCGACGCTCGGCGGGATGGCGCTGTTCGGCATCAACGGCTTCGTGATCGGGCCGCTCGTCGCCGCGCTGTTCATGGCGAGCTGGGACATCTACGCGCGCGCCGAACAGGGCGAATGACGCATCGCGTGGCCGCGTGCCACGCACCTGCCGGCACGCGCCGTCACGGATGGCGAATGCGGATCACGACGGGCGCCTCGGCGCCCGTTGCTTCATCCGCCGCCAGCGTCATCACGCCGCCATACGGGCCCACGCGATACGTGCGGCCCGATACCAGCGGCACGCTTCGATCGTCGTGCGCATCGCGCCACGTTGCCCGCACACGCGAAGCGACTTCGGGCGAGAGCCGCGCACCGTCGGGCCCGACCAGCGCCACCTGGGCGCCCGGCAATCGCCGGCCATGGGCATCGAATCGCAGCGTTGCCGCCGCCCCGCCGTTCGCCATCTCTCGTCCTTCGACCACCTCGCCCGAGCGCGCGTCGAGCGTCACGTCGTAGAGATCGACGAGCGCGCCCGTGAACCGTACGGTGCCGTCCGACGCGGCATGCCCGGCCGCCACCGCATTCGACATCGCGAACGCCGCGCCAAGCCCGATTACGATCTGCCGCACGGCACCGGCGCACCACACCGTTCGATTGCGTATCGCCACCGATGCCGCCCGCTTCGCGTCGTTTCGCATGTTCCCTCTCCTCTTCCGTGTGACCAGAAAAAAAGGCGGCGTGACGCGTCGGTCACGCCGCCTGTCTGCTGGCAATCACTTTAGGGAGAGACGTCCGGACAATATATGGGACTAGTCCGAAACTAATGCACGGTTGTTCGAACGCACCGCGTTCGGCATCCGCTCGCGGCAGCGTACGAACGGCATTGCACGCTGCGCGTCGGGCCGGTCACGCGCCGGGATCGACGCGCAGCACGAGCTTGCCGCGATGGTCGCCGTCGAACAGGCGATTCAGCACGTCAGGTGCATTCTCGAGACCGTCCGCAACAGTTTCCTCTGCCTTGAGCCGGCCGTCGCGCAGCCAGCCCGCGAGCGTCTGCACGGCTTCACGGCTCTTGCGATAGTCGAGGATGAGGAAGCCGCGCATCGTCAGCCGCTTCGAGATCAGCACGCCGACGTCGTCCGCCGCGCGCCCGCTGTTGTAGTTCGAGATCACGCCGCACAGCGCGACGCGCCCGCCGATCACCATCCGCGACAGCACCGCGCGCATCACCTCGCCGCCGACGTTTTCGAAGTTCACGTGCACGCCGTCCGGCGTCGCCGCCTTCAGTTGCTCGCGGAAATCGTCGGCCTTGTAGTCGACGGCCGCGTCGAAACCGAGCGTCTCAGTCAGGTAGCGGCACTTGTCCGCGCCGCCCGCGATGCCGACCACGCGTGCGCCGTGGATCTTGCCGATCTGGCCGGCGATCGAGCCGACCGAGCCGGCCGCCGCCGATACCACGAGCGTCTCGCCCGGCTGCACCGGCGCGATATCGGTCAGCCCGTAATACGCGGTCAACCCGCTCATCCCGCACGCGCCGAGCAGCGTCGGCAGCGGCAGGCCCGACGCCGTGGGCAGCTTCACGAGCTGCGCGGCCTGGTCGGCAGGCACGACCGCGTAATCCTGCCAGCCGACGAGCCCCTGCACGAGATCGCCTTCCGCGAACCCCGCGTTGCGCGACGCCACCACGCGCCCGATGCCGAGCGCGCGCATCACCTCGCCGATCGCGACGGGCGGCAGGTACTGCGGCACGTCGCTCATCCACACGCGGTTGGTCGGGTCCATCGACAGATACAGCACGCGCACGAGCACCTCGCCGTCGGCGAGCGCCGGCACCGGCGTCTCGACGAGCGAAAAGTGTTCGCGGCCGACCCGCCCTTCCGGGCGCGTTTTCAGCAGCAGTTGGCGGTTCACGGGTGTGGACACGATGTTCTCCTCCGGTCGTAGTAGTTCGGGATGCGCGTCAGACCGCGCACATGCCGCCGTCGATCACGAGTTCGGCGGCCGTCACGAAGCGGCTCTCGTCGGATGCGAGATACACGGCCGCGTGCGCGACGTCGTCCGGCTCGCCGAGCCGGCGCAGCGGAATGCCGCGCGCGAGCTTGCGCGTCGCGTCGCGTTCGCCGAGCGACTGGAACAGCGGCTCGACGATCCCCGTGCGGATGAACGCCGGGTGAATCGAGTTGCAGCGCACGTCGATCTCGCGGCGCGCGCAGTCGATCGCGACCGACTTCGTCAGCGACGCGACCGCCGCCTTCGACGCGTTGTACGCGGTGAAATCCGGCTCGACCTTGAACGCGGCGACCGACGAGATGTTGATGATCGATGCGGGATGGCTTTCGGCCAGATACGACAGTGCATGCTTGCAGCCGAGCACGATGCTCTCGACGTTGATCGCCATCACGCGCCGCCATTCGTCCAGCTCGATCTGCGCGGGCGAGCCGATCGAGCCGACGCCCGCGTTGTTGACGAGCACCGACAGCCCGCCCATCGCGTCGACCGCCTGCGCGAGCAGCGCCTGCCAGCGCGCTTCGTCGCGCACGTCCTGCGTCGCGGCGAACGCGACCGGCGTCGCGTGGCCCGCGTTGAGCTCCTGCGCGAACGCGTCGAGCACCGCCGCGTCGGCGATGTCGGTCACGAACACGCGCGCGCCCTGCTCGACCATCCGGCGCGCGATCGCGCGGCCGAGGCCGCCCGCGGCGCCCGTGATGTATGCGCACTTGCCGGCAAGGCGCGAAGAAACGACTGTCATGTGACCTGCTCCTATCGTGAATCGTCGTCGCGGAACGCTGCCGCGACGGGTGGGCCGTGCCTGTTCCGGCCGACGCGGGCCGGTCGACCGTACCTCGACATCACGAGGCGCCGCACGGTTTCCACGAGTATATCGACATGAACCTGACGCGTGCCGGACGTGCCGGGCAGCCTGCCCCGGTTGAACGACAGCCAGCGTACGCGAATGCCGCCAATCGATGAAATGAATAATCGTTATGCCCGGTCATAGGCTCTGTTCATGACCTCAGCGTGTCGGCGCGCAGGCGCGGGCCGGCTGCCCCCGCGGATCATGCAGACCGGCCGGGTCGTTGATTCAGGCAATGACGAAGCACGGCGTTCCGCGCGGACGCGAAAGCGCTCGGGAAGATGAACGGGGTGGAATCGTGCAACCGCCGGGCGAATGCCGGCGGCAAGAAAGCGGCACCGGGGCGCCGCGACGGCTACCGTCAGAATCCGTCGCCCGACGGCGCGCGCACGAACGCGCAGAGTTGCGGCGAATGGGTGTCGATCATCTGCTGGAACGGCGCACGGTGCCCGTACGCGATGCCCGACACGAGCAGCAGGCAGACGGCCGCGACGCGCGGCGAGAAGGCACGCTGCCGCGCGCTGTCGTAGCCGCGCAGGAACACCAGCGCGACCAGCGCGCCGAGCATCCAGCCGACGATCACCTCCGGCACGGTGTGCGAATGATCGAATACGCGCGCGACGGCCGTGAGCGCGCCGACGGCCAGCCCGGCCGCGATGCCGGGCGTCTTGCCCGGCCGGAACGCCTGCCACAGCATCGACAGCGCGACGGTCCACACGGACGTCGACAGCATCGTATGGCCGCTGATCACGCGGAAATCGAATTGCGGCAGCTCGATGCCGCACCCGGCATAGAGGATCTTGGTGGCGCCGACGAGGCCCATGCCGGCGGCGAGCAGCACGCCCCAGCGGACGGCGAGGCGCCAGTCGGTCAGCGCGAACCACGCCGCGCAGGTCAGCGCGATCGGCAAGGTCAGCGCGGCATCGCCGATGTTGCTGATTTCACTCCACATAACGGACTTCGGACGACGATCGAAAGGCCGCAGTTTACCGCATGCGCGCCGCGCGACTGTGTCAGCCTGTGTCAGGCTGTATCAGCCCGCGACACCGGTAATCAGCAGCAGGTTCGTGCCGGTGATGACGACGAACAGCGCCCACGCGGCGATCTGCATCCCGCGCCCGATCGTGTGCTCGCCCATCGTGTTGCGATCGCTGACCGAGCGGATCAGCGGCCACATCGCGAACGGCAGCTGCAGGCTCAGCAGCACCTGGCTCCACACCAGCAGTTGCCCCACCGAGCTGTCGCCGAGCCACAGCACGCCGATCAGCGCCGGCACGAGCGCGAGCCCGCGCGTGATCAGCCGGCGCTGGTAGCACGGGATCTTCGTATGCAGGAAGCCGTCCATGATCACCTGGCCGGCGATCGTGCCGGTCAGCGTCGAGCTCTGCCCCGACGCAAGCAGCGCGACGCCGAACAGCAGTGCGGCCGCGCCGCCGGCGATCGGCGTAATCAGGTGGTAGGCCTGCTCGATGTCGGTCACGTTGTGCTGGCCCGTCGCATGGAAGGCCGCGCCCGCGACGACCAGGATCGCCGCGTTGACGAGCATCGCGACGAACAGCGACACGCAGGTATCGATGCGCACCAGCGCGAGCGTGTCGCGGACCATCCCGCGCGCGCCGCCGACCACGTGCCGCGTCTGCACGACCGACGAATGCAGGTACAGGTTGTGCGGCATGATCGTCGCGCCGACGATGCCGAGCGCGAGCACGATCGCGTCCTTGCGGTCGTGGCCCGGATCGCCCGGCACCAGCCCGCCGACCACCGCGTGCCAGTCGGGCGGCGTGATCGCGACCTGCGCGACGAAGCAGAACGCCATCGTCGCGATCAGCGCGAGCACGATCGCCTCGATCTGCCGGAACCCCTTGCCCTGCAGGCCGAGCACGATCACCGTGTCGAGCGCGGTCAGCACGATCCCCCACGCGAGCGGTACGCCGAGCAGCAGCTTGAACGCGAGCGCGCAGCCGAGGACTTCCGCGATGTCGCACGCGATGATCGACACTTCGGCGGTCACCCACTGCACGATGCGGCCGAACCGGCCATAGCGGTCGTAGCTGGCCTGCGCGAGATCCCGGCCGGCGACGAGGCCGAGCCGCGCCGCGAGCATCTGCAGGAAGATCGCCGCGAGGCTCGAGAACGCGACGACCCACAGCAGCGAATAGCCGAACTGCGAGCCGGCCTGGATGTCGGTCGCCCAGTTGCCGGGATCCATGTAGCCGATCGCGACCAGCAGGCCGGGGCCGAAGAAGCGCTTGAGCTTCTGCCAGCGCGGCGCGCCGGCATCGATCGTGATGCTGCCCTTGACTTCCGACGGGCAGAACGGGGCGGTGGCGGTGGTGGGGAGGAAGGACATGGAAACCGGGGCTCGAGATCGGGACAGGACGATTCTACGGGTATCCGCCCGATTTTCTCCCGCGCGGCCTGTCACGCGGCGCGATGCCCCTCGGTGCCGTCGCCGGCCCCCTCGCCCGTATCGGCCGGCCTCGCGCCACGGGTGAGGATCCTTTCGCGCTCGGCGATGCGAAATTCGGTCGGCGACATCAACATGCGCTGGCGAAACAGCTTCGCGAGCCGCTCGCCGCTGCCGAACCCGGTGCGGCGCGCGACCTTGTCGGCCGGCAGCGTCGTGTGGACCAGCATGTGACACGCGCGCTCGAGCCGCACGTGCTGGACGAATTCGGTCGGCGTCACGCCGATTTCCTTCTTGAAGCGCCGCAGAAAGTTGCGCTCGCTCATCGCGGCGGCCTGGGCCGCGTTCGCGATCGAGATGCGGTTCACGCTCTGCGCGCGCAGCCGCTGCGCCGACATCCGGATCGACGGGCTCGCGCTCAGCTCGCGAAAGGCCCACATCGACTGCGCATAGCGCTGCTCGACCGGCCGCAGCAGGTTGCTGGCGATCTCCTGCGCGGCAATGTCGCCGAGTTCGACGCGGAACATGTCGAGCACGGTGGCGAACACGTCGGTTTCGCCGGCCTGCAGCTCGACCGTCGCGGCGATCCGTCGCCCGCTCCGGCCGGGCCGCCCTTCGAGCGCCGCCGACGGACGCTGCATGGCCGCGAGCGTGGGCAGGTCCATCCCGTCGACGATCCAGCGCGCATGACGGCGAATGTCGGCGAGGCGACGCTGCAATGCGTCGTCCCAGTTGACGACCGCGCGGTCACCGTGAAGATGAAAGAACGCGAGCGCGCGGCGGCCGTGCTCGTCACCGAGCGGATCGGCCGCGATGCTCACGCCGGAGGACGACTGCACCAGCCCCCCGCTTTCGGATACGTACTTCAACTGGTAGTCAGCACTGTATGCGTGCAGGCGATTCGCCAGGTTGAAAGCCTCGCCAAGACGCGCGGCCTGGGCCAACGAAAATCCCGTACTCAAATAGATAACGACCCATCTCTGATCTGCTGCATTCACTGGCCAAGCCCCCGACTTGTTCGACTTCTTCTAATACCGTCGAACTGTCAGGCTTATATTTGGTTTGAATGCGTGCGACAGGACGGCTATCCCGAAATATGAAGCGACGGCATCTTAGCCGAACGGGTCGCGCCTTTGGCGCGAAATGGCCGACGTGGACAGCATGATGGCGGATTACTACAGGCTGTCACGGTTTGCCGGCGGCCCTCTGTGGAATTGCCCGGCCGATATCGCCCATTATTACGATTGCATGCAGCGCAATCCGCGCATTTCATTGCGACTTATTGCGTCGGATATCCGGATAAATGCACAACCGAATATCGGCTCGAACGATATCGACTCGTATCCCGTGCCATCGATCGCCACGCAGGAAAGCCCGCCGTATCCGTAGCCTGCGCATCCTTTAGAATCGGTCCACCCTTCACCACGCCCCCCGCGCCCCGTGCCCGCCGATCACCGTCTCGACCTGAACCTGTTTCGCGTGCTCGACGCCGTCTACGTGCATGGCGGCATCGGCGCGGCCGCCCGCGCGCTGCACCTCACGCAGCCGGCCGTCACGCACGCGCTCAACCGGCTGCGCGCGCATTTCGACGATCCGCTGTTCGTGCGGCAGGGCAACCGCGTCGTCGCAACCGAGCGCACGCGCACGATCATCGCGGACGTGCAGTTGCACCTGAAGGGCCTGCAAGGCACCGCGCGCGCCCCGTCGGCATTCGATCCCGCGACGCTCGACCTGAGCATCGCGGTCGGCATTCGCGACGTGCTCGAATCGATCGCGCTGCCGCGGATCGTCGCCGCGTTCGCCGACGAAGCGCCGGGCCTGCGGCTCGTGAGCCGCCGCATCGCGGTGGCCGACATCGAGCGCGAACTCGCATCGGGCAATCTCGATCTCGCCATCGATCGTCGCGTGCCGACGGGCCCGCGCATCGCCACCGAACACCTGCTCGACGATTCGCTCGTCGTCGCGCTGCGCGGCGATCATCCGCTTGCGCACGAGCCGCTGCGGCGCGGCGACTATTTCGCGGCACGGCATGTCGCGGTGTCGTCGCTCGGCAAGCCGCAATCGCTCGACGTGCTGCTCGGCAACGACGGCCGCTTCCGCGATATCCGGCTCACCTGCCAGCACTATTTCGCCGCCTGCCAGATCGCCGCGACCGGCGACCTGCTGGTCACGCTGCCGCACACTTATGCATTGCGGATGGCCGCGCTGCTGCCGATCGTCGTGCGGCCGCTGCCGTTGCGGCTCAAGCCGTTCCCGCTCCTTGCGTACTGGCACGAATCGCGCGACGCCGATCGCGCACACCAGTGGGTGCGCGAACGTATCGCCGCGCTCGTGCGCAGCAGCGCCAGCGTCACCGACGCGTAGCCGCGCGGCGCACGCCGTCCCGATCGGGGCGGTATGCTGGCGGCTGCGCGCCGCCACGCGGCGCCCGCTTCCCTTTCCCTCTTTCCGCTGACCGGAGACTTGCCATGTCGCTCATCCATGCCGCCGCCGTCCTCGACGCCGATGCGCCCGACTACGTCGTCCAGCTGCAGGCCGGCACGCACGCGTTGACCGGCGACGAAGCACCCCGCGAAGGCGGCCAGGATCGCGGGCCGGCGCCGTACGAGTTCGTGCTGGCCGGCCTCGCGCAATGCACGGCCGCGACGCTGCGCATGTACATGCAGCGCAAGACGTGGCCGGCCACGCGCATCGACGTGCGCACCGAGCTGCATGCCGATCGCGACGGCACGCAGTATGTGCGCCGCGTCGTGACGCTCGACGGTCCGCTCGATGAAGCGCAACGCCAGCGCCTCGCCGAAATCTGCGAGAAAACGCCGGTCACGCAGTTCATCAAGCGCGGCACGCGGATCGACACGACGTTGAACTGACACGCCAAGCACGCAAGCACACGGCGCACGATCGCCGCGCAAAAGGAAACGGGGGGCTGCGCACGATGCGCGGCCCCCCGTTGCGTCGAACCCGTCAGGCGCTTACAGACCGAGCGCGGACAGGTCGAGCTTGCCGTCCTTCAGCGGCGGGCACCAGAAATACGCGCCCGTCAGCGGCCGCGTGAAGCGGAACAGGCCGTCGACGATCCCGTCATCCGCACCGCTCATCCGGCGCATCTGCACGTCGAACGCGCGGAACGAGCAGCCGAACGCGACGAAGTAGAGGCCCGCGCGACGCGCGTCCGACCACGGCGACGAGCGGCGCAGCATGAACGCCTCGGGCTCGAAGCTTTCCTGCGCGGTGCGCTTCACGTGCGCGAACTCGGGTGCGTCGTCGAGTTCTTCGTTGTCCGAGCGGCGGCGCCCGATGATGTTGTCCATGTCGCCCGACGGAATGCGCTCCATCTGGTCGAAGTCGTGCAGCCATTGCTGGACCGCGACGAAGCTCGCCCCGTCGAGCCCCGCGCCCTGCCCGGTCACGATCGCCGCGGCCACCGCTTCGTCGCCTTCCGGGTTCTCCGTGCCGTCCTCGTAGCCGGACAGGTCGCGATCGTTCGAATAGCGGAAGCCGTCGACCGCGTCCTGCAACGCAAACGCCGGCGCCAGCGCGCGTTCGATCGCCCGTGCGCGCAGCACGATCTCGCCGCGATCGTCGCCGCGCAGCCAGACCCACACGTCGGCCGGCGTCGCCGGCAGCGTGCGGTCCTTCACCGCGAACGCCGGGAATTCGGTCAGGCCCGGCACCGGGCGCCCAAGGTACGCCGCCAGCGCATGCCCGAACCCGACCACCGTGTCGCGTCCGTCGACGATCTCGCGCAGCGCGGCCAGCGCCGCCGCCACATTGCCGTCATTCGACATCGTGAAAGTGAGGTATCGGGCCGCCGAATCGATCGGGGTCAGGATGCCTTGCTGAACGTCGCTCATCGTTTCCTCAGGAATGTATCGTGGTGAATCTGCGCGGGCTGCGGCAACATGCGCCGCAGACGCCGAAGCGCAATCGACGCGCGTGCCGGCCCTTGCGCTGCCGCACTGGAGAAAGGCCGCAAAAGAAGGGCCGAAACCCTGAATACTAACGTATCGACGCTGCAACGCCGCATTCGTCAGACGTTGCGGCGCGCCCTTCACTGCTGATAGAATCTTTTCACGTCTTTTCGGCGTCCTTTCAACCGTTCACTTCAGGGGAGGTGCAGATGTTCCGAATGCCAGCCACCTTCCCGAACGTGGTCCCACGGCGCAGCTGATCCAGCCCGCCGTCCGCGCCGGCTCCCGAGTTTTCCGCTAACCCGTCAGCCGCGCCGTTTCCCGACAGCCCGTTTCGTTTTCCGCCCGCGATGTTCGCGCGGCCCGGCTGTTGCGTTTTCGATGTTCTCCGAACCGGAAAGTCCCGTCGCGCGATGCGCCGGGCAACGATAAATGACCAGAAAAACCTCCCATCTGGGCGGCCAGGCATTCCAGGCCGTCTTCGGCTTTACCTTCCGCTACTGGCGCAAGCAGCCTGCGCGCACCGCCACGGTCGCGAGCCTTGCGCTGCTCGCGGCGCTCGCCGACGTGCTCACGCCGCTGTTCGCCGGCCGCCTCGTCGACGCGCTGTCGACCGGCCTGACCGACCGCGCCGCCGCGTGGCATGCCGCGCTCGTCGCGTTCGGCACGCTCGCGGCGCTCGGGCTCGGCGCGACGGTGCTGCGGCAAGGCGTCTACCTGAACATCATCACGCTCACGTTGAAGATGATGAGCGAGATCGCGGCCGCGTCGTTCCATCGCGTGCAGCGCTTCTCCACCGACTGGCACGCGAACAGCTTCGCGGGCTCGACCGTGCGCAAGATCACGCGCGGCATCTGGGCGCTCGACCTGCTGAACGACACCGTGCTGATCGCGCTGCTGCCGTCGGTCACGATGCTGGTCGGCGCCACCGTGCTGCTCGGCACGCACTGGCCCGTGATGGGGCTCGTCGTCGGCGCGGGTTCGCTGCTGTACATCACGGTGACGGTGGCGGTATCGCTCGGCATCGTCGCGCCGGCCGCGCGGCTCGGCAACCTGTGGGACACGCGCATGGGCGGCGCGCTCGCCGATGCCGTGAGCTGCAACGCGGTCGTGAAGGCGTTCGGCGCGGAAACCCGCGAGGAAGCGCGGCTCGCGCGCGTGATCGGCAAGTGGCGGCAACGCACGCGCCGCACGTGGGTGCGCGGCACGCTCAACGGCGGGTTGCAGGGCGCGATGCTCGTCGCGATGCAGGCCGCGATGATCGGCGTCGCGCTGCGGCTGTGGGCGAACGATGAAGCGAGCGTCGGCGACATCGCGTTCGCGCTGACGATGTTCTTCATGCTGCAGGGCTACCTGCGCGACGTCGGCATGCACATCCGCAACCTGCAGCGCTCGGTGAACGACATGGAAGAACTCGTCGCGCTCGAACGCCAGCCGCTCGGCATCGACGATCGTCCCGGCGCGCCGGCGATCCGGATCGGGCAAGGCGAGATCCGCTTCGAGCACGTGACGTTCCGCTACGGCAACCATCCGGTGCCGCTGTACGACGACTTCTCGATGCGCATCGCGCCGGGCGAGCGCGTGGGCCTCGTCGGCCACTCGGGATCGGGCAAGACGACGTTCATCAAGCTGATCCAGCGCCTGTACGACGTGTCGGGCGGCCGCATCACGATCGACGGCCAGGACATCGCGCAGGTCAGGCAGGATTCGCTGCGCAGCCAGATCGCGATCGTCCAGCAGGAGCCCGTGCTGTTCCACCGCACGCTGGCCGAGAACATCGCGTATGCGCGCCCCGATGCAAGCCGGGCCGACATCGAGCGCGCCGCGCGGCTCGCCAGCGCGCACGACTTCATCGCCACGCTGCCGGACGGCTATGACACGCTCGTCGGCGAACGCGGGATCAAGCTGTCGGGCGGCGAGCGCCAGCGGGTCGCGATCGCGCGTGCATTCCTCGCCGATGCGCCGATCCTGATCCTCGACGAAGCCACGTCGAGCCTCGACAGCGAAAGCGAGCTGCTGATCCAGCAGGCGATGGAGCGGCTGATGGTCGGGCGCACGACGCTCGTGGTCGCGCACCGGCTGTCGACCGTGCGCGCGCTCGACCGGCTGCTGGTGCTCGATCGCGGCAAGGTGATCGAGGAAGGCAGCCACGACGCGCTGATCCGGATCGAAGGCGGCATCTATCGCCGGCTGTTCGAGCGGCAGGCGCTGGAGCTGGCGAAGGGGCTCGCCGATTCGCCGCGGCGCACGGCGGACGACGATGCCGGGCCGCTGGGCGAGCCGGCCGAGGCTTGATGCAAGCGTGTCAACGCGCGCCGGCGGTGCGGTCATCGCCGCCGGCGCGCGTCGATAAACGGATCCGGATCGAGGCCGTGCCAGGTGCACGGCTTTTTTACGTCCGCGCGTCAGGCCTGCCGCCCCGGCGCCGCGCGCCGAGGAGTGCCCTTTTTCGGTATCCCGTATCATGTCGACCAGGAAATTTGCGACTAGGGATCGACCATGTTTACAGGAATTGTCCAGGGCGTTGCCACCATCAAGCGCATCGCCGATCACGGGGAACTGAGAACCTTCAGCATCGAATTCCCGGAGCGCTTTACCGACGATATCGAGATCGGCGCCAGCGTGTCGGTCGACGGCGTCTGCCTGACGGTGACGACCATCCATTCGCCGGAGCTGATCGACTTCGACGTGATGCTGCCGAGCCTGCGGATCACCACGCTGGCCGATCTCACGACGGGCGCGCACATCAACGTGGAGCGGGCCGCGAAGGACGGCGCGGAGATCGGCGGGCATCCGCTGTCCGGCCACGTGGATTTCACCGGGACCATCCGGCACATCGCGATGTCCGAACACAACCGGATGGTGCGCATCGGCGTGCCGGAGGCGTTCAAGCGATATGTGTTCGCGAAGGGCTATATCGCGATCAACGGCTGCAGCCTGACGGTGTCCGACGTCAACCGTGACGAAGGCTGGTTCGATGTCTGGCTGATTCCCGAAACGCGCCGCGCGACGACCTTCGATGCGAAGGGCGTCAACGACACGGTCAACATCGAGATCGAGCGCAGCACGCAGGTGGTCGTCGATACGATCCGGGAAGCGGTCAAGGAGACGCTCGGCGAACTGAACGGTGTCGTCACCGCGTTGCTCGCGGAGAAGGGCATCGACATCGAGGAACTGCTCGCGCGGAACGTCGCGAAGCTGCCGAAGGCGTAACGCTCGCCTCGTTCCCGGTGATCCGCGCGATCACCGGGTAGCGGTTTCCGCCAGCACGATCCGGCCGGCCGCCCCGCACGCCGATGTCACTCCGCTTCGACCTGCGTCCCCTTCCCCACCGCCACACGCTGCGACCGGTAAATCCCCGCGTGCCCTGAAAACAGATAAGCGACGACGCACGCGACGATCGCATACACGCCGATATCGGCGCCGAACAGTTCGATGGCCATGATCGTCGACGCGATCGGCGTATTGGCCGCGCCGGCGAACACCGCGACGAAGCCCAGCCCCGCGAGCACGGGCACCGGCAGCGCCAGCACCTGGCCGAGCGCGTTGCCGAGCGTCGCGCCGATGTAGAACAGCGGCGTCACTTCGCCGCCCTTGAACCCCGACGCGAGCGTGACGACGGTGAACGCGAACTTGCCCGCGAAATCGTAGAGCGGCAGCGGGCCGTGGAACGCGGCCTCGATCGTCGGGATGCCGAGGCCGAGATACTGCGGCACGTTCAGCGCGGTGGCGGCCGCAGCCACCAGCAGACCGCCGAGCACCGGCTGCAGCGGCGCATAGCGGACCACGCGCCTGAACCAAGCGGTCAGCGCATGCGTCGCAAACGCGAACAGCCGCCCGACCACGCCGAACGCGATGCCCGCGACGACCGTCACGGCCAGCCCGGTCGCCGACACGGCCGGCACGAACGGAATCGCATAGGCCGTGTGATGCACGCCCCACGCGCGGCAGACGACGTCCGCGACGATCGCCGATGCCACGCAGGTCAGCAGCGCGTCGTACCGCACGCGTCCGATCGCGAGCACCTCGAGCCCGAACACGGCGCCCGCGAGCGGCGTGCCGAACACCGATGCGAAACCGGCCGCGATGCCGCCCATCAGCAGCACGCGGCGATGCTCCCGATCGAGACGGAACACCTGCGTGACGCGGTCGGCGAGCGCGCCGCCCATCTGCACGGCGGTGCCCTCGCGGCCGGCCGAGCCGCCGAACAGGTGCGTGACGACGGTCGCGACGAGCACGAGCGGCGCCATCCGCTTCGGCACCAGCGCTTTCGGATCGTGAATCTCGTCGATCAGCAGGTTGTTGCCGCGCGCGACGGACTGGCCGAAGCGATGGTAGATCCAGCCGGTCGCGAAACCGGCGACCGGCAGCCCCCACAGCAGCCACGGATGCGCGACGCGCGTGCCGGTCGCCCAGTCGAGCGCGATCAGGAACAGGGCGGAAGCCGTGCCGGCCAGCGTGCCGAGCAGGGCCGAGAGCGCGAGCCAGCGGCATACATAGCGCACGGTCGCGAGAAGATCGGCAGAAGTCGTGAAAAACATGATTTCCAGATTCGACGGAACATCAAAACCTGGGCGGCAGAAACCCGCATGGACGGCCTGCGACCTCCTGACGACCCAGGAACACGCAGGCATCATCAGCCGGGCGAACCGGCGGTTGAGGGCCGCACCGTGCGCAACAACGCGCCGAATACGACCGCAGGGAGGCATGCCATCTCCGCTGGGCGCCATTGTACGCGACGCCCCGCGCCGCCCGCAATGCGGCCACGGCACGGCGCCGCGTACGCCCCTGGGCGCCGTCAGTCGCGCAGCGGGCGCGTGATGCGCGAGATCAACTGGGGCGCGATCCGCTCGAGCGGCAGGATCGCCGACGCCGCGCCGATCGCCGCGGCCGCCTTCGGCATCCCGTAGACGGCGCTGGTCGCCTCGTCCTGCGCGATCGTGTAGCAGCCTTTCGCGCGCATCGCCTTCAGGCCGAGCGCGCCGTCGCGCCCCATGCCCGTCAGCAGCACGCCGAACGCCTCGCCCTGCCAGCCGTCGGCGACGCTGTTGAAGAACACGTCGATCGACGGCCGGTACGGCGTCTCGACCGGATGCCGCGTATAGCCGAGCACCCCGCGCGGCGACAAGGTCAGGTGATCGTTGGTCGCCGCGAGCAGCACCTCGCCGGCCTGCGGCATGCTGCCCTGCCGCGCGACGCGCACCGGCAGCCGCGTATAGCCGTCGAGCCACTCGGCCATCCCGAGCGCGAACGCCTGGTCGACGTGCTGGACGATCACGATCGCCGCCGGAAAATCACCCGGCAGCGCGCGCAGCAGCGCGGTCAGCGCGGTCGGCCCGCCCGCCGACGCACCGATCGCGACGAGCGTCGGCTGGCCGCGCTCGGGCGTCGGCCCCGGCGGCACGAGCGCCGCGCTGCGGCTTTCGAGCAGCCGGCCGATCTGGTCGATCTTCGCGAGCAGCGCCTGCGGCGACGCATCGGTCGACAGCCCGAGCGCGAGCGTCGGCGTATCGACCGCGTCGAGCGCGCCGGCGCCCATCGCCTCGTACACCGACGACGTGTTCGCGCTGACGCTCGCCGTCACGATCAGGATCGCGCACGGCGCGCGCGCCATGATCCGGCGCGTCGCGGCGACGCCGTCGACCTTCGGCATCACGAGATCCATCAGCACCACGTCGGGCGGATGCGCAACGCAGAAATCGACCGCCTCGTCGCCGTCGGTCGCGACCCACAGCACGCGGTGGTCCGCGCGCAGCGCGATCACGCGGCGCAGCGCCTCCACGGCCAGCGGCAAGTCGTTGACGATGCCGATGTTCATCCCCGCGCATCTCCGATCAGGTCGTGCACGGCATCGAGCAGCGCTTCGTCGTGGAAGCTGCTCTTCGCGAGGTAGTAGTCGGCGCCCGCATCGAGCCCGCGACGGCGATCCTCGTCGCGATCCTTGTACGACACGATCATCACCGGCAAGCGCTTGAGCATCGGATCGCCCTTGATCAGCGTGACGAGCTCGATGCCGTCCATACGCGGCATGTCGACGTCCGTGACGACGAGATCGAACGCATCGCTGCGCACGGCGTTCCAGCCTTCCATCCCGTCGACCGCGACCGTCACGTCGTAGCCGCGCTTTTCCAGCAGCTTGCGTTCGAGCTCGCGCACCGTCAGCGAATCGTCGACGACGAGCACGCGGCGGCGCCGGTCGGCGAGCGCGAGTTGCGGATCACGCGTGAGCCGCGCGAGCTGGCCGCCGCGCACGAGCTTGTCGACCGAGCGGATCAGGTCCTCGACGTCGACGATCAGCACCGGGTCGCCGTTCTCGAGCAGCGCGCCGGCCGCGATGTTCTGGATCTTGTGCAGGCGGCTGTCGAGCGGCTGGACGACGAGCATCCGCTCGCCGAGGAAGCGGTCGACCGCCACGCCGTACAACTCGGGCTCCCCGCCGACGACCACGACCGCCGTGCTCGTGCGCGCGACGTCGGGCTCGCCCGCGTCCAGCAACTGGTGCGCGGCGACGAGGCCCGCGCGCCGGCCGTCGAACGGAAAATGCGGCTGCCCTTCGAGCACGTCGATGTCGTCGTGCGCGAGTTCGAGCGTGCGGCGCACGTGTGCGAGCGGAAACGCATACGGCTCGCCGCCCACTTCGACGAGCAGGCTGCGGATCACCGACAGCGTGAGCGGCAACTGCAGCACGAAGCGCATGCCCGCGCCCGGTTCGTTGAAGATCCGCACCGCGCCGCGCACGCCGCGCACCATCTCCTGCACCGCGTCGAGGCCGACGCCGCGGCCCGACACGTCGGTCACCGCATCGCGCATCGAGAAGCCCGGCAGCAGCAGGAATTCGAGCAGTTCCGGATCGGACAGCCGCGCGGCCGTCTCGTCGTCGGTCAGGCGCTGGCGCACGACGGCCGCGCGCAGCGCGTCCATGTCGACGCCCGGGCCGTCGTCGATCACGCTGACCAGCAGCGAGCCGGCGCTGTGGCGCGCCTCCAGCGTCACGCTCGCCTCGGCCGGCTTGCCGCGCGCACGCCGCGCCTCGGGCGAATCGACGCCGTGGTCGATCGCGTTGCGCAGCAGGTGGCCGAGCGGCGCGTCGAGCAGGTCGAGGATGTCGCGATCGACCTGCGTGCCCTCGCCGACGATCGAGAAACGCACCTGCTTGCCGAGCGAGCGCGCGAGATCGCGGACGATGCGCGGATACGCGCGTGTCGCGTCGCCGAACGGCCGCATCCGGCACTGCAGCGCTTCGTCGTACAGCTGCTCGGCGATATGCGTGCTGCGCCGCTCGAAGCGGTCGAATTCGTCCATGCGCTCGGCGAGCGAACGCTGCAGGTCGTTGAGCATGTGCCGCACTTCGTTCATCGACGCGAGCATGCCCGCGTCGAGATCGTCGGCGAATTGTTCGTACATCAAATCGAGCGACCGGGCCGCGTCGCGCTGGGCGCGCTTCACGCGCAGCATCGATTCGGCGAACGGCTTGAGCCAGCGCGATTCGACCAGCGATTCGCCGGACAGGCTCAGCAGCCGGTTCAGCGTGTCCGCACGCACGCGGCGCATTGCGCCGGCGCCGGCCACGCGGCCGGCCTGGGCAGGATCGGGCACGCCGCCCGATACCGCAAGCGGCGGCACCGCGGCGCTCGCCCCGACGGGTTCGTTCGCGGCGCCGTCGTGCTCCCGATACGGGACGATCGACGGCGGCACCGGCGGCGGGACCGCGGCCGCCGCCTGCATCGTCTGCGCGCCGTCTGCGCCGGTCAGCGCCGCCGCGAACACGTCGATCTCCGTCTGCGTGACGGGCTGCCCTTGCGGATCGCCGACGCGCACCAGCAGATCGACGCCCGCCAGCAGCACGTCGACGTGCGTGGCCGTCAGCGCGATCGTGCCGGCCTGCGCGGCGACGAAGCACTCTTCCATCCGCCCCGCGATGTCGACGCCGAGCGGCACGCCGACGATGCGCGCGGCGCCTTTCAGCGAGTGCGCGGCGCGCATGCACGCTTCGAGCGCGACGGAATCGGGTTCACCCGATTCGAGCGCGAGCAGCCGCTCGGACAGCGCCTGGGTCTGCGTGCGCGTCTCCTCGCGATACAGCTCGAGCAGCGACAGGTGGCTCAGGTCGTCATCGCCGCTCATCGCATGCTCCGTGTGACTGCGTCGAACAGGCGGTCGTCGTCGAGCAGGCCCACCGACTTGCCGCGCCACGACAGCACGCCGCGCGACAGGCCGGCGCTCGCGCGCCCGACCGTCGCCGGCACGGGCACCCAGTCGGAGGCGCCGAAGCGCAGCACGCCCTCGACTTCGTCGACCGGAAACACGACCGGCTCGCCCTGGTGCGCCGCCACCAGCAGCCGCGTGAAGCGGTCGTCGTCACCGTCATTGCGGCCCTTGCCGCCCTTGCCGGCATCGAGGCCGAGCAGCGCGCCGATCGAGATCGCGATGCGCAGCGTGCCACGGATGTTGACCACGCCGCGCACGGCTGAATTGCGCCGATGCGGCAGCGAATGGATCGGGCGCGTGCCGGCGATCTCGCGCAGCACGCCGATCGGCAGCGCGAGCCATTCGTCGGCTACACGGAACGCCAGCGCCGCATGGTGCGCGTCGGCGTCGGCGTCGTGCAGGTGCGGCGCGCCGGGCGCGCTCATCCGGCGCGTGGTGTCGGCCATCTCGGCGCCGTCGAGCGGACGCTCGAGCAGCTTCGCCGCGTGATATGCATACACCGAACAGTTCAGGCAGCGCAGGCAGTCGTTCAGCCGCTCGCACGTGCGGTCGCCGCGCGTGCCGATCCGGTTCCAGCAATCGTCGACGTCGATCGTCGTCTCGTCAAAGGCAGCGGCGGCGCGGTTCATGGAATCCTCTGGTCATCACGGTGTCGGTCCCCAACCCATGGTCTTGTCAGCCGGCCGAGCGCCGTGCGCGCTCGAGCAGCCATTGCGCGCCCGCACGATCGCCGCCGACGTCGAGCAGCGTCGCGAGATGGGTCAGCGCTTCGTGGTGCGTGGGCCGCAGGTACAGCGCCTTCCGGTAGAAGTCGCCGGCTTCCGCGGCGCGGCCGCGCGCATCCGCGATCAGCCCGTTCAGGTAGAACGCATCGGCATGCGGCCCGACGCGCGCCGAGAACTGCGCGAGCACGCGCTCGGCCTCGTCGAACGCGCCGGCATTCGCCAGCGCCTGTGCCTCTTCCAGCGTCGGCGCGGGTCGCTCCGCCACCGGTGCGAGCGACCCGGCCGCTTCGGCCGATTCGGCCGCCGTCACCGGCAGGTCGCCCCGTGCGTCGAGCGCGGCCGCGTGCGTGGCCGGCGGCGGCGCCGTGAACGGCTGGCGTGTGTCGTCGAGCCAGGCCGGCGGCGCGACCGCCAGCACCGAGCGCGTCGCCGCGAGCGGTGCAACCGTGAAACGCTCCGCGCGCCGGTACGGCGCTGCCGCCGCCAGCGGTGCCGCCTGCCGGGCCGCGAATACGTCGGGCGCGGCGGCGGCCTCGCGATGAAACGCGAACGCCAGCGGCACGCGCGCCGAGCGCATCCCGTGCCGCATCGCGACGCCCGTTTCGGCCGGCCCGACGAACAGCGTGCCGTCGTCGGCCAGGCGCTCGTCGAGCGAGCGGATCACGCGATCCTGCGCGTCGCGATCGAAATAGATCAGCACGTTGCGGCAGAACACGAAATCGTAGCGAATGCCGGTATCCACGGCCGGTTCCACGAGGTTCGCCTGACTGAACTGCACGCATGCGCGCACGCGCTCGTCGAGCAGCCAGCCGTCGCGGGTCGGCGTGAAGTACCGCGCGCGAAACTCCGTCGCGGTGCCGCGGAACGCATTGCGCCCGTAGCAGCCGAGCCGCGCCTGCTCGATCGCGCGCGCGCTGAGGTCGATCGCGTCGATCGTGAAGCTGGCCGGGTCGAGCCCGGCGTCGAGCAGCGCCATCGCCGCCGAATACGGCTCCTCGCCCGTCGAGCACGGCGCGCTCAGCACGCGGATCACGCGGCCGGGCAGCGCGGCGAGCCGCTCCGTCGCGAGCCGCGCGAGCGTCGCGAAGGCCTCGCGGTCGCGGAAGAACCAGGTCTCGGGCACGACGAACAGCTCGATCAGCGCACGCCGCTCGTCGGCCGACGCGTTGAGCTGCTGCCAGTAGGCGTCGAGCGCGTCCTGCGTCACGGGCGGCCGCGCCGCCGACAGCAGGCGCTCGCCGTCCGCCTGCAGCGCGTGCACGCGTTCCGTCAGCGCGCGGGTCAGGAAATCGTTGCCGAGCGAATCGGGGTCGATGCCGGTCTCGCGCAGCAGCCAGCCGCGAAATCGCGATTCGGACTCTTTCATGCGGACTCTCCCCCGTGGCCCGGCTGGCCGTCGAACAGATACAGGCGCGCGACGTCGTCGACCAGGTCGGATACCGATACCTGCTGCACGACGCCATCGGGCGTATTCGCGACGGGCCCGAGCCAGCGCGTGCGTGCGGTCGAGATGCCGCTCGAGCGGAACGCCGCGCGGTCGATCCGCATCGTCTGCGTCGCACGCTCGACGATCAGCCCGATCGTGCGCTCGCCGCCCGCTTCGTCCGCGCGGTAGCGGACCATCACGAGCCGCGTCGAGCGCAGCGCATGGGCGCGGCGCCCGAGCGCCAGCATCGGCACGTCGATCACCGGCACCGGCTGGCCGCCGCGCATCAGCAGCCCGGCGATCCAGTCGGGTGCGCCGGGCACGGCCTTCGTGACCGCGAGCGGCAGCACCTCGTCGATGCCGGCTGCGTCGAGCGCATAGCGCCCGCCATCGAGCTCGAACATCAGGAACAGCGCGTGGGCGCCGTTCTGCGGGTCGGCGCGCGTCACGCGTCGACCTTGAAGCGCGACACGCTGGTGCGCAACTGGTTCGCGACGAGCGTCAGGTCGTCGATCGCCTGCGACGACTGGCGCAGCGACTCGGCCGTCTGCTGCGCGGCCTCCGACAGCTGCGACAGCGCCTGCGTGATCTGCTCGGCGCCGTTCGCCTGCGTCTGCATCCCTTCGTTGACCATCTGGAAGCGCGGCGCGAGCGTCTGCACCTCGGCGATGATCTGCGACAGCTGCCCGCCGACCTGCTGCACGTCGAGCATCCCGCGGCGCACTTCCTCGGAGAACTTGTCCATCCCCATCACGCCCGCCGACACCGCCGACTGGATTTCCTTCACCGTCTGCTCGATGTCGTAGGTCGCCACCGCCGTCTGGTCGGCGAGGCGGCGGATCTCGGTCGCGACGACCGCGAAGCCGCGGCCGTATTCGCCGGCCTTCTCGGCCTCGATCGCCGCGTTCAGCGACAGCAGGTTGGTCTGGTCGGCCACCTTGGTGATCGTCGCGACCACCTGGTTGATGTTCAGCGCCTTCTCGTTGAGGATCGCGAGCTTCGCGTTCACCGAACCGGCCGCGTCCATCACGCTGCGCATCGTCTCGCCCATCCGCGTGAGCCCGCTCTGGCTCACGCCCGCGAGCGTCGCCGACTGCTCGGCCACGCCGGCCACCTCGTTCATCGTGCGCAGCAGGTCGCGCGACGTCGCGAAGATCTCGCGCGAGGTCGCGCCGATCTCGGTCGTCGTTGCCGCGGTTTCGTTCGCGGTCGCCTGCTGCTCGCGCGACGTCGCCGCGATCTCGGCCACCGACGTCGTCACCTGCAGCGACGATTGCTGCGCGCGGGCGACGAGCTCGGTCAGCTCGTCGGCCATCCGGTTGAAGCCCGTCTCGAGCGTGCCGAATTCGTCGCGGCGGCGCAGGTCGAGGCGGCGCGTCAGGTTGCCGGTGCGCATCACGTCATGCACCTCGACGAGCCGCGCCATCGGGACGGTGACCGAGCGGTACAGCAGGTAGCCGAGCCCGAGCGCGGACAGCAGCATGATCGTCAGCGCGCCGACGAGCACGACTTCCGTGTCCTGCACGGATTCGCGGATCACCCTCGCGGACTGGTCCGCGAACTTGCGATTCTCCTGGACCATGATGTTCGCGTCCTGCACGACCTCGGCCCACCCCGGCAACACCTTCGCGTAGGCGGCGATCGCTTCGTCGCGCGAGCCGCGGTGCTTCTGTACCGCATCCGTCAACAGCGGCAGGTAGCGATCGTATGCGCCGCGAAACGTCGCAAACCGCGCGCGGTCGTCGTCGCGGAAGATCGACGCCTGGTAGTCGACCGACAGCGCTTCGACCTGCTTCGTCGCATCCGAGATCTTCGCGAGATCGCGCTGCACGGCATCGGGATCGGTCTCGACGAACGTCGCCTGCTGCAGCATGACGAACGTTTCGTTGACCGCCGCGCGCAGCGACGACGCGAGGTAGACGCCGGGCAGCGAGTCGCGCTCGATGCTGACGGCTTCGCTGTTGATCGCGCGCAGTCGCTCGTAGGAGACGCCGGCTGTCACCAGCATCAGCACGAACAGCACGCCGAAGCTGAGCAGGATGCGATTGCCGAGCGTCAGCCGGGCAGCGCCGATCGTCGGATGCAGGCTTTCATTGGTCGCGCGGGGCGTCACGGTGGCCATGTTCGTTATGGGCTTTATAAAATCAGCGTTAAAAAAAACCACACCCGCCTGCGCGCCGGACGGCGCGCCACGAGCACATCAGGGTCTGCGCGCAGCGCGGCGCCGGCAGGCCGCGCCGCGAAATCACCGCTCCGCTTGCGCCGGCAGCCGAAGCGCGACCATGAAGCCGCGCGCCGTATTGCGCATCAGGATCTGGCCGCGATGCCGCGCCGCCGTCGCGCGGACGAACGCGAGCCCGAGGCCGAAGCCGCCGCGCGCCGCGCCGTGCGCGGATTCGAGCTGCACGAACGACTCGGTCGCGGCCGTGCGCTGCTCCGGCGCGATTCCCGCGCCGGTGTCCTCGACACCGATCAACCAGGCGCCGTCCTCGCTGCCCAGCGTGCAGTACACGTCCGTGCCGGCCGGGCCGTACTTCAGCCCGTTGTCGATCAGGTTCGCGACCGCGCGCGTCAGCATCATGCGGTCGCCCATCGTCACGCATTCGGTATCGGGCACGTGCGCGGCAACCCGGCTGCCGAGCCCGGCCGCCTTCTCCCACAGCTGGTCGGCGGCGTCGAGCACGATCTCGTTGAGACTCACGACCTCGTGCGCGCGGCGCTCGGACTGCGCGCGGGTCAGGTGGATGAAGCCGTCGGCCAGCGCGAGCGCGCGCCGCGCATGGCCGGCAATGCGCTCCATGATCGCCGGCATCTCGCCGTGCTCGGCGCGGTAGACGTCGAGCAGCGCGAGGATCGACGTCTGCGGCGAACGCATGTCGTGCGACAGGAAATCGAGCGCCTCGTCGCGCTGCCGGGACATCAGGTAGGAATTCGAGTGATAGCGGATGCGGGCAGCCAGCTCCATCGCGTCGGGGAGCTTCACCAGATAGTCGTTCGCGCCGGCGATGAACGCCTCGCGCTTGACGATCGGCTCCTCCTTCGCGGACAGCACGATGATCGGCACGCGAGCGGTGCCGGCGTCCGCGCGCCACGCGCGGACCAGATCGAGGCCGTCGATCTCCGGCATCACGAGATCCTGCAGGATGACCGTCGGCTTCACGTCACGCGCGACCGCCATCGCCCGGTGCGCGTCGGTGCAAACATGCAGGTCGATGTCATGTTCGCTGCGCAGCGCGCGGCGGATCACCTCGCCGACGAACGGTTGATCGTCGACGAGAAGGACCGATAACCCCGATTCAAGACAATCCGAGGCATTATCACCGCTCGATTCTTTCATAAATACAGTTTCAAACGCCGATTCTCCAATCGATTCTTTCATAGGAGTTGTTTATCAGACTTGGACGCTATCTTATTTCAGCGGTTGAAAACCCCGCCTGATTCCGCCGAATTGGCCTGTCGGCACCGCCTTGCAGGGTTTTGGACGCCGATTTCTCCCCGTTGGCGACCGTATTACCTCCGCATCCTTTCTCTCAATAAACATAACCGGCTGATTCTAAATGAAATTAGAACACAGCATCTATCTCAATCCGGTTTAGTTTTGCCAAATATGCAGAAAGAGACGGAAACAGTTAAATCGGATCATTTCCGGATTCGGAACACGATAACGTTTGCGAGACCGGCGCGATAAGGCTTGCATGCGCTGCAAGGCTGGCTACTGCCGCATTTGAGGGCCGGATGAATATCCGCCCCGTTGGCGGGCGCGCGAAAGAAAAAAAAGCGCGCCGGGCAGCGAACGGGCCGGGCGCGCTTCGGGCCGGCTGATGCCGGCCGCTCGATGGCGATGTGACGGAGGTGGGCGGCCCTACCCGCGCGCGTGCTGCGCGGAGACTTCCTGCAGGTCGAGGTCGCGTTCGAGCGCGTGCAGCATCTCGTCGTGGATGCGCCCCGAACGGTGCAGGCGCAACAGTTCCGCGCGCCCGGCCCGGATCGCGGCCAGCACGACGTCGTAGTGCGCGGCACGCACTTCAGCCGGATACGTCGGCTCGTTCTTCGCCCTTTCCGTCAATTCCGCGCGATACGTGTACTGCTCGAGCAGGCGCGGATGGATCACGACCCCGTTCTCGTCGCGCACGAGCGGCTGGATCGCCGCGAGCTGCGCCGCCTCGACGTACGCCCACGTCTGCGGCTCGGTCAGGTGGTGCGACGCGCGTTCTTCACCCTGCGGCATGCGCAGCAGCCGGATCAGCGGCCCGATCGTCGTGCCCTGCAGCAGCACGGTGACGAGGATCACCGCGAACGACGCGACCAGGATCACGTCGCGGCCGGGCATCGCCTCGGGCAGCGACAGCGCGATCGCCAGCGTGACGACACCGCGCATCCCGGCCCAGCTCATGATCGTCGCGGCCTTCCAGTCGGGCGCTTCGCCGCGCCGCGCGATCCCGCGCACCGGCCACTTCAGCGCCTCGACCGCATAGATCCACACGAAGCGCGACACGATCACCGCCGCCAGCACCGCGAGCATCGGCGGCACCATCGTGGCGAGCACCTGCTCGAAACCGCCGAGCCGATGGATCGCGCCGCGCAGCGACAGCCCGATCAGCACGAACACCATCGCTTCGAGCAGGAACACGATGACCTGCCAGAACGCGGTGCCGCGCGTGCGCACCGCCGCCGAGAACACCTCGTGCTGATGCCAGCCGACGATCATGCCGGCCGTGACCGTGGCGATCACGCCGGACACTTCGACCATCTCTCCCGCGATATACGCGATCCAGCCGGCGATCACCGCGACGGTGATCACGAGATAGTCGTCGTCGAGCAGCTTGAGGAACCACACGACGAGCTTGCCGACCGCGAAGCCGACCACCACGCCGCCGAGCCCGAGCTCCGCGAAACCCACGACCGCGTGGCCGAGGCTGAAGGTGCCCGACAGCGCCGCGACGACCGCGAAGCGAAACAGCACGAGGCCGGCCGCATCGTTCAGCAGGCTTTCGCCTTCGAGCAGCACCATCAGCCGGCGCGGCAGCGCGACGCGCTCGAGCACGGCCTTCGCTGCCACGGCGTCGGGCGGCGACACGATCGCGCCAAGCGCGAAGCACGCGGCCCACGGCAGCGACGGCGCCACCCAGTGCACGGCGAAGCCGACCGCGAACGTCGTGAACACGACCGCGCCGATCGCGAGCAGCAGGATGCCGCCGACGTTGCGCTTGAACTCCTCCCACACCGAGAAGTACGCGCCGTCCATCAGCAGCGGCGGCAGGAACACCAGCAACACCAGTTCCGGATCGAGATTGATCGGCGGCAGGCCGGGAATGAACGCGATGCCGATGCCGCCGATCAGCAGCGCGGCCGCGGGCGGCAATCGCAGCCGCTTGGCGATGCATTCGAGCGCGACGATCGCGAGAAATGACAACAAAACCAGCTTGAATGCCGAGACGGGGGACATGAATCGACCTCGTGAAGAATGAATTCGCGCGTTCCGGTGTCGTACCCCGGTCGGCAGTTTCGCGCGATTACATCACGAGGCGAGGCCCGCAGTCGAGCGCGCCCGGGCCGCCCGCCGCGCGAGGCGGTCACGGTGCGGGCCCGGCGCCGGCCCAATACATGCGCCACCATGAAAAACGGCACGCGGGCCGGCCCGATCGCCCGCCCGCGTGCCGTCGCGGCGCCGCGCCGCCTGCCCGCGCGTTACCGGCGCCGCACGACCATCAGCCGCGGCTCGGTCATGTCCTCGATCGCGTAGCGGATCCCTTCGCGGCCGAGGCCCGAATCCTTCACGCCGCCGTACGGCATGTTGTCGACGCGGAACGACGGCACGTCGTTGATCACGACGCCGCCGACCTCCAGCTCGTCCCACGCGCGCTGCGCATGCGCGAGCGAATCGGTGAACACGCCGGCCTGCAGCCCGAAGTCGCTGTCGTTCACGCGCGCGAGCGCCTCGTCGAACCGGTCGAACTTCTCGAGGATCGCAACGGGGCCGAATGCCTCCTTCCGGTACAGGTCCTGCTCGCGCCCGACGTTTTCCAGCAGCGTTGCCTCGAACATCGCGCCATCGACCTTGCCGCCCGCGACGATCTTCGCGCCCGCCGCGACGGCCGCGTCCATCCAGCCCGACAGCCGGCGCGATTCGGATTCGGAGATCATCGGGCCGACGAACGTCGACGGATCCTTCGGGTCGCCCATCTTCAGCGAACGCGTCTTCGCGATCAGCTTGTCGCGCAGCGCGTCGTACAGGTCGGCATGCACGAGGATCCGCTGCACGCCGATGCAGCTCTGGCCCGACTGGTAATACGCGCCGAACGCAAGGCGCTCGACCACGTAGTCGAGCTGGTCGCGCTGGTCCGCATCGACGATCGCGGCCGCGTTGCCGCCAAGTTCCAGCACGACTTTCTTCTTGCCGGCCTTCTCCTTCAACGCCCAGCCGACCGCCGGCGAACCCGTGAACGACAGCAGCTTGAACCGCTCGTCGGTCGTGAACAGGTCGGCGCCGTCACGATGCGCGGGCAGCACCGAGAATGCGCCCTTCGGCAAGTCGGTTTCCGCGAGCACCTCGCCGATGATCAGCGCGCCGATCGGCGTGCGGCTCGCCGGCTTCAGCACGAACGGACAACCGGCCGCGAGCGCGGGCGCGACCTTGTGCGCGGCGAGATTCAGCGGGAAGTTGAACGGCGAGATGAACGAGCACGGGCCGACCGGCACGCGCTTCGTGTAGCCCGTATAGCCCTGCGCACGCGCGGAGATCTCGAGGTTGATGATCTCGCCGTCGATCCGCACCGATTCCTCGGACGCCACGCGGAACGTGTCGATCAGCCGCGTCACTTCGCCCTTCGAATCGTTGATCGGCTTGCCGGCCTCGATGCACAGCGCCTCGGCCAGCTCGTCGAAGCGCTCGCGAAAGCGCGCGACGCAATGGTCGAGCACAGCCTGCCGCTTGTAGGCCGGCAACTCGCGCATCGGCTTCGCGGCATCGACCGCCGCACCGATCGCCGCGTCGATGGCCTTCGCGTCGGCCAGCGCGACGCGCGTCGCGACCTTGCCGCTGAACTTGTCGGTCACCTCCAGATCGGTGTTCGCGTAGACGGCTTCGTTGGCGAGGTAGTACGGATAGGTTTCCTTCAACATGGAACGACTCCTTCCTGTGAACGTGACATTCAGAGTTGTGCCGACAGGCGCTTGATCTCGCGGTTCAGCACGCGCTCGTTGTCCGAATAGTCGATCGGCACGTCGATTACGTGCACGCCCGGCGACGAGAAACACTCGCGCAGCAGCGGCTCGAGATCGTCGGCCGATTCGACGCGATGCCCGTGCGCACCGTAGCTTTGCGCATACGCGACGAAATCGGGGTTCTGCAGCGTCATCGCGAAATCGGGGAAATTCATGTTCTCCTGCTTCCAGCGGATCATCCCGAACGCGTCGTCGCGCAGGATCATCACGACGAGGTCGAGCTTCAGCCGCACGGCCGTTTCGAGCTCCTGCGAATTCATCATGAAACCGCCGTCGCCGCACACGGCGATCACCTTGCGCTGCGGATGCACGATCTTCGTCGCGATCGCCGACGGCAGGCCCGCGCCCATCGACGCGAGCGCGTTGTCGAGCAGCAGCGAATTCGGCTCGTGCGCGCGCCAGTAGCGCGCGAACCAGATCTTGTACATCCCGTTGTCGAGACAGACGATGCCGTCGACCGGCATCGCGTTGTACAGATCGTTGACGATCCGCACCGGGTACATCGGGAAGCGCGGATCGTGCTGGCCCTTCTCAAGATGCGCGTCGAAATGCGCCTTGATCATCCGGAAGCGCTCGAAATCCCAGTGCGATTGCGGCGTCACCGCCTCCTTCATCTGCCACACCGCGTTCGCGATATCGCCGACCACCTCGATCTGCGGGAAGTAGACGGGATCGACCTGCGCGCCGAGGAAGTTCACGTGGATCACGGTCTTGTCGTCGGTACGCATGAAGAACGGCGGCTTCTCGATCACGTCGTGGCCGACGTTGATGATGCAGTCCGCATGCTCGATCGCGCGGTGCACGAAATCGCCGTCGGACAGCGTCGCGTTGCCGAGCCACAGCGGGTGCGTCTCGTCGATCACGCCCTTGCCCATCTGCGTCGTGAAGAACGGGATGCCCGTCTTGTCGACGAATTCGAGCAGCATCTTGCAGGTGGTCTTGCGGTTGCCGCCCGCGCCGATCATCAGGAGCGGATGGCGCGCGGCCTGGATCGCGTCGACCGCGTGCGCGACCGCCTTCTCCTCGGCCACCGGCCGCCGGCTGTAGCTGCGCGGGATCGGCTTGCCGTCGCCCTCCTCGTGCGCGATGTCTTCCGGCAGCTCGAGGTGCGCGGCGCCCGGGCGCTCTTCCTCCGCGCGGCGGAACGCCTCGCGCACGGCCGACGGGATGTTGCCGATCGACACGATCTGCCGCGTGAACTTCGTGAGCGGCTGCATCATGTCGACCACGTCGACGATCTGGAAGTGGCCTTGCTTGCTGGACTTGATCGGCTTCTGCCCGGTGATCATCAGCATCGGCATGCCGCCGAGCTGCGCATACGCGGCGGCCGTCACGAAGTTCGTCGCGCCGGGCCCGAGCGTGGCGATACACACGCCGGTGCGGCCCGTCAGGCGGCCGTAGGTGGCGGCCATGAACCCGGCCGCCTGCTCGTGCCGGGTCAGCACGAGCTTGATCTTCGATCGCCGCAGCGATTCGAGCAGATCGAGGTTTTCCTCGCCGGGAATGCCGAACACGTACTCGACGCCTTCGGCTTCCAGCGCCTTCACGAACAGATCCGATGCTTTCATGGGGGACTCTCGGTTGATGCCGCCTGCCCGGCCTACGGACACGCAGCGTTCAGAACGCGCGCCGGCCTACGGCGCGCGGACGCTTTACCTACTGGACACAAACCACGGCACTGCCCGCCGCGTAGCACGCGCTCCACGGCGGCGCCTCCGGATACCGGAGGACAAACGGATCCGCCCGCGCGCGGCAAACACGCACGGGCGGCAAGGACGTTTTTGATTGTAGACGGATTCGGACGATCCCGACTTCGGCCGAACGGCCAATCAGCACGCAAACGAAGCGCACGGCACTACCGTAGCGGCAATGAAACTCAACCCCTCAGACATGTGAACCATGGTTGACACACTGCAATCCATGCCCTACAGTGCGCCTACGTTCAGCATCCGGACCACCGACGTCTTCGACGCCTGGTTTGCCGGCCTGCCGGATCGCGTCGCGAAGCGCCGCATCCAGGCACGCATCGACCGCCTCTCGATGGGCAATCCGGGCGACTGGAAGTCCGCCGGCTCGCCGATTGTCGAGATGCGGATCGACCACGGCCCAGGCTATCGCGTCTACTACGTCCGGCGCGGAACGATCTGGGTCATCCTGCTCTGCGGCGGCGATAAATCGACGCAACAGGCCGACATCCGCGCCGCGCACGCGATGCTCGCGCATCTCGACATGGAGTAACCGATGGACAAGATCCGCACCCGGCCGTGGGATTCGGCCGATCATCTGAAAACCGAAGACGACATGGCCGACTACTTCGAAGCGTGCCTGCAGGAAGCCGGTGACGATCCGGCCTTCATCGCGCATGCGCTCGGCGTGATCGCGCGGGCACGCGGCATGTCGCAGGTCGCGCGCGATGCGGGCCTGTCGCGCGAAGGGCTGTACAAGGCACTGTCGCACGACGGCAACCCGAGCTTCGGCACGATCCTGAAGGTCATCAAGGCGCTCGGCCTGCAACTGCACGGCTCGAAAGCGCACGCCTGATGCGCGGGCGCGGCCCGTCCCGCCCGCGGCGCGATACCCGTGGCCGTGGCCGTGTCAGTGCAGCCAGCCGGCCGCCCAGCGCGGCACCAGCGACACCAGATACAACCCGAGCCCGATCAGCCCGCCGACCAGCGTGCCGTTGATGCGGATGTATTGCAGATCCTTGCCGATGTTCAGCTCGATCTGCCGCGACATCTCGCGCGCATCCCAGTTGCGCACCGTGTCGCGGATGTGGCGCATCAGGAAATCCGCGAAATCCGGCGCCATCTCGTGCACGGCCTTCTCAACGTGCTCATTCAGCGACGCACGCAATGCCGGGCTCTCCGCGAGCCGCGCACCGAGCCAGCCGCCGAGCATCGCGGCCTGCCGGTGCAGCGCCGAATCGGGGCGCGCGAGATCGGCCTTCAGCCACGCGCGCAACTGATCCCACAGGTCGCGCACATAGTCGTTGAACGCAGCGCCGTCGCGGATATAGCGCTTGATCTCCTCGCCCTTCTCGATGAACGCGGGATCGTGCTTCAACCGCTCGGTCAAGCGCAGAACCGTCCGGTCGAAACGTTGCCGCAGCTCGTGCTCGGGATCGGCTGCCACGCCCTCCAGCACGCGGCTCACCGCGCTCGCGAGCATCCGCGCGCCGTTCTCGCCGAACCACTGCGTCGGCATGATCTTCTCGACCTTCGGGTACTGCGTCTTCAGCCATTCGACGATGAAGCCCGCGATCACCTCGCGGTTCTCCTCCTTGTCGAGCACGTCGACCACCTGTTCGATCGCATCGTCGAGCAGCGCCTGGTGGCGGCCGTCCTTCGTCAGCGTGTCGAGGATCGCGCCGGCCGATTGCGACAGGTCGACCCGGTCGATCACCGCGCGAAACGCGTCGTGGACGAACGACTGAATCCGCGCGTCGTCGGTCATGTCGAGCGCGAAACTCATCAGCTTCGTCACATAGCCGCCGAGCGCCTCCGTGTTCGCCGGCTCGCCGAGCCACGCGCCGAGTTTCTGCGCGGGGTCGTGTTGGCGAATCTGCGCGGCGAGTGCGTCGGGGCCGAGGAATTTCTCGCGCACGAACACCGCGAGGTTGTCGGCGATCTTGTCCTTGTTCTTCGGAATGATCTCGGTGTGGCGCGACACGAACGGGATCGGCACGCGGCGAAACAGCGCGACGACCGCGAACCAGTCGGCGAGCGCGCCGACCATCGCGGCTTCGGCCACGGCCTTGACGCCGTCGACCCACGGGCCGCGCGGCAGCAGAATCGTCGTGACGAACACCGCGACGGCGGCCAGCAACAGCCACAGGGCACGGCGCTTGCTGCGTTTCAGTTCGAGGGCTTTGTCTGGCGTCATGGGCAACGGGTCGGGCGAACGATGCCGCTAATATGCACCGGTTGCGGGGCTGCCGACAAACATTGCGACACGCGTCGAGCGTGCCGGACGCCACCGGATCGGATCGGCGGATTGCACACGGCGCCGGCCGGCATCGTTACCGCATGCCGGGCCGGACGACCGAGCGCCCGCTACATGAACGTCTTCAGGTTCACCGCCGGATCCGCAAGCTTCACCGGGTCCGGCACCGCCCCGGCCGCGATCAACCGGCGCGATGCGCCGATGTCGCGCCCCAGGTTCGCCGCCGCCACCGCGACGATCCTGCCGTCATCCCCCAGCCCGAACACCGTGAACGCCCCATTCGCCGGATCGCCGCGCACGACGATCGTGCGCTCGCTGCCGAACAGCCCAAGCATCTGCAGGTTGCAGTCGTACTGATCCGACCAGAGCCACGGCAGCTCGGCATAGGTCTCGTCCGCGCCGAGCAGGTTCGCGGCCGCAACCGCCGGCTGGTTCTCGGCCACCTGCCACGATTCGATCCGAACGTGACGCCCGAGCAACGGATTGAAGTGCATCGTCACCTCGCCCGCCGCGAAGATCGCGGGATCGACCGTGCGGCAGCCCGCGTCGACGCGAATCCCGTTGTCGACATCGAGCCCCGCCGCCTGCGCCAGCTCGACATTCGGCACCACACCGATGCCGACCACGACGAGATCGGCCGGCACGTCGCCACGATCTGTCTCGACGATTGCGCCGCCCGGGGCGCGCCGGATCGCGCGCGGCAGCGTCGTCATCTGGAAGACCACGCCCCGCGCGTCGTGCAACCGATGCGCATACGCACCGACCACTTCCGGCAACGCACGTTGCAGCAGGCGCGGCGCCGGATCGATCACCGTCACGTCACACCCGAGCTGGCGCGCCGCCGCCGCGACCTCCAGCCCGATGAACCCGCCGCCAAGCACCGCCACGCGGCGGCCCGGCACAAGCTGCGCACGCAACGCACGTGCATCGTCGACCGTGCGGACGTAATGCGGCGTGACGCCTGCGTCGATCTCACCACCGAACATGCGCACCCGCGAACCCGTCGCGAGCACGAGCCGCGCATAAGCCAGCGTCGTGCCGTCGTCGAGCCGCACGCGCTGCGCATCGCGTTCGATCGCATCGACACGCGTACCCAGCCGCAACTCGATGCGCTGCGCGTCGTACCACGCCGCGTCGCGCACGAACGCACGCTGCTCGCCGCCGTCCGTCAACAGCGCATCTTTCGACAGCGCAGGTCGGTCGTACGGCAGCGCGCGCTCCGCGCCGATCATCACGATGCGCGCCGCCGCGTCGCGCTCGCGCAGCGCTTCGGCCGTGCGCCGCGCGGCATGCCCGGCGCCGACGATCACGAACGGATCAGCCGACATTGACTTCCACCTGCCCGTCGACGATCCGGATCGGATAGGTCCGCACCGGCTCCGTGATCGGCGCGCATTTCGGTGCGCCGGTGCGGATGTCGATCAGCCCCTGGTGCAGCGGGCATTCGACGCAGCCATCCTCCACATAGCCTTCGGACAGCCTCGCGTGGCCGTGCGTGCAGAGGTCGTGCATCGCGAACAGTTCGTCGCCGATCCGGAACACGGCGATCGGCTTCTGGCCGGCGACGCGCGCGGCCGGTTCGTCTTCGGAGAATTCGTCGAAAGCGCCGAGCGGATGCCACTCGGCGAGCGTTGCTTCGGTCATGTCAGTTCCTTGCTTCCGTATCAGATCGGGGTGGCGAGCAGTGTCTGCACGCGCGACGTGTCGTAGATCACCCGCTTGGTCTTGTAGCGCAGCCCGTCCGGCGTGCGCACGACCGTGTCGTAGTACTTGCCGGCCTGGTACACGTTCGACTCGCCGTTGCTGCGCGTCTGCACGACGACGTAGTTGCTCTCGGTGTCGATCTCGCCGTCGCGTTCCGCGACGATCGTCAGGCCCGACGTCATGTGCCGGTACGTATGCTCTTCGTAGATGTTCGCGTGCCGCAGCGACACCACGCGGTCGCGCAGCATCCGCTGGTTCGTGCAGTGGACGATCCCGACCGGCAGCCCGAGGTCGGCGTTCTCCTTCGGCACGATTTCGTACGTGCAATCCTCGGTGAACATCGTCGGCCAGGCTTCGAGCCGGTCGTTGTCGAGGTGCCCGATATAGCGGTTCTGGAGCATGTAAATCTCGAACCACGTCTTCATGTCTTCCGTCAGGTTTTCCATCGTTCCGCGCTCCCGCTTCAATAGCCCATCAGCTTCTGGTAGCCGACCCAGAACTTGCGGATCAGGCTCTCGGTGATCACCGTGTCCTGCTGGTCCGGATTGCCGCGCGACATCTCGATCACCGACGTCGCGTCGCCGTCGCGCACCGTGCCGCGCTGCACGAGCTCGGTCGCCTCCGTGTCCTCCATCGAGATGTAGCCGGCCGGCCCGACGAGGTTCGCCTGCTTGATGCGCAGCGCGCGCAGCTCGGGCGTATCGTCCGCGTAGCCGAAGAAGTGGAAGATCAGCTCGAAGTTGTCGGGGCCTTTCGGCAGGATCTGCCGTGCGACCAGCGTGTTGTGGATCTGCTGGATCACGAGCTGCGGGAAGATCGGCTGGATATGGTTCGTGCAGTCCTCGTCGTATTCCGACACGAGGTCGAGAATCGATTCGTCTTCCAGATGAAAGCCTTCGTCGAACGAGCGGATGTTCTGCTGCTTGTACGCGGCCGACGTGTCGTCGCCCGTCTTCGTCACCGTGATGATGCTGTGCAGCCCGTGGTTCGCATCCGGAATCGAGCGCGCCTTCATCCCCACGCGGAAGATGTTGAAGGTCGTATGGAACAGGTGCAGCATGCTCGCGTGATACGGGTCCTTCACGTTCTCCATGTACAGCTTCCAGTTCGACTTCGAATACTGGCGCGTGCAGCCGAGATACTCGATTGGCTTGTGGAAGATCCGGTCGATCCACGGGCGCATCTGCTCGCCGAGATAGTCGGGCAGCGGCATCACGTCGTCGCTGAAGGTCGCGAACACGAGCCCTCGATAGCTGTCGACGCGCAGCTTGCGCAGCCCGTGCTGCTTCGGGTCGAAGTCGGCCGGCATCCCGGACATCCCCTTCTGGCCGCGCCGGAACGGCACGCCGAGCAGGTTGCCCGAATTGTCGAAGCTCCACTGGTGATAGACGCACGTGTGCGAGCTCGCGTTGCCGCGCGACTTGCGGCACACCTGCGCGCCGCGGTGCGCGCAGCGGTTCACCCACGCGGACAGCGTGCCGTCCTCGGTACGCGTGACGACCACCGGCGTGTCGCCGACGAACGTGCTCTTGAAGTCGCCGGCGTTCGGGATTTCCGCTTCCAGCGCGACGAAGTTCCACGTCGGGCCGCGGAAGATGCGTTCCTGCTCGCGATCGTAGACCGCGCGCGAGCTGAACACCTTGTACGGCACGCGCGAGCCGTCGTCGTGCGGAAAGCTCACGTCGGACGCGTCGTCGCGCGCGGCGAAAACGACGGGCGATTCTGTCTGCTCCATGTCGGACTCCTTGTCGATCCGTTGCGTTGAATGCATGGAGCCGATTTTTGAAAAGCTAATATTCGCCGTCTATCCGGAAAGTGCGATTGCGGCAGCGCAATATCCACTTTCGGCGGATTTCTGCGCTAGCATGACGGCACACACGACCCGGCGCACGATCGCGACCCATTGATCGGATCGACGCGCACGCCGTCCACACCAAGGCTGATGCCCATGTCCCCAACGTCGTTCGAGCCGCTCGCGCTGCGCGCGCACCGGCTGTTCGAATCCCGCGATCTCGACGAGACGCGCGAGCGGATCTCGCGCGTGATGCAGCCGCATGCGCTGTTGCCGAACGGTCGCACGCGCGGCGCGTCGCACATGGATTTCGTCAGGCTCGGCGGGCTCGGGATCGGCACGATCGCGTTCGGCGACGCGATGCGCGTGCAGGTCGACGCGGTCGACGGCTACTACCTGCTGATGTTCTGCCTGTCCGGCCAGGCCGAGGTGCGCGCGATGGGGCGGCAGCTCGGCGTCGATGGCCAGACCGGCGTGCTGTGTGCGCCCGGCGAACGCTTCGACGCGGTGCTGTCCGCCGATTGCGAGCAGTTCGTGCTGCGCATCGACGCGGCGACCGTCGGCTCGCTGACCGGCGACCCCCGCGCGACGCTCGATCCCGTGCTGCATGTCAGCGACGCGGCGCTCGCCGCGTGGCGCCAGCAACTGATGCTCGTCGCCCGCTCGCCCGAACTGCTCGAACGCGCGAACGCGAACCCGCGTGTCGCCTCACAGCTCGAGCACCTGCTGATCGACCTGTTGATCGAAGGCCACCCGCCGTCCGTGCTGCAGGCGTCGCACCGCGACCCGGCGCCGGGCTTCGTGCGGCGCGCGCAGGAGTTTGTGAACGCGCACTACGCGCAACCGCTGCAACTCGCCGATATCGTCCAGGCCGCCAATGTGCCGGAGCGGACGCTGCGCGATGCGTTCCTGCAGTTCCGCGGGATGAGCCCGATGCAATACCTGCGCGCGACGCGGCTCGACCACGCGCGCGAGCTGCTGCGCGGCGCGGTGTCCGACCGGCGGATCGCCGATGTCGCGCTCGATTGCGGGTTTACGCATCTGGGGCGGTTCGCGATCGCGTATCGGGAGAAGTTCGGGGAATCGCCTTCGGAAACGCTCGACGGGAAGCGGTAACGTCGTCGCGCATGCTCGCGCGGCCGGTGGCTTGCGTCACCGGCAAAGCGCTCGCACGACAGCACGGCGCCCTCTCCGCATCTGCCAGTCGCTGCCGAAACAGACCGTTAGTTGCGATTTATAGCGACGATGACAACCGTCACCCCACGGGCCCGATCATCGCCCGCGCAATCGCGCAAAACGCGGCCGTCGCCGCGCTTTCGCCGTGCAGCCGGCGGCTCATGATGATCGGCGACGTCGCGGCCGGCTCCGGCAACCGCCGGTAGACCACACCCTTTACGCGCACGCCCTCCACGCTCTCCGGCACCAGCGACACGCCGACCTGCGCGGCCACCAGCCCGAGCGCCGTCTGCAGCTCGCGCACCTCGTGAACGGCCGCCGGCACCAGCGCGCCGTCGCGCAACGCCGACAGCTGCTGATCGGCGAAGCTCGGCCGCGGCGTGCTCGGATAGACGATCAGCGTCTCGTTCGCGATGTCCGCGAGCGTCAGCGGCCGGGCCGGATCGGCGAGCCGATGCCCGACCGGCAGCGCCGCGATCAGCTTTTCCTCGATCAGCGCCTCGCGCACCAGCTGGTCGTCGTCGAAGCGCAGCCGGCCGAAGCCCACGTCGATCCGCCCGCCCTTCAGCGCGCCGAGTTGCTCGAGCGTGAACATTTCGATCAGCGACAACTCGACGTCCGGCTGCGCCTCGCGAAACGCGCGGATCACGTCCGGCAGCGCGCCGTACAGCGTCGACGGCACGAAGCCGATCACGATCCGCTCCGACAGCTGCGCGAGCCGCCGCGTCAGCGGGCCGAGCTCGTCGGCCTGGTCGACGAGGCGCTTCGCCTGCGCATAGAACACGCGCCCCGCATCCGTCAGTTTCAGCGGCCGCGCGCCGCGCTCGAACAGCGGCAGTCCGATTTCGTCCTCGATCGCCTGGAGCTGGCGGCTGAGCGGCGGCTGCGTCATGTGCAGCCGCTCCGCCGCCCGCGTGATGTTCATTTCCTCGGCGACGGCGATGAAGTAGCGGAGCTGACGCAATTCCATTTCATGCCTCAAAGGTATGGAAGTAGTCGGAAAGAGTGTTGGACGACGCGGGGCGGGAATTCCTACCATGTGCACCAACAGGAGGAATCGCATGATAGCAACTGCCGCCACCATCGAACGCATCGAGACGCTGCTCGTCGACGTTCCGACGATCCGGCCCCACAAATTATCGGTCGCGACGATGAACTGTCAGACCCTCGTGCTGGTGCGTATTCGATGCACGGACGGTATCGAAGGCGTCGGCGAGGCGACCACCATCGGCGGTCTCGCGTACGGCGAGGAAAGCCCCGAAAGCATCAAGGTCAACATCGACACCTACTTCGCACCGCTGCTGCAGGGCATGGACGCGACCCGCCCGGGCGCTGCGCTGGCGCGCGCCCGCAAGCTGTTCCAGGGCAACCGCTTCGCGAAGTGCGCGATCGAAACCGCGCTGTTCGACGCGCAGGCGCGCCGCCTCGGCGTGCCGCTGTCGGAACTGTTCGGCGGCCGCCGGACCGATGCGGTCGAGGTCGCCTGGACGCTCGCGAGCGGCGACACGCAGCGCGACATCGCGGAAGCCGAGGCGATGCTCGACGCGCGCCGCCACCGTGCGTTCAAGCTGAAGATCGGCTCGAACGCGGTGGCCGACGACGTCGCACACGTGATCGCGATCAAGCGCGCGCTCGGCGAACGCGGCGACGTGCGCGTCGACGTGAACCAGGCGTGGAGCGAAACCGACGCGATCTGGGCCGGCGCGCGCTTGGCGGAAGCCGGCGTGAGCCTGGTCGAGCAGCCGATCGCGGCAACCAACCGCGCGGGGCTGAAACGCCTCACGCAACTGGCGCAGGTGCCGATCATGGCCGACGAGGCGCTGCACGGCCCCGTCGATGCATTCGCGCTCGCGCAGGATCGCGCAGCCGACGTGTTCGCGGTGAAGATCGCGCAATCGGGCGGGCTGCAGGGTGCGGCGAGCGTCGCGTCGATCGCGGCGGCGGCCGGCATCGAACTGTACGGCGGCACGATGCTCGAGGGCGCGGCCGGCACGATGGCGTCCGCGCAACTGTTCAGCACGTTCGACTCGCTGAAATGGGGCACCGAGCTGTTCGGCCCGCTGCTGCTCACCGAGGAGATCCTCGTCGAGCCGCTGCGCTACGCGGATTTCAAGCTGCACCTGCCGGCAGCGCCCGGCCTCGGCATCACCTTCGACTGGGCGCGCATCGAACGGATGCGACGCGACGCCCGCTGACCCCACACGACAACCGAAACCGGAGACACAGATGAACAAGCAAGCCATCGACGCACTGCTGAAGACCTTCGACGACGCCGCCGAGAAGCCGGGCAACCCGCGCGTGCGCGCGATCGTCAACCGGATCGTGAAGGACATCTGCTACACGATCGAGGACTTCGACGTGCAGCCGAGCGAATTCTGGACGGCGCTGAACTACCTGAACGAAGCCGGCCGCGAATTCGGGCTGATCGCCGCGGGCCTCGGCCTCGAGCGCTTCCTCGACGTGCGCATGGACGAAGCCGAGGAAAAGGCCGGCATCCAGGGCGGCACGCCGCGCACGATCGAAGGGCCGCTGTATGTGGCCGGCGCGCCGGAATCGGTCGGCCATGCGCGTCTCGACGACGGCACCGATCCGGGCCAGACGCTCATCATGCGCGGCCAGGTGCTGGGCCAGGACGGCGCACCGATCGCGAACGCGCTGGTCGAGGTGTGGCACGCGAACCATCTCGGCAACTACTCGTACTTCGATCAGTCGCAGCCCGCGTTCAACCTGCGCCGCTCGATCCGTACCGATGCCGAAGGCCGCTACAGCTTCCGCAGCGTGCTGCCGGTCGGCTACAGCGTGCCGCCGGGCAGCAAGACCGAGCAACTGCTCGATCAGCTCGGCCGCCACGGCCATCGCCCTGCGCACATTCACTTCTTCGTTTCGGCGGACGGTTATCGTAAGCTGACGACGCAGATCAACATCGATGGCGATCCGCACCTGTGGGACGACTTCGCGTTCGCGACGCGCGACGGGTTGATCCCGCCGGTGAAGCAGGCCGAAGGCGCGGAAGGCAAGCCGTATGGCGTCGACGGGCAGTTCGCGCTGATCGATTTCGACTTCTCGCTGCTCAAGGAAAAGCCGGACGTGCCGGGCAGCGAAGTCGAGCGGGCCCGCGCGCAGGCGTGAGCGGCCTTCCGATTCGACGAACCGATTACGCAAGGAGTGCAGGATGCTGTTTCATGTGGAAATGACCGTCCGTCTGCCGACGGACATGGATCCGGTCAAGGCGGCCACGCTGAAGGCGGAAGAAAAGGCGATGTGCCAGCGGCTGATGAGCGAAGGGACCTGGCGGCATCTGTGGCGGATCGCCGGGCAGTATGCGAACGTCAGCATCTTCGACGTCGAAAGCGCGCAGCAGCTGCATGACGTGCTGAGCCAGCTGCCGCTGTTCCCGTATATGGAGATGGAAGTGCGGGCGCTGTGCCGGCATCCTTCTTCGGTGCGGGAAGACGATCGGTAAGCAAGCAGTCGAGCACTGACAAGAAAGACGGGCGGCCTGCGATTGCCTCGCAGGCCGCCCGTTTCATTGCGTCAGCCGCAGCGGTCGATCGGGTTGCCGCGCAGCCTACTTCTTCTCCGCCTCCATCTTGTCGGCGACGTCGTCGCCATACACCTTCGCGACGCGTCGCGCGACGATCGCCTCCATCAGCGTCTTGTCGAAATCGTCGGCGGCTTTCCAGCCGCTGCCCTCCTTGACGAACGTGAAATCGCCCTTCAACTGCAGCATCGACGGCGCGCCGATCGCACCGAGCAACCGGTCGCGATAATCGATCAGCAACGGACACGACACGCGGTCGCCATCGATCGGCTTGCAGTCGGCGGCCGGCATGACACCGAACACGCTGCTCGTCAGCGTCGTCGGTGTGTCGTCGCCGAACCTCGGCTTGCCGTAGCGCGGCATGCGCGCCGACACGTCCTTGTCGAGTTGCGCGACGCCTGCCATGAAAGCCGCGCTGATGACGTCGCGGCCAAGCGGTGCGCCGAGTTTCGGATCGAGGCCCTGCGCACTGTAGCGAGCCGTCACGTATTCGGGCGAGAACGTCTGCACGACAAAGGCGCTCTTTTCCTTGTCGTCGTGCCGGACCACATAGCCGAGCGTCGCGTGCTCGTCGGCGATACTCACGTCCGCCAGGCAGCCGCGCGCCCGATTGGCCTCGTCGTAGCCGACTTCACGGGGGTTGCTGACGTGCGGGAACGACTTGGTACCCCGGTCGAGCATTTGCATCGGGTTCCTGCGCATCATGTCCCTGCGCGCGTCGAACAACAGCGAATTCAGCGCCTTGGTGGTGCTCGACGCGCCGCATGCGGGCGCCGATGCGGGCCACAACAGGTAGGCGCCCACCGCAAGCGCCGCCGCCAGGCCGCCGAAGCCGATCAGCATCTGCTTCTTCTTTTGCTCACGCTGCATCGATGCGATCGTTTCGTTCCGACGCTGTTCGAACCGGGGCGGATCGATCTCCTCCAGCACCGTCATCAGGACGATTTTCGCATTGCCGCTCGCGTAGTGGCCGTCCAGCAGTTCATGCGTGGCTTTCGCTTCGGCGTTCGCCGTCGTATAGCCCTCGGCAATCAGCCAGTCGAGCATTTTGCGCGGGGAATCGGTGTCGGGAAGCTCGGCCGGTGCGTCCCTCAGACGCTGGGTGACGCGCGCCGCCTGCTCCTCCGTCAGATAGCCGCCGGCTTCGAGTTCGATCAGCAGGACGGCGCGGTTGTCATCGATCGGTTCTGCGTGGCCCGGTGGTTCGAAAGTCATCGTTGTTGTTCTCCGTCGAGACGGATTCGCTGCACGGGCCGTGCCGGCCTATTGTGCAGACGAATCGCGTCGATCTCCGGAAACTACTTGATTCGGGCGCAGGTGTCGATATGCCCGCGCGCCGCTTTCTCCCTCGGGCCGGCCATGCATCATCCATGCTCGTGCGCCAGATGCACCGCATACCCCACCTTCCCCGGCACGATTTCGTCCTTCAGCGTCAACGCCGGAATCTGGTAATCGCCCGCGTTCTGCCGGCGGAACGGGATCGGCTGCGTGGTCCACAGTTCATCCAGACGCTTGCCGAGCGCCGCGCGCGTTTCGTCGAAGCGCGCGTCGTTCATCTTCCCCGTCCGGTAGATCACGAACGGCGGCAGCACGTCGAAGCCTGGGTAATACAGCATCCCGTGCTGGATCGGGAACAGCACGTCGTCGATCGGCCCGTTGATGCCGCGCGGGCTGTAATGCGACTCCCACCCGCCCGCAGTGACGATCACCATCGCGCGCTTGCCGGCAAGCGAACCTTCGCCATAGCGATCGCCCCAGTGCGTGTCGGAATGCTCGCCCACGCCGTACGCGAAGCCGCACGCATACACGCGCTCGAACCAGCCCTTCATGATCGCCGGCATCGAGAACCACCACAGCGGGAACTGCAGGATCACCGCGTCGGCCCACTTCAGCTTCTCCTGCTCGCGTGCGATGTCTTCGCTTTGCGTACCCGCCGCGAACGCGCGCTTCGAGTCGAGCGACGGATCGAACCGCGCATCGGGCGCACGATCGGTCACGTCGTCCGCGTCGAACGCCGCCTTCCAGTTCATCGCATACAGGTCGGTCACCTGCACCGTGTGGCCGGCCGCTTCGAGATGCGCGACGGAGAAGTCGCGCAATGCGCCGTTCAGCGAACGCGGTTCGGGATGGGCATAGACGATCAGCACATTCATGTTCGGTACTCCGTTGATTGAATGACTGCAGGATGCGACCGCCAACGGTATATTTGAAATGAATTCCTGATATTCCAGGTATAGCCATGAATAATCTCAGACGACTCGATCTCAATCTGCTCGTCACGCTGGACGTGCTGCTCGCCGAGCACAACGTCACGCGCGCGGCCGAGAAACTGAACATGTCGCAGCCGTCGGTGAGCGTGCAATTGCAGAAGCTGCGCGACGTGTTCGGCGATCCGCTGCTGCTGCCGGGGCCGCGTGGAATGCGGCCGACCGCGCGAGCGGAAGCGCTGCGCGAACCGTTGCGCGATGCGCTCGAAGCGGTCGAGCGCGCGGTCATTCCGGCCACGCCGTTCGATCCCGCGACCGCGACGAACACGTGGCGCGTGGCCGCGACCGACTACGGCGAATCGACGATCGTGCTGCCCGCGCTGAACGCGCTGCGTTCGGCCGCGCCCGCCACGCGCCTCGCCGTGGTCGAGCTGGTACCGCCGCGCATCGAGCAGGACACCGAACGAAACGGCATCGATCTCGTCTTCCACATGACCGAAGCGTCGCCGCCCGGCATGCGGCGCTTGCCGCTGTTCGCCGAGCGTTACGTGCTCATCGGCCGTGCCGGGCACCCGAAGCTGAAGCGGCGCCCGACGCTCGCGCAGTTCGGCACGCTCGAGCACGTGATCGTGTCGCCCGACGGCGGCGGCTTCTTCGGCGTGACGGACGAAGCGCTCGCGAAGGTGGGCGCCACGCGGCGCGTCGTGCTGTCGGTGCCGCATTTCCTGTTCGTGCTGTCGGCCGTGGCCAGCACCGATCTCGTCGCGATGGTGCCCGAGCGGCTGGTGCGCGACGTGCCCGCGCTGCGTGTCGTGGCAGCGCCCGTCGACGTGCCCGGCTACGAAATGTCGATGCTGTGGCACGAACGCGTGCATCGCGATCCGGCGCATCGATGGTTGCGGGAGACGATCGCGGCAGCGGTGTAGATCGGTCGCCTGCCCGGGGCGGCCGCCCGCTTCGACCGCCATCGCACGAAATCCTTCATCCGGGGCTTGAAACCGCGCCAAACACTGTATATATTTACAGTGCTTTTGCACCATTTGACCCGAATTCCGTCATTCACAGACGAACGGACTTTTGTGAGGCGACCATGTTCCAGGCATCCGCATTCGATCCCGAGCAACCCGGCTTCAACCCCGTCCACTTCGAGCGCGCCGCGCAGCGGGCGGTTGTCGATCTGCAGCGTGTCGCGGGCGGCCCCGCGCAGCGGGCGCTCGGCCTGCGGCGCCGCACCCATCCCGCGGCCGTGCGCACGATGAGCTGGCAGGCGCTGCTGAACGTCGAAGAGCTGGCATTCTCGAATGCCGGCTTCCTGAGCCGCAACGATCCGGCCGTCGTCGACGCGTTCATCCGGCTGCGCGACAGCCGCCTGGTCGCCGCGGATGTCGAGGAACCGGTCGACTGGCGCCGCGACGATGACGACCTGCCGGCCATCTACCTGATCGTCAAGGCGATGCTGGAAGCGGAAGAGGAAGAACGGGCCGAAGCGGCCTGAGCCGGGTGATGGCCAATCGCCGCCACGGTCTGTCGGGGTAGCGCCGCCACGTTACGTGGCGACGCGGCCGGCGTTGCGGCTCGTTTCAGTCCTGCGCCGGCGAATCGGTGCAGTAGACGGTGAGCCACGAACGGCCGCGCAGGCGGATCACCGCCACGCGGCGTACCTTCGAGCGGCCGTCGCCGCGACCGCCCGTTACAGCCGCGCGGCGAGCCGCGAGCCCTGATCGATCGCGCGCTTCGCGTCGAGTTCGGCGGCCAGTTCCGCGCCGCCGATCAGGTGCACCGAGCGCCCGGCCGCCTGCAGCGGCGCGAGCAACGCGCGCTGCGGCTCCTGCCCCGTGCAGAGCACGATCGTGTCGGCCTCGATCACTTCGTGATCGGTGCGCTGCTCGCCGTATGACACGTGCAGCCCGCGCGCATCGATCAGTTCATAGTTCACGCCGCCGATCATCTTCACCTGCTTCATCTTCAGCGTCGCACGGTGAATCCAGCCGGTCGTCTTGCCGAGCCCCTTGCCGAGCGGCGCGGCCTTGCGCTGCAGCAGCGTCACTTCGCGCGCCGGCGCCGTCACCTGTGCACGCGTTACGCCACCGCGCGTCGCGGCCGGGTCGGTCACCCCCCACTCGGCCTTCCACTCTTCCAGATCGAGCGCCGGCGATTCGCCCTCCTGCACCAGATACTCGGCGACATCGAAGCCGATCCCGCCCGCCCCGACCACCGCGACTCGCCGGCCCACCGGCTGCTTGCCCGCGAGCACGTCGATGTAGCTGAGCACGTTCGGCCCGTCCTGCCCCGGGATCTTCGGGTCGCGCGGCGCGACGCCGGTCGCGAGCACGATCTCGTCGTAGCCGCCCGCGATCAGGTCGTTCGCGTCGACGCGGCGATTCAGGTGCAGGTTCACGCCGGTCAGCTCGATCTGGCGGCCAAAGTAGCTCAGCGCTTCGTGAAACTCTTCCTTGCCGGGAATCCGCTTCGCCATGTTGAACTGGCCGCCGATCTCGGCCGCGCCGTCGAACAGGTCGACCTGATGGCCGCGCTGCGCGAGCACGGTCGAGCATGCGAGCCCGGCCGGCCCCGCGCCGACCACCGCGATGCGTTTCGGCCGCGCGGCGGGCGTGTATTTCAGTTCCGTCTCGTGGCACGCGCGCGGGTTCAGCAGGCACGACGCGATCTGGTTCTTGAACGCGTGATCGAGGCACGCCTGGTTGCAGCCGATGCACGTATTGATTTCGTCGGCACGACCCTGCGCGGCCTTGACGACGAACTCGGCATCCGCGAGCAGCGGGCGCGCCATCGACACCATGTCCGCGCAGCCGTCCGCGAGGATCTGCTCGGCCACTTCGGGGCGGTTGATCCGGTTGGTCGTCACGAGCGGAATGCCTACCTCGCCCTTCATCTTCTTCGTCACCCACGCGAACGCGCCGCGCGGCACCGACGTCGCGATCGTCGGCACCCGCGCCTCGTGCCAGCCGATCCCCGTGTTGATGATGGTCGCGCCCGCGCGCTCGACGGCCTTCGCGAGCTGCACGGTTTCGCTCCAGTCGCTTCCGTCCGGAATCAGGTCGAGCATCGACAGCCGGTAGATCAGGATGAAATCGCGGCCGACCGCTTCGCGCGTACGTTCGATGATCTCGATCGGCAGCCGGATGCGGTTCTCGTACGAACCGCCCCACTGGTCGGTGCGCTTGTTCGTATGCATCGAGATGAACTGGTTGATCAGGTAGCCTTCGGAGCCCATGATCTCGACGCCGTCATACCCGGCTTCCCGCGCGAGCTTCGCGCAGCGGACGAACGCGCGGATCTGCCGCTCGACGCCGCGTGCGCTCAGTTCGTGCGGCGCGAACGGCGAGATCGGCGACTTGATCTTCGACGGCGCGACCGCGAACGGGTGATAGCCGTAGCGTCCCGTATGCAGGATCTGCAGCGCGATCTTGCCATCCTCGGCGTGCACGGCCTCCGTGATCTCGCGATGCCGCCGCGCGGCGCCCGACGTCATCAGCGTGCCGCCGAACGGCTTGGTCCAGCCGGCCACGTTCGGCGCGAAGCCGCCCGTCACGATCAGGCCGACGCCGCCGCGGGCGCGTTCGGCGAAATATTCGGCGAGCCGCGGCAGCGTCTTGCGGCTGTCCTCGAGGCCCGTGTGCATCGAGCCCATCAGCACGCGGTTCTTCAGCGTCGTGAAGCCGAGGTCGAGCGGGGCGAGCAGGTGGGGAAAGGTCGTGGTCATGATGAGCGTGCCGATTCGTGCCAGTAAGCGATGCGTGACATCGTAGGCGCGCGCCGCCTTGAACGTGAGGGGGCAAACAGCCATAATGCTTGTCATTTCCGGCCAAGACGACATGACCTCCCCTCTCGCCAAGGACCGCCTCGGGCTGCGCCGGCCGACGATTCCGATCGCCTATCCGCGCCTGTTGCTGCAGGCGCTGGCCGCACGCGGCGTCGATCTGGCCGCCGTGCGCGCCGGCACGGGCCTGCGCGATGCGGTATTGGCCGAACCGGACGCGCGCGTCGCGCCGTCGCAATGGGGTCGGCTCGTGCTCAATGCGATCGAGATCGGCGGCGATCCGGGCATCGGGCTCGCGTTCGGGCTGCTGCTGAAGCCGACCGTGCACGGCTTTCTCGGCTATGCGACGCTGACCGCGCGGGACATCCGGGAAGCGCTCGCCGTCACGCAGCGCTACTTCCGGATGCGCAATCGCCAATATCGGCTGACCTATGCAGAAGACGAATGCGGCGCGACGCTCGAACTGCACGGCGTGCAGGCCAGCCCCGTGCTGCAGCATCACGTGATGTTCGAATTCGTGTTGACCGGGCTTGCGCAGAACATCTCTCAATGGGCCGGACGCACGTCGCCGCCGATCAAGCTGCAATTCGCGTGGCCGGAGCCGCCCTATTTCGCGCGCTATCGCGATCAGTTGCCGCCGGTCGAATTCGGCTGTGCCGCCAATGCGCTGTGGATCGCGCGCGACGTGCTCGACTGGCCGCTGCCGCTCGCCGACGAAGTCGCCCACCGGCAGGCGCTCGTGCAGGTGGAGCGCGAGTATGCGCAGGTGCGTCAGGAGGAAGGCGATCTGGTCGAACGCGTGCGCGCAGAGCTGGCACGCGGGGCTGGCGAATATCCGGGGCCGGAGACGCTCGCCGACGCGCTGCTCGTGTCGACCCGCACGCTGCGGCGCCGGCTCGAGGAAGCCGGATCGAGCTATCGGCAATTGCTCGACGAAGCGCGGTTTCGCGACGCGAAGCAGTTGCTTGCCGCGTCGGATCTCGACCTGAAGACGATCGCCGAGCGGCTGCAATTCACCGACCCGGCGAATTTCACGCGCGCGTTCCGGCGCTGGGCCGGGCAGACGCCGAGTGCGTATCGGGACGCCGCCGCGGGCACGTCGCACGAATGACGCGGGGCTGCGGGCGGCACGACGTGCCTGCGCGGAATTTCATCGGTATGATCAATGCCACGCCAAAGCGGCGCCCACCGGCGCACTCTCCCGCCCCATGCCCAATCACACCACCCTGATCGACGCGACGATCGACCGTATCGATACGAACCTCATTCGTGTCGCGTCCGATAGCAAGAAGGTGCCGCTGTATCGCCTGACGATGCAGGGCACGTGCTACTTCATCGCGGCGGACGATATCGATGCGGAGGCGTTCAAGCAGATCGATCGATTGAAGCCCGGGATGGCGGTGCGTGCGTGTGTCTTCGACGATCGCGGTCGCCGCAGCATCGCGTGGATCAAAGGCAACGACGTCGCAATCGCTCCTTACAACGTGTTCAGACAAAAGAGCAGCAACGTGTCGCTCCTCATCTGGGCGTCATGCATCTTCATGCTGAGCCTGCTGATCGACGGCGCCGCCTTCAAATCGGGCTGGGCGTTCGTCGGCGCGGTGACCCTGGTCGTCGGCATCATCAGCCTGCTGGGCACCCTGCTCGCGATCGCCGGCCTGTCCGAACTGGTCTTCCGGCCCCAGCGGCGCGAAGCCCAGGAAAAGTGGCAATACGAACCGGCCGGTTTCACGGCGGAAAAGAGCAACGGATGAGCGATCGCACCATGCAGATCGCGTCGGGTTGCGTGACGTCGGTCAGCCAGAACACGATCAGTACGAAGATCTGGAGCAACAACCTCGGCATGACCACGCAAAGCCTCGAGGAGATTGCGCTCCAGCTCGACACGGTCGACGCACCGCTCACGCTCAGGACGGACAGCACGCGAAGCGTGTTCATCGTCGCGGGCGACCGGTTGACCGTTGCATACACGCAAGATCGGGATCGCCGAGCCATCTACGCTATCCGCAACGCGACCGACGGCTCGGTGTATCTCGTTCGCACCGCGAAAGTCGCGGCTGCCCGCATGGATATCGTCGTAACGATCGGCATGCTGGTCGCCATGGCCATCACCATCGGCCTCGTGTCCGCGACGGAACGCAGCACGGACAGCGTGCTGGAGATATCCACGTGGTTCGGCGGCGCCGCGATCGCGCTCTTCCTGCTGAGCACGATCCTGCGCACCGTGTTCGGCGCAATCTTGTGGCCCGAGATCCGGCGGCTCAGGCAGCCAGGCGGCAAGCGCGAGATGAATGCTGCCCGGCACGCACTGTCGCTCTCGAACGAAGAAACGTCGCACATTCGCTTCATCTGAGCCGATCCCGCGCACGAAACGTCAGAGGTCGACGCAAATCCGCGCACCGCCATCCCCCTCTCCCGCTTCGATCCGCACCTCCCCCGTCGCGGCGGCGATCGCGTCGTACACGTCATCGGTCACGCACACCACCGGCACCGCGATCGCATACAGTTCGGCCGCCACGATCGCGCCGATCGAGATGATCAGGTCGCGCTCCTTCAGCACGATCGCGACCGGCCCGGTGCCGTTGCGCACGGCTTCCGCGAGCACGCTGCTGCTCGAACTCGAGCCCTTCGCGTGCGGCATCACCATCACCTTGCCGGCGAGGCTCGCACCGGCCTGCGGATGGCCGCGATCGACGATCTTTCCCGCACCCGAGTCGTAGCCGCCCCAGAAGCTGAGCGGCTTGTCGAGCACGAACGGGCGCGCGCACGCGCTGCCCGGCACGAGCGTGTCGCCCGTCAAACCCTTGCGCGTGGCTTCAGTCATCGAATCGCACCTTTCCTTCGTACGCCGAACGCACGCATTCGCGCATGCTGCCGTACGCGACCGTCACGCCGATGTTCGCGGGCGCATACGACGCCCATTTCCCCGAATTGGTCATCACGAGCCCCGACAGTTGCTTCATCACCGGCGTGATGTACGTGCAGGTATCGACGACGATCTGGATGCCGCGTGCCGCGAATTTCTCCGCGAGGCCGGCCTCCTCCAGTTCCCACAGGATGAATCGGCTCGTGTTCACGTAGAAATCGCAGGCCGGCCTGCCGTCGAATGCATCGAGCAACGTATCGAGCGTGCGGAATTCGGCCAGCGAGAAATGCGGCGTACCGAGCGCTACCGCGACGAGTGCATCGCCGGCCGCGCCGTGGTTCAGCGTGCGGCGAATCTCATCGAGATCGGCCATCGTGACATCGACCGTGCGTGGCGCCGCTTGTCCGTGCAATGCGGCGTCGAGCGTAGGCGCTTCCGGTGTCACACCGACCGCATGGAACAGCGCAACGGCCCCGCTCGACGCGGCGGCCGCGCCCAGTGCCTTGAGTTCGTCTTCCGTGGTGTCCGCCGGCAGCCCGACGATCGCCGGCACGACCGCGCCCGCGATCCTGCCGATCAGCAGCCCGAGTGCGGCGAAATAGATGTCGCGCGAGGCCAAGCGACTGAATTCCGGTGCGTTGAACACGATCCGCGCGGCGCGATTCGCTTCGACATGCAGCCCCGCATACGGCGCACGCCCGGTGATCGCAGCGGCCAGGTCGAGAAAATCGCCGTAGCGGCTCGTCCGCGCGCCGAGCACCGAGTTCGCGAACACGATCGCGTTCGATTCGGCCCACGCGATCTGCTCGCCTTTCGCGGGACGGTTCTTCAGTTGGTACGGCGCGCACGTGAAGCTCGATTCGCAGCCGAGCTGCAGATGCGCATCCATCAGGCGCTGCGCATCGCGCTGGATCGTGCGGTCGCCGTGGTACAGCTCCGGATGGATCAGGTCGAGCGACCCGACGTTCAGCGTGGTCGGCACCGCGACCTTCGCGCCGGTGTCGACGAAATACTCGACGAAGTCGAGGCTGGTCTGGCCGTGGTAAAGGCAGCCGTCGATATGGGCGGACGTGATGTCGATCAAATGCGGCGCGGACATCACGTGCGCCGTGCGCGCGACGATCCGCATCGCGCGCGCGACGCCCTCGCCGAAATCCCCGCGCAGCATCGCGCTGTCGCGGTCACTCAACTGCAGCATCGGTTGCTCCTCTGACGCGTGCCGGCGGCGCCGGCTCGTGAAATCCGTCAGGGGACTCTACAACTGGAAATAAAAACTGTCCAGATCAGCACTTAACCGGACATTTTCAAAAACCAATTTCCACCCTTGAGCGGCTTTGAAGCGACCAATGGCTCGAATTCAGCTCCAGTTTGCCGCCAGCCAGCTGTCTAGCGTTCCGAGGTCACGCTGAACAGCTCGTCGCGCAGCGCCTTCGCGCGATCGCGGCCGAACTGCGTCTCGAATTCGTCCTGCGCGGCCTGCCAGGCGACTTTCGCTTCAGCGAACGTGCGCTCGCCCAGCTTCGTGAGGCTCAGCGCATGCGCGCGCGCGTCGTGCTCGGACGCGGCCGTCGCGACAAAGCCGTCGCGCTGCAGCGGCTTGAGCGCGCGCAGCAGCGTCGTGCGATCCATCACGAGCGCATCGGCGAGTTCGCTCATCAGCAGGCCGGGCTGGCGCGTCAGGTTCGCCATGATCGAGAACTGGGCGGGCGTGACGCCGACTGGGGCCAGATGGCGTTCGTACAGTTGCGTGACAAAGCGCGCCGCCTGACGCAGCGCGAGGCAGTTGCACGCCTGGGCAATCGAGGTGTCGTTCATGTTTCGCAATTTATATGTGCATATGCATAAAGTCAATGTACACTCCGCCGTAACCAGGCCGGCGGCCGGCCTCGCGTCAAGGAGACGGACATGGACTACATCGACAAGCTGCGGATTTTCCGGTCGGTGGTGGAGATGCGCAGCTTCACGCGCGCCGCCGACATGCACGGCCTCGCACGGCCGGTCGTGTCGCGCGCGGTCGCGGATCTGGAAGCGCGCTTCGGCAGCCGGCTGCTGCACCGGACCACGCGCCAGGTGTCGCTGACCGAAACGGCCGAGCGCATCTACGAGCGCTGCGCGGCCGTGCTCGACGAACTCGACTCGCTCGAGGCGGAAGCGCAGTCGCCGACGCGCGAGCCCGAAGGCCTGCTGCGGCTCGTCGCGCACACGACGGCCACGCTGAACCGGCTGGTGCCGCTGATCGCCGGCTTCAAGGCCGCGCACCCGAAAGTGCGCCTCGACGTGACGCTGACCGAGCGCCCCATCGATCTCGTCGGCGAAGGCTACGACATCGGTATCGTCGTCCCGTACATGCTGACGAACGAATCGACCGTCGTGCGGCTGATCGAGCGGATTCCGCTCGTGATCGTCGCGACACCCGCGTACCTGCGCGCGCATTCGCGCCCGGTCGCGCCAGCCGATCTCGCCGATCACCCATTCGTGCCGATGTCGCCGTCTCTGCGCCGGCCCGCGCTGTCGTTCCGCGTCGACGGCAACACGCTGACCGTGCCGTTCCGCTTCGACATCTCGTCGAACAGCCCCGTCTTCAACCGTGAAATGGTGATGCACGACTTCGGCATCGGCGTCGTGCCGAAGACGCTCGTCGATGCCCAGCTTGCGTCAGGCGCGCTCGTGCAGTTGCTGGCCGACGCCGATCTCGTCGATGCGTTCGTCGAGATCAAGCTCGCCTACGCGAACCGCGCGCTGCTGCCCGCGAAGGTCAAGACGTTCATCGACTACACGGCCGCTTATTGCGACCGCGAAGGCTGGATCGTTCCGGCGGCCGCCTGACGCCGATTGGTACAGCCGCGACAACAATCTGATCGTGCCCCGCCGCTCGCTTCGAGCCGCATTGCCTCCTAACATGTGTACATGCACAAGATGACGCTCACCGATGACGATTGCTTCGCGGTCCGGCAAGCCGCCCGACGAATCTCGCAGTTCTACGAGCGCTATCTGTCGCGGGCGGGCGTGACGCCGTCGCAGTACAGCATTCTCGCGCTGCTGCGCGACCGGCCCGGCCTGACGATGGCGACGCTGTCGACCGTGCTGGTGATCGAACGCACCGCGCTGCTGCGCGCGCTCAAGCCGCTCATCGGCGCGGCGCTGGTGGCGGGCCAGATCGAGCCGCGGTGCCGCCGCCAGACCTTCGCGCTGACCGCGCACGGCGAAACGAAGATCGCCGACGCGCACGTGCACTGGCTCGCCGCGCAGGAAGCGTTCGAGCAGCGGTTCGGGTCGACGCAGGCGGCCCGCCTGAGAGACGAATTGTTCCGGATCACGCACAACCTGCCGGAACGCTAGCCCCTTCCCCGATCGACGACATGCCGTCGATCGACTTGATAAGTGCATATACATAGGTGAATCGATGGATACGACCCAAGCCGCTGCCTCATCCCGTGAAGCAGCCACACTCGACCAGCCCGCGAAGCAACAGCGCCGCGTGCCGTGGATGCGCATCGCGGTGGGTGCCGTCGTCATCGTCGTCGCCGCCGCCGCGCTCGACTGGCTGTTCGTGCTGCGCTTTCAGGAAAGCACCGACGATGCGTATGTCGGCGGCGACGTGACCGTGCTGGCGCCGAAGGTCAACGGCTTCGTCGACAAGATCCTCGTGACCGACAACCAGCGCGTGAAGGCCGGCGACGTGCTCGTGCAACTCGATGCGCGCGACTACGACGCGAAGCTCGCACAGGCCAGCGCCGAAGTCGACAGCGCGCGCTCCGCGGTGACCGAACTCGAGGCGAAGCAGCAACTGCAATTCGCGGTGATCGGCCAGCAGGCGGCCGAGAAGAATGCGTCGTCGGCCGAGCTGACGCGTGCCGCGTCGGACCGCGTGCGCTATCGCGAGCTCGTGAAATCCGACGCCGTGTCGAACCAGATCGTCGAACGCGCGGACGCCGACTATTCGAAGGCCGGCGCCGCCGTCGACCGCAGCGACGCCGCGCTGCTCGCGTCGAAGCGGCAGCTCGACGTGCTCGGTGCGCAGCTCGCCGATGCGCGGGCCCGCGTGAACACCGCGCTTGCCGCGCAGCGTGTCGCCGCGCTCAACGTCGAATACACGACGATCCGCTCGCCGGTCGACGGCTACGTCGGCAACCGCACGGGCCGCGTCGGGATGCTCGCGAACGTCGGCGTGCCGCTGCTGACCGTCGTGCCGGCGTCCGGCCTGTGGATCGACGCGAACTTCAAGGAAGACCAACTGCGCAAGATGCACGCGGGCGATCGCGTCGACGTATCGCTCGATGCGTCGAACACGAAACTGCACGGCCGCGTCGACAGCCTCGCGCCCGCCACCGGCGCGACCTTCAGCGTGCTGCCGCCCGAGAACGCGACCGGCAACTTCACGAAGATCGTCCAGCGCGTGCCCGTGCGCGTGCATCTCGATCCGCAGCCGGGCCTCGAGCAGGTGCTGCGCCCCGGGCTCTCCGCGGTCGTGACCGTGCATACCGATCACGCGAACTGAACGGGAGCCGACGATGACCACCGCGTTTTCCGGCGACCCGGCGTCGCAACCGACGAAGCAGCGCGTGTTCGCGTTCGCGCTGATGTGCGTCGGCTTCTTCATGGCGACGCTCGACATCCAGATCGTCGCGTCGTCGCTGCGCGACATCGGCGGCGGCCTGTCCGCCAGCCAGGACGAACTGTCGTGGGTGCAAACGGCCTACCTGATCGCCGAGATCATCGTGATCCCGATGTCGGGCTGGCTGTCGAAAGTGATGTCGACGCGCTGGCTGTTCGCCGCATCGGCGGTCGGCTTCACGATCACCAGCATGCTGTGCGGCGTCGCGTGGGACATCAATTCGATGATCCTGTTTCGCGGGCTGCAGGGTGCGCTCGGCGCCGCGATGATCCCGACCGTGTTCACCACCGCGTTCGTGCTGTTCCCCGGCAAGCAGCGGCTGATCGCGTCGACGACCATCGGCGCGCTCGCGTCGCTCGCCCCGGCGATCGGCCCCGTGATCGGCGGCTGGATCACCGATCAATGGTCGTGGCACTGGCTGTTCTACCTGAACCTCGTGCCGGGCATCGCGGTGGCTGCGCTCGTGCCGCGCTACGTGCACATCGACGAACCCGACCTCAGCCTCATCAAGCGCGGCGACTATCTCGGCATCATGCTGATGTCCGGTTTCCTCGGCTGCCTCGAATACGTGCTGGAGGAAGGCCCGCGCAAGAACTGGTTCGGCGACGACGCGATCGTGATCTGCGCGTGGATCTCCGGCATCTGCGGTTTCCTGTTCATCGTGCATGCGCTGACCGCGAAGGATCCGATCGTCGACCTGCGCGCGCTCGTCGTGCGCAACTTCGGGATCGGCAGCCTGCTGTCGTTCGTGACCGGCATCGGGATCTTCGTGACCGTGTTCCTGACGCCGCTGTTTCTTGCGCAGGTGCGCGCGTTCAGCTCGCTGCAGATCGGCATCGCGTTGCTGTCGGTCGGCGCGTTCCAGCTGATTGCGCTCTGCGCGTATGCGTTCGCCGCGCGCTACTTCAGCCTGCGCGCGCTGCTCGTGTTCGGGTTGATCTGCTTCGGGCTCGGCTGTTACCTGTACACGCCGATCACGCACGACTGGGGCTGGCGCGAACTGCTGCTGCCGCAGGCGCTGCGCGGCATCGGCCAGCAGTTCAGCGTGCCGCCGATCGTGACGATGGCGCTCGGCTCGCTGCCGCAGTCGCGCCTGAAATCGGCGAGCGGCCTGTTCAACCTGATGCGCAATCTCGGCGGGGCGATCGGCATCGCGGTGAGCGCGACGATGCTCAACGACCGGCTGAACTTTCACTACCTGCGCCTGAACGAGCACGTGAGCGCCGGCCAGCCGCAGATCGCGTCGCTGCTCGATCGGCAGGCTGCGTACTGGACGTCGGTGGCCGGCAACACGCTGGACACCGCGCAAGCCGGGCTCGCGAACCTGCATCACCTGATCTATCGCGAGGCGCTCACGCTCACCTATGCCGATGCGTACTACGCGCTGTCGCTGTGCTTCGTCGTCGCGCTGCTCGCGGTCGTCTTCTCCAAACCCATTTCCCTGAACGCGCCGCCGCCGGACGCGCACTGAGGTTGAGGTCATCCCCATCATGAAAAAACTTCTCGTCGCCCTCGCCGTCAGCGCACTCGCCGCCGGATGCGCGGTGCAGCCCGCGCAGCATCCGGCGCTTCAGGATTCGGTTCGGACGCTCGCGCCGGACGCATGGGACACCGATGTGCCGCGCGCGGACATCGACGCCGCCGCGTGGTGGGCGCAATTCCACGATCCCGCGCTCGACCGGCTGATCGCCACCGTGCTCGACGGCAACCTCGATCTGCAGGCCGCCGCCGAACGCGTGAAGCAGGCGCAGGCGCTGACCGTGCAGAAGCGCGCAGTGCTGCTGCCCGAACTCGATGCGACCGCGCATGCGGCCGACGCACGCCAGAACACGCCGCCGCCGCTCGGGTATGTGCGGCAGGCGGGTGCCGGGCTCGCGTTGAGCTGGTCGCCGGATGTGTTCGGCGGTGAACGGCTCGATCTGCTTGCCGCTCAGGCCGAGCTCGTCGGGCAGAAGCATGCGGAAGATGCGATGCGGCTCGCGCTCGCGGCCGATGCGGCTTCCGCGTATGTCGATCTGCGCTGGGCGCAGCAGGAATTGAAGATCCTGCAGGACAACGCGAAGATCCGGCAGCATGCGCTCGAACTCACGCGCAAGCGGCAGACGTTCGGGCTGTCGACCGAGCTTGACGTCACGCGTGCGCAGAACCAGCTCGATGCGCTCGAAGCGCGGATTCCGCCGACGCAGGCGCAGATTGCGCATCAGCTCAATCTGATTGCGGTGTATTCGGGGAGGACGCCGGAATCTGTTGATCGGCTGGTGCTCGCGCAGGCGGGGGAAATTCCCGCGCCGCCGGTTGGCGCACCGGGTACGTTGCCTTCCCAGGCGTTGCTGCGGCGGCCTGATGTACTGACCGCGTATGCGCAGGTCGAGCGGCGGGCCGCGCAAGTCGGTGTGGCAAAGGCCGAGCGGTATCCGAAGTTTTCGTTGAACCTGACGGACGGGATTCTGGCGGCTTCTTATCTCGGGTTGCCGACGTTGACCGATAACCTGTTCAGTGCGGCGTTGAGTGCGACGAGCCCGATCTTCAATGCGGGGCGCATTACCGCCGACATCTCGCAGAGCGAAAGCCGGATGCGCGAGTCGGAACTCGGGTTACGGCAGACGATGCTGCAGGCGCTGAGGGAAGTCGAGGATGCGCGGGCGAATCTCGTCAGTTCCGATGAGGCGACGCGCAGGCTGGGTAGCGCGCTGGCTGCGTCGGACAAGGCGCTTGGGTTGGCGAATCAGCTCTATAAGGGCGGTGCGACGGATTTTCTGGATGTGCTGTCCGCGCAGGAGGTTTATCTGCGGGATTCGGATTCGCTGAATCAGGTCAAGCGCGAACATGCGCTGGCGGCGGTGGCGCTTTATCGGTCGCTCGGGGGTGGGTGGAGCAGGAATGACGCGGCGGGTGGGCCGCCGACGGAATCGGAGGAAGTGGCGAAGAACTAGGCGGGATCACGACAGGGCGGCGGCTTCCATACTTGCCGGCGCCCCGCTCTTCAGCCGCACGATCCGAGACATTGGACCGTCGTCAACGCAATCGAGTAAGCCACGATCCACGCAATACCCAATCCGACGATCACGGTGACGATACGCGTGATGAGTTTGTGCCAGAACCGGACCGCAACAAACACGCCTGCCGCCAACAGGAGCACCATGAGGATCGGCCAGATCACGTTCATGGCGAATTACAACGGCGGCCGCTTCAGCTTCACCCAGCGCTGCACCGACGGCCGTTCCCACTGCGCACGTGCATAGTCGGCGAGGCGCTGCGGCACCGGATCGTCATTCAGCACCAGACGGTTCAGCATCACCGCCAGGTCGACATCCGCGATGCTCCACTCGCCGAACAGGTTCGACGCGCCCGGTGCAAGCAGCTTGTCGGCGGCCACGAACAGCTTCTGCGCGGCGGCCTGCGCGAGACTCGACAGCGGCTCGCTCGACGGCCCGTAGAACAGCACTTCGGTCGACCGCTCCGTCCGCACCGGCATCAGGTCGCTGCGCAGCCACGCCTGCACCTGTCGCGCCCGCGCACGCTGGCGCGGCTCGACCGGATAGAGCCGCGTGCCCGGGAAAGTCTCGTCGAGATACTCGGTAATCGCCGACGATTCCGACAGCGCGAAATCGTCGTGGACGAGCGTCGGCACACGTTGCGTCAGCGACGTCGCCGCGTAGTCGGGCGCGAAATGCGCGCGGTTGCCGAGGTCGACGGTCACCAGTTCGTAAGGCAACGCTTTTTCCTCGAGCGCCACGAAGACCGACATCGCGTAAGGGCTCGTGTATTGCGTATCCGCGTAGAGACGGAGATGACCGGTTTGCACTGCAGGCTCCTTGTGGGTGCGGAGGCCGGTGGCGGCGCGTTGATGCGCCGACGGGCTCCGGGTGGGTCGATGCGGTTGTGTGACAGGTTAGCAGCGGCCGGTTACGCGGCGCTCGTGGTTTTGTATGGGCTGTTGCTGCGTCGTCACGCGGCGTCGGGCCAGCGGTAGCCGATCACTTCGTTCAACGGGTACGCGAGTTCGCGTACTTCTTCCAGCTGATTGCCGCCGAAGAGATACACCTGCTCGTCATCGTGACGCAGGTAGAAACCGACGTGCCCTTTCCAGCTCGCGGGATCGTCGCGGGTCAGGATTGCAATGCAGCCGTAGACCGGGCGTTCCAGCGGCCTCCCCCATTCGAGCCACGAACGCGCAAGCGCCGAGCCCGTGCCGCGTATGCCGGCGTGCGTCATGCACCAGTTGACGAAGGACGAACACCAGGAAATCTTGTCGTCGTAGCCGACCAGGTTCGTCTGGTTGTTGTATTCGACGATGCGCGGGTTGATGCTGCCGGGCGGATGGCGGCGGATGCCGAGTTCGGCCATCGCGACGGGCATCCACGGCGGATGGGCGGCGTCCGGTTTGCTCTCAGGGTTGAATAGGGTCACGTCGTTCTCGGGCGAGTGTGTTGTGCGGTCAATCTTCGCATGAATGCGGTGACTGGCGCACCCTGCTTCCTTGTGATTTCCTTTCGATCCGCTCGTATCATATCGGCAGCCTCCTCGACCTCCCAAGCTGCCATGCGCATCACGCCCCTGCCGCCCCTTCAGTGCCTCATCGCGTTCGAAGCCGCCGTGCGGCATGCGAGCTTCACGCGCGCGGCCACCGAGCTGCATCTGACCCAAAGCGCGATCAGCCGGCAGATCCAGCAGCTCGAGGAATTCCTCGGCCGCTCGCTGTTCGTGCGCGAACATCGTTCGCTGCGGCTGACGATCGCCGGCGAGCAATACGCCGCGCAGGTGCACCATCTCCTCACGCAATGCGCGGAAGCCACGCACGATGTAATGAAGCCCTATGGCGATCTCGAACTGACGATCGCATGCTCGTCGGGCGTTGCGCTGCTGTGGCTCACACCGCGCCTGCCCGCGTTTCGCGCCGCCTATCCGGACATCAAGCTGCGGCTGATCGTGCGCGACGGGCTCGCGTCGATGTCGCCGGCGGAGTTCGACGTGGGTGTGTACTACGTGCGTCAGCAGGCGCCGGCCGAATACACCGCGCGCCGCCTGTTCGACGAGGAAGTGTTTCCGGTCTGCTCGCCCGGCTATCTGGCCGGCCGCACGCTCGACGCAGCCGATCTTGCGAACGAGACGCTGCTGCGTCTCGAGGATGGCCAGCGCCAATGGATGTCGTGGTCCGAATGGTTCGACCAGAACGACATCGACCGGCAGAAGGCACGGCCGCAGGACATCACGATCAATTCTTATCCGCAGATCGTACAGATGACGATTCTCGGCCAGGGTGTGTCGCTCGGCTGGCGCTACATGATCGACGCATGCATCGAGGCCGGCCTGCTCGTGCGCGTGACGGAAGCATCCGCGAGCCACGGCGGCGGCTACTACGTGATCTCGCCGAACGACCGCGCGCAGAACCACGCCGCACGCCTGTTCACACGCTGGCTGTTCGAACAGGCGGAGAAGCAGACCGCGTCCTGATTGCGATGCATGCGCGTAGCGCATGCGTGCATGCAAATCTTTCGTTTCAGAAAAAAATCGCGCTGTCCTTAGCATGGGTTCACGCGGGGCAGCCGTCCCGCCTTCTGATTCCGATAGAGGAAGAGACCATGCAAGGAACGCTTTCCCCGCGCGCCGCGCCTGCCGTCGATGCGGCAGTGCAGCAGCGCCGCCGCGCCATCGTCGCGACCGTGATCGGCAATGGTCTCGAATGGTTCGATTTCACCGTCTACAGCTTCTTCGCGGTCATCATCGCGAAACTGTTCTTTCCGACCGGCAACGAACTGACGTCCGTGCTGCTGACCGTCGCGACGTTCGGCGTCGGCTTCTTCATGCGGCCCGTCGGCGGCATCGTGCTCGGCATCTACGCGGACAAGGTCGGGCGCAAGGCCGCGCTGTCGCTCACCATCCTCATGATGGCCGCCGGCACCGCGCTCATCGGGCTCGCGCCGACCTACGAACAGGCCGGCATCGCCGCGCCGCTGCTGATCGTCGTCGCGCGGCTGCTGCAAGGCTTCTCGGCCGGTGGCGAGATGGGCGGCGCCACCGCGTTCCTCACCGAATACGCGCCGCCGGAGAAGCGTGCGTACTACTCGAGCTGGATCCAGTCGAGCATCGGCTTCGCGGTGCTGCTCGGCGCCGCGACCGGCACCTTCGTCACGACGTCGCTCGACACGCAGGCGCTGCATAGCTGGGGCTGGCGGCTGCCGTTCCTGCTCGGGATCATCGTCGGGCCCGTCGGCTACTACATCCGCAGCCATATCGACGAGACGCCCGCCTTCAGCGCCGTCGAAGCGCAGGCAAAAGAAAGCTCGCCGCTGAAGGCAGTGCTGTCCACCTACCCGCGCGAGACGTTCGCGAGCTTTTCGATGGTCATTCTGTGGACCGTCTGCACCTACGTGCTGCTCTTCTACATGCCGACGTATTCCGTGCGCACGCTGCATCTGCCGCAATCGACCGGCTTCGCGGCCGGCATGGTCGGCGGGCTGATGATCATGTGCTGCTCGCCGATCGTCGGCCGGCTCGCCGACGTGTGGGGACGGCGCGTATTCCTGTCCGGATCGGCGCTGGCCATCTTCTTGCTCGCGTGGCCGATGTTCGCGTGGATCAACCATGCGCCCGGGTTCACGTCGCTGATCGTGTTCCAGGCCGTGTTCGGCGTGCTGATCGCGACCTACACGGGGCCGATCCTCGCGGCGTTCGCCGAACTGTTCCCGACCAAGGTGCTGTCGACCGGGCTGTCCGTTGCGTACAACTTCGCGGTCACGATCTTCGGCGGCTTCGCGCCGTTCCTGATCACGTGGCTCATCGCCCGCACTGGCAGCAACATGGCGCCGGCCTTCTACGTGACGCTCGCGGCGGCCGTCAGTTTCATCGGAACGCGCTTCGTGAAGGACGCCAAGCGGGCGGCTTCCGTCAATCGATAAGGATCTCTATCCATGACCATTACCGTGCTGCAAGGCGGCAACGTACTCGATCTCGAACGGGGCGTGCTGCTCGACCATCATCATGTCGTGATCGACGGAGAACGGATCGTCGAAGTCACCGATCGGCCGGTGGATTTGCCGAATGCGCAGGTGATCGACGTGCGCGGCAAGACCGTGATGCCGGGATTCATCGATTGCCATGTGCATGTGCTGGCTTCGAATGCGAACCTCGGTGTGAATGCGACGCAGCCGAATATTCTTGCCGCGATTCGGTCGTTGCCGATTCTCGATGCGATGTTGTCGCGCGGGTTCACCAGCGTGCGCGATGCTGGGGGCGCAGACTGGAGTTTGATGCAGGCGGTCGAAACCGGGCTGGTGTCGGGGCCGCGGATTTTTCCGTCGGGAAAGGCGTTGTCGCAGACCGGCGGGCATGGGGACTTTCGGCCGCGCGGGGATTTGCTGGAGCCTTGTTCTTGCTGTTTCAGGACGGGGGCGATTGCTCGGGTGGTGGACGGGGTCGAAGGTGTGCGGCTTGCCGTGCGTGAGGAGATTCAGAAAGGCGCGACGCAGATCAAGATCATGGCGTCAGGTGGCGTGGCTTCGCCTACCGACCCGATTGCGAACACGCAGTACTCCGAGGACGAGATTCGGGCCATCGTGGATGAGGCCGAAGCCGCGAATACGTATGTGATGGCGCATGCGTATACGGGGCGGGCGATTGCTCGGGCGGTGCGGTGTGGGGTTAGGACGATCGAGCACGGGAATCTCGTGGATGAGGCGGCGGCGAAGCTGATGCGCGAGCATGGCGCGTTTGTCGTGCCCACGCTTGTCACTTATGACGCGCTGGCCAAACACGGCGCGGAGTTCGGGATGCCGCCGGATTCGGTGGCAAAGGTGGCTTCCGTTCAGCAGAAAGGCCGCGAATCGCTGGAAATCTATGCGAACGCCGGCGTGAAGATGGGGTTCGGGTCGGATCTACTCGGGGAAATGCACGCGTTTCAAAGCGGAGAGTTTCGGATTCGGGCGGAGGTGCTCGGGAATCTGGAAGCGCTCAGGTCGGCGACGACCGTCGCGGCGGAGATCGTCAATATGCAGGGGCAGCTTGGGGTGGTGGCCGTGGGCGCGATCGCCGACCTCGTCGTGCTGGATGGGAATCCGCTTGAAGATATCGGAGTCGTGGCCGATGAAGGCGCGCGGGTCGAGTATGTGTTGCAGCGGGGGGCGCTTGTGAAGCGGCAAGCCGGTGGGCGTTGATTTGATGATTTGACGCCATTCGGCTGTTTCGGCAGGCGCCGTGTCGCCTCACGGACCTTGCGGTCGTGACAGTTGTTGAAGGTGGCTGGAGGTGTGAGTCGCGGCGTTTGCAGCAATGGCCGGGCGGTGTCGCCCCGGCAGTCAGTCGCATTCGGGAAACGCCTGCATTCCACTCGCTAGGGCCGCATCAAGCGGCCCTTGCAGGCGTTATAGCGTCGACGGTCCACGGTCAAGATCGTGGTACGGCTGCTCTCGCAACGCCAACTGGCTGTAATCCGGCGTGATCGTGATCTGCCGGGTCGCGTAGTTGGCGTCCACGTATACGCGGTCGCCAGGCTTGAATCCGAAGATCTTGAAATCAATGTCGATCGCCTTCATCCACGGCAGATACGGCCAGCCTCGCTTGGGAAGGTCCGGGTAGTTGCGCAGGACCAGCTCAAACGTCTTTTGCATGTTGACCGGTTTGTTCTTTCTACGACGTGGCTTAGTATTGGCGTCAGCCATTTCCGACTCCTGGTGTGAGTTGGTGGTGGTCAGCGGGTCGTATGGGTTGCCGCCCATGCGGCCCGCGCTTTTTTGATGCCTTGGGTTTTCCCTTCTTTCTCCCCCTTCGCTGGGTCTTGTTGGGCAAGACGGCTTACGGTCGACCATCGGGGCGGAGGGGACTGCGTTCTACTCCCGATGACGAGAAGCAAGGCTTCAAGACCAGTGTAGTCGGGCTGGCATCTCAGAAATGGGGGATTGGGGGGATTGGCCGTTAGGTATAGGGAGCGTGTCCGTGCCTGATGTTTCATGTCAGTGATTCGGAGGACTTGTACCCCATGAATCGCTAGGGAAACGCTGATCAATGGACCAACTTCCGAAGTTGCAGGCGAGATGGCTTCAAATTTTCTGGATGACGAAGCGAATCGGCGCTCAATTCAGTGAATTTGGCGCGTAAGCGAGCCTCCCCTGCTCGCATTTTTCATACGCATGACGGACTGCTCCCATGGACCGATCGCAACAGATTTCGCGCAATCACCAGATTCGCCAGAGCGAACAGGCTGAACAGTTGCGCGGTGTTCTTGGCCAAGCCCTTGTATCGGGTCTTGCGATGCTGAAACAGATTCTTGACGATATGAAACGGATGCTCAACCCGCGAACGGATCTGCGCCTTGGTTCGCTCGAGCGCGATCACCAGGTCCTTCAGCGCTCCTTCTTGCATCGCCTTGATCTTTCCCCGCCTGGCAGCGACGTGCCACTTCACGGCCTTGCCCGCCATTTCCTCGCGCTTGTCGACGCCAATGTAGCCCGCGTCGGCGAACACCTGCTCTTCATGCCCGTGCAGCAGGGCATGAGCTTGCGATACATCCGACACGTTGGCCGCCGTGCCAACCACACTGTGAATCAGGCCCGAGTCGGCGTCGACGCCAATGTGGGCTTTCATGCCAAAGTGCCATTCGTTGCCCTTCTTCGTTTGATGCATTTCCGGGTCACGGCTCTTCCCGGCATTCTTGGTCGACGGCGGCGCTTCAATGATCGTCGCGTCAACCAGCGTGCCTTCCTTCATCATCAGCCCACGCTCGCACAGCGAGATGCCAATCTCGTCGAACAACTTCCGTGTCAGTTCGTGTTCGATCAGCAGGCGCCGGAACTTCAACAGCGTGGTTGCATCAGGCACGTTCTCGATCGCCAGATCGATGCCGGCGAAGGCTCGCAGCGTGATGCTGTCATACAGCGCGTCTTCCAGTCCTTCGTCCGACAGTCCGTACCACTGTTGCACGAAGTAGATTCGCAGCATCCGCTCAAGGCCAATCGGCGGGCGACCTCGCGTGCCCTTCGGATAGTGCGGTTCGATGGCCGACAGCAAGCGCTGCCACGGAACGACCTTCTCCATCTCTTCCAGGAAGCGTTGGCGCCTCGTCACTCGCTTCTTGCCTGCAATTTCCGCTTCCGCGAAGCCGATCTGCCTCTTCATCGTCGTGGGTCCGTTCCGTGAGCTGTCTTCTAAACGTCCTCGGCTACGTCTGCGATGACCGCCGAGCCGAATAAATCAGCGTTTCCCTAAAAGAGCGTCCCTTCATCTTTTTTGCAATCGACTCCGGAAAGGCACCGGCGTTCCCATGGGTACCGCGTAGCCATCTTCCGGGAGTCACTTTACGCCCAGCTCCTGTCGCTTCGCCCGGCCCGCACCTCAAGCCCCACGGGTCAATCCAGCTTACCGGGTTCGGCGCGTACATGTGGAGGTTGATGCCACCAGCAAGTCCAATGGGATCATGCGTGATGAATCGCCCGATATCCGGATCGTAGAACCGGAAGGTGTTGTAGTGCAGCCCGGTTTCACGATCCAAATACTGCCCTTGGAAGCGCAAGTTCTGTGGTCGCGGTGCATGTATCGCCGTCGGCGCGGCCACCGACACCTCACCCCAAGTGGCTGTCGACCTCTGCGGCGCCCGCGCGATCCACTCCTCCTGCACCGCATTACCCCAAATCTTATAGCGCGCCTGCCAAACCAGTTCGCCACCAGCGTCAGTCAATTCCTCGGGCAACCCCGATACATCGTTGTGGAAGTAGTAAACCGCATCCCGCCCATCCGCATCATTAGCCGCCGCCTTCCCTTGATCGATCCTGGCAAGCGGCACATAACTATTCGACTCGTACAAGTACGTCAGCGCTTCCTCGCCCTGACGATCGTGATACGTTTCCTGCACCAACCGCATGCCGTCCCACAGGAAATCCGTACTCGCGTAACTGCCGTTGAGCTTCCGAACCCGCCGGCCGAACGCGTCGTACTCGAAATGCGTCGTCGCAACCCCGAGCCGGTCCTTCGTCACCACGGTCTTGAGCTGGTTCCAGTCGTCGTATTCAAGCGTGAGCTCTTTCGCCGGCCCATGCCCGCTGAGCTTACGAACGAGCCGCCCATACGCGTCGTACTCGAAGCGCTTGTCCTCGAACACCTTGAGCCGGTTGTGCTCGACGTATCCGCCCGGGTGATCGCTCGACACCAGGTTGGCCGCCGCATCCCAACGAAACACTTCCGGCGGCAGTCCCGGCCCTGCCATCTGTTCGATGCGCCCCGTCGGGTCATACCGATAGCTCGTCGTGCCATAACGCTGATCGCGCTTCTGGATCACGTCGCCTGCGGCATCGTATTGCCACTGCTTCGCAAGCAACTCGCCGCCCGCCGTACCTCGCTGCGCAGTTTGCCGCGCACGGCGCCCCACGGCGTCATACCCGAAGTGACTCGTCAGCTTGCCCTGCGTCCGTAGCACCTCGCGATGCAGATCGTCCCGTTCGATGTCCGCAACCGCGGCACCATCGAAACGAATCTGGTGCACGTGTCCGGACCCGTAATGCAGCCAGTCGATCGTACGCTCACCTGAAATCGTGGTGCTGACGCGGTTACCCAGCTCATCGTAGGTATGCGCAAGCCAGCCCGTCGGCGTGTATTCCTCGAGCACCTCACCACGCGCCCCGTACTTCAGGCTGACCCGATTCTTCAGCAAAGGACCACGAGCAGCCAGCGTGTACAACTCGGCCGACGCGATTCGGCTCGCCTTGTCGTACAGGTACTCACATCGCTCATGCGTGGCTTGCTTCGCCGTCAGTCGCCCGATCGCATCGCGCTCGTATCGCGTCTCGATCTTTCCATCCCGCACGATCGTGCCCTGGCCGCACACGTCGTATTCGTACGTACGCTTGTGGCCATCGAGCCCGATCTGCGCGGCCACCAAATCGCGACGGTCATACTGGAAGCGATACGACTCGCGGTTTTCGTTGGTCAGGCTCGCAAGCCGGAACGCATCGTCATACCCGAATCGCACCACACGATTAGCCGCGTCAGTACGAGCAAGCAGCAGCCCGCGCGGATTGATCTCATACCGCGTGCTGCGCTGATTCGCATCGACAACCTCAACGAGACGCCCGGCCACGTCATACCGGAATGCCTGACGAGCACCATCGGCCGTCCCGATCCCCGTGACCCGCCCCATCGCATCCGTTTCGTACACGGTCGACTGCCCGGCCGCATCGGTCACACGCGCGAGCGCACCACGTGCGTCATACGCAAACCGCGTAACCTTGCCGGAACAATCGGTATACGACGTCAACTGCGCACGACCATTCCACTCGAGGAACTTGTACCCACCCCGCGCATCGCGAATCGTGTGCACGAGCCCGCGCTCGTCCCGGTGATACTCGGTCGCAAAACCCGCCGGATCGCGCGTCATCGTCAGATTGCCGCGATCGTCGTAGCGGTAAATCCAGCGCGAATTAGCCGGATCGGTTTCCGCAACAGGCAGGTCGTAGTACCCGTTCCACTCGGTTCGCTCAACCTGGCCAAGCGCATCGATGCGCTGCGTCTGACGCCCACGCTCGTCATATTCGAAGCGCGTCGTGTTCCCGGCCGGATCGGTCGTGCTGACCAACTGCCGCTTTGCGTTCCACTCCAGCTGCCACACGTGGCCTTCGGCATCCGTATGGCTCGTCGGCTGCTGATCTTCATTCCACGTCCAGCGCGTCACGCGACCGATCTGGTCGGTAATCGTCACCTCACGCTGCGCGAGATCCGCGTCGAACGTGTACGCTTCGCCGTCGTCGGTCCAATGGCGCACGACACGCGCATCGCGACCGACACCCTGCCACGCATAAAAACACTGCAGGCCGCCAGGCAGCGTGTGCTGGACCATCAGCCCACGCTCGTATGCGAAGCGTCGCCCGATATGACCGCTACGATCGGTAACGGCCACCAGTTCGCCGGCGTTGCTGTACGCGTACCGCACCAGCGTGTCGGGTTGTTCACCGTCAACACCACGGGTCAGTTCGATCGCGCCAATACGTTGCGGATGCAACTTGTCGTACGACAGGGTCAGCAAGCGACCGGCACTATCGTGCAACCGTACGGGCCGCACAACGTCGTCGTGCGATTCCCGCTCAACCTCGATCCAGTTACCGTTGCGATCCTCGAGACGCCACAGCTTGAGCGCTTCGCCATCCGCATCGGTACGCGCGCGACCGAAATCGCGATACATACCGTCGACCGTCTCGACCACATAGTGGCCACCTTCGGTGCAGATCAGGTAAATGCCTTCCGGCACGCTGAAATGGCTCTCGCCCGGCGGCACGGCCGGGAACACGATATCGCGCCCCTGCTCGTCCCAGTACGTGATCGACGCAACCTCGCCATGTTCACGCGCGAGCCGCAGCTCGACGCTGATCGGCACGCTCCACCCTGTCCCGAACAGGCTGTCGGCACGATCATCGAGGCTGCTATAGAAACGCTGCCACACGATCGGCAGCGGCCCGGGCAGGACGAAGTCGGTATCGTCCGTGCCATCGAGCACCTTGCTGCCGGTAATGACATTGACCGGATGCCCCGCCGAGGGTCTCGCCAGACTACCCAGCCAGGTTCCGAACGCACCCGCCGCGAAATTCATCGCGATACACGGCGCCTTGCTCTTCAGAAAATCGCCCCAGCTCATCTTCCCGCGGCCGCACACCGCGAGCGCGATACCGAGCGCCGCCCCCAGCCACCCGAGCCGGGTCGCCGACTTCACGTCCCGCACCCGCTGCGTCCCACCGCCGATAAAGACGTTGTCCGAGCCTTCGGCAATCGTCCCGTCGCACGTCGTCTTGTCGCCGACCCGCGCGGCCGGTTGATTGTTGATATAAACGCTGCCTGACCCGTCGGCAATCATCTGCGGCCCAGGATGATCGGTACATGCAACGGTATCGAGATCGCCCGGCTTCGCCGCCCGCGCCGCCGGCTTGTCGTTGACGTAGACGTTCCCCGACCCACTCGCGATCTTGCCTTTGATCTCGGGCGGCACGAGCGAATTGGCCACCGACTTCGCGCCGTCGTCGATGGCATCGTTCATGCCGCTCGCTTCCATCAACGCGCCGGAGCCGACCGCCACGCCCACACCGATCGCAATCACGAGCGGCGTCGCCAACCCTGCCGTGCCGATCTCAAGCGCAGCGAGGCCGGCGAATATCAGCCCCTCCATCGCCTCTGCCACCAACGCACCGACGATGGCGCCGCCGACTACCGACCCGACAGTGCCGACAAGCTCACCCAGGAGCGACGTATGCTGGATCGGATCTTCGAAGCGTGCGGCCGCGAAGTTCTCCGCGCTCACGACGCGTCACCCGGCCCGAGCAGGGACGGCCGCGCCGCGCGCGGCTGGAAACTGGCGAGCATGCGTTCGGCGATCGCCTGCTGTTCTTCGGTCAGCGGTGCTGCGCTGGTCAACGTCATCACCAGCACGCGGCCCGCATCGTCCGACGGAAACATCGTCTGCAGCTGATGCCAGAGCCTGCCGTCCCGCTCGAGCGTGGAATCGATCTGAATACCCGCACGGGAACCGACCGTCACCGGCCGGCGCGCCTTTTCTGTCAGCAGCTTGGCGTCGCGCGACGCGACTTCCCATTCGCGCGCGACGAACGCGTCGAGATTCTCCCCGTCGCGCAACCGCCCGCGCGCGATCACGAGATTGAGGCCGCCGGGGCCGACATTCATCACCAGGATGTTGACCGTACGGTCGAGCGCCGCGTCCGGCAGTTCGAAGGTGCCTTCGTGGATTGCGTAGTGCATGGCTGGTTTCGTTCGTATTATTTGTTGAGGTCGATACGCGTGCCGTTGATCATCACGCCGTCGTCGGTCATCAGGATCACGGAGCCCTTGTGCTCGAGGCGGATGCCTTCCGGCGCGAGCGAGATCGAGCTGTCCTTTACCTTCAGCAGGATGCCGCGCTCGGCCATGTAAACCTGTGTGCCACCGCCGCCATCCTTGGCCGGCGTCGTCACCTCGACGGTGGTCGCGGTCGTGCTGCGCTTCTCGGCGATCGTCTCGGTCAGGTTGCCCTGCGGGATCTGCTTCTCTTCACTCCCCGTTGCCACCAGCACAGTGCGCATCGGCCCCAGCACCTTGTGCGTCTCGTTGTTCTCGACGACGGTGTTCATGTCCTTCTGTGCATGCATGAAGAATTCCTGCATGCCGTTCGTGTCGGTCATGCGGATTTCGTTCGACCCCTGCCCCTTGTGCGTCTGGCTCTTGATCCCCATCGTCTGCCCGGCCGCGCCGTGATACGGGTTGCCCTGCTCGCCGTTGAACACGCGACCGACGATCACCGGGTTATCCGGGTCCCCCTGGTTGAACGCAACCAGCACTTCCTGCTTGATCCGCGGAATCGCGGCCGCGCCCCAGCCGTCGCCTGCCCACGGCTGCGACACGCGTATCCACATCGAATCGGAGCCATCCTTCTTGCCGCGCCGGTCCCACGGAAAGTGCACCTTCACGGCGCTCCCGTTGGTGTAGATTTCCTCGCCCTTCGGCCCGACGACGATCGCCGACTGCGTACCGTGAATCACAGGCTTCGGCGTGCCGCGCGGCGCACGGTACGGAATCTTCTTCGGCAGCAGCGCGAAGCTGTTGCGATACGGCAGCTTCGCGCTGTGCTGCGTGTAGTCGTTCACCGCCTCGTGACGCACGTGCAGGATCACGTATTCCTGGTTGTTCTCGAGCACCGGGTGATTCGCCACGGTGACGGCGCCCGCCGTGGTCATGCGCCACGCGTAGCCGCCGCCGGTATAACGATGGGCCTGCGCCTCCTCGGCCTCCATCGCGAAACGCGCGTAACGGTTGCCGTCGTCGCCGTGGTCGTACAGCGACTGGTGCTCGAACCGCTCGGTCGCGTCGAGCCGCGCATGCTTGAGGTTCTGCGGCCCGGCCTCCACCAGCATCAGCGGCGACGACGGGTTCTGATGGTTGAAGTCGCGGAACGTGACCTTGCCCACGCCAAAGCGCCGGCCTTCATGCAACTGGTCGATGCCGCTGTCCTCGCTCGCCTCGGTGGCCGCGAACGGCACCGTCGCGAGCCCGTCGATCGGGCGGAACAGCAGGTTCGAATCGCCGATCACCAGGATGTGCTTGTCCTTCTCGTAGCGGTGCGTCCAGACCAGCCCCTCCTGCTCCATCAGCCGCGCGCAGAAGTTGTAGTAGCTCTCCTGGTACATCACGACGTACTCGAGCGGCTTCTGGGCCGTCCGGATATCGAATACGAAGTCGGAGAAGCCGTGCTCCTGGAAGATCTCGGTGAGGATGTCCTGCGCGGTCTTGTTCTGGAAGATCCGGCAGTCGGTCGAGCGCGTCAGGAACCAGAACCACGGCACCGCCGTCAGGTGATATTGCGTAACGTTGCCGGGGTTGCCGGCGCGGTCGAACGACGCGACGTAGCCGTCGAAGTAACGATCGTTGTCGGCAGCGCCCGATGCGACGACGCGTTCGAGCGTCGACAGGCGCGCCTGCTGGTCGAACCGGATCTTGACCTGCTGGCCGATCAGGTCCTCGGGGCGCAGGTCGTGGCGATGCGACAGCAGGTCGAGGTGGATCTCCGGCAACCGGTTCACGTGCTCGTCGACGACGGCAGCGCTGACCAGCAGCACGTCCGGGCCGAGCGGCGTATCGAGCGTCACGTAGCGGTTGAGCTGAGTCAGGCGCGCGGGGTTGGCGGCGCCGTTGATCGCCTCGGCAATCGCTGCGGGCGTCTTGTCCATCAGCGAGAAGCCGGTCTGCGCCAGTTGCATCGCGCGCTGGACGGTGTCGACATGCCCGGCCAAACCCGCAAGCGGCCCGAGGCTACCGGCGACGCTCGACGCAACCGGGCCGGCGAGACCGCCGAGCGCGCTCAACGAGCCGAGCGGACTACCGCCCATTCCAGTGGGAATACCCCCGTTCGGAGCGAAACTCATGCTTGTTCCTTCTTGTGTTCTCAGGTTCCTGGTGCCGGCTGACCGGCCCGAAGCCCCGATAATGTAGGACAAAATCCCCACGCGAGAAAGACACCTGCAAACGTTTCCGTTCAGGCCCTCGATAGCCCGGAAACAGGCCGGCGGCATGGTCGCCCGGACGCGGCGCCCATGCCGAATCACCGCGCCAGCACGCGCGGAACAGGACACAATCTGCATGAAACGTGTGACAGATCCGTACGGGGCGAGGCATCGCCCCCAGTCACGATGAAATAGTGCGAACGCTCGGAACGGAACGCGCGCTGGCAAACGCTGCCGTGCCGCTACACGCTGCCGGCCGCCGCGTTCGATTGCGAGTTTTCTTAAGCTTTCGAATTACTTTCATCCCACCCACGGAAACCGCGGCGATCACCGCGGCGACACCACGATCGCCGCCCGCCGGTTCTGCGCCCTTCCTCCCGGCGTCTTGTTGTCCCCGACCGGATCGCTCTTCCCTTTCCCGACGACCGCGATGCGCTTCGCATCGAGCCCCACGTCGACCAGTTCAAGCGCGACGACCTCCGCCCGCCGCCTGGACAACTCGAGGTCATACTCGTCCACGCCTTCCTGGTCCGAATATCCGTAGACCCGTACGCCGTTGATCCCCGCCGAGCGGAGCGTGCGACCGATCCGTTCGACGATCCGCCGTACATCGGGCTTGAGGTTGTAGCGATCGAAATCGAACAGGATCGGCCCGGTCGAGCCGAACTCGAAACCCTGCTGGGTTTCCTGGAAACCGGCCGACTTGAGCGCGGTGACCTGCGTCTGCGTCAATCCACGATGAAGCGGCGGCGGCGTCTTGCACCCTCCCAGCAGCATGCATAAAAGCAGCGCGCTGCCGACGCACAAGCGCCCAAGCCCAACCGGAAACGTGTTGCTCATCATTGACCCCTTCGATTGCACGCGCATCGCGAGCGCTTTTTTCCACCCACTGCCGCAGCCTCGCCCGCAGCGTGAAACGATGAACCTCAAGCCGCCCCAGCGACCCCTTCCGCGAGTTGCCACGAGCCTGGCCGGGCGCGCTTGGCGCGGTACATCGCGGCATCCGCCGCCCGCAGCAAGCCGCTCGCATCCGACGCGTGATCGGGATACAGCGCAACGCCGGCACTCATCATGGTGGCCACCACGCGGCCGTCGGACAGCTCGATCGACGGCGCCATGCCGGACAGGATCTCGTCAGCAATACGACATACGCTACCCGCTTCGCGCACGGCCGGCAGCATGACCGCGAATTCGTCGCCGCCCAGGCGCGCGACCAGGTCGGCCTCGCGCACCTGCGTGCGCAGGCGCGACGCGATACCGATCAGCACCGCGTCGCCGGCGTCGTGGCCGAGGCCGTCGTTGATTTCCTTGAAGCGGTCGCAATCGAGATACAGGACCGCGACCCGCTGCCCCGTCACCCCGGCTTCGCCGAGGGCGAGTGCGAGACGCGACTCGAACTGCACGCGGTTGGGCAGCCCCGTGAGCGCATCGTGCGTCGCCTTGTGTTCGAGCGACGCGTTCTCGTCGCGCAGCGTGTTCTGCCAGTCTTCGAATTCGTCGAGCAGCGCATTGAAGTCGTCGCCGAGCTGGTTGAGTTCGGCAATCGATGCGGGCTCGACGCGCTGCGCGAACGCACGTTCGCGCCGCACCGCGTGGGCGACGCCCGCCAGCGCGCGCAACGGCGAAACGATGCTGCGCAGCAGGCGCTGCGAGCTGATGTACGCACCGATCACGCTGACGGCCAGGCAACCGAGAATGCCGCCCACGCCACCCAGCAGGAATCCGAAGAACTGATGGCCGCGGCCGCGCACGACGACGTGGCCGACGATGATGCCGTCGTGCACCACCGGCGCGGTCACGGGCCCCGGCAGCGCGAAGTCGGCGACGACGCGCTCGAGCCGCGCGATCCCGCTGCCGGCAGGCAACTGCCACGTCGCGAACGGCTGGCCCTGGCTATCCGTGACCGTCACCTGCGCGACGTCCTCATCGCCGGCGATCATCCCGATCGCCTCGGCCGCCGCGACGCGATCGCCGAACACGAGCGCGGCCTCCACCGTATAACCGAGCGAGCGCGCCAGCAGGTTCAGGTTGTTGCCGGCGTACGCACGCAATGCAATCACGGCCACCACGATCAACGACACGGCCGCCATCGTGACGGCGACGAACGCGAGGCGCAGGTGCGCGCGACGCAGCACGCTTTGCAGCGTCGGGCGCGGCACGCGCGACAGCGAGACCGGAGGGGTGGGCCGTGTCATGGTGCCCCCGGCCGCCGTGCGAGATTGAGCACGTTCGGATGCACGCGCACGCCGCTGCGTGCGACCGCGTCGAGATTGATGTCGAACGACACGCGTTCGCCGTCGACGTTGAGACAGAACATGCCGCCCGCCGTGCAGGACGGATCGTGTTCCGCAATCGTCAGCACCGGATGGCCGGCTACCGCCGCCCTCACGCGCGCGCGTTCCTCTTCGCTCAGGTTGCCCAGGTAGACGATGTCGCAGGCCATGCCGAGCGCGGGATCGTCGAAGCGCACACGCTGCACGTCGAGCAGCGTCGAGCCGGCCTGCAGCGTGTCGGTCAGGCCGCTTGCATAGTCGGGCCGACCCGTGACGCACAGATGCAGGCGCACGGGTGTCGTCGGCCAGCGGGTGAAACTGACGATGCCCAGCACGACCTGACGCACGGCCGTGTCGTGTGTCGCAACGGCCGGAGTGGCGGGATCCGCGGGGCTTGCGGCCGCAACGATGCGCACCGTGTCGGGCGGATCGACAGCCTCGGCGGAAGCCCCGGCAAGCACGACCTGTGCGGCCCCCAGAACGCAAACGATTGCGATCAGCGCGTGGCGCAGCGGAGCGATTCGACCGGGACGGCCGGGCGCCGTTCGCGCGGCGATTGCCGCCGCGTCCGCTGGCGTCGCTGCAGTCGCGAGACTGACAGCCGACGCGCACACTTTCGCATCCATGATGGCAACATCCGCTGGCGTCGCTCCGGCGCTGCCTCCCGCCTCCTTCCATGCGCGTGCAGGCACCGAATTACGCGCATGATGGCTTCATCTTAGGTAAAAATTCGCACCACCAACCAGTGGGAAACACCCGCGAGAAGCGGGGGAACGTATGCGGAATCGGCGCTTGCGCGCGACGATGCGGGCGAACGCATGCGCCGACGTCGATCGGGTTGCGACGTCGGCGAATTGATCAGCGGAATGGCGGTCGATGCAGGGCAAACTTCATACGTTCGGTCACGCTACGCCACCGCCGACAAATCGAAAGGCGTCTCCCGCAACCGCTTCCCCGTCAGCCGGAACACCGCGTTCGCGATCGCCGGCGTCACCGCCGGGCTCGACAGCTCGCCGACCCCGCCCGGCTTCGCCGGATCGCCCTGCACGATGTGAATGTCGGTATCGGGCATGTCGCTCATCCGCATCACGCGATACGTATCGAAGTTCGACTGCTGCACGCGGCCGTGCCGGAAGTCGATGCGATCGGACGTCGCATGGCCGAGCCCCCACATCAGGCCGCCGTACAGTTGCTCGTCGACGCCGGCCGGCGACACCGCGATCCCGCAATCGGCAACGCACGTCAACTTCTCCACGCGCACCGCGCCGTCCTTGCGCACGACCCGCGCGACCACCGCGACATAGCTGTCGTACGCCTGGTTCGTCGCAATGCCGAGTGCGACGCCGTCCGGCAGCGGCTGGCCCCACCCCGCGCGTTGCGCCGCTTCACGCAGCACGGCCGCATGGCGCGGCCGGTCGCGCATGTGCGCGAGCCGGAACTCGACCGGGTCGCGCTGCGCCGCGTGCGCGGCCTCGTCCATCACCGATTCGACCGCGAACACGTTCGGGATGTAGCTCACCGCGCGAAACCAGCCGGTCGGCACGCCCGTCTCCATCCGGATCCAGCCGATGTCGCGATGCGGCGCCGCATACGCGAACTCCCATTTCGTGATGGCCTCGGTCGTGCTGAAATCCATCCGGTCGGTGCGCTCGAGATAGCCAGGCTCCCACTGCTGCGGCGATGCGGGCATCACGGCGCGCAGCCACAGCGACGCGAGATTGCCCTGCGCATCGAGCACCGCGCGCGCACGGTGGTAGCTTGCCGCGTGATAGAACAGCGCACGCATCTCGTCCTCGCGGCTGTTCATCAGCTTCACGGGCTTGCCCGTCTTCACCGCGAGCCACGTCGCCTCGAACAGCCAGTACTTCGATTCGCGCGCGCCGAAGCTGCCGCCCGACACCAGCTCGCGTAGCGTCACCCGATGCGAAGGAATGCCGCCGATCACCTCCGCCGCTTCCATCGCGGTCGACGGCACCTGCAGCCCGCCCCAGTATTCGATGCCGCCATTGCGTGCCCACACGGTGAGGTTGATCGGCTCCAGCGGATTCGCGGCCTTGTGCGGCATTGCATACGACGCCTCGATCGTGCGTGCGCCGGCCGCCTGGGCCTTCGTCGGATCGCCGTCGGCGATCGTCGGCACGACGCGCGCAGCCGGATCGTCGAGCCACGCGGCTTGGCGCGCGGCGAGCGTGCTGCTGTCGAAGGTTTCGAACAGGCTGTCCTCCCATTCGATCGTCAGCGCGGCCTGGCCTCGATGCGCGGACCAGTAGTCGTCCGCGAGCACCGCAACGCCGGCCTGGTTGCCGCCGAGCACATCGGGGCGCGGCGGAATCTGCAGCACGTCGCGCACGCCGGGAATCGCGAGCGCCGCCTTCGCATCGACGCTGCGCACGCGGCCGTCGATCACCGGCGCGCGCGTGACGACCGCGACCAGCATCCCCGGCAACGACACGTCGATGCCGTACGGAAACGAGCCGTCGGCCTTCTGCGCGCCGCCGCGCTTCTTGCGCAGCTTGCCGATATAGCGGAACTGCGCGGGCTCTTTCAGCGCGACCTGTTTCGGCGCCGGCAGTTGCGCGGCCGCCTGCGCGAGCGAGCCGTACGTCGCCCGGCGGCCGCTCGACGCATGCAGCACGGCGCCGTCTGCCGTCGTACACGCAGAAGCGGGCACGCCCCATTGATGCGCCGCCGCTTCGACGAGCATCGCACGCGCGGTCGCACCCGCTCGACGCAGCCGGTCGTACTCCATCGCGACACTCGTGCTGCCGCCGGTCGAGAACACTTTCCACAGCGGATGCAGGTAGTCGGCGAAGAACGGATCTTCCGGCGTGATCACGTCGACCCGGAACGGATCGACGTCGAGCTCCTCGGCCACCACCGCCGCGAGCGCGGTGCGCGTGCCGGTGCCCGAATCGTGCTTGTGCACGACGAGCTTGATCGTGTCGTCGGGCAGCACGCGCACCCACGCGTTCGGTTCGAATTCGCCGGCGGACGGATGCGGATCGCCGCTTGCGTGCTCGCCTGCGGCCGCCGCGTCGGGCATCCGGAAGCCGATCGCGATGCCGGCGGCCAGCAGCGCCGAACCCTGCTTGAGAAAACGCCGGCGCGGCGTGCCGTCGCCATGCGGTGCATCCGGTGCGTGATCGTCGCGCATGTCACGCCTCCTTCGCGGGTTCGGCCGCGGCCTTCAGCGCCGGATCGCCGGACGCCGCACGCTTGATTGCGCGGTGAATGCGCGCATACGTGCCGCAACGGCAGAGGTTGCCCGACATCGCCTGCACGATCGTGTCGTCGTCCACCGGCTGCCCGCCCTTCAGCAGCGCGGCCGCCTGCATCAGTTGCCCCGGCTGGCAATAGCCGCATTGCGGCACGTCCTCGGCCACCCACGCGAGTTGCAGCGGATGCCGCCCGTCCGGCGACAACCCCTCGATCGTCGTCACGCGCCGCCCGTGCGCGGCGACGGCCGGAATCAGGCACGCGCGTACGGCCTGCCCGTCGAGATGCACGGTGCATGCACCGCACAGGCCCTTGCCGCAGCCGAACTTCGTGCCGGTAAGTTTGAGCCGGTCGCGCAGCACCCACAGCAGCGGCATATCCTCCGGTACATTCTCGAGCGAATGGCGTGTATCGTTCACGACGATGTCGATCATGCGCGGTCTCCTGATTCGCATTCATAGGTCGGCCCGCGCCATCGCGCGGTTCCGGAGCATTATCGAAACGCGGTGCACGGCTACGCCAGCGATCATTTCGTCGAATCCCTGTCAGTCGGACTAACAGATGCTCAAGCGATACCCTTCGATCCAGTCGATGCAGGCGTTTCTGCATGCCGCGCGGGTCGGCAGCTTTTCCAGCGCGGCCCGCCAGCTGGCGCTCACGCACAGCGCGATCAGCCAGCAGATCCGCTCGCTCGAGGAATTCATCGGCCAGCCGCTGTTCGCCCGCGCCGGCGGCCGCGTGATGCTGACCGATGCCGGCACGCTGTTCGCGAACCAGTTGTCGGACGGGCTCGAGCAGATCGATCGCGCGCTGTCGTCGGTGAAGGGGCGCACGACCGGGCCGTCACTCCGGCTCGACGTCGATCCCGAGTTGATGCAGGGCTGGCTGCCCGCGCGGCTGCCGGCATTGATGCGCACGCTCGACGGCACGACGCTGACGGTGCTGTCGGCGCCGCGCCATGATCGCGATGCATTCGACCATGTCGATGTCGCGCTGCGCTATGGCTACGGGGAATGGGAAGGCGTGGACAGCGCGCTGGTCTGCCCCGACCGGCTGACCGCGATGGCCGCGCCCGCGCTGCTCGAACGTTACGGGCTGACCGCGCCGCTCACGCCCGAACAGGTATTGGAACTGCCGCTGCTCGGCTATACGAAGCGGTCGTGGATTCCGTGGCTCGAGGCGGCGGGGCTCGAACCCGTCGAACCGGACACGATCGCCGTGTTCGACAACGCGGCGGGGCTCGTCGCGACGCTCGCGTCCGGGCTCGGCGCCGGGCTGGTGCGCGGGCTGCTCGCCGCCGATGCGCGCCGCGACGGTCGGCTCGTCGAACTCTGCACGATCGCGATTCCGACGCACTACAACCTGCATGCGATCTGGCCGCGCGAACGGCATGCGCGCGTGAAGCCGCTGATCGACGCGATCGGCGCGCTCGTCGCGCAATCGCTCGCGCGCTGATACGCGCCGCTACGCGCTGAACTCCGCCGCGACCTCGCGCACGGTGTCGAGGAACGCGCCGAGCACCGCGGACGTATCGTCCGCGCGGTAGCGCGCCTGCAGCGACACCTCGAGCGCCGGCGGCAGCAGCGGCACGAACGCGACGCCGCCCGTCGAGATCTGCCGCGACGACGCGGGCAGCAGCGCGACGCCCAGCCCTTCACGCACCAGCGACAGCAGCGTGTGCACCTCGACGACCTCGTGCGCGATCCGCGGCGTGAAGCGCGCGTCGACACAGCTCTGCTGCAGGAAGCGCGCCAGTTGCGAATGCCGCAGGCCGAACGACACGAACTGCTCGCCGGCCAGCTCGCCGAGCGCGATCGCGTCGCGCGACGCGAGCGGATGGCCGGACGGCAGCACGGCCACGGCCGTTTCACGCACCACGATCTCGCTGCGGATCGACGGGTCGTCCTGGAACAGCCGGAAGAAGCACACGTCGAGCCGCTTTTCCTTCAGCGCATCGATCTGCGCGGCCGGTGTCATCTCGTGCAGCGACCAGTGCACGTGCGGATGGCGCTCGGCGAACACGCGCAACGCACGCGGAATCGGCACGACCATCGCCGAGCTGATGATGCCGACCGCGAGCCGCCCCACTTCACCGCGCCCCGCGCAACGCGTGAGATCGATCGCGCGATCGAACTGCGCGACGATCAGCGGCACCTGTTCCTTCAGTGTTTTCCCTGCCTCGGTCAATTCGACGCGATGCTGCGAGCGCACGAACAGCGCGGTGCCGAGCTGCTCCTCGAGCAGCCGGATCTGCTGGCTCAACGGCGGCTGCGAGATATGGAGCCGCGCGGCCGCGCGCCCGAAATGCAGTTCGTCGGCCAGCACCGCGAAGTAACGCAACACACGCATGTCCATATCGCAAACGTATCAAGAGCGTCAGTAAAAAATATTGTACAGAGCACATTCGGCTGGTGACACTCGGTCCCAAGCAGCAGTGCACGTCGCAGTGTGTCACTCGATGCCGGCGAGGGGAAGGCGCAAAAAAATAATGCGTCTTGCAAAGGGCCGCATGAATCCGACCGACAGGTCGCTTCATCGACGTGCCTGCCCGCGATACGGCAACCGGCCTTTCCGGTTCCTCTCAAGGAGATCGAGTAGATGATCATCGACACCAGCTGTTACCCGACGAATCTCGTCGACCTCGCATGGCGTCACGACGGCCCGCCGTTCACCGGCGAGCGCCTGATCGAGACGATGAACGGCCCGTTCCTCATCAACGGCAAGCCGCGCCGCGTCGACAAGGCGTTCATCCAGCCGCCGCAAGGCAACACCATCTATACCTATACCGACGGCGAGAAGTCGGGCACCGAATCGATCGACGCGTACATGGCGTATACGGTCGAGATGGTGCGCAAGCACCCCGACCGCTTCATCGGCTGCTTCGTCTACAACCCGCGCTGCGGCGTGGAGAACGGCGTGAACGCGATCGATCATTACGTGCGCAAGCTCGGCTTCAAGATGGTGCAGTTCCAGGCCAACATGCATGCGTACCGGCCCGACCGCGCACTCGACTGGCTGCGCCCCGCGCTGAAGAAATGCGCGGAGCTCGGCGTGCTCGTGAAGCTGCACACCGGCGACGGTCCGTACAGCATCCCGACCGAGTGGGTGCCGATGATCAAGGAATTCCCGACGGTCAATTTCATCATGGCGCACTTCGGGGTGCAGACGGGCGGCGTCTACTGTTTCGAGCCGTTCCAGCTCGCGATGGACCTGCCGAACGTGTATTGCGAATCGGGCTGGTGCCTGCAGTCGCGGATCGTCGAATTCGCGAAGGTGCTGCCGAAGCACAAGATCCTGTTCGGCTCCGACACGCCGCCGAACGAACCGGGCATGTGGCTGCGGCTGCTCGAAGTGCTGTGCTTCGATCCGCCGCAAGGGATGAATCTCGACGAGGACACGCTCGAGGATTACCTCGGCAACAACACCGCGCGAATGATCGGCCTCGAGCCGACACCCGCGCCGCGCACCGTCGACGAAGCGAAAGCGCTGCTCGCCGCCTGACGCTCGCACCCCTCTCTCCCGATTCCGGAGCATTGCATGATCATCGATACGCACCTGCACCCGACCAACCTCGTCGACGAGGCGTGGCGCCACACCGGCGAACCGTTCACCGGCGAACGCCTGCTGAAGATGATGGACGGCCCGTACATCATCAACGGCAAGCCGCGCCGCATCGACATGGGCTTCATCCAGCCGCCGCCGGGCAACACCGGCTATCGCGACGGCAACCGCCGCGGCCGTGAAGGCATCCGCGACTACATGGCGTATATCGCCGAACTCACGCAGAAATACCCCGACCGCTTCATCGGCAACTTCACGTACAACCCGCGCTGGGGCCCGGAGAACGGCGCGGCGGAGCTCGAATTCCACATCAGGGAGTACGGCTTCAAGATGGTGAAGCTGCACGCGAACATGCACGGCTACCGGCCCGATCGCGCGCTCGACTGGCTGCGCCCCGCGATGAAGGTCTGCGCGAAGTACAACATCGTCGTGCTGATCCACACCGGCGACGGGCCGTACACGATCCCGACGCAGTTCTATCCGATCATCCGCGAGTTTCCGATGGTGAACTTCATCATCGGTCACTTCGGGATCCAGACGGGTGGCAACTACTCGTTCGAAGCGTTCTGGATGGCGATGGATACGCCGAACGTGTACTGCGAATCGGGCTGGTGCTACCAGTCGCGGATCGTCGAGTTCGCCCGCGAGCTGCCGCGCAACAAGATCGTGTTCGGCACCGATTCGCCGCCGAACGAGCCCGGCATGTGGCTGCGCGAGCTGGAAATGCTGTGCGGGCCCGCGCCGCAGGGGATGGATCTCGACGAGGACGGCCTCGAGGACTACATGGGCAACAACATCGCCCGCCTCGTCGGCATCGAGCCGACCAGGCCGCCGAAGGATCTCGACGAAGCGCAGAAGCGCCTCACGTCGACCTACCTGTAACGCGCCGGCAGCCGGATCGCGTGCCGCATCGAACACGCGCGCGATCCGGCCTTTCCCCTTCCGCATCCGACGGAGTGCATCATGGCGTCCAGCCTTTTCGCCGAGCAGCAGGATTTTCATCACTTCGCGAACGCCTATCGCGAACGCTTTCCGGACGACGTGCTGACGCTCGCGCAGCCGCTGTCCGCCGACCAGGACGTCACGGCCGTCGTCGCGTCGCTCGCCGCGCGCGGGCGGCACGAGATGCTCGTCTGCGAGCGCGTCGACGGCCTGTCGACACCGCTCGTCACCAACGTATTTGCGTCCCGCACGCGCATCGGCCGGCTGTTCGGCGTCGATGCGAACGGCCTGTTCGACGCGTGGCAGCAGCGCGCGAACGCGCCCGTCGCGCCGGTCATCGTGCCGCACGGCCCCGTGCTCGATCAGGTGACCGAAGGCGATGCGGTCGATCTCGCGCAGCTGCCGATGATCCGCCACTTCGAAACCGATCGCGGGCCCTACGTGACCAACGCGGTGATCGTCGCCGAAGATCCGGTGACGGGCGTCGCGAACCTCAGCTACCACCGCTCGATGCCGCATGCGCGCAATGCGCTGGCGACGAGCCTGCATTCGCGCGGCCATCTGTGGCGGATGCTGCAGACCGCGAAGGCGCGCGGCGACACGCTCAAGGTGGCGATGGTGATCGGCGCGCATCCGCTGTTCATGCTCGCGGCCGCCGCGCGCGTGCCGTTCGGCGCGGATGAGCGCGCGATCGCCGGCGGGCTGTTCGGCGCACCACTGCAGCTCGTGCGCACGCCGCGCCACGGCATCGGCGTGCCGGCCGCCGCCGAGTTCGTGCTCGAAGGCACGATCGATCCCGACGCGCACGCGGAAGAAGGCCCGTTCGGCGAATTCACCGGCTACTCGTCGGACCGCTCGACCAACAACGTGCTGCGCCTCGACGCGATGATGCGGCGCAAGGATGCATGGCTCGTCGACGTGGTCGGCGGCCCGTACGCGGAGCACCTGACGCTCGCGCGGCTGCCGCGTGAAGCCGAGATGAGCGAGAAGCTGAAGGCGCGCTTTCCTTCCGTCACCGCGATCCACTATCCGAATTCCGGTACGCACTTCCACTGCTACGTCGCGCTGAAGCAGTCGCGCGACGGCGAGGCGCGCCAGATCATGCTCGCGCTGCTCGGTTGGGATCCGTACCTGAAGAACGTCGTCGCGGTCGACAGCGACGTCGACGTCACCGACGACGCGCAGGTGCTGTGGGCGATCGCGACGCACTTCCAGCCGCACCGCGACCTGTTCGTCGTCGACGGCCTGCCCGGCAGCCCGCTCGATCCGTCGTCGTCGTCCGACGGCACGACGTCGCGAATGGGGATCGACGCGACGCGCGGCTCGCGCTTCGACGGCGTGCGCGCACGCGTCGGCGACGCCGCGATGCAGCGCGCCGCGCACGTGATCGCGCAACTCGGCGGAGCGTCGCGATGAGCGCGCGGCGGCTCGTGGTCGGCATCAGCGGTGCATCCGGCTTCGTGTACGGGATGCGGCTGCTCGCGCTGCTGCGCGAGCTCGACATCGAGACGCACGTGGTCGTGTCGCGCGCCGCCGCGCTGACGATGGCGCACGAGACCGACTTCCGGCTGTCCGACATCACCGCGCTCGCGAGCGTGCTGTACCGCAGCGACGACATCGCCGCGCCGATCTCGAGCGGCTCGTTCCGCACGCTCGGGATGATCGTCGCGCCGTGCTCGATGAAAACGCTCGCCGAGATCGCGAGCGGCCTTTCGTCCGGCCTGATCTCGCGTGCGGCCGACGTCGTGCTGAAGGAGCGCCGCCGGCTCGTGCTGCTCGCACGCGAGACGCCGTACACGCTCACGCATTTGCGCAACATGGCCACCGTCACCGAGATGGGCGCGATCGTCGCGCCGCCGGTGCCGGCGTTCTACGCACGCCCCGCTTCGCTCGACCAGATGATCGACCACACGCTCGGCCGCGTGCTCGACCTGTTCGACCTCGATTCCCGCACCGTCCATCGCTGGAAAGACAACGCATCACAGCCGAACCCGCAGCCCAACCGACTCAACGGAGACGCATCATGACCCACATCCACACCACCCACAGCGACGTCGAGAAGATTCCGGTCACCGTGCTCACGGGCTTTCTCGGCGCGGGCAAGACCACGCTGCTGAACTACATCCTGCGCGAGAAGCACGGCCGCAAGATCGCGGTGATCGAGAACGAGTTCGGCGAGATCGGCATCGACGGCGGCCTCGTGCTCGAATCGACCGAGGAAATCTACGAGATGACGAACGGCTGCGTGTGCTGCGTCGGCGCGGTGCGCGAGGATCTCGTGCGGATCGTGCGGATGCTCGTCGCGCGCCCCGACCGGCTCGATCACATCATCGTCGAGACGAGCGGCCTCGCCGATCCGTATCCGGTCGCGCAGACCTTCTTCCTCGACGATCCGATCGCGAAGGAAGTCGCGCTCGACGCGGTCGTCACGATGGTCGACGCGAAGCATATCCGCGCGCACCTCGACGATCTGGTGCTCGACGGCCGCGACAACCAGGCGGTCGACCAGATCGTCTGCGCGGACCGCATCGTGATCAACAAGGTCGACCTCGTCGACGCACCGGACGTCGACGCGCTGACCGCGCGGCTGCGCGAGCTGAACACGACGGCGGAGATCGTCACGTCGAGCTACGCGCAGGTCGATCTCGACCGCATCCTCGGCATCGGCGCGAACGAATTCGCGCAGATCCTCGTCGAGAGCGACGGGCTGCAGGCCGATGCACCGCATGCGGACGAACACGCGCACGAGCATGAGCATGACGACCACGCACACGACGACGATCACGACCACCACGAACACGACGCCAGCGTGTCGTCGGTCGGCATCGAAGTCGATGCGGACGTCGCTCTCGACGCGCTCGAAGCGTGGCTCGGCGAGCTGCGTCGCGCCGATACCGCGAACCTGTTCCGGATGAAAGGCATCCTCGCCGTGCAGGGCCGCGCGCAACGCTACGTGCTGCAGGGCGTGCACGGCGTGATCGAACTGCGCGCCGCGCAGGCGTGGGGGTGCGAGCCGCGCTCGTCACGCATCGTTTTCATCGGCCGCGATCTCGATCGCGCCGCGCTGACCGACCGTTTCCATGCCTGTCTCGCCGCGGCGGTCGCGGCCTGACGGGCACGCCAGGCGGGCGCATCGCGCGTCCGCCCGCAAACGAACCTCAGGAGACTCGCCCATGAACGCTGCCTCACATCCCGTCGATCGGGTCCTGCCGCGCCGCCAGATGCTGACGCTCGGCCTGCAACACATGCTCGTCGCCTACATCGGCGCGATCGCGGTGCCGCTGATCGTCGCATCGGCGTTGAAGATGTCGCCCGCCGATACGACCGTGCTGATCAGCACCGCGCTGTTCTGTTCCGGCATCTCGACGATCCTGCAAACGGTCGGCGTCTGGAAACTCGGCGTGCGCCTGCCGATCCTGCAGGGCGTCGCGTTCAGCAGCGTCGGCCCCGTGATCGCGATCGGCCTGACGCCGGGCGTGGGGTTCGCCGGCGTGTGCGGCGCGGTGATCGGCGCGGGCATCATCACGACCTTCGCCGCGCCGCTGGTCGGCCGGCTGCGCCGGCTGTTCCCGCCGGTCGTGACCGGCTGCATCGTCACCGTGATCGGGCTGCAGCTGTTTCCGGTCGCGTACCAGTGGGCCGGCGGCGGCGACGCGGCGAAGCTGCAGTTCGGCGAACTGTCGTTTCTCGCGGTCGCGCTCGTCGTCGCGGTCGTGATCCTCGCGGTCAACCGCTTCGCGAACGCGTTCCTGCGCAACCTGTCGGTGCTGATCGGGCTCGTCGCGGGCAGCCTGCTCGCGATCGCGCTCGGAATGGGCAATTTCACGAACGTCGCGGCCGCGCCGTGGTTCACCGTGCCCTACCCGTTCCACTTCGGCACGCCGGTGTTCGCGATCGTGCCGGTGCTGACGATGGTCGTCGTGATGATCGTGCAGATGGTCGAGTCGATGGGGCTATTCGTCGCGATCGGCGACATCGTCGAGAAGCAGGTGAGCGAGGACGACGTCGTGCGCGGGCTGCGGGCGAACGGTGTCGCGAGCGCGATCGCCGGCACGTTCGCCGCGTTCCCGTTCATCGCGTTCATGGAGAACGTCGGGCTCGTGATCCTGACCGGCGTGCGCAGCCGCTGGATCGTCACGGTCAGCGGCGTGCTGATGTGCGTCGTCGCGCTGGTGCCGAAGATCGGCGCGATCGTCGCGTCGACGCCGTCGGCCGCGCTCGGCGGTGCCGGTATCGCGATGTTCGGCGTGGTGGTCGCCGCCGGCGTGCAGACGCTCGCGAAGGTCGACTTCGAAGGCAACCGCTACAACGTGCTGATCGTCGGCTTCACGATCGCGACCGCGCTGATTCCGGTGATGGCGCCGAAGGTGTTCGCGCACATGCCCGACTGGACGCAGCCGTTCCTGCACAGCGGCGTCGTGCTCGCATGCCTCGTGTCGGTGCTGCTCAACGCGCTGCTCAACGGTGTGCCGGCGGCCGCCCCCGTCGAATCGCACGTCCACGCCGACGCCGCGCACGGCAGCCCGATGGCGCGCGAGTGCGACTGACGGGCTGCATGCCGCGTGCGGCATCGAGCCCGCGCGGCGCCTGACGAATCACAACCCGACTATCCGTATCCGAGGAGACCCGACCATGAGCGTTCCTTCTTCTTCGCTGCTGATCCGCAACCCGATCGCGGTCATGAGCGGCCGCACCGGCGACGCCGCGCGGCTCGGCCAGGCCGACCTGCGCATCCGCGACGGCCGGATCGACACGATTGCGCCCGATCTCGCACCGTTGCCCGGCGAACGCGTGATCGACGCGACCGACTGCGTCGTCTACCCCGGCTGGGTCAACACGCATCACCACCTGTTCCAGAACCTGCTGAAGGCCGTGCCGGCCGGGATCAACGCCGGCCTGCAGGAATGGCTTGCGGCCGTGCCGTATCCGCGTGTCGCGCGCTTCACGCCGGCGCTCGCGCGCATCGCCGCACGGCTCGGCTTCGCGGAGCTGCTGCTGTCCGGCGTGACGACCTGCGCCGATCACCACTACCTGTATCACGCGGGCGGCACGACCGAGACCGGCGACCTGCTGTTCGACGAAGCGGCCGCCTTCGGGATGCGCTTCGTGCTGTGCCGCGGCGGCGCATTGCAGGCGGCCGGCGATCATCCGGGCTTCGCCGGCACGGCGTTGCAGCCCGAGACGCTCGACCGGATGCTTGCCGATATCGAGCGGCTGAAGGCGCGTTATCACGACGCGGGCACCGCATCGATGCGGCGCGTGGTCGTCGCCCCGACGACACCGACCTTCTCGCTGCCGCCCGACCTGCTGCCCGAAGTCGCGCGCGCCGCGCGCGGAATGGGCCTGCGGCTGCATTCGCACCTGTCGGAGACGACGCGTTACGTCGACTTCTGTCGCGAGCGCTACGGCAAGCTCCCGGTCGAATTCGTCGCCGAACACGAATGGCTCGGCCCCGACGTGTGGTTCGCGCACCTCGTCCATCTCGAGGAGAACGAAATCGCGCTGCTCGCCGAAACGGGCACCGGTTGCTCGCACTGCCCCGTCAGCAACGCGCGGCTCGGCAGCGGCATCGCGCCCGCGCCGCGCATGGCGGCGGCCGGCGTGCCGGTGTCGCTCGGCGTCGATGGTGTCGCGTCGAACGAATCCGGCAGCATGACGCACGAAGCGAATTTCGCCTGGCTCGTGCATCGTGCGGCGCACGGTGCGGCGGCCACCACCGCCGAGGAAGTGTTGCACTGGGGCACGCAAGGCGGCGCGCGCGTGCTCGGGCTGAACGCGGTCGGCACGCTGGAGGCGGGCCAGGCCGCCGATCTCGTGCTGTACGACGTGAGCGGGCCGCGCTTCAACGGCTTCCACGACTACGCCATTGCGCCGGTGACGGCCGGCGAGCCCGCGCCGGTGAAGTACAACATCGTGAACGGCCGCGTCGTGGTGGACAACGGCGAGATTCCCGGCCTCGACCTGGCCGCGCTGCGCCGCGAGGCGATCGACGCCGTGCGGCAGTTGCTCGATTGAGCGGACGCCCCGAGATGAATCCGCGCATCCGCATCGGCATCCTGACGCCGTCGTCGAACACCGCGCTCGAGCCGTTGACGACCGCGATCGTCGCCGGGCTGCCAGACGTCAGCGTGCATTTCGCGCGCTTCACCGTGACCGAGATTGCGCTCACCGACGCCGCGCTCGACCAGTTCGACGCGGCGCGCATGCTCGTCGCGGCGCGGCAGCTCACCGACGCGCGGGTCGACGTGATCGGCTGGAGTGGCACGTCGGCCGGGTGGCTCGGCTTCGAACACGACGCGGCGCTGTGCCGCGTCATCGAGCAGGCCACCGGCATTCCGGCGACGTCGTCCGTACTCGCGTTGAACGAACTGCTCGAACGCACCGGCGTGCGGCGGCTCGGCCTCGTCACGCCGTATCTCGACGACGTGCAGCAGCGGATCGTGCGCCAGTATGCGCAACTCGGCATCGAATGCGTGAGCGAACAGCATCTCGGGTTGCGCGACAACTTCAGCTTCGCGGAAGTGCCCGATACGCAGATTGCGGCGCTGATGCGCCAGGCTGCGCGGGCGCGCCCGGATGCGGTGGCGACGTTCTGCACGAACCTGCATGCCGCCCATCTGGCCGGGCCGTTCGAGCAGGCGACCGGGATCGCCGCTTATGACACGGTGGCGACCGTGGTGTGGAAAACGCTGAGGATGGCGGGGGTCGATACGCGCGTGCTGGCGCGATGGGGAAAGCTGTTCGAGATGCGTTGACGGCGGACGCGGCGGACTGCGGGCGCACATACGCTTGGCGCCCCTGCGCTCAACTCGATCATCGCGTGTCACCCTCGAAGGCCGGAATCCGCGCATTCTACTGCCCGCGTCGTCGCATCAATCGCGAATCGTCGTGATCGGGCCACCTGCCATGCGCAGGCCGCGCGCGCCCTCTTGGTGCGCCGCGCCGCCGCGAGTATGCTGGCAGTTCGAACTGCTCTCCAACCCGGGCGCATCCGTCATCGCGGGCGCGCGCCGCTCACCGTCACTCACCATCGATGGATTTCGACGTTATCGTTCTCGGCGCAGGCATCGTCGGCGTCTCCGCAGCACTCCACCTGCAGGATCGCGGGCGCAAGGTCGCCCTCGTCGATCGCGGCGCGCCCGGCGAAGGCACGAGCTTCGGCAACGCGGGGCTGATCGAGCGCTCGTCGGTCGAACCGTATCCGTTCCCGCGCAGCCCGTTCACGCTGATGCGCTATGCGCTGAACCGCTCGACCGATCTCTACTGGCACAGCGCGTCGCTGCCCGCATTCGCGCCATGGCTGGCACGTTTCTGGTGGGAATCGGCGCCGCTGCGTCACGCGGCGGCGTCGCGCGACATGCTGCCGCTGATCGAGCGCTGCATCGTCGAGCACGACGCGCTGATCGCGCGGGCCGGCGCCGGCGAACTCATCCGCGCGAACGGCTGGCTGGAAGCGTTCCGCACGCCGGCCGCATTCGAACGCGGCGTGGCCGAAGCCGGACTCACCGCGCGCCGCCACGGGCTCGGCATCACGCCGCTCGACGCGGCCGCACTGAGCGCGCACGAACCCAGCCTCGCGCCCGGCTTCTGCGGCGCGCTGCACTGGCTCGATCCGAAAAGCGTCGTCGATCCGTCCGCGCTCGTCAAAGCGTACGCACGTCTCTTCGTGCAAGGCGGCGGCACGCTGCTGACGGGCGATGCCGCGAGCCTCGACGCGCTGTCGCCGGGCTGGCAGGTCAGGACGCAGGACGGCATGGCCGCCGCGCCGGCCGTGGTCGTCGCGCTCGGCCCGTGGTCCGACACGGTGTTCGGCAAGTTCGGCTACACGATCCCGTTGCGCGAGAAGCGCGGCTATCACATGCACTATGCGCCGTCCGCGCGCGGCGTGCCGTCAGCGCCGATCGTCGATCGCGAATACGGTTACGTGATCGCGCCGATGAAGCGCGGGCTGCGGCTGACGACCGGCGTCGAGATCGCGCGGCGCGGCGTTCCGCCCACCGGCGTGCAGCTCGAACGCGCGGAACGCGTCGCGCGGCCCGTGTTCGGCTTCGGTGAGCGGCTCGACCCGCAGCCCTGGCTCGGCTTCCGGCCGTGCACGCCCGACATGCGCCCGGTGATCGGCCCCGCGCCCGCGCATCGCGGGCTGTGGTTCGCGTTCGGGCACAACCATCATGGGCTGACGCTCGGCCCCGTCACCGGCCGCCTGCTGGCCGAGATGATGACGGGCGAAGCGCCGTTCACCGATCCGGCGCCGTATCGCGCGGATCGCTTCTGAACGGGCAACCGGTCACGCGTCGACGCGCGCTCAATCGAGCGCGCGGCCGAAGATGCGGATCACTTCGTCGAGATGCTCGGCCATCGCGCGGCGCGCGGCGTCCGGGTCGCGTGCGCGGATCGCATCGAGGATCGCGCGGTGTTCGAGTTCCGAGCGGTGCGGCATGTCGTTCGGCATGTACAGCGACTGCAGCCGCTGGAACATCAGGTCGTACTTGTGCGCGAGCAGTTGCTTGATCATCAGCGCATACGCGGCGTTGTCGCTCGCCTCCGCGATGCGGATGTGAAACAGCCGGTCGCCCGGATGCGTGAGCGAGCCGCTGAGGTTGTCTGCCTGGTTGCGCAGGAACGCCTCGTGAATCCCTTCGATCTGTTCGTCCGAGCCGTGCTTCGCGGCCAGCGACGCCGCTTCCGGCTCGATCAGCCGGCGCGCCTGCAGCAACGCGAACGGCGGGATTTCGGTATCGAGGTCGAGTGCGATGCCGAGTTCGGGATCGATCTCGACGATCGTAAACGGCGCGGCCTTCTCCGCAGGGACAGGCGCGGGCTCAGGCGCGGCGGCCGTTTCGGGATGGCGCACCTTCACGCCGTCGCCGACGCGCACGCTCACGAGTCCGCTCACTTCGAGCGCGATCAGCGCCTCGCGCACCGAGGTGCGCGACACGCCGAACCGTTCGGCCAGTTCGCGCTCGGGCGGCAGGTAGCTGCCCGGCGGAAAGTCGCCGGACTCGATCATCGCACTGAGCTTGTCGGCGATCTGCTGGTAGAGGCGGCGGTTCTGAATCGGCTGGATGGACATACGTCGGGACTGTGATCGGTTTCGTTCCGGACGGCCGCGCGCGCATCGCACGCAACCGTTTGCGCATATTCTAAAGGTTCGGCCCCGGGCACCGGGTGAAGAATCGATGCGACCGCAACCATCTGAACATCGTGGCGCCCGTCGTCATTCGTCCGACGAAGCCACGCCCCCACGCGCACGCACGTGCGCTCACGTCGGCACCGCGTAGCAACGCGCGGCGGTGCCGCCCCACAGCGCGGTGCGCTCGGCCGCCGACAACCGCGATTCGGCCCAGCGCTCGATGATCGACGCCACTTCGTCATACGACGCCGCCAGCAGGCATACGGGCCAGTCCGACCCGAACATCAGCCGCTGCGGGCCGAACGCGTCGAGCGCCGTATCGAGACACTGCTCGATGCGCCGGACATCCTTCCCACGCAGCCCGCGCTTCCAGTCGGCCTCGGTCACGAGCCCCGACAGCTTGCACACGACATGCGGCAGCGCGCCCAACTCGCGCAACGCGGCGCGCCAGCGCGCGAGCGCCGTGTCGTCGCGCTCGAAGTCGGCGAGTGCGGGCTTGCCGACGTGATCGAGCACGAGCCAGTGCGCGTCGTGCCGCGCACAAAACGCCCACACGTCGCGCAACTGGCGCTCGAACACGAGCACGTCGTACACGTAGCCGTTCGCCTGCAGCCACGCGATGCCGCGGTTGAAACCCGGCTCCGCGACGAACGCGGCGGCATCGGCTTCGTCCTGCACCTGGTGGCGAAAGCCGCGCAGCTTCGGGCTGCGCCATTCGGCAATGCGATCCGCGAGCTGCGGCGCAGCGAGATCCTCCCAGCCGACCACCGCCGCGATGCGCGCATCGTCGCGTGCGAGATCGAGCAGGAACGCCGTCTCGTCGCGCCCGGCGCGCGCCTGCACCGCGATCGACGCACCGAGCGCCTGCGCATGCATCAGCGGCCACAGCGCATCGGGCAGGTAGTCGCGCGCGAGCACGCCCATGCCGGGGCCGATCCACGGGTAATCGGCGGCGCGGTAGCGCCAGAAGTGCTGATGCGAATCGATACGCACTGCGCCCATGATGCCCTCGTATCCGGTCGCCGCGGCGGCGGCGCGCGCCGCCGCCGCGCGACGCAACGTTCAGTCGTACAACACCGCCGCGATCTTCGGATCGTCGATATTGGTCTTGTCATACCAGTAGAAACCGGTATCGATGACCTTCGGCAGTTTCTCGCCCTTGATCGCCTTCACGGCCGCCTCGACCGTCTTGTAGCCGATCCCGATCGGGTTCTGCGTGATCGCGCCGGCCATCAGCCCGCTGCGGATCGCGTCCTTCTGTTGCTTGCCGGAATCGTACCCGACGATCACGACCTTGCGCTTCATCTCGCGCACGCCGTTGACCACGCCGATCGCCGAGCCTTCGTTGGTGCCGAACAGCCCCTTGAGCTTCGGATACGCCTGCAGGATCGACTTCGTCACCTCGGTCGACTTCAGCTGGTCGCCTTCGCCGTACTGCACGGTGACGACCTGCACCTTCGGGTGCGCCGACTTCATCCGTTCGAGGAAGCCGTCGCGGCGGTCGATGCCGGTGCGGCTCGTCTGGTCGTGCGCGACCACGGCCACCTCGCCCTCGTCGCCGATCAGCGCGGCGAGCTTGTCGGCGGCGAGCGACGCGGCGGCCTTGTTGTTGGTCGCGGCCGTCGTCACCGGGATGTCGCTGTCCACGCCCGAGTCGAACGCGATCACCGGGATCTTCTCGGCCTGCGCCTTCTTCAAGAGCGGCAGCGCGGCCTTGCTGTCGAGCGCCGCGAAGCCGAGCGCGGCCGGCTTCTTCGCGATCGCGGCCGACAGCATGTCGATCTGCTTGTCGACCATCGCCTCGGTCTCCGGCCCTTCGAACGTCACCTTCACCTTGTAGTCCTTCGCGGCCTGCGTCGCGCCCGCTTTCACGGCCTGCCAGAACTGATGCTGGAAGCCTTTCGAGATCAGCGGGATGTAGGTTTCCTGCGCCTGCGCGCCGGCCGTGACGCCGACGGCGAACGTCAGCCCGACGATCGCGTTCAACACCTTGCTCCTGATCACTTCGCGTCTCCTTTTTTCGTATCGACTCAACCGACTGGAACGACTGGGACGCCGGCCGGAACCGGCGATGAAGCACCTGCCTGCGTGAACGCGGCCATCAGCGGCGGCGCCGGCGCAGGATATCGACGTAGACGGCGAGGATGATGATCACGCCCGTCACGACCGTCTGCCATTCCTGCGCGACCGACATGATGCGCAGGCCGTTCGTCAGCACGCTCATGATGAACGCGCCGATGATGGTGCCGACGATGCTGCCCGCGCCGCCCGACAGCGACGTGCCGCCGATCACGACGGCCGCGATCGCGTCGAGCTCGTAGCCCTGCCCGAGCGCGGGCTGCGCGGAATTCAGCCGCGACGCGATCAGCAGCCCTGCGATCCCGCATACCGCGCCGCTGAACGTGTAGACCGCGATCTTCCACGCGTCGACGTTCACGCCCGACAGCCGCAGCGCTTCCTCGTTGCTGCCGAGCGCGAACGTGTAGCGGCCGAAAATCGTGCGGTTCAGCACGATCGACGCGCCGATCGCGACGAGGAACAGGATCAGCACCGCGTTCGGAATCGGCAGTGCCGGAATCAGGTTGCCGATCAGCGAATCCTGCGCGATCGACGTGAAGCCCGGCGTGTCGTTGAAGTAGATCGGCCGCGTGCCCGAGATCACGAGCGACAGCCCCTTGAGCAGCATCATCATGCCGAGCGTCGCGATGAACGGCGGCACCTTCATCTTCGCGATCACGAAGCCCGACACGCTGCCCGACAGCGCGCCGAAAAACAGCGCGGCCAGGATCCCGAGCGGCAGCGGCATCCCCCATTTCGTCAGCACGACGCCGGCCATCACCGCGCAGAACGTCATCAGCGTGCCGACCGACAGGTCGATGCCCGACGTGATGATCACGTAGGTACAGGCGACGGCCAGCACGCCGTTCACCGCGGTGGCCTGCAGGATCGCGACGAGGTTGTCGACTTCGAGGAAGTTCGGCGACGCGACGCTGAAGAACACGATCAGCAGCACGAGGCTCGCGAACGCGAGCAGCTTCTGCCGCACGGCCGGGTTGAAGAAGCGCGACTTCAGGCTCGATGCGCCGGCCGGCGTGTCGCCGGACGCGAGGGGTGGAACGGGATGCGTATCGTTGGACATGATCGGGTAAGCGTCTCGGCGTCTGGTTCAGGACAACACGGTCGACTCGCGCTGCGTCGCGAGCTGCATGATCTTTTCCTGCGTGGCGTCGGCCGCGCGCAATTCGCCGGTCACGCGCCCTTCGCACATCACGAGAATCCGGTGGCTCATGCGCAGCACTTCGGGCAATTCCGACGAGATCATCACGATCGCCTTGCCGTCGGCGGCGAGCGCGTCGAGCAGCTTGTAGATCTCGCTTTTCGCGCCGACGTCGATGCCGCGCGTCGGTTCGTCGAAGAACAGGATGTCGCAGTCGCGCAGCAGCCACTTCGCGATCACGATCTTCTGCTGGTTGCCGCCCGACAGCAGCCGCGCCGGCTGCGCGACCGACGGCGTTCGGATCGCGAGCTGCCGCACGTACGACTGCGCGGTGTCGCGCAGCGCACGCGCATCGAGAAACACGCCGCGGCGCACGAAGCGGCGCATGCTCGACAGCGCGATGTTGTTCTGCACGTCCATCCCGACCGCGAGCCCGAAGTGCTTGCGATCCTCGGACAGGTAGCCGATGCCGTGCTTCACCGCGTCGGCCGGCGTGCGAATCGTCACGGTCCTGCCGTGCACGCGGATCTCGCCCGCATCGACCGGGTCCGCGCCGAACACCGCGCGCGCGACCTCGGTGCGGCCGGCGCCCATCAACCCGGCGAAGCCGAGGATCTCGCCGCGCCGCAGCGTGAAGCCGACATCGCGGATCGCACGGCCGCGCGACAGCCCGCGCACTTCGAGCGCGACGTCGTTTGCCGATGTATCGGGCGGCGTGCGGAATTCGGTCGCGAGCTGGCGGCCGACCATCATCGCGATGATCGCGTCCATCGACGTGTCCGCCATCGGCACGGTCGCCACGTACTTGCCGTCGCGCATCACGGTCACGCGATCGGCGATCTGGCGCAGCTCGTCCATCTTGTGCGAGATGTAGACGATGCCGACACCGTGCGCGCGCAGGTCGCCGATGATGCGGAACAGCTCGGCGATCTCCGCGTTGTTGAGCGCGGCGGTCGGCTCGTCCATGATCAACACGCGCGAGTCGAACGACAGCGCCTTCGCGATCTCGACCATCTGCTGCCTGGCCACCGTGAGCCGGCCGACCGGCGTACGCGGGTCGAGATCGAGCCGCATCCGCGCGAAAATCGCGGCCGCGTCGCGGTTCAACTTGTCCTCGTCGACGAACACGCCGAAGCGGCCGCGCGGCTCGCGGCCGATGAAGATGTTCTGCGCGACGCTCAGGTGGTTCATCAGGTTCAGTTCCTGATGGATGATGCCGATCCCGAGCGCCTGCGCGGCGCGCGGATCGGCGATTTCCACCGCGCGGCCGTCCATCCGGATCTCGCCTTCGTCGCGCGGGTAGACGCCCGCCAGGATCTTCATCAGCGTCGACTTGCCGGCGCCGTTCTCGCCCATCAGCGCATGCACTTCGCCGGCACGCAGGTCGAAATGGCAGTCGTCGAGCGCCTGCACGCCGGGGAAGCGCTTGCCGATGCCGGTCAATGCGATCAGCGGCGGTGCGGCGTTCGGAGTCAGGTCGGGTTGCATGGATCGCCGCCCTCAGCTGATCGCACGGTCGAGATGCGTATAGCCGCCGTCGACGAACAGCCACTGGCCCGTCGTGTGCGATGCGCGTTCCGACAGCAGGAACACGGCCGTATCGGCGATTTCGTCGGCCGTCGTGAAGCGTTGGCCGAGCGGCACCTTGCTCGCGATGCCGGCCAGCTTCGCGTCGGGGTCGTCGAAACTGTCGAGCCATCTCCGGTACAGCGGCGTCATCACTTCGGCCGGAATCACCGCGTTCACGCGCACGCCGTCGTCGCGCAACGCGACGGCCCATTCGCGCGTCAACGCGAGCTGCGCGCCCTTCGATGCGCAATAGCCGCTCGTGTTGCCCTGCCCGGTGACGGCCGTCTTCGACGAAACGTTGACGATCGCGCCGCGCGACGCCTTCAGGTGCGGCACGCAGTAGTGCGCCATCACGTAGTAGTGGATCAGGTTGCGTTCGAGCGACGCGACGAATGCGTCGCGCCCGGCATCGAGCCCGATGTTGTCGTTGACGCCCGCGTTGTTGACCAGGCCGTCGAGTCGGCCGAAGCGCGTGACCGTTTCCGCAACGGCATCGCGGCACCGCGCATCGTCCTGCAATTCGACCGTGACGCATGCGGCCTGCGGCTGCTTCTGCACGACGGCGCGGCAGAATGCATCGTCGGGTGCGTGGCGCGCGAACACCACCGGAATCGCGCCTTCTTCGGCCAGCCGCATCGAAATCGCGGCGCCGATGCCCGACGCGCCGCCGGTCACGATCACGACCTTGTGTTGCAGATTCAAATCCACTTCGCGTCTCCGTCGTTCATGTTGTCGGCACGCTCGACGCGTGTCAGCCGCGGAACCGGTATTGCTCCAGCGATTCGGGCTTCATCTCGATCGAGAAACCGGGCGCCGTCGGCGGCATGTACGCCGCGCCGCGCACCACGCACGGTTCGACGAAATGCTCGTGCAGGTGATCGACGTACTCGGTCACGCGCCCTTCCTTCGTGCCGGCAATGCAGACGTAATCGATCATCGACAGATGCTGCACGTACTCGCACAACCCGACGCCGCCCGCATGCGGGCACACGGGCAGCCCGTACTTCGCGGCCATCAGCATCACCGCGAGAATCTCGTTCACGCCGCCGAGCCGGCACGCGTCGATCTGCACGACGTCGATCGCGCCGCGCGCGATGAACTGCTTGAACAGCACGCGGTTCTGGCACATCTCGCCGGTCGCGACCTGCGCGGGCGCGATCGCCTCGCGGATCTTGCGATGCCCTTCGACGTCGTCGGGGCTGGTCGGCTCCTCGATGAACCACGGCCGCGCGAACGCCAGCTCGCGCACCCAGTCGATCGCCTCGTCCACTTCCCACACCTGGTTCGCGTCGATCATCAGCTTGCGGTCCGGGCCGATCACCTCGCGCGCGATCGTCACGCGGCGGATGTCGTCCTCCAGGTTCGCGCCGACCTTCAGCTTCACGTACTCGAACCCGGCGTCGACGGCTTCGCGGCACAGCCGCCGCAGCTTGTCGTCGCTGTAGCCGAGCCAACCGGCCGACGTCGTGTAGCACGGGTAGCCGTCGCGCTCGAGCAGCGCGATCCGGTCGGCCTTGCCCGGCGCCTGCCGGCGCAGCAGGTCGAGCGCTTCGTCCGGCGTCAGGCAGTCGGTCAGGTAGCGGAAGTCGATCGCGCGCACCAGCTCCTCGGGGCGCATGTCGGCCACGAGCCGCCACAGCGGCTTGCGTTCGGCTTTCGCCCACAGATCCCACACCGCGTTGACGACCGCGCCCGTCGCCAGGTGGATCGCGCCCTTGTCGGGGCCGATCCAGCGCAGCTGGCTGTCCGACGTCACGTGCCGCCAGAAGCGGCCCATGTCCTCGCGGATCCAGTCGAGGTCGAGGCCGACGACGAGGTGGCGCATCGCGTCGATCGCCGCGCAGCAGATCTCGTTGCCGCGCCCAATGGTGAACGTGAGCCCGTGACCTTCGAGCCCGTCATGGTCGGTTTCGAGCACGACGTAGGCCGCCGAATAATCGGGGTTCGGGTTCATCGCATCGGAGCCGTCGAGCTGGCGCGAGGTCGGGAAGCGCACGTCGAGGACGCGCATCGATCGAATGATAGGCATGACGAACCGTCCGTTAAAGGAAATCAGGCCTGCACGGTGCGCTGGCGTTGCTCGCCGAGCCCGTCGATGCCGAGCGTGATCACCTGTCCGGCGCGCAGATAGACGGGCGGCTTCTGCCCGAGGCCGACGCCCGGGGGCGTGCCGGTCGAGATCACGTCGCCCGGCTGCAGGCTCATGAAGCGGCTCAGGTAGCTGATCAGGTGCGGCACGCGGAACACCATCGTCGCGGTCGTGCCGTTCTGGTAGCGATGGCCGTCGACGTCGAGCCACAGCCGCAGCGCGTGCGGATCGGGCACTTCGTCGGCCGTCACGAGCCACGGCCCGAGCGGCCCGAACGTGTCGTTGCCCTTGCCCTTGTCCCAGGTGCCGCCGCGTTCGAGCTGGAATTCGCGCTCCGACACGTCGTTCACGACGCAGTAGCCTGCGACGTGCGACAGCGCGTCGGCTTCCGCGATGTAGCGGCCGCCCTGGCCGATCACCACGCCGAGCTCGACTTCCCAGTCGGTTTTCTCCGAGCCGCGCGGAATCTCGACGTCGTCGTTCGGGCCGGAGATCGCGCTCGTCCACTTGCCGAACACGACGGGCTCCTTCGGCACCTCCATCCCCGATTCGGCCGCGTGGTCGGAATAGTTGAGCCCGATGCAGATGAACTTGCCGACGCGGCCCACGCACGCGCCGAGCCGCGGCGTGCCTTCGACGAGCGGCAGCGACGACGGCGGAATGTCGCGCAGCCGCGCGAGCGACGCGGGTGACAGCGCGTCGCCGGCGATGTCGTCGATCACGCCGGACAGGTCGCGAATGTGGCCCTGCGCATCGAGCAGGCCCGGCTTTTCATGGTGTTTGTCGCCAAATCTCAGCAGTTTCATGTCGTGTTGAGCCGATACGGAAAGTGAATGGGAGGGCGCGGTCAGTTCGACCAGCCGCCGTCGATCAGGTGGATCGCGCCGGTCGTGAACGACGCTTCGTCGGACGCGAGGTACAGCGCGAGCGCGGCCACTTCCTCCGCGCGGCCGATGCGGCCGATCGGCTGGCGCGCGACGAACGCCTGGCGCACCTCGTCGGTCGACACGTGGCGCGTGCGCGCCTGGTCCGCGATCCGCTGCGCCAGCGACGGCGATTCGATCGTGCCCGGGCAAATGGCGTTGCAGCGGATGCCCCGCTCGACGAAATCGGCGGCCACCGCCTTGGTCAGGCCGATCACGGCCGCCTTGGTCGTGCCGTAGACGAAGCGGTTGGGCACGCCCTTCACGCTCGACGCGGCCGACGCCATGTTGATGATCGACGCGCCGCCGGCGTCGAGCATCGCGGGCAGCAGCGCGCGGATCAGCCGGTACATCGACGTGACGTTCAGGTTCAGCGAGAACGCCCATGCTTCGTCGTCGCAGTCGAGGATCGAGCCGTGGTGCACGTAGCCCGCGCAGTTGAACAGCACGTCGAATGCGCGTTCGCTCGCGGCGAGCGCCGCGACGTCCCGCGCATCGGTCACGTCGAGCCGACGCGTGGCCAGCCGGCCGCCCGCGCGCTCGGCGTCGGCCTCGAGCCGCACGAGCGCGGCTTCGTTGATGTCGGTCGCCAGCACGTCGGCGCCCTCGCTCGCGAACCGCAGCGCGGTCGCGCGGCCGATGCCCTGCCCGGCCGCCGTCACCAGCGCGCGTTTGCCCTGCAATCTCATGAGCGACACTCCCGAAAAAGCGGCCACCCGTCGGCCGATTGGCACAAAGGACTAAAGGTCCAACCAATCATAGGAAGTGATCCGGCGTTTGTCACGGAATCGGGATTCAGTATTTACCCGGGTGGGGAAATCGGGCGTTCGAGCAGGAATTCGACGTTCGACGGCGCCCGGGAGCACGCGCCCGGAATTCGGACAAACCCAATACCGGCTGGCCTTCCAGTGGGTTTTTTCGCGCGCGCCCAGCCCAACATCCGGCCAAACTGACGAAAAAGTCATGTTCACGTCAGGGTCTCAACGGGATGCGCGCGCCATCATGACGTACCGGACTGCGCTTCCGGTCCATCGCCACCCCGCCCGCGTTCGATCCCTGCGGGCACCTCCGTCCCCCGGCGATGGGCTCCGTGACTGGGCGAGCAGACACGGCGCGCAGGCCGATTTTCCGCCCCGGGCTTCGTGTCCGGGGCGTTTTTGTCTGTGGTTTCCAAGAAAATAAGCCTGGATTGTTTCTAAATCGGCAAAAGGTAATTTGAGCCAGACAGGATGTTTTTTCCGGTCACAGACGCTTACATTTAGCGCACCACTCATGGAAACCGCTACGGATTCGCCATCGGGTAGTGACATCCACTGCCATGACCGAACCGCACGAGCTTTAGGAAACGGCAAATGAAGGCCTCCAAATCCCTGCCTGCGCTCGATCCCGCCGACGTTCACGTCGAAATCCTCGAACGTTCCGATACGCTGCTCGTCGTCCGCTGGGTCGAGCCCGGCCGCTGTCACTACGGTGAACAGCGCTGGCGCCGCCGCTTCGCGCAACGCACCGGCACCTGCGCGCTGTCGCGCCAGGTGATCCACCGCGGCGACGAAGTCTTCCGCCCGGCCGAACGCCCGGCGCCCGCGAACGCGGCCGCGATGATCTCCGCCGCCGAAGTGCTCGCGCTGGCCGGCGGCAGGTAAATCCCGCCGGCCGTGCGTCACCGCACGCGGCGCCATCCGCTGCGCCGGCCCTAGAAGCGCCGGTCTAGTTCCCCCGCTTGTCTGCCACGCCCGCGCGCACTATCGTTACACCACTCAATGTAATGATTACGTGCCGCGGCCGCCCGGCCGCGCCGAGGGAGGCAGACATGCATGCATGGAGCGCGCGCCACGTCCCGGCGCAAGGCGGCAAGGTCGCGGTCGTGACCGGCGCCAACAGCGGGCTCGGCTGGCAGCTGGCGGAAACGCTGGCCGCGAAAGGCGCGACGGTCGTGATGGGCTGCCGCGACGCGGCCCGCGCCGCACAGGCGGCCGATGCGATCCGCCGGCTCCATCCCGATGCCCGCGTCGAAGTCGACGCGGTCGACCTCGCCGATCTCGCGTCGATCGCGCGCTTCGCAGCCGATGTGCCCGACCGCCATGGGCGCGTCGACATCCTCTGCAACAACGCCGGCGTGATGTTCCTGCCGCTGCGCCATACGCGCGACGGCTTCGAGATGCAGTTCGGCACCAACCACCTCGGCCATTTCGCGCTCACCGGCCATCTGCTGCCCGCGCTGCGCGCCGCGCGCCGGGCGCGGGTCGTGACGATGTCGAGCGGCTTGAACCGCGGCGGCCGGATCCGCGTCGACGACCTGCGCGCCGAACACCGCTACAACCGTTATCTCGCCTATTGCGACAGCAAGCTCGCAAATCTCGTGTTCGCGATCGAGCTGCAGCGCCGTTTCGAGCGCGCGGCGTTCGCCGGGATCAGCGTGGCCGCGCACCCGGGCTACGCGGCGACCAACCTGCAGCTCGCGGGCCCGGCGATGGACCGCTCGCCCGCCCGTGCCGCACTGATGCGCACCGCGAACCGTTATCTCGCGCAGCCGGCCGACCAGGGCGCACTACCCGCGATTCATGCGGCAACCTCGCCCGATCTCGCCGGCGGCGCTTACATCGGGCCGTCCGGCTGGTTCGAGTCGCGCGGGCTGCCGGCACCCGCGAGCGTGCCACGCGCGGCGCGTGACGTGGCTTCCGCTGCACTGCTGTGGGAGGCCTCGGAAGCCGCGACGGGCGTGCGGTTCCTCAGTTCGGGCGCACCGGCCGGACGCTCGCCGGGCCGGTCGTTCGACACGGCGGCCGAGGTGCGCTGAACCGCGCTTCGCCCTCCGCAATATTCGCCAGACTTGTTGCACCGACCGAAAAGAAAGCCGGTTGAAAGCCTGATTCGACTCGCCACTGTTACCACCCAGGAAACAATTTATCGTCAAAATCAGCGTTTACCCTCAACCCTCCGATGACTAAGATTTGATCAATCGCTTAAGACATGGTGTCGAGAGCGAACTCAATAAAACACCGGAGGTCATCATGAAATCGCTCGTTTCCGCAGTCGTTGCCGCTGCCGCCCTGTCCGCTTCGTTTGGCGCATTCGCTCAAAGCACCGTGACCCGCGCGCAAGTGCGCAACGAACTGGTCCAGCTCGAACAAGCCGGCTACAAGCCGGGCGTGGCAAGCCCGTACTACCCGAACGACATCCAGAGCGCCGAAGCGCGTGTTCATGGTGCCGACACCAGCGGCTACGGCGCACAACCGGCTCCGGCCGTCCACTCGGGCGCCCCGGCCGCATCGTCGAACGCTCGCGACTCGATCTTCTTCGGCCAGTAAGTCGATGCGCCCTCGGCGGGCGCCGCGCGTCGCGCGATGAAGAAATATCCGGACGAGCCCCCTTGCGGGGCTCGTCCGTTTTTATGAAACGCATACCTCCGCCGCCCCGCAACGGGTGGCTTCGCCCGGGCGCCTGGCGTCCGGGTATTTTTTCATTTTCGAGGGATGCGTACGAGCAGGACGAAACCGCGCGCCCGTCAGCGCGACGCGGTCGCAGCCGGCACCGATCGCGACAACACCCGCCACCGCGACAGCAACTCGTCTCGATCGACGTAACAGCCCTGCAGGTGCCGGCGTCCGGTCGACGGATCGAACTCGGTGCGCGCATGCAGCACGCGGCGGTTGTCGAACGCCCACATGTCGCCGGCCCGCAGCCGGCGCTGCACGCGAAAGCGCGGCTCGCGCGCCAGCGCGAGGAACCGCCGGTACGCGCGATAGACGGCCGCGACCGAGCCGGCCGGCGCATCGAGCGGCCCGCGCAGGAAGTTCGCGACACGCACCTCGGTGACGTTGCCGCGCGCGTCGAGCCCGATCACCGGCGCCGAGCAGCGGTAGTCGCTGTTCGCGCTCTTGTTCCAGAACTCGAACGGCGTCACCGCGAGCTGTTCGAAATCGGCCGGATGCTCGCGCCGCAGCGCATCGGCCAGCGCGAAGCCGTCGAGGAACACGCTGTCGCCGCCGGTCGCGTCGTTCGCGAGGCAATGCAGGAACTGCACGCCCGGCTGCAGCTCGCGGGTCGGCAAGTCGGTGTGCGGCGGCAGGTTCAGCGACGTATACGCATTGCTGTCCGGGCGCGGCTTCGATTCGACGTCGAACAGCACGCCGAAATTGCTTTCGCGGATCAGGCCGATGCGGCGCGCGATCTCGTCGACACGGCCGCGCTCGGCCGGCACGCCTTCGACGAGCGTCAGCCCCGTGCGTTGCAACGCGGCGAGCCACGCGAGCAATGCGCGGTCGTCCTCCATCACGTCGCGCCACGCGAACACGCCGATGGCCGTCGCGTCGTCACCGGCCCACACGTGCCGCCCGTGCGCGGCCAGCCGCTCCGCGCGCGACGCGTCGTCGTATGCATGCGCACGCAACCAGCCCGGCGACCACGCGCTGCGGTGTCCGTCGTTCCACTCGACATGCAGCGCGCCGTCGGTTTCGACGTGCACCGTGAGCGCGGAGAGATCCTCGCGCGCATCGGCGATCTCGAACACCTGTTCACGCGTGACGGCATGCACGCATGCGGAACACGCGCAGTTGTCGCGCAGCCAGTCGAAATGAAACGGCGATCGTCGCGTGTCGCTCCATTCGACGTCCACCGCGCCGTCGCCAATCGTCGCCGCCGCAATGGCCACGTCGGCCGAAAACGTCCGCCAGTCCTCGATACGGTGTTGCGCTGCCTGCATCGTTGCCTCCCGGAAACGCCCGCTACGCGTGTGGTGCGAGCAGAAACCCGCCGACCGTCCGGTGCAGCCGCGCCGCCTGCGGGCTCGTTCCGAGCGCGCGCCAGCAGCCGTGCACCAGCCCTTCTCCCATCCAGTAGTGCGCGGCCCCGCCGGCCGCGCGAATCCGTTCGACGTACACACGCGCGTCGTCGCGCAGCGGATCGTGTTCCGCGCCGATCGCGAGCACGGGCGGCAGGCCGTCGAAACGCGCCGCTGCGAGCGGTACCGACGCGCGCAGCAGCGGGTCGCCGTCTCCCAGCGCATCGAGCAAGCCGCCTTCCCAGTACAGCGCGCGATAGCGATGGACGTCGTCGAGCGTCAGCATCGGCGCATGCGCTTCCGTTTCGCGCGCGGGCGATTGCGGTTCGAACCCGAGCATCGGATAGACGAGCGCGATGCCGTCGACACCGCCTTCGCCCGCATCGCGCAGCGCGGTGGCCACCGCCGCCGCGAGCATGCCGCCCGCGCTGTCGCCCGCGAGCGTCAGCGGATGCATGCACGGCCCGAACGGCCAGCGCGCATCGCGCGCGGCACGCGTGACCGCCAGGCAATCTTCGAGCGCGGCCGGCGCGCGATGCTCGGGCGCGAGCCGATAGTCGACCGCGATCACGTCGAGCCCCGTATCGGCGGCCAGTTGCGCGGTGATCAGCGCATGACTGTCGAGCGAGCCGACGACGAAACCGCCGCCATGAAAGAACAGCACCGTGCCGCGTGGCGCGCGGTGCGAGGACGTGTAACGCCGCAGCGCGATCGCACGGCCGTCGGCGGCATGCCAGACGGCGTCCTGCTGCACGATGCCGGCCGGCAGCGCGGCCGGCGTCCATTCGGCCGCGAAGCGGTCGTACAGGCGGCGCTGTTCGGCGGGCGAGCGCGCCGCCGCGTCGGCCGGATACCACGCGTCGACGGCGGCAACGAACGTCGCGATTTCCGGTTCGAGCATCGTCTGCGCTCCGAGGTCGAAGGTGCGCGCAGGCTATCGGCGCGGCGGCAGCCCGATCACGCGGCCCGCATACGCGGGCGCCGCGCAATCGCGCTGCAACGCATGCAGCTCGGCCACGCGTGCAGCCACGTCGTCGTCGAACGGCGCCGATTTCGCGCCGTCGCGCGTATCGACGTGCAGCAGCATCTGCTCGCTCGCCGATACCGCATCGTCGTGCCCGTCGGCGAACAGTTCGAGATACAGATGCAGCCGCTTCGCGTCGTGCGCGAGCACGCGCGCGTCGACGCGCACCGGCGTGCCCTCCTTGATCTCGTGCAGGTAGTTCACATGTGCTTCGAGCGTGTAGACCGAGCGCCCCCGCTCGCGACGCGCGGCGTCATCGAGGCCGATGCGATCCAGCAGCGCATCGGTCGCGAAGCTGAAGATCAGCAGGTAGAACGCATCGCGCAGGTGGCCGTTGTAGTCGACCCATTCGGGCCGCACCACGTCGCGGTAAATCGTCAGCGGGGTATCGCCGGTCATCGTCTGTCGTCCTCAGTCTTCGAATCGCATCCCGTGCCGCGCCTTCACCGCGGCGATCGACTTCAGCACCTCGGTGATGCACTCGTCGCGATAGCGTTCGAGCTCCTTGATGCTGCGCGTGCCCTGCTGTTCGGTCGTGCCTTCGACGACGCTGTCGATCAGCGCGTCGGTCAGCGTGGGCGCGACCAGCTTCGTCCACGGCAATTCGAGCGCGGGGCCGAACTGCTGCATGAAGTGTCGCATGCCCGCATCGCCGCCCGCGAGCGTATAGGTCAGGAACGTGCCCATGAACGACCAGCGGATGCCCGCGCCGAAGCGGATCGCGTCGTCGATCTCGCCGGTCGTCGCGACGCCTTCGTTGACGAGGTGCAGCGCCTCGCGCCACAACGCTTCGAGCAGGCGGTCGGCGATGAAGCCCGGCACTTCCTTGCGCACGTGCAGCGGCCGCATGCCGAGCTTGCGATAGACCTCCATCGCGCCTTCGACCGCTTCCGGCGACGTACGCGCGCCGCCGAGCACCTCGACGAGCGGCAGCAGGTAGACGGGGTTGAACGGATGGCCGACCACGCAGCGCTCCGGACGCGTCGCCCGCGCGTAGAAATCCGTCGGCAGCAGCCCCGACGTCGACGACGCGATGATCGCGTCGGGTTTCGCCGCACGGCTGATCTGCTCGTGCAGTTCGAGCTTCAGCGCCTCGCGCTCGGGCGCGCTTTCCTGGATGAAATCCGCGTCGGCGACGCAGGCCTCGATCGTCGAGGCGAAACGCAGCCGCGCAGGGTCGGCGCCCGGCGCAAGGCCGACGCGTTCGAGCGCGGGCCACGCATTCGCGACGTTCGCGCGCAGCCGCTCCTCCGCGCCCGGCGCCGGGTCCCATACGACCACGTCGAGACCGTGCGCGAGCGCGCGGGAAATCCATCCGCTGCCGATCACGCCGGTGCCGATGGCGGCGAACGTCTTGATGTCGGTCTTCACAGCCATGTCAACGCATCCTTCAAATCAGGGGAAATCGGTGGGCGGCCGCACCTGTGCACGCCGCCGCGTCATGTCAATCAGTCTGGCAAAAGCTCACGCGAACTCGGCGATCGCACGGCGTTCGAGCGGACGCTCGCCGCGCGCGGGCAGGCCGAGCTTGCGGCGGCCTTCGGCCGGCGTCAGCACGCGGGCACCGAGCCGTTCGATGATCTCTCTCGCGCGCTCGACGAGCGTGCCGTTGGTCGCATGCACGCCGCGATCGAGCCAGATGTTGTCTTCGAGGCCGACCCGCACGTGGCCGCCGAGCAGCATCGCCTGCGCGACCATCGGCATCTGCATGCGGCCGATCCCGAAGCCGGCCCAGTGCGCGCCCGGCGGCAGGTTGTCGACCATCGCCTTCATCGTGCCCGTGTCGGCCGGCGCGCCCCACGGAATGCCGAGGCACAGCTGGAACAGCGGCGGATCGTCGAGCAGCCCTTCCTTCAGCAACTGCTTCGCGAACCACAGATGGCCCGTGTCGAAAATTTCCAGTTCCGGCTTCACGCCGAGTTCCTGGATGCGCTTCGCGCCGGCGCGCAGCTGCGCGGGCGTCGACACATAGATGTAGTCGCCATCACCGAAATTCAGCGTGCCGCAGTCGAGCGTGCAGATTTCGGGCAACAAGTCCTCGACGTGCGCGAGCCGCGTGAGACCGCCGACCAGGTCGGTGCCCTTGCCGAAACGCATCGGGTCCTCGCCCGGGCCGATCTCGAGATCGCCGCCCATGCCGGCGGTCAGGTTGATGATCACGTCGACGTCGGCCGAGCGGATGCGGTCGACCACTTCGCGGTACAGGTTCGGGTCGCGGCTGCCGCGCCCCGTCTGCGGATCGCGCACGTGGCAGTGCGCCACCGTCGCGCCGGCCTTCGCGGCCTCGATCGCGGCGGCCGCGATCTCCTTCGGCGTGACCGGAATCGCCGGATGCTTGCCGACCGTATCGCCCGCGCCGGTGACGGCGCAGGTGATGATGACTTCGTGGTTCATGCTGGTTGCCTCGCTTGAATCGGTTGTGTCGCAATGCGAATGATTCGTCAGCGCGCGCCGCGTGCGGCGCGCGGGCCATCCGTCACAGGCCGAGATACGCCTTCACGGCCGGCAGGCCATCCTTGCCGTCGAACGTCTTGACGCCCGCGAGCCACGGATCGAGCACCTGCGGGTTCTTCTTCAGGTACGCCTTCGCGGCATCGGCCGGCTTCGTCTTGTTCATCACCGACTGCATCAGCTGGTTCTCGAGCTGCGTCGAGAAGCGCAGGTTCGTGACGAGCTTGCCGGCGTTCGGGCAGCGTGAAATGAAGTCGGGCGCGGTGAGCGTGTACACGCGCGCTTCGCCGTAGTTCGGCCCGAACGACGCATCGCCGCCGGACAGGTAGTTCATGCTGATCTGGATGTTCATCGGATGCGGCTCCCAGCCGAGGAACACGACCCACTTCTTCTCGCGGATCGCGCGCTCGACCGTCACCAGCATCCCGGCCTCGCTCGATTCGACGAGCTTGAAGCCGCCGAGCCCGTACTGGTTCGTGTCGATCATCTTCTGGATCGTCGCGTTCGCGCTGCTGCCCGGCTCGATCCCGTAGATCTTGCCGTCGAGTTCCGCGCGGTGCTTCGCGATGTCCTCGAAGGTCTTCAGGCCGGCCTGGTACTCGTAGCTCGGCACCGCGAGCGTCGCCTTCGCACCCGACAGGTTCGGCGGCTCGACGACGTTGATCGACTTGCTGTCGAGGAACGGCTGGAGCTGCTTCTGCTGCACGGGCCACCAGTAGCCGAGCGATATGTCGAGCTGCTTGCTCTTCAGGCCGGCGAACGAGATCGGCACCGACGCGATCGTCGTGGTCGGCTTGTAGCCGAGCGCCTCGAACACGGTCGACGCGAGCGCCGTGGTCGACGTGATGTCGGTCCAGCCGATATCCGCGAAACGCACGGTGCGGCACGTCGCGGCATCCGTTTCGGCCTGCGCCGCGTGCGTGAACGCGCCGGTCGCCAGCACGGCCGCGACAAGCGCGGCGATCTTCGTCGACTTCATGGTTCGTTACCTCCCGGTTTGACTCGCGGCAGCCGGTGCGCGGGGTGTGCCCGGCCTGCATCGTGGGAGTAAAAGTAACGAGCCATATTGGCCGCGAGAAGACCGGCGGCGACCTGTTCTTGACTATTTGCGACTATGAGTGGAAACCACTAGGTTTCGTGAGAGGCTTGGTGGGCGGGGTTTCTACGCGTATTCCCGACGGATTCGGCTTGTCCGCATGCGGCGCGATGCTTTCGATTCCGGCCCGGACGAAACGGCATGCCGAGGCGGCGTCGGTTCAGCGCCGCTCGCGCCGCCCCGACGAACGGGTGTCACGGGCGCGTGTGAAGCTGGCCCGGCCTCCAGCAGCCGAAAGAGCGTTTCGTATTGCGGAATCCCCGCCAATTTCCCGCGCCGACGCCTTTTCGTCGCTTGAAAACTTGTTTTGCATTGCAAAAACTGAAACGTAACCCATTGAAAATCAACAGAAAATAATGTCTTATGTCTTATATAAGACATCGCCAAATGCGCAATGGGCGGCGTTACTATTTATCCCATGCAGTCCGCTTCGACAGACGTAGCGGGCACGCTCAACCCGTTACTCAAACGCGCTTTGCTCCCAGGAGATTGACATGGCCCAGTATCAAGACGACATCAAGGCAGTTGCCGGTTTGAAGGAAAACCACGGCAGCGCGTGGAATGCGATCAGCCCCGAGTACGCCGCCCGCATGCGTGCCCAGAACAAGTTCAAGACGGGCCTGGACATCGCCAAGTACACCGCGAAGATCATGCGCGCCGACATGGCCGCCTACGACGCCGACCCGTCCAAGTACACGCAGTCGCTGGGTTGCTGGCACGGCTTCATCGGCCAGCAGAAGATGATCTCCATCAAGAAGCACTTCAACAGCACCGAGCGCCGCTACCTGTACCTGTCCGGCTGGATGGTCGCCGCGCTGCGCTCCGAGTTCGGCCCGCTGCCGGACCAGTCGATGCACGAAAAGACCTCGGTCAGCGCGCTGATCCGCGAGCTGTACACGTTCCTGCGCCAGGCCGACGCCCGTGAGCTCGGCGGCCTGTTCCGCGAACTCGACGCCGCCAAGGACGCCACCGCGAAGGCCGCGATCCAGGAGAAGATCGACAACCACGTCACGCACGTGGTGCCGATCATCGCCGACATCGACGCCGGTTTCGGCAACGCGGAAGCCACGTACCTGCTGGCCAAGCAGTTCATCGAAGCAGGCGCATGCTGCATCCAGATCGAAAACCAGGTGTCCGACGAGAAGCAGTGCGGCCACCAGGACGGCAAGGTCACGGTGCCGCACGAGGACTTCCTCGCGAAGATCCGCGCGATCCGCTACGCGTTCCTTGAACTGGGCGTGGACGACGGCATCATCGTCGCCCGTACCGACTCGCTGGGCGCCGGCCTGACCAAGCAGATCGCCGTGACCAACACGCCGGGCGACCTGGGCGACCAGTACAACTCTTTCCTCGACTGCGAAGAACTGTCGGCCGACCAGCTGGGCAACGGTGACGTGGTCATCAAGCGCGACGGCAAGCTGCTGCGTCCGAAGCGCCTGCCGAGCAACCTGTTCCAGTTTCGCGCCGGCACGGGCGAAGCGCGCTGCGTGCTCGACTGCATCACGTCGCTGCAAAACGGCGCCGACCTGCTGTGGATCGAAACCGAAAAACCGCATATCGCGCAGATCGGCGGCATGGTCAGCGAGATCCGCAAGGTCATCCCGAACGCGAAGCTGGTGTACAACAACAGCCCGTCGTTCAACTGGACGCTGAACTTCCGTCAGCAGGCATACGACGCGCTGAAGGCCGAGGGCAAGGACGTGTCGGCCTACGATCGTGCGCAGCTGATGAGCGTGGAATACGACGACACGGAACTGGCCAAGCTGGCCGACGAGAAGATCCGTACGTTCCAGGCCGACGCATCGCGTGAAGCCGGCATCTTCCATCACCTGATCACGCTGCCGACGTACCACACCGCCGCGCTGTCGACCGACAACCTGGCCAAGGAATACTTCGGCGACCAGGGCATGCTGGGCTACGTGGCCGGCGTGCAGCGTAAGGAGATCCGCCAGGGTATCGCCTGCGTGAAGCACCAGAACATGTCCGGCTCGGACATCGGTGACGATCACAAGGAATACTTCAGCGGCGAAGCAGCGCTGAAGGCAGCCGGCAAGGACAACACGATGAACCAGTTCTGATACCGGTCATCGCCACGCGAAACGCCAACCCGGTATGAACGGGTTGGCGTTTTTTTATTCGCCGATCACCCGCACGAACGTGTCCGCCAGCACCGTCGGCTCGACCGGCAACACCAGCGCGCACACCGACTGGGCGTCTTCATCGGAAATCGGCACGAAGACGACCCCGTCGATCCCGAGACTCGCCATCCGTTCCGGCACGATCGCCACGCCCTGCCCGGCCGCGACGAGATTCAGCATCGACGTCTTCGGCGACACGATCCGGGCGGTCGCCGGCACGAATCCGCGCTTCAGGCACAGATCGATCACGACGCGCGCGAGCCCGCCCCGCTCCCGATACACGGCCGATACGAACGGCTCGTGCCGCAGCCGCGCGATCGCCATGCGCTTGCGGCCCGCCAGCGGATGACCGGCCGGCACCGCCACGCACAAGCGCTCGGCCGCGAGTTCGACGAAGCGCACGCGCGGATCGCGGCGCAGCACCGGCAAACGGACGATCCCGATATCGGCGTTGCCGTTCGCGATCTCCAGCACCTGATCCTCGGACGACGCGCCGTCGAGATCGATCCGCGCGCCCGGACACGCGCGCATGAAGCGCTCGAGCACCGGCATCAGGCTGCCGACGGGAACCGTGCTCGAATGCAGGAGCCGCAAGACGCCCGCTTCGCCGCGCGACAACTGCACGCCCTCGTCGGCTGCGGCGGTCAGGGTCGCCGGAATCGACGCCACACGTTCGCGATAGCGCGCGCCGGCCGGCGTGAGCCGCACACCGCGTGGCTCCCGGTCGAACAGCGGAAACCCCAGCTCGTCTTCCAGTTGACCGATCTGCCGGCTGAGCGCCGACTGCGCGACGTGGAGCGCGCTCGCGGCCGGGGTGAAGCCGCCGAGATCGGCCACGGTCAGGAAATACTGGATTTGCCTCAGGGATGGCATGCCGAAACGAGATGGATAAGCGCTCGATTTGATATTTGCGTTATACCGCCGCGCTTTCCAGAATGGAAGCCTGCCGTGCCGGAGCCGCCGTCACGGCCACTTCGCCGGAGCCTGCCTCGTCGTGACTACTCTCCTGTCTTATCTGCTGGTCGTCGCCGCCGGCGTCAGCGTGGCGTTGCAACAGGTGCTCAACGCCAATCTCCGTGCGCAGCTCGGCTCGCCGTGGTGGGCCGGTTCGGTCAGCTACCTCGTCGGGCTGGCCGCGATGCTCGCGGTCGCGCTGCTGACCCCGCATCCGCGCTTAAGCGGCACCGGCCCCCTCACCGGCGCCGCGTCGTGGTTCAGCTGGACCGGCGGGTTCTTCGGCGCGGTGTTCGTCGGTATCGCGATCCTGATGGTGCCGCGACTGGGCGCCGCGACGACGCTCGCGCTGATCGTCGTCGGGCAGATGACCGGCGCGCTCGTGTTCGACCACTTCGGCGTGCTCGGCATCCAGCCGCACGCGGCCAGCCCGATCCGCCTGGCCGGCGCGGCGTGTCTCATTCTCGGGGTGGTGCTGGTTCGGGCGTGAGGACGTCTCGCGCACGCCGCGGCGCTCACGCGTAGTTCACCATCACTGACTTGCTTTCCGTGTACTGGTCGACCACCGCGCGCCGGGCCGTGCGCGACGCAAAAACGCGCTGAGCCCGCGCAAAACCCGCGATAATCTCCCGCTGACCGTTCGGCGTGCGCGAACCGGCCGCTCGCCGCCCCGCACGACGCGCGACGACCACCGGATTCCATCTCCTGCCCCGATGCCCGAGGATTTCCATTTCCTGCTGCTGCCCGGCTTCTCCGCACTCGGCTTCATGTCCGCGGTCGAGCCGCTGCGCGTCGCGAACCGCTTTCGTACCGAGCTCTATCGCTGGCACGTGATCAGCGCCGACGGCGCGCCCGTCGCCGCGAGCAACGGCATTCCGGTCGCCGCCGAGGCCGCGTGCGCGGAGGTCGACAAGGTCGAGACGGTGTTCGTCGTCGCGGGTTTCGATCCGCTCGTGTGCTACACCCGCGCGATCGGCGACTGGCTGCGCCGCCAGCACCGTCATGGTGCAACGCTCGGCGGCATCGACACGGGCAGTTTCGTGCTCGCGGAAGCCGGGCTGTTCGACGCGTCGCAGCCGCTCACGTTGCACTGGGAAGCACTGGCCGCGTTCCGCGAACGCTACCCCGGGCTGAACGCGACGCAGGAGCTGTTCGAGATCGACGACCGGCGCATCACGTGCGCGGGCGGCACCGCGTCGATCGACATGATGCTCGACCTGATCGGGCGGCGGCACGGCGCCGATCTCGCGGCGGCGATCTCCGAGCAGTTCGTCGTCAGCCGGATCCGGCAGCGCTCCGACAGCCAGCGGCTCGAGATCGCCGCGCGCTACGGCGTGCACAACCGCAAGCTGATCCAGGTGATCGGCACGATGCAGCGGCACATGGAAAACCCGCTCGGCTCCGATGCGCTGGCGCAGGAGGTGTCGATCACGCGGCGCCAGCTCGAACGGCTGTTCAGCGCGACGCTGAACGACACGCCGACGCATTTCTACCTGAACCTGCGCCTCGATCGCGCACGTGAACTGCTGCAGCAGACGGACATGAGCATCACGTCGGTTTGCGTCGCGTGCGGGTTCGAATCGCCGTCGCATTTCTCGCGCACGTATCGCACGCGATTCGGGCTGAGCCCGCGCAACGACCGGCGCGCGACGCGCTGATCGTCGCCGGTTTCACGCACAATCCGGCGCGGAATTGCGCGTTCGGGCAGCGATTCCCGCCGCTTGCTGAACAATGCCGGCGATTGATCGACGGACCGAAGCGGTCGTCGAAAATAAATTGGAATGTCGTTGAAAATATTCTGTAACATACCAAAAAAAGTTAGATAGGCAGCCTAACGACATGCATGCCGCATCGCAACGTGCGACGCGCCACGCGGGCTGCCACCGATATCGATCCGATCCGAGGGGTATGACATGACGATGCTCGCTTCGCCGTCGCCGCACCTGCCTGCCGTTCGCTTCTTCTCCCGCTTCTCCCCCGCTTCGCCTGCCTGTTTCTTTTCGACCTGACATTTAGGGTTCCTTAGTCAGTCGACGCTCCCAACACCGCTTCGCCGCACCGGCGCCATCGCGCCGGCGCGCGGGCCGTGTCGTGCCTGCGCGCCACGAACGCGCGGGCGTATCCCACCGTTGAGATGAGGATCACGTATGCAGACATCACGCAAAGCACTGCCGCTCGCCCTGGGTCTCGCGCTCGGTTTCGGCATCGTCGGCGGCACCGCGGCCGATACGAAAGTGTCGAACCCGCAAGCAACGAGCCTGCGCGAAAGCCTGACGCGCGGCGTCGCGCCGCCGGCCGCCAAGGCCGATACGGCCGCCGGGCAGTTCCGCGCGGACGGCGTCGCGGTCACGCTGTACAACCCCGCATATCGCGCGAAGAAAACCGCCACGACGCCCGCCGCCACCGCGCGCGACTTCGTCGCGTCGCAAGCCACGCAACTCGGGCTCGACGCGACCGCGCTCGCGAGCCTCGTCGTCACGTCGGAGCGCACCGACGCCGATTTCACCGTCGTGCGCCTGCAGCAGCAGGCGGCCGGCTTGCCCGTGTACGGCAGCGACATCGCGGTGACGGTCGCGAAGGACGGCCGCATCCTGTACGTCGCGAGCAACACGATCAACGGCGTGGTCGCGACGTCGCGCAAGGCGCAGGCCGTCGACCAGCAGCAGGCGCTCGACCGCGCCCGCGCGTATCTCGGCGTGAGCGGCTTCTCGAACCTGGATGCGCAGCTCGTGGCGTTCGTCGACAAGGCCGGCACGCATACCGCGTGGAAAGTGCGCGGCCGCCCGAACGACGGCCCGAAAGGCGACTGGGAGCTGCTGATCGACTCGGGCAGCGGCGACGTGCTGCGCGCCGAGGACAAGGCGTTCTACGCGACCGACGGCACGGGCTTCGTGTTCCGGCCCGACCCGCTGTCGCCGACCAAGAGCAGCTACGGCAGCACGGGATTCAAGGACAACAACGACGCCGATTCGTCGCAGCTCACCGCCGCACGCGTGCGCGTCGCGCTGAAGGATCTCGCGCAGTCGGGCGGGCGCTATTCGCTGTCGGGTCCGTATGCGGTATGCGTCGATTTCGACGCGCCGCTCGACAAGGCGTGCCCCGTGCAGACGACGCCCGCGTTCGAGTTCACGCGCGGCAACCTGTACTTCGAGGCCGTGAACGCGTACTACCACATCGACACGTTCCTGCGTTACGTGAACCAGACGCTCGGCATCAAGGCGCTGCCGTACCAGTACACCGGCGGCGTGCAGTACGACCCGCACGGCGAATCGGGCGACGACAACTCGTCGTACTCGTCGAGCAGCGGCCGGCTGACCTTCGGGCAAGGCGGCGTCGACGATGCCGAGGACGCGGACGTCGTGATCCACGAACTCGGCCACGGCATCCACGACTGGGTGACGAACGGCGGCCTGTCGCAACAGGAAGGGCTGTCGGAAGGCACCGGCGACTATCTCGCCGCCGCGTACAGCCGCGACTTCAACCAGTGGAGCCCGTCGGATGCGCAATACCACTGGGTCTACAACTGGGACGGCCACAACGAGTTCTGGGGCGGCCGCGTGACCAACTGGAACGTCGGGCGCACCTACGCGCAGGCACGCGGCGCGGAGATCCATACAGCCGGCCAGTACTGGGCGTCGTGCAACCTCGTCGCGCGCGATGCGATCGGTGCGCAGGCGATGGACAAGGCATTCCTGAAAGGGTTGTCGATGACCAACAGCTCGACCAACCAGAAGGCCGCCGCGCAGGCCGTGCTGACGGCAGCGTCCGCGCTCGGCTACAGCAGCGCGCAGCTCACCGCGATCGGCAATGCGTACAACCAGAGTTGCACGTACGGCGTGACCGTACCGAAGAAGTCGTAATTCCGCAGCAGGCGGGGGCGTGTCGCACGACCTGCGGCGCGCCCGCTTCCTCGACATCGCCATCCTCAGGAGATCGAACATGCCTACTCTGAAACTGACCCGCCTGAGCGCCGCGCTGGGCGGCATGCTGCTGACCGCCGCCGCGCATGCGACGCCGGTGTGGATCACACTCGGCGACGCGGCGTTCCGCCAGTTGCAACGCATCGACGCCGGCGCCACCGCGCGGTACAGCACGACCGTCGACGCGGGCAAGACGGCCGACGGCGCCGCGCGCCGCGAAGTCGTTCACGTCGTCGAAATCGACGATTCACGGCTCGGCGAGCTGGCCCATGCCGTCCACCATACGCGCGGCCACGGGCCCGGCTATGTCGTGCACGACTCGTTCGACGACGCGCGCCAGGCACTGCAGCCGTTGCCGCCGACGCTCGCGAAACAGGCCGCCGCCGTCGTGTACAAGGTATCGAACGCGCCGCAGATCGGCACGTGGCTCCAGCAGCTGCAGGCCAGCAACATCGTCGGCACGATTACGTCGCTGTCCGGCTTCACGAACCGCTACTACACGACGTCGCACGGCGTCGCCGCATCGGACTGGCTCGCACTGCAGTGGAAGCAGCTGGCGGGCTCGCGCGCCGACATCACCGTCGAGCAGTTCGCGCACACCGGCTTTCCGCAGAAATCCGTAATCCTGACGATTCGCGGCAGCGATCCGGCCGCGGGCACCGTCGTGCTGGGCGGCCACCTCGATTCGACGGTCGGCCGCACGACGGAGAACACGCGCTCGCCCGGCGCGGACGACGACGCATCGGGCATCGCCAGCCTCACCGAAGCGCTGCGCGTGCTGCTGGCGAACCACTACAAGCCGAAGCGCACGATCAAGTTCGTCGGGTATGCAGCCGAGGAAGCCGGGCTGCTCGGCTCGAAAGCGATCGCGAAGCAGTTCCGCGCGCAGAATGCGAATGTGGTCGGCGTGCTGCAGCTCGACATGACGAACTACAAGGGCGATCCGAAGGACATCTACCTGATCACCGACTACACGAACGCGTCGCAGAACACCTACCTGACGAACCTGGCGAAGACCTACCTGCCGGAACTCGCGATCGGCACGTCGCAGTGCGGGTATGCATGCTCGGATCATGCGTCGTGGAATGCGCAAGGGTATCCGGCGTCGTTCCCGTTCGAGGCCGACCAGAACGACAGCCCGTATATCCATACCGTGAACGACACGCTGGAGAATTCGGATCGCCAGGCGAATCATGCGCTGAAGTTCGGCAAGCTGGCGCTGGCCTACGCGGTCGATCTCGGTGGCGACGGCGGGACGTCCGTGAAGCCCTGACGGCGTGCGGCCGGGAAGGTGGCGCGTGCGCGCTTCCTTCCCGGCGACTTCGTTCGAACCCGCGCGGCCAGGATCCGGTAATGATGCATGCTCATCGCAGCTGCAATGGCCGCTGCCGGCATTCGCCGATACATTTGTTAAAGAATGCCGCCGCCTGATCGGACAACCGGCGACGTCGCGATATCGCTCAGGTCTCGCCGCCGGCTTCGCGCCCGCGTCCGGATAGAATCGTCGTTCGACCACTCCGCTACCCACGTCCCGTCATGACCGATATCCCTCGCTCCCTCGACGATCTTTCGCCCGCTCGCGTGACGACCGCGTTCGACCTGCCCGGCTACACGACCGTCCGCTCGCTCGGCGTCGCGCAAGGCATCATCGTGCGCTCGCGCTCGATCGTCGGCTCGTTCGGTGCGTCGCTGCAGACGATCTTCGGCGGCAACATCACGCTCTATACGTCGCTGTGCGAGAAGGCGCGCGAGCATGCGTTCGACAAGATGCTCGCCGATGCGCGCAAGCTCGGCGCGAATGCGATCGTCGCGATGCGCTACGACTCGACCGAGATCGGTTCGGGTGTGACCGAAGTGATTTGCTACGGCACGGCCGTCATCGTCGAACCCGCGTGAGGCCCGGCGCTGGCGCCGGCGCGAAGCACGAAAACCGCGCCGCCGTCACGGCCCGACGGGCCTTGCCCGATATGCCGAAATCGGCCCGGTGCATCGGCAACGCTGCCCGCCCGCGCCGACGCCACGGGCAGGCGAACCCCGCGCGAAAACCACGCGAAGTTTTCGATTGACGCGCCGCGCGGTTCCCTCTTACCATCGCACTCGTTTTCATTCATGGAGGCTTCTGTGCCTACCGATGCGAGTTGTAGTTGGTCCTGCACCAACCTGACTGCCGCCTGAGGAAGCTTCGCAGAGCCTTGTCTTCTGCCGCATCCCGGGATAGCAGGATGCGGCGTCTTTCAGGATCGGCCTGCCGTCGATCCGAAATTCCCGTACTCGACAATTCAGTCGCCGCTCGACACGCGAGCGGCATCCGTACGTGACCCGCGTCGCGTGCGTGTGTCCGGCCGCATGCCCGCGCGTGCACGGCCCAGGTTCACGCACGCGCTACGCCAATAGACAGGAGTTCGAAATGGACGACGACCCTAGCCGATTAAGCTGCGCCGGCACGCGTTCGCACGCCCTGCCGGCGAACCCTCGACTCCCAGCCTCTTATCAGCCGATCGCGCCCGACGCGGCGCGGCGGGAAGCGCTCGTCCGTCGTTGACGTCATGACGCTCCCGCCGTGTGCAGTCCGGCGCCTGGAGCACGCATGAAACGACTCGATCTCTCCGCTCAGCCGAACCGGCCGCACCGGTTCGCACACGACGGCCGCCAGGACGCTCTCCCGCGTCGCCACCCCACCGGTCATTTACGTCGATCCAAAGCGGCTTCGTCACGCACGCCGCGATGACGCCGACCGGGTCGCGCCGCCACGCCCGCCTTCTCATGCGCCTGTCACGCGGCAATGCCCGCGTTCGGCGCCACGCCATGTCCGATGTACCGGGAGAACACCATGCACAACCGTATAAAACTCCATGCCAGCCGGCTGATCCGCGACAGCTACGTCTACTTCAAGATGCCGTGCGCACTGCTCATGCATTTCGACCGCCTCGCGGCCGCCTATGACCAGCTGAATCGCAAGCAAAAGCACGCGTTCTCGTTTCCCGACCAGACCGACGGCTTCCTGCCGTTCGGGCTCGAATACTCGCATACGCCCGAGCGCCCCGATCTGTGCGACCGGTTCTGCTACTGGGTTGCGCGGCGCGACGCGCATCACGGCTTTGCGCTGGCCAAATCCGCGTTCTACCGCGAGATGGCCGCCTACGAAGCCTGCATCCACACGATCGCGCAGGACCTGCTCGATGCGGTGTGCGACAACCTCGGCGGTACGCCGCAGCCGCCGGTCCGGCACAGCTCCTACCTGCAGTTCTGCGCGTACGAGCAGCATCACGGCAGCCACGACCGCGCGTACCTGCAGGATCCGCACGAAGACGGCCACCTGCTGTCGTTCATCCGGCCGACCGCACCCGGCCTGATCCTGCTCCCCGACTCGTCGCCGCTTTCCGCGCTGCCGCGGCCCGACGAAATGATCGTGCTGGCCGGTTCACTGCTCGAGGCGCTCACCGACGGCGAAGTGCCGGCGATGCAGCACGCCGTCGAACGCCCGCGCACCCGCACACCGCGCAAGTCGCTGATGTACTTCGTCAACCCGGACCTGTCGGCCGGGCACGCCAGCACGATCGTCAACCAGCGGCCGCTGGACTTGCGCGCACTCGCCGAAGGCCGGCACGTCGCGTTCGGTAACCGCGCGCTATGCCGCCCGTGCGCGGCCTGACCCGCGTCATCCCGCTCACCTTTTCCCCGGAGAATCCATGCTTGGACGCTTCCTCCCCGTCGAAAACCGTTTCTTCGACCTGTTCGACACGCATGCGCAGCACATCGTCCTCGCCGCGTGCGAGGTTCAGATGCTTCTCGACAATCTCGACGATGCCGAGCTGGCCATGGCCAACGTCCAGACCACCGAACGAACCGGCGACAAGCTCGCACACGATGCGATCGACCTGCTGCACAAGACGTTCATCACACCGCTCGATCGCGACGAGATCCACAAGCTCGTCACGACGATGGACGACATCCTCGACCTGATGGAGGACGTCGCGACCACCGTCGTGGTCTACGACCTGAAGTCGGTCACCGAGGAGGCCAGCGAACTCGCGGACATCGTCGTGCAGTCTGCACTGCAGACGCAGATCGCGGTCAACCTGCTGTCCGACATGAAAGAGTCGGCGCAGATCCTCAAGGCGTGCGAAGAGATCGACGCGCTCGAGACCCGCGCCGACCGCGTGCTGCGATCGGCGATCTCGAAACTCTTTCGCGACGACATCGACGTGAAGACGCTCATCAAGCTGAAGGGCGTCTACGACCTGCTCGAACGGATCACCGATAAATTCGAGGATGTCGCGAACATCGTCGAAGGCATCGTGCTGGAAAACGCCTGAGCGGACCACGATGCATTCGATACAACTCGCCCTATGGATGGTCGCGGCACTCGTGCTCGTCGCGCTCGTATTCGACTTCATGAACGGCTTTCACGACGCGGCGAACTCGATCGCCACCGTCGTGTCGACCGGGGTGCTGAAGCCCCAGCAGGCCGTCGTGTTCGCGGCCGCGTTCAACGTGATCGCGTACTTCATCTTCCACCTGAAAGTCGCCCAGACCGTCGGTAAAGGCACGATCGACCCCGAGATCGTCGACCACTACGTCATCTTCGGCGCGCTGGTCGGTGCGATCGGCTGGAACGTGATCACGTGGTACTACGGGATTCCGTCGAGCTCGTCGCACGCGCTGATCGGCGGCCTCGTCGGCGCGGCGCTCGCCAAGTCGGGCTGGAGCTCGCTGAACATCGACGGGCTGCTGAAGACCATCGCGTTCATCTTCATCTCGCCGCTGCTCGGCTTCATCCTCGGCTCGCTGTTCATGCTCGGCGTGTCGTGGCTGTATTTCCGTACCGCGCCCAGCAAGGTCGACCGGCGCTTCCGCCGGCTGCAACTGCTGTCGGCCGGGCTGTACAGCCTTGGCCACGGCGGCAACGACGCGCAGAAGACCATCGGCATCATCTGGATGCTGCTGATCGCGTCGGGCTATGCGTCGGCGACCGCCGATGCGCCGCCGGCGTGGGTAATCGGTGCGTGCTACCTGTCGATGGGCCTCGGCACGCTGTTCGGCGGCTGGCGCATCGTGCGCACGATGGGCCAGAAGATCACGAAGCTCAAGCCGGTCGGCGGTTTCTGTGCGGAAACCGGTGGCGCGATGACGCTGTTCCTCGCGTCGTTCCTCGGCATTCCGGTGTCGACCACGCACACGATCACCGGCGCGATCGTCGGCGTCGGGGCGACGCAGAAGCTGTCGGCCGTGCGCTGGGGCGTGGCCGGCAACATCGTGTGGGCATGGGTGCTGACGCTGCCCGCAGCCGCGTTGTTTGCGGCCGGCGGATGGTGGATTGGTCACCGGATCTTCTGATTGCTTCGACGCGACCGTATGCGTGACGCAGGACGCATCCCGCACCCTACGTCACGCGTCGCGCTCGAGCGACTTCATGTTCGTGAGCTGCGGAAACAGCCGCATCCACGTGAGCGCGACCCCAATCGTCGCGGCGCCACCCACGACGATCGCCGCGGGCGCGCCCCACCATGCGGCCGTCACGCCCGACTCGAATTCGCCGAGCTGGTTCGACGTACCGATGAATAGCGAATTGACCGCGCTCACGCGCCCGAGCATGTCGTCGGGCGTGCGCAGTTGCACGAGCGACAGCCGCACGACGACGCTGACGACGTCCGACGCGCCGAGCGCGGCCAGCGCCACGAGCGACAGCGCGAAGTGCCGCGACAACCCGAACACGATCGTCGCGATGCCGAATGCAATCACGCCGCCGAACATCGCGCGGCCCGGCCGCCCCTTCAGCGGGAACCGCGTGAGCCACAGCGTGCCCGCGAGCGCGCCGACGGCAGGCGCCGCACGCAGCGCACCGAGCCCCCACGGGCCGACCTGCAGGATGTCGCGCGCGTAGATCGGCAGCAGCGCGGTCGCGCCGCCGAACAGCACCGCGAACAGGTCGAGCGACAGCGCGCCGAGAATCGCCGGCTCGCGCCGGATGAACGCGATCCCCGAAAATACCGAGCGCAGCGTGACCGGCTCGCGGGCGGGCGGCGCACTGCGCAGCGGAATCGTGCCGCTCAGCACCGCCGCGATCGCGAAGGCGACGACGCTCGTGCCGAACGCCGCGGGCGCGCCCACGCCATACAGCAGCCCGCCGAATGCGGGCCCGAGAATCTGCGCGGCCTGGTTCGCGGACGTCGACAGCGCGGTCGCGCGCGGCAAGTCGGTACGCGGCACGACGGCCGGCAGCAGCGACGACACCGACGGCGACTCGAACGCGCGGGCCGTGCCGACGATCGCCGCGAGCGCGTAGACGGCCGGTGCGGCCAGCCACCCTTGCGTGGCACCGAGCAGGAACACGCCGGCGGCCAGCGCCTCGACGCCCTGGCAGATCGTCGCGATGCGCCGGCGATCGTAGCGGTCGGCCACCTGCCCGACGACGAGCGTCAGCGCGAACATCGGCACGAACTGCGCGAGACCGACGAGGCCCAGCGCGAACGCACTGTGCGTGAGTGCGTAGACGTACCAGCCGATGGCAACCGACAGGATCTGGAACGCCAGGGAAGACATGACGCGCGTGCCCCAGAAACGCTGGAACGGGACATGGCGGAACAGGTTGGCGGGTAACGGGGATAAAGGACTAGGGTCGGGCACGGAGTCGGTCATCGAGGTCTCGGCAGGCGGCGCTGCGCGCCGGTACCGACGCGGCCAAAGCGCGATGATATGCCAACCGCGGAAAACGGGCCGCAGGCGTGAGTGCCGACGATTCCGGCGGCCACGTCGAGCGCGGCCGCCGGGTCGATGTCCGGCGACAGGATGTTCCGACGCAGGCGGCCCGCGCGCATTACTGCGGCGGGCCGCCCGTATCGCTCGAATCCGTCGCGAAGCCGAACACGCGTTGCCCTTCCGGCGTGTCCTCGACTCTCCAGCCCTCGGCGCTCAACGCTGCCCGGATCCGGTCGGCCTGCGCCCAGTCCTTGTCCGCCCTCGCGCGCTCACGCTCACCGAGCAACCCGCGGACATGGTCCGGAACGTCGAACGCAACCGGCCGCCATTCGCGCAAGCCGAGACCCAGCACCGCGTCGAAGCTGTCGACGGTTGCTTTCAGGGTGGCTGGCGGCAGGTTGCTCCTGACCAGGTCCCACAGCACCGCGAGCGCCCTCGGCAGATTCAGGTCCTCGTTCACTTCGGCATCGAATCGCGCGGCGAAATCCGCATCGACGCGCCCGCCGTCCGGCCAGCCGGCATGGAGGTGCCTGAGCCGATTCAGCGCGGTGTGTGCCGCGTCGAGCGACGCCCACGTGAAATGCAGCTTGCTTCGATAGTGGGCCGTCAGGCACAGGTATCGGTACGCGAGCGGATCAACACCGCGGCTCTGCAAGGTCTGCAGACGAACGAAAGCGCCGCTCGACTTCGACATCTTCGTATCGGCGTCGAGCGTCAGGAAGTGCCCGTGCATCCAGTAGTTCGCGAGCTGCGTGCCGTGGGCTGCCCGCGTCTGCGCGATCTCGTTGCTGTGATGCACGGCGATATGATCCTCGCCGCCGCAATGGATATCGAACAACGTCCCGAGATACTTCGCCGACATCGCCGAGCATTCGATATGCCAGCCCGGAAAGCCGCGCCCCCACGGGCTGTCCCATTCCATTTGCCGCTGGACGTCAACCGGGCTGAACTTCCACAACGCGAAATCCGTGATGCTCCGCTTCCCGCCCAGCGCCACCCGCTTGCCCGCCTGCAACCCCGCGCGGTCCAGCCGCGCGAGATACCCGTAGTCGTCCTGCCGACTGGTGTCGAAGTAAAGGCCGTCGTCCGTCCGATAGACGTAGCCGCCCCGGTCGAGCGTTTCGATGAACGCGATCTGTTCGGCGATGTGATCGGTGGCGCGGCACCACACCGTCGGCTCGAGGAGGTTGAGCGCGTGCCAGTCGCGGACGAACGCCTCGGTGTAGCGCCGCGCGATGGCCCATGCCGATTCGCCGGTCCGACGGCTGCCCTTCTCCATCTTGTCTTCGCCTTCGTCCGCATCCGACGTCAGGTGGCCGACGTCGGTGATATTGACGACGTGCCGGACCGCGTAGCCGTTGCGCGCCAGTACACGGCGCAGGAGATCCTCGAACACGTAGGTTCTCAGGTTGCCGATGTGGGCGTCGTCGTAGACCGTCGGGCCGCAGCAATACATGCCGACCTGCCCGGCCTGGATAGGCGTGAAGGGGCGCACGGTACGCGACCAGGTGTCATACAGCGCAAGCGGCATCGAGTTTCTCCGTCCCGAAGGAGTGGGCCCAAAAACAAAAAGGCCGCCTGTCTTGCATCACAGGCGGCCGGAAGGCGATTGCTTGAATGTTTAGCGAATGCGCTAGACGCAACTTCCCCCTGGCATGTTCTGACAACATGCACGAACGAACGAGGAGGGGGAAATGGCGCGATTCAGCATGCGGACGATGCTAGCGCCTATAGACGGCAATGGTCAATACCGTCCGACCGCTGTTCCCCGGGCGGTGGCCACGCTGACGGCACGGGCCGGACGGCTTTCGTGCCCGGTCACGCCCGGCAAAAAAAAGGTTCATCGCGGATTACCGGGGAACGCGGCGCGGATCTTGAGGAAGAAGTATTCCTCGTCGCGATACCCGTAGGCCCGACGTTTGATGACCTTGATGGTGTTGTTGATGCCTTCGACGACGCTGGTATTGAGCGGATGGCGGCAGCGGGCGAGGATTCCGTGCCAGTAACCCTGTAGGCGCTGCGCGAACAGTTGCAGCGCGGCAATCCCGCTTTGCCGGGCCTGCTCGATCCAGTGTTCCCAGGCCTTTTCCGCCCAGGCAGGCTTTCGGTAGAACCAGAGCCGTTTGAGTTCGTCGCGTAGCACGTAGACGCACAACAAGGGCTGATTCGCTGCCAGCAGTTCCTTCAGATGCACGGACTGCTCGGGCTTCAGGTTGTGGCGGTTGCGCAGCAGCAGCCAGCGACTGGATTTCAATACCTTGCGGGCCGGCCGGTCATGGCGTAACTGATTGGCCTGATCCACACGTACCCGATCGATCACCTCGCGCCCGTACTTGGCCACGACGTGGAACAGGTCGTAGACCACCTCGGCCTGCGGACACTGCGCCTTGATTTCCAACTCGTAGGCCGTGGTCATGTCGATCGCGACTGCTTCGATGCGCTCGGCGACACCCTCAGGAAGCTGCTCGAAGAAGGCGCGGGCCGTCTCGCGTGAGCGTCCCGATCCAATCCAGAGCACCTGCCGGCCGATCGGATCGACCACCACCGTGGCATACCTATGGCCTTTATGGAGTGCAAACTCGTCCATCGCCAGATAGCGGATCGTCGACCAGTCCGGCTCAGCCACACGCGCTTGCAAGCGCATCTTGTCGATCGATTTGACCGTGTGCCAGCCCAGATCGTAGAAAGCCGCCACTGCCTGTACGCTGGCCGCTTGCAGCAGTTTCTCGCAGGCCTTGGCAAATCGCTCCGTCACTCGCTGGTAACGGCCCAGCCACACCAGCTTCTCCAGTCGCGGACCGCCGCAGCGTTCGCACCAGACCCGGCGGCGGGGGACGTGCAGCACCACCCGGTACTCGAACAACGGCAGATCGCGCACGCGGCGAACCGTCGTCTCGTGGATTTGATGGCACCGTGCACCGCATTGCTCGCAGTACATCACCTTGCTGACCGGCTTCAAATGCAGCGACAGCGTACGGCCTTCTCCTTCCGGCCATTCCACCCGCTCTAACCGATAGCCCGTCCAGCTGCCCAGTGCCTGAAGTGCCTTGCGATCGAGCAATTGCTCCTCCTGACGTCCTTAAAGTCAGGCGTCAGGTTACGCAATCCCCCTCAAACGCTCCACGGTTTCCCGCGATGAACCAAAAAAAAAGCGCGAACCGAGGTTCGCGCCAAAGAGAGACCGCTCGCTGAAGACGTCGCTGCCCCACCCCATCCCGCTCAGAACGAATGCCGCATCCCGATCCGCACGTCGGCCTGCGTCTGCGTCGTCGACGGCGTGAAGCTGTAGCCGACCACCGCATCGACACCCTGCGACGCGCGCAGGTAATCGCCGGAGATGTAGATGTCGGTGCGCTTCGACAGCAGGTAGTGCAGGCCGGCCGTGCCCTGGTTCCAGTGGTGGCCTTCGAAGCGCGTGTGCTGGTAGCCCGCGATGAGGCTCAGCGCCGGCGTGAACTGGTACAGGCCGCCGCCTTCGTACACCTGCATGTGCGACGACTGGCCGAAGCCCTTGATCGTCGTGTACGAGTAGTTGGCGTCGAGCGTCAGCTTGCCGATCGTGTAGCTGGTGCCGACGCCGAACGTGCCCTGGCTGTCGACGTCCATCGCGGTGTTCGCGAACAGGTCGGTGCGTGCGCCGGTCGCCGGATCGACGGTGACGGTCTGCTGGCCGAGGAACGTGTGCGTGCCGATCATCGCGTACGGGTCGAACGCATAGATGCCGTTCGGGTTGTTCAGGCGCGTGTACGCAGCGCCGATCGAGAAGTCGCCCTTCGTGAAGCTCGCGCCCGCGCTCCAGGCGCTGTTGCGGTGGAAGTTGCCCGCGACGTTGCCAAACGAGTACATCGCGCCGAACTTGAAGCCGCTGAGATCGTTCGACAGGAACTTCACCGAGTTCGGCAGGCGGTCGCCGTTGAAGCGGTCGAAGTCGCCCTGGTGGATCGCATAGCCGCTGCCCCACGCGGAGATGTTGTAGATCGATACGAGTTCGTTCGTGATGTCGAGCTGGTTACCGAACGACAGCGTGCCCCAGTCGTTCTGCAGGCCGACATACGCCTGGCGGCCGAATTCCGCGCCGCCGAAGCCGAGTTGCCCGTTGCCGAGGTGGAAGCCGCTCTCGAGGGTGAACACGGCCTTCAGGCCGCCGCCGAGATCTTCGGTGCCCTTGAGGCCGAAGCGGTTTCCGTAGGCGACGCCGTCATCGAACTTGACCACGTGCGAACCGCCCGTGTTGTTCACGTACGTGATGCCCGCGTCGAGAATCCCGTACAGCGTCACGCTGCTTTGCGCATGCCCGATGGCGGGAATACAGGCCGCGCATGCAAGCGCGGCGGCTACGGCAACTTTCTTTTGCTTCATTGTCGACCACCCTCCCTGAACCGTTCGATGGATAGAATCTCGTCCCGGCGCGTGCCGCGATGCGCCGGTGGATTCCAATTCAGACCGCCCCGCTGGCTTCGGCATTTCGTTTTCCGCAATAACGCAGCCATTGGCGAAAAATACAAACCCATATTTCCGGTCACCCGTCTGAAGGCGACACCAAATGGTCACGATGCGACGGATCGGGAAAACACGTAGACAGGCGGCACGGTCAAAACCGGCCGCCCGGAGGGAGGGAATTAGCGCCCGTCGAGGGCTGCGCGCACGGCCGGCAGGCCCGGTGCGCCAGCCGCCGTCGTCACGCCGTCGAGCCAGCCGGCAACCAGCGCGGGCTCGGCCTTCAGCGCATGCTGCGCCGCGAGCGCGGGCGACGTCTTGTGGTCGAGCATGTCGGCGATCATCCGGTTCTCGACGTCGACGGAGAACGTCATCTGCCGGAACAGCCGCGCGAGGTTCGTGCACTGGCCGGCGAACCCGGTACGCGTGACCGTGTTGACCGTCGCGCCGCCGTAGTTCGGGCCGAAGTACGCATCGCCGCCCGACAGGTAGGTCAGGTGGAACTTCGTGTTCATCAGATGCGGCTCCCACGCGAGAAACACGATCCAGCGCTTGTCGCGCACCGCGCGCTCGACCTGCGTGAGCATGCCCGTCTCGCTCGATTCGACGAGCGACCAGTTCGCGGACCCGAGTACGTGGTCGGACAGCATCCGCTTGATGTTTTGGTTCGCGGGCGCGCCGGGCTCGATCCCGTAGATCTTGCCGCCGAAGCGATCCGCGTAGCGCGCGAGATCGGCGAACGTATGCACGCCGGCGGCCGCCACGTAATCGGGCACCGCGAGCGTGAACTTCGCGCCGCTCAGGTTCGCGTGCAGCACGTCGATCGATTTCTCGTCGACGAACGGCTTCACGAGCGGCGCCTGCGCGGGCATCCAGTTGCCGAGGAACACGTCGACCTGCCCTTTCTTGAGCCCCTGGTACGTGATCGGCACCGACAGGTTCGCCACGTCCTGCCGATAGCCGAGCGCCTTCAGCACGACGCCCGCCATCGCGTTCGTCGCGTCGATGTCGGTCCAGCCGGGCGCCGCCATCTTCACGTCGCTGCACGTCTGCGGGTCGGCCGCATGCGCGGCTTGCGTCGTCATCAGGCACGCGGCAGCGGCGAGCGCCGCGCCGATCCTTCGGATTGCTGCATTGCGTTGCCGTTTCATGGTTCGCTTCCTCCGTCGTTCTTCAATGATCGCGATGCGGTACGCTCAGCGCCCGACTCGCGGAAACCGCGCCATTGCCTCAAGCGTGTCGAGTTCGATGTGATTGCGCATGTAGCGCTGGCTCGCGTCGGTGAACGGCTGCCAGTCCCACGCCTGGATGCGGCCCTGCGTCGTGGCCGCGTAATGGAAGCGCCGGCGCCGCTGGCTCGCGCGCACCTGACGGTCCAGCTCCGGCAGGTTCCAGCGCCGCGCGGCTTGCGCGCGAAACGCGGCGAGCACGTCGGCCGCTTCCGGCACGCCGGCCAGATTCGTCAGCTCGCGCGGATCGTCCGACAGGTTGTACAGCTGGTCGGGATCGAGCGGGCAATGCACGTACTTCCAGTCGCCGCTGCGGATCATCACGACCGGCGCGACCGCGCCTTCCGCCAGGTATTCGCCGAGCGCGACGTCGTGCGCCGGCGTGCCGAGCAGGTGCGGCACGAGGCTCGCGCCGTCGACCGGATCGGGCCAGCCGCCGGCCGGTGCGGCGCCGGTGAGGTCGACGAGCGTCGGCAACAGGTCGACGTGCGACACGGGCCCACGCACGCGCGCGGCGTCGAAGCGGCCCGGCGCATGGACGATCAGCGGCACGCGGCAGCCGCCTTCGAAGAACGTCATCTTGTACCAGAGCCCGCGTTCACCGAGCATGTCGCCGTGGTCGGACGTGACGATCACGATCGTATCGTCGGCGAATCCGCACTGTTCGAGCGCGTTCAGCACGCTGCCGAACTGCGTGTCGACGTAGGACGTCGCGCCGTAGTAAGCGCGGCGCGCGGCGCGGATCTGCGCGTCGGTGGGCGGCGTGCGGTCGTTCTCGCAGACGAAGCGCAGCCGCTGCGAATGCGGGTCGCTTTCCGCTGCATCGAGCCGCACGGCCGGCATGTCGATGTCGTCGTCGCTGTACAGATCCCAGTAGTCGCGCGTGATCGCATACGGGTCGTGCGGATGGGTCAGCGACACGACCATGCAGAACGGCCGCGCATCGTGCCCGGCCGCGCGCTCGCGCGCGACGTCGTACAGCTTCTGCTTCGCCGCGAACGTGACTTCGTCGTCGAAATCGAGCTGGTTCGTGCGCACGCACGGGCCGGCCTCCAGCACCGAACTCATGTTGTGATACCAGCTCGGCCGCTCGGTCGGGCTGTCCCAGTCGGGCACCCAGCCGAAATCGGCCGGATAGATGTCGGTCGTGAGGCGCTCCTCGAAGCCGTGCAGCTGGTCGGGCCCGCAGAAATGCATCTTGCCGGACAGCATCGTCCGGTAGCCGCCCGCGCGCAGGTAGTGCGCGAACGTCAGCGTTTGCGCCGGCAATTCGGCGGCGTTATCGTAGGCGCCGATCCCCGACGGCAGCTTGCCCGTCAGCAGCGAGAAACGCGACGGCGCGCACAGCGGGCTCGCGCAGTACGCCGCGTCGAATACGACGCCTTGCGCGGCGAGACGGTCCAGCGTCGGCGTACGCGCGACGCGATTGCCGTAGGCCGGCAGCGCGAACGGCGTGAGCTGGTCGGCCATCAGGATCAGGATGTTGGGTGTCGGGTTCGTCATCGGCTGTCGTGGGGAAAACGGTGTTCGAATGGAGCGGCGCGCCGCTCGCGCAGCGGGACGTCCGGCATGACGGAAGCAGTTCGGCGAAAGTGCCGCACGGGCGGGCCGCGCTGGCTAGAATCGCGGAATGCGTGGCGCGGTGCCCGTGAAGCGGGCTTTGAAGCAGGCTTAGAAGCGGGCTTTGACGCAGGCCGCGAAGCGCAGGTACCGCACCGTCCGAAGCACTATCCCCCACCCGAATTCGCGCGGGTAGGTGTCCGGCCCTTATGGGGCCATTAGAGAGACTTATGTCGAAATCCGAACCGTTACCGTCGATGCAGGCGCTGCGCGCGTTCGAATCGGCCGCCCGGCTCGCGAGCTTCACGGCCGCCGCGCGCGAGCTCGGCTCCACCCAGCCGGCCGTGAGCCAGCAGGTGTTCCAGCTCGAAGCCGAACTGGGCGTGCCGCTGTTCGAGCGCAGCCCGCGCGGCGTCACGCTGACGGCCGACGGTGAGTGCCTGTACGAAGCCGTGCGGATGAGCCTCGACACGCTGCGCGGCGCGACCGCGACCCTGCGTGCGCGCCGCGAGCATGGCGCACTCACGATCGTCACCGACTTCGGCTTCGCGACCTACTGGCTGATGCCGCGCCTGGCCGGGCTGAAGCGCGTGATGCCGGATGTCGACGTGCGCGTCGTCACGTCACAGGATTACGACGCGCAGCGCGACCATGGCGACATCGCGATCCTGTTCGGCGACGGGCACTGGCCGTCGTGCACCGCCGCACGGCTCTTTCCGGAATCGGTCACGCCCGTCTGCTCGCCGGCGTTCCGCGACGCGCACCCGCACGTCGCGCGGGCCGAGCACTTGCTGGCCCTGCCGCTGCTGCACGTGCAGCCGACGCGCCCCGAGCGCTGGCTGTCGTGGTCCGGCTGGTTCGACGCGCACGGCCTCGATACGGCCGCCGCCGCGCGCGGCGTGACCTTCAACAGCTACGCGCTCGTGATCCATGCGGCGCTGCTCGGCGAAGGCGTCGCGCTCGGCTGGTCGCCGCTCGTCGACGAACTCGTCGCGTCGGGGCAGCTCGTGAAGCCCGTCGACGCGCCGGTCGTCACGTCGCGCGGCTACTTCCTGGTGCGGCCGCCGCAACGGCCCGAGCCGGACGCGACCCACGTGTTCCGGCGCTGGCTGCTCGACGCGTGCGCGAGCGCGTGACGGGCGCAGCGCGCCCCCGCGAGCTGGCGCGCCGATACCAGCCACACGGCGCGTTGGTTCTATCCGCCCCGAAATCGTCCTGATTTACTTGAGCCTCCCGCTACCCGCGCGGCGCGGCGCCTTCGTGCGCCGCCGCACGGCCGTGCGCCCATGCCATCCGAGGAGTCTCATGACCGCCGAGCACCGCCCCGATCAATTCGTCCTGACACTGTCGTGCCCGAGCGCGGCCGGCCAGGTCGCCGCCGTCGTCGGCTTTCTCGATCGCCATCGCTGCTATGTCGATGCGCTGAACGTGTTCGACGACGATCTCAGCAACCGCTTCTTCGTGCGCTGCGTCTTTCATCCGACGGATGAAACGCTGCAGATCGATGCGCTGCGCCACGAATTCGCACCGATCGCAGCCAGCCTCGGTGGCGAGCAGGGCGACATGCAGTGGGCGATCCACGATGTGAACGCGCGGCCCAAGGTGCTAATCATGGTGTCGAAGCTCGAGCACTGCCTCGCGGACCTGCTGTTCCGCTGGCGGATGGGCGAGCTGAAGATGGACATCGTCGGCATCGTGTCGAACCATCCCGACTTCGAGCCGCTCGCCGCGCAGCACGGGCTGCCGTTCCGCCACTTCCCGATCACGGCCGAGACGAAGGCGCAGCAGGAAGCGCAGTGGCTCGACTTCTTCGAATCGAGCGGCGCCGAACTCGTGATCCTTGCGCGCTACATGCAGGTGCTGTCGCAGGAGACGAGCGCGAAGCTCGCGAACCGCGCGATCAACATCCATCATTCGTTCCTGCCCGGCTTCAAGGGCGCGAAGCCGTATCACCAGGCGCATGCGCGCGGCGTGAAGCTGATCGGCGCGACCGCGCACTTCGTCACCGACGATCTCGACGAAGGCCCGATCATCGAGCAGGTCGTCGAGCGGGTCGATCATGCGTTGCGGCCGGAGCAGTTGCTTGCGGTGGGGCGTGATGTCGAATCGCTCACGCTCGCGCGCGCGGTGAAGGCGTTCATCGAGCGGCGCGTGTTCCTGAACGGGGATCGGACGGTGGTGTTTTCGTAACACGCGAAGGCGCGACGCTCATGTGGAAACCGACGGCACGCGCGCGGGCGTCGTGCCGATTCGACGCGCCCTGCGCCGCAGGTACAGGTTGTTCAGGATCAGCGCCGCACCGGTCAGCGCGGCGCCTGCGATCTGTGCATGATTGGGCACGACGCCCGTGAATGCGGAAACGGCGAATGCCGTAATGGGCACGATGTCCATGAACAGCACGCCGTTCATCGGCCCGAGAATCCGGTTGCCCGTCATCCACAGCAGGATCGCGCCGAAGCCGGCCACCGGCCCCATGTACGCGAGATGCGGAAGGACCGCCTGCACCGCGGCAAGTGACGGTGCCGCGATCCGGTGCGTAACGATCAGCAGCAGGTTGACCGCGACGATCGTGGTCAAGCCGAGCCACGTCGTGAAGGTCGTGTATTTCAACGCCGACCAGCGGGTGAAGCGTGCCGCGCCGAACGTATAGACGACCCAGCACAACGCGCCGACGATGATCAGTGCGTTGGCCGCATAGTGCTGCGGCTCGCGCAGCGCGGCGATCACGTCGCCGCGCGTGATGACGAGGGCCACGCCGGTAAAGGACAGCACGACGAACAGCACCGACACCGGCGCGGGCGCGACGCGCCGCACCACTGCGTTGAGCAGGAGCCCCATCATCGGCTGCGTCGCCATCATGATCGACGCGGTCAGCGCGCCTTCGTCGCCGGCCAGTTGCTGGCCCAGGAATACAAACGACCCGAATCCACAAAAGCCGATCGACCCGAGCAGCCACGCGAGCGCCACGGGCTCGCCTGCCGAACGGAAAGCGCCGGGGCCTTCGACGATCCCCAGCAACGCCAGGAAGCCCATGCCGGCGACCAGATAGCGCAGCGACGTGAATGTAAAGGGATCGATGTAGCGCAGCGCATCAGTCATTACCGGAAACATCACGCCCATCAGGATCGTCGCGGTCACACATGCGACGATGCCTTTGCCGTACGCGCTCGCGACAGGTGTTGCGGGAGTTGCGTTATTCATGACCGATCATTCCCAAATTAATTGAAAAATGATGCCGGTGCTGATGTGCGCAGCGGCAGCGTCTTATTACCTTCCTTGCTGTTCTCGCCTGCCCTTCACGGTCTCGATGCGGGCATCCGGCACGCTCCACATTTGAAACCGATCATTCTCAAAATTATCAAAAAAATATCAGGCCAGCGCCCGCATCGCGATATCGACGATCGATGCCAGCTCCGACTCCGACGCACTCGACTTGCCCAGCACGCGCATGCCCTGGATCAGGCACAGCAGGAACCGGCCTACCGCTTCCGGATCGAGATTCCGGTCGAAATCGCCCGACTGCTGCCCGCGTGCGACGGCCAGGCTGAATTGCGTGCCGATGCGCAGCAGCGTCGATTCGATGTATGGGCGTAATGCGTCGTCTCCGGGCAGGAGTTCGACGGCCGTATTCGTGATGAAGCAGCCGCGTCGCTCCGACAGCCGTACACCGATTTCCGTGTAGTACAGCAGCGCCTCCCGGAGTGCCTGCCGCGGCGGCAGATCCGCCGCGAGGCGCTCCTTGAGCCGCGCGATCGCACCTTCCGCATAACGGTCGAACGCGGCGACCAGCAGCCCGTGCTTGTCGCCAAAGGTTCGGTACAGGCTGCCGCGAAAGACGCCGGTCGCCTCGCACAACGCGTCGATCGACGTCGCGTGATATCCCTGCTCCCAGAAGACGCGTGCGGCCGCATCGATCACCTCGTCGGTGTCGAATTCGCGTGGGCGCCCCCTATCGCGGGCGCCGGAAGATGTCGGCGTGGGGCTCATGGAAGGCGATATTAGAACCGATCGTTCTCAAAATCAAGTTGGAGTATCGAATTAGATTAGGAGTACGGGCTGCACACAGGCGATGACTCTCTAAAACCGCAATTTTCATTCTTTCAATTACCAAACAAAATAGATGCCCGCAGAATACCCAACATCCCCAACATTAACCAAACCGAATACTTACAAAATCAATTCACTTAACAATGACTTTCAATCACCCGCAACTCGTCTCCATGTAAACGAGCATTCATCAAGTAGAAGAAAAACCTCTTCATGCCATTGATCTATCGAGAGAAATCAAAAAAATACTTCGTCCGACAAAGTTCCGATACCACCAATTAACATCCAGCGCGCGCTCTTCATATTTAATTTCAGCGCGCGTAGAATCGCGCGATATGCCTAAATAACGAGAGAGAGAGTCAGCATGGATGCGCGAAGCATGATTGGGACAATGACGGGAGGGCTGTCCCAAGAGGGACGTATTCTTAAGCTCGATACGCCGATCGGCACCGACGTGCTGATTCCCCACCAGATCATCGGACATTCGCGCATCGGGCGTGATTACCTGTTCATGGTCGATTGCGTATCGCTCTCGCGCGACGTCCCTCTCAAGACGCTGATTTCACAACCGGTCACGCTCTGGATCCAGCAGACCGACCGGTCCTATCTCCCGCATCACGGGTATGTCCACACAGCCCGGCGACTGGGCGAAGACGGCGGGCTGACCGGCTACCAACTGCACTTCTCATCCTGGATGCATTTCCTGAAGTTCCGTCGCGACCAGCGTCACTGGCAAGACCAAAGCGCCGACGCGATCATCACCGACGTACTGGATCAACATCCGCAAGCACGCGGTATGTATCGGTTCGAACTGGCGCAACCACTGCCGTCGCGTTCGTACTGCCGTCAGGACGAAACCGATTGGAACTTCGTGCACCGCATTCTGGAATCAGAAGGGCTATACGGTATCTGGAGGCAGGCGATCGACGGCAAATCACACACGCTGGTGATCACCGATCGCCTCGAAGTGCTCGAGCCGCTGTCTCCCCCGACAGTCGCCTTTTCGCGTGCCGGCGCCCATGGCGAGGCCGACACCTTCACGCAATGGTCGGCGACACGCACGCTGCAGTCCGTGCTGCTGTCGACGCGAACGTTCGACTATAAAAACCCGCCAACACCGGCCAACCCGAAGGCGACATCGATTCCGACGATGGCTCATCAAGGCGATGTGCCCGCGCAGATGGAAGTCTACGAATATACGGGCGCCTATACCTATCCGAAGCAGGATCGCGGCGACCATCTGTCCAAACTCCGCATGGAGGAGTGGGAATCGAAAGCCAAGCGCTATCACGGCGTGGCAAACCTGCGTCGAGCCGACGCGGGACGACGATTCACGATGACCGGTCATCCCGAGCACGACCTCGATCCAGCGAACCAGCGGGAATTCGCCGTGATCGACGTCGAATGGGCCATCGTCAACAATCTGCCGCTCTCCAAGTACGAGACGAACTTCCCGCACAGCCTGTATCACGTACTGAAGAACGTGCAGGACGACGACCCCGGTGGCCTGTTCTCGGTCCCGCACGCCGATGGTTCGACCGGCTTTTATCGTGTGTCGCTTGAAGCGCAGCGCACCACCGTCGCATATCGCAGTCCGTTCGAACACCTCAAGCCAGAGGCCAAACTGGAATCGGCGATCGTGGTCGGCCCGAGTGGCCAGGAAGCGTATACCGACGATCTGAATCGCATCAAGGTTCTTTTCACGTGGGATCGGCACAACGACGGCGACGAACGCGCATCGTGCTGGGTGCGCGTTGCCCAGTCCGACGCAGGAGACGGCTACGGTGGCGTCCATATGCCACGCACCGGTGAAGAACTGCTCATCGGACATATCGGCAACGATATCGATCGGCCGATCGCACTGCTTCGTGTCTACAACGGCGCAACCAAGCCACAATGGCATTCAAATGGCCTGCTGTCAGGTTATCGGTCCCGTGAGTTTTCGGGAACCGGATTCAATCAAATGGTGATGGACGACTCGACCGGACAGAACCGTGTGCAGCTATACAGTAGCAATACCAATGCGCAATTGCATCTCGGCTACCTGATCAACCACACGGGCAACGCTCGGGGCGACTATCTCGGCAGCGGTTTCGATCTCAGCTCGGACGCATATGGGGCATTGCGTTCGGGCCGCGGACTCTACGTATCAACTCATCCGGTGGCCAACCAGCCGCTCGATACGCGCGCAGCCACCAACCAGTTGACAAGCTCTGCCAACGTGCTCGACGGTCTCTCGCAAGCTAGCGAAACGGCAAGCGCGGAAAGCCTGAAGGACGGGCATGCGGCATTGCATGCCTTTGCGGATGCAACCACTCACAGCGAAACAGGGGCCACGGGCGGCGGCGGCGTAACGGCAGGCGGTGGAACGGGAAAGGCCAGCGTATTCAAACAGCCCGTGATTCTGGTCGCCGCACCGGCAGGCATCGCACTGTCGACTCAGAAGTCTGCACATGTCGCGGCAGATCAGCATGTCAATCTCGTCAGCGGCCAGAGCACGCACATCGCAACGGGACGATCGCTGGTCGCCAGCATCACCGAGAAGTTGAGCCTGTTTGTGCAGAACGCCGGCATGAAGCTGTTCGCGGCCAAAGGCAAGATTCAGGTGCAGGCCCACGCGGATAACGTCGAGGTCACCGCGCAAAAGTCCCTGCTGCTCGCGTCGGCAACAGAGAAGGTTCAAGCCTCCGCACAACAGGAAATCCTGCTGACGTCGGGTGGCGCATACATCCGGATCAAGGACGGCAACATCGAGATTCATGCGCCAGGCAGGCTCGATTTCAAGGGTGCCGATTTCACGTTCAGCGGCCCGACCCGCATGGATGTGACGAATCCGGCGTTCAAGAATCTACCGACGCGACGCCTGACGTTAAATACGATGGCATCCCCATCCGCCACCAGCGTGGTGCCGGCAGGCATGCCGTACAAGCTCTATGCTGATGGCGCTTTGGTCAAGCAAGGCGTGCTGGACCGTACCGGCCAGTTGCCGATCGACCATCACGTCACCACGCAAAAATACACGCTGGAGATGGCTAACGGCGTCACGCACGACATTCCGGTACCGGGCGACTACCGCGACGCGGCCAATGGCGCGCTCGCCAATCAGGGTTTCCAGTTTCACGAAACGCTCCCCGAGGGCGACGCGATCGCCCTCGATCGCGCCGCACACCGGCAACTCTACAGCGACCTGCTCAACCCTTCATCGGATGCATAGGCCATGGCGACGCCAAACCAGAAGATCACCACGCCCATCGCTCAGAACGAGACATCGGCCGCGAATGTCTGCCTCCCCTGGTATGTGCAAAACACGGAATATGGTCCAAAGTCCGGATCCTTCCGGCCATTGGTCAATGGCGAAACCGCGTTTCGGGCTGTATACGATGCCATCGCAGGCGCCAAGCATTCGATCGACATCGTTTGCTGGGGCTTTCAGCCGTCCATGTACTTTCGCCGTGACGGTTCCGGCATGCGAATTGGTGCGCTGCTTGAGCAAAAGGGCAAGGAAGGCTGCAAGGTACGATTGCTGTGCTGGCACGATGACCTTTACGTGGCCGAACTGAGCGAAAACAACATGCCGGGCTTCGACGGCATCACGCGCCTCAAACAAAGCTTTAGCCAGAACATGTACGACAGCCATCCCCTGATGGCACCCGACTACCAGACAGCGGAAGAGCGCAAGTTCGATACGGAATGGTACAGACGAGCCAATCTGAACAACGTTACGAGAGGCGGATCGGCGTCCTTGGCCAATCGCGTCGTCGATGACGTGGTCATGGCCCCGGTAAAGGCGGTCCAGTCGCTCACGTCCCTGTCGGACGTGCCGACCAAGTTCCTTCATCGAAAGGAGGCCATGACCAACATCGAGATCGCGACGCGCGGGTTCAGCTTTTCCGAACGCGCCGAAATCATCGGCAGGGTCTGGAACTATGGCTCGAAGTCCGACTGGAACGCAGCCATGAAACGCGGCGCGGCCAAAGGCATGGGCTCCGAGCCGACGCATCACCAAAAGATGGTGTTGATCGATTACGAGGATCCCGATCTGGCCACCGGTTTCGTCATGGGTCACAACATGCTGGACCAGTACTGGGATACCGACGATCACCACTACGACCCCAAGACGCCGAGCACGGGCCGCAATGGCCCCTGTCCGTGGCAGGACATATCGAGTCGCGTAACGGGTCCCATCCTGGAGGACCTGAACAAGAACTTCTGCGAAGCATGGGACGATGCGACGGGGCAAAATCTGACGAAGCTGCGCGCCGGGCAAGCCGGGAAGCAAAAGATCCGCACTGACTCACCTGACGATCTCAAAGTGAGGGCGCAGGTTTTGCGCACGCAATCGCAGAAGGGCAAGCGCGACATCGGGAAAATGTACCTGCAGGCGATCAACAACGCGACGCAATACATATTCATCCAGAATCAGTATTTCCGCTGGCAGGAACTCGCAACGAAAATCAAGAATGTCGCGACCACGCATCTCCGATGGGGCCGGGATGTCGGCCAGGACGGGCCAATCTATCTGTTCGTGATTACGAACTCCAGCGATGCGGCAGTCGGCAACGGAACGGTGAGAACGTACCAAATGTTGAATTCGCTTGGATACGGAAACACGATGCCGGGCGTCGCATTGCTGGAGCGTGAGGAAGGCATGACGGGCCAGCAGAAAGCCGTCGATGACCAGCTCACCGCGCAGCAGCACTCGCTGGAGTCGCAGCTTGCTGCAGAGCAGGCGTCGTTACAAAAAATGCAATCCCAGGGAGTGAATCCGTTTGACGGGATGGCGATGCAAGGTGCCGCAAACTACTATCAGGCGAGCCAGTCTCGGCAGCAGGATATTCAGATCGGTCTGGACGAAGTGCAGCGGAAAAAGCGCGCCAATGCGAACATCCGCCCGGATGCGCCCCCCATGGACGTACCCGGGCTTAAGATACATATTTGTACGCTCGTGGCGCCCGACTCCCACCCAGACAATTGGTTGCCGGTATACGTCCATGCCAAACTGATGACGGTCGACGACGCATTCATGACGCTCGGGTCCGCGAATGTGAACATCCGAAGCATGAATGTCGATAGCGAACTCAATATTTGTCACGAAAACAGCGATATCACGAAGCCGCTGCGAAAGAAGCTTTGGGGGCTTCATACCAACGGAGCGGGAGACCTGGACGACTATGCAAGTTCCTTCAAAGCGTGGGGCACGATCCTGGATCGCAACAAGACGTTGAACAACAAAGGAATGAAGCCTATTGCCTCGCTCGTCCGATTCGAAAGAACCTCTGATAACCGTACTTACGACGATTGATCGATGAACAGATTCATCCTGTGCATTTCGCTAGCCCTTGTCCTGGGTGCGTGTACAAAAAAGGAAAATCCAGTGTCCCAGTCACCTCACCTTCCCGAGCTCAATAGCGTGCACACCAATCTCGCATTTACCTGCACGCACGAGGCCGACCATCTCCCTTCGCTCGATCCCAAGGCAGATGAGCTGTTTCAGTATGCTCGATACCTGCAAAAGAAAAGCGGACCGAAAGACTTCGACGATATCGTCCGTTACTATCGGATAGCGGCAGCGTATGGTCACTACAAGGCGAACAACAACGCTCAACTCCTGATTTCGCAAGAACTGGCCCATTCTCCCGCCCCGGAAAAAGAGGTGGTTGATCTCGCTTCACAACTGGTCGAGCAAGGCATACCCGCCGGTTACTACAATATCGGCCACTATCTCGAAACCGGTTATGGCTTGAAGCAAGACAACGAGATGTCACTGCGCTACTTCCGAAAGGCCGCCGATCTGGGCAATCCCGACGCGCAGTACTACATCGGAGAATTACTCGCCCCGCGAGACAATGCACCGGCCATTGCAAAACAGATGCGGGAGTGTGCTACGGCTCAAGGCAATGGCAAAGCAGCCAACATGCTTGGCGCGGACTTGATGACCGACGGCTTCTATCAGGAAGCACTCAAGGCTTTCCAGAAAGGTGCCGAGTCGGGAGACTCGCAAAGTACGTTCATGCTCGAACATGCATTTCAGGGGCCGCCTAAATCCGACGCGCTGTATTACCTGGCCCTGTCCAACGATCCCGAACGAACACGACGCTACGAACTGATCGGAAAATTTATCGACAGCAACGACGGCCGCAATCCGAAGGTTCCCGACATCGACAAGATCGTCCCTCTGCCACCCGCAAAACTTCCGCCGTGGGACGGCAGCTTCCAGTGGCAGAAAGAGCAAGATGCCGCCACGCCTCCGCAAAAGCCTTCCGACGAGATGATCAACGAAATGGCGAAGGCGAAGCACCTCGATCCGGCAACGGGGCTACCGCTCGCCGGCGTCCAGGACAAAGTCTCGGAGGAACTGCAGCCGGTGACCGTCGCGACGCGACTGCCGATCGGAACGGTCGCTCGCACCGGGGAACGCTGCCCCGAGGACGGAGTCTGGTGCGCAACCCTGAAGGAAGGTCAGGCCGGCGACTCGGAACGGCGGTTTCTGAAGGGCGATACGCTGCCCTCGATCATCGTTCACGAATCAAGGGCACTCGCGCTTCTGGATCGCGTGATCGGTACGCGCCAGCAGACGACGCAGGTCGCGTGGCGACTCATCTCGTACCTCGATCAGGCCTGACACCCGCGAATGCGTCACATTCGGCACACTCCGCGGCTCCCGAACCGGACTCGCCTCCGGCTCGGGAACCTCGTCGCGCGCTACGTGGTCAAGTGCAGATGCAACAACCAATCGTCAACGGCATGCGGGATCTGAAATGAGATTCGGTCAACCGTAGTGCTTCGACACTTCGGACTTCCTGTCGGGATGCATCTGAATCGTACCTACGATGATCGATCGATGAACAGACTCGCCCTGTGCATTTCATTCGCCCTTCTCATGGGCGCGTGTACGAAAAAGGAAAAACCGGCGCCCGAGTCAACCACGCTTCCCGATCTCAACAGCGTGCAAGCCAATCTCGCATTTACCTGCACACACAACGCCGACCATCTTCCTTCGCTCGATCCCAAGGCAGATGCATTGTTCCAGTACGCTCGATACCTGCAGAAGCGGAACGGACCGAAAGATTTCGACGATATCGTTCGTTACTATCGGATTGCCGCCGCGTATGGACACTACAAGGCCAACGACAACGCTCAACTCCTGATTTCGCAAGAACTGGCCCACTCTCCCGACCCGGCGAAAGAAGCGGTTGATCTCGCCTCACAATTGGTCGAGCAACGCATACCCGCCGGCTACTACGACATCGGCCAATATCTCGAGGCCGGATACGGTCTGAAGCAAGACAACGAGATGTCGCTGCATTACTTCCGAAAAGCTGCCGATCTGGGCAACCCCGACGCTCAGTACTACATTGGGGAACTACTCGCACCACGGGACAATGCACCGGTCATTGCGAAGCAGATGCGGGAGTGCGCTACAGCTCAAGGGTATGGGAAAGCCGCGATGATGCTCGGCCTGGACTTGAAGACCGACGGGTCATACCCGGAGGCACTCAAGACCTTTCAGAAGGGTGTCGAGGCCGGAAGTGCCGAATGTGCGTTTACGCTCGAAAATGCGTTTCAGGGGCCGGCGAAATCTGACACCTTGTATTACCTGGCCCTCTCGCATGACCCCGAACGCTCCAGACGATATCAAGTGATCGGAAAATTCATCGACAGCAACGACGGCCGCAATCCGAAGGTGCCTGAAATCGACAAGATCGTCCCTCTGCCACCCGCAAAACTTCCGCCGTGGGACGGCAGCTTCCAGTGGCAGAAAGAACAAGATGCCGCCACACCTCCGCAAAAGCCTTCCGACGAGATGATCAACGAAATGGCGAAGGCGAAGCATCTTGATCCGGCAACGGGGCTGCCGCTCGCCGGCGCTCGGGGCTAAGTCTCGGCGGCGCCGGGCACAGTCAAGCGCACATGTCGCGCGCACTGCGCCTCCCGTGCCTGACCCGTGCGCAGTTTCCGCGTCCGGCCCGAGAGTCGCGTTTCGCACTACACGTTCACTTCACCCAAGCAAAGTAATACGACAACCAGATCGTGAGCCCCGCGCCAACCAGCGCGACGTAAGGCATCAGGTTCAGCCACATCGCACGCTTCGGCACTTCGAGTTCCATGTCGCGCTGCATCTGCGCCGGAAAGCGGCCACGATCCTGCCAGTAGTGGCGGAACAGGAACACCGGCACGATCAGCAGCATCGCGATCAGCCCATTGCGCAGCGTGCCCTCGCCCTGCAGGTTCGCGCCTGCACCGACATACACCAGGTTCGCGTAACCGCAGATCGCGCCGCCGACGAGCAGCCACGTCGGGCAGCGGAACGGCCGATCCCAGTTGCCGCGATCCATCCGGTGGATCCAGCCCGACTGAAGATTCAGGAATACGAACAGCATGTAGCAGACGTTCGAGATCGACAGCACCGTCATGTAGTCCGACATCATCAGCAACACGAGGTTGAAGCCGAGATCGGTCCACATCGCGCGCGTGGGCGAGCCGTGCTCGTTCACGTGCGACAGGTACTTCGGCAGCCAGCCGTCGACCGATGCCTGGTACAGCGTGCGCGACGAGCCCATCATCGACGTCATCACGATCAGCAGGATCGACAGCATCAGCATCACGACCACCGCATTCGCAACCCATGCGCCACCGCCGACGATCTTCGCCATCGCAGCCGCGACGCCGGTGCCGTCGCCGATCGACGGATCGAGCATCGCCTGCGTGCCGAGCGCGCCCTGGAACGCCATCGGCACGAGCGTCATCACGACGAGGCACAGCGCGCCCGACCAGAAGATCGCCTTGGCGGTATCGCGACGCGGGTCACGGAATTCACGCGTGTAGCAGACGGCCGTCTCGAAGCCGTACGACGCCCAGCCGGCCATGAACATCGCGCCGAGCGCCATCGTGACGCCCTGCCCGTTCCACGAGCCGAACGTCGCGGCCGTGAGGTTGCCGTGCGCGTCGTGACCGAGCGGCAGCAGCGGGAGCAGGTTCGACATCGGCACGTCGCCCGTGATGAACGGCACGATGCCGACGATCAACAGCGGCGTGAGCGATGCGATGCCGAGAATGCGCTGCGTACGCGCGGCCTTCGACGCACCGCTGTGCTGAAGCTTGAACGTGATGAGAAGCAGGATCGTCGCGATGATGAACGTCGCATTGATCCGCAGGGACAGACCGGGCTTGATGAACCCGAGATCCGCAACCTTGAGCTGCCAGTGCAGCACCGCCGCGTCGGCGGGAAAGAGACTCGTGAGCGCATAGCTCGCCGCGAGGCCGCAGCCGAGCGCGAGCATCGGCGACCACGCGAGCCAGTTGCACCACACGGAAACCGGGGCAATCAGCTTGCTGTAACGAACCCAGCCGATCGCGCCATACACGGACGCGCCGCCCGATTTATGGGGAAATAGCCCCGATATTTCCGCATAAGTCGCGCTTTGAACCAGCCCCATCGTGATCGCGGCGATCCAGATCGCCCACGCGGGCTGGCCGATCGTCGCGCATACGCCGCCGATCGTGAACAGCACGCCTGCCGGCACGCCGCTCGTTACCCAAAAAGCGTCTTTCCAAGTCAGGCCACGATGCAGCGTGTGGCCCGGCGAATCATGTGAGATGGTTGCCTCAACATCACTGGTGCGATTCGCACGCAGTCCTGCTTGACTCATCCAATTCCTCCTGTGATGACTCCGCACAAGGGCGCTAGGGAAACGCTGATCAATGGACCAACTTCCGAAGTTGCAGGCGAGATGGCTTCAAATTTTCTGGATGACGAAGCGAATCGGCGCTCAATTCAGTGAATTTGGCGCGTAAGCGAGCCTCCCCTGCTCGCATTTTTCATACGCATGACGGACTGCTCCCATGGACCGATCGCAACAGATTTCGCGCAATCACCAGATTCGCCAGAGCGAACAGGCTGAACAGTTGCGCGGTGTTCTTGGCCAAGCCCTTGTATCGGGTCTTGCGATGCTGAAACAGATTCTTGACGATATGAAACGGATGCTCAACCCGCGAACGGATCTGCGCCTTGGTTCGCTCGAGCGCGATCACCAGGTCCTTCAGCGCTCCTTCTTGCATCGCCTTGATCTTTCCCCGCCTGGCAGCGACGTGCCACTTCACGGCCTTGCCCGCCATTTCCTCGCGCTTGTCGACGCCAATGTAGCCCGCGTCGGCGAACACCTGCTCTTCATGCCCGTGCAGCAGGGCATGAGCTTGCGATACATCCGACACGTTGGCCGCCGTGCCAACCACACTGTGAATCAGGCCCGAGTCGGCGTCGACGCCAATGTGGGCTTTCATGCCAAAGTGCCATTCGTTGCCCTTCTTCGTTTGATGCATTTCCGGGTCACGGCTCTTCCCGGCATTCTTGGTCGACGGCGGCGCTTCAATGATCGTCGCGTCAACCAGCGTGCCTTCCTTCATCATCAGCCCACGCTCGCACAGCGAGATGCCAATCTCGTCGAACAACTTCCGTGTCAGTTCGTGTTCGATCAGCAGGCGCCGGAACTTCAACAGCGTGGTTGCATCAGGCACGTTCTCGATCGCCAGATCGATGCCGGCGAAGGCTCGCAGCGTGATGCTGTCATACAGCGCGTCTTCCAGTCCTTCGTCCGACAGTCCGTACCACTGTTGCACGAAGTAGATTCGCAGCATCCGCTCAAGGCCAATCGGCGGGCGACCTCGCGTGCCCTTCGGATAGTGCGGTTCGATGGCCGACAGCAAGCGCTGCCACGGAACGACCTTCTCCATCTCTTCCAGGAAGCGTTGGCGCCTCGTCACTCGCTTCTTGCCTGCAATTTCCGCTTCCGCGAAGCCGATCTGCCTCTTCATCGTCGTGGGTCCGTTCCGTGAGCTGTCTTCTAAACGTCCTCGGCTACGTCTGCGATGACCGCCGAGCCGAATAAATCAGCGTTTCCCTAGTGTAACAACTTACGCTCTTTTCTGCAGAATCAAAAAAATAATTCCGGGATAAGGTCGCGTCGCAGTGCGATTATTTCGCATTACTACCGACCCTTCCCGGACTGTCTCTTCATCTATTTATCGAGGCGATTCACTGCCGGCTTACTGCACGCCTTCCGTCCACGCATTCACACGATCCGCGTGCGCGGCTATCCACGCATCGGCTGCCGCTTCCGGCTTCGAGCCGTTCTGGATCGCCAGCATCACGCTGTCGATTTCACCCGGCTTCCACTGGAATTTCTTCAGGAACGCGACCACCGGCTTCGCCTTCGTTTCGAGCCCCGGATTCACGACGCTGTCGACGTGCTCCGCGCCGCCGAACACCTTCTTCGGATCCTCGAGGAAGCGCAGCTTCCACTTCGCGAACATCCAGTGCGGCGCCCAGCCCGTCACGATGACCGGCTTGCTCGCATTGACCGAACGCGACAGCTCGGCCGTCATCGCGCTGCCCGAGCTCGGCATCAGCGTGTAGTTCAGCCCGTAGCTCTTGATCGCGTCGTCGGTCTTGCGCATCACGCCGGCACCGGCATCGATGCCGACGATCCGGCCGCCGAAGCTGCCCTTCTCCGCGTTCAGGTCGTCGAGGCTCTTCGCCTTCACGTAAGCGGGCACGATCAGGCCGATCTTTGCATCCGGAAAATTCGCGCCGAGATCGACGACCTTGGCCTTGTACTCATCCCAGTACGAGCCGTGCGTGACCGGCAGCCACGCGGACAGCGTCGCATCGAGATCGCCGCGCGCGACGCCCTGCCACATGATCCCGGCCGCGACCGGCACGAGCTTCACTTCGTAGCCGAGCTTCTTCTCGATCACGCGCGCCGCGACGTTCGACGTCGCCACGCTGTCGTCCCAGCCTTCGACGTAACCGATCTTCAGCGTGGGCTTCGTATCGGCGAGCGCCGACGCGCTCAATGCCACCATTGCCGACAGGGTGCCGGTCCACAACAATTTTCCGAACAGCTTCATGGTCGATCTCCGTGAAATGCGCGCCGTGCGCGTGGTCTCTCTAGGTTCTTCAACCACAAATCCGCGGTATCGTTGTTTTCCGACGGATGCTTGTCCGGACGCGACGCGCCCGGACAGTCGATCGCGTGTTGCGACTACTTGTCGATCACGAGATCCGACAGCGGCTTGCTGCAGCACAGCAGCACCATCCCCTGGTCGATCTCGCGCTGGCGGATGCCGCCGTTGTGCTTCATTTCCACCTGCCCCGACACGAGCTTCACCTTGCAGGTGCCGCACATGCCCTGCGTGCACGATGCCGGCAGCCGCACGCCCGACTGGCGAGCCGCATCCAGCACGTGCTGCTCCGAGCCGCACGCAATCTCGCGGTTGCTCTTCGCGAAGCTGACCGTGTATTGCTTCGTTTCGGTGCCGGTGTCGGCGCCGTCGGCCAGTGGCGCGAGATCGGCGAGCAGTTCGTCGCTTGCGGTTTCGGCAAGCGTTTCGAACGAGAAGCTTTCCTCGTGATACTGCTTGCGATCGAAGCCGGCTTCGTCGAGCAGGTCGCGCACGGCCTTCATGTACGGCGCGGGGCCGCACGTGAAGATTTCGCGCTCCATGAAATCCGGTGCGATCAGCTTCAGCAGCGGCAGCGTCAGGAAGCCCGTGACGCCCGGCCAGTTGGTGCGTGCACCGACGCGCTCGACGACGAACGACGTGCGGAAGTTCGTGTGGTTCGACGCGATCAGGTCGAGCTCGCGCGCGAAGATGATGTCGTCCGGCGTACGTGCGCTGTGTACGAACAGGATGTCGCGATCCTCGGCGAGGTCATGGTGCGCGCGGCTCATCGACATCAGCGGCGTGACGCCCGAGCCGGCCGACAGGAAAAGGTACTTGCGCGCCGGATGCCGGGCGCACGTGAATTCGCCGGCCGGGCCGAGCACGCGCACCGCGGCGCCCGGCTGCAGGTTGTCGTGCAGCCAGTTCGACACCTTGCCGCCCGGCACGCGCTTCACCGTGATCGACACCGTGTGCGGCCGCGCGGGCGACGACGAGATCGTGTAGCAGCGGTTGATCGTTTCGCCGTCGATGTCGAGCTCGAGCGTGAGGAACTGCCCGGGCTCGAACGAGAACGAGCGGCCCTGCGGCGAACGGAAGAAGAAACTCTTCACGTCGTGCGTTTCCTGCCGCACGTGGCAGCACACCAGCGTTTCCTCGACGTCGCTCGTCCAGCGCTCGGGAAGGGCGTTCCAGAACGCCGGGCGCGTGACCCGGCTGTCCGTCGGCTCGAAGTTGGCCGCATCTCGCATCATGTCTTGCTCCGCTTGTCCGCTTCTGGGTACTACGCGCCGGTTTTTTCGGCGAGCCGGCCGATGTACCAGGCCGAGAATTTTTCGACGAGACCTTCCGTGAACGGCGAATACGGGCCCGGCTCGTACGCGCTGCTGGTCGCGCCGCGCTGCGAGAATTCGACGAGCGCGCGATCCTGGTCGTTGGTCGCGTTCCACACGGCCGTGAGGTTCTTCACGTCGTAGTCGATGCCTTCCTTCGCGTCCTTGTGCACGAGCCACTTCGTGCGCACCAGCGTCTTGCCGGCCGACAGCGGGATCACCGAGAACGTCACGATGTGATCGCTCATGAAGTGGTGCCACGAGTTCGGCTGCGTCCAGAACGACAGCCCGCCGAGGTCGGCCTTGTCGAAGCCGCCGAGCAGCTTCTTCGATGCGACCTTCGCATCGAGCGTCTGCGATTCGCCGTGGCGATCGAGCGGCAGGCGCTGCGTGCGGAAGCCCGTCACGTCGAGCAGCTTCTCGATCTCTTCGGACGGCAGGCCCATCTCGGCCCACTCCTTGCCGCGCCGCACGCAGGTTTCCGCGAACGCGTCCATGCCTTCGGCGTTCGCGTCGGAGCGCTGGTAGCCGAAGCCGTATTCGTACAGCGAGATGGTGAGCTCCGGATGGTTCGCGACGCAGTGATAGCACTCGCGGTTGTTCTCCATCGTGAGCTTCCAGTTGCCTTCCTCGATGATGTCGACCTGCGCGGCGATCTTCGTGTTCGGCAGATCGTGCGGCAGCAGGTACGGCTCCATCTCGGCGCGCAGCTGCGCGAAGTCGGCGGGCGGCTCGTCGGCGAGGCAGACGAAGATCAGGCCCGCGAGGTTCTCGACGTGCACCGACTTCAGGCTGTGCTTGCAGCGGTCGAACTTCTCGCCCATGTGCTCGGCGAACATCAGCTGGCCCGTCAGGTTGTAGGTCCAGCTGTGGTACGGGCACACGATGTTGCCGACCGAGCCTTTGTCCTCGTTGCACAGGCGCGCGCCGCGGTGACGGCACACGTTGTGGAACGCGCGGATCGCCATGTCGTCGTCGCGCACGATCAGGATCGAATCGCTCCCCAGTTCCACGGTCACGTAGTCGCCCGGCTCCGGAATGTCCGGCTCGACCGCCACCTGGATCCAGTGCTGGCGGAAAATCGCCTCCATGTCGAGCGCGAAGATGTCCTCGCTCGTGTAGAACGGTGCCTCGAGGCTGTAGCCTTCCTTGCGCCGCTCGATCAATGCACGAATGTCTGCCGATACTTTCATCGTTTGCTCCGGATTCCTTGCATCCCTGGGTTCTTGCCGACAGGCATCAAAATCAGTAGTCGATGAGCTGATGCTCGCGCAAATACGCGAGGATCACTTGTGCTTTTTCGACCGAACTCCCTTCATTTACGACGTTGCCGCCACGGCTTTCGGTCGTCGTCGCGGACAGCATCCGGGCATGCCCGGAGCGCTTCTCGGCGGCGACCAGCTTTACGGGTTTACGCTCGATCGGGCCGACCTTCCACGCGGCCGCGTCGGCGTCCGCGCCGGGCGCCGCGAGCGCCGGCCGGATCGCGCCGGCGCGCAGCCGCGCATACGCATAGCGCGGCTCGGCATTGGCGAGCGGATGGACGGCGACGACGGCCGGCAGCGCCGCGTCGACGCGCCGCCGCAGCCCTTTCGGCAAAAATTGCCGGACGGCCACGCGACCGCCTTCGACCGTCACGTCGACGGCCGAACCGACCAGCGGATAGCCGAGCGTCGCGGCGACGCGATACGGCAGCATGCCGGTGTCGTACGCGCCCTCGGCGCGCGTGCCGGTCAGCACGAGGTCGTAGTCCTCGACACGCGCGGCGAGCGCATGCACGGCGTCGTCGCCGTCGCGGCAGGCCAGCACCTCGACCTCCCGTGCGCCGAGCGCGAGATATTCGGCAAGCGCCGCATTCGCGGGGTCGCCTGCGTGGATCACGTCGAGCTTCGCGCGATGCCGCTCCGCGAGCTGGCGGCCGGTTTCGAGCGCGGCCGCGTCGTTGCGGCTGTAGCGCGCGACGCCGCTGACCGGATGGCGGCCGACGGACACGAGCACCGCGATGCGTTGCAAGGGACGGGGGGCGTTCATGCGGCGACTCCTTCCGGTTCACGGGTGCCGACCGCGGCCGGCGATTCGCCACGCGCGGCGCGCGCGGCCTGCACCTGTTCGATCAGTGCGGCAATCGTGCCCTGCGCGTCGCCGACCACCGTCAGGTTCGCGCGCTTCGCGATCGGCGCGCTGCCGTCGAGGTTCACCGCGATCACGTGGCGGCAGTCCTTGATCCCCTGCAGGTGCTGCACCGCGCCCGAGATGCCGAACGCGATGTACACGCTCGCCTCGACCGTCTTGCCGGTGGCACCCACCTGCTTGTCGCGCGTGAAGTGACCGTTGTCGACCGCAACGCGGCTTGCGCCGATCGCCGCGCCGAACGCACCGGCCAGCCGCTCGAACGCGCCGATGTCGGACACGCCGTTGCCGGCCGATACGATGAAGTCGGCTTCCTCGAGCGCGACCTGGGCCGCGTCGATTTCGTCGAGGCCGAGATCGCGGTACGGTTGCGCGGCGTCGTGTGCCGGGCGGATGAAGTCGGCAGCCACGCGTTCGCCCGCACCGACGAACGGCAACTTCGCGTCGACCGCGTTCTGCGCGAGCAGGATCACGTCGGGCAGCGCGCGGGTGGCAAACGCGCGCCCGGCGTGCGCATACGCACCGACATGCTTCGCGTCGATCTCGACGACATGCGTCGCGACGCTCGCGCCCGCGGCCGCCGCGTAACGCCGACCGAGATCGCCGTCGCCCGTCGCGTTGTCGGGCACGAACACGTGTTTCGGCGCAAGCGCCGCCACGCAGGCCTGCAGCGCTTGCAATTCGCTTTCAGGGTCGAACGCGCGCCGATCGAAGCCGGCGAGTTCAAGCAGCTTGTCGACGCCCAGTTCGGCCACGTCGTCCTTCAGTTCGCCGAACGCCAGCAGCGCGACTTCGGTCTGCGCATCGGCGAGCAATGCGGCGGCGGCGATCGCCTGCCGCGAATGATCGTCGAGCGCGCCACGTTCGCCGTGCGCGACCACCAGCATCACGTGCTTCGGATCCTGCACCGCGCGGCGCGGCTTCGCAGCCGCCGCGCCATGACCGTGCGCGATCCCGTGCACGGCGTTCGCATCGGCGCTGCCTTCCTCGCCGAGCGTGATGCGCTTCAGGCCGGCGGCCGTGATGATGAACGGCCGGCGCGGATCGATTCGTTTGATCGTGTTCATCGATTCACTCCAGCGAGGCGGCAACGAGTTCGGCCACGTCGAGCACGTCGGGGCGCGGGCCCACGACGCCTTCCAGCATCGCCGTGCAGTTCGGGCAGGCAACCGCGACCACGTCCGCGCCGATCGTGCGGGCGTCGGCGATGCGGATGTCCGGGATGCGCTGCTTGCCGGGGATGTCGGTCAGCGGCGCCCCGCCGCCACCGCCGCAGCAGCGGCCGCGCATGCCGTTGCGCTCCATCTCGACGACCTGGATGCCGATCGTCTTCAGCAGCTTGCGCGGCGCTTCCGTCTCGCCGTTGTAGCGGCCGAGGTAGCACGGATCGTGATACGTGGTGCGCTTGTCCTGCAGCGCTTCGACGGCCTTCGGCGCGATCTTGCCGCTGTCGGCCAGCTCCGCGAGGAAGGTCGTGTGATGCTTGACCGTCACGCGCAGCCCGAGCGCACGGTATTCGTTGCGCAGGCTGTGCATCACGTGCGGGTCGGCCGTCACGATCTGCTTGTACGACAGCGTGCCGAGCGTGCCGATCAGGCGCTTCGCCATCTGCTGGAACGTCGCTTCGTCGCCGAGCCGGCGGGCGACGTCGCCCGTGTCGGTCTCGGTCGCGCCGAGCACCGCATAGTCAACGCCCGCCTTGTTCAACACCGTGACGAACGCGCGCAGCGTGCGCTGGTAGCGCATGTCGAACGCGCCTTCACCCGCGACGAACAGCACGTCGACCGGCTTGCCCGGTTGCGCGACGGGCGCGTTCAGGTCGACCGACCAGTCGTAGCGCGCGGCCGTGTCGTAGCCGCCCATCGTGCCCGTCTCGCGCAGGTTCGCGAGCACTTCCTGGCCCTTGCCCGGCACCGTGCCGTGCACGAGCGTGCGGTTGCGGCGCATGTCGACGATCGCGTCGACGTGCTCGATCAGCATCGGGCACTCCTGCACGCACGCGCGGCAGGTGGTGCACGACCACAGCGTCTGCTCTTCGATCAGGCCCGACACGATCGGGCCGTTCGGCTCGCCGCGATGCTGGCCGACCGGAATGCCCGGCGAAGGGCTGCCCGCGTAGGCCGCATCGGTGCCACCGGCCATCCCGACCACGAGATCCTGAATCAGCTTCTTCGGATTCAGCGGCTGGCCCGACGCGAACGCGGGGCACGCGGCTTCGCACTTGCCGCACTGCACGCACGCGTCGAAGCTCAGCAACTGGTTCCAGCGGAATTCGACCGGCTTCGCGACGCCGTACTCCTGATGCTCGATGTCCGGCAGCTTCAGCGCGGTCGGCGGCGTGGCCGTGCCGTTGCCGGTGAACGAGTCGCGGGTGGCCGCGAAACGCTCCTGGCGCGGGTGGAAGGCCAGGTGCAGGAGACCTGCGATCGCATGCTTCATCGGGCCGCCCTTCGCGGCGCCGACCGTCATCGTGAAGGCACCGACACCGATCAGCACCGCGCAGAGCACCGCGAACGCGCCCGACATCGCGCCGGTCGGCACCAGCATGAACAGCACAAGGCCGAGCGCGAACGAGCCGAGCAGCCAGGGCAGCGTATTCCACGGGCCGCGCGACAGGCGTGCCGGCACGTCCTTGGCCGCGCGCCGGCGCCACACGAACACCGCGCCGACCAGCATCGCGAGCGCCGCGAGGAAGATCAGCTTGTCGAGCCACGGCGAGTAGATCGCGAGGCCGTAGTTGACGAACACCAGCGCGAGTGCGCCGATTGCGCCGCCGGCCGTCGCGACGTGCGTCTTCGCGATGTACGGATCACGGGCGACCACGTGGTGCAGGTCGACGAAGTAGCGCTTCGGGATCGCGAACAGGTTCGCGACGCCGAACGAACCGGGCGCGGTGGCCCGGCCCAGACGCCAGTAGGACGAGCGCTTCGCGACCGCGAACGCGAGCCCCGCCACCGACAGCCACAACAGGGCGGTAATGAGGAAGGACGGGTTCATCGTTTAGAAATCCTTCACGAGACGCAGCGAGTCGTAGATCGCACCGTGGACGTTGTGCATCGAGATGCAATCGCCGACGCGGAACAGCAGGAAGCGGCCGTTGCCGAGCTCTTCCGACAGGCACGGTTGCGGCTCGGCCGCGAACAGCGTGTGCGGATCGATCTGGCCACGGTTCACCGATTCCGGCTTGAGCTTCCAGTACAGCTCGTCGTTCGGCGACGAGCCGTTCTCGATCACCACCTGATCGACCGCGCGCTCTTCCAGCTCTTCCGTGTACTCGTTGCGCAGCACGGCAATCAGCTTGCCGTCCTCTTCGTAGACGCGATCGAGCATCGTGTTCGGCGTCGGGATCACGCCGAATGCATACAGGCGGCGATAGAAGATCGGGAACGTCGTGCCGCCGCAATCGTCGGCGACCTTCACGTCCGGCGTGACGACCTCGACCTTCGAGCCGCGGCTCGCCATGAAGTCGGCCACGCCGGCGCCCGCATGCGTGCTCACGCCGTCGAACAGCAGCACGTTCTGCTTCGGCTCGACCTTGCCGGTCAGGATGTCCCACGAGCTGACGGCCAGCCCCTCGGCCACGCCCCAGCCCGGCACCTGCCACGTGAAGCTCGACCCGCCCGTCGCGAGCACGACGATGTCCGGCTTCTCGGCCATGATCATCTTCTCGTCGGCGGCCACGCCGAGGCGGCGATCGACGCCCAGGCGTTTCGTTTCCATGTCGAACCAGCGGATGATCCCCGACATCTGTTCGCGCTGCGGCGCCTTCGCGGCGATCATCACCTGACCGCCCACTTCGGCATTCTTCTCGAACAGCACCACATCATGGCCGCGCAGCTTCGCGACACGTGCGGCCTCGAGCCCTGCGGGGCCCGCGCCGACCACCACGACCTTGCGCTTCGGGCCGCGCGACTTCTCGATGATGTGCGGCATCGTCGCTTCGCGCGAGGTCGCCGCGTTCTGGATGCACAGCACGTCGAGGCCGTTGTACTGGCGGTCGATACAGTAGTTCGCGCCGACGCACTGCTTGATTTCGTCTTCGCGGCCGTCGCGGATCTTGATCACCATGTGCGGATCGGCGATCTGCGCGCGCGTCATGCCGACCAGGTCGATCATGCCGGTCGCGAGCAGGCGCTCGGCCTGGCCCGCATCGCGGATGCTCTGCGCGTGCATCACCGGAATCTTCACGACCGACTTGATGCCGGCCGCGAGGTGCACGAACGGCTCCGGCGGCAGCGCCATCGGCGGCATGCAGTTGGCGATCGTGTTGTGCGTGTCGCCGCCCGAGCCGACCACGCTCAGGTAGTCGATCAGGCCCGTCTCCGACATCGCCTGCGCGATTTCCTTCAGCGCTTCGTGATCGAGGCCGTCCTCGTGGAATTCGTCGCCGCACATGCGCAGGCCGACGCAGAAATCCTTGCCGACCGCCTCGCGCACGGCCGTCAGCACTTCGATGCCGAAGCGCAGCCGGTTCTCCAGGCTGCCGCCCCATTCGTCGGTGCGGTGGTTCGAGCGCTTGCTCCAGAACTGGTCGATCAGGTGCTGGTGGGCGGCCGAGATTTCGATGCCGTCCATGCCGGCCGCCTTCACGCGCTTCGCGGCGGCCGCGAAGTCGCCGATGATGCGGCGGATTTCCTCGATCTCGATGATCTTCGCGTTGCCGCGGTGCACGGGTTCGCGCACGCCCGACGGCGACATCAGGTGCGGCCAGTGCTCGCCGTGGAACGACGAGCGGCGGCCCATGTGCGTCGCCTGGATCATGATCTTCGCGCCGTGCTTGTGCATCGTGTCGGCGAGGCGCGTGAGCGGATCGATGATCTTGTCGGTCGACAGGTTCACCGATTTCCACCAGCCCTGCGGGCTGTCGATCGACACCGGGCTCGACCCGCCGCAGATCGCGAGGCCCACGCCGCCCTTCGCCTTTTCTTCGTAGTAGCGGATATAGCGGTCGCCCGGCAGGCCGCCCGGCTCGGCATACACCTCCGCATGCGCGGTGCTGACGATCCGGTTGCGCAGCGTCAGCTGGTTCAGCTGCATGGGTTTGAACAGGTGGGGATAACGCATCGCTGGCGACCTCTGGCGTTCGAATGTCTCGTGTTGCGGGTGTTTTTGTGTTTCGGTAAATCCGTGCGTCAGGGCTTCAGTGCGCGATCGGCGACACTTCGAAGACGCAGTGGTCGTGATGCTCGGCCGCGCACTGCACTTCCTTCGACTGCGCACGCGGCGCGCCCTTGCCTTCCGGCGTCGTGTCGTTGACCCAGTCCATCGCGCCGGCGAACCAGCCCGCGAACATGTAGCAGAGCTTGCCTTCCTTGCCCGGCTGCTGGAGCACGAACGACGAGTGACGCAGCTCGATCTTCGCGCGCGCGCTTGCCGGGTCGGCCTCGATGATCGAGAACAGGCCCCAGCCGCGCTGCGACAGGCGCTTCAGGTAGTGCTCGAACACGGCCATGCCGGTCAGGCCGTGCAGCTTCGCTTCCTTGTCGCACCAGTGGTAGGCGGACTTGTAGCCGGCCTTGTACAGGATCTCGGCATACGCCTCGACGCCGAGCGCTTCCTCGACGGCGACGTGGTTGTTCGTGAAGAAGTGGCGCGGCACGTACAGCATCGGCAGCGCGTCGGTGGTCCAGACGCCGGTATCGGGATCGACGTTGATCGGCAGTTGCGGTTGCATCGTGGTGACTCCGTGAGGAAAGTGGCCGCGCGGCTCAGTGCACCGGCGCGACATCGTCCGCGCGCCCGTGCGGCTTGCACGGGCACGTCCCGATTTCTTTTAATGTTGAATCGCTGAAAGGGGCGGCGTTCGCGGCGCTTATGCGCCCCACACGTTCTTGAACACGCGCACCCAGTTCTCGCCCATGATCTTGCGGATACGCGACTCCTTCCAGCCGTGGCGTTCCATCGCGGCCGTCAGGTTCGGGAATTCGCCGATCGTGCGGATGCCGTCCGGGTTGATCACCTTGCCGAAGTTCGTCAGCTGGCGATAGCGGCCCTTGTCATGCGTCAGCATGTCGAAGAATTCCTTCGCGTAATCCTGCGTGAAGTCCGTGCCGATGCCGACCGCATCCTCGCCGATCAGGTTCACGACGTAGTCGATCGCCTCGATGTAGTCGTCGATGTTCGCTTCGATCCCGCGCTTGAGGAACGGCGCGAACATCGTCACGCCGACGAAGCCGCCCGCATCGGCGATCTCCTTCAGCTGCTCGTCGCTCTTGTTGCGCGGATGTTCCTTCAGGCCCGACGGCAGGCAGTGCGAGTAGCACACCGGCTTCTTCGAGAACGCGATCGCTTCCGACGACGTATTGCCGCCCACGTGCGACAGGTCGACCATGATGCCGACGCGGTTCATCTCGGTGATCACTTCGCGGCCGAAGTCCGACAGCCCGCCGTCACGTTCGTAGCAACCGGTGCCGACGAGGTTCTGCGTGTTGTAGCAGAGCTGCACGACGCGCACGCCCATGTCGGCGAACGCTTCGATGTAGCCGATGTTGTCCTCGAACGCATGCGCATTCTGGAAGCCGAGGATCACGCCGGTCTTGTCTTCCTTCTTCGCGCGGAAGATGTCTTCCGTCGTGCGCACCAGCGTCAGCAGCTCGCTGTTGTCGCGGATCTTCTTCTTCATCACGCCGATGTTGTCGACGGTCTTGGTGAAGTTCTCCCATACCGACACCGTGCAGTTCGCGGCCGTGATGCCACCCTTGCGCATGTCTTCGAACACCGGCTTCTCGAACTTCGAGATGTTCAGCCCGTCGATGATGATGCTGTCTTGATGCAGCGTGCTCATGTGTTGCTCCAGTATTGTCGGGTCGGTGGGATCAATAGATCGGGAAGCGTTCGCACAACGCGAAGATCTCGCGGCGCACGCGCTGTTCGGTCGCGTGGTCGCCTTCCGGGTTCGCGCGCAGCGCATCGAACACTTCCAGGATCAGGCGCCCCACCTCGCGGAATTCCGCGACGCCGAAGCCGCGCGTCGTGCCGGCCGGCGTCCCGAGGCGGATGCCCGACGTGACGGTCGGCTTCTCGGTGTCGAACGGAATGCCGTTCTTGTTGCAGGTGATGCCCGCGCGCTCCAGCGCCTGCTCGACCGGCGCGCCCTTCAGGCCCTTCGGACGCAGGTCGACCAGCAGCAGGTGGTTGTCGGTGCCGCCCGTGACGAGATCGACGCCGCCCGCCTTCAGCACTTCGCCGAGCGCCTGCGCGTTCGCGAGCACGTTGTCGATGTAGGTCTTGAAGTCCGCGTGCAGCACTTCGCCGAACGCGACGGCCTTGCCGGCGATCACGTGCATCAGCGGGCCGCCCTGCAGGCCGGGGAACACGGCCGAGTTGATCTTCTTCGCGATGTCTTCGTCGTTGGTCAGCACGAAGCCGCCGCGCGGGCCGCGCAGCGTCTTGTGGGTGGTCGACGTGACGACGTGCGCATGCTCGACCGGGTTCGCGTGGCGCCCCGCGGCGATCACGCCGGCGATGTGCGCCATGTCGACCATCAGCTTCGCGCCGACGCTGTCGGCGATCGCACGGAAGCGCGCGAAGTCAAGCGCACGCGGGTAGGCCGAGAAGCCGGCGATGATCAGGTTCGGCTTGTGCTCGTGCGCGAGCGCCTCGACCTGGTCGTAGTCGATCCGCATCGTGTCGCGGTTCACGCCGTACTGCACGGCGTTGAACCACTTGCCCGACAGCGCCGGCTTCGCGCCGTGCGTCAGGTGGCCGCCGGCGTCGAGCGACATGCCGAGCACCGTGTCGCCCGGCTTGGCCAGCGCGAGCATCACCGAGCCGTTCGCCTGCGCGCCCGAGTGCGGCTGCACGTTCGCATAGCCGGCATTGAAGATCTGCTTGACGCGCTCGATTGCCAGCGCCTCGACTTCATCCGCGAATTCGCAGCCGCCGTAATAGCGCTTGCCCGGATAGCCTTCCGCGTACTTGTTGGTCAGCACCGAGCCCTGCGCCTCGAGCACGGCGCGCGACACGATGTTTTCCGACGCGATCAGCTCGACCTGCGACTGCTGACGCTCGAGTTCCTTCAGGATGGCGCTGCGCACCGGCGCGTCGCGCTCGGCGAGGGACTGCGAGAAGAAAGGCTGGGTGTTCGACATAGTGCGTCCGTGACGAAGAATAAGGGGCTGAAACCGAAGCTCAAGGCCCGCCCTGCCTGGGTTTCCCGCTCGTCCCGTACAAGGCTGCCGACGGCTCTATTCTTGTCGTTCGGATTTTCGGCGGATTGATGAATTTAGACGCGTTCTTTGCCTTTTCCGCCATCCGCGTCCGTTTTATACAAGTGACCGGTCGTGCTTTTTCGGATGACCAACAAAAGTGGTCGAGCCAGTTCACCTATGAACAGGCACGCCGGCGGTGCGATTGCCGCCCGGTCGGGGTGCAACCCGTCACGGATACGGTGCAGTGCAGCATGCCGCTTTCAGCCAGACAACGTATGGATCTAGGGTTTAGCCGTATGGCACGCTTGTTGCGCTGGCTCACACAATATCGCAGCCCGATCGGTGCCCCCGGGCGTAAAGCTATTAGAGATTCTAGGAACGCTCCCCATGTCGCCCGACCGCACAGCGTCGCTGTCCCACTTCGCGTTCATGCCGTTACCGAACTTCACGATGATCGCGTTCACCAATGCGATCGAGGTGCTTCGGATGGCGAACTACCTGAGCGGCCAGCCGCTCTATCGCTGGTCGGTCATCAGCCCGGATGGCGGCCCGGTCACCGCGAGCAACGGCCTGACGGTCGACACCGGCCCGGCCGAATGCGTGGGGCAGCCCGACATCGTGTTCGTGTGCGGCGGCGTCGACGTGCAGCGCGCGACCACGCCCGCCCATCTGTCGACGCTGCGCCGCTTCGCGCGCGCGGGCATCCCGCTCGGCAGCCTGTGCACGGGCACCTATGCGCTCGCGAAGTCGGGGCTGCTCGCGGGCTACGCGTGCGCGATCCACTGGGAAAACATGTCGGCGCTGAAGGAAGAGTTTCCGGACACGCGCTTCCTGAAGGAACTGTTCGTGATCGACCGCGACCGCATCACGTGTACGGGCGGCGTCGCGCCGCTCGACATGATGCTGAACCTGATCGCCGCGCGCGTGGGCACCGCGCGCGTCACGCAGATCGCCGAGCAGTTCATCGTCGAGCACGTGCGCGACACGAGCGCGCAGCAGCGCATGCCGCTCGTCGCGCGCCTCGGCTCCGCGAACAAGTCGCTGTTCGAAGTGATCTCGCTGATGGAGAACAACATCGAGGAGCCGCTGTCACGCGAGGAACTCGCGCGGCTCGCGAACATGTCGCAGCGGCAACTGCAGCGCCTGTTCCGCGAACACCTCGGCATGACGCCGACGCACTACTACCTGACGCTACGGTTGCGCCGCGCGCGCGAACTGCTGCTGCAGACCGACATGTCGATCATGCACATCACGATGGCGTGCGGCTTCCAGTCGGCGTGCCATTTCAGCAAGAGCTATCGCGACGCGTTCGGCGTCGCGCCGACCCGCGAGCGCCGCAAGCAGGTGGCGCCGCTTGCGCAGGGTGCGGTGAGCGCCAGCCCCGCCTTTCCGGCGCATGTGCTGCATGCGTGATCCGCGCCGCGCTTGATGCAAAAAAAAGCGACCTCGAAGGTCGCTTTTTTCTTTGCGCTTACGATCCCCACACCTGCATTTCGTCGAGCGAATACCCCCACGGCGTCGCGCGCTTCGTGCCATACATCCGCACGTAGCGGCCATGCCCGTTCAGGTTCGGCAGCGTCACATGGCCATACGACACGCCGTTGTTCGTCGAGTAGATCGTCGTCCAGTTCGCATTGTCGTTCGACGTCTGGATCTGGTAGACGAGCGCACCCGCATCCCAGTAGAGATCGATGCTGCTGATCGTCTTCGTCGCACCGAGATCCACGGAGATCCATTGCGGATCGACGCCCGCGCCTTCCGGCGAATCCCAGCGCGTGCTCGTGGTGTTGCCGTCGAACGCCTTGTCGGGCGTGAGCGATGCGTTGTAGCTCGCCGACGCGGCAGCCGGACGACCCTGCGACAGCAGCGTCGGCTGCGCGGCGGCCGGGCCGCCGTAGTAGCTCGACCCGAGCTTGGCTTTGGTCGTGTCGGCGTTCACGCCGAACGGCGACAGGCTCCAGCGCTGGCCGGTCGTCACGTCACCGACGTAGAGCTGATAGCCGCCCGCCGTCGTCGACGAGAAGAACACGTAGTTGGTGCCGCTCACCGGCGCCGGATCCGAGTTGTTGCTCACGCAGTCGTTGATCGGCAACGCGTTCGGCGTCGACGCCGGGTCCGCCGTCTTCGTATAGATCTGGTCGGCCTGGCCGCTGTCTTTCCAGCGCGCGTAGAACACCATGCCGTCTCCACGCACGATCGGGTAGTACGTCTGCAGTCCGGCCGGGGCGTCGAACACCGCAGTCGCGCCGGTCGCGAGCGTGCGCTTCATCAGCCCCATGTTCGCGCCGGTGCCGGTCGCGTAGTACACGGCGCTCGCGTCGGGCGCGAGGAACGGCATCGAGTATTCGGCGCCGGAGGGGGCGTTCGTCAGGCTCACGACCGACGTGAACACCGGGCCCGCGCTCGTGTACGACAGCGTCGCCTGCTTGACGTCGCCGTTCTGCTTGAACACGAGCGTCTTGCCGTCCGTGCTGAATTTCGGATCCTCGTTGCGCGTGGCGCCCGTGCTGTTGGTCAGGTTGACGGGCGGCGTGCCGGCGCCGAGCTGCAGCATGAACACGTTCCATGCGCCGTTGCTGATGCCCATGAACGCGAGCCACTTGCCGTCGGGGCTGAACACGCCGTTCATCGGATCGGTGATGCCCCATGCGCTCTTGCTCAGTTGCGTCAGCGTATGAGCCGAGAAGTCGTACAGGAACAGCTGGCTCGTGCCGTCGCCGTACTTGACGTAGCTGTGATAGACGAGCTTGCCGGTCAGTGCGGCGGGGAACGTCGCGTTGGATTGCGTCGGGGGATTGCTGATGCAGGCGGCCTGCGCGGCGCCGCCGAGGAGGTTGAGGGCAACGCCGGCCACGAGGCCCGCGACGAGAGTGTTCAATTTCACGCTGTAGGTTTCCGGTTAGGGTCATGACACCGCTGACTAGACCTCGCACGCACAGGCGCACGGGGCACGGATCAGCCGGCGGACAGCGTGAATTCCGTATCGGTCAATGTCGGGAACAAGGATTGCTCGAGGGGCGAAAGCATGCCAGCGCATCGCGCTGAAAAACAGGATCAGTGCGCGTGAAAAACGAGCGGATCACGGATAACGACCTGTGGCGCAGCGCGCGCCGTGCTACTCTTTTTCGGCACAAAGTTGCTCGACTTGAGGCAGGCATGAAGCGTTATGCGATGCTCGCCCGGACGATTTCCGAGTCGATCCGGCGGGGAGATCTGGCCCCCGGTACGCGCATCCCCACCGTGCGCGCCGCGTGCCGCGCATATGGCGTGAGTCCTTCCACCGTGTTTCGCGCGTACTACGCGCTCGAAAGCGAGGGCCTGATCGTCGCGCGTGCACGATCCGGCTATTTCGTTGCGAACCTCGAAGACAAGCACGTGCGGTTCGGCCACGAACCGCCGCGCAAGCCGGCCGCCCCGCCCGCGGGCAACGGCGATACGTTGTTCCGGCTGCTTGACTCGCTCAGATGCGAGGACATCGTCCCGCTCGGCTCGGCCTTCGCCAGCTATTCGCTGTTCCCGATGAGCAGCCTGTGGCGCGCGATGGCGTCGGCGGCCCGCAACATGGATCGCACGGCCCTGCTGTCCGGCGCACCGCCCGGCCATGACGGGCTGCGCCGCCAGATTGCGCTGCGCTACCTGATTGCGGGCGCGGCGTTGCCGATGGACGAGATCGTCATCACGACCGGTGCGCTCGAAGCGCTGACGCTCAGCCTGCAGGCGCTGACACGCCCCGGCGATATCGTCGCGATCGAGCGACCGGCGTTTCATGCGGTCCTGGAGGCCGTGCAGCGCCTGCACCTGAAGGCCGTCGAGATTCCGGTCGACCCGCGCACCGGCCTCGATCTCGACGCGCTCGCGAAAGCGCTCGACACGCATCCGGTGCGCGCGTGCTGGTTCATGACGTCGTTTCACAACCCGACCGGCGCGACGCTGACCGACGAGCGCAAGCGCGCACTGATCGACCTGCTCGCGGCACGCAACGTGCCGCTGATCGAGGACGACGTCTACGGCGAGCTGCATTTCGGCACGGCACCCACGCGTCCCGCGAAGCTGTACGACGACAGCGGTCTCGTCCTGCATTGCGGCTCGTTCTCGAAATGCCTCGCGCCCGGGTTTCGGATCGGCTGGGTCGCGGCCGGGCGCTACGTGCGGCAAATTCGTCAGGCCAAGGGCGCCAGCGCGCCAGCAGCTGACGTGCCTGCGCAGATGGCGATTTCGAGCTACCTGCGCGACGGCGCGTACGACCGCTTCCTGCGCAAGCTGCGTCGCAATCTTGCCGCGCACCAGGCACAGATGCTGGCGGCCGTGCGCGCGTATTTTCCGGCCGGCACCGAAGTGTTCGCGCCGCGCGGCGGGTATTTCCTGTGGATCGAACTGCCGCCGCGCGTGGATGCGATGCACCTGTTCGGCGATGCGATGGAAAGCGGCGTCAGCATCGCGCCGGGGCCGATCTTTTCCGCGACCGGCGGATTTCGCCGCTTTCTTCGGCTCAACTACGGCCGGCCGTGGACGCCGGCCGTCGAACACGCGATGGAGACCATCGGGACGCTCGCGACCCGGCAGCGGCGGGACGGTTAGCGCGGAACCGACGCCTCACGACAGCCTGTTTGTGCCTTGCGTTTCACGCGCCAGCGACCAAAAATGAATCGGTAGGCCATCACGGACGAATGTGTTCCGCGCACCCGATGTCACGGAGAATCCATGAACACCGCATGCGAACGACAGTCGACGAGGTACGCTCCACTGCATTCCGGCACGGGCCGATCGGCCGCCGTGCCGGAACGGCTCATGACGCCCGGCGCACGTTCGCGTCGTTGACGGCGCCCACCCGCTTCCAGCGATGCGAGTCCTCCTCAACCGTACAATTCGCGCACGCGACGACTGGCGCGCGATCCTGAACGCGCGAGCGCACGCGCGACGCACCGCCAGCTTCCGCTGCAGGGCATGCGGCTTCATGGCCTTCCGTGCGCTCGAGCACTGCCCCGACTGCGGACGGCGGAACTGGCCGTTCGATTCGATCTCCCGCGCACCGGATGCCACGCCTGCTCCGCACGCCGCTCACACGTGGTCGTCGCGCATCACGCGCGCGCTTCGCAACGCGGCGCTCCAGCAACCTCGCGCATCGACCGCGCCGATCCTGAGCATCCTGACACTCGTGCTGCTGGTCGGCGGCTATGTGGTGGTCGACCGGACCTGCAAGGCCGATCCGGCCTGTCGCGGTTCGAATGATTCGCGCGCGATGGCGAGCGATGCCGCCCCGTACGCATCGAACGACCCCGTGCTGCCGGTCTTGCCCGCCCCCGTCTATCCGTTTCATTCGACTGACGGAACGCAGGCGGCGGTCGCCCGACCGGGCAGCCCGGGCCCGGAAGCCGCCCGTGCACCGGCGGGACGGACGGCAGTCGCGCGAGCGGCGCCGGCCATGCGCGCACCCGACCGGTCGCACTCCGCCGCCACGGTTCGCCTCGCGGGCTGGAACGGCAATCACGGTGCCGCGCATCGTCCACACACCATCCACCGCGTGAGCACGCACACCGCACGCACGCGACGCGCCGCCAGCAATACGCAGCAAATCGCGCAGCTCTATCGCGGCCACTGAGCGCGCAGGCATAGCGCACGCAGGCGCGTTCGTCGATTCATTTTTCTAAACCGCCCCTCGCAAAACCTCGTTTGCGTCGCGACCCACGCGTGACGTTCAATGGGTCATTCGCCCGCGCCGGCGCATCTCGCATCTCGTGTATTGCGTTCCGGCCGGCCGCCTGATCCACCGAACGGAGTCGTCGATGAATGCACTACAGCTCGTGACCCTGGCCGCCATCTGGGGCGCGTCCTTCCTGTTCATGCGCATGGGCGCACCGGAATTCGGCGTCGTCCCGCTGATCGCGCTGCGCGTCGCGATCGCGGCCGTGCTGTTGTCGCCGGTGCTGCGCAACGCGCGGGCGCGACAGGAATTCCGCTCGCATGCCGTGCCGCTGTTCGTCGTCGGCATCACGAACTCGGCGCTGCCGTTCTGCCTGCTGACCTACGCGGCGCTGTTCGTGTCGGCCGGCACCGATTCGATCCTGAATGCGACGACGCCGCTATGGACCGCGATCGTCGCGTACGTGTGGCTGCGTGCGCCGCTGACGAAACCGCAGGCGCTCGGCCTCGCGCTGGGCTTTGCCGGTGTTGTCGTGCTCGCCGGTTCGGCCGTCGGCGCCGGCACGCCCGGCGCATCGCGCGCGATCGCCGCGGCGATGCTCGCGACGCTGTCGTACGGCTTTGCCGCGCATTACTCGAAGCGCAGGCTGGCGAACGTCAGGCCGTTCGTGTCGGCGTTCGGCAGCCAGTTGTTCGCGGCGGTCGCGCTCGTGCCGCTCGCGCTGCCGATGTGGCCGCACGGGCCCGTGCAACCCTCCGCGTGGATCGCGGTGGTGCTGCTGGGTGCGATCTGCACGGCCGTCGCCTATCTGCTGTATTTCGGGCTGATCCGCAACGCGGGCGCGCAGTATGCGGCGTCGGTCACGTTCCTGATTCCGATCTTCGGTGTCGTATGGGGCGCGATCTTCCTGCACGAGACCGTCACTGTGCAGACGCTCGCCGGGTGCGCGATCATCCTGCTCGGCACCGCGCTCGCGACCGGCAAGCTCAAGGGCTTCACGCCCGCCACCGTGCGCGGGTCACGCCAGTAGATCGCGCGGGCCGTCGTCGTCGCAGCCGCCGATCTCGCTCGCGAGCCAGTCGCGGAACGCGGCGATCTTCCACTCGTGCTGGCGCGCTTCGCTGCACACGACGTAATAGGACAACTCGGTCGGCCAGGGCCGTGCGAGCACGCGAACCAGCCGGCCGGCCGCGACTTCGTCCCGCGCATAGATGTCGCGCACCAGCGCCACGCCCTGCCCGGCGACCGCCGCCTTGATCAACAACGCATCCTCGCTGAAGCTCGCGCCGCGCGGCGCACGAGGATCCTCGATTCCCTGCGCGCGCAGCCACAGCGCCCAGTCGGCGCGATCCGCGTCCTGCAGCAGCGGATACGACAGGCAGTCGGCCGGCGCGGCGATCGGGCGAGCGGGATCGAGCAGTTGCGGGCTGCAGACGGGCCACAGCTCGGGGGTCCAGATGCGGAACGATGCGTGCCCGGGATAGTGGCCCAATCCGTGCCGGATCGCGACGTCGACATAGTCGCGCCGCAGGTCGACCAGCTGCGCGCGCGTTTCGACGGTGATTTCGATGTCGGGGTAAGCGGCATTGAATGCGCCGAGGCGCTGCACGAGCCACGTGTTCGCGAAGGACGCGGTGGTCGTCACCGCGAGGCGGACGATGCGCCGGTTCGCCCCGTGCACGTTCGCCCATGCGGCCTCGATTTCGTTAAAGCCGCCGGCAAGCTGGTCGAACAGCGCGCGGCCCGTGCCGGTCAGCTCGAGTTCGCGGCCAGTGCGCTCGAACAGCCGCACGGCGAGGCGATCCTCGAGATTGCGGACATGCTGGCTGACGGCGCCCGGCGAAATGCAGAGCTGGTCGGCCGCCTGTTTCATGCTGCCGCAGCGCGCCACTTCGACGAACGTGTGCAACGCTGCGAGGGGAAGTGACTTGGCCATCCGTGGATACGCCGCCGAACGGTGGCGATGGGGTCGGGAACGGGCGATGATTATCGCAGCAATTGCGCGTACCCGGGATGGCGGGGCGCTCGTGTTCCGGGCTGTGCGAACGTATGCGGCGCCGACTCTCCCCCTGCGCCTTCCCGGCAAAAAACGGGCGGCCCGTTTCCGGCACGGCCCGTTTCGCGCTGCGCGTCACACGCGTCGAACGCCAGCCCGTCACGCACGAGCCCCCGGGCACGAACGATGCGCCCGAGCACGCGCCTTGCGTTCCGGCCGGCGCGCGACAAAGAATGAAATCGGAAGGCGGCGCGACGACCGCGACGAAGTGAACAGAGTGCGGTCGCCCCGGCCGCGTGGCGGTTTGAGCGGAGGAATTCCATGAGCACCGAGAGCACACTCCAGGCGACGATCCAGGCACTCGTTCAGGATGGCAAAGGCTTGCTGGCGGCCGACGAAAGCGGGCCGACCATCGCGAAGCGCTTCAAGACGATCGCGGTCGAATCGACCGAAGCGAACCGCCGCGCATGGCGCACCCTGTTGCTGTCGACGCCGGGCCTCGGCGAATTCGTCAGCGGCGTGATCCTGTATGAAGAGACGCTCGGGCAATGTGCGGACGATGGCACGCCGTTGCCCGAACTCGCCGCTCGCCAGCAGATCGTGCCGGGCATCAAGGTCGACGCGGGCAAGATTCCGCTCGCGCTCGCGCCCGGCGACGAAATCACGCAAGGGCTCGACGGGCTTGCCGCGCGCCTCGACGGCTACCATCGGCAGGGCGCGCGGTTCGCGAAATGGCGCGCGGTGTACAACGTGTCCGCCACGCTGCCGGGCCATGCGGCGATCGAAGCCAATGCCGAAGCGCTGGCGCGCTATGCGGCGATCTGCCAGGAGGCCGGCGTCGTGCCGATCGTCGAGCCGGAAGTGCTGATGGACGGCGATCATTCGATCGGCCGCTGCGCGCAAGTGACCGACGCCGTGCTGCACGCCGTGTTCAACGCGCTGCACCGGCACCGGGTCGTGCTGGCGCACATGTTGCTCAAACCGAGCATGGTCGTCGCGGGCAGCACGCACGCCGAACAGCCGGCCCCCGCCGAAGTCGCCGAAGCCACGGTGCGCCTGTTGCGCAGCATCGTGCCGGCCGAAGTGCCCGGCATCTTCTTCCTGTCCGGCGGACAGACGCCCGAGGAAGCGACCGCGCATCTCGACGCGATGAATCGCGTTGACGGGCGGCCGTGGGTGCTGAGCTTTTCCTATGGACGCGCACTGCAGGAGCCGCCGCTGGCCGCTTGGAAAGGACAGGCGGCCAACGTACGCGCCGCGCAGGAGGCGCTGCTGCTGCGTGCACGCCTGAACAGTGCGGCCTGTTGCGGTCAGTACGATGCCGCGATGGAGCGCACCGCGTGAACGGCACCCGATCGATCGTTCACGCGTGAGCGTCTCGCCCGGCGCTATCGCGGGCACTGAGCGCGCGCGTCCCGAACGCACAAAGGGCCGGGGCGCTTGCACGCCTCGGCCCCTTCGATTGCCGCGCGGTGTTCTGTCGCGTTACGCCGCCAGCAACCCGTGCGGGTCGATGACGAATTTACGCGGCGCGCCGCCGTCGAACTTCTTGTAGCCTTCCGGCGCCTGATCGAGCGAAATCACTTCGACGTTGACGATCTTCGCGATCGGCAGCCGGTCGAACAGGATCGCCTGCATCAGGTTGCGGTTGTACTTCAGCACCGGCGTCTGACCCGTGAAGAACGAGTGCGACTTCGCCCAGCCGAGGCCGAAGCGGATGCTCAGGCTGCCGTGCTGCGCGGCCTTGTCCTTCGCGCCCGGATCGTCCGTCACGTACAGGCCCGGGATGCCGATCGCGCCGGCCGGGCGCGTGATTTCCATCAGCGAGTTCAGCACCGTCGCGGGCGCTTCCTCCGCATGGCCCGACGAACCGTGGCCGTGCGCCTCGAAGCCGACGCAGTCGACCGCGCAGTCGATCTCGGGCACGCCGAGGATCTGCTCGATCTGCTCGCCAAGCGAGGCGTCCTTCGACAGGTCGACCGTCTCGAAGCCCATCGCCTTCGCGTGCGCGAGGCGTTCCGCGTTCATGTCGCCGACGATCGTCACGGCCGCGCCGAGCAGGCGCGCCGAGGCGGCCGCCGCCATCCCGACCGGGCCCGCGCCCGCGATGTAGACCGTCGAACCCGGCTTCACGCCCGCGCTCACCGCACCGTGATAACCGGTCGGCAGAATGTCGGACAGGCAGGTCAGATCGCGGATCTTCGCCATGGCCTGATCGCGATCGGGGAATTTCAGCAGGTTGAAATCGGCATACGGCACGAGCACGTACTCGGCCTGGCCGCCGATCCAGCCGCCCATGTCGACGTAGCCGTAGGCGCCGCCGGCACGCGACGGGTTCACGTTCAGGCACACGCCCGTATGCGTGTCCTTGCACATCGCACAGCGGCCGCAAGCCACGTTGAACGGCACCGATACGAGATCGCCGAGTTTCAGCGTCTCGACGTCGCGGCCGATCTCGACCACCTCGCCCGTGATCTCGTGACCGAGCACGAGGCCGACCGGCGCGGTCGTGCGGCCGCGCACCATGTGCTGGTCGGAACCGCAGATGTTCGTGCTCACCACTTTCAGGATCACGCCGTGGCCGATCGCGCGGCCGCTCGGGTCGACCATCTTCGGATAATCGATTTTCTGGACTTCGACCTGGCCCGGCCCAAGATAGACGACACCTCGATTGCTGCTCATCGTATTGTCTCCATGTCTCGTTGGATGGCGCCGCGGCGCGCCGGCGCCATGCGGCGCACGCGCAACGTGCTGTTCGAGAGTAGTCCCGGAGGCAGGGGCGCCGATGTCTCAAACGCGACACGCGTTTGAACGGCGCCGACATCGATGGCGGAAATGCGAAAGTCGGGTGGGAAACGACGGGAGGGTTTGGCGCGTGGGGTGATGCGCTGGATGGTGATGGTGCTGGAGGTGCTGGAGGTGCTGGAGGTGCTTGAGGGCGCTGGAGGCGCTAGCGAGCGCCGCAACGCGCCGGGCGACAGGCCGGTCGTGACAACCGGCCGCCCCCACTCTCGGGCTGGCGTTACCCGCCCTGATTTTCGCGGATGATCGCGGCGGCTGCGCTTTCCACGTCGCTCGCGACGCCGTCATGCACGCGCGTGCTGACGGCCGGCGTCGGCGGCTCGCTGTCGAGCGCATGGCCGTTGCGATCGTGCGTGTCGACCGTCGCGCGCATCGACAATCCCACGCGCAGCGGATGCGCGGCCAGATCGCGCGCATCGAGCGCGATCACGACCGGCACGCGCTGCACGACCTTGATCCAGTTGCCGGCCGCATTCTGCGACGGCAGCATCGAGAATGCGCTGCCCGTGCCCGCCGAGAAGCCCTGCACGCGGCCGCGATAGGTCACGCGCGAGCCGTACAGGTCCGACACGACCTCGACCGGCTGCCCGATGCGCATGTGGCGAATCTGCCCTTCCTTGAAATTCGCCTCGATCCACAACTGGTTGAGCTGCACGATCGACATCAGCGGCACGCCGGGCCCGACCTGCTGGCCGACCTGCACCGAACGCTGCCCGATCGTGCCGTCGACCGGCGCGACGATCGTCGTGCGCTTCAGGTTCCGGTACGCGAGCTTGAACTGCGCGGCCGCCTGCACGACCGCCGGGTTTTCTTCGACGGGCAACTTGGTGCCGAGCGCACGTGCCGCATCGAGCTGCGCCTGCGCGGCCGCGAGATTCGCCTGCGCGCCGGCAACCGCCGCGCGCGCTCGCGCGAGTTCCTCGGGCGCGACGATCTCGACCGACGCGCCCGAGCGTGTGGCGAACGCGCGCTGCGCGAGCGCCAGGTCGGCGCGCCGCGCATTCACGGCCTCGACGTACATCGTGTTCGAGATCTTCGCGTTCGCGACCTGCCGCACCGCCTGTGCAAGCTGCGCCTTCGCCTGCGCGAACGCGACGGACGCCTCGGTGTCGTCGAGCTTCACGAGGGTCTGGCCGGCGCGCACGGCCTGCGTATCGGCCACCACGACGTCGGTCACCGATCCGGGGATCTGCGCGGCGACCTGGACGATGCTGCCGGCGACGTACGCGTCGTCGGTGTCTTCGTAATAGCGATCGCTCAGCAGCCAGTACGCGATCCATGCGAGCGCAGCCACCAGCACGACCGCGAAGAACGCGATGAAGCGCTTGCGGCGCGTCGCGCGGCGCGCGTCGAGTGCCGGGTCGTTCAGTGCGGCCGGCGGCGCGGCGGTATGGAGGTTGTCGTGGTGCATCAGTCGCTTTGCGTAACGATCAGACGATCGTGCTGGAACAAGGGGATCGGCGGCATGACCGACGGGCTCGGCGCCGGATTCGCCGCGGCCGTATGCGCGAGAACGGGGGTGACGCGAGGCGTCGCGGCGGCGGCCGGCGTGCGTGGCGTGTCGTCGCGTCGTGTGGAACCCGCATTCGATGTAGCGACGATCAGCGGTACGGCCACGCTCGCCGCACGCACATCGGCCGACGGCGTCGCCACCGGTCGGCTCGGGGTCGGCGTGGTCGGCGTGGTCGGCGTGGTCGGCGTGGTCGGTGTGGTCGATGCAGTTGATGCAGTCGGTGCGGTCGGTGACGTCAGTGCGACCACGGCGGTCGCCGCGGGCGTAGCAGTCGAAGCGCCCCGCTTCGCCACCCCGCCACGCGCCCGATGCGCGGCCGGCGCCTGCGCAACCGTCGCCCCCGCATCGAACCCGCCGCCCAGCGCGCCGATGAGCCCGATGCGCAGCGCTCGCTGCCGGCCGAGCAACGCGATCATCTGCGCGCGTTCGTCGATCAGCGTGAGATCCGCGACGTCCACGTCCTTCTGCATCAGCACGCCGCGCCGGTGCCGGTCGGTCGCAATCTCGACGATCTTCTGCGCGGCCGCGACCGCGTCCTGCTGCTGCGCGACGAGCGTCTGCGACGTCTGCAGCGACGTGACGAACTGCGCGACCTGCCCGAGCGCGTCGTCGACGGTCTTGTTGTACAGCCCGATCGCGACGTCGGCCTGCGCGACATCCGCACCGAGCTTCGCCTTCAGCCGGCCGCGATCGAAGATCGGCAGCGAGATCGCCGGGCCGACCGAGCCGGCGAGCGCGTCGCGCGAGAACAGCGACGCGGGCGTGAGCGCGAACACGCCGCCGAGCGCGACGAGGTTCACGTCCGGATAGAACTGGGCGCGCGTCGAATCGGCATTCGCGAACGCGGCTTCGACACGCAAGCGCGCGGCGACGATGTCGGGCCGGCGCCCGAGCAGATCGGCCGGCAGCCGCGCGGGCAGCGCGCCGCCCGCCAATGCGCCGACCCGCGGCCGCTGCAGCGCGAGCCCGCGCTCCGGGCCACGACCGGACAGCACGCCGAGCTGCAGCTGCGCGAGCTTGATCTGCTCGTCGTTCATCGCGATCTGCGCGAGCAGCTTGCTGCGCTTGATCGATGCGTCGCTCGCGTCGTACGCGTTGTCGAGCCCGCGCGCGGTGCGCTCGCGCAGCACCGTCGTCACGCGCTGGCTGACCTTCAGTTTCTGCTGCAGCAGGTCCTGCGTCGCATACGCCTGGTCGAGCTGGCAGTAGACGGTGACGATCGCGACCGCCAGCGAGAGCCGCACCTGCTCGGCCTCGACCCGCGCCGCTTCGCGCAGCGACATCAGGCTCTTCGTCGCGGCGCGGTTCTTGCCCCACAGGTCGAGCTGGTAGGTCAGCCCGACGAACACCGACGACGGCGAGGTGTTCGGATCGCCGAAGATCTCCACCGGCACGCGATAGCCGCTGACCGACACGTTGGCGACGTCGTCGCCCGGCTTCGGCATCCGCGCGCGGCTGACCGTCGCGCCGGCCGTGCCCGTCAGCCCCGTCAACGCATCGAACTGCTGAAGCTGCGCCTGCGCGATCCGCAGCCGCGCCTGCGCGACCTGCAGGTCGGGGTTGTTTTGCGCAGCCTCGGCCACCAGCGCGTCGAGCTGCGGATCATTCAACTGCTTCACCCAGTCGGGCGCAGGCCACGCGCCGTTCACGCCGGGGCCGGCCGTGTGCACGAGCGCATCGTCGGCCGGTGCGCGCAACGACAGCGACGGCAGGAAGCCTGACGGCACGCATCCGCTCAACACCAGCGACGCCGCCACGGCGACGATCATCATCGAGCCGCCCTTCACGCCACGCGCCACATGCGCCGCTTGATTCACCCGCCGCATCGCGCCCCTCATCCCTGCTGCACGCGTTGCGCACGCGCGGCCAGACGCGGCCGCGTGCGTTCGAGCGGGCCGAGCCGGCCGAACAGGCCGTCCGCGACGCCGAACAGGATGCCGGCGAGCTTCGCGCGCTTGTCGCGTTCGACGAGCGCGATCTGCACGACCTGCCATAGCGTCAACAGGTTCGGCACGATCGCTACCGGAAAGCGCAACCCGTACTGCATCCCGAGCTGCACCGCATTGCGCGCGCTGTAATAGCGCCGTTGCCACGAGTGATTCATCGACGTCATTTCAAAAGGGCCAAGCGCATGACGCTGCTTCGCGCCGATCCGGTGCGGCAGTACCAGCGACGGCACGACATAGAGCGGCACGTTGCGCGACAACGCGCGGAAACTGTATTCGGTATCGACGTGATCGATGAACAGCGTCTCGTCGAAGCGGCCGAGCACGTCGAACGCGTCGCGCGACACGACACAGCCCGACGAAATCAGGAACGCGCAGCGCTGCAACGGCGCGCCCGGCTCGATGCGCAGGCGGCGCAGCCCGATCCCGTTGGTCGACAGTTCGGGCAGGAAGCTGCGCGCGTTTTCGTCGAAGATGCGCGGGCCGGCCAGGAACGCGCGCCCGCCAAGCCCCGCGCAGACTTCGCGCATCGCGGGGAAATACGCGGCCGGCACCGACGAATCCTGGTCGAACAGCGCGACGGCATCGACGCGATCGCGAAACAGCGCCGCGAGCCCCGCGTTGTACGCGCCCGCGATCCCGCCGCGATTGCCGTGATGCAGCAGCGCGATGCCTTCGCGCGCGCACAGCTCGCGGGCCCGCGTATCGGGCTGCGGCGTATTGTCGACGACGAGCAGCGCGTCGCACGCGTGCCGCCATGCGCGGAGCGCGTCGAGCTGGGCATCGCTCGGGTGATACAGGATCACGAGTGCGCCGAGTGTCGTCATGTTCCTCTCCTCAATGCCCGAACGAGGCCGCCGCGCCGCGCTTCGGCCGCGTCAGCCACATCATTGCCGCAAGGGCGAGACACGTCATGCTCGCCATCCAGAACATGTCGTTGGTCGCCATCATGTAGGCCTGCTGCATCACGACCTGGTGCAGCGTCGACAGCTCGCGCACGCCGTCCACGCCCATCGCGTTCAGCGTATGCACGAAGCGCTGCGTGTTCGCCGACGCGTGCGTGACGGATTGCGACACGACGTCGTAGTGATAGGTCGCGCGGTTGTCCCACAGCGTCACGCTCATCGCGGTGCCGAACGCGGCGGACAGCGTACGCAGGAAGTTCGAGAGGCTCGACGCGGCCGCGAGCCGGTCGTCCGGGATGCGCGACAGCGTCGCGGCAGTCAGCGGAATGAAGAAGCACGGCAGCCCGATCCCCTGGATCAGGCCCGGCGCGGCGATCTGCGCGAACGTCATCTTCAGCGTGAAATGCGCGTCCCACGCGAGCACGGCCGCGAACACGAGGAAGCCGAAGGTCGCGAGCACGCGCGCGTCGAAGCGATGCGCATGCAGCCCGACGAGGATCGAGAACACCAGTGCGAGCACGCCGAGCGATGCCGTGGCGAGCCCCGCGTGAAACGCGTTGTAGCCCATCACGGCCTGCATCCACAGCGGGAATACGACGCCGACCACCGAGAAGCTCATCATCCCGAGCGAGATGATCAGCACACAGAACGAGAACGTGCGATCGCGGAACAGGCTGAGATCGACGACAGGATGCGCTTCGCCCGCCTCCCAGATCAGCAGCGACACGATCGAGAGCGCCGCGACCACCGCGAGCGTGACGATCAGCGGCGAGCCGAACCAGCCGCGATCGTGGCCGAGATCGAGCATCGCCTGCAGCGAGCCGACGCCGATCACGAGCAGCACGATGCCCGGCACGTCGATCGGGCCGGCTTCACCACGTTGCGCGTCAGGGCGCAGCATCGCGGTGCAGACCGCGAACGAGAACAGCCCGATCGGCAAATTGATCAGGAAGATCCACGGCCACGAGAAGTTGTCGACGATCCAGCCGCCGACCACCGGCCCGAAGATCGGCGCGAGCAGCACCGTCATCGCCCACAGCGCGAGCGCGATCGTGCGCTTGTCCGGCGGGAACGTGCGCAGCAGGATCGTCTGCGACAGCGGCACCATCGGCCCGGAAAACAGCCCCTGCAGCGCGCGGCAGATCACCAGCACGTGCAGGTCGCGCGCGAGCCCGCACAGCAGCGACGTCAGCGTGAACAGCAGGATCGCGCCGACGAACAGCCGCAACTCGCCGACGCGGCGCGCGAGCCAGCCCGTCAGCGGCACCGCGATCGCGGCCGCGACCGAATACGAGCTGATCACCCACGTGCCCTGGCTGTTCGATACGCCGAGACTGCCAGAGATCGCCGGCACCGCGACATTCGTCACGGTCGAGTCGAGCACTTCGATGAAGGTCGCGAGCGACAGCGCGAACGTCAGCAGCGCGAGCCGGATGCCGCGCACCGGCCGAGCGGCGGGCGCAGGCGCCGGCGCGTCGAACGCGGACGGCGCGACCGGCCCGTCGCGAAGCGGCGACGCGGTGCTCATGCGCCGGCCACCGCGACATCGGCCCGCGCGCGCGCCCGCCCGCGCTTCGGCACGAACCGTTCGATGAAATCGGCGGCCGCGTTGCAGCCGTCCGGCGCGGCCGCGAGCAACGCACGCGTACGCGCCGCATGCACCGCGAACGCGGGTTCGTCGAGCACGCGCGCGAGTGCCGCGCCGAGCCGCCCGCCGTCGAGCGGGCCGTCGACGCGCACGCCGCAGCCGTTCGCGACGACGCGTTGCGCGTTGTCGAACTGATCGTGCGCGAACGGCGTGACGACTTGCACGATGCCGGCTTCGCACGCGAGCGCCGCCGTGCCGATCCCGCCGTGATGCACGAGCGCGCGGCAGCGCGGCAGCAGCGTGCGCATCGGCACGAAGCGGCGCACGAGCAAGCGGTCACTGTCCGGCGCCGCATCGTGCGGCGTCAGCAGGATCCCGCGCGCGCCGGTCGTGCGCAGCGCGTCCGCCACCGCGCGCGCGTATGCCGCGTGATCGACGCGTGTCGAACCGGCCGTGAACACGACCGGGGGTTCACCGGCCGCGAGATACGCATCGAGTGCCACATCGTCTTCGGAGGTCGCAATATCGTTGAACAACGGGAAACCGCTTTGCAGATGATTCGACGGCCAGTCCGGCTGCGGCGGCGCGAACCAGCCGGGAAACAGGCACAGCACGCCGTCGGTCGAATGCAGCCAGCGGCCCAGCACGCGCTGCGCGGGCGCGAGCCCGAGCGCGCGGCGCACCGCGTTGAGCGCGGGGCCGCACGTGCGATCGAGCACCTGCCGCTCGATCAGCGTCATCAGCGCCGCCTTCACGGGCAGCGGCCAGCGCGCGGGAATCGTCAGGCGCGGGTGCGTCGGCGGCGCATGCGCGGACAGCAGCGTCGACGGCGACACCTGCACCGACACGTACGGCGTGCCGTGCAGCTCCTGCATGAAGCGCGCGGAGAACGCCCACAGCGTGCCGACGAGCACCGTATCGTCGTCGGTCAGCGCACGCAGCGCGTCGTAATGCGGGCGCAGCGTCGGCGCGATCACCGCCCACAGCGTACGAAACGACGTGCGCGAATCCCACAGCGCGGGGTTCGCCATCGCGGCCTCGTAGTCGGCCGCGGTGCCGATCGGCACGAAGGCAAACCCGCAACGGCGCACGACCGCCTCGAACGGCGCATGCGTGCAGAACACGACGTCGTGACCGCGCGCAGCGAGCGTGCGTGCGACGCCGAGCAGCGGATGCACGTCGCCCGCCGAGCCGATCGCGGTCACGATCATCTTCGCCATCGCGCGCCTCGCGGGGTTCAGTAGAAGCCGGGAATCAGCGCCGCGACTTCGCGACGGTACTGCGTGTACGCCGGCCCGAAATACCCGGTCAGCCAGCTTTCCTCGACGCGCACCTTGTACGCGAGCGACGCGAACACGAGCAGCACGCCGATCGCGCCGCGCCATTCGCCGCCGATCAGCGCCGCGCCGACGAGCGCGATCAGGCAGCCCGTATAGATCGGGTGACGCACGAGCCCATACGGCCCCGTGCGGACGAGCTCATGGTCTTCCTTCAGCGTGACCGACACGCTCCAGTTCGTGCCGAGGTGCAGCCGCGCCCACACCGAGAACAGCAGGCCGGCCACGAGCACCGCGAGCCCGCACTGCGCCTGCAGGCCGAAGCGCTGCCAGTCCGGCACGAGCGCCTGCCACGACGGATCGGGCAGGATGATCAGCGCGCCGCCGACGATCAGCGGAATCGACTGCAACGTGCGCGAGCGCGACGCTTCCTTGCGCACGGTCGTCTTCACGCCTTGCGAAGTGGCGATCCAGTAGGCGAGCCACACGGCCCACGGAACGACGATGGCGATGGTCTGAACGATATTCACGGCGGGCCTGCCTCGTTGGGATGGGAATTCGGGAGCGCCGCGCGTATCGGACGCACGGCGTGCGGCGTCACGACGACAACGCGTGCATCGGTGCGGGCACGCACGACTGCGCGGCGGCGAGCGCCATGCCGGCGGCGAGCGACGCCCCGCCGCAGAAAAAGTCGAGCAACGCCGAACGCGTGTATTCGCGCTGCGCGCGGCCTTCGATGTCGAGGAAGTGGCCGGCGTCCGGCACCGTCGCGAACCGGGCGCGCGGCACGTGCGCGCCGAGCTGGCGCACGTCGGCGGGCGTCGTGTATTCGTCGCGCTCGCCGTTCAGGAACAGCAGCTCGCAGCCGATGTTCGAGAACTCGCTGAGGTAGCGCTCCGGCTGCAGCGACAGGATCTGGTCGACGTGGAACGCGACCTGGTCCTGCTCGTCGCGCGGCAGGCGCGTGAGATACCGGTAGTTGTACAGCTTCATGATGCGCGGCAGGTAGCGGCCGACGGTGTCGTTCAGCAGCTGCGCGGCCTTCAGGTTCTCGCCGGCCGCGATGTGGTCGCGGGCACGCGTCACGTAGTCGACCATCGCGTCGTTCAGGAACGGCGAGAACGAGCAGATCGCCGCGCGCCGCACGCTCGGGCAGCCGCGTGCAAGCGCGAACAGCGACGCGACGCCGCCCCACGACACCGACACGAGGTACGCCGGCGCGAAGCGCTCGACCAGGTGCTGCAGGATCGCGGCTTCGTCGTCCTTCGTCAGGATGAAGCAGCCCGGGTTGTGCTGGCGCGACTGCCCCGCATACGGCAGGTCGAAGCAGATCGTGTTCATCCGCTCGCCGAGATACTGGACGGTCTGCCCGAACGACGCGGTCGTCGCGAGCGCGCCGTTGACGAGCATTGCCGTGTCGAACGCCGGGTCGAACACGTTCCGTTCGACATAGACCTTCAGACCATTCGGCAATGGGACCACGTGTTTTTCGGTCAGCATCGTCGTTCTCCGGTGGATGCGGCGTCTCGACGTCGCGGCATGCTGCAGGTGCGCAATGACTGCGCCGGTGTGTCACGCGCGATCCGAATCGCGCGATTGGCCAATGCACCGCGGCAATACCGGCGGCATCGATTCATTCCTCGTAGTGCGGCGCCATACTAATACGGACAATATTACTGACTCAAGTCATTCCAACGATAACCTCTACTCCGTTAGGAAATGCGCCAGATTCAAATTATTCCCGCATTTTTTATGGTAAGCGGAATTCGGCCGGGGGCGGTCGCAATCGTTTGCGGAGCGGTGGTCGATCCCCGTTTATTTGATAAACTTCCATTTACAATCAATACGTTATTTCGTTTCATCCGCCCATTTCAAACGGATTTTCATGAATGAATCGTGACGCCGTTTCGCGCATCGACTTCCGCGCTTAAACAAATATCACACAGCTCATTACTCTTTCATTCCGTAATCGATTCGACACCTGCAACGATTAACCGGATTGAGTGCTCGCTTCAGGAAGCGTTTTAAACAAACTCCACCTTTTTTAAACATCTTTCAATTATTTTTCCGCACCTGCACAACGCGCGATCGGAGGCCCCATTCACCTGCCGCTCACCTGCCCGGTAACCGCCGTCGCCGTCGGACCCCGATTTTTTGTTGATTGAACGATCAATAAAAAACCGCTAAGCTGTCGACTTCCATGGACGGCCCGTCCGGGCGAAAGGAGTCGCGATGCCGAAAGTCGGAATGCGGGAGATTCGCCGCGCACAGTTGATCGACGCCACGCTGCGGTCGATCGACGAGGCGGGCCTGCCCGGCACGACGCTCGCATCGGTCGCGCAACGCGCGAACATCTCGACGGGCATCGTCAGCCACTACTTCGGCGACAAGGACGGCCTGCTCGAAGCGACGATGCGGCACGTGCTGCGCGACCTGTGGTCGGCCACCACGCGCCGCCGCGTGGCGGCACGCAAGGATCCGCGCGCCCGGCTGCGCGCGATCGTCGCCGCGAACTTCGACGACACGCAGGTCAGCGCGCCCGTGATGAAGACCTGGCTCGCGTTCTGGTCGCAGAGCATGCACGACCCGATGCTCAAGCGCCTGCAGCACGTCAACACGCGGCGCCTCCACTCGAACCTGTGCGCCGAATTCGCGAAGGCGTTGCCGCGCACGCAAGCGCGCGAAGCCGCCAGCGGCCTCGCCGCGCTGATCGACGGCCTGTGGCTGCGCGGCGCACTCGCCGGCGGCCCGATCGACACCCGGGCTGCATTGAAGCTCGCCCACGATTACATCGACCTGCTGCTCGCGTCCGACTGACGCGTCACGCAGTCGCCCTCAAGGAGATCCTCATGTCCGTATTCGGTTTGCAGCGCCTCTACATCGGCGGCGGTTACGTCGACGCCACGAGCGGCAAGACTTTCGACACCTTCGATCCCGCCACCGGCGAACTGCTCGCGCAGGTCCAGCAGGCCAGCGCGGCCGACGTCGACCGCGCGGTGGCGTCCGCGCAGGAAGGCCAGCGTGAATGGGCCGCGCTGACCGCGATGCAGCGCTCGCGCATCCTGCGCCGCGCGGTCGACCTGCTGCGCGAGCGCAACGACGAACTCGCGGCGCTGGAAACGCGCGACACGGGCAAGCCGATCGGCGAGACGCTCGCGGTCGACATCGTCACCGGCGCGGACGTGATCGAGTACTACGCGGGCCTCGCGACCGCGATCGAAGGGCTGCAGGTGCCGCTGCGCGCCGAGTCGTTCGTCTACACGCGCCGCGAGCCGCTCGGCGTGTGCGCCGGCATCGGCGCGTGGAACTACCCGATCCAGATCGCGTGCTGGAAGACGGCCCCCGCGCTCGCGGCCGGCAACGCGATGGTGTTCAAGCCGAGCGAAGTCACGCCGCTCACCGCGTTGAAACTCGCGGAAATCTATACGGAAGCCGGCGTGCCGCCCGGCGTGTTCAACGTCGTGCAGGGCGACGGCTCGGTCGGCGCGCTGCTGACGGGCCACCCGGACATCGCGAAGGTGTCGTTCACCGGCGGCGTCGAAACCGGCAAGAAGGTGATGTCGCTGGCCGGCGCATCGTCGCTGAAGGAAGTGACGATGGAGCTCGGCGGCAAGTCGCCGCTGATCGTGTTCGACGATGCGGACCTCGACCGCGCGGCCGACATCGCGGTCACCGCCAACTTCTTCAGCTCGGGCCAGGTCTGCACGAACGGCACGCGCGTGTTCGTGCACCGCTCGATCAAGGATGCATTCACGCAGCGTGTGCTCGACCGCGTGAAGCGCATCCGCGTCGGCAAGCCGACCGATGCCGCTACCAACTTCGGCCCGCTCGTGTCGGCCGCGCAGCTCGACAAGGTGCTCGGCTTCATCGAAAGCGGCAAGGCCGAAGGCGCGAAGCTGCTCGCGGGCGGCACGCGCCTGACCGACGGCCACTTCGGCAGCGGCCAGTATGTCGCGCCGACCGTGTTCGGCGATTGCCGCGACGACATGAAGATCGTCCGCGAGGAAATCTTCGGGCCGGTGATGAGCATCCTCGATTTCGAATCGGAGGACGAAGTGATCGCCCGCGCGAACGACACGCACTACGGCCTCGCGGCCGGCGTCGTGACCGAGAACCTGTCGCGCGCGCACCGCACGATCCATCGCCTCGAAGCCGGCATCTGCTGGATCAACACGTGGGGCGAATCGCCGGCGGAGATGCCGGTTGGCGGATACAAGCAATCCGGTGTCGGACGCGAGAACGGCATCACGACGCTCGAGCACTACACTCGAATCAAGTCGGTGCAGGTCGAGCTCGGCCGCTACAACCCGGTGTTTTAAGGATCACGAAAGGAGACTGACCGTCATGACGACACGCGAATACGACTACATCATCTGCGGCGCGGGTTCCGCGGGCAACGTGCTCGCAACGCGCCTGACGGAAGATCCGGACGTGACGGTGCTGCTGCTCGAAGCGGGTGGCCCCGACTACCGCTTCGACTTCCGCACGCAGATGCCGGCCGCCCTCGCCTATCCGCTGCAGGGCCGCCGCTACAACTGGGCCTACGAAACCGACCCCGAGCCGCACATGGACAACCGCCGGATGGAATGCGGCCGCGGCAAGGGGCTCGGCGGCTCGTCGCTGATCAACGGCATGTGCTACATCCGCGGCAACGCGCTCGACTACGACAACTGGTCGACGCACAAGGGCCTCGAGAACTGGACGTATCTCGACTGCCTGCCGTACTTCAAGAAGGCCGAAACGCGCGACGTCGGCCCGAACGACTATCACGGCGGCAGCGGCCCCGTGTCGGTCACGACCAGCAAGCCGGGCGTGAACCCGCTGTTCGAGGCGATGGTCGATGCAGGCGTGCAGGCCGGCTATCCGCGCACGGACGACCTGAACGGCTATCAGCAGGAAGGCTTCGGCCCGATGGACCGCACCGTCACGCCGAAGGGCCGCCGCGCCAGCACCGCGCGCGGCTACCTCGACCAGGCGAAGGTGCGCTCGAACCTCGAGATCGTCACGCACGCGCTCGCCGATCGCATCCTGTTCGACGGCCAGCGCGCGTCGGGCGTCACGTACCTGCGCGGCAGCGAACGCGCGACCGCGCATGCGCGCCACGAAGTGCTCGTGTGCAGCGGCGCGATCGCGTCGCCGCAACTGCTGCAGCGCTCCGGCGTCGGCCCCGGTGCGTGGCTGAAGGAACTCGACATTCCCGTCGTCCTCGACCTGCCCGGCGTCGGCCAGAACCTGCAGGATCATCTGGAGATGTACATCCAGTACGAGTGCAAGGAGCCGGTCTCGCTGTACCCGGCGCTCAAGTGGTGGAACCAGCCGAAGATCGGCCTCGAATGGATGCTGAACGGCACCGGCCTCGGCGCGAGCAACCACTTCGAGGCGGGCGGTTTCATCCGCACGCGCGACGACGATCTGTGGCCGAACATCCAGTATCACTTCCTGCCTGTCGCGATCAACTACAACGGCTCGAACGCGATCGAGATGCACGGCTTCCAGGCGCACGTCGGCTCGATGCGCTCACCGAGCCGCGGCCGCGTGAAGCTGCGCTCGCGCGATCCGAACGACCATCCGAGCATCCTGTTCAACTACATGGCCGAAGCGCTCGACTGGCGCGAGTTCCGCGATGCGATCCGTGCGACACGCGAGATCATGCGGCAGCCCGCGCTGGATCGATATCGCGGCCGCGAACTGAATCCGGGTGCGGACTGCAAGTCCGACAAGGAACTCGACGCGTTCGTGCGCGCCCGCGCGGAGACCGCGTTCCATCCGTCGTGCTCGTGCAAGATGGGTTACGACGACATGGCCGTGGTCGATGAAGAAGGCCGCGTGCACGGGCTCGAAGGGCTGCGCGTCGTCGATGCGTCGATCATGCCGATCATCACGACCGGCAACCTCAATGCGCCGACGATCATGATCGCCGAGAAAATCGCGGACAAGATTCGCGGGCGCAAGCCGCTTGCGCGCGTGGACGTGCCTTACTTCGTCGCGAATGGCGCAATGGCCCGCAATATCGCGAAGGCGGTGCGGCAGCCGGAGACGGTCTGACCGCGGCGGGCGTGGTGCCCGCGTATCGATGTACTGACGAAACGCCGCCGACAGCCATTGTCGGCGGCGTTTTGCATGGGATCGTCAGCCGCTGTTCACTTCCCGCTTCAAGCGCTCGACGTCGACGTTTTTCAGGTAGTTCGTAATGTTCTGCCAGATCGGATGGAACCCGTAGCCGCCGTGCTGCAGTTCATCGAGCGCCTGCTCGCGCGTCCAGCCCTGGTACACCATCCGGTACAGCGCCGACACGAGGCCGGTACGATCGGCGCCGTGCTGGCAGTGGATCAGCACCGGGCCGTCCTGGTCGGCCGTGCGCAGCGCCTTCAGCGCGGTCACCATGTCCTCGTCGCGGATGTCCCACGTGTTGATCCGGATGCGCTGCATCCGGATCTGCGTGCCGGCCAGGATGGTGTCGTCCGCGTGAAACGAACGGAAGCTGATGACCTTGCGGATGCCGAGCTTCTGCAGCTCCGGCACGTCCGAGCGCGACAGCTGCGCGCTGCGATACAGCGTCGGCGTGATGCGGTGCAGGTTGTTCACATGCGCATCGGTCACGCTCTGCGCCCATTTGATCGGCCGGGCGGACACCTCGGAGGCCGGGTCCGCGTTGGCCGGCTGCACGAGCCCTGCGAGCGTAGCGGCGAGCGCGGCAATGACGGCGATTTTCATGTCGGTTCGGAGATCAGTAAAAGGCGCGCTTGCGCTCGCGGGAAACGACGAACAGCACGATCGCGGCGGCGCTCATCGTCCAGTAGTCGGTCGGGGCCACGCCCAGCCAGTGGATATGCCACGGCACGTTCGCCGGATTGAAGCGGGCCAGGCCATACGCCGGATTCAGCACGAACCACAGGAAATCCTCGGTCAGCCAGAACACCATGATGCACGCGATGATCCGCGCTTCGATGCGCCACGACCACCGCCCGTTGAACACGGCCGGCAGGTGAAAGAACAGCGCGACGAACGGGAACACCCACGCGTGGTAGCCGGTCATCGGCCGCCCGCCCCAGAAGAGGTCGAGCAGCCAGTGATGTTCGATGCGCCACGTCGGCAGGTTGGCGGCCCAGCCCGCGCTGCCTTCGATCTGGATCTCGACGTTCGCGAAGAAGTACGCGAGCAGCACGACCCATGCAACGACGAACACCGTATGACGCGTCGGCACAAAGCGTGCGCCGCTCATGCGGCCGGCTCCAGGCCCAGCACGCGATCGAGCACGAAGCGGCCGGCGAGCGGCCGCCCGAGCGGCGCGAGACGGCGGCGCATGTCGGCGAGACGCTCGGGCGTCTGCAGCAACGCGCGGATCCGGTAGACGAGCGCATCGTCGTCGATCGCCTTCAGCGCGACGCCCTGTTCGAGCAGGAAATCCGCATTGCGCTCTTCCTGGCCCGGAATCGGCGAGTTGACGATCATCGGTAGCTGCATCGCCAGACACTCGGACGTCGTCAGGCCGCCCGGCTTCGTGATCACGAGATCGGCGCAGGCCATCAGGCGCTCGACCTGCTGCGTGAAGCCCTGCGGAAACAGCCGGCCCGGGTGCTGCGCGGCGAGTTCCTGCAACGACGCCAGCATCGCCTTGTTCTTGCCGGCCAGCGCGATCAGCTGGAAGTCGGCCTCCATCTCGAGCAGGCGCGCGGCCAGCACGTCGAGCCCGCCGAGGCCCGCGCCGCCGGACATCATCAGGAAGGTCCGGCGCGCGGGATCGAGGCCGAATTCGGCCGCGCAGGCCGCGCGATCGAGCGGCTGGCCGAACGCCGGCATGATCGGGATGCCGCTGACGTGCACCGTGTCGGGCGCCATGCCACGCGCATGCATGCGCCACGCGATCTCGTCGTTGGCCGCGAAATAGCCGCGCATGTTCGGCACGACCCACATGCTGTGCAGGTCGAAATCGGTGACCTGCACCCACACCGGCGTGTCGACGCGCCCCTTACGGATCTCGCGCGACAGCAGCTCGGCGGGCAGGAAGTGCGTGCAGATGATCGCGTCCGGGCGCTGCCGTTCGATCTCCGCGAGCAGTGCCCGGCAATTGAGCCGCTCGATCGCGCGCCGGATCTTCTGCGACGGCGCGGCGGGATCGACTTCGTCGGTCTTCTGGTACAGGTAGCCCCACAGCGCCGGCTGGCTGCTGACGAGCTTGATGTAGAGATCGGTGTACAGCTTGCGGAAGCCGGTGGATACGAAATCCATCACGTCCAGGTGGGTGGCTTCGATGCCGGCGGGGTGGTGGTCGGCGAACGCGCGGATCGCTTCGGCCGCCCGGGTATGGCCAGCGCCGGCGCTGACGCTCAGGAGGAGGATCTTCTTGTTTTGCTTTGACATCTGACTGACCATTTCGATGAAGGTGGCCCGGCGGCGGGTTCGCGGCGGCGCTCTCACGCGGCGGCGGTGTGCGTCCGGCTTACAACAAGCTTGGCAGATCTTGGGCGATGCGGGCGGGCGGTTACAGCGCAGCGATCGCCGGCATCGACTGCGGAATCATACTGCGTTCGGTTGATCGTGCCAGGATCGGGGGTGGCGCGAGGCGGTCTGGCGGTCTGGCGGTCTGGCGGTCTGGCGGTCTGGCGGTCTGGCGGTCTGGCGGTCTGGCGGTCTGGAAGGATAGATGGCGTGGACGGCGTGGCGCGCGGCCGGTGTGGACGCTGACAGCACGAAGGCTCAGCGCGCCGCCTGACGCCCGTTCGCGCGTACGAACGAGGCCCGTCATTTCGGCGCGAGCCAGGGTGCTCGTGCGCGATTCGTTTGGAATCCTTGAGTATCGATTCGGCAAAAGCGCTGCATTAGCCTGCCGTGTCCCCGTGTTCCTCAAATCAGGGCGTTACAACACCCCGCTTCCGCATCCGCTTCCCGCGAACGATCGGATTCCATCGCGACGTCAGGCTCATTGCACCGCGCAGGCCTTCGAACGCGACGTCCTCCTTCGGCCCGAAGCGGCTGACCGCCGGCCAAGCGAGCACGTGATCGAGCCACGCCTGCCACTCGTCACCATGAAAGCGGCGACCGACTTCCCGTACGGCGTCGGGCGCTGCAATCACGATGCCCGCCAGCAAGTAGTAGGCCCAGAAACTGCCCGCGCCGACGAGCTGATCGAGCCTGCACACGGACAACGCCGCGAGCAGCCCGTCCACCGACGCGAGATCGGCGCGATGTGTGCGGATCGCCCGGGCAACAAGGTTGTGCTGACCGCCATACGCGGCAACAGAGGCCCCGTCGCCAGCGGCGAGCGCGGCCGAGAACGTCACGAGCGCCGCCATCTCGTCGATGCGCGATGCATCGTCGCGCGGCCCGCACACACGCAGCACGATCGCGTCGATGACGGCGCCAGACATGACCGACGTTTCCCCACTCGCCGCCGCGACCACGGCCAGTCTTTCTCTCAGGTTCTTCGCAGGCGGCATGTCGTCCTGCGCGCCCTTTTCATGTTCAGTGCATTCGCCGTCATCGCCTCCGCCGCATTCGACACCCCCGGCAATCCGCTCGAGTGCGGCCCAGCCGACATCGGGGTCGTCGAATGCGCATGCATCGATCACGCCGTACGCGGTGTCGAACGCGGTACGCGAGCCGGGGCAGCTACGTTCGGCTTCGGCGAGCTGCTGCATCGAAGGCACATGCGAGCACGCGCCACGCGGGTCCGTCAGATCGCATGCACAGGCGTCGCCGTCCGACGCGATCCACGGCGCGAGCCGGTGAAGCATCGCTGTCGCTTCCCGAGACAGGTTCGCGCCAGCCCGCATGCGTATCGCGTGTGACGCGATGACGGTCGTGTCGCCGGCGTCACCCGTCTCCGCCGCGCACGCGGCGGCGTCGAGTCGTTCGATCAGATACTGCAGCCACGCGGCCGTGCGCAGCCGGTCAGGCGTCGCGCCGCGGGCATCTCCATACTTTGCTGGATCGATAAGCATGGGTCTTCCGGGAGTGTTCTGGCCAATTGGAATAGTGTTTAATTCAGTCGGATCGGATGGCGCGGTACGCCGTGCCGACCCTGCAACACCGTGCGCATCGGATCGCGATACGTACGGTCAGCCTGTCGTCGCGCTGATATGGACGAAGGCTCGAAAGCATCGAGGAAGCGGAAAGCCGCGTGCCTCCCGCACGCTCTTAGTGCACAGCGAGCCCCCCGCTTCGATCTGCGATCGCTTACTGAACGTGGAAATTCGGCGACGTCATGACCGTGCCGTTCACGTTGCAATCGGGCGTCAGCACGGTGTTATTGAACGCCGTCGACGAGTTCTGATCGTTCCACGCCGCCGTGACCTTGCTCGGCCCGCATGTGCCGAGCAAGGTCACATTCAACTTCACGTTGTTGATCGACACTTGCGTCGTGCTGTCCACCTGCCCCGTCCACGGCGCCGCACTGGACGCACTACCCGTGATCAACCCGCACAAGGCACCACCGGTGAATTGGGTCGACGTGATATTGATGATGCCGGTCGACGTGACGGTACCGTTGAGCGTCAACGTACAGTTGATCGGACTGACCGCACCCTTCTGGAGCGTCGAGAGCCCCGCCGCCGAAAACGGCTCGCCGTTCGGATTCATCGGCTGGCCGTCCGCGCGCGAAATGGTTACCGCAAATGCGGGCGCAGCCGAAACCGCGGTGAACACCACTGCTGCAACAAGCGATGCAATTTGACGAATTGTCATCTGTATGGCCCTCTCTCTTGATATATGGCGGCCTTACACGAGAAACGCGACCGCTCTGCAGAATGAATCCGGCCGCCGCGCCGATACACGCGACGGCACGAACCCGTCGAAACGGCGGAAACCCGCCGCACATGCCGCACGGCCCTCGCGCGCGGCGGGCACCCGCTTAGATCCGCGACGCTTACTGCACGTGGAACTTCGGCGACGTCGTGACCGTGCCGGACACCGTGCAGTTCGGCGTCAGGACGGAGTTATTGAACGTCAGCGACGAGTTCGCATCGTTCCATGCCGTTACCACCTTGCTCGGGCCGCACGCGCCGAGCAGCGTGACGTTCACGTGCACGTTATTGATCGACAACTGCGTCGTGCTGTCGGCCTGGCCCGTCCACGGCGACGTGCTGCTCGCCGTGCCGCTGATCAGGCCGCACGTGCCGCCGCCGGAAAACTGCGTTGACGTGATGTTGACGATACCGGTCGACGTAATCGTGCCGTTGAACGTCGCGGTACAGGCTGCACTGATCGATCCCTTGCTGAGGTTGGTGAGCCCCGATACGGAGAACGGCTCGCCGTTCGGGTTCATCGGCTGACCGTCGGCCCGCGTAACGGTAACTGCGAAAGCAGGCGCGGCCGAAACCGCGGTGAAAGCCACTGCAGCAACAAGCGATACGATTTTGCGAATGCTCATTTGAACTGCCCCCTCTCTTCACAAATGGCGGCACGCCGCCAGGAACGCGACCTCCCGGCCGAACAGGTCCGGCCAGCCGGTCGCAGGAAGCCGCCGGCGCGCGTCATGCGCACCGGTCGGCTCAGAACTTGTAGGAAATCCCGACGAACGTGATCAGCGGGTCAGCCTTCAGCCGCGTGCGCGTGGTGGCAAGCGTCGAGCCGTCGGCCGCCTTGATCACGAGCGACGAGTAGGTCTTCAGCGGCATGTAGGTCAGCGTCGCCGTGAGCCCCCAGTGCTTGTCGATCGCATAGCTCGCGCCGACGTTGTAGACCGGCGTGAACGACGACGACGCCTTGCCCTCCACCGACGTCGGCCCCGGCTTGCCGGCACCGGCCGCAAGCACGCTGCCGAGGTTCTCGTTGATGTCCTTCGCGAAGTTGCCATTCAGCTCGATGTTGCTGAACCAGCTGTAGGCCACGCCGATCCCGACGAACGGCCGGAACCGCGCGGTCGACGAGTTGAAGTAGTACTGCAGAATGATCGTCGGGCTCCACTGCCGCGCGTTCTTCACCGCCGGCTGGTTCGCCGGGTTGTCCATGTTGACGCTGCCGAGCGCACCGGCCGGGCCGGGCGGCCGGATCGAGCCGTGCCCGGTCAGCGTGAACTCGGGCGGCACGCCGAGCACCGACGTCACCGCGATATGGTCGGTGAAGAAGTGCGTGAGCGTGAGGCCGACGGTATCGGCGTTGTTGACCGTCAGGCTCGTGCCCGGCGACGTGAACGACCCGGGCAGGCGCAACGGCCCATTGATCGGCATGCCGGCAAGATTCGTCGTCAGCCCGTTGGTCGAATCCTGCGGCATGATGTGCAGCCAGCCCAGCGTCGCGACGTTGTCGCCCGCCTGCTGGGCCGATGCGAGCGTCGACACGCCTGCGACGACACCCGCGACAATCAGCTTCTTCATGAAGTCTCCCCTCATTCTGTCCGGGCGCCGCGCATCCGCGCGCGGCGCCACCGCGTCTCCATCCAGGCGTGCGTCACTGCACGAATGCGCCGACCGTGAAGTACGGGTTACTCGTATCGTTCATGTCGAGGAACCCGAATACGCCGCCGGTGAACACGAACTTGCCGGTCGCCGGCCCCGACGCCGCATCCGCATGCACGGTCGTGACGACACCGGGCACCTTCTGCGTGTAGTCGAGATTCAGCGCACGCGTGAGCGCGGCCTGCGACGCATTGAACGGATCGAGCAGCGTGGCCTGCGCGCCGACGAGCGCGGTCGCGCGGTAGTTGAACGCGCTGTCGACACCCGTGTACTCGCCGTTCTGCGAGCCTTGCGCGATCGCCGTCTGCGGGCTCAGGAACGAGATGCCCGATTCGTCGTCCGCGCTCGGCGGGCCTTGCGTGAGGTCCGCGTTGGCTGCACCCGTGCGGATGAAGATCGGCACGAGCTGGTTGCGCAGCTTGCCGACGATCAGGATCCCCTTGCCGGCCTTCGCCGGATCGACCGCCGCGAGCGTCGGCTGAATCTGCGGCAGGTAGTTGAGCGACTGGAACGCCGGCGCATCGGGCCGCAGCGTGAACGGCTGGTTCACGGTCGCGCTCGATGCAAGCGGCTGCCCGCCGTTCTTCTTGCCGAAGTTGTCGGTCTCGACGTAGCTGCCGTCCGCGTTGATCGTCACCTGCTGGTCGAGCGCCACCGGCTGGAAGCTCTGCGACGGCACCTGGTGATAGCCGAGCTGGTTGTACTTGCCGGCGATCTTCGTCAGGTCGGTTTCCAGCGACGAGAAACTGATGAACGGGTAGTACGGGAACGTCGTCTTCGTGATCTTGCCGACGCCGATCACGCCGTCGAACTGAATCGTCGCGCCGGGAATCGCGCCGCCCAGCACGCCCTCGCCGAGGAACAGCCGCGCGGGCCGGTTCGGGTCGAGGCTCGCGTTCTGCATCCGGAACGTGCACTGGTTCAGCTTCACCGTCGGCAGCCCCGTTTCGTCGGCGAGCGTGCCGTCGACCACGTTGGCCGGCGTCGTGTCGCGGGTCGGCTGCACGGTGCCCGTGGTGGTCGGCACCGGAGATGCGAGATACGTCATCCGGTACGTCATTTTCGTCGTGTCGAGCTGCACCTTCACGAGCTCGCCCGATCCCGACCCGCCGACGAACACCGTGTTGTAGTCGATCGTCTGCGGGCACAGCCGGACCGCCGGTGCGGGCGGCGGGTCGCCGTCTCCGCCGCATGCTGCCAGCACGGGCGCGAGCGAGGCCGCGGCCATCCATTGCTTCAAATTCATAGGAATCCTCTTTAAATTCGATTCGCCGGCGGCGACGCATGCGCCGCCGGTGTTACATGTTCAATGCAGTGTTACTGGACGAATGCGCCGACCGTGAAGAACGGATTGACCTGGCTGTTGTTGACGACCATCGCGTAGACGTTGCCGGCCTTCACGATCCAGCCCGTATCGCCCTTCTTGAAGATCGCCACGTCGCCGCCGGCGCCCTTCGCGTTGAAGTTCTGCGTGGCCGTGACCTTGATCTTGCCGGGTGTCGCCTGCGTGTAGTCGAGCCCGAACTGCGAGGTCACCGATGACGTCTGCGGATCGATGAATGCTGCGGTAGCCCCCTGGAACAGCGTCGACGTATAGTTCGCGGCCATCGTCGACACGGCCGTGCCGTCGTTGCAACTGCCGGCCTGTGCCAGGAAGAAGGTGCCGTCGAAGGTGCCCGGCAGATCCGGATGCGGGATGTTGTTGTTGAAGCTCGGTCCGGACGTCGCGATCGCAAACGTGGCAGTGCTGGGCGCCACGATACCGCAAGCTGAAGCGCTCGTTGCGCCTATGAAGCCACCCTTCAGCGAATTGGCCGCGACGGCGGCGGTCCGCGACAGCATCGAGATTCCCACCTCGGCGTCAGCGACCGATGCCAGGAGGTTGCTCGCGTCGATATGCGTGTAACCCACGCGAATCACGATCGGCACCAGTACGCCGTTCAACTTGCCGACGATCATGATGCCCTTCGCCTGACTAGGTGCGGCAATCACGATCGCGGACCCCTGCCCCGCGAGCGGATACATGGGCACGCCGCCCGCGGTCGCCACGGGATTGCTCACGAATACGTTGTCGGACGAGCCGTCCGCGTTCTTGCGCAACGCCCACGGCGTTCCTGTGGTCTGGCACGAGTAGTCGCTGCCTGCCGTGATGGTGCACGAGCCGTCGGCATTGAACGTCTGGTTCCAGTTGACGACATCGGGTTGCCAGCCGACGGCCCCCGCGCTGCTCTGCGCGTTTCCGCCGACCGGCGACAGGTGGATCCCGAGTTCGTTGTAGTTACCCGCCACTTTCGTAAAGTCCGTTTCGGTGTTGGTGAAGCCGATGAACGGATAGAAATCGAAAGTGCGCGACGGCACGACGCCAAGCACGACGCCCGGGAACGGCTCAAGACCGGCGAACGCAATCGTCGCCCCCGGAATCCCGCCACCCACCACGCCATTGCCGACGAAAAGCATCGGCGGATCGGCACGGTTGATCGTCACCGAATACGCGCCATCACTCGTCGCGCCGCTGTCGAGCACGAACGCGCAGCGGTTCTGCTCGGCGGTCGGGAGCGTGGTCGGATGATGGAACGCGCCGCTGATCGTCAGGCCCGCGCGCGTGTTGTTGACTTGCCCGGCCGACGTCGGCACCGACGATTCCAGGAACTGCATCTGATAGGTGAGCTTCGTGGTGTCGAACTTCACCTTCACATACTCGCCGCTGCCTGCGCCGCCCGTATAAGTCGTCGTGTAATCGAGCGCGTCCGGACACAGCTTCGTCACGACCGGCGGCGTCGTTTCAGCCCCGCTCGGCCCGCATGCGCTGCCCGAGCACTGCGGCACGTTGATCGGCCCCGGATCGTCGCCGCCGCCGCAACCGGCAACGAACGGCAGCGCCAGCACCGCGCACGACAGAACCGCTTTCCGCCATTCAGGAATGCAAATCATCAACCCCTCCTTTTCGGGTACGACAAGTCTCGTCCGGACAGGCTGCATGGCCCGCCGGTTGGTATCGCGCCGCGGCACGAATGCGCGGCGCATGACGGCGCGCGCAAGACGGCCGCGATGCCGGTCAGGCACATGCGGCACACGCCGCGGCGGCAGGCAAGCGCTCTCCCGCGGCGCCGTCATGCGGCACGGCGCCGTGAGAACGATCGAAACGGGAAGTGGTTCGCCGCTACACGGCGACAGGGCAACGCAGGCACGCGCTCTGCATCGCGCCTGCATTCAGCGAAAAAACGGGAAACGGCAGTCCGACTGGCCCCGCGGATAGGCGTCTCATGTATGGGTCTCCATCCGTACGCTTGATTCGTTATCGTGATGCGTCGTTTGTGGAGACTATGATCGGACGATACCCACAAGTAAATGGATGCAGAGTTCCAAACGACCAAAACCGCGCAATCCTAGCGTTTACACGGTATTTGACAGATTTTCAAACAGCCTTCAATTTATTTGCTCAGACAAATACCCAAGCGGTATAACACGCGTTTGAATGGCGGCCGCCAATCCGCGCCTGGCCAAGCCAGCCGGGCCTCAGCCGCCCGCCGGCATGTTGCGGCGCAACCTTACACGTCGATGATCACGAGCGTACCGTGGCTGCCCGGCTGCACCGCATGAGGCACACCGGCGAGCGCGAGGTACATCTGCCCGGCCTCGACGATGATCGTCTCGCCTGCGACCTCGAGCATCATCCGGCCGTCGAGCACCAGCAGCCCTTCGTTGTAGTCGTGCACTTCCGCTTCGTAAGGCTGCGCATCCATGCGCAGCACCTTGATCCTGGCCGGCCCGACCTCGCCGACAATCGTGGATTTCCACGCGACCGGCTGCGCGGCCGCCACGGATTTGAAGTCGACCAAAGACATGCGCGCCGCTCCGAGAACGATGAAAGGAATGCATTATCGCGAGCACCGCGCACGCCGTCCCGGTACGGCGCGACGGCCTTCGGGCGGCACAGTCGGCCGGCCGGCCGCACTGCGGTCGCGCCGAAACGAGATCGCAGCGCGGCTCGCCGAAACCGGCACCCATTGTTCACGCACCACAAATAAATCGCCGCGTTATTAGGCGATGCGCGGTCAATTCACGCAAATCCGGCACCGGCGCCCCACGCCCTTTCCACGAGAATGCATTTCCATCTACCGATTGCTAATATGGCGGTCCTGCGATCCCGCACCACAACGCCGTTCGACATGACGCCCGTTCGCCATGCCGTCCCCGATCCCGGCCGCTTCGCAGCGGCGGCGACGCCGGGCACGTGCGGCGCACGCCGTCGCGCCGGCCGGCCGTGCCCTCCGTGAGCATGCAACCGATCCTTTCCGTCTCCGACCTCTCCAAGACTTACGCGTCCGGCTTCCAGGCGCTGAAGCACGTGACCCTCGACATCCGCCCCGGCGAGATCTTCGCGTTGCTCGGGCCGAACGGCGCCGGCAAGACGACGCTGATCGGCTCGATCTGCGGCATCGTCACGCCGACCGAAGGCCGCGTGACGGTCGGCGGCCACGACATCCGCGATCACTACCGCGCGGCCCGCGAAATGATCGGCCTCGTGCCGCAGGAGCTGACCACCGACGCGTTCGAGACCGTCTGGGCGACCGTGTCGTTCAGCCGCGGCCTGTTCGGCAAGGCGCCCGATCCCGCGTATATCGAGAAGACGCTGAAGGCGCTGTCGCTGTGGGACAAGCGCGACAACAAGCTGATGACGCTGTCGGGCGGCATGAAGCGCCGCGTGATGATCGCGAAGGCGCTGTCGCACGAGCCGCGCATCCTGTTCCTCGACGAACCGACGGCCGGCGTCGACGTCGAGCTGCGCCGCGACATGTGGAAGCTCGTCGATTCGCTGCGCGAGAGCGGCGTGACGATCCTGCTGACCACGCACTACATCGAGGAAGCCGAGGAAATGGCCGACCGGATCGGCATCATCCTCGGCGGCGAGCTCGTGCTCGTCGAGGAAAAGCACGAGCTGATGCGCAAGCTCGGCAAGAAGCAGCTCACCGTGCAGCTCGAGCACCCGCTCGCGGACGTCCCGCCCGCGCTCGCGCCGTTCGGGCTCGAACGCGCGGCCGACGGCGCCGCGCTCGTCTACACGTACGACTCGCAGCGCGACGACGCGAGCATCGCGAAGCTGATCAACGCGCTCGGCTCGGCCGGCATCGGCTTCCGCGACCTGCACACGACGCAGAGCTCGCTCGAGGATATTTTCGTCAGCCTGATCGACAACCGCCGCAACGGCAAGCAAGGAGCCTGACACGTGAACCTGCATGGCATCCGCGCGATCTACCGCGCAGAAATGGCCCGCACGCGCCGCACGCTGATGCAGAGCATCATCGCGCCGGTGATCTCCACATCGCTGTACTTCGTGGTGTTCGGCTCCGCGATCGGCTCGCGCATCAGCGACGTGAACGGCATCGGCTACGGTTCGTTCATCGTGCCGGGCCTCGTGATGCTGTCGCTGCTGTCGCAGAGCATCTCGAACGCGTCGTTCGGCATCTACTTCCCGCGCTTCACGGGCACGATCTACGAGATTCTGTCCGCGCCCGTGTCGTACTGGGAGATCGTGATCGCGTACGTGGGCGCGGCCGCGTCGAAGTCGATCCTGCTCGGCGTGATCATCCTCGCCACGGCCGGCCTGTTCGTGCCGCTGCACATCCTGCATCCGTTCTGGATGGTGCTGTTCCTCGTGCTGACGGCGGTCACGTTCAGCCTGTTCGGCTTCGTGATCGGCATCTGGGCCGACAGCTTCGAGAAGCTGCAACTCGTGCCGCTCCTGATCATCACGCCGCTCACGTTCCTCGGCGGCAGCTTCTACTCGGTCGACATGCTGCCGCCCGCGTGGCGCGTCGTCACGCTGTTCAACCCGATCGTCTACCTGGTCAGCGGCTTCCGCTGGTCGTTCTACGGGATCGCGGACGTGCATGTGGGCGTGAGCCTCGGCGCGACGTCGCTGTTCCTCGTGATCCTGCTGGCGATCGTCGCGTGGATGTTCCGCACCGGCTACAAGCTGAAGAATTAATTGATGCAATTGATGCGCGATGGCCGCCCCCCGCGCGGCCGCCGATGACGCATTTGAGCAAGCAGGCGGCGCTTTTCCTCTGATGCGGCATTTTGTGGTCGCGTCTACTGAAGACGAAGCATCGGGGCCGCGAAGCACGCGCTTCGCGGCCCCTTTTCATTTCAGAGGACGCCATGCCCGCCGCCACCGCTCCCGCCTCCGCCGCCGCCCGGCTCGAACGCCTGCCGTTCTCCGGCTATCACAAGCGGATCTTCTTCATCATCGCGATCGCGTTCTTCTTCGACTCGGTCGACCTCGGCACGATGACGTTCGTGCTCGGCTCGATCCGCAAGGAGTTCGGGCTGTCGACCGCGGCCGCCGGCCTCGTCGCGAGCGCGAGCTTCTTCGGTATGGTGCTCGGCGCGGCCGTCGCCGGCCTGCTCGCCGACCGCTTCGGCCGCCGACCCGTGTTCCAGTGGAGCATGGTGCTGTGGGGCGCGGCCTCTTATCTGTGCTCGACCGCGCAGAGCGTCGACGCGCTGATCGTCTACCGCGCGCTGCTCGGGATCGGGATGGGGATGGAATTCCCGGTCGCGCAGACCTTGCTGTCGGAATTCGTGCCGACCGAGAAGCGCGGCCGCCTGATCGCGCTGATGGACGGCTTCTGGCCGCTCGGCTTCATCACGGCCGGCATCGTCGCGTACTTCGTGCTGCCGCAGTTCGGCTGGCGCACCGTGTTCGCGCTGCTCGCGATTCCCGCCGTGTTCGTGCTCGTCGTGCGCCGCATCGTGCCGGAATCGCCGCGCTGGCTCGAGCATGCGGGCCGGCACGCGGAAGCCGACACGGTGATGCACACGATCGAGGCGAAGGTGATGCGCTCGGCCGGCGTCACGACGCTGCCGCCGCCGTCGCGGCTCGCCGAGCCGGTCGCCGCCCGCGGGCGCGGTGCGCTGCGCGAGATCTGGAGCGGCGTGTACCGCCGCCGCACGGTGATGGTGTGGCTGCTGTGGTTCTTCGCGCTGCTCGGGTTCTACGGCCTCACGTCGTGGCTCGGCGCGCTGCTGCAGCAGGCCGGCTTCGAGGTCACGAAATCGGTGTTCTACACGGTGCTGATCTCGCTCGGCGGCGTGCCGGGCTTCCTGTGCGCCGCGTGGCTCGTCGAACGCTGGGGACGCAAGCCAACCTGCATCGCGTCGCTGATCGGCGGCGGCGTGATGGCGTACGCGTACGGCCAGAGCGCGCTGTACGGCGGCAGCATGGCGCTGCTGATCGGCACCGGCCTCGCGATGCAGTTCTTCCTGTTCGGGATGTGGGCCGCGCTGTACACGTACACGCCGGAGCTGTACGGCACCGGCGCGCGGGCGACCGGCTCGGGCTTCGCGTCGGCGATCGGGCGCGTCGGTTCGTTGATCGGGCCTTACGTGGTCGGCGTCGTGCTGCCGGTGTTCGGCCAGGGCGGCGTGTTCACGCTCGGCGCGCTGTCGTTCATCGCGGCCGCGCTGGCCGTGTGGACGCTCGGGATCGAAACGAAGGGGCTCGCGCTGGAACAGCTCGCGGCGGGCGATGAAGCGGGTGGGAGTGGCAGGTACGCGGCGGCGGCGGACTAGGTGCCCTGAGCGCCCGGTCGACCCGGATGTTCACGATAGCCGGGACGGTGCGCAGCGCCGTGCCCGGCTGCTGCGCGAAGCGGCCGGATTCGCGGCCGGACCAAGCCGAGGCACCGTGTCGCGCGCCCGCCCGGCACGGTGCCGACGCCCGCTCCGGCGTCGAACTCGTGCCGATCGTCACGAAACACATCCATCAGTGGAATGGGTCAGTCGGGTACCTGCCGGCGGACAAGGCGCTGCTGTCGTCGGGCATCCTGATGCGCTTCGGCCGTGAAGCGACGGACGGCCCGCTGCCGGCGACCGTCGATTCGAGCCGGCGCCCGGACTACCTGCCCTCGCTCGCCTGCGTGGCCGGTGCGCTGTGCCCGATCCACCCACTCGATCTCGACCTCATCCTGCCGAGGCACGGCCCGGCCCGCATGCACGACATCCCGTGCGTGCACGCCGATGCGCTCGCCCATTGCGAGACCGCCACCGCATAGGCGGCGGAGGCGGCAATCCAGCAGCGGTACAGCAGGTGCGGGTCAGGCCCCGGCGACGATGAACTCTTCGGCCGCCTTGCGCTGCACCGCGGCCATCACCGCCAGTTCGCGCTTGCTGCGCGAGTCGCCGGACACGACACCTGTCGCGTGCTTCGCCTTCGCACCCAGCGGGAAAAACACGAACGACGCGCCGGCCGGTGCCGCCGGCTCCGCGCGCAGGCGTTTGTTCAGGATTTTCAGGTACTTCTTCTTCGAGACTTCCTTAGCAGCCATGGCGTCCTCCGCGTGAACGTGGTGAGGATCAGCATACCAGTTTTGACGACAGGCTCCGGAACGGCGCAGCGTCGCCGCACGAATCGATCTGCCCTAGAATGGAGCACGCTTTCGCGACTTGTCCCCCGCCCGAGACCGCACGTCCTCATCGGAGCGCTCCCATGCATGTCGAGTTGTTCGCGCAGCATCACGCTTGTACCGGCTGGCAGGGCGACATGGCCCGGCGCATCGCCGCATTCGACTGGGCCGCCACCGGGCTGGGCCCGCTCGACGGGTGGCCGGCCAGCCTCGTCACGGCCGTGCGCACGGTGCTCGCGTCGCCGCTGCCGCTGGTGATGCTGTGGGGCCGCCCCGGCTACATGATCTACAACGACGCGTATGCCGGGTTCGCCGGCGGGCGCCATCCGTATCTGCTCGGCCAGCCGGTCGAACTCGGCTGGCCCGAAGTCGCCGATTTCAACCGCAACGTGATGGACACCTGCCTCGCCGGCGGCACGCTGTCCTATCGCGACAAGGCCCTCGTGCTGCTGCGCAGCGGCCGCCCCGAAGACGTCTGGATGGATCTGCACTACAGCCCGATCCCCGACGACGACGGTGCACCGGGCGGCGTGCTCGCCGTCGTCGTCGAAACCACCGAACGCGTGCTCGCCACGCGCCACCGCGATCGCGCGGAAGCGGCACTGCAGGCGTCCAATGCCCGGCTGCGCGACCTGACCGAGACGCTCGAGCAGCGCGTGACCGACGCGATCGCGGAGCGCGCGGCGATCGAGGAACAGTTGCGTCATGCACAGAAGATGGAAGCGATCGGCAACCTGACCGGCGGCATCGCGCACGACTTCAACAACGTGCTGCAGGTGATCAGTGGCAACCTGCAGATCCTCTCCGTCGAACTCGGCGCCCATGCGGGCGCGCAACCCCGGATCGAAAACGCGAACAACGCCGTGCGGCGCGGTGCGAAACTGGCGTCGCACCTGCTCGCCTTCGCGCGCCGCCAGCCGCTCGCGCCGACGACGCTGAATCCGCGGCAACTGATCGTGGACATGAGCGAGATGCTGCGCCGCGCGCTCGGCGAAACGGTCCGGATCGTCCCCGCACTGTCACCCGATGTCGGCAACGTGCTCGCCGACCGGCACCAGCTCGAAAACGCCCTCCTGAACCTTGCGCTCAATGCGCGTGACGCGATGCGCGGCGACGGCACGCTGACGATCGCCGCCTACAACGTGCAGCCAGGCGATGCGTCGGACGCCGGCCGCACGCCGACGCCACCCGGCGAATACGTGACGCTCGAGCTCGCCGACACGGGCACCGGCATGACGGCCGACGTGCTCGAGCGCGCGTTCGAACCGTTCTTCACGACCAAGCCGGATGGCGAAGGCACGGGGCTCGGGCTCAGCATGGTGTTCGGCTTCGTCAAGCAGAGCGGCGGCCATGTGTCGATCGACAGCACGCCGGGCCAGGGCACCACCGTGCGCCTCACGTTTCCGCGCTGCCACGGCGCGGCCGAGGAGCAGGCCCGCCTACCGCAGCACGACGCGGTGCGCGGCCACGAGACCATCCTCGTCGTCGAGGACGACGCGGACGTCCGCCTGACCGTGGTCGACATGCTCGCGCAGCTCGGCTACAAGGTCATCACGGCGTCCAGCGGCGAAGCCGCATTGCGCGTGCTCGACAGCGAGACGCCAATCGACCTGCTGTTTACCGACGTGATCATGCCCGGCCGCGTGAAGGGCGGCGAACTCGGACGCCGTGCCGCGCTGCGCAAGCCGCCGTTGCCCGTGCTGTTCACGTCCGGCTACACGCGAGACGAGATCTTCCATGCGGGACGGCTGGACCCCGGCGTGATGCTGCTCGGCAAGCCATACCGGCGCGACGAACTCGCCGCCCGGATCCGCAGCGCGCTCGATGCGGGCGTCGGCACGACATGACGGATTGCCGGCGCAACGCCGCACACGCCGGTCACCCCTGAGATTTTTTCCTGCGATGTCGATTCGCGTCGCCGTCGCGCGTCGTGTTGTCGTAACCGATCGTTTTTGCCGTCGGCACGATCGGCGGCGCCCCCTCATTCCACTCAAGGAGAGTCCACCATGCGCGTCCTCGTCATCGTCAAGGCCACCACCGATTCCGAATCCGGCCGGATGCCCGACACTGAAATGATCGCCGCGATGGGCCGGTTCAACGAAGAACTGGCGCAAGCCGGTATTCTGCTCGCCGCCGACGGGCTGCACCCGAGCATGCGCGGCAAGCGCGTGCACTTCGCCGGCAAGAACCGCACCGTCGTCGACGGCCCGTTCGCCGAAACGAAGGAACTCGTCGCCGGTTTCTGGCTGTGGCAGGTGAAATCGATGGAAGAAGCGGTCGCATGGGTGAAGCGCTGCCCGAACCCGATGCCCGGCGACTCCGACATCGAGATCCGCCCGCTGTTCGAGGCGGAAGACTTCAGCCCGGCGTTCACGGAAGCATTGCAGGAGCAGAAAGCGCGGCTGAGCGCGCAAGCCGACGCCGGAAAACACGCGTAAATCGCGGCGGTGCCGGACGGTTTCGCGTCACCGCCGGACGCCGCCGCTACCCGCTGATGGGTGCGCGGCTCACGCTCGTTTGCGCGGCACCGCGAGCCGCTCGACCGCGCCGCCGGTCACGTCCCGGAACATCGCGGCATTGCCGTACGCCCGCGCGGCAAGCATCGCGCCATAGACCAGCGACACGAATGTCGCGGCCTCGGTCTGCACCGATATGTCCGGCTGCACGACGCCCTCTCTCACCCCCGCCTCGAGCACGCGCACCAGCCACGCGGCGAGGTCGTCGAAATGCGCCCTCACCGCCCGCGCGACTTCGTCGGGCAGCGCGGGCAGCTCCGCGCCGAGCATGCCGGCGACGCAGAACGGCGCGCTGTCGTCCGCGATGCAGCGTTCCCAGTAGCCGATGTACGCGCGCATCTGCACCAGCGCGTCGGCGCCGCTCGCGTCGAGCAGCGACATGTCGGCGTCGAATTTCGCCTGCGACTGTTGCAGCACCGCGACCGCCAGATCGGCTTTCGTCGGGAAATGGTGATGGATGCTCGCCTTCCGGATGTCGATCGCGTCGGCGATGTCGGCATAGCTGAACCCGCTATAGCCGCGCCGCATGATCAATTGCCGCCCGGCCTCGATAATGCGGCCCGCCGTACTGTCCCCCGATACCGTCATATCTACCTACCATCTAGTCGGATGAAAAACAGCGATAGTTTACTGCCCTGAGATAGTCTTTTCCAGCCGCAAATTCTCCTTGTCGATCCATCTACCTACTAGTAGGATGACTCCATCGACAGAACAAGACGCCTGTCGATATCCGACGGTTTCCCCACCCTGTCTTCCATCTGGAGAATGAAAATGAAGCGCTTTTCCCAACTTCGCCACATCGCCGCCGCACTCGCCGTTTCCGCCGCCGCATTCGGTTCGCACGCGGCCGTCGCCGCCCCTGTCAAGAACGTCGTGCTGGTTCACGGCTACTTCGCCGACGGCTCGGGCTGGCAAGCCGTCTCGAACATCCTGACGCGCGACGGCTACAAGGTTTCCGTCGTTCAGCAACCGGAAACGTCGTTCGACGACGACGTGAAGGCAACCCGGCGGGTCGTCGACGCGCAGGACGGCCCGAGCATCCTCGTCGGCCACAGCTATGGCGGCGCGGTGATCACCGAAGCCGGCAACGACGACAAGGTCGCGGGCCTCGTCTACGTGGCCGCGTTCCAGCCCGACACCGGCGAAAGCCCGCTCGACCTGACCAAGAAGACGCCGCCCGCGACGAAGGCGATCAAGGCCACCGAAGACGGCCACCTGTATTTCGACGAAGCGTCGTTCCATGCCGACTTCGCGGCCGACGTGCCGGCCGCCGAAGCGAAATTCATGGCGATCTCGCAGGTGACGCCGGCCGCGCAGTCCTTCGGCGTGCCGATCACGCATGCCGCATGGCGGACGAAGCCGAGCTGGGCAGTGGTCGCCACGGCCGACCGCGCGATCAACCCCGAGCTCGAACGCTTCATGACGCAACGCGCCGGCAGCAAGACGATCGAGCTCAAGTCGAGCCATGTCGCGTACATCTCGCACCCGGCCGAAGTCGCGAAGCTGATCGAACAGGCAGCCAAGGGCGTCGGCAAGGAGTGAGCCCAGGTCTTGCCCGATTCCGCCTGTTGACGTCCCCCCGGCGAGTAACGTAACGTTTTGATACGTTACTCGCCGAGACGCTTCCGTCATGCATTCCCGCTTCGACCGTTTCCGCCTCACCGCGCTCGGCGCCCAGCTCGAAGCGCTGATCGCGCAACCCGAGCGTTACGTCGAATTCGCGGCGCTGTCGCGCGTGGGCGTCGCCGCGATCGGTGCGATCCAGCACGAGATCGCGCACAAATTCCCCGAAATCGAAACCGACACGACAGCCCGCCAGTTCTGCGGCGCAATGGTCGCGGAAATCATGCGCCGTCACGGCCACGACGTCGTGCAGGCGCGCGGGCGGCTCGGCGGCTCGCTATTCAGCTATGGCGCGGTGTTCAGCGCGTATCCGCAACGGCTGCCGTTCGCTGACGTCGTCGCCGCGCTGGCCCGCCTGCCCGATCGGCTCGCCGCGTATGCGGCGCACGTGCCGGCCGCACTGTGGACGCGCCGCCCCGACGGCACGGGCTTCTCGCTCATCGAGCATGCGTGCCACCTGCGCGATCTCGATGCGATCTTCGCCGAGCGCATCGACGCCGTACGCACGCTCGACCTGCCCGTGATGGCATCCGTCGACGGCACAGCACTCGCCGCGCAACGCGACTATCTCGCGCAGCCGCTCGACGCCGCGGTCACGGCATTCCGCACGGGCCGCGCCGCGCTGTGTGCAACCGCGGCCGCGCTCGATTCCGCGCAACTCGCACGCTGCGGGCTGCGCGACGGCATCCGCCGCACGTCGCTCGACGAACTCGTGCGCGAATTGCTCGACCACGACCGTACCCACGTGCTCGAACTCGACGAACTGCTCGCCGAACTCGAATTGCCGCCCCTTCCTGCCGCGCCCGCGCCATGACCCAGCCCACGCCCATCGTCTTCATCCACGGTTTCATCGGCACGCTCGACGTGCGCGGGTGGAACGGCCCCCATCTCGCGCCTGACCTCCTCGGCTACGGCGCGCATCGCACAGTACCGTCCGACACGATCACGCTCGCCGCGCAGGTCGAGCACCTTCGGCATACCGTCGCTACGCACTTCGGCGCGCAGCCGGTCGATGTCGTCGGCCACTCGGTCGGCGGCGCGATCGCGATGCTGTTCGCGCATGCGCACCCGGAACGCGTGCGGCGGATCGTCAACGTCGAGGGCAACTTCACGCTCGACCATGCGTTCTGGTCGGCGTCGGTCGGCCGCATGACGCCTGCCGAAGCCGACGCGATGCTGGACGGCCTGCGCGCCGATCCGCACGGCTGGCTGCGCGGCGCGATCGACGCGCCGTCGCCGCGCCTCGTCGACGACGCCCGCCGCTGGCTCGCGCATCAGCCCGCATCGACGCTGCGCGCGATGGGCCGCTCGGTGGTCGCGACGACGGGCGAACCGGGCTATCTGCAGGCACTCGCGCACGTGTTCGAGCGTCACCCGGTCTGGCTGATGGCCGGCGAACGCTCGCGCGCGGGCTGGCACCTGCCCGACTGGGCGCTCGCGCGCTGCGCCGGCTTCGACACGATCGCGCGCTGCGGGCACCTGATCCCGGCCGAGCAACCCGATGCGTTTCGCGCGGCGCTCGAGCGCATCGTGTCCGCGCCGCCCGCCTGACAACCCGTAGGATTCGCCGAAATATGGTTGAAAGGCGCGGTTGCTAGAGTCGTCCGAACAGGGTTTTCCCGGCGCCCGGCGCCGGATGGGGTCGACACATGCGAGGATCGATGTACCTGGCACGCGCCTTCTGGCTACTTCTGCTGGTCGCCATTTCAGGCCCTGCTCTCGCCTTCCACGCGCGGGTCGTCGCGATTCCCAGCGCCGCGATGAACGAGACGCTCAAGGCCACCGTCGTGCTGCCCGACGCCTATGCGCGCGGCACCCGCGACGGCGACCGCTATCCGGTCGTCTATCTGTTGCACGGCTCGGGCGGCGATCACACCGACTGGACGTCGAACACGCGCATCGCCGCGCTGGCCGACCGCTACCACGTGATCCTCGTGATGCCCGACGGCGGGCACGAGAGCTGGTACATCGACAGCCCGTTCGATTCGGGCAGCCGCTTCGAAACCTTCATCGGCGACGAAGTCGTGTCGTACATCGACTTGCACTTCCGCACGATCGCCACGCAACGCGCCCGCGCGATCACCGGGCTCAGCATGGGCGGCTTCGGCGCGCTGCGCATCGCGCTCGACCGGCCCGACACGTTCGGCGCGGTCGGCAGCATCAGCGGCGCGGTCGATCCGCGCTGTTGCGCGGACGAACCGGGCATCGACCACGTATTCGGCGACCCCGGCCGCCATCCGTCGTTCTGGGATCGCAACGTGATCGTCGCCAGCGCCAGCGCGTTCGTGCGTGCGCATCTCGACCTGACGATCGATTGCGGCCGCGACGACGCGTTCGTCGGCTCGAACCGCACGCTGCACGAACGGCTCGTCGCGCTCGGCGTGCCGCACGACTATGCGGAACGGCCGGGCGGTCATACGTGGGATTACTGGGCGAATGCGATCCGCTACCAGATGCGGTTCTTCGCGACGTCGTTCCAGCAGCGCGGCTATGCGTACCATCCCGCGCCCCGTGCGCCGGGCATGACGCGGGCGGGCTGACGCGCGCCGCATCGCGGCGCCGCGACGCGACGCGGCCCATGTCGCCGCAGGATCTCGTCGCGCACGACTGCATCAACCTGCGCCTGCCGACGCACGGCGCGCTGTACGCGTGGGAGCTCACGCGCGGGGACGAAATACTGCAGGTGCGCGTCGACGGGCAGGTCACCTTCAACGGCACCTGCGAAACACTCGATGCGGCGCTCGCGGGCTACGGGCTCGCTTACGTGCCCGCCGAACTCGCGGCGCCGCATGTCGCCGCCGGCCGCCTCGACAGCGTGCTCGCCGACTGGTGCCCGACGTTCCCCGGCCATCACCTGTATTACGCGAGCCGGCGGCAGTCATCGCGCGCGCTCGCCGTGATCGTCGAGGCGCTGCGCTATCGCGCATGAGCCCGCTTTGCGCCGCACCTGCGCCGCGATTCATGAATCGGGTCGATAAGTGCATGCGGATTGGCGGGGATTATCGCTAGACGCATCGGTGGCTACCATCGACGGTGTTCCCCACTTTCCCCGGAGCCCTCGATGTCCGAACCGACTTCCGCCGGACGCAAAGCGTTCGGCGCCATCGCCCCCGCCCTCGCCGACTACACCGACAACGTGCTGTTCGGCGACGTGTGGCAGCGCCCCGGCCTGTCGCCGCGCGATCGCAGCCTCGTCACGGTCGCGAGCCTCGTGTCGCTGTATCGCGTCAACGAGCTACCGTTCCACCTGAAGAAAGCGCTCGACAACGGCCTCACGCGCGAAGAGCTGGTCGAAGCGATCACGCACCTCGCGTTCTACTCGGGCTGGCCGACTGCAAGCTCGGCGCTGACGATCGCGCAGCGCGTGTTCGACGAAGCCGGCGTGTAAGCGCCGCGCCCCTATATTCAACCGGCGGGCACGCGCCCGCATGGAGCCTTCATGGATTACCGCTATCTCGGGCGCAGCGCGCTCAAGGTGTCGCCGCTGTGCCTCGGCGCAATGATGTTCGGCGGCGAGACCGACGAAGCGACGTCGGCGCGCATCATCGACAAGGCGTTCGACCAGGGCGTCAACTTCATCGACACGGCCGACGTCTATCACGCCGGCCGCTCGGAAGAAGTCGTCGGCCGCGCGATTGCATCGCGTCGCGACAGCTGGGTCGTCGCGACGAAGTTCGGCTATCCGGCCGGGCCGGACGCAGGGCCGAACCGCCAGGGCCAGTCGCGCAAATGGATCGTCGAATCGGTCGACGCGAGCCTGAAGCGGCTCGGTACCGACTACATCGACATCCTCTATTTCCATCGCGCGCTGACCGACGCGCCGCTCGACGAAGGCATGCGCGCGATCGCCGACCTGATCCGGCAAGGCAAGGTGCGCTACTTCGGGCTGTCGAACTTCAAGGGCTGGCGCATCGCCGAAATCGTGCGGCTCGCGGACCAGCTCGGCATCGATCGCCCGGTCGCGAGCGAACCGCTGTACAACCTCGTCGATCGCACGGCCGAGGTCGAACAACTGCCGGCCGCCGCGCATTACGGGATCGGCGTCGTGCCGTACAGCCCGCTCGCGCGCGGTGTATTGACCGGCAAATACGCAGTCGATGCGCAGCCGCCCGCCGATTCACGCGCGGGCCGCGGCGACCGTCGCATCCAGCAAACGGAATGGCGACCCGAATCGTTGCACATCGCGCAGCAGGTGGCCGCGCATGCCGCCGCGCGCGGCACGACGTCGGTTGCGTTCGCGCTCGCGTGGGTCATGAAGAACCGCATCGTCAGCTCGACGATCGCGGGGCCGCGCACCGAAGCGCATTGGGACAGCTACATCGATGCACTGACACTCGAACTCGGCCCGGACGACGAACGGTTCGTCGATGCGCTCGTGCCGCCCGGGCATGCCTCGACGCACGGCTATACCGATCCCGGCTATCCGGTCGAAGGCCGCAAGGTTTGAAGTCGGAACGGGATGACTGAATGACATGCCGGGCGCGATGCCCGGCATGAAGATGAACGCGCGCCGCCCGACGCGCTTTCACGTAGATGCCGCGCGATCAGTTGTCGTGCGCTGTGTCGGCGCTGACGACGCGATCGAAAAATTCCTGCGCACGCGCCAGCTCGTCGAGCGCGCGATCGAGGCGCGACATCGCGCGTGCGTATTCGGCCGACGAAACGTCGTCGTCGCTTTCGCCGCGCACGGCGCGAAACGCCTGATCGACATTGCGCGTGGCTTCGACGAAGCGCTGCGCGGCCCGGGCTTCCCGCGAACAGATGTGGGTCGACATCGACACTTCTCCCTCAGGGTTGCAGTGTGAAGCACGCCGACGCTCAGTGTGCGTGGTGCGCATGTCGGCGGCGTGAACCACGACCCATCGAGTCTCGACGCATCGGCCGCCGCGCAGCGCGCTTCGTGCCGATTGTCTCTCTGCGTTCGCCGCTCCGCTATGGCGAGATTGCAACAAATTCTTGCGCGATCTGCTGCGCGCGTTTCGTCACGCGCGCCCGATACGCGGATGCGCAAGGCCCGCGAACGCGGCGGCTTCACCCGGCGACAGGTCGAACAGGTCGCCGGTGAGATCACGCGGATGCTCGGCCGCCGGCCGGTTGCGCAATCGCGCCACGTGTGTGGGCGCAACATACGCGGCTGCCGTTTCGATCGGCGGCACGTCGAACAGATCACGCGTGACGCCGCGCACGGCGTCCGTCGGCGACCGGCCGCGCAAACGCGCGACGAGCTCGACGAAGCGATCGAAATCGCCCGCGCGCGTGGCCTTGTTCACTTCCGCGAGATCGCGCGCCTTCAGCACGCACGGCTGTGCAAGCCGCACGAAATACGGTGCTTCGAGCTCGACCGACAGCGCGAGCGGATAGCTCTTGCCCGTCTGCTCCTTCGCACGCCCGACGCAATCGACCACGGCCGCGCCCTGGGCGGCACCCAGCGGCTGGCCGGTGCTCACGCTGCGCAGGTGATCGGGAAACACGCGCAATTGCGTGCCGACCGTCAGCGCGGTGGACGACGCGCACACGAGCGCGTAGTGCTGTTCGCGGCGCCGGCCCGACGGCAAGGTCGAGCGGCTGGCGATGAACGTGTGCGGCGGCAACGGCCGCACCTGCCCGCTTGCGTCGACCCATGCGTTCCACAGCAGCATGTCTTTGCGCTCGCCCGCGCGCGGGCGCGATGCGACCGGCGAAAACAGTGCGAGCAGCGAGCCCGTGCGATGCGCGGCGACTTGCGCGCTGCTGCCGAGCGGTTGGTTGATGCCCCACAGAAAACGGCCGCCCCCGAGCCGGCGCTCCCATTCCTTGCGGAGCACGACGGTCGGCAAATCCTCGCCGGACTCGGTACCGATCTTGGTCCAGCAGAACGTGGGTGGGAGGTGTTTCAGTGTCATCAACTTTCTCGGGGATACAGCCTCGCTGGTGACAGCAAGCCCATTCAACAGCCGTAACTGTATAGGTATAATGCATCGCATGGAAGCCCCGGACCAAGATTTTCCCGTTCAAGACCTGTTGCGCCGCCTGATGGCAGATACACGCTCGTCCAGCGAAATTGCGCGACTCTCCGGGGTCAGCCAGCCGACCGTATCGCGCCTGAGGCTGTCGAACGGGCATCGGCTGCGCCGCAGCGCGCCATTCAATAAGCTATGCAGTTTCTACGGTGTCGATACCGGGCCGTCGCGCCGCCAGTACAACGACCTGCTGCGCGACGCGATCGTCGACGCGTGGGACGGGTCGGATGAGCACGGGCGCGCGCTGCTGGTCGTGATTCAGGGGTTGAAGGGGCTGCAGGCGAAGGCGGATGATGGGTGATGGGGGGGTGCGCTGCTTATGCACTGCAGCGGCTGGCACCGGAACGAAGAGAAGGCACATCGGAGATTGCGGTGGATGTCGCTTGACGCCCCGAAGCGGCCAGCCCGCACCCCCGAAAGAGCATGGGTTCAGTTTCGCCGATCAACGCCTCGCGCAAGATACTATCGACTGTCAACCCGCATACCCTACCCACCAAATGGGCATATCGTATCGATTTATCTCCGCCCCAAGCGACAGCGATGCTGTTCTGACATGGTTCCGTGAACTGCCGGAACCACCGCGAGAAATCGCGGCAGCACAACACATCGTTCTGTATTTTGCGCACCTTGGAGGGCTGCAATATGGGGAGGAGGGCGAAGTCGACGCGGAGAAGTCGCCAATCGTTACGATCGCCCCCCCTCGAACGGCTCGAGGCGCACTATGGACGGTCGGCGAAGTTCATTTTCTTACCAGCGCGCTCGGAAAACTCTACCCCGCGCTTTACCGCGTTAGCCGGTCGTTCGGCAAATGGCTTGGCGGTTACCAATGCGTCTATTCATCCGCGGACCGCGACAACGGGTATAGCTACTATCTGGAAGGATCCGTCAAAAATCAGGTCACTCCGATTTTCGCCCTTCAGTCCGGCATGGACGCGCTCGGCAACGAGCGCTATTTCGTCGGAGCGCGGGATAACGACGCGGTGTTAGACACGGTGTGCAAGACACTGCGGTTACGCGGCCTTTCTGTTGATGCAGGTTAGCCATCACTCGCGGGTTTCGTCTGGTCTCCGATCGACAAGATGTGAAGCACCGATTCCAACAACCACTCACGCGCAATCGCCGTGCATCGCGACGGCCGCTCCAGCGTCGGGAAATGACCACACCCTTCTATCGCTTCGAATCGCGCATGTGGCATCACGCCGGCGATACACCGGCCAACGTCGACGGGAACAAAACGGTCAGCGGCCCCCCAGACGAGCAACGTAGGCACTTTGCTCGCCGCAAGCGTCGACCAATGATCCGAGCGCGTCAGCGTGGCATCAGATTGACGTGCAAACAGATCCGCCCCGGCATCGCGGGCCATCTGCATGAATGCAGCCCGTGACGTGCCGTCGTGCCCCGGGATTGCCTGCTCGGCGAACTCCGCCATGACCCGCTCGTGCTCTCCGGTACGAATGCGCCGGCTGGTGGCACGACCGGCGTCCGGATTCGGATGAACGCCCGGCTGACAATTCATCAGCCAGAGCCCACGAACGCGGTCCGGCGCCCTCGCGAGCACTTCCATCGCGAGACATCCGCCGTATGCCGTGCCCGCAAGAATGAACGCACTGCTTGTCGATGCAAGGAGTTGCTCGGCACTCTCGGCGAATGTCGGTTGCGCCAGTATCTTCACGGTCGGTGAAACAAGATCCTTCAGCGCGTCGACCTGATCGGCATACATCCGAGCGTCGCACGGCATCGCGGGTAGAAATATGAGCGGTAGCAACATCGGAATGACTCAGGCAGGTAGTGGATCGCGTTTCGAAACCATCCAACGTAATCTTGGTCGACTTCAAGTTCCTGAGCCCAGGCTCATGAGCAACGACATGTACTGTGCAGAAGAAAATCGGCTTCACTGTACATTTCATCCCGCTTCCACCCAAAACACAATGCCCGTCAGGCTCGGGATCAGACAATCCGGAGGGCCTTCCGCACGCCGTAGGTGAGTACAAGACGATCAACGAAATCCGGCCCGCTCGAGGCATCACGGCGGCGATAAAAACGGGACGCCAATTCCATGAACACATCCGCTGACCCGCTTCCGTCTTCGCTCGCCGCTGCCACGTTCGTTCCATTCCTCATCGCCAGCATCGCACTGGCCGCCGCCTACGGCGCCAGCTTCCTCCTTTCCGAGCATTTGCGTCAGAGCGGCCTGGATTCGTCGATGGCAGGCGCCGTGATCTCGACCGGCATCCTGACCATGATCGTCAGCTCCCTCGTCGCGGGATGGGTAGCACAACGAATCGGCTTGATGTCGACGATCGTCGCGGCCGCTGCCGTCATGGCGCTTTCCATGCTCGCATTCAGCCTCGCAGCGCGCGATTTGAGGATCGCATTCATCGGCGGCCTGCTTCTGGGAATGGGATGGTCGACCTTCTACATACTCGCACCGCTTCAGATCATTCATCACGTCAGCCCCTCAGCACGGATCAAGTACCTGACCTTGCTCTCGGGTGGTCAAATGGTCGGGCTGGGTCTCGCGTCACCGATGGGCCATTTCATCGCCAGCCGCTTCGGGTCGTATGCCATCGTCTATGCCGGTCTCGCGTGTCTCTGCGTGGTTGCAGCCGTCGTATTTTCGATTGTCCGAAAACAGACGGAACGCCTACCGCACCCGCCCGCAGATGCAACCGGCCTGACGGCCGCGCGCGTGGCTGAAATCCTGCGCAACGTCACCCGCCTGCCGATCATCATGATCGGACTTGCCGCCTGCGTCTTTTCCGCGTTATCGAATTTTCAGGCGATCTATGCGGAGTCGCGCCACCTGTCGCCTGATCTCTTCTTCGTGACCTTCACGTTGACGACCGTCTTCTGCCGGTTCACGCTGGCGCAGACGATCAGCCGATTGCCGGTCCGAAAGCTCGCCTTCACACTGTTCGCCATGACGCTCCTGGCGCTGGTTCTCTTCGTGTTCAATCCGGGCAGTGAAATCCTGTACGTGACCGGCTCGTTCGTCTTCGCGATCGGCTACGGACTCAGCTATTCCACCTTGAACGGCATGGCGGTCAATCTCGCCAGTGAAAAAGGCTTGTCCGCATCAGCAAGCTCGCAGGTCTTCACGATCGCCTACTTCACGGGCCTGTTTGGATTTCCGTACGTAGCGGGCGTATTGGTGACCCACGTCGGCGTAAACGGGATGATCGTCGCGACGATCGCCGTCGTCGTCATCAACTTGCTGATGCTCACTCACACGAGTCTTCGCCGCGACAACGCACCGGTCGAGGCACGCTGACCACGAACGCGCGATACGGATACAGATACAGCACCTACTGCTCCAACCCCACCGCCAGCGGCCGCTGATCGCTGCGCCCGTGATCGTCGACCACCCGCACCGTGTAACTGCCGGCCGTCCGCGGCTGCCAGAACAGCGCATCGCCCGGCACACCGCGCCCAACAAACGCATCGTTGACGAACCAGTACAGCGCGTGCGCGCTCGCATCGGCCGTCGCGTTGAACGCGATGCGCGTCTCCTCCGTACTCTTCACGCGCATCGCATACGTACTGCCGCGCAGCGGCGACGTGATGCGCGGCGGATCGCCCTCGATCTGCCCCGCGTCGCGACAATCCGCGTTCTGCGGCGGCCGCCGGCGCGGAATGCCGGCCTGCGCGAACACCTGCTGCAAATCCGACGGCCAGAACTCGAAGATCTCCGCATGCGTACGCTTGCCGTCGTACGGCGGACACGCGGCCTTCCCCGTCGCATCGTCGATCACGACCGGCCGGTGCACGGTACTCACGCGGATCGGCGACGTACCCGGAATGAACCACGTCCAGCCCTGCTGCGGGCACCACTCGTTCGGCAAGTCGCCGCTCGCGAGACAGATCCGCACGCGCTTCAGCTTCGGCGGCACCGCGCGCGGCGGCTCGACGAGCGTGCGCTCGGCATTCAGCGCATCGACGACCTGAAAGAACAGCGGCGCGGCCGCATCGACGCCGACGAACGCCGTGTTGGTCGAGTTGTCGAAGTTGCCGACCCACACGACCAGCACATACGGGCCGAACACGCCGGCCGTCCACGCATCGCGGAACGACCATGACGTGCCGGTCTTCCAGTAGACGGGCACGCTCGACGGCTGCGCGCCGCTCGTCTCGTCGGGGCGCAGATGCTGGCGCAGCATGTCCATCGTCATGTAGCTCGCCTCAGCGCTCAACAGGCGCTTGCCAGGCAGCGCCGGCTCGTCCGCGCGCAGCCGCAGCGGCCGGAACTCACCGCGATTCGCGAGCATCGCGTAGAGCGCCGCGAGATCCTGCATCGTCACTTCGCCACCGCCGAGCACCAGCGCAAGCCCGTAGTGCTGCGCGCTTGCGAGCCGGCGCACGCCAGCCTCCTGAAGGAGCCGGTACAAGTCAGGCGACTTGAGCTGCGACGCGACCCACACGGCCGGCACGTTGCGGCTGCGGTTCAGCGCATCGGTCGCGGTGATCGGCCCGAGGAAATGGCCGTCGAAATTCTCCGGCGCATACGGGCCGAACGCGGTCGGCACGTCGCGCAGCACGGTCTGCGGATGCAGCACGCCCTGGTCGAAACCGAGCGCATAGATGAACGGCTTGAGCGTCGAGCCGGGTGAACGCCGCGCAAGCGTGCCGTTCACCTGCCCGTCGATCGTGCGGTCGAAGAAATTCGCGGAGCCGACGAGCGCCTTCACGCCCATGTCCCGCGTATCGACGAGGATCGCCGCCGCGTTGCGCACGCCGCGCGTGTCGTTGCGCGCGACATAGCGTGCGATCTGCCGTTCGAGTGTGTGCTGCAGGTCGAGATCGAGCGTCGTCACGAGTCGCGCGTCGGCGTCGCTGTCGTTTGCCGCGGCACTCGAGTTCGTACGCCATGCGTTGCGCGCGGCGAGCGCCTGGTCGACCGCATGCGGCGCATCGAACGGCAGTGCGGACAATGACCGCATTGCAAGCGGCAACGCGAACAGCGGCTTGAGCGACGCATCGCCCGGATGCTTCGCCAGCCAGCGCGCATACAGCCGGTTACGCGACGCGGCCAGCGCGCGGTTGATCTCGTCCTGCCCGCCCCGCACCCGCCGCGCCGGGTCCTGCGGAATCACCGCGAGCGCGAGCGCCTCGGGCAGCGTCAGCGCGTCGGGCATCCGGTCGAAATAGACGACGCTCGCGGTGCCCGCGCCTTCGACGTTGCGGCCGTACGGCGCATCGTTCAGATACGCTTCGAGGATCTGCTGCTTCGAATAGAACAGTTCGAGTTGCACCGCGCGCGCCACCTGCTCGAGCTTGCCGGCCGGCGTGCGCGTGTTCAGCCGCCACAGCGAGCGCGCGAGCTGCATCGTCAGCGTCGAGCCGCCCTGCGGATTGCCGCCGCGCACGTACGTGATCCACGCGCCGCGTGCGAGCCCGTACGGGTTGAAGCCGGGATGCCACCAGAACCAGCGGTCCTCATGCAGCATCACGGCTTCGACGAGCTGCGGCGACATCCGGCCGAGCGGCACCCACAGCCGGTAGCGATCGTCCTTCGCGAGCGTGAGCCGCAGCAAGCGGCCCTGTGCGTCGGTTACCGCGACCGACGACGGCTTCCAGTCGCGCAGCGGCGGATGCGGCCACAGCCGGCACGCGGCCAGTGCGCCGAACACGAGCAGCACGCCGGCGATCCAGTTCTGCCAACGATGCAGCCAGCGGCCGGCGCCGTGCAGCACGCGCCGGCGCATCGAAACGTCGTCAGCCACGCGCGGGCGCTCCTCGCACCCGGCGCGGCCGGCAACGACGTTGCAGCCCCATCGTCATCGCACGCGCTCCACCGTCAGGGTCGACCCGCCGGGCGCCTGGGCCTGCAAGCGGCGGTCGTACATCGACTCGCCGTAGGCCGGCGGCGCGATGAAGCGGCCCGCATTGCTCGCCTTGATCCGGTAGACAAACTCGCGCACGTCGGTCGTCGCCGTGCCGTAGATCACCACGCGATCCTCGCGCACGTCAGCGAACTGCGGCTGCCACGTGGAACCCTTCACGCCGATCGGCGAACGCCACGGCGCATCGGCCACCGGCGCCGACGCGCCGCCGTCGCCGTTGCTGTCGCCCTCCTGCGTGTCGGTGACGGGCGGCGGCGCGATGACCGGATCGAAGCCGCCCGGCAACAGATCGACGATCGCGATGTTGCCGACGCTCGCCGAACCCGTCGCACGGATCTTCAGGTGCACGTCGATCTCCTGGCCGACCGTGATCTTGTCGAGCGGCTTGCCGTCCGTGCCGGTATAGTCGCGCACGATTTCCAGCCCGTTTTTGATCGCCTTCGTCGACGTGCCACGGTCGTAGCCCGACTGGCTCGTGATCCACCACGCAGGCAGCGTGCTGCCGTTCACGAAGTCGACGCGCGACGCACCGGCCGACCACGTGCCCGAACGCACGAGATTCGCCTGGATCGACGACACGTCCTTCGGCGCGGCGCCCGCGCGCACTTCGTCGATCGCGAGCTGGTCGAGCTGGCCCGCGCTCGACGCCGCATACGCATCGAGCGCGAGGATCGTCATCGCCGACGACAGCGTGTTGTAGCGGTTGTCGACGAGCGGCGCGGCGAGGTTGTCCATCGCGCGCGGCGACAGCTTGCGTACGCGCTCGGGGAAGTGCTTCGCGATCAGGTACAGCACGCTCGCGTCGCGCGTCAACGGATCGAGGTAGTAGCCCGTCACGTCGCCGCCGTCGGACGCGCGCTTGCGCTCGAGCAGCGCCTGCGGGCCCGCGATCAGCGCCGCGGCCTCCTTGTCCTGCTTCAGCAGCTGGTACGACGCGGCAAGCCATGCGGCCGCGAGATCGTTCTTCCAGTCGTTCGGATACGCATCCTGCAACCGCTTCTGCACGGCCGCGAGGCTGTTGGTCGTCACGTTGCCCTGGCGCGTCAGCAGATACACCGCGTACGCGCGCTGCCGCAGCAGGTCGAGCGAGCCGAGCGAATCGTTCGCCGCGAGCTTCTGCAGATACTGGTTGCCCGCGTCGAGCGTGTCCTTCGGCACTGCGATGCCGCGCTCGCGCGCGTCGAGCAGCACGTGCATCGCGTACGCGGACACGAACGGATCGGCGTCGGGTGTCGCGCTCCACAGGCCAAAGCCGCCCTGCGCGTTCTGCCGGCTGCGCAGCACCCCAAGGAACTGCGTGATCGCCGCCGCGTTCGTCGCGTCGGCACCGGCGTCGGTCGCATGCATCGCGCTCGTCAGCGCCCGCACCGACAGCCACTTCGCCGCGAACACGCGCGGCACGGCCGCACTCACCAGCTGCTCGCTGCAGGTGTGCTCGAAGTTGACGAGATACGACGACAACCCTTCGGACAGCACGAGCGGCGCGGTCGAGATGCTCGCATCGCGCGACGCATACGCGTCGTACATCGACCGCAGGTTCGGCACACTCGCCTTCTTGCCCGGATCGAGGCGTGCGATGTCGAGCTGCGTGCGGAACGCGGCGGCCGGCCGCACCGACACGTCGACGCGCTGCTGCGCGCCCTTCGCGCCATAACGCGCGCCGAACGACAGCGAACCCGAGCCGAGCGTGTCGGTCGCCTTCACGCGGAACATCACGACACCCTCGTGCTGCGGCGCGAGCGCGACGTTCTGCGTGGCCGGCCCGATCACCTGCAACTGCGGCCCCGTCTTCAGCGTGACCGCGACCGGCACCGGCTGGTTGCCGACACCCGTCAGGTTGTTCGCGACACCGACGCTGACGTCGGCCTCGTCACCCGGCGCGAGCGTCGTCGGCACGTTCGGCGACAGCACGAAATCGCCGCGCACCGTCGTCGCGCTTTCGAACGTACCGACCAGATCAGGCGATACCGACACGGCCATCACGCGCAGCTTGCCGTTGAAATAGTCGGGCACGGTATAGCTCAGCCGCGTGTCGCCGTTCACGTCGACGATCCCCGACCAGTAGACGACCGGCTTGTCGCGCTTGCGCTTGAACGGGTTCAACTGGCGGCCGATTGCATCGTCGGCGTCGCCGCCCGGCGCAGCCATCGCCATCAGCTTCTCGAAGTCCGGCAGGATCAGGTCGAGGATCTGCGACGTGCCGACTTCGAGCATCCGCTTGCGGAAGAAGAACTTCAGCGGATCGCCGAGCTTGTAGCGCGCGACCTGCAGGATGCCCTCATCGACCGCGAACACGACGACCTTCGCGGGCTTCGCCGAATGCACGGTGAAATTCACCGTGTCGCCGGGCTTCACGAGCGCCGGCGCATCGACCGACACCGCGTTGCGGCGCGCATCGAGGTTCACCGAGAACGGCACGACGCCGTAGCTCAGCGGGCTCATGAAGATCTCGTCCGACGACGGATCGCGGATGTACTGCACGTTGATGTAGCCATTGCCTTCGAAGCCGGCCGGCACCGTGATGTGCTGGATCGAGCTCGTCGTGTCCGCATGGAACCATGCGTGCGCATACACCTTGTCGCGCTCGATCGTGATCAGGCCGCTGCCCGCGTAAGGCGCGCGGATCGCGATCTCGACCTGCTCGCCCGGCTTGTAGTCGTGCTTCGCGAGCGTCACCTGCAACTCCGCATTGCGGTCGAGCGAGCGCGTGACGTTCGCGTCGCCGGTGACCGAATACTCGATCCGGTTCACCGCGGCGCCGGCCGCGTTGCGGATCACGAGCGCATAGCTGCCCGGCTTGTCGGTGCGCAGCGTGAAGTCGAGCCCGGCCGCCGGAATCGCCAGCGGCTTGTCGTCGACCGGCACTTCCTTCAGCCGCGAATCGTATTTATATGCGCCGGAATCCTGCTTGGTCAGCACCGACACGTAGCGCTCCTCGACGAGCTGCGCGCGCAGGTCCTTCACGTCGATCGCCTTCGCGTTCGGATCGATCGCGACGAGCCGCACCGTGCGCGGGCTGCCGCGCTTCACGTAGCCGAGATCGTCGACCGACTTGTAGCCGACGAGCCAGTCGTTGTTCGACACGAGCGTCTGCGCGTTCGCGGCGACGTTGCGCCCGCCTTCCGCTTCATAGGCCTTCGCCTGGAAGTAGAGCTGGTAGGTCGCGTCCGCATACTTGTCGAGATCGAGGTCGAACTCCGCATGGCCCTTGTCGTCGGTCGTGCCGTCCTGCAGCGTCGTCGTATAGCCCTCCTTCGCGCGGCGCGCATCGAAGAAGTGATAGCCCTGCCAGCTGCGAAACGACGGCCACACCGGGCGCAGCGTCAGCGTCGCCGCGACGCGGCGCTTCTCCGCCGGCGTGCCGAACAGGTTCTGCGCATCGACGATGCCCTTCAGCCCCTTCGGCTTCACCCATCCTTCGACGACCTGCTGCGACAGCTTCGCGTCGACCTTCATCCGGTCGGGCAGGAACTCCTTCACCTGCACCGTCGTGCTGCCGATCGGCTCCGCACCGGGCTGGCCGTCCTTGACGATATACAGGTTGACCGTCCACGTGCCGGTCGGCGCCGTTTCGGCCGTCGTATAGCCGAGCTCGGTGAAGCCGGTCGCATCGACCGTCACCGGCTTGCGCTCGACGGTGATCCCGCGCGGGTCGACGATTTCCGCCTGCAGCGGCACGCCGGCCGGGCTGCGCGCCCAGCTCGCCGCGCGCACGATCAGGCCGATGTGGAACGGATCGCCGGGCCGATACAGGCCGCGATCCGAGAACAGGTACGCGGACAGTTGACCCTGGCCCGTCGCGTTGCGCTCGCCGTCGACGTCGAAACGCGAGAAGTCGAGCTGGCGGTCGCGCCCGGCCACCGGCAGGAACGACAGGTCGCTGTCCTTCTTCACGACATACAGCTGCGGCCGCTTCTCGCGGTCGAGCCCCTTGAACGCGGGGAAATGCACGATGCCGTCGGCGCTCGTGGTCTGCGTGAACAGCGCCTGGCCGTTCACCGCGAGCACCGACACCGTTGCGCCCGCAACCGGCTTGCCCGTGCGGATCGACTGGATGAATACGTCCTGGCTGCCGTCCAGCGCCTTCTTGACCAGCATCCCGAGATCGGTCACGACGATCAGGCGGGTGTCGCCGAGCGCGCTGTCGTTGTCGTCACCGTTGCCGCTGCTGTCGCCCGAGTCCGCGTTGTCCGACTGATCCTGGCTGCCGTCGCCGGACGATGCATCGCTGTCCTTCGCATCGTCGGCTTTCTTCTTCTCCGCCGCCGGGTCGTACTTCGTCAGGTGCAGCAGGAACACGCCGCGCTTGCCGCCCTTCAGGTACTGGCCGAGATCGATGCCTTCGTAGTGCGCCTTGCCGGGGTCGCCGGCCGGGAACGCGCGCGTCTGCACGAAGCGCTCGACGATGTGATCCTCGCTGAACGAATACGACAGCTCGGGCCGCGCGTACGTGCCGTTGTTGAAGCTCACGAGATGCTGGAGCTGGTCGGGCAGCACGCGGCCGATCTCGACTTTCATCCCCGGCAGGTTGCGCGACACGACCGACAGCCGCTTGCTGCCGCTCATCGACAGCAGCGAGCCGTCGGCCATGAAGCGCAGCAGCTTCGGATAGTCGGGCACCGTGAACGCGGTCGTCACCGGCTCGGCGAGCAGGTAGCCGCCGGCGGATTTCAGGTTTTCGGCGAACCGCACGAAGATGCGATCGCCCGGCGTCGCGTGATATTTGAAACTTTGCAGCGTCGCGTAGTCGTTCTCGGTCGGTACCACGTCGAGCGCCAGCGGCTTCGACTGTTTCAGCACTGCGTCGCTGATGTCGGCCACGTTCCATTCGTACGGCGGATCGTCGTCCGACTGGTCGACGCCCGGCTTGCGCTTCGGCAGCACCCACGCCTTGGCGCGCGCGGCGAGGTCGGCGCTGCGCACGCCGTCGGAAGCCTCCGCGACGAGCACCTGCTCGGGCTCGTAGCGCTCGTTGTCGACGAGCGTCGGCGCGATGTTGTCGATCGACAGGCTGTAGAGCCCCGGCACGTCGACCGATGCATGCAGCACGTCCGGCGTGCCGTTGCCGCCGCGCGCACTCTTCACGCCCTTGTCGACGTCGAGCCGTGCCGCCATCGAGTTGAGCGGGATCTCGAGCGACTGCGAGCGGACCCATGCGCTCGTCTTCATCTTGTCGTAACTGACGGTGTAGCGCAGCGGCGTCGTATTCTTGCCGTCGCGGCCGACCAGCACGAGGCCGATGCGCTTCTCGAACTCGGCGGGATCGACCGGGTAGTTGAAGCGCAACTGCAGCAGTGCCTGCTTCTCCGCCGGATTGTCGGGGTTCTGGTAGAACTCGTTGTTGCCGACCGTCGCGGCGAACGCCGGCACGTCGAAAGCAAAACGGTCGTCGTGCATCAGCACCTGCGGCGCGAACACCCGGTGCACCGCGAAACGCACCTCGACGTGCGCGCCGACCGGCCAGTCGGCCGCCGGCGTGAAGCGCAGCGTCTTGTCGTCGGCCCACTCCCATGCGCCCTTCAGCGCAGGCGTCATCTCGATGCCGTCGCCGGCCGGCTTGCCGACCTGTTCGATCGGCGCCGCCGATTGCGCGAACATGACTTCGAGCGGATGCACGGTGATCTTCGGCTTGTCGGTGTCGTCCACCTCGTAGGTGGTGATCGCCGGCGCCTTCACGGTGAAGCTGACGGTCGCGGGCTCGGGCGGCTTCGGGCGATGCTTGAACCAGTAGCCGCCGTAGCCGAGCGCGGCCGCGAGCAGCACGAGGCCGCCCGCATGCCACGGGCGGCGGCGCACGGCCGCGGCGGTGACGCCCATCCACGCGGGCGCCGTCCACGACACGTCGCCCACCAGCGGCCGCAGCGCGCAGCCGAGCAGCCACCACAAGAAGCCCGCCACGCGAATCGGCAGGAGCAGCAGGAAGCGCAGCAAATCCATTGTTATTTCCTTGTCAAGGACATGCTGCCGGGTGCGGCAACCTTCCCCGAATTGTTATGGGTCTGTGACGGCGCGGCCCGGTTGCGCCGTACTTGCTTGGTATGTTCGACCGGATGCTGGGCGCCATTATCGATCAGACCCGAAACGATGGAAATATCGGTGTGCCGGCGCGCAACGCCGCCGGATGACCGGCCGGTCGGGCGGATCTCGGTCGTCCACGGCGCAACCTCTGCACACGGCGGCGCCGCGTTCGCTAGAATGCGCGGCTCGGCAGGATCGAATCGAAATGAAAGGAAACCGCTTGAAACTCCCGTTCGAATGGCAGATCGGGCTGCGCAATGCGCGCGGCGGCCGGCGCTCGGCCGGCGACGGCTTCGTGTCGTTCATTGCCGGCGCCGCGATGGCCGGCATCGCGCTCGGCGTCGCCGCGCTGATCGTCGTGCTGTCGGTGATGAACGGATTCCGGACCGAAGTGCGCGACCGGATGCTGTCGGTGCTCGCCCACGTGGAAATCTTCTCGCCGACGGGCGCGATGCCCGACTGGCGGCTCACCGCGCATGAATCGCTGCAGAATCCGGCGGTACGCGCCGTCGCGCCCTATGTCGACGCACAGGCGCTGCTGACGAACGCGGGCAGCGTGACGGGCGTCGCGCTGCGCGGCATCGATCCCGTGCTGGAGCCGCGGGTGTCCGAGATCGCGCGCAAGCTGAAGACCGGACGGCTCGACGCACTCGTGCCAGGCGAGATGGGCATCGTGCTCGGCTCGGCGCTGGCCGACGCGCTGCACGTGAAGATCGGCGACCGCATCACGTTCTTCGCGCCCGGCAACACCGCGCGCATCGGCGACGCGCTGCCGCGGTTCCGGCAGTTCAACGTCGTCGGCACGTTCGAGTCAGGCCACTACCAGTACGACAGCGCGCTCGCCTACATCCACCTCCGCGACGCGCAGACGCTGTTCAACGTGCGTGCGCCGACCGGCATCCGGCTGCGCCTCGACGATCTGCAGCGCGCGCCGGACGTCGCACTGGAACTGTCGCGCACGCTGTCGGGCAACCTCTATCTCCGCGACTGGACGCGGCAGAACCGCACGTGGTTCGAGGCCGAACGGCTGCAAAAACGCATGCTGTCGCTGATCCTGATGCTGATCGTCGCGGTCGCCGCGTTCAACCTCGTGTCGTCGCTCGTGATGACCGTCACCCAGAAGCAGGGCGACATCGCGATCCTGCGCACGCTCGGCGCGCCGCCCGGGTCGATCATGAAGATCTTCGCGATCCAGGGGATGACGATCGGCCTCGCCGGCACGCTCGCGGGTGTCGCGCTCGGCTGCGCGATCGCGGTGAGCATCCCGTGGGTGATGCCCGCGATCGAGCAGGTGCTCGGCATCCGCTTCCTGACGCCGTCCGTGTACTTCCTCAGCTCGCTGCCGTCGAAGCTCGCGGCGGCCGACGTGATCGAGATCGCCGCGGCCGCATTCCTGATGTCGTGCGTCGCGACGCTCTACCCGAGCTGGCGCGCCGCGCGGGTGCGGCCGGCCGAGGCGCTGCGCGACGAATAGGCGCGCGGCGTCGGGCTCCGTGACGCGCGTGGCTACGCGATCTCGTGGAAGCCAATGCTGTTGCGGCCGTTCAGGATGTTCTCGAACGCCTCCCCGAAGCCGACGTCGATCAGGCCGGCACGCCGGCCGTAGGTCTTCTGCCCGGAATCGTCGACGAAGATCGCCGCACCCGACGACAACTGGCGGTCGGTATCCAGCAGCGTGAGCGTGCCGCGCGCGGTGCCGGCCGACTGATCGAACGTCAGCCGCGTGCCGTCTTGCGTGGTGAAATGCCCGCCGGCCTCGTTGAACTTCCGGTTGCGCGCGACGGACGCATTCATCTCCTTCATGAAGCGGAAATCCGCATCAGCGCGCTGGCTGGCCACCTTGCGATCATCGTCCGTGAACGTCTCGCCGACGGCGGCCGCGCCCTGCTCCGCGAAGTCGACGGCCTGCTGATGAAACGCGCGCGTCGCGAGCACGAGGCCCGCGTTCGCATTCAGCGTCGACTCCACCCACGCGCGATCGCTTTCCGTCATCGTCTTCGACACGACCTTGATCTGGCCGTTGTCGGTCATGAAGTCGAACTGCGCGTCGGCCAGGTCCGGCCGCTTCGCGATGATCTCGTGCAGGCTCGTCGCGAGCTGGCTGGTGACGTCGCGCAGCTTCGTCGACAGGTTGCCCAGGATCGACATCTGCTTCATGCGCGCCGCGTGCATCGCGTCCTGGTCCAGCGCCCGGATGGTGATCGGCGTGTCCTGCGCTTGCCCGGCCGCCGCGGCCGTCTGCCGGCCTCCGTCGAGCGCAGCCTGCTGCGCCATCTGCACGAGCGAAAGGCCGCTCGCTGCCGTGACTGAAGTCGTCATGCCCTCTCTCTCCTTTCAATCCGCTTTTTACCGTTTACGGACGGATTTCCCGGAAATTTAGACCGATCGCCGGTCCGTCTCCTCGCACGCTTTAAAACTTTGTTTGACTCAAACTAAAAAAGTTTGACACCGAGATTTCACTGAGATAAGTTTTGCGCAAGCTTCCGGAAAGCATTCCGGCCGGCCCCGCCGACTCGCGTCGCGCTTTCCTGCCGTTGCAGCACCGCCGTTCGTACCATCCCCGCCTCATCGCATCGTGCCGTTCCGTTTCATCTGAAACCTGAAGGAAGATCGGGCATGCCCGCATTTGATTCGCACTCCTGTATTCATGTCGTGCCGCCGGCCTCGCTTCGACCGGGCGGCCCGAATCGGCCGCCGCGCTGACGCTTTCCGGTCGAGGCGATTCAATCGCCCCGACGCTCGCCGGGTTGCGCGATGCGTGACGCGCGTCGACACCGGCCGTGACACCCGGGCATCGCGCCCGGCGCTTTAGAAGGTGCAGTTCCGTTTCATCCGATGCAGCGCCCGGCCGGGCCGCAGGGGGCATATCGCGGGCCGTCCGGTTCCAGACAATCACAAGAAGAGGTCGACAATGGACATTCATCGAACCGGATTGCGTCGCGCGTGGCTTCCCGCGCTCGTTGCGGCCGCAACGCTCGCCGCGTGCGGCGGCGACGACGGCGGCAGCGTGGCGGGCGTCTCCGCGCTCGCGCAGGGCCAACAGGAGGAGGCCGCCGCGTCGGCGGCCGACAAGCAGTCGCTCGCATCACGCATTTCGCCGTCGGGCGTGCCGTACGCCAACCCGGCCAGCGGCGGCCGCTACCGGCCCGTGATCGCGAACGGCCAGGTGCAGCCGTCGCTGTCGGGCGGCACGATCGAGGAGAACGCGTGGGTCGACACGCCGGTCGATTCCGACGGCGACGGCAAACGCGACCGCATCCACGTGCGCATCGTGCGCCCGACCGAAACCGCGAACGGCGCGCGCACGCCTGTCATCGTGCTCGCGAGCCCGTACTACGCGGGCCTCGCCGACAGCCCCGACCACAACGTCGACGTCGAACTCGACGGCACGCCGCATCCGGCCGCCACGGCGGCCACGGCAGCGACCGGCGCCTCCGCGCGCATCATGGCCGCCGCGCCGCAGGTGCGGATGCTGCAGCAGGTCGAGGCGGCCGCCGCCGGGCGCTCGTGGATCGAGGGCTACTTCATCCCGCGCGGCTTCACGATCGTCTACGCGGATTCGCTCGGCACCGCCGGTTCGGACGGCTGCCCGACGATCCTCACGCGCGACGAATCGGTCGCGATGGCATCGGTGATCCGCTGGCTCGGCCGCGACGCGACCGCGAAGGATGCGAACGGCAAGACGGTCGTCGCGAACTGGTCGACGGGCCACGTCGGCATGTACGGCGTGTCGTACGACGGCACGCTGCCGAAGATGGTCGCGAGCCTGCGCACGCGCGGGCTCGACGCGATCGTGCCGGTCGCCGGGCTGACCAACATGTACGGCTACTACCGCTCGGGCGGGCTCGTGCGTGCGCCGGAAGGCTATCAGGGCGAGGACGTCGACGTGTACATCAAGGCGCTGCTGACGAACGCGCATCCGGAGCGCTGCACGCACCTGATCGACGAAGCGCTGCAGCAGGAAGACCGCAAGACCGGCGACTATTCGCCGTTCTGGGCCGCGCGCGACATTCCCACCGCGTACGCGGTCGCGCCGGCGCTCGTCGCGCAAGGGCTCACCGACGACAACGTGCGGGTCGACCAGTCGACGCTGTGGCATCTCGCGATGCGGCGCCAGGGCGTGCCGACGCAGCTGTGGCTGCATCGCCTGAAGCACACCGACCCGACCCGCGTGCCGGCGATGGCCGATGCGTGGACCGCGGAAGTGAACCGCTGGTTCACGCGCTACCTGATCGGTTTCGACAACGGCGTCGAACGCGATCCGCGCGCGGTGATCGAGCAGGCGGACGGCACGCTGCTGAAGGAAGCGGACTGGGCCGCACGCCACGCCACGCCGGTCACGTACTTCGCGGGCGGCGACGGCGCGGGCACCGGCACGCTGCTGCGGCTGCCGACCGGCGGCCCGCTCGCACGCTTCACCGACGATGCGCGCATCACCGCGCTCACGCTGGCGAACGCGCCGACGGGCGAGAACCGCAGCCGCTTCGAAACCGCGCCGCTCACGGCCGCGACACGCCTGTCCGGTTCCGCGACCGCGCGCGTCAGGCTGACCTTCACGGCCGTGGCCAACGTGACGGCCCTGCTGGTCGATCGCGCGCCGGACGGCACGGCGACGATCGTCACGCGTGCGTGGACCGACCCGCGCAACCGCGTGTCGGAGTGGGTCTCGCAGCCGGTTCTGCCCGGGATGCCGTACGACCTGAAGCTGACGTTCATGCCGCGTGACTACAAGCTGGAAGCCGGCCACCGGCTGGGGCTCGTCGTGCTGTCGAGCGACAACGAGGCCACGCTGCGGCCGACGCCGGGCACCGGGCTGACGCTTGACCCGGCCGGCACGTCGGTGACGGTGCCGCTGGCTTCCTGAACGGCAGCATGCCCGTCCTGAAGCGATCCCGGGACGCCAGTGCACCGGCGTCCCGGGATCGCTTCATTCATTCGGTTCCATTTCCCGATTCTTATGGGAATAGAAGCAACGGCTCTTTAAAACACGAATTTCACACCTTATAAATCAATTACATTATTGAATCGAAATCAGAAACAATCTGATATCGCTTGACATCGATTCCCCACCGGCTAGATTTAAAAATCAATAATCCGGACATTTTTATCCGGTCGCCGCGGGGAAATGGCAATGAACAACCTGGTTACCGGCACAACCGCCGCATCCGCTCCGCCATTGAACGATCGGCGTAACCCGCCATTCGCGGCAATTCGCGGCCGAGAGCGAAACGATTACGAATCCCGGGTCGTGGAGGCCTACCAGGACGACCCGGTGAACTGGAGCAAGGCCATCGGCGATCGCCTCTGGTTCCAGTTCGGCGTCTTTGACCATCCCCAATCGCCGACGCCGGTCGATCTCGACGAATCCGGCCGCAGGTATTTCGAACGGCAATTGAAGATCGCCGGTCTGGAGACGCCCGCGCGCCAGCCGATCAACCGGGTACTCGATATCGGATGCGGATGGGGAACCGTGCTGCGCGATCTGTCCGAGCGGTTTCCCGGCTGCCATCACCTGGACGGCATCAACATCAGCAGCCGCCAGCTCGAATATTGCGCCGAGGTGAACGCCGCGCGGCGATTGTCCGACAGGATCAACCTGTTCCAGTGCAATGCGCTGGACATCGACCTGCTGCCGGATGTCGACCAGCCCTACGACCTCGTGATCATGCGGGGTGTGATCTCCCATTTCCCCTATGATCTCTTCGAAATCGTGATGGCCAAATTGCGTCAGCGGCTGGGCGCAAACGGGACGGTCATCGTTTCGGATAACTTATATAACGTCGATCTCTCCGAATACCGTTCCGATACGCCCGACCTGGTCGACAGGCTGGCGTGCAAGTATCGCAAGACGCCCGCGTACCTGCGCCAGGTATTCGAGCAAAGCGGCTTCCGCGTCCAGGACATGCAGGTCCTGCCGAACCGGACAGACGCGACGCGGTGGCTGTTGAACGTTCAGGACAACATCGAGCGCCATTTCCCGACGGGTGCGGTCGGCGCGCTGGAGGAACTCCGCGTGATGTGCGAAAGCCTGGCCGTCGCCATCGTGAAGCATCAGGTTTCCATCTATAGCTTCGTGCTCAAGCAAGGTCGATGAAGGCCGCCCGTTCGCGCCGCCGGACATCAAGCCCGAGAACCCGCCATGACAGATATTCCCAACTTCGTCCGCAACCTGCCTGGCCTGCCGAAGCCCGGGGAGACAATCTTCCATCCGGACTTCCATCTGCAATTGAAACCCATGTGGCATCCGCTCCACGACGAGGCGGAACGGCGGATCGCGCTCACGGACAGCCCGTACATCCTCGCCTACTACGGCAGCCAGAAGGCCGTCGAACATTATCTGGCGCAAAGCATGCCGTCATTCGGTGGCCTGTGCTATCCGCACACGCTGAACGACAGGATCTACGATCTGGAACGGATGATGAGCATCACCACGCTGATCGACGACACCATCACCAACCCCGCGATGCTGGAGCAGGCACACAAGCGCTCGACATTGCGCCAGCACTACTTCGATGCGATCGCCGGCATTCGCCCGCCCGACACCGCGCCCATCGCGCAATTGCTGTACGAGGGGCTCTTGCCCGTCAAGGCACATCTGGCGTCGAAACCGCGTGTCTGGAAACGCATGGAGGACGCGCTGCATACGCTGATCATCAGGCAGACGGATCCGCTGGCCCTGAAGATGGACGAACTCACGTTCGACGCCTACCTGGAGATGCGGCGCATCGACAACTATGGGGAATGGGCAGCCATCATGACGGAGTACGCCATCGACGTCGACATGACCGAGCACCTGGTGGCCGACCGCTCGTTGGCGGAAATGAGAACGGCCGCCATCGATTCGATTACGCTGGTCAACGACCCGTACTCATTCCGAAAGGAAATTCATATCGCCGATTCGGTCAACTCGGTCTGGCTGCTGATGTACCGGGAGGGCCTGAAACTCCAGGACGCGCTGAACAGGCTGGCAACGCTGGTTGCGCAGAACGAGCGCAATCTGATCGCCGCGCGCGACCGCGTCCTTGCCGGCCCGCTCGGGAATCGGGCGGACGTGCGCGCCTACGTGACGGAGCTCGAGCATCTGGCGTCGGGGAATGCGGAATTTCACGCGATCAGCACGCGCTACCATGGCCGCGATGCCAAGGGGAAACGGTTCATTTCCGGCGAGGTGACCATTCGGCCGCTTCCTTCCACGGATGAAATCGCGGCGGCCGATCTGGCCGGTGTCCGTCCCGCGAATTGAGGCAACCGGATCGGCCACGCAAACGCGTCGATACGGTCGAAACAACGGCAACGGACATGCTGCGCGCTGTCGCGAACACCCGCGCGCGCAATTGCGAGCCGCATGCCACGCGCCGTTGGTCTGCCATTATGACCACATCCTCCCGGGCCGATCATCTCCATCTGCGGCCCGTATCCGGCCAATCGCCGGACGTTATGGAGTGAAATGCCGTTTCACGCAGATCGCTATTTCGGCGCTTGATTGGCCGCCGCGACGCAATTTTTTTCATCTTCTTGCTGGAAGCCGGCCAACGGCTGGGGCTCGTCGTGCTGTCGAGCGACAACGAGGCGACGCTGCGGCCGACGCCGGGCACCGGGCTGACTGACGCTTGACCCGGCCGGTACGTCGGTGACGGTGCCGCTGGCTTCGTCCTGAGCGGGCGTGCGCCGCGCGGAACGCGCTTCCGCCGGCGCGCGTCGCTCACACGGCCGAACGTCCGGCCAGCCTTCAATCGTCGCGGATTGCAAGGCTGGCCGGGCGGCCTGCCCGGCCGCTCACCGCCGGGCATGGGTCAGGCGCGCCGGCCATTCGGATCGCCCTGACGACTCAAATAATCGATCAGCCACTGCGCGGCCGGACCGCTCGCGCGATCGGCACGCCGGATCAGCGATAGTCCGTATCGGAACGTGCGCCGATCGGCCAGTTGCACCGGGACGAGACGGCCCGACTGCAGATCGTCCTCGATCAGATGCATCGGCATCGATCCCCAGCCCAGCCCGGCGAGCAGCAACCGATGTTTCGCGCCGAGGTCGGCCACCTTCCAGGTGCGGGTCGCATGGATTCCGAACGATTGCCCGTCGGTGACCTTGCTGCGGTCGGTGAGCACGATCTGCGTATGTTCGCGCGCCTCCGAGAGCGGAATCGGCATGTCGCGCAACCCGAGCGGATGCATGGGCGCCGCAACGGTCAGCAACTCGATCGCGCCCATCGAGGTCGCGTCGATCGCATCCGGCCAGTTCGGAATCGGGCCGCTGATGCCGAGCGCACAGCCGCCGTCGAGCACCAGCTTCATGACGCCGCCGAGCGCTTCGATCGCCAGGTTGAGTGCGACGGTCGGGAACGCCTCGGCAAACGCCTGCATCCCTTCGACCAGTTTCGGCAACGGAAACATCACGTCGACGGCCAGCGACAGCTCGGCTTCCACGCCGCCCCGCAAACCGGCCGTCTTCGCCTGCAACTGCCCCATCAGCATGTCGAGCCGACGCGCATCGGCGAGCACGACCTCGCCGGCCGCCGTCAGCTGCGGACGGCGCCTGCCGCGTTCGAACAACGGCATGCCCAGCTGTGCCTCAAGGCTGGCGACCGCATAACTCACCACCGATTGCGCCCTGCCGAGCCGACGCGCCGCCCCTGAAAAACTGCCGGCCTCGACGACGGCGACGAACGCACGAAGCTGATCCAGATTGGGGCTGCGATCCACGATCTATCCAGAAAATTGATTTTAACGATCCATTTTAGCCAATTGTTTCGATCGAAACGATCCCCTACATTCCTGTCACGCCATGTCGATCGCGGCGCCCCCGCGTCGACAGTCTCCCCTCAATGTCACAGGAACATGGAACCATGACGACCGACCGCTTTCTCTCGCCGCCCCGGGCGCCTGCGCGTCCTACGCTGTTCGACCCGATCGAGCTCGGGCGCATCACGCTCAGGAATCGCATCGTGATGGCGCCGATGACGCGCAGCCGTGCCGGTGCCGGCGACGCGCCCGGCCCGATGAACGCGACCTACTATGCGCAACGGGCCTCGGCCGGCCTGATCGTCACCGAGGGCGCGCAGATCTCGCCGCAGGGCAAGGGCTATCCGTTCACGCCGGGCATCTACAGCGATGCGCAGATCGCGGGCTGGAAACAGGTGACCGACGCGGTACACCGTGAAGGCGGCCGCATTTTCGTGCAACTGGCCCACGTCGGCCGCATCGGTCACCCGGACCTGCAGCCGGACGGTGCACGACCGGTCGCGCCGTCGCCGATCCGGCCCGACGGCGACGCCTATACGCCGACGGGCCCGCAGCCGTACCCGGTACCGCGCGCGCTCGAAACCGCCGAATTGCCCGCCATCGTCGACCAATACGTGCTGGCCGCTCGTGCCGCATTGCAGGCCGGGTTCGACGGCGTGGAGATTCACGCCGGCAACGGCTACCTGCTTGACCAGTTCCTGCGCGACGGCACGAACCGCCGGACCGACGACTACGGCGGCACGATCGACAACCGGCTTCGGCTGCCACTCGAGGTCGTGCGCGCAGTCGGCCTCGTTTCAGGCCCCGATCGATTAGGTGTCCGTATCTCTCCGGTCACGCCGCATTTCGGTGGAATCGCGGATAGCGATCCGCAAACGCTGTTCGAGCGATTCGCCAACCGGCTGAGCGGCCTCGCAGTCTATCTCCATGTCGTCGAAGGCGTCCCCCAGGCCGCACCGGACGCGGTGCCCGCATTCGACTACGGCGCGCTCAAGCGCGCGTTCGGCGGGCATTACATCGCGAACAACGGCTATACGAAAGCACGCGCGGAAACGGCGCTTTCCACGGGCCACGCCGATCTCGTGTCGTTCGGCTACCCGTTCATCGCGAACCCGGATCTTGCTGAACGCCTCCGGCACGACCGGCCGCTCGCGCATGCGGACATGTCCATGGCCTATGGCGGCGGCGAAGCCGGCTATACCGACTACCCGCCGTTCCGCGCATGAGCGCGGCCCCGAACCCGAACCGCTGAACACGGCGGCGGATCGCCGATCCGCCGCCTCACGAACAAGGACTCACCATGATTCGATCGATCAACCGCACCCTGTACCGAACCGCTACGCAGACGCCCGCCGTCAACGCCATCCTGTCCGTCCTGGTGCGCACCCTCATCGCCGGCGTCTACGTCGGCGCGGGCATCAGCAAGATCTTCAACTACGCAGGCACCGAGCAATACATGGCGCACATGGGCGTACCGGGGGCACTGCTGCCGCTCGTGATCTTCGTCGAGGTCGCCGGCGGCCTCGCGTTGATCGCGGGCTTCATGACGCGACTCGCCGCGCTCGGGCTCGCGATCTTTTCGGTCATCGCCGCGGTGATCTTCCATAGCGGCGGCGACCAGACGCAGCAGACCTTCTTCATGATGAACCTGTCGATGACGGGCGGCCTGCTCGCGCTCGTGCTGAATGGCGCGGGCCGCGCGTCGTTCGATCGCGGCGATCGAACATCCCTGCCGGAGTGATCCGGCCGACGCCGCGTCCTGCCCGACACCTCACACACCCGGGGGGCAATGCCCCCGCATCCAGCGAGATTTTCCCGTGAATACCATGAATGCCATTCAGATCGATCGTTTCGGCGCGCCGTCCGTACTCCTGCCGGTCGTAATCGCGCGCCCGACGCCGGCTCCCGATGAAGTCCTCGTGCGCGTGACGCGCATCGGACTGAATTTCGCGGAAACGCTGCAACGCGCCGGTACCTATCCGGGCCCGGCGCCGACGTTGCCGGCGATATTGGGATCGGAAACGGTCGGCACGGTCGAAGCCGTCGGCGCGAACGTGCGGGACTTCCAGATCGGCGATCGCGTGGCCGCGGCGCTGTTCGGCGCAACGAGCGGAACCGGCGGCTATGCCGAATATGTGACGGTACGCGCTCCGCTGGTCGTCGCGATTCCCGACGCCGTTTCGGACGACGACGCCGTCGCGGTGATGCTGCAGGGGCTGGTCGCCCGCATGCTGCTGCGCGAGACGCCGGTGGCCGCACGATCCGTCGCCATCACCGCCGCAGCCGGCGGCGTCGGTTCGATGCTCGTCCAGCTGGCGAGACTCGACGGCGCCAGGACGATCGTCGGCCTGGCCGGTTCCACGGAGAAGCTATCGACGGTGCGGGCGCTCGGTGCCGATCAGGCCGTGAGCTATCGCGACGACGCGTGGGTCGATCGACTCGGCGCCGCAACCGGCGGCACGGGCCCCGACGTCGTGTTCGATTCGATCGGTGGCGCCGTGGCCCGCACGCTCGCGTCCAGCCTTGCGCCGCACGGTCGTTTCGTCGCCTATGGCGCGGCAAGCGGCCACTTGCTGACGGTCGATGACAGCCTGATGAACGCGTTCATCTTCGGCTGCCGCTCGCTGTCGGGTTTCGCGTTGCATGCATTCCTCGCCGATCACGTCGTGCAGCAGACGCTCGGGGAGTTGTTCGGCTTGCTGGCCACCGGAGCGCTGAAGCCGCTGATCGGGGGCAGCTATGCGTTCGACGCGATCGTCGACGCGCATGCGGCACTCGAATCGGGCAGGACGATCGGCAAGCTCGTGCTGCGTATCGATCGATAGCACTCCGCCTCCGCCCTCGCCCGTCACGTGGCGCCTCTCACGCGACCATCGATCACGCGCGAAACGGTGGGCGGCGAATCATCGTCCCGCGCCGCTCACACCGGCGTCAACACCGGCCGCCCTGAAAAGTGCCGCTCGGCATTGTCGATGAACTGCCGCACCGACCGATCGAGCGCCTCGGGCGACCAGCCGCCCATGTGCGGCGTCAGCACGACGCTGTCGAGATCCGTCAGCGCGCGCGGCGGCTCGGGTTCGCCTTCGTAAACATCGAGCCCCGCGCCCGCGATACGCCCTTCGCGCAACGCCTCCGCCAAAGCAGCGGTATCGACAACGCTGCCGCGTGACACGTTGACGACGAACCCGCCAGGGCCGAGCGCGTCGAGCACCGTGCGATCGATCAGGTGCCGCGTGCCCGCGCCGCCTGGTGTCGCGACGATCAGGAAATCGGCCCACTGCGCGAGCGCGTCGACGCGGTCGAAATAGCGGTAAGGGACGCTCTTCTGCGACCGGTTGTGATAACCGATCTCGATGTCGAAGCCGGCCGCGCGGCGCGCGCACTTCTCGCCGATCTTGCCCAGCCCGACGATCCCGAGCTTCTTGCCCGACACGTTCGGCGGCATCGCCAGGCCGTCGCGCCACACGCCCGCGCGGGTTTTCGCATCGAGCTGCACGACGTTGCGCACGGCCGCGAGCAGCAGCGCGAACGCATGATCGGCGACGCAATCGTCGTTGGTGCCGGCGCCCGTGACCACGGTCACGCCACGCGCTTTGGCATGGGCGACATCGATGTGCTCGTAGCCGGCGCCGAGCGCGCTGACGAACGTGAGCTGCGGAAGACGATCGATTTCGGCGGCGGTGAGCCCCGTGCTGCCGTTGGTCAGCACCGCGCGTATCGTGCCGCCGTGTTCGGCGATCGCACGTTCGCGTTCATCGGATGTCGGGGCGTAGCGCACGTCGAACGACGCGGCGATCTCGCGATGCGCGGCACCGCGCAATGCGATGAGAACCAGCAACTCGGGCGTCATGTCAGGAAGTGTCGGCAAGGCGGGAACGGATTCAGTGTAACAAGCCTGCCACACGGATGCGGGTAATCCCCACACGGGCTGTGGGCACGCCGCCGCACGCGGTTTGCCAAAGCCGGCTCAGTCAAGTAACTTTCGGCGTACGCCCCCGTCCTGGAGATTGGCCCGTATGAAGCTCGCCCTGCCCGCCCGGATCCTGGGCCTCGCGTTCGCCGCCGCCATCGTCGCGCCCGGCGCGCATGCCGACACGCCCGTCGTGGTGTCGTCGAAGATCGACACCGAAGGCAACCTGCTCGGCAACCTCATCGCGCAGGTGCTGAAGGCCCACGGCATTCCCGTCACCGAAAAGATCGCGCTCGGCACCACGCCGATCGTGCGCAAGGCGCTCACGAGCGGCGAGATCGACGTCTACCCCGAATACACCGGCAATGCCGCGTTCTTCTTCAACAAGGCGGACGATCCGCTGTGGAAGAACGCGAGCCAGGGCTACGACACCGCGAAGCAACTCGACTACGCGGCGAACCATCTCGTCTGGCTCACCCCGGCGCCTGCGAACAACACGTGGGGCGTCGCCGTGCTCGCACCGGTCGCGCAGTCGCAGCACCTGAAGACCTTCTCCGATTTCGGCAAGTGGGTGGCCGGCGGCGGCAAGGTGAAGCTCGCGGCGTCGGCCGAATTCGTGAACAGCGCGTCGGCGCTGCCGTCGTTCGAGAAGGCGTACGGCTTCAAGCTGAAACCCGACCAACTCGTCGTGCTGTCCGGCGGCGATACGGCCGCAACCATCAAGGCCGCCGCGAACCAGACCGACGGCGTGAATGCGGCGATGGTCTACGGCACCGACGGCGGCATCGCGTCGAGCGGCCTCGCGGTGCTCGACGACGACAAGCACGTGCAGCCCGTCTACGCGCCCGCACCGGTGATCCGCGAAGCCGTGCTGAAAGCGCATCCGCAAATCGCCGACTACCTGAAGCCCGTGTTCGCGAGCCTCGACCTGAAGACGCTGCAGACGCTGAACGCGCGCATCCAGATCAACGGCGAACCGGCCGCCGGCGTCGCGAAAAGCTACCTGAAAGCGAAGGGCTTCGTTAAATGACGGGTCGCGCGGCGGCGTCCGCGCGGCGCATCACGGCGGACAAGGTCGGCATCCTGATCGGGGTCCTGACGATCGTCGCCGTGCTCGGCCTGCCGTTCGCGGTGCTGCGGCCGAACCGCATCGCGGCCGGCACCGACCTGTCGGTGTTCGCCGCGCTGCCTGCCCTGCAGGGCGCCGGGCTCGCCGCGCTGTGGATCGTCGGCGCGCTGTGGGCAATGACGGCCAGCCGCCCCGCGTGGCGCCTGATGGCCGGCTGCGCGTGGCTTGCCACGCTCGCGTACGCGGTCGGCGCGGCCGCGACGCACCTCGTCGCGCCTGACGACACGCTCGCCCGCGTATCGCCCTCCTCCGGCGTCTGGCTGCTGCTGTTCGCGTGGGCCGTGCTCGTCGCGGATGCGCTCGCACGGCTCGCGTTCGGCCCCTGGCGGCGTCTCGCCGCACTCGTCGTCGCGATAGCAGCGATTTCGGTACCGCTCGCGAGCGGCTGGTGGGACGGCCTCTCGGTGATGCGCGAATACGCGGTGCGCAGCGACGACTTCTGGATCGAGGCGATCCGGCACGTGTCGCTCACCGGTGGCTCGGTGGCCGCCGCGCTCGTCGCGGGCGTGCCGCTCGGCATCGCCTGCGCGCGCATCGCGGCGGTGCGCACCGTCGCGATGCCCGTGCTCAATATCGTGCAGACGATCCCCAGCATCGCGATGTACGGGCTGATGATGGCGCCGCTCGGCTTGCTCGCCGCACACGTGCCGCTCGCGGCCGCGCTCGGCATCCGCGGCATCGGCGTGGCGCCGGCCGTACTCGCGCTGTTCCTGTATTCGCTGCTGCCGATCGCGTCGAGCGTCGTGGTCGGGCTCGGCCAGGTGCCGCCGCACGTGACCGAAGCGGCGCGCGCGATGGGTATGACGCGTGCGCAGCGGCTGCTGCGCGTCGATCTCGTGCTCGCGCTGCCGGTGATCCTGAGCGGCGTGCGCATCGTGCTCGTGCAGAACATCGGGCTGACCGCGGTCGCCGCGCTGATCGGCGGCGGCGGCTTCGGCACCTTCATCTTCCAGGGGATCGGGCAATCGGCCGCCGATCTCGTGCTGCTCGGCGCGATCCCGACGATCGCGCTCGCGCTGGTGGCGGCCGTCATATTCGAAGCCGCGACCACGCTCGCGAAGGGGCGTGCAGGATGATCGAGATCGAACGTGCGGGCAAACGCTTCGGCGATATCGTCGCCGTCGACGATGTTTCGCTGACGATGAAGCGCGGCACGATCACCGCGCTCGTCGGCGCATCGGGCAGCGGCAAGTCGACGCTGCTGCGCATGATCAACCGGCTGATCGCGCCCACCAGCGGCACGATCCGCATCGACGGCGTCGATACGGCCACCGTTGCGCCCGAGCAGCTTCGTCGCGGCATCGGCTATGCGATCCAGGGGCATGGGCTGTTTCCGCACTGGAGCGTCGCGCGCAACATCGCGACCGTGCCGCGCCTGCTCGGCTGGTCGGCCGATCGCATCGACGCGCGCGTGAACGAATTGCTCGACCTGTTCCATCTCCCGCCGGCCGAGTTCGCGGACAAGCTGCCGCATGAACTGTCGGGCGGCCAGCAACAGCGCGTCGGCGTGGCGCGCGCGCTCGCGGCCGAGCCCGCGATGCTGCTGATGGACGAGCCGTTCGGCGCGCTCGATCCGATCATCCGCAACAAGGCTCAGGACGACCTGTTTGCATTGCAGCGCCGCCTCGGCATCACCGTCGTGATCGTCACGCACGACATCGAGGAAGCGCTGAAGCTCGGCGACACGATCGCGGTGATGGACGGCGGCCGGCTGCTGCAGGTCGCAACGCCTGCCGAGATTCTCGGCAAGCCGGCAGCCGGCGTCGTCGAACAGTTGGTCGCCGGCGTCGACCGGCCGCTGCGCCTGCTCGCGCTGACGCCCATCGATGCGGTGGCCGAACCCGGTCATGCCGATGGCGAACCGATCGCCGCGACGCGCACGCTGCGCGACGCAGTGTCGGAGCTGCTGTGGCGCGGTGTCGATGTGCTTCCGGTGGAAGATGGCGACGGCCGCACCACGCGCCGCATCACGCTCGATGCGATCCGCGGGCACGCAAGGAAGCCCGCATGACGACGCGCGGCAGCACGCGGCCCGGGCGGTCGGCCCTTCCCGCCTACCTCGCACGCGCGGCCGCGCTCGCGCTGCTGCTCGTACTGCTGTTGCGACCCGCCTGGCTACAAGGCTTGTTCGCGCCGTTCGCGGACAACGGCGCGCCGGTGATCTACGATCGCGCGAGCCTGCTCGACCTCACGCTCGCGCATCTCGGCACGGTCGCGTTGTCGAGCGTGATCGGCACGATCGTCGCGGTCGCGGCCGGCATCGCGGTCACGCGGCCGTGGGGCGCGGATTTCCTGCCGGTCGCGCGCAGCGTCGTCGACATCGGCCAGACCTTCCCGCCCGTCGCGGTGCTCGCGCTCGCGGTGCCGGCCGTCGGCTTCGGCCTGAAGCCCGTGCTGATCGCGCTCGTGTTGTATGGCCTGCTGCCCGTGTTCGAAAGCACGATCGCGGGGCTCGAGGACGTGCCGCGCGACGTCGTCGACGCCGCGCGCGGGATGGGGATGAGCGGCTGGCAGCAACTGGTGTCGGTCGAGCTGCCGCTCGCGTTTCCGGTGATCATCAACGGCGTGCGGCTCGCGGTCGTGATCAATCTCGGCACCGCGACGATCGGCTCGACGGTCGCCGCGCGCGGGCTCGGCGACGTGATCATCGCAGGGCTGCAGACGTCGAACACCGCGTTCGTGCTGCAGGGCGGCGTGATCGTCGGGCTGCTCGCGGTGCTCGTCAGCGATGCGATCAGCGCGATTGCACGGGTGGCGGCCGCACGGCGCGCGTAGAAGCCGTTGCGCGATTCTTGGAAGGAGAAACCATGACCGTTTCGGACACCGGCCCGTTTTTTCATGGCACGAAAGCGGATTTGCGGATCGGCGACTTGCTGACGGCAGGCTTCCGATCGAATTATCGCGATGACGTCGTGATGAATCACATCTACTTCACGGCGTTGCCCAAAGGCGCCGGCCTGGCGGCGGAAATGGCCAAAGGCGACGGCCGGCCGCGAGTCTACATCGTCGAACCCACCGGCGAATTCGAAAACGACCCGAACGTCACGGACAAGAAATTCCCGGGCAATCCGACGCGATCGTACCGGAGCACATCGCCTCTGAAGATCGTCGGCGAACTCGAGCGCTGGGAACCCTACGATCCGGCGTTCATCCAGCAGCTCAGAATCCGCATCGAAACCGGCACCGGCGAGATCATCAACTAGCGTTCGTCCGGACTCCGATGCGTGTCCGTGCAACGATCGGCGCCTCGATCGACTCGCCACGACACAAGCCTACATGCCGCTTTCATTCGAACCGGCACTCGACCACCGGCCGCGATTGGCCGATATACTAGGCGCCTTCCCATTCCCCGCACTCCACCATGCGACGGTTTCTCTGGCTGATCGTGCTTTCGCTCGGCATCGCGCAACAGGCGTCGGCGCAGCAAGCGCCCGCACTGCCTGCGTCCGCGCCGGAAGCAGCCGCATCGGCGCCGTCCGTCGCATCCGCGCCGCTCGCCGACGCCAACGATCAGCCGAACGAAGCAAACCGCCGCATCACGTCCTACCTGACGAAGAAATTCGGCGTCGCGAAGGAACGGGCCGCGAAGCTCGCCGATATCGTGAGCGTCACTGCGACGAAATATTCGCTGCCTCCCGCACTCGTTTACGCCATTATTTCGATCGAATCGCGCTTCCAGGAAAAGGCGCGCGGCCAGCATGGCGCGACCGGGCTGATGCAGGTCGTGCCGACCGCGCACCGCGGCCTGGTGCGCAACGTGAAGGACCTGACCGACCCGAACGCGAACGTCGAGGTCGGCTCCGCGATCCTGTCGGGCTACGTGAGGGCGGCCGGTGGCGACGTGCGGGCCGGACTGAGGAGCTACAGCGGCGGTTCGAACGCGTATGCGGCGAAGGTGATGCAGCGCGTCGATTCGTTCCGCTTCGTGCTTGAACCCGACGACGATGCGAAAGCCGCGAATCCCTCGAATCCCGCGAACGATGCGAAGGCCCGCATGGTGCCGGTCAGCGAAAAGACGAGCCCGACGTCGGCCCGCGGCAACTAGTCTCCCCCTTCGTTCGACGCGCATGCGCCACGCCACCCGCTTCCTTGCCGTCGCCGCGCTGGCGACCGGCCACATCGCTGCGTTCGCCGCCGTCGATTGCGAGAAACACGGCCCGACGATGGACAACGTGCGGGTCTGCATCCTGGATCAGAATAATCAGGCCGTCGAGCGCGCATACCGGTCGCTCGAGCACAAGCTCAAGCAGCGCAACCCCGATGCCGCCAGCGCACTCGCGAAGTCGCAGGCAAGCTGGACCCGCTTCGCCGACGACACCTGCGACTACGTGAAAGCCGCCCATCCGCAGCAGATGATCCCGGAAGACGCGCGGATGAACTGCTGGGTCGATTTCAGCCAGGCACGCGTGCGCATCCTGAAGAAATGGGAAGCGCAGCTGGACGCACCGCCACCGGCGCAGAACTGAACGACGAACGGCTACCCGCCCGTCACGCCTGCGCGAAACGCTCCCGCAAAAACTCGATGAAATGCTGCGTCTTCGCGGGCAGCAGCCGCGTTTCCGTCATCGCGTAGACCGGAATCGGCTCGCCCTCCCATGCGGGCATCACGCGGCGCAGCCGGCCGGCGGCCAGGTCATCCGCGACGATCGCTTCGGACAGCACGATGATGCCCGCATCGAGCGTGGCCAGGCGCCGCAGCATGCCGACGCTGTTTCCCGCGAAACGGCTGCTCACCGGTACCGCGACGGTGTGCGTGCCGTCGTGCAGCGTCCACGTGCCGGTCCTCGCCAGGCTGAGGCACGCGTGCCGCGCCAGGTCGTCCGGCGTGCGCGGCTCACCCTCGCGCACGAGATAGCCGGGCGACGCATACAGGTAGTTCCCGAGCGTGGCCAGCCGCCGCGCGATCAGTTGAGAATCTTCGGATTCGCCCAAGCGGATCGCCACGTCGAACGGTTCGCTCACCAGATCGACCCGCCGCGACGTCAGCTCGAAATCGAATGTCAGTTTCGGGTAACGCGTCGAGAACTCGACGATCAGCGGCGCCAGGTAGGTCACCGCGAAATCGACCGGAAACGACGCCCGCAGCACGCCGGTCGGCTCCGCCAGCAACCCGCCGAGCTGCTCGTGCGCGAGCCGCGCCTCGTCGACGATGCGCTTGCAGCGCTCGAAGTAGAGCTGGCCGGCCTCGGTCAGCTCGATCCGGCGCGTCGTGCGATGCAGCAGCCGCAGCCCGATCGCCTTCTCCAGCGCGCTGATGCGCCGCGACAGCGTCGAGTTCGGCATCCCCAGCGTCTCGGCCGCACTGCGAAAACCCTTCGCTTTCACGACTTCGACGAACAGCGCCATGTCGTTCAGTAGTTCCATGCCAACTGCTCCATCAATGGATCAATTCTATCCAGATTACCCGGTTTATCCCGAAAAGGAAGCAATGGATGATGGGCGTGTGGAGGCGAGGTCGGCACACCCGTGCGCGGCCGGCGCCAGAGGCCGCACCGACCCGGTGCCGCCGTCCCGACTCTCGAGGAGCTGACGCATCATGAGCCAACTGTTCACCCCGGTCCGCGTGGGCCGATATACGCTGGAAAACCGCCTGGTCATGGCGCCGATGACCCGCAGCCGCGCCGCCGCCGACGGCACGCCCGGCGAATGGGCCGCCGAGTATTACGCGCAGCGATCGAGCCTCGGCCTGATCGTCAGCGAAGGCACGCAGCCGTCGGACGACGGGCAAGGCTACCTGACGACGCCCGGCATCCATACCGACGCGCACGTCGCCGGCTGGAAGGCGATCAGCGACCGCGTGCATGCACGCGGCGGCCGGTTGTTCATCCAGTTGATGCACGTCGGGCGCATGTCGCATCCCGACAATACGCCGCATCACCGGCAAGGCGTGGCACCGTCGGCGGTCGCGCCGAATGCGCCGATGTTCACGATGAAGGGCATGCAGGACATCCCCGTGCCGCGTGCGTTGACGACCGAGGAAGTGCGCGCGACCGTGAACGACTTCCGCCTCGCCGCGCGCCGCGCGATCGAGGCGGGCGCGGACGGCGTCGAGATCCACGGCGCGAACGGCTACCTGATCCAGCAGTTCTTCGCGCCGAATGCCAACACGCGCACCGACACGTACGGCGGCTCGATCGAGAACCGCGCGCGCTTCGCGATCGAGGTCGCCACGGCGATCGCCGACGAGATCGGCGCGGATCGCACGGCCATCCGCGTATCGCCCGGCAATACGCTGGGCGGCCTCGACGAAGGAGCGGAAGGGCCGGACCTGTATCGCCATCTCGCGACGGAGCTCGACCGTCTCGGCCTCGCCTACCTGCACGTGATGCATCAGGGCAACGAAGCGCTGCTGGCCGACCTGCGCGCGCGCTGGAGCGGCACGCTGATCCTGAATCGTCCGGGCCGCACGCGCGACGCGATCGGCACCGACGTGACGTCGGGGCTGGCCGATCTCGAAGCGTACGGGCAGATGGTGCTGGCGAATCCGGATTTCGTGACGCGGGTGAAGACCGGCGCACCGATGAACGATGCGCGGCGCGAAACGTTCTTCGGCGGCGATGCGCGCGGGTATGTCGACTATCCGGCGCTGGATGGGGCGGCTGCGGCTTGATGTATCGGCTCAGGGTGATCGCAACGTCACGCGCCCTCCCGCGACTCCGCCGGCACAGTCGGCTCGGCAAGTTCATGCAATGCCTTGCGTGCGACGGGCACTTCGCGCTTCGGTACGACGAGCAAATTGAGTCCCAGACCGTCGAGCACCTTGAACAACTTGTCGAGGCCCACCGCCCGGCCGTTTTCGAGCCGCGACAGCACGTCCTTGGAGACGCCGAGCATGTCGGTTGCGTCGTCGATCCGCATCCGGTTCTGCGCCCGCCGGTTGCGGACGAGCGCACCCAGCGCCGCGAGATCCTGCGCGAGCGGGTCGGGTGATGCAATGGGGCGGGGTAAGGTGCGGGCCATAATTCCGGGATACCAGGAACAAAACGCCGACGAACGGCATCGACGGCATTGTTACGAGAATATCGGAATTAAAGGCTTGAACGTCAGCGACGGCGAATTGTTCGCATATTTCAGGAACTATAAAGACCAACAAGTGCCACGGCCGGCGGCCGACCGGCATCGTTTCGACGCACTCATCGGCCGCCTCTCCTGCGTCAAAACTGCCCCACCGCCCCCGTCCACCGCAAATAATCCCCGCGCGTCCAGTCGAGCGACACGCCAACCCGCTTCGTGCCGGGCCGGATTTTCGGCTTGTACACCGACAGCGTCAGCGACTCCAGCGCCGGCCACTCGCGGAACGACAGCACCGCGATATCGGCGACGAGCGTCTCGAGCAGCCGCGTATGCGGCTTGTGCGACAGGAACGCCGCAAGGCGCGCGCAATAGCCGTCGTAATCGATCCACTCGCCCTGCTCGCTCGGCTCGCACCGGTAGCCGAGCCGCGCATCGATCACGATCGGCTGCGGCGCTTCATGCTCGTGCGCATGAATGCCGATCCGCGCGGGCACCTTCAGTTCGTCGACGAACACGCTCCAGCCGCGCCCGCGCAGGCGCGGCGCGTCGATCGCCACGAACGGTTCGTCGAACGGCTTCATGATGCGAGCGGCGCGGCCGCGTCGAGCATGATGCGCACGAAGTAGTCGGCGAAGCTGCGGCGCACGACGATCTCGAACGCATCGTCACCGGTCGGAATCAGCACGATCGACGACTTGAAGTAATGCGACTGCGCGCACTGGCCCGGCTTGAACGCGCGCGGATGGAGATCGAGCGGACAGCCGCGTGCGAGCACGTCGCGCACGCGTTCGCCGCTGAGCTCGACGACCGTATAGCCGCTGCCGACATCGACGGCCGCCGCATACGTGCCCTGCACGGCTTCCGCGAGCTTCGCTTCGAGCACGCCGGCCGGCACGGGCCCGTTCGAGCGCACGAGCCACTCGTCGGGGCCGAGCCACAGCACGTCGTACTCGGCGCCGCGCGCGACCGTGTTCGGCGCCGCGGGCGGCCGGCAGCCGACCACGCGCTCGAACGCGCTCACGAACGCCGGATCGCTCAATTCGCCGCGCACGTTGACGAGATCGAGGAACGGCCGCTCGCGCAGCGTGAACTTCTTCGAGGCGCGCGCCTGGTGCGGCTTCAGCACGTCGGCCGCGCCGACGAACGGCGATTCAAGCGTCACGCCGCCCGCGCCCGCCACCTGCGTCTGGTTTCTGGTTTCATTCCACATGCTGGCGCACCCCTTCGGTATCGTAGAAAACCGGGCTCGAGATCTTCGCGGTGATGCGGCGGCCGTTGGCCAGCGGAATCACGACGCTCTCGCCCATCTTGTTCAGGCCGCCCTTCACCACCGCGAGCGCGATCGAGCGCTTCAGGATCGGGCTGTAGTAACTCGACGTCACGTGGCCGAGCATCGGCGTCGGATCGACCGCCGACACCTGCGTGTCCTTCGCGATGATCTGCGCGCCTTCCGGCAGCACGAACTGCTCGTCCTCGGTCAGCAGGCCGACGAACTGCTTGCGGCCTTCCTTCGCGGTGTCCGAGCGCGCAAGCGAACGCTTGCCGAGGAAGTCCTTCGACTTCGCGACGAGCCCGCCCATCCCGAGGTCGTACGGCGTGATCGAGCCGTCGGTATCCTGGCCGACGATGATGTAGCCCTTCTCCGCACGCAGCACGTGCATCGTCTCGGTGCCGTACGGCGTGATGTCGAACTCGGCACCGGCCGCCATCAGCGCTTCCCACACCGCGCGGCCCGCATTCGCCGGCACGTTCACTTCATACGCGAGCTCGCCCGAGAAGCTGATCCGCATCACGCGCGCCTTCGCGCCTGCAACCGTGCCGTTCCGGTAGCTCATGAACGGGAACGCCTCGTTGCCGAAATCGATGTCCTGGCACACCTTCTGCACGACCTTGCGGCTCTTGGGGCCGACCACCGCGAACGTCGCCCAGTGATCGGTGACCGACGACAGCCGCACCTTCATGTCGGGCCATTCGGTCTGCAGCCAGCGCTCGAGCCACGTGAGCACGCGCGCCGCGCCGCCCGTCGTGGTCGTCATCATGAAATGCTGGTCGGCGAGGCGCACCGTCACGCCGTCGTCGAACACCATCCCGTTTTCGTCGAGCATCAGCCCGTAGCGGCACTTGCCCACTTCGAGCTTGTTCCACGGGTTCGTGTACATCCAGTTCAGCAGCTTCACCGCGTCCGGGCCCTGGATGTCGATCTTGCCGAGCGTCGACGCGTCGAGGATGCCGACGCTGTTGCGCACCGCGAGGCATTCGCGCTTCACGGCCGCATGGAGATCCTCGCCGTTCTTCGGGAAGTACCACGGCCGCTTCCAGTTGCCGACGTCCTCGAACAGCGCGCCGTGCTCGACGTGCCACTCGTGCACGCAGGTCTTGCGGATCGGGTCGAGGAAATCGCCGAGCTCGCGGCCCGCGAACGTGCCGAACGACACCGGCGTGTAGTTCGGGCGGAACGTCGTCGTGCCCGTTTCCGGAATCGTCTTGCCGAGCGCCCCCGCGAGGATCGCCATCCCGTTGATGTTGCCGAGCTTGCCCTGGTCGGTGCCGAAGCCCATCGCCGTGTAGCGCTTCACGTGCTCGACCGACTCGAAGCCTTCGCGTGCGGCCAGCAGGATGTCCGCGGCCGACACGTCGTTCTGGAAGTCGACGAACTGCTTCGGCCCGCGTGCCGCGGCTTCACGGCTGCCGACCAGCCACAGCGGCTGCAGTGCGCCTTCGACGGTTTCCGCAACCTGCGGCGCGACCGCGCGCTGCTCGGCGGTGAAACCCGCTGCCTTCGCGGCTTCCACGCCCGCATCGACCGCGAGTCGCAGCGCACGGGCCAGGCCGAATTCGCCGGCCGCGGCACCGATGCTCGCTTCCGCCTGCACGGGCTTGCCCGGCAGGAAGCACGCCTTCTCGTCGTTCCAGCAGGCCTTGCCGCCCGACTGCGCGAACAGGTGCAGCACCGGGCTGAAGCCACCCGACATCGCGACGAGGTCGCACGGCAGCGTCTGCAGCTTGCCGCCGGTCTGGCCGTTCGAGTAGGACGCGACGTCGACCGACGATACGCGCCACTTGCCCGATGCGCCCGTCACGACCGCGCCGCTCATCACCGTCACGCCCTGCCGCTTCGCGGCGGCCGGCAGCGCGCCGTTCGACGATGCGCGCGAATCGACGACCGTCACCTTCGCGCCGCACGCCTTCAGGTCGAGCGCGGTCTGGTACGCGCGATCGTTGTTCGTGAACACGACCGCGTTGCGGCCCGGCAGCACGCCGAAGCGATGCACGTAGGTGGACACCGCACCGGCGAGCATCACGCCCGGCAGGTCGTTGTTGCCGAACACGATCGGACGCTCGTGCGCGCCGGTCGCGAGGATCACGCGCTTCGCGCGGACCTTCCACAGCAGTTCGCGCGTGCCCTTGCGCATCGACACCGGCAGGTGATCGGTCAGACGCTGCGTGACCGTCACGAGGTTGTGGTCCTGGTAGCCGAACGCGGTGCTGCGCGACAGGATCGTCACGTCGGGCAGCTTGCGCAGCTCGGCCTCGATCTTCTCGACCCATTGCAGCGCGGGCTTCGCGTCGATCTCGGCGCGGCACGACAGCAGGCTGCCGCCGAGCTCGCGCTGGTCGTCGACGAGGATCACGCGCGCGCCGGCCGTCGCCGCCGCATGCGCGGCCGCAAGGCCCGACGGGCCACCGCCGACCACGAGCACGTCGCAGTGCGCGTAGCACTTGTCGTAGCGATCGGCGTCGAGCGCTTCCGGCGCCTTGCCGAGGCCGGCCGCTTCACGGATCTTCTCTTCGTACTTCGGCCACATGTTGCGCGGCCACATGAAGGTCTTGTAATAGAAGCCGGCCGGCAGGAAGCGCGACAGCTTCTGGTTGATCGCGTACTTGTCGTTCTCGAGCGACGGCTCCGCGTTCACGCTCGTTGCGACCAGCCCCTGGTACAGCTCGATCTCGGTCGCGCGTGCGTTCGGCACCGTGTACGGGCCCGATTCGAGCTGCACGACGGCATTCGGTTCCGCGACGTCGGCCGTCACGATCCCGCGCGGACGGTGGTACTTGAAGCTGCGCGCGACGAAGTGCACGCCGTTCGCGAGCAGCGCGGACGCGAGCGTGTCGCCCTGGAAGCCCTGATACGTGCGGCCGTTGAACGTGAAGGTCAACGGAATCGCGCGATTGATGCGGCCACCGGTGCCGAGGCGGTCTTTCTGGCTCATTTGCTCGTGCCCTCTTCGTGTGCGTTGCCGGCAGCTTCGCCACCGAACCTTTCGTAGCCCTTGATATCGTAGGTCACCGTGTCGCGCGTGGCCTTGAACCAGCGGCGGCAGCCCTGCGTGTGCAGCCACTGCTCCTTGTGCAGCCCGCGCTTGTTCTCGCGCATGAACACGTACTCGCCCCATTCGCGGTCGGTCATGTTCTCGTTGTTCACGGGGCGCACGATGTCGGCTTCACCGCCGCACGAGAACTCGGATTCGGCGCGCGGCCCGCACCACGGACATTCGATCAGCAACATGTTTTTCTCCTCGTATGCGTGGTCAGTGCGCGACGGCGGCGGCGCCGTGCTCGTCGATCAGGTGGCCCGTGTAGAAACGGTCGAGCGCGAACGGCGCGTTCAGCGGATGCGGTTCGTCGCGGGCGATCGTGTGCGCGAACACCCAGCCCGAGCCGGGCGTCGCCTTGAAGCCGCCGGTACCCCAGCCGCAGTTGAAATAGAGGCCCTTCACGTCGGTCTTGGTGATGATCGGGCACGCGTCCGGCGACACGTCGACGATGCCGCCCCACTGGCGGTTCATCCGCACGCGCGAGAACACCGGGAACATCTCGACGATCGCCTGCAGCGTGCTTTCGATGATGTGGAAGCTGCCGCGCTGGCCAAAGCCCGTGTACTGGTCGATGCCGGCGCCGATCACGAGGTCGCCCTTGTCGGACTGGCTGATGTACGCGTGCACCGCGTTCGACATGATCACCGAGTTGACGACCGGCTTGATCGGCTCGGACACCAGCGCCTGCAGCGGGTGGCTCTCGATCGGCAGGCGCACGCCGGCCATGTCGGCGAGCGTCGTCGTGTTGCCGGCCGCGACCACCGCGACCTTCTTCGCCTTGATGAAGCCCTTCACCGTATCGACGCCGACCACCGCGCCGCCTTCGCGGCGAATGCCCGTCACCTGGCAGTTCTGGATGATGTCGACACCGGCGCGATCCGCGCCGCGTGCGAAGCCCCAGGCCACCGCGTCGTGACGCGCCACGCCCGCGCGGCGCTGGATCGATGCGCCGAGCACCGGGTAGCGGCTGTTCAGGTTGATGGTCGGCTCGATTTCCTTGATCTGCGCGGGCGTCAGGAATTCGGCGTCGACGCCGTTCAGCCGGTTCGCGTTCACGCGGCGCTCGGTGTCACGCACGTCCTGCAGCGTGTGCGCCAGGTTCATCACGCCGCGCTGGCTGAACATCACGTTGTAGTTCAGGTCCTGCGACAGCCCTTCCCACAGCTTCATCGCCTTCTCGTACAGCGCGGCCGATTCGTCCCACAGATAGTTCGAGCGGACGATCGTCGTGTTGCGCGCGGTGTTGCCGCCGCCGATCCAGCCTTTCTCGAGGATCGCGACGTTCGTGATCCCGTGCTCTTTCGCGAGGTAATACGCGGTCGCGAGGCCGTGGCCGCCGCCGCCGACGATCACGACGTCGTATTCCTTCTTCGGTTCCGGGCTCTTCCACTGCTTTTCCCAGTTCTCGTGATACGAGAGGCCGTTGCGGAACAGGCTGAATATCGAGTAGCGGCTCATGTGAGTGATCCTTCGTTTAGCATTCGATGACGTTCACGGCCAGACCGCCGCGCGACGTTTCCTTGTATTTCGTCTTCATGTCGGCGCCCGTCTCGCGCATCGTCTTGATGACCGAATCGAGCGACACGTAGTGCTGGCCGTTTCCCTTGAGCGCCATGCGCGACGCGTTCAGCGCCTTGATCGCGCCCATCGCGTTGCGCTCGATGCACGGGATCTGCACGAGCCCGCCAACCGGGTCGCAGGTCATCCCGAGGTTGTGCTCCATGCCGATCTCGGCGGCGTTCTCGACTTGGGTCGCCGTGCCGCCCATCACCGCGGCGAGCGCGGCCGCGGCCATCGAGCACGCGACGCCCACTTCGCCCTGGCAACCGACTTCCGCGCCGGAGATCGACGCGGTTTCCTTGTAGATAATCCCGATCGCCGCGGCCGTCATCAGGAATTCGACGATGCCGGCTTCGTTCGAGCCCGGCACGAACTTCACGTAGTAGTGCAGCACCGCGGGAATCACGCCGGCCGCGCCGTTGGTCGGCGCGGTGACGACCCGGCCGCCCGCCGCGTTCTCCTCGTTGACGGCCATCGCATACAGGTTGACCCAGTCGAGCATCGACAGCGGGTCGCGCAGCGACTCTTCCGAACGCGCGCGCAGGCGATTGTTCAGCTCGGCCGCGCGGCGCTTCACGCGCATCGGGCCCGGCAGGTCGCCCTCGACCTTGCAGCCGCGCTCGACGCAGGCGGCCATCGTGCGCCAGATCGCGAGCAACCCGGCGCGCACTTCGTCGGCGGGACGCAGCGCGCATTCGTTGCGCATCATCAGCTCGGCGATCGACAGCCCGTGCTCGCGGCACTGGCGCATCAGGTCGTCGCCGGTGCGAAACGGATACGGCACCTCGACCGCCGCGCGCACGCCGTTCACGCGATCGCCGTCGCGGTTCACGACGAAGCCGCCGCCGACCGAGTAATACTCTTTCTCGACGAGCAGCTGGCCGTGCTCGTCGAAGGCCTGGAAGCGCATCCCGTTCGGGTGCACGATGCTCGTGCCGCTCATCAGCTTGCGATAGAAGCCGATGTGCTCCTTTTCCTCGAAGCGGACGGTCTGCTTGCCGAGCAGCGACAGCGATTTCTCCGCGCGGATCGCGGCGAGCCGCGGCTCGATCAGGTCCGGATCGATCGTGTCGGGCAGGTGGCCCTCGAGACCGAGCAGCACGGCCTTGTCGGTGCCGTGGCCCTTGCCGGTCGCGCCGAGCGAGCCGTATAGTTCGACCCGCACGCGGCGCACGAAACCGAGCAGGTTCGCGTCCTCCACGTGCGACGCGAAGCGGCACGCGGCGATCATCGGGCCGACCGTATGCGAACTGGACGGGCCGATGCCGATCTTGAACAGGTCGAAGACGCTGACGTTCATTGGCTTCCTCTGGGTGGCACACACGTGAAATGACGTTGGCGCCAGTACATCAAAGCGTAAAATCGGCCGATAGAACAAAAACGGCATCGGCGTGGGATACCGCCGCCAAGCGCCCCGCCGGCAGGCCCGAAAGTGCGTTTTGGCGATGGTTCGCGACGGAAAACCACAAGTCGTGCCGGAACCGATCAGCGACGCTGGCTGCATCCGCCCCGCCCGGCCGCCGTACCCGCATGCCCCGTATCAACAGACTGAGTGAGACCGCCCGCCCGGCGTGAAGAGATTGGCCGCGATGACAACCGACGTACCCGCTTCCCCCCTCGCAGAACCCGCGCCGCGGCGTATCCGCTTCGGCATCGTGCTGCTGCCGAACTTCACGCTGACGGCCTTCTCGGGCTTCGTCGACATGCTGCGGCTGTCGGCGGACGACGGCGACTACAGCAAGCCCGTGCGCTGCGCGTGGAGCGTGATCGGCGAGACCCTCGCGCCGGTGCGCGCGAGCTGCGGGATCCAGATCACGCCGTGGGAAACGTTCGACGCGGCCGAGCCGTTCGACTATGTGGTGGTGGTCGGCGGGCTGCTGCATTCGGGGCCGCAGGCCGGCCCCGAGACACTCGACTTCATCCGCCGCGCGGCGGCCGGCGGCGCGACGGTCGTCGGCATCTGCACCGGCGTGTTCACGCTGATGCGGGCCGGCGTGCTCGACGGCTACCGCACCTGCGTGAGCTGGTTCCACTACTGGGATTTCATCGAGCGCTTTCCGGCCGCCGATCCCGACCTGCTGATCGCCGACCGGCTGTTCGTGATCGACCGGCGCCGCATCACCTGCTCGGGCGGCCGCGCGTCGATCGACGTCGCCGCCGCGATCCTGCTGCGCCACTTCGATCACGCGACCGTGCAGAAGGCGCTGCGCATCCTGCTGGTCGGCGAGATGCAGAAAGGCAATGCGCCGCAGCCGCATCCGCCGGGCCTCGAGCCGGCGACGCACCCGAAGGTCAAGCGCGCGATTCTCCTGATGGAACAGCATGTCGGGCGTGCGCTGTCGCTCGACGAGCTCGCGAGCAAGCTCGATTTGTCGACGCGGCAACTAGAGCGGCTGTTCAAGGCGGAGACGGGCAAGAGCCCGCAGGCGTTCGCGAAGCAGGTGCGGCTGCGCACGGCCGCGTGGCTGCTGACGAGCTCCGACCGCACGGTGGCCGATATCGCGTCGAGCTGCGGATTCGCCGATGCGTCGCACCTCGGGCGCGAATTCCGCAAGCAGTTCGGCGTGCCGCCGGCGACGTATCGCGAGCGTGGCGGGGAAGTGGCGGAAGCCGGCGCGGCCATCGCGGCGGACGCCGTCGAGGACATCGCCGACTGACGGCGACGGGCCCCGCTCCTTTTCCAATCGATCGCGACACGACACTCGAACGCATCGGTTTCAGCTCAATTGGAACCGGTTCCAGTCAATTTAACCGACGTTGCGCTCCGTTAACCGAGGGTTATCCCGGATGCTACTGTCCATTCAAATTTGTATGATGACCACATAACCTGACAATCCAGAGCACCATGTTCGAGAAAATTCCCGCCCGCGCGATGAGCGACCATGTCGCGCAGCAACTGCTCAAGCAGATCGAAGTCGGCAGTTTCTCCGCCACCGGCAAGCTGCCGACGGAGGCCGTGCTCGCACAGGAATTCGGCGTGAGTCGCACGGTGATTCGCGAGGCGATCTCGCGGCTGAAGAACGAAGGCGTGGTCGAGCCGCGCCAGGGCAGCGGCGTGTACGTGAACCAGCACGGCGCGATCCGGCCGCTGCGGATCGACTATGCGGAAGCGGTCGAGGCCACGTCGCTGCCGCACCTGCTCGCGGTGCGCCGCGCGATCGAGGCCGAGGTCGCGGCCGAGGCCGCGCTGAACCACACCGATGAAGACATGGCCGACATCGACGATGCGCTGCGCAAGATCGACGACGCGGTGGCCGAAGGGCGCGACGGCGTCGCGGAAGACGTCGCGTTCCACCGCACGATCGCGGCCGTCACCGGCAACCCGTATTTCCTGAAGACGCTGCAGTTCCTGAACCAGTACCTCGAAGCCGGCGTGAAGGTCACGCGTCGCAACGAAGCGACGCGCGAGGACTTCTCGCGCCAGGTGCGCGAGGAACACGCGGCGATCGCCGACGCGATCCGCGCGCGCGACCCGATGGCCGCCCGCAACGCGGCGCGCACGCACATGTACAACGCCGCCCGCCGCCTCGCGGAAGCCGGCATCTGCTGAACCCGGCGGCCGCCGCGCCGCCCCTTTCCCGAATCGATCAAGGTTGACCATGTCACGAAATGTTGGAGTCATCGGCCTCGGCGCGATGGGCCTCGGCGTCGCCCGCTCGCTGCTGCGCGCCGGCCTGCGCGTGCACGCATGCGACGTGCGCGACACGGTGCTGCAGGCGTTCGCCGCCGAAGGCGGCATCGCCTGTGCGACGCCGGCCGAACTCGGCGCGCAGTGCGACGTCGTCGTCACGCTCGTCGTCAATGCCGCGCAGACCGAAACGGTGCTGTTCGGCGCGCACGGCGCGGTCGCGGCGATGAAGCCGGGCGGCGTCGTGATCGCCAGCGCGACCGTCGCGCCCGAATTCGCGGTCGCGCTCGGCGCACGCATCGAGGCGGCCGGCCTGCAGATGCTCGATGCGCCGGTATCCGGCGGCGCCGCGCGCGCGGCCTCCGGCGAGATGACGATGATGACGTCGGGGCCGGCGGCCGCCTATGCGGGCTGCGAGGACGTGCTTGCGGCGATCGCCGGCAAGGTCTATCGCCTCGGCGACGCGCACGGCATCGGCTCGAAAGTGAAGATCATCAACCAGCTGCTGGCCGGCGTGCACATCGCGGCAGCGGCCGAGGCGATGGCGCTCGGCCTGCGCGAAGGCGTCGATGCCGATGCGCTGTACGACGTGATCACGCACAGCGCCGGTAATTCGTGGATGTTCGAGAACCGCGTGCCGCACATCCTGAACGGCGACTACACGCCGCTGTCGGCCGTCGACATCTTCGTGAAGGATCTCGGCCTCGTGCTCGATACCGCGCGCCGCAGCAAGTTCCCGCTGCCGCTGTCGGCCACCGCGCACCAGATGTTCATGAGCGCGTCGAGCGCCGGCCACGGCGGCGAGGACGATTCCGCCGTGATCAAGACTTTCCCCGGCATCACGCTGCCGCCCGCCCGCTGATTCGACCGACGCTTCCGCCATGACCGCTTCCGCTTCCCGCCCCCTGCTCGGCTGCATCGCCGACGATTTCACCGGCGCGACCGATCTCGCGAACATGCTCGTGAAGAGCGGCATGCGCACCGTGCAGACGATCGGCGTGCCCGCCGACGGCGCCGCAGACACCGCGCTCGATGCCGACGCGATCGTCGTCGCGCTGAAGTCGCGCACGATCCCCGCCGCCGACGCCGTCGCGCAATCGCTCGCCGCGTACGAATGGCTGCGCGCGCAAGGCTGCCGGCAGTTCTTCTTCAAGTACTGCTCGACGTTCGATTCGACCGACGCAGGCAACATCGGGCCTGTCGCCGATGCGCTGCTCGATGCGGCCGGCGGCGGCCTCACGATCGCGTGCCCGGCGTTCCCCGAGAACGGCCGCACGATCTATCGCGGCCACCTGTTCGTCGGCGATGTGCTGCTGAACGAATCGGGGATGGAGAACCATCCGCTCACGCCGATGAAGGACGCGAACCTCATCCGCGTGCTGCAACGGCAGACGAAGTCGCCGGTCGGCCTGATCCGCTACGACACGATCGCGCTGGGCGCGGCGGCTGTGCGCACGCGGATCGAGCAACTGCGCGCGGAAGGCGTGCGCTTCGCGATCGCCGACGCGCTGTCGGATCGCGACCTCTACGTGCTCGGCGAAGCGTGCGCGGGCCTGCCGCTCGTCACCGGCGGCTCGGGCATCGCGCTCGGCCTGCCCGCGAATTTCCGTCGCGCGGAGCAACTGCCCGAGCGCGACAACGCGGCGTCGTTGCCGCGCATCGAAGGGCTCTCGACGGTGCTCGCCGGCAGCGCGTCGAAGGCCACCAACGCGCAGGTCGCCGCATGGCGCGCCACGCGGCCGAGCTTCCGCATCGATCCGCTCGCGGCCTCGCGCGGCGAACCCGTCGTCGACCAGGCGCTCGCGTTCGCGCGCGCGTACCTGCCGCAGCCCGTGCTGATCTATGCGACCGCGACGCCCGACGAAGTGAAGGCCGTGCAGCAGGCGCTCGGCGTCGATGCGGCCGGCCATCTCGTCGAAGCCACGCTCGCGGCGATCGCGCGCGGCCTGCGCGATCTCGGCGTGCGCAAGTTCGTCGTCGCCGGCGGCGAAACGTCCGGCGCGGTCGTGCAGGCGCTCGACGTGAAGTCGCTGCAGATCGGCGCGCAGATCGATCCGGGCGTGCCGGCGACGGCCACCATCGACGCGCAGCCGCTCGGCCTCGCGCTGAAGTCCGGCAACTTCGGCGCCACGGACTTTTTCGACAAGGCGCTGCGCGCGCTGGACGGAGCCGCACGATGAGCGACGAAGCGAAACTGCGCGAAGAGATCTGCGTCGTCGGAGCAAGCCTGTATGCGCGCGGCCACGCGGTCGGCAGCGCCGGCAACATCAGCGCGCGCCTCGCCGACGGCTGGCTGATCACGCCGACCGATGCGTGCCTCGGCCGGCTCGACCCGAACGACATCGCGAAGGTCGGCTTCGACGGCCAGCCCGTATCGGGCGGCAAGCCGTCGAAGACGCTCGCGCTGCATCGCGGCATCTACGCGCGCAACGCCGAAGCGAACGGCGTCGTCCATACGCATTCGACGCATCTCGTCGCGCTGACGCTCGCGGGCGTGTGGCGCGACACCGACGTGCTGCCGCCGATCACGCCGTACTACGTGATGAAGGTCGGCCACATTCCGCTGATCCGCTACCGCCGCCCCGGCGATCCGGGCGTCGCGGCCGTAGTCGCGGCGCTCGCCGACCAGGTGCGCGGCGTGCTGCTCGAGCGCCTCGGCCCGGTGATGTGGGGACCGTCGGTGTCGCACGCGTCGTATGCGCTCGAGGAGCTCGAGGAGACGGCGCGGCTGTGGCTGATGACGCACCCGAAACCCGAGCCGCTCGACGACGCCGCGCTCGACGAACTACGCGCGAGCTTCGGCGCGCGCTGGTAGCGGCGCGCCACGCAACGATTCCCATGCCCGCCGTGTGCGCGGGCCCTTCCGTCAGCACACACACGACCGGCGACGTACGCGCCGCCGGCACACGACATCATTGGAGACGACGATGACTGCTCTCGACGCGGCCGCTGGCCGCTCGCCCGCCGCGCCCGCCCATGCCGCGGAACTCGACCGCACTTACAAGAAAGTGTTCTGGCGCATCGTGCCGTTCCTAATGCTCTGCTACGTGGTCGCGTATCTCGACCGCGTGAACGTCGGCTTCGCGAAGCTGCAGATGTCGCAGGATCTCGCGTTCAGCGAAACGGTGTTCGGGCTCGGCGCCGGCATTTTCTTTCTGGGCTATTTTCTGTTCGAACTGCCAAGCAACCTGCTGATGCATCGCATCGGCGCACGCATCTGGATCGCACGGATCATGATCACGTGGGGCCTGCTGTCCGCGCTGTTCGCGTTCGTGCAGACGCCGACGCAGTTCTACGTGCTGCGCTTCCTGCTCGGCCTCGCGGAAGCCGGCTTCTATCCCGGCGTGATCCTGTACCTCACGTACTGGTTCCCGTCGCATCGCCGCGCGAAGATCATCGCGGTGTTCATGTCCGCGATTCCCGTGTCGGGCATCTTCGGCAACCCGCTGTCCGGCTGGATCATGGAGCGCTTCCACGGCGGCTCGGGCTTCCACGGCTGGCAATGGATGTTCATGATCGAAGCCGTACCGGCCGTGCTCGTCGGCATCGCGACGATCCTGTATCTCGACAACAGCATCCGCAGCGCGAAGTGGCTCGACGAGCGTGAAAAGCAGCTGCTGGAGGACGAGATCGCCGCGCAGCCGCAGGAACAGCAGCAGCACGGCCATTCGCTGAAGGCCGTGTTCGCGGACCCGCGCATGTGGTGGATGTCGCTGATCTACTTCGCGTTCGTCACGGGCCAGTACGGCCTCACGTTCTGGATGCCGACGCTCGTCAAGTCGACCGGCATCACCGATACGCTGCAGATCGGCTTGCTGTCGGCCATTCCGTTCCTCGTCGCGATCGTCGTGATGAACCTGTTCGGCCACAGCGCGGACAAGCGCCGCGAACGCCGCTGGCACCTGATCGTGCCGGCGCTGATGGGCGCAATCGGGTTTGCGGTCGCCGCGTCGTACTCGCACAATACGGCGGTGTCGATCGTGTTCCTGTCGCTCGCGGCGGGCGGCGTGCTGACCTGCGCGCCGCTGTTCTGGTCGCTGCCGACCGCGTTCCTCGCGGGCTCCGCGGCCGCGGCCGGGATCGCGATCATCAACTCGGTCGGCAACCTCGCCGGGTTCGCGAGCCCGTACGTGATCGGTTACCTGAAGGACGTCACGCACAGCACGGCGTCCGGCATGTACGTACTCGCCGCGATGCTCGTGATCGGCGCGATCGCCGTGTGGCTCACGCCCGCGAAACTCGTGAACCGCTGATTCGCCGAGTCGCCGATCCGGCCGCCATTCGACGCGGGGCGCCATGCGCCCCGCCCCATTCATTCACAGGACCCGCTGCCATGCCACGCTTCGCCGCCAACCTCTCGATGATGTACCCCGAGTACGCGTTCCTCGAACGCTTCGCCGCTGCTGCCTACGACGGCTTCAAGGCCGTCGAGTACCTGTTCCCGTACGACTTCGCCGCCGAGGACATCCGTGCACGCCTCGACGCGCACCACCTCGAACAGGCGCTGTTCAACGCGCCGCCCGGCGACTGGGCCGCGGGCGAACGCGGCACCGCGTCGCTGCCGGGCCGCGAGGACGAGTTCCGGCGCGGCATCGACCAGGCGCTCGACTATGCGCGCGTGCTCGGCAACAAGAAGCTGCACGTGATGGCCGGCATGGTGCCGCCGGGCGCCGACCGCGCCCGCCATCGCGACACCTACCTCGCGAACCTGCGCCATGCGACGCAGGCTGCCGCCGCGCACGGCATCACGATCCTGATCGAGCCGATCAACCAACGCGACATGCCCGGCTATTTCCTGAGCCGCCAGGACGACGCGCAGGCGATCTGCGCGGAAGTCGGCGCGCCGAACCTGAAGGTGCAGTTCGACTGCTACCACTGCCAGATCGTCGAAGGCGATCTCGCGATGAAGCTCAAGCGCGATTTCGCGGGCATCGGCCATATCCAGATCGCGGGCGTGCCCGAGCGCCACGAGCCGGATCTCGGCGAACTCAACTACCCGTATCTGTTCGCGCTGATCGACGCGCTCGGCTACGACGGCTGGATCGGCTGCGAGTACCGCCCGAAGGCCGGCACGTCCGAAGGGCTCGGCTGGCTCAAGCCGTACCTGTAATTCCAGCATTCTTCCGAGGGTAAAGAACATGAAAGTACTGATCACCGGCGGCGCCGGCTTTCTCGGCCAGCGTCTCGCGCGCAAGCTGCTCGAGCGCGGCGAACTCACCGGCCCCGACGGCCGCAGCGAGAAGATCGACGAGCTGGTGCTGCTCGACGTCGTCGCGGGCAGCGATTTCGGCGACGCGCGTGTGACGTCGATCGTCGGCGACATCGCCGAGCGCGCGGTGCTCGACCGCGCGATCGACACGCAGACGGGCGCGATCTTCCACCTCGCGGCGATCGTCAGCGGGCAGGCCGAAGCCGATTTCGACCTCGGCATGCGGATCAACCTCGACGCGTCGCGCACGCTGCTCGAAGTATGCCGCGCGCGTGGCCATCGGCCGCGCGTCGTGTTCACGAGCTCCGTCGCGGTCTATGGCGGCACGCTGCCCGACGTCGTGCAGGACGACACCGCGCTGAATCCGCAATCGTCGTACGGCGCCGAGAAGGCGATCGCCGAGCTGCTGCTGTGCGACTACGCGCGGCGCGGCTTCGTCGACGGCCGTGTGCTGCGGCTGCCGACGATCAGCGTGCGGCCGGGCCGCCCGAATGCGGCGGCGTCGTCGTTCGCGAGCGGCATCATCCGCGAGCCGCTGAACGGCGAGGAAAGCGTGTGCCCGGTGCCGGGTTCGACGCGGCTGTGGCTGCTGTCGCCGCGCGGCGCGATCGAAGCGCTCGTCGCGGGCTGCGAGATCGACAGCGCGAAGCTCGGCAACAAACGGGTGATCAATCTGCCCGGCCTGTCGGTGTCGGTCGACGAAATGATCGCGGCGCTGCGCGAAGTCGCGGGCGACGACGTCGTGAAGCTGATCCGCCATGTGCCGGACGAACGCGTCGAGAAGATCGTCGGCAGCTGGCCGGGCCGTTGGGATACGTCGCGCGCGGAAGCGCTCGGGTTGACGGGCGATACGTCGTTCGCGGACGTGATCCGCAGCCATCTCGCCGACGAACGGCGCTGAGTCCCGCGCAGCCCGCCGCGCGTGGCGGGCAGGGGTTGCCCGGTCACATCAACGCGACCGGGCCGACTCCCCGATGGGCAACGGCGCGTTTTTCGTTCCGCCCGGCCGGTTCGCCGAACCGGCCGCCCACTGCCATGCCAGCAGGCCCGGCAGATAGAACAGCAGGTCGCGCACGCGGCGGGCGCCGGCCAGCGCGAGACAGGTCGGCGGGTCGAACCCGAGCAGCCCGCCGATCAGCACGAACCCGCCCTCCTGCACGCCGAGCCCGCCCGGCATCAGGAACGCGATGCTGCTCACGAGCTGGATCAGCGCCTCGATCGCGAGCGCCTGCGCGAACGTCGGCTCCGCGCCGAGAAAATACAGCGCGAGCCAGATTTCCAGCGCATAGCCGACGAACTGGAGCGTCTGCCAGATCACGAGATAACGCACGACGATGCCGGTCTTTCTCCAGATCATCCGGATCGACTGATCGGTGCGCGCCGATTCGCCGACCAGCGCCACCACCTTGCCGCTCGTGACGCGGTTGAGCACGCGCATCGCGCGTTCGAACGGCCGCGCATGCTGCACCAGCGCGAACAGCAGCAGCACCGGCACCAGCGCGGCCATGGCGATCGCGAGGTTGCCGGCCACGCGCGCGGCGTCGGACGACACGTGCTCGAGCACGTAGCCGATCGCGACCAGCGCGAACACCAGCTGGCTGATCAGCGTCAGCTGCATGTCGGCGACGAGGCTGGCGACGACGGTCGCCGGCCGCACGCCCGCCTGCCGCAGCAGGCCGAACGACACGATCTCGCCGCCGATCCGCGCGACCGGCAACAACCCGTTGATCGATTCGCGGATCCACACGAGCTTCAGCATCGTCGCGAACGACGGCCGGCGCGGGCCGCGGATCAGCATCCGCCAGTCCCACGCATTCGCGAGCATCGGCAGGATGTGCGCCAGCGCCGCGAGCAACAGCCCCGCGCCGGCGATCTGCAGGCGATGCAGGATGTCGAGCGGATGCTCGCGCCAGATCAGCCACACGGCGAGCGCGAGCCCGCCCAGCGCCGCCACCTGCCCCACGTGACGCAGCCGTGCGTCGCCCCGCGCGGCGTTGCGCTCCGCGGCATCGGCAGCGGGGTTCGTCCGGGTCGTCATGATTCGCTCGCGGGCGACAGCAGGCCTTCCCGGTCGACGCGAAAACGCGTGCCGCGCCACACGACATGCGACGAGAAGAAGCTCGACACGAACACGAAGAACTGCAGGAGATCAACGAACGGCAGCCAGAGCGCGCCGCGCAGGCCCGCGCCGGTCGCCCGGCTCGTTTTGAGCATCAGCAGCGAGCGCGCGGCCAGCGCCGCGACCGCCAGCCCGCACGCGACGGCCGTGCCGCCGGAGAACAGCAGCGCCAGCAACGCGAGCGGCACCGGATGCATCAGCACCGAGCCGGCGTGACCGAGCCGGTCCGCCGCGCGGATCGTGCAGCTCCAGCGCAATTCGTGTGCGTACAGCTTCGCGAACGTCTCCTCGACGCACGCATGCCCGACGACGAACGGCGGAATGACGACCTGCGCGCCCACCTGCCGCACCGCCTCGCCCAGCGCATGATCCTCGGCCAGGTGATGCGCGAAACGCGTGAGCCCGCCGATGCGCTCGAGCGTCGCGCGCGTGATCGCGATCGTCTGGCCGAAGCAGGGCCGTGCGCGCCCGATGAAGAGCCCGGTGATCACGCCCGGCAGGAAATGGTAGTTCGTCATCGCGACGGCGACACCGGGCCAGAAGCCGGGCGACGCGATGCCGCGATACACGCTCGTCACGATGCCGACCTCCGGCTGCTGCAGCGCGCCGACGACGGCGCGCAGATAATCGGGCTCGACCAGCACGTCGCTGTCGGCGAGACAGAGCACCGAATGCTCCGCGTGTTCGAGCATGTTCACGAGATTGGCGATCTTGCGGTTCGGCCCGTAGAGCCGCGCATCGGCGACGACCTTGATGTTCGCGTCGGGGTAGCGCGCCCGCAGCGCCTCGACGGCCACGAGCGCCTCGTCATTCGCGTCGTGCACGCCGAACAGGTGCTGGACCGGCCCCGGATAATTCTGCACGAAGAAGCTTTCGAGATGCTGTACGAGTTGCCACTCGTCGCCGTGCAGCGGCTTCGCGACGGTGACGCCCGGATAATCGCGCGGCTCGGCCGCCGCCCGGGAAAAGAACCGGCCGACCAGCACGCTGGCCGTGATCGTGTAGGCAATGCCCAGTAATACGCCCAGCTCGCAGACGATCGACATTGCTCCGGCCAGCCCGCGCAGCACATGCAGCAAAACCATGCTTCTCCCCAGTGGTGACCCGTGCGACCACGACACCCGGGAGCCGCCGCGCGCACGCAGGGTCACCCGTGCACGCCGCCGTATCGATTCCCGTGGAGCCGGATGTGAAGGACGACCAAGCGACGATACGCGCAATTGGATGACACAACTACCGTGCGGTGATCGATTCCTGTCACGCGCACGTAGCCGCAGGCGAGCGCGGCGCGGAACGCGACGTCGGCAAGCTTGCGGGCCGAAAGGATCGCGGTGGCCAACGCGATGGCGACCCATATACGAAACGTCATCGTGGTGAAAAATGCTTCGGGTACGTGCCATGCAAGCAACGACACCAGCACGAAACACTGGATGAACACGCCGGCCAGCGCGGCGATCAGCAGGTGGGCACGCCATCGCTCGATCGTCGAAGACGCCATGGTGAAAGAATCTCCCGTGCGGACGACCGCTATCGATCTGAAAGATTCGAAAGGTCGCGTGGGTCAGGATCAGGAACAGCGAGTCCAGCGAAGAACGATTGTGGCGACGCCTGCTTAACGTTTCGTTAAGAAAGCGAACGTAGAATCCACCCGACCGATATCGTCCCCGTCGTCCGCAGGAGTCTCCATGTCCACGCCCGCCCGATATGACACCGTTGCGCGCTTGCTTCACTGGCTGATCGTCGCGCTGGTCATCGCGCAATATGCGATCGGCTGGACGATGCCCGACGTGCATCGCGACACGCAGCCCATCGGCCTGATCGCCGCGCACCTCCTGGTGGGAACCGCGCTGCTCGCCGCGATGGCTTGCCGCGTGCTGTGGCGCGTGACGCATCGCCCGCCCGCGAGTGACCTGCCGCCCGCGATGCGCGCACTGTCGGGCGCGACGCATTTCGCGCTCTACGCGCTGCTGATCGCGGTGCCGCTGCTCGGCTGGATCAATGCGTCGTCGCGCGCCTGGAGCGTGACGTTGCTCGGGATCGTGCCGTTGCCCGCGCTGTCGGCGGCCGGCTCCGCATTCGGCCACGCGATGGGCGACGTGCACGGCATCCTCGCGTGGGCACTGTTCGTCGGCATTTGCCTGCACGTCGCAGCCGCGCTCGCGCACCGCTTCGTGCTGCGCGATCAGGTCGTGCAGCGCATGATGCCCTGGTGATCGCCACGCTGGCGGCAGCGCATGCCGTCGCGCGCATGTGCCGGATTGCCGCCGATACCGATACCGTCTTCGTCCCGGTTCATCGCATGCGCGGCCGGCCGCTCATCGCACGCGGCCGATGAGATGATCGCGCCGCCGCGCGAAGCGGCGCGCGATGACGGGCAGCGCGGCCGGCGCCCTTCTGCCGCGTCGAGCGGCACGAAGGGCTGCGGTACTGCCGTGTCGCGAACACGCCGGCCTGAAGTCGCACAAGACCATGTCGACACCTAGTTGCTGGTCTGCGCCGGCACACCGGAGGCCGATGCGTGCTCGGCGGCAGCCGCCATCCGGGCCCGGTCCTGCTCGGCAAGCCTTGCTTCCGCCGCCTGGATGTCCGCCGGATACTCGCCGTCGTCTCCCTTCGCCGGGTCGTACCCGGCCGCTTCCAGGCGCATCAATTCGTCGCGAACCTGTGCACGCGTCAACGGCGCGGCCGATTGCGCGAAGGCCGATTGCGCGACGATCGCGCCGATCATCGTCAGGACTGCGATATATGTTTTCATCATGAACTCCTTCAATGTTCCGTATCGATCAACCGTGTCGAATCCCTCGAATGCCTGACCTGCAAACGCAGGCGGTTGCGTCAGCTTCCGAAATAAACCGTGCAGAAGCTCGCGGGGCCGACGCAGACGGCAGAACCCTGGCGCGGCGACATCGTCGCCGGCCTGCCCGCTTCGGATGACGCGGCCGGATCGCGGCCGATCGCCGTACTGGCCTGATGCGCCGGCATCTGTTCGGCCTGCCGCTGGAACAGCGGGCTCACGTCCGGATATGACGTATCGGTCACGAAGCGCAGCCCGTTGTGTTCGGCGTCGATCAGTTCCTGCCTGACCTGCGCGCGCGTCAGTTCCTGTGCCGACGCTTGCGTCGCGATACCCGCGAGAGAAATCGCCGCCACCGCGGCGGCCACCAGCCCATGCGTGTTCATGTTCCACTCCTTGAGAAGTCAACGAGACGACGTGCTACACCCGTATGACGACGGAGCGCATGCGTTTATTCCCGCGCGTCGCGCAACCGGATCACGTGGCTTCTCCCGCGCCGGGAGTGCCCGGAATGGACGTTCATGCAACTGTCATTCTTTCGTCAGCCGGCGTAACCTGACGTAACGCAGCGCCCGCCGCGCTTCGGGCAGACTGACGTCACCCCTTACGGATCGCCTTTCGATCGATCATGTCCGTCGCTTACGACTATGCAGCCGGCCTGCTGCGCACGCTGTTCGACCGCCATATCGACGGCGGCGCGGTGCTCGACACGGCCGTGTTTCCCGACGCCGAGCGTTTCGTCCGTGCATGGACCGACATCCAGGCAGAGGCATTCGCCGTGGCGCGCGACATGGCGCGCATCCCGCGCTTTCACGAAATCATGCGCGAGCAGTACGACATCTCGGCCAACGATGCACGCGACTGGCGGATGTTCATCATGCAGGCGTACGGGCAGCCGTTCCCGCGCAACCTGTCGCGCTGCCCGACCGTCGCATCGATCGTCGCGGCATCGCCGGACGTGCTGTCCGCATCGTTGTCGTTCCTCGCACCCGGCAAGCACATTCCACCGCATCGCGGGCCGTTTCGCGGCATCCTGCGCGGCTATCTCGTGCTGTCGATGCCGAAGCGCGCGGACGGCACGCCGGCCGCCGTGCTGAAGGTCGACGGCCGCGAATACCGGCTCGAGGAAGGACGTTTCCTGCTGTGGGACGACACCTTCATGCACGAGGTGTGGAACGACAGCGACGCTGTGCGGATCGTGCTGCTGCTCGATATCCGCCGGCGCGGGATGCCGCGCCTGCTCACGTGGCTGTCGAATGCGGTGATCGGCGTCGTGCGGATCGGGATCAGGATGCGCGGGCGGTCGATTCCGGTTTAGCGCACGTAACCGGCATGCGCCGGGCGACCCATCGTTTCGCGACTGCCCTCGCTTGTGTCTGGAAGGCGCTCAGCGCATGCCGGATGCAGGCGCAATCATCAGGACACCTTTCCGGCATCTTCATCCAACGCGTAGATGCCGCGCCTGGCGACACACGGGAACGGCGGATCGAGCGCCCGCACGTTCGTCAATTCCCAGCTCACGTACCCGGCACACCACTGCTTGCCTTGCGCGCGGGCTTCATCCGGCGTCCAGTCGTGTACGCCCACGACGTCGACCAGCGCGAGCGCGATACCGTCAGGGTCCTCGTGCCCGTCCTGTCGCAGGAAGATCGTGTTCTGCACCAGCACGAGATCGCGCAGCGGCAGGTCCGGCGGCGCCCACGACCGGATTTCGACCCGCTTCCGGCCTGCGACGATGTCGTCGACGGCGGGTTTGACGATCGACAGCGCGGATCGCGGCATGGCAGACATTTCCTTCATCGGTAAATGGAGAGCGTGTGCCCGTCGGTCGGCATGACAGCCGACTCCTGTATGCGATGACGGTTCGGGCAGGATTGTTGCCGATTCGTTGGAACGTGTCGACCGGGACGAATCGGACACGCCGGCGCACCGCGACTACGCGATGCCGGCTTTCCGCCCCCGCTGGATCGCCTAAACTACAGACCGTCCCTACAGCGCGGCTCCTGCCAGCCACCGCCATGGCGCACCTCTTCTTCGCCGCCTCGATCCAGCGGCATATCGAAACGCCCGAGCGCGAAGTCGACGCCCACTCGGTCGGCGAAGCATTCGACACCGTTTTCGGCGAGCAGCCGCGACTGCGCGGCTACATCCTCGACGACCAGGGTGCGCTGCGCAAACACCTGTCGGTATTCATCGACGGCCAGCCGATCCGCGACCGGCAACACCTGTCCGATGTGCTCGGCGACGCCAGCCGGGTCTATGTCGTGCAAGCATTGACCGGCGGATAAGGGGACGTATGCACCAGCACCGACCGCGCACACCTACGTCAGGCCCGCCCATCAGGAGACATCTCACATGAACGATCGACTGCTCGTCGCCACCCGCAAGGGCCTGTTCGTCCTGCAGGCCGACGGCCACGGCGGCTGGACGCTCGGTGAGCCGCACTTTGCCGGCGAGCCGGTCAGCATGGTGCTCGCCGACCCGCGCGACGGCACGCTGTATGCCGCGCTGAACCTTGGCCATTTCGGCGTCAAGCTGCATCGCCGGCGTGCTGGTGCCGCCGACTGGGAAGAATGCGCGGTTCCCGTCTATCCGCCGCAGCCCGCCGACGAGCCACCCGCCAGCGCCCGCGCGAATGCCGGCACCGGCGACGACGACGACGCGCCGCCCGGCACGCCGCAACCGCCGTGGACGCTCCAGCAAATCTGGTCGCTCGAAACCGGCGGCGCGGACGAACCCGGTGTGCTGTGGGCCGGCACGATTCCCGGCGGCCTGTTTCGCTCCGACGACCGTGGCGATTCGTGGGAGCTCAACCGCCCGCTATGGGATCGCCCGGAGCGCGCCGAATGGGGCGGTGGCGGATACGATGCGCCGGGTATCCATTCGGTGATGGTCGATCCGCGCGACAGCCGGCACGTGATGGTCGGCATCTCGTGCGGCGGCGTCTGGCAGACCGCGGACGGCGGCGCGACGTGGCGCGTGACCGCGGACGGCATGGAAGCCGATTACATGCCGCCCGAACGACGCGGCGAGCCCAACGCGCAAGACCCGCATCGCGTCGTGCAGTGCGCGGCTAACCCGGACGTGGTGTGGACGCAGCATCACTGCGCGATCTTCCGCTCGACCGACGGTGCCGAACACTGGCGGCGCATCGAGGCGCAGCCTTCGAGCTTCGGCTTCGCGGTAGCCGTCCATCCGCATGAACCGGATACCGCGTGGTTCGTGCCGGCCGTGAAGGACGCGTGCCGGATTCCGGTGAACGGCCGGTTCGTCGTCACGCGCACACGCGACGGCGGGCGCAGTTTCGAGCAATTCTCGAACGGGCTGCCGAGTGCACCGGCGTACGACCTCGTGTATCGGCATGGGCTCGCGATCGATGACACGGGCACGCGCCTCGCGATGGGATCGACGACTGGCGGGTTATGGACGTCCGGCGACGGCGGCGAAAACTGGCAACTGGTGTCTGCGCATTTGCCGCCGGTTTATTGCGTCAGGTTCGGGTGATGGTGGGTATGCGTGGGGGTCGGTTCGCATCCGGCCTGCACGGCCCGCTTTACCGCTCAATGCCCGCCCCCATCCGCCCCACTGCCTCCCGCGTCAGCCCAATCTCCGCTTCGAGCCAGTCGAGAAACGACCTGACCTGCGGCTCCCGCTCCCGCCCGGGCCGGCACAGCGCGACGAAACGCGCGCCGTCGATCCGCACCGAAGGCTCGATCGGCATCAATGCCCCATGCGCGACATGCTCGGCAGCCAGCACGGAACTGAGCAACGCGATGCCCTGCCCGTGCAGCACCGCCTGCAACGCGTAATGCTCGTCGTCGTAATGACGAAACACCGCGCGCTCGAGCCACGCTTCGCGGCCAGCCGCGCGACACCACGACACCCAGTCGACCGACACCGGCAGCGGCGTATCCCACACGGTCTCGATCAGGTCGAGCGGCTCGTCCGTGCGATGCGCGTCGAACCCGGCGGCTGCATACGCGCCGAAATACTCGTCGATCAGCGCAATCTCGTGCAGCGCCGGAAACGTGCGTGACGTCGCGCGAATCGCGAGATCGATCCGCGCATCGCGTTCGAGATCCGCGAGCGTGTTGCCGGTTTCCACCTTGATGTGCAGTTGCGGATCGACCCGACGAAACCGCCCGAGGCGCGGAATCAGCCACATCGCGGCGAACGCGGGCGTGGTGGTCAGCACGAGCGTGCGCTCGCCGGCCGCCTCGGGCCGCACCGCGTCGAGCCCGCGGCTCAATGCGAGCAGGGCATCGTGACTCGCGCGAAACAGGCGCTCGCCCTCGGCCGTGAGCCGCACGCCGCTCGCGCCGCGTTCGAACAGCAGCACGCCGAGCCGGCTTTCGAGCGACTTGATCTGATGCGACACGGCGGCCGGCGTCACGGACAGTTCGTCCGCGGCAGCCTTGAACGCCCCGAGCCGCGCCGACGACTCGAATACACGCAATGCGGTCAGGGGGATTTTCGAGAACACGGGGCCTCGCGGGCCGGATCGGGCCGGGTTGAATTCAATTGAATCCGGGTGAGATTAGGTGAATTGAAGCGCGCATGCAACGCGGATAGCCTTGCGGAACGTCACGGCACGGTGCCGCGGCGAGTGACGTCCCACTGGAGCAACAACGTGCAAGGCCTACCGCGCAGGATCACGCAGGCGGTGCTCTACGAAGCGATCGCGATTTCCTGCATCTCGCCCGTGATCGCGGCGATCTTCAAGCAGGACCTCGTCTATTCGGGCGCGCTGTCGGCGACGATGTCGGCGATCGCGATGCTGTGGAACATGATCTTCAACGCGCTGTTCGAGCGCTGGGAAGCGTCGCGTCGTCAGCCGACACGCACGCTCGGGCGGCGGATCCTCCACGCGACCGGATTCGAAGGCGGGCTGATCTTCATCCTGGTGCCGGTCGTGGCGGGGTGGCTCGACATCTCGTGGCTCGACGCGTTCGTCGTCGACATCGGGCTGTTCGCGTTCTTCTTCTGCTACGCGTTCGTGTTCCAGTGGGCGTTCGATCGGGTGTTCGACGTGCCGGCGGCGACGAAGGGGTCGTGAGGCGGGTGCGAGGTACTCACCCCGCGAGGCGCGCAAAGTCAGATCCGGTCGAAGTTGAACGGCGTCACGCCAGGCAAACCATCGACCCGCTGCACGTCGACACCGCACCAGGCGCCGATCATGCCGGCCATGCGGCGCGCCTGCTCGCCGTCGTTGATCCGCCCCATCAGGTCGATCGGCTGACGGCTACGAAACACGAGCACGAGCTGCGCCAGGTCGCTCTGGATCTTCACCCGCGAACCGCCCACGACCGCGCCGTCGATACTTTTCCGGCCACCGACCAGCAGGTGCTCCAGATCGCGGCACGCGTAGCTGCTCAGCACCGGCTTGCGCAGCAGCCGCGTGGTGCGAATATCGATCCAGCGTTCGTCGTCGCGCCAGCAAAAATGCGCTTCGCGCAGCGGACCGGCAAACCAGCGCGCGCGCATCAGCTTGCGGCCGATCCAGATCAACAGCACGCCCGCGCCGGCGACGAACACACCGAAGACGCCAAGCCCGAGCCATGCGTACCACGCATGCAATTCGTCACGGGTGGCGCTCCCCGCAAGCAGCGGTACGCCCATCATGCAGGCCAGTCCCAACGCACTCAGCCCGAAGCCGAACGACCACCACACGAAGTGACCCATGCGCATGCGCCGCGGCGACAGGATCAGGTCCCGGCCGTCGGGCACGCACGCATAGCCGGCCTCGAACACCCACCGGTCCGGCGTCAGCGGCCAGATCATCATGCAGATCAAGCCCAGTGCGCCCAGCGCGACTGTGGCCCAACCCAGGATTGCTTCGACGAGAGGCGGCATAGGCGTACCCGATTGCGATCCATTGCGCTGCGCGAAACGAACGTCCGGTCCGGATCAGTCGGCGCGATTCTGTCCTATCCTTTTCCGCGCGGCAAGCGGCTGCGGCTCCGTGAAGTGTGCTGGAAGTGCCGTTTACGCCCCGCCCACGATTTTCGGCAACTGCCAGCCGAAGCGCACGGCCGCCATGCGCAGCGCAAAGCAGGCGATGCCGCCGAGCACGGCCGCGACGACCGGCGGACAACCGAGCCGCCGGCACGATACGACAACGACCGCGCCAAGCAGCGCCGCGCTCGCATAAATGTCCGTGACCAGCACGACCGGTATCCGCGCGAGCAGCACGTCGCGCACGACACCGCCACCGCAACCGGTCACGGCGCCCATCAGCGTCGCAATGAACGGATGAACCCGGAATTCGAGCGCCTTCACCGCGCCCGCGACCGCGAACAACGCAAGGCCGGCCGCATCGAGCGTCGTGACCAGCGATGGAGAAAACGCGGCGACCCGCTCATGAAACACGAACGCGAACAGGCCTGACGCGAACGCAAGCGCCGGATAGCGCCAGTCGCTCACGGCGCTCGGCGGCCGTGCGCCGATCAGCAGATCGCGGATCACGCCGCCGCCGAGCGCGACGACGAGCGACAGCACCATCACCCCGAACAGGTCGAGCCCGGCGCCGATCGCCGCATTGGCACCCTCGACCGCGAACACCGCCGTGCCCGCGAGATCGGCGGCCAGCACCACTCGCTCGATGCGCTTCATGCGCGTGAATAGCCGCAGTGCGGCATCGTCCGGCTGCAGCCTGCGTCGCGACAAGCCGACGCGCCGTTCGGCCTCGGCCGCCTGCCGGCCACCTGCCGCCATCCGGATACCTCAAGCGCACTGCGTATCATTGCCGTCTCCTCGATCGGGATCGGGCAGTCTAGCGCATCGCCCGTCCACTGACGGGCCGAACCTGAATCCCGAAGCAAAAAGCCGGTGGAAGCAGGATGCGCATCCTGCTTCCACCGGCTCGGAAACATGTCAGGCTTCCAGCCGAAGCCGCGAAGCCCGACGCGTTACGCTCAATGCACGCCGAGATAGGCCTTCACCGCCGGCAGGCCCGGCTTGCCGTCGAGCGTCGTCACGCCCGCGAGCCACTTGTCGAGCGCCTGCGGGTTCGCCTTCAGCCACTCGGCCGCCGCCTTGTTCGGGTCTTCCTTGTTCATGATCGGCACCATCACGTGGTTCTCGATCGTCGTCGTGAACTGCAGGTTCGACACGAACTTCGCGACGTTCGGGCAGCGCTGCGCGTAGTCGGGCGGCGTCGCCGTCAGCACCTTCGCTTCGCCGTAGTTCGGGCCGAACACGTCGTCGCCGCCGCTCAGGTAGTCGATCTTCATCTGCACGTTCATCGGATGCGGCTCCCACCCGAGGAACACGATCCACTGCTTGTCGCGGATCGCGCGATTCACCTCGACCAGCATCCCGGCCTCGCTCGACTCGACCATCTTGAACTTGCCGAGGCCGAACTGGTTGCCGTCGATCATCTTCTTGATCAGCAGGTTGCCGTCGTTGCCCGGTTCGATCCCGTAGATCTTGCCGTTCAGCTTGTCCGCATACTTTTGAATGTCCGCGAACGACTTCAGGCCGCCCTGGTACACGTAGTCGGGCACCGCGAGCGTGTATTTCGCGCCGGTCAGGTTCGGCGTCGACAGCACCTTGATCTGGCCGGCCTTAGTGAACGGCTGGATGATCGGGTCCATCGTCGGCGACCAGTAGCCGAGGAACACGTCGATCTGCTTGCTCTTGATGCCGGCGAACGTGATCGGCACCGACGCGATCGTCTTCGTCGGGCTGTAGCCGAGCCCCTGCAGCATCGTCGACGCGAGGCCCGTGGTCGCCGCGATGTCGGACCAGCCGACGTCCGCGAAGCGCACGTTCTTGCACACGGGCGGATCGGCCGCATACACGGCCGACATCGGCGCGGTTATCCCGATCCCGCACACCGCTGCGATCAATAGGCGCTTCATCTTGCTTCTCCTCAAAGTGATGTCGTTTGCTTGAATGCGGGATCGTTTATTGAAGCCGCGCGCCGCGATCCCGGCGGCGTCGCGGACCATGGGTTCGGTCAGCGCCCCGGCAACCGGCGCTCGTAGCTCGGCGCGTGGCCGAACTGCGCACGGTAGGCCTTGCTGAAATGGCACGGCGAATGAAAGCCGCAGACCGTCGTCACGCGTGCGATCGACGCGTCGGTCGTGCGCAGCAGGTCGCGTGCGCGCTTCAGGCGCAGCGTCAGGTAATAGTGGGTCGGCGACACGTTCAGGTACACCTTGAACATGCGCTGCAGGTGCCGCTGCGACAGCCTCACGAGCCGCGCGAGTTCCTCGAGCGACAGCGGCTCCTCGATGTTCGCCTCCATCAGCCGCACGACCTCGATCAGCTCCGCGCGCGAGAAGCCGACGCGCGCATCGACCGGAATCGGCTGCGTGTCGGTCGAGCTGCGGATGCGCTCCAGGATGAACTGTTCGGATACCTGCGCGGCCAGTTGCTGGCCGAAGCGCATCCCGACGAGGTTCAGCATCAGGTCGAGCGGCGCGGTGCCGCCGGTGCAGGTCAGCCGGTCGCGATCGACGACGAACAGTTCGTCGGCGAAACCCACTTGCGGAAACTCGGCATGCAGCGCGGACAGGTTCTCCCAGTGGACGGTGCAGCGATAGCCGTCGAGCAGCCCGCTCGACATCAGCGCATACGCGCCCGTGCAGATGCCGCCGAGCGGCAGGCCACGTTCGGCGAGCGCCGCGAGCGTATCGCGGGCGCCTTCGTCGACCACGTCGCGGATGCGGATGCCGCCGCACACGATCATCACGTCGGGCAGGTTCGTGTAGTCGAGCGCCTGCATGGGCCGTACCGCGATGCCGTTGCTGGCGTGCACCGGACTGCCGTCGAGCGAATAGATCGACCACTGGTAGTGATCGGCGCGCCCGACGTAGTTCGCCATCCGAAGCACTTCGACGGCGCTCGAGAACGCGATCATCGAAAAGTTCGGCAGCGTCAGGAAGCCGAAATGGGCGAGCGATGAAACCGGTGAAACGCAGGCTGCGGGCGCGACAGCGACGGCGGACGTCACATCGGTCTCCTGTCGAGGAGGTTGCAGGGGGCCAGCCCCGCGGCCGAAACCGCGGAGGCCATCATCTATGTTCAGGATGAGCGGCCGGAGGGTTCCGGCCGCCGGAGGTCAAGCCTGCGCGGGCGAGGCCTTCACGCGAAACAGCTGCTTGAGACCCGAGAACAGCGGCGCCTTCACGGTGCCCGGCGCACGGCCGAAGCTTTCGGTGATGCGGTCGAGAATGATCGCGAGCAGCACGACCGACAGACCGCTTTCGAAACCGAGGCCGATGTCGAGGCGCTGGATACTGGCGAGCACGTCGTTGCCCAGGCCGCCCGCACCCACCATCGACGCGATGATCACCATCGACAGCGCCATCATGATCGTCTGGTTCACGCCCTGCATGATCGACGGCAGCGCATTCGGGAACTGCACCTTGTACAGCAGCTGCCACGGCGTGCAGCCGAAGGCCTGGCCGGCTTCGACGATCTCGCGGTTCACGTGGCGGATCCCGAGGCTCGTCAGGCGCACCGCCGGCGGCATCGCGAAGATCACCGTCGACAGGATCCCCGGCACGCGGCCGAGACCGAACAGCATCGCGGCCGGAATCAGATAGACGAAGGCCGGCATCGTCTGCATCAGGTCGAGGATCGGGCGCACGATCGCGGCGACCCACTTGCTCTTCGCGGCCCAGATGCCGAGCGGGATGCCGAGCACGAGGCTGATGATCGTCGACGACAGCGTGAGGCCGAGCGTGATGACCGTCTGGTCCCAGAAGCCCGTCGCGAAGATCAGCAGCAGCGACAGCGTCGTGAACAGCGCGAAGCGCCAGCCCACCCGCCACAGCCCGACGCCGATGAAGATGGCCATCATCAGCCACATCGGGATCGCCTGCAGGCCGTGCTCGACGAATGCCGCGAGCCCTTCGATCGCCTGGCCGATCGTGTCGAACGTCTTGGCGTCGTGGTCGAGCAGGTAGTGAACGGACTGGTCGACCCAGGTACCGAGCGGAATCATTTCAGACATGGGAACCTCGCGAACGCGTGATGGCCTTCAGGATGAGCGCACGATCGACCGAGCCGCAGTAGCAGCCGTCGTCGTCGACGACCGGCAGTGCGTTCGGGCTCGCGACCACACGCGCGACGACATGTTCGAGCGACGCGTCGCGCCGGATGGATTCGATCGGGCTCACGAACGGCGTCGCCTGACCGATCGCATCGCGCGTGACGAAGCCGCGGATCTTGCGTTGCGCATCGAGCACGAACGCATAGTCGGCACTGCCGTTCAGCGTTGCCGCGACGTTCGCGGCATCGCACTTCGACACGATCGGCACGGCGCCCGTCTGCATCAGGTCGCCGGCGGTCAGATAGCGGCTGGTGTCGATGCCGTCGAAGAACGCGCGCACGTAATCGTCGGCCGGGTTCGCGATGATGTCCTGCGGCGTGCCGACCTGCACGAGCCGGCCACCTTCCATGATCGCGATGCGGTTGCCGATGCGCAGCGCTTCTTCCAGATCGTGCGACACGAACATGATCGTGCGGCGTTGTTCCTTCTGCAGTTGCAGCAGCACATCCTGCATTTCCCGGCGCTTGAGCGGATCGAGCGCGGAGAACGCCTCGTCCATGATCATCAGCGACGGGTTCACGGCCAACGCGCGGGCGAGGCCGACGCGCTGCTGCATGCCGCCCGACAGCTCGGACGGCAGCTTGTGCGAGAACGGGGCGAGGCCGACCTGCTCGAGCACTTCCATCGCGCGGCGCTCGCGCTCCTTCTTGCCCATGCCCCCGACTTCGAGTCCGAACGCGGCATTCGACACGACGGTGCGGTGCGGCATCAGCGCGAACGACTGGAACACCATGCTCATGTCCTTGCGGCGCAGCGCGGTCAGCGCCGAGCGGCGCGCCGACGCGACGTCGAGCCCGTCGATCATCACCTTGCCGGCGCTGGGATCGACCAGCCGGTTCACGAGGCGGATCAGCGTGGACTTGCCGGAGCCGGACAGGCCCATCAGCACGAAAATTTCGCCTTCCTGCACATCGAAGGAGACGTTGTGCACGCCGACGACCTGGCCGGTGCGCTTGAGCACCTCGTCCTTCGTCGCGCCGGCGGCGAGCATGTCGAGCGCCTGCTGCGGGTTGCTTCCAAACACCTTGCACAGACCTTCGACCACGACCTTGGGGGCATCCATCGAAACCTTCTCCTCGTGTAGCGGGGACTCGCGCTTGTCTTAGCGTGCCTACATAGTTGCCAGAAAAAACCCCGACCTGCCGACGAATTACGACAAACGCTTGCGCAAATACGACACGGCTGCCAGCCCCGCCGGGCGGGCCGCGGCACGCGGCGGCACCCGATTGCGGCGGCGCAATACGCGCACGGCCAGCAACGGCGGGCATCGCGCGTCGGACTTGTGCGCAGCAGCGCAGCACGGATCGCATCGCGCGTTGCGCCAATTCGCATCGGGCACGCGTCGCTTTACGACAATTTCACGTCCGATCATGCGTCGATCTGCTCAGACGAAAGCGCATCGTCTGCCCCAATAAAAAGCATGACCGTGCAAAAAAGCCGCGCGGCGACACCGGACGGTGCGCGCCGCGATACCGCGCCAACCCGGAAAATCCCCGACAGCCGCTGTGATACATTCCCCGCCAATACGCTGATCGCGACGCAGGCCGCCACGCGGCCACCGTGGTCAGCAGCGCATGCCGGTTCGCCTGCCGGCCATGCCGACACCGCCTCGACGGGCAAACATCCGATCGCAGGCCGATAACGATACGAGAGAGGGAGCAAGGCGAGATGAACTGGGCTTTTACCGCAATCGGCTTCATCGTGGGCGGGATTGCCGCATTGATCGGGGATTTCTCCGCCATCACCGGCGCAGTGCTCGGCGCCGCGATCGGATTCTGCCTCGACAACACGCTGCAACAGCGCAAACGCAAGAACAACGGCACGGCCCCCGGCGCGTCAGCGATGCAGGCACCGCCCGCCCAGCCGCCGGTGCCACTGGCCGAGCGCGTCGCGCGCCTCGAGGCGACCGTCGAGACGCTGACGCGCGAAGTCGCATCACTGCGCGGCCAGCTGGCCGGCGCGAAGGCCGGCTCGGCCGCGACTGACGCGACCGCGTACACGTCCACGGGGGCCGCCTCTGCCTCTGCCTCGGCAGCCCCATCCGCATCCTTCCCGCCTTCGGCCGCCCTGCCACCGCGCGTGCCTGCCCAGCCGGCCGCCGCACGCGCGGACGCACCGGCGTCCGCCTCGGCACCGGCTCCCAGCCCCGTGCGCGCCGCCACGCCGGCACCGACACCGGCCGCCGCGATCCGCGCGAGCGCAACACCTGCCGCCCCGGCGCCCGCACCGTCGGCGCCCCCCGCGCCGCCCAAACCGCGCGAACCCGACCTCGTCGAGCGTGCATTGCGCGCCGCGCGCGACTGGCTGCTCGGCGGCAACACGGTCGTGCGCGTCGGGATCATCGTGCTGTTCTTCGGCGTCGCGTTCCTGCTCAAGTACGCGGCCGACAACAACATGCTGCCGATCGAATTCCGCCTCGCCGGCACCGCGCTGGCCGCGGCCGCGCTGCTCGCGATCGGCTGGCGCATGCGCGCGCGTCGTGCGGCGTACGGGCTCGTGCTGCAGGGCGGCGGCGTCGGCATCCTGTACCTGACGATCTTCGCCGCGACCAAGCTTTACGCGTTGCTGGCCGTCGGCGCCGCGTTCCCGCTGATGGTGGCCGTGTGCGCGCTGAGCGCGTTCCTCGCGGTGCGGCAGAACGCGCTGCCGCTCGCGTTCATGGGCACCGCGGGCGGCTTTCTCGCGCCGGTGCTGCTGTCGACCGGCCAGGGCAACCATGTCGCGCTGTTCAGCTACTACGCGCTGCTGAACGCGGGCATCTTCGCGATCGCCTGGTTCAAGGCCTGGCGTCCGCTGAACCTGCTCGGCTTCGTCTTCACGTTCACGATCGGCTCGGCATGGGGCGTGACGGCCTACCGCCCCGCGCTGTTCGCGAGCACCGAGCCGTTCCTCATCCTGTTCTTCCTGATGTACGTCGGCATCGCGCTGCTGTACGCGGTGAAGCGCGAGCTCGCGCTGCGGCACTACGTGGACGGCACGCTCGTGTTCGGCACGCCGATCGTCGCGACCGCGCTGCAGGCGTCGCTCGTGAAGGACATGCCGTTCGGGCTCGCGTGGAGCGCCGTCGCGCTGTCGGCGTTCTACGTCGTGGTCGCCGCGTGGCTCGCGCGGCGCCGCGACCGCCTCGCGCTGCTGTTCGAATCCACGCTCGCGCTCGCGGTGATCTTCGCGACGCTGGCCGTGCCGCTCGCGTTCTCCGGTCCGACGACCAGCGCCGCGTGGGCGATCGAAGGCGCGGCCGTCGTCTGGCTCGGCGTGCGCGAGAAGCGCATGCTGCGGTTCGGTTTCGGGCTGCTGATGCAGGTTGCCGCGGCCGGCGCGTTCTTCACGAGCCTGCTCGGGCCGGCCGACGCCACCGCGCTGCCGGTGCTCAACAGCCCCTACATCGCGATGCTGCTGATCGCGCTCGCGGGCCTGTTCACCGGCTGGTGGCTGCACGGGCGCAGCGAAGCGCGCGCGTGGCATGCGTGGATGCCCGAGATCGGCGCCGCGGCCGCCGCATGGGGGCTGCTGTGGTGGGTGAGCGGCGGCCTGCACGAGATCCTCGTCTACGCGAGCCGTCACGTCGACCTGCATGCCGACCGCTTCGTCGTCGATACGACCGCACTGTTCGCGGCCGGCACCGCGTGGCTCGCGCACGTAGCGCGCCGCCGGCTGGCGTGGCCGCTCGCCGAATGGCCGGCGCTCGCGCTGACGCCGGTGCTGGCGCTGCTCGCGCTGCGTGCGTTCGATGCGCACGAAGCGCCGCTGTCGGGGATGGGCGCATTTGCGTGGCCCCTCGCCGTCGGCGCAGGCCTTGCGCTGCTGTGGCGTCAGTCGCGCGGCACGGCAGGCGTCGATGCCGCACCCGGCTCGGCGCGCGGCGTCGCGCCATCCCTCTCCGCAGGCATCATCGCACCGCTGCATACGCTGATGTTCTGGACCGTGTGCGGGCTGCTGTCGCTCGAAGGCTTCTGGCGCCTGCGTGCGTACGTGCCCGAAGGCGCGTGGAGCTGGAGCGCGTGGGCCTATGGCCTCGGTGCGCTGCTCCTGCTGGTGTCCGGCCCCGGCTCGCGGCTGCGCTGGCCCGTCGCGGCGTTTCCGCGCGCGTACCAGGTGTGGGGCGCGGCGCCGCTCGCGGCATTGCTGTGGCTGTGGAGCATCGCCAGCGTGATCAGCGACGGCAACGCGGCGCCGCTCTTCTGGCTGCCGCTGCTCAACCCGCTCGACATCGCGCAGTTCCTCGTGTTCGTGGCGTTCGCCGTGTGGCTGCGCCGCCTGCGGACGCTCGGTATCGCGTGGCATCCGCGCGTCGTCGACTACGCGGCCATCGCGACCGTGTTCCTGTGGTTCAACGCACTGATGCTGCGCACGCTGCATCAGCGCTTCCACCTGGCCTACGACATCGACACCGTGCTGTCGTCGTTCGGCATCCAGCAGGTGTTCGTGGTCGGCTGGAGCCTGTTCGCGTTCGCCGGGATGTGGCTGACGCGTCGCGACGGCATCGCTCGCATGTGCGCGCTCGCGTCGCTGCCGCTGATCGTCGTGATGTGGGTGTGGACCTTCTACGCGAACTTCACGCAGGACGGCGGAAGCTGGGCGCGCGTGCCGCTCTTCAACCCGCTCGACCTCGTGCTCGCGGTGGTCTATGCGCTCGCCGCGTCGTGGTTCGTGCGCGCCCGCAAGCTCGGCTGGTCGTTCGGCAAGTATCGCGTCGAGCTGCTGAGCGCGGCCGGCGCGACCGCGTTCCTGTGGCTGAACGCGATCCTCCTGCGCACGTTGCATCACTGGGCCGGCGTGCCGTACGAACTCGGCGCGATGGCGGAATCGACACTGGTGCAGGCGTCGGTGTCCGTGTACTGGACGCTCTGCGCGCTCGCCATCACGATCTGGGCCACGCGCCGCGGGCTGCGTCCGCTGTGGTTCGTCGGCGCCGCGCTGCTCGCGCTCACGGTCGTCAAGCTGTTCCTGTTCGACCTGTCGCACGTGTCCGGCATCGAGCGCATCGTGTCGTTCATCGGCATCGGCGTGCTGCTGCTGTTGATCGGGTATTTCTCGCCGCTACCGCCGAAGGCCGCCGCGCAACAGGACGACCACGCATGAAGCGACTCGCCGCCCTGCTCGGACTGAGCGTGCTCGCATCGTTCGCGGCGGCCGACGGGCGCGTCGCGCAGCGCTTCTCGCTCGACCTCGACGGCGCCGCCGCGTATTACCAGCTCACCGTGCCGCAGCCCGTCTATGCGGCAAGCCGGCGCGACGACCTCGGTGACGTGCGCATCTTCAACGGCGCAGGCGAGCCGGTGCCGTATTCGCTCGATGCCCCCGCGGCGGCCGCGCCCGCCGTCCCGCCGAAGCGCACACCCGTGCACTGGTTTGCACTGCCGCCCGCCCGCGCCGACAAGGGCAACGCGCCGCTCGGCGTGACGGTCGGCCCCGACGGCGCGCTGCGCGCGGGCGTCGCCGCACCGGTGCGCGCGGAGCACGGCGCGGATCTCGTCGACCTGTCGCATGCGGACGGCGAAATCGACGCGCTGCTCGTGCACGTGCGCGACGACAGCTACCAGGGGCGTGTCGCCGTCGAGGCCAGCGACGACCTGCGCAGCTGGCGGTCGCTCGGCAGCACGCAACTGCTGAAAGTGGGCCACGGCGACGCGATGCTGGTGCAGGAACGCATCGCACTCGAAGGCGCGGCGCCGCGCTACCTGCGGCTCGACTGGCTCGACGGTGCGCCCGCGATCGCGTCGATCGACGTCGAGACGCACCCGCGCGATGCACGCGGGACCGACACCGCATCGGTGCCGCGTCAATGGCGCGACGCCGTGCGCGTGCGGACCGGCGGCACGCCTGGCGAGTATCTGTTCGACACCGACGGCGCGTATCCGGTCGACCGCGTGCGCATCGACCTGCCGCAGCCGAACACGGTCGCGCGCGCGACGCTGCAGAGCCGCGCCGACGCGCAGGCGCCGTGGCGCGACGTCGCGGGCGCCGTGCTGTTCCGGTTGCAGGGCAAGGCCGGCGAACAGCGCAATCCGCCGCTCGAATTCGCGGCGAATACGGATCGCGCGTGGCGGATCGTCGTCGACATGCGCAACGGCGGATTCGGCGGCGGCCAGCCGGCCGTCGCGATCGGCTGGCATCCGGCCGCGCTGACGTTCGTCGCGCGCGGCACGCCGCCGTTTACGCTCGGCGTCGGCGACGCGTCGCTCGTGTCGTCGGCCGTGAGCCGCGACGCGTTGCTGGTGGGCATGGCGCCCGAAGTGCGGCCCGCGCGGGTCGGCGCGGCGCTGCCGGTGTCGGCGGTCGCGCCGGCGCCGGCCGCCGATCCCGACGCACCGCGCCGCTACGTGCTGTGGGGCGCGCTGGTCATCGCGGTCGGCGTGCTCGGCACGATTGCGTGGCGCCTCGCGAGAGGCGGCGGCGACACGAACGGCCGCAACGGTTGACGCCGCGCAGCCATGCGCACCACCCGTCCACCCGTCTTTACGCGCCGTTTATCTCGCGCGCCGGTTTCTTTTGACGGTCGCAATGCATAACTGCGTACAGTCGTCGCATCGGAACCACGATGCGACGACATGCAGGAAACCTATCCATCGTATGACCGGCCGGCGCCGCGCACGCGCGTGCGCCCGGCCCTGCGGCTGAAGCGGCTTTTGCTGCTCTTCCCGATCGTGCTGCCGCTGTCGATCGCATGGCCCGCGCATGCCGACGACACGCCCGCAGCGCCGATCAGCGCCGCCAGCACGCCCGAACCCTCGCTTCCCCCGACGCTCGACACGATCGTCACCGCGCTGCGCAACCGCTTTCACGTCGCATACGCCGACGCGCGCACGATCGCGCGCGCGGTGCAGACCGAATCGGATCGCTATGGGCTCGCACCGGCGCTGCTGCTCGCGATCATCGCGGTCGAGTCGGGCTTCGATCGCCACGCGGTCAGTGTCGCCGGCGCGCGCGGGTTGATGCAGGTGATGCCCACCGCCCATCGCGATCTCGTCGCGCATGTGAAGGATCTCTCCGATCCGGCCACCAACGTGCGGATCGGCGCGGCGATCTTCCGCGGCTATCTCGACGATGCGGACGGCGACGTCGAAACCGCGCTCGTGCGCTACAACGGCGGCACGAAGCGCTATGCGCAGCGGGTCGCGCTGCGCGTGCAGCAATTCGATGCGCAGCTGCGCCGTTCGAACGGCGCGGCGAGCGACGCGCTGCGGACGGCCGCGAACCCCTGAGCGCGGCGCTACCGCGCACCGTCGAGCCGGTAGCCGGCGCCCGTCTCCGTGACGATGTACGCGGGCCGCCGCGGGTCGCATTCCAGCTTGCGCCGCAGATGGCCGACATACACGCGCAGGTCGTGCGCATCCTTGCCGTGCGCCGCGCCCCACACCTCGCTCAGCAAGTGGTCGTGCGTCAGTAGCCGGCCCGCGTGATGCGCGAGTGCGGCCAGCAGCCGGAATTCGATCGGGCTCAGATGCACGCGCGCCCCGCCGCGCAGCACCTGGCGATCGCCGAGATCGACGGTCACGTCGCCGAAGCGCACGCACACCGCATCGATGCGCCCGCCGCCCGCTTGCCGCCGCAGGTGCGCACGCATCCGCGCGATCAGCTCGGCGGCGCCGAACGGCTTGGTCACGTAATCGTCCGCGCCCGCATCGAGCGCGGCCACCTTGTCGCGTTCCGCGCTCAGCGCCGACAGCACGATCAGCGGTGCGGCCGAGCACGCGCGCAGTGCACGGATCAGGTCGGTGCCGCCGAGATCGCGCAGGTTCGTGTCCGCGACGATCAGGTCGGGACGTCGTGCGCCGACGGCCGCGACGCCCGCCGCACCGGTCGCGGCCTCGAAGACATGCATGTGTTCGGCCTTCAGCGCGACACGGACGAAACGCCGGATGAACCTGTCTTCGTCGACGATCACGATGACGATGCCCGGTTCGCTCATCCGGCAGCGCCTTCGTCCGTTGCGTGATGCGCGCCCACGCTCAGGCCCATCCGCATGCCACCAGCACCATGTCGATCAGCTTGATGAACGGGAACGGCAACAGTACGCCGCCGAGGCCATACAGCAGCAGGTTCCGGCGCAGCAGCGGCGCGGCGCCGAGCGGGCGATAGCGCACGCCCTTCAGCGCAAGCGGGATCAGCGCGACGATGATCAGCGCGTTGAAGATCACCGCCGACAGGATCGCCGACGCGGGCGACGCGAGGTGCATCACGTCGAACACGCGCAGTTGCGGATACGTCGTCGCGAACGCGGCCGGGATGATCGCGAAATACTTCGCGACGTCGTTCGCGATCGAGAACGTCGTCAGCGAACCGCGCGTCATCAGCATCTGCTTGCCGATCTCGACGATCTCGATCAGCTTCGTCGGGTTCGAGTCGAGGTCGACCATGTTGCCTGCTTCCTTCGCCGCCTGCGTGCCGGTGTTCATCGCCACGGCGACGTCGGCCTGCGCGAGCGCCGGCGCGTCGTTGGTACCGTCGCCCGTCATTGCAACCAGACGGCCCGCCGCCTGATGCTCGCGGATCGTCGCAAGCTTGGTTTCCGGCGTCGCTTCCGCGAGGAAATCGTCGACGCCCGCTTCCGCCGCGATCGCCGCGGCCGTCAGCCGGTTGTCGCCCGTCACCATCACGGTCTTGATGCCCATCTTGCGCAGTTCGGCGAAGCGCTCCTTGATGCCGCCCTTAACGATGTCCTTCAGCTCGATCACGCCGAGCACGCGGACAAGGCCGTCGACGCGCTCCGCCACCGCGAGCGGCGTGCTGCCGCGACGCGCGATGTCGGTCACGACCGCGTCGACTTCGCGCGTGACATGACCGCCGTGGGACTCGACGTAATGCTTGATCGCGTCCGCCGCGCCTTTGCGGATCTCGCGCCCCGGCGCCCCGGAGGACGTCCCCGTGGGGAACAGGTCGACGCCGCTCATCCGTGTCTGCGCGCTGAACGACAGGAACACCGGATGCAGCGCCTGCATGTCGCGCTCGCGCAGGTTGAAACGCTGCTTCGCGAGCACGACGATGCTGCGGCCTTCCGGCGTTTCGTCGGCGAGCGACGACAGTTGCGCGGCATCGGCCAGCGCTTCCTCGGTCACGAACGGCGCGGGTACGAACGCCGACGCCTGGCGGTTGCCGAGCGTGATCGTGCCGGTCTTGTCGAGCAGCAGCACGTCGACGTCGCCGGCGGCTTCCACCGCGCGGCCCGACGTTGCGATCACGTTGGCCTGCATCATCCGGCTCATCCCGGCCACGCCGATCGCGGACAACAGGCCGCCGATCGTCGTCGGGATCAGGCACACGAGCAGCGCCACCAGCGCGGTGATCGTCACGACATGGCCGGCCTTCATCGCTTCGACCGCGAACGTCGAGAACGGCAGCAACGTGGCGGTGGCGAGCAGCATCACGATCGTCAACGCGACGAGCAGGATCGTCAGCGCGATCTCGTTCGGCGTCTTCTTGCGCTTCGCGCCTTCGACCATCGCGATCATCCGGTCGAGGAACGCCTCGCCCGGATTGACGGCCACGCGCACGACGATCCAGTCGGACAGCACGCGCGTGCCGCCCGTCACCGACGAGAAGTCGCCGCCCGCCTCGCGGATCACCGGCGCGGATTCGCCCGTAATCGCCGATTCGTCGACCGACGCGACGCCTTCGATCACGTCGCCGTCGGCCGGGATCGTGTCGCCGGTTTCGACGAGCACGACGTCGCCCTTGCGCAGGTCGGTCGACGCCATCACTTCGACGACCGACTTCGCACGCGGCGCCGCGAGCTTTTTCGCGACCACGTTGTGTTTCGCACTGCGCAGCGACGCGGCCTGCGCTTTCGAGCGTCCTTCGGCAAGCGCTTCGGCGAAGTTCGCGAACAGCACGGTGAACCACAGCCACAGCGCGATCGCGACGATGAAGCCGGCGGGGGCTTCGGCCTGGCCGAACAGCGCGGCGATCCACAGGATCGTCGTCAGGATGCTGCCGACGTACACGCAGAACATCACCGGGTTGCGGAACTGCGTGCGCGGCGTGAGTTTGCGGAACGAATCGGCGATCGCCGGGCGCACGAGCGCGGGGTCGAACATCGAGCGTACGGCCGTGCGCGGATGGCCCGGCTGCGCGGGGCGCGGGCCTGTCATGGGCGAGAGAGACATGGCGGTTTCCTTTTGCCGGCGCGCCCGCGCATCGGCAGCCGGCATCGGTCAGGCGAGCCGGCTACCGACGCGGGTTGTCGCGTACGGCTTCCGTTTCCACGCAACCATCTTATGAAGGTTCGCGTGAAGATCGCGGCAAAGGATCGCGTCAGGGTATAAAAAGCGCGTAAACGTCCGTTTCGCCGCGGCGCGGCGGGGGTGTCTCGAGGGCCGTACACGAGCGGGAGCGCCACACTCCGCTCATCCGACGCTTACGCGGCAAAGCAGGAAATCGAACCGGGGCGCGGCGTTCAGCCGAACGTGTAGCGCCCGTGCTGACGCGGGCGCCACGGCGACGAGCGACAACTCGCGGCACCGGCCGCGCGTCGTGCCGCCCAGCCTGCGCCACGGCGCACGTGCTGGCCGCGCCGGGCCACGGCAACCATGCGCGACGGCAACGCATACGCAAGACGCCGCACGGCCGCCACGCGCGCGGCCATGCGCGACGCCGGCGACACGCGGCGCGCGAGGTGCGCGACGGGCCGCTTGCAGAGGATCGCGCTGTCGTAGCGCTTGCCGTCGAAGCGCATCACGTCGACGACCTCGAAACCCTGTGCGCCGTAGAACGCAAGCAGGTGCGAAGCGGGATGCGGCGTATCGAGTGCGAGCAGCGTATAGCCGCGCAGCGCGGCCCACTGTTCGGCGAACGACAGCAGCAACGCGCCGATCCCGTGGCTCTGGCAATCGGGGTCCACCGCCACCTGTCGCACGCTCGCGACGCCTTCTCGCCGGTACAGCGAGCACGCCGACGAAGGATCGGTCGCATACAGCGTGGCCGTGCCGATCACGCGCCCGCCGCACACGGCGACGTAGCACTCGCCCGCTTCCGCGCGGCGGCGCGTGACATCCTCGCTCTGGTCGACGCACGTGCAGTTGAGTCCCATCGCGCCGAGCCGCGCGAACGCGCGATGCAGCATCGGCGTGAGTTGGGCATAACTGTCGAAGGCCGGATCGAAACGCCGCACGATCACCCGATCGGCGCACACGGAAGGCGGCGCGGCGGGGGTGTGTTCGGCGATCGCGTTCCAGGGTATCGACATTGCCTTGCTCCGTGGTTGGGATGCCCGAAGTCTATGAGCGCGCCAGCCGCCCTCGCAAGAAAAAATGTCGTAAAAGTTTGGGGAAATGCGTGCGGGAGAGAGGGTTGCGACAGTGCGCGCCGTGGCTCTGCGCGCGTCGTTGCGAACGCATGACGGAACGCCGATCGTTGTTTGCGCAAGCAATGCATCCCGTGGCCGGATCACGCGTTGGCATGTGCCGTTGACACATGCAGCGACGCCTTCCAGACTCGCGGGTTCCATCCCTCCCCGAGCGCGCTCATGATCACCTGCTACCTTCGCTACGTCATCGATCCGTACAAGCTCGACCAGTTCGAAACCTACGGCAAGATGTGGATCCCGCTCGTCGAAAAATTCGGCGGCACGCATCACGGCTACTTCCTGCCGTCCGAAGGGGCGAACAACATCGCGCTCGCGATGTTCTCGTTCCCGAGCCTCGCCGAATACGAGCGTTACCGCGAACGCTCGATGGCCGACCCGGCCTGCCAGGCCGCGTTCCGCTACGCGGAGGAAACACGCTGCATCGTCAGCTACGAGCGCAGCTTCTTCCGGCCGGTGTTCGAGTAATAGGTAATGGGCGACGGGCAACGGCCCGACGCATCGCGCCCCTTTTTCCTGACCGGGACGAAAAAAAGCCCCGCCTGCATCCGCGCGGCGGGGCCAACCCATGTCAGTAGAGACATCATGGAGGAGACAGGCCCATCTTATCGACCACGGCGCGCCGTCCCAACCAAGCATTTCTGCTATCGATCTGGGCGGCCTCGCACACGATTGCCCCTGCCGCGCGGCATATCGATAGAACGAAAAGTCGTTTTCAGAGTGGCGGCGGGGTCGTTACCATCTGGTTTTAAGCCTGTGCTTAGCCGGGCAAGCCATCCCCAAGGAGCGCCCCTTGACTGCATTCGATCAACACCGCCGCCCGTTCGTCGTCGGCATTGGCGGTACCACCCGCGCAGCGTCGTCGACCGAACGCGCGCTGTCGTTCGCGTTGCGCGGCGCGCAAGCGGCCGGCGCACGCACGCGGCTGTTCGACGGCCCGTTCCTGCATACGCTGCCGCACTACGCGCCCGAACACAAAACGCTGACCGACGCGCAGCGCGAACTGATCGACGCCGTGCGCCAGGCCGACGCGATCATCATTGCGACGCCCGGCTATCACGGCGGCGTCTCCGGCCTCGTGAAGAACGCACTCGACACGCTCGAGGAGCTGCGCGCCGACGATCGCCCGTATCTCGACGGTCGTGCGGTCGGCCTGATCGTCACGGCCTACGGCTGGCAGGCGGCCGGCACCGTGCTGACGTCGCTGCGTTCGATCGTGCACGCGCTGCGCGGCTGGCCGACGCCGTTCGGCGCCACCGTGAACACGCTCGAAACGCGCTTCGACAGCGCCGAAAGCTGCTCGGATCCGAAGGTCGTCGCGCAGCTCGAGACGGTCGGCACGCAGGCGGCCGAGTTCGCGCTCGCGTTCGCCTCGCATCGCGCGGCCTCGCATGCGGCATCGGTCGATGCGCTCGCACCCGTGCTGAAGATCGCCAACCAGTAATTTTCCCGCCTTCCGCCGCCCGCGCCCGGACGATTCCATTCGCCGGCGCGGGCGGCGTGCATTCGGACGCGCGGCCACGCGCCGTGTCCGTCGACGCCGCTCCCTGCCGCCCTTTCCCCGCACCGATAAGAATTCGGCCCGCTGCGTGATTTGCATTGGCCGAAAGATTGGTTCACGCCGCGGGCGGGTTTTCGTACGCTGAACCTCCGAACTTTCTCCGCGCACGCCATGAACCGTACGATCCGCTACAAGGGCTACGAAGTCGCCCCCGCTGCCGCCCGGTTGCCGAACGGGCTGTTCGCCGCCAACCTGACGATCGAGAAAGCGAGCGGCGGCCCGTCGCCGCGCGCCGTGTCGTTCGACGCGATCGATTTCTTCTTCGAGGAAGAGCACGCGCTGGCCTACGCGTCCCGCTGGGGCCGCCTCTGGGTCGACACGAACGCGTGACGCACGCCTGGCCGGCTATCGTTCGTCGATGAAGACGAGCGGCATACCATGAATGAAATCAATGGCTTGCAGATCATTCCGCCATGATTGCCCGCTTCATTTTTTCACACGAACAAATTCCGCCGCCCCTTTCAGGCCGCGCACGCTGTCCGGCGGCCAGGTGTCCGCGCCGGAGGCTGCGACGGCTGAAACTGAACGGATCACGATCACGAGATTCGTGCCGGAATTCACGTGCGCTCGAGCGCATGGGTGACGAGCGCGTCGATCGTGCCGTCGTGCCGAAATCCCGCCTCGACGGCACGGCGGTCAGTCAGCAGCGGTTGTCGTCCGAATAGCCGCTCGATCCGCTCCACCGGCGCGTAGTCGATGTCGAACGAGCCGAATCGCCGGACCAACGCATCGACGATCTCTTGAACCGACAGATGCAGCACTGGGGGCGTCCAGACTCGGCCGACGTGCAACCCCTCTGCGGACATGCGTCCGGCGTGCAGCAGGTTGTCGACGCAGCATCTGCGGGACATCCACCACACGGTGGCCGAGGGCGAAACGGGACATGTATATGACTGGCCGCTCTGCGCCGCGCGGAAGATCTGGCTCATGAACGCGGACCCATGTCCCGCAGCAAGCGCCGGACGAGCCACGATGCCCGGCAGACGCAACGCACGGCCATCCAGCTTGCCGCGTCGCGTCCAGTCGGCAAGGATCAGCTCGCCAACCAGCTTGTGCACGCCGTAGCTCATCGTCGGGCGCGGCAGGGTGTGCTCGTCCACGGACGGGGGTAACGACTCGCCCAACACGGCAACGCTGCTGGCATAGACGACGCGCGCCGCACGCCCCTGCTCCGTCGCTTGCTTCGCCAGGCGCTCGAACAGCGCCAGCATCCCCGACAGATTCACCCGGTCACCCTCGGCCGGTTCGGCTTCCGCCTGCGAGCCGGGCATGCTCGCCAGATGAAAGACGACGTCGACAGGTTTCGACAACTGCGGCTCGAGAATCTCCGGGCTGCTGAAATCGCCGACCCGTGCCGTGATTCGCGCATCGTCGTACGGCCACTCCGCTTGCCGGTCGACCAACAACAGTTCCGACACATCGCCGGGCTCCGCGATACCGTCGCGCAGCAGCCGTTCGACCAACGCCGTTCCGACAAATCCGCCCGCCCCGGTCACCAGCACTCTCATGGCCGAGCCTCCTCGTCGTCGGCGCGCGGCGCGCGCACAACCCGTTGATCGATCGTGCCGAACGGTGCGTTGCCGGCGTCATCGCGCGCCGTCATCCTGACCCGGTCGCCAAAGCGCATGAACCGCGTGCGCGCGGCCCCTTCGTCGATCATTTCGATCACGCGGCGCTCGGCGACGCACGCCGAGCCCGCGTTGCGATCGGCATTCGACACCGTGCCGGACCCGACGATCGTCCCCGCCGACAGGCGGCGCGTACGGGCCGCATGCGCGACGAGTTCACCGAAGCCGAAGTTCATCTCGCGTCCATGCGGATGACCGAACCACCGGTCGTTCCATTCGACGTGCAGGCTCAGATGCACGCGGCCGTCGCGCCAGTGCTCGCCGAGTTCGTCGGGTGTGACGGCAACCGGTGCAAAGCTCGTAGAGGGCTTGGCCTGCAGGAAACCAAAGCCCGTCTTCATTTCGCGCGGGCCGAACGCCCGCAGGCTCCAGTCGTTGAGCTGTACGATCAGCCGGATGCAGCGCAGCGCACCGGCGGCCGATACGCCCATCGGCACGTGCCCCACCACCACACCGAATTCGCCTTCGAAGTCGATGCAGTCGGCCTCGTCAGGCAAGGGCACGTCGCTGGCCGGACCGAGGAAGTCGTCGCTGGCGCCCTGGTACATGACGGGCACCGTATCGAACTCGGGAATCGGCGGAGTATTGAACGCCTGCTCCATCAGGCGGCCGTGATTCAGAAACGCCGAGCCGTCGCACCACTGTGGACTGCGCGGCAGGGGCGCAGCGCATGTGGCCGGATGGAACGGGCGCGCCTCGGGCACGCTGCCGGCGTTCAACGCGTCGTAACGCGCCTGCAAGCCGGGCGCGAGCACGTCCCAACGATCGAGCACCTCAGCCAGTGTCGTTGCGATCGGTGCAGCTTCGACGGCATGGCGCAGGTCGCGCGACACGAGCAGCAAGCGCCCATCGGCGCCACCGTCGGGCAAGGTGGCGAATTTCATCGTGCGCCTCCGTATGCGGGCGTGTCGAGCACGGCGGCAATCGCCGGATCGTAGGCACCGTCGATCAGAACGAACAGCATTCGGCATGGACGGCCCGAGCGATTCGCCCAAGCATGGTTGGTCCCCCGCTGAATCACCACGCTGCCCGGCGCCAGTGCGACCTCGGCATCGTCGAGGATCAGGGTCATTTCGCCTTCGATCACCACGCCATAGTCGATCGACTCGGTGCGATGCATCAGCGGATGCGGCGAGCCGGCCTTCACCGTCGACGCTGCTGCGTCGCCGATCTGGCTGAACGCATCGTGCATTTTCACCGCACCGTGCGCGAGAAATTCCGGCGTGTCGGGTGGAATGTCGACGAAGCGCATACGGGTGCCCTGTTTTGGCGGCGGTAGCATGAGCGCGCCGATCGTGGGATCGGCGCCATTGTCGACCATGGCGGGGCTCGACGATGTGCTCCACACTTCGTGGAATACGGTGCCGGGAATCGCGGCGATTTCCACCACGGTCGGCAGAGGACCGTCGGATGCGACGACTGCCCGACCGTCGGCATCGTGACTGGTCACCACGCGACGAATCGCTGGAAAGCTCATGCTGCTGCCTCCACGTCGGTGTCGTCGAAAATCGCGACGGCGCGCGTCCACCCTGCCGACGCACCGCGAATCTTGTGCGGGAAGCAACTGATCGTGAAGCCGGTCGGCGGCAAGGCCGTGAGGTTGTGCAGTTTCTCCAGATGGCAATAGCCGATATCGCGCCCCGCCTTGTGCCCTTCCCAAATCAGCGACGTATCGCCCGTTTCCGCGATCTTTTTCGCGGTGTAGGAGAACGGGGCATCCCAGCTCCATGCATCGGTGCCGGTCAAGCGCACGCCACGCTCCAACAGGTACATGGTCGCTTCGTAGCCCATGCCGCAGCCCGCATTGACGTAGTCGTCGTGCCCGTAGCGCGATCCGGCCCGCGTGTTCACGACGACGATATCGAGCGGCTGCAGTTCATGGCCGATGCGCGCGAGTTCGGCTTCGACATCGGCCGCTGTCGCGACGTAGCCGTCCGGAAAGTGCCGGAAATCGAGCTTCACGCCCGGCTGGAAGCACCATTCCAGCGGCACCTGATCGATCGTGATGGACGGTCGGGCCTCACCCAGGCTCGCATCCATCGTCGAGTGGAAATGCCAGGGCGCGTCGAGATGCGTGCCACTGTGGGTCGTCAACGTGACCCACTCCGCAGCGGCAGCTTCACCGTCGGGATAGTCCTCGGGTTTTGTACCCGGCAGCATCGCCATGAATTCGGGCAGCGTGTCGCCGTGCTTCTGATAGCTGATCCTCGGCGCGAGCGGCGGCGGATCGGAGAGAACGTCGTTCTCGAGATAGATGGAGAGATCGACGAACCGTCGAACGGGTCTCATGTTCAGACTCCTTGGGATGGGGAACGGCGATCGAGCCGCGAGAAGCAGACTGCCGCAGCGGCGGCGATCAGCACTGCCGCGAACCCGAGGCTGCCGTAGCCGGACTGCTTGACGAGCGTGCCGCCGAGCACCGGGCCAATGGCGGCGCCCGTCATCAGCATCGCCGGCGTCGCGGCAACGGCGCGGCCGGTGCGGTCGATGCGCGCCAGCATGCCGAACGCGAAGGTGTGGGTGAAGATCATCACGGCAGCAAAGACCGAGGTGGCCGCCGCGTACGGCACGAACGCCGCGCTTTGCGTGATGACCAGCGCCAGCGCGGCCTGCACAACGGGGCCCGCCTGCACGACCTTGCGGCCCGGCACGCGCGTTTCGAGCAGTCCCGCGACGGGAGCGGGAAACAGGTTGACGAAGCCGAGCGCGATCAGCGTCGCGATCACGGCACTCAAACCGAATCCGCGATCGAGGCCGATACGCTGGACAAAACTGAACAGCATCGACTGCGTCAGCGCCATGCAGCCGACGCCTGCCATGCCGAACCAGACGACACGCTCGAAGCGAGGCTCGTCGCTGGTTGCCGCGCTGCCGCGCGCTTTAAGCGACGGAAACGCGAGCGCGCATGCGATCGCGGCAACGCCCATCACGCTCGCAAAAACGTGAAACAGCATCGGGCCGCCATGCGTTGCTATCAGTCCCGGCACGGTGCCGAGAAACGCGATCGCGAAGATGCCGAGCGCGAGGCCGGAGATCGCGAACAGGCGATGCGGATTGCGGCTTCGTCCAACCGTGCCGTGCGTGAAGCTCAGGCCGCATCCGACAGCGACGCCCGCGACGGCATGCAGAGTCGCCAACGTCAGATAGCGATCAACCGGCACGGACGTGATGCCGACGAACGCACCCGCCGCGATGCCGAAGCCGACGGTCGACATCGCGCGCGCCGGCAGGCGATTCAAGCGCGGCGAGAAAAAGACGCTGCTCAGTACGGCACCCGCCAGAAACAGCGTGGCAAGCAGGCCCGCCTTCTGGGGATCGAGCCGATACGCACCGATCAACGTGCCGACCCAAACCGGCAAGGCCACCAGATCGACCATGCCGGCGCAATGCGCGAGCATCAACGCAACGGTGCCGAACGCGCCAAGCCGCGTCGTGTCGGTCGATATCGACAGGTCGGCACTTGCCGGCGTCGTGGGGGAAAGGTTCGTCTCCATCGTGCCTCCGCTTGCGTCAGATAGGCCGCGCGAGACTCATATGCGTCTCGTGCATGATGCGCCGGTGTTCCTCTTTGTCGCCGCCGCCGATCTCGATCTCGCCAAGACGCCCGGAGTTTTCCACCACCATGCGGCAGCGCTCCCAGCGGCGCGCCTGGAATGCCTGCAAGGCAGCTTCCACCGTCACACCGCGCCCCAGCTCTTCTGCGAGCACGATCGCATCCTCGATGCCGATGCCCGCGCCCGCTGCCATATGCGGCGTGGTCGCGTGCACCGCATCGCCGACGAGCACCACCCGTGAGCTGAACCAGGGCGCCGGCAGCAGCAGGCTTTCCAGCGGGCGGTAGTTGACGCGCGATTCGGCGCCGATCTGCGCGCGGATGGACCGGATCAGCGGCACGTCGAACATGGCCAGCAACTCGGACAGCATGCGCGGCCATTCGGCGGGATCGATGTAGTCGTTGGTCGGCCTGTCCTCGGTGACGAAGACGTACATTTCCTCCCGGGAAACCGGATTGACACCCGCCTTGATCCGGTGCCCCAGCCACATCGTCGCGCAAGCGATCTCCGCCGGTCGCGGCACCACGGCGCGCCACACGCCCTGGCCCGTATAGCGCGGCTTCGGCGCATCGGGAAACGCAGCGGCGCGCACTTTCGAGTAGAGGCCGTCCGCTCCGACCACGAGGTCGTACGTACCATGTGTGCCGTCCGTGAACGCCACGTCCATTTGTTCGCCGCGCGGCTCGATCCGCGAGAAGGTGCAGCCGAGCTTCACGCGCACGCCTGCGGCGCGTGTCGCCTTGGCGAGAATATCGGCCAGCACCGGGCGCATGATTGCGCCGCCGCCAGGAACGTCCTCGCCGGCCACTCGCGGAGTCGGCAGCGTGCCGATCGACTGGCCGCCGGCCGTATACAGATTCACGCCGTCGCCGCCGTGGCCGCGCTCGAAGAAGGCGTCGAGCACGCCGATCGTGCGCAGCGCGCGCAACGTAGGCCCGCCAATGCTGATGCCGGCGCCGTACGAGCGCCAGCCCTGGTCGATCTCGACGAGCTCGACAGTGAGGCCGAGCTTCGCGCACTGGATCGCCGTCGCCATACCGGAAAAACCGCCGCCTATGACGAGGACGTGTTGAAGAGGGGCTGCCATCTGGGTGTCTCCTTGTTATGTCTGGTGTGGGTGTGTCATGTCGCGATCAGCACGATGGTGCCGTCGTGCGTCACGTCGATCTCGACGGGTGTCAGCCGCTGACCGAGGCACGGGCCGAGTACGCACTCACCGCTTGCGATGTCGAACTGCGCACCGTGCGCGTGGCAGACGATGCGGGTGCCGTCGCCGTTCAGGTAGGCGTCCTTGCGCCAGGCCATCTGCGTTTCGCCGAAAAAGTGCGGGCACGCATCGCGATACGCACGAACCTGCGCGCCGTACCGCACGACAAAAAGCGTGTCGTGCCCCTGCCCATCGGGATCGAAGCCGCGCGCGCCGGGATCGGGCAGATCGTCGACGCTTGCGAGACGGATGCGATCGGGATATGTCTCGGACATGACGAAGCGATGCTCGCCGTCAATCCGACTTCGCCGCCGCTGCCCCCGGCGGAGGACCACTCGGCGCCCACTTGTCGCGATGCTGGAACAGGAACAGTTGCGACGCGTCGGCGCCCATGGGCGCCTCACGCGCGTTCCATGCATCGTCATGCAGATCCATGTCGGCGTCGTACTCGACGTGACAGCCGAGCGGGCTGTTGAAATACCAGAACCAGTTCGAGCCGAACCGATGACGCCCCGGCCCCCAGAACGACTGGTAGCCCTTCGCGACGAAACGCGTGCCCGCCTGCAGCACTTCGGTCGGTCCGCCCATATGGAACGTGAAATGCTCGCAACCCTTCATGAAAGGCGGCGTCTGAATCATGAACAACGTGTGATGGTCGAGCGTGCCGGCCGGCTGCAGAAACGGCCCGACGCCCGTGAATCGGTCGGTGCAGCGAAAGCCGAGACGCTCCACATAGAACGCTTCGGCCTTCGCCGCATCCGGCACGAAGTAGACGACGTGCGAGAGCGTGCGCGGAGTCAGCACCGCATCGTCGCTCACGGCCACGATGTTCGGCGCGCGCTGCGCAGGCGCGCCCGGCGCATTCACGGGCTCGGCGGCCAAGGCAAGCGAACGGCGCCTGGTCACCTGGAAGCCGATCGCGAAGCCCATGTCGTCGAGCGATTCGATCGATCCGTCGGCGAGCGTGCTCACTTCGCGGTCGCGGCGCAGCTCCGCCGCGATCGCGTCGATCGTCGCGGCATCGGCGACGCCGTAAATCGTCTTGCGCAGCATGCTTGCCGTGCCGAGCGCAGGCGACAACGCCGGATTGTCGCGGCGCGCGATGTCGATGCCTGTTCCGTCGAGTGCCTCGAAACGGCCACCGGCGTCGTCGCTGCGCACCGGCAACAGCCCGTAGTCAAGCAGATATTGGCTGCAGGCGGCGACGTCGTCCACGCCGAAGACCAGCGTATCGGGTCCGATGATATTCATGAGATGTGCGTGCTTGAGATGGGTGAATGAGTCAGAGCGAGGTGCGTCCGCCGAGCGTTTCGGCGATCCAGTCGGCGATGAAGTGCCCCGCGTTGATCGAGTTGTCGAAGCTCGAATGCTGGACGCCGCCTTCGCGCTCGGTGAAGATCTTGAGCTCGCGCTTGGGGCTGTTCACGAGTTGCTCGTAAGTGCGGTGAGCCCAGGCGACCGGGATCTGCGAATCCTGCGAACCATGCGTGACGAGGAACGGCACCTTGATACGATCGAGCACACCGTCGAGATGCACGTTTTCGGCGATGCGCGTGAAGTCGTCGATATCCTTCGCGCCCCAGACCCAGCAGACGTGCTTCCAGTAGTGCGGCACCGGGAAGTTGCCTTCGCGCTGCAGGCGTTTTTTCTGGACGTCGCGCCAGTCGTGGTTGGCGCCCCACACCACACCGCAGGCGAAACGCGGCTCGAACGCGACTGCGCGTGGGCAGTAGTAGCCGCCGAGCGACACGCCCTCCATGCCGATCCGCTTCGGATCGACGTCGTCCCGGCCTTCGAGCCAGTCGACGATCCTGCTCGCCCAGACTTCCGAGTTGTATACCGCATTCAGGCCGTGCAGCCGCAACGCTTCGCCGGTACCGGGCTGGTCGACAATCAACGACGACACGCCGCGCGCGGCCAGCCAGGCCGGCAAGCCCACGAAGTACTTCATTTCCTTGGTCGAATCCAGCCCGTTGACCTGCACGAGCAGCGGACTGCGCGCGTCGGCGTTCTTCGCTTTCACAAGGAGTCCGGATAGATGCGTGTCGCCGTACGGAATGGCGACGCGCTCGCAGTTGTCGCCAGAGCGTGCGATGCCGTCGTCGAACGTATCGAGCGAGCGTTGGTAAAGCTCGATACGCCCCGGGGCATCGTGCGCGAGCATACGCTCGGCCGTGATGAGATAGATCGCGGCACGCTTGTACTTCTCGCCCGCCGACAACCGCCGTCCCCGGGCCTCGTCGTCCTGCGCGAGATCGCAAAGGCGATCGGCCTTCTCGACCCACGCTTCGCGAAACGCACGCGTGCCGTCGGCGTCCGGTTGCCTGGCCGCTTCCTGGAGCGGCCCGCACATGTCCTCGATTTCACCGATGCGCGCGCCCATTTCGATGGCGAGATTGACGGACAGATTCCAGACGTAGTTGGTAGGAAAGTATCGGAACATGCTGATTGCCTTGATTGAAATTGCGTGTTGCTCGATGACGGCGCCGATGACCGGTTCTCGCGCGCAGTCCGGCGCGCGACACGATGCTCAGCCCTTGTGCCCGAAGCCGGCCCACAACGGGATGGCGATGTTCAGCCACACGCTGCTGCTCTTGGCCGTGTTCGCGGCATAGACGCCTTGCTGATAATTGAGGTTGACGTTCCAGCTTCTCGCGTCGTACACGATCGACGGGCCGATACCGAAGGTCCGCATGCGATTGCCCACGCTCACGCCGCCGGCCTTGTCGTCGCTGAACTGGTTCAGGTACGCGCCGACCACGCCGAGTTTCCACGGGCCGAAGTTCCAGCCGGCGTTGAACTCGGCGACGTAACCGTCACCCGAGCTGTAGTCCGTCGTGCCGTTCTTCAGATTGAGCAGGAAGCGATTTGCGAGCGCGACGTCGATTCCGTTGGGAACGTTGTAGCGAATCGAGATCACCGGCTGCACCGAGGTGTAGCCCACCGCGACACTCGACTTGACCGGGCTATAGGACCCCGTCTCGAATGCAACGTCGATGCCCGACGCAATCGCCAGGTTCGGCGCGAGATTCCACTGCAGCAACACGGGCGTCAGCGTGATGTTGGAGAGGCCGTTCTGCGTACTCGACTGCCCGAACACGGTGCTGTGCAATGACACAACGGGAATGACCAGTTGCGTATAGACGTTTGCGCCGAGCAGATGGAACGGATACGCCGCCAGCAGACGCGTGGTTTCCGAAAACACCGACGTATGGAACGGAATCGGCAGTTTCTTGCCGTCGTTGCCATAGAGGCCGTTCGCAAAGCTGTAGTTGAACTGCTCCAGTGCGAACAGGCCGGGGATCGGCGGCAGGTTGGCGATGTTCGTCCCCACCGCGCCGGCCGGATACGGTGAAACGCCGCCTTCGAATGCCTGTGCGTCTTTCATCGAACCCGTCGCCAACACAGCGCAACCGACAACGGCTGCGATCAGTTTCGTGGACATGCTGTCTCCTCTTCCGGGAGGCGCGTTTGCGCCGCCTGGCATCTCTTTTAATAGTGGAAAGCGCGGTGCAGACGGCCGAGGTACAGCGGTACGTTCGATCCGAAAATGACCTGACGCTGGTCTCCCGATACGATGCGTGGGCTGCTGTCGCGTCGAGATGTGGCTAGGTTAGGACAGGCTGATGTATGCTAAAAATGGATTCGATCCATTGCCGCTATCGACGGCATCAATACTTTCAGGTGAAACCCTGATATCGCATACGGCACGGTCACGCGGTAGCGAAGAGGAGAACGGAGACAGCGCGCATGCGGTTCAACAAGCTCGACCTCAACTTGCTCGTGGCGCTCGACGCGCTCCTGAGCGAACAGAACATCAGCCGGGCGGCCGAGAAGATCCACCTGAGCCAGTCGGCGATGAGCAACGCGCTTTCGCGGTTGCGCGAATACTTCAACGATGAACTACTCGTGCAGGTCGGTCGCAAGATGGAGCCGACGCCGCGCGCCGATGCGCTCAAAGACGCCGTGCGCGACATCCTTGTGCGCGTCGACGCGACGGTGTCGGCTCAACCCGAATTCGTGCCGGCGCACGCGAACCGGCTGTTCCGCCTGTTCGTTTCGGACTACACGATGACGACGCTCATGCCGCACCTGTTCGCACTCGCTTACAAGGCAGCACCCGGCATCCGCTTCGAGCTGCGCCCGCAAATCGCGTATCCCCACCGCTTGCTGGAACGCGGTGAAGCGGATCTTCTGATCATCCCCAAGGAGTATTGCTCGACCGAGCATCCGGCCGAGGTATTGCTCGAGGAAACCTACTGCTGTGTGATGTGGAGCGACAGCCCCCTCGCGAAAGGCGAGATGACGAACGAGCGCTACATGGCGGCCGGGCACGTCGTCGTGCAGGTCGGCGACGCACAGGCGGCGATCGAAGACTGGTTCATGCAGCGGCTCGGCGTTGTGAGGCGGGTCGAGGCGAGCACGTACAGCTTCGTGTCGCCGGCGCACCTGCTGGCCGGCACGAACCGGATCGCCACCATGCACCGGCGGCTCGCCGAAGAAGCCGCGCGCAGCCTGCCTATCGTGCTGCGCGAGGTACCGGTGCCGGTCCCGACGATGGAGCAGGCGATGCAATGGCACAAGCACCGGACCTCGGACCCCGGGCTCACCTGGTTGCGCGGGCTGCTGAAAGAGGCTGTCGCGAAGATGGACGAAGGGCGCCATGACGCTCGCTGAGCCGGCTCACGCCGGCCTGGCTTCGGCGAGAGCGAATGGATCCCCGTGGTTGGCCGCGTATCGACGCGGCGCAGATGCCTGCAACCGCCCTTGTTCATGCTCGACAGCGGTTGGCGTCCGGAATTGATGCGGGCTGCGTTCACCGAGAGGTCGGGCACAACAACCACTACCGCATGGGAGCCCTCTCGCTCGCCTTGGATGCCGATCCGCGCTGCCTTAGCGACAAACGACACCGGCGTGCCGATGTCCGCTCGAAAATACGCGTTTACGGAAGCTATGCAAGAATCTTTCGGCCCGTAATCGCATAACAACAGCCATGAGTGACACGCTGCAGGAAGAGCACGCAGCCGCAGATCATGCAATGCGCAACTGGACCTTCGAGAGGCAAGGTCCGGTCCGGATCGGTTCCGACGCGCACCTGCAGATGTTCTGCCGCATGCTGCTCGACACACACAATCCGTACAAGCCGGCCGTGATCGACTGGCCGGCCCTCACACCCGCCGAGCTCAAGCGGCTCACGTCGCTGCCGATCTGGGACATCGCGGTGCAGACCGAAGGCCGCGCATCGATCCGCGTGGCCACCTATGCGGCGACGATCGGCAATCCGCTGCTGCGCCGCGCACTCGAGATGGACGGCGGCGAGGAAGCGCGGCACAAGGTCGTGCTGTCGAAGCTCGTCGAGGCATACGGCATCCGGCTCGCGCCCGAGCCGGCCTACCCCGCGCCGAAAGATCCCGAGTGGTGGTGGATCGTCACGGGTTTCAGCGAATGCATCGACAGCTTCTTCGCGTTCGGCCTGTTCCGTTCCGCCCAGCGCTCCGGCTATTTCCCGCCCGAGCTCGTCGACACCTTCGAGCCAGTGATCCAGGAAGAAGGCCGCCACATCCTGTTCTTCGTGAACTGGTACGCGTGGTACTGGCGCTCGCTCCCGTGGTGGCGCCGGCCGTGGTTCTTCGCGCGGGTCGCGGCCGTGTGGGTGCATTTGATCCGGGAGCGCATCGGCATCGCGCGCGGCATCGATTCCGACGGCGTCGCACGTGACGCGAACTTCCCGGCAACCGGCACCGCCGATATCGGCGATGCACTGAATCCGCGCGAGCTGATCGAACTGTGTCTCGAGGAGAACGACCGGCGGATGGCCGGCTACGACAAGCGCCTGCTGCGCCCGACGTTCGTGCCGCGCATGGCGCGGTTTGCGCTGCGGTTTCTCAAGAAGTAGGGTTGCCGCACCGGGCAGCCGTCCGGTTGCCCGGGTTGCGCATTCGAACTTCGCTACGCGGTCGTTGCACTTCCATGGCGAGCCGCCTCACTGAGGCTACTGCCCACCACCCACTCGAGGCCGCCCCATCGTATGCGGCGTGGAACCTCGCAGACCTGCATCGACCCTGCCGGACGTGGCGCGCCTGACACATTCACTCCCGCCCTTTTTCTTCGGTGCTTCGGCACGCGCGGACAAATTGTCACACCCGGGATTTAACAATCCGGGGGCGTCGCCACCGCTGCCGGACAGCCTCTTTAACAACCTGTCGCCGCCGCGCGCACCTTCGACGCAGGTCACGCTTGCCAGACGGATTCGCCCCGTCGCCGAATCCCATCTGATTGTCACAATCACCGAAATAGTCAATAGGACAAGTTCGAAAGGTGAATGGTGACAATCCGGTTCACCGCCCTGTAGCACTTTTTTACAAATTCGACGGGCCGACCGGCCCGAAACGCCCGTCTCGCGGGCCATCGCAGCGGACCAGATGCGCAAATCAGCACAACCAGACGCTCTCCATTTGAAATTAATTTGATTTAAAGATAATCCGACAAATCAATATTAAATCTAATCATAAATCCCAAATTAACAGATTAACAAGATAGCAATAATATTATCAACAGGCACCCTCGAAAACATTACATGAATGAAAGTATCGTCCATCCCGCAAACGTTTGCTATTTCATTTGTCTTACAATTGATCATCCTCACTGTGTAACCCAACGCACAAAACCACCGTAAGTTATTGATTTTTATAAGACAAACAGAGATGCGCCCGGAATTTTAAAACCCTGCGCTAAACATTCTTACATCTTACAAATACATTCTGACTCAATGCATCAAAAACCGATCTATTAACCATCCTTTAACTTTCCAAACACTCTATTTATCACTTTTTATCAATCTGAAAAATCCACCTCCAATAAACTCCGCCCATCAATTTTGAGATTCGCGCGAGCGCACGGAGCATTCCTCTAACAAAAGAGACCGGTGTGTGGCGTGCATATTTGGAGGTAGCAGGACATGAACCGCACATACCGCTCGATCTGGAACGAAGCCCTTGGCGCGTGGGTCGCCGCATCGGAACACGACTCGGCACGGGGCAAGCCGAACAAGTCGGCTGTTGCCGCCGCCGTGCTCGTCGCGCTGGCCGCACTGCCTTCGTTCGCGAACGCCAATACGTTCGTCCCAGGAACGACCAACGGCACCCAGTTCACGGTGTCGTCATGTACGTCGGGCAGTGGCAACGCTACAGTCGGCCGCACGACGACCGGCAACACCAATGCGTATCCGGTCGACGGATCCGGCACTTATTCCACGGTCGCTGGCTGTAACTCCACCGGCAACAACAACCTGGCAGCGACGGCGTACGGTGCGTTCGCACAGGTCACCGGTACCGGCGGCACGGCAACGGGCTTTCTGTCGTCGGCCGGGCTGTGGGGCACGTCCGCCGGCCTCGAGTCGACGGCCAGCGGCGCGGGTGCCACCGCGCTCGGCTTCGGCGCAACAGCCAATGCGCTGAATTCGGTCGCCATCGGCGGCGCAGCCGGCAATGGCACGACCCCGCTCTCTTACGCAAACTCGACCATCGCTTCGGGTGCCGGCGCGGTTGCGATCGGCAGCAATGCAACCAAGGGAGCGCAGTCGGCCGCTTCGGACGGTATTGCAATCGGCGGGCAGTCGTCGGTGGCGTCGAGCGCCACGTCGGGGATCGCAGTCGGCCGCGGCGCGGCCGTCAATGGCGCATACGGCATCGCGCAAGGCGACGGTGTCACCTCCGGCGCGACGGGCCAGAACGTGGCGATCGGCTCGTCCGGCACCACCGCGAACGGCACCACGGCAGGCGGCGGTGCGGTCGCAATCGGTCGAGGCCAGGTCGCAAGCGGCGACGGCGCCGTTGCGATCGGCGATCCGAACAGCGCAACCGGCACGGGGGCGCTGGCAATCGGCGCGAACAACACGTCGAACGGTTCCGGTGCGCTTGCGCTCGGCAACGGCAATTCGGCGAGTGGCACAGGCTCCGTCGCGCTGGGCAACAGCAGCACCGCAAGCAACAGCGCGGTGGCAATCGGCAGCTCCGCGAACGCGACGGGCACGAACGGCGCCGTCGCAATCGGCAATTCGGCAACCGCGACGGGCGTCGGCGCAATTGCACTCGGCACCGTCGGCAGCTTCGCCGCCAACACGCGTGCGACGGGCGCAGACGCCATTGCGCTCGGCAACGGCTCGACGGCCAGCGGCACGTCCGGCTCGGTCGCCGTCGGCTCCGCCGCCGTGGCCTCGAACAACTATGCGACGGCCTTCGGCTCGAACTCGACTGCGTCGGGTTCGGGTTCGATCGCGTTCGCCCAAAATGCGAATGCAACGGTCTCGAACGCCATCGCCATCGGCGTGGGTTCGACCGCGAACGTCGCGAATTCGGTCGCCCTCGGCAGCAGCTCGGTGACGAGTAGCGCCGCGTCGGCGACGACCGGCGGCAATACCGCCGTCAACAGCACCACGATCGGCGGCCAGACGTTCGGCAACTACCAGGCCGGGACGCCGACGGGCGGCATTGTCAGCGTCGGCCAGCCGAACGCGGAGCGCCGCATCCAGAACGTCGCGGCAGGCCTCGTCAGCGGGACCAGCACCGACGCCATCAACGGCAGCCAGCTCTACGCAGTTGCAAGCACGACGACGTCGAGCATCACGAGCCTGTCGACGTCGGCATCGACCGGTTTGTCGTCGGCTAACAGCTCGATCACTTCGCTCTCGACCTCGACGTCGACGGGTCTCTCGTCGGCCAACAGCTCGATCGGCTCGCTGTCCACCGGCCTCTCGTCGACCAATAGCTCAGTCACTTCGCTGTCGACTTCCACGTCGACCGGCCTCTCGTCGGCTAACAGCTCGATCAAGTCGCTGTCCACGTCGACCTCGACGGGTCTGTCGTCGGCCAACAGCTCGATCGGCTCGCTCTCGACCGGTCTCTCGTCGACCAATAGCTCGGTCACTTCGCTGTCGACTTCGACCTCGACTGGCCTGTCGTCGGCTACCAGCTCGATCGGCTCGCTCTCGACCGGTCTCTCGTCGACCAATAGCTCGGTCACTTCGCTGTCGACTTCGACCTCGACTGGCCTGTCGTCGGCTACCAGCTCGATCGGCTCGCTCTCGACCGGTCTCTCGTCGACCAATAGCTCGGTCACTTCGCTGTCGACTTCGACCTCGACTGGCCTGTCGTCGGCTACCAGCTCGATCGGCTCGCTCTCGACCGGTCTCTCGTCGACCAACAGCTCGGTCACTTCGCTGTCGACTTCCACTTCGACGGGTCTGTCGTCGGCCACCAGCTCGATCGGCTCGCTCTCGACCGGTCTCTCGTCGACCAACAGCTCGGTCACTTCGCTGTCGACTTCGACCTCGACCGGCCTGTCGTCGGCGAACAGCTCGATCGGCTCGCTCTCGACCGGTCTCTCGTCGACCAACAGCTCGGTCACTTCGCTGTCGACTTCGACCTCGACCGGCCTGTCGTCGGCTAACAGCTCGATCGGCTCGCTCTCGACCGGTCTCTCGTCGACCAATAGCTCGGTGACCTCGCTGTCGACTTCCACTTCGACGGGTCTGTCGTCAGCCAATAGCTCGATTACTTCACTGTCCACGTCCACGTCGACCGGTATCAACTCGCTGTCCACGTCCACGTCGACCGGTCTGTCGTCGGCCACCAGCTCGATTACCTCGCTGTCCACCTCGACCTCGACTGCGATCGAAGCCGCGAAGACGCACTACTACAGCGTCAACGACGGCGGTGTGCAGCAAGCCAACTACGACAACAAGGGCGCAACGGGCATCAACTCGCTCGCCGCCGGTGTAGCCGCCACGGCCGCGGGCGCCAGCAGTGTCGCCGTCGGCAATGCTGCCAACGCAGCCGGCGCAAGCGGCGTCGCTGTCGGCAATGCTGCGAGCGCGAGCGCAAGCAACGCGGTCGCGATCGGCCCGAATGCCGTCGCGAGCAACGTCGGCAGCGTCGCGCTGGGCAGCGGCTCCACCACCGCCCCGGCCAACCCGACGCCTACCGGTACCGTCGGCGGCGTAACCAGCACGTTCGCGGGCGGCAATCCGACGAGCGTGGTCAGTGTTGGCAGCTCGACCAACCAGCGCCAGGTCACTAACGTTGCGGCCGGCGAGATCACCCAGGCCAGTACCGACGCAATCAACGGCTCGCAGCTCTTTGCAACCAATGCGGCCGTGAATTCGCTGTCGACGACGGTGTCGTCGTCCAGCAGCGCAATCTCGTCGCTGTCGACTGGCCTGTCGTCGGCCAATAGCTCGATCACGTCGCTGTCCACGTCGACCTCGACCGGCCTGTCGTCGGCCAACAGTTCGATCGGCTCACTGTCCACGGGCCTCAGCTCGACGAATAGCTCGGTGACATCGCTGTCGACCTCGACTTCGACCGGTCTGTCGTCGGCCAATAGCTCGATCGGTTCACTGTCCACGGGCCTCAGCTCGACGAATAGTTCCGTTACCTCGCTGTCGACTTCGACCTCGACGGGTCTGTCGTCGGCCAACAGCTCTATCACGTCGCTGTCCACCTCGACCTCGACCGGCTTGTCCTCGGCGAACAGCTCGATCACGTCGCTGTCGACTTCGACCTCGACCGGCCTCTCGTCGGCTAACAGCTCGATCACCTCGCTGTCGACTTCGACCTCGACCGGCCTCTCGTCGGCTAACAGCTCGATCACCTCGCTGTCGACTTCGACCTCGACCGGCCTCTCATCGGCTAACAGCTCGATCACCTCGCTGTCGACTTCGACCTCGACCGGCTTGTCCTCGGCGAACAGCTCGATCACGTCGCTTTCGACCTCGACTTCGACCGGCCTCTCGTCGGCCAACAGTTCGATCGGTTCACTGTCCACGGGCCTCAGCTCGACGAATAGTTCCGTTACCTCGCTGTCGACTTCGACCTCGACGGGTCTGTCATCGGCCAATAGCTCTATCACGTCGCTGTCCACCTCGACCTCGACCGGCTTGTCCTCGGCGAACAGCTCGATCACGTCGCTGTCGACTTCGACCTCGACCGGCCTGTCCTCGGCTAACAGCTCGATCACCTCACTCTCGACGTCGACCTCGACCGGCCTGTCGTCGGCCAACAGCTCGATCACGTCGTTGTCGACCTCCACGTCGACGGGCCTCTCGTCGGCCAACAGCTCGATCACGTCGCTCTCGACTTCGACCTCGACCGGCCTCTCGTCGGCCAACAGCTCGATCGGCTCGCTCTCGACCGGCCTGTCGTCGACCAATAGCTCGGTCACCTCGCTGTCGACTTCCACGTCGACGGGGCTGTCCTCGGCTAACAGCTCGATCACGTCGCTCTCGACCTCGACCTCGACCGGCCTCTCGTCGGCCAACAGCTCGATCGGCTCGCTCTCGACCGGCCTTTCGTCGACCAATAGCTCGGTCACCTCGCTGTCGACTTCCACGTCGACGGGGCTGTCCTCGGCTAACAGCTCGATCACATCGCTCTCGACGTCGACCTCGACGGGCCTCTCGTCGGCCAATAGCTCGATCGGCTCGCTCTCGACCGGCCTGTCGTCGACCAATAGCTCGGTCACCTCGCTGTCGACTTCCACGTCGACGGGGCTGTCCTCGGCTAACAGCTCGATCACCTCGCTGTCCACGTCGACCTCGACGGGTCTGTCGTCGGCCAACAGCTCGATCACCTCGCTGTCGACTTCGACCTCGACCGGCCTCTCGTCTGCGAACAGCTCGATCACCTCGCTTTCGACCTCGACGTCGACCGGCCTCTCGTCGGCTAATAGCTCGATCACCTCGCTGTCGACTTCGACCTCGACCGGCCTCTCGTCGGCCAACAGCTCGATCACCTCGCTGTCGACCTCCACGTCGACCGGCCTGTCGTCGGCAAACAGCTCGATCGGCTCGCTCTCGACCGGCCTCTCGTCGACCAATAGCTCGGTCACCTCGCTGTCGACTTCCACGTCGACCGGCCTCTCGTCGGCTAACAGCTCGATCACTTCGCTGTCCACCTCTACATCGACGGGTCTGTCGTCGGCTAACAGCTCCATCGGCTCGCTGTCCACTGGCCTCAGCTCGACGAATAGTTCGGTTGCGTCGCTGTCGACCTCGACCTCGACCGGTCTCTCGTCGGCCAACAGCTCGATCGGTTCGCTGTCCACTGGCCTCAGTTCGACGGATAGTTCGGTTGCGTCGCTGTCGACCTCGACCTCGACGGGCCTGTCATCGGCAAACAGCTCGATCACTTCGCTGTCGACTTCGACCTCGACGGGTCTGTCGTCGGCTAACAGCTCGATCACGTCGCTCTCGACTTCGACCTCGACCGGCCTGTCGTCGGCCAACAGCTCGATCACGTCGCTGTCGACCTCGACCTCGACCGGCCTGTCGTCGGCAAACAGCTCGATCACGTCGTTGTCCACCTCGACCTCGACCGGCCTGTCGTCGGCAAACAGCTCGATCACGTCGTTGTCCACCTCGACCTCGACCGGCCTGTCATCGGCCAACAGCTCGATCACGTCGCTGTCGACCTCGACCTCGACCGGCCTGTCGTCGGCCAATAGCTCGATCGGCTCGCTCTCGACCGGCCTCTCGTCGACCAATAGCTCGGTCACCTCGCTGTCCACGTCGACCTCGACGGGTCTGTCTTCGGCCAACAGCTCGATCACCTCGCTCTCGACATCGACCTCGACCGGTCTCTCGTCAGCAAATAGCTCGATCACGTCGCTGTCCACGTCGACCTCGACCGGCCTGTCTTCGGCGAATAGCTCCATCACGTCGCTGTCGACCTCGACTTCGACGGGTCTGTCGTCGGCCAACAGCTCGATCGGTTCGCTGTCCACTGGCCTCAGCTCGACGAATAGTTCGGTGACCTCGCTCTCGACCTCGACTTCGACGGGCCTGTCGTCGGCCAACAGCTCGATCGGTTCGCTGTCCACCGGCCTGAGCTCGACAAATAGCTCGGTGACGTCGCTCTCGACCTCGACTTCGACCGGCCTCTCGTCGGCCACCAGCTCGATCGGTTCGCTGTCCACTGGCCTCAGCTCGACGAATAGCTCGGTGACCTCGCTCTCGACCTCGACTTCGACGGGCCTGTCGTCGGCAAACAGCTCGATCGGTTCGCTGTCCACCGGCCTCAGCTCGACGAATAGCTCGGTGACGTCGCTGTCGACCTCGACTTCGACGGGCCTGTCGTCGGCAAACAGCTCGATCGGTTCGCTGTCCACTGGTCTCAGCTCGACGGATAGTTCGGTTGCGTCGCTGTCGACCTCGACCTCGACCGGCCTGTCGTCGGCCACCAGCTCGATCGGTTCGCTGTCCACGGGTCTCAGCTCGACGAATAGTTCAGTGACGTCGCTGTCGACTTCGACCTCGACGGGTCTGTCGTCGGCCAACAGCTCGATCACGTCGCTGTCGACTTCAACCTCGACCGGCCTCTCGTCGGCCACCAGCTCGATCGGTTCGCTGTCCACCGGCCTCAGCTCGACGAACAGTTCGGTAACCTCGCTGTCGACTTCAACCTCGACGGGTCTGTCGTCGGCCAACAGCTCGATCACTTCGCTGTCGACTTCCACGTCGACCGGCCTCTCGTCGGCCACCAGCTCGATCGGTTCGCTGTCCACGGGCCTGAGCTCGACGAACAGTTCGGTGACCTCGCTGTCGACTTCGACCTCGACGGGTCTGTCGTCGGCCAACAGCTCGATCGCCTCGCTGTCGACCTCGACCTCGACCGGCCTCTCGTCGGCCAACAGCTCGATCACGTCGCTGTCCACGTCGACCTCGACCGGCATCAACTCGCTGTCCACCGGCCTGAGCAGCACGAACAGCACGATCCTGTCGCTGTCCACGTCGACGTCGACGGGCATCGGCTCGCTGTCCACCGGTCTGAGCAGCACGAACAGCTCGGTGACGTCGCTGTCGACCTCGACCTCGACCGCGATCAACGCCGCGAAGACGCACTACTACAGCGTCAACGACAACGGCGTGCAGCAAGCCAACTACGACAACACGGGCGCAACGGGCACCAACGCCCTGGCAGCCGGCGTGAACGCCAGCGCGGCAGGCGCCAGCAGCGTCGCGGTCGGCGACGGCTCGAACGCGCAGACGGCGGGCGCGGTCGCCATCGGCCAGAACGCATCGGCAACGGGCGGCAAGGCCGTGTCGATCGGCTCCGGCAACACGGCAACCGGCGACGGCGCGGTCGCGATCGGCGACCCGAGCATCGCAACGGGTACCGGCGCGGTGGCAATGGGCGCGAACGACACGGCGACCGGCAACGGCGCAGTGGCGCTCGGCAACGCGAACACGGCCAACGGCGCGAGCGCACTTGCACTCGGCAGCTCGAACCAGGCCACCGCGGACAACACGATCGCGCTGGGCAACCAGGCCACGGCAAGCGCTACCGGCGCGCAAGCGTACGGCTCGGCAGCGCAGGCAACCGCCGCCGACGCACTCGCCTTCGGCACGAACGCACAGGCCAACGTGGCCAACTCGATCGCACTCGGCGCGAACTCGGTCACGAGCGCCGCGAACCCGACATCGAGCGCCACGATCGGCGGCGTCACGTACCCCTTCGCAGGCGGCTCGCCGGTCGGCGTGGTGAGCGTCGGCGCACCGGGCCAGGAACGCCAGATCACGAACGTCGCCGCGGGCCGGATCTCGGCCAGCAGCACGGACGCGATCAACGGCAGCCAGCTCAACGCGACGAACAACGCGATCAACACGCTGTCTACGTCGACCGCGTCGAACGTCGCGTCGCTGTCGACGGGCATCAACTCGTTGTCCACCGGCCTGAGCGCGACGAACAGCAACGTGGCCTCGCTGTCCACGTCGACCTCGACCGCGATCAACTCGCTGTCGACGGGCCTCAGCACGACGAACAGCAACGTCAACTCGCTGTCGACGTCGACCTCGACCGGCATCGGTTCGCTGTCCACCGGCCTGAGCACGACGAACAGCAACGTGGCCTCGCTGTCGACCGGCGTGACGAACATCAACAACACGTTGAACTCGCTGTCGACGACGATCAACAACAACACGATTCGCGCCAACAACAACAACGGTGTCGCGGCCGACCTGAACGGCAAGGGCAACGACCTTCCGGTCGTCACCGCCGGTTCGAACTCGGTGGCGATCGGCGCGGGCTCCAACGACGGCGGCCGCTCGAACGTGGTGTCGGTCGGCAGCGACCAGCAGCAGCGCCAGATCACGAACGTCGCGCCGGGTACGCAAGGCACCGACGCGGTGAACGTGAACCAGCTGACGCAGGTGCAGACGACGCTGTCGACGGCACTGTCGGGCCAGCAGGCGCAGATCAACTCGCTGGGTTCGCAACTGCAGCAGACCGACCAGATGGCGAAGCAGGGTATCGCGGCCGTCGGCGCGATGGCATCGATCCCGCAGCTCGATCGCGATGCCAACTTCGGGATGGGCGTGGGTACGTCGACCTTCCTCGGCCAGAAGGCGATGGCGGTCAACATGCAGGCTCGCATCACGGAGAACCTGAAGGCGTCGATCAACGGCGGCTTCAGCGGCGGTCAGAAGGTGATCGGCGCCGGCATGCTGTACCAGTGGAAGTAACGCGTCGCGCCGCGAGGCCGCCCGGCACGCCAGCCGGACGGCCCGCGGCGGCCCCGACGGCCGGACGAGCCCGCCGCGCCACCCGTGGCGGGCTTCAGTCAACCCAAGCATTGAGGATGTAACCGTGAACAAACTCGCTCTTGCGCTCGCACTCTCCGCAACGGCCCTCGCCGCGTGCTCGACCGCATCCGGCCCGACCTTCAGCGCCTCCGAACTGCAGCCGCGCGACGGCGTGCGCACCTTCCAGGTGGACTGCCACGGCCTGCTGTCGGGCCCGCAGACCTGCATGAAGGCCGCCCGCAAGATTTGCGGCGAAGAGCCCGTGCGCGCCGTCGACTCGGCCCGCGCACTGCGCGACAAATCCGATCCCGCGACGCTCGTGTTCCAGTGCGGCGCCGCACCCGCCGAGACGGCTTCGGCCCCGGCCGCCGCGCCGGCGGCTGCCGTCGTCGAACAGGTGAACCTGTCGGGCGACGCGCTGTTCGCAACCGACCACGCGACGCTCGCCCCGACCGCGCGCGAATCGCTCGACCGGTTGCTGAGCGAGCGCGCCGACCATACGTACTCGCAGGTGAGCGTCACCGGCTTTACGGACTCGGTGGGCAGCGACGACTACAACCTCGCGCTGTCGAAGCGCCGCGCCGAATCGGTCGCGGCGTACCTGAAGGCGCACGGCCTGAAGACCGACTCGCTGACGGTCACGGGTCGCGGCAAGGCCGATCCGGTCGCGTCCAACGCGACGCCGGAAGGCCGCGCCAGCAACCGCCGCGTCGAAATCCGCCTGCAGCACTGAGCGGGCCGCCGCCGCCCCGATCCGGCCGGCCACCCGCGCCGCGCCGGCCCCGCACCCGACCTCCGCCGGACCACCCCGGGCGCCGCTTCGCAGGCGCCCGTTTCCGTTGGCCGGCGGCTATGTCAAAGTTCGTCACGTCCCGCCAAAACCGGTGGTTTCCGTGCCACAATCGCCGCAGACAGTCGCCGGGGCAGCCTGCCCGCATCGCACGCCGTGCCAGGCGTGCCCGACGACACGCCGGAATCCGGCTGCCGCCCTCGCGAACCAGGTCGCCCGATTCGCCGGCCGCGGCGTACCGGCGCACATGCAACCATGACAATCCACGGCGCGCCGCTTCCGGGGCCAGACGCTCGACGCGATGCCCGGACGCACGACGCCGCAGAGGAAACCAACCGGTGACGGACATCAATGAAGCCGCTTCGGGCGGCACCCGCAAGCAACGGCCGGCGGTCGGCATCTCGCTGTTTGCGCGCGACGGCCAGGCGATCTGGGAAAACGGCATCCACCAGAACATCGCGTTCCTCGCGATGATGCTCAAGCGCTCGGATCGCGTCGGCCCCGTCTACTTCCTGAACGGCGGCGACGCCAGCGCGCTGCCGGCCGGCCTCGAACTCGACGGCCTCGACATCCCGCTCGTGAAGCCCTCCGACGTCACGCACGAACTCGACGTCGTGATCGAAATGGGCGCGCAGTTGCCGGTGGAATGGCTCAGGCACATGAAGGCGCTCGGCAAGAAGATCGCCGCGTTCTTCTGCGGGCACGTGTATGCCGGCCTGTGCGAAACGCCGATCTTCGACAAACCGTCGGGGCACATCTTCAACGGGGCGCCGTTCGACGAAGTGTGGCTGCTGCCGCAATACGACAAGACGGCCGCGCCCATGCTGCAGACCATCCTGCGCGCGCCCGTCCACCTGATGCCGCACATCTGGTCGCCGTACTTCCTCGATCGCCGCGTCGCCGCGCTCGCCGCGGAAGGCGCGACGTTCGGCTATCGGCCGGGCCGCCGCCCGTGGCACCTGGCGACGCTCGAACCGAACATCTCGGTCGCCAAGTCCTGCCACTACCCGATGCTCGCGTGCGACGAGTTCTACCGCGCGCGGCCGGACGCGGTTCAGCACATGTTCGTCGTGAACTCGTTGCACATGAAGGAGCATCCGACCTTCGTGCACTTCGCGAACAGCCTCGACCTCGTGCGCCAGCACAAGGCGACCTTCGAGCCGCGCCTCGACCTGCCGGGCTTCATGGCCCGCCATGCGGACGCGGTCGTGTCGCACCACTGGGAAAACGGGCAGAACTACCTGTATTACGACGTGCTGTACGGCGGCTACCCGCTGATCCACAACTCGACGCTGATCGGCGACGCCGGCTATTACTACCCGGACTTCGATTCCGCCGCGGGCGGCCGAGCACTGCTGGACGCGTGGCTGCATCACGACGAACGCCTCGACGACTATCGCGCGAAGGCCGGCCGGCTGCTGCAGTCGGTCTCGATCGACAACCCCGCGAACCTCGACGCGTTCGTCTCGCGTCTGGTCGCCTGAACCGGAGAATACGCATGTCGGACTCCAATGCCCGTCAAGCGCCCGGCGAGGGCAAGCGTCTCGTCGTCGGCGTATCGCTGTTCGTGCGCGGCGCCGGCCAGTCGCTGTGGGAAAACGGCATCTTCCAGAACTGCCTGCTGCTGATCCTGCTGCTGCGCCAGTCGCCGCTCGTCGCGGAAGCCGTGATGGTGAACGGTGGCGAACAGGCCGCCGATCCGCAGATGATGCTCGACGAATGGGACGTGCCGCTGCTGTCGATGGACGAAGCGCTGCAGCGCTGCGACGTGCTGATCGAAATGAGCGCGCAGTTCGGCGCGGACTACCTGCGCGCGTTCCACGAGCGCGGCGGCAAGGTCGTCACGATGCGGGTCGGCAACGACTACGTGATCGACATCGAGCGCGCGATGTTCAACAAGCCGTCGGGTTTCCTGTTCTCGGGCGCACCGTACGACGCCGTGTGGACGATTCCCGAGTTCGAGCGCTCGTGCCTGCACTATTACCAGACGGGCCTGCGCGCGCCCGTCACGATCGTCCCGCACATCTGGCACCCGATGCTGTTCGACAAGGCGCGCGCGACGCTCGGCGCCGGGCTGTCGTTCGGCTATGAGCCCGGCAAGCCGCGCTGGCGCGTGACGATGTTCGAGCCGAACATCTGCATGGTGAAGACGAGCGTCATCCCGATGCTGGTGACGGAGGAAGCGTATCGCGCGAAGCCTGATTTCCTCGAATTCGTGCGCGTGTGCAACACGCTGCACCTGAAGGAGCATGCGACGTTCGTCCATTTCGCGAAGAGCCTCGACATCGTGAACCACGGGATCACGACGTTCGAGAGCCGCTACGCGGTGTACGAGTTCATGGCGGCCTACGGCGACGCGGTGGTGTCGCACACGTGGGAAAACGCGCAGAACTACCTGTACTACGAGCTGCTGTACGGCGACTATCCGCTGATCCACAACTCGCCGTTCCTCGGCAAGGCCGGGTATTTCTATCCGGACTTCGACTGCCAGGCAGGTGGCCGCGCGCTGCTGAAGGCGTTCACCGAACACGACGCGAACCTCGAGGCGTACCGCGAGCAGTCGCGGCACGTGCTCAGTTCCGTCAGCATCTACAACCCCGAGAACGTCGTCGCCTATACGGACGCGATCGCCACCCTCTATCGCGACGCGTGACGCGCCGCCCTTCCCGGACACCGACATGACTGCACGCACGCCCCTCACCCGCGCCAAATGGCTGATCGGCTGCGCCGTCGCTTCGATCGCGATCGGCGCGCACGCGCAATCGACCGGAGAATCCGCGGACGAGTTGCTGCAAGCCGCCAACAAAGTGTTCAGGCAACTCGAGGCCGGCCAGTTCAACGACATCTGGCTCGACTCGGCCGATTTCATCAAGACCCGCTTCAAACAGGACCAGTTCGTGACCGACATCCGGCGCGCGTGGCAAACGGTCGCCCTGGTCCGCCACCGCGAGTGGGAGCAGATCTCGCGCAACCGCTACACGAATGCGACGGTACCCGACGGCCTCTACGCAAACGTCGACTACGTGACGACGTTGACCACCGGGACGACCGTGTACGAAAAAGTGAGCTTCCATCTCGACAACGACGGACATTGGCATCTGACCGGCTATGCGCCGCGCATGACCCGGGACGTCGCCAAGTAAGCACCGCACCAACGGGACGGAGGCCACATGAAACTCAATGTCGCGATAACGATGAACGTGCAGCGCGACGCGACGCAGTCGATCTGGTACAACGGCGCGAACCAGCACTGCGTGTTCCTGTACATGCTGCTGAAGCAGTCGCCGCTGATCGGCGAGGTCTGGCTCGCGCACGACGACGGCATCACCGACTATCCGCAGGCGCTGATGATGGACGCGTTCGGCGACGCGCTGCGGCCGCTGTCGGCCGTCGTGCACCAGACCGACCTGCTGATCGAGATGAATGCGTTCATCGATCAGACCCACACGGATGCCGTGCGCCGGCGCGGCGGCAAATGCGTGTCGTACCGCTTCGGCAACGACTACGTGATCGCGGTCGAGACGATCAACTTCGAGAAGAATCAGTGGCGGCCGAACCCGAACCGCGTGCAGTTCGACGAGATCTGGACCAACCCGCAGCACATGCACACGTGCGCGGCGTATTTCCAGGCCGTCTATCGCGCGCCGGTGATCGAGCTGCCGCACATCTGGTCGCCGTATTTCATCGAACGCAGCCTCGACGCGGATCCTGAACTGAAGGCGCGTTTCGGCTATCGCAACCACGGCACCGCGAAGCGCATCGCGTTCTTCGAACCGAACCTGAACGTCGTGAAGAGCTCGATCGTGCCGATGCTCGCCGCGAATGCGTGCTACGTCGATCATCCGGAGCTCGTCGAGCACGTGTTCATGACCAACACGTTCGACAAGAAGGAAAACGTCGCCTTCAAGCATCTCGCGCTCGGGCTCGAGATGGTGCGCGACGGCAAGGCGACCGCCGACGTGCGCGCGCCGTTCGTCGCCTGGGCCGCGCATCACACCGACATCGTCGTGTCCCATCACTGGGAAAACGGCCTCAACTACCTGCTGTATGACGCGCTGTACGGCAACTACCCGCTCGTGCACAACTCGCCATTCCTGCGCGACGTCGGCTACTACTACCCGGACTTCGAGATCTTCGATGCGGCGCGTGCGATCGCGACCGCCGCGCAGACGCACGACGCGCGGCTCGACGACTATGCGGCCGCGGCCCGCCGCTGCCTGCACCAGGTCGACACGCTCGCCGAGCACAACGTCCACGCGTATTCCGCGCAGATCCGGCAGCTGTTCGACGGCCGCGCACTCGGCTGACCTCCTTCGCACCGCTCCCGCTCCCGGAGCAGACCGTCCGCAATTTCGTCGCGATCGATTCGATACATGGCCCGTTCGTCATCAACCGGCACTCCGCGTTTCAGGCCGAAGCACTGATCAATGCGGCTGCCGCGTGTATGCGTTCGAGCCGCAGCGCACGCTGTTCCGTGCGCTCGGCGGATTGATCGACAGGATGTGAATCGGGGCCGCGGCGCGCGGATGATGTCGATGCGGGCCGCGCGTCTCGCGCTGCGCCAGCGCCCGTGACTGGCGTGAACAGGCGCTAGGCCAGCACCCGATCGCCGCACTGCGCGGCGAACATACGGCCATGCCGCCGCCCCATCCGCGCGAGCACCGCGAAGCAATGCGCCACCGGCCGGCTGGCGCCGCCGGATGACTTGACGAGGCTGTCGGACACGCCACGCGCGATGGCCGAATCGTCGCCGCACGCGCCCGCGATGACGGCCGCGTAATAGTGCCGCGCCGCCAGCTCGCGGCCGCCGGCGTCGAGCGGCGTCATCCGCTGAATGCGACGCGCAATGGCTTTCAGGCCGTCGAGATACGGCGCGACGTCGATCGGCACCTCGGTCGATTCGGCGCCCAGTTGCCACAGCATGTCGGCCAGCTCGGTGATCGCGACGAGGTCGCGCGCACCGGCCCCATGCGTGCCCGTTCCGCCTCCGGCCTTCGTCCCTGCCATGCTCAGCCCCTTTGCGATTCGTCCCGGCCACGCGCCGATCACGCCCGACATCGGCGTGCATCGTGCACGCCACCTCGCCTGTTCCCGCGCCGTCACGCGGCGGCCGGCGGCCGCCACGAAAAACGGATGCCTTGCGCCCACGCGACGCCGGCATCCATGATGATCTGCCGGTCGACCTCGCTCTCCACGCCTTCGACGACGACGTGTCGCGCCCCTTCATGCGCGAACGCGATCAGCCGGCGGAGCTGGTAGCGCCCGATCGCGTTGCGCTTGATCATCGACAGAATCGACCGGTCGAGCTTCACGATGTCGGGATTGCCGACCACCAGGTTGTTCAATGCGCTGAAACCGACCCCGAAATCGTCGATCGCGATGCGGCACCCGGCCTGCCGGAAGCGGTTCACGAACGATCGCCCCGCGACGGGATTCAGCGGCCCCGTCTCCGTGATCTCGACCACCAGCCGCGCCGCGACCGACGGCTCGCGCTCGAGCCGCCTGAAGAGGGCCAGCCACGCGTCGTCGACCACCGCGCTCGCCGCCGCCACATTGCAGCCGTAGACGGCAGCCGGATCGGCACGCAGCGCGTCGATCGTCCGGCCGACCACGAGCCGGTCGAACCACCGCATCAGCCCGAGCGCCTCGAGGCGCGGCAGGAACGCGAGCGGCGGCAGCGCATCGCGCTCGCCCCACCGCAATCGCGCCAGGCATTCCTGGTACAACACACCACCCGACAGGTCGGCCCGGCACACGGGCTCTTGCGCGAACCCGAGCCGGCTTTCCACGAAACTGCGTACCGACGCAAGGTCGGGATGATCGTCGGGGGCGCCGAACACGAGATCGATTTCGTCACGATTCGCTTCCCGATTCGCCTCCAGGCGAGCTTCGACCGCATTCATCCGGCGCTCCGGCAAATGGCGAGCCGCCGATCGCGGCTCGACCTCAAGAAACATGCGGAGCAAGCCGACCATGACGCGCTCCGCCGCCTACCCGGCCCATCCTGTTATGTCGATCTTTTCCGGGAGCGTACTGTTCGCTTCGGCGCGCCGTCAAAATTCGATATTTTTCAACGATATTCAATTACTGGAAATACACCATGCGCGCACGATATCGAATGTGCGACAGGTCACACTAACGCAAATTACGGAACCCGATTCGGATACTGTTTATTGCCCTTACCTAAACAACCCGATCCGATTCAGATCCCCGCAATTTACGGATCTCGAAATCAGGAAATCCCGAATTGATCAGATAAATGCCAACCCGTGAAGCATCGTGTCTCGCCCGCTGTCAGGCCCGCTGCTAACGCCGGCACCGACGTCGAAAATCGGTTGCCGCACGTCATTCGATCATCGCAGCACTCAATTTTATTGTTTCAAACGAATTATTAAATTTTCAAACAGGAATCGGACATCCTTGAATCGATAATATCAATTTAATTCATATGACGATTATCGATTGAACCATTTTTAACAATTTTAAATACTTGTTAGCCTCTAAAATGATTTCCGACGGACTTCCCTCGGAGCCGTCAAATTCGTGCCTTCAAAACCGTCGAACCGATCGGGTTCGGCGGTTTCTTTTTTAACGGCACGATTTCGTCAGACATTAGGGCGGGGACTATCCCGATGGCGGAATTCGGCGCGACGGTGTGCGTCGCGCGAAACATCGGGCCTTATGCGGCCGATGCGCCGATCAGGTTCGCGAGCAGCGCGTCGTATTCGGCGACGAGTGCCGGATTGGCCGACGTATAGCGGCCGAGGATCTCGCGCTGGCGCCGCGTGTACGCTTCCCAGTCGTCATCGTGCGTATGCAGCGCGCGCAGCAGCGCGTCGGCGCCCTGCTGCACGTCGTTGTCCGGATAGTAGTAGCCGAGATCGGGCGCGAGGCTCGCGTTGTGCACGAGCGGATAGCCCTGCCAGCACACGTCGAAATAGAAATAGTTGAGCGGGTTCGACCATTGGTGCGACACGACGATATCGGTCAGGTCGGCCAGGAACAGCGGCGTATCGAAGCGCCCGACGAAGCTCGCCTTGCCCGCGCGCACGATGTCGAGGTAGTTCATCAGCATCACGAACTCGGGGCTGTCGTGTGCGAGATGGAGGGCATTCGTCACGTGCGCGAAGCAGATCGCATCGGGGTCGCGCCGATACGCTTCGTCGATGATCAGCATCGGATACACGCAGAACTTCACCACGTCGTGGTTCGGTTCCATCACCGTCAGCCGCTTGCCGGGCTCGCTGCGCGGCCGGTATTCACCGTGCTCGGGCAGCGGCGCGGCGCGCGCACTCAGGAACATCGGATCCCACACGAACGGCACGACGCGCCCCGGGCAGCGGCGCAGCGACTGCAGGAATGGCAGCGACGACGGCGCGATCTGCGGAATCGCCCACACCTCGTCGTAGCCGCGGTTGATGAACAGCGAATCCCACAGCCGGCGGCCGAACAGCATCGACTCCATCACGTTGATGTACTCGACGCCGCAGCAGTAGCTGACGAGCTTCGCGTCGCGCGCCTTCAGGTAGGCCGTCTGCTCCGCGTTGACCTGGCCGCCGAGCTCGATCACCACGTCGAGCGAATCCTTCATGTCGTCGAACGTGCGCGTGTCGAATACGTGGCGATCCCACGGCAGCGCATCGGTGAGCGGCACATCGGTGGTGTTGACCAGCGTCACGCGGTAGCCGTGCGGCGACGCCATCAGCAGCTTCGCGAGAAACAGCGCGTTCTGCTTGATGCCGTTGATCCACAGGCTTTCGTCGGGGGCACGCAGTCCGATCGTGATACCGATGCGCAGGCCGTTCAGGACAGGAGACGTCATCGTCGGCAGGATGGAAGGTTGGATGGGGATGGAATGGACGCAGTGTAGCGCGCGATGCGCCGCCCGCGTCAAGCGGCGCTCGCCGGCGGCAAGCCGGCATTCTAGCGGAGCGCCGGCCGCATACTGTCAGGGATGGTCAGCGCGCGGCCGGCGCATGCCAATCGGCGAGACGGCTGTGCGATACTCCGGCGACCCGCCGCGCGACCGGGATGCCGGGGGATGACCGGACGGTACCGGCATCCGGCGCGGGCAGAAAACGACCTCGCAGCCCCGCTGCGGAAAAATGGCTGACAGAATGGAACGCGACGCCGTGCAAGTCTTCCGGGCAATCCATCACGAACAGGGGTGGCACGCGCCGAAACGCGTGCCCGGCCGCGCTGCCGTGCCGACACACCCCGCGCCCGGCGCTCGCCGTTACCCGCTTCGCGGCCTTCGGAGCGCGCGATGATCGTCCTCAGCCATTTCAGTCACGACGCGCCCGCCAGCCTCGAGAATCACCGGCAATACGCGCAGGCGCACGGCTATCGCCACGCCATCGTCGACGCCTCCGCGATGCCGCACGCGCTGCCGCTGCGGCCGCTCCATCGCTACGAATCGCTGCTCCATGTGCTGCGCGGCGCGCAGCCCGACGAGCTCGTGCTGCTGCTCAGCGAGGATGCGGCGATCATCGAGCCCGTCGCGCTCGATCGCCTGATGTGCGGCCGCGACATGCTGCTCGTCGACGCGTTCGCGCCCCCGTTGCCGCAGGTCGACGTGCAGATCTGGCGCAATACGGCGGCCGTGCGGGCGATCGTGATGCAGCTGGTGCAACGCTGCAAGCTCGGCAGCGAACCGCGGCTGACCTCGGAGGCCGCGCTGTTCGCGGCGCTCGACACGCATCGCTACATGACCCCGATCGACGGGCTGTATCCGGTCATGCCGAGCAGCCCCGACCTCGATCCGATGTGGAGCCGCGAACCGACGTTCGCGATCAGCATCGACGACACGCCGCACGATCCCGAACGAAAAGGCGCGACGCCCCGTTTCCGCGACACGCTCGTCGCGTACGTCAATCGATGCCGTGCCGCCGGCCGGCCGATGTTCTCGTTCGATCACGATGCCGCCCATACGCCGGACGAAGCCGCCGAGCGCAGCACCTACAATCCGGGCCGCCCGATTGCGTTGATGACGCTCTACACGCCGAACATCGGCAGCTATGCGCGCGTCGCCGAACGGAATTTCCGGCGTTACTGCGAGACGCACGGCTACACGCTCTACGTGCATCGCGACATTCCGGCCGAGATCGGCCTGAACGCGACCGGCAACTGGTTCAAGCCGTGGCTGCTGCATGCGTACCTGCAGCATCACGAATGGGTCGTGTGGCTCGATGCCGACGTGCTGATCGCGGACCAGCAGAAAGCGCTGGCGCCGCTGCTCGAAGGGCGCGACTGGCTGCTCGCGCACGATCTCGGCCAGTGGGCGTTCAACTCGGGCGTGATGGCGTTCCGGCGCACCGCGCGCAACGACGCGATGCTGCGCGACATGATGACGACGATCGCCGCGCTGCACGACCGGTCGAGCGTCTATGCGAGCGACGGCGACCAGCTGCATTTCATTCGCGCGATGGAGCGCGACGGGCAATTGCACGGCGAAGGCGTGGCCGATCTCGTCAGCTTCAACACGCCCTGGCTGTTTCGCCGCGCGGACAGCTACATCGTCCACTACTACGGGATGTGGTCCGCGATGCGCGCGCTGATGATGGCGCACGACGACGGGGTGCTGCGCTGACACCGATGTTCGGGGCGGCACAACCCGCTGGATGACGACGATCCATTTCCCGAGCAACGGCGCTCATCGCGTGCCGGCGAGCCGCCGGCACGCCCGGGCCACGGTCAGATCGCCGTAATCGTCGGCGCGACGGCGGCCGGATCGGTAAGGCTGGGCTTGCCGGTTTCGACGTGCCCCGCAATGCGTCGCGTCCACCCGGCATTCCCCGCCACCGCGAACTGCAGGTCGTACCAGTGGCTGCTGCACGACAGATCCCAGCGCGCCTCGATGCGCTGCCCCGCCGGCACCGTCAGCGTGCGCGGGGCGCTACCGTACGCGACATCGGTGGCCGTGACCGTGAGCGCACCGGTACCCGCGTTGGCGATCGTCACGTACACGTCGCCGTTGGCCGTGTCGTAGCAAGGCGTGATTTCAGGCTTCGCGCCGGCATCCGCCGCGGCCGAACCCGCGAAGCGCCGGAAATAACCGTTCGGCCCCCACACGCTCACCAGGTAGTTGCCGTTCGCGTCGAGCGCCCACGTATCGGTCAGCTGCTTGCCCGCTTCGACCGTATAGCGGCGCGGCATCGCGGTCGCGTCTCCCGTATAGACCCAGAAGTGCGCGCCTTGCGTGCCGGTATTCGCGAACGTCAGCGCGTACCCTTGCGCCTGGAGCTGGCCGGTCACGTGCAGTTCGTACGGCAGCGCGCGCGCCGGCCGCGTGCCGGGCTCCTGCGCGGTCACGACCTGCTGCGCGGTGCTGGCCGGCGCGGTCTGCGACGACGCGCGCGAGCACTGCAGGTCCGCCTGCGCGACATACGCCTGCGTGCTCGGCAGGGTCGGCAGCGTGGCATCCGATTTCGAGAAGTCGAGCGCCGACGTCAGGTCGCCGCAGATCGCGCGCCGCCACGGCGAGATATTCGTTTCCATCACGCCGAAGCGCTTCTCGATGAATTGCAGCACCGACGTGTGATCGAACACCTGCGAGCAGACGAAGCCGCCCTTCGACCACGGCGAGACCACGAACATCGGCACGCGCGGGCCGAGGCCGTACGGCAGGTTGTCGGCGGTGTACGTGCCGGTCTGCGTCGACGTCACGACGTTGTGCCGCTCGAGCGACACGTCCACGGTGCTCATGCCCGAGCCCGGCAGCGTCGGCGCCGACGGCGGCACGACGTGATCGAAGAAGCCGTCGTTCTCGTCGTACATGACGAGCAGGACGGTCTTGCTCCAGACGTCCGGATTCGACGTCAGCGCATCGAGAATCGTCGACAGGTAGTACGCGCCGTACAGCGGCGTGAACTTCGGATGCTCCGAATACGCGGCGGGCGGCAGCAGCCACGATACCTGCGGCAGCGCGTTCGCCTGCACGTCGGCCTTCAGCTGCGTGATCGGGCGCGTGCTCATTCCGCGCGTCTGCAGCGACGAGCCGGCCGGCGCATTCACGAAGTTGTTGAAGCACGCGAGCATGTTCGTGCCGTAGTTGCCGGTGAAGTTGTCGAACCCGGTGCCCTGCTGGTAGATCTGCCACGAGATGCCGGCTTTCTCGAGGCGCTCCGGGTAGGTCGTCCAGCTGAAGGGCGGCAACTGGACCTTGTCGAACTGGTTGTCGATGTAGTCGGTGTTGTCGAGCAGCGGGCCGCCGCCCGTGCCGAGCGGGTCGACCATGCCCGTCATCAGGTACATGCGGTTCGGGTGCGTGTTGCCGGGGATCGAGCAGAAGTAGTTGTCGCACACCGTGAACGCATCCGCGAGCGCGTAATGGAACGGGATGTCGTCGCGAACGTGATAGCCCATCGTCATGTTCGACTTCTGCACCGCCCATTGATCCGCGCGGCCGTTGTCGATCGCGCCGTGCGTCGTCGCCCACGTATGCGGCAGGCCGCCGATGCACTGCGCGTTCACGCCCGGGTTGGTCGTGTCGTAGCGGAACGGCGCGATCACGCTCGTCTTGTCCTCCTGGCGCGGCTGGAACCACACCGGCTTGCCGTTCGGCAGCGTGACCGGGAAGCGGTCGTTGTAGCCGCGCACGCCGCTCAGGTGACCGAGGTAGTGGTCGAACGAACGGTTCTCCTGCATGAACACGACGATGTGCTGGACATCCTGGATCGTGCCCGTGACGGTATTCGGCTCGATCGCCAGCGCCTTGCGGATCGATTCCGGCAGCAGTGCGGTGGCGGCGGTCGCGCCGGCGAGGCCGGCAGAGAACTTCAGAAAGTCGCGTCGCGAATGGGTGGCCATGCTGGTTGCTCTTGATTGGATTTCTGGTGGAAACGGCCGGGATCAGGAAGCGGGCGAGGAAGCAGGTGCGGTGAAACCGGGCGGGCAGTGCATCTGCGCGGTGGCGACCACGCCGCCGCCGCAGGCGGCCTTCTGCTGCGCGACGGGCGCGGCGGGTGCGGTCACGTCGTCGTTGCAGGCGCCGAGGAGTGCGGTCAGCGCGATCAGGCCAGCGACCGCGAAGGGCCGTAGGGCCGAGTTTCGCATAACGTCTCTCCGTGGATGTGATGACGTGACCCAGGCGCGGATGCGCTCCGGTCATATCGACGGCGAGATGCTAATTTCGACGTGTTACACGATGGTGTCGTGCGGCGGCAGAATCGGTGTGCGGCGGGTGAAAACACCCGTGGTGCGGAATGTGCGGCACGACATGGCATCAGCGCCGGCGAATTCGTAATTCAATCGAAAGCTTCGTACTACTGCCGCTTGTCGAGGCGATCGAAGCGGCGCTGTCGCAACCACCGGTGCGCGGTGAATCGCGACGCGCTTTGAGCGGGCCGGCAGCCGCCGGCCCGTGTACGACGAAAGCGCTGCTCAGCCTTCCGCCATCATCAGCAACTGCGCGCCATCCGACACCTGGTCGCCGACGCCGTACAGCACTTCCGCGACCACGCCCGCGCTCGGCGCGCCGATCGTGTGCTCCATCTTCATTGCTTCCATCACGATCAGCGGCGTACCGGCTTCGACCTTCTGGCCGGGCTCGACCAGCACCGCGATCACCTTGCCGGGCATCGGCGCGGTCAGGCGGCCACCGCCCTGCTCCGCGTCACCCGCATGCGCGAGCAGGTTGCGCCATTCGAACGTCTCGGCCGCGCCCTGCGTGAACACGTGGAAGTGGTCGCCGTCCGCATACACGCGGCCGCTGCTGCGCACGCCGCCGAGCGTCACGTCGAAATCGAGCGGCGTGGCGCCACGCGTCCACGCGAACGGTTGCGCGGCGGCGCCGCCGATCGCGACGCGCGCACCTGCGCCGTCGTCCTCGTACGTCACCGTCACGTCCGCTTCGCGCTCGGCCGCGTGCCATTCGAGCGTGCGGCGATAGCCGCCGTTCAGCCGCCAGTCCGGCAGCGCGCCCCACGGCGATGAACCCTGTGCACCCGCGCCGCGTTCGCGGGCGAGCAGCGCAGCACACGCGAGCGCCAGCATCGCGCGCGGCGGCTCCTGCGGCACGAACAGCGCGTCGTGGTTCCGCTCGATCAGGCCCGTGTCGAGATCGGCCGTCGCGAACGGTGCGCACGCAACGATTCGCTGCAGGAACGCGGCGTTCGTATGCAGGCCGACCACTTCACAGGCACGCAGTGCGCGCAGCATCAGGCCCAGCGCTTCCGCACGGTCCGCGCCATGAACGATCAGCTTCGCGATCATCGGATCGTAGAACGGCGTGATCGCATCGCCTTCGCGCACGCCGCTGTCGACGCGCACCGATGCCCCGATCGCGAACTCGACGCCGGCCGGCAGCCGCAGGTGCTTCAGCGTGCCCGTCGACGGCAGGAAGCCGCGCGCCGGGTTCTCCGCATAGAGGCGCGCCTCGAGCGCGTGGCCCTGCACGCGCAGTTCGTCCTGCTTCAGCGGCAGCGGCTCGCCGGCGGCGACGCGCAGTTGCCATTCGACGAGATCGAGCCCCGTGACCATCTCGGTGACCGGATGCTCGACCTGCAGGCGCGTGTTCATTTCCATGAAGTAGAACGCTTCGCCCGTCATGATGAATTCGACGGTGCCCGCGCCGACGTAATTCACCGCACGCGCGGCCGCGACGGCCGCCTCACCCATCGCCTGACGCACGTCGTCGTGCAAACCGGGCGCCGGCGCTTCCTCGAGCACCTTCTGGTGACGGCGCTGCACCGAGCAGTCGCGGTCGAACAGGTACACGGTGTTGCCGTGCGTGTCGCCGAACACCTGCACCTCGACGTGGCGCGGGCGCGTCAGGTACTTCTCGATCAGCACGCGATCGTTGCCGAAGCTGCTCGCGGCTTCGCGCTGGCACGATGCGAGCGCCGCCGGGAAATCGTCGGAGCGCTCGACCACGCGCATCCCCTTGCCGCCGCCGCCCGCGCTGGCTTTCAGCAGCACCGGATAGCCGATCGCGTCGGCCTCGCGATGCAGGTTGGCCGCGTCCTGGTCGTCGCCGTGATAGCCGGGCACGAGCGGCACGGCCGCCGCGTGCATCAGCGCCTTCGCGGCCGCCTTCGACCCCATCGCCGCGATCGCGTCGACCGGCGGCCCGATGAAGACGATGCCGGCCGCTTCGCACGCGTGCGCGAAATCTTCGTTTTCCGACAGAAATCCGTAGCCGGGGTGGATCGCCTGCGCGCCGGTGGCGCGCGCGGCTTCGATGATGCGCTCGATGCGCAGGTAGCTGTCTGCCGCGGCCGAGCCGCCGATGTGCACGGCCTCGTCGCACGCGGCCACGTGTTTCGCGTTCGCGTCCGCGTCGGAATAGACGGCGACGCTCGCGATCCCGAGACGTTTGCACGTCGCGGCGACGCGGCACGCGATTTCGCCGCGGTTGGCGATCAGAATCTTGTCGAACATGGCTTCGGTGTCGTCCGGAAAGAGGGGGTCACGCGCGCTGCGCGATCATTCACGCCACGACGGCGTGCGCTTTTCGAGGAAGGACGCAATCCCTTCGCGCGCTTCCGCGCCGGCGCGGGTGCGCGCGATCCAGTCGGCGGTCTGCTCGATCAGCGTCGCGTCGAGCGGCCGGCCGGCGACGTCGGCGACGAGCCGCTTGCACGCCTTCACCGCGTCGGGGCCGTTCGCGACCAACGTCGCGGCCAGCTTCGCGACGGTGTCGTCGAGCGCGTCGGCCGGCACCGCGTCGTGAATGAAACCGAGCGACGCCGCGCGCGCGCTGTCGAACACCTCGGCCGTCGTGAAGTAGCGGCGCGCCGCGCGCTCGCCCATCGCGCGCACCACGTACGGCGCGATCGTCGCGGGGATCAGCCCCAGCCGCGCTTCCGACAGGCAGAATTTCACGCCGTCGGCGGCGATCGCGATGTCGGCCGCCGCCACCAGGCCCACGCCGCCCGCATACGCATCGCCATGCACGCGTGCGATCACCGGCTTGCCGCAGCGATGGATCGCCTCGAGCATCCGCGCGAGCTTGCGCGCATCGGCACGGTTCTCGTCGTCCGAGTAACCGGCCATCTTTTTCATCCAGTTCAGGTCCGCGCCCGCGCAAAACGCCGCGCCTTCCGCGGCGAGCACGATCGCGCGCACGCCTTCGTGCGCGTCGAGCCATTCGAACGCAGTGGTCAGCTCGGCGATCGTCGTCTCGTTGAACGCGTTGCGCACGTCGGGACGCGCGAGCGTGACGGTCGCCACGCGGCCGGCTTCGCTTACCTTGATCGTTTCGTATCGCATCGTTCAGCCCTCCCGGCCGTTACATGCGGAACACGCCGAAGCGTGTATCTTCGATCGGCGCGTTCATCGACGCGGCGAGGCCGAGGCCCAGCACGTCGCGCGTCTGCGCGGGGTCGATCACGCCGTCGTCCCACAGCCGCGCGCTCGCGTAATACGGATGGCCCTGGCGTTCGTACTGGTCGCGGATCGGCTGCTTGAACGCATCCTCTTCCTCGGCCGACCACGAACCGCCCTTCGCCTCGATGCCGTCGCGGCGCACCGTCGCGAGCACCGACGCGGCCTGCTCGCCGCCCATCACCGAGATGCGCGCGTTCGGCCACATCCACAGGAAGCGCGGACCGAATGCGCGGCCGCACATCCCGTAGTTGCCGGCGCCGAACGAGCCGCCGATGATCACCGTGAACTTCGGCACCTTCGCGTTCGACACGGCCGTCACCATCTTCGCGCCGTGCCGCGCGATGCCTTCGTTCTCGTACTTGCGCCCGACCATGAAGCCCGTGATGTTCTGCAGGAACACGAGCGGAATCTTGCGCTGGCAGCACAGCTCGATGAAATGCGCGCCCTTTACGGCCGATTCGGAGAACAGGATGCCGTTGTTCGCGACGATCCCGACCGGGTGGCCCCAGATGTGCGCGAAGCCCGTGACGAGCGTCGTGCCGTAGCGCGCCTTGAATTCGTCGAATTCCGAATCGTCGACGATGCGCGCGATCACCTCGCGCACGTCGAACGGCTTGCGCGTATCGACCGGAATCACGCCGTACAGGCTCTTCGCGTCGTAGCGCGGCGGCTTCGGCTCGCGCAGCGCGACCGGTGGCGCGATCTTCGGTGCGAGGTGGCTGACGATGTTGCGCGCGATCGACAGCGCATGCGCGTCGTTCTGCGCGAGATGGTCGGCCACGCCCGACAGGCGCGTGTGCACGTCGCCGCCGCCGAGATCCTCGGCGCTCACTTCCTCGCCGGTCGCGGCCTTCACGAGCGGCGGCCCGCCGAGGAAAATCGTGCCCTGCTCCTTCACGATGATCGACTCGTCGCTCATCGCGGGCACGTACGCGCCGCCCGCCGTGCACGAACCCATCACGACGGCGATCTGCGCGATCCCCGCCGCCGACATCGTCGCCTGGTTGAAGAAGATGCGGCCGAAGTGGTCGCGATCGGGAAACACGTCGTCCTGGTTCGGCAGGTTCGCGCCGCCCGAATCGACGAGGTACACGCACGGCAGCCGGTTTTCGGCGGCGATTTCCTGCGCGCGCACGTGCTTCTTCACGGTGACCGGGTAATACGTGCCGCCCTTGACCGTCGCGTCGTTGCACACGATCACGCATTCGCGGCCCGCGATCCGGCCGATCCCGGTGATGACGCCCGCGCCCGGCGCGTCGTCGTTGTACATGCCGTTCGCCGCGAGCTGCGAGAACTCGAGGAACGGCGCGCCCGGATCGAGCAGTTGCGCGATGCGGTCGCGCGGCAGCAGCTTGCCGCGCGACAGGTGCTTGTCGCGCGCGGCCTGGCCACCGCCCTGCGCGAGCTGTTCGATCTTCGCGCGCAGGTCGGCGACGACCGCCTCGAGCGCGGCGGCATTCGCGCGGAAGTCTTCCGAGCGCGGGTTCAGTTTCGATTCGATGATCGGCATCGACGGGGCTCCGTTCGCGTGACGTAGGGCGTTACATCGTTTCCGCGAACAGCTCGCGGCCGATCAGCATCCGGCGGATCTCGCTCGTGCCGGCGCCGATCTCGTACAGCTTCGCGTCGCGCCACAGGCGCCCGACCGGGTATTCGTTGATGTAGCCGTTGCCGCCGAGGATCTGGATCGCCTCACCGGCCATCCACGTCGCCTTCTCGGCCGTGTAGAGGATCACGCCCGCGCAGTCCTTGCGCACCTGGCGGATGTGGTCGCTGCCGGCCGAGTCGAGGTGGCGGCCGACCGCGTACAGGTACGCGCGGCAGGCCTGGAACGTGGTGTACATGTCGGCGACCTTGCCCTGGATCAGCTGGAATTCGCCGATCGCCTGGCCGAACTGCTTGCGGTCGTGGATATACGGCACCACCGCGTCGAGGCACGCGGCCATGATGCCCGTCGGGCCGCCCGACAGCACCGCGCGCTCGTAGTCGAGGCCGCTCATCAGCACCTTCACGCCGCCGTTGAGCTGGCCGAGGATGTTCTCCTCCGGCACTTCGACGTCCTGGAACACCAGCTCGCCGGTGTGCGAGCCGCGCATGCCGAGCTTGTCGAGCTTCTGCGCGACCGAGAAGCCCTTCATCCCCTTCTCGACGATGAATGCGGTGATGCCGCGCGGGCCGGCTTCGAGGTCGGTCTTCGCGTAGACCACCAGCGTGTCGCAATCGGGGCCGTTGGTGATCCACATCTTCGTACCGTTCAGCATGTAGCGATCGCCGCGCTTGTCGGCGCGCAGCTTCATGCTGACGACGTCGGAGCCGGCGTTCGGCTCGCTCATCGCGAGCGCGCCGATGTGTTCGCCCGACACGAGCTTCGGCAGGTATTTCTGCTTTTGCGCTTCCGTGCCGTTGCGGTGGATCTGGTTCACGCACAGGTTCGAGTGCGCGCCGTACGACAGGCCGATCGACGCCGACGCGCGCGAGATCTCTTCCATCGCGACCATGTGCGCGGTGTAGCCCATGTTCGCGCCGCCGTATTCCTCGGCCACCGTCATGCCGAGCACGCCGAGATCGCCGAACTTCTTCCACAGATCCATCGGAAACTGGTCGGTGCGGTCGACCTCCGCCGCGCGCGGGGTGATTTCCTTCGCCGCGAACGTCGCGACGGCGTCGCGCAGCATCTCGATGTCTTCACCGAGCATGAATTGCACACCGGGCAGGTTGATCATGTCTCCTCCGTCTCCAGAAAGTGTGTGGCACTCACCGATTTCTGAGTTTCGCTCAAATCGAATGAATACCCAGATTCATTGACCGATACAGCGTAAATTTTGCACAGTTTCGCGCCTCGTCGGGTGCGGCGTCAATATTTTTTTGAGTGACACTCAGATATCATGCCGAGATGACAGCCGCTACCGCCGACCCCATGACCGCCACCGTCAAAGCCGACCGCACCGATCCCTCGCGCGCGCCCGCCGGGCGCAAATCCCAGCAACGCGTGCAGGACATCCTGCGCGCCGGCCGGGAAGTGTTCGCCGAAAAAGGTTACGAGCATGCGACGGCCGCCGAGATCGCGCAGCGCGTGGGCGTGTCGGAGGCGACGGTGTTCAGCTATTTCCGCGGCAAGCGCGAGCTGTGTGCGCGTGTCATCGCGGATTGGTACGACGAAAACATCGCCGCATTCGAGGCAGGGATGCCGCAGGACGCGTCGGTGCAGCAGCAGTTCGCGTTCATCGTGCGCACCCACCTGCGGCTGATGCTGGTGAACGGCACGGGACTGTGCGCGCTGGTGCTGTCGGAAGGCCGCGCGAAGCAGCATGCGCTGAGCGACGAGCTCACCGCGCTGCAGCGCCGCTACACCGCGCCGCTGATGGATGTGCTCGCGCGCGGCCAGGCGGCCGGGCAGGTGCGCACCGACCTGCCGCTGAGCCTGCTGCGCTCGATGGTGTTCGGGCCGATCGAGCACGTGCTGTGGGATGCGATCCTCGGCCACCGCAAGCTCGATACGGAAACGACGGCCACGCAGCTCGTCGACATGCTGTGGGCGGCCGTGCAGCCGCCGGCGCCGGAACAGGCGGCGCTCGTGCGCTTCAGGAACGAAGTGGCGGAAGCCGTGCGGCGGCTGGAAGGCGACAGCACGCACCGGTGACGCACGGCGGGCAGCGCGCCCGCCGCTTCCCCGCCGCTACCGGGGTCGAGGGTGTTACGACTCGTCGCCGACGCGCAGCGGCGCGCGGCTCTGCTCGTTGTTCAAATGGACGAACTTGCGCAACAGGCGCACCAGTTCCTGCGAATCGTCCTCCCCCATCCCGTCGAACAGGCCGGCACGCAATTCCTTCACCGACGGAATCAGGTGCGTGAGCAGTTCGACGCCCGCCGGTGTCAGCAGCAAGCGGCGCTGACGCCGCGGCAGCACTTCGCGCACGATCAATCCTTTCGCTTCGAGCCGGACCGCGAGATCGGCGGTGGTCGACGTGTCGAGCGCGACCCGCTGCGCGAGCGTCACCTGATCGAGCCCCGGGCACTCGTACAGCATCCGCAGGACCGCGTACTGCACCGGCGTCACGTCCCGGCCCAGCTTCTCGTAAAACATCGCAACCGCGATCTGGTGCGCGCGCCGGATCAGGTGCCCGGGTTCGTCGTACAGATCGAGCGGGAAAACCGGCAGGTCGGCGGGATTCGTTTTTTCCATGAATGAGTCGATGACATAAACGGCGCATGCCGGTTGCACGCGCCGACGGCATGGCGCTGCCTCGCGCCATTTCGCGGGAAAACCAGTATACCGCCCGCCTTGCTCCCGCCAATCTCGATGAGTACACTGAATCTCATTCAGTACACGGAATGAAGAGATGCCGCGTACCGGCGGCATCGACCTGAAGGAGACGACGAACGTGTTTCTCAAGAATGCTTGGTACGTGGCGTGCACGCCCGATGAAATCGACGGCAAGCCGCTGGGCCGCCAGATCTGCAACGAGTCGATGGTGTTTTACCGCGCGGCGGACGGCCAGGTCGCGGCGCTCGAGGACTTCTGCCCGCACCGCGGCGCGCCGCTGTCGCTCGGCTTCGTGCGCGACGGCGTGCTCGTGTGCGGCTATCACGGGCTGGAAATGGGCTGCAACGGCAAGGCGGCCGGCATGCCGGGCCAGCGCGTCGGCGGCTTCCCGCCGATTCGCAGCTTCCCGGTGGTGGAGCGATACGGATTCATCTGGGTCTGGCCGGGCGATGCGTCGGCTGCCGATCCCGCCAAATTGCCCGCGCTGGCGTGGGCGGAAGACCCGGCCTGGGCCCACGGCGGCGGCCTGTATCACATCCGCTGCGACTATCGGCTGATGATCGACAACCTGATGGACCTCACGCACGAAACCTATGTGCATGCGTCGAGCATCGGCCAGAAGGAAATCGACGAAGCACCGCCGAAGACCACCAGCCACGGTGACGAAGTCGTCACGAGCCGCTTCATGGAGAACGTGATGCCGCCGCCGTTCTGGCAGATGGCGTTGCGCGGCAACGGGCTGGCCGACGACGTGCCGGTCGACCGCTGGCAGATCTGCCGCTTCGCGCCGCCGAGCCACGTGATGATCGAAGTCGGTGTCGCGCATGCGGGCCACGGCGGCTACGACGCGCCGGCCGACCTGAAGGCGTCGTCGATCGTCGTCGATTTCATCACGCCCGAGACGGACACCTCGATCTGGTACTTCTGGGGGATGGCGCGCAACTTCCGGCCCGACGATCACGCCCTGACGGCCGAGATCCGCGAAGGCCAGGGCAAGATCTTCGCCGAGGATCTCGAGATGCTCGAGCGCCAGCAGCTCAACCTGGAGAAGTGGCCCGATCGCAAGCTGCTCAAGCTCAACATCGATGCCGGCGGCGTGCTGTCGCGCAAGGTGATCGAGCGGCTGCTCGCCGACGAGCTCGCGTCGAGCCCGTCGCGGCCCGTGATTCCGGTCGTGCAGATCAAGGAGGCGTCATGAGCACCGCGACGCTGACGGTCCGCGTGGCCCGCAAGTGGCAGGAAGCACGCGACATCTGTGGCTTCGAATTCGTCAGCGATGACGGCTCGCCGCTGCCGCGCTTCGACGCCGGCGCCCATATCGACGTGCATCTGCCGGGCGGCCTCGTGCGCCAGTATTCGCTGTGCAACCACCCGGAGCAAGGCGACCGCTACCAGATCGCCGTGCTGCGCGATGTCGACGGCCGCGGCGGGTCGCGCGCCATTCACGACGCCGTCCGGCAAGGCGATACCGTGCGGATCAGCGTGCCGCGCAATCAGTTTCCGCTCGCCCCCGACGCACCGCACCACCTGCTGCTCGCAGGCGGGATCGGCGTCACGCCGATCCTCAGCATGGCGGAACGGTTGTTCTCGTCCGGCGGCGCATTCGACATGCATTACTGCGCACGCTCGACCGACCGCATGGCCTTCGTCGAGCGGATCAACGCGGCCGGGTTCCGTGATCGTGCCCGCTTCCACGTCGACGACGGCGCGCCCGAGCAACGCTTCGACCTGGCCGCCGTGCTCGCCGCGGCGCCCGAAGGCACGCACCTGTACGTATGCGGGCCGCGCGGCTTCATGGATGCGGTGTTGAGCGGAGCGCGCGAGCGCGGCTGGGCGGAAGCGCGACTGCACTACGAGTTCTTCGGCGGCGCGGTGGCCGCGTCCGGCGCGGATCGCGCGTTCCAGGTACGGATCGCGAGCAGCGGCCAGGTGATCGACGTGCCGGCCGAATGCACGGTCATCGCCGCACTGGCGGCCAACGGCGTCGACGTGCTGACGTCGTGCGAGCAAGGCGTGTGCGGCACATGCGTGACACGCGTGCTGCAAGGCGAGCCCGATCACCGCGACGCGTATCTGACCGACGAGGAAAAAGCCGCCGGCGACCAGTTCATGCCCTGCTGCTCGCGAGCACGAACCGACCTGCTGGTACTCGACCTGTAGACGGACACGCCCGACCCGAGGCGGCCCACCCCCACAATGGAGACGATCAATGGCGCAACCTGCCCGGCCATCAATCAACACTGCTAAATTCCCGGTCGACCGATGGTGGGTCGCCGCGCTGTCGTCCGAACTGACGGACAAACCCGTCGCCCGCACGCTGCTCGGCCATCCGGTCGTCCTGTTCCGGCTGCCGTCCGGGGAAGTCGGTGCGCTGGAGGATCGCTGCTGTCACAAGTCGCTGCCGCTGTCGTGCGGCTCGCTCGAAGCACGCGGCCTGCGCTGCGGCTATCACGGACTGCTGTTCGACCGCGGCGGCGCATGCGTGGAGATTCCCGGGCAGGACCGGATTCCGGCCAAGGCGTGCGTGTCGTCGTATCCGGTGCAGGAGCAGGACGCGATCGTGTGGATCTGGATCGGCGCCGACGCGCACGCTCGACCGACCTGCGCGCCGCCCCGCTACGCGTTCCATACGGATCCGCAATACCGGTTCGGCGGCGGCCAGTACCATTACGACGCGCCGTATCAACTGATTCACGACAACCTGATGGACCTGAGCCACCTCGGCTATGTCCACCTGAAGACGATCGGCGGCAACGCGCCGCTGCACATGGGCGCGGAAACGCGCGTCAGCAGCGACGGCGACACGGTGACGCTGGTGCGACGAATGCCGGATTCCGTCCCGCCGCCGACCTACACCGCCGCATGGCCGTTCGCGGCCCGCGTCGATCGCTGGCAGGAAATCGAGTTCCACGTGTCGCACATCCGCATCTGGACCGGCGCGATCGACGCCGGCACCGGCGACCTGCACGATCCGGCACGCGGCGGCCTCCACATGCGCGGCTTCCACGGCATCACGCCCGAAACGGAAACGACGACGCACTACTTCTGGACCGTCGCGACCAATCCGCAGCACGACGTCGAGCGCATCGCGCAAACGGTCATCGAGCAATCCGCGGCGACGTTCGACGAGGACAAGGCCGTGATCGAAGCGCAATACCGGAATCAGCTGCGCTTTCCGGACGGTCGCCAGCTCGACATTCACGTCGACGCGGGCCCCAATCGTGCGCGGCGCGTGATCGAGCGGCTGCTGCTGCAACCCGAGCCCGCGTAAGCATCTTGCCGGCGCACTGGCGGCGCCTGCCGGCCGCAGCGGGTGGTCGCCGAGGATGCCCATCAGCCCAGCATTCGCTTTTGTCCCATTCGCTACCGCCGGCTTCGATGCCATTCCATTTGATTAGTCATACTATTTGATGAAGGGTCTTTGACGTGAGCGCAAATATCCGCAATACGATCGACGAATCCCCGATGAGCGCGTTCCAGACGATGGCGGTCACGGCCTGCGTCGTGCTGAACATGCTCGATGGCTTCGATGTGCTGGCCGTCGCGTTTGCCGCGCCGCACCTGGCGGCCGAATGGAAACTGAGCGGCAAGGAAATCGGCCTGCTGCTGAGTGCCGGGCTGGCCGGCATGGGTATCGGCTCGGTGCTGATCGCGCCGCTGGCCGACCGCGTCGGCCGCCGCCGCATCATCCTGCTCTGCCTCGCCGTGATCTCGACCGGGATGCTCGCCTGCGCGGCCACCCACAGCACGCTGCAACTCGCCGTTGCGCGTGCGTACACCGGGCTCGGCATCGGCGGCATGCTGGCGAGCCTGACCGTGATCAGCGGCGAGTACGCATCGAACCGATGGCGCAGCGCCGCAATCGGCATGCAGTCGGCCGGCTATGCGATCGGCGCCACCGCCGGCGGCGTCATCGCCGGCTATCTGCTGTCGACGTGGGGATGGCGCAGCGTGTTCGCGTTCGGCGGCATCCTGACCTTGCTGTCGATCCCGATGGTGCTCGCGCTGCTGCCTGAATCGCTCGATTTCCTGCTGGCGAGGCGTCCGGACCACGCGCTGCAGAAAATCAACCGCATCCTCTCAAGAATGAAGCGCGCACCGATCGACGCGCTGCCGCCCGCGGCCTCGTCGATCGACACCGCAAGCCCCGCGTCGAGCTGGACGGCCGTGCTGCGCGCCCCGCTCGCGCGCCGCACGATCGCGTTGTGGATCGCGTTCTTCCTCGTGATGGGCAGCTTCTACTTCGTCGTGAGCTGGACGCCGAAGCTGCTTGTCCAGGCCGGGCTGTCGCCATCACAGGGCGTCACCGGCGGCGTCCTGCTCAACCTTGGCGGCATTGCGGGCGCCTCGCTCTTCAGCCTGCTGTCGACGCGCGTCGGCCTGCGCAACCTGCTGGGCGCGACCCTGCTGCTCGGCGGCGCGTTGATGGTCGTGTTCGGCGCGAACACCGGCTCGCTCGGCATCGGGATGACCGTCGCGGTGTTCCTCGGCGCGGTGATCAATGCGTGCGTGGCCGGCATGTATGCGCTGTCGCCGACGCCGTACCCCGCCGAAATCCGCACGACCGGCATCGGCCTCGCGGTCGGCATCGGCCGCCTCGGCGCGATCCTGTCGCCGATGACGGTCGGTGCGTTGCTGGACGACGGCTGGTCCGTGTCCCATCTCTATCTCGCGTTCCTCGTGCCGATGGCCGGCGCGGCAATCGCCGTCGCCGTAGTGGGCGAGCGTACCGCGGCACCGCGCCCGCAACGCGACCCGGCGATGTCGTAACACGCGACGCCAGCCGTCTCGCCGATACCTGTCGGCATCCCGGATTTGTCCGGGTCACCATAAAAATCGATAAGCATAACTACATACTGTTTGGAGACAGCCATGAAAAATAAACTGGGCGTCGCGCTCGCGACGGCAATGGCACTGGCCGGACCGGCCTGCGCGCAAAGCAGCGTCACGCTGTACGGGATCATCGATACCGGCGTGTCCTACTACAACAACGCCGCGCACGGCGGATCGTTCACGGGCATGCCGACGCTGACCGGCGAAGTGCCGTCACGGTGGGGGCTGAGAGGCACGGAGGATCTCGGCGGCGGCTACCAGGCCTTCTTCGTGCTCGAGAACGGTTTCCAGCCCGGCACCGGCGCACTGAACTACGGCGGGCGCCTGTTCGGACGACAGGCGAACGTCGGCGTGAATAGTCCGTTCGGCGCACTGACCCTCGGCCGCCAGATGAACATGTCGATGATCGTGCTGACCAATGCCGACGTGATCGGCCCGTCGATTCACTCGATGGCGGATTTCGATTCCTATCTGCCGAACGCGCGCAGCGACAATGCGATCGGCTACAAGGGCACGTTCCACGGCGTGACGCTCGGCGCCACCTACAGCTTCGGCCGCGACGCGGCCGGGCCGGCCGGGCCGTCGGCGACGGGCTGTGCCGGACAGGTGCCCGGCGACATCGTCGCCTGCCGCCAGTACACGGCGATGCTCGCGTATGACGCGAGCAACTTCGGGCTCGCCGCATCGCACGACGTGATGCGCGGCGGCGGCGGCGCGCTCGCGCCGCTGAACAATCCGGCGTACACCGACACGCGCGACATCGTCGCCGGCTACGTGAAGATCGGCCCGGCGAAACTCGGCGCCGGGTGGATCCGCCGCAACCTCGCGGCGGCCGAACACCTGCAGGCCGATATCGTGTTCGCCGGCGGCACGTACTACGCGACGCCCTACCTCGCGTTCGACCTGCAAGGCGTACGCTACCTGCAGCGCCGCGAAAACAGCGAAGGCGGCACGAACGCCACGCTGCTCGTCGGCCGCGCGAACTATTTCCTGTCGAAGCGGACGACCGTCTACACGTCGGTTGGCTACATGTTCAACAGCACGCTGGCGGCGAACGCGGTCGCCGCCGGCGGAACGGTCGGGACCGGGATGAACCAGCTCGGCGTGATGGCCGGCATCCAGCAGAAGTTCTGAACGCCGCCCCCCGCGCCGGCGCGGGGTCAGTTGGCGAGGCGGCAGTGCGAGAGCTTCAACCCCGGCAGCACCGGCGCATCGATATAGCCTTCGTTCACGCAGCTGAAGCGGAACGCCGCCGACGTGACGAACGGCTTGATCTCGCCGCCGGGGAATTTCGGCTTCAGCGCGTCCTGGTCGGCCACGTCGAAATGCGTGTCGAACTGCTCGCCGTCGGCCGTCAGCGCGCCGAAATAGGTGCCGCCCGGGTCGCCGCCCATCCGGATCACGGCGCCGACGAACAGGAGGCGCTTGCCGTCGTACTTCGTCTTCGCGGCGGCCATATCCTGCGTATAGGCCTCGATCACGGCACCGTAATGCGCGTCGATCGCGGGCTCGGTGTCCGACGCGGCGCAGGCGCTCTGGCAAACGCCCGCGAGCATCGTGCATGCCGCAAGCGCGGCCGCCGCGAACGGCGCGGAAATCTTCTTCATGGGTGGTCTCCCGTCTAGCGTGGTGGTTGAAGTGATTGAAGCCCGGCACTTGCGCCGGACGAATTCGCTTCCGTTGGTTTAATCGTTCGAATGGCGGAACACGGCTGCGATCACTTCTCCACCCGCATGGTCGTGTGCGGTGCGCAGCGTCGCGCTGAACGCGACGTGACAGGAAGGTGACATGGTGCGGCCCCCGGCTCTCTCATTGAATTTCACTGCGTTTGATTTTGGTCGCTACGGTAGCAGACGGCCAACGGCCCGGCAACCAAGGTCCCCGTGGCGCAGATCCCCTTATTACAATTGCAAATGATTCTCATTACGTGTATTATTCGCGTCCTGGTCATGGCAAACGCCGCGGCCCGCGCCCCGATCCTTAGCACTCCGTCCTGTATCGATTCATGCCATCCCGCCGAACACCCCGCCGCGCCCGGACCCTGCGTCCGTGGCGCACGAGCCTGCCTGCCCTGATTACCCTGTGCGTCGCGAGCGGCACGCATGCGTCCGCCGCCGAACGCGCTGACGACGAACGCGTCGCTGCCGCTTCCACACCCGCGCCGCCGGCCGCGCGCGAACTCCCGGCGATCAGCGTCAGCGCATCGGCAACCGCCGATCCGACGGTCGGCTATCAGCCGCGCACCACGAGCATCGCGGGCGGCGACACCCGTTCGATCAAGGAGATTCCGCAATCGGTCGCGGTGGTCAGCAGCAGCGTGATGCAGGACCAGCAGGCGCGCACGCTCGACGACGTGCTCGGCAACATCAGCGGCGTCACGCAAACGAACACGCTCGGCGGCACGCGCGACGCGTTCATCAAGCGCGGCTTCGGGTCGAACAACGACGGCTCCGTGCTCGTCGACGGCGTGCGCACGCCGGTGCTGCACAGCTATCTGGCGACGATCGACCGCGTCGAAGTGCTGAAGGGCCCGGCGTCGCTGCTCTACGGGATGCAGGATCCCGGCGGCGTGATCAACCTCGTCACGCGCAAGCCGGAAGACACGTTCGGCGGGTCGATCTCGGCCTCGCGCACGAGCCACGGCGGCAGCAGCGCGACGTTCGATCTCACGGGCCCAGTCGGCCACCCGGGCCAGGTCGCGGGCGGCACGCTCGCGTTCCGGCTGACCGGCCAGTACGACACGAGCCGCTACTGGCGCAGCTTCGGCCGCCAGCGCGACGCGCTGATCGCGCCCGCGCTGTCGTGGCACGACGCGAACACGTCGATCGACGTCAGCTACCAGTACGTCGACTACACGACGCCGTTCGATCGCGGCACCGTGCTCGTGAACGGCCAGCTCGACGATGCGCTCCGCTATCGCCGCTACGAGGAAGCGTGGTCGCAGAGCACCGGCATTCAGGAAACGCTGCGTGCGCGCGTCGAGCACCGCTTCTCCGATGCATGGCGCGTGCGTGCGACCTACGGCTGGGGCCGGGATCGCTACGATCAGTACATTACCCGCGCCACCACGTTCAACAGCACCACCGGCGCACTGACGCGCTCGTCCGATGCGAATCTCGGGCGCAACGACTCCGACCAGATCGCGACGCTCGGGCTGCTCGGCAACGTGACGCTCGCCGGGATGCACCACGCGATCTACATCGGCGGCGAATACGAGCGGCAGCGCAGCTTCCGCGGCGACACGATCCGCGGCAAGGCGACGAAGGGCTTCAATCTTTACGATCCCGTGTACGACCTGCTCGCGCCGGGCGGCATACCCAACCCGAAGCAAAGCGATTCGCGCTCGGTGGTGCATGCGTATTCGACGATCGTGCAGGACTCGGTGAAGCTCACCGACCGGCTCACCGCGGTGGGCGGGCTGCGCTGGGAAAACTGGCAGCAGGAATCGGGGATGGGGCGACCGTTCGTGTTCGCCGACCGCTCGCGCGGCACCGTGTGGCTGCCGCAGTTCGGGCTCGCCTATGCGCTCACACCGGCGTTGACCGCCTACGCGAACGTGAGCCGCTCGTTCAAGCCGAACGTCGCCACGAACGTCGCGGCGCCGCTCGCACCGGAATACGGCCGCGTGCTCGAGGCCGGGCTGAAGTTCAGCCTGAAGCAGGCGATCACCGGCACGCTCGCGGTCTACCAGATCGACAAGCGCAACGTCGCGGTCACGGTCGGCGATCTGACGTCGACGATCGGCACCGCGCGCTCGCGCGGGATCGAGCTCGACGTCGCGGGGCAGATCACGCGCCACCTGAGCGTGATCGGCAGCTATGCGTACACGAATGCGACCGATCGCGACAGCAACACGCCGCTAACCAACGTTGCGCGCCATACGGGCAGCCTCTTCGCGGTATACGACACGGCGATCGCTAACCTGCCCGGCCGCTGGCGCTTCGGCGGCGGCGCACGTCTGGTCGGCACACGCTCCGGCGACACCGCGAACAGCTTCACGCTCCCCGGCTACGTGACCGTCGACGCGTTCGCGGCGTACGAAACGACGATCGGCAAGTTCCCGACGCGCTTCCAGCTCAACGTGAAGAACCTGCTCGACAAGACCTACTACCCGTCGAGCAACAACAACCTGATCATCGCGGTCGGCGAGCCGCGGCTCGTCACGCTGACGACGACGGTGTCGTTTTGATGGGCTGATGCCCCGATGCGGGCATGGGCTGGCCGGCAAGCGGCGGCTCACCCGCAAACCCGCATCGGCGGCAGCGTTCCACGCTCACTCAGCCATTCCCCCTCTCCCTCTCAGCGCAGCACCCCGGCCACTTCACGACCGATCGATTGCTGCAAGCCCGTGCGCATCGCGTCGAACAACAACGCGGCGACGAAACACCGCTCTATCATCCGGCGCAACAGGAACGACGGCGAAGCGCCTCGTTGCTCTTCGCCAACACCCGCGCCAGATTCTTCTTGACCCGCATCCTGCGCAACACCCGACGCCATCCTCCGCACGCGTCCCCGGCCCCCGCTTCGCCGCCCGCAGGAATGCATCCGAGCAATGCAATTCCGCCGGCTCCAGAACCGCATCGCACGCCGTAATATCGCCTCCGGCCTTTTCCCAAGGCCACTCAACGCGCGTCGTCACTTCGATCCGCTCGCGCGTCCCGCCCCAACCACCCAGCGACCATGTCCCACTTCTCACTCATCCTCGTCGTCTCCCTGTTGAGCGCCTTTGGCCTGATCGCGTCCGACGTCTACCTGCCCGCGATGCCGTCGATGGCCCACGCGTTTTCGATCGACGCATGGCAGATGCCGCAGACGGTATCGGTCTACCTGATCGCGCTCGCCTGTGCGCAGCTGTTCTACGGCCCGCTCTCCGATCGATGGGGACGCAAACCGGTGCTGACGGCCGGCATCCTCCTGTACATCCTGGGCTCGATCGGCTGCGCAAGCGCCAGCGGCTTCGCGAGCTTTCTCGGCTGGCGCGTGCTCGAAGCGATCGGCGCGGCGTCCGGTCTCGTCATCGGTCGCGCGATCATTGCCGACACCTGCGACAAGAACGCATCCGCGAAGGTCTACAGCATCGTGTATCCGCTCGTGTCGCTGTCTCCGGCAATCGCGCCCGCGATCGGCGGATATCTGGCGGCATGGTTCGGGTGGCGCAGCGACTTCATGTTCGTCGCCGTGTTTGGCGCAGTGGCGCTCGCGCTCGTCCAGCTTCTCCTGAAAGAAACGCGGCCGGCCGTCACACCGGGGCAACATCGCGCCATCCCGCTGGCCGGCTTCGCCGACGTGCTCGGGGATCGGGCCTTCATCCGGTACACGCTCGTCGTCTGTGCGATCTATTGCGCGTGGTTCGTCTACCTGACGCAGTCGCCGTTCATCTTCTCCGGCCTGGGCCTGTCTGAACAGCAAAGCGGCTGGCTCTATCTGCCGCTGACCGCCGGCATCATTGCCGCCAACATACTCTCGCGCCGCATGCTCGACCGGATCTCCTACGATGCGATCGTCGTGGCCGGCGTCGGCTGCTTCGTGGCCGGCGGCATCGCGTTCGCGCTGTGCGAGTCGTCGCACATCAAGGGCATCATCGCGATCGTGTTGCCGATGTTCGTCGTCAGCCTGTCGAACGGATCGTCGCTGTCGCTCGCCGTGTCGGGCGCCATCGCGAGCGAACACGGACGTGCGGCCACGGCGTCCGGGCTCGTCGGCTTCTTCCAGATCGGCAGTGCGTCGCTCGCGGCCACCGTGTCCAGCGGCCTGCTCGGTACGGGCAGCCATGTGCTCGCGACGGCCATCCCGTTCTTTGCGATCGTCGCGGCGGTCGCGATCGTGCCTCGCTGGTATGCCATGCGACGCACGCTCTCGATGCGAAAAACCCTGCCGCGTTAAGCACCGGCACCGCGCCGCCGAGAGCACGACCGCTATCGATAGCGGTCGAATGAAGCAGCAATCTCGGCGGTAACGGCCCGAACGCGCGCCGTCCGGTTCAGGTCCGTATGCGACACGAGCCAGACCTGATACGGCACGGCTCGCGTCCTGTCGGGCCAGATTCGCACGAGCGAATCATCCTCCTGCGCCATATACACCGGCAGTTCACCGATGCCGATGCCCGACCGGATCGACGTGGCCAGCATCAGGCTCGAACTCACTTGCGCAACGATGCGCCCGCGTTCCATCGACTCGCCGCACAGCGTGTCGCCCTGGTTGGACGTGATGGAAGGTTGATAGACGACCAGGTCATGCCCGTCGAAAGCCGATCCGATCATGGGCGCGCCATGTGCATCCAGATACTCGCGGCTCGCGAACAGCCCGACCTCCCACTCGGCCAGCTTCCGGCGGACGAGATCGGGGTTTTCCGGCATCACGGTTCGAATCGCGAGATCGGCATCGCGCCGGGTCAGGTTGAGCACCTGTACCGACGTCGTCAGGATCACGTGTATCGCAGGGGATTTCTGTCGCAACGACCGTATCGCGGGCACGACGAAATCCATCGCGAGGGAGTCGGTCGTCGTCACCCGGACCTCGCCTTCGAGCCGATCGTCCGAGCCGTGGACGCGACGCTCGAAGTCGCTCGCCGCCTGTTCCATTGCTTCCGCGGCCTGCAGCGAATGCCCGCCGACCTGCGTCACGACATAACCGGACGACGTCTTGAGAAACAGCTTCGCGCCCAGCACCTTTTCCAGTGCCATCAGCCGTCGCCCCACGGTGGCCTGATCGACATCGAGCACGGCTGCGGCTTCGCGCAGCGTCCCGGTGCGATGAACGGCCAGAAAAACGCGGGCATCGTCCCAGTTCATGAATGACGCTCTCTCTCGGTAAGGCAGGGTTGTGTTGGTTGGCCGCAATTATACAAGTCGCCTTACCCATCCGATTTCAATAATCAGGTTTCCATATCAATACGGAAAATATCGTTCGACAAGCGCAAAATCCAGGCCGTGCCGTACGCGACCGCACGGCCTGCACACTCACGGATGCCAGCGATACACGATCATGCTGGTGCCGTTGTAGTTGTCCTTCGTGATCACGTATTCGCCGGTAGAGCGCAGGTACGCGCGGATCCCGTACATCGAATCGACGTCGTTACCGACGTCCATCGCCGACGTGTTCGAGTTGGTCAGCGTCGTCACGAGCGCGCCGGTGTTGAGATCGAACACGTCGACATTCGGCACCGTGTGCACGTAGCCGACGAACAGGTAGTGGCCGGCCGCCGCGATCGATTTCGGGTTCGCGCTCGTCAGGTTGATCACCGGGTTCGGTGCGGTCGTGTTGCCGTTCTTCCAGCCGTGATAGACCTCGATGTGCCCGTTCATCGCGGTCCAGTCCCAGTTGTTCGCCAGGCCCTGCGCGAGGATCATCGTGTCGCTGTCCGCCTGGTAGATGATCCGCGTCGTCGGCGCCACGGTGCTCGGCACCGGCGTCGTCACCGGCTTGCCCCACGACGGCTTGCCGGTCGCGTCGAAGCCCGTCATCGGGTAGCGGGTAATCGCGTTGGAGCCGTTCAGCCCGGCCCACACGTCGCCGTTGCCGTCGATGTCGAAACCGGTCGTGACCTGCAGCGTCGTGTTGAACGGCTTGCCCGGCAGCGAGCCGGCCGGATTGGCGATGTAGCCGGTCGCCGGCGTGAAGTAGTAGAAGTTGAAGTTGCCGGGGTTCTGGCCCGACGCGACGAGAATCCGGTTGCCGCCCACCATCACGAGCTGGCCAAAGTGCTGGCCGCGCTGGTAGTCGTTCATGTCGAGGCGCGGGTCCTTCGGATAGGTGAACGGGTCGACCGTGTTCGCGACGAACGTGCCGCCCGCCGAGCCCGTATACACGTTGTTGCCGCTGTAGAAGAACGCGCCGTCGGTCGCCGGGTCGGGCGCGGCGATCGCCTCGAAATTCAGCGCCTGCAACTTCCATTGCAGCGCGCCCGTCGGGCTGTACGCATGAAGATCGGTGCTGCCGTTGCGCCCGAGATCCCAGCCGCCGCCCCACGCGTTGTTCAGCACGTACAGGTTGCCGCCCGAATCCTTGCCGATGCCGACCACGCGCGTGAAGCGCTTGTCGCCCACCTGCCCCTTGATGCCCGAGGTCGTGTCGAGATAGCCGCCCTGCACGCCGAACGTGCCGATCTGCTGCGGCAATCCGGCGAGGCTGTAGAGCTTGATGTTCATGTCCGGGCCCTGGTCGCCCACCAGCAATTGCCCCGTCGACGCGTCGAAATACAGCGCCGACGGCCGCGCGCCGGCCGCCATCTGGATCGTGTTCATCAGCGTGCCGGTCGCGCTGTACTGCACGACCACGCCCGCGCTCATGCGCGCGACCCACAGGTTGCCCGCCGCATCGAGCGCCAGCGCCCCGGGCCCGGTCACGCCGATGTCGCGCTGCCAGACGCCGTCGGTCGTATAGACGCGCACGCGGTTGCCGTAGAAGTCGCTCGCGTACAGCAGGTTGCCGGCCGTCGCGAGGCCGGTGATCACGTCCGGGTTCTGGAGGCCCGTCCACGTGCTGACCGGGATACGCAGGTCGCGTTTGTTCGTACTGCGATCGTAGCGGCCGACGGAGCCACTGCCGAAGGTGCGGTTGTAGCCGAGCGCGACGAAGATCGACGTCGCGTTGCCGGTAATCGCGCCGCCCTGGAATTCGTCGTGGATACCGATCGTGCCCATCGTCTGGCCGTTCTGGTAGAGCGCGACGCCGCCCGCGTTCTCGTCCCAGCGCGACGACGTGTAGATCACGCCCTCGGGCGCGACCCACATCGAGCGCGCGGCATTGCCGACGTGCTGGGCCAGCGTACCGTACGTGTTCGCGAGCCAGTCGGTCGAGTATTGCGCCTGCGCGTGGCTCGCCGGCGCCAGCATTGCCATGCACATTCCCAGCAACGCCGCCCGAATTTGTTTCATTGACATGAATAATGCTCCCGAACGTTCAAGGGTCGACACTGTAAATCGCGGCACGTGAAATATTGGTGATTTCGGCTAAAGCACATGCGCCGCCCTCCCGAATTATTCACTCCGTTCTTTTTGCCGTCCGGCGCTTTTCCGTCAACGATGGTCAAACCCGCTAACCGCGCCGCAGCAGCTTGCCGGGCGCATGGTTTCGGCGCCTTTTTCCCCGGCATTTTCTTCCGGCTCACTCAATGCGAATGCGTCATTTTTCCTGAAACGCCCGCATGGTCTTTTTCATTCCCCGGAAATGGGCCAAATGATTACAAATCGAAATTGAAATGAAAGAGAAAAAATAATATCCGGCGCGATCGCGTTGTCGCGATTCGGCACGGCGGCATGCGGCGAAAGGAAGGAAGAGGAAAGCGGAATACGGCGGAGAAAACCCGAAAACCACGCGCCGGCCATGCCGGCACGCGGTCGCGATCGTTCAGTTCGCTTCGTCGAGCGTCGGACCGTCCCACCCGTCGAGGAATTTCGGCAGCATATCGACGACGTCGATCACGCGGTGCCGGTAGAACAAGTGCATCGTCGGCCGCAGGTCGCCGGGCAGTTGCCCGCCGTGCGCACGCGCGGCCAGGCTGTTCGGCACGACGCGCATGCCGAGCCGGTTGGTGCCGAACACGATCTCGCCACACGACGCGCAGTACGTGCGCGACATCGACTTTGCGGGATGCGGGAACGTCGCGCTTTCGCCTTCGACGTCAACCTGCTCGGGCGGCCACGCGGTCGCCGACAGCACCGGCGTGCCGTAGAAATCGCGGCAGGTCGCGCAATGGCAGTTCGCGCGCGCCGCCGGCTCGCCGCGCAACGTCACGGTGACGGTTCCGCACAGGCAGCTCGCGGAATGCGTTCGGGTCATGTCGCCTCCTCCAGGAAAGGAGGCGACAGTATAGGAGCCTGCGTGCAACGCTGCCGGCATCGACTGCGGGCAACGTTGCGGTCGCAACGATCGCTGCGCGTCAGAACTTCTGGCGCAGACCGAGGCTGACGATGGCCTGCGAGCGGGAATCGGACGAGTGGCCGTTCGCCTTGTCCGACACCGACGCGGTCGCGGCTACCGGCCGGCCGAGCGCGTCGAGCGTCGTGCCCGATGCATGCTGGTACGCGCCGAGCAGGTACACGCTGGTGCGCTTCGACAGGTCATACACGGCGCCGAGCGTGACGTTGTGATACTGCGCGCGGTCGTCCACGCCATCGACGTCGCTGCCGCGCGTGTAGCTGTAGCCCGCGAACAGTTGCGTCTGCGGGCGCACGTTCCAGCGTGTGAACACGCCCGCGACGTTGAACGTCGCGTGGCCCGTGAACAGCGACTGGCCGCCGCTGCGGTACTGCACGTTGCTGTAGTTCACGCCGACGACGGCCTGCCCGAAGTCGTACGTCGCGCCGGTCGCGATGATCTGCTGCGATTGCGCGCTCGCATAGCCTTCGTTGATCGACGAATTGAACAGCCCGTCGTCGGTGCTCTGCCACTTGCCGGCCGTCGGGTCGGTCGCCCCCGTCTTGCTGTTGTCCGACCGCTCGTAACCGACGCCGACGCGCAGCGGGCCCGCCGCATATGCCGCGCCGACGCTCCACGTGTTGCGCTGCTTCATGCTGCCCGGCTGGCTGCCGAAACCGTACAGCGCGCCGAACGTGAAGCCCGAGTAGTTGGCGCTCGTGTACTTGATCGAGCTGTCGACCCGCGCGGTCTGGTCGAGGTCGTCGATGTCGCCCGGGTGTGCGCCGAAGCCGCCGATGTACGACGACGGGCCGACCGGGCTCACGAAGTCGTCGAGCGACGTGTACTGGCGGCCGAGCGTGACCGTGCCGTAGCGGTCGCTGCCGAGGCCGACGAACGCCTGGCGGCCGAACTGGCGGCCACCCTGCCCCGACGTGCCGTTCGTGATGTCGAAGCCGTTCTCGAGGACGAACAGCGCGCGCATCCCGCCGCCGAGATCCTCGGAACCCTTGATCCCCCAGCGGCTGCCGGACAGGTTGCCGGTCGTGAGTCCGACACTCGAATGGCCGGTGTACGCGCCCGCGGAGCCGACCCGCTCGTTGCTGCGATAGGTCACCCCCGCATCGACGATGCCGTACAGCGTGACGGAGCTTTGCGCGGCGGCGATGCCCGCGAGCGAGAGCAGCAACGGGGCTGCGATCAGTTGCTTGTTCATGATTGTCGTGTCTCCGGGCGTTGAACCCGTTGTTCTGGCTGTCAGTTGCGAGCAGCGCGCGGGCGGCGAGATGTGCCGGCGGTGCGAGGCCGGCCGCGTCCGCGCGCGACGACGCGGCGGGCGTGCCCACTGCGGCCGCCATGGTAGATGGAACCGGTTCCCGTCGAAAGCACAATAATGAAAACAGTTTCTTGCCAAAATCGAGATAGTCGCGCAGCCGGCCGTGTGCGCAGCGCGTCGCACCTGTACAGTCCGGGCGGGCGCAACCGATAATCGAACGCGCGCCATCCACCGGGAGTGCCTTCATGCATGAGACGACCTTGCTGATCTTCGCCGCTGTCGCGTTCGTCGGTATCGCGACACCCGGCCCGACCGTGCTGCTCGCGCTGACCAACGGCTCGCGCTACGGCGTGCGCCGCGCGGCCTACGGCTTCGTGGGCGCGATGCTGTCCGACTTCGTGCTGATCGGCGCGGTCGCGCTCGGCCTCGGTGCGCTGCTGATGGCGTCGGCGTTCTGGTTCTCGGTGGTGAAGTGGCTCGGCGCCGCGTATCTCGCGTACGTCGGCATCCGGCTGCTGATGTCGAAGGGCTCGCTCGACGTCGCCGCCGCGCACGGTGGCGACACTTCCGGGCGCAACGCGTCGATCTTCGCGAAGAGTTTCCTCACGGCGGTGACCAACCCGAAGGGCTATCTGTTCTTCTCCGCCTTCCTGCCGCAGTTCCTGGATCCGTCCGCGCCGCTCGCGCCGCAATACGTCGCGCTCGCGGTCACGTTCGCGCTGCTCGACGGGGTCGTGATGTTCGGCTACGCGCTGCTCGGCGCACGCGCGGTGCGGTTGCTGAAGCGCGCGGGGGCGCTGTGGCTCGAACGCACGTGCGGCGCGATGCTGCTCGCGCTCGCCGGGTCGCTGGCGCTGTATCGGCGTCATGCGGCATAGGCGCGGATGCCGATGAAAATCGCTGCGCCGCCCCGCTCCGGCTTTCCCGGCCTGTCGCTCCGCCAGATCGAACGCGCCGACCTCGGCGCGTGGCACGCATACCTGACGAACCCCGACGTCTACCGCCATACGAGCTGGAACCTGCGCTCGCCCGACGATCTGCTGCCACTGTTCGACGCCATCGAATCGACGGATCCCGATTCGATCCGGCGTCTCGCCGTGATCGACGACGCATCGGGCGTGCTCGCCGGGACGATCGGCCTGCATACCGTCTCGACCGTGAACCGCTCGGCGGAGATCGCATACGATCTCGCGCCGTCGCACTGGGGGCGCGGGATCGCGAGCGCACTGTGTACGTCCGTCACCGAGTGGGCATTCGCCGAGGGCTTCATGCGCATGCAGGCCGTCGTGCTGACCAGCAACGCAGGCTCCGCGCGCGTGCTGCAGAAATGCGGCTACCGCTACGAAGGGCTGTTGCGCGCGTACAAGATGGTGCGCGGCACGCCGGGCGATTTCGCGATGTACGCGCGCCTCGCGACCGACTGACACACCACCCGCGGCGTCACGTCAAACCGCTCACCGCGTCGCATGCGCGCGCCATTGGACGACCTGCGCCGAATTGGCGACAATCGCCGTTCCCTTCCCCGACGACCCACCATGAAAATCGCCGCGCTGTCCGACATCCACGGCAACCTCGCCGCACTCGACGCGGTGCTCGACGACGTCCGCCGCCGCGGCGCCGACGTGATCGTCAATCTCGGCGACATCCTGTCCGGCGCGCTCCATCCGCCCGAAACGGCCGACCGCCTGATCGCGCTCGACCTGCCGACCATCAAGGGCAATCACGAACGGCAACTGCTCACCGGCGATCGCGAGTCGATGCGGCTGTCGGATCGCTGGGCGCACGACACGCTGCGCGCCGATCATCTGGAATGGATCGCCGCGCTGCCCGAACGCATGACGCTCGGCGACGATGTGCTGATGGTGCACGGCACGCCCGACAGCGACCTCGTCTATTTCCTCGAAACGGTCACGCCCGACGGCTGCCGCGCGGCCACGCCCGATGAAATCGCGCAGCGCGCGGGCGACGAACCGGCATCGCTGATCCTGTGCGGCCACACGCATATCCCGCGTACCGCCAGGCTCGACGACGGCCGGCTGATCGTCAACCCGGGCAGCGTCGGGCTGCAGGCCTACACGGACGACCTGCCGCATCCGCACCGCATCGAGACGGGCTCGCCGCATGCGCGCTACGCGATGGTGTCGCGCACGGCCACCGGCTGGAACGTCGAATTCCATGCAGTCGAATACGACTGGCACACGGCAGCCGCCACCGCGGCCTCGCGCGGACGCGACGACTGGACCGTCGCGCTGCGCACCGGCCGGTGCTGATGCGCCCGGCTCACGTCGCGCGCCCTTCCGCTTCACTTCACTCACCGGGAAACCGCACCGCCATGCCCGTTCCGTCGCAACTGCTCTTCCTGCCCGGCGCATCGGGCAGCACCGCTTTCTGGCAACCGCTCGCCGGCCTTCTCACGCATCCGGCCGAGCGCCGCATCGTCGGCTACCCGGGCTTCGGCGACACGCCGCACGATCCGGCCGTCGACGATTTCGACAGCCTCGTGCGTCATGTGCTGGAAACGATCGACCGGCCGACCGCCGTGATCGCGCAGTCGATGGGCGGCGTGATCGCGATGCGCGCGGCGCTCGACAAACCCGCACTGATCACGCACCTCGTGCTGACGGTCACGTCCGGCGGCCTCGACATGGCCGGGCTCGGCGCGCAGGACTGGCGCACCGGTTTCGCGGAAGCGAACCCGCAGCTTCCCGACTGGTTCCTGACGTTCCGTGCCGACCTGTCGCAGGAGATCGGGCGCATCGCACAGCCGACGCTGCTGCTGTGGGGCGACGACGATCCGATCAGCCCCGTCGCGGCCGGCCGGCGCCTGCTCGAACGGCTGCCCGATGCGCAGTTGCATGTCGTGCCGGGCGGCCGGCACGATCTCGCAGCCGTGCATGCAACGACGCTCGCGCCGCTCGTCGATGCGCATCTGCAGCGCGGGTGACGTCGCGCGCGTCGGCTTCAGCACCAACCTGAACCCGCGGCGCTCACACGCCGCACGCTGTCACCCCGCATTCCTCAACGTCAGCCGCGCCTCGAGCCCGCCACCGTCCGCCCGGTTGCTCAGCGTGAGCGTGCCGCCCATCGCCAGCGCGAGCTGCCGCGCGATCGCGAGGCCGAGCCCCGTGCCGCCCGTCTCGCGGTTGCGCGACGTCTCCACGCGCCGGAACGGCTCGAACACCGCGTCGAGCTGATCGTCCGGAATGCCGGGCCCGCGGTCGAGCACGGCGATCACCGCGCCGCCGTCCGGCGCGGCGTGCACGTCGATCTCGGCCGCGCCCGCGAACTTCAGCGCGTTGTCGACGAGGTTGCCGACGATGCGGCGCAGCGCCTTCGGCCGGGTGACGAGCGCGAGCGGCGCGCGGCTGTGCAGCGCGACGTCCTGCCCCGCATCCGTGTAGTCGCACACGATACTGTCGAGCAGCGCATCGAGATCGATACGGCGCGCGGCTTCCTCGTTGCCGTGCAGCGTCCGCGCGTACGCGACGCCCTCCTTCACCAGATGCTCCATCTCGAGCAGGTCCTGGCGCAGCTTCGCGCCCTGCGCGTCGTCCTCCATCATGTCGGCGCGCAAGCGCATCCGCGTGATCGGCGTCTGCAGGTCGTGCGAGATCGACGCGAGAATCTGCATCCGCTCGGCCATGTACTGCGCGATGCGATCCTGCATCGCGTTGAACGCCCGGGCGGCGCGCGCGACTTCCGACGGCCCGCCCTCGTTCAGCCGCTCGCCCTTCAGGTCGGGGCCGAGCGCATCGGCGGCCTGCGCGAGCTGCTTGAGCGGCCGCGTCGCGAGCCGCACCGCGAGCCAGCAGCACGCGGCCAGCACCGCCAGCTGCAGCACGAGCACGACCGGCAGCCAGCCCGACAGCGGCACCGTCGACATCGGATGGATGTCGATCGTCAGCGGCGATCCGTCGGTCAGCCGCAGATGCACCTGCAGATGTTCGCGGTCGCCGGGAATCGCGTTCGCGGTCAACGGGTAGTCGCCGCCGATGCCGTCGGAAATCGAGCGCTCGACGCGCGCCGACAGCCGCGCTTCCGGCGGCGTGCCGGTCTCGCCGGGCCCGAGGATGAACGCGTAGCTGCGCCGCGCAAGGCGCGGCACCCACGCGGCCCGCTCGGCGGGCGGCAGGTGGTCGAGCAGCGCGACCGAGCTCGCGACCTCGCGCTCGATGTAGCCCATCATCAGGTTGGTGGTCGCCTGGTCGCGCTCGGTCACGGTGAGCCAGAACGACAGCGTCTGCGCGAGCGCGAGGCCCACGCACAGGATCAGCGCGAGCCGCGCGAACAGCGAGCGCGGCCAGTGCCACGGGATGCGCGCGCTCATGGCGCACCGTCGACGGCGGTCACGGCCGACGAGAACACATAGCCCTCGTTGCGCAGCGTCTTGATGTAGCGCGGTTCGCGCGCACCGTCGCGCAGGCGCTGGCGCAGCCGGCTCACGAGCAGGTCGATCGACCGGTCGAACGGATCGGATTGCCGACCCTGCGTGAGATTGAGCAACTGGTCGCGCGTCAGCACGCGCTGCGGGTTGTCGAGGAACACGCGCAGCAGCCGGTATTCGGCGCCGCTCAGCGCGACCAGCGTGCCTTCCGCATCGAGCAGGTGGCGCCCGGTCGTGTCGAGCCGCCATTCTCCGAACGCGAGCATCTCAGCCGTTTCCGTCACTTGCATGCCGGGCGGCAGCATGCGCGCGCGGCGCAGCACCGAGCGGATCCGCGCGAGCAGCTCGCGCACCGCGAACGGCTTGGCCAGGTAGTCGTCGGCGCCCATCTCGAGGCCGATGATGCGGTCGGTTTCCTCGCCGCGCGCAGTCAGCATCAGCACGGGCACCGTGCGGAACTTGCCGGCGCGCAGGTCGCGGCACAGCGTGAGGCCGTCCTCGCCCGGCATCATCAGGTCGAGCACGATCAGGTCGGGCGCGCCGTCGTCCAGCACGTTGCGCATCTCGCGGCCGTTCGCGGCCAGCGACACGCGCATGCCGTTCTTCTCCAGGTAATCCGCGATCAGTTCGCGGATCGCGCGGTCGTCGTCGACGATCAGCACGTGGTCGATCTTGTCCATGAGTCGTGGTCGGTGTCGAGGTAGTCGGGCAGGTGATGTCCGCTTTTATACCGCACGGCGGGCATCCGTTTGTATCCCAATGTATCGCGCCGCCGTGACGACACACAACATTGCACACGCGTGGCTCGCCGGACACATCGCAGATACGTCGGCGCCGCTTAATGGGGCCTGTCGAAACCCGTCCGGCCGCCGCCACCGCGCGGCGGCCTCCCGCTCAGGAGAACGCCATGCTGCCCCGACTCAAGATCGCCGCCCTCGTCTTCGCCCTTGCCGCCACGGCAGGGCTCGCCGCCTTCGCAGGCACCCGCGACGACGCGGGCATGCCGACTTCGCAGGCCGGCATGGCCGCGCCCGATTTCACCGGCATCGACCGCTGGCACAACAGCGCGCCGCTGACGCTCGGCCAGTTGCGCGGCAAGGTCGTGCTCGTCGACTTCTGGACGTACTCGTGCATCAACTGCATTCATACGATTCCGTACGTGAAGGAGTGGGACCGGAAGTATCGCGACCAGGGGCTCGTCGTGGTCGGCGTGCATACGCCCGAGTATCCGTTCGAGCGCGACGCGGGCAACGTCGCCGATGCGATCAAGCGCTTCGGCATCAAATATCCGGTCGCGCAGGACAACCGCTACGACACGTGGCGCGCGTACGGCAACCAGTACTGGCCCGCGCTGTACCTGATCGACGCGAACGGGAAGGTCGTCTATACGCGCTACGGCGAAGGCGAGTACGACAAGACCGACGCCGCGATTCGCGGCGCGCTCGCGCAGGCTGGTGAAGGCGCGAAGGGCGCGACCCGCACGCAGTGACGGGCCGGCGCGCGGGCGCGGCGCTTGCCCGCGCTTGCCTGCCCGTCGCGAGCGCTCACCCGCGCTTCGCGTCGGCCGCCGCGATCATCGCTTCCCCGATCGCGAGGCTGCCGTTCGCGACCAGCGCGTCGCCGGCGCCGCGGATATCGGCCTCGTCCTTGTTCTGCCCGAGCTTGCGCTTGCCGACGAGCCGCGTGATCTCGATCTGCAGCCCGACGATCGCCTGCAGCATCGCGTCGAGATAATCCGCCGGCGCGTCGCCCATCTTCCACGGCACCGGCTGCGACGCCTCGTGCGTGCGCGTCAGCCGCGCGACCACGCCGCGCACGAACTTCGCGTCGTCGCGCACCGTGATGCGGCCGTGCGCGTGCACGACCACGTAGTTCCACGTCGGCACCTGCCGGTGCGCGACATGCTTGCTCGGATACCAGGTCGGCGAGATATACGCATCGCCCGCGCGGAAGATCACGAGCACCTCGTCGCCGTTCGCGACGTCCTGCCAGACCGGATTCGCGCGCGAGACGTGCGCGTGCAGTTCGCCGAGCCCGCCGTCGCCGGGCAGCAGCTCGAACGGGATGTGATTCGCGTCGAGCCCGCTCTTGCCGTGCGTGATCAGGCTGCCGAACGGATGCTGCACGATCAGCTCGCGCAGCGCGTCGGGGTTGGGCTCGTTGAAATCGGCGGGGACGTACATGGCGGCTCCACGGTCATGCGGGGGTGGGATTGGATCGGGCGCTGGCCCGTCATGCGCCGATTGTGGCGCCAAACTGGTTTATGCTGTAGAGCCGGTTTGAAACAATTTCAGCGGACCAGAATCATGGCAAGAACGACGCGGAACGTCGACATCCCGTCGCTCGGCGCGCTCGATCGTGCAGCCGGCGACCTGAGCCGCCAGCTCGCGCAGGCGCTGCGCGACGCCGTGCGGCGCGGCGACGTCCATCCGGGTGACGCGCTGCCGTCCACACGGCTGCTCGCCGCGTCGCTGCAGGTGGCGCGCGGCACCGTCGTCGATGCGTACGCGCAGCTCATCGCCGAAGGCTTTCTCGAATCGCGTGGCGGCGCGGGCACGCGGGTCGCGAGCGCGCTCGCGCTCGCCGAGCCGCCGCCCGTCAACGCGCCCGTCAACGCGCCCGAGCCGCCTGCCCGGCGCCGACCGCCGGCGCATACCGGCCTCCCCGAGCCGGCCGCCACCTTCGCGCGAATCGCCGGCGAATTCCGTCCGCTGCCGGCCATGCCGTTCGCGATCTCGGTGCCGATCGGCCTCACCGCGCCCGACGACATCTGGCGCAGGCTCGGCAACCGCCTGCGCGCACGCGGCGCCGGCGCACCGTCCGGCTATGCCGATCCGCAAGGCGCGCTGCCGCTGCGCGAAGCGATCGCCGACTACGTGCGCCGCTCGCGCTCGGTGCGCTGCCATGCCGACCAGGTCGTGATCACGAGCGGCACGCAGCAGGGGCTGCATCTCGCGAGCCAGGTGCTGCTCGGCGCGGGCGATCAGGCGTGGGTCGAGAATCCGGCCTATCGCGGCATCACCGCGCTGCTCGACAGCACCGGGCGGCGCGACGCGATGGTGCGGGTGCCGGTCGACGCCGACGGAATCGACGTCGACGCCGGCATCCGTCTCGCGCCGCATGCGCGGGTCGCGTTCGTCACGCCGTCGCACCAGTATCCGCTCGGCATGCCGCTCAACATGGCGCGGCGCAATGCGCTGCTCGCCTGGGCGCGTGCGCAACGCGCGTGGGTGGTCGAGGACGATTACGACAGCGAGCTGCGCTACGAAGGCCATCCGTTCCCGTCGCTGCAGGGGCTCGACCCCGACCGCGTGATCTACCTCGGCACGTTCAGCAAGATCCTGTTTCCATCGCTGCGGCTCGGCTACGTGATCGCGCCCGACGATCTCGTGCCCGCGTTCTGCGGCGCCCGCGTGCTGATGGATCGTCATGTGCCGACCGCCGACCAGCACGTGCTGGCCGCGTTCATCGCGGAAGGCCACCTCGACCGCCACATCCGCCGCGTGCGCGGCGTGTATGCGGAACAGCGCGCGCTGCTGATCGACACGCTCGGTGCGCGGCTGCCGCGCGAACGGGCGTGGGTGCAGCCGGGCGATCAGGGGATGCACGTCGTGCTGTGGCTCGCGGAAGGGATCGACGATCTCGACGTGGTCGAGCGCGCCGCGCAAGCCGGCGTCGCGGTGCGCGCGGTGTCGCCGATGTTCGCGCCCGGTACCGCCCGCCCGGGGCTCGTGCTGGGCTTCGGCGGGTTCGGCCGCGCGCAGATGGAGGCGGCCGCGCAGCGGCTCGCGGAGGTGGTCGCAATGGCCGCCGACGGCGCCGTGGCGCGCTGACCGGAGGAGCTTCGAGCGCTGGCGGGCCGGCCACGATTCGTCGGGAGAATCGCGCCACGCCGCGCCGTAAAAGGTTGTCGGCGGGCAACAAACGTAATCGTCTGTAAATCCTGCAAGCAAACGGCCGTTTTGGCGGGCGTCGCACGCGTGCCGTTTGCTAGGATCGCGCCTCTTCCATCCGCGCTCCTGTCGCCTTGAATCGCTTCGTGCCGCTTCTCCGACACGCGTGGCGCCGTTGCCGCGCCCGCGTCACACCGTTCGCCGCCGCCAGCGGCGCGCGCCTCCGCGCGCTGGGCGCCGGTGCGCTGCATCGCCTGCGCCATCCGACGCGCCGCGGCGTCGCGCTGACGCTCGCCGCGATCCCGGTGCTGGGCCTGCTGGTGCTGCTCGCGTTCGTCCCGTTCACGCCGAGCATCGGCGACATCCGCAAGGCGCGCATCGACCGTCCCGCGCGCGTGCTGTCCGCCGACGGCCAGCTGATCGCCGAGTTCCGGCCCGTCAACCGCGAATGGGTGCCGCTCAAGCAGATCTCGCCGCACATGGTCGACGCGCTGATCGCGACCGAGGACCACCGTTTCTACGCGCATCACGGCATCGACGTGCGCCGCACGCTCGCGGCCGGGCTGCACACGTTCTCGGGCGACCGCCAGGGCGGCTCGACGATCACGCAGCAGCTCGCGCGCAACCTGTATCCGGATGAAGTCGGCCGCGCGCCGACGCTCACGCGCAAGGTGAAGGAGCTGATCACGGCGTTCAAGATCGAGTCGGTGTACAGCAAGGACGAGATTCTCGAGACCTACCTGAACACCGTGCCGTTCCTGTACAACGCGTACGGCGTCGAAATGGCCGCGCGCACCTACTTCGGCAAGTCGGCCGACCAGCTCGACATCGTCGAAAGCGCGACGCTCGTCGGGATGCTGAAGGGCAACAGCTACTACAACCCGGTGCTGAACCCGGAGCGCGCGGTACAGCGGCGCAACATCGTGCTCGACCGGATGGCGCAGATGCACATGCTGACGCCGCAGCAGCTCGCGAAACTGCAGCGCCAGCCGCTGCGCGTCGACTTCGAGCCGCAGTCGGGGCAGCCCGGCCTCGCCCCGCACTTCGCGGTGCAGTTGCGCAAATGGCTGATCGCGTGGGCCGATCGCAACAACTACGATCTGTACTCCGATGGACTCGTCGTGCACACGACGCTCGACGCGCGGCTGCAGGACATGGCGACGCAGGCGCTGACGCGGCAGACCGAACGGCTGCAGGCGATCGCCGATAGCGCGTGGCGCGGCCCGTCCGGCTGCGGGCTGCGCAACGACCTGTTCCGCGGCTTCATCCGCCAGACGCCCGACTATCGGCAGGCGCGCGACACGGGGCTGACCGACGTCGTGGCACTGAAGCGGCTCGGCGCCAATCGCGATTTCATGCGCGCGCTGTGCGAGCGCAAGACGCAGGTGCAGGCCGGCTTCGTCGCGATCGATCCGCGCAACGGCGCGATCCGTGCGTGGGTCGGCAGCCCGGATTTCGGCAGCGAGCCGTTCGATCACGTGTCGCAGGCACGGCGCCAGCCCGGCTCGACGTTCAAGCCGTTCGTCTATGGCGCCGCGTTCGCGGACGGCATGCGGCCGGGCGATACGTTCGTCGACCGCCCCGTCGCGATCCCGATCGACGGGCGCGCGGTCTGGCGCCCGACCGATGCCGAGCCGCCGACCGATGAGCCGATGACGCTGCGCGATGCGCTCGCGCTGTCGCGCAACCGCATCACCGCGCAGGTGATGCAGCACGAAGGCGCCGCGAAGGTCGCGCAGCTCGCCCGCGCGATGGGCGTGCGCGAAAGCCCGCTCGACGCGGTGCCGTCGCTCGCGCTCGGCACGAGCCCCGTCACGCTGAAGGAGATGGTGTCCGCGTACGGCACGATCGCGAACCGCGGCGTGTACGTCGCGCCGCAGATGATCACGCGCATCGAGGATCGCGACGGCAAGGTGCTCGCCGTCTTCGGCAGCGCGCCGCCCGAACGTGCGTTGCCCGAGCCCGCCGCGCAGACGCTGGTCGACGTGATGCGCGATGTCGTCGATCGCGGCACCGGCGCCGACATTCGTTCACGGTATGGCATTCGCGTCGACGTCGCCGGCAAGACGGGCACGACGCAGGACAACGCGGACGGCTGGTTCATCCTGATGCATCCGCAGCTCGTGGCCGGCGCGTGGGTCGGCTTCGACGACGGCAGCGTCACGCTGCGCAGCGACTACTGGGGCGCGGGCGCGCACAGCGCGCTGCCGATCGTCGGCAGTTTCTACGATGCGGCGCTGCGCGCGAAGGCGATCGATCCGCACGCGCAGTTCTCGCCGGATTTCCGGCCGCGCAGCGCGCCGGCGCCGCGCCGGCGCACGCCGCATCCGGGGCTGTTCGACTGGCTGAGGTTCTTCCGCTGATCGGGGTGCCGGCGCGCCACGCCGGCCTCCACGACAACGGCTCGGCCTATCGACGCGTCGTCGTCGCTTGCCCGTCCGCGTAGAGCCATACGGGCACGCCGTCGTCGCGCAATGCGGCGACCGGCTCGCCCAGGCTCCAGCTCTGCGCGACCGCGACACGGCGGACGAACCACGGCATCAGCATCGCGTGTCCGTCGGCGGCGTCGCGATCGTCGTCGAACAGCGCATCGTCACCGATGCGCGTGTAACGCGCCGGATGCAGCACGGTGCCGTCCGCGCGAAGCACCGTCGCCCGCACGTCGTCGCCGCCCTCCTCCACCCAGGCCAGCCAGCCGTGATCGGCGCCCCAGAACAGGCCGGCCACGTCGTCGTAGTGCCCCTGCACGAGCGTCGCGCCCGTCTCGAGATCGCAGACCGCGAGTTGCACCGGCTCGCCCGGCAGGACACCGATCGCGTATCGCGTGAACAGCTCGCCCGGCACGGTTTCGTCATCGGACAACCACGGCAGCGCCCCCATGTTGACGAAGTCGAACGGCGTCAGCACGCGGCCCTGTCCGTCGACGATCGCGCAACGCCCGTCGTCGCGCCGCACGATATGGCGGATCGCGCCGAGTTCGGTCAGCATGTCCGTCCGTTCGTCGTCGATCAGCCTGGCGACTTCCGCATAATGCGGCTCGACGACGACGCGGCCTTTCGCATCGACGAGGCCGACGTGACCGTTGCGCCGCGCGACGAAGGCGCCGCATTCGGACGACCATTCGAGCGCGTCCCACTCGGGCTGCGCGCGCCATTGCCCGTCGCGCCCGATCAGCCCCCACCGTTCGCCTTCGGATACCGCCGCGACGGTGCCGTTCTCGAATTCATGCGCATCGTCGAAACGCGGCGGAATCGCCCACGCACCGCGCGTGTCGACGAAGCCCCAGCGGCCGTCCAGGCTCGCGGAGGCGACCCCGTCCGTGAAATCGCCGAAGTCGTCGAGCGACGGTTCGAGCACCCACGTGCCGTCCGTGCGCACGAGTCCGAACCGCTCACCGACGCGCACGCAGGCGACGTCGCCGCTGAAATCCCACACGGCGTCGAACGACGGTTCGCGCACGATCCGCATCTCGTCGCCATCGCGGTCGACATCGCCGTCGGCGAACAGCAGGCCGACCTTCCCGTCGCGCGCGGCCCACAGTAGCCGGTCGTCACGCGCGCCGCTCGCCCACAGGTTCGTCCACTCGGGCGGCACGATCACGTGCCACGCATCGTCGGTTTCACGTCGCACACCCCACAGCCCGTTGCGTGCACGAAAGCTGAACATGCCGTAGCCGAGCCGGTCGCCGTGCACTTCGCCGGCGTCGAACAGCTCGGCAAACGTCACGCCGCGCGGCGGCTGCTGACGAACGAAATAGTGATGCAACAGGCCGCCGAACCCGAAGCCCCACGCCCAGTCGCGCCAGTCGGGCGGCGACTCGATCTCGAGCGCATCGCGCACGCCGCGCACGTCGCGGAAATCCATGCAGTTCGCGACCTGCCACCACAGCCGCGTGCAGGTATCGCGTTCCTGGTCGATGTAGTCGTTCGGATCGCCGCCGTCGAGCCACGACAACTCGTCGAGATTCGCGGAAAACCGGGGTGCGCCGTGCGCGTCGCCGAACGCATCGATCGATTCGCCGAGATGACGCACGACCGCATCGAACTGGCGCGCGAGCGCAGGATCGTCGCCGGGCAGCGGATACGCGACGACGAACGACGCGAGCCGGCTGAGTCGCGCAAGCGCGGTGCGCGCGTCGCTGGCGAGATTCGGCGTGCCGGCATCGCCGAATATGCGCTGATCGGTGATCGCGTCGCCCGCGCCGCCGTCGGCGAGCAGCACGCGCCACAGCAGCGGAAAGTGATTGTTGGATTCCGCGAGCGCGATCGTTCGCGCGTCGTCGCCGTCACCGGCCTGGAGATACAGCCATGATCGATTGCCCATTGGAAGGGTCGCCCTCGTCTTTATTGTTGCTGTTGTCGTGTCGGCGCTCATTATAGGAGCGCGCGATGACGAAGACGGTTGCCTGTAGAACGCCGCGCGCCGGATTAGTCCATCCGGACGAAGCGGACTTGCCGCGCGCCGCGCACCATCGTCGTCATCGCTCAACGAGGGGGAACCGGCATGACCCACGGCGCAGTCGCGATCGCGATCCTGCTGTACCGCTACGCGGAATTGCTCGACGCCGGCGGCCTGCCGGGCGTCGCGAGGCTGTTCCGGCACAACGAGTCGCCGGCCGGTTGAAGCACCAGCCGGCGTATGACGCAGCCGCGCTCAGGCCGCCGCGAGCGTACCTGCCAACGCATCGAACTCCGGCGCCCACGCCGCACGCCACGCGGCCTTCGTCGCGTCGTCCACCCACGCGCCGTCGATCCCGTTCAGCATGAACTGCTTCAGCTCGGCCACGGTGAAGCCGAAATGGCTGAACATCAGCTCCCACGCCTCCGACGGATTGACCTTGTGCAGCGTCGGATCGTCGGTGTTCGGATGAATCTTCAGCCCGAGGCCCGGCATCTTGCGCATCGGATGCAGTTCCGCCCATTGCTCCGGCGGCAGCGTGCGCAGGTAGTACGAATTCGTCGGCACGACCGTGAAGACGATTCCGCGCTCCGCATAGCGCGCGCACAGCTCCGGGTTGTCGACGATCGTGTAACCGTGATCGACGCGATCGACCTGCAACAGATCGACGGCCGTCTCGACGTTGCGCCACGGCATCCCGAACTCGCCCGCATGCGCGGTCGTGCGAAAGCCCGCCGCGCGTGCATTGCGGTAGGCCTTCCAGAACAACTCCGGCGGCCGGTCGTTCTCGCGATAGTCGATCCCGAGCCCCGCGACTTCGTCCGCGCGGTTCGCCTTCATCCATTCGACGAGCGCCACCGCTTCGTCCGGATCCTGCTCGCGGTCGATGCTCGGAATCAGGCGCGCGCCGATCCCGAAGTCGCGTGCGGCGTCGCGAATCCCCGTCACGATCGCGGCCTGCGCATCCGCATACGCGATACCCGACACGCGCACCGTACCCGTCGGATTCCAGAAGAATTCCGCATGCCGGACGTGGTGCGCGGCCGCATCCTCCAGATACTCGTAGGCGATCCGCCGCAGGTCGTCGGGCTGCGTGAGCAGATACCGGTCGAGCGCGCGCAGCACGTGCAGCACGCCGACCGGCTTCTCGCCGCGCGCATAGAACGCGTCGATCTCCGCGCGCTCGATCGGTGCGCCGCTGCGCGCCGCGAGTGCGACGAACGTGTCGTGCCGCACCGCGCCGAGCAGGTGGCAATGCAGCTCGACCTTCGGCAGCGCGTGGAAGAAGGCCCGATGGGCCGGCGTGATCTCGATGCCCGTGCGCGCGGCCGGGACGTTACCTGGTGTTGCCTTCATTGCAGTCTCGTTATGGGTAGTGCCGATGCGTCGCGAAAGCCGTCTCTCAGTGCGGCTTCACGACGGTCCAGAAGTAGTAGCCGAGCGGAAGCGCGAGCACGACGAGCCCCCACGACACGTCGCGCCAGCGACCGGCCAGCAGCTTGACGAGCACGTAGCACAGCAGCCCGCCCGCGATACCGGTGCCGAAGCTGTTCGACATCAGCGTGAGCAGCACCATCGACATCACGGGCAGCGCATCGGTGAAGTCGTCGAAATGCGTATGGCGGATCGTCGCGAACATCGACAGCCCGATCAGGATCAGCGCCGGCGCGGTCGCCTCTTTCGGGATCGCGAGCGCGACCGGCACGAACAGCAGCATCGCGGCGAACAGCACGGCCGCCGCCAGCGACGACAGCCCGCTGCGGCCGCCGGCCTCGACGCCCGCCGCCGATTCGATCAGCGCGGTCAGCGCGGGAATGCCGAACACGGGCCCGAGCGTCGCCGCAAGCGAATCGACGAGAAACGGCCGGTTGATGTTCGGCAGGTTGCCCTGTTCGTCGAGCAGGTTCGCCTTCGCGCCGACCGCGAGCGCGGTGCCGAGCGTCGAGAAGAATTCCGCCGCGAAGAACGCGAACAGGTACGGCGCGGCCGCGAGGCTCAACGCGCTGCCGATGTCGAGCTTGAACGCGATCGGCGCGATGCTGTGCGGCAGCGACACGAACGACGCGGGCAGATGCGTGACGCCGAGCGGCACGCCGGCCGCGGCTGCGACGAGGATCGCGATCAGGATCGCGCCGGGCACCTTGCGCGCCTGCAGCACGATCGCGACCGCGAGGCCGATCAGCGCAACGAGCGCGCCCGGCCGCGAGAAGTCGCCGAGCGCGAACGCGTTGGTCTTCGCGTTCGCGACGACCATGCCCGCGTTGCGCAGCCCGAGCATCGTCACGAACAGCCCGATCGATGCGCCGAGCCCGAGCTTGATCTGCACCGGAATCAGCCGCACCACGACGCCGCGCGCGCCGAGGATCGTCAGCAGGAAGAACAGCACGCCCGACACGCAGGCGATGCCGAGGCCCGTCTGCCAGCCGACGTGCTCGGTCGTCGCGAGCGTCACGCCGATGATCACCGAGCCGCCGATGCCGGGGCCGACGAGGAACGGCAGGTTCGCGTAGAGCCCCATCAGCGTGGTGAACAGCACGAACACGATGATCGTCGCGGTCGTCGCCGCGCCGCGCTCCATGCCGCCCGTCGCGAGCAGCGACGGGATCACGACGAGCAGGTACGCGGCCGCGAGAAACGACGTGACGCCCGCGATCGTCTCCGTGCGCACGCTCGTGCCGCGCGCGGCGAGCGCGAAGCGGCGTTCGAGCCAGTTGGCCGGCACGCGCGCCGGCATCGTGTCAGTCGCTGACATGGTGGTTCTCCTGTGATTCCGAATATTGTCCTGTGTCGATTCACGCAGCGCGGTCTTATACTGCCGCGTACCGCATCCCGACCGTTATTGCCCGATGTCGTCCGACCGCTCGTCGCTGCTGCCCGCGCTCACGCTGCGGCAGGTCCAGCACTTCGTCGTGCTCGCCCACGCACGCAGCTTCACGCAGGCCGCGCAGGCGCTGTCGCTCACGCAGCCCGCGCTCACCGCGTCGATCCGCCAGATCGAGTTCCTGCTCGGCGGGCGCCTGTTCGCGCGCTCCGCGCACCGGCTTACGTTGACGTCCGCGGGCGAAGCCGTGCTGCCGCTCGCCGAACGCCTGCTCAACCAGGCGCGCGGCACCTTCGACGACATGACGCGGCTCATCGGCGAACGCATCCAGACCGTGCGCATCGCGTTCATCCCGTCGGTCGCGGGCCGCCTGCTGCCCGCGCTCAATGCACTGCGCGACGCGCATCCGACGCTGCGCTTCACCCTCACCGACCTGCCGAACAGCGCGCTCGTCGAAGCCGTGCGCGACAGCGTCGCGGATCTCGGTATCGGCGTGCGCGAACCGGACAGCGACGACGGCACGCTGCGCTACCAGCAGCTCTTCGAGGACGAGATCGTGATCGTCGTGCGGCATGACGATCCGCTGGCCCGCGCGAAGAGCGTCACGTGGGCCAGACTCGTCGATCGCGAGCTCGCGGTGTTCGTGCGCGGCAGCGTCAGCGAATCGCTGCATCGCACCGGCGGCGCCGAGAAGCTGCGCCTGAACGTCACGTACCGGATGGAATACACCGAGCCGCTCTACGCGCTTGCACGCAACGGCCTCGCGACCGCCGTGCTGCCGAGCCTCTACACGATGCATCTGCACGATCCCGAACTCGTCGCGCTGCGCGTCGACAAGCCGCGCGTCACGCGCGCGATCTCGCTGATCTCGCTCACCGGCGACGATCGCGGCCCGCACGTGCGGGCGTGCCGCGAATGGATTGCGAAGCACATCTGATTGCCTTCAGGGCAGCTTCGCGATGCGCTCGACGAGCGCTGCGTAGAAGCGGTCCGCATCGACCTCGTTGATCCACGTCGCGTTCGCGGCGCGGCCGCTGCGTCCGTTCCAGTCGACGACGGTCTCGCCGAGCGTCCACTGCCCGGTCGTCTCGACCATCACGTTCACCTTGCGCCCGCCGAACAGCGTCGGATCGACGAGATAGCCGACCGCGGTCGGGTCGTACATCGGCGCATCTTCGACGCCGCGCCGCTTCTTGTTGTACGCGAGTTCGGCGTCCATGATGTCCGCGACGATCGCGCCGCAGCGGTTGCCGAGCGCGCGAAACGGCGCGACGCGCGCCGGCGTGATCGGCGCTTTCACCGCGACGTCGCGCGGCAGCACGACGATCGGCACGCCGCTGCCGAATACGACTTCGGCCGCCTGCGGGTCGACGTAGATATTGAATTCGGCGGCCGGCGTGATGTTGCCGCGCTCGAAGAACGCGCCGCCCATCAGCACGATTTCGCGCAGCGCGCCGCGAATCTGCGGCGCTTCGACCAGCGCGGTCGCGAGGTTCGTCAGCGGGCCGAGCGCGCACAGCGTCACGCTGCCCGGCGCTGCGCGGCTCAGCGTATCGACGAGATACGACACCGCATGACCGGCAGCCAGCGGTGCGCGCGGCTCGTGCAACTCGACGCCTTCGAGCCCGGTCTTGCCGTGCACGTTCGCGGCCGTCACGAGGTCGCGCACGAGCGGACGCGGGCAGCCTGCGTAGACGGGCAGCGTCTTCGTGCGGCCGGCCCAGTCGCGAATGATCCGCGCATTGCGTTCGGTCAGGTCGAGCGGTACGTTGCCGGCGACGGCGGTCAGCGCGCGCACGTCGAGCCTGTCTTGCGCGCCCAGCGCGAACAGGATCGCGATCGCGTCGTCCTGCCCGGGGTCGGTATCGATGATCACCGTGCGGCGCGCGGCGTCGCCGCCGGCCGCGAACGCGCCCGTTTCGGGCAGCAGCGCGGTGCCGGCCAGCGCGGCGGACAGTTTCAGGAAGGTGCGGCGGGAGGCGATCGGATGGGTCATGGTCGGGCGCTCAGAAAACATGCCGGACGCCGAGCGTCGCCATCATCTGGCGCGTGCCGGTCGAGCGTGCGTACGCGAAGATCTGCGCATGGTCCGCGTCGCCGGCCGCCTGCTGCGCGATCACCGTCAGCGCGACGTCGGTGCGTTTCGACAGGAAGTAATCGGCCTGCAGGTTCACCTGGTGCCATTTCGGCCGCTTGTCGATCACGTCGTACTTGCCGTTCGTGAACGCATACGCGGCGCCGAGGAAGAGCTGCGGCGTCATCGTGTAGACGACGTTCACGCCGAGGTTCTGCAGGTGCAGGTGCGAATTGTCGAGGTAATCGTAGCGCACGTCGGTAAACATCGCCGCGAACTGCGCGCGGCCGATCGTGTAGAAGCCGCCCGTGCCCGCGATCCGCTGCCGGCTCGCGTAAGCCGCCGGCGACATCGCGCTCTTGCTGAAGATCAGCAGCGGCGACGCGTAGTCGTTCGCGATCGCGCCGTCCTGGTTCGTCGCGCTGTACGGATGGTTGTACTGCGCGTAGACCGCGCTCCAGCGCAGCGCGCCCTGCTCGTAGCCGAGCCCGAAGCTGTATGCGCTGTTGTTCGCGAAGCCGGTCGCGTTGCTGAAGCCGTACAGCGCGGTGAGTTTCAGGCCGTAGTAGACGGGGCTCACGTACTTCACCGAGTTCTGCACGCGGATGTCGTTGTAGCCGTTGTCGTTGTCGCCGATGTTCACGCCGTTGCTCGCGATGATCACCGGCCCGATGTAGTCGTGGATCGCGTCGTACTGGCGGCCGAACGTCAACGCGCCGTAGGTGCGGTCGGCCAGGCCGACGTAGGCCATCCGCCCGAACTCGCGGCCGTTCTGCGCGGCCGTGCCGGTCATCACGTTGAAGCCGTTCTCCAGCTGGAAGATCGCGGACAGCCCCTGCCCGAGATCCTCCTTGCCCTTCAGCCCCCAGCGCGGATTCTGGTTCGTGCCGGACAACGCCTGCCAGGCGTTCTTGCCGCCCTGGTTGGTCGCGAACCCGACACCGGCCGAAATGAGACCGTACAGCGTGATGCTGCTTTGCGCACAGGCATGCGTCGCGAAGGCGCCGAGCATCGCGAGCGGAGCGAGCTTGTAGAGAGTTTTCATCGGGTCGTGTGATCGGTGGTGGTCCAGGCGCGGCAGGGTTCCGCGAAACTGGCCTCGACTATACGAACCCGGATCGGATAATAAAAGTTTGCTTTTATTATGGTTCAATAAAACGGATTTATTCTCATCCAGATCGCTCCCGTGCCCGCCTCGCCGGCCGTCAATCCGCCGTGTCGCCGCCCTTCGGCAGCTGCGACCACGCCTTGCGCCCCGGCAACGGCGACCATGCCGGCCGCGTCTTGCGTGCGCTGTCGATCACGACCAGGTAGCGGCCCGCGATCGGCGTGATGTCGCGATCGCGGCGCAGCACCCACAGCGACTTGCCGGCCTCGACGCGCGCCTGGTAGTCGTCGTCGAGCAGGCCGTGCCGGTCGAAGAACGTGTTCAGCGACGCGGGAATGCGCACGCACCCTTTCGAGTGCCGGATGCCCAGCAGCGCTTCGAGGCGATCGGGATCGGTCGCATGCATCTGGAACCGCATCGGCGACACGCCGCCCTTGCCCCACCCGCGCTCGCCGTCCACCCAGCCGAAGTCGTAGATGCGCATGTCGCGGTGCCCATAGCCGCGAATGCCGTTCTCGTTCGTCGTGCCTTCCGCGCGGAAATCCATGTTGTCCGGCGAGTGATGGAACACGCCGAGCGGCGTCAGGAAATGGTCGTACGTGCCCGGCAGCCCGGTGCCGACCGGCGATGCGCCGATCATCATCCACGCGTTGGCCGGCGTCGCGCGGAAGTAGATGAACAGCGCCTGGACGTTCGGTGCGCGGTCGACCATCGCGATGTATTCGCCGGCCAGGTTGCCGAGGTCAGCGTCGTCGAGCGCCTTCTGGAGACGCTCGCCGTACGCGCGTTGCTCGCTTGCCGGTACGTTCAGGCGCCGCGTGACTTCCTGTGTGAAGCGCTTGCGCATGTCGATCGCGCGCGCCGTCGCATCCTTTGCCTCTTCGGCGGACAGGGGCGGATGCTGGCGCGGCGGTGTCGGTGCGGGTGGCTCGGTCTCGCTGGCAGGCGTGGCGGAAGCGGCGGATGCAGGTGCGGCGGTGGATGCGGCCGATGCGCCCGATGCACTCGATGCGCCCGACGCCGGGCTGGCAGGCTCTGCGGGACGCACATGTGATGCCGCAGCCGCGGGCTTCGCCGCCGACGCTCCCGACGATGCATGCGCCGCCGAAGCGGGATGCACTCGAGAAGCTGCCGATGCGGGTGTCTCGATTGATGAGGATGACGTAGCGACGGGCGCCGATGCGTCGGACGCCGCAAAGGCAGGCCGCTCGACAAGCACGGAGATCGGCAGTGCCGCAGCGATCCCAATACACGCAGCGGCGACACGGGCAAGGCAACGCGGCTTCGCAAATCGCCGCGTGAAGCTGAAAGGCATCATACGTTCGAAGCCATCGGCCGATCCGGCCGCCGCATGCTGCTGTTGCGGGCGGCGCATCTTCCGCGCGAACCATCGACACGTCCGGCGCATCGTGTGCGCCCGGCGCCGACGCCTCTTCGCGTCGGAGCCGTTCGCTGTTGCAACGCGGTCGGTCCGATGGCGGCTAATGAGTCGTCAGGCCCTTCATTCTACGCGTCCATGCAAGAATCGGCAGGGGCGAGCGTCGCGGTTTTGCGCTTCGTCACGCTTTGTTTCAACTTTGTTTCAACTCGTTGCCGCTTGCTTTTTCGTTACGTGGCAGTCTGATTCGCTGTGCGTTAGCGATCGATACAAGAAGCGGAGTGCTTCGTGAAGGCACGACTGGATCTACAAATCGATTCGGATACCAAATCACTCGCCAAACGCAGTACGCACCCTACGCGCGATGCAATCTACATCGCATCGCACGCACGCCGCGCGAACCATGCAGCATGCGTGCGCAACCACCGGTTACTTCGAGATGGTTTCGAGCGCGATGCCCTTCGTGCGCGGCCCCATGAATCCGATCGCGGCCATCACGATCACCATCGCGCCCGCGATGAACGCGAACACGCCGAACGTACCGAAGCCCTTCAGCACGGCCGCGATCACGAACGACGAGAAGATCGCCGAGAAGCGGCTCCACGAATAGACGAAGCCGACGGCCCGCGCGCGGATCGACGTCGGGAACAGCTCGGCCTGATACGCGTGGAAGCTGTACGACATGATGTTGCTGGCGAGCGTAAGGCCAATGCCGAGCACGATCAGGAATGCGCCCACCGTCGTCTGGCTGAACAGCAGCCCGCAGACGACGATCGCCGCCGCCATCGCGACGATCACCGACTTGCGCTCGAAGCGGTCGGCGATCACGAGGCCGATCAGCGGGCCGATCGGCGCGGCAAGCGCGATCACGCTCGAATACATCAGGCTCGACGTGATCGTGATGCCCTGCTTGATCAGCAGCGTCGGCACCCAGTTCGCGAAACCGTAGAACCCGACCGTCTGGAACACGTTGAAGATCGTCATCATGATCGTGCGGCTGCGATACGGCTGCACCCACATGTCGCGGAAGCTGCCGCGCGGCGGCACGGGCTCGGCAGGCGCGGGCGGCGGCAGCGGCCGGCCGTATTCGGCTTCGACCTTCGCCTCGAGCGCACGCATGATGCGATCGGCTTCTTCGACCCGGCCCTGCTGCGCGAGCCAGCGCGGGCTTTCCGGCAGTTCGCGGCGAATCCACCACACGAACAGCGCGCCGTGTGCACCGATCAGCACGACCCAGCGCCAGCCGTCGAGGCCGAACGGGGCGTGCGGCACGAGCAGGTACGCGAGGAACGCGACCACCGGCACCGCGACGAACCCGACCGCCTGCTCGCACGCGAATGCGCGGCCGCGGATCTGCTTCGGGACGAGCTCGGAGATGTACGTGCCGATCGTCACCATCTCGACGCCGAGGCCGAGACCGACGACGAAGCGCCAGAAGTTCAGCCCGGCGGCGGTGTCCTGGAACGCCATCACGACGTTGGCGGCCGTGTACCACAGCAGCGACCACGTGAAGATCGCGCGACGGCCGAAGCGGTCGGCGAGGAAGCCGCATGCGATCGTGCCGATGAAGAGCCCGGAGAACAGCGCGGCGATGAAGCTCGCGACGCCCGTGGTGCCGAACAGGCCGTGCGTCGTTGCCGACAGGATGCCGCTTTTCACGAGGCCGGGGGCGACGTAGCCGCTATAGAGCAGGTCGTAGAGCTCGAAGAAGAAGCCGAGGCTCAGCAGGACGACGAGTTTCCAGACGGTGCGGGTGGGCGGCAGGCGGTCGAGGCGGGCCGAGATGGAGCCGGGGTCGATCGCCGCGACGCGGGTGACGGCCGCTGCGGCGAGCGGGTCGGGCTGGGTGGATGCCATGGTGGCAAGTCTCCGGATTCTTGATTGTCTTGGCGCTACCAGAGGGGCGTTGGCGAGCGGCTTCGCGCATTTTAGCGAGGCGAGCGGCGGAACACATCAGTCATCTGACGCTCGGTCGCGCGCCGCAACGCATAGGAGCAGCCTTGATCAAGCCAGTTCCACCGTCACTGGCGATCGGAGCACAACGTCATACGGGCTTCACCGCCGGCCAATCGACGCTCTCTGCATCCAGAAATTCGACTCCCTTGATGCCACCCCTGATGGCTTCGTGGCGAAATTCCTCGGAGCAGATCAGCGCGTTGCTGCTCCCTTCCATGCCGATCAGCTTGAAGATAGGGCATGCGAAATCGTCGGATACAACCAGTTTCCTTATTCTTGCAATTCCGCCAAATTTCCCGTCTACAAACTTCGATTCGCCGCCGTCCACCTCTTCAGGTCGAAAGCTCGGGAAGATTGCAACGCAATAGCCGTCTCTCGATGCGAGCGTTCCTTCCAAAGACAAAATCCTGACCGGTGCGACGTCCACCATCGGCACGTTCAGTTCAGAAACGACCGCACCAAATCTTTCGCTCATCAGGTAATGAAAACCCAAGTCTGCGCGGACATCGAAATCGTACCGATCGTCTTGGGTGATGAAGACGACGCCATCCGGAAATTTTTCGTGCGCCTTCCCGCGCGACGGGTTTGCATACCAGGGGAAGTATCCGACGCCTACACTCGTGGTGTCCTGATAGTACTTGTCGTACAGCGCGCCATTCAGCATGCCGATCGGGCATCCCGGGTCCGCTCTTTGAGACAGAACGTAATACTTCGCGGCAGACAGTTCCTCGCCCGGCAAATCCAACTATCGCTAATCCCAAGCATCAACAGAAGTACTCGCGCCCCTTTTGTACCACCGGCCTCATCTGGCAGTCTTGCTTCTCACATTGACATTGGGTCCGTGCGCACAAACAACACGAAGCCACCGGACTTTTGATCAACGGCTCCGAGTGGCGCGACCTTGGATTCACCTCTCCCCAAGCGTCAAGCCTTTGAGATTCACCAACAGATCGGTCAGCGAGTCAGCCGATCTCTCCAAAAAATTCGGGTTCATTACCCCCATCCCCACTTCAAATACTTCTCCGGCAGAGTTAATCAGAATTGCTTGGCCACCGCCATCATCTCCGATCATAAAATATCCAGGAATATACTTCTGGACTTCATATTTGACATTTCTCTCAGGAAAAATTTCTATTTCATGAAGAGCCAAGCAACCCGCCGAATTTAGACCGTTAGTAATCGAAAGAAATTCAACGCATTCTTTAGAAAAAGACAACCCAGCCTTCGCCTCTGCAACATTAATCTGGCTAAGGGTCGCCGGGATTCTGAGTTCGAAGTGTTGGCCAAGATACGCTTTGTTTAGCATTGAAAGCTCTCAAACAGTCGAAATATTTGTTATTCTGCCGTATCGCTCGTCGCACGACAGCTTCTTGGACACCTGCCGCCCTCATCTGCCGAGCAGCCTCGTTAAGTTCTGTCCGTACATCCGTATTGAAGCCATTTTGATTTTGGAATGCCCACTGCATACCCGAGATTTGGGTGTGGACGGATCCCGAAGTGCTCGGCATCTCGCTGATGCCTTCTTTATCTAGTCAAACGCGAGGGGAAACGTATGCTTCATGTGCCCCGCCTTGTCGGCTACCACCTTCATCGCACCGATCCCTCGCGCCTTTACCGATTTACATGAAATCTAGCCAAGTTGAAGAAAGAATTTACCTAACTCTGCGCTCTTCCTCTCAAGCTCAGCACTATCAACAAACAGATATCCCATACCATCTGAAAGTATGCCCTTATAATTCGGCAGCGCCAAATCAAGGTCACCACCGTATATCGACATTCTTCTATGCATGCATGGCACTGCAATTGAGCGCTGCAACCATGCATCTACTCCGTCAATTTTCGAGGCAAGATTCTCAGAATCGTCAGCATCACTGCTCAGTGAAATTGCGACCCCACCAACTTCGTTGATCTCACTTGCGCCTTCATTTCGGAGGGATTCACTCGCTAGGTACCCGACAACAACCGCCTCAGAGCGTCCATCCCTTTCACGAAGCTGCCGATAATGCCCAACCTGATCTCTTACGTACGGAATAAATATGGAAATCCAGAAATTATCGTCTTTAAGGTTTTCATTGAACCACCACCCGGGAAGGCTCATCAGATGAGTTAAAGGTTCGCCGTTACCAGATACGGGCCATCGAATTTCGGCCGGAAGATAAGCTCCTCCACCGACGTATGCATCACCTTTGGTCGGCCTCAAGGGGGAAAAAACCAGTTCCTTATACACTTTCACCTCCTCAAATCATTTATCACAACAGCAATCGAGCGTCCTCAGATAAGCCATTGCCTTCTTGCGAAGCTTCTTTGCATCGGCGGCAGAAACACCAGATTTTCGAATTGCCCCCTGCCAAACATCCATCTGTCTCTTCGATGGCCGACCCGTTTTTGGATCAAAATCAAATGCATTTGTACCAAGCCCCAAATGCATTCTCGCCAGAGCATTCTCATTTGAGTGAATTGAGTCATGAGTATTTGGCTCAACTGCAATCGACGGATTATCCTTGTTTCTGCGTCGCTTGTTGGCACACCCCATTCTCACCAACGCCTCGTGGCGAACGAGCTCATGAACTTCGAGGCCATCACCTACATTATCGCCTCCATTTAATTTTCCATAGGTGCCAATTTGGTTCTTTGCTGCAAGGCCGAACGGATCAACGAACTGGACAGGGCTCGGTGCGTATTGATAGACGTTGATGCCACCAGCGAGTCCGATCGGGTCTTTGGATACGAATCGCCCGCTACTCGGATCATAGTACCGATTCCGGTTATACCTCAGCCCCGTCTCCGCATCCTCCTGCTGCCCTTGAAACCGAATCGGGTTCCGCGGCGCGATGCCCGCCCGCTGCGACACCCTCGCGATAACCTCCCTCGCTTCGCCCCAGGCCCGATACGCCGCCTCCCACACTACCTCGCCGGCCTCGTCCGTCATCAGCAACGGCGTACCGATCTGGTCACAGTGGTAGTAGAACAAATGCGCGTCCGACTGCCGTTCCGGTACACGTTGCAGCGGATCATTCTCCGGCACATACGGCTCGCCTTCTCGCCACACCGGCGTCTGAATCCCCGCAACCGGCTGCGCCGTCACATATTGGGCAAGCGGCACAAACGATTCCGGCTCGTACACATACTGCGTCGCGCCGCCCTCGCTGCTTTCATAAGCAAGCTGATCACCGTCCCAGCCGAACACCGTCCGCACGCCGTCCACGTCCTTGCCAATCCGACGTCCAAACGGATCATAGAAATACCGCGCTTCATGCTGCCGCTCAGATTCCTCGACACGCGCGACTCTCAACCGGTTGAATCCGTCCCACTCGTACTCCTGCCTCCCCGACGGCGAACGCTTCCCGATCAAATTCCCGCGCGCATCGTATTCGAAGTGCGTGCCCGCGTATTCCTTCAACAGATTGCCAAGCACTTTCGGCACTTCGGGCGGCAACGTGCTGTCCACGCTGTCCGGCACCACCGGGCTCGCTTTCGCCAGCCCCGGCGTGCGCGCGTGCTTGGGGCTGCCTGGATCAACGATGTTGCTTGCAGGGTCGAACGCAAAATGCTCCGCGCCGAGCGGCCCGATCGCCGCAATGAGGCGGCCGATCGGGTCATAGCGATAACTGATAAGCCCCTTCCGGCTGTCCTCGATATGCTCAAGTTGTCCAACGGCATCGTACCGATACCGGCGCTCGGCCAGCGCAGCCGGCGCATTCGATCGCCGAACCGCCTGCCGGGCAATCCGGCCGGCCGGATCGTATTGCGTCTGCTGCGCCAGTTTGCTCGACAGCGTCCGCCCCGTTTCGCGGTGCAGATCGTCACGCTCGAACTGGATTCGCTCCTCGCCATCGAGCACGAGCCCGTGTACGTGACCAGAGCCATAGGTCAGCCAGTCCAGCACATGCCCATCGGGTCGAACCGTCTTGATCCGCGTGCCGATTTCATCGTATTCGTGATGCCACACGTAGCTGCGCGATTCGCCGAACAACCGGTAAGCGTGATGCTCGCGAACCGGATTACCGACCGGATCGAAGAACACCTGCATCCGGCTATGACTGTTGCGCGCCTCGATGAGCCGTCCGCTCGCGTCGTACGCGAACCGCTCCTCGCTGGCCCCCGAGGTCCGGCGCGTAATCCGGCCGGCCTGATCGAACTCGAGTTCCGTCACCTGCCCGGCCTCATCGATCTTCACCGGCTGCAGCGTGCCTTCGGCGTATCCGTACGTCGTCCGCTTGCCGTCGAAACCGATCTCTTCCAGCAAGCGCCCCGCAGGATCGTAGTGGAACTGATAGGTCGCGCGATTCGCATCGGTCAATGCAGTCAAGCGACCGAGACGATCATAGCGATATGAAAGCGTATAGCCGAGCGCATCGACGCGGCTTGCCACACGCCCCGCCACGTCGTACGAAAAACGCGTGACGCGCTCCATCGGATCGGTTTGGGACAGCAACCGGCCTTCCGCATCATGCGTGAATCGAACAGTACCGGCCGCCGACGATATCTCGCTCAACCCGCCATTCTTGCCATACTGGTAGACCGTGGCATTGCCCGCAGCGTCGATCGACTGCGCGAGTCGCCCATCGGTATCGTAGCGCCACTTCGTCACCTTGCCGGAACAGTCGGTGTACTGCAGCAATTGCCCGGCGTCGTCATAGACGAGCGAAGTCGCACCACCCTTGGCATCGACCATCTTGACCGGCATCCCTGCCGCGTTGTACGCGTATTTCGTCTCACGCCCGAGCGGATCCTTCTGCCCCACGAGATTGCCCGCGTCGTCATACGAACGCTCCCACACGTACCCTTCGGGATCCTTGAGTCGAACGAGTTGATCCTTGTCGTCGTACTCCATCGCGACAACCGCCCCGTCGACGCGATAGTGCTTCGTCATGTTCCCGCGCGCGTCGTAGTCCATCTCCTCGATGCCGCCGTCGCGATGAACGTGCATCACCAGGTTGTTGTCCTGGTCGCGCCGCATCCACTCCTCGGTGCCATCCGGATACGCGATCCGGTACATGTACCCGCGGATGTTGTAGTAGTACCGCGTGACGTTGCCCAACGCATCGGTCACATAGGTCAACCGGATGTTCGGATGCCACATCAGGCGAATGTCGTGACTGCCGTCATCGGCATATTCACGCACGCACTGTGCGTTCGTATTGTCGTCGCGCTCGGCCCCCTCCCACTCGAGGTTCATGCCGCGGCCCGTGCGATCCGTGTAGCGGGTAATCAGGTGGCGATGGTACGCATACTGGCGTGCGTTGCCGTAACGATCAGTTGCCCGAACCAGGTCGCCGTTCTCGTCGTATTCGTACTGCGCGAGTGTCCTGCGGGTATTCGCGTCGACGATCTGCTCGATCGTTGCGATACGCCCGTGACTGTCGTGACGAAACGCGAGCGTATGGCCGGCCGAGCTGACGAGCCGCGCCAGGCGATTCGCGTCGTCGTAATCGAGCGCGATCGTATTGCCCGCGCGGTCCTTCTGCAATGCGAGGCGGAACGAATCGCCGCGCTTCTCGTAGACATGAAGCAAATCGTGACCGTACGCGACAGTCACCCACGTGTCGTCGAGCCGGCTCAGCGTGACGCCTTCCACGCGATCGTCGTGAACCGCACCTGCAGCGAGCGCCGGGTATTCGATGTTGCGGCCGGTTGAGTCGCTGTAGATCCACTTACCGCCCCGATCATCGATCCGCGTCATGTACGGCGACAGCCAGCGCGCACCCTGTTCGCCGTCGTCGTATCCGGCCAGCCGGGACCGATAGACCCGCATCCACACGACAGGCATCGCACCCGGCAAGTCAAAATCGGCATGGGAAAACGTCTCGTCGCCGAACGAATAGCTGATCGCGCCGACCGATGCACCTACCCCGCACTCTTCGCAATGGTCGACACCTGCGCCCTTCGCTTTCGCCTCCTTCTTCGCCGCCGCAAGCGGCACCTGCGGCCGCCGGGCCTCTGCTTCCGTCGTGCCCTGCGACTTGATCGATGCGGTCCGCATCGCTTCACGCTTGTGCCGCAGTGCATTGATCAGCTTCAGCAGCAGCCACATCAGCTTGCCTTCGTCGCTGCCCTTCAGTTCCTTGATCTTGGCGACCACCACCGGCGCCAACGTGCGCAACGACGCCGCAATCGAGCGAATCGGCGCGACGTACTCCTCGGGAACGAGCCCTGCCGCCGTGCTGCCGGCGGAGTTGACGTTGCGCTTGCCGAGTGCCACGCCGGACTCGGACAGATAACCCCACGCCCCCTTTACCAGGTCCTTGCTGAGCCATCCGCTCTTCTTCATCAACTGCCGGTATTCGGCGGCTTGCCGTTCGTTCTTAGTCGGATCGAACAGCTTGCCCGCCACCACCGCGTCGATGCCGTCGGCCAGACCCGTGAAGATCTCCTGCGCTTTCGCCGCGCAATGGTCGATCAGGTCGTTGACCACGGCCTGCAGCTTCGTCAGGAAATCCTCGACCTCGGTCGAAAACGACGCCTGCACGTGCGTGACGACGATCGACACGACCGCGGCCCCGATGTCGCGCTTGTGAATCAGAAGCTGGTTACGGATCAGCGCCAGCAGCGGCCGTGCCGTGAGGCGCATCGGCGCCAGTACCGGCGGGAACGGAATCACGCCGATCAGGTTGATCGCCAGCCCGAGATAGTCGAGCAGTTCACCGCCACGCTTGCGGATGATCGAGACGATGTCGGTCAGGGCGTCGGCCAGCGCCATGAGGTTGTTGAGGACCGGAATCATGCTGGCTACCGTCGCCAGCCGGTCGACGTTGACGTAGCCGTTCGTCACGCTGATCAGCCACGCGTTGAAGCCTTCGCCGGACGCCACGACGTCGTCCGGATGCACATCGGTCAGCCACGGGGTGGCCTGCTCATATTCCGCGCCCGGCGGGAGTTTTTGATCTGCCATGCTCTCAGGTTTCTTCTCGTTGTTCGTTTTTTTGGCCCGCTGCAGCCGTCCCCGGTTCATCTCATGGAGGTCATGCCAGCGACCCGCGGCATTGTACCGACGAATGGACGACCGGAAAATGAAAGGTCACGGCTCTCTAGCCCACCCCCGAAACGGCGCATTGCACCCTATTTGTTGGCACGCCTTGCCCCGAATGTTATGTAAATTCGGTAACCATCTATCTGGCCCGTCAGCGTCACCGGGCACCACGAACCGCGACCTTTCCTGCGTGGCACGATCCACGCAAGCCCCGTAAACCGGAGCACAAGCCGCCGGAAATGGCCCGCCCCCCCTCACCGCGCCCCAATTCCGCCCCCGCAGATTCGGACATCGCTCGTCCCCACACCCCGGTAACATGCTACCGGGCCAACCACCGGCTTCCGGGCGCCCTTCGGCGACCTGAATTGTCGGCAAATCGTAAGCATTCCATGTCCATACAACGACTATCCATCTACGCTCGCCGGATCGCCCTGATCGCGCTGCTGCAGTTCGCGGCGATCGCGACCGCGTCGGCGTTTCCGGCGGCCGCCTCGGCCCCGAACGCGAGCGGCGTCGGCGCGCCCGTCCCGGCCATCTCGCTGAACGACGCCATCGCGCAGCTCAAGCAGATGCAGGCCGAACTCGACCGCATCAAGCAGCAGACCTCGAACGCGTCCAACAGCAAGGAGCTGGACGGGCTCAGCGACTCGACGCAGGAGTTGAGCACCGATGTCGAGAAGCTGCAGAGCGAACTCGTGCCGCAGCGTGCGCAGATCCAGGGGCAGCTCGACGTGCTCGGCCCCCCGCCTGCCGAGGGTGCCGCACCGGAAACGCCGGCCGTCGCGAAGCAGCGGGCCACGCTGAATGCGCGCAAGACACAGATCGACGCGGCGCTGAAGCAGGCCGCCGACCAGAAGGCCAGCCTCACGAACCTGAACGAGCAGTTCGCGAAGCTGCATCGCGGCCTGCTGAAGAACCAGCTCGCGTTCCGTTCGGGCGGCATTTTCAGTGCGCAGTTCTGGCTGCCGCTGTTCCATCTTTCGCCGGACGACGCCCAGCGGCTCGGGGATTTCGACGAAGAAATGCTCGACATGCTGCGCTCGTCGTGGGTACCCGGGCAAAAGGCGATCACGGTGCTGCTGCTGGTTGCCGCATTCGCGGCATGGATCGGCGGCCGCCGGCTGATCGAGCGCGGGCTCGCGTGGTTCTGCGTGAACCGCCTGCCGGCCACGCGTTTGCGCCGCAGCGCGCTGGCGTTGTCGACCGCGCTGGCGACGCTGCTGGCAACCGCCATCGCCGTCCAGATCTTTTACCTCGCCGTCGCGCGCCATTACGACCTCACGCCGGCGCTGAACGATCTGTGGGACCAGTTCGCGAAACTCGCCGCCACCTGTGCCCTGATCGCCGGGCTCGGCCGCGCGCTGCTCTGCACGAAGCATCCTTCGTGGCGCCTGCCCGCGCTCGCCGATCCCGTCGCGCTCGCGATGAAGCCGTTCCCCGGCATCCTGGCCGCGCTGCTGCTGGTGTCCGGCACGCTCGAGTCGATCAACCGGATCGTCGACACCAGCCTGTCGGTCACGCTGTTCGGCCGCGGGATCGTGTCGCTCGTCGTCGCGGTGACGGTCGGTGCATCGTTGCTGCGCTCGAACCGCGCGCGCAGCGCGCTCGCGGCCGCCGGCGAAGCGCCCGAGCAGCGCTCGACGCTCGCCGGGCTGATCCATGCCGCCGTCACGCTCGCCATCATCGCGACCCTGATCGCACTCCTGATCGGCTACATCACGGTCGCGCGCTTCATTACCTACGAGCTCGTGTGGTTCGAGATCGTGCTGGGCGCCACCTACATCCTGATCCAGCTGACGCGCGACGCGAGCGAAAGCCTATTCTCGTCGAGCCTGACGACGGGCCAGCAGATCAAGCACCTGTTCGCGCTCGAGGATCGCCACCTCGACCAGGCCCGCACGGTCCTGTCCGGCTTCGGCACGAGCCTGCTGATGCTGATCGCGGCCATCGCGCTGCTGACGGGCGGCTTCGGCACGACACCGGGCGACCTGATGGACAGCGCGGTCGCGATGATCGGCAGCCAGCGGCTGCAGAGCCTGAACATCATGCCCGACCGGATCATGAACGCCGTGATCGGGTTCGCGATCGGCTTCTACCTGCTGCGCTCGCTGCGCCGCTGGCTCGACAGCGAGTTCATGCCCGCGCTCGGCATGGATACCGGGATGCGCGTGTCGCTGATCACGCTGTTCACCAACGTCGGCTACGTGCTGCTCGTGCTGATGACGCTCGGGCTGCTCGGCGTCCGGTGGAACAACCTCGCGTGGATCGTCAGTGCGTTGTCGGTGGGTATCGGTTTCGGCCTGCAGGAGATCGTGAAGAACTTCGTGTCGGGGCTGATCCTGCTGACCGAGCGCCCGGTGAAGGTGGGCGACATGATCAGCATCGCGGGCGTCGAAGGCGACATCCGCCGCATCAACGTACGCGCGACCGAGATCCAGCTCAGCGACCGCTCGACCGTGATCGTGCCGAACTCGCAACTGATCTCGCAGAACCTGCGCAACGTGACGATGGGCAACAGCACGCAGGGCGTCGCGACGCTGGTGCTGACGTTCCCGCTGAACACCGATCCCGAGCAGGTGCGCGACCTGCTGCTCGAAGCCTATCGCTCGCACGCGGCGATTCTCGAGAAGCCGGCGCCGTCGGTCACGTTCAGCCAGCTCACGCCGGACGGCATCACGCTGAGCGTGACGGGCTACGTGTCGAGCCCGCGGATCGCCGGCTCGACCAAGAGCGACCTGCTGTTCGAGATCCTGAAGCAGTTGCGCGCGGCGGGCATCACGCTGTCGAGCCCGCAGATGCTCGTCGTGCAGAACATGCCGGCGGCGGGAGACGCATGACGCGGCTCGCACGCTTGCCGTCGCGCAGATGAACGAAGGGCCGGCACCGCAACGCGGCAGCCGGCCCTTTCTACTCCTACGCAGCGCCCTCCCGGGCGCCCCGCATCACACGTCGAACTTCACGCCCTGCGCCAGCGGCAGCTGACGGCTGTAGTTGATCGTGTTCGTCGCGCGGCGCATGTAGGCCTTCCACGCATCCGAACCCGACTCACGGCCGCCGCCCGTTTCCTTCTCGCCGCCGAACGCGCCGCCGATCTCCGCGCCGCTCGTGCCGATGTTCACGTTGACGATCCCGCAGTCGCTGCCCGCTGCCGACATGAACTGCTCGGCCTCGCGCATGTCGTTCGTGAAGATCGCCGACGACAGGCCTTGCGGCACCGCGTTGTGCAGTTCGATCGCGTCGTCGAAGTTGTCGTAGACCATCACGTACAGGATCGGTGCGAACGTTTCGCGCTCGACCACCGCCGATTGCTTCGGCATCCGTACGATGGCCGGACGCACGTAGTATGCATCCGCGTGACCGACGTCGACGCGCTCGCCGCCCTTCACTTCACCGCCCTGCTCGCGTGCATCGCCCAGCGCCTTCTGCATCGCATCGAACGACGCGCGATCGACCAGCGGGCCGACCAGCGTGCCTTCTTCAAGCGGGTTGCCGACCTTCACCGACGCGTAGGCCTTCTCGATGCGCGGCAGCAGCTGGTCGACCAGGCTGCGATGCACGATCAGGCGGCGCAGCGTCGTGCAGCGCTGGCCGGCCGTGCCGACCGCCGCGAACGTGACCGCGCGCACCACGAGATCCAGATCGGCGCTCGGCGCGACGATCATCCCGTTGTTGCCGCCGAGCTCGAGGATGCCGCGCGCGAGACGCTGGCTCAGCACCTTCGCGACTTCCTGGCCCATCCGCACGCTGCCCGTCGCGCTGACCACCGGCACCTTCTTCGATGCCGTCAGCACCTCGCCGACATCGCGCATGCCGAGCACCAGCTGGCTCAGCTCCGCCGGCGCGACGCCCGGGTGGGTCTTCTCGAATTCGCGGATCGCCTTCTGCAGCAGCACGTGGCATGCGATCGCGGTCAGCGGCGTCTTCTCGGACGGCTTCCACACGACCGAATCGCCGCACACGAATGCGAGCGCCGCGTTCCATGCCCACACCGCGACCGGGAAGTTGAACGCCGAGATCACGCCGCACACGCCGATCGGGTGCCACGTTTCCATCATCCGGTGGCCCGGGCGCTCGGACGCGATCGTGAGGCCGTAAAGCTGGCGCGACAGACCGACCGCGAAATCGCAGATGTCGATCATTTCCTGCACTTCGCCGAGGCCTTCCGACGTGATCTTGCCGGCTTCGAGCGTGACGAGGCGGCCGAGCTCGGCCTTGTGCTCGCGCAGCACGTTGCCGAACACGCGCACGAGCTCGCCGCGCACCGGCGCCGGCACCGTGCGCCACTTGAGGAACGCGTCGTGCGCGGCGTCGATCTTGCGCTCGGCGTCGGCGGGCGTGTCGACGGCCAGCGTCGCGAGCGTCGCGCCGTCGAGCGGCGAACGCGCGGTCAGCGCATTGCCTTTCCACTGCGCGAGATCGATATCGAGCGCGGCAAGAATGTCGTTGAATTGCATCACTTCCTCTTCAGGGACAGATTGATCGGTGCGGCGGCAACGCCGCCCGCGTGATTCGATTGGAGCGCGTTCGCGCGCCCTGTGCAAGCGGATGCGCCCCGCGGCAGGCCCGGTGCGCCGTTGGGCGCCTCGCACCGCGCCGCCGCCGGAAACCCGCCGGACGGCGCGCCCTCGCCTCGCAGGGCACGATCCATGAAACACATTGTCGGTGGCCACAAGTCGGGCCGCTATTGATATTAACTCACGACTTCATTCCGAAAACGCAACACCCGGGCGGGATGACACCGTGCGTTTCTTCGCTGATATCAGACTTACCCAAGGCCGGTGAACGGGCATTGGCGATGCTGCGACGGCGCATAAGTTGATGACAAAGCCGCATCACCCTGTTCGGAAATATCGTTTGCCGCCCGTGCACCGCGCACACACAATCGTTGCGGCGTCGAGGTGCAACGCACCCGGCGCGCCGCCGGCCGCCACCACGGCTGCCGGACGACAGACGAAGGCGCACGCATCGCGGCCCGGTTCATCCGGCCCGTTTCGGCACGCATCACCGCTGCCCGGCCCGCGGCCGGCAACGCGTCGCGCTTCGTCACCGAAAAAACAATCCCGGAGACAGCGCCCAGCGCCCGCCATGCATTCAGACGCCCGCCCCGATTCGCCCCGCCCCTCCGGCTCGCCGCCCGCGAAGCCGTCCCTCCACCGTGCGCTGCAGGCACGCCATCTGCGGATGATCGCGATCGGCGGCTCGATCGGCACGGGCCTGTTCGTCGCGTCCGGCGCGTCGATCTCGCAGGCCGGCCCCGGCGGCGCCATGCTCGCGTACATGGTGATCGGCCTGATGGTCTATTTCCTGATGACGAGCCTCGGCGAGATGGCCGCGTTCATGCCGGTATCGGGCTCGTTCGCGACCTACGGCGCGAAGTTCGTCGACGAAGGCTTCGGCTTCGCGCTCGGCTGGAACTACTGGTACAGCTGGGCCGTGACATTGGCCGTGGAGCTCGTCGCCGGGCAGCTCGTGATGAACTACTGGTTCCCGCATGTGCCGGGCGTCTGGTGGAGCGCGCTGTTCCTCACACTGATCTTCGCGCTCAACGCGCTGTCGGTGCGCGGCTTCGGCGAAGCCGAATACTGGTTCGCGCTGATCAAGGTGCTGACGGTGCTCGCGTTCGTCGGCGTCGGCCTGCTGATGATCTTCGGGATCATGCAGGGCGGCCCGAGCGCCGGCTGGGGCAACTTCACGATCGGCGACGCGCCGTTCGCCGGCGGCTGGGCGACGATGCTCGGCGTCGCGATGATCGCGGGCTTCTCGTTCCAGGGCACCGAAATGATCGGTGTCGCGGCCGGCGAATCGGAAAACCCGCGCACGACGATCCCGCGCGCGGTGAGCCAGATCTTCTGGCGCATCCTGCTGTTCTACGTGCTGGCGATCTTCGTGATCGGCGTGCTGATTCCCTACACCGATCCGAACCTGCTGAAGAGCGACGTGACCGACATCGGCGTGAGCCCGTTCACGCTCGTGTTCCGCCACGCGGGCCTCGCATTCGCGGCCGGCGTGATGAACGCGGTGATCCTGACGGCCGTGCTGTCGGCCGGCAACTCGGGCATGTATGCATCGACGCGGATGCTCTACAACCTCGCGGTCGAAGGCCGTGCGCCGAAGATCTTCGCGAAGCTGTCGCGCGGCGGCGTGCCGCGCAACGCGCTGTATGCGACGACGGCCGTCGGCGCGTTGTGTTTCCTCACGTCGCTGTACGGCGACAAGACCGTGTACCTGTGGCTGCTGAACACGTCGGGCATGGCCGGCTTCATCACGTGGCTCGGCATCGCGGTCAGCCACTACCGCTTCCGCAAGGGCTTCCTGAAGCAGGGCTACCGGCTCGACCAGTTGCCGTACCGGTCGAAGTGGTTCCCGTTCGGCCCGCTGTTCGCGTTCGTGCTGTGCGCGGTGATCGCGCTCGGCCAGGATTACCAGGCGTTCCTCTCCGACAAGATCGACTGGGTCGGCGTCGCCGCGACCTACATCGGCCTGCCGTTCTTCCTCGCGATCTGGCTCGGCTACGCAATCGTGCGCAAATGCCGTCTCGTGCGCTACGAAGACATGGAGATCGCACCGTGGATCGAACTCAACGCGACGCCCGAGCCCGCCTCCCAAGCCGAAACCGGCTACGCGGGCTACGTCGCCCGTCCGGCCAACCCGACGCCGGGCACCTGATCAGGCGGATCGGCCCGATCGACCCGGATCGCACCGGCCGCCATGCGAGCGCGGCAGCCGGTGCCCAGGCAACCCCCATTCGACGCGGCGCGCACGTTCAGGCAAGATCGACGCGCGCCGCCTGTTTTTCCGCCGTCAAGAGTCAACGAAATCGCATGCAGAACTTCTACGAAGCCACCGTTACCCGCCAGCCCTACCCGCAACTGACCGGCACGATCGACACGCAGGTCTGCATCGTCGGCGGCGGCCTCGCCGGCCTGTGCACGGCGCTCGGCCTCGTCGAGCGCGGCGTGCATGACGTCGTCGTGCTCGACAGCGAACGCGTCGGCTTCGGCGCATCGGGCCGCAACGGCGGCTTCGTCTTCGGCGGCTACAGCCTCGACAACGCCGACCTGCTGCGCACGCTCGGCCGCGACGAAGGGCGCCGGCTGTACCGGCTCACCGTCGACGCGGTCGACCTGATCCGCGCGCGGATCGCGCGCTACGGCATCGACTGCGACATCGTCGACCAGGGCGTGATGCTCGCGAACTGGTTCGACGATCCGTCCCGGCTCGACGGCGTGCGCACGCTGATGAAGGATGAGCTCGGCGTCGACTGGGAGCCCGTTTCGACGGACGCGCTGCGCAAGCGGCTGAAGACGCAGCGCTACTACGGCGGCCTGTTCGAGCCGAACGCCTTCCACTTCCATCCGCTCAAGTACGTGCTCGGCGTCGCGGCGGCCGCGTCGCGCGGCGGTGCGCGGGTGTACGAACGCTCGGCCGCGCTCGGCATCGCGCGCGAAGGCGCCGGTTACGTCGTGCGCACGGCACAGGGCACGGTGCGCGCGAAGGACGTCGTGTTCGCCGGCGGCGGCTACGCGCGCGGCGTGTCGCCGCGCATCGAGCGCGCGGTGCTGCCGATCGCAACCTACGTGATCGCGACCGAACCGCTCGGCGCGCGCCTGCCGGACGCGATCGACGCACCGTACGCGATCTACGACACGCGTTTCGCGTTCGACTATTACCGTCCGCTGAAGGACACGCGCATCCTGTGGGGCGGCCGGATCTCCGTGCTCGACCGCGGCCCCGACGCGATCGCGCGCCTGCTGCGGCGCGACCTGCTGCGCGTGTATCCGCAACTGGAAGGCGTGAAGGTCGACTACGCGTGGGGCGGGCTGATGAGCTACGCGCGGCACAAGATGCCGCAGATCGGCCGCGACGCGGACGGCGTGTGGCACGCGATCGCGTTCGGCGGCCACGGGATGGCGCCGACCACGGTGGCCGGCGAAGTGCTCGCGGCCACGCTGGCCGAAGGCCGGCCGGTGCCGGAAGGCTTCAACGCGTTCGGGCTCACGCGCACGTTCGGGCTGGCGGGCCTCGCTGCCGCCCAGCTCACGTATACGGCATACCAGGCCCGCGACGCGCTCGCGTCCTGCCGCCGCTGAGCGGCGGCCACGGCGGCCGAAACCGCCCTGCCGATTAGAGCGGAAGGTCGGCCGGGCGGGAATTTCCCACATGCTAGAATGGCTTTTCCAAGCCGCCGAAGCCACAATAAGTCCACATGAAAGCAGGAAGCAAGGCCGCCACGTCCGACACCCGCGCGCTTCCGTCCGATGCGCGGCGCAAATACGATCCCGAGCAAACCAAGCGCAACATCCTTGACGTCGCCACGCAGGAGTTCTCCGCGATGGGCCTGGCCGGCGCGCGCGTCGATGCCATCGCCGAGCGCACGAACACGACGAAGCGCATGCTCTATTACTACTTCGAAAGCAAGGAAGGCTTGTACGAGGCCGTGCTGGAGAAGGTGTACGGCGACATCCGCGCGCTTGAGCAGGAGCTGCATGTCGGCGACATGGAGCCGCGCGAGGGCATGCGCCGCCTCGTCGAATTCACGTTCGACTATCACGACAAGCATCGCGACTTCGTCCGCCTCGTGTCGATCGAGAACATCCACGGCGCGAAGTATCTCGAACAGCTCAAGTCGTTCAAGAACCGCAACGTCAGCATCATCAAGACGCTCGAGGAACTGGTCGAGCGCGGCGCGGCGAGCGGCGCGTTCCGCAAGGACATCGACGCATTCGACCTGCACCTGCTGATCAGCTCGTTCTGCTTCCACCGCGTGTCGAACCGCTACACGTTCGGCGCCGCATTCGGCCGCGATCCGTCGGCGCCGCGCCTGCGCGCGCGGCACCGCGACACGATCGCCGACGCCGTGCTGCGCTACGTCGCCGCATAAGCGGCGGCGCCGGCCGGTTTCCCTGCCAGACTCGAGCCGGGCGCGCGACATCCGCGCCCGGCGCTCCCTCGTGAGTCAGTCCGTCGGCGCGGTCGACGCCAGTGCGATCCGCGCCTTCTCTTCCGGGCTTCCCGCCACGTAATACTTCTTCGCCCAGCTCGAATCGGGTGCAAGCGCGAGCCGCGCATGCGTGCCCGTGCCGCCGTCCGTGCCGTGCTGCTTCGCATTGATCGCCAGTGCCCGCGCGCGGTAGTGCTCGTACAGCCGCAGGAATTCCGCGAGATAGATCGCCGCGATGCGCTGGTCGCGGATCTCGAGCAGGTTCTCGTCGTTGTACTGCTCGGAATTGCGGCTCATGTTCGCCGAGCCCGTATAGACGACCGGATTCGCACCTTCCGCATCGATCACGATGAACTTGTGATGGATCACGACAGGCGGAAAGGCCGGCGCCGGCTCCCCCGGAAACAACCGCAATTCCGGCTCGAAACCCTGCGGCACGGTAGCCGGCGAGAAATACTGGGCATCGATCACGTCGTGGTTGTCGCGGCTGCGGTGGTACAGCTCGAGGTTCGCGAGCGTCGCGGCATCGAGCGTCTGGCCGCCCTGCTGCCCGGCATCGGCCTTCGTCGCGCTACCCACGTTGATCTTGTTCACCAGCCCGAACATCATCAGCCCGCGGTCGCCGGCCGCGAAACACGCGTCGCGCAGCGCCGCGTCGGTCGGCATGAACAGGCAGAAGCACACCGAATGCTTCGCGGCCGCGATTGCGGCGACGATCGTGTCGATCTCGGTGCGCTGCCCCGCCGGCTCCGGCGAAAACGCGAGCCGCACCTGCGCGCTGCCGATCGTCATCGGTGCCGACCAGCCCGGCGACAGCTTCGCCGTCTCCGCGATCGACGGATTCCCGGCCAGCGCATGCGCGCGATCGTTGTACAGCGCGGCAAGCGCGGGCGAATCGAACGCGTGCAGCACGTTCGCCTGCTCCGTGAGCCCTTCGGTCGTGAAGTTCGCGGAACCGGTCAGCACGCGCGAGGGCGCGGCATTCGACGACGCATCGGTCACGATGAACTTGTCGTGCATGATGTGCGTCTTGTCGCGCGGCGCGAGCGTCGCGAGACCCTGCAGCGCATCGACGGCCGGCTGGTTCGGCGACGGCAGCGGCGGCTTGCCCTTGCGCGCCGTCGTGTGCGCGTCATAGACGATCGCGAGCGACGCTTCGCCGTGCTGGCGTCCGAACGCTTCGAACGCGGGCAGCGCCCACAGCGTGTCGGTCAGGTGATAGACGGCCGACGCGGCGCGCGACGCGGGGTCGAGCATCTCCGCGAACACCTGCTCCATGTCGTTCGCGAGCCACGTGCGCAGCTTCAGCGCCTGCGCCGCGCTCGGCGCCGCATTCGGCGCGAGGCCCAGCGCCGCCACCTGCCTCGCGAAGGCCTGCGAGCTGACCACCGCGCGGTTGAACCACGTGCCGATGCCGTCCTCGATGTGCGCGGGTAGCACGACGTCGCACACGCCGGCTTGCGCGTCGAGCACCTGCAGGTTCGCCGGCGTGCCGACGACCGGATACACGTCGTAGCGGAACGCCGCGCCGCGATCCTGCGGATCGATGCGTGCATCCCACCACATGAATTTCTGGATCGGCGCCTGGTCGGTCGGCGCATCGCCCTGAGTTTGTGCGGCGGGGCCGTCGAACGTCAGGCGGTTCGGCAACCAGCTGTTAGGCGCGCGCGTCTTGCCGTCGGCCGACCAGAAGCCCGGCGTGCGCCGGATCGCGAAGCCGAGGAAATCGGACCGCGACGCCGCATCGGGCCAGTCGAAGGCCAGCAGGACCAAGGTGGGGGAAAGATAGCTGCGCACGCTGACGGTCATTCGTTGCTCCCTGGCCTTGCGGCCGGTCGAGGTGAATGGGTCAGTCTTGACGGCAGTTCTTCCCTGCGGATGACGGTTCGATGAACCTTGTATGTCGGACGCGCGTCAGTCGCACACGAGCAGCTCGATCCCGCGCGCGGTCAGCGCACGGCGCACGGCCTTGTCGGGTGCGCGCTCGGTCACGAGATAACGGGCGGCGCCGGTGCCGTTGATCCGCACCGGCGTCACGCGGCCGAATTTCGAATGGTCGGCAACGATCATCGCGGTGCCGGCCGCCGCGATCATCCGGCTGCGCACCTCGGCCGCGAGCCGCGAGTAGTCGGTGCATTCGCCGTCGGGCGTGATGCCGCCGGCGCCGACGAACGCGAAATCGACGTGGTACTGCGCCAGCTGCTGGATCGTGTCGAGCCCGAAGGTGGCGTCCTCGTCGTCGGACAGCTCGCCGCCGAGCAGCGTCACGCGGTTGCCGTTGCGCCGCGCGAGCACGAACGCGGTACGCCAGTCGTTCGTGTAGATCGACAGCCGGTGACGGTCGGCGAGCGCGAGCGCAACCGCATGCGGCGTGCTGCCCGAATCGATCAGCACCGACGCATCGTCGGGCACGAACTCGGCCGCGCGGCGCCCGATCGTGCGCTTCGCCTCCGCGTTCGCGGCTTCGCGTTCGGACAGGCTCGGCTCGCGGCGATCCGCGGCCAGCGCGCCGCCGTGCGTCATCACGAGCAGGCCGCGTGCGGCCAGTGCGTTCAGGTCGCGCCGCACGGTCTCGCGCGACACGTCGAGCGAGCGGACCAGCTCCGCGACCGACAATGCGCCCGACCGTCCGAGCTCCGACAGGATGAATTGATGACGTTGTTCCGCCAGCATCGCGTGTGCGCCCGAGGCGACTGGTTATGGGTAAGCCAACCATTGTATTACGGCCGTTTGACCGGCATTTGACTGCGGCGGGAAACCCGCCGGGCCGCGTTTCCCGAAAGCGAAATTCTGTATTGCCTGACGCGCGCGAATCGGCGCGGCGCCGGTTGCTACACTTTGCGCTTCGCCGAACGACAGACCAAGCAAAGGGGCTCGCGCCATGTACCGCAAAGGCAGTGTGATCGAAATCCAGTTTCCGCCCGAACGTCTCAACGACGCGGCCGGCGATCCGTACTGGATCGACCTGACGCTCGACGAGGCCCGCCGGCTCTACGAACAGCTCGCCGCGCGCTTCGCGACCGATGCACGCGCCAACCAGCCGCTCGACACGTTCTCGATCGACTGATCTCCGCGGCTTCACGCTCACTCCGCATTCCGGGGCGGCGCCCGCCGCCTTCCCCCCGGCACCGCCCGCCCAACCCGCATCGACAGCCGGCCGCCTGCGCGGCACGCGGCACGAGTGCAGGATTCGACAAGACGCCCGCATCGCTTCCCCCGATACTGGCCGACTTCACGATTCTGTCCGGCCGCGTCGCGGCCCGCCACGCATGCTGACCTCGCTCGTCGCCGCCGCCTTCGTCGCCCTCTGGTCCACCGGCTTCATCGTTGCGCGGGCAATCAAGCCCTACGCCGATCCGAACCTGTTCCTGCTCGCGCGCTTCGCGGGCACGGCCGCGCTGTTCGGCGCGGTGGCGCTCGTTTCTCGCGCGCCGTGGCCGGCCCGGCGCGAATGGCCGCGCCACCTGATCGCGGGCGCGCTGCTGCAGGGCGTCTATCTCGGCGCGAGCTACTGGGCCGTCGCGCAAGGGCTGAACGCCGGCGTCATGGCGCTGCTCGGCGCACTGCAGCCGCTCGCCACCGCCGTGCTCGCCGTCCCGCTGTTCAACGAGCGCCTGCCCGCGCGCGGCTGGTTCGGCATGGCGCTCGGCCTCGCCGGCGTCGCACTCGTGCTGGCGCCGAAGGTCACGGGCGGCGTCGCGCCGCCGCCGGGCGCCGCGCCGGCGTGGCTCGTCGTCGCCGTCTCGGTGCTCGCGGTCGGGTCGATCACCGCCGGCTCGCTGTACCAGAAAGGCAAGCTCGCGCAGAGCGACCTGCGCACGGCGGTTGCCATCCAGAACTTCGGGGCAGCCGTCGTCGCGGCCATCTTCGTCGCGCTGCTGCACGAGACGCGCTGGATCGGCGCGCCGGCGCTGTGGGTGTCGCTCGTGTGGGGCGTCGTGTTCCTGTCCGGCGGCGCGGTCACGATGCTGATGTGGATGCTGCGGCGCGGCAACGCCGCACGCGCGACGTCGCTGCTGTTCCTCGCGCCGCCGCTGGCCGCGCTGCAGGGCTACTGGCTGTTCGGCGAGACGCTCGCGGCGATCCAGCTCGCCGGCTTCGCGCTCGCGTTGGTGGGCGTCGTGCTCGCGCGGCGCTGACGCGGCCGGCCGTGTGGGGGCGCCATGCAGCCGCGCCCACATCAGCCGCCACACGCATCGAATCCCGGCCGCGCGAACGCCCGTCACGCGGCATCGTTGCACCCGCCCGGCCCGCCGTGCACCACGGCGATGCGGCCGTCTCGCCGAAGCAACGCGAAATCGCCGGATCGCACGCCCGGCGCGGCACCGCGCCGCGATTGCGCTTATGATGGGCGCCTTGATTTCGTTCCGGAACTCCTTTCATGACATCCGCCGATTACGCCAGCCGCCAACGCGCGATCATTGCCGAACTGAACGTCGCCCCGCACTTCGACGCCGAGGCCGAAATCGACCGCCGCGTCGAATTCCTCGCGCAATACCTTCGTTCGACCGGCCTGCGGACCTACGTGCTCGGCATCAGCGGCGGCGTCGATTCGTCGACGGCCGGCCGGCTCGCCCAGCTGTCGGTCGAAAAGCTGCGCGCAGGCGGCTACGATGCCCGCTTCATCGCGATGCGTTTGCCGAACGGCGTGCAGAACGACGAAGCCGATGCGCAGCGCGCGCTCGCGTTCGTCCGCGCGGACGAGGAACTGACCGTCAACGTGAAGCCGGCCGCCGACGCGATGCTCGCCGCGCTGGTCGCGTCCGGCCATGCGTTCGAGACGCCGGCGCAGCAGGACTTCGTGCACGGCAACGTCAAGGCGCGCGAGCGCATGATCGCGCAGTACGCGGTGGCCGGCGCGCGGCGCGGCATCGTGATCGGCACCGATCACGCGGCCGAGTCGCTGATGGGTTTCTTCACGAAGTTCGGTGACGGCGGCGCGGACATCCTGCCGCTCGCGGGGCTGAACAAGCGTCGCGTGCGCGCGGTGGCCCGTGCGCTCGGCGGCGACGAACTGATCGTGATGAAGGTGCCGACGGCCGACCTCGAGGAACTGCGCCCGCTGCGCCCCGACGAGCACGCGTACGGCGTCACCTACGACGAGATCGACGACTTCCTCGAAGGCAAGCCCGTCGCCGACCACGTGTACGAAACGGTGCTGCGCTTCTACGACGCGTCGCGCCACAAGCGCGCGCTGCCGTACACGATGTTCGACTGGCCGGCCGCGTAAGCCGCCCAGCTTAAAAAAACGGTTCATCGCGGGAAACCGTGGAGCGTTTGAGGGGGATTGCGTAACCTGACGCCTGACTTTAAGGACGTCAGGAGGAGCAATTGCTCGATCGCAAGGCACTTCAGGCACTGGGCTGCTGGACGGGCTATCGGTTAGAGCGGGTGGAATGGCCGGAAGGAGAAGGCCGTACGCTGTCGCTGCATTTGAAGCCGGTCAGCAAGGTGATGTACTGCGAGCAATGCGGTGCACGGTGCCATCAAATCCACGAGACGACGGTTCGCCGCGTGCGCGATCTGCCGTTGTTCGAGTACCGGGTGGTGCTGCACGTCCCCTGCCGCCGGGTCTGGTGCGAACGCTGCGGCGGTCCGCGACTGGAGAAGCTGGTGTGGCTGGGCCGTTACCAGCGAGTGACGGAGCGATTTGCCAAGGCCTGCGAGAAACTGCTGCAAGCGGCCAGCGTACAGGCAGTGGCGGCTTTCTACGATCTGGGCTGGCACACGGTCAAATCGATCGACAAGATGCGCTTGCAAGCGCGTGTGGCTGAGCCGGACTGGTCGACGATCCGCTATCTGGCGATGGACGAGTTTGCACTCCATAAAGGCCATAGGTATGCCACGGTGGTGGTCGATCCGATCGGCCGGCAGGTGCTCTGGATTGGATCGGGACGCTCACGCGAGACGGCCCGCGCCTTCTTCGAGCAGCTTCCTGAGGGTGTCGCCGAGCGCATCGAAGCAGTCGCGATCGACATGACCACGGCCTACGAGTTGGAAATCAAGGCGCAGTGTCCGCAGGCCGAGGTGGTCTACGACCTGTTCCACGTCGTGGCCAAGTACGGGCGCGAGGTGATCGATCGGGTACGTGTGGATCAGGCCAATCAGTTACGCCATGACCGGCCGGCCCGCAAGGTATTGAAATCCAGTCGCTGGCTGCTGCTGCGCAACCGCCACAACCTGAAGCCCGAGCAGTCCGTGCATCTGAAGGAACTGCTGGCAGCGAATCAGCCCTTGTTGTGCGTCTACGTGCTACGCGACGAACTCAAACGGCTCTGGTTCTACCGAAAGCCTGCCTGGGCGGAAAAGGCCTGGGAACACTGGATCGAGCAGGCCCGGCAAAGCGGGATTGCCGCGCTGCAACTGTTCGCGCAGCGCCTACAGGGTTACTGGCACGGAATCCTCGCCCGCTGCCGCCATCCGCTCAATACCAGCGTCGTCGAAGGCATCAACAACACCATCAAGGTCATCAAACGTCGGGCCTACGGGTATCGCGACGAGGAATACTTCTTCCTCAAGATCCGCGCCGCGTTCCCCGGTAATCCGCGATGAACCAAAAAAACGCCGCGCGCACCGTCACGGCTGCGCGCGGCGTCCTGCCGACGGGCACCGTTACGCGTGCCCGCCCGTCTTCGTCGCCTGCAGCGCACGAATCCGCATCCGCGCGCCCGTATCGCTGACCGTCGCGTCGTACATCGCCGCGAGATCGCGCTTGAGCGCGGTACGCGAGCCGCCGTCGAGATACACCATGTGCCCCGACGGATAGAAACGCGCGGACAGGTTCTGCCGCACCTTCTGATCCTCGAGCGGCATTTGCTGCAGGTCGATCACGGTCTGGTAGAACGGCGTGACGAAATCGTAGAGGCCGTTCGCCGACAACACCTTCAGGTCGACGTTCAACGCCATCACCGCCGCGAGATCGCCGGCCGTGTAGAGGATCACGTTCCCCTGCGCATCGATGCCCTGCTGCGCGCCGGTCGGGTCGATGTGGTGGAAATCCCAGTTCTGGAACGCCTGGTCGTTCAGGTCGGTGAACGCGGAACTCGACGTGAACTTCAACTGCTCGTTCAGGTAGCTGTTCCACATCGCCGTATAGACGCCCGTCACGGCCGTCATCGTCGGATCGTTGCCGCCGGAGTTCGGGTCGATCTTGCCGGCGATACCCGACGAGATCCCGGTCACGCGGCCGTCGTACGAACCGAGCGCCAGCCCCTGTGCCTGCAGCAACGTCGTCAGGAACAGCGAATTGCCGCGCGCGTTGTAACCGGCAATATCGAGCCCCCAGGTCTGCAGCGTTGCCGTGTCGATGCCCGTGTATTGCGACAGCTTCTTTACGGCGGCCGGGTCGGCATGCGGCACGTTGCGCAATGCGGTCAGGTAGTCGGTGCGCGCGAACTGCGCGACTTCCTCGACGAACGCGCCGAGATCGGTCGGCGCCGGCGTGACGCCGAGTTTCTTGTGATACCACGCATCGGCCGCCGCGGTCGGCAGCGCGCCGACCGGGTTGCCGGCCTGCCGGTAGTCGAGGATCGACGACTGCAGCGTGATGCCGTTCAGGTCGACGCCGTCCTCGTGCAGCTTGTACGCGAGCACGCAGCTGCGTGCGGTGCCGTACGATTCGCCGAACAGGTATTTCGGCGAATTCCAGCGGTTGTTCTTCGTCAGGTAGCGCTTGATGAACTGCTTCAGCGAATCCGCATCCTGGTCGACACCCCAGAAGTTGCGATTCTTGTTCGGCGCAACCGCGGCCGAATAGCCGGTGCCGACCGGGTTGATGAACACCAGGTCGCTGTGGTCGATCATGCTGTCCGGGTTGTCTTCCATCTGGTACGGCGCGGGCGGCGTGAAGCCCGGCATCGACGTCTTGATGCGCTTCGGCGCGAACGAGCCCAGCAGCACGAACACCGACGACGAGCCCGGCCCGCCGTTATAGAAGAACGTCACGGGCCGCGTTTCTTCCTTCGCGCCGTCGGCCGTGAACGCGACGTAGAAGAGCTTCGCGGCCGGCTGCGAACTGCTCGGGTCGACCGTCACGAGGTGGCCGGCCGTCGCCGTGTACGCGATGCGCTTCCCGTCGATCAGGATCGTGTGATGCGTGATCGCGGCCGCCTCGGTCGTGTCGGTCACCGAGTCGTCGGGGCCATTGCCGTACGCGACCGGATCGAAGAACGGCTGGTCGCGCCCGTGGCTCAGCGCGACCGGGTTGATGGTCGGCGGCACGCCATGCGAGTTGTGGTCGCCGTGATGCAGCGGATACACGCCGCCGGAAGATGCGGAATCGATGCCCATCGTGCTGCTCCTGGAGGTGAGAAAAAGGCGCGGACCGGAAGCCCGCGCCATACGGAAAGACGTCTCCCGCGGCCGTCAGCTCGACGGCTTGCGCGTCAGGATCGCGGCGAGCTGCGCGCCGTTCGGGCTGCCGAGGCCCGTACACGCATCCCAGCCCTGCGCGGCCGCGTACGTACCGTTCGATCCCTGCGTGATGTCGCGCAGCGCACCCGGATTCTTGTAAAGCACCGGATTGATCCAGCCGGCAGTCGCACCGCCCGCCGCCGCACTCGCCGCCGCATTGATCCGTGCAATCAGCGCGGCCCACAGCGGCGCGACCGCGCTCGTGCCGCCCATCACCGTGGCCGTGCCCGCGATCGACACTTCGTAGCCGGTCTGCGGCGACGCGTCGCCGGCCACGTCCGGCACGCCGCGTTTCGCGAGCGGTGCGCTGCTGCCGTCGGCGCGCGTGACGGTGAGCCCCTGCTGCCACGCCGGCAGGTCGAACAGCGTGCTGACGCCGCCCCCGCCCGCGCCGCCGCCGGCCGCCTCGTCGTTCCACGTGACCTCGCTGCGGATGCCCTGCCCGGGCAGCGCGTCGAGCTGCGTGCCGCCGCAGCCGAGCACGTACGGGCTCGAGGCGGGGAAGTCGACATGATCGGCGCCGTCCTGCAGCCCGTCGCCCGAACCGCTGTCGCCCGACGCCGCGCACACCGTGATGCCCTGCGCGGCGGCCGCCTGCAGCACGCGGTTGAACGCCTGCGCGGACTGCGCCTGCCAGATCGCCTCCGGGCCGCCCCAGCTGATCGAGATCACCGACGGCTTGTTGGTCGTATCGTTCACGGCCGCGTTGACGGCCTGGATGAAGCCCGCGTCGCTGTTCGGCGCGAAGTAGACGGCGATCTTCGCGGCCGGCGCGATCGCGCCGGCGATCTCGATGTCGAGCGCGACTTCGCCGTCCGGGCCGCTCGGGTCGCCGGTCGGCGTGTTGCGGCCGGTGCCGACGTTCACGTCGACGAGCGTCGGCGGCGTCGTGATGCCGAGCCCGCGGAAATACTGCTGGATGTCGGCCGCGCGGTAGCCGCCGCCGAGCTCGATGATCGCGATGCATTGCCCGGCGCCGTCGCCGGCCGGAAAGCCGTACAGCGAGGCCAGCTGGATCGGGGTGAACGTGACGCTCGATGCGCCGCCGCGCGCGGGCTTGAACGGCGGCCGCAGCCGGAAGTGCGGCCGCGCCTGCGGACGGCTGTCGAGGCCGAGCACGGCCGTGACGGCATCGCCGAGTTCGTCGGGCAGCGCGATCGGGCCGGAGCGGCCGCGATACTGGCCGATCGACCGATGCTCGAAGCGCTCGAGCTTGACGCTGAACGCGGCTTCGAACTGCTGGATCGTGCCGGACAGCACGACCACGCTTTCAACGGGATCGACGCGATCGACCGTCAGCTGATGACGACGCGCGAAGTCCTCGGCCTTGCGAATATCGTCGGGATTGGCGGAAAAGCGTTGCGCGAAGGTGGCGCGCGACACCGGTTTCGCTTGCGCGTCGCCGGTGGCGAGCTGGTGAAGCAGCGTATCGAGTTGCCCTTCTTCCTGCCGCCGCAACATGATCGTGACGTGGATGCGTTCTGCCGGATCGCACGGGCCGAGGCACTTGGACTCGGCGACGATTCGGGGTTCACGGTCGGCGTGAAGATGCCTTGCCATGTTCAGTCCCTCCTTGGTACCGCGTTGCACGGAACAGCCAGGAAATCGGACAGGGCCGGCGGGAGACGGTTCCGTTCGGTCGGTCGGTTCGCGCAGCGCGAAGTAACAGGGAGTTTAGAACAGTCAGACGATTTGCGCGCACGCCGTTCTGCGACGGGGCGCACGCGCGGGCCGGCGTTGCGCGCGGCCTGCATCGCGTGCGGCGCCGCGCCGCGCGACCTGCGCCGGCGCAACGCCGCATCGGGTCTCAGTCCATCGACAGTCGCAGCGCGAAGCCGATCAGCGCGGCGGAAAACGTCCAGCGCTGCACCGTCTGCGCGAGCGGATGCGCGCGCATCCACGCGGCGATCCGCGACGCGCCGAACACGCACGCGAGGTCGAAGCACACGCCGGCCGCCACCAGCAGCGCGCCCAGCTCGAACATCTGCAATACGACCGGCCCGGCCTCCGGGCGCACGAACTGCGGCAGCAGCACCGAGCAGAACAGCAGCGCCTTCGGGTTCAGCAGGTTGGTGAGCAAGCCCTTCACGAACGACTGGCGCAGCGCGTCCGCCGAGGCCGCCGCATCGCCGTCGCCGAGCGCGAACACGGGGGAGCGGAACACCTGGATCGCGACATAGGCGAGATAGAGCGCGCCGCCGTAGCGGATCACTTCGTACAGCCACGGCGCGCTGCGAATCAGCGCCGCGACGCCGCAGGCGGACAGCGTCACGTGCGCGGTGCGCGCGAGCGACAGGCCGGCCGCCGCCGCCATCCCCGGCCGCACGCCGCGGCCGATGCTGGTCTGCAGCACGAGTGCCATGTCCGGCCCCGGCACCGCGTAAATGGCCGCCAGCGCGGCGAGATAAATCAACAGCAAATGCGTGGAAATCATGGTCTGCCCCTGTCCTCTTACGACGATATGTTGCCGCCAGAGTGCGAGGGATTATTGGCCATCTTTGGTTCAGGATTGGCGATCCGTAGGGGAATCCGCCACAATCATGCAATCCATAAAAGGATTCCGCCAACATGACCGAACTCGACAAAACCGACCGCGCCATCCTTGCCGCGGTGCAGCGCGACGGCCGCCTGCCGATCGCGCGCCTGGCCGATTCCGTGGGCCTTTCCGAGACGCCCTGCGCGCGGCGCCTGAAGCGCCTCGAAAACGACGGCTACATCGAGCGCTACCGCGCGCAGTTGTCACGCCAGGCGCTCGGTTTCGGCGTCGTCGCATTCGTGCTCGTGCGGTTCGCGACGCACGATCGCAAGACCGCCGACCGCTTCGAGCGGGAAGTCCTTGGCATCGAGCGGATCCTGGCGTGCCACAACGTGGCGGGCACGGCCGACTATCTGCTGCAGGTCGTGGCGCGCGATCTCGACGACTACGGCACGTTCCTGCGCGAATCGCTGCGGATGCTGCCGGGCGTGACGTCGATCGAATCGGCGCTGTCGCTGCGCGAGGTCAAGCACGACGCGGGGCTGCCGGTGCCGTGATGCCGGCGGGCGACGGCACCCGCAAGCCGATCCTGTCGCCCGGTCCGTCACGTCGACGCCAATCGATGTGGACCGCGTCGGGCCGAGTCGGGCCGCGCCGCCGCAACACTCGCCCACATTGTTGAGACCGGCAGCCTATGCGATGTCGGGCGGCTGGTGCGCGCGTTCGAGATCCTCGAGAAACGCTTCCACGAGCGGATTGCCGCGCCCGTTGCGCGCGACGACCATGTGGAACGTCACGTCGTAGCGCAATTGCTCCGGATTGAGCGGCGTGAGCAACCCTTGCGCGACGTAAGGCGCCGCGAAGTGCTGCGGCAGGTAGCCGAGGTGGTGGCCGGACAGGATCAGCAGCGCGACGGCCTCCATGTTGTCGGCGGTCGCGGTCACACGGTCGGGCGTCGTCGACATCTGCGCTTCGGGCAGCGGATACGAGCGCCACGCCCATTCGAAGCCCGCGACGTCGGCCGGCGTCAGCGCGCCGGCGCCGTCGAACAGCGGATGGCCGCGCCCGCAGTACGCAACCTGGCGCTCGATGAACAGCGGCGTGTAGTGCAGCGACGGCACCCGGTGCCAGAAGTAGCCGACCGCGATCTGGATCTCGTCGCTCAGCAGCTTCTCCTCGAGATCCCCCGGCGCGCGCACGGAAATCGAGAAACGCACGGCCTCGTCGCGGGTGCGAAACGCGGCGATCGCCTCGGCGATCCGCGCGTTCTGGCTCACCGGCGTATGGCCGATCAGGCCGATGTGCAGCGTGCCGACCAGCTGGCGGTCCATGTGCCGCGCGGCCATCCCGAATTCGTCGAGCGCGGCGAGCAGCTTGCGGCTCATCGCGTGAAACCGCTCGCCCTTCGGCGTGAGCCGGAAGCCGCTACGGCCGCGCTCGCAGAGCCGGTAGCCGAGCCGCGTCTCGAGCGACGAAAGCTGCGCGCTGATCGTCGACTGCCCGACGTTCAGCACCGCCTGCGCGGCCGAGACGCCGCCCGCGTCCGTGACCGCGAGAAACACGCGGATCAACCGCAGATCGAGGGTCGACAGATTCCCCAGCACATTCATCCCCTTCCATACATCGATGAAAATCGATGTTTACGTCGATATCTTCGCATTCTTCTTTCCGGGCCGAGCGCGTAAAACTGTGCGTCAAGCCGCGTCGCATGATACGGCAACCCCACATCGGAAGAGACAGCCCCATGAACGACCACACCCATTTCCAGCCGCTCGGCGGCAATGAAATGCCGCGCTGCGGCGGCATCGCGACGATGATGCGCCTGCCGCACGTGGCGAGCGCCGAAGGCCTCGACGCCTGTTTCGTCGGCGTGCCGTTCGATCTCGGCACCTCCAACCGCACCGGCGCGCGTTTCGGCCCGCGCCAGATCCGTACCGAATCCGTGCTGCTGCGCCCGTACAACATGGCCACGCGCGCCGCACCGTTCGATTCGCTGCAGATCGCCGACATCGGCGACGTCGCGATCAATCCGTACAACCTGCACGACTCCATCGCGCGCATCGAAGCGGCGTACGACGCGATCCTCGAGCACGACTGCAAGCCGATCACGCTCGGCGGCGACCATACGATCGCGCTGCCGATCCTGCGCGCGATCCACCGCAAGCACGGCAAGGTTGCATTGATCCACGTCGATGCACACGCCGACGTGAACGATACGATGATGGGCGAAAAGATCGCGCACGGCACGCCGTTCCGCCGCGCGGTCGAGGAAGGCCTGCTGCACGGCGACAAGGTCACGCAGATCGGCCTGCGCGGCACCGGTTACGCCGCCGAGGATTTCGACTGGTGCCGCGAGCAGGGCTTCCGCGTCGTCCAGGCCGAGGAATGCTGGAACAAGTCGCTCGCGCCGCTGATGGAAGAAGTGCGCGCACGCGTCGGCGATACGCCCGTCTACATCAGCTTCGACATCGACGGCATCGACCCGGCCTACGCGCCGGGCACCGGCACGCCGGAAATCGCGGGCCTCACGGTGCCGCAGGCGCTCGAGATCATCCGCGGCGCGAAGGGGCTGAACATCGTCGGCTGCGATCTCGTCGAAGTCGCGCCGCCGTACGACCCGTTCGGCACCACGGCGCTGCTCGGCGCGAACCTCGCGTACGAGCTGCTGTGCGTACTGCCGGGCGTCGCGTACCGAGACTGATCCCCGCGCCGCCACCTATTCCAAATCAGAGGATTCAGAGGAGCACACATAAAGATGGGGACTTCCGTCAAGCAACCCAAGCGGGCGGCGCTCGCGTCGTTCGTCGGCACCACGATCGAGTGGTACGACTTCTATAGCTACGCGACCGCCGCCGCCATCGTGTTCGGGCCGCTGTTCTTCCCCGGCGAAAACCGCTTCATCAGCCTGCTCGCGTCGTTCGGCTCGTTCGCGGTCGGCTTCTTCGCACGGCCGCTCGGCGGCGTGATGTTCGGCTACCTCGGCGACCGCTTCGGCCGCAAGCGCTCGCTGCTCGCGACGCTGATGCTGATGGCCGTGTCGACCGTCGCGATCGGCCTGCTGCCGACGCATGCGCAAGCCGGGGTGATCGCCCCGATCCTGCTCGTGCTGATGCGCGTGCTGCAAGGCATCGCGGTTGGCGGCGAATGGGGCGGCGCGGTGCTGCTCGCCGGCGAGCATGCGCCGGAAGGCAAGCGCACGTTCTTCGCGTCGTTCGCGCAGCTCGGCAGCGCGAGCGGCCTAATCCTGTCGATGCTCGCGTTCGGCGCGATCAGCACGCTGTCGAAGGAAGACATGATGAGCTGGGGCTGGCGCGTGCCGTTCCTGGCAAGCTCCGTACTGCTGATCGTCGGCTTCGTGATCCGCGCGAGCGTGTCCGAGTCTCCCGAGTTCGAGGAAGTCAAGAAGAGCGGCAACATCGCGCAAAAGCCGCTGCGCGAAGCGCTCAAGTACTGGCCGTTGCTGCTGCTCGCGATCGGTGCGAACGTGTACGGCATCGCCGGCGTGTATTTCAGCAACATCTTCATGATCAGCTACGCGACGCAGTTCCTGTCGCTCGACCGGTCGATGGTGCTGCATTGCATGACGATCGTCGCCGTGCTGCAGTTCGTCGTGCAGCTCGCGGCCGCGTTCCTCGCGCAGCGCTTCGGCACCACGCGCGTGCTGCTGATCACCGGGGCTTGGGCCGCGATCGTCCCGTTCGTCATGCTGCCGCTCGTGCACATGGGCACGCCGCTGTCGATCACGGTCGGCGTCGGCCTCGCGACGCTCGCGGAATCGGGCTACTACTCGGTGGTCGCGGGCTTCGTCAGCGGCATCTTCGTCGCACGCATCCGCTACACGGCGATCTCGATCGCGTACCAGGTGTGCGGCGCGCTCGCCGGCGGCCTCACGCCGCTCGTCGCGACCATCATTGCGCAGAACACCGCGCCGCAATGGTGGCCGCTCGCGCTCCAGTACACGAGCGCCGCGATCCTGTCGTCGCTGTGCGTGTGGCTGATCTCGCGCCGCGTGAGCATCGACGATGCGGGTGCGACAAACCAGAAGGAAACGCCGCTGCCGCGCGGCGCACGCACCGCGTAACCGCTCGCAACGGGCAGGTGCCTCGCCTGCCCGTTTTTCGTTGTACGCCTCGGCGGTGCATCGCACCGCCTCCCGGTTCCACGCTATTCATCGCTTGCCACGCAGACGTCGCGGCAGGCTGGCGCACGCGGTCGCTCTGCCGAACCGCGCACGACCAAGGAGACAACTCGTCATGACCCGCCCCGACACGCTCGATCTCGGTCGCACCGAATCGGCCGGCCTTGCGATCGAGCACCACTCGATCGACTACATTCCCGAACACGAGCGCCACGCGAAGCTCGCCAGCCAGGGCCCGTTCTGGTTCCTCGGCAACTTCCATTTCTTCACGATCTCGATCGGCTTCGTCGGGCCCGGCATGGGCCTGTCCGCCGGCTGGACGACGCTCGCGGGCGCGCTCGGGATCATGTTCGGCACGATCTTCATGGCGTTTCACGGCTCGCAGGGGCCCGAGATGGGGCTGCCGCAGATGATCCAGTCGCGCGCGCAGTTCGGCTATCGCGGCGTGATCGTCGCGCTGCTCGCGACGTTGTTCGTGTTCGTCGGCTTCAATGTCGTCAACGTGTCGTTGATGGTCGACGGCGTGCACAACGTATTCGGCATCGATGGCGGCTTCGTCGCCGTCGCCGCCGTGACGACGGGTGCGCTGCTCGCCATCTACGGCCATGACCTGATGCATCGGACTTTCACATGGGCGCTGATCGCGACACTGCCGCTCTATGCGCTCGTGACACTCGCACTCGCGCTCGGCCATGCGACGCCGGCACCCACTACCGTTGCACCGGTTGCCGCTCCGGGCTTCAGCTGGATCGCGTTCGCAACGCAATTCGCGATCGCCGCGAGCTACAACATTTCATATGCCCCGTATGTGTCGGACTATTCGCGTTATCTGCCGAAAAACACGAGCCGCGCGAAGCTGATCGCCGTGATCTTCGCCGGCGCGTCGCTGTCGGGCACCTGGATGATCGGCCTCGGCGCGTGGCTCGCGCAGAAGCTGCATGCGGCCGATGCGCTGGTCGCGATGAACGACGTCGGCACGTCGCTCGTGCCGGGCCTCGGCAAGCTGATCGCGATCGTCTCGCTGGTCGGCTTCCTGCCGATCATCGCGCTCAACGCGTACAGCGCGATGCTGACCGTACTGACCGCCGTCGATTCGATCGTGCCGATCCGGCCGACGCGCCGCGCGCGCGTCGCATCGATCATCGCGATCAGCACGTTCGTGCTGGCCTGCGTATTCGCGATCCGCGGCAACGGCATCGCGCTGCTGCAGACGTTCCTCACGCTGATGCTCTACTTCCTCGTGCCGTGGACCGCCGTGAATCTCGTCGACTATTTCTTCGTGCGCCGCGGTCACTATGCGATCGCGCACTTCTTCATGTCGAACGGGCTCTACGGCGCGTGGCAACCGCGCGGCATCGTCGCCTACCTCGTCGGCTTCGCGGCGATGGTGCCGTTCTTCTACATCTTCGACGCCGAGGCGAACCGCGAGATTTTCGTCGGACCGTTCGCTCGCCTGCTCGGCGGTGTGGATATCGCGTGGCTCGTCGGCCTGGTGGTCGCGGGTGCGGCGTACTGGCTGCTGTCGCGGTCGCTCGACCTCGCACGCGAACGCCGCATCATTGCCGAGACGCCCTCACCTGAAACGCTCGCCGGGCCCCTCGAACACGAGCGCGCATGATCACGCACTGCCAGTGACACCGGGCCAGCCCGTCACGGCATAAGTCGCGCCGCCGGCCGCGCCGCCCGATCATCGAGCGCGGCGGCCGGCACGCAACCCGCTCGCGTTATTGCACCGCGTTGCGCAGTGTCTTCGCGGCGGCGACCATGTTCGTCAGCGCCGGAATCACTTCCGCCCACTGGCGCGTCTTCAGGCCGCAGTCCGGGTTCACCCACAGGCGTTCCGCCGGAATCCGCTCGGCCGCCTTCTTCATCAGGCCGACGATGTGCGCCTGCGTCGGGATGTTCGGCGAATGAATGTCGTACACGCCCGGCCCGATTTCGTTCGGATACTTGAAGGTGTCGAACGCGTCGAGCAGCTCCATGTCCGATCGCGACGTCTCGATCGTGATCACGTCCGCATCCATGTCGGCGATCGACGCGATGATGTCGTTGAACTCCGAATAGCACATGTGCGTGTGGATCTGCGTATCGTCCTGCACGCCGTTCGCGGCGATGCGGAACGATTCGACCGCCCACTTCAGGTACTCGCCCCACTGCGCGCGGCGCAGCGGCAGCCCTTCGCGCAGTGCGGCCTCGTCGATCTGGATCACGCGCACGCCGGCCTTCTCGAGATCGAGCACTTCTTCACGGATCGCCAGCGCAAGCTGGTAGCACGACACCGAGCGCGGCTGGTCGTCGCGCACGAACGACCAGTTCAGGATCGTCACCGGGCCGGTCAGCATGCCCTTCATCGGCTTGTTCGTCAGCGACTGCGCGTACGTGATCCATTCGACCGTCATCGCCTTCGGTCGGCTGATGTCGCCGAACAGGATCGGCGGCTTCACGCAGCGCGAACCGTACGACTGCACCCAGCCGAACTGGCTGAACGCGTAGCCGTCCAGCTGCTCGCCGAAGTACTCGACCATGTCGTTGCGCTCGGCTTCGCCGTGCACGAGCACGTCGAGTTCGAGCGATTCCTGTTCGCGCACGCTGCGTTCGATCTCGGCCTGCATCGCCGCGCGGTAACCGGCTTCATCCAGCGCGCCGGCCTTGAACTGGCTGCGGGCCTGACGGATTTCGCCGGTCTGCGGGAACGAGCCGATCGTCGTCGTCGGGAACGCCGGCAGGTTCAGGCGTGCCGACTGCTTCCGCGCGCGCTGCGGATATGGGCTCGCGCGGTTGCCGAGCTGCGCGTCGATCCGGGCGATCGCGGCCTTCACCGCCGAGTTGTTCACGCGCGGCGACTGGCGACGCGAATGAATCGCGGCGGCGTTCGCGGCCAGCGCGTCGGCCACCTTGTCGCGGCCTTCGTTCAGTGCGGTCGCGAGGACCTTCAGCTCGTCGAGCTTCTGCAGCGCGAACGCGAGCCACGAACGGATTTCCGCATCGAGCTTCTCCTCGCTCGCGAGATCGACCGGCACGTGCAGCAGCGAGCACGACGGCGCGAGCCACAGGCGATCGCCCAGTTGCTTCGCGAGCGGCTCGAGCCAGTCGAGCGTCGCGTTCAGGTCGGTCTTCCAGATGTTGCGGCCGTTGATCGCGCCCACCGACAGCACGCGCCCGGCCGGCAGGTCACGCACCAGCGCGTCGACGTCATCGCGTGCGTTGATCGCATCGACATGCAGGCCGTCGACCGACAGCGAGCTCGCGAGCGCCAGATTGCCCTGCAGTTGGCCGAAATACGTCGCGAGCAGCACCTTGATGCGGCGCGTTTCGAGCGCGGCGTATGCGGTCTTGAACGCTTGTTGCCATTCGTCGTCGAGTTCGGTGACGAGGATCGGCTCGTCGATCTGCACCCATTCGACGCCCTGCGCGGTCAGCGTGTCGAGCAGCGCGCCGTACACGGGCAACAGCTTCGGCAGCAGTGCGAGGCGGTCGGAATCGTCCTTCGCCTTGCCGAGCCACAGATACGTGACGGGGCCGAGGATCACCGGCTTCGCGGCCACGCCCTGCGCCTGCGCTTCCGCCAGTTGCTGGAGCAGGCGCGACGGGTCGAGCGAGAAGTTCGTGTCCGCGTGGAATTCCGGCACGATGTAGTGGTAGTTCGTATCGAACCACTTCGTCATTTCACCGGCCGCGACGCCGCCGCAGCACGCGGCATGCGCGTCCGCCGACTGCGCCGAACGGCCGCGTGCGACGCGGAAATAGTTGTCGAGCACGTCGCCGTGAAAACCCTGCACGCGCTTCGGCAGGTTACCGAGTGTGAAGCTCATGTCGAGCACCTGATCGTAGAACGCGAAGTCGCCGATCGGCACCAGGTCCAGGCCGCGCTGGTCGTTCCAGTGACGCTGGCGCAACTCGGCGCCCAGCGCCTTCAGCTCGTCGCGCGACGATTCGCCTTTCCAGTAGCGTTCGAGACCGAACTTGAGTTCGCGCTTCGCGCCGATGCGCGGAAAACCGAGGTTGTGTGTCGTGACCATGAGCTGCCGTCCAGAAGAGAAATTGAATGTCCGGGAGCCATGATAGGGATTTCAAACCATGAAATAAAATGGCATTATTTCATTCATCCATTAAAGTTATTCATGTATTTGTTGCGCGAGCGATATCCATGCTGGAACGATTCCATCTCGTCGTCATTCGTGAGGTCGAGCGCCAGGGCTCGCTGACCGCGGCCGCCCATGCGCTGCACCTCACGCAATCGGCGCTCAGCCATACCGTCCGGAAGATCGAGCAGCAGCTCGGCACGCCGATCTGGGATCGGGAGGGTCGCGGCCTGCGGCTCACGCAGGGCGGGCAGTATCTGCTGAAGCTGGCGCACCGGCTGCTGCCGCAGTTCGAGCTCGCCGAGGAGCGGATGAAGCAGTACGCGAAGGGCGAGCGCGGCACGCTGCGCATCGGGATGGAGTGCCACCCGTGCTACCAGTGGCTGCTGAAGGTCGTGTCGCCCTACCTGTCGCGCTGGCCCGACGTCGACGTGGACGTGAAGCAGCGCTTCCAGTTCGGCGGCATCGGCGCGCTGTTCGGCTATGACATCGACGTGCTCGTGACGCCCGATCCGCTGAACAAGCCGGGCCTGCGCTTCGACCCTGTGTTCGATTACGAGCAGGTGCTGGTGGTCGCCGATTCACACCGGTTCGCGAACGCCGACTACGTGACGCCCGAGCAGCTGACCGACGAGATCCTGATCACCTACCCGGTCGAAACCGACCGGCTCGACATCTACAACCAGTTCCTGACGCCAGCCGGCATCGTGCCGAGGCGACACAAGTCGATCGAGACGACCGACATCATGCTGCAGATGGTGGCGAGCGGGCGCGGCGTGGCCGCGCTGCCGAGATGGCTTGCCGACGAATACGCGGACCGGATGCCGGTCGTGCCGGTCAAGCTGGGCAAGAAAGGGATCGCGAAGCAGATCTTCCTCGGCATCCGCGAAGCAGATGCATCGATCGACTATCTGGCCGCGTTCGTCGCGCTCGCGCGCGAATCGACGTGGAGCGCGCCGCGCATGCTGCGCTAGGCGCGCTTCGTTGCGCAGTGCGTCAGGCGGCGCGCATGCCGATGCGTTCGCCGCGCTCGACCCACGCGCCGAACAGCAGGCCGATCGTCGTCCACATGATCACCTGCATGCCGATGGCCGCCACGCGGAACTTCCACAGCAAGGCCGCCGGGAACTCGGCCGGCAACTCGCTGACCGACGGCAACCCGATCTGCACGGCCGCGATGATCGCGACGAACACGAGCCCGGCGACGATCGACGCGTTCCACTGCCCGAGCTTCGCCAGCAGATGGCGGCGCACGCTGACCGAGAACACCATCGTCGCGACCGAGATCGCGATCATCAGGAAGAACAACCCCGTGCGATAGCCGATCGTGTCGGGGTCGCCGACCGACGGCGGATTGGCCGGGTACTTGAGGTTCGGCACGATCACGAGCGAGACGAACGACGCCAGCGCGAGCCACGCAGCCAGCGGCCGTGCCGGGAGACGGCTGCCTCGGCCATACGCATAGGCAAAGACGAGCGAGAACAGCCCGCCGAATGCCGCGCCGTAGGTCACGACGCCCGTCAGCAGACCGAAGCCGGCTTGCGTGTGGCGGCTGACCAGTTCGGGTTCCGGTGCTTCGCCTCGGGCGGCTTCGGTTTTTTCCTCGAAGGAGATTGCCTGATCGACTTGCGGTTCGCCGACTATTTTCGCGAAACCGAACGTGAGGAGGCCTGCGGCGATGCCTGCGAGCATCCCGCGCATGAGCAGCTTTCCGACCATCGTGAACTCCGCGTCAGTGGCAGGGGAAGCCGAGCAGATGGCGGCCGTCGTGGACGAACTCGTGGACATACATGCCCGGCACCAGCGACGTCGCGCCTTGTTCCGCACCGACGAAATACAGCGCGAGCAACAGGATCAGGCCGGCGAACACGGCCCACGGCAACAGTTCGCGGACGGGGATGGGTGCCGGCACGACCGCCGGCTTCAGCACTGCTTCGCTCATGGATGCACCTCAGGGGAATCGCGCCCCGACAAATGTTGGATGGGTACGAAGGCAGGTCTGGCTTCCGGGATCATGGATCACCGGTTACAGTGGCGCGACCGCGCCGGAATTGCACCGGCTTCCGCGTTTCGTATCGGGCGAATTGTACGCGCGAACGTTCGCGTATTGAAGCGGCGACCGGCGATCGCATTCACTCGTCCCGGATCATCCGAACAACGACATGAACATGCCTGCCTCGCTGCGCCTGATCGCGCACGCCTCGACCCGGGCAATGCGCACCGGTACGTTTCCCGACGACGACCCGCTCGACGCGCACGGGCTCGCCGACGCCGCGGCGCTGCACGACCGGTGGGCACGCGTGACCGGCGCGCGCGTGCTGTGCAGCCCGGCCCGCTGTGCGGTGCAGACCGCCGATGCGCTCGGCCTGCGTGCCGACATCGACGACGCGCTGCGCGACATCGATTACCGAAACTGGCGCGGCAAGCGGCTGCACGACCTCGCACGCGACCTGCCTGACGAAGTGGCCGCGTGGATCGGCGATCCCTCCGCGTCGCCGCATGGCGGCGAATCGTTCGATGCAGCGATGCGCCGCGTCGGCACATGGTTGAACGCGCTGCAACACGGCCGCGACATCGTCGCCATCACGCATGCGCCGCTCGTTCGCGCGGCCGTCGCGCATGCGCTGCGAATGGATCCCGGCGCGGCAATCCGCATCGACGTCGCACCACTGTCGTGCACGACATTCGCTGCGTCGCCGCACGGATGGACGTTGATCGCCGCCGACGACCGGCGCGACACTGCGGCGTAGCCGCCTGCCGTGTCGCGTTCGCCATATCGGGCACGACACGAGCCGACGGGTCGCGTCGTATCGCAATTGCCTGGCGATGTTCACCTTACATCGTTGCAAGACACGACGTTCGTTGTCCCTGCTGTCATCAAACTGACTGCTAGCCGAAGCTAGGATCGGTCGCGGTTCCCTTACGAGATACCGTCATGAATCAGCCTGCTTCATCTGCCCCGAACAATTCGGGTTCCGTCGAGCGCACCAGGCAGCTCGGCTACGCCGTCTTCCTGCTGGTGCTCGCGATCGGTGCGATCTATATCGCCACGCACCTGATCGACGATCTGTCGCCGATGCGCGAAGGATCGCTGTTCCCGTACCTGATGCTCGGCGCCGCGCTGCTGATCGCGCTCGGCTTCGAATTCGTCAACGGTTTCCACGACACCGCGAACGCGGTGGCCACCGTGATCTATACGCACTCGCTGACACCGAACGTCGCGGTGATCTGGTCCGGCCTGTGGAACTTCCTCGGCGTGATGATCTCGAGCGGCGCCGTCGCGTTCGGCATCCTGCAACTGCTGCCGGTCGAGCTGATCCTGCAGGTCGGCAGCGGTGCGGGCTTCGCGATGGTGTTCGCGCTGCTGATCGCCGCGATCGTCTGGAACCTCGCGACCTGGTATTTCGGGTTGCCGTCGTCGAGCTCGCATACGCTGATCGGGTCGATCATCGGCGTCGGGCTGATGAACCAGCTGATGCACGGGCCGTCCGGCACGAGCGGCGTCGACTGGGGCCAGGCGCTCGGCGTCGGCAAGTCGCTGCTGCTCTCGCCGCTCGTCGGCTTCCTGTGCGCGGCGCTGCTGCTGCTCGTGCTGAAAACCCTCGTGCGGATTCCTGAGCTGTACAAGGAGCCGCCGAAGGACCAGCCGCCGCCGTTCTGGATTCGTTGCCTGCTGATCCTGACCTGCACGGGCGTGTCGTTCGCGCACGGCTCGAACGACGGCCAGAAAGGGATGGGGCTCATCATGCTGATCCTGATCGGCACGGTGCCCACTGCCTATGCGCTGAACAAGGCCGTCACACCGGCCGAGACGCAGACCTTCGTGGCGGTCGCGAACCAGGCCGCCGCGACGTTCGGGAAGTACACGAACGGCGTTGCACCGTCCGCGAACCCGCGTGCCGACGTCGAGCTTTACGTACAGCATCGCGAACTGACGCCGGCCGTGATCCCCGCCGTACAGCAGTTGTCCGCATCGCTCGCCACCGCCGTCGGTGCATCGGGCTCGATGGCGGCCGTGCCGCAACGCGACGTCGACAACGTGCGCAACACGATGTATCTGGTCTCCGAAGCCATCCGCCTGATCGAGAAGTCCGGCCGGCCCGCGTTCGCCGCCGACGACAAGCTCGCGATCGACAACTATCGCAAGCAGCTCGACCACGCGACCAAGTTCATTCCGACGTGGGTGAAGGTGGCGGTCGCGATCGCACTGGGCCTCGGCACGATGGTGGGCTGGAAGCGGATCGTCGTGACCGTCGGCGAGAAAATCGGCAAGCAGCATCTGACGTACGGACAGGGCGCATCGGCCGAACTCGTCGCGATGCTCACGATCGGCGCGGCCGACGTGTACGGATTGCCGGTGTCGACGACGCACGTGTTGTCGTCGGGCGTCGCGGGCACGATGGCGGCGAACGGATCGGGCTTGCAGTGGGGCACGGTGCGCAGCCTCGTGCTGGCGTGGGTGCTGACGCTGCCGGCGTCGATCGTGCTTGCCGGCGGGCTCTACTGGCTGTTCCGGTCGGTGGCGTAAGCGGTAATGCAGCGGGTGGCCGGGAGGAGCCGGCTACCTGCTGGCCTCGCTGTTCCGCTGTTCCGCTGTTCCGCTGTTCCGCTGTTCCGCTGTTCCGCTGCTCCGCTGTTCCGCCGTCCCGCCGTTCCGTCTCTCCGTCTCTCCAATTCGACTCGTCGAGGCATTCGGTGCGTCCATGCCGTCGCGAATGCTCACCCTCTCCCTTTCCCGAATTGAAGCGCAAGATCTGGAGCGCGCCGGCGCATCGACATCCGTAGACTGGGTTCATCAACATTTACCGTGGACTCGACCGTGCGGACGACGTGCCCGAAGCATTCCGCACGACTGCATGGCGCCACATCGCTGACGAACCGAGGTATGCCCGTGAACATTGCCGACCTGCAACCTGCCGTCGAATCACTGGAAATTGCGCAACGCGTCGACGCGATCGACTGGACGACTGTCGATGCCGATCTCGATCGCTATGGATGCGCGCGCGTGCCGGGTCTGCTCTCGGCCAGCGAATGCGCGACGCTCGCATCGCTCTATCCACACGATGCGCTCTATCGCTCGCGCGTCGTGATGGCGCGGCACGGCTTCGGTCGCGGTGAATACAAGTATTTCGCGTATCCGCTCCCCGCGGTCGTCGCCGAGCTGCGCGCGACGCTCTACCCGCATCTCGCGCCCATCGCGAATCGCTGGAACAAGGCACTCAGAATCGACGTCCGCTATCCGGCAAACCACGCGACCTTCCTCGATCGCTGCCACGCGGCAGGACAGACGCGACCGACGCCGCTGATCCTGCAATACGACGCCGACGACTACAACTGCCTCCATCAGGACCTGTATGGCGAGCACGTCTTTCCGCTCCAGGTCGCGATCCTGCTGTCGGCGCCTGGCCGCGATTTCACGGGTGGGGAGTTCGTGCTGACGGAACAGCGACCACGCATGCAGTCGCGCGCGGAAGTGGTGCCGCTGACACAAGGCGACGCCGTCATCTTCGCCGTGCACGGCAGGCCCGTGCAGGGAACGCGCGGCGTCTATCGCGTCAACCTGCGTCACGGCGTCAGCCGGATTCGGAGCGGCCATCGCCACACGGTCGGCATCATCTTCCATGACGCGCAGTGACGGCTAACGGAACGAGCACGACGCTGCCGCGCCATCCGCCACGCAGGCGCATTCTCGCGGGACATGCTGCGCATCCGACGGGCCAATCGCGCGTGATCGATCAGGGCTCTTCGCGAACAGGTATCACCACGCGATCAGTTCAGTCAGCCGCCATGACAGATGACCTTTTCGTTTCTCGTCAAACCGTCGCTGCACGCTGGGCCGATATTTGGAGTGAGCGACAGAGCGCCCATACGCTCACCTGCCGCGGCACGCAGTCGACGGGAAACCCGGCCTACCCGCGCGCCACATTTGCCCGCAGCCGGTCGCCCGCATCGGAGGCGAGCCGAGCATAGCCCGGCAACGTCAGCAACGCGAGCACGCCCGCTGCGGCGAACGCCCAGCGAAAGTCGTCGAGTACGTAGTGCATGCCGGCCTCATCGCCCCTTACCAACGCCGCGAGTCGAAGCGACAACGCACCGAACGCAATGCCCATCCCGATCGTCATCTGCTGAGCAGCGCTCCACAGCGTGCTGGCCGCGCTTGTCTGCTGGGCCGGGATATCCGCATAGGCGAGCGTCGCGAGCGTCGTGAACTGCATCGACCGCGTCAGTCCGTAGACGAATACGACGAGCAGCGTGATCGCCAGTGGCGTCGATGCAGTCAGCCAGCCGCATGCGATCGTGAAGAGGCCGACTATCGTCACGTCGACGAGTGCGACGCGCCGAAAGCCGTAGCGGTCGAGAATCCACGACGTTCCCGCCTTCATCCCGAGATTGCCGAGCGCACTCGCGAGCAGCAGCAGGCCGGACTGGAACGGCGACAGCCCGAAACCGATCTGGAACAGCAGCGGCAGCAGGTACGGCACGGCATTGATGGCCATCCTCGTGATCGACCCGGTCATCACGGTCACCGAGAACGTCGGCACTTTCAATGTCGTGAAGTCGAGCAGCGGATGCGCGCAACGTTTCGCATGCCACCAGGCGGCGATGCCGAACAGCACGCTCGCGCCCACCAGAACGGCTGCGCGCGTAAAGTGGACGTCCTGCTGGCCGGCCGCTTCGGTGCCGATCAGCAGACAGGTCAGCGCCCCCCCGGCGAGCACGAAGCCAACCCAGTCGAGCGGTCGTTGCTCGTCGGCCCGCGTGTTCCGGACGATCAGCCAGGTGCAGACCAGTGCGGCAATGCCGAACGGGACGTTCAGCAGGAAGATCCACCGCCATGATGCATAGGTCGTGATGAAGCCGCCGATCGGCGGCCCGACGACAGGAGCGACGATGCCTGGCCACGTGATCGTCGCGATCGCGCGCATCAGCTTCGCCTTCTCGGTGCTGCGAACGACGATCATGCGCCCGACCGGCACCATCATCGCCCCGCCGACGCCTTGCAGCAGGCGCGCAGCGGTGAAGGTCACGACACCTTCGGACAACCCGCACAGCACCGATGCACCGGTAAAGACGACGATTGCACTGGCGAACACCGTGCGCGAGCCATACCGGTCCGCAATCCAGCCGCTGATCGGGATGAACACTGCCAGCGCCAGCATGTAGGCCGTCATCCCGAGGCTCAGCGCATTCGGCCCGACACCGAACGAGCGCGCCATTTGCGGCAGCGCGGTCGCGATCACGGTCGTGTCGAGGTACTCCATGAAGAACGTTGCGGCGACGAGATACGGCAAGAAGTCGGTCGTCCGACCACTTTGGGCAGGGCTGTCAGTCATGAACGGTGCGGGAGACGGAAGACGGCGGACCCCGACCGCCAACGGATGCCTGGAAGCATCGGGAATCGGGACGAATGGTGATATTACCTCGAAGGGCTTGCACGCCGCTCTGTAGGGCATGTCGCGCGAATGGACTTTATGCGCATAGATTTTTTATGATGATTTAGCGCTGTTTGCGTTGCGTGCGTCGATGATCATGTTGACGCAACGTGTCGAATGACCAGTGGATGGTCTGGAGGGCTTTCGTCCAGACTTATCAATTTCCGGCAATTTTCGACAAACATCGCTCATCGTCGGCCATTGTTGGGCCATTTATGGATGGTTCGACGTTAGATGAACACTCACTGCGTGTCGATTGATGTAGCGAGCGCACCGGGAGATGTCGGTGGCACCGAGTTGTAGATCGCTCAAGACTAACCCAGGCGCCGGAGAGAGAAATTGCCGCCTTGATCGGAGATGGCAGCAATAGGCCAATGGATCGCGGGTGATACTGGCCGATTGGCGTGCCGGGAGCTGCGAGCTCTCGGGAACGGCAGGCGTCTGAATCGACACATTCGGCGCGTGGATATGGCTAGGCCGTCCACTACGCGCCCCCATGCATTTCCGCCGCGCCAATGCAAAAACCCCCGCCTTTCAGGCGGGGGTTTTTGGCTTAGGGAGCCTGACGATTACCTACTTTCACACGGGAATCCGCACTATCATCGGCGTAGAGTCGTTTCACGGTCCTGTTCGGGATGGGAAGGGGTGGGACCGACTCGCTATGGTCATCAGGCAAAGAGGGTTGTTGCGCTGGCTTCGCAGCACAACCAATCTTGGAAGAAGCAGTAATTTTGAGTTGTGTGTATCACACACGAGAATCCAACCAGTCCTGGCTCACATCGCATGGAGCCGAAACAGACTTGTTATAGGATCAAGCCTTACGGGCAATTAGTATCAGTTAGCTGAACGCATTACTGCGCTTACACACCTGACCTATCAACGTCCTGGTCTCGAACGACCCTTCAAGGGAATCTAGTTCCCAGGGATATCTCATCTTAAGGCGAGTTTCCCGCTTAGATGCTTTCAGCGGTTATCTCTTCCGAACATAGCTACCCGGCGATGCCACTGGCGTGACAACCGGTACACCAGAGGTTCGTCCACTCCGGTCCTCTCGTACTAGGAGCAGCCCCCTTCAAATATCCAACGCCCACGGCAGATAGGGACCAAACTGTCTCACGACGTTTTAAACCCAGCTCACGTACCTCTTTAAATGGCGAACAGCCATACCCTTGGGACCGGCTACAGCCCCAGGATGAGATGAGCCGACATCGAGGTGCCAAACACCGCCGTCGATATGAACTCTTGGGCGGTATCAGCCTGTTATCCCCAGAGTACCTTTTATCCGTTGAGCGATGGCCCTTCCATACAGAACCACCGGATCACTATGACCTGCTTTCGCACCTGCTCGACTTGTCGGTCTCGCAGTTAAGCACGCTTATGCCATTGCACTATCAGCACGATTTCCGACCGTACCTAGCGTACCTTCGTACTCCTCCGTTACGCTTTGGGAGGAGACCGCCCCAGTCAAACTGCCTACCATGCACTGTCCCCGACCCGGATCACGGGCCAAGGTTAGAACCTCAAACAAACCAGGGTGGTATTTCAAGGACGGCTCCACCGAAACTAGCGTTCCGGTTTCATAGCCTCCCACCTATCCTACACAGATCGGTTCAAAGTCCAATGCAAAGCTACAGTAAAGGTTCATGGGGTCTTTCCGTCTAGCCGCGGGTAGATTGCATCATCACAAACACTTCAACTTCGCTGAGTCTCGGGAGGAGACAGTGTGGCCATCGTTACGCCATTCGTGCAGGTCGGAACTTACCCGACAAGGAATTTCGCTACCTTAGGACCGTTATAGTTACGGCCGCCGTTTACCGGGACTTCAATCAAGAGCTTGCACCCCATCATTTAATCTTCCGGCACCGGGCAGGCGTCACACCCTATACGTCCACTTTCGTGTTTGCAGAGTGCTGTGTTTTTATTAAACAGTCGCAGCCACCAGTTTATTGCAACCCTTTCACCCTCCTGGCGCAGGCCAGTCAAGCTACAAGGGCGTACCTTATCCCGAAGTTACGGTACCAATTTGCCGAGTTCCTTCTCCCGAGTTCTCTCAAGCGCCTTAGAATACTCATCTCGCCCACCTGTGTCGGTTTGCGGTACGGTCATCGTTAGACTGAAGCTTAGAGGCTTTTCTTGGAACCACTTCCAATTGCTTCGCTCCCTAAGGAGCTCGCGCCACACCCTTGAATTACGCGCCCGGATTTGCCTAAGCGCCTTCTCCAATGCAGCGACCGGGACTTCCAACACCCGGACAACCTTCCGCGATCCGTCCCCCCATCGCATCTAACAATGGTGCAGGAATATTGACCTGCTTCCCATCAGCTACGCATTTCTGCCTCGCCTTAGGGGCCGACTCACCCTACGCCGATGAACGTTGCGTAGGAAACCTTGGGCTTACGGCGAGGGGGCCTTTCACCCCCTTTATCGCTACTCATGTCAGCATTCGCACTTCCGATACCTCCAGCACGCTTTTCAACGCACCTTCTCAGGCTTACGGAACGCTCTCCTACCATGCGTGCAAAGCACGCATCCGCAGCTTCGGTATATAGCTTAGCCCCGTTACATCTTCCGCGCAGGACGACTCGATCAGTGAGCTATTACGCTTTCTTTAAAGGGTGGCTGCTTCTAAGCCAACCTCCTGACTGTTTTAGCCTTCCCACTTCGTTTCCCACTTAGCTATATTTGGGGACCTTAGCTGGCGGTCTGGGTTGTTTCCCTCTTGACACCGGACGTTAGCACCCGATGTCTGTCTCCCGTGATTGCACTCTTCGGTATTCGGAGTTTGCTATGGCGGGGTAATCTGCAATAGACCCCCCAACCATGACAGTGCTCTACCCCCGAAGGTGAGACACGAGGCACTACCTAAATAGTTTTCGGAGAGAACCAGCTATTTCCAAGTTTGTTTAGCCTTTCACCCCTATCCACAGCTCATCCCCTAACTTTTCAACGTTAGTGGGTTCGGACCTCCAGTACGTGTTACCGCACCTTCATCCTGGCCATGGATAGATCACTTGGTTTCGGGTCTACGCCCAGCAACTGAACGCCCTATTCGGACTCGCTTTCGCTACGCCTGCCCTATACGGTTAAGCTTGCTACTGAACGTAAGTCGCTGACCCATTATACAAAAGGTACGCCGTCACCCCTTTCGAGGCTCCGACTGTTTGTATGCATGCGGTTTCAGGATCTATTTCACTCCCCTCCCGGGGTTCTTTTCGCCTTTCCCTCACGGTACTGGTTCACTATCGGTCGATCACGAGTATTTAGCCTTGGAGGATGGTCCCCCCATCTTCAGACAGGATTTCACGTGTCCCGCCCTACTTGTCGCACACCTAGTTCTTTCATACTGTTTTCGCCTACAGGGCTATCACCTGCTATGGCCGCACTTTCCAGAGCGTTCGGCTAACAATACAAATAAAGAGTGCAAGGCTCATCCCATTTCGCTCGCCACTACTTTGGGAATCTCGGTTGATTTCTTTTCCTGCGGTTACTTAGATGTTTCAGTTCACCGCGTTCGCTTCACATGGCCTATGTATTCAGCCATGGATACTCCAAAAGGAGTGGGTTTCCCCATTCGGACATCTACGGATCAAAGCTTGTTTGCCAGCTCCCCGTAGCTTTTCGCAGGCTACCGCGTCCTTCATCGCCTGTGATCGCCAAGGCATCCACCACATGCACTTGTTCGCTTGACCCTATAACGAGTCTGTCTCGCGACAGTCGCTACAGGTTGAGTTCTCGCGTTGTGCCGTATTCCAATTTAAGTCGAACATAGAGTTCGAATCATCTTGAGATACATCGATACAATCACAACCCGGATAGTTTCCACGTCCATCTCAAGACGCTTCCGCTATCCAAATTACTTGCTTCTTCCAGATTGTTAAAGAACGACAGCCGATATCTGTTGATATCCTCTGACTGGCTCAATCGCCAATGACAAAGATTCGACTCAAGTCGAATGCTTGTCATTGAAGATTGGTGGAGGCAGACGGGATCGAACCGACGACCCCCTGCTTGCAAAGCAGGTGCTCTCCCAGCTGAGCTATGCCCCCATGAGTACAGATTTGCCTCAGGTACCTACCGCCAGACAAGACAATGGTGGGTCTGGTTGGATTCGAACCAACGACCCCCGCCTTATCAAGACGGTGCTCTAACCGACTGAGCTACAGACCCCTGAGTCTGTCTTTAAATTTACAGCCGATAAGCGTGAGCGCTCAACTTGGCGAGAAGCTCTGGAAAGGAGGTGATCCAGCCGCACCTTCCGATACGGCTACCTTGTTACGACTTCACCCCAGTCATGAATCCTACCGTGGTGACCGTCCTCCTTGCGGTTAGACTAGCCACTTCTGGTAAAACCCACTCCCATGGTGTGACGGGCGGTGTGTACAAGACCCGGGAACGTATTCACCGCGGCATGCTGATCCGCGATTACTAGCGATTCCAGCTTCATGCACTCGAGTTGCAGAGTGCAATCCGGACTACGATCGGTTTTCTGGGATTAGCTCCCCCTCGCGGGTTGGCAACCCTCTGTTCCGACCATTGTATGACGTGTGAAGCCCTACCCATAAGGGCCATGAGGACTTGACGTCATCCCCACCTTCCTCCGGTTTGTCACCGGCAGTCTCCTTAGAGTGCTCTTGCGTAGCAACTAAGGACAAGGGTTGCGCTCGTTGCGGGACTTAACCCAACATCTCACGACACGAGCTGACGACAGCCATGCAGCACCTGTGCGCCGGTTCTCTTTCGAGCACTCCCACCTCTCAGCGGGATTCCGACCATGTCAAGGGTAGGTAAGGTTTTTCGCGTTGCATCGAATTAATCCACATCATCCACCGCTTGTGCGGGTCCCCGTCAATTCCTTTGAGTTTTAATCTTGCGACCGTACTCCCCAGGCGGTCAACTTCACGCGTTAGCTACGTTACTAAGGAAATGAATCCCCAACAACTAGTTGACATCGTTTAGGGCGTGGACTACCAGGGTATCTAATCCTGTTTGCTCCCCACGCTTTCGTGCATGAGCGTCAGTATTGGCCCAGGGGGCTGCCTTCGCCATCGGTATTCCTCCACATCTCTACGCATTTCACTGCTACACGTGGAATTCTACCCCCTCTGCCATACTCTAGCCTGCCAGTCACCAATGCAGTTCCCAGGTTGAGCCCGGGGATTTCACATCGGTCTTAGCAAACCGCCTGCGCACGCTTTACGCCCAGTAATTCCGATTAACGCTCGCACCCTACGTATTACCGCGGCTGCTGGCACGTAGTTAGCCGGTGCTTATTCTTCCGGTACCGTCATCCCCCGACTGTATTAGAGTCAAGGATTTCTTTCCGGACAAAAGTGCTTTACAACCCGAAGGCCTTCTTCACACACGCGGCATTGCTGGATCAGGCTTTCGCCCATTGTCCAAAATTCCCCACTGCTGCCTCCCGTAGGAGTCTGGGCCGTGTCTCAGTCCCAGTGTGGCTGGTCGTCCTCTCAGACCAGCTACTGATCGTCGCCTTGGTAGGCCTTTACCCCACCAACTAGCTAATCAGCCATCGGCCAACCCTATAGCGCGAGGCCCGAAGGTCCCCCGCTTTCATCCGTAGATCGTATGCGGTATTAATCCGGCTTTCGCCGGGCTATCCCCCACTACAGGACATGTTCCGATGTATTACTCACCCGTTCGCCACTCGCCACCAGGTGCAAGCACCCGTGCTGCCGTTCGACTTGCATGTGTAAGGCATGCCGCCAGCGTTCAATCTGAGCCAGGATCAAACTCTTCAGTTTAAACCTGTTACTGTTTTCGGTTCGGTTAAGAACCGGTCGCTCACTCAAAGCTGACAGGAATATGAATCACTTCATAAACCTGACTTACTTTAGTGTGAGACTCTTGATACTTTCGCTATCTGATCCGAGGATCAGCTCGCTTTCATCAAGCGCCCACACTTATCGGCTGTTAATTTTTAAAGAGCATTCTGCGAGGAACTTCGTGTTTCCCGGCAGCGCTGCGTTTTCAGCAGCAGAGAAGCGAGATTATGAACCGTGTTTCGCAGTTCGTCAACAACTTTTTACACTGCATCGTTGCGACTGCGGGGCTCAACTTCCAGGCCAGTGGCGCGCTCCAGACTCCAGCACACCGCCAACCCTGCTTCCCTTCTCCCGCGCCGCGTTTCCGTTAGCGCGAAAGAGGCGTGATTGTAGGCAGCCTCTTCGATCTGCGCAAGGGGTTTCTCGAAAAATATAAGGCCCCGCACGCTGCCGCGTGCGGGGCCTTATATGGAAGCCGCCGAACCGTCAGGCCGCCGCGCGCACCTGGCGAGCGACGATCTCCATATAGTGATCGAGATCCGGCGTCACCTTGCCTTCCTCCTTCGCCGTATCGTCCCAGCGGCGCAGACGCAGCGCCGCCTCCGCGAACGGGCGCTGCAGGAACGCCGCCGTCTCCTCTTCGCTGAAGATGCCGCCCTGCAGCGCGAGGCTGCGCACCGAGTCCGGCGACAGGCTCTCGAAGTAGCCGGCGTCCGTGCGGCACAGGCAGCGCTTTGCGTCGACGTGCAGCCGGATCGGCTCCAGCACCGCGTCGGAAAACAGCGGCCGCAGGAACGGCAGCACGTAATACTGATGCAGATCGTCAATCCCGCGCGCGCTCGGCGTCTCGCCCTGGCGATTCAGCAGATGCCCGAGGTCATGCAGGAACGCGGCCGCGACCAGCGCTTCGTCAGCCCCCGCCTCTTCGGCCAGCAATCCACTCTGCAATGCGTGCTCGAGCTGCGTGACCGGCTCGCCGCTATAGGCCACATGGCCATGCTCGCGATACAGCCCGTGGATCTCTTCCACCGTCAATGCCATTCACTCACTCCCAAGGCAGCGAAAACGTCTTCAGGTTCGTGAAGCTCTTCATCGCCTCCTGAACGCCTTCCTTGTAACCGAGCCCCGAATCCTTGATCCCGCCGAACGGCGACAGCTCGATCCGGTATCCGGGCACTTCCCATACGTTCACCGTGCCGACGTTCAGCTCGTTCACGAACCGCACGACCGCTGCCGTGCTGTCGGTACAGACGCCGGACGACAGCCCGAACGCCGTCCCGTTGCTGATCCGGATCGCGTCGTCGATCGTGTCGAACGTGATCACCGGCGATACCGGGCCGAAGGTCTCCTCGCGCACGATCGTCATCGACGGGTCGACGTTGTCGAGCACCGTCGGCGCATACAGCGCGCCGCGCCGCACGTTGCCGGTCAGCAGGCGCGCGCCCCGCGCGACCGCCTCCTCCACTCGCGCCTCGAACAGCCGCGCCGCTTCCTCGTCGATCACCGTGCCCATCTCGTTCGCGGGATCGAACGGGTCACCGTACTTCCATGCGCGCGTCTTCTCGACGAGCAACTCGGTGAACGCGGGCGCGATCGAGCGCTGCACCAGCATCCGCTTGACGGCCGTGCAGCGCTGCCCCGAATTCCGGTACGAGCCGAGCACCGCCAGCGACGTTGCGCGATCGAGATCGGCATCGTCGAGCACGATCAGCGGATCGTTGCCACCCAGTTCCAGCACGATGCGGCGGTAGCCGGCGCGCGCAGCAATCGCCTTGCCGATCGCCACGCCGCCCGTGAAGGTAATCAGCGACGCGTGCGGGTGCGTGACGAGTTCGTCCGCGATCTCGCGCGGATCGCCGGTCAGCACCTGCAGCATCGGCTCCGGCAAACCGGCTTCATACAGCAGGTCGGCCAGGTAGAACGCCGACAGCGGCACCTTCTCCGACGGCTTCACGATCACACGGTTGTTGGTCGCGATCGCCGGCGCGATCTTGTGCGCCACCTGGTTCATCGGATGATTGAACGGCGTGATCGCGACGATCACACCGTCGAGCGGCTGGCGCTGCGAGAACACGCGGCGCGCCTTGCCGTGGGGCGTCAGGTCGCACGAGAAACTCTGCGCGTCGTCGCGCAACGCCTCGACCGCCGCAAACTTCAACACGTCGGCCACGCGGCCGATCTCGTAGCGGGAGTCCTGTTTCGACAGCCCCGATTCGAGCGTGATCAGGTCGGAAGCTTCCTCGGTGCGCTCGCGCAGCAGCGCGGCCGCACGCTCGAGGATCTGCGAACGCTCGTAACGCGTGAGTTTCGGCCGGTACGCCATCGCATAGTCGAATGCCGCGCGCACATCGTCGGCGCTCGCCAGCGGCGCCGTCCCGACGCGCGTGCCGGTGTAAGGGTCCATGACATCGAGCGTGCGTTCCCGCGTCGCGCGGGTGCCGCACCAGCGCAGCGCCTCTGCACGAAACGCCGGGTGGTCGTGTCGGGGATGAGCCATCATGTCGCGACCCGGTTCAGCACGAAATCGAACACGTCGAAGTTGCGCGGGCGACGCGCAGGATCGATCGGCTCGATACGGCGATTGAACAGCAGCGGTACTTCCTGCTCCGACACGCCGCCATGCGAACGCAGCGGCACCGTGAGGCCCGACAGATCGTGTTCGCGCTCGCGCGTGCCGAGCGTCATGTTGCGGCGGCCGATCACGACGAGATCGCCGATCCGGTCGGCCGGCAACTCGAAACGGGCGGCGGCTTCCGCGTTGTCGAGCACGAGCTCGACGCCGTCGAGGCCGCCCACGCGCCACATCGCCTCGGCCCGGTCGACGCCCGGCGCCAGATAGACGGTCGCAAACGAGCCGAGCGCGCCGTGGTGCACGACGTACGGATCCGTGATCGGCAGGATCACGCGCGCGGCCTGCACGCCGTACCAGCTGTCGAATGCATCCTGCAGATAGATGACGTTCGGCCGGCCTGTCGCAGGATCGTGCTTTGCGTTCATCCCGTGGTCGGCCGTGAGGCCGATCGCCCAGCCGAGCGCGTCGAGCTGCGCAAGGTAGCCGTCCATCATCGCGTAGAACGCGTTCGCGCCGGCACTGCCCGGCTCGCACTTGTGCTGCACGTAATCGGTGGTCGACAGGTACATCAGGTCGACCTGGCGCGTCTGCGCAAGCCGCACGCCGGCCGCGAACACGAATTCGGACAACGCCGCGCTGTAGACGTCCGGCGACGGCAGGCCGACCCAGTCGAGCACGTCGACGATCCCGTTTTCGGCGAGATTCGCCTGCGCGGCCTTCTCGGCCGAAAAGCAGATGCCGTTCAGCTGCCAGCCGAGCAGCCGGCGCAGCTTGTCCTTCGCCGTCACGACGGCAACCCGCGCACCGGCGTCGGACGCCGCCGCGAGCAGCGTGCCGGCCCGCAGGTAGGCCGGGTCGTTCATCATGACTTCGGCGCCACGCCCGCCGTCGGCGGCCGGATCCCAGAAGTAGTTGCCGCAGATCCCGTGGACCGACGGCGGCACGCCACAGACGATCGAAAGGTTGTTCGGGTTGGTGAAGGTCGGCACGACGCAATCGGCGCGCCAGGCCGTGCCTTCCGCGATCATCCGGCCGATGAACGGCGCGACGCCCGCCGCCACCGCCCGTTCGAGATAGTCGTACTCGCAGCCGTCGACGCAGACGACGACGGTCGGTTCGACCGGCAGCCGATAGTGACGGCCGTTGACGTCGACGGAACGTCCCGCGAGACCCGTCGATGCGCCGGCTGCCGACGCTTCACCAGGCTGGCGCAAGGCGAACGCGGCGTTCATGATGCCACCCGCTTGCCGCGCGGCACGCGCGCAGCGATCAGCAGCAGCGCCGCGAGCGACGCGCCGAGCATCAGCAGCGACAGGGCCGATGCCGGAAGGTAATACCCGCGCTCCACCTGGCCGATCACGACGATCGGCACGGTGGCGAAGCCGGGCGGATAGACCGTGAGCGTCGCGCCGAGCTCGCCGAGCGACAGCGCGAACCCGAGCGCGAGGCTCGCGCGCAGCGCCGGCACGAGCTGCGGCAGCAGCACGCGGCGCAGCACCATCGCGGGCGGCGCACCGAGGCTCGCCGCCGCTTCGCGCAGCACGGTCAGTTCCGGACGCAGCGCGGCGGCCGCGCAGCGATAGCAGAACGGCAAAATCAGCGCGAGCTGCACGAGCACGACGATCGCCGCCGAACTCGACAGGTCGACCGGCTTCTGGTGATACGCGATCAGCACCGCGAGCCCCAGTACGACGCTCGGCACGCCGTTCGGCACCATCACGAGCGCATCGACCACCGCGCCGAGGCCGCGCCGGTCGCGCCCTTCGAGCGCCAGTGCAAGCCACAGCCCGAGGACCGTGCCTACCGCCGACACGCCGAAGCCGATTTCCAGGCTCGTCAGCAGCGCATCGTATTCCGGCGACCCGAGCCGCTCGAACCAGCGCAGGCTGTAGCCGGCCGGCAGAATCGTGCCCGACCACTGCGTCGACACGCTCGACAGCGCGACGACGATGACCGGCAACACGAACAGCCAGAAGCACGCGAACGCGGCCAGCGCGAGCGCCGCGCGCGACGCATGCTTGAGCACCGTGTCGCCCCAGCCGATCTGGTGGCGCGGCACGGCTTGCCCGATACGAAATTCAGCGGACATCGTTTCCTCCCGTCGCACGCCGGTTCACCCGGCGATAAACCGCATACAGCGCCAGCGACAGCGCGAGCATCACGACCGCGCCGGCCGACGCGGTCGGCAGATCGAGGTCGACCGTCGCGCTGCTGTAGATCGCAACCGGCAGCGTCACGAGCCGCGCGCTGCCCAGCACGAGCAGAATCCCGAATTCGTTCAGCGTCAGCAGGAAACACAGCACGGTGCCGGCGGCGATGCCCGGCCACGCGATCGGCAGCACGACGCGACGTGCCAGCATCCAGCCGGACGCGCCGAGGCTGCGCGCGGCTTCGATCAGCCGCAGATCGAGCGTCGCGAACGACGCGAGCGTCGGCCGCACGACGAACGGCGTATAGAACACGGTCTGCGCGAGGATCACGCCGCCGATGCCGAACAGGAAGTTCAGCGGCGGCTCCTCCAGATGGAACAGGTGCTGCAGCGCGATGCTGATCGACCCTTGCGAGCCGTACAGGAAGATCAGCGTGAACGCGACGAGGAACGACGGGAACGCGACGTACAGCTCCAGGAAACGCGTGACGAGCGACGCGCCCGGAAAGGGCTTGAAGAACAGCAGCGCGGCCAGCAGCACGCCGAGCACCGACGCGGTGCCGGCGCTCGCGAACAGCACGCCGAGTGTGGTCAGCATCACGCTGCGCGTGTCGGGGTTGCCGAAGAACGTGCGGTACGCGGCGAAACTCAGCCCGTGGTCGCCCGACACGCTCAGCAGCACGAGCCGCACCAGCGGATAGACGACGAGCGGGCCGAGCAGGACGATCGCGAGCGCGGCCAGGTGCAGATCACCCATGCGCTTGCGGCGCCGCGCGGCGGCGGCGTGCGCGGCGGCCGACGCGAGCACGTGCGGCGGCAGGCCGGCTTCAGGGCTCGATAAGGACGACATCGTCTGCCTCGCAATGCAGGGAAACGCGCGCACCGCGCTCGGGAGCCGCACCGCGGCCGCGTTGCATCGTGACGCGCACCGGCTCGTCGGGGGCCGCATCGATCGTGACCGCGATCGACAAGTCCGCGCCCTGCCATTCGACGGACGACACCGTGCCGTGCAGCCCGCCCGCGGCGGGCGGCATCAGGGTCAGGCGCTCGGGGCGCACGCAGGCCACCTTGCCGCGCACTTCGTGGCGCGGATCGCCGAGCGGGAAGATCACGTGCGGCGGCAGCAGGTTCGCCGGGCCGAGATAGCGTGCGACGTAGCCGTCCTGCGGCGCGTCGTACAGCTGCTGCGGCGTACCGAGCTGCGCGATGTGGCCGTCGCGCATGAGCAGCGCGCGATCGGACAGCACGAGTGCGTCGTCGCGGTCGTGCGTCACGCAGACGACGGTCAGGTTCGGCAGGCGCTCGTGCAGCGCCTTCAGTTCGCTGCGCACCGACGCGCGCAGGTTGGCGTCGAGCGCCGACAGCGGCTCGTCGAGCAGCAGCACGTCCGGCTCGATCACGAGCGCGCGCGCCAGCGCGACGCGTTGCTGCATCCCGCCCGACAGTTGCGCGGGCAGGTGATGGCCCGCATCGCCGAGCTGCACGAGCTTCAGCGCATCGGCGACGCGGCGCGTCACTTCCGACGACGCCATGCCGCGTGCGCGCAGCCCGAATGCAACGTTCTCGAACACCGTCAGGTGCGGGAACAACGCGTAATTCTGGAACAGCAGACCGAGATTGCGCTTGTGCGGCGGCGCATAGGTCAGGTCGCGTCCGGCCACGGTCAGCGTGCCGGTCAGGCCGTCGGCCTTCACGAACCCGGCGATGAAGCGCAGCAGCGTGGTCTTGCCGCAGCCGCTCTTGCCGAGCACGGTCAGAAATTCACCGGCACCGATCGACAGCGACAGATCTTCCAGCACCGTGCGTGCGCCGTAGCGCACGCTCAGGTGTTCGATCTGCACGCCGCCCGGCGCGCCGGACCGCAGCGTTGCCTGCGGTTCGGCGGCGCCGAATGCGCCGGGATGGGTCAGGGTGGTGTCCACCGGGTTCATCCTCTTGCTCACAAATACAGGCGGCGTGCGCCGATCACTTCGGCTTGACGACGTCGAGCTGCTTGCCCGAGCTGCCGATCACGTCCTTCTTCCAGCGCTCGATCCACACCGGCTTCTTCGCCATCACCTGGGTCCAGTCGACCGGGATCAGCTTCACGCCCGCGATCGCCTTCTTGACCGCCTCGCCGTTCTTGCCGGCCAGCGGCACGTCCGTGCGGCCCGGGATGCCGTACATGTCCGGCACCTTCGACTGCACGTCCGTCGACATCAGGTAGTCGATCAGTTTCTTGCCGGCGTCCTGGTTCGGGCCGCTCTTGATCAGGCCGATGCCGTACGGGAGCTGGAACGTGGTCGGCTGGTCGCCTTCCTTCGCGGCCAGGAAGATCGGCTTGACGGACAGCGCGCCGTGTTCGGCGTCGTCGAGGTCCATCTGCAGGTCGCCGTTTGCAACGCTGATTTCGTTACGCGACAGCAGCACGTTCAGGTAGCCCGTGCCCTTCGTGTGGAACTTCACGCTCTGCGACAGCTTCGCGAGGTAGTCGAACGCCTTGTCCTCGCCCATCAGCGACGTCGTCAGGATCAGCACGGCCATCCCGTCGCCGGCGGTGGCCGGGTTCGAGTACGCGACCTTGCCGGCGTAGGCCGGCGCGAGCAGGTCGGCGAACGTCTTCGGCTGGTTCTTCACGACGTCCGGGTTGATCGCGAACGAGAAGTAGTTGTTCACGAACGTCGCCCACGTGCCGTCTTCAGCCTTCGCGATGGCCGGCACATTCTTGTAGTTCACGCTCTGGTACGGCTGCAGCAGGCCCATCTGGCCAGCTTGCTGAATGAACGGCGGCAGCGTGACGATCACGTCGGCCTTCGGGGAGTTCTTCTCGATGTTCGCGCGGTTGACGACTTCACCGCTGCCCGCCGTCACGATGTTGACCTTGACGCCTTCCTTCTTCTCGAAAGCCGGCAGCACATCGCGATAGAGGTTCTCGAGACCGTCTGCCGTATACAGCACGACCGCGCTCGCCGCATGGGCGGGCAGCGCGGCGCCCATCAGGCCGGCGACGCTGGCGGCCAGCGCAAGCTTGCGGAACGCGCCGGCAACGGCGCGCGAGGGTTTCTGCAGTGTCATCTGACTTCTCCGTAGGCGGAACACCAAATGGCCGGGGCACGATCCGGCTCTCCTGTTATCTCCGGGCAAGGCCGATCGACGGCCCGCCTCGCTACCGCGCCGAGGTGAGGTTTCGCGCGGCAAGCGAAGGATCACAGCGTTCGATGACAAACCCGTGACGAATGCGGCAATTTCCAAAAAATGACACATTTTGCCAATATCATGCAAGTCATTCAGAAATGCTGCCCGGCGTTTCTTCCGACCTTTGCAGAGGAAAACCATGTCCGATCCGATTCTTCTTACGCCTGGCCCGCTCACCACGTCCGCCACAACGCGCCACGCAATGCAACACGACTGGGGCTCTTGGGATGCCGCGTTCAATCAACTGACGGCCAGCGTCTGTGCGGATCTCGTCGCGATCGCGCACGGTGGCGATGAATACGTGTGCGTGCCGATGCAGGGCAGCGGCACGTTCTCCGTCGAAGCCGCGCTCGGCACGCTGGTGCCGCGTGACGGCGTCGTGCTGGTGGCCGACAACGGCGCGTACTGCGCGCGCATCCTGAAGATCCTCGGCCGGCTGGGTATCGAAGCCATCGCGTTGCCGTTCGGTGAAGATGCGGCCGTCGATCCGGCCGCGATCGAAGCCGCGTTCGTGCGCGAGCCGCGCATCACGCACGTCGCGCAGGTGCATCTGGAGACGAGCGCCGGGATCCTGAACCCGCTGGACGACATCGCCGCCGTGTGCCGGCGCCACGGCAAGCGGCTGATCGTCGACGCGATGAGCTCGTTCGGCGCGCTGCCGATCACGCTGGCCGGCAGCGGCATCGATGCGCTGATCTCGGCGAGCGGCAAATGCCTGGAAGGCGTGCCGGGGATGGGGTTCGCGATCGTGCGGCGCGACGCGCTCGACGCGAGCGAAGGCAACTCGCCGTCGCTCGCGCTCGATCTCCACGATCAATACGCGTACCTGCGCAAGACGGGCCAGTGGCGCTTCACGCCGCCGACGCACGTGATCGCCGCGCTGCGCGCCGCACTCGATCAGTACCTCGCCGAAGGCGGCCAGCCGGCGCGCGGCGCGCGCTATGTAGACAACTGCCGGACGCTGGTCGAATCGATGCACGCGCTCGGCTTCACGCCGTTCCTCGATGCGAGCGTGCAGGCGCCGGTGATCGTCACGTTCCACGCGCCCGACCACCCGGCCTACGATTTCCGCCGCTTCTACGACGCTGTGCGCGATGCGGGCTTCATCCTGTATCCGGGCAAGCTCACGCAGCTCGAGACATTCCGTGTCGGCTGCATCGGCGCGATCGACTCGAACGACATCCGCCGAGCGGTCGCCGCAATTGCGCAGGCGGTCGAATCGCTCGGCATCGCGGTGCAGCGCGCGTAAGCGCCGTACCGCGCCAGCCGGCAGAGCCGCCGGCACGCGCACGCAAAAAAGCCCGGCGCCTTGCGGCTGCCGGGCTAACGCACAGGATCTGCGTGGAGCCGGTGCTTACAGCTCGATCCGCTTGATGTCGCCGACCACGAAGATGTACGACGCCGCACCGACCAGCGCGATCACGCCGATGAACACGAGCGCGCCGACGAACGACCCGGTCGACGCGACGATGAAGCCGACCACGAGCGGCGTGACGATGCCCGCCAGGTTCGCCGCGAAGTTGAAGATGCCGCCCGTGACGCCGAGCAGGCCGTCAGGCGCGATGTCCGACACGAGCGTCCAGCCGAGGGCGGCCATCCCCTGCGCGAAGAATGCGACCGACATGATCGCGATCACGGCCTCGTTGCTCTGCACGTAGTTCGCGAGAATGATCGTCGATGCGAGCAGCAGGCCCGCGATGATCGGCAGCTTGCGCGCGAGGTTTGCGGACTTGCCGCGACGCAGCAGCCAGTCGGAGAAGATCCCGCCGAACATCACGCCGACCGACGCGGCGATGAACGGCATCACCGCGAAGAAACCGATCTTCAGCCAGCCCATGTGGCGCTCGGTGGCGAGGTAGGTCGGGAACCAGGTCAGGAAGAACACGAGCGTCGAGTTGCCGGCGAACTGGCCGAGGCAGATGCCCGCGAGCTGGCGCTTCTTCACCAGTTGGCCGACCATCGACCAGCTGAACTTGGCCTGCGCCGGCTTGTCGCCCTTGTCGCCGCTCTTGCGCGCACCGTGCACGAGACCGCCGCCCGCCTCGATATAGGCCAGCTCCTCCGAATTCGCACCCGGATGGTTGCGCGGCTCGTGATAGAACTTCCACCAGACCAGGCCGAACACGATACCCACCGCGCCGACGACCCAGAACAGCGAGCGCCAGCCGAACGCACCCATCAGCGCGAACAGCACCGGGCTGAAGAACGCGAGGCCGATGTACTCGCCGACGGTGTAGGTCCCTGTCGCCATCGCACGCTCGTTCTGCGGGAACCACGTCGCGACGACGCGGCTGTTGGTCGGGAAGCACGGCGCTTCCGTCACGCCGAGGCCGAGCCGGCAAGCGAGCAGCGTCGCGACGCCCGGCACGAAGCCTTGCAGGAACGTGCACAGCGACCACAGCGTCATCGACCAGTAATAGGTGATCTTGCTGCCGAAGCGGTCGAGGAACAGGCCGCCGGGAACCTGCATCGCGACATACGTCCACGAAAACGCGGAAAACATGATGCCCATCACGGCCGCGTTGATGCCGAGCTCCTTGGTGAGCTGAGGCGCAGCCACCCCCAGCACGGTGCGGTCGAGATAGTTGATCATCGTGCCGATCGCGAGCAGCGCGAGAATCTTGTAGCGCGCCGAAGTGCGCCGGACGGTGCCGGACGCCTGCGCCGGCGCGGCGCTCGTGTGAGTGGTGTGCTGCATGGTCGTCTCCTGGTCTCTCTTTCTGGAATAGGTCAGCGCGCGACGAGCGACTGAAAGTGTTCGAACATCCGCTCGGCGTCGGGCGTGCGTCCGGTGAAGATCTCGAACGCGTCGACCGCCTGGTAGACGGCCATCCCGCCGCCCGGCAGCGTGGCGCAACCGGCCGCGCGCGCCGCGTGGATCAGTTCGGTTTCGAGCGGGAAGTACACGATGTCGGCCACCCACATGCCCGCGTGGAGCAGTTCGGCCGGCAGCGGCAGGCCCGGATGTTTGGCCATGCCGGTCGGCGTGCAGTGGATCAGGCCCGTCGCCGCGCGCATCGCGGCCGCGAGATCGTCGCCCTGCACGACGCGTGCCGCCGGGAAGCGCTGCTGCAGCTCGGCGGCGAGCGCGGCGGCGCGCGTGCCGTCGACATCGAAAATCGTCAGTTCGGCCGCGCCCATCTGCAGCGCCGCATGCGCGACGGCCGCGCCCGCGCCGCCCGCGCCGAGCTGGACGACGCGCTCGAGCGACGCGCCCGGCAACCCGCGGCGGAACGATTTCGCGAAACCCGACCAGTCGGTGTTGTGGCCGATCCGCTTGCCGCCCTTGAACAGCACGGTGTTCACCGCGCCGAGCGCGCGTGCGTCGTCCGACAGTTCATCGAGGTGTTCGATCACGCGCTGCTTGCACGGGTGCGTGATGTTCAGGCCGTTGTAGCCCATCCGCTGCGCGGCATCGAGCAGTTGCGGCAGCGCGTCGACGGTCACGCCCAGCACGTCGAGATCGATGCGCCGGTAGACATAGCCGAACCCCTGGCGGAATCCTTCTTCCTCGTGCATCGCGGGCGACAGCGAGCCGCCGATGCCCTGGCCGATCAGGCCGATCAGAAACGACGGGCGGCTCATCGTGCGGCTCCCTGCGCGAACAGCGTCGCCAGGCGCTGCAGCGCGAAGAGGTAGCCCTCGGTGCCGCAGCCGCAGATCACGGCTTCGGCGAGCGCCGACACATAGGAATGGTGCCGGAACGCCTCGCGGCGATGCACGTTCGAGATATGCACTTCGATCACCGGCTTCGCGATCGCGGAAAGCGCATCGGCCAGCGCCACCGACGTATGCGTATAGGCGGCCGGGTTGATCACGATGCCGTGCGTGTCGTGACGCGCGGCGTGCAGCCAGTCGATCAACTGGTGCTCGGCGTTCGACTGGCGGAAGTCGATTTCCAGCCCGAGCGCCTCGCCCGCCGTACGGCAGCGCTGCTCGACGTCGGCCAGCGTTTCCGCGCCGTAGATATGGGGCTCGCGGGTGCCCAACAAATTCAGGTTCGGGCCGTTCAGCACGAGCACCTTGTGCTTGCTCATCGTGTTTCTGCTCCTGAAACAGGGGCAGACCACGATCGGCGCCGCCCCGAAGACATCGGAATGTGGCGCTAGTGTGCGCCCCTGCAAGCGGGCTGTCTTTTCGGGTTTTCGCTAATTTGTACCACCTAGTTAGTTTGTACAATATGCATCACCCGCCTAGTAAATTCGGGATATGGCGTCCGCCATGAACTCAACGACTGGTTCATTCAGGGCCGGTTCGGCCGACGCCATGCCCGCTCATCCTCAGGAATCGCCCATGCAGCGCTCGATCGCCACCGTGTCACTGTCCGGCACGCTCGCCGAGAAACTCGCCGCCATCCAGGCCGCAGGCTTCGACGGCGTCGAAATCTTCGAAAACGACCTCGTCTACTTCGATGGATCGCCGGCCGACGTCCGGCGCATGGCCGCCGATCTCGGCCTCGATATCGTGCTGTTCCAGCCGTTTCGCGACTTCGAGGGGGTGAGCGCGGCTCAGCTCGCCCGCAACCTCGACCGGATCAAGCGCAAGTTCGACGTGATGCATGCGCTCGGCACCGACCGCATCCTGGTGTGCAGCAACGTATCGGCCGACACGATCGCGGACGACGGGCTGCTCGTCGACCAGCTCGGCGCGCTCGCCGAAGCCGCGCGGCAGGCCGGCGTGGTCGCCGCGTACGAAGCGCTCGCGTGGGGCCGCGTCGTGAAGCGCTACGGCCATGCGTGGAAACTCGTGAATGCGGTGAACAGCCCGCATCTCGGCCTGGCGCTCGACAGCTTCCACACGCTGTCGCTCGACGATTCGCCGGACGCGATCGCGGACATCCCCGGCGACCGGATCGCGTTCGTGCAGATCGCCGATGCGCCGAAGCTCGCGATGGACGTGCTCGAATGGAGCCGCCATTTCCGCTCGTTCCCGGGCCAGGGCGACTTCGACCTCGCACGCTTCACCGCGCGCGTGATCGAGTCGGGCTATACCGGGCCGCTGTCGCTCGAGATCTTCAACGACGGCTTCCGCGCCGCGCCGACCGCGATCACGGCCGCCGACGGCCATCGTTCGCTGCTCTATCTGGAGGAACTGACGCGCGAACGGCTCGCGCAGGACGGCCGCGCGCCGGCCGCCGACCAGCCGCTGTTCGCGCCGCCGGCGCCGCCCGCGCACGTCGGGTTCCAGTTCATCGAATTCGCGGTCGACGCGAAGGCGGCAGCGACCGTCGGCGAATGGCTCGGCCGGATGCGCTTCCGGCTCGCGGGCCGCCATCGCTCGAAGGACGTGACATTGTTCCAGCACGGCGCCGCGTCGATCGTGCTGAACGCCGAGCGCGATTCGTTCGCCGATGCGTTCTTCCAGCAGCACGGGCTGTCGCTGTGCGCATCGGCATTCCGGGTCGACGACGCGAAAGTGGCGTTCGAACGCGCGGCCGGCTTCGGCTATGCACCGTTCTCCGGCCGCGTCGGGCCGAACGAGCGCGTGCTGCCGAGCGTGCAGGCGCCGGACGGCAGCCTCGAATACTTCGTCGACGAAGCGCCGAACGCGCCGACGCTGTACGAATCGGACTTCGTGCTGACCGACATCGACGGCCCGAGCGAAGTCGGCCCGCTCACGGGTATCGACCACGTGTGCCTCGCCCTGCCGGCCGACGCGCTCGATACGTGGATCCTGTTCTTCAAGACGGCATTCGGCTTCGAGGCGGAACGCAGCTGGCTCGTGCCCGACCCGTACGGGCTGATGCGCAGCCGCGCGGTGCGCAGCGCCGACGGCTCGGTGCGGATCGCGCTGAACGCGTCGGTCGACCGGCACACGGCGGTTGCCGAATCGCTCGACCGCTATCACGGCACGGGGCTGAACCACGTCGCGTTCCGCACCGACGACATCGTGAAGACGATCGCCGCGTTCGCGGCCGACGGCATTCCGTTCCTGCGCATTCCGCCGAACTACTACGACGATCTCGCCGCACGCTACGCGCTGCCGGACGACCTGATCGACACGCTGAGCACGCATCACCTGCTGTACGACCGTGACGAACACGGCGGCGAATTCCTGCATGCGTATACAGAACTGGTCGACAACCGCTTCTCGCTCGAGATCGTCGAACGGCGCGGCGGATACGACGGCTACGGCGCGACGAATGCGGCCGTGCGGCTCGCCGCCCAGGCACAACGCAGAAAATAAGGGAAGGAAGCCGACAGGGATTCAAGGGGCGCATCACATTCGCGCCTCGTGGCCGCCTCAAAGGGCCACATCTTGCGCGCACCATCGCGGGGAATCGCTTGGCCGCACCCCCGCCCGCGCGGCTCGCCGCGATCGGGCCGGAAACCGCATTCCATCGGGCGTTACATCCGGTAACCCGTACCGCAGCGCAGCATCGCGTCGCCCCGTGCGGTTTTAAGAATCGCTTAAGTCTTCGACGGCACCATCCGCAACCAGTACCCGATGGTTATCTCGAAAAGGAGGAAAGCGATGAGCGCCGTAGAACCACCCGCGGGCCGCCCGGCCGCGCCCCCTGCAAAGAAGACGATGCTGCGCCGCCTGCTCAGTCATCACGAAATCGCGACGCTGCTCGTGCTGCTGCACGCACCGATCGGCGCCAATGCCAAACCCGAATTGCCTGCGCTGCAGGAAGCCGGTCTCGTCGAGATGGTCAAGCTCGACACCGAAACGGCACCCAGCTTCCGGCTGACCGAAGACGGCACCGCCGTGCTGAAAGGGCTCGGCTACCGCTGAGCCGACGTTTTCATCCCTTTCCCGCTTTCCCGCATCACCCCGATTCCCAGCGACCCGCCGGCCCTGTCGGCGTGTCGCGTCACCCTGCCCGCTCCTGCAGCATCAACCGGTATTCCGTCGGCGTGACGCCGACCGTCGCCTTGAACTGGCGCGTGAACGCACTGTGATCCGTATAGCCGCATAGCGCCGCGACGTCGGTCACCTTGTCGTGCGTGACGAGCAGCGCGGTAGCCGCATCGAGCCGTGCCTTCAGCAGCACCTGGCGCGGCGTCAGGTGGAACACCTTGTGGAAGTAGCGTTCGAGCTGCGCGACCGACATCCCCGCCATCTGCGCGAGATGCTTCAGGTTCAGCGGCTGCACGTAGTGATCCTGGATGTGCTGGACGACGTCGGCGAGCCGGCTGTACGCCGGGTGCGATCCCTCGTGCGCCTTCAGGTCGCGCGAGATGCCCGCGAGGCCGACCACCCTGCCCGCGGCATCGCGCAGCGGCTCCTTGCAGGTCAGGCACCAGCCCGGCTGACGGCCCGGATACAGGTGCAGCTCCAGCTGGTCCATCAGTTGCTGGCCGGCATTGATCGTCGCCATGTCCTGCTCGAAATAGCTGCGGCCGAAGCGGCGCGGAAACACTTCGTCGGCCGTCTTGCCGAGCAGGTCGCGCTTGTCCTTGTAGCCGCAGCGCATCGCCAGCGTGCGATTGACGATCGCGTAGCGGCCGCTCGCATCCTTCACGAAGAAGGCGACGTCCGGCAGTGCATCGAACACCGGTTCGAGCAGGCGGAAGTGCGCAAGCATCGCGCCGAAATCGGCATTGTCAGGATGGTAGCGCAACGGTTCGGACAGGCTCATGGGCGGTACGGCAAGCAAGGGCGTCATCCCGGCAACCGCAATGCGAGTGGCAGATGGCGTCGATTATAGAAGCGCCCTTCGATCGCGTCGCGCCGATCGCAAAGGCGGGCAAGTTGGCGGCAGCCGTCGCAACGCGCCGCCGATCGGCCGGCATCGTCATGCGACATACGTTGCGTGCGCAACCACTGCGTCGAGCGTGCGGCGGCCGGCCGCGACTCCGCTTGTGTCGACGCGGCCACCCAGCGTGCGCCGGTACCGGCACGCCACGCGGACTGGCGCACTCGCACGCCGGCACGGTACGCCCGAACTCGCCAGCATAAAAATGCGAGCGTGCAGCGTCTTGGCGCGTTTGCGCATTCGGCATGACGATTTCGGCATATATCAGGGTTATCGACGATATGCCGATATCGTCGCCGGCCGCGCATCGAACGCGCAAGACGCACGCATTTTCGCTATCTAGACTTCGCTTCACGGTCACGAGACGACCTCACGCCGCGGCAGCAATCGGCATGCATGGCCTGCGGCATCGGCCATCAGCTGCGCCGATTCCGGCACAGCCCGGGCAGCACGCGGCACGCACGCATGGCCCTCGCATCGGCCTGCCGACCGAACCGTCTCGCCCGGTTTACCGGCGCCGGCCCGCCAGCCGGCGGCGGCCCAACCACGCCATCAAGGGGAAGTGAAAGTGAAGCTGAAGGTATCGCACGTCGCGCTGGCCGCTGCCTGCGCACTGTCAGGCGCGCACGCCATCGCCGCCGACGTCGTCAAGATCGGTTTCGCCGCACCGCTGACCGGCCCGCAGTCGAACTACGGCACGGACATGCAGAAGGGCGTGCAACTCGCGATCGCCGATTTCAACGCGACGCGGCCGACGATCGGCGGCAAGCCCGTCACGTTCCAGCTCGACTCGCAGGACGACCAGGCCGACCCGCGCACCGGCACGACCGTCGCGCAGCGGCTGATCGACGACAACGTCCGCGGGATCATCGGGCACTTCAACTCGGGCACGAGCATTCCCGCGTCCGACCTGTACGATCGCGCGGGGCTGCCGCAGATCTCGATGGCCACGTCGCCGCAATACACGGCACGCGGCTACAAGACGACCTACCGGCTGCTGACGAGCGACGCGCAGGCAGGCCGCATCGTCGGCACGTACGCGGTGAAGACGCTGCGCTTCAAGCGCATCGCGATCATCGACGACCGCACGGCCTACGGCCAGGGCATCGCCGACGAATTTGCGAAGGCCGTCGAAGCGGCCGGCGGCACGATCATCAAGCGCGACTTCACGAACGACAAGGCGCTCGATTTCTCCGCGATCCTGACCAACCTCAAGGGGATGAACCCGGACGCGATCTTCTACGGCGGCGGCGACGCGCAATCGTCGCCGATGATCCGCAAGATGCGCCAGCTCGGGATGAAGTCGGCGTTCGTGACGGGCGAGATGTCGCGCTCGCCGACGTTCCTGAAGGTCGGCGGCGACGCGGCCGAAGGCGCGATCGTCTACATGGGCGGGCTGCCGAAGGAGAAGATGCCGGGCTTCTCCGGCTACGCGGCACGCTACAAGGCGCGCTTCAACGAAGACGTGATCACCTACTCGCCGTACTCGTATGACGGCACGATCGCGCTGCTCACCGCGATGAAGGACGCGAACTCGACCGACCCGAAGGTGTACACGCCGTATCTCGGCAAGGTGTCGGTCAAGGGCGTGTCGGCCCCCAGCATCGCGTACGACACGAAGGGCGACCTGAAGGATGCGCCGGTGACGATCTACAAGGTCGAGCATGGCGCGTTCAAGCCGGTCGATACGATCGCCGGCAACTGATCCGCAAGACCCTGCCCCGCGCGGCGCGTCAGCGGCTCACCGGCCGCCCGCGCCGCGCGCGCTTCTGTGTCCGCGTCTGCGCCTGCTTCGGCTTCGCGATCCGAACCGTTCCTCGGCGCGCCCCCACGCGCGTGCATTTCGCGCTCCTGTAGAATCCCCCCACCCGCTTTGACGCTTCGTCTCCGTCGCGCCCCATCCCGGTGCGGCGGCGCGTGTTTCGTGCCGCACCCGGCACGCCGCACGCTTCGACGACGCAAGCCGCGCCTTGTCAGTCCATGCCGAAAAGCGGGCCCTGGAGACGCAGCACCGACAACAACATTCGAAAACCGATCGTCCTGACCATGCAAGCTTCCGAATTGAGCGGCGTGCCTCGCGCCGCCGAACGCGCGCTCACGCGCAGCGACTACAAGACCCTTGGCCTCGCCGCACTCGGCGGCGCCCTCGAGTTCTACGACTTCATCATCTTCGTGTTCTTCGCGCCGGCGATTGGGCAACTGTTCTTCCCGCACGACATTCCCGACTGGCTGCGCCAGCTGCAGACGTTCGGCATCTTCGCGGCCGGCTACCTCGCGCGTCCGCTCGGCGGCGTGATCATGGCGCACTTCGGCGACCTGTTCGGCCGCAAGCGGATGTTCACGCTGAGCGTGCTGATGATGTCCGTGCCGACGCTGCTGATGGGCCTGCTGCCGACCTACGACACGATCGGCATCCTCGCGCCGGTGTTGCTGCTGCTGTTCCGCGTGCTGCAGGGCGCGGCCGTCGGCGGCGAAGTGCCGGGCGCGTGGGTGTTCGTGTCCGAGCACGTGCCGTCGCGCCACATCGGCTATGCGTGCGGCACGCTGACCGCGGGCCTGACAGCCGGCATCCTGCTCGGCTCGCTGGTCGCCGCCGGCATCAACAGCCGTTACTCGAGCGCGGAAGTCGGCGCGTTCGCGTGGCGCATCCCGTTCCTGCTCGGCGGCGTGTTCGGCCTGTTCTCGGTGTACCTGCGCCGCTGGCTGCACGAGACGCCGGTGTTCGCCGAGATGAAGGCGAAAAAGGCGCTCGCGGCCGAGATTCCGCTGAAGGCCGTGCTGCGCGACCACGGCCGCGCGGTGATCGTGTCGATGCTGCTCACGTGGATGCTGTCGGCCGCGATCGTCGTCGTGATCCTGATGACGCCCGCGCTGCTGCAGAAGCAGTTCCACTTGACACCCGCGACGACGCTGTTCGCGAACAGCGTCGCGACGCTGTGCCTGACGGCCGGCTGCATCACCGCGGGTTCGCTCGCGGGCTGGATCGGCGCGAAGCGTGTGCTCGCCATCGGCGGCATCGGGCTGGCCGCGTGCTACTACCTCCTGTTCGCGCAGGTCGCGGCCGACGCGTCGACGCTGCCGCTCTACTACGGGATCGCAGGCTTCATGGTCGGCACGATCGGCGCGGTGCCGTTCGTGATGGTCAAGAGCTTCCCGGCCGTCGTGCGCTTCTCCGGCATCTCGTTCTCGTACAACGTCGCGTACGCAATCTTCGGCGGCCTCACGCCGGTGATCGTGTCGCTGATGATGAAGTCGAACCCGCTCGCACCGGTGGTGTACGTTGCCGCGATCTGCGTGCTCGGCGCGATCGCCGTGCAGTTCTCGAAGGAAGCGAAGGAGGATTCGCCGCACTGAGCGGCGACGGTGCGCGTGCGGCGATGTCCAGCGCCGCATCGAATGACCGGACGCACACGCGACGCACGCGCGCTCCATGAACAAAGGGCCGAATCCCGCGGGATTCGGCCCTTTTGTTTTGCTTCAGCGCAACGGCAACGGCGCGAGTCGGTGCGATCAGCGCAGGCTGCCGTACGTCGTACTCGGCCGGCGCAGGCCGTCGATGCTCGCGCCGCCGGCGCCGGTGACGAACAGCAGCAGGAAACCGCCGGCGATCGCGATGTTCTTCCAGAAATGGATCACCATGTCGTGCTGGACCGCGGCGTCCGTCGCGTCCCAGAAATTGTGCCCGACCATCGCGGTCGCGACCGTGTAGAACGCCATCAGCAGGGCGAGCGGTTTCACCTTGTAGCCGACGATCAGCAGCAGCCCGCCGAGCCCCTCGATCGCGACGACGATCGGCCCGATCACCTGCGGATACGGCACGTTCAGACCATGCAGGTAGCCGATGAAATCGCCATAGCCGAGCAGCTTCATCACGCCGCCCCACAGGAACAACGCCGCCAGCGCCAGGCGCGCGAAAAAAATGACGCCGGAATCGACGGAACGCGTCATGCCTCTCTCCTCGTATGCAATTCGGCCGGCTGCCCGGAGCACACCCGGACAGCTCGGCGCCGCGCGACCCTGCGGGGCCCGCGGCAAATGGGCCAGCATAGACAGAGTTTCGGCCGTGTCCAAGCAAAAGGTTGTAGCAAATCTTTACACGGCGGCGGCCGCGCGGCCCGATGACGGCGGGATGAAAACGCGTTTAGCCCGCGTCGCTCAACAACACGCCCTTCTTGAAGATGAAGCAGCCGTAGCCGCGCAGCTCGCCGGTGACGATCACCGCGTACGTCTGCTGCGCGCGCTCGTAGAACGCGAACCGCTCGATGCCCGTGAGCGGCACCGAGCGCCCTTCGGCACGATCGATCTCGGCCTGCACTTCGCGCTGTACGGGCGGCACCGCGGCTGCGTCGCCGACGACTTCCATTCGCCACGCGGGGGTGTCGACGTACGTGTCGAGCGGCAGCACGGACAGCACCGCGCGCACGACGCGTGCCGAATCGGCGCCGTCGATCCGCAACGCGCGGCCGACCACCGTGTGCTCCGCGACGGATTCCGCCGGGAAATTTGCATCGCAGATCGCGATTTCGTCACCGTGGCCCATCGCGCGCAGCGTGTGCAGGATGTCGGCGTGCAGCAGCGGGTCGAGATTCTTCAGCATGTCGGCTAGTCTCCGGGATCAGGAACGAACGCATAACGTTACCCGATCCCGGTGGACACTGCGCATGCGTCGCTCGCGTCACGACGCCGCGGCCGGCATTTCGTCGATGAAACCCGTGACCGATGCGAGGCGGCCCGATGCGTCGACGGTGCCGAAGTCCGAACCCTTCACGATCGCCGCGCCGTCGGGCGACACGAGCGCCCACGAGAACCGCAGGTGCTGACCGAACCCGTCGACGTCCGTCGTGCGGCGGAAGCGGAACGCGGGGAAACGCGCCTGCACGGCCGCGATCATCGCATCGATGCCGGCGTGGCCGTCGCCGGTCATCAGCGGATCGCGATAGGCCGCGTCGCTCGCGTAGGTCGCGTCGATCAGTGCGCGGCGGCGCGCGACGTCGGGTTCGTTCCAGGCGTCGATGTAGCGGTCGATCAGGTCGGCGTGAACGGACGAGACGGATTGGGCGGTGTTCATGGCGAGGCTCCTTGTGTCGATGAGAAGACGATGTCGCGAACGTGGCGTGTTTCGTGTTCGCGTGCAGACATCGTCGCCGGCCTCGCGCGGGCGGTCGATTACGTGCGGGGTAAGGAAATCGCGCCGGTCGCGTCGAGCCAGTGGCCGCTCCGCACGCCGGACATGATCCGCCATGCTGCAAGTTCTCCTCACCATGGACATCCCGCCGACACACGCTCCACCGAAATGAAAACGGGCGCCCTCGGGCGCCCGCTTCGTCCGGCGGCAACAGCCGCGCGTGTCAGGTCACCGGCGCCGGATTGAACAGCGTCAGCGCATTCGCGAGCTTCCACTGCTCGGCCCACGTGCGGCGCTTGCCGCTCGCGACGTCGAGCATCAGCCGGAACAGTGCCCAGCCCGTGTCCTCGATCGTGGCCGCGCCGGTCGCGATCTGACCCGCGTCGAGATCCATCAGGTCGTGCCAGCGACGTGCGAGATCGCTGCGCGTCGCGACCTTGATCACCGGCACCTGCGCGAGACCGTATGGCGTGCCGCGGCCGGTCGTGAAAATATGCAGGTTCATCCCGGCCGCGAGCTGCAGCGTGCCGCAGATGAAATCGCTCGCGGGCGTCGCCGCGTACAGCAGCCCCTTCTGCTTCGCGCGATCGCCGGGACGCACGACGCCGGCGATCGGCGCACTGCCCGACTTCACGATCGATCCCATCGCCTTCTCGACGATGTTCGACAGGCCACCCTTCTTGTTGCCGGGCGTCGTGTTCGCGCTGCGGTCGACGCGGCCGCGCTGCAGGTAGCGGTCGTACCAGTCCATCTCGCGGATGATCTCGCGCGCCACGTCCTCGGTCGCCGCGCGCGACGTGAGCTGCGCGACCCCATCGCGCACTTCCGTCACCTCGGAGAACATGATCGTCGCGCCCGCACGCACCAGCAGGTCGGCCGCGAAGCCGACGGCCGGATTCGCGGTGAGCCCCGAGAACGCATCGCTGCCGCCGCACTGCACGCCGACGACGAGATCCGATGCCGGGCACGTCTCGCGGCGGCGGCGGTTGAGCCGCTCGAGATGCGATTCGGCCATCGTCATGATCGAGTCGATCATCGAGTTGAAGCCGACGTGCGCGGCGTCCTGCAGGCACACCACGCCGCCGTTGTCGGTCGCACCGTCGGCCGCGACCGGAATCGTGCCGGGCGGCAGCAGGCGCTCGGGCTGCAGCTTCTCGCAGCCGAGGCTCACGGTCATTACCTCGCCGCCGAAGTTCGGATTCAGGCTGATGTTGCGCAGCGTGCGGATCGGGATGTCGGCGTCGGGCGCGTCGATCGCCACGCCGCAGCCGTACGTGTGTTCGAGCCCGACCACGTCGTCGACGTTCGGGTAGCGCGGCAGCAACTCGGCCTTGATCCGCTTCACCGCGTGCTCGACGACGCCCGACACGCACTGCACGGTCGTCGTGATCGCGAGGATGTTGCGGGTGCCGACCGAGCCGTCGGCATTGCGGAAACCCTCGAACGTATAGCCTTCGAGCGGCGGCAGCGGCGGCGCGGCGCGGGTTGCGAGCGGCAGGTCGTCGAGCCCCGGCGGCTCGGGCATGCGCATCGTGCGTTCGTTGACCCAGCTGCCGCGGCGCAGCTCGGCCAGCGCATAGCCGATCACCACGTTGTAGCGGACGATCGGGTCGCCGGCCGCGAGATCGACCAGCGCAACCTTGTGCCCCTGCGGCACGCCTTCGCGCAGCGTCAGCCCGTCGGCGAACGTCGCGCCCTCGGGCAGGCCGCCGTCGTTGACGACGATCGCGACGTTGTCGTCCGGATGCACACGGATATAGAGCGGGGAAGCAGTCATCGAAATTCCTGGAAGCTATCGGCCATATCGTTAGTCATCATACGACATTCGACCGGAATCAGCGATGCTGCGTAAACCCTTATCCGGAAAGACCCTACTATTTCTTTACCAGCAAACCGCTTGCGTCCCCCCTCCCCTCGTTGTACGATGACATACAACGACATCGCCAATGTGGCTCGTATGCCGTTCCCGACGAACCCAGCACTCGCGCTAGACGGACGACCCAACCATGACCTCACCGCAAGAACTCAAACAGATCATTTCCCACGGCCTGCTGTCGTTTCCGCTGACGGACTTCGACGCCGACGGCAGCTTCCGCCCGTCCACCTATGCCGAGCGCCTGGAATGGCTCGCGCCGTACGGTGCGAGCGCGCTGTTCGCGGCCGGCGGCACCGGTGAATTCTTCTCGCTCACGCAGCGCGAGTATTCGGACGTAATCCGTGTCGCGACGGAAACCTGCAAGGGCAAGGTGCCGATCCTCGCCGGCGCGGGCGGCGCGACGCGCGTCGCGATCGAATATGCGCAGGAGGCCGAGCGCCTCGGCGCGAGCGGCGTGCTGCTGATGCCGCATTACCTGACCGAAGCCAGCCAGGAAGGGATCGCCGACCACGTCGAGCAGGTGTGCCGTGCGCTGAAGATCGGTGTCGTGGTGTACAACCGCGCGAATTCGAAGCTGAACGCCGACATGCTCGAGCGCCTCGCCGATCGTTGCCCGAACCTGATCGGCTTCAAGGACGGCGTGGGCGAAATCGAAAGCATGGTGACGATCCGCCGCCGCCTCGGCGACCGGTTCGCGTACCTCGGCGGCCTGCCGACGGCTGAAGTCTATGCCGCCGCGTACAAGGCGCTCGGCGTACCGGTGTATTCGTCGGCCGTGTTCAACTTCATCCCGAAGACGGCGATGGCATTCTACGAAGCGATCGCGAAGGACGACCACGCCACGGTCGGCCGCCTGATCGACGAATTCTTCCTGCCGTACCTGAAGATCCGCAATCGCCGCGCGGGCTACGCGGTCAGCATCGTGAAGGCGGGCGCGAGGCTCGTCGGCCATGACGCAGGCCCGGTGCGTGCGCCGCTCGTCGATCTCACCGACGAAGAAGCGGCGGAGCTCGACGTGCTGATCAAGAAGATGGGGCCGCAATAAGCGGTGTTCGTCGGCGGCGCGCGATCTTCATCGGCGCCGCACGCCGGCTCCCCCGCGCTCCGTATCCGCATCACGCAATGGCGGCCGCGCGGCTCGACGAGCCGGCGCGGCCATTGCGTTACATCTGCGCGATCGCGCCGATGATCCGCTGACGCACGCCGGCGAGCGTGCGCTGCGTCTCGTCGATTCCCTTGCGCGCTGCGATCGGCCGGCCGCGCGCGGGCGACTCGGCACCCACGATCTGTTCCAGCACGTCGCGATCGACGACCGCATCGAAGAACCGCCCGACCGTCAACATCGCGTACTGCTTCGCGGTCGCGAGATGCGTGTTGGCCTGCGTCAGTTCTTCGGCGCGCTGCGCACCGTTGGGCACGTCGATGCTGCGGCGGTGCTTCAGCGCGAACACCACCGCCTCCATGTCGTGCCTGAAACGCTCGACGGCCCTACCGAAGGTCAACGAATGCGGATCGGAACCCGCGACGGGCCGCCCCTGGTTGATCGTCACATCGAATTCGCTGCCGCCCAGCTCGCGCTGCAGGGTGAATAGCGCGTCGGCCAGCACGCGCCCTTCGCTGTATTCGCCGATCTGGGTACGGACCGATTTCGCGACGTCGCCGATCGCTTTCCACAACCCGGCCGCGAACAGGTGGTCGCCACGTTTGCTGATGTTCATGATGCCGTTCCCTCTTGGTCTTTTTCTGGATCTCTCAGGTTTCGCCCTGCGGGTCGGTCGACCCGGGGCTTCGGTACTGTAGGAGAAAAGCGGGCGGCGGGAAAGCCGGCCATGAAAAAAGGCGGAAGCGGTCAACCGACCCCTTCCGCCTCTCCGTTTCCGGCCTTCATCCCGACATACCCGCCGCCGGGACCACCCACTCAGCCAATTACTCCGCCTTCCCGTCCCGCAGCCGCGGAATCGCGAGCGGATTGCTTTCCTGCAACCCTTCCGGCAGCAGATCGTCCGGGAAATCCTGGTAGCACACCGGCCGCAGGAAACGTTCGATCGCCGTCGCGCCGACCGACGTGACGGCCGGGTTCGACGTGGCCGGGAACGGCCCGCCGTGCACCATCGCGTCGCACACCTCGACGCCGGTCGGGTAGCCGTTGACCAGCAGGCGGCCCGCCTTGCGTTCAAGGATCGGCAGCAGCCGGCGTGCGAGCGGCTTGTCGTCGGCATCCATCTGCAGCGTGGCCGTCAGCTGGCCTTCGAGCGCTTCGAGCACGCGCGCGACTTCGTCGAGATCGCGGCAACGCACGATCAGCGACGCCGGCCCGAACACCTCGTGGCTGAACGCCGGCTCGGCCAGGAACGCCTGCGCACCGACTTCGTACAGCGCGCCGCCGGCCTGGCAGTCGGTCTGCGCCGCCTCGCCCGCGCCGATTTCACGCACGCCCGGCAGTTCGGCCAGCTTGCCGCGGCCGTTGCGATACGCATCGGCGATGCCGCGCGTGAGCATCACGCCGGCCGGCTTCTTCGCAAGCGCCTGCGCGGCGACGGTTTCGAAGCGGTCGAGATCGGCGCCGTCGATCGCGAGCACGAGGCCCGGGTTGGTACAGAACTGGCCGACGCCCAGCGTCAGCGAATCGACGAAGCCCGTCGCGATCGCGTCGCCGCGCGCGGCAAGCGCCGCCGGAAACAGCACGACGGGGTTGATGCTGCTCATTTCCGCGTAGACGGGAATCGGCTGCGGGCGCGCGTTCGCGAGCTGCACGAGCGCCATCCCGCCCTGCCGCGACCCCGTGAAGCCGACCGCCTGGACCGCCGGATGGCTGACGAGCGCCGCGCCGATCACGCGGCCGGGGCCGACCAGCAGCGAGAACACGCCCGCCGGCATCCCGGTTTTCGCGACGGCGGCGCGGATCGCGCGGCCGACCAGCTCGGACGTGCCGAGGTGCGCCTCGTGCGCCTTCACGATCACCGGGCAGCCGGCCGCGAGCGCCGACGCCGTATCGCCGCCGGCCACCGAGAACGCGAGCGGGAAATTGCTCGCGCCGAACACGACGACGGGCCCGAGCCCGACTTTCTGCAGCCGCAGGTCCGAACGCGGCAGCGGCGTGCGCGCCGGCTGCGCGGGATCGATCGACGCGGCAAGGAAGCGCCCGTCGCGCACGACGCGCGCGAACAGCCGGAGCTGGCCGACGGTACGGCCGCGCTCGCCCTGCAGCCGCGCGACGGGCAGGCCCGTTTCGGCGTGCGCGCGCTCGATCAGCGCGTCGCCGAGCGCGACGATTTCATCCGCGATCGCGTCGAGAAACGCCGCGCGGGCCGCGAGCGGCTGCGCGCGGTACGCGTCGAACGCATCGCGCGCGAGTTCGCATGCGCGCTCGACGTCGGCCTGCGACGCAACGCCGAACGCCGGCGCGTCGATCGGCTCGCCCTTCGACGGGTCGAACGCGCGCAAGGTACCGGCCGAGCCGGCGACCGCTTCGGCGCCGATCAGCATCTCTCCAGTCAGTTGCATGGGGTGTGCTCCGTGGTTCGGGAATAGGTCGTTCATTGTAGCTCAACAGATATGATGTCCGCCCACATAACCTCAATATTCGCGTCAATGGTCGGGCAGGTGCCGGCACGCGCAAAACCCTTATTACACGCGCCAATATCTGGGATTTTTACGCCTTCACGTCACCATCCAGAGGGAAAACCCGAGGTTTCTGCGTCTGATTATTGCCAATAAACTGTCGCCAAGTCATACGACGACATACATTAAAGTGCCTAATCAAACCCCTTCTCACGAGCTTCCGCTCGACCTCGCATGCACCGCGCGCCGGACCGCCGTGCGCTACTGGATCCTGGCGATGCTGTTCGTCGTCACGACGCTCAACTATGCGGACCGCGCGACGCTGTCGATCACCGGCACGCCGATCCGCAAGGCGTTCGGCATCGATCCGGTGACGATGGGCTACATCTTCTCGGCGTTCAGCTGGGCGTACGTGCTCGCGCAACTGCCGAGCGGCTGGCTGCTCGACCGCTTCGGCGCGCGGCGCGTGTATGCGGCCAGCATCTTCCTGTGGTCGGCGTTCACGCTGCTGCAGAGCACGATCGGCCTCGGCGGCAGCGCCGCGTTCGCGGTCGCCGCGCTGTTCGCGATGCGCTTCGCGGTCGGTATCGCCGAAGCCCCCGCCTTTCCGGCAAACGCGAAAGTGGTCGCCAGCTGGTTCCCGACCGCCGAACGCGGCACCGCGTCGGCGATCTTCAACGCCGCGCAGTACTTCGCGGCCGTGGTGTTCTCGCCGCTGATGGCGTGGCTCACGCATGCGTACGGCTGGCACCAGGTGTATTTGTGGCTCGGCCTCGCGGGCATCGCGCTCGCGTTCCTGTGGCTGCGGATCATGAAGGATCCGGCCGACCATCCGGCCGTGAACCGCGCGGAACTCGAGCATATCGAGCAAGGCGGCGGCCTCGTGCGCACCGCCGCACGCAGCGGCAACGGCGCGCGCTCCGAAAGCAGCCGCGTGGCCGGCTGGTACTACGTGCGCCAGCTGCTGTCGAACCGGATGCTGATCGGCGTGTATCTGGGCCAGTATTGCGTGAACGTGCTCACGTACTTCTTCCTCACGTGGTTCCCGATCTACCTCGTGCAGGCGCGCGGGATGTCGCTGCTGAAGGCCGGCTTCATGACGTCGCTGCCCGCGATTTGCGGGTTCCTCGGCGGCGTGCTCGGCGGGATGCTGTCGGACGGGCTGATCCGCCGCGGCGTGTCGCTCACGCTCGCGCGCAAGATCCCGATCGTCGGCGGGATGGCGCTGTCGATGGTCATCATCGGCTGCAACTACGTCGACAGCGAAGTGCTGGTGATCGTGCTGATGGCCGTGTCGTTCTTCGGCAAGGGGATCGGCTCGCTCGGCTGGGCCGTCGTCGCGGATACCGCGCCGAAGGAAGCGATCGGCCTGTCGGGCAGCCTGTTCAACATGTTCGGCAACACGGCCGGCATCGTCGCGCCGATCGCGATCGGCTACCTCGTCGGCGCGAGCGGCTCGTTCAACGGCGCACTCGTGTTCGTCGGGCTGAACGCGCTCGTCACCGTGTTCAGCTATCTCGCGATCGTGAAGGACATCAAACGCGTCGAACTGCGTCATCGCGACGCCTGACGTTCGGCTTCAAGACAAAGCAACGGCGGCCGCATGAAAACGGCCGCCGTTGTTGCATTCGACCTCGGGTACCGGCCGTCAGACCGATGAATGCGCGACGCGCAGCATGTCGTGCACGCCGGACGTCATCAGCGCGAGGAACGCGAGCAGGCCCACGTAGCAGAGCGCGTACGTCGTCTTCGTCTCGATCGACGTCGCGTAGTACACGCGGTTTTCCGGCGCGTCGGGGTCGTAGCGCCACGCGCGCTTCAGCTGCGGCAGCGCGAGGATCGCCATCACGATCAGCAACGGGCTCGGGCGGTACACGAACAGCGCGATCAGCACCGGCACGCCCGCGAACCAGATGCGCGGCGACAGCACCGCGGTGATCCGCCCGCCGTCGAACGGCGACAGCGGAATCATGTTGAACAGGTTCAGGAAGAAGCCCGTGTACGACAGCGCGAGCAGCAGGTTGCTGTCGGTGTGGCGCGCGGCCGCGTAGCAGGCCAGCGCGCCGAGCGTGCCGACGAACGGCCCGGCGAGCCCGACGTACGCCTCGGTTTCCGCGTCGTGCGGCATTTCCTTCAGCTGGATCCACGCGCCGACGAACGGGATGAAGGTCGGCAGCCCGACGTCGAGCCCGCGCCGCTGCGCGGCGATGTAGTGGCCAGCCTCGTGCACCAGCAGCAGCGCCACGAAACCGGCGGCGAACCGCCAGCCGTAGAACAGCGCGTAGACCGCGATCGACGCCAGCATGGTGCCCGCCGACATGAGCACCTTGCCGAGCTTCAGGCCGCCGAAGATCAGCAGCAACAGCTTCGTCATTCCTTGCGCTCCGTGCCGGATACGTCGGCGACGCTGGATGCCTCGGCGACGGCCGGCACCGCGGCCGCCTTCGGCTTGCGCCCGAAGAAGCGCTTCAGTGCCGCACCACCGGCCAGCAGCGCGACCGCGCCGATCTTGAAGAACTTCACCGCGAACGCGCCAATCAGCGCGAGCAGGCCGAGCTTCTTCGCGCCGACACCGACGATCAACGCCGCGAGGCCGTATTCGGCGACGTGGTCGGTCGACTTGTTGAAATCGGCGTAGCGCTTGCCGTCGTTGAAGCGGATGTTCGACAGCAGTTCGTCGGCCGACGCCTTGTATTTCGGCAGGTCGGCCAGCGTCGACGCCATCGTCAGCGACAGGTAGCCGTCACGGCCGAGCACGAGCGTCCGGTAGTTCACGCCGTCGTTCTCGGCGTTCGGGGCCGCGCCCTTGTCGCGGATGATCGCGGACCACACGAGCCGGTGCGTGGCGGCGTCGTAGGCGGGCGCCTTCGCCCAGCCGACCACCTCGGTCTCCGGCAGGCCGCGCTCCTTGCGCCCCGGGTTGTCTTCCTCGGTGCCGGACTGCAGGCTCTTCAGCAGCTCGTCGGGCTTCCAGTCCTTCGCGTCGTCGTCGCGGATATAGCCGCTCGGCTCGAACGACACGACCGAGATCCAGTCGGCATCGGGATCGTCGGGCAGCACGAGGCCGACCAGCTTGGATTCGTCGATCGAGTTGCCCATCGAGCGCAGGTAGCGGCCGGCTTCGGCAGCCGGCACGAACGATTCGCCGGCTTTCAGCTTCAGCACGGCTTCGTGTTTCACGTCGATATCGGTCGGGCCCTTCACGACCGCGTCGTTGGCGGCCGCGGCGGCGGCCCTCATTTCCACCTGCGCAGCTTCGGTCTGCGCGTGGCCGGTGGTCGCGGCGAATGCGAGCGTCGCCACGCAGGCGAGCCGGACGGCAAGTTTTTTCATTGTTGGATTCCCCTGGAATGCCTTGTCGTAAATATGCACGCCACCGGCCCAGGCGTTTTCAATCGCGGGTCCGGCGTCGTCTCTCAGTTGGCACGGGGGCTATGGTAACGCAGCGCGGTGACGCGCCCGGGGAGCGGCGCGATGCTTACGTCCGAGGTAATGCCCAAGGTGCGCGGGATTGCCTATCATCTGCCACATGAACCCGACCGCCGCCCTCCATTCGCCCTCCCCGTCCGCCGGCCGCGCGTCCGGCATCGGCCCGCTGCTGCGCACGTGGCGACAACGCCGCCGCCTGAGCCAGATGGCGCTCGCGCTCGATGCGGACGTCTCCGCGCGCCATCTGAGCTTCGTCGAATCGGGCCGCGCGCAGCCGAGCCGCGAGATGGTGCTGCATCTTGCCGAGCGTCTCGACGTGCCGCTGCGCGAACGCAATGCGCTGCTCGTCGCGGCCGGCTTCGCGCCGCTGTTCCGCGAACGGCCGTTTTCGGATCCGCAACTGGATGCCGCGCGCCATGCGGTCGAAGCCGTGCTGCGCGGCCACGAGCCTTATCCGGCGCTCGCCGTGGACCGCCACTGGACGCTGCTCGCCGCGAACCGGATGCTCGGCGCGCTGGTCGCGCAAGCCGACCCGGCGCTGCTGCAGCCGCCCGTCAACGTGCTGCGGCTGAGCCTGCATCCGGACGGGCTCGCGTCGCAGATCATCAACTGGCACGAATGGCGCGCGCACATCCTGCATCGGCTGCAGCGACAGATCGATGCGAGCGGCGACCGCACGCTGCACACGCTGCACGACGAACTCGCCGCGTATCCGGCGCCGGCCGGCCAGCCCGACGACACGCAGGCGCGCACCGACTTCGCGGAGATCGCCGTGCCGCTGCGGCTGCGCACGGCAGCCGGCGAACTGACGTTCTTCAGTACGACGACGGTGTTCGGCACGCCGGTCGACGTGACGCTGTCGGAACTCGCGATCGAGGCTTTCTTTCCGGCGAACCCGGAGACGGTGGAGGCAATGCGGGCGCTGGCGGATGCGTTGCCGGTGGAATAAAGCCGGCCGCGCGCCGGCGCCGCGGCCGCGATCAGCGGCGCTCGAGCGCCAGCTTCAGGCCGAGCCCCAGCAGCACCACCCCGCTGACGCGATGCATGCGCGTCAGGATGCGCGGATTGCGGCGGATCGATGTAGACAGCAGGCCCGCGAACAACGCGACCGGCCCCTTGACGAGAAACGTCAGGCCGGCAAACGTCGCGCCCAGCACGAACAGCGACAGCATCGGATGCGCGGTGCCCGCCGGCACGAATTGCGGCAGGAACGCCAGATAGAAGAGCGCGATCTTCGGATTCGACACGTTGGACAGCGCGCCTTGCGCGAACGTGCGAAGCCGTGATGCCTGCGCACCGTCGCGCCCGCTCGCGAGCGTCAGTTCACCCGACGACCGCAGCAACGTGATGCCGAGGTACAGCAGATACATCGCACCGATCACTTTCAGCGCCGTGAACAGCCATTCGGATGCCTGAAGAAGCGCGCCCAGACCGAGCGTCGCGAGCATCGTATGAACGAGCAGCCCGACGCTGACGCCCGCGGCCGTCACGAGGCCCGCACGCGTGCCGCCGGACAGCGTGCGCGACATCACGAGCACCATGTCCTGACCCGGCGTGACGATGATCAGAAGCGACGTTGCGATGAATGGCAGCCAGGATAGATGCGACATGGGAGCGCTCCTGAAGGGATGGCCGATGGACGAGAATCGCGCGGCCGGTCGTCAGATTATCGGTGCCCTTCCGTGGAGATTGGATGCGTATTTGGCTACATGAAATCAGCGATTTGGAGCTAATCTCTAGTTTTCAAGCTTCTGGTAGCAAAAAATGCCAATCAAACTGGACGCGATCGACCGGCGCATTCTGCGTGCATTGCAACGGAAATCGAACCAGACGAATGCCGAACTCGCGCAACAGGCCGGGCTGTCGGCCACACCGTGCCTGCGCCGCGTTCATCTGCTCGAGGAGCAAGGCGTGATCGATGCGTATGTCGCGCTCCTGAACCCGGCTGCCGTCGACCTGCGATTCACCGCGTTCGTGCGCGTCACGCTGGAGCGCCAGGATAAGACCACCGTCGAACGCTTTGCGCGCGAAATGGAGCAAGCGCCCGAAGTACTCGAATGTCATCTGATGGCCGGCAGCTACGACTATCTGCTGCGCGTGATCGCGCGCGATCTCGACGACTACCAGCGCTTTCAGATGGAAACGCTCACGCAGATCGAAGGCGTCCGCAACGTCGAAACCGAGATTCCGCTGAAGCGCATCAAGCAGACGGTTCGCCTGCCGATCTAGGCATCCAGAAACGTCACGGCCAGTTGCTCGTCGGGCGCAATGCATGGCAGCAACGAGGTGCATATGACACACGCCGCGCTTCCGTCGGACAAATGCATTTGCACACTACAATGGGCGCCATCCGTGCCGGACGTTGCAAGATCGTTTGCCACCGGGCCAGACGGCCCGTGGCAACCTTCCGTTGACGATGCCGGTCTTCCCCGGGGCGCCGGGGCAACGCCAATGACAATTCCGTCCGGGCACTCGCCGCTCCAATGATTCCCGCTCCGATTTTCTCCGGCACCTTCTTCATCGTTCTCGGCGTTTCGTTTCTGGCCGCCGTATCGGTGCTGGTCTGGGTTGTCGCGCTGGCCGTGTTTCCACGCGCACGGCGAGCGTTTGGCGCGCATCGGATCCGCTGGGCCCTTTTGCTCGGCGTGTTGTGTTGGGCGGGCAGCCTGTTTGTTACGCTGGCCGTCGGCTATCTGCAGATTGAGCTGGAATCCAGAAAGACAGAGGCAGCGAAGCATCCGGTACTCGAAAAGTCCACCCACCTGCTGGGTGTCGACATGCCGCCCGCGACCAGACTGTCGCTCTATACCGCGGGCGACATGTCGTCGCTCACGGCCGCCGAATTTCCGCACGCGGTCAGCGTCTACGGAATACCCGCCATGGCGCTGACGGCCGGGTCGGAATTCGATGATGAAGCACCGTGGAACAACCAGCACCCCACCATGCTCACGGCGCTGGCGCTTGCCATCACCGGACCCCGGACACTCGACGGCTGGACGTGCGATGCCGGCGGCGAACCGATGAGGATCGTCCTGCGCAACGATGCGCGAATCAAAACGCTCTGGCGGTGCCGTCTGGCCGAAGGCAACCGGGCAGGCGACTCGGTCATTCCGGCCGGCTCGACCCTGATGAGGAGCACGACCACTTATGGCGACGGCCTGCACGACAACGACTATTGGCGCGTCGATGTCGCCGACGGCTTCGTGTTCGAGCTAGACAGGCTGTCTTTGCGGCACCCGACGCTGAATCTCGACCGGCAACATCGCGTGCTCGCGTTCGACTCCACTACGCTGGCGCACGCGGCCCGCGTCGGCGACATCACCTACCCCGCCGGAACCCGGGTTTCGTCCGGCCGGCGCGGGCTTCGCGAAAGGTATCCCGGCGCATGGGTCTTTACGCCTGCACCGGGCCAACCGGCCGTCAGCAAGTCGGACGGTACGATCGCCGACGACACCTCGGTCGTGCAGGCGCCTTCAGGGAAGGCTTACGTGCTTATTCGGAACCGCACGGACTGAAGGGATAGTGCATCGCTACTCCGCCGCATCCAGAAACATCACGGCCTGCCCGGCCGGCTCCCCGTTCAGCGCGCCGTCGCGCACGACGACCTGCCCACGCACGACCGTATGCACGGGCCACCCCGTGACCGCGCAGCCGTCGTACGGCGTCCAGCCGCTCACGCTGGCGATCCATTCGTCGCGGATGGTGCGACGCGCACGCAAGTCGACGATGCTGAAATCGGCGTCGTAGCCCGCCGCGATGCGCCCTTTCCCCGCGATACCGAAGATGCGCGCTGGCCCGGCGCTGGTCAGGTCGACCAGCCGCGCGAGGCTCAGGCGGCCCGCCTGCACGTGATCGAGCATCTGCGGCAGCAGCGTCTGCACGCCGGTCATCCCGCTCGGCGATTGCGGATAGGGCCGGCGTTTTTCGTCGCGCGTATGCGGCGCGTGATCGCTGCCGATCACATCGACCACGCCATCTCGCACGGCCTGCCAAAGCGCATCCTGATGATGCCGCTCGCGCACCGGCGGATTCATCTGCGCGAACGTGCCGAGCCGCGCGTAGCAATCGGGCGCGTGCAGGCTCAGGTGATGCGGCGTGACCTCGACGGTCACGCGATGCCGATGCCGCGCGAGGAACGCCATTTCCCCGGCAGTGGACACGTGCAGCACATGCAGCCGCCGGCCCGTCTCGGCAGCCAGCCCGACGATGCGCCGCGTCGCCGCCAGCGCGCTTTCCTCGTCACGCCAGCGAGGATGGTCCCGCACGTCGCCGCTCGCTTCCACGAGCGCCCGGCGCTCGCGCAGCCGCGCCTCGTCTTCCGCATGCACGGCCATGCGTCGCCGCCCGTTGCGCACGATCCGGCGCAACACGGCTTCGTCGTCGGCCAGCAGGTCGCCGAACGAACTGCCCATGAAGACCTTCACCCCCGCGCAGCCCGGCAGGTTTTCGAGTACCGGCAGCCGTTCGGCGTTCGCGGCCGAGCCGCCGATGTAGAACGCGTAGTCGCACCAGGCACGGCCGCGCGCAAGATCCAGCTTGGCCTGCAGGTCCTGCGCGGTCAGCGTCAGCGGATGCGTGTTGGGCATCTCGAAGATCGTCGTGACGCCGCCGAGCACCGCGCCGCGCGTGCCGGCCTCGAGGGTCTCCTTGTGCGTCAAGCCCGGTTCGCGGAAATGCACCTGGCTGTCGACGACGCCCGGCAACACGTGCAGGCCGCCGGCGTCCAGCAGGACGTCGGCGCTCCACGTGCCGTGCAATGCGCCCAGCGCGACGACACGGCCGTCCACGCACGCAATGTCGATCCGCTCGGCGCCGTTGGGCGTCATCGCCGTGCCGCCGTGCACGAGCAGGCCGGCGTGACGTAGCCGCAGCGCGTCGCTCACGCCCGCTTCACGTCGGATAGGCTCGTCCATGACTCAGAACTCGTTCTGGATGTGCTTGTAGCCCAGCACCAGCGCATTGTTCGTGCGTGCGACGTCCTCGGAGAAATCGCTCGCGTCGGCCGTCACCTGCGGCAACGCGGCGAGATCGGTTTCCGGTCCGATGCGCTCGGTCGAACGCACGTAGAAACCCGGCGGCAGGTGGCAGCCGTCGACGACCGCGTTGTAGCGCACCACGCAGCCGTCGTCGATCGTGCAGTTGAACAGCACGCTGTTGAAGCCGACGAACACACCGTTGCCGACCTTGCACGGGCCGTGGACGATCGCGCGATGCGCGATCGACGTGTGCTGGCCGATGGTGACGCTCGCGCCCGACTTCGAATGGATCACCACGCCGTCCTGGATGTTCGAATGCGCACCGATCACGATCGGCGCGATCCGGCCGCCGGCATCCGTTTCGTCGGCGCGGATCACCGCGTACGGGCCGATGAACACGTTTTCCTCGACGATCACGAGCCCGCACAGAATGGCGGTCGGATCGACGAAGGCGCTCGGGTGAATTTGCGGCAGGTCGCCGCGCGGGTTCTTTCTGATCATCAGGATTCCTGCCTTGAAAGGGGGCGGCCGCGCTTGATCCGCTCGAACAGGCCCGGATCGCGCCACTGTGCGGCGATGGCCGGCGCGAACACGATGTCGTCCAGGTCGATGCGGCCCATGCGCGGGTTGAACGCATCGTCGCGAAAGCACTGCGCGTAACCGGTCTCGGTCTCGTGAACGATGATCGAATGCAGCCGCACGTCGGCTTCGCCGTTCGTCATGCGGGTGCAGGACAGCGCCGCATCGACGAGGCGAAAGAACACGCGCGAGAACTGCTCGGCGCTCGGCGACACGGGCAGCAGCACCCAGCGCTCGGAATGCCGGCGCATGCTTTCGACATAACACGGGTCGTCGTCCGTCCACAGCGTCACCGCGTGATCGAACGCGTCGATCAGCTCGCGCACGTCGCCCTTGAGCAGCCCGAAGTCGTAGATCATCTGCCCGTGATCCAGCGCGTGCGCTTCCAGCAGCAGCTCGACGCGGTACGAATGGCCGTGGATCGAATGCGAGCAGCGCCGCGTGCTGCAGCCGCGCACGACGTGCGCGTTCTCGAAGCGGAACAGCTTGCGGATCAGCATGCGTCGGCGCCTTCGCGCACCGGCGCGGCCCAGGCGACCGCATCGTGCGGATGCAGGCTTTCCAGATGGCGCACGTGCACGTGCGGGGTCGCATGGTGGCCGGCCAGCGCGGCCTGAACCCGGCGCGCGGCGTCCTCGACGAACATCAGGTTGCCGCCGTTCAGCACCGCGAAGGCCTGCTCGTCCGCGCGCTTGACGGCCGTCTGCACCGGTGTGCCGAGCGCGTGCTCGATGCGATCGATCAGGTCGATCAGCCCCAGCGTCGCGCCATCGGCGGGCAGCGCCACGCTGACGACGGCTTCGCTACGCTGGCTGTGCGGCGTGGCCGCCGTCGCGTGCCGCTTCAGCCACGCGGCGACCGCCGCCGGCTCCACGCGATCGTCGCGACCGAATGCCGCCAGGAATCCCTGCTCGACCCAGTGCCGCGACAGCGCGGCGGAGCACGGGCACGTCGACGAATAGACGACCGTCACCTGCGCGCGCAGCGCGAACCGGGAGCCGGTCAGCATCGCGTCGATCCGGACCGGATAGGCTTTCCATCCGGCCAGCCCGTCCGTCACCAGCGCGGCGCGGCGCGCCAGCAAGTCGAAGCGCAACCGCAGCCGCGCGCTGCGCGTGTCGCAGTCGCGATGGCTGTCGACCATCGCGTGCAGCACACGCTGAAGGCCGGCCGGCGACAGCGCCGCGCCATCATCGAGCCCGTCGAGCAGCCGGTACAGCCGCGACATGTGGATGCCCTTCACGTGCGGCGCAGGCAGATCGACCTGCACGTCGGCGCGCGCATGCACGTCGCGCCGGCAGCCGGGTTCGGCCACTGCAACGGACAGGTCGATGCCCTGCATGCCGACCCATTCGAGCGGGCGGCCACCCGGCGCGGCATCGGTCAGGGAGATATCGGGAAGCGGTGCGTTCATGCTCGAAATCCGGTGGAGCGCCTTCTCCATCCGGATCGATGCAGGAAGCGCGGTCAGGTCAGGGCCAGTCGCGAAACGGGTTGTCCCACGTGGTCCAGTGTTCGGGGCCGGTGGCCATCTCGGCGTCGGTCAGCAGACACGCGTCGAAGCGCGCGCGCAGCGCCGGCTCGTCCATGTCCATGCCGATCAGCACGAGCTCCTGCCGTGCGTCGCCGACGTGCTCGTCCCAGCGCGCGCGGATCTGCGCCACGGCTTCCGGATCCAGTGGCCAGCGCTCGGGCGGCGTGGCCGCCCACCAGTAGCCGGCCGGCCCGTGCCGCGCGACCGCGCCGGCCTGCGACCACGAGCCGGCGACGGTCGGGTGGGTGGCCAGCCAGAAGAACCCCTTCGAGCGGACGACGCCCGGCCATTCGCTTTCGACGAGATCGAAGAAACGCTGCGGATGGAACGGCCGGCGCGCGCGATACACGAAGCTGCGGATGCCGTACTCGTCGGTCTCGGGCGTGTGCGTGCCGCGCATCTCCTGCAGCCAGCCCGGCGCGCGCGATGCGGCTTCGAAGTCGAACAGGCCGGTGTCGAGCACGCGCTCGAGCGGCACCTTGCCGAACTCGGCGATCTCGATCCGTGCGCGCGGGTTCAAGCCGCGCAGCAGCGCGACCAGCCGCTCGCGCGCGCTTGCGTCGATCAGGTCGATCTTGTTGATCACGATCACGTCGCAGAACTCGATCTGGTCGATCAGCAAATCGACGACCGTGCGCGCATCCTCTTCGCCCATCGATTCGCCGCGCGACTGCAGGCTGTCGCGCGACGCGTAGTCGCGCAGGAAATTGAACGCGTCGACCACCGTCACCATCGTGTCGAGCCGTGCGACTTCGCCGAGGCTGCGGCCGTCCTCGCCTTCGAACGTGAACGTCTCGGCCACCGGCAGCGGCTCCGAGATGCCGGTCGATTCGATCACGAGCTGGTCGAACCGCCCTTCGCGCGCGAGCCGGTCGACCTCGATCAGCAGATCCTCGCGCAGCGTGCAGCAGATGCAGCCGTTGCTCATCTCGACCAGCTTCTCGTCGGTGCGCGACAGCCCCGCGCCGCCGTCGCGCACGAGCGCGGCGTCGATGTTGACCTCGGACATGTCGTTGACGATGACCGCGACGCGCCGGCCCTCGCGATTGTTGAGGATGTGGTTGAGCAGCGTCGTCTTGCCGGCGCCGAGGAAGCCGGACAGGACGGTCACGGGAAGCCGCGCGGGCGGTTGGAGTGCAGCACTCATCGGGCGATTCCGGTTGAGGACGGTGAGGAGAGGATGATATATTGTATCGCAACGATATAACATATCATTTCGGGCGTCCAGCAGGCCGTGACTGCGACCAGCAGCCCCGTCGATCAGTCCTACGCGCGATCGAGCGATGAGGCGCGGGCGCGGGTTCTACGCGAGCGGCAGCGGCATCGCGCACGGCATGCCGATTGAAAGGTGTGATTGGTAAGCTCTCCGGCGAGACCGATGGCCCCCACACACCATGAAAACGAAAATACTTGCTGCGTTGTCACTGTGCGCCGCGCTGCCCGGCGTCGCGCTCGCCCAATCGATCGCGGCCCCCGTGCTGAAGCCCGGCGATACCTGGACCTACATCAACACCGTCGAAATCGGCCCGAATGGCTGGCGCCAGACGCGCGACCAGATTTCCGTGCAGCGCACGACGTCCGAGCACATCTACGTCGAAACGCAGCAGAGCGGCACGACGCAGGCGCCGCGTGAGTTGATCGTCGATGCGGACTGGAGCCGTTCGCGCAGCGTCAACGGCACGGACACCGTGGTGAACCGTCCGCTGGCGTTTCCGCTGACGGTCGGCAAGACGTGGGAGGTCAAGTACAGCGAGTCGCACCCGAATGCGCGGCACGTGTCGGAGGCGTACGACACGCATTACAAGGTCGTCGGCCCCGACACCGTCACCGTAGCAGGCGGCAAGTTCGATGCCATCAAGGTCGAGGCCGAAGGCACGTGGAAGGCCCAGCTCGCGCCGGGGCAATCGGTCACGTCCGGCGTGTCACGCAACGCGAACGGCTCGACGATCGTGATGCAGAGCCACAACAACGGGACGGCGGAAGGGACCGGCAAGACCTACATGGCGTTCTGGTACGTGTCGGCGGTCGGACGCTGGGTCAAGTCGGTCGAGGAGTTCTACGACGCGAACGGGATGCGCAACGCGCGCTATTCGAACGAACTGGTGTCGTTCAAGCGCGCCGGCGCGGACGGCGGCGCACCGCTGGCCAGTCAGCCTGCGCCCGCGTCCGCCCCGGTGGCCGTGCCGCCTGACACCTTGCCTACCGTCGACCAGTAACGGCGCGGGCGCTCACTTACGTATAGAGCGACGCCTGCGGCAACTCGCCCGTCAACGCGAACCGGCCCACATCCCGCAGCCGGTAGTCGAGCGGATCGTGCAGCGTATGCGTGCGCGCGTTCCGCCAGAAGCGGTCGAGGCCGAGCGACGCGGCCGTCGCACGTGCGCCGCAGGCGTCGAACAGCGCCTCGCCGTTCTCGAGCGCCGCGCGCTGCGCGACGATCTTCGCCTCCGATACCGCAAGCGCCACCTCGGCGCGCTCGTCCGCCGTCAGCGCATCCTGCCGCGCCCACGCGCCCTGCAACGCGGCGGCCGCGCGATCGGCCAGCGCCGCCGCGGCGATCGCCCGCACGCGCATGTCGCCGAAGCGCTGCAGCGTGTACGGATCGTCGCTCGCCTGCGCGACCTCCGACTGGATCCAGGGGCGGCCATGCTTCAACATGTAGTCGCGCGCTTCCGCCAGCGCGCCCTCCGCGAGCCCGACGAACAGGTTGGTCAGCACGAGCTGCGACACGAGCGTGCGCAGTGTCGCGCGCGGGGTCGGCGGCGTCTCGGAACGGTGCAGTACCTCGTCTGCCGCAAGCGTCACGCCGTCGAAGCGCACGCTGCCGCTGTCGGTCTGGCGCTGGCCGATCGGATCCCAGTCTTCGTTGACCGTGATCCCCGCGCGATCGGTCGGCACCACGCCGAACACGGTGCGGCCGGTGTCCGGATCGTGCGCGGACACCGTCATGCGCTGCGAGCCGCGCGTGCCCGAACAGAAGCCCTTCACGCCATCGAGGCGGTAGCCGCCGTCAGGCGTGGCCGTGGCCACGAGCCGCGTGTCGAGCGGATTGACCGCGTTGCCCCACCACCATTGCTGCTCGACCGTGCCGCGCAGGTAGCGTTCGCGCTGCGCGGCGTTGCCCCACACGTCGACGCTCACCACCTGCAGGCACTGGAACCCGACGAGATGCGCGAGCGCGCTGTCGACGCGCGCGATCTGCCGGATCGCATCGTAGATCCCGGGCCATGCGGTTTCCTGCCCGCCGAACGCACGCGGCACCGCGAGCGTCAGCAGGCCCGCATCGGCGAGCCACTGCTTCTCCTGTGCCGCATGACCGCCCGCGCGGTCGCGCGCGGCGGCCGTGGTGCGCAACGCGTCGATCGCGCGCGCCAGCGCGACGGGGTCGAAAGCAGGCGTATCGGTATCGGGCGCAAAGGTCGCCGGGCCACGCGGATCGTTCATGCGACGGCTTCCTGCGCAACCGCTTCACCCGACAGCGGCACCAGCGCGTCGAGCTGGCGGCCGGTCAGCCGCGACAGGATCTCGCGCCGCCAGTCGTCGTAGATCGCGCGGTATTCGGCGATATCGGCACCGAACACGTGCGCGGTATGCGCGTACTCGTCGTGCAGGTAACCGTCGAGCCGCGCCTGCGTCTCCTCGTCGGCCGCGATCACGCGATCGATCAGCGCATCGCGTTCGGCCACCGGCAGCGCCTTCAGCGTGTCGAACCACCACTGGACGATCTGCACGCGATGCCATTCCTCGTCCGGCCGGATCCGGTTCTCGCCATGCTCGCGCATCGCGGAATCGCCGATGAGGCCGGTCTTGCGCTGGATCCACAGCTTCGCGAGGATGTGCAGCTCGTAGTGCCATTCGAACGCAAGAAAGCCGGCGATGTCGCGCACCGCGATGTCGCCGATGCGCGCCCAGTGCGCGGCGACGAGCCGGTCGACTTCCGGCAGCGGATCGCGCCCCGTCAGTTCGGTCACGCGTTCGCGGCCGATCACCGCGTGCGCGCCGTCGTCGCCGAGCTGGCGCGACAGGATCAGCTGGAAGTGCGGATCGTCGCGGAACAGCGTGTCGATCGCCTTCGCGACGACCTGCACGATGAACAGGTCGTGCGACGCCATCTTCGTGTAGTAGTCGGCGACGGCGGCCAGTTCGTCGTCGTTGCGCGGCTCGCGCGGCGGCGTGGCGAGCTTCGCCGGGAAGTCAGGACGATGGCGTCGCGCCACGTCGAGAAACAGCGCTTCCTCGAATTGTCCGTTCCATTCGCGCGGCGCGCCGATGGGCAAGGTCATAGGATTCTTTCTCTCAGGATCATGAATGAAGCGAGCAGACGCTTGTGGCGTCGCTCAGGTACGCCGGGTCACGCGTCGGACCAGGCGGTCGCCCGTGATTTGCACGGCCGAGACGAGCGCGATCAGGATCACGATCACGGTCGCCATGACGGTGGTGTCGAAACGCTGGTAGCCGTAGCGGATCGCGAGATCGCCGAGGCCGCCCGCGCCGACGGCGCCCGCCATCGCCGTCGAGCCGATCAGCGCGACGACGGTAATGGTGAAGCCGCCGAGCATGCCCGGCAGCGCTTCAGGCAGCAGCACGTGCCACACGATGTGGCGGCGCTTCGCGCCCATCGCGAGCGCGGCCTCGATCAGCCCGCGGTCGACTTCGCGCAGGCTCACCTCGGCGATCCGCGCGAAGAACGGGATCGCGGCGATCGACAGCGGCACGACGGCCGCCCAGACGCCGATCGTCGTGCCGATCAGCACGCGCGTGAACGGCAGCAGCGCGACGAGCAGGATGATGAACGGCGTCGAGCGGAAGACATTGACGAGCGCGCCGAGCACCGCATTCACGCCGCGCCGCTCGTAGATGCCGCCGGGCGCGGTCGTCACGAGAATCACCGCGAGCGGGATGCCGATCAGCGCGGCAATCACGGCCGACGCGGCGACCATCGACAGCGTGTCGCGGATCGCGTCGAGCAGTTCGGGCCACCAGAGGTCAAACATAGCCGAGCACCTCCGCGTGATTCGCGTGGCGGCGCGCGCGTTCGAGCAGCGCGGCCACTGCACCGCCGCGGGCGGTCGATTGGCTGGCGTCGTCCGCACGCAGTGCCGTCGCGATCACGAGCCGCCCCTGGGCGTGCCCCTGGATGCGCTCGATCCCGCCGTGCAGGAACCGCACCGAGCCGCCGAGCGCCACTGCAAGCGCGCCGACATCCGGCTCGCCACCGCTCTCGCCCGTATAGCGGACGTCGAGCACCACCTGCGCGCCTTCAGGCAACGCCGCTTGTTCCGGCAACGGCTGCACGCGCGCGGCCAGTTCGGCCGGCAGGTCGTGCACGAGCGTGCTGAGCAGCGCGCGCGTCGCGCCGTGGCGCGGATCGCCGAACACGCGCCACACGGGGCCCGTTTCGACGACTTCGCCCTGCTCGATCACCGCGACCGTGTCGCACACTGCGCGGATCACTTCCATCTCGTGCGTGATCAGCACGATCGTCAGCCCGAGGCGGCGGTTGATGTCGGCGAGCAGCGCGAGGATCGACTGCGTCGTCTCGGGATCGAGCGCCGACGTCGCCTCGTCGCACAGCAGCACCTCCGGATCGTGCACGAGCGCGCGGGCAATGCCGACGCGCTGCTTCTGCCCGCCCGACAGGCTGGCCGGATACGCGTCGCGCTTCGCCGCGAGCCCGACGAGTTCGAGCAGCGCCTCGACCTTGCGCACGCGCTCGGCCTTCGGCACGCCGGCGATCTTCAGCGGCAGCGCGACGTTCTCGAACACCGTCTTCGCGGACAGCAGGTTGAAATGCTGGAACACCATGCCGGTGCGCCGCCGCAGCGCGACGAGGCCATCCTCGTCGAGCGCGCCGACATCGACGCCCTGCACGCGCACGCGGCCCGAGCTCGGCCGTTCGAGGCCATTCACGAGCCGCAGCAGCGTCGACTTGCCGGCGCCGCTGCGGCCGATGATCCCGAAGACCTCGCCGCGCCGCACGTCGAGCGTCACGTCGCGCAATGCGGCGGCCTGGCCGCGCGGCGTCGCGAACACCTTGCCGACCTGCTCCAGCGACACGGCAACGCCGGCGCGGGTCGATTCGGCCGACACGGCCGCTTCGTCATGTGCCGTTGCCTCGGCTCCCGCACGTACTGCCGACGTCTCGATGAAACCCAGCGTATCGAACAATTGCGTCATCGCTTCGCTCCGTCACGTTCAGACATGCGCGGGATGCGCGGATTCGGCGTGCACGGCGGCGCCCGGCCGGTGCTGCGCGCCCGTATGCCACGCGGGCAGGCGCGGGCCCGCGCCGAACAGCTTCTCGCGCAGCGTGGGCGCGGGATTGTAGTCTTCCTTGTAGACGCCGCGGTTCTGCAGCTCGGGCACGACCCAGTCGACGAAATCCTCGAACGATTCGGGCATCACGGTGCGCGTCAGATTGAAGCCGTCGATGCCGGTCTCGTCGATCCACGACTGCAGTTCGTCCGCGACCTGCGACGGCGAGCCGACGATCGGCGCATAGCGGCCGCCGAGCGACATCTGTTCGAGCATGCGGCGCACGGTCCACGTGCCGGTCGTGCTCTTGCGCGAGATCGCGTCGACGGCCGACTGGATCGAATCGGTCTTCACATACGAGATCGGCTCGTCGAGGCCGTACTTCGCGAAGTCGATGCCGGTAGAGCTCGCGAAATGCGCGAGGCCCGCTTCGGCGCTCGCGTAGCGCCGGTATTCGTCGAATTTCTCGCGTGCCAGAAGTTCGGTTTCCGCCGTCACGACGCTCACACCGGCAAAGATCTTGATCGACGCCGGGTCGCGGCCCTGCCGTGCAGCGGCCGCGCGGATGTCGAGTGTCGCCGCGCGCGCGGCGGCCTTGCTTTGCCCGTTCACGAACACGCATTCCGCGTGACGCCCCGCGAACTCGACACCGCGCGCGGACGAACCGGCCTGGTACAGCACCGGCGTGCGTTGCAGCGACGGCTCGCACAGATGAATCGCATCGATCGAATAGAACGGCCCGTCGTGCTTCACGCGCCGCACCTTGCCCGGCTGCGCGAACACGCGCGCCTTCGCGTCGCGGATCACCGCATCGTCGTCCCAGCTCTGTTCCCACAGCTTGTAGACGACGTCCATGTAGTCGTCCGCGCGCTCGTAGCGGTCGTCGTGGCCGATCTGCTGCGCGAGGCCCATGCCGCGCGCGGCACTGTCGAGATAGCCGGTGACGATGTTCCAGCCCACGCGCCCTTTGGTCAGGTGATCGAGCGTCGACATGCGGCGCGCGAACAGGTAAGGCGGTTCGTAGGTGAGGTTCGCGGTCACGCCGAAGCCGAGGTGCCGCGTGACCTGCGCCATCGCGGGCACCAGCAGCAGCGGATCGTTGACGGGCACCTGCACCGATTCGCGCAGCGCGGTGTCGGGCCCGCCGCCGAACACGTCGTACACGCCGACGATGTCCGCGAGGAAGATCCCGTCGAACTTGCCGCGCTCGAGCGTCTTCGCGAGGTCGGCCCAGTAGTCGAGATCGGTGTAGTGCGCGGAGCGGTCGCGCGGATGCGTCCACAGCCCGTGGTTGATGTGCCCGACGCAGTTCATGTTGAACGCGTTGAGCAGGATTTTCTTGCGGTTCGCCGTCGTCATGCCGCCTCCGTCACCACGCGATCGCGTACAGCGAGCCGAACGCGTTGTCGAGCGCCTTGCGCACCGCCGGCGAGTGCTGGTAGATCGAGATGAACTTGCGGATGCGCGGATCGTTCACGCTGTCCGGGCGCACGACCCACTGGATCGCGAAGATCTTGTTCTCGGTGCCGTCGAACAGCAGCGCGCTGTTCGGGTCGGTCGTGCCGGCGAGCTTGATGAAGCTCGGGTAGCCCTGCGCGAGATCGACGTCGTCGAGCGAACGCGCGAGCTGCGACGCTTCGAGCGGGATGATCTTCAGGTGCTTCGGGTTCGACACGATGTCGTGCGTCGTCGCGCGGTAGTCGGCGCCCGGCGTCAGCGTGATGAGGCCCGCGCGCTGCAGCAGCAACAGCCCGCGCCCGCCGTTCACCGGATCGTTCGCGATCGCGACCTTCGCGCCGTCCTTCAGCTCGCTGAAGCTTTTCACCTTCTTCGAATAGAGGCCGATCTTCATGATCGTGCCGGGCGCGATCGACACGAAGTTGTAGCCGCCCTGCTTGTTCGCGTTCTCGAGAAACGGGATGTGCTGGAAGTAGTTGACGTCGATGTCCTTGTTCGCAAGCGCCGCGTTCGGCGTATTCCAGTCGGTGAATTCGACGATCTTCACGTCGAGCCCCTGCGCCTTCGCTTCCTTTGCGGCAACTTTCAGCGCTTCGATTTGCGGGCTGGTCGAGATGCCGACCTTCAGCGGCGCGGTGTCGGCGTGCGCGCCATTGAGCAATGCGACGCCAAGCACGGCGGCAGCCAGCAGGCGCGCGACGCGGCCGGCGGAAAAGCGGGCGGAAAAAACGGCATGCAGCATGAAACCACTCTCCTGTCCAAAGACGGTATCGATGGATGAGCGACGCCGCGGCGAACGCACGGGCGTTCTCCGGACAGAGGTCAAACGCATCGGAAAAGATCAGCCGATGATAGAGAGCGGCGCGGGGGCGGTCTACGAAGCGATTGTGCGAAGAAAATCGCGCGCGGCGATATGGCGGGCGGCCATGCGGGATCGGGGGTGCGACCGGGTGCCCGGCCGGCCGCCAGGCCGAAATCTCGGCCTGGGCGCCGGGCGAATTCCGAAATCTCGGCCAGCCGGTCGGGGCGCCCTTTCCGCAGACGAAACAAACTCCTTATAAATCAAGGCATTAAAAATCTTCCGGCGAGCGGGATTTCTGGCACGGGGGTTGCGTAATAGACGGCACACGATGCCGCGAAGCCATGCAGGCATACCAACATCAGGAGACACGTCTTGCAGACCTCTATCCATACCCCGTCCCATCCGGAGCCGGTTTCCGACGCCGTCGCCGCCCCGCGCGCGCGCTTCTGGCCGGAAGGCTGGTGGAAACTGATGGAAATCCGCATCGGCATCATTCCGCTGCCCGTCTACTTCATCCTGCTCGCGCTGATCGTCGGCTTCTCGGTGACCGGCAAGGTGCCCGGCGAAATCTCGATGGCGATCGCGGTGCTCGCGTTCTTCGGCTTCACCTGCGCGGAACTGGGCAAGCGCCTGCCGCTCTTGCGCAACATCGGCGCGGCCGCGATCTTCGCGACCTTCGTGCCGTCCGCGCTCACGTACTACCACGTGCTGCCGAAGCCGGTGCTGAACCTCACCGTCGAGTTCACGAAGTCGACCAACTTCCTGTACCTGTTCATCGCGTCGATCATCGTCGGCAGCATCCTGAGCATGGATCGCCGCGTGCTGATCCAGGGCTTCGTGAAGATCTTCATCCCGCTCGCGGCCGGCTCGGTCGCGGCCGCGATCGTCGGCACGGCGGTCGGCACCGCGCTCGGCCTCGGCGCGCGCCACACGCTGCTGTACATCGTCGTGCCGATCATGGCCGGCGGCGTCGGCGAAGGCGCGATTCCGCTGTCGATCGGCTATTCGGAACTGATGCACCTGCCGCAAGGCGAGATGTTCGCGATGGTGCTGCCGCCGGTGATGCTCGGCAGCCTGACCGCGATCATCCTGTCGGGCGCGCTCGACATGCTCGGCAAGCGCTTCCCGCACCTGACCGGCAACGGCCGCCTGCAGGTCGGCGAATCGGGCGACATGACGCCCGAGAACGAGGAAATCCGCGGCCACGTCGACGTCTCGCACATCGCGGGCGCCGGCATCACGGCCATCACGCTGTACCTGGTCGGCCTGATGGCGCATAAGCTGTTCGGCCTGCCCGCGCCGGTCGCGATGCTGTTCCTCGCGGTGCTCGTGAAGCTCGCGCGTGCGGTGTCGCCGCCGCTGCAGGAAGGCGCGTTCGTCGTCTACAAGTTCTTCTCGACCGCCGTCACGTACCCGCTGCTGTTCGCGATCGGCGTCGCGATGACGCCGTGGGACAAGCTGACCGCCGCGTTCACGATCGTCAACGTCGTCACCATCGTGTCGACCGTCGCGACGCTGATGGGCACCGGTTTCGTGGTCGGCCGCCTGATGAAGATGTACCCTATCGACACCGCAATCGTGAACGCCTGCCACAGCGGCCAAGGCGGCACCGGCGACGTCGCGATCCTGACTGCCGCGAACCGGATGCAGTTGATGCCGTTCGCGCAGATCGCGACGCGGATCGGCGGCGCGATCGTCGTCACGGTCACGCTGATCCTGATCGCCCACTTCGGATGACGCGCCGCCGCGCGCACCGTCGCGCCGGCCGCTTCGCACGCGCCGCCGCCGGCCCAGCCGGCGCGCGGCGCGCGTCGTTCAGGGCGTCGCTTCGGGTGTCGTTTCGGGCGTCACGCCGGGCGGGCGGTTGCGGGTTTCGATGAGGGCGAACGTGCAGAAGAGCTTCAAGGGCATCCCGTGGTGGGGCTGGGCATCGGCCGGCGTGCTGTATGTATGCGTGGCGGCCGCGGCCGTCGATTTCGCGTGGGAACGCGCGATCGACGCGCTCGAGGAAACCGGCGCGCACCGGCTCGACCTGTATGCGTCGAGCCTGAAGAGCGAGCTCGGCCGCTTCGAGATCCTGCCCGGCCTGGTCGCGCGGCAGGACGGCGTGCGCGCGATGCTGAAAGCCGCGCCGCATGAGGCTCCCGAACTCGTGCACACGGTCGATACCTACCTCGAAGCCGTGAACCGCGACGCGGGCAGCGGCGCGGTCGACGTGATCGACCTGCAGGGCGACGTGATCGCCGCCAGCAACTGGAACGAGACGCTCAGCTTCGTCGGCACCAACGTGTCGTACCGGCCGTACTTCAAGGACGCGCTCGCGCGCGGCAGCGGCCGCTTCTTCGGCATCGGCACCAACACCGGCGTGCCGGGCGTCTACTTCGCCAGCGCGGTGCGCGACGAAGGCGTGCCGATCGGCGTGGCCGCCGTGAAGATCAGCGTCGATCCGCTCGAATCGGCGTGGCGCGCGCCGGGCGTCGCCGCGATGGTCGTCGACAGCAACGGCGTGGTCGTGATCTCGACCGAACCCGCATGGAAATTCACCGCGCTGCGCCCGATCACCGCGCAGCAGCAGCACGACATCCAGGCGTCGCGGCAATACGCGGGCCGCACCGTCGACGTGCTGCCGTACCGCCATATCGGCGACCGCAGCGCGGCCGCGTGGTTCGGCACCTTCCCCGATACGCACCACAGCGGCCGCACCACGCGCTATCTCGTGATGTCGCGCCCCGCGCCGCAGGCCGGCGATTCGCTGATGGTGCTGCTCGACATCGCGGGCGCGCGGCGCCAGCAGCAGACGGCCTTCGTGTTCGTCACCGGCGCGTTCCTGATCGCCGCGCTGCTCGCCGGCTACGCGATCCAGCGACGTCGGGCGATCGTCGCGCGGCTGAGCGCGCAGGACGCGCTGCGGCACGCGAACGACCAGCTCGAGCTGACCGTCGCGCAGCGCACGGCCGCGCTGACGGCCGCGAACGAACGGATGCAGCGCGAGATCGTCGAGCGCGAGCGTACCGAACAGCGGCTGCGCGCGTCGCAGCAGGAAGTCGTGCATGCGGGCAAGCTCGCGGTGCTCGGGCAGATGGCCGCCGGCCTCACGCACGAGCTGAACCAGCCGCTCGTCGCGATCCGCACGCTGTGCGACAACGCGCGCACGTTCTTCGAGCGCGGCCAGCCCGCGCCGGCGCTCGCCAATCTCGAACGGATCGGCAAGCTCGTCGACAGCATGGCCGTGCTCACCGGCGAGTTGAAGACCTTCGCGCGCAAGCCCGACGTCGAACGCGTCGCGGTGTCGCTGAACGAAGCCGTCGCGCATGCGCGGCTGATCTACGATGCGCGGATCCGCGACGAAGGCGTGCAGCTCGACGTGAACATCGCGCCGGGCACCGCCGTATCGGCCGAATCGAGCCAGTTGCAGCAGGTGATCGTGAACCTGCTCGGCAACGCGCTCGACGCGGTGCACGACGCGAGCGTGCGCCGCATCGTCATCGCGGCCGCCGGGCCGGACGAAGCCGGCCGCGTGCGCTTCACCGTCGCCGACAGCGGCGCGGGCATCGCGCCCGAGGTGCTGCCGCACCTGTTCGAGCCGTTCGTCACGACCAAGCCGCGCGGCCAGGGCCTCGGGCTCGGCCTCGCGATCACGTCGCGTATCGTCGAGGCGTTCGGCGCGAAGATCGCCGCGACGAACCGCGACGAAGGCGGCGCGCAGTTCAGTATCGAATTCGCGGCGGCCACGCTGCAAAGGACAGAGCATGGAAGATGAGATTCGGGTGCTGGTCGTCGAGGACGATGAAAACGTCCGGATCGGCGTCGAGCAGGCGGTAGCGCTTGCCGGCTTCGCAGTGGACGCATTCGCGTCGGCCGCCGACGCGCTGCATCACGTCGCGCCCGGCGCACCGGTCGTGATCGTGTCGGACGTGCGGATGCCGGGCATCGACGGGCTGCAGCTGCTCGATCGCGTGATGGCCATCGACGCGCAGATCCCGGTCGTGCTGATCAGCGGCCATGCCGACATCTCGACGGCCGTCGGCGCGATGCAGGTCGGCGCATACGACTTCATCGAGAAGCCGTTTTCGTCGGACGTGATCGCGGGGCGCGTCGCGCGCGCGGTCGAGAAGCGCCGTCTGACGCTGGAAGTGCAGGGGCTGCGCGCGGCGCTGAACAACTGGCAGGGCATCGAGGCGTTCGTGCTCGGCAAGTCGCCCGCGATGGCCGACGTCCGCAAGAAAATCCTGCGCCTCGCCGATACGTCGGTGTCGGTGCTGATCACCGGCGAGACGGGCACCGGCAAGGAACTGATCGCGCGCAGCCTGCACGACTTCGGCGGCCGGCGCGACGCGCATTTCGTCGCGCTGAACTGCGGTGGTTTGCCGGAACAGGTGTTCGAGAGCGAACTGTTCGGCCATGAAGCCGGCGCATTTACCGGCGCGATCAAGAAGCGCATCGGCAAGATCGAATGGGCGGACGGCGGCACGCTGTTCCTCGACGAGATCGAGACGATGCCGATTCCGCTGCAGGTCAAGATGCTGCGCGTGCTGCAGGAGCGCGTGGTCGAGCGGCTCGGCGCGAACGAGCTGATTCCGGTCGACTGCCGCGTGGTCGCCGCGTCGAAGGCCGATCTTGCCGAGCTCGCGGCCGACGGCCGCTTTCGCGCGGACTTGCTGTATCGCCTCAACGTCGCGCAGATCGAACTGCCGCCGCTGCGCGAGCGGCGCGAGGACGTCCCGCTGCTGTTCGAGCATTTCGTGCTCGCGGCCGCGCGCCGCTTCGGGCAGCCGGCGCCGGTCGTCACGGCTGCACAGGTGTCCGAACTGATGACGCATGCATGGCCGGGCAACGTGCGCGAGCTGCAGAACGTGGCCGACCGCTTCGTGCTCGGGCTGACCGGCGACAGCCTGCTGTCGTCCGGCGGCACGCCGGCCGCGGGCGGCACGCTCGCGGAGCAGCTCGCGTATTTCGAGCGGATGCTGATCGAGGACATGCTGCAGCGTCACAACGGCAACGTCGCGGACGCAAGCGAAGCGCTCGGGATGCCGAAGAAAACGCTCTATCACAAGCTGCGCAACCTGCGGATTCCCGCGCGCGGCGACGCGGCGGCCGATGGCGGCGAATGACGCGAACGAGGACACACACTCCAGCATGGATCGCATCGACATCACCGAACACGGCCGCGTCACTGGCCACTTGATCCGCGGCGTCACGCACGCGCAGAAAACCTTCCGCCCGAGCGACTGGCCCGAGCGCCTCGCGGGCGTCATCACGCTGTTCGTCGGCGAGCGGCGGCCCGGCTATCCGTGCGCGCTGTCGCGGCTCGCGATGCCCGTCGTTGACGGCAACGTCAAATGCCTGTTCGTGTCGGACGAATTGCGCACCGTGTGCGCGGACGCGTTCGATTTCGCGATGCGGTTCGCGGCCGACAACGATCTCCCCGTCGCGCTTCAGACCGCGCCCGCGTTGACCGTGCGCTGACGCGCGGGCCGCTTTCGCGGCTCGCGTTCTTCCCGTTTTCCAAAGGAGCCATGCGCGGATGCGCAGGTCCCCGCACGCCCCTTTTCCGGCGTTTCCGGCGCCGCGACCAATCGTTAGACGATTGAAAGCATCGACACCCGTCCCCTTCCGACAAGGGTTTGCGGCCGAGCCATCAATAAAATTGATCGTCACGATGAAAATTATGCGTTTTCCTTGCAGGTCGCCGTGATGCATAGTTGCGTCGTGTTGACGCACCTTTGAGTCTTTCAGTCATGAACATGCGAATCGAGCCGTCCGTGCTCGCGAACCCCGACCTGCAATTTGCGACGCTTTCGTCAGGCATCAGCCTGCCGTATGTCGAGCGGGGCAGCGGCGCGCCGATGGTGTTCGTGCACGGCTCGCTGTGCGACTACCGCTACTGGGATCCGCAGCTCGCCGCGCTGTCGGCCCACTACCGCTGCATCGCGCCGAGCCTCAGCCATTACTGGCCGGCCGTCGAAGCGGGCATCCAGGACGAGTTCAGCTGGCAGAACCACGTCGACGAGCTCGCCGAATTCATCGACGCGCTCGATCTCGGCCCGGTGCACCTGGTCGGCCACTCGCGCGGCGGCAGTGTCGCGTTCAACGTCGCGCGCCAGCATCCGCAACTCGTCGAATCGCTGACGCTCGCCGATCCGGGCGGCCCGCTGCAACAGCCGGGCGTGCGCGAAGCCGCGCTGCCGGCCGCCGCGATCGCGCTGCGCACGCAGGCCGTGAATCTGATCGGGCAAGGCGACGTCGAATCGGGCCTCGAGATGTTCGTCGATTCCGTGAGCCTGCCGGGTGCATGGAAGAAGAGCACGTCGCGTTTCCGCACGATGGCGATCGACAACGCGAGCACGCTGCCGAAGCAGCTGCGCGACCCGCTGCCCGCGTACTCGCAGCACACGGCCGGCGACATCGCATGCCGCACGCTGCTGATCGACGGCCAGCGCAGCCCGAAGATGTTCCGCAACAACGTCGACACGCTGTCGCAATGGATCGGCAATGCGCAACGGCAGACCGTCGCCGGCGCATCGCACGGGATGAACGCCGCGAGCCCCGCCGTGTTCAACCGCTTCGTGCACGAGTTCGTCGCCGCGTAAGCGCTCGCGGGCGGCTTCCGCGCCGCCCGTTCTCCTCGCTGTTCAACGACGATGCGGATACGCGCCGCATCGCCGCTTCATCAACCGCCGTGCGTCGCCGGCGCGTCCGTCCCGTCAATCTGCCTGCGCGATTCCTTCAGCACCGCTTACCACACGGCCGGCTCCGCCTTGCGCGTGACCGCATCGGGCAGCCCGAACACGCTGTCGAACGCCCAGTTGTACGTGAACGTGAAGATCGGGAAGAACACGATCAGCACCGCGTCGTACAGGAACGCCTGCCATAGCGACACGTCGAGCCACCACGCGATCAGCGGAATCAGGAACGTCACGAGCGCGATCTGGAATCCGACCGCGTGCACGACGCGCCGCCCGACCGTGCGCGTGGTTTCCGCACGCCGCCGCTCCCACGCCTCGAACCCGAGGTTGTACAGAAAATTGACGACGACGCCCGTCGTCGAGATCATCACGCCGAGCAAGCCGCTCGTCGCCGCGCTCGCGCCGCTAAGCATGCCGAGCACCGACGATGCGACGAGGATGCCGAGCACCTCGAACATCACGACGTAGACTATGCGCCTCTTCCATCCTTGCATCACCGCCCCCTTCGTTTCGAACCAGGTGGCGAGACTACAGCGGGCACTTCGTCCGCCAAAGTCAGGTCCTTTCAATTTTTCTGACAGGAGGCGCGCGTGCTGACCAGCGACCACATCGACATGCTGCTGACCGTCATCGACAAAGGCTCGTTTTCCGCGGCCGCGCGCGCGCTCGGCCGCACGCCGTCGGCGATCAGCATGGCGATCGCGAACCTCGAGGCCGAACTCGACCTCGTGCTGTTCGACCGCGGCACGCGCGAACCGACACCGACCGCCGCGATGGCGGCGCTGCTGCCCGACGCGCGGTCGATCGCCGAGCGGCTGCACGCGCTGCGCGCGCATGCGCAGCACCTGTCGGAAGGCGTCGAGGATACGTTGCGGCTCGGCCTCGCCGCCGAACTCGACGGCGCGCCCGTCGCCCGCGCGCTGACGGCCGTCGCCGCGAAATACCCGGCGCTCGCGATCAGCATCGTCACGGCGCCGCAGGACGTGATCATCGATGCGCTGCATCGCGGCGCCGTCGATCTCTGCGTCGCGTATGGCGGGCTCGACCTGCATCCGCAGGAGCAGATCCACGCGCTGTGGACCGAGACGCTCGTCGCGGTCGCCGCGCCGAGCCATCCGGCGATCGCCGAATGCGCGCAACCGGAAGCAATCGAGCGGTTGTCGGGCTTCAGGCAGATCGTGATCGCCGATCCCGAGCGGCCGCTGACCGACGTGCGGCCGGTGATCGGCAACCGCACGTGGAAGGTGACCGACATGGCTACCGCAATCGCGCTCGTGAAGGCCGGGCATGGCTGGGCGAACCTGCCTGAATCCATGATCGGCCGATACGTCGCCGACGGCGAGCTCGCGCCGCTCGTGTTCGCGAACATCCGCAACGGGTTGCCGCTACCGGTGTACCTGCGCCGGCCGAAGCATACGGGGCTCGGCAAGGCGGCGAGCGAACTGGTTCGCGCGCTGCGGGTGGCGGGTGACGAAAAATGACCGGCGTGGCGGCGAACGCCGCCACGCCGTCGATCAACGCCGGACGGCTTGACCGTTAGTTGCGATCAGTGCGTGGCCGCCGCCGCCGCGCTCTGGATCGAATCGACGAGCGACACGTTGTCGTAGCGTCGTCCGGCAATGCCCCATCCACCGTCGACCGCATGAACCACATTCACCCACACCTGCGCGGCCGTCAGCCGCCCACCTGCCCAGCGCAGCACGATCTCGGTCGCCCGTTCGACGAATTCCCGCTGCCGCTCGGGCGCCGCGAGCGCCACGGCGGGCAACTTCAGCTCGACGAACGCGGCAGGCTCCGCGCGCCCATGCACGAAGGTCCGGTGTCGCGGCAGCACGTTGAGCGTGCCCACCACGTTCGGCGCCAGGAACGCATTCCCGGTCAGTCCCTCAACGTCCAGCAGCGCATCGGTCAACTCGGCAAACACCGGCCCCTCGTCGTCCGGCGTGAAAACCCCTTCGGATACGGTCAGCGTAATCGGCATCGCACTTTCTCCTGGTCAGGTCATCGGTCAGGTGACGTGATATAAATACCAGTCACTCTCTATACATTAGACACTGATCGCTCTCTATGCAAGATAAAGAGTGATCGCTCTGAAGCGAGCCTGTCATGCGTTATTCCGTCGAGCACAAGCACGAAACCCGTACGCGCATCCTCGAAGCCGCGAGCCGGCTGTTTCGCGAGGAGGGGTATGGCGGCTCCGGCATCGGTCCGCTGACGAAGGCGGCGGGCGTCACCAACGGCGCGTTCTACGGCCATTTCAAAACGAAGGGTGAAGCGTTCCGGCAGGTCGTCCTCGATGGCCTTGCCCAGCTCCGGCAAGGCGTCGCGACGTTCAAGGCCGAGCATGGCGCGCGCTGGCGGCGCCCGTTCGTGTCGTTCTACCTCGGCCCGCGACGCACCTGCGAACTCGGCGAAAGCTGTGCGCTGCCGAGCCTGTCCCCGGAAGTGATGCGCGCCGATGACGAGACGCGCGACGCGTATGAGCAGGCACTGCGGCAGATCGTCGACGAAGTGTCGGCAGGAATGGACAGCCCACCCGATGACGATCGGGCAATCGCGTTCCTCGCGCTGCTGTCAGGCGGTGTCACGCTCGCGCGCGCGGTGCGCGATCCCGAGCTCGCGCAACGCATCGCCGATGCGGTCGGCCGCTACGCGGTCGTGATCGCCGAGCGCACGGACGTGAAACCGGAGCAACAGGCCTGACCGCCCTGACTGACCACCAATAAAAAACCCGATCCGCGTCGCCACGGATCGGGGTGCTTCGATCGACTACCCGGTAAGTCGGCCCGTCTCGGGCCGGTGCATCACCGCGCCGCCACCTCCGCCTTACCCGTCGCCGCATCGCCCACCGCCGTCGGTGCCGGCCCCCATCCGCCGCCCAGCGCGCGGATCAGGTTCACGGTCGACACGGCCTGCGCGCCGGTCAACTGGTTCGACTGCAACTGCGACTGCAGCACCGAGCGCTCGCTGTCGATCACGTCGAGATACGCGACCTCGCCTTCCTGATACTGCGTGCGCGACAACGTCGCCGCGCGGCGCGACGCGTTGACGGCCGCATCCTGCGCGCGGATCTGGTCGTCGAGCAGGCGCAGGTCGGCGAGATTGTCCTCGACCTCGCGGAACGCGACGAGCACCTGCTGCCGGTAGTTCGCGACCTGCTCGTCGTACTGCGCGCGTGCCTGCTGCACGCCGGCCGCACGGCGGCCGCCGTCGAACAGCGGCAGCGTCAGCGCGGTGCCGGCGAACGGCCCGAGCAGGAACGTGCGGCTCGACCACAGGAACAGGTTGCCGAGCGTCGACGCCTCATACCCGAACGCCCCCGTGATATCGAGCTTCGGGAAGTACGCCGATTTCGCGAGGCCGATCCGCGCGTTCGCGGCCGCCATCGCACGTTCGGCCGCCGACACGTCCGGACGGCGTTCGAGCAGCGCGGACGGCAGCCCCGCGGGGATCTTCACCGCGACCGGCACGATCGGCGTTTCCTTGAACGCGAAATCCGCCGGCGCCTTGCCGAGCAGGATCGCGAGCGCATGCTCGGACGCCGCGCGCCGCCGCGCGACGCCGACCGCATCGGCCTGCGCGGTGGCCAGCTCGTTCTTCGCGCGCGACACGTCGAGCTCGCTGATGTCGCCTTCGTTGAAGCGGCGCTGCACGAGCTTCAGTGCCTGCTCGCGCAGCTCCACCGTGCGGCGGTACAGGTCCTGGTCGGAATCGAGCTGACGCAGTTCGAAGTAGTTCTGCGCGACGTCCGCCTGCAGCGCGAGCTGCACCGAACGGAACAGCGCTTCGCTCTGCGCCTGGTCGGCACGCGACGCCTCGACGTTGCGGCCGACGCGGCCGAACAGGTCGGCTTCATACGACACCGTGCCCTGCGCGCGCCACAGCGTCGCGTTGGTCGGCCCCGTGCCCTGCGGCTGGAACTGCGACGCCGACGACAGCCCCTCGCGCGTCGGCCCAAAGCCGGCGCCGATCTGCGGGAACCACTGCGAGCGCGCGGTACGGGTCGCCGCACGCGCTTCCTCGACCCGCGCGGCCGCGGCCTTCAGGTTCTGGTTCGCGGCGAGCGCCTGCGCTTCGAGCGAATCGAGCACCGGGTCGCCGAACACCTTCCACCATTCGCCGCGATGCGCGCTGTCCGACGGCTCAGCCATCTTCCACGTGCCGGCCTGTTCGCCGGCGGCGAGCGTCGGCGCTTCCTTGAATGCGGCAGGCGTCGGCGCATCGGGGCGCTTGTAGTCGGGCCCCACCGCGCACGCGGCGAGCAGCGTCGCGAGCAGGGTGCTCGCGGCCGCCACCTTCGCGAAGCGCATCAGGCCATTCGTGTTGTGCAAGTTATTCATCTTCCTGTCCTCAAGCATCCGAAGCCGGCACGTGCTGGGACGGCACTCCGTAACCCGCCGAGTCCTTCCCGGCGACGTGGATCTTGCCGCCCGCGAGCGTGCGCAGCACGACGTAGAACACCGGCGTCAGCATCAGCCCGAACAGCGTCACGCCGAGCATCCCGAAGAACACCGCGACACCCATCGCATGGCGCATTTCCGAACCGGCACCCGTCGACGTGACGAGCGGCACCACGCCCATGATGAAGGCGATCGACGTCATCAGGATCGGGCGCAGCCGCAGCCGGCTCGCCTCGATCGCGGCCTCGAGCGGCGTCCTGCCGTCGTGTTCGAGTTCACGCGCGAACTCGACGATCAGGATCGCGTTCTTCGCCGACAGCCCCACCAGCACCATCAAGCCGATCTGCGTGAAGATGTTGTTGTCGCCCTGCGTGAGCCACACGCCTGTGAGCGCCGACAGAATGCTCATCGGCACGATCAGGATCACCGCGAGCGGCAGCGTCAGGCTTTCATACAGCGCCGCGAGCACGAGGAACACGAGCAGCACGCTGATCGGGAACACGTACATCGCCGAATCGCCGGCAAGAATCTGCTGGTACGTGAGGTCGGTCCATTCGAACCGCACGCCGCGCGGCAGCGTTTCATGCGCGATGCGCTCGATCGCCGCCTGCGCCTGCCCCGACGAGAACCCCGGTGCCGGGCCGCCGTTGATGTCGGCCGCCGTGTAGCCGTTGTAGCGCACGACCATTTCCGGGCCGAACGTCGGCGTCACCGTGACGAGCGACGACAGCGGCACCATCTCGCCACGGTCGTTGCGGGTCTTCAACTGCAGGATGTCGTCCGCCCGCTGGCGGAACGGCGCATCGGCCTGCACACGCACCTGGTACACACGGCCGAAGCGGTTGAAGTCGTTCACGTACAGCGAACCGAGATACACCTGCATCGTGTTGAACACGTCGGTCACCGGCACGCCGAGCTGCTTCGCCTTCACGCGATCGAGATCGACGTTGAGCTGCGGCACGTTGATCTGGTAGCTCGTGAATAGCGGGCCGAGTTCAGGCGCCTGCTGCGCGCGCTTGATGAAGTCGTTGGTCGCGTCCGCGAGCCGCGCATAGCCGACCGCGCCGCGATCCTCGACCTGCATCTTGAACCCGCCCAGCGTACCGAGGCCGAGCACCGGCGGCGGCGGGAACACCGCGACGAACGAGTCCTTCATCGCGCCGTACTTCTGGTTCAGCGCCCCTGCGATCGCGCCGGCCGACAGCGCCTTGCCGTGCCGTTCCGAGAACGGCTTCAGCGTGACGAACACGATGCCCGCGCTCGAGCTGTTCGTGAAGCCGTTCACCGACAGCCCCGGGAACGCGACCGCGCTCTCGACACCCGGCTGCTTCAACGCGATCGACCCCATGTCGCGGATCACCTTCTCGGTGCGGTCGAGCGACGCACCGTTCGGCAGTTGCGCGAACGCGATCAGGTATTCCTTGTCCTGCGCGGGCACGAAACCGCCCGGCACGACCTTCGACACGAGCACGGTCGCGCCCACCAGCACGAGGTACACGCCGAGCATCAGCGTCTTGCGCGACAGCACGCCGCGCACGCCGCGGCCGTAGTTCTCCGCGCCGCGATGGAACACCTTGTTGAAGCCGCGGAAGAAGCCGCCGAGCACGCGGTTCATCACGCGCGTGAGCCAGTCTTCCTTGTCGCCATGGCCCTTCAGCAGGATCGCGGACAGCGCCGGCGACAGCGTCAGCGAGTTGAACGCCGAGATCACCGTCGAGATCGCGATGGTCATCGCGAACTGCTTGTAGAACTGGCCGGTCAGGCCCGACATGAATGCGAGCGGCACGAACACGGCAACGAGCGTCAGCGCGATCGCGATGATCGGCCCGCTCACTTCCTGCATCGCCTTGTAGGTCGCCGCCCGTGCGTTCATCCCGCTCTCGATGTTGCGCTCGACGTTCTCGACCACCACGATCGCGTCGTCGACCACGATCCCGATCGCGAGCACCATCCCGAACAATGACAACGCGTTGATCGAATACCCGAACGCGAGCAGCAGCGAGAACGTGCCGATGATCGACACCGGCACCGCGATCAGCGGAATCAGCGACGCGCGCCAGGTCTGCAGGAACACGATCACGACGATCACGACCAGCGCGATCGCTTCGAGCAGCGTGTGCACGACGGCCTTGATCGACGAACGCACGAACTGCGTCGGGTCATAGACGATCTTGTAGTCGACGCCCGCCGGCATGTCCTGCTTCAGCTCGGCCATCGTCTTGCGCACTTCGTCCGAGATCTGCAGCGAGTTCGCGCCCGGCGACTGGTTGATCGCCATCGCGACGGCCGGCTTGTTGTCGAGCAGCGAGCGCAGCCCGTATTCGGACGCGTCGAGCTGGATCCGCGCGATGTCGCGCAGGTGCGTGACGCCGCCGTCCGGCGTCGTCTTCACGACGATGTCGCCGAACTCGTCCTCCGTCTGCAGGCGGCCGCGCGCGTTCACCGACAACTGCAGCGGCGTGCCCGGCAGCGACGGCGACGCGCCGATCACGCCGGCCGCGACCTGCACGTTCTGCTCGCGGATCGCCTGCACGACGTCCTCGGCCGACAGCCCGCGCTGCGCGACCTTCTGCGGATCGAGCCACACGCGCATCGCGTAGTCGCCCGAACCCCACAGCTGCACCTGGCCGACGCCCTGGATCCGCGACAGGCGATCCTTCACGTTGATCAGCGCGTAGTTGCGCAGGTAGGTCATGTCGTAGCGGTTGTCCGGCGAGATCAGGTGGACCACCATCGTCAGCGTCGGCGAGCTCTTCACCGTCGTGATGCCGAGCCGCTGCACGTCTTCCGGCAGGCGCGGCAGCGCCTGGTTCACGCGGTTCTGCACGAGCTGCGTGGCCTTGTCCGGATCGGTGCCGAGCTTGAACGTGACGGTGATCGTCATGTTGCCGTCGCTGTTCGCCTGCGACTGCATGTAGAGCATGTCCTCGACGCCGTTGATCTGCTCTTCGAGCGGCGACGCGACCGTCTCGGCGATCACTTTCGGGTTCGCACCCGGATACTGCGCCTTGACGATCACGGAAGGCGGCACGACTTCCGGATATTCGGAGATCGGCAGCAGGAACATCGCGATCACCCCGCCGAGCAGGATGATCACCGATAGGACTCCTGCAAAGATCGGCCGGTCGATAAAGAATTTGGAAATGTTCATGAGTTGCTCTGTCTGGTTGAACGCGGATCGGAAGCGGCAGGCCGCTTACGAATCCGCCTTCGCCGGGGCGGCCGGCTTCGCGTTGCCCGCCAACGGCGCGGACGGCGCGTCACCGCCCGTCATCGGGACCATGTGCGGCTTCACCTGTTCGCCGGGGCGCACGCGCTGCGTGCCGTTCACGATCACGCGATCGCCGGCGGAAAGCCCGCTCACGATCACGCGCCGGTTGCCGTGCTGCATCCCCTGCTGCACTTCGCGGTACGACACGCGGCCTTGCTGGTCGACGACGAACACGAACTTCTTGTCCTGGTCGGTGTTGATCGCCGCGTCGTCGACGAGCAGTGCCTCGTGCGGCGCGCTGCCGCCCACCTTCACGCGTGCATACAGGCCCGGGACGAGCGCGCCGTCGGCGTTGTCGAAGCGCGCACGCACGCGGATCGTGCCGGACGACGTGTCGAGGCGGTTGTCGACCGAGTCGATCTCGCCGCTGCGCGAGTAGCCGGTTTCGTTCGCGAGGCCGAGCTCGACCGGCACCTTGCGGCCGTTGCGCGCGCCGTTGATGTATTGCAGGTAGGTCTGCTCGTCCGCGTCGAACGACGCGTAGATCGGCGACACCGACACCAGCGTCGTGAGCGGCGCGGCCGACGCGCCGGCCGACACGACGTTGCCGAGCGTGATTTCCGCACGCGACACGCGGCCCGACACCGGCGCCGTGATCCGCGTATAGCCGAGGTTGATGCGCGCCGTTTCCAGCGCGGCTTCGGCGGCCTTCAGGTTCGCCGTCGCCTCGCGGGCCGCATTCTGCTTCTCGTCGTAGTCGCGCTTCGCGATCGCGTTGTCGCCGATCAGCCGCTGCGCGCGCTGCCAGTCGGTCTGCGCGTAGCCGTTGCGCGCCTGTGCCGCCGCGAGCTGCGCGGCCGCGCGATCGGTCTCGGCCTGGTACGGGCGCGGGTCGATCACGAACAGCACGTCGCCTTTCTTCACGAGCGCGCCGTCCTTGAAGTTCACCGCGACGATCGTGCCCGACACCTGCGGGCGCACGTCGACTTTCTCGACCGCTTCGAGGCGGCCCGAATAACTCTGCCAGTCGGTCACGGTCTGCGGCACGACGGTCGCGACGTCGACTTCGGGCAGCGGTGCTGCCGCTTTCTCCGGTGCGTTTGCGTTCACGCGCATCGCGCCGAATGTTCCGAGGCCGACGACGGCGAGCGTCACGATCGCCGCTGTCGCGATTCGGGAACGGGAGGTGCGTAGGATGGCCATGTGGATCTCCAGTAAACGTGGATTGGTTTTGGTTATTCGGAACGGTTCGGCTGGCGCGCCTGGAAGCGGCACTGGAAGAAGCGCACGGCTTCCTCGAAGGCGGCTTCGTGCGTCGCGAGCGCGGCGTGCGTGATGTCCGGATAGCGGATCACCTGCGTGAGCACGCCCGACGAGATCAGGCAGCCCGCATATTTCTCCGCCTCGACGTGCAGCACGTCGTTCTGCGCGGTGACGACGAGCGTCGGCGGCAGCCCCGCGAGGCGCACCGATTCGAGCGGCGCCGCGTACGGGTGCATGCGCTGCGCGGCCTGCGGCAGATACGCGCGATAACAGGCCGCGCATTCGCGCGGGGTGATGTCGGAAGCAAGGCGATCGGCGTCGCCGATGCGCGTCATGCTGGGGTCGAGCATCGGCCCGAACAGCGCCTGCGCGACGATCTGCACCTCGCCGCGATCGCGCGCGATGAACGCGAGGCAGTTCGCGAGCTGGCCGCCCGCGTCGTGGCCCGCGACACCGATCTTCTTCGGGTTGCCGCCGAACGCGCGGGCGCGCGTCGCGGCCCACACGGCGGCGCGATACGCATCCTCCGGCGCAGCCGGAAAAGGAAAGGCCGGTGCGAGCGAATAACCGACCGACACTACGAGTGCTGGTAAGCGTTCTGCTAAAAAACGCGCGGCGAAATCGGCGTCTTCGAGCGAACCGCGCACGAAGCCGCCACCGTGGAAATAAAGCACTACTGGCAACCCGGTCTTGTCCGGGCGGCGGTAGAGGCGCAGCACGATGTCCTGCGCGTAGCCGGGAATTTCGACTTCGGCGACCGTCAGCGCCGCGCCTGCCGTGGCTTGCACGGGCAACGCGGCCTTCAGGAATTTGCTGAATTCAGAAGCGTCCATGACGATGCAGCATCCATTTCGAGATGGAACGAATTCTGGGTCCGGCAGACATTGGGATAAATGCCTATAATCCGGCAACACAATTCAACGCCCCCGAACAATCCGAGGCTGCGTTTACCCACGAGGTAGCGCAGCCTCTTTGTTCCGGAGGCTCATTAGATTGCGGAGGTTGTGATGGACCGGCTTCAGGCCATGCAGGTGTTTACTCGCGTCGTCGATACAAGCAGCTTCACCAAGGCAGCAGAAACGCTCAGCTTGCCGCGAGCGTCCGTCACGACGATCATCCAGAATCTCGAAGCGTTCCTCGGCGTGCGGCTGATGCACCGGACTACGCGCCGGCTGTCGCTCACGCCGGACGGCGCCGCGTACTACGAACGATGCGTGCGGATCCTCGCGGACGTCGAGGAAACCGAGGCAAGCTTCCAGGCGAACAACCGGAAGCCGCACGGAAAGTTGCGTATCGACATGCCGGGTTCGATCGGGCGGCTGCTCGTAATTCCGTCGCTGTGCGAATTTCATACGCGCTATCCGGACATCGACCTGCAACTCGGCCTGTCCGACCGGCCGGTCGACCTGCTGCAGGAAGGGGTCGATTGCGTGATCCGCGTCGGCGCGCTGCAGGACTCGTCGCTCGTCGCGCGCCGGGTCGGCCTGTTCGAATGCGTGACGGTCGCATCGCCCGACTATCTCGAGCGCCACGGCGAGCCGCAGACGATCGACGACCTGAGCCAGCACAAGGCCGTCAACTATTTCTCGAGCCGCACCGGCCGCACGATCGACTGGACGTTCCTGACCGACGGCAAGGAAGTCGAGATGAAGATGGAGGGCATCGTGTCGGTGAACGACGCGGATGCCTACGTGACCTGCGGGATCGAAGGCTTCGGGCTGATCCAGCCGCCGCTCTTCATGGTGCTGCCGCATCTGCGCGAAGGCCGGCTCAAGGAAGTGCTGCCGGGCGTCAAGCCGCTGCCGATGCCGATCTCGGTCGTGTATCCGCACAGCCGCCATCTGTCGCCGAAGGTGCGCGTGTTCGTCGACTGGATCGCCGAGGTGTTCGACCGCTGCCCGCTGCTGAGCGGCAAGGGCAGCCTCGACGCGACGTGCAGCAAGCGCACGTTCGAGGAAGCCGAACGCGCGCCCGCGCTCGACACGCCGGTCATCAACGAGTGGGTTGCGTAAGCGCCTGAACTGAGCAACTGAACCGCACACGCGGGCTGCCCCGCCCGCGTGTCGTCCCGCCTCCGCGCCCCATTTCCCGCCCGGCGCACCCGATCCTTCCCGAATCCGCAGCAAACCTTTGTGCCGTGCGACGCAATCGTCCGCCTGCGTCGCCGCGCGCCGTCGCCGCTCCCGTGCGAGGCCCGCTGCAAGCGGGTTCGAGCGATTTCCGCATAACCCTGCCGGGTGTACGGATGGCGATTGTTCCACTGACACGACAATTCAATTCGCATCTGCCGCATTTATCGCGACGGAACAGATACCTAGAGTAAACCCTGTCGCGCACCTCGTTGCGCATCGAACAGATCCCGCTTGTTGGGACCGGAGTAAGCGCTCCAGCGCCAGCTCCGACAGACAGGAGTTACGCCATGAACCGCCGCCATCTTCTCTCCGCCCTCGCCCTCACGCTCGCCGTGTCCGCCCCGGCCTTCGCCGATTCCGGCACCCCGCACGCCGGCGACTACGGCAACACGTCGTGGTACTCGCAACACAACGGCCCGCGCACGCGCGCCGAAGTGAGCGCGGAAGTCGAGCAGGCACGCAAGGACGGCACGCTCGCGTACCTGCGCAAGGCCAACTCGTATCCGCAAGGGCTCGAACTGGTGCAAGGCCCGTATCGCTCGTTGCCGGAAAGCAACCAGCTCGCCGGCGGGGGCCGGTAAACGCGCAACGCCGCGCAACGGGTTGCCCCGCGCGCGGCGTTTCGAGCCCTTCATCGACGACTCGCCGAGTCAGTCAGCTAGATAGTTAGTTGCAGGAGAACATGATGAACGATCAACTCCCTTCGCCGCTCGATCACTGGGACGACACCACGCCGGTGTGGACGCCGTTCCGTTCGGCCCCGCATTCGCATTGATCGCGGCTGAGTCGTCGGCCGGTACTTAGCGGCGCGGCACGCCGTCGCGCCATTCGCCCCAGTGCGTCACGATGTCCTGCACGAGCGGATTGCCCGCGCGATACAGGTTTTCGGTTGCCGGGGCGAAGCCGCCCTGGTCCGCGTAGTTCAGCAGGTTGTCGGCGCTCGTCTGCCCCGCATACGGCCGGTCGAAATCGGACCCGGTACGCAGCACCGCGACGCGCGACAGGTCGACCCGCTTCACGCTCGCCGCGCGCTTGAGCGCTTCATACGTCGCGTTGTCTTCCTGCGCGGTCATGCAGTACGTGCCCTTGCCGTCGGTCAGGATCTTCGTCCACTGGCGCGCGCGCTCGCCGATCAGCGTGCCCGAGAACCACGTGTTGCCCGATGACGTGTCGCACTGGATCACCGTCGGCGGCCGGTTCGCCGGCGCGTAGTTGAACTTCGCGCGTGCGGCCTGCGCCTGCGCGCTGTCGGCGAGCACGACGTTGCGCGACAGTGCGACCGCGGCGTCGGTCAGCTGCGGGTTGAGCTGGAACACCTCGGTGCGATAGTCGAGCGGCGGCTTGTCGTTCGGGCTCTTCGTGTTGATGCCGAGGAAGCCGGTATTCCAGCCGGCCGGAATCTCGCGTGCATCGAGCTCCCACTGCAGGCTGAAATCGACGAGGTATTTCGACCACGCGGCCGAACCGACCGTGCCTTGCGCAGGGTCGACACCCGCGATGCCGGAGATCAGGAAATACGTGCGGCGCAGGTCGAAGCGCTGCGAGAACGTGAGCGCCATGATCGTCGCCGACGCGTTCGCATAGCCCATGCCGGTCGTGACCACGCACACGTCCTGCTTGTTGCAATGCACGTTCGGATAGTCGGGCGACAGGCCGGGCACGGCGATGTCGCGCCACGGGCCGAGCCGGTCGAGCCAGGCCTGGCCCTCCGGACCGAACATCGTAATGATCATGACCTTGACCGGGCGGCCCTGTGCACCGGTCTCGGCGAATGCATTGTTGCCCGCGTTGTTGCCCTGGTTGTCCTGCGCGATCGACGGCGCGGTCGCACAGGCTGCGAGCGAGAATGCAGCGGCGGAAAGAATGGAGCGAGTCAGCATCGGCGTTCCTTGTTTCGATGATGTTGGGTGAGAACGGCTCTCGTAGACTGCGCGTCGGAGTATAGAACGCGCGTGCCCGATGCGGAACCCGACTACGAAACGGCGACGGTGCGTCGGTGCGGGTCCGCTACGCGCGGGAATGACGAAGGAAATGGTCTCCGCGCGTCGACACACCATCAGGATTACTATCCGGTTGATCGACTCCAACACGTCAATCGCACTGGCACGCGCGTAACCCGGCGAACCGCTACAACCGCGCCAGCCCCGCCACCCCGTAACCCAGCACGACAAGCGCGGCGACCACATGGCTCGCCGCGAGCAGCGCCGGCGACTTCACGATCCGGCCGATCACGCTGCCGCCGAATGCGAACACGAGCTGCCCCGCGAGGCTGCCGGCAAACACGCACGCAGCACCCAGCAGCCAGTGTCGATGCGCACCGGCGGCAGCCGTTGCATAGCCATAAAACAACAGGATCGTGAGCGGGTTCGCCAGCGTGACGAAGAACATCGATGAAAACGGGCGGCTGCCTGGCGGCCGTGCATCACCGTCGAACGTACGGCGGCGATCCCGCAGTGCCTGCCACAGCATCCGCGCGCCCATTGCGAGCAGCACGAGCGCGCCGATCAGCCGAAACAGCGACAGATGGGCGGCGAGCGTGCTCGCGAGCATCGCGCCAAGCGTGAATGCGACGACCGCATAGCAGCCATCGGCCGTCGCGACACCCACCGCCGCGCGCACGCCGCTTGCGGTGCCGGCGCGCATCCCGTAGTTCGCGATCATCAGCGCAACGGGCCCGACCGACAGCGCGATCATCAGCCCGAACAGGAAGTCGTTCATCGGTCGTCGATGCCTTCTCGGTGGAAGGCATCGATTCTAGCGACCGCAAAAAATCGTGTATGCCGCTTGAACGTCACGCGACGTCGACGCGTGCGGGCCCGTCCACCATCTCGCCGATCACGCCCGCGCGGTCGAAGCCGTCGGCACGGAAGCACGCGAGCACGTCGTCGACGGCCTCCGGTGCGCACGCGACCAGCAAGCCGCCCGACGTCTGCGGGTCGGTCAGCAGCGCCTGCGCGACGGGCGGCAGCGTAGCGGCCAGTTGCACGTCCGCGCCGTACGCGGCCCAGTTGCGGCCCGACGCGCCGGTGAACACGCCATCGGCGACGAACGCCTCGACGCCCGCGAGCCATGGCAGCGACGCATAGTGCACGCGCGCGGTGAGGTGCGCGCCGCGCGCCAGCTCGAGCGTATGGCCGAGCAGCCCGAAGCCCGTGACGTCAGTCAGCGCATGCACGCCCGGCAACGCGGCGAGTTCGGCGCCCGGCCGGTTCAGCTTGGTGGTCGTCGCGACCATCTGCGCATAGCCGTCGGCATCGAGCTGGTTCTTTTTCAGCGCGGCGGACAACACGCCGACGCCGAGCGGCTTGCCGAGCACGAGCACGTCGCCCGCGCGCGCGGCCGCATTGCGCTTCACGCGCGACGGATGCACGACGCCGATCGCGGCGAGCCCGTAGATCGGCTCGACCGAATCGATCGAATGGCCGCCCGCGACCGGGATGCCGGCGTCCGCGCATACCGATTCGCCGCCGCGCAGCACGGCCGCGATCGTCTCGTGCGGCAGCACGTTGATCGGCATGCCGACCAGCGCGAGCGCGAGGATCGGCTTGCCGCCCATCGCATAGACGTCGGACAGCGCGTTGGTCGCGGCGATGCGGCCGAAGTCGAACGGATCGTCGACGATCGGCATGAAGAAGTCGGTGGTCGCGACGATCGCCTGCTCGTCGTTGAGGCGGTAGACGGCCGCGTCGTCGGACGTCTCGGTGCCGACCAGCAGATCCGGGAACAGCGCGGGCGGCGTCGCGCGCTTCAACAGCTCGGACAGCACGCCCGGCGCAATCTTGCAGCCGCAGCCGCCGCCATGTGACAGGCTCGTGAGGCGCGGAACGGCAGGCTGGGCTTGGGTGGCTTCGGTCATGGTCGGCATCCGGTGAATAACAACACGCCATTATCGACAATTCCTTGCGAGTGCGCCCGATACCCACATAATGATCGCGCCGCCTCCGCTCCCGCCCCTGTCCGCCGCTTCGTCCATGGACCACCTCTTCATCGGCCTCGTGCTGTGCTCCGCGTTGCTGCACGCGATCTGGAATGCCTTCCTCCATGTCAGCGAAGACCGGCTCGTCCAGCTCGGCGCGATGTCGCTGCCGTATTTCGTGTTCGGCGTCGCCGGCGCCGCGCTGCTGCCCGCGCCGGCGCCTGCCGCGTGGCCGTACGTCGCCGGGTCGGCCGCGCTCGAGGTCGCGTACTGCTTCACGCTGGCGCGCGCATATCGCAGCGGTGAATTCGGACAGATCTACCCGATCGCACGCGGGATTTCTCCGCTGCTCGTGTCGGTACTCGCGCTCGCGATCCTGCACGAGCGGCCGACGCCGTTCGGCTTCGCGGGCATCGCACTCGTGTCGTTCGGCATCATGTCGCTCGCGCTGCGGCGCGGCTTCCGGTTCTCCGGCGAAGGCGTGCCGTTTGCGCTGCTCACGGGCGTGTTCATCGCCGCCTATTCGATCTGCGACGGCATCGGCTCGCGCGTATCCGGCAGCGCGCTCGGCTACATCGCGTGGGTGTACGTGCTGTGGAGCGTGCCGCAGTTCGTGCTGGTCTGCGCGGTGCGGGGCGGCCCGCGCGCGGTGCTCGGCTCGCGCACCGCGCTCACGCAGGGCGCGATCGCCGGCACGATCTCGCTCGCGGCGTACGGGATCGTGATCCTCGCGTACCGGTACTTGCCGGTCGGAACGGTGTCCGCGCTGCGCGAAACGAGCTCGATCTTCGCGGTCGCGATCGGCTGGCTCGTGATGCGCGAGCGGCCCGGCGCGCAGCGGCTCGCCGCGTGCGCGCTGGTGGTGGCGGGCGCGGCGCTGATCCGGCTGTAAGCGGAAAGCGCGCGCGCTCGCGGCTTGCCGGCGCGTCAGAACTTGTGGCGGATGCCCGTCACCGCGACGATCTGCGTGCGCGTGCTCGACGGATTCGAGATTCCTTCGATCGCGGCCACCGTGTTCGACGACGCACGCTGGTAGAACGCGTTTACGTAGATATCGGTGCGCTTCGACAGGAAATACTGTGCACCGACGCTCGTCTGCAGGTAGTGCGAACTCGGCTTCGGCCCCTGCGACGCGAGCACCTGCGTGTAGGTTTCGCCGAGCGCGAACTGCAGCGCGGGCGTCATCAGGTAGCGCACGCTGCCCTCGTAGTTGTTGAAGCGCATCGCGCCGCCCGTCTGCAGATTGAACAGCGAGCTCGTGTAAAGCAGCCCGAACGTCGCGGCGCCCCACGCATACGCGCCGCCCGCGCCCCAGATCTGCTGGCGCGTCACGCCCTTGATGAACGTGTAGTAGTTGTCGGATGCCGCCGCGCCGGTGGTGTCGAGCGCCGGATGATCGACGCGCACGTAGGCCGCACCGAGTTGCAGCGGCCCGTTCTCGTAGCTCGTACCGATGCTCCACACGCGGTTTTGCGCGAACGACGTCGAATTCGAGAAACCGTACAGGCCGACCGCGCGCAAGCCGTACCAGGTGGGCGTCTGGTACTGCACCGCGTTATTGGTGCGGAACGTGTTGTTCAGGTCGTCGGTGTCGAACGGATGCAGCGCGTACTGCGTGAGCGCGGTGGTCGCGCCGATCTGCAGCGGCTCCAGCACTTCCTGCGCCGCGTTGTACTGGCGACCCATCGTCAGCGTGCCCCAGCGGTCGTTTTCCAGCCCGACGTACGCGCGGCGCCCGAACAGCCGGCCGCCCTGGCTCGCGGCGCCGCTCTCGATGTTGAAGCCGTTCTCGAGCCGGAACACCGCGCGCGTGCCGCCGCCGAGGTCTTCCTTGCCGAGCAGCCCGAAGCGCGTGCCCTGCTCGTTGCCGCCGGTCGCCTGCCACGCGGCATGCCCGTTCTGGTTGTTCGTGTACGTGATCCCCGAATCGACCACGCCGTACAGCGTCACGCTCGACTGCGCATGCGCGTGCATCGCACCCGCCGCCGATGCGAGTCCCGCCAGCGCGACCGCCATTCCTTTTCGCTTCATCTCCGACCCTTTTATCAATTGAATATGGGGAGCGATTTTGTTCGCTCGAAACGTGTTTTATTGAATAAAACATCGTCTTATTCATTGTCGAATTCGTCGATTTGAAGCGTCAAGCGATGCCAAAAATCACACATGGGAGTCGAATACCCCTGAATCACCAGGCGTTTTAAAGAATGAAACAAGCCCAATAACCACGGGCATTTCAGCCCGATCACGATGTGCAATCCCGGTATCGCAAAAAGCCCTTGACCGCGATTTTCAGTCGTTGTGAAATATTGATACGCTGTTTTAATGATTAAAACAAACGCACGAGACGCTTCGAGAAACTAGGTAAAGAACCTGATCCCCATGCTGACGTTTAATTGCAACAACGCGACTGCCGGCGCATCGCCTGCGTATTTCGTCGCGACGCCGACGGTGCCGGCCCTGCCGATCGTCGTCGACTCGCCGCACAGCGGCATCGCGTATCCGCCGGACTTCGCCACCGTCGCGCCCGATGACGCGATCCGCACGACGTGGGACGCGTACGTCGACGAACTGTGGGCCGGCGCGCCGGCGCGCGGCGGCACGCTGCTCGGCGCGACGTTTCCGCGCGCGTACATCGATCCGAACCGCGCGGAAACGGACATCGACGCAACGCTGCTCGCCGAACCGTGGCCCGAGCCGCTGTCGCCGCAGCCGTACACGCAGCGCGGGATGGGGCTGATCCGGCGCGACGCGCTGCCCGGCGTGCCGCTGTACGACCGCAAGCTGTCGCTCGAAGCAGTCCGCAACCGGATCGACGCGTACTACCTGCCGTACCGCCGCGCGCTCGCCGGCATCGCCGAGCCGCTGCACGCCGCGCACGGCGCGCTGTGGCATATCGACTGCCATTCGATGAAGTCGCGCGGCAACGCGATGAACGTCGACGCGGGCGCATGGCGGCCGGACGTCGTCGTCAGCGACCGGCGCGGCACGACCGCCGACCCGGCCTTCACCGCGTGGACCGCGCAGTGGTTCGCCGACGCCGGCTATCGCGTGCAGGTCAACGACCCGTACCAGGGCGGCGACCTGCTGACCGCGCTCGCCGATCCCGCGCGGCAGCGCCACAGCATCCAGATCGAATTCAACCGCGCGCTGTACATGGATGAGGCCGCATTCACGAAACACGCGGGCTTCGCCACGCTGAAGCGCTCGGTCGATGCGTATCTCGATGCACTCGCCGATTACGTTCGCGCGCGCATCGCGCCGCAGGGAGACCCCGCATGACGACCTACATCGTCGACGCCGTCGACAGCGCGCTGAAGCTGCTGACCTACGTGGCCGAGCATCCGAACCTCGGCGTGACCGAACTCGCGTCGCAGCTCGGCATCAACAAGTCGCGCACGTACCGGATGCTGTGCACGCTCGAACTGCATCGCTTCGTCGTGCAGGACCCGCGCACGTCCACCTATGCGCTCGGCCCGCAGGCGTTCGTGATCGGCGTGGCCGCGTCGCAGCAGAACGCGCTCGTGCGCGCCGCGCACCGGCACATGCTCGCGCTCAACCAGGCGATCAACGAGACCATCGTGCTGCGCGTGCGCGAAGGGCTCGAATCGGTGTGCGTCGCGCGCTGCGAAACGACGCACGCGGTGCGCACCGTCGGCGCGGTCGGCAACCGCCGGCCGATCAATTTCGGCGCATCGGGCAAGGTGCTGCTCGCATTCGCGCCCGACGCGGTGCGCGACGACTATCTCGCGCAACTGCGCCGAAACGGGCACGCCGACGATCCGGCGAAGCTCGCCGGCGAACTCGATGCGGTCGCGCGCAAGGGCTACGCGGTGAGCAGCGGCGAGGTGACGCCCGGCGCGGTCGGGATCGCGGTGCCGGTGCGCGACCTGACGGGTGCGACGGTCGCCTCCGTCAGCGTGACGGGGCCCGAGGTGCGCGTGAGCCACGCCGACATCCCCGACTATCTCGAGCGCCTGCAGGCATGCAGCCTCGCCATTTCCGCCGAACTCGGCTACGTCCCGGCGCGCGCCGCGCTGCAACCGGCCTGACGGCCCGCTCCTTCTTCGACGAGGATCCGATGTCCGCCTCTTCCCCGAACCCGGCCGGCGCACGCGCCGCCGACGCCACCGCGCTCGCGGCGCCTGCTGACGCATCGACCCACGACGCGACCGGCAATGCGTCCGGCGACGCATCGGCCCACGCCGGCCGCGCGCCGCATCCGCACGGCAAGATGCTGCATCCGGTCGTGATGATGCTGTGGGTGCTGGCCGTCGCGATCGCACTCACCTGGATCGTCGATTCCGGCCGTTTCGAGCGCAACGGCCGGCTCGTCGTGCCGGGCACCTATCACGTGGTGCCGAAGACCACGGCGCTCACGACGCTCGTTGCACCAGCAGTCAGCCACAGCACGCCCACGCATGCGATGCCCGCGAGCCTCGTCTCGGCATTCGTCGCGATACCGGAAGGATTGCTGAAGAATGCGCCGCTGATCGTGATGGTGATGTTCGTCGGCGGGATGTTCGGCGTGATGCGCCGCACCGGCGTGGTCGACGCGGGCATCGACCGGCTGCTGCAGCTCACCGGCAACAATGCGTACCTGCTCACACCGATGCTGATGATCCTGATCGGGCTCGGCAGCACGCTACTCGGCTTCATCTCCGAGTACCTCGTGATCATTCCGATGGTGGTCGTGATCGCGCGGCGCCTGGGTCTCTCCGACCTGTTCGCGGTCGCACTGGTCGCGCTCGCCGCGAAGATCGGCTATATCGCGTCGGTGACGAACCCGCTCGCGCTGGCCGTCGCGCAGCCGCTGGTCGGCGTGCCGCTGTTCAGCGGCGTCGCGCTGCGCGCGGCCGTGTTCGTCGTCTTCCTGACGATCGGCATCCTGTACCTGCTGCGCTACGTGCGCAGCACCGGCTATCGCGCCGGGCAGACCGCCGCGGGCCACGCCGCGCACGCGGCCGCGAAGCTGTCGCTGCGCCACAAGGCGACGCTGGTCGTATTCGCCGCAGCGGTCGCGATGCTGATCTACGGCACGCGCGAACTGAAGTGGGGCAACGTCGAGCTGGCGGCGTTCTATACGTTCGTGAGCCTCGCGACGGCCGTGATCGGCGGGCTCGATTCGCGCAGTGCGGCGGACGCGTTCGTCGACGGGATGAAGAACATGATCCTCGCGGCGCTGTTGATGGGGCTCGCCGCTTCCGTCGAACTGCTGCTGCAGAACAGCCTCGTGCTCGACACGCTGATCAACTTCTTCACGCGGCTCGCGGACGGGCAGTCGCCGGTGTGGGTCGCGAACGGGCTGATGGGGGTGCAGATGGTGCTCGACGTGTTCATTCCGTCGGTGTCGGGCAAGGCCGCGGTCAGCATGCCGATCATCGGGCCGATCGCGCAGCTCTCCGGCGTGAGCGGCCAGACGTCGGTGCTCGCGTTCGTACTCGGCGGCGGGCTGACGAACCTCGTCACGCCGACGTCCGGGATGCTGCTCGCGTATCTGGCAACCGCACGCGTCGATTTCGGTGCGTGGATCCGCTTCGTGCTGCCGCTGTTCCTGACGCTGCTCGCGCTGTCGTGCGTCGTACTGACGTTCGCGGTGTGGATCGGGTATTGAGGTTCACGGCAGGGTCTGCACAACGCGCGTGCTCTTCGCGGTGCGCAGCGCACGCCGCCGTCCGGTATCGATGGCCGCGACGGCCATCGCCACGCGATACCGCCACCGAATGCGCCGCTCAAGCCACCTCGACCACCCGACCAAACGCCCGCTCGTCGATCGCCTCGGCGAGCGTCGCGAACGCGGTCGCGATCTCGTCCTCCGGCACGCACGCATACCCGAGCAGCAACCCCGACGCCGCACGGTCGCGATCCGCGTAATACCCCGACAACGGCCGCACGACGATATTGCGTTCGAGCGCGGCCTGCGCGACCGCGCGATCGTCGACGCCGTCCGGCAACTGCGTGACCAGATGCAGCCCCGCATCGCTGCCGAGCGCGTGCAGCGTGTTGCCGTAGCGTTGCGCGACCGCGTCGAGCAGCACCTCGCGACGCTGCCCATATAACGTGCGCATCTTGCGGATATGCGACACGAAGTGCCCTTCCGCGATGAATTCGGCCAGCACCGCCTGCTGCAGCAACTGTCCTTCGCGATACAGCTCGGCGCTGGCGGTCGCGAAACTTTCCGCGAGCGGCTCCGGCGCAACCAGATAACCGACCCGCAGCCCCGGGAACAGCGTCTTGCCGAAGCTGCCGACATAGATCACCTGCCCGGCCGTATCGAGACCCTGCAGCGACGCGAGCGGCCGGCTGCCGTAGCGGAATTCGCTGTCGTAGTCGTCCTCGATGATCCAGCAGCCGTGCTGGCGCGCGTATTCGAGCAGCATCCGCCGCCGCGCGAGGCTCATCACCATCCCGAGCGGATACTGGTGCGACGGCGTGACCAGCATCAGCTTCGGCGGTTCGGCGAGATCGGCGGCCGATGGCGCGATGCCTTCGTCGTCGACCGGGATCGGCCGCGTCGTCAGCCCCGACACGTTCAGCACGCTGCGCACGCCCCAGTAGCACGGATCCTCGGTCCAGATTGCATCGCCCGGGTCGGTCAAGAGCCGCACCGCCAGGTCGATCGACTGGTGGATACCGGTCGTGATCACGATCTGCTCGGGCGTGCAGCGCACCGAGCGCGACGTGCGCAGGTAGTCGGCCAGCGCCTCGCGCAACAGCGCGAGCCCGCCGCCCGGCGCGTAGGTCAGCAGGTCGGGGCGCAGGCGCCGCCAGTACTTGTTGTGCAGCCGCGTCCACACGCGCGCCGGAAATCGCGACACATCGGGCACGCCCGGCATGAACGCGCCGCCCTGCCGCTTCGACACGCCGGCGCCTTCGACGAGCCGCGTGCCGCGCGCGGACAACCGCCGCGCGGACGGCTGCACGAGCGCCGGGCGCGCGGCGGCCGCGTCGGTCGGCGCGCCGACGATCTCGTCCGGCGCGCTGTCGGCGACGAACGTGCCGCGGCCGGTCGCCGAGTTCACGTAACCTTCGAGTGCAAGCTGCTCGTAAACCTGCGTGACCGTGTTGCGCGCGATCCCGAGCTCGGCGGCCAGGAGCCGCGACGACGGCACGCGCGTGCCGGCCGGCAGTTCGCGCGACAGGATCGCCTGTTGCAGCAGCCGATGAAGCTGCCGGTAGATCGGCTGTTCGCCGCCGCGCACGAGGCGCTGCGCCAGCCAGTCCGACAACACGCTCGCGCGCATGATTGGCTCCTGAATATTTATTGAAATGGCTCTGATTGCCAGAGCCAAATGTGATTATAGTCGCCTCCATGGGCGGTCGAAGCGCCCGATTTCTACTCACCGGACAGAACATCAAGGAGATGACCGTGAAGAATGCCGACCTGCAGGCCCGCAAGAACGCCGCCACCCCGCGCGGCGTTGGCGTGATGTGCGATTTCTACGCAGCCCGCGCCGAGAACGCGGAACTGTGGGATGTCGAAGGCCGCCGCTTCATCGATTTCGCCGCCGGCATCGCGGTGCTGAACACCGGCCACCGCCACCCGAAGATCGTCAAGGCGATCGCGGATCAGCTGAACAACTTCACGCACACCGCGTACCAGATCGTCCCGTACGCGTCGTACGTCGAGCTGGCTGAAAAGATCAACGACCGCGCGCCGGGCGATTTCCCGAAGAAGACCGCGTTCTTCACGACCGGCGCGGAAGCCGTCGAGAACGCGATCAAGATCGCGCGCGCAGCGACCGGCCGTCCGGGCGTCATCGCGTTCTCGGGCGGCTTCCACGGCCGCACCATGATGGGCATGGCGCTGACCGGCAAGGTCGCCCCGTACAAGCTGAACTTCGGCCCGTTCCCGGGCGACGTGTTCCACGCCCCGTACCCGAACGCCGTGCACGGCGTGACGACCGCCGACTCGATCAAGGCGATCGAGATGCTGTTCAAGGCCGACATCGATCCGAAGCGCGTCGCCGCGATCATCTTCGAACCGGTCCAGGGCGAAGGCGGCTTCAACCCGGCGCCGGCCGAATTCGTGCGCGCACTGCGCAAGATCTGTAACGAGCACGGCATCCTCCTGATCGCCGACGAAGTGCAGACGGGCTTCGCGCGTACCGGCAAGCTGTTCGCGATGCAGCACTACGACGTGCTGGCCGACCTGATCACGATGGCGAAGAGCCTTGCCGGCGGCATGCCGCTGTCGGGCGTCGTCGGCCGTGCGGACGTGATGGACGCGGCAGCGCCCGGCGGCCTGGGCGGCACGTACGCGGGCAACCCGCTGGCCGTCGCGTCGGCGCACGCGGTGCTCGAGATCATCGACGAAGAGAAGCTGTGCGAGCGCGCGACGCAACTCGGCGACGTGCTGAAGGCGAAGCTGAACGCCCTGCAGGCCGACGTGCCGCAGATCGCCGACGTGCGCGGCCCGGGCGCGATGATCGCGGTCGAGTTCCTGAAGCCGGGCTCGGGCGAGCCGGATGCGGAATTCACGAAGCGCGTGCAGACGCGTGCGCTCGAGCGCGGCCTGCTGCTGCTCGTGTGCGGCGTGTACTCGAACGTCGTGCGCTTCCTGTTCCCGCTGACGATCCCGCAAGCCGTGTTCGACGAAGCACTCGTGATCCTCGAGGAAGTGCTGAAGGAAACGGTCGGCGTGCCGGCCTGAGTGTCCGTCGACTTCATCCACTGAATGCGCCGCCGCCGTCTTCATGACGGCGGCGGCCGTTTCATCCGTCCTTTTCGAAGCAGGTGATTCATATGAGCACGGTTCAGGAAACCCTGGCACTGAAAGACCCGTCGCTGTTCCGCCAGCAGGCGTACGTCAACGGCGAATGGCAAGGCGCGACGAACGGCGAGACGTTCGAAGTCCGCAACCCGGCGACGGGCGGCCTGCTCGGCACGGTGCCGGCGATGGGCACGGCCGAGACGCGTCACGCGATCGAAGCCGCGAACGCCGCCTGGCCGGCGTGGCGCAAGAAGACCGCGAAGGAGCGTGCGGTCGTCCTGCGCAAGTGGCACGACCTGATGATGGAAAACGCCGACGACCTCGCGCTGATCCTCACGACCGAACAAGGCAAGTCGCTGGCCGAAGCGAAGGGCGAGATCGGCTATGCCGCCTCGTTCCTCGAGTGGTTCGCGGAAGAAGGCAAGCGCGTGTACGGCGACACGATCCCGACGCCGGCGAGCGACAAGCGCATCGTCGTGACGAAGGAAGCGATCGGCGTGTGCGCGGCGATCACGCCGTGGAACTTCCCGGCGGCGATGATCACGCGCAAGGTCGGCCCGGCGCTTGCCGCAGGCTGCCCGATCGTCGTGAAGCCGGCCGAGGCGACGCCGTTCTCCGCACTCGCGATGGCCGTGCTGGCCGAGCGCGCGGGCGTGCCGGCCGGCGTGTTCAGCGTCGTCACGGGCGACCCGAAGGCGATCGGCGGCGAGCTGACGTCGAACCCGATCGTGCGCAAGCTGTCGTTCACCGGCTCGACGCCGGTGGGCCGCCTGCTGATGTCGCAATGCGCGGCGACGGTCAAGAAAGTGTCGCTGGAGCTCGGCGGCAACGCACCGTTCATCGTGTTCGACGACGCCGACCTCGATGCGGCCGTGCAGGGCGCGATTGCATCGAAGTACCGCAACAGCGGCCAGACCTGCGTGTGCACGAACCGCTTCTACGTGCATGAAGCCGTGTACGACCAGTTCGCGCAGAAGCTCGCGGCAGCCGTCGGCCAGCTGAAGGTGGGCCGCGGCACGGAGCCGGGCGTCACGCAAGGTCCGCTGATCAACGAAGCCGCCGTGCTGAAGGTCGAGGCGCACATCGAGGACGCGCTCGCGAAGGGTGCGACCGTCGTGACGGGCGGCAAGCGCCACGCGCTTGGCCACGGCTTCTTCGAGCCGACCGTGCTGACGGGTGTCACGCCGGCGATGAAGGTCGCGAAGGAAGAGACGTTCGGGCCGCTCGCACCGCTGTTCAAGTTCGGCAGCGACGACGAAGTGATCCGCCTCGCGAACGACACCGAGTTCGGCCTTGCCGCGTACTTCTACAGCCGCGACATCGGCCGCGTGTGGAAGGTGGCGGAAGCGCTCGAATACGGGATGGTCGGCGTGAACACGGGCCTGATCTCGAACGAAGTCGCGCCGTTCGGTGGCGTGAAGCAGTCGGGCCTCGGCCGCGAAGGCTCGCACTACGGCATCGACGACTATGTCGTGATCAAGTACCTCTGCCTCGCCGTCTGACGGTTCAGGGCCTGGCGCTTCGGCGACAGGCCCTGACCGCCCGGCCGGAACCGGGCGGTCCGACGCGGGCCGGCGTCCCTCTCTCTCCGTCGTGCCCGCGTCACTTCTTCCACCGCTCATCACCGAAACACGTTAACCGCCTCCACCAGTCGCGTCGCCTGCTGCTTCAGGCTCTCCGACGCCGCCGTGCTCTGCTCGACCAGCGCCGCGTTCTGCTGCGTGATGTTGTCCAGATGCACCACCGCCTGGTCGACCTGCGCAACCCCCGTGCTCTGCTCGGCCGTTGACGAGCTGATCTCCGCGATCAAATCCGACACGCGCTTCACCTGCGTGACGATGTCTTCCATCGTCTTGCCCGCGCCATCGACGATCCGTGCGCCCGATTCGACCCGCTCGACACTCGCACCGATCAGCGTCTTGATCTCCTTCGCCGCATTCGCGCTGCGTTGCGCAAGCGCCCGCACCTCACCCGCAACCACCGCGAAACCGCGCCCCTGATCGCCGGCCCGCGCCGCCTCCACCGCGGCGTTCAGCGCAAGGATGTTGGTCTGGAACGCGATGCCGTCGATCACGCCGATGATGTCCGAGATCTTCCGCGAGCTGGCCGTGATGTCGTTCATCGTCGCGACCACCTCGCTCACCGCCTGCCCGCCGCGCTCGGCCGCGTCGCTCGCCGATACCGACAACTGGTTCGCCTGCAGCGCCGTCTCCGCATTGCTCGACACGGTCGCCGTCATCTCGGCCATCGACGCGGCCGTCTGCTGCACGCTCGTCGACGCCTGCTCGGTGCGCGCGCTCAGGTCGTTGTTGCCCTGCGCGATCTCGTTGCTCGCGCGCTGCACGTTCAACACCTGTTCGCTGACGTCGTCGACGAGCCAGCGGAACATCAGGCCGAGCTGGTTGATCGTGCGCAGCGTCATCCCGATTTCGTCGACGCGATTCATCCGCACGCCGCTGCGGCTTTCGCCGGTCGCCACGCGCAGCGCCTCGTCGCGCAACTGCATCAGCGGGCGCGCAATCTGTGCATCGAGCCACAGCCCCGCGGCAGCCGCCGCGCCGGCCGTCACACCGGCAAATGCCGCGAGCCCGCCGCCGGCCAGCCCGCACGCCCAGCCGCCAGCCACCACGACCGGCGCGAGCACGCACAGCGACGCATGGAGCCGCGCGCGCACCGACATCGTCTGGAACAGCGACGTGAATCCGGCCACGCCCTTGCGGACGATCAGCCCCTTGTGAAAATGCCGGTTGCCGGCGTGCCCTTCACGGAATTCCTTGTAGAGCGCCTCCGCAGCCGCGATCTCGTCGCGCGTCGCCTTCGTGCGCACCGACATGTAGCCCTTCGGCTGGCCGTTACGCATCACCGGAATCGCATTCGCGCGCACCCAGTAGTGGTCGCCGTTCTTGCGGCGGTTCTTCACGAGCGCGGTCCACGGCTCGCCGCCCTTGAGCGTCGCCCACATGTCGGCGAACGCCTCCTTCGGCATGTCCGGGTGGCGCACGACGTTGTGCGGCTGGCCTTCGATCTCTTCGGGGGAAAATCCGCTGACCTGGATGAAGGCCGCGTTCGCGTAGGTGATGTAGCTGTTCGCGTCGGTGGTCGACATCAGGGTCGCGTCATCGGGAAAATCGAATTCGCGTTGCGTGACGGGCTGGTTGTTGCGCATGGTGTGGGGCTCCGGGTAACGGATCTTGCGTCCGCTTGTCGATTGATTCGAGACGCCGCGCATGACGGCCTGTCCGCATGCACGTTGGTCTTACCCCTGCGCTTTCGGCAAATTCCACGAAAACATTATGGTGTATTCGGGAAAATATGCATTAGAAAAGCATTATCTTGTTTTTACCGAAAACATTGTTTATGGATGAAACTAAACACCATGACTGGCAACGGTTTGGTGGATATTCATCTGACGATTTAACGTAATTCGCCTGAATTGATCCAAATCAAAAACGTGAAATCTTGAATACGAATATTTCTCGTTTTCCGCATTTTCAATGAATCGAAAAACCTGAACGCGCATTGCGCGCGTCAACCCGGATGGTTTGATTTGGCGCGCACGTCACGTGCGCGCCCCGACGATCACCGGAACACGTTCACCGCATCCACCAGCCGCGTCGCTTGCTGCTTCAGGCTCTCCGACGCCGCCGTGCTCTGCTCGACCAGCGCCGCGTTCTGCTGCGTGATGTTGTCCAGGTGCACGACCGCCTGATCGACCTGCGCAACCCCCGTGCTCTGCTCGGCCGTCGACGAGCTGATCTCCGCGATCAAATCCGACACGCGCTTTACCTGCGCGACGATATCCTCCATCGTCTTGCCCGCCTCGTCCACGCGGCGCGCGCCCGATTCGACCCGCTCGACGCTCGCGCCGATCAGCGTCTTGATCTCCTTCGCCGCATTCGCGCTGCGCTGCGCGAGTGCCCGCACTTCACCCGCGACCACCGCGAAGCCGCGCCCCTGTTCACCCGCGCGTGCCGCTTCCACCGCCGCGTTCAGCGCAAGAATGTTGGTCTGGAACGCGATGCCGTCGATCACGCCGATGATGTCGGCGATCTTGCGCGAGCTGGCCGTGATGTCGCTCATCGTCGTGACAACCTCGCCCACCGCCTGCCCGCCGCGCCCCGCCGCCTCGCTAGCCGACATCGCGAGCCGGTTCGCCTGCAGCGCGGTCTCCGCGTTGCTGTCGACGGTCGCCGTCATCTCGGCCATCGACGCGGCCGTCTCCTGCACGCTCGACGCCGCCTGCTCGGTGCGCGCGCTCAGGTCGTTGTTGCCCTGCGCGATCTCGTTGCTCGCGCGCTGCACGTTGTGAACCTGCTCGCTGACGTCGTCGACGAGCCAGCGGAACATCAGCCCGAGCTGGTTGATCGTGCGCAGCGTCATGCCGATCTCGTCGACACGGTTCATCCGCACGCCGCGCCGGCTTTCGCCGGTCGCGACGTTCAGCGCCTGGTCGTGCAGTCGCTTCAGCGGACGCACGATCTGCGCATCGAGCCACAGGCCGGCCGCCGCCGCCACGCCGACCGTCACGCCGGCAAATGCCGCGAGCCCGCCGCCCGCCAGCCCGCATGCCCAGCCCGCGCCAACGACCACCGGCGCGAGCACGCACAGCGCCGAGTGCACGCGCGCGCGCACCGACATCGTCTGCGACAGCGACGCGATGCGCAGCAGCCCCGTACGGATCACCAGCCCCTTGTGAAACCGGCGCTGGCCGGCCTTGCCTTCGCGGAACGCGCGATACAGCGCGTCGGCGGCCGCGGACTCGTCGTGCGGCGCCTTCGTCCGCACCGACATGTAGCCTTGCGGCTCACCGTTTCGCATCACCGGAATCGCGTTCGCACGCACCCAGTAGTGGTCGCCGTTCTTGCGGCGGTTCTTCACCAGCGCGGTCCAGGGCTCGCCGCGCCTGAGCGTCGCCCACATGTCGGCAAACGCTTCGCGCGGCATGTCCGGGTGGCGCACCGCGTTGTGCGGCTGGCCGACGAGTTCCTCGTTCGTGAAGCCGCTCACCTGCGCGAACGTCGTGTTGGCGTACGTGATGATGCTGTCTGCGTCGGTCGTCGACATCAGCGTGACGTCGTCGGGAAAATCGAATTCCTGGTGGGTAACGGGCTGGTTGTTGCGCATGCAAGGCTCCGAAAAGCGGATCTGACGTCCGCGTCGCGCTGACTTCACGCTCAGTAGCCGAAAAACGGTTTATCGCTTTACGACGGTCTTCACTTACTGTCGGCATATTGGGGAAAAACCTTACCCTTTTATCGCATAAAATATTCAATTCGGCGGTCGCCATGATTTCGATCAAATAATCCGGCAATATTCGCTGCGCGTGTTCATCCACATGTCACGCCGCACCGCCCCGCCTGGCCGCACGGCACGCCGACGCCGCCGGCCGTTGCACGCGGCGAAACGATTCCGTCTATCCTGCTCCATTCAATCGGTATTCGAATTCGATGAAAAAGGCATTGCACGAACTGAATCGGCTGTCCTGGAATACGGCGACAGTCGCGCATAACAGTCATAAAGGCGATCAGGCCGCATTTTTCCGCGCAGGCGGCTCGACGCTCTTCCCGGAAGAACGCGAACTGCTCGGCGACGTCAGCGGGCTGCGGCTGCTGCACCTGCAGTGCAACGCGGGGCAGGACACGCTGAGCCTCGTGCGCGACGGCGCGGACGCGACGGGCGTCGACATCTCCGACGAAGCGATCGCCTTCGCACGGCAACTGTCGGCCGACGCGGGCCTGCCCGCACGCTTCGAGCGCGCCGACGTGCTCGACTGGATGCCCGAGGCCGCCGCGCGCGGCGAACGCTTCGATCGCGTGTTCACGTCGTACGGCGCGATCTGCTGGCTGTCCGACCTGAACGCGTGGGCCCGCGGGATCGCCGCGCTGCTCGCGCCCGGCGGCCGTTTCGCGATGGTCGAATTCCATCCGTTCGCGCTGTATTTCGACGAACACTGGAAGCCGCACTACGACTATTTCAAAGGCGATGCGACCGAGGAGCCGGCAGGCGTCGGCGATTACGTTGCCGCATCCGGCACGGGCCTCGGCGCGCAGCACGACCATCCGGGCGTCGTCGATTTCGCGAACCCGCATCCAAGCTACGAGTTCATGTGGGGTATCGGCGAAGTCGTGAACGCGCTCGTATCGGCCGGGCTCGCGATCGACCGCCTGACCGAATATCCGTACGCGAACGGCTGGAAGGGCTTCGACGGCATGCGCGAGCTGGACGGCCGCCGGATGGTGCCGCCCGATCACATGCCGCGCCTGCCGCTGATGTATGCGATCGCCCCGCACCGGGAGGCCGCATGACGCGCCGCACCGCCGCCGAACGCGACGCACTGTCCGCCCGCCTGCTCACGCGCGACGACGTGCCGCTCGTGTGGACCATCGACCGGCGCGAGATCATCGAGCACCTGTACGTGCTGCGCGATGGCGCGCTGCATCTCGTTCCCGATTTTTATGACGTCGCAGGCTGGCCCGACGGCGAAGCCGACCACTACACGCCGATCCTGCTCGACTGCCACGATCGTGGCGGCTGGTGTCTCGGCATGTTCGACGGCGCGCGGCTCGTCGCGGCGGTCTTCGTCGACAGCCAGCCGCTCGGCCCGCACGGCGACATGCTGCAGTTGAAGTTCCTGCACGTGAGCCACGACTGGCGCGGCTGCGGGCTCGGCCAGCAGCTCTACCGCGCGGCCCGCGAGCAGGCACGCGCGATGGGCGCTGCGCGCCTGTATGTGTCCGCGACGCCGTCGCGGAACACGATCGACTTCTACCTGCGGCTCGGCTTCACGGTCAGCGCGTCGCCCGACCCGGCGCTGTACGCGCTCGAGCCGGAGGACATTCATCTGGAAGGACCGACGGCCTGACGCACCGGCGCGCGGGTGAAGCGTGGAATTTCCCGCTTTGCCATGGCCGCCATCGGCTATCGCCGCATCACGGAGAGCGAAATTGCAGAACGAAGCGCAGCCGCAAGCCATGCCGAAGATCCTCGTCAGCCTGTGCGTGATCGGTCATCCGGTCCGTTACAACGGCTCGGCCAAGACCGCCGCACATGAGGCGCTCGAACGGTGGCAGCGCGAAGGGCGTCTCGTGCCCGTCTGCCCCGAACTGGCCGGCGGCTTCAGTGTGCCGCGCCCGCCCGCCGAAATCGCCGGCGGCGAATCGGGGCAGCGGGTGCTGGCAGGCGCCGCGCGTATCGTCGACGTGAATGGAACGGACGTGACGGCGCCGTTCGTATCCGGCGCGCACACCGCGCTGGCCCTTGCGCGCGCGCATGATTGCCGCTTCGCGATCCTCGCCGACGGCAGTCCGTCGTGCGGCAGCACGTTCATTTATGACGGGAGTTTCGAGAATCGGCGGCACGCGGGTGCCGGTGTCACGGCGGCGTTGCTGCGCGAGCATGGCATCGAAGTGTTCGCGGACACCGAGATCGACGCGCTCGATGCGCGCCTCAAGCAGTTGTCGCAGGCCGGTTAACGACGATGCGCGGCACGAGAACCCTCGTGCCGCGCATCGATTCGAATAGGACGAAGCGGCGCGTGCCGCTGCCGCTTCGCCGTGTGACGCAGGTCAGACGCGCTCGATCGCGATCGCGATGCCCTGGCCGACGCCGATACACATCGTGCACAGCGCAAAGCGGCCGTTCGTGCGATGCAGCTGATACATCGCGGTGGTCACGAGACGCGCGCCCGACGCGCCGAGCGGATGGCCCAGTGCGATCGCGCCGCCATTCGGGTTCACGCGCGGATCGTCGTCGGCCACGCCGAGCATGCGCAGCACCGCGAGACCTTGCGACGCGAATGCCTCGTTCAGCTCGATCACGTCGAACTGGTCGATCGTCATCCCGAGCCGGGCGAGCAGCTTCTGCGTGGCCGGCGCGGGGCCGATGCCCATCACGCGCGGCGCGACGCCGGCCGTCGCGATCCCGAGCACGCGTGCGCGCGGCGTCAGGCCGAAGCGCTTCGCGGTTTCCTCGTTCGCGAGCAGCAGCGCGGCGGCGCCGTCGTTGACGCCCGACGCATTGCCGGCCGTCACCGAGCCGTCCGGGCGCACGACGCCCTTCAGCTTCGCCAGCGTTTCGAGCGACGTCTCGCGCGGATGCTCGTCGCGCGACACGACCAGCGGATCGCCCTTCTTCTGCGCAATCGTGACCGCGACGATTTCCTCGGCGAGCGTGCCGTCCTGCTGCGCGCGCGCGGCCTTCTGCTGGCTGCGCAGCGCGAACAGGTCCTGGTCGGCGCGGCTGATGTCGTAGTCGACCGCGACGTTCTCGGCCGTCTCCGGCATCGAATCGACGCCGTGCAGCTGTTTCATCAGCGGATTCACGAAGCGCCAGCCGATCGTCGTATCGTAGATGTCGGCCTGGCGCGCGAATGCGCTCGCGGCCTTGCCCATCACGAACGGCGCGCGCGTCATGCTCTCGACGCCGCCCGCGACCATCAGCGCGGCCTCGCCGGACTTGATCGCACGCGCGGCCACGCCGACCGCATCCATCCCGGAACCGCACAGGCGGTTGATCGTCGAACCGGGCACGCCCTGCGGCAGCCCTGCGAGCAGCGCCGACATGCGCGCGACGTTGCGGTTGTCCTCGCCGGCCTGGTTCGCGCAGCCGTAGATCACGTCGTCGATCGCCGTCCAGTCGACGTCGCGGTTGCGCTCGACGAGCGCCTTGAGCGGCACCGCGCCCAGATCGTCGGCGCGCACGCCGGACAGTGCACCGCCGTAACGCCCGATCGGCGTACGGATCGCATCACACAGAAAAGCTTCGGTCATCAGTGTCTCCGGTCCCAGGACAGGCTGGGGGAATGAACAGGGCGCGCCCCTTGCATTGCCCGTCGGGATGCGCTTAAATGTTCTATATACGAACATAAGATCGTGTATCGAACGTTCAACGCATCATAGGGAGTGCGGGGACGACCTGTCAAGCGCGCGGTCCGCCGCGCGGTTGGCGTGCCGGGCCCCATGCGCTATCTTCTCGGCTGCACGATATTCCAGGCGCTCATGACAACCGAAGACACTCAGACGAAACCCGGCGACTCCTATGTCCAGTCGTTCGCGCGCGGCCTTGCGGTGATCCGCGCGTTCGACGCGGCGCGCCCGGAGCAGACGCTCACCGAGGTCGCGTCGGCCACCGGGCTCACGCGCGCGGGCGCGCGTCGGATCCTGCTCACGCTGCAGACGCTCGGCTACGTCGAGGCCGACGGCCGGCTGTTCCGGCTCACGCCGAAGATCCTCGAACTCGGTTTCGCGTACCTGACGTCGATGCCGTTCTGGAATCTCGCCGATCCCGTGATGGAACAGCTGTCCGCGCAGATCCACGAAAGCTGCTCGGCGGCCGTGCTCGACCGCACCGAGATCGTCTACGTGCTGCGCGTGCCGACCCGCAAGATCATGACGATCAACCTGTCGATCGGCAGCCGGCTGCCCGCGTACTGCACGTCGATGGGCCGTGTGCTGCTGTCCGCGCTCGACGACGCCGAGCTCGACGAGACGCTCGCGCAAAGCGGCATCCGCGCGCATACGCCGCGCACGATCACCGACCTCGGCGAACTGAAGGCGGCGATTGCGCAGGTGCGCCAGCAGGGCTGGGCGGTGGTCGACCAGGAGCTCGAAGTGGGGCTGATGTCGTTATCCGCGCCGATCCGCAACCGGCGCGGGCAGATCATCGCGGCGATGAACATCAGCGGCAACGCGCAGCGGCATACCGCGAAGCAGATGGTGAAGGAGTTTCTCGGGCCGCTGCAGCAGGCCGCGCAGACGGTGTCGGAGCTGGTGGCGCGGCGGGGGTGAGGCCTGGTCGTCCTTGACCGACAGCAGCCGCACATAGGCCGACCACGGCAGCGTGAAGCACTGCGCCAGTTCGTCGAGTCGCCTCGGGCGTACCAGTGCCGGGGAAGATTCGCCAGACACTGTCTGGCGAATTGACATCGCTGCCGAACAGCATGCACGCTCGTCTACGACCTGTTTCACGACCTTCGCCACAGCGCGTTGCCGTAGGCGCACCGCAAAAAAACGGGCAGCCCAGGGCTGCCCGTATCAACTCCACTTGGTTACAACGTTCTTCTCACGGAACACGGAGCGAACTCCGTGCCGCACAATTTAGTGACGCACGGAACCGCGGTCAATTTGACAAGAACGAAACCGCGTCGCACACGGGTAGGACACTGCGCCGCTCACGCGCCGAGCAACATCCCCTTGCGCACCGGCACCGTGCCCGTCACGCGGCCGAGCGGTGCGCCGGCCGTGACGAACCGAATCGCGCGGCGCATGTAGAACACGCCGTCGGTGCCGCTCGAAATCGTCGTGATCGCGTCCGTCAGCGGATCGACGATATCGAACAGCGGATCGCCGGCGCGGATCGTCGCGCCGATCGCCGCGCGGTGCACGAGTATCCCGCTCACCGGCGCATGGAACTGCTCGCTGCCTGCGAGCGGCGTGGCCGGCGCGGCGAGCGGCGGCAGCGGCTTGGGTTCGCCCTGCACCGCACCGCGCCAGACGAGATAGTCGACGAGCGCATCGGCATCGCGTTCCGCATAGTCGTACGTCACGTCGCGCTGGCCGCGACACTCGACCGTCACGGCCACGGTGCCGGCCGCCATCGGTGTGCCCGCCGGCAAGTGCTGCCGCAATTGCGACCACAGCAGGTGATGCGCATCGTCGAACGCGTGCCCGCCCGAATCCTCGGCGAGCAGCGATACCTCCGCGCCGAGATAACGCGCGAGCGGCTCGACTTCCGGCCAGGCGGTATCGCTCGTGTACACATGCATCACCGCTTCGAGCGAACAATGCAGGTCGATCACCACCTCGGCATCGAGCGACAGCTTCAGCAGCGCGAGCTGCAGCGCATCGAACTCCGTGCGCGGCGCGATCTCGGCGAGCGCCGCGCCGACGCATTCGCGCACGATCGCGCGATTGCGCTCGCCGTCGTCGCCGAGCCGGTCGCGCGCACGCGCGGCGATCTCCGCGAGCGGCAGGAAGCCGCGATTGAAGTTGCGGCCGCTCGCGAGATCGAAACGGCCGATGAACTGCCCGAGCAGATGATGATTGAGACCGACCGGATTGGCGACCGGCACGAGCACGATCTCGGCTGCGAGCCGGCCGTCGGCATCGAGCTGCGCGAGACGCTGCTTCAGCACGAACGCCGCGAGCATCGCGGGCGTCTCGTCCGCGTGCAGCGCGGCCTGCAGGTAGATCTTGCGGCCGGTATCGGCCGGCCCGAAATGAAAGCTCGTCAGCGTGCGCTGCGTGCCGATCGACGGCGACAGGAGCGGCGTGGTGCGAATCTGCATCGATGGTCTCGAACGAAATGAAAACGAAGAAACGGGTGAACGCCGAGGTCGCCCGGCGCTCAATCGCCGTACGGGTTGAAGTCGAAATACTTCTTCGCGATCCGGTCGTACGTGCCGTCCTTCAGCATCGACGCGATCGCGCCGTCGATCGACGCCTTGAGCGCCGTATCCGACTGCCGCATGCCGATGCCCACGCCGCGATCGCCCATGTCGAGCGGCGCACCGACGAACGCGAAACCGTTGCCCTTCGGCGTGCGCAGGAAGCCGTAGTCGGCTTCCACGGTGCCCAGCAGCGCCGCGTCGAGGCGGCCGTTGACGAGATCGGCGAACACGTCGTCCTGGCTCTTGTACGGCACCACGCTGACGCCGGCCGGCGCCCAGTGCGCGAGCGCCCACGATTCGAACTGCGTGCCCGACTGCACGCCGACGCGCTTGCCCGCAAGCGACGCGGTCGTGCTGTCGACGCCGCTGCCGGGCCGCGCGACGAGCCGCGACTTGAAGCGGAACAGCTTCGACGAGAACAGGATCTGCTTCTCGCGCTTCTCGGTGATTGCCATCGACGACAGGATCGCGTCGATCTTGCGCGCCTGCAGCGCGGGAATCATTCCGGAGAATTCGAGCTCGACCCACTGGCAATGCAACTGCGCGCGACGGCAGATCTCGTTGCCGAGATCGACGTCGAAGCCCTTCAGGCTGCCGTCGGGCGCCTTCGAATCCATCGGCGGATAGGTCGGGTCGATACCGAGGCGCACGGCGCGCGCATCGAGTGCGTGCGCGGAACCGGCCGCGAGCGCAAGGCATAGGGAAACGAGCGGCAGGAAGGGACGTTTCATGGTCGACGAAGGCGGGACGATGTGGGCAAACGGCACGAGCCGGACTGCCTGCGATCGTAGTGCGCACGCGCCGCCGCCGGAATCGCCCGCTGCCTTATCATGATCACTTTTCCCGATCACCGGCCCCGCGCTTGCCCATGGCGTTCACGCTCTCCCAGCTCCGCATCTTCCAGGCCGTCGTCGAGCACGGCAGCCTGCGCGCCGCCGCACGCGCGCTCGATCTCGCGCAGAGCGGCGTCACGCAGCAGCTGCAGAGCCTCGAGGCAACGCTCGGCGCGACGCTGTTCACGCGCACCAATCGCGGGATCGTGCCGACGGCCGTCGGCCAGCGGCTGCTCGCGCGCTCCGGTTCGATCCTCGGCGAATGCGAGCAGGTCGAGCGGGAAATCCGCCAACTGAGCGGCGCGTACGAAGGCACCGTCACGCTCGGCCTCGTGGCCGAACCGCTGATCGACGCGTTCGCGCCGGTGCTGAGCGCGTTCCGCGCGCGCTTCGACAAGGTCGACGTCCACCTGCGCACCGGCACGTCGCGGATGATGATCGGCTGGCTGCGGGAAAGCGCCGTCGATTTCGCGATCGCGCTGGTCGCGAAGCAGACCGACACGACCGATCTCGCGGTTACGCCGCTGCGCGCATCCGCGCCGGTGGTCGTGTGCCGCAACGGGCATCCGGCGATGCATGCGCAATCGCTCGCCGAGCTGGCCGACTACGCGTGGGTGTCGACGCGCTCGCCGAACCTGAGCGCGGACCCCGTCGTCAACCGGCTGCTCGCGTACTTCGACGTGCACGGCCTGCCGCCGCCGAAGATCCTCGCCACCGTCGAAGGAATGTTCGAGACGCTGCAGCTCGTCACGCAGACCGATTGCCTGTCGCTCGAAACCGAAGCCGTGACGCGGCACGGGCCGTTTGCCGGCGCGCTCGCGAAGGTGCCCGTACGCGAGCAGGCCGAATCGCAGGACATCTGCCTGCTGCAGCGCGCGGCCGTGCCGCTGACGCCGGCCGCGCAGGAACTCGCGACGATGCTCGCGTCGTATCTGAGGGTGGTGCGCGGGCGGTAAGCGCGTATCGCCGCTCGCCGCCCGTCGTGCCGTGCTGCGACGCGTATCAGTCGATCGAATCCCGTGCCGTCTCGCGCAGCATCGCCACCGCAATCAACGACAGCACCACGCAGGCGGCCACGTAGCCGGCCGGCGCGAGCTTGCTGCCGGTCGTCTTCACGAGCCAGGTCGCGATCAGCTGCGCGGTGCCGCCGAAGATCGTCACCGCGAGCGCATACGCGATCGAGATGCCGGTCGCGCGCACGTGGCGCGGCAGCGACTCGCACATCAGCGCCATTTCCGACGCCGAGCCGAGCGAATAGAACAGCAGCATCAGCGCGGTCAGCGGCAGGATCACCGACAGCGTCGGGTGATGATTCATCAGCCAGAACGCCGGGAACAGCAACGCGACCAGCACGCCGCGGCCGACGAAGATCGGCAGGCGCCGGCTGCCGAGCGTGTCCGACAGCCAGCCGAACAGCGGGCACGTGGCCAGCATCACGCAGCCCGACGCGACGCCGACGAACATCGACAGCTTCATCGGCAGGCCGAGCGTGTGGATCGCGTAGGTCGGCATGTAGAACGTCAGGATGTAGGTCGACACCGTGCCGCCCATCACCGTGAGCATCAGCAGCACCACCGTGCGCGTGTGCTTCGAGAACAGCTCGTGCAGCACGCCGCGTTCGATGCCGTGATGGCGGTCGCCGGGCGCGTCGTCCGCGAGCCGCCGACGCAAGAACATCCCGACCGGCGCGATCAGCACGCCGACGAGAAACGGTAACCGCCAGCCCCAGCCTTCCAGCGCATCCTTCGTCATCGTGTTCGACAGCAGCGCCGCGAAACCCGAGCCCATCAGCGCGGCCCCGCCCTGCGTCGCGAGCTGCCAGCTCGCGCGGAACGCACGGCGCGACGTGCCGCCCTGTTCGAGCAGCGTCGACGTCGCCGCGCCGAATTCGCCGCCCTGCGAGAAGCCCTGCAGCAGCCGCGCGAACACGACCAGCAGCGGCGCGGCCACGCCGACCTGCGCATACGTCGGCGCGATCGCGATCAGGCCCGTGCCGAGCGCCATCAGCATGATCGTCAGGTTCAGCGCGGCCTTGCGCCCCTTGCGGTCCGCATAGACGCCGAGCACGACGCTGCCGAGCGGCCGCGTGAAGAAGCCGGCGGCGAACGTCGCGACCGACAGCAGCAGCGACGTGGTCGGGTCGCTCGACGGGAAGAACAGCTTGCCGATCAGCACCGCGAAGAAGCCGTACACGGTGAAATCGAAGAATTCGAGCCAGTTGCCGATCACGGCCGCGGCGATCGCACCGCGCCGCGTGACGGCCGGCGCGCCGGGCGCGGGACTGGCTTCGGCCGCCGCCGTCGATGCGTGGTGCAGCGCGAGATGGTCTTTCTGCATCGTCATCGTCTCCTCTCAATGCAGCCGGAAGCGCCGGCCGCTCGCGCCGCCGCCGGCATCACTGCCCCAGGTAACGCTCCACGAGACGCGTCCAGTACGCCGCACCGATCGGCAGGTTGCGATCGTTGAAGTCGTATTTCGGGTTGTGCACCATGCAGCCGTCCTCGCCTTCGCCGTTGCCGAGCCGCACGAACGAACCCGGCCGCTGCTGCAGCATGAACGCGAAATCCTCGCTGCCCATCAACAGGTCGGTCTGCTCGACCACGTGCGCGTCGCCGACGAGTTCGCGCGCCACCTGCGCGGCGAAATCCGTTTCGGCATCCGAATTGACGACGACCGGATAGCCTTCGATGTATTCGACGTGCGCGGTTGCGCCGTAGCTCGCGGCCTGCGTTTCGGCCAGCTCGATGATGCGACGCTTGAGCAGCGCGCGCACGTCGGGGCTGAACGAGCGCACGCTGAGTTCAAGGCGCGCGCCGTTCGGGATCACGTTGTTCGCGGTGCCCGCATGCATCGAGCCGACCGTGACGACCGCCGGCTGCGCGGGGTCGACGTTGCGCGCGACGATCGTCTGCAGCGCCATCACGATGCTCGCCGCGACGACCACCGGATCGACCGTCAGGTGCGGCCGGGCCGCGTGGCCGCCGACGCCTTCGATCGTGATGATCGCCTTGTCGCCGGCCGACATGAACGGGCCGCGCCGCGTGAGGAACACGCCGGGTGCCGCGCCCGGATGGTTGTGCATGCCGAACACCGCGTCGCACGGGAAGCGCTCGAACAGGCCGTCGTCGATCATCTTCTTCGCGCCGCTGTCGACGCCATGCTCTTCCGCCGGCTGGAAATACAGGTGCACGGTGCCGGAGAAGTTGCGGGTTTTCGCGAGGTGCTGCGCGGCGCCGAGCAGCATCGTCGTGTGGCCGTCGTGGCCGCACGCGTGCATCTTGCCGTGCGTGCCGCTCGCATAGGGCAGCCCCGTCGCCTCGATGATCGGCAGCGCATCCATGTCGGCGCGAATGCCGATGCTGCGCGTGCCGTCGCCCACGCGCAGCGTGCCGACCACGCCCGTCTTGCCGACCCCGCGCGTCACCTGCCAGCCCCACCGTTCGAGCTTCTCGGCGACGAGCGCGGCCGTGTCGTGCTCCTCGTACGCGAGTTCGGGGTGGTGATGGATGTGGTGACGGATCTCGCGCAACCCGCCGGCGGCGGGCAACAGATCCTCGACTTCGGTGAAGCGGGTATCGGTGGGCATCAAGGGGCTCCGGCTGTTTGTCTGCGCATGCAACGGGTGCGTACGGGAAAGCGAGCCACTATAGCGAGCCGATATCGGTTCAATAAGATGCGGAATTTTTCACCGTGATAAGTGTTTTTAATCAGGGTTAGTACTATGTGATGGGGAGGCTGTCGCTTTCGACGCGATCGGTATTTCCCGAGGTGCCCCTGAGGATCGAGTACGCCATTTCGGCACCGAGCACCGGGCGGGCACTGCAATGCTGGCGCAGATTCCATTGCGGCGCTTATTCAACGCCTGCCCGATAACGTCATCGGGCTTGGCGAAAGCCGGTGGTCCCACGTACCGCTTCAGGATTTTCCGCTTCTGTCGACCACCAGCATCGTCAGCGCGAGCTGCACGTGGCCGAACGCGTGAGCCGGACTTCCGTCGTCAAGCGCAGCATGACCGCCAACTGGCACTCCTGGCGCAGTTGATCGCATAATCGTGCGGTCGAGCGCCCCTTCCCGCCGCGCCGGATACTTCGCACCCAAATTAAATACCGCGCTTTGCCCGGTCCATGTCGAATCGTCATGGCCGCCCGGTCATCGGCAACGAAGTCGGAGCGGCCGGGCGCGACACGGCCGGCCGCTGCCATCGCTGACGAACTCAGTTCGTACGGGCCTTCAGTTTCGCCACGAGGACGTCGCCGAATTCCGGTGCCGACATCGGCTGCTGCCCCGTGATCAGTTCGCGATCGACGACCACGTTGCTGTGCCAGTTCGCCACCGTGTCGACGTGAGCGCCGGCTTCAGCCAACGCGTTCACCGGATAGAACTGCACGTTGCCGCCCAGCCCGTGCGGACCTTCGAGCTGCTGCTCCTCGCCCGTCGAGAAGACAGTCATCCGGTAACCGGCATACGGCCAGCCAGCCGCCAAGGAATTCGCGTTACCGTCGTTGGCGGCCATCGATGCGACGAAGGCATTCGGGTCGCGCACCGTGGACAGCAACACGATCGGCCCGTGACAGATGATCCCGGTGGGGCGCCCGCTGTCGTGGAAGCTGACCAGGATCTTGCCAAGATTCCGGTCCTTGAGCAGGTCGACCATCGGCGCATGGCCACCCGGGATAAACAGGCCGACATAACCGCCGGCCCCCTCCGCGACAACGGAGGCCAGCGTCTTCGGATGCTTCAGTTGCGCGATGCCTTGCGCGTACTTCAGTGCATCCGCGCGCGCTGCATCATCGCCACCGAAAAACAGCTTGTTGTTCGAATTCGCGTCCATCATCGGCATGTCGCCGTTCGGATTGGCGATCACCGGCTCGTAGCCAGCCTCGACAAGCTTGCGGTATGGAACGACGAATTCGTTGAGGTAATAACCCGTCGAATATTTCTTGCCGTCGCGCAAATCGAGCTCGTGAGCGCTCGACATGACAACCAGCACCTTGCCGCGCGATTGCGCCGACGCGCCCACCGGCAATGCGAACGCGGTCGCCGTGGCAAGTACGGCAGCACCGATCTTGAGGATGTTCATCATCAATCCCTTCCGAAAAAATAAGTGAGCCGGTTCAAGCGCCGGTCCCGGCATCCGCCATGTAGCGCGGAGCGGCCTTGGCGTTGGCGAATTGGGGAGTGAGTGCGCGGCGGGCCGCTTCCCATTGCGTCCAGCCGTCGCCGTCGTGCAGCGTCGGGATCGTCACGAGCTCGCCCTGGTCGAGGCCCGCGAGCGCGGCATCCACCAGGTCGTCGGCCGTCATCGTGCTGGCGGCCTCCTTCTGCTTCGCGTAGCCGGCCACATCCCAGAACTCGGTCGCCGTCGCCGCAGGCAGCACGGTCTGCACGCGCACGCCCTTGTCCGCCAGGTCGCGCTGAAGGGTGTGACCGAAACTCAGCACATACGACTTCGATGCGCTGTACACGCCATTGAGCAGTTCGACCGCGATACCAACGACCGAGCTGATGTTGATGATGGTGCCCGTGCCCTTGCTGGCGAACACCGGTGCGACGGCGTAAGTCAGGCGCGTGAGCGCGGTGATATTCAGATTGATCATCGACTCCATCGCGTCGACGTCGCCGTTGAGAATCGACGCGACCGAGCCGATGCCCGCGTTGTTCACCAGCATCGTGATGTTGCTGTTCTCGCGCAGGATGCCTTCGATCTTCGCGAGCGCGGCCTTGTCGTTCAGATCGGCGGCGACGGTCTCGACCGAGCGGCCGGTTTCGGCCATGAGGCGGCGCGCGAGCGTGTTCAGACGGTCCTGGTTACGCGCTACCAGGACGAGGTCGTAGCCGCGTTTCGCAAGGCGGTCTGCGTAAATCGCACCGATGCCAGCCGATGCGCCGGTGATCAGCGCGGTGCCTTTCGTGGAAGTGGTCATGATTTTTCCTTTCCGTGAATTGAGCCGACCGGGTGTCGGTTCGTGGAAAGAATTCTGGCTTCGACTGAACTCATCCTCAATGTCATATATGCAATGATTCATGCCATCCGCGCGCTGACCGAAAACCTTGCGGATTCGTCCTTTGAGACAGGCGCCCGATTACCCAAAATCGGTTCCGTAGCTAGCTCCGCCCGGCGTCTTGCCTCCTGAAGACGACCGCGCGCAATGCCATCCAATGACACGCGGCCGCAGCCCGTGACGATGTCCGTTTTATGCTAGATTCAATTGATCAGGACACATACATGGCGGACGTCATGCACACCGTGGGGCTCGTTGTTTACCCAAATTTCCAGTCGCTCGCGCTCGCGGTGGCGAGCGTGTTCGAGTACGCGAACCTGCTGCGCGGCGAGGAGGTGTACCAGTTCCGGATCGTGTCCGAGCACGGCGGCGCGGTCGTGTCGTCGCAGGGCTTTTCGGTCAACACCGAACCGCTGGCCAAAGAGGGATATGACACGCTGATCGTCGCCGGCGACAACGAATGCCGGCTTCCATCGGCGACGCTGGTGGACTTCCTGCATCGCGCGCCCGTCCACTCGCGGCGCATTGCGTCGATATGTACGGGAGCCTTCGTCCTCGCGGCCGCCGGGCTCCTCGACGGGAAACGGGCCACGACGCACTGGTATCACGCGCGGGACTTCAAGAAGCAATATCCGAACGTGCAGCTCGACGAAGATCGCATCTTCGTCGTAGACGGCCAGGTCTGGACGTCGGCCGGCATGAGTGCCGGGGTGGATCTCGCCCTCGCGATCGTCGAAAGCGATTTCGGGCTGGAAACGGCGCGCATGGTCGCGCGCAAGCTCGTGCTATACCAACGGCGCGGCGGTGGTCAGTCGCAATTCTCGACCTTGCTGGAACTGAACGCGCGATCGGACCGCGTGCAAATGGCGCTGACCTACGCGAGCGAAAACCTGGCGAGCAATCTGTCGGTGGAACGCCTGGCAGAGGCGGCACGTTTGAGCCCACGCCAGTTCAGCCGCGTGTTCCGGGAGGAGACGGGGCAATCCCCCGCCAAGGCGGTTGAGCGGCTGCGCGTCGAAGCCGCTCGCCTGATGATGGAAACGTCGCGCCACCCGATCGAAATCATTGCGAGAGAAACCGGCTTCGGCGACCGCGAGCGCATGCGCCAGGCATTTCTGCGCGCGTTCGGGCAACCCCCGCAGACCATCCAGCGCGCCTCCGGCGTTGCGCCGCTCACGAATTAGGACGTGTTGAATCCATAGGCCGGCAGGTACGCGCAGTCCGGCTTGCCCAAACCGTGAGCGCTCGCTTCGTCCATCGCGAATGACGAGCGGTTCTGCGTCGATGAAGTGCCAGGGCTGCAAGCAGCACCCTGTCCAGGCGGAAAATCTACTGCTCGCCGGGCGCCCACTCCGGGCTATAGCCGCCAAGCGCCGGGTGGTACATTTCATCGCCGGAATGCTGCGTGAATTCGACATTGAGCCGATCCTCACGCAAGCCGAGAATCTCCACGCAATGCGCGCAAAGTGCCTGCGCCACCTCCATGCGCTGCCCGGGCGGGCGGCCCCGTCGGATATCCAGCATCATCACGGCGACCGGGACAGGCGCTTCGCCGGCCTCGGCGATACGCCAGACACCGCCTTGACCCAGCTCGCGGATCGCGACGCTGATACGCCGAATATCGACCGACATCATCCGCGCATAGGTCTCGCTCATTTTGGCGGCGAGCGACTGCTTGGTTTCCACCGAATAGTGGTCGTTCACGTCCAGTTGCAGATAAGGCATGGTATTCAGGATTCCGGGTGATTGATCGAACGCGCGCGGCATCGGCCTGTCCAGATACCGTCAGCCGATTCTGGCACCCGGCTCACCACCCTCACCATGTCGAATAAGCAATGATTCCGGACATGGGTTCAAAAACGACACCTGTTCGCGGAAGCGTCTCGCGACATCCTCCCCGCGCTATGCAAATCCGTACAGCTTCGCCGGGTTCGTGACGAATATCCGTTGCTGCCAGTCCGCACGCCCGATCCAGCCGGCGATCACGTCCAGCAAGCTTGCATCGTCCGGCTTGTCCGTCTTCTGCGTCGGGTGCGGCCAGTCGGTGCCCCACAGCATGCGCTCCGGCGCCATGTCGATCAGCGCCTTCGCGACCGGCGCGACGTCGTCGTAGGCAGGCGCGCCCGTCTTGCTGTCGACGTACGGCCCCGACAACGTGATCCACGTATGGCCCTTGTCGACGAGGCGTTGCGCGGTGCGAAACGCGGCCGACGAGAGCCCGCCGGGCTGCGGCACGTGCGCGATATGGTCGATGACGAGCGGACACGGCAGCACCGCAAGATGACGCTCGAGCTCCGGCAGCCGCGCGCCCTGCACCACCAGCTCGATATGCCAGCCGAGGTTCGCGATGCGCGCGGCGAGCGGCGCCAGCATGTCGAGCGTCGTCGCGCCCGGATAGCTCAGGTTGAACCGGATCGCACGGACGCCGCCGCGATCGAGCGCCAGAAGTTCGTCGTCGCTCACGGTGCCGTCGACGACGGCCACGCCGCGCGCGTCGTCGCCGAACTGCGCGAGCGCCGCCAGCGTGCAGCGGTTGTCCGTCCCGTACGTCGACGGCGTCACGACCACGTTACGCTTCACGCCGGTCCGCGTCTGCACGCCCTGGTATTGCGCGACGGTCGCATTCGGCGGGCGCAGCGTCGTGCCCGGCGCGACCGGGAACCGGTCGTCGTAGATGTGCATGTGGCAGTCGATCGCCCCGTCGGGCAGCCGGAATGCCGGCCGCCCGATGCCGCTCGACCACGTTTCGTCGGCCGCGGCCAGCCTCGGCAATGCAGCCGAAGCCAGCGTCGCGCCGGCGATCCGGAGGAATTCGCGTCTCGCGATGCGCGCCATGATCAGATGGTCCCCGTCTTGCCGACCAGCTTGCCCGACGCATGATTGCGCGTAAGCATCAGCAGCGTCGCGACGCTCACGAGCGTGAGGATCGCGAGCGGCATCAACGCGAGCGCGTAGCTGCCCGTCGCCGCCTTCACCCACCCGTACACGTTCACCATCAGCCCGCCGCCGAGCAGGTTCGCGATCGCGTTGACCGTCGCGAGCCCCGCCGCCACGGTGCTGTTGGACAGCATGTCGGTCGCAAGCGCCCAGAACGGGCCCTTGAACGAATACGCGCCGACCAGCACCGCGCAGAGCATGCAGACCGTCGGCAGCAGCGATCCGCTCAGCGACGTCGCGAACAGGCCCACGCCGATCAGCAGCATCGGCACGACCGTGTGCCAGCGCCGTTCGCCGACGCGGTCCGAGCGACGGCCCCAGTAGACCATCAGGACGGACGCCATCGCGTAAGGCACCGAATTCAGCAGGCCGGTCTCCATGACGCTCAAGCCGAACGACTTCAGCAACTGCGGTTGCCACACGGACAGCGTGCTGCCTGCCGCGGAAGCGCACGTGTCGACGAGCGCGAGGCACAGCACGTAGCGATTGCGGAACAGCTGCGTGAGCGGTAGCGACGGCACCTTCTTGCGCGTCTTGTGGCCGGCGGCCAGCGCGGTCGTGAGCCATGCGCGCTCGTCGTCGTCGAGCCACCTCGCGTCGTCCGGCTTGTTCGTCAGCACGAACAGGCACGCGATGCCGAGCAGCACGGTCGGAACGCCTTCGAGGATGAACAGCCAGTGCCATCCGCGCAGGCCCCACACGCCGTCCATCTGCAACAGCAGCGCGGAGATCGGCGAGCCGATGAAGCTCGCGGCCGGAATCGCGACCATGAACGTCGCGACGATCCGCGCACGATACTGCGCGGGAATCCAGTACGACAGATAAAGCAGCACGCCGGGGAAAAAGCCGGCCTCGGCCGCACCCAGCAGGAAACGCAGCACGTAGAACGTCGTCGCGTTGTGCACGAGCGCGGTCGCCGCCGACACGATGCCCCACGTGATCATGATTCGCGCGATCCAGATTCGCGCGCCGTATTTCTGCAGTGCGAGATTGCTCGGCACTTCGCAAAAGAAGTACGAAATGAAGAACAGGCTGCTGCCGAACCCGAACACCTGCGCCGACATCCCGAGGTCATGGTTCATCTGCAGCGACGCCATCCCCACGTTGCCCCGGTCGATGAAAGCAAGCAGGTAGCAGATCATCAAAAAGGGAATGAGCCGCCAAACGACCTTCCGTATGGTCCGGCGCTCGATCGCGGACGCGTCCATGAAACCGGTTTGCATGTTGTCTCCGTTTATTGTGCGCCTGAGCGCGTTCCTGTGAACCGTTGCCACGCGATGACCGCGATGACGCCGCACGCGAGCACGGCGGCCATGGCGGCGAAGGTGTGTCGCACGCCGAGCGCCTCGGATGCGCTGCCGACGAGCAGATAACCGAACGGCATCGTGCCGTTGTAGGCCATGCCGTACATCCCGACGAGCCCGCCGCGCACGTGATCCGGACACTGGCGCTGAATGGTCGCGTTCGTCGACGTGGCCGCGAACGTGAGGCTGAAGCCGAGTGCATAGAACGCGGGGATCGATCCCGCCGCATCGGTCGTCGCGGCCAGCACGGCCAGCGCGCCGACCGCCGTCCACGGCGCATACGCGATGAACCGGTGCGACGCGCGCGGCCCGAACGCCGACGACAGCAGCACGGCCGCGCTCAACGAGCCGGCGCCGGCGCACGCGAAGAACACGCCGGTAAAGCGCGCGGCGTCGTGAAAGCCCTGGTCCGCGAGCAGCGGCACCAGTGTCTGGTAGCTGCCGGCGAACAGGCCGATGCACGCGAGAATCGGCAGATAGCGGGCCGAAAACGCATCGGACAGCACGTAGCCGACCGCGTCGCGCAGGCCGCTGTCCGCGCGCGACGGGCGGTCCGCCGCCGCAGTCCGGATCGACCGCACGCATGCCGCCATGAAGCACAGCGCGAGCGCATAGATCGCAAACGACGTCCTGGGGCCCAGCGTCGGATAGACGAAGCCGGCGATGGTCGGGCCGACCATGCGCCCGACGTTGTAGACCATCGTGTTCATCGCGACCGCGTTGGAGGTGTGGGTCGCATCCTGAAGGCTCGTCAGCAGCAGCACCTGCCGCGCCGGCGTTTCCACCGCGCTCGACACGCCGATCGCCAGCGCATGCGCGAGGATCAGCTTCACGCCGAGCAGGCCGAGCAGCGACAACGTGAAGAGGCTGCTCGTCAGCAGCAGCGACGTCGTCAGCACGCATAGCGTCACGCGTCGCGCGTTGGCCGAGCCGATGCGTGAGCCCGCCACCGGCGCGACGATCAACTGCGGCCCGTACAGCAGGAAGTTGAGCAGCGCGAGGATCGCCGCCGAGCCGGACAGGTGATAGATCAGCAGGTTCAGCGTGACGTTCTGCGTCCAGCTGCCGAGCACCGATGCGACCTGCCCGCTCAGGTAGCGCCGCAGCGACGCCTCGGTCAATGCGGGAAACAGCCTGTTCACCCATCCCGCTTGCGTTGCCACGTTCATGACAGCGCCTTCCCACGCGTTTCGGGCGCGACCAGCACGACCGCGGCCGCGGCGACGAACGCGACGATCGTCGTCGCGAGTCCGAGCACGAAGCCGCCCGACGTCGACGCCAGCGAACCGATGACCAACGGCGCGATGAAACCGCCGAGCCGGCCGCCGTTGTACGCGAGGCCCATGAAGAACCCGCGTGAGGCCGTATTGCCGATGATCTCCGCGAGGAACGGACCGGCACCCGCGAAGATGCCGTTCACGCTGAAGCCGGTCAGAAAGATCGCGGCCATCAGCAGCAACGGATTCGCCGACACGATATACACGCCGACGGCCACCGCACCGACCAGCAGGTAGGCCAGGAACATCGGCCGCCGGCCGAGCCGGTCGACCCATGCCGAGAACAGCAGGAATCCGGTGATCGCGCCGAACTGCAGCGCCAGCACGAACTTCAGGCTATGCACGAAGTCGAGGTGCTTTACCGTGATGAGGAACGTCGGCGTCCACGTGAATACGCCCCAGTACAGGTACTGCAGAAAGAAGATGAAGCAGAAAGCGGTGAGCAGGCCGCGCACGTTCAGCTTCTCGCGGCTTGCCGTGTCGAGCGTGCGGGCCTGCGACTTCGCGTGCCTGCGTTCGAGCCAGATCGGCGATTCCGGCGTCTTGCGCGCGACCCAGAACAGAATGAAGAACGGCGATGCGCCGATCAGGAACAGCACACGCCAGCTGTCGCCGGCCAATCCGCCATGCGCGGCGCCGACGATGCCCGAGATCGCGATCGCGAGAATCGCGCCGATCGGCAAGCCCATCTGCATCAGCGCGCCGCCCTTGCCGCGCCGGCTCGGATGCCAGGTTTCCGCGACGAGCGCCGCGCCGGCAGTCCAGGTTCCGCCCATGCCGAGCGCGCCGAAAAAGCGCAGCGCGGCGAACGAATGCGCATCGGGCGCAAATGCGATCAGGCCGGAGAACAGCGAGTAGATGCCGACGCAGAGCAGCGCGGTGCGCACGCGCCCGATCCGGTCCGACACGAAGCCGAACAGAATGCCGCCGACGATCTGTCCGGCCGCCGTGACGCTCGTGAACATGCCGAGCTGCGCCTTGCTCAGCCCGAACTGCAGCGCGAGCGTCGGCAGCAGCAGCGACAGCAGGAACGAATCGTAGCTCTCGAACGTCCAGCCGAGCCCCGCGAGCGACAGCGAACGCCACTCGATACCGGTCACGCGCGTGAACCCTTTCTCCGCGGCTGCGGAATCGATGTCCTGCGTGGCCACGGTTGCACTCGTCTTCATCGGTTGTCTCCGGGAATCGCGACGCGATACGTCGATGCGGCCGTCCGGCTGAACAGCGCGGCCTTTTCATCGGCCGACATCGCGGACGCGAGTCGTTTGAAGGCGTTCCACAGCACGCGATAGCCGAACATCCCCTTGTCGACGGGGAAGTTGCTCTCGAACATGCAGCGTTCGACGCCGAAGAGGTCAACGCAGGTGTCGAAATACGGCTGCCACGCGGCCGCCAGTTCCTGCGACGACGGCGGCAGGTCGCGCGTGGCGAAGTCGAAGCCGAATACACTCATGCCCGCGCCACCGAGCTTCATGCGCGTGTTCGGCAGCGCGGCGAGACGCGCGAGTTGCCGTGTCCATTGCGCATGGACTTCCTCGCGTTGGCCGGCATGCGGACCCACGCCGAGCGGACCGCCGAAATGGTCGATGACGACGGTGACGTGCTCGCATGCGCGCGCGAGTTCGTACAGGTCGTCGAGCTGCGTGTGATAGACCCACGCGTCGAGCGACAGCCCATAGCGGCCGAGCGTCGCCACACCCCGCCGGAAAGCCGGATCCGACATCCGGTCGCGCGGCGGCGTCACCGGGCTCGATCGCACGTCGGCGCTCGCATGCCACGCGAGCGGATTGCGAATTCCTCGCAGTCGCCCGCCGGACACCTGCAGCATCGTGTCGAGCACCGCATCGAGCTCCGCGCCGAGCGACAGGTCGGCGCCGCCGACGATGGCCTCGCAGCACCGCGTGGGGCCGTATGCGCCGCTGTCGAACATCGCGGCGACGCCGCTCGCGAATGCCACTTCGCCCACCGGCTTGAATGCGTCGGGCCCGCTTGCACGCAACATCGATCGACACTGCACGTAGACCGTCGACACGACCCGATGTCCGCTGCGCACGTCCGCACCGAACTCGTCCGCGAGATAGCGACCGGTCTGGCGGTCCCACAGGTGGTGATGGGCGTCGACGATGGCAAGCTCGGGTTCGAGCACCGGCTCGTCGCGCAAGGCGAGCCACTCGGGCCGGACGGGCAGATGGGGCGCGTGAACGGTCTGCATCGCACGCGCCTCAGAACTTCTGGCGCATGCCGATCACCACGCCCGTCTGGTTGTGATCGGGCGCGACCGTGCCATAGCCGTTCACGCCGAGCGCGGAGCCGCCCTTGTTGCGCGCGAAACCGGCCGTCGCATAGATATCGGTGCGCTTCGACAGCAGATAGTCGGCACAGAGCACGGCAAGCCACGGATCGGCGCTGGTCGAATGCACGTCCTGGTAGTAGGCGGTTGCCGTGACCACGAACGCCGGCGACACCGCGTATTGCGCGCCGGCCCAGTACAGGTTCGCGGCGCTGGCTTCGGAACCGTTCGCGAGACGGATCGGGTTCGCCGGCAGGAACGCGTTCGACGCCTGAAGATAGCGATAACCGGCGAATCCCTTCACCGGTCCGATCGCATACGACGCGGCGGCCGTCGCGCGTCGCTCGGTGCCCGTGTTCGTCGCGACGGTGTTGCTGTTGCGCTGCTCGTACGACACGCTCGCGGCGAGCGGCCCTTGCGCGAACGTCAACGCCCCGCTGAAGAAGCGGCCGGTGAGTTGCGCGCCCGGCACCTCGGCGCCGTACCCGGTGTCGTAGCGGGTGCTGTACATGGCCTGCGCCGTGAGCGGACCGAACACGCCGGTGTACTTCGCCGAATTGTCGATACGCGCGGCCGCCGCGTAGTCGAGCGACAGCAACGAATACCGCGACGACGCGCCCATCGGGTCGAAGGCCACGGCCTGTTCGTAGAAGAGCGCATTCTGGCGGCCGAACGTCAACTGCTGGCCCCGGTACGCCAGCCCGACCCACGCCTGCCGGCCGAAAATCCGCGACGTCGTGGCGGCATTCGAACCGAGGCCTTTCGTCGACTGCGCGGTCGTGCCGTCATTGATGTTGAAGCCGTCTTCCAGCTGGAAAATGGCCTTCATGCCGGCGCCGAGATCCTCGACGCCCTTCAATCCCCAGCGCGAACCGGACAGATTGCCCGACACTTCGCGCGTCTGCGCGCCGCCGGTGCTCGTGTTGTTGATGTGCTCGATGCCGACGTCGGCAATGCCGTACAGCGTGACGCTGCTTTCTGCCTGGGCGGCACCGCACCACGAGGTCGCGCTCGCGACGGTGATGGCGCCGAGCACGAAGCGGGAGGTCGGGCGGGTATTGCGGCTGGCCTGATTCGACAACATGGAGTCTCCAAACTGTTTTTTATGGACGGGTCGGACGAAGGAAAATTCAGGGCTCTCGGGCGACAGGCGCTTCGCCGGCGCCCGAGCCCGGATCGCCGAGCCAAGCGATGGTCAACGCGCCGAGCAGCAGCACGCCGGACACGGCGATGAGCGGCGCGGTGAAGCCGCCGGAGAATTGCTTGAGCGCGCCGATCAGCGACGGCCCGACGAAGCCGCCGAGATTGCCGACCGACACGATCAGCGCGAGCCCGCCCGCGGCGGCGCGGCCGGTGAGGAATCCTGACGGGATGGCCCAGTACGTCGCCTGGAACGCGAGGACCCCGCTCACCGTGACGCACAGTGCGATCAGCTTGAAAACCGGCGCATGAATGAAGGCGCTCGCACACAACGCCACGGCGGCGACAGCCAGTGCGCCTGCGACATACGGAATGCGGTGGGCCGCGCGGTTGGCGAGACGCGCCCACCAGAGCATCGCACCGGCGCCGATCGCATACGGAATGGCCGTCAGCCAGCCGACCACCGCGTGTTCGACGCCGAACTGCTTGATGATCTGCGGCATCCACAAGCCGACGCCGAGCGAGCCGACGATCCCGCAGAAGTTGACGAACGCGAGCACGAACACGCGCCAGTTCGTCATGGCGTCGCGCAGTTTGCTGCCGTGCTTCGCGCCGATGTCGCGCTGCTCGAACGCGAGGCGCTTCGCGAGCGACGCCTTCTCTTCGTCACTGAGCCACGCGGCTTTCTCGGGACGGTCGGCCAGCACGAACAGGCACGCGATGCCGAGCATCACCGCAGGGACGCCTTCGATCAGCAGCAGCCACTGCCAGCTGCGCAGCCCGTGCAGGCCGCCCAGTTCGAGCAACGCACCGGAAATCGGCGAGCCGATCATGTTCGCGACGGGGATGCCGACGAGGAAGGCGGCCGTCACCTTCGCGCGCCACTTGCCGGGGAACCAGTGCGTGAAATACAGGTAGATGCCGGGCGTGAACCCCGCCTCGGCGAGCCCGAGCAGAAAGCGCGCCGCCGCAAAGCTTTTCGGTCCGACGACGAACGCCGTCGCCATCGAGAACAGGCCCCACGTGATCATGATTCTCGCGATCCACACGCGCGCGCCGACCTTCTGCATGATCAGGTTGCTCGGAATCTCGAACAGGAAGTAGCCGATGAAGAACAGGCCGGCACCGACACCGAATTGCTCCGCCGTCAGACCGAGATCCTGGTTCATCGTGAGCGCGGCAAAACCGACGTTGGTCCTGTCGAGATAGCTGATCACGTAGCAGACGAAGATGAACGGCAGAATGCGCCGGAACGCCTTCGCGAGCGTGCGCTCGCTGGCCGCGTAATCGTCGCCGGCCAGGCGCTTCGCGGACGAGGCGTCGGCGCGCGGTGCGTCATCGCCGGCACGCAGCGCGTGCGTAATGGTCATGCTTGTCTCCTTCGTCGCGCGACTGGCGGCGCGATCTTTCGGCATACGGGCGGGAAACCGGCAAGCGGCTTCCCGGTTCGCGGGTGTCAGTCCTTCTTCGCTGCCTGTTTCGGCAGCGGGCCGGCAATGCTCATGTCCGCTTTCAGGACCGAACCGGATGTCGATTCGGTGATGAAGAGCGTCTTCATGTCGGCGCCGCCGAAGCACACGCTCGTGAGCGACGCCCCTTTCGGCCCGGTCAGGATCTCGACGGGCTCCGCGCAGTGGTTGAGCACCCACACGCGGCCGAGCCCCGGATTCGCGACGAACAGCCGGCCTTCGAGATCGACGGTGAGGCCGTCGGGGCCGCTCGGCCCGTAGGACGTGAAGAACGGGCTGACCTTGGTGACCGATCCGTCGGCTTGCAGCGGCATGCGCAACACCGCGTTGCCGCGCGTCATCGCGACGAACAGCACCTTCTCGTCGCGCGACAGCACGAGCCCGTTCGGGCTCGGGCAGGTGCCGAGCAGCATGTCGAGTTTGCCGTCGGGCGAGAGCCGATACACGCGGCCCGTCGGATCGTGCAGCCCGGTCTGCCCCTGGTCGGTGAAATAAATGTTGCCGGCCGAGTCGAACGTCAGGTCGTTCACGCCCTTGAAGCGCTCGGTGTTGCGGCGCTCGAGATACGGGCAAATTTCACCGCGCTCGATATCGAGCAGCATCAGGCCGTTCCGGTAGTCGGTGATGATCAGGTGCGCTGCGTCGAAGCGCTTCATTCCGTTGGGCTCGCCGTCGTATTCGACGACGAGATCCCAGTCGCCCGACGGCGAAATGCGGAAGATGCGCCCGTGCGGAATGTCGGTCACGAACAGATAGCCGTCCGGATCCCAGACCGGCCCTTCGAGAAACGAATCGGTGACCATGCCGCCGCGATTCGCGCGTGCCCATTCCGTGCGGACGTCCGGCTTGCGAAACTTCTCCGGCATGCGCGTGAACACGTCGGCTTCGCGCACGTCGGGGTTCGTCAGATAAAACATGCGTACCTCGATGTCCAGGGTTCAAGCCGCGCTGTGCGCGCGTTCGTCGAGCACCGCGAGGACGTTGGCCGCCGCACCCTTGCCCATGTTCACGTACGCGGCATCGCTCACGCCGCCGACATGCGGCGACAGAATCACGTTGGGGATCTGCTGGAACGGGTGCGGCACCGTCATCGGCTCGACGTCGAAGCTGTCGAGCCCGGCCGCACGCAAGTGGCCGCTCGCCAGCGCGTCGGCCAGCGCGGCTTCGTCGATCAGGCCGCCGCGCGCGGTATTGACGAGAATCGCCCCGCGCTTGAAACGCGCGAGCGTGTCGCGGTCGAGCATCCGGCGGTTGTCGGCCGTCAACGGACAATGCAGCGACACGACGTCCGACGCCGCGTACAGCGTGTCGAGCGGCACGAGCTTCACGCCGGCGGGCGCTTCCTTCGCGAACGGATCGAACGCGAGCACCGTCATGCCGAACGCCGTGCCGATCGCGGCCACGCGCCGGCCGATCGCACCGAGCCCGACGAGGCCGAGCGTGCGCCCGTCGAGTTCGACGGACTTGTGCGTCGACTTGTCCCAATGGCCTTCGCGCATGCGGATGTCGAGTTGCGGAACCGACTTCGCGCACGCAAGCAGCAGCGCCCACGCGTGCTCGGCGACGGCGGCCGCATTCGCGCCGACCGCGGCGCGCACCGCGATGCCGCGCGCGGCAGCTGCGTCCTGATCGATCACGTCGATGCCGCTGCCGTGCTTCGAAATCACCTGCAGGTTTTCGGCGGCGTCCATGATGCGGCCGTTGACCTTGCCGTACCGGACAATGATCGCGACCGGCTTGTGCTGGGCGCAGAGCGCCACGATGTCGTCCTCGGTCGGTTGCTTGCCGGCGAACACGACGTCGAACTGCGCGAGCATCTCGAGCGCTTGCGGCGCAAGGTCGGCGGCGGTCACGAGGACCACGGGCTTGTGCGAAGCGATCTGCATCACAGTGCCTCGCCTTCGGCCAGCATGCCGGCTGCGCGCAGTTCCTTCTCGATCCAGCCCGGACGAAGGTCGCCCTTGTGGATCGCTGCGATACGCGCGGTTTCGAAATCGAGCTTTTTCTGCGCCAGATCGACGATACGCGCGACGTCGGCGCGCGCAATGACGACGACGCCGTCGGCGTCCCCGACCACCAGGTCGCCCGGATTCACTGCCGTGCCGCCCAGCGAGATCGGCGCATTCACGCGCCCCGCGACGCTTTTGGTCGGGCCGCACGGATTGAGGCCGGCCGCGAAGACCGGATAGTCGCCGTTGGCCAGTTCGTGCGCGTCGCGCACCGCGCCGTCGATGACGATGCCGGCGATGCCGCTCGCCTTCGCCTGCGCCGCCATGATTTCGCCGAGCAGCGCGCACGAGATGTCGCCCTTGCCGTCGACCACGACGACGTCGCCCGGTTTCGCGACGGCGAGCGCCGCATGGATCGCCAGGTTGTCGCCCGCGCGGACTTCGACCGTGACCGCCGGGCCGGCGACCTTCATCTTCGGCGACAACGGCCGCACGCGGCCATGCACCGTGCCGCGGCGGCCCGCGACGTCGGCCAGGATCGCGGCCTGGTAGCGCGCGGCAGCCTGAACGAGTTCCGGCGAGACGCGTTCGATGTCGCGGGTGATCGGCGAAGGGCTGGCGGAGGGGTTGCTCATGATTCGACCTCAGGTTGCGCGTTGTACTCTGTACAACACTGGTGTACATGGTGAAACCAATATAACCAGAGGAGACGCGTCATGGCACTGGCGTTTACCCTTTTACGTGGTAAACCAGCGTTTTACTCTGTACAATTCCGGGTGAATGTCGACCGGAGAAAAGGAATGGGAAACGACGGTGTCGTTGCCGTGGAAAAGGCGCTTTCGCTACTGGACTGCTTCAAGCCCGGCGCCGAATCGCAATCGCTCGCGACGCTGTCGCAGGCATCCGGCATGCACAAGACGACGGTCTATCGGCTGATGAACTCGCTGGAGCGAATGGGCTATGTCGTGCGCGCGCAGTCCGGCAACTATTCGCTTGGGCACCGCGTGCTGTACCTCGGCAAGCTGTACGAGCAGTCCTTCCACCTGTCCACGGTGGTCGAACCGGCGCTGCATGCGCTGGCCGCGCTGACGAAGGAAAGCGCATCGTACTACGTGCATGACAGCGGGCACCGGCTCTGCCTGTTTCGGGCCGAGCCGTCCGAAGGCCTGCGTGAAACGCGGCTCGCGGGGACGATGCTGCCGCTCGATGACACGGCCATCAGCCAGGTGATCCGTTTCTGGGGACTCGGCGAACCGATCTATGACAAGCCGCCGGCACTGCCCCTCTTCACCGCGGGTGCGCGCGATGTGCACACGGCAGCGTTCGCGGTGCCGGTCTTCGGCGCCGGCGACAAGTTCATGGCGGCGCTGACGCTTTCCGGTCCCGCATCCCGCCTCAGTGTCGCGCACGAGTCGGGCGAGCTGGATCGACCGCAGCTGGATGCCGCCGCCGATCTATCGCGGAAGCTGGGCGCAAGTGTCGCGCTCTGCGAGCACATGTACGGCAGCTGATCGCCGCTTCGGCAAAGGCCGGGTTCAGGTGGACGCGCCGTTCGTCGCCTGCCCGCGGACACGTTCGCACGACGCCACGCGCGGGTCGGGGCGCGACACCTGCAGCGCAGCACCGACGCGGCGGCCCGTCCGACCGGCCCGGCACACGGGCCATTGATTTTTGAGACGAACGGTCTATTATCCCGCCATGGACGCTCGAATCGATCCGCCTCGCCGCCGCGGCAGGCCGCCCAAGCAGCACGACGACCTCGTCGCCACGCGTGACATGCTGTTGCGCACCGGGCTCGAGATCCTCACCGAAAAGGGCTTTTCCGCCACCGGGCTCGACGAGATCCTCGGGCGCGCCGGCGTGCCGAAGGGCTCCTTCTATCACTACTTCGACAGCAAGGAAGCGTTCGGGCTCGAACTGATCGACCGCTACGCCGAGTTCTTCGCCCGCAAGCTCGACCGCCATTTCAGCCAGCCGGAACGCTCGCCGCTGGCGCGCGTGCGCGCGTTCGTCGACGACGCCCGCGACGGCATGGCCCGCCATGCATACAGCCGCGGCTGCCTGATCGGCAACCTCGGACAGGAAATGGGCACGCTGCCGGAAAGCTTCCGCGAACGGCTGCGTGCGACGTTCGAAGACTGGCAGCGCCGTCTGGCCGAATGCCTGCGCGCCGCGCAGCAGGCAGGCGAGCTGGCGGATTCGGCCGCCCCCGCCGAGCTGGCCGCGTTCTTCTGGATCGGCTGGGAAGGCGCGGTGCTGCGCGCGAAGCTCGAACGCAGCGACGGGCCGCTCGTGCTGTTCGCGCAGTTTTTCTTCAATGGATTGCCTCGCCGCTGAATTTTTTTACCATTTATTAGACGATCGGTCTAAAAAGGAGGACGCATGTTCCAAGGCATCGTGATCGACAAGGACGAAACCGGCCAGCACGCGCGGCTGCAAACGCTGGACGACGCGCAGTTGCCCATCGGCAACGTGACGATTCGCGTCGGCTATTCGACGCTGAACTACAAGGACGGGCTGGCGATCACCGGCAAGAGCCCGGTGGTCCGCAAGTTCCCGATGGTGCCGGGCATCGATCTGGTCGGCGAAGTCGAAGCGAGCACGCACCCGGACTATCGCCCCGGCGACCAGGTCGTACTCAACGGCTGGGGCGTCGGCGAAACGCACTGGGGCGGCCTCGCGCAAAAGGCCCGCGTCGACGGAGACTGGCTGGTGCCGCTGCCGTCCGCCTTTTCGCCGCAACAGGCGATGGCCATCGGCACGGCGGGCTACACCGCGATGCTGTGCGTGATGGCGCTGGAGCGACACGGCGTGCGCCCGGACGACGGCGAGATCGTGGTGACCGGCGCGGCAGGCGGGGTGGGCAGCGTCGCCACCGCTATCCTCGCCAAGCTGGGATACCGCGTCGTCGCGGTAACGGGCCGCCCCGCCGATGCCGACTACCTGCGGCAGCTCGGCGCGTCGGAGATTCTCGACCGGTCGCAATTCAGCGAGCCCGGCAAGCCGCTCGGCAAGGAACGCTGGGCCGGCGCGGTCGACGTGGCGGGCAGCCATGTGCTCGCCAACGTGTGCGCGACCACGCGCTACCGCGGCGTCGTGACGGCCTGCGGCCTCGCCGCCGGCATGGATTTCCCCGCGACCGTCGCGCCGTTCATCCTGCGCGGCGTCACGCTCGTCGGGATCGACAGCGTGATGTGCCCGCGCGCCGAGCGGCTGGAGGCGTGGCGCCGGCTCGCATCCGACCTCGACGTCGAGAAGCTGGGCGCGATCAGCCACCAGGTCGGCCTGGGCGACGCCATCCCGCTTGCCGGGGAATTGATCGACGGCAAGGTGCGGGGCCGCATCGTCGTCGACGTCAACGCGTGACGCCGCTGACGACCACCCGCGCCGCTTCAATCGGACGGCGGCTCGCGCGTCGAGTACGCCCGCGCCACGTTATCCAGGAGACCTCATGACCGCCGCAAACACCGCACCCATCAGCCGCTTTCCCGTGCCCGCGCTCGAAGACTTGCCCGAGGACATTCGCGAGCGCATCACAGCCGTCCAGGAAAAGTCCGGCTTCATCCCGAACGTATTCCTGACGCTGGCGCATCGTCCCGACGAGTTTCGCGCGTTCATGGCGTACCACGACGCGCTGATGGACAAGCCGGGCAACCTGAGCAAGGCCGAGCGCGAGATGATCGTCGTGGCCACCAGCAGCGCGAACCAGTGCCAGTACTGCGTGATCGCGCACGGTGCGATCCTGCGCATTCGCGCGAAGGATCCGCTGATCGCCGACCAGGTCGCCACCAACTACCGCAAGGCCGACATCACCGCGCGGCAGAAGGCGATGCTCGACTTCGCGATGAAGGTGTCGCAGGCCGCGCATGAGGTGGGCGAAGCGGACTTCGACGCGCTCGAGTCGCACGGCTTCGTCGAAGAAGACGCGTGGGACATCATGGCGATCTCGGCTTTCTTCGGGATGTCCAACCGCATCGCGAACGTGACGAACATGCGGCCGAATGCGGAGTTCTACGCGCTCGGGCGCTGAGCACGCACAACGCTCGGGGCGCGGCGGCCGCGCCCCTATCGACTGCGGTAAACGACGCCCTCGCCCGGCGTCGGCGCCGCATCGGCCGCCTCGTCGAAACGCTCGCGCGCTTGCGCGATCGGCTGCTTGTTTTGCTCCGCCCACCTGACGAGCGCCATCACGGGCTCCAGCAGCGTTGCGCCGAGCGGCGTGAGCGCGTAGTCGACGCGCGGCGGAATCGTCGGGAACACCGTCCGCGTGACCAGCCCGTCGCGCTCCAGCCCGCGCAGCGACAGCGTCAGCATGCGCTGCGAAATCCCTTCGATCTCGCGTTTCAGCTCGTTGAAGCGCCGCGAACCGTCGTTCAGCGTCGCGATGATGTAGAGGCTCCACTTGTCGCCAATGCGATCGAGGATCTGGCGGGTCGCCTGGCAGTCGTCTTCGCTGGGTCGGGACATGGTGGCAGGAACATCGATGTAACTGGGGCACAACCCTGTGCGTTCTTGTGGGGCCCGGGCGCGAACCCTAGCATTCCACATGCTTTTCGGTAACTCAGTCACTAAAAGTTACCGGGTTCTCATCTTATCTCGAAAGGAACGCTCATGAGCCGCATCCTGCTGATCACCTCCAGCCCCCGCAGCACCGATAGCCTGTCCACGCGCTTTGCGCACGACCTCGCGCAGCAACTCGCGGCGCGCGACGCACACAGCACCGTGACCTTGCGCGATCTCTCCACCGATGCGCTGCCGCATATCGACGATGCTTACGTCGTCGGCCGCATGCTGCCGCCGGAGGTGCGCAACGCCGAGCAAGCGCAGGCCGTCGAGCTGGCGCAAGCGCTGGTCGATGAACTGCGCGCCGCCGACATCGTCGTGATCGGCTCCGCGATGACCAACTTCGGCCCGTCCACGCAACTGCGCGCGTGGTTCGACCGCGTGATCTGGCCGCAAGTCACGTTTCGCTATGTCGAAGGCGGCGTCGCCGGCACGGTGGAAGGCAAACAGGTCTATCTGGTTACCGCCAGCGGCGGCATCTTTTCGGAAGGCCCGTATGCGCCGTTCGACTACCAGTCCGGCTACCTGAAGCATCTGCTCGGGTTCATCGGGATCACCGACATCCGCGAAGTGCGTGTGGAAGGCACCGTATTGGGCGCCGAGGCGGTGCAAGCGGCCATCGCGAAGGCCGGGCAGGACGTGCAGGCACTGGTGGAACAGGCTGGTTGAGACGACGGCCGCGCCCGTCGATCGCAGCACGCGGGCGGCGCCGGCCGACGCCCGCCTTCACGCGCCGGGGCCGAACGGCCGCTGGCGGCTCCCGGCGAGCCAACCCGATGTCAGCGCTCACTCCTGTCCCTTCGGCGGCAATACGCCGCCCGGCGGCTTCGCGACAGTCAACGGACACACACGCAATCCATCAAAAGCGTGCACTATTAGGGTTTTGCCGTACCGGCGCCCGACGCCGCCGATGTTCGTTTCACGTTCCCTGTTTCAAACCGCGAACCTCCCATGACGAATCAGCCTACCCAGACCGGAGCCGACCGGCCCGTCGACATGATCATCTTCGGCGGCGGCGGCGACCTGGCCGCCCGCAAGCTGTTGCCCGCGCTGTACATGGCACACCTGCACTGCAACCTTCCGCCCGAGACGCGCATCATCGCGGTCGGCCGCCGCGACTGGGGCATCGACGGCTATCGCAAGTTCATGGACGAGCAGTCGCGCCCGTTCATCGACGAAAAGGCGTTCGATCCCGCGGCCTGGAGCCGTTTCCTCGACCTGTTCAAGTACGTGCTGATCGACGTGAACGCACCGGACGACTACCTGCGCCTCGCGGAAGCGGCGCGCGGCGATGCGATCCGCGTGTTCTACCTGTCGACGTCGCCGGAGCTGTTCACCACCATCTGCGACAACCTGTCGGCCGCGCATCTCGTCGACAAGCACTCGCGCGTCGTCCTCGAAAAGCCGCTCGGCCACGATCTCGCGTCCGCGAAGGCGATCAACGATGCGGTCGGCAAGCACTTCGAGGAATCGCAGATCTATCGGATCGACCACTATCTCGGCAAGGAAACCGTGCAGAACCTGATGGTGCTGCGCTTCGGCAACCCGATCTTCGGGCCGCTGTGGCAGGCGCCGAGCATCCGCAGCGTGCAGATCACGGTGGCGGAGACGGTCGGGGTCGGCAGTCGCGCGGGCTTCTACGACCATACCGGCGCGCTGCGCGACATGGTGCAGAACCACCTGCTGCAGCTGCTGTGCATCGTCGCGATGGAGCCGCCGGTGTCGCTCGACCCGGACGCGGTGCGCGACGAGAAGCTGAAAGTGCTGCGCTCGCTGCGGCCGATGGCGGTGGCCGATGTCGCGCGCGACACGGTGCGCGGCCAGTACACGGCCGGCGCGGTCGACGGCCAGCCGGTGAAGGGCTATCTCGAGGAAGACAACGTGCCGGCGGACAGCCGCGCGGAAACCTTCGTCGCGCTGCGCGCGCACATCAACAACTGGCGCTGGGCGAACGTGCCGTTCTTCCTGCGCACCGGCAAGCGGCTGCAGCGCCGCCAGTCGGAAATCGTGATCGAGTTCGCGGACATGCCGTTCTCGATCATCCCGACCGGCCCGCGCCACTACAGCAACCGTCTCGTGATCCAGCTCCAGCCGGAAGAGTCGATCCAGCTGCAGATGCTCGCGAAAGAACCGGGCAGCGGGATGAACATGGTGCCCGTGAGCCTGAACCTCGACCTGCAGCAGGCGATTCCGGAGCGGCGCGCGGAAGCATACGAGCGTCTGCTGATCGACGTGATCCGCGGCCGCCTCACGCACTTCATGCGCCGCGACGAGCTCGAAGCCGCGTGGTCGTGGGTCGAACCGATCCTCGACGGCTGGAAGCAGCTCGGTGATCGACCGCGCCTGTACACGGCCGGCACGTTCGGGCCCGCGGCTTCGTCGGCGCTGCTCGCGCGCGACGGGATGTCGTGGTCCGAAGAGGCGTAATCGCCACCCGACGGCGTGCCGGAGTACGGCACGCCGGATCGCACGTCAAATCGCACGGGGTGTAACCCGCCCCGCTGTCCCGGCCGCCGCCTAGCGCGGCTCCATCCACGACGCCGCCTTGCGCCGCCCCGGTGCATCGTTTCCGCTACCGCCCAGCGCCTCGATCAGGTAATCGACGAACGACGCGATCCGCGACGAAATCGCGGTATTGCGGTAGTACACCGCGTGGATCGGCTGCTCGACCTCGAGCGTCTGGCGCGCGAGCACCTGCACGAGCCGGCCCGCCTCGCGATCCTGCGCGGTCATGAAATCCGACAGGCAGACGACGCCCGCGCCATCGAGCGCAAGCTGCCGCAGCGTCTCGCCGCTCGACGAGCGGATGCCCGGCTCGATGCGACACGGCTCGCCGTCGGTACCGAGGATCGGCCACACGTTCAGCGATTCGGGCTGCGTGAAGCCGAGCAGCGTGTGCTTGTCGAGATCCTCCACCTTGCGCGGCTGGCCGTGCGCCGCCACGTATGCGGGGCTCGCGAGCATGCGGATCCGGCTGGCGCCGATGCGGCGGCTGTGCAGCGTCGAATCCTTCAGCCGGCCGATGCGGAACGCGACGTCGGTGCGCCGCTCCAGCAGGTCGATGATGCCCTCGTTGCTGTTCAGCTCCAGCTCGACTTTCGGGAAGCGTTCTCGGTAGCCGCGCACGAGCGGCACGATCACGTGCAGCATGAACGGCGTCGCCGCGTCCACGCGCAGCCGCCCCGACGGCATCTCGCGCCGCGCGAGCATCTGCTCTTCCGCCGTCTCGACCGATTCGATGATCGCGCGCGCATCCTGCAGGAACGCGCGCCCTTCCTCGGTCAGCTCGAGCCGGCGCGTGGTCCGGCGCAGCAGCGTGGTCTTCAGCTTCTCCTCGAGCCGCCCGAGCGTGCGGCTCGTCGCCGACACCGTGAGATCGAGCTGCTGCGCGGCTGCCGTGATCGAACCGGAATCGACCACGGCGGCAAAGGCCTGGAGTTCGTCGAGCGTAATCTTCATCGCTGCATTCTTGATTTCAAATCAAAACAATTTGGTTTATAGACCTGTTTTTCAGCAAAAGTAAAGTCGGCACACTGCGCTCCATCCTCACCGGACCCTGGAGCACCCGTCATGCCACTCGCCCTGCTTGCGCTGACCCTCAGCGCATTTGCCATCGGTACCACCGAATTCGTGATCGTCGGGCTGATCCCGACGATCGGCGCCGACCTCGGCGTCAGCCTGCCGTCCGCCGGCCTGCTCGTCAGCCTTTACGCCCTGAGTGTCGCGATCGGCGCGCCGCTTCTCACCGCGCTCACCGGCCGCGTGCCGCGCAAGACGCTGCTCGCCGCGCTGATGGCGCTGTTCACCGTCGGCAACCTCGTGGCCTGGCAGGCGCCCGGCTACGAATCGCTGATCGTCGCGCGCATCCTCACCGGCCTCGCGCACGGCGTGTTCTTCTCGGTCGGCTCGATCATCGCGACCACGCTCGTGCCAAAGGAGAAGGCCGCCAGCGCGATCGCGACGATGTTCAGCGGGATGACCGTCGCGTTCGTCGCCGGCATTCCGCTCGGCACCTTCATCGGCCAGCACTTCGGCTGGCGCGCGACGTTCCTGGTCGTCGCGCTGTTCGGCCTCGTCGCGTTCGTCGGCGCGGTGGCCTTCGTGCCGCGCGGCTTGCCACAAACGGCGCCCGCGCCGCTCGCCCGCCAGTTCCGCGTGCTCGCGCAGCCGCGCCTGCTGCTGGTCTACGCGATGACGGCCGTCGGCTACGGCGGCTCGCTGATCGCGTTCACGTACATGGCGCCGCTGCTCGAGCAGATCGCCGGCTTCACGCCGTCGCAGGTCAGCCTCGTGCTCGTCGGCTACGGCGTGTCGGTCGCGTTCGGCAACGTGTGGGGCGGCAAGCTCGCGGACGCCGTCGGCCCCGTGAAGGCGCTCAAGCGGATCTTCCTGCTGCTCGCGATCGTACTGCTCGCGCTCACCTTCACGATCCACGTCAAATGGCTCGCCGTGCTGACGATGCTCGCGTGGGGTGCGGTGGCGTTCGGCAACGTGCCGGGCCTGCAGGTGTACGTCGTGAAGCAGGCACGGCACTTCGCGCCCGACGCCACCGACGTCGCATCCGGCTTCAACATCGCCGCGTTCAACCTGGGCGTCGCGGGCGGCTCGGCACTCGGCGGCGTGATCGTCGCGCACGCCGGCCTCGGCCACACGCCGTGGATCGCGGCAGCCGTCACGCTCGGCGCCTTCGCGCTCACCGCCCTGAGCGGTCGCCTCGACCGCAGCGCAGGCCTGCCGGAACGTACGGCGGAACCCGTCCAGCTCGCGCACTGAACGGAGCCCGACCATGTCCACTTCACTCACGGCACTCGACACACTCGCAGACGGCAGCTTCAGCATCGGCCTCGAACTGCCGCTCGACAACGACTGGTCGCCGGCCGGCAACGCGAAGCGCCAGCACGACCGTCGCTACCCCGGCGTCCCCGACCTCGCGCGCCACGCGACGCTCGCACAACGGGCCGACAGGCTCGGCTTCCGTGCGCTCTGGGTGCGCGACGTGCCGGTGTACGACCCCGCGTTCGGCGACGCCGCGCAGGTGTTCGAAACCTTCTCGTATCTCGGCTACCTCGCCGGCATCACGAACGACATCCTGCTCGGCACGGCGGCCGTCGTGCTGCCGCTGCGCGAGCCGCTGCTCACGCTGAAATCGGCCGCGTCGATCCAGGAACTGAGCGGCGGCCGCCTGCTGCTCGGCGTCGCCAGCGGCGACCGGCCGGTCGAATATCCGCTGTTCGGCCGCGACTTCGCATCACGCGGCGCGAATTTCCGCGACCAGATCGCGCTGCTGCGCGACGGCGCGCGCGGGCACCTGCCGCCCGGCCTCGACGTGCTGCCCGCCGCCCGTGCGCCGCTGCCGCTGCTCGTCGCGGGTCTCGCGCAGCAAACGCCCGCGTGGATCGGCGAACACATGGACGGCTGCCTCGCGTATCCCGGCACGCCGGACGACCACCGGCAGCGCGCCGCGAACTGGCGCGCGGTGGCCGGCGACAAGCCGTACGTGAGCTTCATCCACCTCGACCTCGCGGACGACCCGCACGCGCCGCTGCAGCGTCACCGCTTCGGCGCCCGCGCGGGGCGTCTCGCGCTCATCGGGGAGCTGGCGGCCATGCGCGACGCGGGCGTGCAGCACATCGGCCTGCATTTCCGCCGCAACCAGCGTCCGCTCGACGAGACGATGGCCGAGATCGCGGCAGAGGTGCTGCCGGTGTTCCACGCGAATGAAAACGCACGGACGCGCGCTGCATGACACCGGCGGAATCCACTCCCGATACTTGATTTCAGATCAAATATTTTTGACCGGCAACGGCGTTTATCTCACCAATCCAACACGCCAGAATGACTTCCATGGCAAACCCGTTCCACTTTCCCAGGAGCACCTGATGAGCAAGATTCCCGCCTTCGGCCTCGGTACGTTCCGCCTGCAAGGCCAGACGGTCATCGACTCGGTGCGCAACGGCCTCGAAGTCGGCTACCGCGCGATCGACACCGCGCAGATCTACGGCAATGAAGCCGAAGTCGGCGAAGCGATCGCCGCGTCGGGCGTGCACCGCGACGACCTGTTCCTCACGACCAAGATCTGGGTCGACAACTACGCGCCGGACAAGCTCGTGCCTAGCCTCGAGGAAAGCCTGCGCAAGCTGCGCACCGACCATGTCGACCTGACGCTGATCCACTGGCCGGCCCCCGACAACGGCGTCGCGCTCGACACGTTCATGGCCGCGCTCGCCGATGCGAAGGCGCAGGGCCTCACGCGCCGGATCGGCATCTCGAACTTCAACATCGCCCTGACGAAGGAAGCGATCGCGGCCGTCGGCAAGGACGCGATCGCGACGAACCAGATCGAGCTGAGCCCGTACCTGCAGAACCGCAAGCTCGTCGAATTCCTGAACGCCGAAGGCATCCACGTGACGTCGTACATGACGCTCGCGTACGGCAAGGTGCTCGGCGATCCGGTGATCGGCGCGATCGCGCAGCGTCACGACGCGACGCCCGCCCAGGTCGCGCTCGCGTGGGCGTTGCAGCTCGGCTACTCGGTGATCCCGTCGTCGACGAAACGCGAGAACCTCGCGAGCAACCTGCTCGCGCAGACGCTGCGCCTGACCGACGAAGACATGGCGCAAATCGCCGCGCTCGAACGCAACGGCCGCGAAGTCGACCCGGCCGGCCTCGCGCCGACGTGGGACTGAACACGCCACCCGCCACTCACATTCGATTCACCGCGGCCCGAAGGCCGCGGCACCCACAGGACATCAGCACCATGACCCAGGACCCGCTTTTCCAACCGCTGCGACTCGGCGCGCTGACGCTGCCGAACCGCATCGTGATGCCGCCGATGACGCGCTCGCGCGCGAGCCAGCCCGGCGACGAAGCCAACGAACTGATGGCCGCGTATTACGCGCAGCGCGCGAGCGCGGGCCTGATCGTCAGCGAAGGCACCTATATCGCGCCGCTCGGCAAGGGCTACGCATGGACGCCCGGCATTCACACGCCGTCGCAAGTCGCCGGCTGGCGCAAAGTGACGGACGCCGTGCATGCCGCGCACGGCCGGATCTTCGCGCAGCTGTGGCACGTCGGCCGGCTGAGCCACACGAGCCTGCTCGGTGGCCGGCAGCCGGTGTCGTCGTCGCCGCTTCAGGCGAAAGGCGTGAACGTGTTCATCGCGGGTGAGGACGGCAGCACGCCGGGTTTCGTGCAGGCGTCCGAGCCGCGCGCGCTGACGATCGACGAGATCCGCGAGATCGTCGATCAATACCGCGCCGCCGCGCGCCACGCGATCGAGGCCGGCTTCGACGGTGTCGAGCTGCACGGCGCGAACGGCTATCTCGTGAACCAGTTCATCGACTCGAATGCCAACACGCGCACCGACGCGTACGGCGGTTCGCTCGAAAACCGGCTGCGCTTCCTGCGCGAAGTCACGCAGGCGCTGATCGAAGGCACGGGCGACGCGTCGCGCGTCGGCATCCGCCTCGCGCCGCTGACGACGCTGAACGGCTGCGTCGACGACGATCCGGAAACGACCTACCTCGCCGCTGCAAAGCTGCTCGGCGAACTCGGCGTCGGCTACCTGCACATCGCGGAAGCCGACTGGGACGACGCACCGTTGATGCCGGTCGAATTCAAGCGGCAACTGCGCGCCGCATTCCCGGGCGTGCTGATCTATGCCGGCGCGTACACCGCCGAGCGCGCACGCGAAGCGATCGCCGCCGGCTGGGCCGACCTCGTCGCGTTCGGCCGCCCGTTCGTCGCGAACCCCGACCTGCCCGAGCGGCTGCGCACGGGTGCCGCGCTCACACCGCACGACCGCCACACGCTGTTCGGCGGCGGCGAGCGCGGGCTGACCGACTATCCGACGCTGGCCCAGGCCGCGGCCTGACCCATCCGCTGGGGCCACACATGAAAGCAACGCTTGGCCGGCTCGCGCTCGCCGCGATCCTGCCGTTCGCGGCCGCGCAGGCACCGACGCCGGCTGGCCCGGTTTGAGGTTGAATCGGGCAGGCGCGGCCGCGTCAACCCACGGTCGCGCATCCCGGGCCACGCGCAATCGCAACGGCTATCGGCACGATTGCCATTTGCGCATTGCAGCCGGTGCAATTAGCGTCTAGCGTTGACGGGTTCGTCGACGAATACCCGTCACCCGCCCCGAAAGGATGCCTCGCCATGCGAAGCCGCTTCCCGAAACGCCCCATGCTGCCGGCCGCCGCGGCCTGCGTTGCACTCGCCTTCTGCGCGCCGTCCGCCCGCGCCGACGACGCCGCCGGCCTCGCGCCGCCCCAGCCGGCCACGCCCGTGCTGTCGACGACCGCGGCTGGTCTACAGGTCTACACGTGCGACTACGATGCCGGACACAAGCTCGCGTGGGTGTTCCAGCACCCGGAAGCGATGCTGTTCGACGCGAGCGGCACGCTCGTCGTCCGTCACGGCACGGGGCCGTCATGGGAGGCGCTCGACGGCAGCCGCATCACCGGCAAGAAACTCGCGGAAGCGCCGAGCGCGCGCGCCAGCAGCATTCCGCAACTCCTGCTCGCCGCGACGCCGGCCGCAACGGACGCGAAGGCCACGGCCGGCACGCTCGCCGGCGTGCGCTTCGTGCAGCGGCTCGATACCGCGGGCGGCATGCCGCCGGATGCAGCGTGTTCGACCGAGCATGCGGTCGGCCGCTTTCCGTATTTCGCACGCTACGTGTTCCTGAAGTAACGCGCGACGGCGCCCGAAGCGACAGGTGCCGTCGCGACGGCGGCGTTCTCTCGCATCACATTGATCAGTCATCCTATTCTTGATGCACGGATACCTGCCGTCGTGCAGGGTCCGTGAAGCTCAGCCGATCCGCATCGACAACTCGACATCGCCACCGAACGGCACCGACAAATAACCGTTCTCCGGCGCGCGCACGTAAGCGAGATAGTCGGGGCTGAAATCGGCATTGTCGGCAACGACGAACGCGCCGGGCCGCAACCGCTGCTCGACGAGAGCAAGCACCTCGGGATACAACGCCTTCGCACCGTCGAGCAGCAGCAGGTCGACCGAATCCGGCAGATCGGCGGCCAGCGTGCGCAGCGCATCGCCCTCGCGAATCTCCACGAGATCGGCCAGCCCGGCCGCCGCCAGGTTCGCCCGCGCGCGCACGACCTTCGACGGCTCGAATTCGCTGGTGATCAACCGGCCGCCGCCGTTGTCGCGCAGCGCGGCCGCGAGGTGCAGCGTCGAAATGCCGAACGACGTGCCGAATTCGACGATAGCCCTCGCGCCGCCGCTGCGCGCAAGCATGTACAGCAGCGTGCCGGTCTCGCGCGACACCGCGAGCGGATAGTCCTTCAGGCGCGCATACAAATCGGTGTAGTCGGTCTTGCTGCGCATCAGCCGCGCCTGCTCGTCGCGCGACAGGCTGGCGAAGTCCGGGCTCGTCGTGGGCGACGAGGCGTCGGCTTCGTCGAACAGGCGTGCCAGCAGCGAGGCCAGCGGGTCGAGCGTCAGGGTGGTCATGCGACTCTCCGGGTTCAGGTTGAGTGCGTCGGTGCACCTGGCTAGAATATGACGAACTATTCAGGTTTTACTATTCGCATTGGCCAGCCACGCATGACCGACCGCTCGAACGCCCGGATTGCCACGCGCAAACAGCCTCGGCAGGCTCGCTCGACCCAGCTCGTCGAGGCCGTCCTCCAGGCCGCTGTTCAGGTTTTGGCGACCGAAGGCGCGCAGCGCTTCACGATGGCGCGCGTCGCCGAGCGCGCCGGCGTGAGCGTCGGCTCGCTGTATCAGTACTTCCCGAACAAGGCGGCCGTGCTGTTCCGGCTGCAGCATGACGAGTGGCGGCAGACGGCCGAGATGCTGCGCGGGATGCTGGAGGACGTGAACCGCACGCCGCCCGAGCGGCTGCGCACGGCCGTTCACGCATTCATCCGTTCGGAATGCGACGAGGCGCGGATGCGCATCGCACTCGACGACGCCGCGCCGCTCTATCGCAACGCACCGGAGGCGCACGAAGCGAAGGCGGCCGGCAACCGCATCTTCCAGGCGTTCATGCGCGAGGCGCTGCCCGATGCACCGGACGCCACGCGCGAACTGGCCTGCGACCTGATCGTCACCACGCTCACCGCGGCCGGCAAGGCGTTTTCGGAAAGCGAGCGCTCGCCCGATGAAATCGACGCGTATTCGAACGCGATGGCCGACATGTTCCGCGCCTATCTCGACCATCTCGCGCACAATTGAGGCCGGGGCGACGACGAAAATCGCCTCGGCGCGACAGCGCCATCGTCCGAATGCAGGTTGCGCGCGGCGGCGGATCCCGTCACCAGCCCCTGCTTCCGCCGGCCTGCCCGGCCACCATGAAAGATATTTGTAATTTTCGATGCATCCCCCGCTTCCCCTTTGCCCGTCGACCCTGCATTCAAATAATCGCCTTAACGGATTCGAACTAGGCGTATACACGTGTGTCGACGCGACGGAGCCCCGTTGCACGCCGATATAAGCGCTGAGACATGCGCTGCATGCTCTTCCCCCAATGGGACGTGATGGGCGGTTCGCCTAACCTTCGCTACGGCAAAGCACACGTGACGGGGTCGACACCACCACGCGTCGCACGACGCGACACCCACGCGATCGTTTCGATTCGCACGTAACGACACGGATCACGCGTCATTCGTCCCCACGACGTTGCCGACAATCCCAACTAGATACGAGACACCCTGACGACGGTTCGCTACGGGCCGTTTCAGCATGCTGATAAAGGAGCAAGCTCATGAGTGATACCCCGGTGCAGCCGACGGTCGGCGTCGGCGCGGAAGAAACTGACTTTGGCACCAAGGGAGTCATCGACCGGTACTTCGACATTTCGTCGCGCGGCAGCACGCAGCGCCGCGAGATCATTGCCGGCGTCACGACCTTCCTCGCGATGGTCTATTCCGTGTTCGTCGTGCCCGGCATGTTCGGCAAGGCCGGCTTCGACACGAGCGCCGTGTTCGTCGCGGTCTGCCTCACGACCGCGTTCGGTTCGCTGCTGATGGGCCTGTGGGCGAAGCTGCCGATCGCGATCGGCTGCGCGATCTCGCTGACCGCGTTCACCGCGTTCGGCCTCGTGCTCGGCAAGGGGCTGTCGCCGACGGTCGCGCTCGGCGCCGTGTTCCTGATGGGCCTCGTGTTTACCGGCATCTCGGTCACCGGCGTGCGTTCGTGGATCCTGCGCAACCTGCCCGCGGGCGTCGCGCACGGCACCGGGATCGGTATCGGCCTGTTCCTGCTGCTGATCGCCTCGAACGACGTGGGCCTCGTGATCAAGAACCCGGGTGCCGGCCTGCCGGTCTCGCTCGGCCAGATCACCGCGTTCCCGGTCATCATGTCGATCGTCGGCCTCGCCGCGATCTTCGGCCTCGAGAAGCGTCGCGTGCCGGGCGGCATCCTGCTCGTCGTGATCGCGATCTCGATCTTCGGCCTGATCTTCGATCCGAGCGTGAAATACCACGGCATCTTCGCACTGCCGTCGCTGAGCGCACCCGGCCATGCGTCGCTGATCGGCGCGATGGACATCAAGGGCGCGCTGTCGATGGCCGTGCTGCCGAGCGTGCTGGCGCTGGTGATGACCGCCGTGTTCGACGCGACCGGCACGATCCGCGCGGTCGCGGGCCAAGCCGGCCAGCTCGACGAGAACGGCCGCATCATCAACGGCGGCCGGGCGCTGACCGCCGATTCGCTCAGCTCGATCTTCTCCGGCTTCCTCGGCGGTGCGCCGGCGGCAGCCTACATCGAGTCGAGCGTCGGCGTGGCCGCCGGCGCGAAGACGGGCCTCGCGGCCGCCGTGGTCGGCCTGCTGTTCCTGGTCGTGATGTTCTTCTCGCCGCTCGCGGGCCTCGTGCCGTCGTACGCCACCGCACCGGCGCTGATGTACGTCGGCCTGCTGATGCTCGGCAGCGTCAGCAAGCTGCACATGGACGACATGGTCGACGCGATGTCGGGCCTCGTGTGCGCGGTGTTCATCGTGCTGACCGCGAACATCGTGACGGGCATCATGCTCGGCTTCTCGACGCTCGTGATCGGCCGCATCGCCAGCGGCGAATTCCGCAAGCTCAATGTCGGCACCGTGCTCATCGCGGCCGTGCTCGTCACGTTCTATCTCGGCGGCTGGGCGATCTGATCAGCGAATCGTGCGCGACGTCGCCGGCAGAAGGACGGCGCGCATCGGGACGACATCGTCTCCTCCACCATCATCGTTGATGGTCTCCGAGCCTGGGAATGCAAGTTTCCAGGCTTTTTTTGTTGATGGGGCGCAGTGCGGCGCGCATCGCGGAAACGGTGCGGCGCGAATCCGCCCCCGGTGCTACGATCGGGCTTTGCCTTCGGGAGCCCCCATGAACGCGCTCGGCATCGTCTCCGAATCGAGCACCCGGACGTCGGCGCGCAAGCCGCCGTTCATCCCGTCGTTCGGCTTCCACGAAGTGCACGAATCGAAGCCGATCGATGCGGCGCCGGCGCGCATCATCGACACGGTCGCCACGCTCGACATGCGCACGGATCCGATCGTCGACGCGCTGCTCAACGTCCGCGAATTCCCGGCAGCCGTTGCCGCGTCGCTGCGCTCCGGCGCCACACGCGTGGAACGCGAACGCTTCGGCCTCCATGCGTTCACGCCGCTGCATCGCGACGAAACGTCGCTGTCGCTCGGCCTCGTCGGCCGCTTCTGGCGCCCGGACCTCGGCGTGCTGAAGATCGCCGACGCGGCGGCGTTCGTGCGGCACGACGATCCGCGCGATGCGAAGCTGGTGCTCCGCTTCGAAGTCGTCGGGCTCGCGTCGGGTGCGCACCTGCTGCGCACCGAAACCTTCGTGCATTGCCCGACCGCCCGCACGCGGCTGCTGTTCATGCCGTACTGGCTCGCGATCCGGATGGCGAGCGGCTGGATTCGGCGCCGCACGCTGACGGCTGTCGAAATGGCGCTGGCGTAGGGCCTCGCCGCACCCGCGATTGCGGCACGTGCAGGCTATCCGCATCAACACGGCTTGATCACGACCCGCCCGGCGACGAACGCCGTCGCGGCCTCGACCGCACCTGTCGCCTGCCCGAGCCACGGCGCCGAAAACCCATGCGCACGCAACCGTCAGGATTGCCATCAAATTCCGCTTCAACCCATCGCCCGCCACAGCATCGCGCCAACCGGACCCGATCGATGACCCGCATCCGCAACCCCCTGAACCTCGCGCAGCTCCAGGCGTTCGTCTCCGCCGCGCATCACAAGAGCCTGCGCGCCGCCGCGCGCGAACTCGGCGTCACGCAGCCCGCGGTCACGCATACGATCCGTGAGCTCGAAACGGCGCTCAACGCGGAACTGCTCGCGCGCAGCGTGCGCGGCGTCGAGCTGACCGCGTGCGGCCATGCGCTGCTGCCGCGCGCCGAGCAACTGCTCGGCGATATCCGCCGCACGGTCGAGGCCGTCGAGCAGGTGAAAGGCGAGATGTCGGGGCGCGTGGCGGTCGGCACGATGCCGTCGATCGCGCTCACCGCGCTGCCGCACACGGTGACGGCGTTCCGCCAGTCGATGCCGAACGTGAGCCTGCATCTCGAGGAAGTGACGGTGCCCGACGCGCTCGCGCAGTTGCGCAACGGCACGCTCGACATCGCTGCGATGCACCACGTGCCCGCGCTCGACCGCGATTTCACGCAATTGCCGCTGCTGTCGACCGAATTCACCGTCGTGATGCGCGAAGGCCACCCGCTTGCGCATGCGCGCCGGTTAGAGGAATTGCTCGATGCCGAGTGGATCGTCACCGTGGGCGCCGAGCAGTTTCCGCACAGTGTGATGGTCGGGATGTTCGAGGCGCACAGGCTGCCGCTGCCCAAACGTTTGCTGCGCTCGCCGATGTCGTTCGCGGTGACGTTGGGGCTCGTCGCGCGCTCGGACGTGATCGGCTGCTTCACGCGCCCGCTCGCCGCGATGGTCGCGCCGCTGGGCATCCGCACGGCCGAACTCGACGAAACCATGCCGCGCTTCGACCTGTCGATCATCGCGCGGCGCGACCTGCTGCCCACGCCCGCCGTCACGCAATTCGTCACGTGCCTGCAGCGCGCGGTCAACGAAACGCTCGGCTGAATCGTTCCTGTGTCTGAAACGGCGTCGCCCCTCATGCGCCGCCGCCGGGCCCGGTATCGGGGCTTGTCCTAGGCGCCCCGCCGGTATTTTGTCTTGATAATCTTCCGCACGTCGCGCGCCCCCATCGGGCGGGCGAAACGGACTGTCCGACGCGAAGCCGCGCCGGGCCGAAGGCTTACGGCGCGGCACAACCGCGCACCCATCGAACAAAACGAGGAGTCACCGAGTGAAAAAGATTCTTGCGGCTGTGACCGTAGCCCTGCTCGCCGTATCGGCAGGCACCGCGTATGCGAAGGACTGGACGACCGTGCGGTTCGGCGTCGACGCAAGCTACCCGCCTTTCGAATCGAAAGGCGCCGACGGCAAGGTTGTGGGTTTCGACGTCGATCTCGGCAACGAAATCTGCCGCCGCATGAACGCGAAGTGCGTGTGGATCGAAAACGACTTCGACGGGATGATCCCCGCGCTGAAGGCTCGCAAGTTCGACGGCGTGCTGTCGTCGATGTCGATGACGCCGGCGCGTGAGGAACAGATCGCCTTCTCGGCGAAGCTGTTCAACACGCCGACGCGCCTCGTCACGAAGAAGGGCGCGAACCTGCAGCCGACGGCCGAATCGCTGAAGGGCAAGTCGGTCGGCGTCGAGCAGGGCACGATCCAGGAAACCTATGCGAAGACGTACTGGGCGTCGAAGGGCGTGAACGTCGTGCCTTACCAGAACCAGGACCAGGTCTACGCCGACCTGATCTCGGGCCGTCTGGACGGCGCGCTGCAGGACGCGGTGCAAGCTGAAATCGGCTTCCTGAAGACCCCGCGCGGCGCGAACTTCGATTTCGCCGGCAAGGACATCGACGATCCGAAGACGCTCGGCAACGGCGCCGGCATCGGCCTGCGCAAGGAAGACACCGACCTGAAGGCGAAGATCGACGGGGCGATCGCCGGCATGCGCAAGGACGGCACGTACGACAAGATCGCGAAGAAGTACTTCGATTTCGACGTCTACGGCAAGTAATCCGCCCGGCAAGCACACGCTTCGCCTCGGCACGAACGGGCTCCGCAAGGAGCCCGTTTTTTTTCGCCCGCGGCGCCGGCAGCGTTATTTTTTCCGCCCCAACCTGATGATTCTCAAAGGGAAACGGCGTGTTCTGGCGCCGGTTTGATGGCGGCGAGGAAGGCAACGTACAATCGATCTTCCACGCACACCGGATCATTCGCGGCTGCGCCGCACTCCCCCATCATGCAAACGCAGACCCATCCGCTGATTTCCCCCGCCGTCGGTACCGAACGCCAGATCACGAGCTTTCACTACGGCCCGCGCGGCGGCAAGAAGGTCTATATCCAGTCGTCGCTGCACGCGGACGAACTGCCCGGCATGCTGGTCGCCACGCTGCTGCGCCGCAAGATCGCCGCGCTCGAGACGGCCGGCAAGCTGCGCGGCGAAGTCGTCATCGTGCCGGTGCCGAACCCGATCGGCCTGTCGCAACACGTGTTCGGCGATCACCTCGGCCGCTTCGAGCTCGGCTCGATGCAAAACTTCAACCGCAATTTCTACGATCTCGCGGCGCTCGTGCTGCCGCGCGTCGAACACCGCCTCACGAACGACGCGCAGCACAACCTCGTCGCCGTGCGCGCCGCGATGCGCGAAGCGCTCGACGAGCAAAAGCCGCGCACCGAGCTCGACTCGCAGCGCCTCGCGCTGCAGAAGCTGTCGTTCGACGCCGATATCGTGCTCGACCTGCACTGCGACAGCGATGCGGTGATGCACCTCTACACGAATCCCGATCTGTGGCCGGACGTCGAGCCGCTGTCGCGCTACCTCGACGCGCAGGCGTCGCTGCTCGCGCTGAATTCGGTCGGCAACCCGTTCGACGAGATCCACAGCTTCTGCTGGTCGGATCTGCGCAGCCGCTTCGGCGACCGCTTCCCGATCCCGAACGGCGCGATTTCCGTCACGATCGAGCTGCGCAGCGAGCGCGACGTGTCGTACGAGTTTGCCGAAAAGGACGCACAGGCGATCGTCGAATACCTGACCGAGCGTGGGGTCGTCGACGGCACGCCGGCGCCGCTGCCGCCGCTCGCGCATCCGGCCACGCCGCTCGCGGGCACCGATCCGCTCGTCGCGCCGGTGTCGGGCGTGATCGTGTTCCGCACGCCGGTCGGCGTGATGATCGAGGCCGGGCAGGCCGTGGCCGACATCGTCGATCCGCTGACCGATCGCGTCGTCACGCTGAAGAGCAGCGTGTCGGGCGTGCTGTACGCGCGCCAGATCGTACGCTTCGCGACGGCCGGCATGGAAGTCGCGCGCATTGCCGGCGCGACCGCGATCCGCACGGGTTCGCTGCTGTCGGCCTGAGCGGCCGGTGTGCGCGCCGGAGCACGGCGCGCACGTATCGCGCATACCCGCCCGCACCAACGAAATCGCCCGCTTGCGCGGGCGATTGGCTTTCCGGATCGTCGATCTTCGGCCATCCGGTACCTGAAAACGTTCAGAACGCCGGGATGATCGCGCCGCCGAACTTCTGGTCGATGAACTTGCGCACGTCGTCCGATTCATAGGCCGCGACGAGTTTCTTCACCCACGGCTTGTCCTTGTCCTGTGCGCGCACCGCGATCAGGTTCGCGTACGGCCCGCGCAGATCCTCGATCGCGATCGCATCCTTCACCGGCGTAAGCCCGGCCTTCACCGCGTAGTCGGTGTTGATCGACGCGGCATCGACGTCGGGCAGCGCGCGCGGCAGCTGCGCGGAATCGAGCTCGACGATCTTGATCTTCTTCGGGTTCTCGGCGATGTCGAGCGGCGTCGCGTTCACGCCGTTCGCGCCGACGCCCGGCTTCAGCTTGATCACCCCGTACTTCTGCAGCAGCAACAGCGCGCGGTTGCCGTTCGACGGATCGTTCTGGATCCCGACCTTCGCGCCCACCGGCAAGTCCTTCAGCGACTTGATCTTCTTCGAGTAGAAACCCATCGGCGCCGTGTACGTGAGCCCGACGTTGACGATCTTGTAGCCGCGCTGCTTGATCTGGCTGTCGAGGAACGGCTGGTGCTGGAAGCCGTTCGCATCGAGATCGCCGGCATCGAGCGCGGCGTTCGGCTGCACGTAGTCGTTGAATTCGATGACCTTGATCGCGAGGCCTTCGCGCGCGGCGACCTTCGTCACCTCGGTCCAGATCTGTGCGTCGGGGCCGCTCATCGTGCCGATCTTGAGCGTTTGCGGGTCGGCGTGCGCGCCGGGCGCCGCGAATGCCAGCGCGGCGGCGAGTGCGCCGAGGCCGGTCAGGAATGAACGTCGCATGGTGACCTCTTGTCCCGTGTCGTTTGTTGGAACACGGATCGTGGCATGGGGCCGGAACGCCGCCAACCAAGCTTATTTCATGTACATATTCCTGATTTCGGACGAATCTCAGTCTGAATCGGTATAACCACCGACTATACAACCGGGCAGAATTCGGTGTCGCATCGACGCCACACATTCTTCATATGACAGTCGCTGTCATATTCATTACGTGGCCCCTCGATAAAGTTGCCGCCGGTCCGTGAAAGCGCCCATAGAGAGCGCCGGAACCGCAACTGGACACGCCATTTATTCGCTCGGAGAATCCTTTGAACAAGAAACTGTTGACCATCGCCGTTCTGGCAGCAACGGCCGGCACCGCACACGCACAAAGCAGCGTGACCCTGTACGGCGTCATCGATGCCGGTATCAGCTACGTGAACCACAGCAAGACCGCCAACGGCGGTACGGGCAAGCTGTTCAAGTACGACGACGGCGTTGCCCAGGGCAGCCGTTGGGGCCTGCGCGGCACCGAAGACCTCGGTGGCGGCCTGAAGGCGATCTTCGTGCTCGAAAACGGCTTCAACAGCGGTAACGGCACGCTCGGCCAGGGCGGCGCGATCTTCGGCCGCCAGGCTTACGTCGGCCTGAGCCAGTCGCAATACGGCACGGTCACGTTCGGCCGCCAGTACTCGTTCTCGACGGACATCCTCGGCTCGAACTACTCGACGGGCGGCAACACGGTCGCGGGTAACTACGCGTACCACGTGAACGACCTCGACCAGCTCACGTCGAGCCGCATCAACAACGCCGTGAAGTTCCAGAGCGCAAACTACTCGGGCTTCACGTTCGGCGCGTTGTACGGCTTCTCGAACTCGACGGACTTCGCAGGCGCACCGGCGACGACGACGGGCACGACGACGACGGCAGGCTCGTCGCGCGCATACAGCTTCGGCCTGAACTACGCGAACGGCCCGGTCTCGGTCGGCGCGGCGTACACGGACATCCGCTTCCCGAGCCAGTCGACGCCGGCTTTCTCGACGACGATCGCGAATATCGCAACGGGCAACGTCCGCGACCTGCGCACGTACGGCGTCGGTGGCCGTTACGTCTGGGGCCCGGCAACGGCATGGCTGCTGTGGACGCGTACGCAGTTCTCGACCGTGTCGGGCGCGGGCGGCACGTTCTACAACGCGTATGAAGCAGGCGCGAAGTACGCGTTCACGCCGGCGCTGTCGGGTGGCCTCGGCTACACGTACACGAACGCGACGCAGAGCGGCAACTCGTGGCACTGGAACCAGGTCAACGGTATCGCCGACTACGCACTCAGCAAGCGTACGGACGTGTACGGCCTGGTCGTGTACCAACAAGCGTCGGGCAAGGGCGTGCAAGCGCAGATCGGCTCGAGCACGAGCTACTTCAATACGTCGGGCACGGGTTCGAAGAACCAGATCGCCGCACGTATCGGTATCCGTCACAAGTTCTAAAGCATCCGCTTAACTCGCGGATCACGACGGCAAGAAGCGCCCCGCTCCACGCGGGGCGCTTTTTTATGGGCTTTTAAGTTTCGCTTAATTCTGGGCTGAGAGGATGCTCTCACCCCCCCTGTTGGCCGCCTGAACATCGGCGGCTTTTTTTTTGAACCGCCGACGGCGCCGCCATCGATTGCCCACAAGACAAGACAGGATCGGAGGCCATGATGATCGAAGATACCGTTTTCAGCCATCTGCACGCGATTCTGACGTGCCAACACTCGATGCCGGTCCAGAGCTGCCGCGTATCGGTCGAAATGCAGCGCCCGTGGGGCCGGCCGTATCGCCTCGTCGAATGGACGATGCACCTCGACGCGCCCGCGCGGCGCCAGATCGTGCCGGCCGAATCGACCGACGAAGAAATCGCCGAGGTCGTCGCCTCGCACGTGCCGGGCAGGCTTTACGGCGACGGCCGCCTGCAGTTCTGAGCGCCTTCCCGCTTCATCCGCTTCCCTGGTGTCACCCGCGCCGCACGCATCGTGCGGCAGTCGGTCTCGTTTGATGCCGCAACGAAACCTGCTACGCTGCGCGTTTTCGTCCACGCAACACACGATGGAAAACGCATTCAACGAACGGGGCGTGATGATCACGCGCAACGGCCTGTCGGCCGCCGGGCAGGTATTCGCACTCCGTGACATCCGCCAGGTCGACGTCGTCAAGATTCCGAAGAACCGCCTCGTGCCGTCGCTGATCTCGCTGATCGGCGCGGCCGTCGCCGTCGCAGGCGGCATCGCCGGATCGAGCGCCGCGCTCGTCGTCGGCGTGATGCTCGTCGTCGTCGGCTACCTTGCGTGGGCCACGCAGGACGTCACGTATCGCCTGATGGTCGAGATGCCCGACGGCAAGCGCGAAGCGCTGTCGAGCGTCGACGTCGAGTTCGTCGAACGCGTCGCGCAGGTCGTGCGCGATGCGCAGGCCGCGAAAGCCGTCGGCTGATTCCGTTCGCTTCCCTGCACGCTTCGATTCGCGGTGCGCCGGCCACGCGTGGCGCGTTTCGCGCCGCGCGACGGCAGCGTCGATTGCGCCGTCGAATCGCATTCCGCCTCCCCGTCGCCCACACCGCGCCTGCGCTGCGTCCGCCGAGCGCCTAGTATGGAAAGAGCGGCTCGCCGCCGCATCGTCCGATGGAGGCCAGCATGAACGTCCAGACGCTGTCCGGCACGCTTCGCGCGCAGGAACTGCTGATCGTGTCGATGATCCGCGCGCTTCCCCCTGACACGCGCCGAGCGCTCGTCGACCTCTACACCGAACAGATCGCGTTCGCCGAGCAGGCCGGCCTCGAAGGCCACGGCGATCGCGCGACGCATGACGCGTTCATCACGCATGCGCGCAACCTGCTGATCCGCATCGAAGCGCTGGCCTAGCCACGCCCGCGCTTTCCCGAATTTCCCGCCCCGGCTCGCCCGAGCCGCGCAGGTAAGCGCTCACCCGCACGAGCCGCTTTCCGTTCTTGTATTGATAATAATTCTCATTTACACTGGTAAAGTTATCAGTTGCCTTTCAATTCGCCGCTCGCCGCCTTCCGTGCGCGGGCGGGCCAGCCAGGTGAACGCGTCACCCAGCCAGCCTTCGGGCTTGTCATCATCAATGGGAGACCACCTGTGCATTGCTATACGCTGGCGCGGCGGCCGATCTGTGCCGCGCTGTTCGGCGCGTTCGGCCTGTCCGCCGCCACTGCTCACGCCGATTCGACGCCGCAAGGCGCCAACCCGCCTGCCGCCCTCCTCGTCGCCGCGTCCACGCGCGGCGACGCGGCGCTGCTCGATCCCGTCACCGTCACGGCCAACCGCACCGCCACGGCCGCGAGCCGCACGGCGGCGTCCGTGTCGGTAATCACCGACGACGATCTGGAAGAACAGCAGGCCACCAACATCAAGGACGCGCTGCGCTACGAGCCGGGCGTCACGGTACGCCGCACCGCGTACCGGCCCGGCAGCGCCGCGCTCGGCGGCGGCCGCGACGGCGATTCGAGCATCAACATCCGCGGCCTCGAAGGCAATCGCGTGCTGCTGATGGAAGACGGCATCCGCCTGCCGAACGCGTTTTCGTTCGGGCCGCTCGAAGCGGGCCGCGGCGACTACGCCGATCTCGACACGCTCAAGCGCATCGAAATCCTGCGCGGGCCGGCGTCGGCGCTGTACGGCAGCGATGGGCTGACCGGCGCGGTGAACTTCATCACGAAGGGCCCGCGCGACCTGCTGTCGATCTACAACAAGCCCTATTACTTCTCGTTCCGGCCGAGCTACGACTCCGCCGACCGCAGCGTCGGCGCGACCGTGTCGGCCGCGGGCGGCAACGATCGCGTGCAGGGGATGATCATCGCCGACGGCCGGCGCGGCCACGAGGTCGACACGCGCGGCAGCAACAACTCGGCAAGCACGCTGCGCACCACGTCGAACCCGCAGGACGTCTATTCGGAATCGCTGCTCGGCAAGCTCGTGCTGACGCCGACCACGCGCGACACGATCAAATTCACCGCCGAAACGGTGCAGCGCCGCGTGAGCACCGACGTGCTGTCGGCGATCAGCCCGCCGACCACGCTCGGCCTCACGACCTACGACCGGCTCGAGCGCAACCGCTTCAGCGTCGACTACGATTTCAGCGACGAGGCGTTCCGCTGGTTCCAGACCGCGCACGTGCAGTTCTACTACCAGGACGCGAAGCAGGACCAGTACGCGTTCGAGACGCGCGGCCGGGCGGCTTCGCGTTCGCGCGACAACCAGTACAAGGAACGCACGTTCGGCGGCTCCGCGTTCGCCGAAAGCGGCTTCGCGACCGGCCCGTTCGCGCACAAGCTGCTTTACGGCGTCGACGGCAGCGTGTCGCGCGTGACGAACCTGCGCGACGGCACGGTGCCGGGCGTCGGCGAGGCATTCCCGAACAAGGCGTTCCCCGACACCGACTACACGCTGTTCGGCGCGTTCGTGCAGGACCAGATCGGCTACGGCCGCCTGCTCGTCACGCCGGGCCTGCGCTTCGACACGTACCGGCTGAGCCCGACCGCAAACGATCCGCTGTTCACCGGCAAGGCCGTATCGACGAGCGCGAACGAACTGTCGCCGCGCGTCGCCGTGCTCTACGAGATCACGCCCGCGGTCATCCCGTACGTGCAGTACGCACACGGCTTCCGCGCGCCGACGCCCGATCAGGTGAACAGCAGCTTCTCGAACCCGGTGTACGGCTACACGTCGATCGGCAATCCGAACCTGAAGCCCGAGACGAGCGATACCTTCGAAGCCGGCCTGCGCGGCAAGGCCGGCACCGGCTACGGCGTCGTGCGCTACAGCGCCGCCGCCTTCACGGGCCGCTACCGCAACTTCATTTCGCGCACGACGATCGCCGGCAGCGGCCGGCCAACCGATCCGTTCGTGTTCCAGTACGTGAACTTCGCCGACGCGCGCATTCACGGCCTCGAAGGCCGCGCCGAATGGGTGATGCCGAACGGCATCACGCTGAAGACGGCGATGGCGTTCACGAAGGGCTCGACGCAGAACGACGGCGCGGCCAGCCAGCCGCTGAACACCGTCAACCCGTTCTCGGCCGTGTTCGGCGTGCGCTACGAGCCGACCGAGCGCTGGTACGTGCAGACCGACCTGCTGTTCCAGGCCGCGAAACGCGACAAGGACATCGACAAGTCCGACTGCTCGAACAAGGCGTGCTTCTCGCCGCCGTCATCGTTCGTCGTCGACCTGCGCGGCGGTTATCGCTTCAACAAGCACGTGAGCGCGACGATCGGCATCCGCAACCTGTTCGACCGCAAGTACTGGAACTGGTCGGACGTGCGCGGCATCGCCGCCGATTCGCAGGTGCTCGACGCGTATACGTCGTCCGGTCGCACGGTCGCCGTCAGCATGAAAGTGGATTTCTGATGCGCGCCGCCCGCGCTGCCACCCCAACCGTTACTTGAAGGAGTCCGACATGATGCAATCCGCCCTTCCCGGTCAACCGGCCACGCCGGCCCGCGCAGCCGCTGCACTGCGCGACGCGTTCATCAAGCTCAAGACCGAGCGCCAGTTGCGCAACCGCGACGTCGCGCAGGCGCTCGGCGTCAGCGAAGGCGAGGCGCTCGCCGCGTTCGTCGGCGAGCACGTGGTGCGGCTCGACGCGCGCTTTCCGGCGATGTTCGAGGAAATGCCGCGCCTCGGCCGCGTGATGGCGCTCACGCGCAACGACACGGCCGTCCACGAAAAGGATGGCGAATACGCGCAGATGAGCCACGACGGCCCCGTCGGGCTCGCGCTCGGCGATATCGACCTGCGCATCTTCTATCGTCACTGGGTATCGGCGTTCGCGGTGCACGACGAGACCGCGCACGGCCCGCTGAAGAGCCTGCAGTTCTTCGACGCGCAGGGTCATGCGATTCACAAGGTCTACCTGCGCGCGCACAGCGACCACGCGGCGTACGACGCGTTCGTCGCGCGCTGGCGTGCGCCGTCGCAGGAGCCGGGCCTCGAGGTCACGCCCGCCGCGCCGAAAACGCCCGAGCGCGCCGATACCGAGATCGACGTCGCGGGCTTTCGTGCCGCTTGGGATGCGATGACCGACACGCACCAGTTCTTCGGCATCACGCAACGCTTCGGCGTGAGCCGCATGCAGGCGCTGCGGCTCGCCGATCCGCAATACGCGTATCCGGTCGAAACCGCGCATGCGCTGCGCCACGTGCTCGAACACGCGGCGAAAAGCGGCCAGCCGATCATGGTGTTCGTCGGCAACGCGGGGATGATCCAGATCCATACGGGCCCCGTCGCGAACGTGCGCGAGGTCGGTGCGTGGATCAACGTGCTCGACCCGGGCTTCAACCTGCATGTGCGTGAGGACCTGATCGCCGCCGCGTGGGTCGTGAAGAAGCCGACGAGCGACGGCATCGTCACGTCGCTCGAGCTGTTCGATCGGCAAGGCGACCACGTCGCGCTGCTGTTCGGCGAGCGCAAGCCGGGCAAGGTCGAACGCGACGACTGGCGTGCGCTCGTCGCGACGCTGCCGGCCGCGGCACGCGGAGGCGCGCGGTGAGCGCGCGGCCGTTCGATCCGCGCCGCCGCGCGGTGCTGGCGAGCGCGGCGGCCGGCGCGCTCGCGGGCGCGCTGCCCGGCAGCGTGCTCGCCCAGGGTGCGCAGGCCGCGCCGAAACGCGTGGTCGTGATCGGCGGTGCGCTCGCGGAGACCGCGTTCGCGCTCGGCGGCGCGGAAACGCCGCGCTACCGGCTCGTCGGCGCCGACACGACCTGCACGTACCCCGACGCCGCGAAGCGGCTGCCGAAGGTCGGCTACCAGCGCGCGCTGTCGGCCGAGGGGCTGCTGTCGCTGCGGCCCGATCTCGTGCTCGCATCGGCCGAAGCCGGCCCGCCCACCGCGATCGCGCAAGTCAAGCACGCCGGCGTTGCCGTCACGACGTTCGATGAACGTCACGACGTCGAATCGGTGCGCGCGAAGATCACCGGCGTCGCACAGGCGCTCGACGTGCGTGACGCGGGCACCGCGCTGCTGCAACGTTTCGACCGCGACTGGCAGGCCGCGCGCGACGCGGTCGCCGCCCGTGCGCCCGGCGGCGCGCAGCCGCCGCGCGTGCTGTTCGTGCTGAACCATACCGGCAACCAGGCGCTCGTCGCCGGCCAGCGCACGGCTGCCGACGCGATGATCCGCTACGCGGGCGCGCGCAACGCGATGCAGGGCTTCGATCACTACAAGCCGCTGACGACCGAAGCGCTGGCCGCCGCCGCGCCCGACATCGTGCTGATCTCCGACGAAGGGCTCGCGGCCGTCGACGGCCGCGCCGCGTTGCTCGCGACACCCGGCTTCGGCGCGACGCCGGCCGGCCGCGCGCAGCGTGTGGTGGCGCTCGACGCGCTGTTCCTGCTCGGCTTCGGCCCGCGCCTGCCGCTCGCCGTCACGACCCTGCACCGACGCCTGTCGGATGCGCTCGCCTGATTCCGGATCCATCCGATGCCTGCTCACGCCTCGCCTTTCCCCGCATCGTCACCCGCGTCAAGCGCCGGCGCCGCACGCATCGGCACGTCGCGTCGCATTGCACCGTTCGCGCTGGCCGCACTCGCCTGCCTCGTGTGCGCGATGTCCGTCGTCGCGCTGTGCGTCGGCGCCTATCGCATTCCGCTCGCGGAAGCCTGGGCCGCGCTGACCGGCGATGCGGCCGCGCAGCAGGCGCGCGCGGTGCTGTTCGACATCCGCGCGCCGCGCGTCGCGCTCGCGTTGCTGGTCGGCGGCGGCTTCGGCGCGACCGGCGCCGCGATGCAGGCGCTGTTCCGCAACCCGCTCGCCGATCCGGGGCTCGTCGGCGTATCGAGCGGCGCCGCGCTCGGCGCGACGACGATGATCGTGCTCGGCCCCGCACTCGTTGCCGCGCACGTGAGCGCGGCCGCGTTGCCCCTCGCCGCGTTTGCAGGCGCGCTCGCGGTCGCCGCGCTCGTCTACCGGCTCGCCGCGTCGCGCGGCCGGCTCGCGCTGCCGCTGCTGCTGCTCGCCGGCATCGCGATCAACGCGCTGGTCGGCGCGGCGATCGGGCTCCTCACGTTCGTCGCCGACGACGCGCAATTGCGCTCGCTGACCTTCTGGAGCCTCGGCAGCCTCGGCGGCGCGCAATGGTCGGCGCTGGCGGCCGTCGCGCCGTGCGTCGCGATCGGCTGCGTGCTGCTCGCGCGTGAACGCGACGCGCTAAACGCGTTGCAGCTCGGCGAAACCGAGGCGCTGCACCTCGGCGTGCCCGTGCAGCGGCTGAAGCGGCGCGTGCTCGTCGCGGTCGCGCTCGCGGTCGGCGCGCTGGTGTCGTGCGCGGGCATCATCGGCTTCATCGGGCTCGTCGCGCCGCATTGCGTGCGGCTCGCGTGCGGCCCCGACCAGCGCGTCGTGCTGCCGGGCGCCGCGCTGCTCGGCGCGCTGCTGACGCTCGCCGCCGATCTCGCCGCACGCACCGTTGCCGCGCCCGCCGAAATTCCGCTCGGCGTGCTGACCGCGCTGCTCGGCGCACCGTTCTTTCTCGCGTTGCTGTGGAAGAGCCGCGGCGCGCTCGGCGGCTAACCCTTCTTTCACGACGATCATGCTGACCGCCCATCACCTCGACGTCGCCCGTCGACACAACGCGATCCTGCGCGACCTGTCGCTGTCGATCGAACCCGGCCGCGTGACCGCACTGCTCGGCCGCAACGGCGCGGGCAAGAGCACGCTGCTGAAGACCTTCGCCGGCGAACTCACCGGCGGCGTCGCGCCGAACGGCGTGCGCGTGACCGGCGACATCACGCTGAACGGCGAACCGCTCGCACGCATCGACGCACCGCGGCTCGCGTGCCTGCGCGCGGTGCTGCCGCAGGCCGCGCAGCCGGCGTTCCCGTTCAGCGTCGACGAAATCGTGCTGCTCGGCCGCTATCCGCATGCGCGGCGCAGCGGCGCGACGTCGCATCGCGATCGCGACATCGCGTGGTGCGCGCTCGAACGCGCGGGCGCCGAGGCGCTCGTCGGCCGCGACGTCACGACGCTGTCGGGCGGCGAACTCGCGCGCGTGCAGTTCGCCCGCGTGCTCGCGCAGCTGTGGCCGGATGACGATGCGATGGAAAGCGGCCCGCGCTACCTGCTGCTCGACGAGCCGACCGCCGCACTCGATCTGTCGCATCAGCATCGCCTGCTCGAAACCGTGCGCGCGGTTGCACGCGAATGGCAGCTCGGCGTGCTCGCGATCGTGCACGATCCGAACCTCGCCGCGCGGCATGCGGATACGATCGCGATGCTCGCCGACGGCACGATCGTCGCGCACGGCACGCCGCGCGACGTGATGACGCCGGCCCATATCGCGCGGTGCTACGGATTCGCGGTGAAGATGGTGGAAACCGGCGACGGTGCGCCGCCGGTGATGGTGCCGGCGTAGCGCGTGTGGCGTGCGCATTGCGCCGCGCGATGTCATCGCATGATCGATAGCAACGACTGTTACAACGCATCATTCGCGCTTCGCGCATTCCCTTCAAGGAGACCCACGTGCCGCTTCCGATGACCCGCATCATCCTGTACGTCCAGGACGTCGCAACACTGAAGACGTTCTACCAACGGCATTTCGATCTGCCCGTCATCGAGGAAATCGAACACGAGTGGGTCGTGCTCGGCGCAGGCGCCATCGAACTCGCGCTGCATCTCGCCGGCCCGGCGTTCCGCCACGCGGTGGCGGCTCACACGGAAGCGCGCGCGGAAACCAGCCACGTGAAGTTCGTGTTCTCGATCGGCCAGGACATCGCCGCACATCGCAATCGACTGGCCGGCAGCGGCGTGACGGTGCGCGATCTCAAGCGCTACGACGGGTTCTCGTACACGATGTACGACGGCATTGATCCGGAAGGCAACGTCTTCCAGGTGATGCAGGCCGACTGACGTTCCGTTCGGCCCGGGCACTCACTCGAACGCCCAGGCCGGCATCGCCTTCGTCCGGCGCTGTGCGGACGGCAAGCCCCTCTGCTCAATGCTCGAGATCCGCCGCGCCGAACGTGCGCATCTTCCAGCCGAGCCGCACGGCGAGCATCCGCATCGAGAAGCCGGCCGCCAGCGCGACGACCGTCGCGAAGCCCGCATCGACGCCGAGATGCTGCATCCCGACATAGAGCCCGCCCGTGACGAACGCGACGCTTGCATACAGCTCCTCGCGCAGGATCAGCGGCATCTCGTTGCACAGCAGGTCGCGCAGCATCCCGCCGCAGACGCCCGTGATCGCGCCGGCCAGCACGACGATGATCGGCGCGGTGCCGGTCGACGCGCCGACGTCGCAGCCGATGATCGTAAACGCCGCGAGGCCGATCGCGTCGACGGTGACGAACAGCGTCTTCATTCGCGTGACATGCCGTGCGGCCCATGACGCGACGGTCGCCGCGACGAGCGTGATCACCAGGTACTCGGGATGCGCGATCCAGCCGAGCGGATAGTGGCCGAGCAGCACGTCGCGCACGGTGCCGCCGCCGAGCGCCGTCACCGCGCCGACGAGCGCGAGCCCGAAGCGGTCCATCCCGCGGCGCATGCCCATCAGCGCCCCCGACATCGCTTCCGCGACGATTGCAATCAGATAAAGCGTATGCATGGCGTGCGTCAGTCATCCGTGCGGAACAGGTCGAGCACGCGTTCGCGCTCGGCCGCATCGACCGCGGCAGGCGTCGATTCGGCGGGCTTGCCGTTGTCGCCCCGCACGTCGGACGCACCAGCCACCGCCGCTGCCGCCGCCCCGCCGCACGCGAAGCGGCTGCGGATGTACGACGGCACGTCGGCCGTGCACGTGCCGCGCGTGTATTCGGCGTAGACGAAGTCGCCGTCGACGAGCGCGACATCCTGCGGCGGCGTCGCCTCGACCGGCGTACGCCCGTCGACGGCCGTCTTCATGTAGTCGAGCCAGACCGGCAGCGCCAGCGACGCGCCGGTCGCACGCCCCATCGGGCGCGGCGTGTCGTAGCCGAGCCACGCGACCGCGACGACGCCCGACGAGTAGCCGGCGAACCACACATCCTTCGACCCGTTCGACGTGCCCGTCTTGCCGGCCGCGTCGTCGCGGCGCAGCGCAAGCGCGCCGCGCGCGGTGCCGGACTTCACGACGTCACGCAGCATGCTGTCCATCACGAACGCATTGCGCGCCGATACGACGCGCTCACCCGACGGCGCCGTCGCCTCGTACATCGCGCCGCCGTGACGCTGCTTCACCGACAGGATCAGGCGCGGCTCCATCCGCGTGCCGCCGTTCGCGAACACGCTGTACGCGCTCGCGAGTTCGAGCGGCGTCACGGCGCCCGCGCCGAGCGCGAGCGGCAGCGACGCCGGATTGCGCTGCGCGTCGAAGCCGAAGTGCACCGCGTGCTGCTGCACGTAGCGCGCGTCGGTGGCCTGCATCAGGCTGACCGCCACCAGGTTCTTCGAGCGCATGAGCCCGCGCCGCACCGGAATGAAGCCCTCGTAGTTGTTGGCGAAATTGCGCGGGCGCCATGGACGCGCGCCGGTTTCCTCATGCGTGAGCGTGCGCTGCGTATCGTCGACGAGCACGCCCGGGAAGTAGCCCTTTTCCAGCGCCGCCGAATAGACGAACGGCTTGAAGCTCGACCCCGGCTGGCGATACGCCTGCAGCGCATGGTCGAACACGTTGCGGTTGAAATCCGCGCCGCCGACGAGCGCGAGCATGTCGCCCGTGGCCGCGTCGAGCGACACCAGTGCGCCCTCGAGCCCGTTGCGCGCATCGCGCTGCGCGCGCGGCTGGCGGCTCAGCGTGCGTGCGAGCGACGATTCGGCCGCGCGCTGGTCGCGCATCGAGATCGTCGTCGTCACGTCGAGGCCGAGCGTATAGGCATCGTCATGAAAACGCTCGACCATCATCCGGCGTGCGCGCTCGGCGACGTACGGCGCCGCGATGATCCCCGGCGGCGGCGTGGTGGCCAGCGCGATCGGTGCGCCGACGGCCGCGTGATACGTCGCGTCGTCGAGCTGGCCGAGCGCATGCATGCGGCCGAGCACGTAGTTGCGCCGCGCGGTCGCGCGTGCCGGATTGACGACCGGGTTGAACGCGGACGGCGCCTTCGGCAGCCCCGCGAGCACGGCCGCCTCGCCCGCGCTCAGCGCGTCGAGCGGCTTGCCGAAATAGACGTTCGCGGCCGCCGCGAAACCGTACGCGCGCTCGCCCAGATAGATCTCGTTCATGTACAGCTCGAGCAGCTTGTCCTTGCTGTATTCGCGTTCGAGCTTGGTCGCCATCAGGATCTCGGCGAGCTTGCGGCTCAGCACCTTGTCGCGCGTCAGGTAGAAGTTGCGCGCGACCTGCATCGTGATCGTGCTGCCGCCCTGCCCCGGCTGCCCCGTCACGACGTTCGCGAACGTCGCGCGCGCGAGGCCGTTGAAATCGACCGCGCCGTGCTGGTAGAACTTCGCGTCCTCGGCCGCGAGCAGCGCCTGCCGCATCAGCGGCGGGATGCGCTCGAGCGGCACGAACTCGCGCCGCTCGACGCCGTATTCGGCCAGCAGGTCGCCGTCGCGCGAGAAGATCCGCAGCGGCAGCGCGGGACGATAGACGGCGAGGTGCTCGACGGACGGCAATTGCGTCCAGATGCGCTGGATCGTCCATGCGCCGATGCCCGCGCAGGCGACCGTCAGGCCGAGCAGCGCGCCCGCGAGCGTGCGCCACATGCGGCGACGGCGTGGCGGTGGCGCGGATGGCGGCGGCGGGGATGCGGTGTGGTCGGTCATGTCGTGCTCCTTCTTCGATGCTGCGACGGGCTGCGTTCGAGAGACGCCGACCGTCACGAAAGGCGCGCATTGTCGAAGGGATGGCACGAAACCGGAACATTCTTTAGCCAAAGTTTGGCTGGCTAAATTTTATTTAGGAAAGTGCGCCGGGGTCGTTCACGTCGCATCTGCGACCGCGTGACGCATCGTTGGACGAACCGTGCTGCGCGCGATCCGGTTCGGCGGTAGCATCGTGTGATGTTCGATCGATACCTTGGCCTGTGGGGCCTCGTTCCCGACGGCGGCCCGATCCTGACCGCGAGCGGCGGCCTGCTGCCGGTCGTCTGGCAATCGCGGCCGGCGATGTTGAAAGTCGCTACCTGCGACGAAGAACGTCGCGGCAATGCGCTGATGACCTGGTGGAACGGGCAAGGCGCCGCACAGGTGTGGCTGCACGACGGCGATGCGGTCCTGCTCGAACGGGCGCAGCCGGAACCGACGCTGGCGGGTTTTTCGGCATCGGGGCATGACGACGATGCGATGCGCATCGCGTGCGATGTCGTCGCGCGGCTGCATGCGTATCGTGCTTCGGAGCCGCCCTCGGTCGTGGCGCTGCATGACTGGTTTCAGGCGCTGCTGTCTGACGCTTCAGCCAATGACGTGCTTTGTTGCTCGGGAACGGTCGCGCGCCAGCTGCTGGACGGGCCGCCCGTCGACGAAGTCGTCCTGCACGGCGACATCCATCACGGCAACATCCTCCATTTCGGCGATCGCGGCTGGCATGCGATCGATCCGAAAGGGCTGCGCGGCGATCGCGCGTTCGACTACGCGAACCTGTTCTGCAATCCTTCGCACGACGTTGCGGTCGATCCGGTGCGGTTCGAGCGGCGCGTTACGCTCGTGGCCGATGCGGCGAAGCTCGACAGGCGCCGGCTGCTGCAGTGGATACTCGCGTGGTCGGGCTTGTCTGCGGTGTGGTTGATCGAAGACGGGCTGCTGCCCGATACGCGGTTGCAGGTCGGGACGCTCGCGGCGGCTGCGCTCGGCCTGTAGCCACACGCATCGCCCGTGAAAACAGGTTCATCGCAAATTTCCGGGGAACGTGGGAAAAACCGACGGCTCCGGGCCAAAAGGGGACGTTCGACAAGGGTGCGGGAATCGTCGACAATCAATCCCGCTTATATAACCATTCCAACAAAGGCAAAACAATGATGACTTCCAGCGACGGCCTGACCAGTCCGGCACGTCTCCTGCGGCTCGCGTCGTGGGTGATTGCGATCATCTTCGCTGTCTTTCTGAACATGCTCGGCAGTCTCGTGATTCGCGACATGGCCTTCGCTCCGAGGGGCGGGCCGCCCGTCGTCGAGCAATTCGCGGATGCGCCATTGAAGGCGCGGCTGGATGCAGCCCGGCGCGATCTGCAGGCACGGCACGACACGCTTGCCGAAAAGGCCGACGCAATGGAGGTGGCACGCGGACGTGCCGCGAAGGAGTACGCGGCCGAGAAGGAAAGTTTCCGCAACTGGCTGGCAACCCGCTCGGTGACGGGAGACGGCGCGAGGGATCCGGACATTCTGGCGAGAACTCGCAAGCTGGATTCGCTCCAGGCCGTGGTCGTCAACTGGCAGCATCAGATCGATGCGATCGGCGACCAGCAACGGGCCCTGGCGTCGCAGCAGACTCAAGTCGACACGCAAATCGCCGACGCGGACGCGGCAGCCCAACAGCGCTTCGAAAAGGCGGACCGGCATTACGAGTTGCAGGTGTTCGGACTGCGGCTTGCGCTCACGCTGCCGATTCTGCTGATCGCGATCTGGTTGTTCGTGCGCTATCGCAAGATGCGCTACTGGCCTTTCGTGTATGGCTTCGGCCTGTTTTCACTGAGCGCGTTTTTCATCGAACTGGTTCCGTACTTGCCGAATTTCGGCGGCTATGTCCGGGTCCTGGTCGGCATTGCGCTCACGGTGTTCGCCGGCCTTTACATGATGAAGGCCTTTCAGCGCTATGCCGAACGTAAGCGGCTCGAATTGCAGCAGGATCAGGGAGAACGTGCGCGCACGATCGGATACGAAAAGGCCGTTCGCTCACTCGAAAAAAAGCGCTGCCCGTCATGCGACAAACAATGGAATCTCGGCGGCGACGACTCCACGTTCTGCGTGCATTGCGGATTGCGGCTCTTCAACGTATGCGGATGCGGTGGCCGGAATTTCTTCTTCTTTCCGCATTGCCATCAGTGTGGCACTACGCAGGGCAATGAGTCGCCAGCGGCATCCGACTGACGGTCTGTGTTCGCAACACGCACTGGCTGGATTCCGTCGATGCCGGATTGAATCCGCAGGCAATACCTGCCGTTGGAACCGCGCCCACCCGACCGTCGGAAACGGGGCGTCAAACGGCCCCCTGGAAACCCACGAAGATCCCGAAAAAAAACCCGCCGGCATTCACCGGCGGGCTTTCACATCCAACTGCCTGAACGACGCTTACCGCGCCGGATTCAGCAACAGGTTCATGTGACGGTTCACATCCTTGTACAGCAAGTAACGGAACCGCCCAGGCCCACCCGAATAACACGCCTGCGGGCAGAACGCACGCAACCACATGAAGTCACCGGCCTCGACCTCGACCCAATCCTGGTTCAGTCGATAAACGGCCTTCCCTTCCAGCACATACAACCCGTGCTCCATCACGTGCGTTTCAGCGAACGGAATCACGCCGCCCGGCTCGAACGTCACGATGTTCACGTGCATGTCGTGGCGCATGTCGCTCATGTCGACGAAGCGCGTCGTCACCCATGCACCGTTGGTGCCCGGCATCGGGATCGGCTCGACGTCCTGCTCGTTGGTCACGAAGGCTTCCGGCAGCGGAATGCCGTCGACGGCCTGATAGTGCTTGCGCACCCAATGGAAACGCACCGCGGCATCGCTGACGTTGTGCAGCGTCCAGTCCGCGCCCGGCGGAATGAACGCGTAGCCGCCCGGCTTCAGCACGTGCTTCGTGCCTTGCAGCGTCAGCTCGGCTTCGCCTTCGACGACGAACAGCACCGCTTCGGCGTTCTTGTCCTGCTCGGGCTTGTCGCTACCGCCGCCCGGGTTCACTTCGACGATGTACTGCGAGAAGGTTTCCGCGAAACCCGACAGCGGACGGGCGATCACCCACAGGCGCGTGTTCGTCCAGAACGGCAGCCAGCTCGTGACGATGTCGCGCATCACACCCTTCGGGATCACCGCGTACGCCTCGGTGAACATCGCGCGATCGGTCAGCAGATCGGTCTGCGGCGGGTGGCCGCCGTGCGGCGCGTAATACGTTGTCTTAGACATAGTGCATCCAGGCAATGGGTTGGTCCGGCCCCGGGTGCCAACGGCATCGGGCGGCACGTATGCGCGTGGGGCACGCATGCGGCGGCGGGACATCGTTGTCGGGGTGGCTTGAAGGCGCATGCGCCTTCGTTCGGTCGGCCAGGCTTCGCGACGGGTTCGTCCGGTTCATCGGACGGCGACGGCCCGTGCTTGTGGGGCCGGCGACCGGGCCGTGGCGCTCGCGATGATGCGGCGAGGCGCGGCCAGCAGCACGGTGCAATGCCGTACGCGAGCATCGCCGACGATAGCGAAGTCGTTCGCAATCGACCAATTAAATGTTGCGATGGATTGCATTCGATTTCCCACTACTAGCCGGCAGCCGTGATACGCGGTGAGGAAGTGCGAAGCGACGGTCTGGCTATCAGGGAAATCCTGACGGGCGAGGCAACGCGCTCGTTCGCCGGGACGCTGGAGGGGCAAGTGAAAAGCCGCTGTAGTTGCAGCGACACACGCGGTGCGCGATACCTCTGGTTACGCAGACTGGATCGCGCCAACGTGTGCACGGCGGCCAGCCGCACCACGCCAATCATGAGCCGTCGTCTGGCCACACAACAAGGCCAACGGAAATCGAACGGAACGCGAACGATATCGGCACGCCCCGGACGCATTCAGTCGCGAGAGTCGATGTAGTCGGAAAACGGGGAAATACAACGAGGAGAGAAACTTGCCGGCCCGTCGATCGGGTATCGGGCCGCGGCTGACGAAGCCGGAAGGAATTCGCCGGTCTGGCCGGCGATGACGGCCCGGCAGGCCGCCGGGCCGACTCTCGCGTCGGGTGCCGACGCCGTCGGCGCGCCGGTGCGCGGTTCACGCACCGGGCTGCGCCAGCAACGATCAGTCCCAGTCGCGATGATGGTGATGCTTGCGGTGGCGGTAGCCACGATCGCCGCGGCCGCCGTAATCGCGCTCGTACGAGCTGCGCGACATGTTGCCGCCGAGCGCCGCGCCGGCGCCGCCGCCGACCGCCGCACCCAGCAGGCCGCCCGTGCGGCCGCCCATCGCGTTGCCTGCCGCGGTACCTGCGCCGCCGCCGAGGGCGCCGCCGATGATCGCGCCGGTGCGCTCGTGACGGTTCGACGTCACCGCGCCACCCGCGCCGCCGCCGATGGCGCCGCCGATCACCGAGCCCGTGCTGCCGCCGAGCGCACCGCCGACCGCTGCGCCGGCTACCCCGCCGAGCGCGCCGCCAAGCGCGTTGTTCATGTCACCTGCCATGGCCGGCAGTGCAGTCGCGCCGGTCAAAGCGGCGACGACGAGAGCGGGGGCGATTTTCTTCCACATTCCCGTATTCTTCCTTGTTCGCAATCTGGTTATTGAAGGTCCGCTCGGTACGACGATCTGAATCGATCGACGTCGTGTCAGGCATTGTGCCGAACCGCGGACCAATTCATTTCATTGAGCTTGCGGCGAAGAATAGCACCGGTCCCGCATCCTTGCCGTGGACATTCTGGTAACAAGTTGTTTACGAATAAGCGCGTTCGAACGGCTGTACCCGAACGCCCGCAAACCCGCGCCAGCATTGGCTCCGCCGCCGGTCCGACCGTGTGGAACGACAGGCCGCCGATGCACGGCGTCGCACGTTTGCGACACACGTGGCAACACATCGGGAACGAATCGTGGGCGGCGCCCGAAAACGGCGTGGGGAAGCAATGAAGAGGGTCAGTACACGCCCGGCAGCAGACGCCAGGTCCGCGCGCAATACGCGTCGTATTCGGCGCCGAACTGCGCACGCAGCAGCGCCTCTTCGGAGCGGATGCGCGCGACGAGCGGCACCATTGTCAGCACGACCAGCAGCAAGCCGACTCCCGATCGGAATGCGAGCGCCCATCCGACCGAATTGACGACCAGGCCGAGATAGCTCGGATTGCGGATGCGGCGGTAGATGCCATCGGTCACGAGCGTATGGCCCGGCTGGATCGCGACGAGCCCGCTGAAGCGCTTGCCGAGCACGAATACGGGCCAGATGCGCAGCGCACCGCCCACGATGTACAGCACGACGCCGGTCCAGCGCACCGCATCGCCGCCGAAGGTCCAGAAGTCGAGCCGGTCGGTCAGCGCGGGCAGGTATGCGAGCAGGAACCCGCTCACCCCGAACGCCGCGAGCACCCAGCGGTTGTCGCGATTCTCGCGCTCGCCGCTGCTCAGGTTGCCTTCCGTGAACAGCGCGGCGACGGCCATCGCAAGCGTCGCGACGACGACGACGGTCAGCTGTGGATGCGAGAAGAACGCCGCGAACCCGCCGCTGCCGAGCACCGCGAGCCCGAGGTAGACGAGCGTGGAGAGGGCCGACGCGACTGCGATCTTGCGGGTGACTGCCATGGCTACCTCACCGGAACGTGGAATGCGCTTTCCTGTGAAGTATAGGAAGTGCGCGCACGCCGCGCTGCGCAGCACACCGCCGTCATGCGATACGCGAATCCGCGCGAGTCTCCGGCGCAACGCGTCGGCGCTGAAGGAGGCGGCCGGCAGCTACGCCCAGTGCGGGATCAGCGGATGCGGAAGTTGCCGCCGATCCCGACGCTGACGGGCGGCGCGTAATACGCCGGCGCATAGCCATAGTAGGCCGGCGCGGGCGCGTAGCCGTACGGCGGTGCGACGTAGCAGCCGGACAGGCCGGCGATCAGGGCAAGCGTGATGAGAAGTCTGGTCATGGCTCGATTCCCGGCGCGAAAGACGAATGGCACCTCGCGAACAGCCTTGCCGCCGTCAAGGGCGGCGGCCGGCACGAAGAGGCGATCCGCCCTTCCTGTCGCTCGGTGAAGCAATGCGCGGAGTCTAGCGCCGGGTGCGCCGGGCCGAGTTTCGCCGGCGGTTACACGTGTTACCTCGCATGACCGCTGAAACAGGCGTTGGCACGACGGCTGGCCGGTGCGCCAAGCCGTGCCGTCGCCGCGTGCAATCGACGCGTTACACGAAACGCGCGCGAATGCGCTGGGCAAGCGCTTCGAGCGTCGCCGCGTCGGCGATCTCGCGTGCATGCATCCGCAGCTCGGCGCCTTCCCAGCGCGGGATCACGTGGAAGTGCACATGCGGCACCGTCTGGCCGGCGGCCGCGCCGTTGAACTGGCCGATGAACACGCCGTCCGGCTCGAGCGCCGCGCGCACCGCCGCCGCCACACGCTGCGTCATGCGAATGCCGGCCGCGGCGGCATCGCCGGACAACTCGAAGATCTGCGCGGCCGGCTCCTTCGGGATCACGAGCACGTGGCCGTCGGCCTGCGGCATCAGATCCATGATCGCGAGGGTCGCGTCGTCTTCCGCGACTTTCACGCACGGCAGTTCGCCGCGCAGGATTTTGGCGAACGGGTTGTTGTTGTCGTAGGACATGGCGTTTTCCGATGACGGTTGGACTGGGAGAGTGGGAAAGGAAAGCGATGCCGGACGATTATCGGCCGACGGCGGGGCCGTTTTCAACTCGTTCACCGTGTGGTGGCGGCCGGATCGTCGAGCAGGGCACAGGACGCGTAACGCACGGGCCACCGCCGGTCGCCATCGCGCGTCAGGCCACCGCGATTGCAACGCATCGCCCGAACCTGAGACACTGCCGCATCGCTGCCTGCCGGCACGCCACCGAGGACGCTCGCGCATGACGATCCCCTTCAAGAAGCTGATCCTGCGCGGCGTCGCGCTCGCCGTCGTCGCGGCGGTCGGCTACACGGGCTATATGTTGTCCCGGCTCGCGCCGATCGCGACCGGCTATGCGGCGAAGGCGCTGTGTTCCGGCGTGTATGTGTCGGGCCGCCCGGCCGCGTCCGTGATCGACGTCGACATCATGGCCGGCGTGCACCCGCTGCTGAAACTGGTACACCCGTCGATCGATCCCGACCATCATCGCGCGACGGCGACCTTCGCCGGCTTCGCCGAACGCGAAGCCGACTTCCGGCCCGGGCTCGGCTGCACGCTCGCGCTCGGGCCGTCGCCCGGCGCGTTGCCGGCCGTGCTGCCGCCCCTCCCCGATCCGCCGCCTGCACAGCCTGCACCGGCCACGCTGCCGGCCGGCATCGACGCGCGAAAGCTGCAGACCGCGCTCGACCGCGCATTCGACGAACCCGATCCGGCGCGGCCGCGGCGCACGCGCGCGGTCGTCGTGATGTGGCGCGGCCAGGTGATCGCCGAACGCTATGCGCCCGGCTTCACGGCCGACACGCCGCTGCCCGGCTGGTCGATGACGAAGACCGTCACGGCCGCACTGGTCGGCACGCTCGTCGCGCAGCACAAGCTGTCGCCCGATGCGTCGGCGCTGCTCCCCGAATGGCGCGGCAGCGGCGATCCGCGCGCGGCCATCACGCTCGACGCGCTGCTGCGCATGACGAGCGGCCTGCAATTCAACGAGGACTATGACGACCCGCTGTCCGACGTCGCGTTGATGCTGTATGCGCAGCCCGATACCGCGCGGTTCGCATCGGCGAAGCCGCTCGCCGCGACACCCGGCACGCGGTGGTCCTACTCGAGCGGCACGAGCGCGATCCTCGCGCGCGTGATGCGCGAGGCACTGGGCGGCAGCGACGCCGACTACCTCGCGTTACCGCGCCGCGCGCTGTTCGCGCCGCTCGGGATGCGCAGCGCGGTGTTCGAACCCGATGCGTCCGGCACGCTCGTCAGCCCGTCGTACATGTATGCGAGCGCACGCGACTGGGCGCGCTTCGGGCAGTTGCTGCTGCAGGACGGCGTGTGGGACGGGCAGCGGCTGCTGCCGCAAGGCTGGGTACGCTACCTGACGCGCACGACGCCGCAGTCGGAGCGGCAGGAATATGGCGCGCAGTTGTGGGTCAAGGTGCCGGAGCCGTTCAACGATCGCGATCCGCATGCGGTCGCGATGCCGGTCGATGCGTTTCATGCGGTCGGCCATGAAGGCCAGTTCGTGAGCGTGGTGCCGAGCCGGCAGCTGGTGGTCGTGCGGCTCGGGCTGTCGCGGCCGGAATCCGCGTGGAATCACGAGGCGTTTCTCGCACGCGTGCTCGACGCGGTGCCGGCGCCCGGCGCATGAAAACGGGCCCGAGGGCCCGTGCATATCGGTCGTGACGCGAACGCGGTGGCGCTTGCCACGCCGCCACCCCGCCACACCGCACACGACCTGCGACACATCAAGGGTTCGCGCTGCCCGCGTATTTCTGGAAGCCTTCGCGCGTCGCGAGACGTTCGATATAGCGCGACACCGCCGGGAAATCCGGATGCTCGAACGGCGTGCCGAACCAGCGGTTCACCGACAGGCCGATCGGAATGTCCGCGAGCGTGAAGCTGCTGCCGGCCACGTACGCACCGGTCGCTTCGAGCTGCGCGTTCAGCACCTGCATGTGCTTCGTCCAGCCCGCGATCGACTGCGCGATGCCGGCCGGATCCTGATGATCGGGCGATTTGCGCACGAGGCCGAGGAACGCGCCGACCCACGAGCGGTTCAGGTCCGCACCCTGCCAGTCGATCCATTGATCGACCCGCGCGCGCGCCTGCGGCTCGGCCGGATACAGCGCGTCGCCGCCATAGCGGTTCGCGAGGTAGCGGATGATCGTGTTCGATTCCCAGAGCACGAAATCGTCGTCCTTGATGACGGGCACGAGACCGTTCGGATTCAGCGCGAGATAGGCCGGATCGTGGGTCGTGCGGAAGCCCGCGCCCCAGTCCTCCTGTTCGAACGGCAGGTTCAGCTCGGTGCACAGCCACAGCACCTTGCGGACGTTGATGGACGGGATCTTGCCGAGGATGTGCAGCATGCAGTCTCCTTGTGAGGTCGGATGCGGAGCATTCGGGACGCACGACACATCCCGAATGCGTTCACGCCGAGTTTATACGCGACCGCAGGGCAAACGACATGCCGTGCCCGGAAAATCCGCGTGCGGCCGATTCGTCAGGTCACGCAGCGCATGCTCGGCCGTCGGGAACCGGAACATGAATCCGTCCTGATGCAGCCGCGCCGGTATCACGCGCTGGCCGTCCAGCAGCAGCTCGGCCATCTCGCCCATCGCAACGCGCAGCGGCGCGGCCGGCACGTGCAGCCAGGCCGGACGATGCAGCACCTTCGACACGACCTGCACGAACTCGCGCTGGGTCAGCGGTGCGGGCGCGACCGCGTTGTAGACGCCGTGCATGCCCGAATTCGCCATCGCACGCGCGATGATCCGCAGCACGTCGTCCCGGTGGATCCAGCTCATCACCTGCGCGCCGTCGCCGAATCGCCCGCCCATCCCGAAGTAATGCGGCAGCAGCATCGGGCGCAGCGCGCCGCCGGGGCCGAACACGACGCCCAGCCGCAACACGACCGAGCGAACGCCATGACGCTCGAGCGGTTGTGCCGACTGCTCCCACTGCCGGCACAGCGCCGACATGAAGCCGCTGCCGGCGCTGCTGCCTTCGTCGAGCCGCTCGTCCGAAGGACGCACGCCGTAGTAACCGATCGCCGATGCCTGGATCCACGTGCGCGGCTTGACGTCGGCGGTCTCGACCCAGCGCATCAGCGATTCCGTCACGCCGACGCGGCTGGCGAGCAGCACCGCCTGCCGGCGCTTGCTCCAGCGCGCGCCCATCACCGGCGCCCCCGCGAGATTGATGACCGTGTCGAAACGCTCGTGCGGCTGCAGCTGTTCGACGGACGTCACGCTGCGCACGCGGCCGTGAAACTGGTAGGCCGCGCGCAGCGGATCGCGTGCCAGCAACGTGACCGTATTCCCCGCATCGAGCAACTGGTTCACGAGGGTTTCGCCGATGAAGCCGGTCCCGCCGGTCACGAGCACATTCCCCGGCGGCTGCCCCGCGAACGGATTGACGACCGGCTCGCGTCGCGCGATCCGGCAGGCCGCAATTCCGTCGCGGATCCCCGATACCGTCACGCCCGCGGCAAACAGGCTCAGCAACCAGCCGCGCCAGCCGAGGTCGATCGCCTGCAGCGCGGTCGGCTCGTGCGCCCACGCGGCCAGCTGCATCGCGATCATCCCGAACAGCGCGCCGCCGTTGACGGCCAGCAGCGTGTGCAGCACGCGCTCGGTCGCGGGCAGCTTGCGGCTCTGGTCTTCGACGACGAAATCCCACAACGTCAGCACCACCTCGACGACGACCACCACCGCGAGGGCCGCGACCCACGCGCCGTGAAAGGCGACGTTCGCGATCGATGCGAACACGAGACCGTAAAGCACGGAGCGCACCGCGTGAATTCCCAGCTCGAGCCGCGCGCGCGGGCTGTGCGGCAGATCCTGCGTGAGTTCGTGGTGATAGAGCGTATCGAATGCGCCCATCGCGCCCTGCACGATCAGCAGGTTGAGTACCCAGTCGTAAGCGGGCAAGGTGTTCATACCGCGTCCCTCCTCCAAAGCCAGACAAGCGGCGGCACCATCGCGACGAGTGCCGCCGCGTCGATCGCCACGTGGCCCGATACCCGGGCCTGCAATGAAAACAGCATGTCCTGCGGCGCCCAGATCAGCAGGCCGGCCAGCAGCCATCCCCACACTTCCCGTTTCTGCAACCTGTTGCCGAGGTGCACGAGCGCCAGCATCCAGACCGACGCGCATTGCACCGTCGCGCCCATCAGCGACATCCACCAGATCTGTTGCGCATGCGCCGCGTCAGGCGCCGCTCCCGCCCAGAAATGCAGCTCGATGGCGCGGTGATACGCGTCGAGCCACGGCGCGCTTGCAACCCAAGGAACGGCAACGCCGACGAGCAGATGTGCAAGCGCCGCGCAGTACATCCAGGTCACGACGATCCGGCGCGCCGCGTCACCCGCCGGACGATCCACCGTGGGTGCGGCAGCATGGTCGCGACCGCTACCGCACGCCGCTCCATCGCACGGCGCTTCGGTGCGATAGCCGAGCCAGCGCGATACCGCATGCCGGTTGCGCGCAAAGCGGCGATATAGCAGCGCCAACGCACCGCGCACGGCCGGCACGCGAAGCAGCCGGACGACCCAGCGACGGCCGGTCAGCGCCTGGGCGGCCAGGATGCTGTCCACGCCGGTCAGCATGCGTCCGTCGGGCAAACGCGCGTGCAGCTCGCGATTCAGCGCGGGCAGGTCGACGCCCAGCGGCGCGGGATCGAAACCCGGCTCGGCGAAATCGACGAAGGCCAGCCGGCGTCGCGCGTCGCGCGCCTCGAGACGCTTGATCTCCGCCACGCATAACGGACATCGTCCGTCGAAGTACAGCACCAGTTCACTTGAGTCCATGATTCGCATTCCTTCTTTTTGTCTGTCGCATGCCTCATGAATCGATCGACTGCTTTCACGCACGCCGTATCGCCGCTCCCGTGCGGCGGCAACGCACTTACATCGGCTTGAGCACCATCAGGAAGTAGACGGTCAGCATCGCGAAGAACGCCGGATAGCCGAGCAGTTCCCAGCGCTTCGCGTAAAGCCAGTACCGATCCGGCAGCGCGGCATCACCGTTCGCGTGCGCGAGTTTCGCCATCGCAGCCAGTTCGACCTGCAGCCACACGACCGGCAGCCAGCACACGCCGGCGATCGCGTACAGCACGATCGACGCCATGAGCCACGGCGTATCCCACGGCCAGCCGGCCGTATGCGCGAGCCACAGGCCCGATGCCGGCTGGAAGATCACGGCCGGGGTCGTGAACCACCAGTCCGCGCGCACCACGAGCCGCGACACGGCCGCGATCGCGGGCACCGAGCGCGTGCGGTTCGCGAAGAACAGGTAGAACGCGGTGCCGAACCCGGTGCCGACCAGCAGCACCGAAGACAGGATGTGAAGCGCCTTGATGACGAGATAGGTATTCATGCTTGTTCTTCTTCTGAAAAAAGGATCAACAGGATCGCGAGAATCGGCACGTTCTTGAGCACGGGGCCGAACGGTTCGGCGAGCAGGCCCGGCATCGTGACCGCGATGACGGCCGAATACGCGACGATCAGCGCGGCTTGCGCGGCCCACAGGCGACGCGACGGCGCGACGACGGTTGCGACGCCGAACGCGAAATCCAGCGCGCTGGCCGCATAAAGCGCGATCAGCGCGGGCAGCCCCGTCAGGTGCGCGGGTGCAAGCAGCGCGAGGCTCGCGTGCAACGGATGGACGAACGCGCTGGCGATGGCCGTCCAGATCCACACGATCGCCAGCGCGCCCAGCAACAGCGGACGACGCCACATCGCGAGCGCGTCGCGACGCAGCGCCGCGGCGTCCGCGCCGATGAAACCGTCGATCCCGCGCAGCGGCCGGCCGAGCATCGCCGTGGCGGCGGCCGGATCGCCGGTGTTCCCGCCACGCAGCATCGTCCACGTATCGCGCGTGAAGATCGCGCCCGGCAGCGTGCCAAGCAGCACGGCCGCCACACCGGCCAGCGAGCCCGGCAATCCGATGCGAACGGCCGGTGCAAACCCCAGCGCGGCGCGGTAGCGGGCCAGCATCTCGCGGTATTCGACTTCGTCGGCGCCGACCACGTCGATCACCGGGCGGCCGGCCGCCGGCGCATCGACGCACCGCGCGACGACTTCGGCGAGATCGTCGACGTGCACGGGGCGCAGCCGCTGATGGCCGCCCGCCGGCAGCACCTGCACCGGCAGGCTCGCGAGCATCCGGAAAAACCGCGCCGACGCGCCGTCCGTGCCGTAGACGAGCGCGGGACGCACGATCCGGAAGTCGATCGGCAGCGTCTGCAGGAAGCAGTCGGCCGCGACCTTGCTGGCGAAGTAGCGCGTATCGCCACGCTCGACGCCGAGCGCCGAGATCTGGATCACGCGCCGCACGCCGGCGCGGCAGCACGCGGTGAAGAGCGCGCACGGCGCGGCGCGATGTACGGCGTCGAGCGTCGCGCCGCGCTGATCGGCAAGGATGCCGACCGCGTTGATCACCACGTCGACGCCTTCCAGCCGCGCGAGCCACGCGTCGGGGTCGACGTCCTTCGCGAAGTCGATCGCGACGTCGGACGGGCCGGCCGCCTGACGCACGCCGCGCAGCACGCGATGGCCGCCGGCTTCGAGCCGCGCGCACAGTGCCCGCCCGATGAAGCCGTTCGCCCCGCACACGAGCACGGTCATGCTGCGCGCCCCGGTGCGGCCAGGCGGGCGGGTCGACGGCAAGACGGCGGTCATTTTCATCCTCTATTTACAGTTATTTCTGTATAGACAGAAATAACAACCCCAAAAAAAGCGGGCTGGCTGCCCGCACGGCGTGTCCTGCTTACTTCGACGGCTTGCGCCTGACAGTCTGGCTGATCTTCGCGCCGATGCCGAGCGCCTTCATCAGCGTATCGGGCTTGAGCCGCAGCATCTCGTCCGACCAGGTCGTGAGCGTCTCGACGAACTGCAGCGTGTCGCGGATGCGTTGCTCGGTCTCGCGGCTCTCGTTCGCGATCTCGGGATTCGTCAGGCAGTCGCGCAGCACCGTGAGCGTCGGCTCGATCTCGCGCTGCCGCCGCCCTTCGACGATCAGCTTGAACAGCTCCCAGATGTCGGTCGACGTCTCGAAGTGGTCGCGGCGGTCGCCCAGCACGTGCACGACTTTCGCCAGCCGCCACGCCTGAAGCTCCTTCAGGCTCGTGCTGACGTTGGAGCGCGCCACGTTGAGCGTCTCGGCGATCTCGTCGGCCGCGATCGGCCGGCCGGCCAGATAGAGCAGCGCGTGGATCTGCGAGACGGTGCGGTTGACGCCCCACCGCGAGCCCATTTCGCCCCAGTGGAGAATGAATCGTTCGGCAATCGGTGTGAGTTCCATGACGTGAAATTTAGGCATTTCAGTTATTTCTGTCAATAGAGAAATAAGTGGGCGACCCGACCGGTTCCGGCGGCGCCCGCCCGCGATCGGCGGCTTCCTTTACAATGCGCGGGATTTTCCCGAATTCAGGCCGTTTTCTGCCTTTCAGACAAGAGGTTTCCATGATCATCAAACCGCGCGTGCGTGGCTTCATCTGCGTGACGACTCATCCGGTCGGCTGCGAAGCCAACGTCAAGGAACAGATCGACTACGTGACTTCGCACGGCCCGATCGCCAACGGCCCGAAAAAGGTGCTCGTGATCGGCGCGTCGACCGGCTACGGCCTCGCCGCCCGGATCTCGGCCGCCTTCGGCTCGGACGCGGACACGCTCGGCGTGTTCTTCGAGCGTGCCGGCAGCGAGACGAAGCCCGGCACGGCCGGCTGGTACAACACCGCCGCGTTCGAGAAATTCGCCGCCGAAAAGGGGCGCTATGCGCGCAGCATCAACGGCGACGCATTCTCCGACAAGGTGAAGCAGGTCACGATCGACACCATCAAGCAGGATCTCGGCAAGGTCGATCTCGTCGTCTACAGCCTCGCGGCACCGCGCCGCACGCACCCGAAGACGGGCGAAACCATCAGCTCGACGCTCAAGCCGATCGGCAAGACGGTCACGTTCCGCGGCCTCGACACCGACAAGGAAGTGATCCGCGACGTCACGCTGGAACCGGCGACGCAGGAAGAGATCGACGGCACCGTCGCCGTGATGGGCGGCGAGGACTGGCAGATGTGGATCGACGCGCTCGATGAAGCCGGCGTGCTGGCCGACGGCGCGAAGACCACCGCGTTCACGTATCTCGGCGAGCAGATCACGCACGACATCTACTGGAACGGCTCGATCGGCGAAGCGAAGAAGGATCTCGACAAGAAAGTGCTGTCGATCCGCGACAAGCTCGTCGCGCACGGCGGCGACGCGCGCGTGTCGGTGCTGAAGGCGGTCGTCACGCAGGCCAGCTCGGCGATCCCGATGATGCCGCTGTACCTGTCGCTGCTGTTCAAGACGATGAAGGAAGCCGGCACGCACGAAGGCTGCATCGAGCAGGTGTACGGCCTGTTCAAGGACAGCCTGTACGGCGCGACGCCGCACGTCGACGAAGAAGGCCGCCTGCGCGCGGACTACAAGGAGCTCGATCCGCAAGTTCAGGCGAAGGTCGTCGCGCAGTGGAACCACGTGACGAACGAGAACCTGTACGAACTGACCGACTTCACCGGCTACAAGACCGAGTTCCTGCGGCTGTTCGGCTTCGAGATCGCCGGCGTCGACTACGACGCGGACGTGAACCCGGACGTGAAGATCCCGGGCATCATCGACACCACCGTCTGACGGGTCGGCCCGCCGCCCGTGCTGCCCAAGCAGCGCGGGTGGCAGGTTCGCGGTACCGGCGACGTCAACGCGGCGCCGGTTCTTCCAGATAAACGCCCGACGACAGCGTGGCCTTCACCTGCCGCGTGAACTCGTCGGTCGACACTTCTTCTTCCCCCGCCTCGATCGCTTCGTACGCCTGGCGCACGACGTCGGCTGGCGTCGCCTTCGGCACGTCGAGGCCGGCCGTCAGGTCGGTATCGATGAAGCCGGCATGCAGCCCGACGACCTGCGTGTGCTGCTCGCGCAGCGAATGGCGCAACCCGTTGGTCAGCGCCCACGCCGCCGATTTCGACACGCCGTAGCCCGACAGGATCGGCCGGTTCACCCAGCTCGCGACGGACAGGATGTTCAGGATCGCGCCGCCGCCATTCCCGGCGAGGATGCCCGCGAACGCGCGCGACATCGCCAGCATCCCGAACACGTTGGTTTCGAAGTGATCGCGCAACGCGTCGGGCGCGCCGTCGTCGGTCAGGCTGCCGAGCCGCGCAATGCCCGCGTTGTTGATCAGCAGCGTGACGTCGCGTGCGGCATCGGCCGCGGCGGCGACGGCCGCCGGATCGGTCACGTCGAGCTTCACCGGCACGACGCCCGGCAGCGTCACGGTGGCCGGATCGCGCGCCGCCGCATAAACCTTGCGCGCCCCTCTCGCCAGAGCCTGCTTCGCGAACTCGAGCCCGAGCCCGCGGTTTGCGCCCGTGATGAACACCACTGCACCTTCGATCTTCATGTTCGTTCCTTTCGCATGATGAATCGCATGCGCGCCGGCTCGCCGCGCGCGTGAGATCCGGTGGAAAACCAGCCTGCCGTTGCTTGTCGAACCGTGGCGACGCCGCCGGCAGACGGCGAGCCGCCCGGTGCCCGTGACCCGGCGGCGCCCAAGACCCCGACCGCTTGCCATCTGGTGTTCCGGCAGCGGCTTTGCACCCGCCGCCAAGTCGGCTACACTCGATGTCAATGTCGATCACCATTGTCTTTGCGGTGCATTGTGTTCTCGCCCCTCGGGCATGTCAATGGTGATCGCCATTGTGTTTTCCAATCGACGCGATCGACGAAATCAGGGAGGGATCGATGGGCGTGTCAAGACAGCAGGCTGCCGAGAACCGGAGTGCGATCGTCGCGGCCGCCGAGCGGCTGTTCCGCGCGCGCGGCGTCGACGCGGTCGGGCTCACCGAGCTGATGAAGGAAGCCGGCTTCACGCAGGGCGGCTTCTACAACCACTTCAAGTCGAAAGATGCGCTAGTCGCCGAGGTGATGGAAAAGGCGATGCAGGATCGCGCGGATTCGCCGAATGCCGGCAGTCTCGACGCGCAGGTGGCGTTGTATCTGTCGGCCGCGCATCGCGACAACGTCGAGGCCGGATGCCCGCTGTCCGGTTTCGCGGGCGATGCGCCGCGCCTGACCGACGCGGCGCGGGCGTGCTACGCGCGCGGCCTCGCCACGTATCTCGATCGGCTGGAACGGATGGTGGCCACGGAAGGCGCGACGCCGGCGCAGACGCGTCGCGATGCGGTCGCGGTCTTCAGCCAGATGGTCGGCGCGCTCGTACTGTCGCGCGCGATCGCCGGCACCGATCCGGCGCTGGCCGACGAGATCCTCGCCGCCGGGCGGGAGACGCTCACCGCCGGGCGCGACGATCCGGGCGCGCCGGCGTAGCCGCGCCATGGCGTCGTGACGTGTCGGCTCGCGCTGCGTGTGAGTGGGCTCACTAGTGCGGCGACGTTTCGGCGCGTTGCCGCGCTATTCGACCGCCCGTGCGGCATCCCACAGCGGCTGGGCACCGCGCGCCGCATTCCAGGCGGCAAAACGCGTGCGCCACGCTTCGAACGGCTCCGCGAGCGGGTGGCGCGGATCGTCGCTGAGCGAATACGCCATCCCTTCGATCAGCCAGCGCGGCCGGGTCGCGACGGCCAGGTTGCCGAGCACTTCGGCCTGCCGGTGATGGATCAGTTCGTGCGCGAGAAAGTAGGTCTGCCAGCCGCGCGGTGCGACCACCACGCCGAAATTCCCGAGCGTCAGCGCCGCGCGTTGGCCGAGGCCGAACGCATCGGCGCACGCCCGCGTCGAGCAGAACACGACGCGCGGTGCCGCCTGAAATGCACCGACGGCCGCGGCCGCGCGCGCATAGCCGTCGCGATAGAGCTGCTGCGCGTCGCCGAGCTTCGCGGCATCGTCCGTGCAGATATCGGCGCTCGGGCACGACACACCGGGAACCAGCGCGGGCGCGACGACGCGCAACGGCTTGACGAGCGCATACGCGGCAATCGGCAGCGCGACGAGCAGGCCCGTGAGGGCGAAAGCGACATGGGAGCGTTTCATCGGGGCGGTAGTTCCGGGGCGTTCTCGTTCTGCTGAAGTCTTCCTGCGTGACTATATCGGACCGGCGATGTCTGCGGCCTTGCTTGATTCCCTGACGAAGCCCGGCCAATCAGACAACATGCCCCGTGCTCGCCTCGCCGGCGCCCGTCATCCGGCGGCTCCAGCGCATCCCCAGCCACAGAAGCGCGACACTGCACACGAACAGGAGCACCTCGACCAGCACGGTATCGACATGCCAGTACCGCGTCAGCAGTACGGCGACGAGGTCGAACAGGAAATGAAACGCGATCGCATATGCGAGCCAGCGCTTCGTGCCGCGGACGAATGCCTGCAGCACGATCAGCGACAGCCCCACGTGCGCGGCCATCGCGCTTGCGCGCTCCAACAGCGCGAGTAACGGCGACGCGAGTGTCATGCCGGAGAACTGCGACCCGATCAGTGACTGCGCACCTTCAGGCACCACGACGCCTGCTCGCGCGAGCAAGTAGGCGGTAGCGAGCGCGATGAATCCGACGCCGACCAGCAGCATCGCCTCCAGCCCGCCGTGCCCGAGCCCGAGCATCACGGCCGTTGGCGCGTCATGTCGCTTCGGCAGCAGATACCGGAAAGCGACCCAGCGCCCGCACTCCTCGAAGAGCCCGGCCGTCAGCGCCGCGAACACGAGCATCGGCAGGTGCCAGCGCGCATCGTTGCCGAGCCAGTGGAACAGCGGAATCTGCCACGACATGCGCAATACCGGCTGGAACACGAAAAAGGTCAGCATGCCGTAGAAAAACACCCGCCACGGCACCTGCGCGCGGCGCCGCCATGCGGCCGCGAGCAACACCGGCGCAGTCAGCGCCACGACGCCCACCGCGAGCGTGACGAACAGGAGCGCCGGGGCGACGGGATGCATGACGAATGCCGTTACGCGAGCTGCTTGTGGAAATACGTCGTCGCGCACAGCGTGCCGTCGGGCATCAGCGCGTAGTTCGGCACGACACCGACACGCTGCCAGCCGGCCCGCTCGTACAGCCGCTCGGCGTCACCGCCCGTCACGGTATCGAGCACGAGCACGGTCTTGCCCGCGTCGCGCGCGGCCGCATCGGCCGCCGCCATCAGCCGCGCGGCGATGCCCTGCCGGCGCGCGTGCCGCGACACGAGCATCTTCGAGATATCGGCGCGATGCGGCTGGTTCTCGGGCTGCGCGGTCACGACCTGCACGGTGCCGACGATCCGGCCGGCCGCGTCCTCGGCAACGAGCAGGATGCGCTCGCCGTTCGCGACGCCGTCGGCGACATTCGTCCAGAACGCGACGGCGGTCGCCCGCTCGATCGGCAACATGAAGCTGACGGACGCGCCGCCCTCGACGCAATCGATCAGCACGTCGGCCAGTGCTTCGACACAGCGCTTCGCTTCGCCCGCGCCGACGCGGCGGACGGTAACGGATTCGGTCATGCCAACTCCGGTAGTCAGTTGGGTCGCACACATGGGTTCGGCGTGCGTCCGGATGGGAAGGAACGCCGGGCGGCCGTCGCGGCTCGCGCAACGTCGGCAGGCGCGCGGCAACGCCGCGCCCGGTCGGCACGTGTTACCGCCCCATCATCCTACGCGACGAAAAATTCCATTGCATCGCCGTTCGTCTCTCCTATACTTAGCCACATGGCTAACTTTCAACCCGGCATCAGCGACGTTTTCCACGCCCTCGCCGATCCCACGCGCTGCGCGATCGTCAGCATGCTCGGCCACGGCGAACGGACCGTCTCCGCGCTGGCCGAACCGTTCGACATGGCGCTGCCGTCGTTCATGAAGCACGTCGCCGTGCTCGAGCGCAGCGGCTTGGTGCAGACCCGCAAAGCCGGCCGCTCGCGCACCTGCACGCTGGTCGGCAGCCGGCTGACCGAAGCCGAGGCATGGCTCGCCGAGCAGCGCGCGCTATGGGAAGCCCGATCCGATCGTCTCGTCGAATTCGTCGAACGCCGTCACCAGGAGGAGCACGATGTCAGCCAGCCCCGTCGACCCCGTTGAAGCGCACGATCTCGTCATCACGCGCACGCTGCGTGCCCCGCGCCACGCGCTGTGGCGTGCCTGGACCGACCCCGAACTGCTGAAGCAATGGTGGTGCCCGAAACCGTGGACCACCGAAGTGCGCGCGTTCGACCTGCGTCCGGGCGGCGCCTTCCACACCTACATGCGCGGCCCCGATGGCGGCAGCAGCGACAATCCCGGCTGCTTCCTCGACATCGTGCCGGAATCGCGCATCGTGTTCACGTCGATGCTCACGGGCGGCTGGCGGCCGCAGGCGCCGTGGATGGGCTTCACCGCGATCATCACGATGGCCGACGACGACGCGGGCAGCCGCTACGAAGCGCGCGTGATGCATCCGGACGCCGCCACGCGCGAACGCCACGAAGCGCTCGGCTTCTTCGAGGGCTGGAACACCTGCATCACGCAGCTCGACGAATTCGCGGCCGCATTGCGCTGAGCCGGCCGCGACCGCGTGTGTGCGGTCATTGCATGCCGCCGCTCGCGCGCCTAGGATTCCTGAAGGAAGCACGACGACACGCCGGCCGCCGGCGTGCACCGTCGTGCGCACGCCGCGGGAGGCCACATGTTGCATACGCACACGCATTCGACCCGGGTCAGCCGGCACCTGAACGCCCCGCGCGGGCGCGTCTACCGCGCGTTGCTCGATCCGCACGCGGTCGAGCAATGGAAGGTGCCAGACGGCATGACGTGCCGCGTGCATGCGTACGACGCACGCGAAGGCGGTGCGCTGCGGGTATCGCTGAGCTACGACGCGCCGTCGGCCGGCACCGGCAAGACCACCGCGCGCACCGATACCTATCACGGCCGCTTCGTCACGCTCGTGCCGGACAAGCAGATCGTCGAGATCGACGTGTTCGAGACCGACGACCCGATGCTGCGCGGTGCCATGACGATCACGATCACGCTGTCCGACGAAGCGGGCGGCACGCGCGTGGACGCCGTGCACGACGGGGTGCCGCCGGGCGTGCCAGCCGCCGACAACGAGACCGGCTGGCAGATGGCGCTGGCGCGGCTCGCGGCGCTGGTGGAAGCCGGATGAGCCAGCGCCGCGCCGGGGCCGGCGGCGCGCGTCAGCCGAGCCGGTAAGCGCGCGTGACCGTGCCGCGGAACAGCGCGTCGCGCTCGTCCGGGCTCGCCTGCGCGGTCAGCCGCTTGAACGCATTCCAGCCGTTCACGAACGAATATGAGCCCTTGTCGACCGGGAAATTGCTCTCGAACATGCAGCGCCCGGGGCCGAACGCGTCGATGCAGGTCATCATCCACGGCTTCCACGTGTCGGCGAGCTGCGCGGAAGACGGCGGCCGTTCGCCCTTCTCGAAATCGAAACCGTTGATGCGCATCCCGAGCCCGCCGACCTTCACGTACACGTTCGGCAGTTGCGCGAGCGTGCGCATCGACGCCGACCAGCGCTCGAACACCTCCGGCCGCTTGTCCGCATAACTGGCGATCCGCACGACACCGCCGCAGTGATTGACGATGACGCGCGTATCGGGGTTCGCCTTCGCCAGCTCGAACAGTTCGGGCAGTTGCGGAAAGAACAGCCACGCGTCATACGACAGCCCGAGCGGCGCGAGCTGCGCGACGCCCGCCCGGTACGCGGGATCGAGCAGCAGCCCGCGCGGCACCGCCGACAGCGGATTGGCGAGCGTCGGATCGGCGTCCCAGGTCGTCAGGTGACGCACCCCACGGAAGCGCCCGCGACCGGCTTCGAGATGCGCTTCGAGCACGTCGCGCACGCGCTCGCCGAGACGCAGGTCCGCGTGGCCGACGATGCCTTTCGCGACCGCCACCGGGCCGTGCTGCAGCGGCTCGGTCACGCCCGCGACGTAGGCCGTCTCGCCCACCGGTTTCAGTTCGGCCGGGCCCGAGTCGCGATAGCGTGTCTGCGCCTGCATGTAGACGGACGCCTGGATGTTGTGGCCCGAGCGCGCATCCTGCAGATAGTCGTCGAGCATGTAGATCCAGCCCGGCCGCTCATAGAAATGATGATGCGCGTCGACGATCGGCAGGTCGGGCTCGAGCGCGGGTTCGAGCGCCGACGCGAGCCAGTCGGGCCGGACCGCGAGATAGTTGCTTTGCGTCGTCATGCGGGAAACTCCTTCCTGGGTGGCCGCGCGCGCCTTGGTGAACGCGGGCAGCGCGAGCGAGGCGGCGGCCGCACCGAGCAGCCGGCGTCGCTTGATCGACATCGTCGTGTCCATGTCATTCGCTCCGGTCGAATGCAACCAGCGACAGCGTGAGCAGCGTCGTGATCGCCAGCACGATCGCGAGGCCGAGCATGCCAGCGGTAAAGGTGCCGAAGCTGTCCTTCAGGTAGCCGACGAGATAAGGCCCCGCGAAGCCGCCGAGCGCGCCGATCGAGTTGATCAGCGCGAGCCCGCCGGCCGCGGCCTGGCCGGACAGGAAGCGCGACGGCAGCGTGTAGAAGATCGTGCGGCCGGCGATCGTGCCGATCAGCGCGAGCGTGATGCCGACGAGGGCCGGCCCGAGCGTCAGGAAGTGCGTCGACACGCCGAGCGCCACCGCGCCGATGAACAGCCCGATCGCCAGGTTCGCAACCGGGCCGCCGCGCCGGTCCACGCGCCTCGCCCACCACAGCAGCGCGACGGTCGCGAAGAAGTACGGCACCGCGGACAGCCAGCCCGTCTGCATCGTCGACATGCCGTGCGCCTTCAGCATCTGCGGCAGCCAGATGCCGATCCCGTAGGACCCCATCGTGAAGCCGAACGAGATCAGCGCGAGCAGGTACACGCGCACGTCGCGCAGCGCGACGCCGAAGCGCTTCTTGCGGCCCGCGGCCGTGCCGTCGCGTTCGAACGCACGCTGCAGCGCCGCCCGCTCGTCGTCGGACAGCCACGCGGCATGCGCCGGCGAATCGGACAGCAGCTTCAGCACGAGAAAACCGAGCGCGCACGCCGGCAGCCCTTCGACGATGAACATCCACTTCCAGCCGGCCAGCCCGAGCACGCCGTCGAGCTGCAGCAGCCACGTCGACAACGGACCGCCGATCAGCGACGACAGCGGCGTCGACACGGTGAACCACGCCAGCACGCGCGTGCGGTAGCTCGCCGGAAACCACACCGCGAGGAAGAAGATCACGCCCGGAAAGAATCCGGCTTCGCCGATGCCGAGCAGCAGCCGGATCGCGTAGAAACTCGTCGGCCCGGTCGCCAGCGCGGTCGCGGCGGCCATCAGCCCCCAGGTGATCATGATGCGGGCGAGCCAGCGGCGCGCGCCGAAGCGGTACAGCGCGAGATTGCTCGGCACCTCGAACAAGCAGTAGCCGGCGAACATGATCCCCGCGCCCCAGCCGAACTGCGTCGCGGTCAGGCCGAGATCGCGGTTCATCGTGAGCGCCGCGAAGCCGACGCTCGTGCGGTCCAGGTAGTTGAAGAAGTACGCGAGCGCGAGCAGCGGAATGAAGCGCCACGCGGCCTTGCGCACGGCCCGTTGCTCGATCGACGCGTCGGTCTCGCGAGCGTCGGCCAGTGCCGGGGAAGCGGATGTCATGGTTGTCTCCGTGGAGGGGGCGGCCGCGCCCGTGCGCGGCACGGCCGGGACGCCTTTGTTCGTTCGATGAATCGCGGCCGCGCTACGCGCTCGCCAGTTCGTTCGGTGACGGCGCGCCGCCCGGCGCCGCATCGTCCGCGCCCTGCTGGCCCGCGACGACACCGGCTTCGATCAGCGCACGCGCATCGTCCGGCGTGTAGCCGAGCTCGCCGAGCAGCGCGCGCGTGTCCTGGCCGAGCGCGGGCGGTGCCGCGCGCAGCCGCAGGCGTTCGCCGGCAAGCGTCAGCGGCAACAGCGCGGTGCGCGTGTCGACCGGCCGCCCGGCGCTGCTCGCGTCGGCCGGCAGCGTCACGGCCTCGAGGCCGCCCGTGGCGAGCAGGTGCGGATCGTCGAACAGGTCCTGCGGTTTCGTGATCGGCGCGTACGGCAGGCCGTTCGATTCGAAGATCGCGCCGATCTCCGCGGCCGAATACGGCGCGAGCCGCGCGCGCAATTCGGGCAGCAGCCACTCACGCGCCTGCACGCGCAGGTTGTTGGTCGCGACGCGCGGATCGTCCTTCAGGGCGGCCAGGCCGAACGCATCGCAGAACAGCGCCCACTGCGTGTCCGATACGACTGCGAGAAAGATCTGTTCGTCATCCTTGACTGAAAACACGTCGTAGACGGCCCACGCGGAAATCCGGCTCGGCATCGGCGAGGCGGCCTGCCCGGTCACCGCGAACTGCATCATGTGCTGCGCGACGAGGAACACGTTGTTCTCGAACAGCGAGCTCTGCACCTGCTGGCCGCGGCCGGTGCGTTCGCGCTGCGCGAGCGCGGCCATCGCGCCGATCGCGCCGAACATGCCGCCCATGATGTCGTTCACGCTCGCCCCCGCGCGCAGCGGCCGCCCCTCAGGGCCCGTCATGTATGCGAGGCCGCCCATCATCTGCACCACTTCGTCGAGCGCGGTGCGATGCTCGTACGGCCCCGGCAGGAAGCCCTTGTGCGACACGTACACGAGGCGCGGATTCAGCGAATGCAGCGCCGGATAGCCGAGGCCGAGCCGGTCCATCGTGCCGCTCTTGAAGTTCTCGCTGAACACGTCGGCCGTCGCCACGAGCCGCAGCACGATCTCCAGCCCGCGCGGATCCTTCACGTCGACGGCGAGGCTCTTCTTGTTGCGGTTGAACATCCCGAAGAAGCCCGCACCGGAGCCGCGCAGCGTGCGCGTGCTGTCGCCCGCGATCGGTTCGATCTTGATGACCTCCGCGCCGAGATCCGCGAGCAGCATTCCGCAGGTCGGGCCCATCACCATGTGCGTCATCTCGATCACGCGCGTGCCTGCGTACGGCAGCGTCGAAGCCGGTTGGTGGTCGTTCATTGCGCGACTCCCGTCAGGCATCCTTCCGGTTGCACCGCGCTCGGGGCGCGGCCGTCCGCGTAACGGAAGCCTTTCGGCAACCCGGCGTCCGGCACATGGCCGTACAACGCCTCGGCCGGCAGCGCCGCGTGCAGGATCGCGCGCGCGGCGAGCAGCGCGTCGACGTCGATACCCGTGTCGAATCCCATCGCCTCGAGCAGGAACACGAGATCCTCGGTGACGATGTTGCCGGTCGCACCCGGCGCATACGGGCAACCGCCGAGGCCGCCCTGGCTCGCGTCGATCGTCGTCACGCCCGCGTCGAGCGCCGCGACGACGTTCGCGAGCCCCTGCCCGCGCGTGTTGTGGAAATGCGCGCCGCCGGCCTTGTCGCCGACTTCGCGCTGCAGGCGCAGGAACAGCCGGCGCACCTGCGCCGGATTCGCATAGCCGCTCGTGTCGGACAGCCCGATCTCGTCGACGCCGCATTCGGCCATCGCCACCGCCATCGCGATCGTTTCGTCGTCGCTCACCGCGCCCGCGATCGTGCAGCCGAACGCGACCGACACGCCCGCCTCGATCTGCACCGACGGAAACCGCTCATTGCGCAGCGCGACGATCGCACGCACCTCGTCGATCATCTGCGCGGGCGTCTTGCGGATGTTCGCCAGCGAATGCGCTTCCGTCACCGAGACCGGCAGCGTCAGCTTGTGCACGCCGGCCTCGAATGCGCCCTCGGCGCCGCGCAGGTTCGGCGCGAGCGCGGCGACGTGCAGCCCGGGAATCGCCAGCGCGTGCGCGACGACTTCGCGGACATCGGCCATCTGCGGCAACAGCTTCGCCGGCACGAACGAGCCGACCTCGATCTCGCGCAGGCCGGCCGCGGCCAGCGCGGTGATCCAGCGCAGCTTGCCGGCCGTCGGCATCACGGCCTGGATGCTCTGCAGGCCGTCGCGCGGCCCGACCTCGCTGACCAGCACCGTCGGATATTCGGAAACGCTCATTTGATACTCCATCGTTCTATCTGAAAGAACATCGTTCTGTTTGATAGAACTCTATGCGCGCATCGAATGGGCTGTAAGCGGGGTATACCCGTGAAATTGCGATTTTTTGGAACTTGAGTTCTGTCAGGCAGAACGATATAGTCGATCGATCATCCTCAGAAGGAAGCACGCAGTGCCCAAGACACCCACCGATCACGCCGGCAGCGAGCCCGATTCGACGGCCGAAGAAGCGTCCAGCGGCGTCGCCGTGCTCGATCGCGCGTTCGCGATCCTCCGTGCGTTCGGGCCGACCGACGACCGGCTGTCGCTCGCGGAGCTGTCGCGCCGCACCGGGCTGTACAAGAGCACGATCCTGCGCCTGCTCACGGCGCTCGAACATGGCGGCTTCATGCGCAAGCTCGACGACGGCCAGTACGCGATCGGACACGAGCCGCTGCGGCTCGCCGCGCTGTATCAGCGTTCGTTCCGGGTCGGCCCGGTGGTCGAGCCGCTGCTCGAGACGCTGAGCCGCGAACTCGGCGAAACGGCGTCGTTCTACGTGCGCCAGCGCGACATGCGCTCGGTGCTGTACCGGGTCGAGCCCGCGCGTGCGGTGCGCGTGTCGATTCGGGTCGGCGAGGAGTTTCCGGTGCGCCAGGGTGCGTCCGGGAAGGTGCTGCTGGCGTTCACCGACATGCAGGATGCGCAATGGCACGACGTGCGCGAACAGCTGTGGGCCGCGTCGTACGGCGAGCGCGACCCGGAGACGGCGTCGGCATCCGTGCCCGTGTTCGGCGCCGCCGGCGAGTGCGTCGGCGCGCTGACCGTATCGGGCCCGAAATCGCGGCTCGCCGACGCACCGGCCATGGCGGCGGCGCTCGCGATGCTGTTGCCGTTCGCGCAGAAGGCGACCGTCGCGCTCGGCGGCTCAGGTGCACGCTACGACGCAGCGGCCGTGCGCGACAGCCTCGCGCGGCTCGCATCGCCAGCGGACCACGGCGACGCGGCGTCATAGCCGGCAGCGGCGTGCGCCTGCCCACGCCACTGCGCAAAAGGCGGCCGCGTGCGACACTGGCCGCCGATGCATGCATCGCGCGCCGCCTGCGGGCATGCCGCGCGAGCCACCGCCAACCGGACACGCTTGAGGGCCGCCACCATGAACGCCGCGCGCACCGCTACCTGGTATTTCGATTTCGTTTCGCCGTTCGCCTATCTGCAGCAGGAACAATTCGACCGGTTGCCGGCCGCCGCCGCGTTCGAGCCGAAGCCCATCGTGCTCGGCGCACTGCTCGCCCACTGGGGCCAGAAAGCACCGGCCGAGATCGCGGCGAAACGCGTCTTCACCTATCGCCACGCGCAATACCGCGCGGACAAGCTCGGCATTGCGTTCCGGATGCCGCCCGCGCACCCGTTCAATCCGATCAAGCCGCTGCGCCTCGCGATCGCGATGGGCAATTCACTCGATGCGATCCAACGAATCTTTCGGCATATCTGGCGCGACGGCAACGACGTGTCGACGCCGGAAGGCTTCGCCGCGCTGTGCGAAGCGGTCGGCTTTCCGGAAGGCGTGACGGCCGTCGACGCCCAGCCGGTGAAGGACGCGCTGCGCGCGAACACCGACGATGCGATCGCCCACGGCGTATTCGGCGTGCCGACCTTCGCACTCGACGGCGACCTGTTCTGGGGCGAGGATGCGACCGACATGTTCGCCGACTGCGCGACGTCGCGCGCGTGGCTCGATTCGCCCGAGGTGCGCCGCATCAGCGCGCTGCCCGAAGGGATCCGGCGCGGCTGAAGCCGCTGCGGCCGCCCGCCGCCCTCCGCTTGCGGCACATCCCGCGTCAGAGGTCAGGTATCGCGCCCTTCGACGAGCCCCGGCACGGCCTCGCGCATCATCGCGGCGAACCGCACGAGCCGCGACGGATAGAACTGCGCATGCGGGTAGGTCAGGTAGACGGGCAGCGGCGCGGCCTGCCACTCGGGCGCGAGGTGCACGAGCTCGCCGCGCGCGAGGTGGTCGGCCAGCATCCATGACGAGCCGACGCACGCCCCCACCCCCAGCAGCGCCGCACTGCGCAGCGCGTACAGGTTCGCGGTCGTGATACGCGGGCGAATCGCGATGCGGCGCGTCTCGCCTGTGACCGAATGCGTGAGCGCCAGCTCCGTGCGGTAGTAGGTGCGCAGCGCGAGCCACGGCAACTCGGCCAGCGCGTCGGGGTCGGCCGGCACGTCGGCGCCGTTCAGCACGGACGGCGCGGCGACCACGAAGCGCGGCACCTTCGAGAGCCGGATCGCGACCACGGCCGGATCGGTCGGCTCGCCCACCTGGATCGCGCAATCGATGCCGCTGCCGACGAAGTCCCGTACCTCGTCCTGCAGCAGCCACTCGACCGACACGCGCGGATAGTCGCGCAGAAACCGCGCGAGCGGCTCGACGAAACGCTCCTGACCGAACGCGTGCGGCACCGCGACCCGCAACAACCCGTCAGGCTCCTCCTGCGCGCCGCGCAGATCGGCTTCGAACGCCGCCCAGTTCGCCAGCAGCTCCTTCGCGCGCTTGTAGCAGCGCTCGCCGTCGACGGTCAGCCGCATCGTGTGCGTGGTCCGCTGCAGCAGCCGCATGCCGAGCGAGCGTTCGAGCGCCTGCAACCGCCGGCTGATCGTCGGCTGCGTCGTATGCAGTTGCGCGGCCGCGGCCGACAGGCTGCCGGCCTCGACTATGCGTACGAAGGTTTCCATCAGCTCGAAACGATAGCCGGCGCCGTCCACCGGCACCGCCTGAATGCGCGCAGACCCGCCAGCAGCGGGAGAGAAGGGAGATTTTTCGGTCATTCGTGGAGCGTATAACAAATCTGCGCAGGGCGGCACTACCGTGGCCGGCCGCATGCCGCCACACTCGCGTCCATTCCTTCATCGCAACCAGGATGCACGCCATGTCCACCCCGTCCCGTCTCGATGCCGCGCCCCGCGCCGCCCACGCCCCGGCCCACCCGGCCGCCCATTCGATGCCCGATCGCCGGCTCGTGCTGCTGCTCGCGGCCGCCGCCGGCCTCGGGGTCGCGCCGCTCTACTACGCGCAGCCGATGCTCGGCGCGCTCGGGCCCGATCTCGGCGCGTCGGCACGGGCAATCGGCTTCGTGCCGACGCTCACGCAGCTCGGCTACGCGCTCGGCATCCTGCTCCTCGCGCCGCTCGGCGACCGGTTCGACCGCCGCCGCGTGATCGTGACCAAAGCCGCGACGCTGGTCGTCGCGCTGCTGCTCGCCGCCATCGCGCCGTCGCTCGGGCTGCTGCTCGCGGCGAGCTTCGCGATCGGCCTCGCGGCGACGATGGCGCAGGACGTCGTACCGGCCGCCGCGACGCTCGCACACGACGCGCATCGCGGCCGCATCGTCGGCACGGTGATGACGGGGCTGCTGCTCGGCATCCTGCTGTCGCGGGTCGTGGCCGGGTTCGTCGCGGAAACAGCCGGCTGGCGCGCGATGTTCGCGCTCGCGGCCGCCAGCGTCGCCGTGATCGGCGTCGTGGCCGCGCGCGGGCTGCCGCACTTCGAGCCGACCACGCGCCTGCCGTATCGCGCGCTGATCGGGTCGCTCGGTGCGTTGTGGCGCCAGCATCCGGCGCTGCGCCGCGCCGCGCTCGCGCAGGGGCTGCTGGCCATCGGGTTCAGCGCGTTCTGGTCGACACTCGCGGTGATGCTGCACGGCGCGCCGTTCCACCTCGGCAGCGCAGCCGCGGGCGCGTTCGGCCTCGCAGGTGCGGCCGGTGCGCTGGCCGCGCCGATTGCCGGACGCCTGGCCGACCATCACGGCCCCGAGCGCGTCACGCGCATCGGCATCGGCATCGCGACGGTGTCGTTCGCGTCGATGGCCGCCGCACCGTTGATGTCGGCGCATGCCCAGCTCGTGCTGCTCGCGGTCGCGACGATCGGCTTCGATCTCGGCGTGCAGGCCACGCTGATCGCGCACCAGGCAATCGTCTACCGGATCGACCCCGCGTCGCGCAGCCGCCTCAACGCGGTGCTGTTCGTCGGCATGTTCATCGGGATGGCGGCCGGCGCCGCGATCGGTAGTTTGTTGCTCGCGCAACTAGGCTGGAATGCGGTGACCGGGCTGGCCGTCGTGACGTCGCTCGCCGCGCTCGCCGTGCGGATCTGGCGCCACTGAAATTCCGCATCGCATGCACAAGGCGGGCAGGCCCACAGGGCTTGCCCGCCTTTTCTTTTATTTTCGATCGCCGCACGCATGACGCGGCGCAGCCCGGCCGATTCGTGCGCATTCGGCACGAAAAGCCCCCATTCCTCGCACGGTCCGCACCCGCTCGAACGAATGTCCAGTTCAACCGATTATTTTTCCGGCGGCCGTGCGCATCGATGCGAAAACGTCGGATGATTCGATGCGCCCCGCCACGTGGCGCTGGCCCATCCGGCCCCACCGCACAGCCCCGTTTTATCAGGGGATTCCCGGTATTTTTTCGCATTTTCTTCGAAATATCGGGTGACATACTTGCCCCCCGTTGCGCTCCGGTACGAGCGCGCTTTTCGATCCTGCCGGCCGCATGTCATGCGCTGAGCGTCCGCCCGGGTCGCACAGAACATGAACGATTTCGACACCCCGATCCAGACCTTCCTCACCCACATCACGTTCGGCCCGCTGATGAATCACGCGATCCGCGTGATCGCGGGCCTGTACACGTTCAAGGGCTTCGTGCTCATTCCCGTGCTGTGCTGGCTGTGGTTCCAGCCGGGCCCGAACCGCGAGCGGCAGCGCGAACTGGTCGTCGCGACGATCGCGAGCGGGCTCATCGCTCTCGCGATCGGCCGGCTGCTCGCGCAGGTGCTGCCGTTCCGCGTGCGGCCGATCTACAACCCCGACCTGCACCTGCACTTTCCGTCGGCAGGATTACGTGCAGCCACGCTGCAGGCATGGAGTTCGTTTCCGAGCGATCACGCGATGCTATGGATGGCGATCGCCACCGGCATCTTCATCATCGCGCGCCGCGTCGGCGTGTTCGCGCTGCTGTATGCGGTCGTGTTCATCTGCGTGCCGCGCGCGTATCTCGGCTTTCACTATCCGACCGACCTGATCGCGGGTGCCGCGATCGGCATCGCGCTCGCGTGGCTGCTGACGCACGATGCAATCCGCTCGCGCTTCGCGCCGCAGGTACTCGCGACGATCCAGCGCTTCCCCGCGCCCGCCTATACGCTCGCGTTCCTGCTGTGCTTCGAGCTGATCACGCAGTTCGACGAACTGCTGACGCTCGCGCAGTCGGCCACCCACACGATGTGACGAGGAGAGACCGCGATGCTGCCGCTGCTTACGTTCCGTCGCCCCGGCACGCGCTGCCGGCCCTGCGCGGCAACGTCGCGCCGCGCGACGACCATGCCGATCAGTCGCGATCAGGCGCGCCCAGCGGAAAGAACGGGCGAAACGGCCGCGCCTCGTCGACCGCGCGCGCGAACGACGGCCGCGCCAGCAGACGCCGGCGATACGCCAGTACGTTCGCGAACGACGGATCGATCCGGTGCGTCCAGTCCGCGTAGAACAGGAACGGCGCCGCGCCGCAGTCGGCGAGGCTGAAGCGGTCGCCGGCCGCCCATTCGCGATCGGCCATCTTCTTGTCCAGCCACGCGTACGACGTCTCCAGCATCGCGCGCGCATCGGCCACCCCGCGCGCGTCGCGCTCGGCCTCCGGCCGCAGCGCGTCGAACACGACCTTCTGCTGCGGGGTCGACACGTAGTTGTCGAAGAAACGATCCATCGTGCGCACCTCGAGCGCCGCGTGCGGATCGTCGGGCAGCAGGCGCACGGGGCCAGGGTGGTTCAGGCCGAGATACTCGATGATGATCGACGCCTCGATCACCGTGCGGCCGGCATCGACGAGCACCGGAAAGCGCTTCAGCGGCCACAGTGCGGCCAGCTCCTGCATCGGCTTCGGATCGTCGTGCGCGAGCACGCGATACGCGAACGGCGTGCCGTTCTCGTACAGCGCGGTCAGCACCTTCTGGCAGTAGGACGAAAAAGGATGGGCGTAGAGCGTGGGCTTCATCGTGCGGTCTCTCAGGGTTTCGACGCCGCGTGATGCGGCGCCACGTGATCGGATACCTTGACGACGAACGGCACGCGGCCGTTTCGACAGCGAGTCGGATTTTTTGTGCGACTTCCGAGGGCCGTTACGACCGGCCGTCCATCACGACGCGCCCTTCGGCACGCCAGCGCAGCATTCCGCCGCCGAGATTCGCCACCGTGTCGAAACCGGCCTTCAGCAGAATGACGGTCGCCTGCGCGGAGCGCCCGCCGGCCCGGCACACGGTCACGACCGGCCGGTCGTGCGCGATCTCGCCGACGCGCGCGGCCAGTTCGCCGAGCGGAATCGGCGTCGCGCCGGGCAGGTGGCCGAGCGGGCCGGTGAATTCGTCCGGCTCGCGCACGTCGACGACCTGCACCGCCGGCAGATGATCCTCGAGCCATTGCGGATCGATTTCCCAGAACCCGGCGAACGTATAGACGAGCGGCGCCCAGTCGGGCGCGGCCTGCTCATCGGGCGCGTTCGCGGCGACGCCGCACTGCAGGTTCGCCGGCACCGCGACGTCGATCTGGCGTGGATGCGCGAGCCCGAGGTTGCGCATGTAGCCCGCGAAATCGTCTTCGCTCAGGTCGCCGCCGAGACGCGGATTGAAGCGCCGCTCCTCGCCGACGCTCGTTACCGTGAGCCCGCGATAGTCGTGCGCCGGATACAGCAGGCACGCGGCCGGCAGCGTGAAGAGCCGGCCGTGCACCGCGCGATACAGCGCGCGCGGGTCGCCCTGCTGGAAGTCGGTGCGGCCCGTGCCGCGGATCAGCAGGCAATCGCCGGTGAACGCCATCGATTCGTCGTCGAGCACGAGGCTGATACAACCGCTCGTGTGGCCGGGCGTCGCACGCACGGTCAGGTAGCGCGCGCCGAACGCGCAGCGGTCGCCGTCGTTCAGATAGCGGTCGGCACCCTGCGCGCCGCTCGCGGCCGAGATCGCGATCGTGCTGCCCGTGCGCTGCTTCAGCAGCCATGCGCCCGTCACGTGATCCGCATGCACGTGCGTGTCGACCGTCGCGACGAGCCGCAGCCCGAGCTCGTCGAGCAGCGCCGCGTCGCGGCGCACCTGCTCGAACACGGGATCGATCAGCACCGCTTCGCGCGACGCGCTGTCGGCAAGCAGGTACGTGTATGTCGACGATTGCGGGTCGAAGAGTTGCCGGAAGATCATCGCGAAGTTGCTCCGTCGCTGGTTAAGGCTTGTTCGATGCGCACCTGATGCTGTGGTCCGGCCCGCGCCGCGACTGTCGCCGTCGCGCGGGCCGCCGCGTCGTGGTCGTGCATGGCCACCATCCGGCCGGCACGGTGCGGTCAACGCGGCTGCGCCACGTAGCGCAGGTACGGCTTCAGCGTCCGGAAGCCGTCCGGATACTTCTGCTTCGCCGCATCGTCCGACACCGACGTCGGAATGATGACATCGTCGCCGGGCTTCCAGTTCACGGGTGTCGCCACCGTATGCTTCGCGTTGAGCTGCAGCGCGTCGAGCAGGCGCAGCACCTCGTCGAAGTTGCGCCCCGCGCTCATCGGATAGACGAGCATCGCCTTGACCTTCTTGTCCGGCCCGACGATGAAGACCGAGCGCACGGTCGCGTTGTCGACCGCCGTGCGCGGGCCGCCGCTCGCATTCGGATGAATCATGTCGTACAGCTTCGCGACCTTCAGCTCGTCGTCGCCGATCAGCGGATAGTTGACCGCGTGCCCCTGCGTTTCGGCGATATCGGCCACCCACTTCTGGTGATCGCTGACCGGATCGATCGACAGCCCGATGATCTTCGTGTTGCGCTTGTCGAATTCCGGCTTGAGCCCGGCCATGTAGCCGAGTTCGGTCGTGCACACCGGCGTGAAATCCTTCGGATGGGAAAACAGGATCGCCCAGTGGTCGCCGATCCATTCATGAAAGCGGATCGTTCCCTCGGTGGTCTCCGCGGTGAAATCGGGCGCGTCCTCGCCTAGTCGAATCGACATGTTCGTCTCCATCAAGTGGGAATCGTCATGACGCCCGCGCCGCGGCTTGCGCACGACGCGCGATCGTCCGCGCGCGAAGGGACGGCATGGCACATGCCGGGGTCCGCGCGTTCATATAGCCTAGGTCAAAATGCGCGCGCCACCGGTATCGAGCACGCGGCGTGCTTGCGTAACGTGGCCGATTCCGACGATGAATGCGGCGCGGCAGAACCTTGCGCCGCTCCCGGCCGCCGGTACGTGCTGACTTACACTACCGGCTGTTCTCGTCTTACGTTCACAGGAATCCCACCGACATGTCGATGACGATCGATCATAGACAAATTCATGTAAGCCTTTGATCTTTAACCATTAGTCTCGCGCCGGTCAGATTGCGGGCTATCTAGATTTTGCTGATTTTTATTAAATTCCCAATCTATCGATTCTTATCGCAGGCACAGTTCGGTCACACCTCCCCCGATACACAACGAAGCCGCTCGCAGCGGGCTTTTTTGCTTCTGAACGCCGACCCCGTACGCCCGGTAGCAAAGTTACTTGCAGCCCCCGATGATGCAGCAGTACCTGCGCCTTATCTGATACGGCTCGGCACACAAACCTACGCTTGCCCGTTCGCCAGCCGTTGCTGTGCCATTGCGGACATTCCAGCTACGTGATGTTTCGCCCTGCCGCCACCATTGCCTTTAGCCGCTCGATAACGTTGAGAAGCTCCTTGTCTAATGGATCGCCAGTAAATGCTCGCAGACCAAGATGTCGGTTGGACTGCCGTTGAAGTTTCTCGGGACTATCGTCAATCATGATGATCTCGTCGACTGAGTATCCGTACTTCATCACTTTTCGTAGATCCTTTACATAGACGTACCCGTTACTTCTAGCGTCAATTTTCTGAACGCACCTGGATATTGACCACGAGAATTTGACTGGAGATGGTGTCCCGAACAGTTCTGCGGTGACCGCCTCCACATACGGATCCCTCGACGAGGACCAAACTGCCACATCAAACAAGGCGGCACTTATACTGATCAGTTCCGGTGCAAACGGACGGACGTAGATGAAGTACGGACCAACCTGAAAGCTACGTGGCCAAGACAAAGGCACCTCGGTGGCATGCACCAAGGTTTCGTCTAAGTCAAAAATAATCAGCCTCACCCTCTTCGCATCCATACCTTTTCCATCGGTGCGATACCCCTGCGCAATCTCTCGACAAACGCTCCCATAGTCAGCCATCTGCGGACATATTGAGCAGGGGGGTTGATTATCTGCAGGACGTCAGCAATGCCTACAGATCTAGAACCCTCAGCTACTTCAACGCGTCGATCGATCCAAAATGGGTGTGGATATGCCTCGGGGGACAAAAGCCAAACTTCCGCCTTACATTTGCGCCCCGTGCAGACGCCAGTTGCGCCAACGAATTCATGATGTGCAGACGCCCAGTGGTCGGCACACACCTTGTAGATCGGACGATAGCCTGAGATGACCTCTTTCAATGAGCCATCTACTCTGCGTGCCGTCAGAGTGAAGCTTACGATCAGATCCGGTCGACGGGGCGGACGGGTCATATTGTTACGGACGGATAGCAGGATGCCTTGGAATCTCGATTGTCTGCGACTTCCCTCGTCGCGTCGAACTTCCGCTCCCGGCCGGCAGTCGCGGGTCATGATCTCCGGCATCTGGCCGAACGGCGAACTTCGAGCGGTCCCGTTTAGGCCACTGGTAAACTCGGGCAGCCCAAGCAACTTTTCCCGGTCACATGAGCATGCAACCCACCGCAGTACCTGCGCCCGTCACTCCAATGATGCAGCAATACCTGCACCTTATCCGATAAGGCACTATTCAAAAAGCTACGCCCCAATCTACGCCAGTGTTACTTGAATTCACATCTGGTCAGTTGCCGTCGCGTACCCGTCTTCAAGTCGAATCAAAATGGGTGCCCTGACAAACATGGAAATAGTCACGCAATTTCGTAGCCCTGCCGATTTCGCCCCGCTCGGCGATTTTGCGGCTCATCTCGTCCGTCTATGGCCGGTGGTTGAAGCCATGTCACGCGAGGACGAACGTCTGGGGCAGTGGTGGTTGAAGGCAGATACCGAGGAAGAAGCCCGTCTGTATCCCATGTATGAAGCGCCTGGCATACCTTCGACAGCCGTTTTGGCAGTCTTGGCGCAGCGGTACGGAAAAAAGATGGACCTTCCTAAAGTATTTGGCTTCTGGAATGGTCAGATGGACGCGGCCGACAGCGCGAGGCTGAAGTTAGCTATCGATGCGAAGAGGCGGCCCAGTGAGGTTGAAATTGGGCTACCGGCATTGAATGCAGTTTCGGCGGACGAGCATAGCTATGAGGGCGCGGCTAAGATCGTGTCCGCGATGGTCTCGGTTTATGACCCGATGTATGTCTCTGTTTCGCCACGAGAGTATTTTCCCCGGCAGGTGTTTGATGACAAACCGGGCGTTGGCTGGATGCTGTATCTCCCGAAGGTTCTCACGACTCAGCAAGTCCCTGAAGCACGTGAATTGATTCCAGTTCCCGAGGCCGGCCGTAAGCAGACTGGGACGATTATTGTGAGCGTCGCTGACGCCGTTTTTTCAGTGGACAACGCCGAACACGTCGAGGTTGCCAACCGTATTGAAATCCGGCTCGTCGACCAGGACCTTCTGCCCGCGTTCGCTGACCTGTAACCACGGTGCCGGCGCGAAAGGATGCTCGAACATGCCGCCGGCCGCCCTGTTTTTTCCAGACCGCTCGGCCTCGGTTGCCGCGCTACTTCGGCAAATTGGTTTGCGCGTCCCCGATCAATACGTCGTGACTGGGCTCGCACTGCCTCCCGGCGATGCCGCACTGGTCAGCGATCCTCGCCAACTTTCCGGCGTCAAGAATTTTCGATTCGACGATGCCCGGCACACCTGGGCTAGCTGGCATGTTCAGAATGGCACACCGCTTGAGCGACTGAAGGACTTGCGTGGATGGTGTAGTTACGACATGGTTCTCCGTTATGCACATCTAGCGCCAGGCCATCTGGCACAACATACCGAATCGGTCACAGTTTGGTTCCAAGGTGGGACCGATTTCCGTGTCACACTCGATCGCCACGCATCATGATCGGCCGCAACGCCATAACTAGAAAGGCTTCATCGTTTTGAGTATCGCAATCTGTCTTGGGCTATCTGACATATGTCGATGACGATCGATCCGAAGCAGGCCGCCGCGCTGCTGGCCGTCGCCGACACGGGCAGCTTCGAGCAGGCCGCCGTGCGCCTGCACGTGACCGCGTCCGCCGTCACGCAGCGGGTCCGCGCGCTGGAGGCGAGCCTCGGCACGCCGCTAGTGCTGCGCACGCGGCCGTGCCGCCCGACGGTGGCCGGGCAGCGCGTGCTGCAGCACCTGCGCCGCGTCGCGCTGCTGCAGGCCGACCTGCAGAGCACGCTCGCGACCGAGCGCGAGTCGCCGATCTCGGTGACGATCGCGCTCAATTCGGACAGCCTCGGCACGTGGTTTCTGCCGGCGCTGACGTCCGTGCTCGCCGGCGAGCGCATCCTGTTCGAGCTGATCGTCGAAGATCAGGACCACACGTTCGCGTTGCTCGAAAGCGGGATGGCGGTCGGCTGCGTGACGACCGAGCCGAAGCCGATGCGCGGCTGCCTCGCGACGCCGCTCGGCACGATGCGCTACCGGCTGCTCGCCGCCGCCGCGTTCGCGGTGCGCTGGTTTCCGCGCGGGCTGAACCGGACGAGCGCGCGCAAGGCGCCCGTCGTCGCGTATTCGCGGCGCGATACGCTGCAGTCGTCGTTCCTGAAGGAGAAGTTCGGGTTGCCCGAAGGCGCGTACCCGTGCCACTACGTGCCGGGCACTCATTCGCATTTCGCGGCGGTGCGGCACGGGCTCGGCTACGCGATGGTGCCGGAGCCGCTGATCGGCAGCGCACCGCTCGACACGCAGGGGCTCGTCGATCTCGCGCCCGCGCATCCGACCGACGTCACGCTGTACTGGCACGCGTGGACCGTGCAGTCGCCGACGATGGCGTCGTTGTCCGAGCGGGTCGTCGAAGCGGCGCGGCGGCTGCTCGCGCCGCTGCCGTGACGCGTGTTTGAGCGGCACCGCCGATGCCGTGTGCGGCAAGAGTAACGACGAGAATCCCCGCCGCGCCGCCTATACTTTTTCCATCGGCCTCGCGAACGCGCCACGCGGCCGATCACGCCTGTCCGGCCGCGCCCTTTCCCGCAAGGAGAACGTCATGTCTCGCCGCTACATCGATTGCCGCGAGTTTCCCAGCACGATGAATTGCTCGGTCGCGATTTCTGCCGACTCCGACAACGAACTGCTGGAGGCCGCCGTGCAACATGCGGTCCAGGTTCACCAGCACACCGACAGCGCCGAACTGCGCACGCAACTGCAAGCGCTGTTCCACGACGGCACACCGCCCGCCGATGCACCCCGGCAAGCATGATCCGCCGGCTCGCCCGATATCGACAGACGGGTTGCCCCATCGCCCCCGTCGCCTCTCCGCCTCCTGCTTCGCGCCACATCGGGCCGGCGTCCCCGCCGGCCGGCGTATTCCAGCTTATGCGCGGCGTTGCGCGAAATACGCACCGACCGCGTCGATGAACGTATCGATGTCCGCACGCGACACGTCGCAGTGCGTGACGAAGCGCGACGCGTACAGCATCTGCGTGAGAATCCCGCGCTCCTTGAGCCACGCCTCGAGCGGCGCGCAATCGGCTTCGGGGAATTGCGCGAACACCATGTTCGTCGCGTGCGACAGCACCTTCACGGTGTCGATCCGCGCGAGGCCTTCGGCGAGATGCGCGGCATTCGCGTGATCGTCCGCGAGCCGCTCGACGTTGTGGTCGAGCGCATACAGGCAGGCCGCCGCGAGAATGCCCGACTGCCGCATCCCGCCGCCGAGCACCTTGCGCCAGCGCTGCGCGCGCTCGATCAGCGCACGGTTGCCGACCAGCACCGAGCCGACCGGCGCGCCGAGCCCTTTCGAAAAGCAGATCGACACGCTGTCGAACGGCGCGCCCAGCTCGGCGATCGAACGGCCCGACGCGACGGCCGCGTTGCACACGCGTGCGCCGTCGAGGTGCAGCGACAACCCGCGGCTGCGCGCGAACGTGGTGGCTTCCTGCACATAGCCTTCCGGCAACACCTGGCCGCCGATCGTGTTTTCGAGCGCGAGCAGGCGCGTGCGGGCGAAGTGATTGTCGAGCGGCTTGATCGCCGCGGCGATCTTCGCGAGCGGCAGCGTGCCGTCAGGCGCGTTCTCGATCGGCTGCGGCTGGATGCTGCCCAGCACGGCCGCGCCGCCGCCTTCGTACTTGTAGGTGTGCGCGAGCTGGCCGACGATGTACTCGTCGCCGCGTTCGCAATGGGCCATCAGCGCGGCCAGGTTGCTCTGCGTGCCGCTCGGAAAGAACAGGCCGGCTTCCTTGCCGGCCCGCTCGGCCGTCACCGCCTGCAGGCGCAGCACGGTCGGGTCGTCACCCCATACGTCGTCGCCGGTTTCGGCGGCAGTCATCGCGGCCAGCATTGCCTGGCTCGGACGTGTCACGGTATCGCTGCGTAAATCGATCATCGCTGAGTCCTGGGTAAACGCGGACCGGAACCGATGCGTCCGGCCCTGCCGAAACGAGACTCAGAGTGTACGCAATTCGTGCAGCGCGTGCGTATCGACGGTCGATGCGCGCACGGCGTATCTGGCGCACCCGGCGCACGTGCGCGCGATGCCGTACGACGCCGCCCGGGCCGCCGTCAGTAGCGCGGCGGCGGCGGTTGAACGCCCGCCGGCGGCATCGGCGGCGCCGCGCGCGGTGCGCCCCCATATCCGCCCCCGCCATACCCGCCACCGCCACTGCCGCCGCTCATCCCGCCCGGCACCGGCACGCGGTTGCCGGTCGCGTACATGCATTGCAGGTAGCCATAGTCGTAGCGGCGCTGGATGTCGTAGGCCGAGCCTTGCGCCGCACCGGCGCCGACCACGCTGCCCGCGAGCAGCCCCGCGCCTGCGCCGACGGCCGCACCCGTGCCGCCGTTGAACGCCGCGCCGGCCGCCGCACCCAGTGCCGTGCCGACGGCCGCGCTGCCGACCGCGCTCGCGGTCGACGCCTGCCCCGCGCTCACGCCGCCCGATTGCTCGAACGCGTATTGGCGGCAGTTCGCATCGTCGGCGCGGAACTGGTCGAACGACTTGCCGGTGCCCGGCAGCGCCATCACGCTCGGCCCGGTCGGCATGTATGCGCACGCGCCGAGCAGGCCGGCCAGCGCCAGCGCGGCCGGCACGCGCAGCGGTCGAAATAGGGATTTCATCGTCGCGCCTCCGTCACTGCGGCCGCGCCGGCACCGATCGCCAGCCCGACTTGCAGGTCTTCACATACGGGTAGTAATGCCTCGACGCGTCGCAGTAGTACCAGAGGTTCGCGTCGCCTTCGTCCTGCGGCTGCCCCTTCTCGACGTACTCGGGCGGCGGCCCCGGATCGACGGGCACGGCGACGACGGGCGGCGGGTAGTAGTAAGGCGCGGGGACGACGGGGTAGTAATACGGGTAGCCGGGGCCGATATAGACCCCGACCCGGGCGGCATGAGCGACGCCGCCCGTCGCGATCGCCACTGCGGCCACCGCGCCCAGTGCGAGCTTCAATCCATTCACGTCACGTTCTCCGGCTGGCGGTTCGTCGATGCGAACCCACATCCCGAACGCTACGCCGCGCGCGATCCGTCATCCATTACGGGCGGGCGCGCCAATGTTGCGCGACGTTACCCATGTGACAGCCGCATTCAGCCACGGCCCGCCGGCACGACCGCGTGCGTTACGCGATAACGCACTGAAACGGTTCGGCTGCGCGCGGCCGCCGTGACGCGCGGTGTCACGCGACGTTGGCGCCCGCGCCCAACCGTTCCGATGACGCGACGCGCCATATTGCCGCACGTGCGTCAGACCGCCACGCCGCGGCCGCGCGCATCACAAGCAGCCTTCTTGATACGAATCAACGATTTACCCCGGAAATGCGCGCGACGGGCTGGACATCTGCGACGAGTTGGCGCATTTCGCGGTGCAACATCGCGGCCCATACTCCAGCCAACCCCGACGCCCGTCTGCCGGGGTCCGCCGGCACCCGCCGGCGGGTATCGTCAGCCTCGGTCAACTGGTATGGACACCGCTCTTTCGGCCCTCGATCTGGCCCGCCTGCAATTCGCGTTCACCGTCTCCTTTCACATCGTCTTTCCGGCGCTGAGCATCGGTCTCGCCAGCTTCATCGCCGTGCTCGAATATCGCTGGCTGAAAACCGGCAAGCAGTACTACAAAACCCTCTGCCTGTTCTGGTCGAAGATCTTCGCGGTCGCGTTCGGGATGGGCGTCGTCTCCGGCGTCGTGATGAGCTACCAGTTCGGCACGAACTGGTCGGGCTTCTCGAGCTTCGCCGGCGCCGTCACGGGGCCGCTGCTGATGTACGAGGTCATGACCGCGTTCTTCCTCGAGGCCGGCTTCCTCGGCATCATGCTGTTCGGCTGGAACCGCGTGAGCCCGCGCGCGCACTTCGGCGCGACGCTGATGGTCGCCATCGGCACGCTGATCTCGACGTTCTGGATCCTCGCGTCGAACAGCTGGATGCAGACGCCGCAGGGCTTCGAGATCGTCGACGGCCGCGTCGTGCCGACCGACTGGTTCGCGATCATCTTCAACCCGTCGTTCCCGTACCGCCTGTTCCACATGGCGATCGCCGCGTTCATCGTCGCCGCGCTTGTGGTGGCCGCGACCGGCGCGTGGCACCTGCTGAAGGGCCGCCGCGACAAGGGCGTGAAGAAGATGTTCTCGATGGCGCTGTGGCTGCTGCTCGTGCTCGCGCCGCTGCAGGCCGTGATCGGCGACCAGCACGGCATCAACACGCTGAAGCACCAGCCCGCGAAGATCGCCGCGATCGAAGGGCTGTGGGAAACCGAGAAGGGCGGCACGCCGCTGAACCTGTTCGGCATCCCGGACATGAAGGCGGAAACGACCCGCTACGCGGTGAAGGTGCCGCACCTCGGCAGCCTGATCCTCACGCACAGCTGGGACGGCGAGATCCGCGGCCTGAAGGAATTCCCGCCGGAAGACCGCCCGAACTCGACGGTCGTGTTCTGGAGCTTCCGGATCATGGTCGGCCTCGGCTTCGCGATGATCGGCCTCGCCGCGCTCGCGTGGCTCCTGCGCCGCCGCGGCCGCCTGTATGAATCGAAGTGGTTCCAGCGCTTCGCGCTCGTGATGGGCCCGACCGGCTTCGTGTCGCTGCTCGCGGGCTGGGTGACGACCGAAGCGGGCCGCCAGCCGTGGGTCGTGTATGGCGTGATGCGCACCGCGCATGCGGTGTCGCCGCTGTCGGTGCAGCAGGTCAGCCTGTCGATGATGACGTTCGTGATCGTGTACTTCCTCGTGTTCGGCACCGGCGTGTACTACATGCTGAAGCTGATGAAGGCCGGCCCCGCGCTGCCCGACGTGAAGCACGACGACACGCCCGACACGCGCCCCGACCACACCGCGCGCCGCCCGATGTCGGCCGTCGACGAGCCGCTTGAGACCGTCTGAGCCCACCCTTTTCGCATACGAGAAAACCATGGACGTCACCGTAATCTGGGCCGCGATCATCGCATTGGGGCTCTTCATGTACGTCGTGCTCGACGGCTTCGACCTCGGCATCGGCATCGTCTTCCCGTTCTTCCCGGACGAGAAGGAACGCGACCTGATGATGAACACCGTCGCACCCGTGTGGGACGGCAACGAGACGTGGCTCGTGCTCGGCGGCGCCGGGCTGTTCGCGGTGTTTCCGGTCGTCTATTCGACCGTGCTGTCGGCGCTGTACCTGCCGCTGATCTTCATGCTGGTGTGCCTGATCTTCCGCGGCGTGTCGTTCGAGATCCGCGCGAAGGCGCGGCGCACGAAGCAGCTGTGGGATCTCGCGTTCATCGGCGGCTCGGCCGGCGCGACGTTCTTCCAGGGGATCGCGCTCGGCGCGTTCCTTCAAGGCATCAACATGAAGGACGGCGTGTTCGCGGGCGATGCGTTCGACTGGCTCACGCCGTTCAGCCTGCTGACGGGCCTCGGCCTGATCGTGACCTATGCGCTGCTCGGCTGCTGCTGGCTCGTCGCAAAGACGGAAGGCGACCTGCAGCGGCGCCTGCATCGCGTCGTGTGGCCGCTGACGGTCGTGCTGCTCGGCTTCATCGCGGTCGTCAGCCTGTGGACGCCGCTGCAGGATCCGGCCATCGCGCAGCGCTGGTTCGACTCGGGGCTGTTCTGGCGCCTGCTGCCGGTGCCGTTCCTGGTCGCCGGCTGCGCGGTGTGGATGCGCCGCGCGGTGCGCGCCCGGCACGACATGACGCCGTTCGTGCTTGCGCTGGCGCTCGTGCTGCTCGGCTACGTCGGCCTGCTCGTCACGCTGTTCCCGTATGCGATTCCCCAGACGATGACGATCTGGGAAGCCGCGGCGCCGCGTTCCAGCCAGACCTTCACGCTGGTCGGCGCAGCGGTTATCCTCCCGATCATCATCGCCTACACGACGATGGGTTACTGGGTATTCCGAGGCAAGGTGCGCCATGAAGACCAGCATTACTACCACCACTGATTCCGCCGATGGCCAGCCCGCTGCGCCGAAGCCGCGCATGCGCGGCTGGATGTGGTTCGTCGTCCTGTGGGCGGGCGGCGTGCTCGGCGCCGTCACGCTCGGCTATGCGTTCAAGATCTTCATGAACCTGACGCTGTTTGCGGTGAAGTAGACGAAGCGGCTGCCGGGTCGGGCGACGATCCGGCAGCCGTTTTCTCGCCGACGGCTGCCGCTTCGGCCGGATGTACCGGGCGACGCGCCGGCATCCGCGGCCATGCTCCGGGCGACGGCGGCGCGCACTCCGCTCCCGTTCCCCCTTGCGCTCCCGGCGCCGGCACCTGCGTGCCGATCACCGCTCGCACGACGTCGTGCACATCGCCTTGTCCATCGCCTTGTCCATCGCCTTGTCCATCGCCTTGTCCATCGCGCTGAAGAAGGTCTGGTAGTAATCGGGCTCGACGATGGTCTTCATCCGCGAGTCGCCGTTGCTGTCCCATATCGTGCGGTCGAATCGCGCGCGCACGATCGCGTCGTGCGCCGCCGTCACGCGAACCGTGACGATGGCGGCCACCCGCTCGTGATCCGGCTTCGCGGGCAAACCGCCGATGCGCGCCTTCAGCGCGCCGCGCAGCAGTTGCCGCCACTTCGGAATCAGCGTATCGCTGCGCCCGCCCTCGATCAGCCCCGAATCGCGATCGACCGTCACCGGCGCAAAACCCTGCGCGCGCAGCACGCCGGCCACCGCGTCGAGTGCGCGCCCCTGCGTCGCACCGGCATAGCGGCGATCGGTCATCATGCGCAGCGTCTGCTGCTCGCTTTCGGACAGGTCGACTTCGGTCTGGCTGGAGCTGTAGCGCACCAGCGATCCGCCGCTGCCGATCTGGCGTTCGTTTTCCGGCTTCGCTGCACACCCGGCCAGGACCGCGAACAGTCCGGCACAGGCGAGCGCCAGCGCGCCGCGGCCGCGCGCCGGCGGCACCGCTGCCTCGCGACGCATCGCGCGCCGGGCGCGAAGTCGGCGGCGAATTACGGTTGATCGGCAATCGGGGGGCGCTATGATCGTCATCGCGGTGTTCTCCTGTCGGCGCCATCATAGGGACGCGCCCCGACCGCCACAAACGACATTTTTTGACCCACTGTGTAGCTTTTCTTCGCGATCTCACGATGCGCCGATTGCCGCCCCTGAACGCGCTGCGCAGCTTCGAAGCTGCCGGCCGCCTGCAGAGCCTCACCCTCGCCGCCGACGAGCTGAACGTGACCCAGAGCGCGGTCGCGCAGCAAATCCGCGTGCTCGAATCGTTCTTCGGGCAGAAGCTGTTCGAGCGTGACGGACGCTCGTTGCGGCTCACGCCGCGCGCGCGGCATTACCTCGTCGACGTCGCGAGCTGCCTCGGCCGGCTCGCTCAGGCGACGGGGCAAATGTTCGAACCCGGCGGCGGCCATCCGGTGCGGATCAACGCGTCCGTCTCGTTCGCGCACGGATGGTTGCTCACGCAACTGGCTGCGTTCCAGGCCGACCATCCGGACATCGACGTGCAACTCGTCACGACGCCCGACAACGAGCGCGACCAGTTCGACGAAACCTGCGACATCGTGGTTCGTCGCTATACGCCGGAGCTGCGCCGCAAGGGGTTCGTGTCGCGGCCGCTGCTCGCGACCGTCGCGGTGCCGGTGTGCGCGCCCGGCCACCCGGTGCTCGGCCAGGCGCGCACGCCGGCCGACCTGCGCAACGCGCCGCTGCTGCATTACGCGGGTTTGCCGCAGGCGTGGCAATACTGGTTCCATCAGGCGGGCTCGGTCGTCACCGAGACGCTGCGCGGGCCGTTCTATCGCGAGTTCTTCCTGATGACCAAGGCTGCGGCAAGCGGGCTCGGCGTGTGCCTCGCACCGCGCGCGGTGGTGCGCGACGACATCGAGCAAGGGCGGCTCGTCGCGCTGTTTCCGGAAGTCCACCTGGAAGCGCCGCCGTTTCATTGCCTGTATCGCGACGACGACGATCCGTCGCTGCGCACGTTCGTCGACTGGCTGTTTGCGCGGGCGGAGGCGCTGGAGGGGGCGCCGCCGGGATAGCCGGCGAGGGGTAGAAAGCAGGAACCGATGAGGCAGCCCAAGGCGGCTGCACCGTCACGTCCACCTAGGCGTTCTGTCGCACCACACCGAGCTTCAATCCCAGCATGCCGAAGATGCGGTTCATCGTCTGTACCGTCCCGTCGCTGCGGCCTTGCTCGATATCCTGAATCGTCTTCGTCGACACACCGGCGAGCTTGGCCATTTCCGCGCTGGTCAGCCGCATCGCTTTCTTCAGATGATGTACCGATTCGCGCAACGACCACTCGGGATGCGCGAGCACGTCTTCGATCGCTTGTCGTCGGAGCGAAAGCTGTTCGGGAAGCGGCAGCGCGTTATAGCGTTTGTCCATTGCGTCACCCGTGCCTAGCGCAACGCATCCCGCTCACGCGCCAGCCGCTCGAGCCCCGGCTTCAGAAAGGCATGGACATCGTGCTCCAGCTTGAAATCAGAAGTCGTCAATTATTGGAAATACCGTCATTTCGGTGGAAATCTATACAAATTGCAACGAATAGCACATACAACTTATGTAGATTTCTGCCGAAACATGAATCCTTGCCGTTACTTCAGGCAGTGCTGAAAGCGCTCGGATTCTCGTTCAACGACCTATCGCCGCTCGCGCAACGCCGCCTCGATCTTCCGATCGGTCTTGTACTGGCTCAGCGCATACACCGACCAGATCGCGGCCGGTATCCAGCCGATGATCGTGATTTGCAGGATCAGGCAGATGATCCCGGCGATCGGGCGGCCGATCGTGAAGAACTGGAACCACGGCAGCAGCAGGGCAAGCAAAAGGCGCATCTGGACTCCTTTCGAGGCGTCGTTGAAGGTTCGTGCATCGCCAATATGGCGAGTTGCCCGCGCCATTTCAAGTCCGCTGCCGACGATCCCCGGACGAGAAGCCTCAACCTCATCCCATCGGCCTACGCCGAATCGGCCAGCCACCGCGCGACCCGTGCCACGAGCGGATCCGCTTCGTCGAAGCATTCGGCGCCCGCCACGCGCGGCGCGTCGCAAATCGCGAACACCGGCTTGCCCCACTGCAACCCGAGCGCGATCTCGGACAGCGTGCCGAGCCCGCCGCCGACCGCGATCAGGCACAGCGACGCCCGCGCGACCAGTGCGTTGCGCGTGATGCCGAGCCCGGTCGGCAGCGCGACGCTCAGGTAGGGATTCGCGAGCGTCGCATCGTCCTCCGGCAGCAGCCCGATCGCGCACCCGCCGGCCGCATGCACGCCGCGCGCGGCCGCCTCCATCACGCCCTGCTTGCCGCCGCCGACGATGGCGACACCCGCCGCCGCGAGTGCATGCGCGATCCGCTGCGCGACCCGCATCTGTTCGTCGGTCGCCTCGCGCGGACCGATCACGCCGACCGGCATGCGGTGCCGCCGCGTGCCGCGCTGCCGTTGCGCGAGTTGCGCCAGCGCGTCGCACGCCGCCCCCGACCACTCATCCATGACGTCGTTGCCGTACAAGGCCTTCCCCCAATGCAAGAACGCAGGTGCAGATCGCCGTCAGCACGATCGACAGCACGGCCGCCTGCGAGAAATCGGTTTGCCCGTCCGACAGCTTCAGATACATCAGCAGCGGCAGGATGTTGATCTGCGTGCCGGCCAGCGCGAGCGCCGTGCCGTAGGTGCCGAGCGCGATTGCCGTGACGAGGCACCACGCGGACGCGACCGACGGCCACAGTTCGCGCCACGCGACGTCGAGCCACGCACGCCACGGGCGCGCGCCGAGCGTCAGTGCCGCCTCGAGCGGCCGCCGGTCGAGATTCGCGAGCGCCGGGTAGATCATCAGCGCGACCCGCGGGATCAGGTAGTACGCATACGCGACCGCCAGCCCCGGCATCGTGTAGATCGCGCCGCCGAGCACGGTCGGGTCCGCGCCCAGCGACGCCGCGAGCGTGGTGACGAAGCCGGCGCGGCCGAACGCGAGGATGAAGCCGTAGGCAATCACGAGCCCGGAGAACGCGAGCGGCACGCCGAGCAGCGCGAGCGTCCAGTGGCGGCGGGCGGGCGACTGCCCCGCCAGCGCGAATGCGACCGGCACGCCGATGCCGACCGACAGCGTGCCGGCGCCCACCGCCAGCGCCAGCGAATGTGCGATCGCATCGGCGACGAGCGGATCGCGCAGCACCGCACCGAACGCACGGCCGCCATCCGTGAAGGCCGAGCCGACGAGCGCGGCGAGCGGCAGCGCGAAGCACACCGCCAGCAATACCGCCGCCGGCACCGCGCCGAAGCGGCGCAGCGCGCCGCGTTCCGCCAGGGAGGTCTGCATCGTGTGCCCCTTACTGGCCGAGCGTCGCCTGCGACCAGAGCTGGTCGACCTCGGCCTTGCGCGCGGCCGCCTTCGCCACGTCGAGCGGACGCACCTGCGGCGCCTTCGGCAGCTTCGCCGCGACATCCGGCGCGACCGGCGTGCCGGGCACGGCCGGCCGCACGAAGCCCTGCGCGAACAGCGCCTGCCCGACGTCGCTCATCACCAGGTTCAGCCAGAGCTGCGCGGCGGACGGGTTCGGGCCGTTCTTCACGAGGCTCATCGCATACGGCGCCGATACGCTGCCGTCCTGCGGAATCACGACGTCGGCCGCGTCACCCATGCCGTCGACGTACTTCGCCTTCAGGCCGTCGTTCTCGTAGCCGATCAGGATCGGAATCTCGCCCTTCACGAACTTCGCATAAGGCGTCGTGCCTTCGACGCGCAGCACGTTGCCCGCACGCTTCAGCTTGCCGAAGAATTCCGTGCCGGGTTTCGGGTTCTCGACGCTGCCGCCGTTCGCGTAGGCGGCCGCGAACACGGCGACCTGCCCCTGCCCGGTCGAACGCGGGTCGAGATAGACGACCGCGTTGCGATACTCCGGCTTCAGCAGGTCGGACCAGCGCTGCGGCACGTTCTTCACGAGCTTGCGGTTGACGAGGAACGCGATGTTCAGCGAGTGCACCGCGAACCAGCGGCCGTCCGCCGAGCGAAACACGTCCGGCAGCTTGTCGAAGTTGACCGGCTTGAACGGCGCGACGACATCCTTGCTTTCGGCGTCGAGCGCGGACGCGGCGAAGTAGTACGCGGTATCGGCCTGCGGACGGCGGCGCGACTTGTCGAGCGACACCACGGTCGCGGCCGAGCCGATGTCGTTGTAGGTGATCTCGACCTTCGGATAGCGCTTGCGGAACTCGGCGAACAGCGCCTTCCAGTTGGCCCATTCGGGGCCCGTGTCGAACGACACGACGAGCCCTTCGTCGGCGGCCTTCGCATACAGCGCGTCCTCGCCCGGATACAACGGCGCGGCGTGCGCCGGCGCGACCGCCAGCGCCGCGAACGCGCAGAGCGCCAGCACGCCGGCGCGTAGGGTTTTCACAAGAGGGTGGCCTGCAGGCATCGGGAATCTCCGTTGAATGAAAGGGGTCATTGCGCGTCCGGCGCGGCCGGCAGCACGAGCAGATGGCCCGGGTCGATCGCGATCCGCCGGGTGGCCGGCACGCGGCCTTCGCACAGCAGCGGGTCGGCCGAGCCGGCGGGAATGAAGTCGTAGCGTTGCGTCGCGCCGAAGTAGCGCACGTCGCCCGGCGCGCCGTCGATGCGGTTCACGCCGTGCGCCGGCGGATCGGCCTCCACGTGCTCGGGCCGCACCAGCACCTCGACCTCGGCGCCCGGCCGGTGCCCGCCGGTCTCGACGCGCAGCGTCGCGAACCGCACGTCGACCGTGTCGGGCGCGGTCACGCGGCCGCGCAGCAGCGTCGAATGTCCGACGAAGCGCGCGACCTGCGCGGACACAGGCCGCTCGTACAGGTCGCGCGGCGCGCCCACCTGCAGCACGCGCCCGCCGTCGACGATCGCGACGCGGTCGGCCATGCTCAGCGCCTCGTCCTGGTCGTGCGTGACGAGCAGCGTCGTCGCACCGCACGCGCGCTGCAGCGCACGAATCTCGTCGCGCAGCTGATGGCGGATGCCGGCATCGAGCGCGGCCAGCGGCTCGTCGAGCAGCAGCAGCTTCGGCTCGATCACGAGCGCACGCGCGAGCGCGACACGCTGCTGCTGCCCGCCGGACAGCATCGCGATGCCGCGTTCCGCATGCGCCGCCAGGCCGACGCGCTCGAGCATGTCACGCGCGCGCTGCCGCCGCGCATCGGCCGTGACGCCGCGCATTTTCAGCCCGTACGCGACGTTGTCGGCCACCGACAGGTTCGGGAACAGCGCGTAGTGCTGGAACACCATGCCGACCTCGCGCCGCCACACCGGCACGCCGGCCATGTCGGCGCCGCCGATCGCGATGCGGCCGCTGCCGCCGTCGAGCAGGCCGGCCGCGAGCCGCAGCAGCGTGGACTTGCCGGAGCCGCTGCGCCCCATCACCGCGAGCAGCTCACCTTGCACGGCGGACAGCGTGACGTCGTCGACGCCATGTCGCGCGCCGGGATACTGGAAACTGACGTGTTCGAACTCGAGACTCATGACGGACTCACTTCATACGTTGCACGGTGCCGACCGATACGAGCGTCGCGAGCACGGCGAGGACGAGCAGCACGACGGTCGCCGCGCACGCCATCCCCGACGCGCCGTAGAACGCCTGCAGCAGCACGATGGGATAGTTGCGATAGCGAAAGCCCGCGATCAGGTTCGAGATCTGGAATTCGCCGATCGACAGCGCGGCCACCATCACGAGCCCCGAAAACAGGCTGTGCCGCAGGTTCGGCAGCACGATCGTGACGAACTGGCGCAGCGGCGTCGCACCGAGCGTCGCCGCACAGGCCTCGAGGCGCGCGAGCCCGAGGTGGCGCAGATCGCTGAGCAGCGTCTGCAGCAGGTACGGCAGCGTCAGCACCGCGTGGGCCGCGATCATCAGCGGCAGCGTGCCGAGCCACGGCAGCGTGTCGCCGCTGAAGATCGCGATATAGCCGAAGCCGAGCGTCAGCGCGGGCACGGCCACCGGCATCAGCATCACGAGGCGGGTCGCCATGCCGCGCCCGGCCTGCGCACGGTGATGCAGCGCATACGCGAGCGGCAGGCCGACCGCGGCGTTCAGCGCACAACACGCCAGCGCCACCGTCAGGCTCACGCCGAATGCGCGGGTGAAGCTGCGATTTCCGGCGAGATCGGCGAACCAGTGCCAGGTGAAGCCGGTCGGCAGCAGCGTGTTCGTCCACGACTGGCCCACCGAGCCGATCAGCAGCAGCGCGATCGGCAGCAACAGGTAGAGCCCGAACACCGCGACGAGCGCGTGCAGCAAGAGGCGTCCGGCACTCGGACGCACCGGCCTGTTACGCGAAATCGGAACACCATCGGCCAGGGCCGGGGCGGTAGACGCAGGCATGGAAACACTCGCGGACAGGAGACGAAGACACCGCGCAACGCCCGCCGTGCGGGGCTGTCACGCGTTTTCTGGATGGCCGCAGTGTGCGGAATCGACATGGCATCGTCATGAAAAAAACGTACAAAGCCCGCATCGATCTGTGCGCCGAAGGAATAGTCGCGATGAAGCACCTGTATCCGAACGTCTCGGAACTGCACGCATTCACCTGTTCTGCGAAGTATCTGAATTTCTCGTACGCGGCCCGCGAACTGGGCCTGACGCCCAGCGCGGTCAGCCGGCAGATCGCGAATCTCGAGGCGCTGTTCGGCGTGAAGCTGTTCGTGCGCGAGGGGCGCAGCCTCAAGCTCACGCGTGCCGGACAGGTGTACCACGCCCGCGTCGCCGGCCCGCTGCGCGAGATCGGCAACGCGTCGATCGAACTGCTGAGCGCGCGCGAAAACGGTGACCTGCTGACGATCGCCAGCGTGCCGACGTTTACGACCAAGTGGCTCGTGCCGCGCCTCTCGCGCTTCCTGGCCGTCGCGCCGGGCGTCACGCTGAGCTTTCGCCGCCATCTCGCGCACGGCGACATCTTTCCGTTCGGGCTCGACGCGGCGATCCGCTACGGCGACGGGGCATGGGAAGGGGTGCGAAGCGATTACCTCGACGGGCGAACCTTCGTGCCGGTCTGTACGCGCGAATTCGGCGAGCGGCACGCGTTGCGCACGCCCGCCGACGCCGCGCCGGCGCCGCGCCTCGTGCACGAGCAGGCGGAAATCGCGTGGTCCGCCTGGGCGGAACGCCATCGCGCGACGCAGATGAACGCACTCGCCGGGCCGCGCTTCGAACAGTATTCGGTGCTGATCCAGGCTGCGCAGGCGGGACTCGGGCTCGCGCTCGTGCCGCGTTTCCTGATCGCGGACAATCTCGCGGCCGGCACGCTCGTCGAACCGTTCGATGCGCCCGTCGAGGTCGACGCGCAGGGGCACTACCTGTGCTATGCGCCGGAACGCCTCGAGACGAGCGAAGCATTGCGGCACTTCAGGGAATGGATGCTGGACGAATGCGCGCCGGCGTAAGCCGGCCCGCATTCGTCATACGACAGGACGCGCTGGGCCGCGCGCCCCGCCGCCGCACCGGACACCACCGGGCAGCGGCGTCCGGCTGTCGCCGTCAGCGGCGGATGCCGAGCCCCGGCAGCACCTCCGTGCCCTCGGCCACCACCGCATGCAGCAGGCGCGGGTCGGCACCGAGCAGCCCGAGGATCGTCGGCGCGACCTGCTTCGTGCCGACCGTGTCGGTCACCGTGCGTGCGCGATGCAGGCCCGGGTACGACACGAGCAGGCCGAGGTGGCTGTCGTCCGGCGCGTTGCCGCCGTGCTCCTCGTCCTTCTTCGTGCTCGACGTGTAGATCACGCCCGGATTCGGCTGGACGATGATGTCCGGCGTGCGGCCGTTGGCCGGATCGCCGAAGCGCTCGGCGAGCGCCGCGCCGTACAGCACGTACGCCTGCGGGCCGTCCGCGCAGATCCCCGGCGCGTTGCAGCCGAGGTTCGCCTTCAGCGTCTGCACCACGGCCGTGCGCTGGTTGCGGTCGCGCAGCCAGATCAGGCCGACGTCGTCGGTCTGCACGAAGCCGGTGTCGACCAGGCCCGAGCCGTCGTTCAGGTTGCCCGTCGTCGTGTTGTTCTGGCCGAAGTTGCCGTTCGGGTCGATGTAGTTGTTCGCTTCGAGCAGCTTCGTCAGCGTGTCGCCGTTCTTCACGAGCTTCGTGTGATCGGTCGGCGACTGGCCGTGCTTCGCCGTGACGATCACGGCCGTCGACGCATACAGGTTCGCCTGCTTCAGCGCCGCGACGATATGGCCGATCGAGTTGTCGACGTACGTGATCGCGTTCGCGACCTGCCCGTTCGGCGTGAAGTTCGCATCGAGATAGCCGCCGCCCTTCGCGACCGGCGCCTTCTGCGCGACGCTGAGCGTCTGGAAGTTGCCGCCGAACAGCGTCGGCACCGGCGCGCTCTTCGTGCCCGTCGAGTCACGGCCGTTGATCTGGTTGATCAGCGCCTGCACGTGCAGGTTGTCGAACTGCGCGGTATGCGAATAGACATCCGTGTAGTTCGTCTTGGTCACCGGGTCGATCGAGTTGATCTCGGTGCGCATCAGGTCGTCGACGCCGGTGCCCGACGGCCCGTTCAGCCAGTCGTAGCCCCACGCGTGCTTGTCGGCCCATGCGGTGGTCGCGTTCGGGATGCCGGCCTTCACGGCCTCGAACACCGTGTTGGTCTTCACGTAGTTGTGCGGATAGACCGGCACGCACTTGCCGTTGACCTTCGCGTTCGGGATCGCCTGCGGGTTGAACGCGCCGCCGCCGTTCAGGTGGACGAGCGCGCCGCCGTTCTGGGCATCGATGCCGGTCGTCTCGTCGAACACGACGTTCCAGCCCTGCTTGCCCGAGCAGCTCGTATCGCCCGGCGCGTACAGGTTGCGGTCGTACGACACGTCGTAGAACAGGCCGGCCGTCTTCGGCGAGCCGCCCGTCACGAGCGCGGCGAGGCCCGGGAACGAATCCGACAGGCCCGGCGTATAGGCATTCGTGTACGTCACGCCGCTCTTCGCGAGCACCGCGATGTTCGGGCACGTGTTCGCGCCGATGCAGCGCGCGAGATCCTGCTCGTGCAGGCCGTCGACGCTGATCAGCAGCACGTGCTTCACGACGCGGCTCGCGTGGCCGCGGTCCTCGCCGTGACTGTCGTCGTCCTGCTGCGCGGCGTGCGCACCCGCACCGGCGAGCGCCAGCGCGCTCGCGACCATCGCCACCACCTTCCGCTGCTTACCAAGGAAAGACATGATCACCCCACCTCTTCGATTGACGTTGAACTGCGTGACTTGCCATCAGGCGCGCAAGAATATGGGCGCGTCGTGGGTCGCTCGCATGAAGCGGGGCTTTCTGTTTTCTATCAAACGTAACCAATCGCAAGTGACACGAATCGGTCGCAAAGCAATGTGGCCTGGCGCATATTGCGAAAGGCGCGCTCAACTGCAGGCACGCCGCCGGTGCATCGGTCGATCCGTCCGCGGCGTCATCGGTCGTACGATTTTTTTTCCGGCTTGGCGCGCGACTATTGGCGTGTGATAAAGGGTTTTCCCTGACCCGGAGCACGAGTATGTCGACCCTGGAAGCCCTCCGGTTCGTGCTGGACGATGCACGCACCCCCGAAATCATTCGCCACCACGTCGTCGACGCGTTGCAGTACGCGTTGCGCAACTACGGACAGGTGTTCACCGCGAAGGAAGTCGAATGGCTGGCGCAGTGGGACGACGCGCGTCTGCCGCTGGCCGCGAAGAAGGAACTGGGCAAGCGCGAGGAACCGGCGATCGCCGCGCGCTGAGCGCTGAAGGAAACGCACCGCCGCGCCCGAACGGATGAACGGGCGCGGCAGCGGATGGCCTGCTTACTGCAGGCCGAAGTCGACGCGGGTCGTCGCGCCCTTGTCCTCGATGCCCTTCGCATCGAGCTTCGGCGCGACGATGAACACGCGGCTCGAATCGATCTTCCCGTCGAGATACTGGCGCACCGCCTGTGCACGCTGCTGCGCGAGCGCACGCAGCGCGTTGTCGTCGGCCGGCGCGTGCTCGGCGAGCGCCTTCTTCATGTCGGCGTCGGGCAGCGTCTTCTGCAGGCCGATCACGTTGCGCGGCTTCTTGAAGTCGGCGGCCTTGTATGCGCGCGTCAGGTACTTGCTGTACTCGGCCGGCTCGACCTTCACCGACATCGGGTCGATGCTCTCGCCCTGCCCGATCACATCCTTCAGCTTCTGCTGGCGCACGAGCCGCTCGACGTACGCGTCACCCAGCCCCGACGTGTCCTTCGCCGGATCGACGCGGCCGATCAGGTCGAGGCGGATCGACGGTTTCTCGGTCAGCATCTTCACGACGGTGTCGAGCTTCTTCTGCTGCGCGTCGTCGAGCTGGTACGAGCCCGGCGCGAATTCGACGTAGCCGAGATCCTCGCCGCCGCCGCCGAACGCATGCGCGAGCAGCGAGAACGGCGACGTGACGGCCTTCGCGATCAGGTTCAGCACCGCGCGCCAGATCAGCCCGCCGACGCTGAACTCCGGATTCGACAGCGAGCCCGACACCGGCAGGTTCACGTCGATCTGGCCGCGCGTGTTCTTCAGCAGCGAGATCGCGAGCTTCACCGGCAGCCGGGTCGCCGTGTCGTTCTCCACATGGTCGCCGAACGTGAGCTGGTCGATGAAGATGTGGTTGTTCGCCTTCAGCTGGTCGTTCGCCAGTTCGTAATGCAGGTCGACGTTGAGCTTGCCCTTCGTGATCGGATAGCCCGCGTACTTCGCCGAGTACGGCGTCAGGTTGGTCAGCTCGATGTCGTGCGCGGTCGCGGTGAGGTCGAGCGCCGGCTTCTCGATCAGCGGGTTCACCGAACCCTTGATCGAGATCGGCCCGTTGCCCGCGAGGTTCGCGGCGACGTCGACCGGCGCGGACGTCGTCGAATCCGTGCCGAACGCGCCGACCGTGCCCTTGATCGCGACGAGGTTCGCCGTGTAGTTCGGCTTGATGAAGTTGTCGGTGTACGTCACGCGGCCGTTCTGCAGCAGCAGCTCGCCGAAATGCATGCGCACCGGGCTCTGCGGCGGCGGCGCGGCCTTCACGACCACCGTCGCCGAGGCGGCGGCCGGCGCCAATGCCTGCTGCGCGGCCGCGGCCGAAGCCGCCTGGGCGGCAGCCGGCGGCGTCACGCCCGGCGACAACGGCACCGGCTCGCCCTTGCTCGCGTCACGCGTGAGCGACTGCGCGGGGCCCGTTTCCTTCGCGACCACGTCCTTCAGGTTCAACCGCCCCTGCGCGTCGAGCAGCACGCGGCCGTAGAAGTTCGAGAACGTCACGCGCGCGGCATCGACGTCGGTGCCCTTCTCGTCGTAGTTCGCCTTCAGGTTCGTCAGCGCGAGCGAGCGCCAGCCCGCGAACGGGTCGGAGGTCGCCTTGTCGAGCATCCGCACGTCGACCAGCGCGACATCGCCGCGGTAGGTGGCGCGCGGCGCGCCCTTCACCTGTGCGAACGTCAGGTTGCCCTGCGCGTTGAGCAGCGCGCTGGCGATCGTCGCGTTCAGCGCACTGCCGAAATACGGCTCGAACGCGGCCGCGTCGAGGCGGTTGCCGTTGATCTTCAGGCCGAGCTTCAGCGGCTGCGCGGTCACGTCGCCCGTCACGTTCAGCGAACCCTTGCGGTTCAGCGTCGCCTTCAGCTGCACGGGCAGCGGCCGGGTCATGTCGTCGCTGATCTTCTGCACCGACAGGTCCAGCGGCTTGATCGCCAGCTTCACGGGGCGCGGCGTCGACAGGTCGGTGAAGTTCGCGGCGGAATCCTTCACGTTCAGCGCGTCGATCCGGTAATGCCACGACGGCGCGGCGGCCTCGGCCTTGCGCGCGACCGTGCGCTTGGGCACCGCGGCCTGCGCGGGTTCGGCCAGCGCCGCGAGGTCGATCTTGCCGTCCTTCAGGCGCTGCACGTCGAGCGCGAGCCCGCTGACGTCGACGCTGGCGATTTCCGCGATGCGCGTGGCCACGTCGACCTTCGCGATCTTCGCGTGCGCGTCGGGCAGCACGATCGCGGGCGCCTTCGCGTCGGGCGTCGCGATCTTCAGCGATTTCAGGCTGACCGTGCTGTCGGCAACCTGCGCGGCGAGCGGCGTCTTGCCCCAGTCGGCCTTCGCGATGACGGTCGCGCCGAGCGTGCCGTCGAGCACGCGCGCCCGCGTCGCCTCGCCGAGGTACGGCTGCAGCGCCGGCAGCGCGAGCGCGGCGACCGTCAGCTTGCTCTCGACCTGCTTCTGCGCGAGATTGAACGCGCCTTCGGCCGTCACGTCGCCGCCGCGCGACAGCGACGTCGACAGCGTGTATTTCGCGGGCGTCTTGCCCTGCATCGTGAAGCCGTCGAGCGTCGCGGCGAGCTTCGTGAGCGACAGCGCGGTCGGCGTCGCCGGCACGCGGTCGTCGACGTTGACCGTGCCGCCGTCGATCGCGAAATGGCGGATCGTCAGGTCGAGCGGCGGCGCCTCCTTCGCGCCGGCGCCGGCTTCGGCCTTTGCCCCGCTGGCAGTGGCTTCGGCAGCGGCGGAAGCGCCCGACGCCGCCGGCTTGCCTTCGGCGGGCCTCGAGGCGGCTGCCGGCTGCCCGGCGAGCTTCTCGACGTTCAGCACGCCCTGCTTGTCGCGCGACAGGTCGACCACCGGCTGGTCGATCCGGATTTCGTCGAAATGCATCGCGTTGCGCAGCGGTTCGAGGCTGGCCGCCGCGACGTGCACGCCGCGCGCGGCGAACAGCGGCGCGGACGCATGGTCCGTCACCTTCGCGTCCTTCAGGTCGACGGTGCCCGACACGCGCAGCGCGGGCGTCTCACCGCTCATCACGAAATTGACCGCGAGGTCGCTGCTCAAGAGGCCGCTCGTCACGGCCACCGGCAGCTTCGCCGGCACGTACGAGATCAGCTTCGGCACGTCCAGGCCGTCGAATTTCAGCGCGATCTCCGATTCGCGCGACTGCGCGAACGGCTTGGTCTTGCCGTCGATCGCGATCGGGCTGCCGTCGAAGCGCGCGCGCAGCTTCGGCTCGACGAAGATGTCGGTCTTCGACGCCAGCGTCGCGATGTACGGAATGCCGAGCGTCCAGTTGTCGACGACGTGCTGTTCGTTCAGCAGACGGTCGTCGAAATCGATCCGGCCGTTGTTGACCTGGATGTTCGACACCGAGAACTGCGTCGGCTTGCTTTCGGGTTTCGGCGACGGCGTCGAGAACTTCTCGATCAGGTCGGTGAAGTTGAAGCGTTGCGCGTCGTAGCGAACGATATGAAAGCGCGGCGAGTCGAGGCGCACTTCATTGACGATCGGCGCGCCGCGAAACAGCGACGACCACGACGGCCGCACGACGAGCTTCGCGATGTCGATGAAGTCGCCCTGCCCGCCTTTGTCGCCGAGATGGATGCCGTCGGCTTCGAGGTTCAGCGTGTACGGGTTCAGCGCGATGCGCTGGATCGTGGCGGGCCGGTCGAGCTGCTTGCTCAACTGCTGTTCGGCGATATGGCGGATCAGCGGCGGCGCCGCGAAGAACCCCAGCAGTCCGAATAAAACGATGAAGATCAGCAGGCCGATGCCGATGCGCCGGGCCCGGCGCGAGCGTGCAACGCCACCGAGGGCATGGAGGGTGGAGGGTACGGTTTCTTTGTCTGCGCTTGCCATGCTTGAATGCCTCGGGATGGAATGCCGGGCCGCGCCGGAGAACCGGGCGGCCGCGCACGCTATCCCGAAAGTATAGGCTCAGGAGGGGACGGGACGAGGTTCGGGCGCCGTCGCGCCCGCCGGTCGGACAACGCCGCCGGTCATCCGTTCATTTCCGGACGACGACGGGCGGCATCCACGACCCGTCGCTCGCCTGCGGCTTCGGCGCATAGAGGCGCAACGCGAGTGCGAAATCGGCGCGCGGCGCCGGCAGCCAGTTGGCCGCCTGCGTGCCGCCCGGCGACGCCGACACGACGATGTCGATCGAGCCGTCGTGGTTGCGGCGCAGGCGGTCGCGATCGCCGAGCGAACGGCGCGCCGACCCGACGTCGGGCAGCGCGCCGTTGGTCGTATAGGGCGTCAGCGTCCAGAACGCACGCACCGGCGGCAGCGCGCCCGGCGCGAAATGCAGCACGTAGCGGTTCGCCCCGTTCAGCGGATGGCCGTCGCTGTCGACGCGGACGACCGCGAGCGTTTCGTCATCGCGCGTCGCGGTGCCGAACTGCGTGTAGGCCGCGTACGCGCGCAGCGTGTAGTCCTGGCCGTACTTGCCGGCCGTATCGCCGATCCAGCTCCAGCCGTTCGCGTTCAGCAGGTTCGACGGCGGGGTCGAGAGCCGCGCGCGCGCCTCGGCGACGCCGGCCGTCGCGGCCGCGAGGCGGTCGCCCGACCACAGCACCGGGTAGCCGGCCGACACGCCGATGTCGCCGAGCAGTGCCTGTGCGTGCGCATCGTCGGCCGGCGCCGGGTTGTCCTGCAGCGCCTGCGCGAAGCGCGTGAAGAACGCCTTCGGATCGAGTGCGGCCACCTGCTCGGCCGGCGTGCCGCCGCCCACCGCTTCGGACGGCGCGCTGCCCGCATGCACCGCGACCGACGCGCCGCGCGCCGCGCCCGTGTAGACGGACAGCGGCACCACGCGGATCGCGCGCTGCAGTTTCTTCACGTTCGTGAGGTCGCGCCCGCCGCTCGTCTGCAGCCGGACTTCGAGCCACGCGTTGGCCGACGGGACGTCGATCCGGACCGCGCCCTTCGGCAGCGTGCCCTGCCAGTCCTTCGCGACGAAGGCAATCGTTTGCGATCGCACGCCGCCGCGTGCCCCGCGTGCGGCCACGCTCGACGACGACCACAGCACGTTCGTCCACATGTCGAGTGCGCGCGCATCCCAGTAGCGGCCGCGCGTGTCGGGCAACGTGACGATCACGGGTTCGGTCGCGACGTCGAGCCAGCCGGTCGAGTCGAGCGTGTCGACGCCCGGCAGCGGCGGATTGACCGCGCCGACGGGCGGCAACGCCTGCGCATGGCGCAGCGTGTTGAGCGGCGCCTGCCCCGGCTGCGCACCGTCGCCGCCCGTCGCCGCTTCCTTCGCGACGTCCATCAGCACGAGCGGATACGCGTAGACGTAGGAGTCGGCGACTTCCGCGCGCATCCAGCCGGTTTTCCGCTGGATGGCGTCCGGTTGCGACGCGCACCCCGCTAGCAACGCCATGATGGCGAGCGACGCGCACGCGCGCCGCAGAGAAACTGATTCCTGCTGGTTTTCAATCATCGATTACTGGCCGAATATCATTCTTTTCAGTCAACGCCTTGTTCGACTTGCGAATGGCGAAAGCAAGGCACCCCAGCCTGCCCGGACAACCGTCTCGCTACGGTTCATAACGGTGGGCGCTGATGTCAGGCCGGTATCATAGCGCCTCAGGGCATCCCCCAATATGCCGATTAGCGGGTGGCGCGTATTCGCGGGCTGACCGGTCCCAAATGTTTGGCCGGATCTTCAGGAAAATTGGGGCGGCATCGAAGCGGTTTCGGCTGGCTTCGGATCTGTCTCAGCGGCGGAACCGATCGCCGACCGAACCTATAGCGGTAAATTCAAGGTCCGCATCCCGCCGCAAACTCACCGCGCGCTGGTGATCCAGGCCGCCGAACAGGGCGTCAGCCTGAACCGTCTCGCCAGCGCCAAGCTCTGCGCGTAGCCAGCCACGCGATTGCGTGCAGCTCGTGACGCCCGGCCTTCCTCGTGGAAGCCGGGCGTTCGCTTTTTCCGGGCCGTGGCACCCTGTGAACAGGGATGGCCTTGAGCCGATCCGCCCGCCTTGCATCGCATGCATCATCCACCGCTTGACCTTACCATCGTGGGAATGTTGATACTGGGATCATTGGCGGCATGAGCCGCGCATTCAGGGAATCCGACATGACTGAACCACTTGCCTCCGCAGCGCTGCATACGATCGAGCTGAGCATCGACGGCATGCATTGCGGCGGCTGTACGGGCCGCGTGCAACGGGCGCTGGCCGCGGTACCGGGCGTCGTCGAGGCGGCGGTTGACCTCGACACGCACACCGCGACGGTGACTGCGCAGGAAACGGTCGACGCCGCGCAACTCGTCGAGGCGGTCGGCGCAGCCGGCTACCGCGCCGCCGTGCGCGACCCGCTGCTCGGGGGCGCCGCGACGCCGCATGCCCATCCTGTCGAAGCCTCACCCGCGCCGATGGCCGCGGCCGCTCCCACTGCCCGCCACCCGCTTCCGGCCGACAGCACCACCATCGAACTCGATATCGACGGGATGACCTGCGCATCGTGCGTGTCGCGCGTCGAAAAGGCGCTGGCGAAGGTGCCGGGCGTCACGCGCGCGTCGGTCAACCTCGCGACCGAGCGCGCCACCGTCGATGCCGCGGCGAACGTTTCCGCCGCGCAACTGGTGGACACCGTGAAGCAGGCCGGCTACGGCGCGACGCCGACGGTAACGGATGCCGGCGTCGCCGCGTTCGCGCCTTCGCTGCCTGCCGCGCCCGCCAGCATCGAACTCGACATCGACGGGATGACGTGCGCGTCCTGCGTGTCGCGTGTCGAAAAGGCGCTGGCGAAGGTGCCGGGCGTCACGCGCGCGTCGGTCAACCTCGCGACCGAACGGGCTACCGTCGACGCCGCGCCCGATGTAACCGCCGCCCGGCTCGCCGAAGCCGTGAAACAAGCCGGCTATGGCGCGACGCCGGTGGCCGGCGCCGCGATCCCGCCGGCGGCCGCCATCGCCCCCGCCGATCTCGAACTCGACATCGGCGGGATGACCTGCGCATCGTGCGCCGGCCGCGTCGAGAAGGCGCTGGCCGCCGTGCCGGGCGTCGCGCGCGCTTCCGTCAACCTCGCGACCGAGCGTGCGTCGGTGCACGGCGCCGGCGCGCTCGACGCCGCGGCGCTGATCGCGGCCGTCACCACAGCCGGCTACCGCGCGTCGCTCTCCGCCGCATCATCAGCCGGCGCCACCGCCGGGGCTGACGCGCAACCGGGCAGCCCCGCGCAAGACCCCGACGCCCGCAAGCACCTCGAAGCGATTCGCGAACGCGATCTCGTGATCTGGTCCGCCGTGCTGAGCGCGCCCCTTGTCGCACCGATGCTCGTCGCACCGTTCGGCATCGACCTGATGCTGCCCGGCTGGCTCCAGCTCATGCTCGCGTCGATCGTCCAGTTCGGCTACGGCGCGCGCTTCTATCGCGCGGCCTGGCATGCGGTGAAGGCGCGCACCGGCAACATGGACCTGCTCGTCGCGCTCGGCACGTCGGCCGCGTACGGGCTGAGCCTGTGGATGCTGTTGCGCGATCCTCTGCATCCCGGCCACCTGTATTTCGAGGCGTCGGCCGTCATCGTCACGCTGGTGCGCTTCGGCAAGTGGCTCGAGTCGCGCGCGAAGCGCCAGACCACCGACGCGATCCGCGCGCTGAACGCGCTGCGTCCCGACCGCGCGCGCGTCGTCGAGCACGGCGTCGAGCGCGACGTGCCGCTGGCGCAGGTACGCGTCGGCACCCGCGTCAGCATCCGTCCCGGTGAGCGCGTGCCGGTCGACGGCCGGATCGTGTCGGGTCGCTCGCACATCGACGAATCGCTGATCACCGGCGAAAGCCTGCCCGTGCCGAAGGACGACGGCGACCCCGTCACGGCCGGCTCGATCAATGGCGAAGGCGCGCTCGTCGTCGAAACCACCGCGATCGGCGCGGAGACGACGCTCGCTCGCATCATCCGCCTCGTCGAATCCGCGCAGGCCGAGAAAGCGCCGATCCAGCGGCTCGTCGATCGCGTGAGCGAGGTGTTCGTGCCGGCGATCCTCGGCATCGCGTTGCTGACGCTGGTCGGCTGGCTGATCGCGGGCGCCGGCACCGAAACCGCGATCCTCAACGCGGTCGCGGTGCTGGTCATCGCGTGCCCGTGCGCGCTCGGCCTCGCGACGCCCGCCGCGATCATGGCCGGCACGGGCGTCGCGGCCCGGCACGGCGTGCTGATCAAGGATGCGCAGGCGCTCGAACTCGCGCAGCGCACGACCGTGATCGCGTTCGACAAGACCGGTACGCTGACCGAAGGCAAGCCGTCCGTGACCGCGTTTGAAGCGGTCGGCGTGCCGCATGACGAAGCGCTCGCGCTCGCGGCGGCGGTGCAACGCCAGAGCGACCATCCGCTCGCGCGCGCCGTGGTCGCCGCGCACGACGCCGACCTGGCCGCACGCGGCGGTGCGGTGTCGTCGCCCGTCGCCGCCGATGCGCGTGCGGTGGCCGGACGCGGCGTGGAAGCACGTGTCGGCGGGCAGTTGCTCGCGCTCGGTAGCACGCGCTGGCGCGACGAGCTCGGCATCGCGACGCCGCCCGCGCTCGACGCACGCGCGGCGGAGCTCGAGCGCGCGGGAAACACGATCTCGTGGCTGATGCGCGCCGACGCGCCGCGCGCACTGCTCGCGCTGATCGCTTTCGGCGACACCGTGAAGCCGGGCGCACGCGACGCGATCGCGGCGCTGTCGGCGCGCGGCGTCGCGAGCGTGCTCGTGACGGGCGACAACCGCGGCAGCGCAGCCGCCGTCGCGGCGTCGCTCGGGATCGGCGAGGTGCATGCGCAGGTGCTGCCCGACGACAAGGCGCGCGTCGTCGCCGAGCTGAAGCGCACGCACGGCGGGATCGTCGCGATGGTCGGCGACGGGATCAACGATGCGCCCGCGCTCGCCGCGGCCGACGTCGGTATCGCGATGGCGACCGGCACGGACGTCGCGATGCACACGGCCGGCATCACGCTGATGCGCGGCGACCCGGCGCTCGTCGCGGACGCGATCGACATCTCCCGACGCACGTACCGGAAGATCCAGCAGAACCTGTTCTGGGCGTTCGTCTACAACCTGGTCGGCGTGCCGCTCGCGGCGCTCGGCTGGCTGAACCCGGTGATCGCGGGCGCGGCGATGGCGTTCTCGAGCGTCAGCGTCGTGACCAATGCGTTGCTGTTGCGGAGATGGAAGGGGCGCGCGCGGTGATGTGTGGCGGGGGCGTGGGCTGGTGATTTGTGCCGGTGACTTGTGCCGGTGACTTGTGCCGGTGACTTGTGCCGGTGACGTGTGCCGGTGACGTGTGCCGGTGACGTGTGCCGGTGACGTGTGCCGGTGACGTGTGCCGAACGGCCGTTCGGCGTTCGGCGTTCGGCGTTCGGCGCTTGGCAAACAGGCAGGATCGTGAGGTCGGCCGGCATTGGCCGATGGCGAGTCAAATCGCCAGCGCACGACAACGCGGCGCCGGCCGGTGGCTTCAGTCCGAAATGACTGGCTTGATCAAGGTCGTCGTGATCGGCGCGAAGCCGCACGCACGATACAGCGCGCGGGCCGCCGCGTTGTGATTGAACACCGACAGCCCGATCTCGGTGACGCCGTACCGGCGTGCCTCGGCATCGAGCGCCTCGAGCGTCCGCGTGGCCCAGCCCTGGCGGCGCCGGGACGGGGCAATGTCGAGGTCGTAGATGAACAGCGTGCGGTTCGGCCCTTCAGGCACGATCGCGTACCAGAGGTCGCCCACCGCGTCGCCGCTGGCGCCGTCGATGAGCACGACGAGGGTCTGGCCGGAGGTACGCAGGCCGTCCGGCAGCAGCGTGTCGAAACAGGCGCGCGCCCGGCTGGCCGCGCCTTCGACAGCATTTTGTCCGGATGCAACGAGATCGCTCGCGTAGCCGTCGATGGCTCGCGTGCGGTACGCGTGGAATTCGCTGGCCGTCATCGGCCGCATCTGCAGCATGGCCCGGTCACCGTGAACGGAATCGGACTTCCAGTGTAGCGGGACGGTCGCGCCGGCGCGCGATGCAGCGGCGGAAAGCGGACAGGCAGGTGCGGCAGGCGCCGCGCTGGCAGCGAATCAGCGAATCAGCGAATCAGCGAATCAGCGAATCAGCGACGGTACAGGACGATCGGCACGAGGTGCGCACGACGCACGCGCTCGGCTTCGGCACGACGCGCAGCGTACGAGTATTCGGCGTCGAGCGGCAGGTGCGGGGACACGAAAAGGTCGTCGATCTTTTGCAGCAGGGCGAGGATGAAGCTCATGTGAGACTCCTGACAGATGTAACTAGGGTTTTCCCTTAGACGGACTCCATTCTAAGGGTTTTCCCTGAACTCCGCCAGCGCACCGCATCAGTTTGCCGCATGCGCGCGACGGCGGATCGCCGGTACATCACGGCGATCCTTGCTCCGTCTAGCTCTCAGGATAGGGTCGAAACGATTAACGCGTGCGGCGAGCGCGCTTCGCAACGGCGGCTTCGCGGTTCGCGTTGCGCTGAAGCCGGTCGACCTGCGACAGAAGCGCCTCGTGATGCTCCTCGAGCGTCATCAGCGTTGCCTGCTGCGTCGACAGATCGGCCGCGAGGCGATCGATCCGCTGCTGCTTCGTGGCGACGTCCTGCTTCAGGTGCGCGATCTGCCGCGTCTGCATCACCAGCGCGACGAGCCCGGCCAGCACGACGACGGCCAACGCCAGCAGCAGGCGGTTGACGCGGCGCATCTCGCGATCGGCCGTGCGCGTCAGGCCATCCACATCGGCCTGCAGGGCGGCCAGCCGGTCGGTCAGCGGGCGCAGGTGCGTATCCGGATCGAAGGCCGGCGCGGGCGGTTGCGTGCGCTCCGCCGACGGCTTCGTGACAAAGGAGGCAGCGGAAGCCAGCGGCTGCGTAACGGGGGATACGGTGGCGTCGACCTGCGGCGCGGCGTCATGGGCCTTCGCGGCGTTGGCCGTGTTCGCCGTGTTCGCCGTGTTCGCCGTGTTCGCCGTGTTCGCCGTGTTCGCCGTGTTCGCCGTGTTCGCCGTGTTCGCCGTGTTCGCCGTGTTCGCCGTGTTCGCCGTGTTGGCCGTGTTGGCCGTGTTGGCCGTGTTGGCCGTATTGGCCGTATTGGCCGTGTTGGCCGTATTGGCCGTGTTGGCCGTGTTGGCGGCAATCACCGGCTTGGCCGGCTGCGCCGACGTTTGCGGCTCGACCGTCGTCACCGTGTCCGACACCGGGCTCGCACCGGCCGCCTCCGCCGCCGTGCCAACGCTCGTCACGATCGGCGCGGATTGCTCCGTTGTCGCGTCGCCCGCACCGGCAGCCGCCCGCCGTTTGCCGCCCGACGACCCACGGCGTTCCTTCACGGCATCACCGGAGGACCGCCCTTCGCGGGATTTAACGGCGGCAGCAGCAACAGCCTTCTCTACTTCGCCATCAGCCGCTTGAGATCCGGTCGCCTTCACCTCAGCACCCTCATCTGCTTGCAGCTTGGTCGCCGCCGTTGCGGCGCCATCGCCCGCAGGCCCGTCGGCGGCCTTCGTTGCGACGCCATCGCCCAGGGAAATATCGACCGCCTTCATTGCAGCCGCGCCAGAAGCCGGCGCGACGTCGACGTTTGCGTCACCACGACCTTCAGGCGACGAAACGCCATGCGCCACCGTCGCGTCTCCAGGCGTCACGGCACCTTCCGCTGCTTCAACATGCCCTGCCGCGGCGGCTCCATCCGGCGCACTGAACCCGTCCAGCGCAGCCTGCCGCCCGGACGCCACATCGTCCGCGACATCGACCGCCGCCTCGGCTTGCGCGCCCGCTTCGTCACGCGCCGCGGCCGGCAGACGCTCGCCCGGCTCGAGCACCGGGTCGCCGAACAGGTCGAGCGTCCGTTCGTCTCGCGACGCGTCGCCGGCCGGCGCACTGCCGGACCGCACCGTCGCCCTCGCGGACGTACTGCCCGCGGCAGCAGCCGAGCGCGGGCGCGAACGGGCCGACGAACGATTGGAACGGAAGCGAGGCGAGGAAACGGATTCGGTCATTTCTGCCAAATTACTGTCCAAGAACATCTATCGAATTCCAACTATCTCTAAACAAATCAATAATTTGCATCATCAACCTGTCCATTTTACGCTGACAGAATTCCACCCTATCCAGTGATTTCCGATGGGCGATGTGATGGGCCTGAAACCGATGCTAACCGACAAACAAGCCAAAACGCTCAAACCACCCGACAAACCCGGCTTCGCCGGAAAAGTGACCGGACTACTGAGCGGCGCAGACCGCATCGACCCGCGCAATCGGGATCGAGAGGCGCCAGTGTTGGGGCGGCCCTTGCGTTCGAGCAAGCCGCCCGCCAAGTCCAGGACGAACGTGAGCCCAGGTGAACGAGTAAAAAGCATGCAATCCGCTGGATCAGCAGCCTGGAAGGCGACGTCTTTCCCCGGCTCGGCAACCGGACGCTCGACGCGATTGACCGGGCTACTTGTGCAGACGCCCTACACCCGATCTGGCTGACGAAGACTGTTATGGCCAGTCACACTCGTCAACGCATGCATGCCGTCATGCAGTGGACGCGGGCACACGGTCACATCGCCGCGAATCCTGTCATGGCAGTCGACTACACCCCTCCAAAACAGTCGACCCAAGCGACACACCAACCGGCAATGCCGTGGCCCCTGGTGCCGCAATTCGTCGCGACTCACCTTGCACAGCACACACCGGGTCGAACGAAAGGCCCGGATCCAGGTGCACTGTTTCACCCAACTGCGACATGCCATAGGACTCGACGTCCTGCCGCCTGCCGGCACCATCAAAAAGGAAATTGCTTCCGGCGTGAGGTCAATGCCGGAATGGGTGCGGCGCTCGATCGCAAGGTCGACGATGTCACCAACCCGATGTCGACCGAGGGCCTGGCTGATCCAGCCGGCGGGCGAACTGCGCGCACGCTAACGCCGGCGCAGCGCTCCGTCTATACCAAAGTGAGGCAATGCATCAGTCGAAAGCCTTGTCGCGAGCGCTCGCGGATGGCCGGCAGGGTATCCGGGACATCTGCACCCGCAAAGGCCGCCCCCCTAAATGGCGAGCAGCACGATCACCGGAGGCTCATTTGACGAGTGAATACAGGAGGGTTCCGGAAAACAACACCAGCAGCATCGACGCAGAACGAAGCAGCGTCGTAATATGCCGCGGCCCGGATGCCAGGACGCTCGTCACGCGCCCCAGGCTGGCCCAACCCGTCCCAATAGGCACGAGCACCAGTAGAAACGCACCGAATGCCACGGCCCCGTTGCCGGCATCATGGAACGCCTGCAATGGAAATGCCGTGCTGGCCAGCAGAAAGGCCTTCGGATTCAACAGCGTGGCGACGAACAGGTTCCGCCACGTTACGGCCTTCGCGCGCTTGTCCTCTTCCATCCGGCCCTGCGTCCACATGTTGATCGCCAGCAACAGCAGGTACGACGAACATGCGACCTTGATCACGGTCAGGACGTGAGGATGCGCCACCGCGAACGTCAGTAGCGAAAATCCCCACACGGAGATGGCGATGACATAGCCTGCCGCCTCGGCAAGCACAAGCGGCAGCGTTCGCGCCAAGCCGACACTGATGCCCGATGAAAACAGCAACGTGTTGGTCGGCCCCGGGACAACCAGCACCAGAGCCGCGTAAAAACACATCGTGATCAATTGGTGAGTATTCAACGTAGCCTCGAACGACGTGTTAGCCGCCTTTTATCAGTATTCCGGATGACGAAGCGATGCCAGATACGGTCGCGCGTCGATCTGTTCGCTGAACTCGAAATTCGTCGCCTCCAGTGCGCGGGTCAGCCGGGACGAATCGGCGCGATCGCATCGAATCCCGATGAGCACCCGCCCGTAGTCGAACCCTTCGTTACGATAGTGGAACAGGCTGATATCCCACGCATCGTCGAGTGTCAGCAGGAACTTCAGCAACGCGCCGCGGCGCTCCGGAAACATCACCTGAAAGAGCCTTTCCTGCTCGAGATGCCATGCGTCCGCGCCGACGAGCTGATGCCCATACGTCTTCCACAACGTACTGCCGCCAAGATCCGTGGCCCGGTAGCCAGCCGTTTCCAGGTCGTGAATGATGCTTTGCGCGTTCTCGGCACACGGCGTCTGCACCCCCACAAAAACCTGCGCGTCGCGTCCGGTCGTGCGGCGGTAGTCGAATGCCGTCACGACACGCTCGCCGAGCTGCTCGATGAGTGCGCGAAAACTCCCGGGACGCTCGGCGATCGATACGGCAAGACGCACCTCCCGGTGTTCACCGATCGTCGAGCGCTCGGCGATATAGCGCAGCTGATCGAAATTCATGTTGGCCCCGGACGCAATGGCAACCAGCGTCGCCCCCTGCAACTGTTCGCGCTGCTGCCAGGCCTTCAATCCGGCGAGCGCCAGTGCGCCCGACGGTTCGAGAATCGAGCGGGTATCGACGAAGACGTCCTTGATCGCCGCGCAGACTTCGTCGTTGTTCACCAGCACGATGCCGTCCAGATACTGCTTGCACAACGCGAAACTGTGCGCCCCGACCTGGCGTACCGCCACACCGTCGCAAAAGCGACCGACGTGCGCGAGCCGCACCGGTGCGCCGCCGGCGAGCGCCTGACTCATGCTGTCGGCATCATTCGGCTCCACGCCGAAAATCCTGATCTGCGGCTTCACGCGCTTGACGTACGCGCAAATGCCGGCGGCCAGCCCTCCGCCGCCGATCGGCACGAAAATCGCATCGAGCTGGGTCGTCTGCTGCAGAATCTCCATCCCGACTGTGCCCTGCCCCGCAATCACATGAGGATGGTCGAACGGTGGGACGAAAGTACGCTTTCGATCGTTCGCGCAGGACAGCGCGGCATCGCACGCGTCGTCGAAATTGTCACCGCACAGCACCACCTCGGCACCGTAGCGCTTCACGGCTTGTACCTTGATCGCAGGCGTCGTGTGAGGCATGAACACGCTGGCCTTGCAGCCCAGCGTGTGCGCCGCGAGCGCCACGCCTTGCGCGTGATTGCCGGCCGAAGCGGTCACCACCCCGCGCGCGAGCGCGTCGCTCGACAGCCGTGCCATCAGCGTGTAGGCACCCCGCACCTTGAAGCTGAAACTCGGCTGCATGTCCTCGCGCTTGAGCAACACACGACTGCCGAAACGCTCGGAAAGCCGGGACAGGCATTCGAGCGGCGTCTTGACCGCGACGTCGTAGACGGGTGCGTTCAAAATACCGGTCAGATAGTTGAATTCTGCATGCATGGCGTGATCAATCATGAACTGGATCGTGGCGGTCCCGACGTGTGTCGCGCTCCGCCGCTGCCGCCGACCATGGCGACGAGACGAACGCACCGCCCGTCAGCTGTCGGGTTTCCGCATGGCGCAGTACAACGTTAGGGCAACCGAACAGATTCGGCGCGATCAGGTTGGCCGCGCGCCGAACCTCGTGCGTCGCGCCGATCGCATTCACGACCGATGCTTCGATACGCTCGTCGGCCGTGACCCACGGGTCGCCGCTCACGTCCAGGCGCGGAAAGTGAATCGCGTCCTCGACCGACATGCCGCAATCGACCAGATACGTAATGAGCTGCATGACGGCCGGCATGATCCGTCGACCTCCCGACGCGCCCAGCGCAAGCACGTCGCCACTCGCTCGCCGGATCACCGTCGGGCACATGTTCGACAGCGGCACCGCTCCGGGCCTGATCGAATTGGCTTTCCCCGGCCGGGGATCGAACCACATGACGGCATTGTTCGTGACGATGCCGGTTTGCGGCAACGTCACTTTCGAGCCAAACATCGACAATAACGTCTGTGTCAACGCGACCGCGTTGCCATGTCGGTCGACGACACTGATATGCGTCGTGCACGTACCGCGCCGTGCGTCGTCCGTAGGCGCCCCGGCGCCGAGACGCTCGGCATAGGTCTGCGCCAGCGCGTCGGCAATGCGCGAAAAGAATCGCGCGTCCGGAACCGCCATGTCGTCGCCGGCCGGTTGCCGTGCGAACAGCGATAGCGCGCAGGCCAGCGCCGGCCCCGCGGTCAGTTCCGATGAGGTCAGGATGGCCGCATCGCGGTAGCACAGTGCTTCGATCTGCTTGATCTCGGCGCCATAGGCGGCCAGATCGTCGATGCACAGGCGCGATCCCACCGCCGCGAAATCGGCAGCGATCCGGCGGGCAAGCGCGCCGCGGTAAAAATCCTCGCCGCCACGCTCGGCAAGCGCCTCCAGCGTGGCGGCCTGATGCTCGAGCATGATGGGCGCGGCGGCGCCGGACCAGTCCGACGCGGGCACGTGCCCATCGGGCAGATAGCATGCCGCGCTCGCCGGATAACGTGCGAGCCCCGGGGCAGCCGACGCCACCTTCAAGGTCAGATACCAATCGACTTCGAGCCCCTCGCGAGCACAGCGAATCGCCGGCTCCACGAGCCGCCGCCACGGGAGCGAACCGAACTCACGGTGGGCCAGCGTCATGCCGGCAACCTGCCCCGGCACGCCGATTGAAAACGGGCCTTCGAGATTTCGATCGTCGACGACCGCGGGCCACCCGAACATGCCCCGTGCGGATTCTCCGGTCAGGCGATAGTCGTCGGGCTCGAGCGCCAACGGGGCCCTCGCCGCGAAGTCGATGTTGAATGCGGTTCCGTCGGCCGGCGCGACGACCATATGCCCCACGCCGCCCAAGCCGCTTTGCCAGGGTTCAAGCACACCGATTGCAAAGCTCGCGGCGATCGCCGCGTCGATGGCGTTTCCGCCCTCCTCCAGCACCGCTGCCCCGATGCGTGATGCCTTGTAGTGCTGACTGACAACGATGCCGCCGGAAGCCGAAACCACGGGTTTCCTGATCTGCCAGTTTTCAAAATGAGTCACTTCATGCCTCTGTCGTGATTGAGGGCGCACGTGACGCGTGCGGGCGAAGCCGGGCTGCCGTGACAAGGCTGCAGCGACCGCAGGACGATCGTGGCCAGGTGATCCAGTACGGCCTGCATTGCCGATTGAATGAAAAAATGCCCACCGTCGAAGCGCGTGATCGAAAATTGCGTCGACGTGAATACCTGCCACGCCAGCGCATCCGCTTCCGACACCAGTTCGTCGTCCTTCCCGGCGAGCACGTGGACCGGTATGCCCAGGTCGCGCGGCGTACTGCGCCATGTTTCCCGACACTGCAGATCGGCACGGATGGTCGGCATGAAGGTGTCGATGAAGTCTCTCCGCTCGAGCGCGACGGCCGGCAACCCGTTGAGACGTATCAACGCGTCGATCAACGCATCGCGCGGAAGGACGTGCAGCACGTGCTCGCGGCGCAGCGGCAGGTGCGGCGCGGCACATGCGGACGCGACGAGTGCAGTCGGACGACGTCCCAGGTCGACGAGCCGACGTGCCAGCTCGACCGCGATGACGGCCCCCATGCTGTGGCCGAACAGCGCGAAAGGAATGTCCGCGCGGTCGCCGACGACACGAACCAGTTCATCGACGATGGCATCCATGTGCGTCAGCGCGGGTTCGGAAAACCGGCCCCCCCGCCCGGGCAACTCGATCGCGCACACTTCGAGGTTCGCCGGCAGCGCCTGCCGCCAACCGGCAAAAATAGAGGCGCTGCCGCCCGCGTAGGGCAGGCAATAAATCCGCGCGTCAGGTTTCCCGTTCGCGGAAAAAGACACGAGACCGCGGCTCGACTTGACGATTTCCGGCATGGCGAATGCGCTCGATCGAGCTTATTTCCAGAACAGCAACGGCACGCACGCCAGCAGCAGCAGCGCCATCGTGCGGTTGTAGATCACGCGCGCGCGTTCGGTCTGCAACAGGGTCTGCATGCCGACGCCCAGCGCCGCCCACACCGACACCGCCGGGAAATTGATCACGATCATCAGGATGCAGATGCCGATCACTGATGAAACGAATCCCTGGCCATCGACCGAGAACAGAACGATCAGGTTCGCGGCCATGAGCCAGGTCTTGGGATTGACGAACTGGAACATGGCGGCCTGAACGAACGAAAACGGCTTCGTTTCCGCCTCTTTCGCGGCGGGACGCCCGGCGTTCGCAATCTTGTAGGCGAGGTACGCCAGGTAGAGCGCGCCAATCACGAACAACGCCAGCCTCGCAGCCGGATACTCGATGAAGACGACCCCGAGCCCCGTTGCGCTCAGCATCACCAGAACGGTCGCGCCCACCGTAATGCCCAGCAGATGGGGCAACGTGCGCACGAATCCGAAGTTCGCCCCCGACGCAGCAAGCATGACGTTGTTCGGGCCCGGCGTAATCGACAACGCGAGAATATACGCAGCGACCGCCAGTGGTTTGAATTGGTCGATCCCTGATGAAAGAGCAAACGACATGAAGTGCCTCGTGACGGATAGGATTGCAATGGCTGCCGGGAGGCAGCGGGCGTTGATCGTGAATCGCGGTCAACCTGCGATCGGGTTGACGAATTTCTCGATTTCTTCCAGCTCTTTCCGCAGCACGCGATAGCTGATCGTTTTTACCGGAGTCCGAAGCATTGGCATATCGATGGTGCCTTCACCCTGCGGCTCGATCCCGAGCTTGCGCTTGACGCTTTGCGCCGAGAGATTGTCGATCGGCGTTTCGAAGCGGATGCATTTCAGCGAGAATCTTTCGAAGAAAATGCGCATGGCCGCCGGATACGAAACCGACCCGATGCCGATGCCGCGATACCGGGCCTGCCAGATATGAGCATGCATGACGGCGCTGCATCCCGGGCTGAGATGCGTCAGTTCATGTACGCCGATTGCGCGGCCCATGTGCCGGATCGCCAGGATCGGCGCAGGTGCGGCACCGCTGCAGTTCCATCGCACCAGAATCGTCAGCAGCTCCCGCATCCGGCGCTCGCTCGGCAGCTTGTCGACATCGACATTCATCGACTCCATCAGGGCCGAAGGCGAGCGATACCAGTAGTCGAGACAGGGGGCGATGTCCTGCTCGATGAAGTCGTCCACGTGGATATCCGACAGATGAATCCGGTTCATGATTGCGCCAGAATGAAGTCGATGATCGAGCGATTCACCTCGGCTGCCTTTTCAAGGTGAAGGAAATGCCCTGCCCCCTCGACGACCTTGCGTGTCAGGGCCGCCGAGAAATACCCCGGCACGCCGTCGCCGACGAAGGCGTCGAGGCGCCCTTCCCGATCGTGCGTGCCATGCATCAGCAGCGTCGGCACCGGTACCGGCCCGGCGGCGATGCGTGCCTGCTCCGCATGACGCCGCGGATCACGCAACGGGACGTGGCGGCAACGATATTGCGCGAGCGCAGCCTCGAGCACGCCCGGCTGGCGAAACGTGCGCTTCACCGATTCGATCGTGTCTCGCGGCACGTCCCAGTTGCGGGAAGCATCACGCCACCACGCTTCGATGAAGGCGAAATCGTCATGGGCCAGTACCTGCTCGGCCGACGGCGACTGGAAGAAGAATGTATGCCAGATTCCCTTCAGGTATTCGTAGTGCAATCGCTGCGCGGCATCGGGACGACTCCAACCCAGCGCGACGAGCTTCGTCACGCGCTCCGGAAACAGGATCGAGGCCGCGATGGACGCCTGCGCGCCCCAGTCGTGTCCGACCAGAATCGCGTGCTCGAAGCCAAGCCCGTCGATCAGCGCGATCAGGTCGCCGGCCATATAGCAGGTGTGGTACTGATCCACCGGCGCTGCGCCCGACGGCGCATACCCGCGCAGGTACGGAGCGACCGCGGTAAAGCCGGCTTCCGCCAGTGCGTCGACCAGCGGCAGGAAAGTGAAGGCATTGTCGGGAAAGCCATGCGAGCATATGACCAACGGGCCGCTGCCTCGCTTCAGGTAATGTATCTCGACGTCGTCCGCATCGACCGCGCCGCGCATTCCGTCCGTGAGGGCCGGCGAGCAGGTAGCGTGGCTCATGCGACGCTGCTCAGGCGCTGTTCGACGATACCGGCGAAGCCATCGATCGTCGAATGGTTCATGAAGTCCAGCAGCGATACTTCGATGCCGCATGCCTGCTCGACCTTCGTCACCAGCACCGCCGCTGCCAGCGATCCGCCTCCCAGCACAAAGAAATCCGCATCGGAAGCGATGTGCTCGATACCGAGCGATTCGGAAAAAAGGCGCTTCACGAGTGCCCTGGTTGTCTGCATGTCCACTCCGTCGCATTGATCGGAACGCCGCCGTCCTTGCCATCCCGCAGGATGCGGCGCTCCGGATATTTCCCGTGCCGGGCCGTCAGCCGCGACCCTCGAAGGCGAACACCTGCCCTCTCGCATTGTTATGGACACGCTTGTTATGCCCGTAGTGGTCCTCCCCCGACACCAGGACCACGCCGTATTTGTCGAGCGAGATGGAACTGCCGTACTCCTCAACGACATCCGTATTCGGATACACCTTCACACCGGTCGGAACGTAACGGCTCGCGTATCCAAGTCGCGTCGTGTCGGTCGTCGAATTTGGAAACGACGAATGCATCAGCGTAGACCAGAAGATCACGCACTCGCCTGCCTGCATCTTGATCGACACCGCCTGCGATTCGTCCGGCTTCCACGACGGATCCTTCTGAAGGGTGCGGTAGTCGTAACCGAAAAAGCCGCGCTTGATCCCGTCCTTTTCCTGGTTATTGATCTTCGACGAGTCGTAGGCCATCTTCTTCGACTCGTCGTAGAACATCTCCTCGTGCGTGCCGGGGATGAAGCGAAGGCAACCGTTCTCCTCGGTCGCGTCGGTAAATGCCGTCCATGCGGTAATGGCACCGCCGAACCGGCTGTCCCCGGGCCAGACGATCTGCGGTTCGCCCGACGCATGCGCGAACGTGTCGGCCTGATGCCAGTCCGTACCCTCGTCGCCCGGATACTTCGGAAACATCTCCGATCGCCAGCACAGCAGGTCCGGGCCCAGCATGCCCGCCACGCGATCGACGATCTCACGCTTGCCGATATGCTCGCTGAGCAGGTTCACGTCCAGGTGACGATCGTAATTGGCGATGGGGCTGGTTGCCGGCAGGTCGTAAATCGCGTATTCCCTGTCGAACAGCTCGGCCCGGATTGCCCTGTAGCGTTTGCGCGCCTCCTCGGGCGAGTACACGCGAAACGGCCCGAAGAAGCCCTGTGCGCGGAATTGAGCGAGTTCGTCCGGGGTCAATGAAAACTGCGTCATGTCGGTCCTCTTGATTGAGTCACTTCGTGCTATTTCTCGACGGCCGTCGCAGCGACGGCCGCCGCGCGATAAAGCTCGGCCCAGCCGGCCAGCGTCGGCGTCAGCATCAGCTTGGCCGTGGGTACGGTCACCCCCAGATCCGCTTCGATCTTGACTTGCAGTTCGACGATCGACAGCGAACTTGCGCCGAGATCAAAAAAATCGTCGTCGTCGCCGACCTCACGATCCTTCAACAACCCCGCCAGCCGTTTCCGAATGGGCTCCTTGAACTGCAGCGATTCGCTCATGCTCCTCTCCAGTGTTGCGGGTCTCCCGCGAACTCATCAGACGCTTCCTGTTGACCTTGCCGTTGGCAGTCAACGGCAGCGCCGCTTGCACTTCAATCACGTCGGGGATCATGTAACCCGCCAGACGCTGCCGAAGGTACTGTCGGACCGCCGCCCGGACCTTGGCAGGATCCCCGGGCGACTGTACGAATGCGACGAGCCGCTTCTCCCCCAGCTCGTCCTGGCCGACCTCGACGATCGCGTCCTCGACACCGTCGGCCATCGCGAGCACCTGCTGCACCTGTTCCACCGAGACGCGATACCCGCGGATCTTCACCTGCCTGTCGAGACGACCGATGAATTCGTAGGTACCGTCGTCACGTTCGCGCACGAGATCACCCGTCCGATACAGTTTCCGATCCTGACCGTCGGGATCGTCGACGAAAGCGGCACGGGTCCGTTCCGGATCGTTCAGATAGCCGAGCGCGAGGCCGATCCCGCCCGCATACAGCACGCCCGCCTCGCCTCGGCGTACCGGCCGCCCGTTCTCGTCGAGTACGCGTACGGTGGTACCCGTGATCGGCTTGCCGATGGGTACCGTTGCGCCCGGTGGCGTAGCCGCCGTCATCGCATGACAGCAGGTAAAGGTCGTGTTTTCGGTCGGCCCGTACCCATTGATCACGGTGAGCGACGGGAACGCGGAAAGCACGGTTCTAACTGATTCCGGCTGAAGCACGTCGCCGCCCGCCAGCAGCACGCGAAGCCCCGCCATCAACGGGAGGCGGTTGCGAACCACGAGATGGAAAAGTGCAGCCGTCAACCACATGACCGTGACCTGTTCTTCGCGTACGAGACAGCCCATGGCATTCAGATCCAGCACCGGCGATTCCTCGACCACCAAGGTCGCGCCGTTGAGCAACGCGCCCCATATTTCGAAAGTCGACGCATCGAACGTAATCGGCGCCATTTGCAGCACACGATCTTGCGCATTCAGCTCGATGTAGTTCGTCTCGACGACCAGTCGCCGGATCGCCTGATGCGGCACGAGCACGCCCTTCGGCCTGCCTGTGCTGCCGGAGGTAAACATTGCGTAGGCGGGCGAATCCGGCGCCACCGCCCGCGAACACGCACGCCTGTCGAGAACGTCATGCCGGGTCCACAACACCCCGTCCCGACCGACCTCGACGAGCACGATGCCTTCGAGATCCGGATCGAGCTGCAGATGCGCGGCGTATTCGGGCAAGGTCAGTACGACGCGCGCGCCGAGCTCCCGCAGATGCTCGTTCACTATCGCGGTCGGACCGGCCGGATCGACCGGAACGTAATAGGCGCCGATCTTCAACACCCCGATCATCGCGATCACCGCACCGGGCGAGCGCGGCAGAAGCAGCACGACTGGCGAACCGGCGGCCACGTCGAATCCGTCGAGACAGGCCGCCAACCGATCGGACAGCGCGTCAAGCTGATCGTAGGTGTAACGCGCGCTTCGCGCGGCAAGCGCCGTGTGCGCCGCATGAAGCCGGACCACCTGTCTGAATCGCTCGAGTATGCTCATCTCCGGCTCCAGGTCGACACAAGGCAGACGCTCGTCTCCGGGCGGCAAGACGGCCCGACGCGAACCACGGTGCACGCCGTCATACGGCCTCCCGGCGACCGAGGAACTCGATGATCGAATCGTTGACTGCGTTCTTTTCGCGCAGAATTTCGTAGTGGTCTCCCGGCACCACGACATGTCGCTCGGCATTGCGCAACAGCGCGGCAATGACCCGCGAGCTGGCAGGGCAGACCTGCTCGTCGCCATCGGTCGAAATCACGCGCGTGCGGTGCGGGACTTCGCCGGCGAGCGTCATGAAGTCGGTGCCGCGATACGACAGGTAGTTCAGCCCGTGGCGATGCAGGCGAGCGGCCGATGAAAACGGCACGAGAACTTCTTCATCGAACTCGGTCTTGGCGGGAACCCCTACCCGGCTCGCCGTGAGCTTCTCGCACAACGCGGCCGCATAGTTCAGGCTTTCCGCCGCCAACGGCAGCAGACTGTCCACTTCCCGCTGAAAATTCGATTGAGGGCAGACCGCGGGACTCAGCATGTACTCTCCGCAAACCAGCGCGAGACGATCGATTCGATGCCCTTCGATGCGCGCGGCGACGAGCGCGATGCCGGCACCCGAACAGAATCCGACCACATCCGTCTTGCGTACGCCCAACGCGTCCAGCACCGAGCACATGTCCTGAACATGGACTTCGGGTGTCATCCCGCTTTCGTGCGCGGCGGGCGGCTGGTCGCATAGCGAGCGACCTTGCCAGGTCACCACGTTGAATTCGCCCGACAGTATCGCGCACAGTGTTCCGGCCGCATCGAGGCGAAGCCCGAACGGTAGTATCAGCGTCAAGAACGGTTTCGCTTCACGCCAATCCCCGCGAAATACTCGCAGCCGCTTTCCGTCAGACGCCGTCACGAACGATTCGTACATATGCTGGGTTTGCGAATGAAATGGGATGCCTCGTACGACCATCGGCTGAACACGATGCGCGTCGGCCTGACTAGTGCAGCAATTTCCAGCCTGCCTCGTGATACACCAGGAACGTACCGATCGTGCGACGCAGCGACGAGCATCGCTCGACCGCATGCAGATTGCGGCTGTTGAAGACGCAGAGCTGGCCACTCTTCGGCCGCACGGTCAGCGCATCGACGCCCTCGAGCACGCCCAGCGTCTTGTGCTGCGCATACTCCTCGGCCCACTGGTCGAGCTGACGACGCGATTCCGGGCGGATGTTCCACAGAACGAAGCCCGCTTCGTTCTCGGCCTTCTGGATCGTGATGAATGCACCCAGCTGCTCGAGATTGAGTCGAAATGGCCAACGCTCCACCTCGCGCCCGAAGTCGATGCAATCGCAATGCGGCGCAAAGCTGAACGGATCCCCTTCGAAGGGAGGATATTCACGCTTCGTGGCCAGCATGAACTGACTCCAGTTGCCGAATCGCAGGGTTTCCGCACCCAACTCCTTGATAAACAGCTGAATGAAATGCGTCTCGCGCATGTGAAGATTCGCCACGCCGGCGTGCCCGAAATACTCGGCAATATTGCTGACCAGCGCTTCGGATCCTGAACGTTGCAACTGGCCGAGTGTGATGCCCGTCGCATTCAGGGCGCGATGGTACTGGTGGCCGCGCATATCGGGAAAGCCGCGATCGTTCCACCACGTATCGATGTCGGCGGGCGCAACCACGTCAAGCAGTGCCGCGGCGACTTCCCGATCGCGCACGCATTCGACGGCGTCGCGCAGCGTCATGTTCCTGCTCACGTCCCGCCCGTCGAACGTCATGAACCGGCCAGCGAACATCGTTTCCATTTCACGTTTCCCGGATAGTCTGATTGATTTTCAAACATGATAAGGATGACAAATCAATGGAGCGGCTTTCGAACCGAGCGTTCGAATTCCATCGATTCCATTTAATTCGGAGAAGCCGCGATTGATTTTTCGGCGGCACGTGATGCCGTGTTCTGCGGAACAGGCTCCAGGAGGGAACGTCGGTTCCAATTCTGTTGGTCCGCGTTTCCCTGCCCGGCACATCCTCATCGTCGTGGAAATACTCTATCCCGGCCCCACCGCGCACGTAAAGTGCCGGGCCATCGCGCGATCGCGCGACTCGACACGCATCGCCACGCAATGGCACGCCGATCGGCGAGCCCGAATACCGCGCCGTTCACGCAGCCGCAAACCCTTTCGCGACAACAATCCGGCGGCCTTTTTCACCGCGTTGCGAGCGGGGCCGGCCGATCGAATCCAGGCTACTTTCTAAGCCGTCGGCACCCTCCCCGCCCCCCTGTTCCGGAGCAATATTTCGATACTAGTGAGCAATTTTTGCAAAGAAGATGGGGAGCTGCCGTCGCTATGCTTCCAGCTCGACACTCAAAATTTTTTTCATTTCGAGGGGGAGAAATGGCCGTTCTCTCAGAGCAAGCTGACGCGCTACGAAACGACGGACACCTGTCACCGTTTCCCAAAGGCGAATGCCACGGGACCTTCGGCGAGCTGATGCAAGGCGTGCTGCCGGACGACCGGCACTTCCTGGTCACGTTGCCGGTCAACCTGAAGAGCATTGTCGAATTCGAGATCACGCATTCGGATCATGTCGCGGTCGATGTCGGGTTCAAGACCAAGGCGTGTCGCGCGGTTCAGGACTACCTGCGGCTTCACGACTTGCCGCCGGGCGGCATGCTGCATTTCAAGTCGATGTTCGCCGTCGGCAAGGGACTGGCGAGCTCGTCGGCGGATATGGTCGCGTCGATCCGTGCCGCTGCGTCGGCATATGGCCGGACGCCGACGCCCGAGACGATCGAATCGATCCTCCGTTTCATCGAACCGACGGACGGCGTGATGTATGACGGCATCGTCTCGTTCTACCACCGCGAGGTAAAACTCGACGAGCAGCTTGGCAAGACGCCTGCCCTCATGATCGTCAGCGCGGATCGCGGCGGAGAATGCGACACGATCGAATTCAACCGGAAGAAACGCGATCCGCCCGCGGAAGTGCGTGACGAATACCGCAGCATGCTGGCGCGCATGAAAACAGCGATCCGTACCTCGGATCTGCACGCGCTCGGCGAGATCGCGACGCGAAGCTGCGAGCTGTCACAGGCATTCAATCCTCACCCGCACATCCCTGTCCTGCGCAAGCTGCGCGCCGAGACCGGCGCGCTCGGCCTCGCCGCGACGCATTCGGGAACGTGTGTCGGCTTGCTCTACGACGCAAACGCAGCCGATACGGCCGACGCGGCCGCTTATGCACGGAAGCGACTGCACGCACTTCGAATCGAATCCACTCAATACACAACGGTATAGGAAACGTACATGCTTCAATACGAATCGTCGCTCGACGCGATGCAGGACGCAGTGCTGTTTCCAATCGAGCGTTCGCTGCACATGGTGTCGTTCAAGGCGATGAAAATCGTGCCTGCCAACTACATCATCAGCACGGCACGCGCCCGCGGCGAACTGCAGCCGGGCGGAACGGTCGTGGAAACATCGAGCGGCAACTTCGCGCTCGGGATGGCCATCGTGTGCAACCGCTTGAACCACCCCTTCGTGGCGATCGGCGATCCCGTGATCGATCCGACATTCAAGCGCCAGCTCGAAATGCTGGGCGGTCGGGTGGAAATCGTCACGGATAAAAAGGGTAGCCAGGGGTACCAGAAGGCGCGACTCGATCGACTGCACGAAATTCTCGATGCCGAGCAAGGGGCGTTCTGGTGCCGCCAGTACGACAACGAGAACAACGCGCTCGCTTACGCCAACATCGCCCACGAGCTGCTGGACCGGATCGGCCCCCGCCTGATTCTCGTCGCGCCGGTCGGCTCCGGCGGCTCGAGCTGCGGCATGGCGACGTCGCTGCGCGCGGCAGGCGCCGACTGCACGCTCGTCGGCGTCGACACCTTCAACAGCGTCCTGTTCGGCCAGGTCGACGGCCCGCGCAAACTGCGTGGTCTCGGCAACACGATCATGCCCGGAAACCTGAAGCATGCGTTGTTCGACGAAGTACATTGGGTCAGCGCGGAGCTTGCCGATCATTTCACGCGCAAGCTCTATGCGTCCACCGGACATTTCCGCGGGCCGACCACCGGCGCCGCCTACGCGGTCGTCCGATCCGTGCGCGACAGATGTCCGGATACGCCGATCGTCTTCCTGAGCCCGGACGACGGTTCACGCTACGTCGGCTCGACCTTCACCGCGCATCCCGACAGTCCCGCATACGATCGACTTCGTCCGATCGAGATCGGGCACCCGACGGCTTACGATGCGGAGACGGAATGGGCGTGGATGAACTGGAATCGCTCGGACATCCACAGGTTTCAGTGAATCATGGCGATCATCTACATCGAATCGAACACCACGGGGTTCGGGCAGATGCTGCTCGACGCGTCGTTGCACTACGATGAAACCTGCTTCCTCGTGCGGGACCGTGCGCGCTACGCGTTTATCGATCGGTTGCCGCCCGGCGTTCGCGTGATCGATTGCGACACGCAATCGGTCGATGCACTCGAGCGTGTCGTCGGTGAAATCGACAACGTACGTTACGTCGTATCGACGAGCGATGCATTCATCGAGAACGCGGCACGATTGTCCGAGCGGCTCGGCTTGCCCGGCAATCCGGGCGCCACGGTCGCGCTGTGTCGAGACAAGCTGCGACTGCAGGACGTGTTGCGCGACCACGGCGTCCCGTACCCGTATACCGCTGCGATCGATTCCGCGGAGGCGGCGCACAATCTGACCTATCCGGTCATCGTGAAGCCGAGGCAAGGCACGGGCAGCATCGGCGTGCGCCTCGTCGAACACGAGCCGGATTTTCCGGATGCGTCCGATGGCGCGCTCATCTGCCAGCGCTTCATTCCGGGAACGGAGTTCTCGGTCGAATCGTTCAGCGATGCCGACGGCCATCATGTGCTTGCGGTCACGCGCAAGTTCGTGACCAAGCCGCCGCATTTTCTCGAACTCGCGCACGTCCTGCCGGCGGACCTCGATGCGGCCACCCATGCCCGCATCGTCGATACGGTACGTCGCGCACTCGATGCGGTCGGCTATGCATTCGGTCCCGCGCACACGGAACTGAAAGTTCACGACGGCACGATCACCGTCATCGAAATCAACGCGCGCCTTGCCGGCGGGATGATTCCCCGCTTGATGGAGCGTGCGTACGGATGGTCGATCGCGGATCTGTACGTGCGCAGCCATCTTGCGCGCCGCAGCCAGTTCGTCGTGCCGACGCCCGCGTTGCATAGCGCGGTCGCGTTCGTCGTGCCGGAGGTCGGGCGCCGCTATGTCGGCATCGATTTTCCGGACGACTGCGCCGACGCCGGCCTGTTTCGCGAAGCAGGCGTCAACGCCGGCAAGTTCGACTTCTCCGATCGCGCCGGTTACGTCATTTCGTTCGGCCGAAGCGCTGCTTCGGTGCTCCGGCAGGCGCTGTCGCTCCGGAGGCGTTCACGCGTGCTTTACGACGAACCGGATCGGGCGGTGCCGAACCGCGACACGATTCACGACATCGTCTACGAACGTACGCCCGCGTGCTTCGGCAAGCTCAAGACCCATCTTCTCGCGATCGAAAAAGCCCATCTGATCATGTTGCGGGAACGATCGATCCTGAACGCCGAGCAGTTCGACTCGCTGCGCGATGCGGTCATGGCACTCGAAGCGAATCCGGCGCTGTTGCTCGAGCACGTTTCCGGACGCGGCGACTACTTCGATTACGAACAGTATGTGATCAGCCGCTGCGGACGGGACACCGGCGGCATGATTCAGGCGGCGCGCTCACGCAACGACATCAACGGCACGCACCTTCTGCTGACCATTCGCCAGGCGCTATCGCACGTCACGGGCCAGGCCGTCGATCTCGGCACGGCGCTCATGCGACGCGCCGCCGATTCGGCCGACATCCTGCTGCCGATCTATAGCCAGTACCAGACCGCGATGCCCGGATCGGCCGGGCATTACCTCGTCGCGCAGTGCGAAATACTGCTCGGCACGCTTGACGCGCTCTCCTCGCTGCGCGACGGCCTCACAGTTTCCCCGCTCGGCGCATGCGCCGGCGCGGGCACGACGTTCGCCACCGACCCGCAATGCACGGCGACCCTGCTGGGTTTTTCGGCAGGCCCGCTCAATTCGCTGAGCGCGATCACCGACAAGAATCCGGCACTGCGCTGCGTGTGCCTGCTGGCGGAGCTGAGCGGCAATCTGAACCGTATCGCGACCGACCTGCAGCTCTGGTCGATGCGCGAAATCGGGCTCGTCACATTGCCGGACGGCATGTACGGCGGCTCGTCCAACATGCCGCAGAAACGCAACCCGTACTTGCTCGAATGGCTGCGTCTCGGTCACGACCGCATCGTCGGACATTGCGCCGCGGCACTGTCGTCGCTATCGCATCTGCCGACCGGCAACTCGTATCAGGCCAGCCGCACCGCGGTCGAAACGGTCGCCGAGATGAGCGGTCTCGTCATCGACATGCTGAAGGTGCTCGTCTATGCGATGAACGAGATCCGGTTCGACGCCGACGCCGCACGCCGCGCGATCGAAATCGGGAATGCAGGCGCGACGCTCGTCGCGGAATCGCTCGTGCAGCAACGCGCGGCATCATTCAGGGATGCCCATGCGGCGGTCGGACGCGCACTGTCCGGCGCGCCCGGCGCCACGTCGGATTCGCTCCACGCCACGGCGGCAGCGATGCTCGACCGCGTTCATGCCCGGCTGGAAAGTGCAAACGTGTTCGACGCGCTCGACGGCGGCGGTGGGCCATCGACGCGGAACACGCACACGGCGGTAGCAGTACTCGCCACGCGCCTGCTGGATCAGCGCCGGCGCCAGCGATCCTGCGAGTCCCGCACCGCTGCGACACAACAGGCGCTCGATCGCCGCTTCATGAGTATGCTCGCATGACCAACGTCACGTTGCTCTGTTCGGACGGTCCGCATCATCTCTATCTCGCCGCGGAGCTTGTTACCGCGTTCGGACGCGTTCGCGTCATCGTCGAGCCCGGGCGCGAACAGGCATCTCGCCTGTTTCGCAACGGCAACTATCGTGCGTATCTGTGGACTCGCTATCACGAATGGCGACGCAGACTATCAGGATACGACGCGTACCGCCGCCGCTATTTTCTTCGCGACGACGAACTGCGGACCTGGGATGCACTTCGACGTCACGCCGGTGTTCAATATCTGGAAACGTCGTGGATCAACGACACGAGCGTGCTCGACGCACTGCGCGAGGACGTGTCCGACGTCTATATCGTGATGGGCACCAAGAAGATCGGCGAGGCGTTGCTGTCGCTCGTACCGCCCGGGCGCATCATCAACATCCACGGCGGTCACCTGCCGTACTACCGGGGCAATCACTGCTTCTTCTTCGCACTGCATCACGGCGAATTCGACAAGCTGAGCACGACGATTCATCGCGTGTCCGCCGGCCTCGATACGGGCGCCATCATCAGCCGTCATCCAGTCCGGTTCTCCAACGGCGACAATTCGGAAACGCTCTATTCGCGCGCCGAACGAGCCGCAGTGGACAGTCTCGTTGCCCGCTTGAAGCAGAACGCCGATCTCGCGACGTGGCACAGCGAACCGCAACCGGACGTCGGCTCGACCTACCGCATGCGCGACCGCGGCCCGCTCGTCGAGCTTGCCCATCACCTCGGCGCAATTCGCCGACGGCGCACAGCGGCAGGCGCGAATCGCGACAAGGTGAGAGGCTAGATGAACGTCGACGCCGCGCTTGTCGCCAAGTTGCTCCAGATCGGACTGTTCTCGATCCCGCTGATCATCTCTCCGGGGCCGAACAACCTGATGACGACTGCCAACTGCGCGCAGTTCGGGTATCGACGCACGCTGCCGTCGCTAACCGGCATTTCGGTTGGCGTATTCGTCCTGTTCATGGTCATCGCGCTCGGGCTGTCCAGCGTGCTGAGCCGATACCCGTTGCTGCACCCGGCGCTGAAGGTGGTGGGCACCGCGTACATCCTGTACCTGGCCTACAAGCTGTACACGTCGCAGCCGACGCATGCCGGGAATCTCTCGATCGAGCATCCCATCACGTTCGGTGAGGCCGCGCTGCTCCAGATTCTGAATCCGAAAATCTGGCTGCTCGGCGCCAGCGCGACGTCAACGTTCCTGCCCTTGACCAGCAACCTGTACGTCGACGCAACGCTCCTGTCGCTCACGCTCGGGATCATTTTCTTCCCGTGCAACTCGATCTGGGCCGTATTCGGCCTCGTGATGTCGCAAGTCCTGCGCGGCAGGGCACTCCAACGAACACTGGCCCTGCTGTCCGCCTCTTCGATCGCGTTTCTGCTGTTCTGAACGTTCGCCATGATCCACTTCAGGAAAACTCACCCGTGAAGCACATCGTTCTGGCTTTCTGCACCGATCTCGACAAGGATCCGGTGTCAGCGCACGTGCTGGCCCGGCTCCTCGCCTCCGGCATCGACTGGCAAGCCGAAGGCACCCTGGACGGACATCCGGTACTGCGCGCGCAATCCGGCGGCGTGCGCTACGACCTGCTGCAGCTCGACCAGGTGCTCAGCCACGACTACCGACGCTACGCGCCACGGCTGAACGAGGCCTTCGGCGACGCCGACGCGATCGTTATCGTCAACTGGCATGAAGGGAAAAATGCGCCCGACCGCATTTTCACGATCCAGACGACCGGCGACATGGAAAGCGGCACGTTCAGTCCGGTCGATCCCGCCATCACGCGCAGCCTGTTTCTGGCGGTCGAACACGAGCGTCGGAAAGCGGGCCTGGATTCGTATTCGACGTGGATGGAAGCCACGCACTGGTCCGGCCCGCTCTACGGCGCCCAGCCCGGCAGCCTCGTCTCCGCGGTGATGCCATCGGTCATCGATCTGGAAATCGGCAGCACGGCGGACGCGTGGACAAACCCGGATGCCGCCGACGTGCTTGTGCGTGCACTGCTGGCGGCGGGGGAACACGCGGCTCAACCGGCGATCTCGCTGCTCTGTATCGGCGGAACCCATTTCGAGCCCGGATTCACGCAGTTGCTGCGCGATTACGGCGACACGCAAGGACTCGCGCTGTCCCACGTGCTTCCCAATCACTGGCTGGTCGCGCACGACTACGACTCGCCGGAACGATTGAAGGACCTGATTGCGTGCGCCCGATCGATCAAGGGCGGTGTCGATGCGATCGCGTTTCACGACAACCTAAAGGCTGCCCACAAGCAGCAGGTGCGCAATCTCGCACTGGAACTTCGCGTCCCCGCCCTCTCGCATCGCAAGTTGAGATCAGCCGACTTGGCCGGCTTGATCCGCGACGCGCAAAACGGCCCCTGACTTGAGCGATATCACTTTCCGCGCACCGCGCCGGGAGAATAGCCGTAATGTCGCTTGAATGCGGTCGAGAACCGGCTGTGCTGCGCATAGCCGCACTCGAGTGCGATGCTCATGATCTTCTGGTCGGTGTGTCTCAGCAGGTCGTGTGCCCGGGCCATCCTCAATCCGGTCAAAAACGCGTGCGGAGACTGTTCGAACGTGTTCTTGAATTTACGCAGAAAGTGGTAGCGGCTGAGACTCACGAGATCCGCCAGATGTTCGAGCCGCACCATCTCGCCGAGATTGGCGTTGCAATACTCGCGGATCATGTCGGCCTGCTTCGTCGACAGGCACCCCCGCGTATCCACGGGCTCCAGATCGGCCTCGGCGTAACCGCGGATCGCGTTGAGCAGAATCCAGCTCATCAGGCTATCGATGCCGAGCGACAGCGTCTCGTCGTTCCAGTCGGACTGCGCAATGCTGTGCGCCGCCGCACTGATGACGGGGGAGGCTTCCTGGAAGACCTCGCGGAACCGGTAGGCCTCCGGTGGCTGGCGCAAGGCCCGAAGCAGGCTGGGCTCGAAGTTGCGCATGTCGAAATAGATATGCAGAAAATTGAGGCGCTCGGTGATTTGCCACTGCGATTCGCCTTCACCAACCGGAAACAGACAGACTGCACTTTTGAATCCCCGGCGAACGACCTGCCTTCCGTCGACCTGTGCACAATTTTCGCCGCCCGACAAATAGATACTCAGCACGTTCTCCGCCGAGCTTTTATATTCGGTCAACGTATTGCGACCTGTCCATTCTGACAGGGTTATGCCCGACGGCAATTGCATGGATCGAACGACTTCGGCTCCTGCCGAATTCAACGCGCCGCGAACCGTAATCGAGTAAGGACAAGACATGTGTCGCAATAGTGGGTTGTGAATGTGGCGCGGAAGAACGGCTTTCCCTCTTAAAGGGGCATACCGCACACGCTGTTCGGAATAATCGCCCCACTTTGGGGCGGCGCCCGTCATCCAGCACATCGACAGTCATGCTGTGCCTTTCGGCAAGCACGGTCATGCTCCGCCAGCTTACCTTAAGTTCGCCGCAAGCGGGCAGGCAACCCACTCACGTCGAAGTAAAGCGCTCTACTCGAAAATTACAGACGATGATTCCATTGAATGTCGTTCTTTTATGGTTGCGCCGTCGAAACCCACTCATTTCGGACGATCAAACATCGAGATGCCGAGGCAAGAATTAAGCATTTTCTTGCATCCAGGCATGGATATAAAGACGTCGTCGAATTCAGCAATAGATACGCATTACCAAAGAAAAAATGACCGCACAACTTCCCAAGTGCATGCTTGCGACGACAAAATGGGAAGTCGCACTCGATCGACATGAAACCCTCAAAGCGATTGAAGCAGCGGCCACGCCAGCCACGACAATCGGGCTGAGAATGAATGATCTTGTGAAAGGTGCCGACAAAGTGCCGGCGCCGCCCCATCTCCCGCGATTGCTTGCAACCTGGATGCGGACGGACCCCAGTCTTTGAAGTGGCGAGATGATAGCGCCCCACAAACAGCGCTCGACTGGCGCAAGGTCGCCCACGCCCGACGAATCGTATCGGTGCCCCACCCTCACCTCTTTCCGGCCATCCCCAGATGGATCGACTGACTTGAAGCAAAGCCTCTCGCGATTGAAGGGTCGAAAAGCAATTCTCCGCAAACCCTTGAAAATCACGACAATTTCGACTCGTATTTGGCGGAGATCAAGGAAAATCGGATGGCCAGGCCCACAAGCGCGGAACCGGATGTCGAACGGAATCGGTGGTCGGCCATTGTCGCACGCCCCGTCGCCGATTCCGCCTATTCGTCGCCCGACAACCCGCTCCCCTCTTCGAAACGCGTGACGCCCTTCAGCGCGCGCAGCTTGTCGCAGATCGCCCTGTATTCGAGTTCCGACACCCGCGCAAGCGCGATGCGCACCTCGTCGTGCTCGCCCGTATCGTCGGCGCGCTGCACGATGAACTGCTTCACGCGCGCACTGTCCGGGCCGAGCGCCGCGGGCAGCGAATCGAAGTTCAGCGTGCCGCTCACGACCGTCAGCGCGAGCTGGCGCCGCTGGCGCACCGTGAAGTAGCGCCGCTCCAGCGGCTTGATGCCGGCCAGGATGATCAGGATGACGATCGTCGCCGAAATCGACGCGACGTAGAGCCCGCCGCCCACCGCGAGGCCGATCGCGGCGACCGACCACAGGCTCGCGGCGGTCGTCAGCCCGCGCACGATCTCGCCGCGCAGCAGGATCGAGCCCGCGCCGAGGAAGCCGATGCCCGACACGACCTGCGCGGCGATCCGCGACGGATCGAGCACGATGTGCTCGCTGCTGCCGAGTACGTCGGCGAACCCGAACGCCGACACGATCATGATCAGCGTCGAACCGACACAGACAAGCATATGCGTCCGCAGGCCTGCCGCCCACGACAGGCGCTCGCGCTCGAAGCCGATGACACTGCCCAGCGCCGCCGCGAGGACGAGCCGCATCACGAGTTCCAGGTTGCTCAGCATGCGATTTATCTCCTTTTTTGGTGCCGGCGGTGCGGAATGTTTTATCCTTGGCCCCGGCCGCGCCGATCCTCCGGGCCGCGCCGACACGTTTCGAACCCAGCGCTCAACCCCGTCATGTCCGTTTCCGACTCCGCTTCCGCCCAGGCCGCCCAGCTGCGCCACCATTTCGCGCACGTCGTCTTGCCGATCTGGCGGGGTTCAGGGTTCGACCAGACATTACAGTTGCCGTTCGAAGCCGTCGATCCGGCCACCCATGCGCCGCTGCCCGTGACCCGTTATCGCGCAATGGCCTGTGCACGGCAACTGTTCGTGTTCGCACAGGCCGGCGACACCGCGCACGCGGCCACGCTGTTCGACGCGCTGGGCCGCCGCTTTCGCGACCCGCGCCACGGCGGCTGGCACTACAGTGTGGACGCGCAGGGTGCCCCGCTCGACACGACCAAGGATCTCTACACGCACGCTTTCATCGTGTTCGCGTGCGCCGCGTGGTATGCGGCGTCGGGCGACGCCGCTGCGCGCAAGACAGCCGAAGAGACCGCCGCGCTGATTCAGGACCGCTTCGCGCCGCACCGCGGCGACGCGCTGCTCGACGCGGCACGCCACGCCGATTTCTCGTCATCCGGCAGCGGGGCGCTGCAGAATCCGCTGATGCACCTGACCGAAGCGTGGCTCGCGGCGGCGGCTGCGTTCGGCGACACGGCGTTCGACGACGCGCTCGCGCGCACCGCGCAAGCCGTCGAGCGCACGTTCGTCGATGCGGCAACCGGCTGCGTGGCCGAGCTGCCGCTCGGCGCAGCCGACAACCGGTTCGAGCCCGGCCATCAGTTCGAGTGGTTCTATCTGGTCGATGCGGCCGGCGCGCGGCTCGCGCAGACCGGGCTCCCCGGCGCGCTGGCGCGCGCATTCGTGTTCGCGGAGCAATACGGCGTCGATCCGCAGACGGGCGGCGTCTGCGCGGCGCTCGACGCGCAAGGCGCGTGCATCGACGGCACGCAGCGGATCTGGGCGCAGACCGAGTACCTGCGCGCGCTCGCGACGCACGGCGGCACGCCGGCCTCCGCGCCGCTCGCGCGGCAGATCGAACGCTTCGCCGCGCGCTTCCTGCATCCGCGCGGCTGGTTCGAGTGCAAGACGGCGGACGGGCAGGTGGCGCGCGCCGACATGCCGTCGACGACGCCCTACCACCTCGAGACCGCCTACGCGGCGCTGCCGGCCGGCGCGTAACCCGCGTCGTCGAACGACGGCGCCGCGCGCTCGCCGCGTGCGGCGCGGCCGTCGCCCAGTTCGAACACCGACACCGCCTGCATCAGGTGCGCGGTCTGGTCGTTCAGCGACGCGGCCGCCGCCGCGACCTCCTCCACCAGCGCCGCGTTCTGCTGCGTGAGCTGATCCATCTGCGTGACGGCCTGGTTCACCTGCTCGATCCCGACGCTCTGCTCGACCGACGCCGCCGTGATCTCGGACATCGTCTGCACGACGCGTGTGATCGACGCCGACACCGTCCGCATCGCGTCGCCGGCGCGCTCGACGAGCTCCGCGCCGCCGTTGATCTGCGAAACCGAATCCTCGATCAGCGCCTTGATTTCCTTCGCCGATTGCGCGCTGCGCTGCGCGAGCGAGCGCACCTCACCCGCGACGACCGCGAAGCCGCGCCCCTGTTCGCCCGCGCGGGCGGCTTCCACGGCCGCGTTCAGCGCGAGGATGTTGGTCTGGAACGCGATGCCGTCGATCACCGAGATGATCTCCGCGATCCGCCCCGAGCTCTGCGCGATGCCGCGCATCCGGTCGATCACGCTGTCGACCACGCCGCCGCCGTGGCTCGTCGCCTCGAGCGCCGCGTCGGCCAGCGCGCTCGCCGCACGCGCGCTGTCGGTGTTCTGCCGGACGGTCGCCGTCAGTTCCTCCATGCTCGCGGCCGTTTCCTCGAGCGACGCGGCCTGCGTGCCGGTGCGCGCCGACAGGTCGGCGTTGCCGCCCGCGATCTCCCCCGCGCCGAGGTGGATCGCGTCGGACGCCTGGCGCACCGTACGCACGGTGCCCGCGATGCTGGTCTGCATCGTGGCAAGGCCGCGCAGCATCCGGTCGATCTCGAACACGCCGCCTGCCCGCACGACTTCATCGAGCCGGCCCTGCGCGATCCGCTCGAAATGGCGGCCGGCTTCTTCCAGCGGCGCGACGACCGCGCGCCGCGCGGCCGCGTAGATCGCCGCGCTCGCCACAAGCATCGCCACCAGCAGCACGATCCCGACCGACTTGAACCAGAGCATGCCGCCGTCGATCGTGTCGAGCGCCGTGCGGCTCGATGCGCCGCCATAGTCGGTGAAGCGGCGCAGCTCGGCGATATAGGCATCCTGGATGCTCTGCGTCGGCTGGTCGAGGAAGGCCTGGATATTGTCGGCGTCGAGGAACTGCACGAGTTCGCCGAGCGCGCCGCGCAGCGCGCGATAGCGCTCGGTGAGCGCCGCGACGCGCGCGCGGTTGGCATCGTCGACCGGCTGCGCGGCCGTCAGCGCGGCAAACGCCTTGTCGGCTTCCGCGAGCGACGCGCCGGCATGGCGGATGATGTCGTCGGGTTTCGGGCCGCCGCGCACCATCCGCGTGCCGGCGCGCGACAGGTTGATGCGCGCGTCGAGCAGCTGCTGGGTCGCCTGGCTGGCCGCCTCGACCTGCGTGATCGCGACGTTCGACAGATCGTCGACGCCGCTGCGCGTCGACTTGAGCGCCCAGAAGCCGAGCGCCTCGATCGCAAACAGGAAGACGCAAAACACGGTCAACACGCCGAGCAGACCCGACGCGAGCTTGATTTTTCCGAACATGGAGGAGATTCCTGGAAAGCGGACGATGAGGCAATGCCCCGGCATTAGCGGCATTTCTTCGTCGGACTTTAGGTGCGGACGGCAGCGAAATTCACGTTGGCCGCGCATTCCAGCGGAATCACCCGCAAACAGGGAAATCCACGGCATTCGACGCAATAATCGCGTCGCATCACGCTGGAAATTGCACGAAACGCGGACGAATTTCCTTGCTTATCGGCATCCCCCTTCCTAGAGTTCAGCGCAAGCGGGCACTCATTTCGAGGAAAGTCGATGACCGACATCACGGACCACGCGCGCGGCGCATTGCGCGCGCAACCGTTCAGCATGCTGCTGGGCACGGAGCTGATGCACATCGGCGACAACGAAGTGTCGCTGTGCCTGCCCGTGCGCGAGGAACTGCGGCAGCAGCACGGTTTCGTGCACGGCGGCGTCATCAGCTACCTCGCGGACAACGCGCTGACGTTCGCCGGCGCGCTCGTGCTCGGCCCGCGCGTGATCACCGCGGAATACAAGATCAATTACCTGCGGCCGGCCGTGAACGGCACGCTCGTCGCCCGCGCGAAGCTCGTCTACGCGGGGCGGCATCAGGCAACCTGCCAGTGTCATGTGTTCGTCATCGACGGCGATCACGAGCGGCTCGTCGCGATCGCGCAGGGCACGATCAACCGCGTCGGCGACGGCAAGATGCCGGATGCCCCGGAGGAAACGGCGTGAGCGGTTCTCCGCACTTGGTGGATCGCCCGTCCTTCCAGAAGTCGATGAGCGCGTAGCCGCGCCAAGCGGTCAGGCATGCGGACAAGCTGGCCGCTCCCCATGCGGCGCATCGGGATCTAACGCTTCATCGCGGCAAGATAGACCGCATCGCGCTCGCGTCGACCGACCGCCACGACCAGTACGAGCACTTCCGAATCGCGCACTTCATAGGATCGAGAAAGGCGAGCTCAGAGGTCATTCAGCTTGACCTTGACGACCTTCTCCTTGGCGCGCCTGTCGGCCAGCGCGTTGTCTTCGATACCTTCAAAGCGTTCGACCATCGCCTCCCACATCTTCGCCGGGATGCAGTAGAACGCAGGTTCGTTGTGGTTCAGGATCGCGACCGGGAAACCCTCTCCCGCCGCAACCGTGCCTATCGGGTTCCGTTTCAGTTCCGAAACGCTCGCCGCAACGTTGGCCAGGATGGTATGAGGCATGTCGACTCCTTCTTCAACAGGAAATCGATTGTGCTCTATTTGGCACCAAATATTCTGCGAGCCTTTCGTTTAAGTGCGTTTCGAGACTGGCTCAACGACCTCGACGTGTCAGTCCGTCTACTCCACCCCGTCCCCCGCCAGCGGCAAAAATCGCGGCGCCACCCGCGCCCGCACGTTGCCGTTCTCATCCGTCCGATAGATCCCACGCGCCGCGTTGTGCGGGTGCGCAGCCGCGTCGGCCACATTCAGCACCGGCGCGAAACACGCGTCGGTACCTTCGAGCAGCGCACGCCAGTGCGCGGAAGGCTGCTGCGCAAATACCTCTGCAAAACGCGCCTTCAGCGCGGGCCAGCGCGCGCGGTCGTACTGCGACGCCGGATCGACGTCGGTCAGCCCGAGCCGTTCGACCAGCAGCGCATAGAACGGCGGCTCGAGCGCGCCGATCGTCACGCATTCGCCATCCGCGCAGCGATACACGTCGTAGAACGGCGCATCGTGAAAGAGGCTCGGCTGCGCGCCGTCGAGTTGCCCGTTCGCACGCGCCCACAGCGCGAGCGAGCCGAGCATCGACACGATGTCGACGATCGCGCCGTCGACCACGCGCCCCGGCCCGCCACCGCGCACGTCGAACAGCGCGCAGACGATCCCGAACGCGAGCCCGAGCGCGCCGCCCGCATCGCCGACGACGGTCGGCGGCAACCCCGGCCGCCCGTCGCGCGGCGCGGACAGCGACAGCAGCCCCGTCAGTGCGACGTAGTTCAGGTCGTGTCCGGCCGCGGCCGCGAGCGGGCCGTGCTGGCCCCAGCCGGTCATCCGCCCATACACGAGCGTCGGATGACGGCGTGCGCAATCGTCGGGCCCGAGGCCGAGCCGTTCCATCACGCCGGGCCGCAGCCCCTCGATCAGCGCATCGGCCTGCGCGATCAGGTCGAGCGCGGCGTCGCGGCCGGCCGGCAACTTCAGGTCGAGTTCGACGATCGTCTTGCCTTCGCGCAGCAGGTCGCCATCGCGGGCCTGCAACGCGTCCGGCGCGCTCGTGCGGCCGGATGGGCGGGCGATCAGCGTGATCCGCGCGCCCATCCCGGCGAGCATCCAGCCCGCAAGCGGGCCGGGGCCGAGACCTTCGAATTCGACGATGTGGATGCCGGAAAGCGGTGCATCGAGCGGCATGCGATTCTCCTGTCCGTGTCGCGTATCGCGACGGTCTCCGATGCCATACGCCTCGCATCGGATCGCACCTGTCACGCGGGTATCAACGCGTCAAATGAAAAAATCCCTGCGTCGCGGGGTCCGCTTCGCAGGGATTGGGGCGGCTGCCTTGCCGGAACCGGCCACGCTCAGAACGCGTCGCCCGGCACCCTCACCCAGCCTTCCATCAACACGCGCGCACTGCGGCTCATGATCGCCTTGGTGACGGTCCACTCGCCGTTCTCGAGCTGCGCTTCCGCGCCGACGCGCAGCGTGCCCGACGGATGCCCGAAGCGCACCGCGTTGCGTTCGCCGCCGCCCGCCGCCAGGTTGACGAGCGTGCCGGGGATCGCCGCGGCCGTGCCGATCGCGACCGCCGCCGTGCCCATCATCGCGTGGTGCAGCTTGCCCATCGACATCGCGCGTACCAGCAGGTCGACGTCGCCCGCGTTCACGCGCTTGCCGCTCGATGCGACGTAGTCGGCCGGCTTCGCGACGAACGCGATCTTCGGCGTGTGCTGCCGCGTCGCGATTTCATCGAGCGTGTCGATCAAGCCCATGCGCAGCGCGCCGTGCGCACGAATCGTCTCGAACTTCTCGAGCGCCTTCGCATCGCCGTTGATCGCGTCCTGCAGCTCGGTGCCCGTGTAGCCGATCGCTTCCGCCTCGACGAAGATCGTCGGAATGCCCGCGTTGATCATCGTCGCCTTCAGCGTGCCGACACCCGGCACCGCGAGATCGTCGATCAGGTTGCCGGTCGGGAACATCGACCCGCCCGCGCCTTCTTCCTCGGCAGCCGGGTCCATGAACTCGAGCTGCACTTCGGCCGCCGGGAACGTGACGCCGTCCAGCTCGAAGTCGCCCGTCTCCTGCACCGCACCGTTCGTCACCGGCACATGCGCGACGATCGTCTTGCCGATGTTCGCCTGCCAGATCCGTACGGTCGCGACGCCGTCGCGCGGCACGCGCGCCGGATCGACCAGCCCGCCGCTGATCGCGAACGGGCCGACCGCCGCCGACAGGTTGCCGCAGTTGCCGGTCCAGTCGACGAACGCCTTGTCGATCGAGACCTGGCCGAACAGGTAGTCGACGTCGTGACCGGGCCGTGCGCTCTTCGACACGATCACCGTCTTGCTGGTGGACGACGTCGCGCCGCCCATCCCGTCGATCTGCTTGCCGTACGGATCGGGGCTGCCGATCACACGCAGCAGCAGCGCGTCGCGTGCGGCGCCCGGCGCCTGCGCGGCGTCCGGCAGGTCCTGCAGCCGGAAGAACACGCCCTTGCTGGTGCCGCCGCGAATGTAGGTCGCGGGAATCCTGATTTGAGGAGTGTGAGCCATGTGTGCGTTATCCCTGTGTGACCCGGTCAAGCCGCCTGCGACGATTCGAGGAAGTCCTGCGCGAAGCGCTGCAGCACGCCGCCCGCCTCGTAGATCGACACTTCCTCGGCCGTGTCGAGCCGGCACGTCATCGGCACCTCGACGCGCTCGCCGTTCTTGCGATGAATCACGAGCGTCAGGTCGGCGCGCGGCGTGCGCTCGCCGATCACGTCGAAGGTCTCGGTGCCGTCGATGCCGAGCGTCGTCCGGTTCGTGCCCGGCTTGAACTCGAGCGGCAGCACGCCCATGCCGATCAGGTTCGTGCGGTGGATCCGCTCGAAGCCTTCGGCGGCGATCGCCTCGACGCCCGCGAGCCGCACGCCCTTCGCGGCCCAGTCGCGCGACGAACCCTGGCCGTAGTCGGCGCCGGCCACGATGATCAGCGGCTGCTTGCGATTCATGTAGGTCTCGATCGCTTCCCACATCCGCATGACCTTGCCTTCCGGCTCGACGCGCGCGAGCGAGCCCTTCTTCACCGCGCCGTCGACGATCGCCATCTCGTTGACCAGCGTCGGGTTCGCGAAGGTCGCACGCTGCGCGGTCAGGTGGTCGCCCCGGTGCGTCGCGTACGAGTTGAAGTCTTCTTCCGGCAGGCCCATCTTCGCAAGGTATTCGCCGGCCGCGCTGTCCAGCAGGATCGCGTTCGACGGCGACAGGTGATCGGTCGTGATGTTGTCGCCGAGCACCGCGAGCGGGCGCATCCCCTGCAGCGTGCGTTCGCCGGCCAGCGCGCCTTCCCAGTACGGCGGACGGCGGATGTACGTGCTCTGTGCGCGCCACTCGTACAGCGGCGCCGCGCGCTCGCCCGCATCCGCGCTACGCGCGAACATCGGTTCGTAGACCTTGCGGAACTGCTCGGGCTTCACGCTCGACGCGACGATCGCATCGATCTCCTCGTCGGTCGGCCAGATATCCTTCAGCGTGACGGGCTGGCCGTCCTGGTCGTGGCCGAGCACGTCCTTCTCGATGTCGAAGCGGATGGTGCCGGCGATCGCATACGCGACGACCAGCGGCGGCGAGGCGAGGAACGCCTGCTTCGCATACGGGTGGATGCGGCCGTCGAAGTTGCGGTTGCCGGACAGCACGGCCGTCGCGTACAGGTCGCGATCGACGATCTCCTGCTGGATCTTCGGGTCGAGCGCGCCCGACATCCCGTTGCAGGTCGTGCACGCGAACGCGACGATGCCGAAGCCGAGCTTCTCGAGTTCGGGCAGCAGGTTCGCTTCTTCCAGGTACAGCTCGACCGCCTTCGAGCCGGGCGCGAGCGAGCTCTTCACCCACGGCTTGCGCGTGAGGCCGCGCGCGTTCGCGTTGCGGGCGAGCAGGGCCGCGGCAATCACGTTGCGCGGGTTGCTGGTGTTCGTGCAGCTCGTGATCGCGGCGATGATCACCGCGCCGTCGGGCATCTCGCCCGCCTTCTCTTCCCACTGGCCGGCGATCCCGCGCGCGGCGAGATCGGACGTCGGCAGCCGCTTGTGCGGGTTCGACGGGCCGGCCATGTTGCGCACGACGCTCGACAGGTCGAACGTCAGCGTGCGCTCGTATTGCGCGTGGTTCAGCGTATCGGCCCACAGGCCGGCCGCCTTCGCGTAGGTCTCGACGAGCTTCACCTGCTCGTCGCTGCGGCCGGTGAGGCGCAGGTAGTCGGTCGTCTGGCCGTCGATGAAGAACATCGCGGCCGTTGCGCCGTATTCGGGCGCCATGTTCGAGATCGTCGCACGATCGCCGAGCGTGAGGCTCGCCGCGCCTTCACCGCGGAATTCCAGGTACGCGCCGACCACCTTTTCCTTGCGCAGGAATTCGGTCAGCGCGAGCACGACGTCGGTCGCGGTGATGCCGGGCTGGCGCTTGCCGGTCAGCTCGACGCCGACGATGTCAGGCAGGCGCATCCACGATGCGCGGCCGAGCATCACGTTCTCCGCTTCGAGGCCGCCGACGCCGATCGCGATCACGCCGAGCGCGTCGACGTGCGGCGTGTGGCTGTCGGTGCCGACGCAGGTGTCCGGGTACGCGACGCCGTCCTGCACCTGGATCACCGGCGACATCTTCTCGAGGTTGATCTGGTGCATGATGCCGTTGCCGGGCGGGATCACGTCGACGTTCTCGAACGCCTTCTTGGTCCACTCGATGAAGTGGAAGCGATCCTCGTTGCGGCGATCCTCGATCGCGCGGTTCTTCGCGAACGCGTCCGGATCGAAGCCGCCGCATTCGACCGCGAGCGAGTGGTCGACGATCAGCTGCACGGGCACGACCGGGTTCACCTTGGCCGGGTCGCCGCCGCCGTCGGCGATCGCATCGCGCAGGCCGGCGAGATCGACGAGCGCCGTCTGCCCGAGGATGTCGTGGCACACGACGCGCGCCGGGAACCACGGGAAATCACGTTCGCGCTTGCGCTCGATGATCTGCTTCAGCGAATCGGCAAGGATCGCCGGATCGCAGCGGCGCACGAGGTTTTCGGCGAGCACGCGCGACGTGTACGGCAGCGTGTCGTAAGCGCCGGGCGCGATCGCTTCGACCGCGGCACGCGCGTCGAAATAGTCCAGCGACGTGCCGGGCAGGGGTTTGCGGTTGGCGGTATTCATGGTGTGGGGAACTCGGGTATGGCGTCCGGCGCACGCCGGCCCCCGTCACGCGGGAGGCCGATGTGCGCGGTGGGCATGTCAGCGCTTTTCGATCGGCACGAACTGCAGGTCTTCCGGACCGGTGTAGTTCGCGCTCGGGCGGATGATCTTGTTGTCGATGCGCTGCTCGATGATGTGCGCGCTCCAGCCGGACGTGCGCGAGATCACGAACAGCGGCGTGAACATCGCGGTCGGCACGCCCATCATGTGATACGACACCGCGCTGAACCAGTCGAGGTTCGGGAACATCTTCTTCGCTTCCCACATCACCGATTCGAGGCGCTCGGCGATGTTGTACAGCTTCAGGTCGCCCGCTTCCTTCGACAGCTTGTGCGCGACGCCCTTGATCACCTTGTTGCGCGGATCGGAGATCGTGTAGACCGGGTGGCCGAAGCCGATCACGACTTCCTTGTTCTCGACGCGGCGGCGGATGTCGGCTTCGGCATCGTCCGGCGAGCTGTAGCGGCTCTGGATCTCGTACGCGACTTCGTTCGCGCCGCCATGCTTCGGGCCGCGCAGCGCGCCGATCGCGCCGGTGATCGCCGAGTAGATGTCCGAGCCCGTGCCCGCGATCACGCGGCCTGTGAACGTCGACGCGTTGAATTCGTGCTCCGCGTACAGGATCAGCGACGTGTGCATCGCCTCGACCCACGACTTCGACGGCGTCTTGCCGTGCAGCAGGTGCAGGAAGTGGCCGCCGATCGAGTCGTCGTCGGTTTCCGTCTCGATGCGCTTGCCGTTGTGCGAGAAGTGATACCAGTACAGCAGCATCGAGCCGAGCGATGCCATCAGGCGGTCGGCGATGTCGCGCGCGCCCGGCAGGTTGTGGTCGTCCTTCTCCGGCAGCACGGTGCCGAGCACCGACACGCCCGTGCGCATCACGTCCATCGGGTGCGCGGACGCCGGGATCTGCTCGAGCGCCGCCTTCAACGCGTTCGGCAGGCCGCGCAGCGCGCGCAGCTTCGCCTTGTACGCGGCCAGTTCGGTCAGGTTCGGCAGCGTGCCGTGCACGAGCAGGTGCGCGATTTCCTCGAATTCGCACGATTCGGCGACGTCGAGAATGTCGTAGCCGCGATAGTGCAGGTCGTTGCCGGTCTTGCCGACCGTGCACAGCGCCGTGTTGCCGGCCGTCACGCCCGACAGCGCCACCGACTTCTTCGGCTTGAATGCGCCTGCGGCGGCCGGTGCTGCTGCGTCTTTCGTCTCGCTCATGTTTCTGCTCTCCAATGTGTATCGGGGGTATCAGAGGTCGGTTCAACCGGCGCCTCGGCGCCGGGCCCGACCGCTGCAAAGCCGTCGGCCGGACCTGGCGCTTCAGCGCCTGGTCCAGCCCCATGCAACGCGCTCCGGAATCATGTCCCGGCGCGCAGGCGCTTACTTCTTGCCCTGCGCGAACAGCTCGTCGAGCTTGCGCTCGTATTCGTGATAACCGAGGAAGTCGTACAGCTCGGCACGCGTCTGCATCGTCTGCACGGCTTCCTTCTGCGTACCGTCGCGGCGCACCGTCTCGTAGAAGTTCAGCGCGGCCTTGTTCATCGCACGATACGCGCCGCAGCAGTACAGCGCGATATCGACGTTCGCCTCGCGCAGCTCGTCGACCGTGAACAGCGGCGTCGAGCCGAATTCGGTCAAGTTCGCGAGGATCGGCACCTTCACGGCGGCCTTGAAGCGGCGGTAGTCGTCGAGCGTTTTCATCGCTTCCGGGAAAATCATGTCCGCGCCGGCTTCGACGTAGGCCACCGCGCGCTCGATCGCCGAGTCGATCCCTTCGGCGGCGGCGGCGTCGGTGCGCGCCATGATCACGAACTGGTCGTCGGTGCGCGCATCGACCGCTGCCTTGACGCGATCGACCATTTCCTCGATCGGCACGACTTCCTTGCCCGGACGGTGGCCGCAACGCTTCTGGCCGACCTGGTCTTCCAGGTGCACGGCCGCGACGCCGGCCTTGATGAACGAGCGCACGGTGCGCGCGATGTTGAACGCGCCGCCCCAGCCGGTATCGATGTCGACCAGCAGCGGCAGGTCGGTCGCGTTGGTGATCCGGTTCGCGTCGATCAGCACGTCTTCCATCGTGCTGATGCCGAGGTCGGGGATGCCGAGCGAGTTCGCGGCGACGCCGCCACCCGACAGGTACACGGCCTTGAAGCCGACGGCCTGCGCCATCTTGGCTGCGTAGGCGGTGATCGCGCCGACCACCTGCAGCGGCTGCTCCGCCGCGACTGCCGCGCGGAATTTCGCGCCGGCGCTCTGAAGATGCGTATTGCTCATGAACGGCCTCCTGAAGGAACGACCATTAACAGCAAGGACCGGGCCAGCTCGCCCAACGTCGCTAACCCACTGATTCTTAAGCAACCGGCACGGGCGTCGACGTGCCCGGGGATTTCAATTCAGCAATTTCATGTTTCAAAAATGAAATCGCGCGCGCATAATCGATCGTCATGGACCTCTCCTCGACCAAGCCCGTCGGCCCGGCCGATCGCGCGGCGCGCCCGCGTATCTGGGCGATGGGCATCAGCCGCCTGCGCGACCTGTTTCGCGAGATCGCCGGCGAATTCGACGAACGCGCCGACGTGCGCATCGTGACGCGCGCCTATGAGGATGCGCTCAGCGCGATCGCCGAGGCCGGCACCGCGCGACCCGACGTGATCGTCGCGGCCGGCTCGAACGGCGGCTTCCTGAAGACGCGTGCGCAGGTGCCGGTGGTGGTCGTGTCGCCGACCGGCTTCGACGTGATGCAGGCGCTGGCACGCGCTCGGCGCGACGCGTCGCGCATCGCGCTCGTCAGCGCCGGGGAAACGCCGCCCGAAGTGCGCCGCTTCGTCGCCGCGTATGGCCTCGACGTGCAGTTTGCGTCATATCAGTCCGCGCAGGAAGCGGAAGCCTGCGTGCACGACCTGCACGACCGCGGCATCGAGACGATCGTCGGCCCCGGCCTCGTCACCGACCTCGCGGCCAGCGCCGGCATGGGCGCGGTGTTCCTGTATTCGCATGCATCGGTGCGCAAGGCCGTCGAGACCGCGCTCGAAGTCGCGTATGCGACGCACGCCGAGGCGTTCCGCCGCCAGCGGCTCGACAACCTGCTCCAGCACCTGCGCGACGGCGTGGTCGCGCTCGACGCACACGGCCGCGTGGAAGCGATCAACGAACGGCTTGCGTCGGCACTCGGGGTCGAACCCGCAGCGGCTGTCGGCCGCGCGCTCGTCGACCTGCGGCCCGAGCTGCGCACGCTGCGCGGCGAGGACGGCGACGCACTCGCGACCGTGCGCGGCGTGCGCTACGTCGTGCATCGCGGGCCGCTCGTCGATCGCGGCGTCACGTCGGGCAGCGTGCTGACGTTCCAGGAATCGCGCGCGGTCGAACGGCTCGACCGCGCATTGCGTTCGCAGCCCACCACGCAGCAGTTCGCCGCGCGCTACGCGCTCGACGACGTGGTGGGTGCATCCGTACCGATGGCACGTGTACGCGAGCTCGTGCGCCGCTACGCGAAATCGGATGCGACCGTGCTCGTGCTCGGCGAAAGCGGCACCGGCAAGGAAATGATCGCGCAAAGCCTGCACGCGCTGTCCGCGCGGCGCAGCTACCCGTTCGTCGCGGTCAATTGCGGCGCGTTTCCGGAAGCGCTGCTCGAGAGCGAGCTGTTCGGCTATGAGGAAGGCGCGTTCACCGGTGCACGGCGCGGCGGCAAGACCGGCCTGTTCGAAGCCGCCCACCGCGGCACGCTGTTTCTCGACGAGATCGGCGAGATGCCGCCGTCGCTGCAGAGCCGGCTCCTGCGCGTGCTGCAGGAGCGCGAGGTGATCCGCCTCGGCTCGACCGAGCCGATCCGCATCGACGTACGCGTGATCGCCGCGACGCACCGTCCGCTGCTCGTGGCCGTCGAGGCCGGCACGTTCCGCGCGGATCTCTATTACCGGCTCAACATCCTGAATGTCGGCCTGCCGCCGCTGCGCGAGCGCGCCGCCGACATCCCCGCACTCGCGGCCACGCTGCTCGTGCAGGCCGCACGGCGCGAACCGCGCCTCGCCGAGCGGCTGCGCGACGCCGACGATGCCGCGCGCGTGCTCGGCGCGACGCAGGCCGCGCTTGCGCGCTACCGGTGGCCCGGCAACGTGCGCGAACTGCAGAACGTGATCGAGCGGATCGCGGTGGAACTCGCCGAGGAAGCCGATGAAAACGATCCGGCCGCCGCGTGCGGCGCGCTCGATCCCGACGCGCTGCAGGCGATCGCACCCGAGCTGTTCGCGGCACCACCCGACGCGGCCGACAGCGACGATGCGCAGACACTGCACGCGCGCCGCCGTCGCGCGGAAGCCGACGAGATCCGCGCGGTGCTCGACGCATGCGGCGGCGACCGCGACCGCGCGTGCGCGATGCTCGGCATCAGCAAGACGACGCTGTGGCGAAAGTTGTCGGTGAAATAACTCGGGCGGCTGCCGCGCGGTGAACGGGCCGACCGTCAGTCGGCCTTGTGATAGTGGCGGTACGCCTTCGCGCGATTGCCGCACGACGACATCGAACACCAGCGGCGGCTGCCGTTCTTGCTGTCGTCGATGAACAGCCACTGGCAGGCGTCGTTCGCGCAACGCTTGACCTTCGCGAGCCGCGCACCGCCGAGCAGGTCGATCGCCGACCACAATACCGGGCTCAGCAGCCCGGCCAGCGTCGCACGCCCCTCCCCGATCCGCCACGCATAACCGCCATCGACGCGTGCCAGCGCGACACGCGGCGCCGCTTCCGCCAGGAAGCCGCCGAGCAGCGCGAGATCGTCCGCCTGCGGCTCGCGCTGTTCGGCCTGCGCAAGAAAGAGCCGATACAGCGCCTCGCGCAACGCGAGCGCGTGCGCGAGCATCGCCGGCTCACCGGCCTCTTCGCCGTGCGCCTGACACGCTTGCGCCAGCCCGGCCGGCACGCCGGCGTGGTCGCGACACCACACCAGCAGGTCGTCCATCGTGCCGAAGGTTTCCGTCGGCGGATCGCTGCCGCGCCAGTACAGCGTGTTCGCGAAATCGATGCTCAGGGTTTCGGGCGGCGCCGGAATCAGGCAGTCCATCGTGACGGAAGGTTGCGTATCGCTCATGCCCGGATCGTATCTAACCGCCATGCCGGTTGACAAGCCCGCGAGCGCTTCCTAACATAACCAGCATGGTAGTTATAAAAGGTTTGCTGCACTGACACCCGCCTCAGTTCAAGGAGCCACAGATGATCGATCGTCTTTTGTCCGGCGTTATCCACAACCACCGCGGCCGCGCGTTCTACGACAGCACACTCGGCACACTCCGCTACAAGCGGCCGGCATGGTGGTTATAAGCAGGCTTGCCGCGCTGACGTCCCTCTTCAGTCCAAGGAGCCACACATGATCGATCACCTTTCGTTCGGCGTTGCACACGTCGGCCGCAGCCAAGCCTTCTACGACAGCACGCTCGGCGCGCTCGGCTACAAACGGCTGCATACCGACGACGAATCCATCGGATACGGCGCAACCGAGCCGCAGCTGTGGCTGCAATATGCGCGTCGCCCTGTCGCCCCCGATCCCGACTCGGGGATGCACCTGTCGTTCAAGGCCGCTTCGCCCGTCGAAGTCGACGCGTTCTACCGTGCCGCACTCGAGCACGGCGGCCAGGACAACGGCGGGCCCGGCAAGCGCGACCACTACGGCCCCGGCTACTACGCGGCGTTCGTCGTCGACCCCGACGGATATCGGCTGGAAGCGCATTGCGAACTCGACAACGTCGTGTAATCGCGCTCGCGTCACCAAAGACAAGGGCCCGGTTCCGCGCCATGCGGAATCGGGCCCTTGCTATTGAACGGCCGGTAGCGGTCGCTCGACGGAATCGCCGGGTGCGTGGCTATCGCGCGTCGCGCGTGTGCTGCAGTTGCTCGCCGAGTCCTTCGACACCGAGGCGCACCGTCTGGCCGGCCTTCAGGAATACCGGCGACGGCTTGATGCCCATGCCGACGCCCGGCGGCGTGCCGGTCGTGATCACGTCGCCCGGCTGCAGCGTCATGCAGCGCGACAGATAGGCGATCAGCTGCGCAACGGTGAACACCATCGTGCGCGTGTTGCCGTTCTGATAGCGGTGACCGTCGATTTCGAGCCACAGGTCGAGACGCTGCGGATCGGGCACCTCGTCGCGCGTGACGAGCCACGGACCGATCGGGCCGAACGTGTCGAAGCCCTTGCCCTTGTCCCACTGGCCGCCGCGTTCGATCTGCCATTCGCGCTCGGACACGTCGTTGACGACGCAGTAGCCCGCGACGTAATCGAGTGCGCGCGCTTCGTCGACGTCCTTGCAGGTCGCGCCGATCACGACACCCAGCTCGACTTCCCAGTCGGTCTTGACCGAGCCCTTCGGGATATCGATGCCGTCGTTCGGGCCGCAGATCGAGCTCGTCCACTTGCCGAACACGACCGGCTCCTTCGGCACCGGCATGCCGGCCTCGGCCGCGTGATCGGCGTAGTTCAGGCCGATGCCGATGAACTTGCCGACCTGCCCGACGCACGCGCCGATGCGCGGCTCGCCCGACACCAGCGGCAGCGTGGCCGGATCGATCGCGCGCAGCCGCGCGAGACCCGCGTCGGACAGCACATCGCCGGACAGGTCCGGCACCTGCGCGGACAGGTCGCGAATCCGGCCGTCCGCGTCGAGCATCCCGGGCTTTTCCTGGCCGGACGGGCCATAGCGAAGCAGTTTCATCGTGGTCAACCTCTGTTGTCGAATGGGACAGGATACCGGCCGACGCGGCCTTTCGCGGCCGCGCGCCGGACTGATTGTCGATCGTCGATTGCGCGCGTCGACGCCGCATCCGGCATACGGTCGACGCGCGAGGGTCGCGCGGGCGCAGCGATCGCGGCGCCGCACGGAAGTATGGCGCGCATCGAACGGGCGGCCGCCGGTCTGCGCATCGGCGACGACGGCCCGGCACCCGCGACATGGTCCGGCCGATACCGGCCGGTTTCACGCGCGGCCGCACCGTCGCTGGCCCGCCAGCCTTTGTACCATCGGCCGCGCGCCGTGAAATGACGCGCGACGGATACCGACTATTGGTGCGCCCGCCGGCGCTGCGGCGCAGCATCGCGGGCAGCGCCACTGCCCGATTTCCTTTCGAACACCTTGAACCCGTGCCACCTGTCATGAATACCGGGTATTCGGGGCTTCCCTGTCATCCCGAACGGGAATCGATCCGTTCTTATCCGGTAACGATCGGTAAAAAGACGCTGCATTGCACACTAAATGTTTGTTGTTAAGCTCAAACGGATGGCGTTCGTCGCCACACGCGGGCGCGACACAAGCGTGTTGCAGAATCGGTCAGCGTGCGTCGCCAATCGATCGAAAGTAATCCCCCAACTTCACACCGACAATGCAAACAACCAACGACCTGCTTCCCGGCTGCGACGCACGGGAATCGATGGGCGCAATCGACCGCTATCGCGCACCCGCGCTCGACAAGGGTCTCGACATTCTCGAACTCCTGTCGGAGCAGAAAGAAGGCCTCACCCGCACTGAAATCACGAAGGAACTCGGCCGCAACGCGAGCGAAATCTACCGGATGCTCGAACGCCTCGTCGCGCGCCGCTACGTGATGCGCTCGACCGGCGGCGACCGCTACACGCTCAGCCTCAAGCTGTTCTCGCTCGCGCACCGCCATCCGCCGATGAGCCGGCTGATCGCCGAGGCGTTGCCGCCGATGCAGCGCTTCGCCGATGCCTCCGAACAATCGTGCCACCTGTCCGTCTACGATCGCGGCAACCTGCTCGTGATCGCGCAGGTCGACGGGCCCGGCCCGTGGGGCGTGTCGGTCCGGCTCGGCTCGCGTGTCGGGCTCGCCGATACGGCATCGGGGCGCGTGATGCTGGCGTTCCAGGGTGCCGAGCAGCGCGCGCACATGCTCGCCGAGCACCGCAAGGTCAAGGGCGAAGCGCCATTGAACGAGCAGGAACTCGCGTATGCGTGCCAGTCCATCCGGCAGGACGGCTACCTGCGCGAGGACAGCCGCCAGGCGTACGGCGTGACCGACCTGAGCGCACCGATCCTCGGGCCGTCGGGCCATGCGATCGCGGTGCTGACCTGCCCGTACATGCGCCGGATCGATGCGCATATGGCGCCGTCCGTCGACACGGTCGTCGAAGGGGTGCGCGAGACGGCCGCCCATCTGTCGATGTGCCGCGACGAGACCTGCTGACGCGCAGGCCCGACGGAGCGCAACGGGGGCGGCGCAATCGCGTTGCCCCCGTTGCGCGCAACCCCTCTGCGGAGCGCGATGCACGGTGCCATATCGTGCCCCCACGGCGCTACGCTAAAATAGCGGCCCTCTCAAAAACTACGGCGGCCGGTTGTCGCGGCCGTCGTGTCCGATGGATGTCATGGCCAAACTTCTGAACGATCAAGAATTCCAGCGTTTCTCCGAACTTCAGCAGAAGCAGGCAAGCTTCACGATCACGCCCGAAGAGGCGGACGAGCTGCGCGATATCGTCGCGCGCGCGCAGAAGAAGCGCGACGATCGTACCGCTGCAATGCAGGCGATCGAGAGCTACATCGAGCAGTTCGACATCACGCCCGACGAACTCTTCTCGCCCGAACAGATCGGCGACGCGGCCCGCACCTACGGGCTCATCACGGCGACCAAGAAGGAACGCACGCTGCCGCCGTCGATCACGTTCAACGGCAAGCCGTACCAGTGGACCAAGACGCTTCCGGACGACGTGCGCGGCGCGCTGTTCGAAGCGTTCACGTCCGGCGAATCGGTCAAGCGCTTCATCGCGATGCCGAAGGACACTGCGCGCTGTGCGCTGACGATCGCCCGCCTCGAACGCGAAACCGGCGCCGTCTATGCCGATCCGCACCTCGAGGAACTCGCGATTTCGCGCGACCAGGTGAACGACGCAGCGTCGAAACTCGCTGCCTGAATGTCGCCACGGGCACGGTTCATGCGTGCCCGCACCCGCATAACGCCGGCCCAGGCCGGCGTTGCGCTTGCGGGAGACGTGCATCCGAGTGCTCCCGAAAAGCCTCACCTTTGCGTCCCGCAAGCGCTCACCTGACCCTCCCGAATAAGCTCACCCAGGCTCCCGGAGACTCTCACCCAAGCGTCCCGGATGTCCTCACCGACACTTCCCGCAGAGCCTCACCCATGCGCCCCGGAAAGGCTCACCGGCGGCTCCCGAACGTGCTCACCGGCCGTTCCCGGGAAGGCTCACCGAGTGTTCCCGTATCGGCTCACCAAGCGCTCCCGTATCGACTCACCCCAACCTTCCCGGAGAAGCTCACCGGCAGCTCCCGAAAAGTCTCACCTTTTGGGCAAGTTCGAGTTTTCGAGGGTGGAATGCGGCGGTAAATGCGTGCGGACACCTTGTCTGAAACAGCGCTGTGGGGCGGATATCGCGGCAAGCGGTACGCGTCTCGCGGTGCCGGACCGGTGCCATTCGTGCGTCGATATTTCCGCTGCGAACCGGCGCCGACACGTTCTCGGTTGCTTCGCTCGCGACGCAGGTGTGAATGCTCTGCGTTCCTGACCGGCAACATGCCGAACGCGCCAGGAGGCCGGAGACTTCCACCGCACGCAGCGCCCCCGGGCGTCGAGCCGCCGACAGGCGCTACGGCTGCAACTTCATCCTGAACCCCACGACGCCTGGCTCCTCCGTCGTCGACACCGCAAACCCGCACGCCTTCGCCAGCGAGATCATCGCCGTGTTCTCGCGCAGCGCCTCGCCGATCATCCATGTGGTTCCGCGCGAGCGCGCGTAGTCGATGATGCGCGTCATCATCAGCCGGCCAAGCCCCTTGCCCTTCTGATCGGGTCGTACGGCGATCGCGAACTCCGCCGTCTCGTTGTCGGGATCGGCCACCGCGCGCGCCACCGCGAGCGTGTGGTCGCGCCCCGACACATCGGTGAACGACACGATGAAGGCCATCTCACGGTCGTAATCGATCTGCGTCATGCGCGCGACCTGCGAATGATCGAAGCTGCGCACCGCGCCGAAGAAACGCATCCGCAAATCCTCCGGCGTCATCGCGCCGAGCAGTTCGTTGTGCGCGGCCTCGTCTTCCGGACGGATCGGGCGGATCGTCACCGTCTCGCCGCGCCACTCGAGCGTCTGCTCGAGGTGGCGTGGATACGGCATGATCGCGAGCCGGCTGCGCCCCGCCGCCAGCGTGATGCGCGGCGCGATCACGTGCGCGCGGTCGGACAGCACGCGCAGCGTGACCGACATCGCAACGACTTCACGCACGTCGCAGACGACCTGCGACAGCGCCGTCAACGCATCGAGCGTCGGCTCGATGGGTGTGCTGCGTGCATACGGTGAGCGCTCCATCACCGCGCGGGCAAGCACGGTGTTCAGCGGCGGCAGGCCATAGACGACGAACGGCGCCGATACGCCGTCCGCGGGCGGCACGGCATAGCGAAACACCGGGCCGAAGTTCGAATCGTCGTACATGTCGACGGTGACATCGACGACTTTCTTTCCGGCCGGCTCGACGGCAGGCTCCCCCTGCAGCCCAAAATGAGACAGCCAGTGCAGCGCGGCGTCGCCGGTCAGTTCATGCTGGCCGGCTTCGACCCTCCGGCGCGCGTCGGCCTGCGCGGATGCCACGCACTCGGCCGGCTGGGGCGGCGTGCCCTCGGGCGTTTGCATCAGCAGTTGCCGCCCGAGGTTGTAGTCGACGAGACGCGCATACGCGCGCGCGAGCCGCTGCGGTGTGGTGTGCACCGGAATGCCGTTCGCGTGCAGCGCATCGCGCGTCGCCGCGTCGACCGCGCCGAAGAAACACGCGAGGATGCCGCGATGCGCGTACTGCCGTGATTCGATCAGCGTATGCGCCACCGCCTCGGCCGGCGCGCTGTGGGAAGTCGAATGGACGACGAACAGCGTGCCCGTTTGCGGGAACGGCGCGAGCGCCTTGATCGCCGCGGCGAAATGCTCGGGGCGCGCATCGTCGCCCAGCGTCAGCGGATTGCCGGGCGATGCGAGATGCGGCAGCGCCGCCGACACCGCCGACGTGGCCGCGGGCGACCAGTCGGTCAGCACATCGCGCACCTCGGCCACCGCATCGACCGCGAGTTTCGCGACACCCGCATCGCTCGTCACGAGCGTGGCCGCGCCGCGCGCCGTGACGCGGCCGACGCCGAGCGTCTCGATCTCGTCGAGCAGATCGTCGAGCGCATCCACACGCACCATCCCCGCGCGCTGGAATGCCGCCGTATAGAGCGCGTCGCCCGGATCGGCGCGGCCGGTGCGCAATGCGAGCACCGGCTTGTTGCGTGCGGCCGCGCGCGCGGCCGACATGAACTTGCGCGCGGCGCGCACGGTATCGAGTTCGAGCAGGATCGCGCGCGTGCCGGGATCGCTCGCGAGATAGTCGAGCACGTCGCCCGCATCGACGTCGGACTCGCCGCCGAGCGCGACGACATGCGAGAAGCCGAGGCCCCGTGCGTCGGCCCAGCCGAGCACCGCGTTCGTCAGCGCGTTCGATTGCGACACCCATGCGACGCCGCCCGATCGCGCCGTGTAGGCTGGCGCGCCGAAATGCGCATGCCGTGCAGGCGACAGCACGCCGAGGCTGCCCGGCCCGACGATACGGAGCACGAACGGCTTCGCCGCCTTCAGCGTGCGATCGAGCGCGGCGCGATCGGCATCGGTGCGCGCCTCGCCGACGATCACCGCAACGCGCGTGCCGAGCTCGCCGAGCTTGCGCACGATGCCGGCCCAGGTCGCGGGCGGCGTGCAGATCACGGCCACCGACGGCGGCGCGGGCAGCCGGCCGACATCGGCAACGACCGGATGCCCGTGCAGCTCACGATACTTCGGATTGACGGGCCACACGGGCCCCTCGAATGCACCGTCGAGCACGCGCGACCACACCATCGCGCCGATACTGCCCGCGCGCGACGACGCACCGACGACCGCAACGGACTTGGGCTGGAACAACGCATCGAGATGGCGGACGGTCACATCGGCTCCCTGCGGTAACGAAAGACGACCCGATCGGCATGCGGCACGGGCAGGCCAAACGCCGATCGACGCGAACCCCAAGCATAGGCGAAGCGCATGCGGCTGCCTATATGCTGAACGGCCGACTGTTCGACCCACGTCAACGCTCGCATCATGGCCCTGCAACACCAGTATGGAAGCCGTCGCCGCGCGCCGTCCGAGCACCTTCGCTCGGCGCACACGGTGCAGGCATGCAGCGCGACGCTGCGTGCGCTTCGTCCGCTTCGTCAAAGGTGAGGATTTACAGGAGCCATGGTGAGACTCTTCGGGAATTGCACGGCGCCACGCGCCAACACACGAAAGGTGATCGGAGTTCGCAGCACGCGTGCACCACGGGAATCGCGCAGGCCAATGCGCATGTGCTGCGCAATTGCACGGCTGTTTACCGGAATTCGCCGCGATATCCCGTCGAATCGCAGCGAATTCACAAAACGGGATCCGTTCATTGCGCGGCGTCGCAGTTCAATACGCCATCGGGAATCGCGCCGGACATGCACAAAAACAAAACGGTGCGACGGCCGCATGGCCGTTCGCACCGTCAGTCAGTACGCGAAAGGTGAGGTTTTTCGGGAGTCAGTCCTTGATCAGGAAACGCTCGCGATTCTTGCCGAGCCAGGTCGGCGAGCGCCCGCGGCCACTCCAGGTTTCACCCGTCTTCGGATTCAGATATTTCGGCGGCGACACACGCTTCGGCTTGGCTGCGCCAGCGGCCGCGCCCACCGGACGAAACCCGAGCTCTTCCGGCGTAATGTCGTATTCCTCGATTTTCGCGCGGATCTCGGCAATCGCATCGGCAATCGCCTTTTCACGTTCCTTGTCGATTTTTTGCTGAAGCCGTTCGAGCTGCGCGGTCAGTTGCCTGTAGGTCGCCATATGGATGGGACTCCGTGAGTGTTATTCGTGAAAAATAGATGACGCTCAGCCAACAGAAAAACACTTCGCCCGATCGTGACCGCCTCAGCCGGTTATCTCGGGATCAATAACCGCTCTTTTTCTTGCACGCGAAGAGAAGATTTCGCGTGGCGTCATCGCTCGATTGCTGAATCACTTCGAAATCGCCGTTGCAGATCGCCCGCGCGTTGTCCGTGCAATTGCTCCAGTCGCTACCGGTGCATTGCACCTGGGTAGTCGGACGCCCGTCCGAAGTGAACAGCGGCGCGCTGCCGCCACACCCGCCGAGCCCTGCAACCAGAGCCAAAACAACGGCCGCCCGAGGCCACCGACAGACCGACGCAAGCATGTGTTTCATTATGGTTCCCGTCAACCTTTTTTTGAATGTCGCGAGTATGCCATGCGCGGCCCGTCGGCCGTCAGTTCGGCGTACGGTCGGGTTGCCCGCGCGCCTTGTACGGCAAGCGCTTGCGTGGATCGTCGGTGATGCGAACGAACACCTGCTCGACGTCGGGAAGCGCCTCGAGTTCGCGCTGCAACGCCGGTTGATCGAACGCCGTATCCGCACATCCTTCGACGTAAATGAAACGTCGCTGCACGGTGATCCACAGGCTCGTGCCATGCAGCCGATCGGAGCCGGCGAAGTGCGCCTTCACGGCGTCGGCGATCGGTGCGTCATACATATAGGAATTCGGCTTCGTGCAGCGATGCGCGAGCCAGCAGGTGGTGCCGCGTTCGGCGCGGTAATGCGCGTCGTCCGTCATCTCGGCCCGGGTCATCCACGGGCCGAGCGGCAACGGGCATTCGGCCACGTCCCGCGACAGCGCGATGAAGGGATCGTTGTACCAGTTGCGCCGCGCCTCGGGTGCATCGGTGTCGCCCGACTGCGCGAACGCAGCGGTCGCCAGCAACATGGTCAGCCACCCTGCGATGCCGATCCGTTTCATCGTGATCTCCTGTTCGATGCTTCACGTTCGAGCGCGTCGACCTGGCCGTCCGGCTTACCGGTCGATGCCCAGCGCCGCCAGTTTCTTGTACAGCGTCGCGCGGCCGATCCCGATGCGCGCGGCCGCTTCCACCACCTTCCCGTCGCAGGCCGCCAGCGCATCGGTCAGGAACTGGCGCTCCCACGCCGCCAATGCATCGGCATACGAAGCGGCCGGCGCAGCAACGCGCTCGCCCGCGCGCCGTTCGACCGGCGGCACGGCCGGCGGCTGCGCCGGTGCGGCCGCGTCCGTCGAGACGCGCATCGGCCCCAGGAACGGCGCGAGCGCGCGCGCGTCGATCACCGACCGGTCCGACAGCATCAGCGCACGTTCGAGCGTATTGCGCAACTCGCGCACGTTGCCCGGCCACGGATACGCACACAGCATCCGCAGCGCATCGTCGGTCAGCTCGCAATGGGCGGCACGCCCGTGCTGCGCGGCCAGCTCCTCGAGCGTCGCGTAGACGAGCGCAGCGATGTCGGACGCGCGCTCGCGTAGCGGCGGCGCGTGGATCGTCAGCACGTTCAGCCGGTAATAGAGATCCGCGCGAAAACGCCCGGCCGCGACCAGCGCCGGCAGGTCGGCGCTCGTGGCCGCGATGATCCGCACGTCGGCGCGCACGATCCGGTTCGAGCCGACCGGCTCGAATTCCTTGTCCTGCAGCACGCGCAGCAGCTTGCCCTGCAGCGGCAGCGGCATGTCGCCGATCTCGTCGAGAAACAGCGTGCCGCGATCGGCCAGCTCGAACTTGCCGATGCGCCCCTTGCGATCGGCGCCCGTGTACGCACCGGGTGCCGCGCCGAAGAATTCGGTTTCGAGCAGCGTGTCGGGAATCGCGGCGACGTTGACGGTCACGAGCGGCTGGAGCGCACGCGCCGACGCCGCGTGAATCGCATGCGCGAGCAGTTCCTTGCCGGTGCCCGTCTCGCCGAGCAGCAGCACCGGCGAATCGACCTGCGCGGCGCGGCGTGCCTGGCGCTTGGTTTCGAGGCTCGCGGCGCTCGTGCCGACGAAGCTCGCGAACGTGTATTTCGCGCGGCGCGCCTGCGCGAGCGAACGCTGCGTCGCGATCAGCTGCTGCTGAAGCTGGGCGTAGCGGGAAAAGATCGGCGTGAGCGTCTTCAACTGGTCGAACAGCGCAAAGCCGATCGCGCCGACCGTCTCGCCGGCCTCGTTCTTCAGCGGCAGGCGCGTGACGACGAGCGGCTCACGGCCCGTCTCCATGATGTCGAGCAGGATCGGCTGCCCGGTCGACACGACCTCGCGCATCAGGCTGTTCGGGATCACGGCCTCGCAGTCGAGGCCGACGGCCTGCTGCGGATCGGCGAAACCGAAGCGCGCCGCGTACCGCTCGTTCATCCACACGACGCGCGCATCGCGATCGACGACCACCGTGCCCGCGCTCGAATCCTCGAAGGTCCGGAACAGCGACTCGGCGGCGCGCCGCAGCACGTCGCCGTAGTTGACGGGCAGGCGGGCCCAGTCGTTCATCATCGTGTCGTCGTCTCCGTGTATTTTGGGCGGGTTGTCTCCGAATCGAGACGGATTATCTCACTCCGGAGACACGCCGCAACGCGTTGTCCGGGAAAGCCCTGCCCGATTCCGCGGGCTGGCCGAACGGCCATTTCGTCTCCGGATGGAGACATTTTATGTAGAATCCTCAGACAACGACCGGCGCGGGCCCGCCGGTCTCCGGCGGACCCATGTCCGGCGGCGCACTCCGGCCGATGGCACGAAACCTGCACGAACCTGAGCCGGTCCGCGGCGCGTCCCGCGATCGAACAACAACCAAAGCCATTAGGAGACTCCCTTGTCTTTCGTGATCGTCCTCGCCGCGCTGGCGTTCCTGATGTTTGCCGCGTATCGCGGCTACAGCGTGATCCTGTTCGCGCCGATCGCCGCGCTCGGCGCGGTGCTCCTGACCGAACCCGCCGCCGTCGCACCGGTCTTCTCCGGCATCTTCATGGAGAAGATGGTCGGCTTCGTCAAGCTGTACTTCCCGGTGTTCATGCTCGGCGCAGTGTTCGGCAAGGTGATCGAACTCTCCGGGTTCTCCGAGTCGATCGTCCATGCGGCGATCCGCTACATCGGCCGTTCACGCGCGAATGCGGTGATCGTCGCGGTGTGCGCGCTGCTCACCTATGGCGGCGTATCGCTGTTCGTCGTGGTGTTCGCGGTCTATCCGTTCGCGGCCGAACTCTATCGCCAGAGCAACATCCCGAAACGGCTGATGCCCGGCGCGATCGCGCTCGGCGCGTTCTCGTTCACGATGGATTCGCTGCCCGGCACGCCGCAGATCCAGAACATCATCCCGACCACGTTCTTCAAGACGACCGCCTGGGCCGCGCCGGTGCTCGGCACGATCGGCTCGCTGTTCATCATCGTCGTCGGCCTCACGTATCTCGAATGGCGCCGCCGTTCGGCGATGGCGAAGGGTGAAGGCTACGGCACGTCGCTCGTCAACGAGCCGGAGCGCGTCGAGACCACGTCGCTGCCGCATCCCGCGCTCGCGATCCTGCCGCTGATCCTGGTCGGCGTGTCGAACTTCGCGTTCACGAAGCTGATTCCGCAGTGGTACGGCGCCGCGTCGTACACGGTCGCGCCGGACGTGCTGCCCGGCGTGCACGCGCCGGTCACGACGTCGATCAAGACGGTCGTCGCGATCTGGTCGGTCGAGGCTGCGCTGCTGCTCGGCATCGTGCTGGTCGTGCTGACCGCATTCAAGCGCGTGAGCGGCCGCTTCGCGGCGGGTTCGAAGGCTGCCGTCGCCGGTGCGCTGCTCGCCGCGATGAACACCGCGTCGGAATACGGCTTCGGCGGCGTGATCGCCGCGCTGCCGGGCTTCCTCGTCGTCAGCGATGCGCTGAAGAGCATCCCGAACCCGCTCGTCAACGCAGCCGTGTCGGTCAGCTCGCTTGCCGGTATCACGGGCTCGGCATCGGGCGGCATGAGCATCGCGCTCGCCGCGATGTCGGATCTGTTCATCAAGGGTGCGCAAGCCGCGAATATCCCGCTGGATGTGCTGCACCGGGTCGTCGCGATGGCCAGCGGCGGCATGGACACGCTGCCGCACAACGGCGCGGTGATCACGCTGCTCGCGGTCACGGGCCTCACGCACCGCGAGTCGTATCGCGACATCTTCGCGGTCACGATCATCAAGACGCTCGCGGTGTTCTTCGTGATCGCCGTGTACTACACGACGGGGCTCGTGTAACACCCCGCGGCGGCCCGTCTCCGGGCCGCCGCCCGCCGGCCGCGTCGATGCGGCCGGCCGCTCCGCCACTCTCCACTCCGCCCCCCCTTTCGCCGCACGCCGCCCACGCGTGCTCGCCGGCTCACGCATTGTTATCCGCAGCGGAACACTACGTTGGTCGCAGCGGCATTTTTCGCGCGACGGGCGAGGCCTACACTGCTTTCAACGGTGACCGCATGCGATCGGCACCGTCGAAAACCTGGAGGTATCCGCTCATGAACCCGCTCATCCGCACCATCGCCGTCGCTGCCGCCGTCGCCGCGCCGCTCGCCGCGCAGGCGCAAACCAGCCAGCCGCTCACGCGCGCCGAAGTTCATGCCGAAGTGGTTGCACTGAGAAAGGCCGGCTTCCAGCCGAGCGACTGGTTCTACCCGGCCAGCATTCAGGCCGCCGAAGCGAAGATCGCGCGGCAGCAAGGTGCGCCGCGGGCCGCGGGCGCCGGCGACGGCAATCGCGGCACGTACTCCACGGGTCAATAGTCCGATTTCGAATCCGCCGGCCGTGCGCGCATCAGCGCCTCGTTCGCGGCTCACGGAGCACGCACCGCACCGTCCGCTCAGCGCGGCTCGATGCTCGCTTTCGCGTAGGACTCGCGTTCCAGGTCGAGTATTTCCGCGCTCAGCTGCAGGTGCGTGCCGGGCGGCGCAACGACGTGCCGCTTCAGTTCCGCCAGCACCTGGTCCGACAATTCACGTTTGACGTCGATCGTCCGGCCGCTCAGCACCGCAAGCTTCGCGTGGACGAACGCGCGCGGCGCCGGCGATGTGCCGACCGCGAAGGCATCGAAGCGCAGCGCGCGGCTCTTGATGTCGAGCTCGTTGAAATGACCGGACGCGGCAAGCGCGGCATTGAGCGCGCGCAAGGTCGCGCCGGCGTCGAACCCGTCGAGGTTCGCGGAATATTCGAGCGTCAGGTGGGGCATGGTGTCGGTGGCCTCGTGGGTATCGGGACAAGCGCCGGAAGGCATCCCGACAGCCCACGCAGTGCCACCGGATCTATGCCTTGACCGGCTGGATCAGGCGCGCGCAGGCGCTTGCCTGCGGATCGCCGGCGGGCAGTTTCCCACAGATGCCGTCGAACTGCTTCACGACCGACCTGACCGATGCCTCGTGCGCACCGCTGCTGCGCCACTGGTTCAGCTGCGTGACGACCTTGGTCAGCGCGCGCAGGTTCGCGCCGTAGAACGCATCGCGCGTCTTGTCGGCCTGCGCGAGCACGCTCGCGGCAATCCCTTCGATGCGCGCCGAATCGTCCGGCGCCAGTTGGACCGCATTCGCAAAGTAGGTCGCGCCCCAGCGCAGCTTCGTCGCCGGCCCGCTCGCCGAATCATAGGCCTTGCGGTACCAGTCGAGCGCCGCGGCCTTGTCGCCGCGCGCCTTCGCATTCGCAGCCAGCCCGGACATGAAGTAGTACGGCGTGGACGAACGCGTCAGCTCGGTCTTCAGCAATGCATCCGACTCGTCGTACAGCCCCGCGTCGGTCAGCGTGTCGGCCCCTTCGCTGACGAGCGCCTGCCGCTCATAGGCATTCGCGGCGCCCTGCACCGACGCGGCGATCTGCTTGCGCGCCGCGTCGACCAGCGCCGGCGCGGCCAGCGGTGCCCCCTTGCGTGCTTCGCCGCGCGCGAGCAGCACGCGACCGTGCAGCGCCATCAACCGGTCGATCGACGACAGCGTGGTATCGGTCGACAAGCGCGCGAGGGCCGTGTCATAGGCGCCGCGCAATTTCGCGCGCTGCGCGTCGTCGACGCCGAGATACGCGACCACGCGCGCGGGCGCCGCAACCAGCACGTCCGAATCAGCGCGCGACAACACCGGATCCTGCAGCACCGTGCGCAACGAATCGGCAAGCGCCGCCTTGTCGAGCGCGCCGGCCTGCGCCGGATCGTCGGAAGCGGCGACCACGGCCGACTTCAGCGCAAAACGCGCCGATTCGGCCTTCGCGCCGGCCGCGCGTGCGCGTTGCGCGAGCGACTGCAGCGTCTCGGCGACGCGATCGGTCGCCACCGGCAGCGCGCCGTCGGTATCCCACGAATAGTCGGCCAGCAGGCGCCATTCGTCCGGCGTCAGCGACGCACCATTCTTCAACGCGGTCGCGAGCGTCTGCCGCACCGGGTGCGCGGCCGTCATCCCGAGCGACAGCGCCTGCATGTAGCGATCGAGATCGGCTTCGCCCGGCAGCCGCGTCACTTCGGTGCCGTCGGGACGGAACAGGATCATCGTCGGGTAGCCGTGCACCTTGAAACGCTCGCCGAGCTTCTGCGCGCTTTCGGTATCGCCGTCGAGATACACGGGCACGAAGAACGACGAGCGGGTCTTGAATGCCTGCTGGCTGAAGATCGTCGACTTCACCTGGTTGCACGACGGGCACCACACCGCGCCCCAGTAGAGCAGCAGCGGCTTGCCGGTGCGCTTCGCCAGCGCGAAGGCGGCGTCGACGTCGCCGTGCTGCCACGCGATGCCGGGCGGCAGGTGCGCGCCATCAGGCGCGGCGCTCGCCGCCGGGGCGTTTGTGGGCGTGGCAGCGGCAAGCGCCGCACCCGCGGCGGCAAGCAGGCAGGCGGCAGTCAGATTCCGGAGAGCAGTTTTCATCGAAGCGGGTCCGTTGAAAGAGACGGTTGCGGGAAGGTGCGGCGCGCGAAGCGATGGTTGCGAAGTCACAACCATGAAGCGATGACGATGAAGCCTGCCGACGTGCAACGCCGCGCATGATCGTTTCGGAAAAACGCACACCGGCCGAGGCGGCCGGCAAATCCTTCGACGATACGACGCGCACAGCCGGGCGAAAACGAACGAATTCTCAAATGAATATGACGCGCGGCATCGCGGCCGCGCGTACTGTCAGATACGTGTCGGCCGGGCCTTCACTGCCGCGGCTTGATCCGCGCCATGTGATACACGGACGCATGCATGCCATCGCGCAATGCATAGCCCGGCGATTCACCCTCGACCCGGAAGCCATGCTTCTCGTAGAGCGCGACGGCCGCGCGATTGTCGGTGAACACGGTCAGCTCGAGGCGCGTGACGTTCAGCCAGTTTTCCGCGAGATCGATCGCGGCCGCGAGCAACCGGCTGCCGACGCCGCGCCCGTGGTGCGTCGCGTCGACCATCATGCCGAGCCCCGCCGCGTGGCGACGGCGCGGATTCTGTTCGGGGTGCAGGCCGAGATGGCCGACCACCACGCCGTCGATTTCGGCGACGAGGCTCACGCCGTGCTCGCGCACGCCGTCGAGCCGCTTCTGCCATTTCTCGAGCGACGGAAACGGATGCTGCAACGTATTCGCGTACACCGCGGGATGCGCGGCGATTTGCCGGATCGCGTCGACGTCGTGCGTCTCGCTGTGCCGGATCGTGATGTCGGTCATGGGTGGGCCGGGTCCGAAAAGTCGCGCCAGTCGCGCGGGCTGCGCACCTGCGCAGCAACGTGTCGAGCTTATCCGATTTCACGCATTTGAAACATGGGCGTCATGCGATGCCGTTGCACCCGCAACGATGCGCGATCACGCCACGCCAAGCCATCGCGAACCGGAAAAAACTGACCGATTCTCATACCGCAGTCGGTAATTCCTGACCCATTCCGTCGCGCATCGCTTCCCCATTAATCGTTGCGCACACAACGTCATCCGCGCGACATGCGATGTCATGTCTTCATCACGTCGACGTCACGCCGCCTCCCTAGACTGGGCGCCGCCCAACCCGGCATGCGCCGGGCCGGCGTGTGCCGACGTCCTGGCCGCGCATCACGAGCGCGCGTTGCACGGGATCGCGGCGACGGCCAAGGCATCCGCGCAGCACCACGCATCGCGCGCGATGCGCACACCTCCGCCACGCGCGGCCGATGCACTCGTACGCACACGCCGCGCGAATCGTCCCAGGGGGGCGATGCACGGGCGCCGCCAGACGAAGTCACGAACGCTCCCATCATCACAGGACCCGAACGCCATGACGTCACGCCGCAAATTCCTCCAGCAAACCGCTACTTCCGGCCTCGCCGCCGCCGCACTGTCCGCGTTTCCGCCGAGCATCCGCCGCGCGCTCGCGATTCCCGCGTTTCACGAAACGGGCACCATCCAGGACGTGAAGCACGTCGTGCTGCTGATGATGGAGAACCGCGCATTCGACAGCTACTTCGGCACGTTCAAGGGCGTGCGCGGTTACGGCGACCGCTTCGCGGTGCCGTCGCCGAACGGCCGCGACGTGTTCTACCAGACGTACACGAAAGCGACGCCCGCCACCACCGTCACGCCGTATCACCTCGACGCAAACCAGGGCAACGCGCAGCGCGCGGGCGGCACGCCGCACACGTGGGCCGATGCGCAGGCCGCGTGGGACCACGGCCGGATGAACCGCTGGCCCGACGCAAAGACGCCGCTGTCGATGGGCTATTACGACGCGGCGGAAGTACCGTTCCAGCGCGCGCTCGCCGATGCGTTCACGCTGTGCGACCACTACCACTGCGGAATGCACACGGGCACGATCGCGAACCGCCTGTTCTACTGGAGCGGCACCAACGGCCCGAACGGCATCAGCCCGGCCGACGGCAGCCGCGTGAAGATCGCCGCGCTGAACAACCAGTTCAACGGCGGCAACGACATCGGCCCGTCGAGCCAGGGCTGGACCTGGACCACCTACGCCGACCGGCTGCAGCAGGCCGGCGTGAAGTGGAAGGTGTACCAGAGCCTGATCGACAACTTCGGCTGCAACGAGATGATGAGCTTCCGCCACTGGCGCGCGGCGATCGAGCAGATGCCGCCCGCGCGCCGGCCGGCGTACGTCGCGTCGACCGACATCACGCAGCCGGTGACGGCGGCCGGCGCGTTCTACGATCCGGCGATCGACGATGCGCTGAGCCCGCTCGCGAAGGGGTTCGGCAACACGATGCCGTACGGCTTCCTCGAATCGTTGCGCGACGACATCCGCAACGGCGCGCTGCCCGAGGTGTCGTGGATCATCCCGCCGTCCGTGTACAGCGAACATCCGGGGCCGTCGAGCCCCGCGCAGGGCGGCTGGTACGTGCAGGCCGTGCTCGATGCGCTGACGGCGAACCCGGAGGTATGGAGCAAGACCGTGCTGCTGGTGAACTACGACGAGAACGACGGCTTCTTCGACCACATGCCGTCGCCGGCCGTGCCGTCGCGCAACGCCGACGGCACGCTCGCGGGCGGCCATACGCTGCGGGACGCCGACGTCGCCGCCGAGTACCACGACTTCACGCCGGCCACGTCGAGCCAGCCGGCGACCGACGGCCGCCCGTACGGCCCGGGCCCGCGCGTACCGATGTGGGTCGTGTCGCCGTGGAGCCGCGGCGGCTGGGTCAACTCGCAGGTGTTCGACCATACGTCGACGCTGCGCTTCCTCGAACAGCGCTTCGGCGTCGCGGAGCCGCAGATCAGCGCGTACCGCCGCGCGGTGTGCGGCGACCTGACGAGCGCGTTCAACTTCCGCTCGCCGAACAACGAACCGCTGCCGACGCTCGCGGGCCATACGACGAAAAGCCAAGTCGACGCGCTGAGCGCCGCGCAACAGGCCGCGCCGAAGATCGTGCCGCCGGCCGCGCCGTCGCTGCCCGCCCAGGCGAGCGGCGTGCGCCCGTCGCGCGCGCTGCCTTACGAACTGCATGCCAGCGCGCGTACCGATGCCAGCACCGGCACGGTCACGCTGAAGTTCGCGAACACGGGCCGCGCCGCCGCCGTGTTTCACGTCTATGACAAGCTGCACCTCGACCGCCTGCCGCGGCGCTACGTCGTCGAACCGGACAAGACGCTGCACGGCGACTGGGCCGCGCGCGCCGACAACGGCGGTAAATATGACCTGTGGGTGCTGGGCCCGAACGGCTATCACCGCCGCTTCACCGGCGACCTCAGCCGCCTGGCCGGTGCACACGCGCCGCAGCCGGAAGTGCGCGTCGGCTATGCGGGCGCGAGCGGCAACCTCCACCTGAAACTGCGCAACCACGGCGGCGGGACGGTGCGCTTCACCGTGAAGTCGAACCAGGTCTACGGGCCGCTGTCCGGCCGTGGCGCGCACGACGATCGCGGTCGCGGCCACGGCAACGAGGACGGCAACAGCCAGGGGCATGGCCACCGTACCGGCACCACGTGGACGGTCACGGTGCGCGCCGGCGACCAGGCCGAGCTGCACTGGCAGCTCGACTCGACCGGCCATTGGTACGACTTCATCGTCACCGCGGACAGCGACGCGAGTTTCTCGCGCCGCGTCGCCGGCCGTGTCGAAACCGGCCGCCACTCGGTCAGCGACCCGGCGATGGGGCTCGCCGACCGCTTCTGATGCCGCCGCGGCGACCCGCGCTGCGCCGCGTGTCGCCGCCCGGGCCGGCCCGGCCGCGAACGGCGGTCAGGCGCCGGCCGCGGCTGTGCCCGATCCGGCGCAAACGCCCGCCCGGCGCGGCTCAAACATCAGATGGATCGATGGTTCAGCCCTCAATTCCCCCCAACGAAATTGCTCCGAATTGCGGCCCGTTCGCGTTAAACTGCGCCAAGCTGCATTCAACAAAGACATCTTCGCCACTACGGCATCCACGATACGAGGATAGGTTCGATGCGCACTACCGGCTCATCCGGGGCAATGACCCTGCTCACCGAACACGACCCGACCGACGGTCGCGAACTGCGCTCGCTCCGGCTCGAAGCAACCGGCGACGGCAAGAGCGTGCTGCTGATCGAGATCGACGAACGCAAGCCGGGCATCCACCGCGAAGTCCGCTACGAGATCACGCCGGCCGAACTGATCGCGGCGATCCGCTCGCACGGCGCCGAGCTCCCCGGCGAAAACCACGGCGCCGCGTCGCTCGCCCGCACCTCCTCCTGATTTCGAACGGTGAGCCGCGCGCAACGCGCCGGCTCACCGCACCCGCCGCCGCCGTCAGGCACTTTGCGTTATTCCCGCCGCTGACTTGAAAAAGGCCGATAATCGGCCCATCTGCGTGCTTTCCGCGCGCGTTTCCTTTTCGGCCAGCCGTCATGCTCCTCCGCGACCTCGTCGCCCAATACGGGCCGCTTCTCGTCTTCGCCAACGTGCTCGCGGCGGCCATCGGGCTGCCGGTGCCCGCGATGCCGACGCTCGTGCTGTTCGGCGCGATGTCCGCGATGCATCCGGCGATGATCGGCTCGCAACTGGTCACGGTGGTCGTGCTGTCGGTGCTCGGCGCGCTGATCGGCGACACGGTGTGGTACCTCGCCGGCCGGCGCTTCGGCGGCACGACGCTGAAGACGATCTGCCGCCTGTCGCTGTCGCGTGACAGCTGCGTGAAGAAAACCGAACGCTTCTTCGGCCGCTACGGCGTGCGCGTGCTCGCCGTCGCGCGCTTCATTCCGGGGCTGTCGCTCGTGTCGGTGCCGATGGCCGGCGCGTTCGGCACGCGCTATCGCACGTTCCTCGGCTACGACGCGCTCGGCGCCGCGCTGTGGACGATCGTCGGGCTGATGGTCGGGCTGATGTTCGCTCGCCAGATCGACTGGCTGTTCGCGGGTGCGGGCCAGCTCGGCCGCGCGGCGCTGCTGGTGGCCGTCGCGGTGCTGGCCGTGTACGCGGCGATCCGCTGGATGCGCCGCCGCGCGCTGATCCGCCAGCTCGCGAGCGCGCGGGTCGGCGTGGACGAGCTCGACGCGATGCTGCGCGATACGACCGCGCCGGTGATCCTCGACGTGCGCTCGCCCGAGCACCGCAAGCTCGACCCGTTCACGATTCCCGGTGCGCAGTTCGCGGACGAACGCCAGATCGGCGACATCGTCGCGCGCTATCCGTTCTCGCAGAAGTTCGTCGTGTACTGCTCGTGCCCGAACGAGTTCACGGCCGCGTTGATGGCGAAGCGCCTGCTCGACGCCGGCTTCACCGATGCGCTCGCGCTGCGCGGCGGCCTCGATGCATGGCGCGATACCGGCCGCCAGCTCACGTCGCTCGTGGAAGAGATGCCCGCTGCGAACGATCCGGTCGCGGGGCTGCACAAGCCGGCCTGATCGCGTCGATCGAAGGCCGGCCGTGCGAAGTGGGGGCGCCTGCGCCCCCTGCGATCAGAACGCGTGCAGCGGCAGGTTCACGACCAGGCGGTACTCGGTGTTCGTCGCGTCCGAGTAGTGTGCCGAGCCGGCGTGCCACATCGCGATGAACGTGACCTTCGTGTCCTTCAGCTTGCCGCTCTGGAACGTGTACGACGGGATGAAGCCGAACTCGTGGTGACGGCCCTGCACCGGCGCGCCGTTGCTCCAGTAGATGCTCGACTTGCTCGGGTCGTTCGCCGCACCCGCGCTGCCGTCGGCCCCCCAGCCCGTCACGCCCCAGACCATCGCCTTGAAGCCCGGCAGGCCCGCTTCCTTGCCGTAGAACGTGTAACGCAGCTGCAGCGACTTTTCGTGCGGCGCGTTGTAGTCGACGTCCATCGAGTTGGTCAGGAAGATGCCGTTCGTTTCGTTCAGGTAGTCGAAGAACTGGTCGCCGAGCACCTGCTGGAAGCCGAGCAGCAGCTCGTGCGGGCCGTGCTGCGCGGCCAGCGACAGGCTGTAGGCGTTGTTGTTGATCTTGCCTTGCAGCGCATCGCCCGTGTCGTGCGTCGAGTAGACGTTGCCGAATCCTGTCCACTTGATCGTCTGCGGGCTGCCGATGCTGTGCTTCACCGACGCGTAGTACTGGTGCCACACGTCGTCGGCCTGGTTCGCGTACAGCGCGACTTCGCCGTTCGGCGAGTAGTCCCACGTGCCGCCGACGTACGACAGGCGGTTGATGCGCGTGCCGCCGTATTGCGTCGTCAGGTTGGTGAGCGTCGTGTGACCGCGCGCGTCGGTCTTCGTGAAGCTGCCGGCCTCGAGCATCACGTTCTTGAATTCATTGCTGACGAGCGTCGCACCGAGGAACGTCGGCGGCAGCGCACGGTTGTCGTGCTGCTCCATGAACGGGTTGTCGACGGCCTGCAGACCGTACTTGACCACCGTGTTCGAGATGCGCGCCTTCACGTCGTAGATGCCGGGATAGGCCCACGCGAGCTGGTTGCCGCCACCGCCGCCCTTCGCGATGTGCACCATGCTGCCGGCGCCCTGGCCGCCGTCGAGCTTCAGCGCCGCATACAGCGACGCGTCGAAACCGATGCCGATCAGGCCCGTCGTGTAGCCCGACTCGAAGTTCGCCATCGCGCCCTGGACCCACGCGTGGCGATGCGGCCCGCCCTTGGCGTCGAGCACGTCCGCGTAGTTGCGGAACAGGAAGTTGAGATGGCTGTCGGCGATGAAGCCCTTCGACTGCGACTGCGCCGACGGCTCGTCGGGCGGCGTGACGGCCTGGTTCGCTTCGGCGTTGATGACGGCGTTCGGGGTCGTTGCCTGCGCAACGGTCGTGCCCGGTGCGGCCTGCGCGACCGTCAGCGGTGCGGGGGCCGCGTCGTCGGCGTGCGCAACGCCCGTCAGCGAGACACCGGCGAGTGCCGGCAGCCCCCAGGCAAGCAGCATTTTCGATGCCGTCCCGATCGTCTTCTGTTTTTTCATCGTAATTCTCGTCTTGTGTTGATATCGTCCACGCCGGTTGCGATCAGCGCCCGGCCCCCCGGCGCGCCCGATCAAGGACGCGCCTGTACCCGCGGCGCGAAGATCGTTCGCGCCGCACCTACCCCTGTTGACCTGCCTTGGTTATGTTTGCTGCGTCACTTCAGCTCACGCCACACCCGCGCGGATGCACGCGACACGCGCGGCCGACCCCTGCCGAACTTCCGGCAGCGGCACGTCCTGCGCGCACGCGTCGATTGCGACCGGGCAACGCGTGCGGAACGCGCAGCCGGACGGCGGGTTGAGCGGCGAGGGCATCTCGCCCGCCAGCAGCATCGGACGGCGAGCACGCTCGCGCGCCGGCTCCGGCGTCGGCGCCGCATCGAGCAGCGCCTTCGTGTACGGGTGCTGCGGCACGCCGTACACGTCATGCCGCGTGCCGAACTCCATCACGCGGCCGAGATACATCACGAGCACACGCTGGCTGATGGCCTTCACCACCGCCAGATCGTGCGCAACGAACAGATAGGACAACGACAGTTCGCGTTGAAGGTCGCGCAGCAGGTTCACGATCTGCGCCTGGATCGACACGTCGAGCGCCGAGACGGGTTCGTCGCAGATCACGAGCTTCGGCTCGCCGATCAGCGCGCGTGCGATGCCGACGCGCTGGCACTGCCCGCCGGAGAATTCGTGCGGATAACGCAGCAGGTGATGCGCGTTCAGGCCGACGCGTTCGAGCATCGTGACCACGCGGCGGCGCACCTCGGTGCGGCCGAGGCCGGCCTGGTGCGTGACGAGCGGCTCCGCGACGACCTGTTCGATCGTCATGCGCGGATCGAGCGACGCGAGCGGATCCTGAAAGATCATCTGCACTTCGCGCCGCATCGCGGTGCCGCGCAGGTGATCGGGCGCCACGGCTTCGCCGCGCCATTTCACCGTGCCGGCCGTCATCGGCACGAGGCCGATCAGCGCGCGCGCGAGCGTCGACTTCCCGCAGCCCGATTCGCCGACGAGCCCGACCGTCTCGCCGCGCTTCACGTCGAACGACACGCCGTCGACGGCGCGCAGCGTCCCCTTCGGCGACCACGGATAGCCGCCGAGCGGCACGCGGAAATGCACTTTCAGACCTTCGACGGACAGCAGCGTGTCGTCCGTCGCGTCGGCTTGGCGGCGTTCATTGACGCTCATCGCAGACCTCCCGTCAGATCGGCCACCGGACGGTGGCACGCGCGCACCGCGCCCGCGGCGCCATAGGTTTCGAGCGCGGGGCGCGCCGCGCCGCAGCGTTCTTCCGCATACGTGCAGCGCTTCGCGAACGCACAGCCGGCCGGCGCGGTGCCGGGCATCGGCGGATTGCCGGGAATCGCGACGAGCGGCGCATCGTCCGCGTCGGTCAGGCGCGGCAGCGCGTTGAGCAGGCCGATCGTGTACGGATGCGACGGCGCCGCGAAGATCGATTCGGCCGGCGCGTATTCGACGGTGCGGCCCGCATACATGACCATCACGTCGTCCGCGAGGCCGGCGACCACGCCCATGTCGTGCGTGATCAGCACGATCGCCGTGCCGCGCTCGCGGTTCAGCTCGCGCAGCAGGTCGATGATCTGCGCCTGCACGGTCACGTCGAGCGCGGTGGTCGGCTCGTCGGCGATCAGGATTTCCGGTTCGGACAGCAGTGCCATCGCGATCATCACGCGCTGGCGCATGCCGCCCGAAAACTCGTGCGGATACATGCGGATGCGGCGTGCCGCGTCGGGAATCCGCACCGATTCGAGCGCCTCGATCGCGCGCTTCGTGGCTTCCTTGCGCGACAGCTTGCGATGCAGCTGCAGCGTCTCGGTCATCTGCCGCTCGATCGTCAGGAACGGATTGAGCGACGTCATCGGATCCTGGAAGATCATCGCGATCCGGTCGCCGCGTATCTTGTTCAGCGCGCGTGAATCCATCTCGAGGAGGTTGTCGCCGCGATAGCGCGCGGCGCCGGTGGTCGCGCCGTTGCCGGCCAGCAGGCCGAGCATCGCCATCACGGTCTGGCTCTTGCCCGAGCCCGATTCGCCGACGATGCCGAGCGTCTTGCCGGCTTCAAGCGAGAACGACACGCCGCTTACGGCGTCCACCGGCGGCGCGTCCTTGCGCGTGAAGCGCACGCCGAGGTTGTCTACTTCAAGCAGTGCGACCATCTTTAGCGATCCTTCGGGTCGAGCGCGTCACGCAGGCCATCGCCGACGAAGTTCACGCAGTAAAGCGTCACGCACAGCATGACGGCCGGGGCCAGTAACAGCCACGGCGTCGATTCCAGTTTCTGCGCGCCGTCCTGGATCAGCACGCCCCAGCTCGTCATCGGTTCCTGCACGCCGAGGCCGAGGAACGACAGCACCGATTCGGTCAGCACGATGCCCGGCACCGAGACCGTCGCGTACACGACGACCACGCCGAGCAGGTTCGGCACGATGTGGCGCAGCACGATCGACGCCGGCGTCACGCCGATCGCCCGTGCCGCATCGACGAACTCGCGGCTGCGCAGCGACAGCGTCTGGCCGCGCACGACCCGCGCCATGTCGATCCACGAGAACGCGCTGATGGTCAGCACGACCAGCATGAACGAGCGGCCGAACAGGGTCATCATCAGGATCGCGATCAGCAGGTACGGGATCGCGTACATCATGTCGACGATGCGCATCATCACGGAGTCGACGCGGCCGCCCGCGAAGCCCGCGGTCGCGCCCCATGCGACGCCGAACAGGCCCGACACGAGCGTGCCGAGCAGGCCGACCTCGATCGACACGCGCCCGCCGATCAGCGTGCGCACCAGCAAGTCGCGGCCGAGTTCGTCGGTGCCGAACCAGTGCTGGTTCGCCCAGGTCGGCGGCAGGCTGATCGAGCCCCAGTCGCTTGCCGAAGGATCGGCCGCGAGCAGCCACGGGCCGACGAAACAGGCGAGCGTGATGAGCGCGAGCAGCACGAGGCTGAACACGGCCGCACGGTTGTGAAGGAAGCGCGCCATCGCAAGCGCGAACGGCGAGCGCGAACGCGGCGGCGAGTCGGTCTGCACGGGCAGGCCGACGACAGGTGTAGTCGGAGTCATCGCTGTGCCTCGCTCAATAACGGATACGCGGATCGAGCCACGCGTATGCGAGGTCGACCAGCAGGTTGAACAGCACCGCGCAGACGGTCGTCAGCACGACGAGGCCGAGCACCAGTGTGTAGTCGCGGTTGATGGCACCGTTCACGACGAGCTGCCCGAGCCCCGGCAGCGCGAACACCGATTCGGTGACGACGGCCGCCGTGATCGACGTGATGCAGACCGTGCCGAACAGCGACACGACCGGCATCAGCGCGGGCTTCAGCGCATGGCGCAGCACGATCGTCGAGCCCGGCAGGCCCTTCGCGCGCGCGGTGCGGATGTAGTTGCTCGACAGCGTCTCGATCATCGAGCCGCGCATCACGCGCGCGAGCAGCGACATGTTGATGAAGGTCAGCAGCACGATCGGCAGCAGCCGGTACTCCCAGCCGCCGTCACCCCAGCCGCCCGCGGGCAGCCAGCCGTTGCCGGACGACGTCTTCAGCAGGATCGCGAAGATCCACACGAGCACGGGGCCGAGCACGAACGGCGGGATGACGTTGCCGAAGTTGCCGATCAGCATCACGAAGCGGTCGATGAAGCTGTCGCGGCGCACGGCCGCGACGGTGCCGAGCAGCACGCCGCACACGATCGAGATCGGGATCGACACGCCGCCCACGCCGAGGCTCACAGGCAGCGCCTTCTTCACGAGATCGTTCACCGACCAGTCGACGTAACGGAACGACGGGCCGAGATCGCCGTGCAGCAGCGCGTTCAGGTACAGCAGATACTGCTTCCACAGCGGCTCGTCGAGGTGGTACTTCGCGTTCAGGTTCGCGAGCGTGGCCGCGGACAGCTGCTTTTCCGTATCGAACGGGCCGCCGGGCGTGAAATGCAGGAGCAGGTAGCAGACGGTGACGACCGCGAGGATCGTCGGCACCGCCCACAACGTGCGCCTCAGTGCGTAGGCCAGCATGATCGCTCCGCTCAGTGCTTGATCAGGTACATGTCCTGCGAAGCACGCATGTCGATCACGTTCTTCAGCGAGTAGCCGCCCACGTACGACTTCACGAGGCGGTCGGCCGAATACTGGAACAGCGGCAGCATCGGCGTATCGTTCAGCGCCGTGTCGTGCGCCTGCGTGAGCAGCGCGGCGCGCGCCTGGTCGTCGAGCTTCTGGTTGCCTTCGTCGACGAGCGTGTCGACCTGCTTGTTGCAGTAGCCGACGGTGTTCTGCGCGCTGCCGCAGCGGATCAGGTCGAAGAAGGTCATCGCGTCGTTGTAGTCGGCGAACCAGCCGTCGCGCGCGATCTGCACCTTGCCGTCATGCCGCTGCTTCATCAGCACCTTGAATTCGACGTTCTCGAGCTTCGTGTTGACGCCGAGCTTCGTGCGCCACTCCGATGCGGTGAACAGCGCGACCTTCTTGTGCAGGTCGTTGGTGTTGTACGTGAGCGTGAACGACAGCGGCTTCGCGTCCGAGTAACCGGCCTGCTTGAGCAGATCCTTCGCGGCGGCGACGCGCTTGGCCATCGGCCACGACGCCCATTCCGGCGTGAACGGTTGCTGCACGCCCTTCGTGCCGTTCGGCATCAGGCCGTACATCGGCTTCTCGCCGGCCTGCGTGAGCTTCGACGTGAGCACGTCGCGATCGATCACCATCGACAGCGCCTGGCGCACGCGCTTGTCCTTCAGCGCCGCGTCGCTGTTGTTCAGGTAGTAGTAGTACGTCGCGAGCTGCAGGCCCTGGCGCAGCTCGCCGCCGAACTGCTTGCTGACCTGCTGGAAGATGCCCGACGGGATCGAGTAGCTGTAGTCGATCTGGCCGGCCTGGTACATGCGCATCGCGGTTTCGTCGCTTTCGATCGGCAGGTACGTGACCTTGTTGATCACGACCTTCGGCGCGTTCCAGTACTTCGCGTCCTTCGTCACAACGATGCGGTTGTTCGGCTGCCAGTCGACGAGCTGGTAGGCGCCGTTGCTGACGATGTTGCCCGGGCGCGTCCATGCATCGCCGAACTTCGCGACCACGTCCTTGTTCACCGGCACGAGCGGCGCCATCGCGGTCAGCTCGGGGAAGAACGCGACGGGCACGTCGGTCGTCACTTCGAGCGTGTACGGATCGACCGCGCGCACGCCGAGCGTCGACGGCGCGGCCTTGCCCGCGATGATGTCCTTCGAGTTCTTGATGAACTCGACGAGGATCGTGTATTTCGAGCCCGTCTTCGGATCGACGAGGCGCTGCCACGAATAGACGAAATCGGCGGCCGTCACCGGCTGGCCGTTGCTCCACTTCGCGTCACGGCGAAGCTTGAAGATCCACGTCGTCGGCGACTTGCGCTCCCACGACAGCGCGACGCCCGGCACGACCTGGCCGGCCGCATCGATGCGGGCCAGCCCTTCGAACAGGTCGAGGCCGATCGTGTTGCCGGTCCACGACTCGATGTGCGCGGGGTCGAGCGACTCGACTTCGGCGGGCACCTGTCGCGTCAGGTCCTGTTGAGGCGCGAGCGCGACGTTCGACGGAACGGTAACGGCGTGGGCGACAGGCGTCAGGGCGAGCGCGGCCAGCACGGCCGACATGGCATGCAAGGATTTCATCGTGGCAGTCTTGAGAAAGGTTGTTCGGTGAGCGTCGCGCGGCGGATGCCGCGGATTACGCTTGAGACGCTGACGGGCGCAGCGATTGAGGAGGCCCGTGATTCTCGTATTGCATTTTAGTATTCCTTACGTTTCTTTCGACAGGTATTCCGTCTTCGAAACGAAGGAATACCTGTGCGTTAGAACAGCCTCGGTGTACCGACCCAGACCACCACCGACTCGATCTTCGCGGTGTTGACCCAGCTGTGCGGGACCGTCGACTGATAGTGCGAGCTGTCGCCGGCCTGCAGGACGAACGTCTTGCCTTCCAGCGTCAGCGACACTTCCCCTTCAATCACATACAGGAACTCCTCTCCTGCATGTGTCGTCACCTCGGACCGCTTCTGCCCCGGCGGCATCCTCACCAGGATCGCCTCCAGCTGGCGCCCTTCGGACACGTTCGTCAGCCGCGCGAACAGGTTCGCCGAATCGGCAAACCCGAAGAAGCGCAGCTGCTCGCCTCGGCAAACCGAGCGTTCCTCGCTCGGCGTATCCACGAAGTACTGCACCGTCACACCGAGCGCGTGCGCGATACCGGCCAACGATGTCAGCGACGGCGACGCGAGCCCGCGTTCGACTTGAGACAGAAACGGCTTCGAAATCCCCGCGGCGGTAGCGGTGTCGTCGAGCGTGCGCTTGAGTCGTTGGCGCAACGCGCGAATCTTGCTGCCCAGCGCGGCAGCATCTGCAGCCCGCGAGTTTTCAGTGGGGGGAACCATAGCAGGCCGAAAAGTGATCGTCAAAAAATGTTTGATGGAAAATAACTAAGTTAGAACGATATAGCTTAGTCTTCGGGTTCGCCCACCTCTTCGGTGTCGAGCCCGGTGCACTAAACGGGACACGAAGCGAGCGAAACGACGCGCTATCTTGCCAGACTCGCCGGCTTCACAGGCAAGCTGCAAGCGGCTCTCCGGGAATCTTCGGAGGGCCTGCACGAAAGCTTACAAATAGATGATGAGACGAATGTTCCTGAAAGCTGCTGCCATATTGGGAGTTTCCCTAGGTGGCAGATACGTGACGCACCGGACCGGTAGCCGCTACCATGCGCGCGCCGGTCGGGGCCCGTCTCCGCCATTCCCGGCGGAGTCAGACCCCGGCCCGGGCTAACCGCCCGACTGTTCCACCGCCAGCACGAAGCCTACCCGGCCCCATTGTGCACCGGCGCCAGTTCGACCCCAAAAAGACGACGCGTGATCCGTGCCGTCCGTTTCAAACGAGATTGATGATGCAACCACCCGTTTCACAAACCCGATCGTTCACGACGGTCTTCCTCATCGAAATGTGGGAGCGCTTCGGCTACTACGGCATGGCCGCGCTCCTGGTCCTCTTCATGGTCGACCGGCTCGGTTTCACCGACAGCCATGCGAACCTGACCTGGGGTGCGTTCACCGCACTCGTCTATGCGGCGCCGTCGATCGGCGGCTGGATCGGCGACAAGGTGCTCGGCGCCCGTCGCACGATGATCATCGGCGCGGCCGTGCTGTGCGCCGGCTACCTGATGCTGTCGGTCCCGAACGATCAGCTGACGTACATGTACGCGTCGCTCGGCGTGATCGTCGTCGGCAACGGCCTGTTCAAGGCCAACGCGGCCAACCTCGTGCGCCGCATCTATGAAGGCGACGACGCACGCATCGACAGTGCGTTCACGATCTACTACATGGCGGTCAACATCGGCTCGACGGTGTCGATGCTCGCGACGCCGTGGATCAAGGATCACTGGGGCTGGCACGCCGCGTTCGCGGTCTGCTGCGGCGGCATGCTGCTCGCGATCCTCAACTTCATGCTGATGCATCGCACGCTCGCGCACGTCGGCTCGCTGCCGGACGACCAGCCGATCCGCTGGAAGCGCCTCGGCGCGGTCGCGCTGGGCGGTGTCGGGCTCGCGCTGATCACGCTGTACGTGCTGCAGCACAAGCAGCTCGCCGTCGCCAGCGTGTGGACGGCCGCGTTCGCGATCCTCGCGATCTTCGCGTACATGATCGCGAAGTCGGAGCGCTCGGAGCGCGCGGGCCTGATCGCGGCGCTCGTGCTGATCGGCCAGGTGATCCTGTTCTTCATTTTCTACGTGCAGATGTCGACGTCGCTGACGTTGTTCGCGCTGCGCAACGTCGATCCGCGCTTCATGCTGTTCGACACGACGCTGTTCACGTGGAGCGCCGCGCAGTTCCAGGCGCTGAACCCGATCTGGATCATGCTGCTGAGCCCGGTGCTCGTGTGGGTGTACAACGCCGTCGCGAAGAGCGGCCGCGACCTGCCGGTCGCCGCGAAGTACGCGCTCGGCTTCGGCGCAGTGGCCGCCGGCTACCTGGTGTTCACGATCAGCGGCCGCTACGCGGTCGACGGCCGCGTGTCGTCGTGGTTCATGGTGTGGGGCTACGGCCTCTACTCGCTCGGCGAACTGCTGGTGAGCGGCCTCGGCCTCGCGATGATCGCCCGCTACGTGCCGGCGCGCATGAGCGGCTTCATGATGGGTGCGTACTTCGTCGCGACCGGCGTGTCTCAGTATCTGGGCAGCGTCGTCGCGAACTTCGCGCAGATGCCGTCGCACGAACTGCCGGCCACCGAATCGCTGCCGCTGTACCTGTCGCTGTTCGAGAAGCTCGGCTGGCTCGCCGCGATCGGCATGGTGCTCGCACTGCTGCTGCTGCCGCTGATGAACCGCCTGTCGCGCCAGCACCAGCGTTGTGCGGAAGAGCGCCGCGAAGAAGCGCCGCAGGCGCAGGGCGTCGCCACCGCGCAGTAAGTAATATCCCTCGGCGTGCGGCGTGCACGCCACATTCTCCCGCCAGGCACGCGAACGCGTCCTACACTGGTTGCAGGAAGCGCATCCGCTTCGCGAGATGCGCACTGGCGGGAGAAGACGATGAAAAGCAAAGCAACGCGGCTCTTGAGGATACTGTCGGACATCCGGCACGCTCAGCGCTGCACCGCGATACGTGCCGCGCGCGCCGCGGCCGAAGCCGACGCGGTACTCGCGGAACGCGACGATCCGGCGCCCGACGAACGCGACGACGCCGAATCCGACGACGCCACCCCCGTTCCCCGCTCCCGTATCGACTCACCTCACTGACGTCGCGCGGCACATTCCGTGCCGCACGCGCCGCTTCCCGCGCCGCTCATGCGGCCGCGCTTCGCCACCGCGCGATCCACGTTCCCGAGCCGGCCACGGCCATCATCAGCCCGAGCGCGCATGCGTCGGCCACGAGGCCTACGCCGACGTGCCGCAGATCCGCGCTGCGCACGACCGGATGCAGCAACGAATCGATGACGAGCGAGATCGCCGCGCCCGCGACGAAGCAGATCAGCCCGCGCTGGCCCACGGCCACGACGGGCCGCACACCCTGCGCGATCCGCGCGATCCAGCCGAAGCGCACGCAATCGGCCATCAGCCACGCGATGGCCGCGAAGCTCACGACACGCGGCAGCGCGAGATCGCGCTTGAACACGCCTTCCGGCAGCGGCAGCCCCGAGAACAGCTTGTAGCTCGCGCAGCCGAGCACGACCGCGCATGCGAGCCCCGTCGCGGCGGCCCCCCAGCGCCCGAGCGCGATGCGCCGGTAGAACGGCTGGCAGCGTGCGAGCACGCCGGCGACGAACATCAGCTGCCACGCGAACGGATTGAAACTCCAGCGGAACCCGTCGGCATCCAGCAGCTCGGGGCCGAGCCAGCCTGCCGTCAGCCACGACGCGATACTGAGCGCGACGAGCAGCCACGGATGCCGGCGCGCGAACGGCACGAGCACCGGCGACGCGAGCGCGAACAGCACGTACATCGGCAGCACCGACGCGAGATAGGGCTGGCGCTGGAAAGTCAGCAGCTCGGCGGCGCCCGTGAGCGGCGACGCGAGCATCACGCTGACGTCGTCGAGCGCGAGGTTCGGCGCATCGATCCCGTAGTGGTCGAGCACGGCCGACACGACGAGCATCAGCGTCGAGGTCGCGAGAAATGCGCGGTAGATCTGCATCGCGCGGCGCACGAAGCGCTTTTGCGCGGCGCGCGCGCCGTGCCGTTCGGCGATCGCGCCATACGCGCTCGCGGTCGCGAAGCCGCCGAGAAAGACGAAGACCTCGGCCGCATCGCACAGCGCGAATGCGTGCAGCGTGACGCGCGACAGCACGCTCGCGCCGATGTGATCGACGACGATCATCAACAGCACGATGCCGCGGAAGAAATCGACTTCGATCAGGCGGCCGCTGCGCGACGGCGCAAATGTGGCGGAAGTCGGCGGGCTCAACGACATGAGCCCCCCTGCATGACGGCGGTGCGGCACGCACCGGAGAATGGATCGGGGAGAAGCAGGCGAGCGCGATCAGCGGCGATACGCGTATGCCCGCATCGCGCCAACCCGGCCGGCCAGGCGCGGAGATGACCGTTCATTGAAAGGCTGCATACGAAGGGAAGTCGGTAAGGCCAGTCTAATGGCCGATCCGGGGAGACCCTAAGTAACAAAGTGCAACCGAATCTTCTGTTCGATTACAGGCGCGAGCCTTGCCGCGCAAGGCAGGCAGCGTCGCCAGACTCGCGTCAGCGCGACGCCAGTTTGCGGTCAGCATCGATGCGTCCGACCGCTGCGGCGTGGGTGTTTTGCGATGCGCGACGCGGCACGCCGCATGCGCCGCCGCTTCGCTATCGACGTTTATCCGCGCGCGGGCAGGCGCCGCATCAGCATCGCGCTGTGCCACGCGGTGAGCGCGACGGCGACCCAGATCGGCCCGTACGTCGCGAGCTCCGCGATGCTCAGCGTCTCGCCGAGCAGCAGCAGCGACACCGCGACGAGCAGCACGGGCTCGACGTAGCCGAGGATCCCGAACAGCGCCATCGGCAGCATCCGGCTCGCCTTCAGGTAGCTCGCGAGCGCGAGCGTGCTGAGCACGCCGAGGCCCGGCAGCAGCGCGGCCCACAGCACCGGATGGTCGGCCACCTGCGTCGTGCTCGTCGCGACCATCGCGAACGCGACCGGGCACAGCAGCACGATCTCGACCGCGAACGCGGCGAGCGAATCGGCGTTGATCCGCCGGCGCAGCACGAAATACGGCGGATAGCCGAGCGCGACGACGAGCGTCGGCCACGCGAACGCGCGCGTCGCCCACATTTCGTGCGCGACGCCGAGCGCCGCGCACGCGACCGCCGCCCATTGCAGCGGATCGAGCCGTTCGTGATAGTAGAAGCGGCCGACGAGCACCATCGTCAGCGGCAGCAGGAAATAGCCGAGCGACACTTCGAGCATGCGGCCGTGCAGCGGCGCCCACAGGAACAGCCACAACTGCACGCCGAGCAGCGCGGCGCTCACGGGCAGCGCAATCAGCAGGCGCCAGTCGCGCACGCTGCGCCGCACGAGGTCGACGAGCGCGGGCCAGCGGCCGCGCAGCGCGATCAGCGCGAGCGCGCCCGGCGCGGTCCACAACACGCGCCACGCGAAGATGTCGAGCCCCGTGAGCGGCGCCAGCAGTTTCGCGTAGACCGACATCAGCGCGAACAGTGTCGACGCCATCACCGACAACATGAGGCCGCGCCCGGCCTCCGGATACCCCGTCATGATCGTTCCGCGCCTCTTCTTATTGCTGCTGGAAGCGCTCGAAGCGTTTCTCGGTCTTGCGTTCCTCGAACGTCACCTCGGTCACGCGCGCGGCCGGCGGCCCGTGGCGCAGCCACGCGAGCATCCGGTCGATCTGCGCGCCGGGGCCCTGGATCATCGCCTCGACGGTGCCATCCTCGAGATTCGCGACCCAGCCGCGCAGCTTCAGCGCATGCGCCTCGCGCACCGTCGCATGACGGAAGCCGACGCCCTGCACGACGCCGCGCACCCGCACGTAGTAGGTCTCGATCCGTTCGTCCAGTTCATTGCGGCTCATCGCGTCGCCCTCCCGTTGCGTTCAAGCCCGGCATTGTAGTCGCGTCGGCCGCTTCGCACACGGGCCGGAGCCGCTTCACGCCCGTCGCAGCCTGGCGTCGCCGCCCGCGCCGACCACGTACAATCTCGCCGATGCTCAACCGCCGCGCCGCCCGCGCGCGGCCCTGAAGGAAACGCATGACTGATACCTCCCGCGATCTCGTTCTCGTCACCGGCGCATCCGGCTTCGTCGGCTCGGCCGTCGCGCGCATTGCGCAGCAGAAAGGCTATGCGGTGCGCGTGCTCGTGCGCCCGACCAGCCCGCGCACGAACGTGGCGGATCTCGACGCCGAGATCGTCACCGGCGACATGCGCGACGAGGCGTCGATGCGCGCCGCGCTGCGCGGCGTGCGCTACCTGCTGCACGTCGCAGCCGACTACCGGCTGTGGGCGCCCGACCCCGACGAGATCGAGCGCGCGAACCTCGAGGGCGCGGTCGCGACGATGCGCGCCGCACGCGCGGAAGGCGTCGAGCGGATCGTCTATACGAGCAGCGTCGCGACGCTGAAGGTGACGAGCGCCGGCGATCCGTCCGATGAAAACCGGCCGCTCACGGCCGAGCAGGCGATCGGCGTCTACAAGCGCAGCAAGGTGCTCGCGGAACGCGCGGTCGAGCGGATGATCGCCGACGAAGGGCTGCCGGCCGTGATCGTCAATCCGTCGACGCCGATCGGCCCGCGCGACGTGAAGCCGACACCGACCGGCCGCATCATCGTCGAAGCCGCGCTCGGCAAGATCCCCGCGTTCGTCGACACGGGGCTGAACCTCGTGCATGTGGACGACGTCGCGCACGGCCATTTCCTCGCGCTCGAGCGCGGCCGGATCGGCGAGCGCTACATCCTCGGCGGCGAGAACCTGCCGCTGCAGCAGATGCTGGCCGACATCGCGCAGATGACGGGCCGCAAGGCGCCGACGATCGCGCTGCCGCGCTGGCCGCTCTACCCGCTCGCGGTCGGTGCGGAAGCGGTCGCGAAGTTCACGAAGAAGGAGCCGTTCGTCACCGTGGACGGGCTGCGGATGTCGAAGAACAAGATGTATTTCACGTCCGCGAAAGCCGAGCGCGAACTCGGCTACCGGGCGCGCCCGTACCGCGAAGGGCTGCGCGATGCGCTCGACTGGTTCGGCGCCGCGGGCTACCTGAAGTAACACAAAGCGGCGTGCTTCACGCCGCTTTGCGCACTTTGTTACACGTCCCGCGCGGCCCGCCACCGGCGCAGCGGTTAAAATCGCGGGTCTTACGCAGAGAAGACACGCATGAACCTGAACGATCAGATCGCTTCGCTCGCCACGGGCGTCGATCAGCTCCTCCACGATCACCACGCCGCGCAGCAGGCGGCCCGCAGCGCGGAAGCCTTCGCGCGCGCCGCGGCAGCGGAGGCCCGGGCCGCGGCCGAGCGTCACGCCGCCGCGGAAGCCGAAGCGCAGGCCGCCGCACAACGCCACACGGCAGCAGCAGCCGATGCCGAGGCGGCGCAGCAGCGCCACGCCAGCGCGACCGCCGCGGCCGAAGCCGCCGCCCAGCGTCATACCGATGCCACCGCGCAAGCCGAAGCCGCGTCGCAGCGCCATGCGGAAGCCACCGCGCTGACCGAAGCGCTCGCGCAGCGTCACGCGGATGCCGAAGCGGCGTCGCAACGCCACGCGGCAGCAATCGCCGAAGCCGAGGCCGCCGCGCAGCGCCATCACGCGGCAGCCACCGAAGCCGAGGCGGCCGCGCAGCGCCATGCGGCCGCGACCGTCGAAGCCGAGGCCGCCGCGAAGCGGCACGCGGAAGCGACCGCCGAAGCCGAAGCGGCCACGCAGCGTCTCGCGGCTGCCATCGCCGAAGCCGAAGCCGCCGCGCAGCGCCACACGGCTGCGATCAAGGAAGCCGAAGCGCTCTCGCAGCAGCACACGCAGGCGATCGCGGAAACGCAGGCCGCTGCGCAGCGTCATGCCGAGGCGACCGCCGAGGCCGAAGCCGTCACGCAACGCCATACCGAAGCGATCGCGCAGGCCGAGGCCGCCGCGCAGCGCCACGCCGATGCCACCGCGCAGGCGGAAGCGGTCACGCAGCGTCATGCCGAAGCGATCGCACAAGCCGAAGCGGCGGCGCAGCATCACGCGAAGGCCATCGCCGACGCCGAGGCGCTGGTCGAGGCCGTCGTCAAGGAAGCCGCGACGGGCGCAGTCCCCGCCACGGCAGTGGCAGCCGAAGTCGTCGAACCTGCACCGTCCGACGCGCCGGCGGCGGAACCGGCCGCGATCGCACCCGCGCCTGCTGCGGCCGAAGCGGTGGATGCGACGGCCGACGCCGAAACGGCCATCGTCGCGACAGCGCAAGCCGAAACGCCGGTTGAAGCCGCAGCCGAAGCCGACGTCGACATCGCCCCGGCCCCGTCCGACAAAGCGACGCTGCACGTGTCGCGCCCGACGCAGAACGAACTCACGCTGACCATCAACGGCGAATCGATCACGCTGCACCCGGAACAACTGGGCCAGCTGATCGAGGAACTCGCGCATGCGCGTGCGTCGATGCAGCCGGAGCCGCCGCCCGGCATCCCGGCCGGCTGGCGCTTCGTGACGACGAAGAACCCGATGATGGCCGTGCAGAAACAGTCGAACGGCGACCGCCTGCTGGTGGCCCGCCACACGGGCTACGGCTGGGTGCCGTTCACGTTCTCGCCGGACGTCGTGGTCCAGATGTACATGATGCTGACGCAGCGCTAAGTACCGGCACGCCGCACCACCGAACCGGCACCGCCGAAAACGAAACAGCCCGACCGGTTTCCACCGATCGGGCTGTGTGCTTTCCGGCTGCCGGGAGGCACGCCTCCCGGGCAAGACTCAGCGATCCACCGGCGCCTGCACGCGCGCCTTCCACTGGCCGCCCTTGCCGCGCCAGTAGCGCCACGCGGACGCGAACGTCGCGCCGACGTAGAACAGCGCGACGAGCGGCAGCGCGGGCGCCCACAGCGGCGAGCGCCGGTAGTAGCGCAGCATCGGCGCATACGCGGCGCACATCGACGCCCACGCGAGCCATGCCGGCCATGCGCGCGCGCCGTACGCGAGCGCCGCGGCGGGCGGCACGAGATAGATGATCGTCATCCCGAGCAACGTACCGGCCAGCAGCAGCGGCGAATAGTGCAGCTGCGTGAACGCGGTGCGCGCGATCATGTTCCAGATGTCGCGCCAGCTGTCGTACGGGCGCAACGACACGCTGCGGTCGGCCAGGTCGAGTCGGATCGGATGGCAGCCTTCGCCGCGATGCTTGATCTGCGCGGCGAGGCTGCAGTCGTCGATCAGCGCGCCGCGGATCGACTCGATGCCGCCCGCTTCCTCGAGCGCCGTGCGCTTGACGAGCATGCAGCCGCCCGCGGCGCCGGCCGTCCGGTTGCGTGGGTTGTTGATCCACGAGAACGGGTAGAGCTTCGCGAAGAAGAACACGAACGCCGGGATCAGCGCCTTTTCCCAGAACGAATCGCAGCGCAGCCGCACCATCAGCGACACGAGATCGCGGTTCTCGGCCTGCGCGCGCGTGACGAGCTGCGCGACGGCGTCGGGCGGATGGCCGATGTCGGCATCCGTCAGCAGCAGGTAGTCGGCCGGCAGGCCGAGCGTCTGCACCGCGGCGATCCCCTGCGACTGCGCCCATACCTTGCCCGACCAGCCGGCCGGCAGCGGCTTCGCGGCCAGCACCGTCAGCCGGTCGGCGCGGTTGATCGCGAGCGCGGCCGCGCGGGCCGCGTCGGCGGTGCCGTCGTCGCTGTGGTCGTCGACAATGATCAGATGAAAGTCGCCCGGGTAATCCTGCTCGAGCAGCGAAGTCGCCGCCCGGGCGATCACGTCGGCCTCGTTGCGCGCCGGCACGACCGCGACGACGGCCGGCCAGCCGGCCTCGGCCGCGGCGCCGCGCGCCTCGGGCGGCAGCGGCCGCGCGGGCACCGCACGCCAGAAGCCGCCGCGCGCGACGAGCAGCACGATCCAGATCATCAGCGACAGGCCGGACACCAGGAATGCAAGCACCAGCATCATCGGCGCGCCTCCGGTCGGGCGCCGACATCGGCAAAATCAATAAGGGTCGGGAACAAAACGCCCGAAACCGCACGGGCGGCCGGGCAATACGCGTAAGAATCGACGGTCATCGAATGGCCTTGAAATGAGCGCGACGCCGGGCAGCCGGAGCGGCTGCCCGCGAAACCGCGTAGTTTACTGGGTTCCGCGCGCGCCAGCGCCGACGCGGTTCTCCCGCAAATGCAACACGCCGGAAACAGCACCAGAGCAAGGACTTCCCGATAGAGTTAAAATGCGCGATTAATTCGGGGTTCCGGGGCCTGGCCGGCCGGTTCGTTCCTGCCTTCATAACATCAAGCCGGGGCGAGCGAGCGAGTGCCAGCTCCTCGAACCCCGGCGTCTGTCGTCGGAGTTCGCTCACTTATGCGAGTCATCCTTGCCCAGCCCCGCGGCTTTTGTGCGGGGGTTGTCCGGGCGATCGAGATCGTCGATCGCGCGCTGCAACAGCACGGTGCGCCGGTCTATGTGCGTCATGAGATCGTGCATAACCGGCATGTCGTCGAAAATCTGCGTAATAAAGGGGCCCGATTCGTTGAGGAACTCGACGAGGTGCCCCACGGCGCTGTCGCGATCTTCAGCGCGCACGGTGTCGCCCAGACGGTCGAGCGCGACGCGGAAACGCGCGGCCTCGACGTGCTCGACGCCACCTGCCCGCTCGTCACGAAAGTGCACGTGCAGGGCCGCCAGTATGTCGCGGCGGGCCGCCGGCTGATCCTGATCGGCCATGCGGGCCACCCGGAAGTCGAGGGGACGATCGGCCAGATTCCGGCCGAGGTGATCCTCGTGCAGAGCGAAGCCGAAGTCGATACGCTGACGCTGCCCGTCGACACGCCGGTCGCGTACATTACGCAGACCACGCTGTCGGTGGACGATACGCGCGGCATCATCGAAGCGTTGCAGCGCCGGTTCACCGACCTCGTCGGCCCGGACACGCGCGACATCTGCTACGCGACGCAAAATCGCCAGGCCGCCGTGCGCGAGCTGAGCGAACAGGTTGACGTGCTGCTGGTCGTCGGCGCGACGAACAGCTCGAACTCGAACCGCCTGCGCGAGATCGGCACCGAAAGCGGTGTGCCGAGCTACCTCGTCGCCGACGGTTCGGAAGTCAAGGCCGAATGGTTCGCGAATGCGAAAACCGTGGGCCTGACCGCCGGGGCGTCCGCGCCCGAGGAGATGGTCGAAGATGTCATCGGCGCGTTGCGCGCGCTGGGTCCCGTCGACGTCACGACGATGGCGGGCCGTGAGGAAAAAGTCGAATTCAAGCTGCCGGCGAAGCTCACGCAAGCTGTCGCCCGCGAAGTTTAAGGAGGACATCTCTTGTCTATTCCGCTGCTCCAGCAAGTCCGCGTCGGCGCGTACATCACGCGCCAACACCTGTCCGGCAACAAACGCTATCCGCTCGCGCTGATGCTCGAGCCGCTGTTCCGCTGCAACCTCGCGTGCAACGGCTGCGGCAAGATCGATTACCCGGACCCCATCCTGAACCAGCGTCTGTCCGTCCAGGAATGCCTGGAAGCGGTCGACGAGTGCGGCGCGCCGATCGTGTCGATCGCGGGCGGCGAGCCGCTGCTGCACAAGGAAATGCCGGAAATCGTCCGCGGCATCATGAAGCGCAAGAAGTTCGTCTACCTCTGCACGAACGCGCTGCTGATGGAAAAGAAGATGGACGACTACCAGCCGAGCCCGTACTTCGTCTGGTCGGTCCACCTCGACGGTGACGCGCAGATGCACGACCACTCGGTGTCGCAGGAAGGCGTGTACGACAAGGCGGTCGCGGCCATCAAGGAAGCGAAGCGCCGCGGCTTCCGCGTGAACATCAACTGCACGCTGTTCAACGATGCGATCCCCGAGCGCGTCGCGAAGTTCTTCGATACGCTGAAGCCGATCGGCGTCGACGGCATCACCGTGTCGCCGGGCTACGCGTACGAGCGCGCGCCGGATCAGCAGCACTTCCTGAACCGCGACAAGACGAAGAACCTGTTCCGCGAAATCCTGAAGCGCGGCGAAGGCGGCAAGCGCTGGTCGTTCAGCCAGTCGTCGCTGTTCCTCGACTTCCTGGCCGGCAACCAGACGTACAAGTGCACGCCGTGGGGCAACCCGGCGCGTACGGTGTTCGGCTGGCAGAAGCCGTGCTACCTGGTCGGCGAAGGTTACGTGAAGACCTTCAAGGAACTGATGGAAGACACGAACTGGGACAACTACGGCGTCGGCAACTACGAGAAGTGCGCGGACTGCATGGTCCACTGCGGCTTCGAAGCGACCGCCGTGATGGACACGATGGCGCATCCGCTGAAGGCGTTCGCCGTGAGCCGCAAGGGCATCAAGACCGACGGCCCGTTCGCTCCGGACATTCCGATCGACAAGCAGCGCCCGGCCGAGTACGTGTTCTCGCGTCACGTCGAGATCAAGCTCGAGGAAATCCAGCGCGCCGGCAAGGGCAAGCTGCAAAAGGCGGCGAAGCCGGCAGCAGCCGCTTAAGCGCGTTTCGCCACGCGGAGGCCACGCCTCCGCGCCGGCGGGAAAAGATGAAGCGCCACGGAGTCCGCTCCGTGGCGCTTTTGTTTTGGGCCGCGGTTCTGCATCGCGTTTCTCCGCCACCGTATCGATTGCCGCGACAGCCACGCCTGCGCTGAATCAGCGCGACCGTGTCGGCGGCGTCGGTGCGGCCGGCCCTGTCTCCTCCATTCTCCCTGCGAAACCGGTGCGACGCTACGCGGCCAGCGATTCGGCCGCATGCACGCGCATCTTCTGCGCCGCGCCCGCGACGAGCGCCGGCTGGCCGCTCGATGCGAACGCGCAGACGTGCTCCCACAGCTCGGCCAGCCGATGCCGCGTGAGCGTCGTGACGCACGTGTCGTGCGCCGTGAGCACCTGCTCGAGTACCGCGCATTCGTCGTCGCGCAGCGTCCATGTACCGCTTTGCGCCGCGCGCGCCACGCCCGCGTCGAGCGCACGTTCCGCATCGACGCACAGGTCGATATCCGCGTCCGCACATACCGCATCGTCGAGCGCCAGGAACACCAGGTAGACGCTCGTGCGCAAGCGCATCAGCAGCGCCTCGCTGCCATGCCCGCTACGCAGCGCGACGAGCGCCATGTGGCATTTCAGCGAAATGTCGCGCGCATGCACGGGCGGCAGCGGCAGCAGCCACTCGCGGGTCAGCGGCACGTGGCGACGGTGCTTCCGGGTGCCTTTCATGATGGGCTCCCGTCGGCGGGCGCATCGCTCGCCTCGAAGGCGGGCCATGCGAGGCGGCACGCAACAGCGTCGCGGCGTGCATCGCGCAGATGCTTCGCACGACGCCGCGCGCCGTGCCCATCGTCGCGCCGTGGCGTCGCTCGCGCGTCCGGCGGCCGGCGTGGCGGCGACGCGCGCACGCCGCCGGTAAATCGGATCGGGCAAGCCATGTTCGTCTCCCGCATCAGAACGTGTTCTCTCCCTTCAGGTAGTACGCGGTCTTCACGAAGAACGCCTTGACCGGATGGCCGCCCTGCACGTCGCGCGCGGCGCGCGCTTCCATCTCGGCACGCGCTTCGCGCGACCGGTCCGGCACCGGGTTGTGGACACGTTCGAGCGCACGCTGCATCGCGAGCGGATAGTTCTGGTTGCCGGCCGACGTTGCGCGATAACCGGCGCGCGTCATCTGCAGCAGTTGCGCGTCGGTTTCGGCACGCGCCGCCGACCAGCTCGACAGCGACGCATTCGATGCGCCGTCCGCCACGGCAGACTGAGCGAAACTGACAGCGGGCAGCGCAACAAGTGCGCAGGAAAGTACCGCAACGGGAACGAGGGATCGCATGGTGGCCTCCAGATGGTTGTCCCCGCATCGATCATGATCGACGATGCGTTGAAACCATCGTATGACGCGCTGCATTCCGTATGAATAGCCGATTCCGCAATTGATATTTTCGGTGTCGACACCCGGTGCGCAAACCGCGTCATGCGCGAATCCCGCCAAACAGGCATTTCTTTATTTCATTCAACGCCCTGATCGCGTTTGTTCAGACGATCCGAAGCAGCGCACGCCGCGCTTTTTCAATTTCGGAAATGACATGTTGCCGATGCAATCACCACCGGCGCACCCGCCGACAAGGCTTCCGGCGTGATATCGCGCGTGCGGACACCGCAATCGCCGGCCCAATCGAATCGAACGTTTCTCGTGATTCAGGACAAGTCATCGCGTACGGATTGCCGGATCGCGACACGACGCGCACGGCAAGGACGCGCGATAATCACGCATCGGCCGTTTCGCACGGCGCCTCATGCATTCCCATCTTCATCGAGTCCTTCCATGGCTGCCCTCGACATTACCGCCATCCACAGTTGGCACGCGCACGTCTATTTCGATGCGGCGAGCCGCGACGCGGCCTGGGCGTTTCGCCAGGTCGTCGACGAACGGTTCGGCGCGGTCATCGAACTCGGCCGCTTTCACGAACGCCTCGTCGGCCCGCACCCGGCGTGGTCGTACCAGATCGCGTTCGACGCCGCGCGCTTCGACGACATCGTGCCGTGGCTCGTGCTGAACCACGGGGCGCTCGACATCTTCCTGCATCCGAATACGAACGACGAACTGCGCGACCATCGCGATTGCGCGGTGTGGATCGGGAAGTCGTATCAGCTGAATCTCGACGCGCTGGCCGGATAACGGTCGGCACGCGGCCGCCTGCGCCGCGGCGACATCCACGTTTCGGCTCGACGTGAAACGTTCCGCGGCGGCGCGGCCATACAGTGGGTTCCGTTACCGATGCTTCAGGGAACCCGCCATGTCACAGACCGACGCCGATGCCCGGCACATTTATGAAGGCTGGCACGCGGCCGTCGTCGCGCGCGACATCGATGCGCTGATGACGCTGTATGCCGACGATGCGGTACTCGAAACCCCGCTGATCGTCGTCACGCTGCCCGCTCACGGCTCCGGCGTGCTGCACGGCAAGGCCGCGATCGGCGCATTCTTCGAAGCGGGCCTCCGCAACCCGGGCAACAAGCTCGGGCGCTGGTACCGTACCGGGCTGTTCTTCTCGAACGGCCGCCAGCTCACGTGGGAATATCCGCGCGCCACGCCGGACGGCGACCAGGTCGATCTCGTCGAGGTGATGGATCTGCGCGACGGGCTGATCGCGCATCATCGCGTGTACTGGGGATGGGTCGGGTTCAATGCGCTGCGAGCCGCCACACCGTCGCCCGAACGCGCATGACGGCCGCCGCACTGGATCGGGTCGCCGCGCGCCGCGTGCTCGCCGCGACCTGCGTGAGCTACACGCTCGTGCTGCTCGACGCGTCCATCGTCAACGTCGCGCTCACCGACATCGCCCAGACATTCGGCAGCCGCGTGGCCGGCCTGCAGTGGATCGTGAACGCGTACACGCTCGCGTTCGCGAGCCTGCTGATGACAGGCGGCACGCTCGGCGACCGGCTCGGCGATCGCGACGTCTATATCGCCGGACTCGCGATCTTCGTCGCCGCGTCGGCGCTGTGCGGCGTCGCGCCGACGCTCCCGGCGCTCGCGATCGCCCGCGTGCTGCAAGGCGTCGGCAGCGCGATGCTGGTGCCCTGCTCGCTCGCGCTGCTCAACCGCGCGTTCCCCGAACCGGCCGCGCGCGCGTCGGCGATCAGCCTGTGGATGGGCTGCGGCGGCATCGCGATGGCGTCGGGCCCGCTGATCGGCGGCCTGCTGATCCATCTGTTCGGGTGGCGCAGCCTCTTCTTCGTGAACCTGCCGCTCGGGCTGGCCGGCATCTGGCTCGGCCGCTCGGTCGTGCGCGCCGCCGTTGTCGACGCCTCGCGGCATTTCGACTGGGGCGGCCAGGCCGCGGCCATCGTTGCGATCGCGGCCCTGATCGGCACGTTGATCGAAGGTCCGTCGCTCGGCTGGCGCTCGGGCCCGATCATCGGCGGCGCGGTAACGAGCGTCGTCGCGTGGAGCGCGTTCATCGCGATCGAAGCGCGGCGCCGCGAACCGATGCTGCCGCTCGCGTTCTTCCGCAACCGGCTGTTCTCCGGCTCGACGTTCGTGTCGATGGCGTCGGCGTTCGTGTTCTACGGCCTGCTGTTCGTGTTCAGCCTGTTCTATCGGCAGGTCCGCGGCGCGAGCCCGCTCGATACGGGGCTCGCGTTCCTGCCGATGACCGCGATGGTCGCGCTCGGCGGGCTGGGTTCGGGCAAGCTGGTTGCATGCTTCGGCGCGCGCGGCACGATGTGCGCGGCGTTTGGGCTCTATGCGGCCGGCGCGCTCGGCATGACGGGCATCGGCGCGACGACACCCGCGTGGCTCGCCGTCGCGCCGATGCTCGCGATCGGCTTCGCATCGGGATTCATCTCGCCGGCCGCGACGTCGCCGGCGCTCGGGACGGTCGACCGGCGCCGCGCCGGCGTGGCGGCAGCCGCGCTGAACGCGGCGCGGCAAAGTGGATCGGCGCTTGGGGTGGCGATTTTCGGTGCGTGCATCGCGACGTTGCAGCCGTTTCCGGCGGCGATGCGGGTGGCGCTCGGGATCGCGACCGGATTGTCGGCGCTCGCCGCCGCGACGTGGTGGATCACGGCGAGGCCGACACCGGCATCCGGCGAACCGACCGCGTCGCTACAAACCGCCACGCGCCGGTAACGCATGCTCCGGCAGGTGCACGGGCGGCGGAGCAGCGCGCCGTCATTGTCTCAACGCCGCCCGCCGCTCACGCGACATACATCGCGACACTAACGAACTGGCACAGGCTCCCGGCCAGCACGAACAGATGCCAGATGCCGTGCCCGTGACGGATGCGTTCGTCGTTGATGAAGAAGTAGATGCCCGCACTGTAGATCAACCCGCCGGCCACGAGCCACGCGGTGCCGACCGGCGGCAGCGCATGGATCAGCGGACGCACCGCGACCAGCGCGAGCCAGCCCATCGCCACGTACAGGATCATCGACAGCAGGCGCGTGCGCCGCCCGAGCGTCAGCTCCTGGACGATCCCGAACACGGCCAGCCCCCAGCTCACGCCGAACAGCGACCAGCCCCACGGGCCGCGCAGCGTGACCAGCGTGAACGGCGTATAGCTGCCGGCGATCAGCAGGTAGATCGCCGAGTGGTCGCACTTCTGCAGGATCGCTTTCAGGCGCGGATTGCGCACGCTGTGATACAGCGTCGAGATCGCATAGAGCAGGATCAGCATCGCGCCATACACGCTGAAGCTCACCACCTTGTATGGATCGCCTTCGAGCGCGCCCATCGTCACGAGCGCGACGAGGCCGACCACCGACAGCACCGCGCCGACGAGATGGGAAATGCTGTTGAAACGCTCACCGACATGCACGACGTGTTCTCCTGCGGGTCCATCGGGAAAAGAGGAAACCCTATGATACCGGCCGGCGGAATTTGCCGTGCTGCGTTCAGGCAAACGGCGAAGCGCGCCGCCGGCCCGCCAAAGAAAAAAGCGCCGCGACATGCATCGCGGCGCCTCCCTTTCGATGACCGAACCGCCTGGGCAGCCCGGTTCAGCAGCACTTCCCCGCGCCCGACCCGTACCGCGCGTTCTGACGCTCGCGGAAGAATTCCTCATACGTCATCGGCTCGCGGTCCGGATGGGTCGCGCGCATGTGCGCGACGTAGGTGTCGTAGTCGGGCAGGCCGACCATCAGCCGCAACGCCTGCCCGAGGTAACGCCCCGCGCTGCGCAGGTCGCTGCCAAGATCGCTGAACATCGCGGCCTCCCCTTAACGTCCGCTGCCGAGCGCCTGCGCGGCCGGCATCGCTTCGTACGGCGTCTCGCGCACCGTCGGCTTCGACTCGCGGCGCGCGCGCAGCACGGCGATCACGCCGTACACCGCGATCGCCACGACGACGAAGATGAACAGCCCGGCCAGCGCTGCATCGATGTAGTCGTTGAAGATGATCCGCTTCATCTGCGCGATCGACTTCGCCGGCGCGAGCACCTTGCCTTCGTCCACCGCGGCCTGCAGCTTCGCGGCGTGCGCGAGGAAGCTGACCTTCGGGTTCGCGTCGAAAATCTTCTGCCAGCCGGCGGTCAGCGTGCAGATCAGCAGCCACACGGTCGGCACGATCGTCACCCACGCATAGCGCTCGCGCTTCATCTTGAACAGCACGACGGTGCCGAGCACCAGTGCGATCGCGGCGAGCATCTGGTTCGAGATGCCGAACAGCGGCCACAGCGTGTTGATGCCGCCGAGCGGATCCACCACGCCCTGGTACAGGAAGTAGCCCCACGCGGCCACGCACAGCGCGGTGGCGACCAGGTTCGCGGGCAGCGACTCGGTGCGCTTGAGCGCCGGGTGGAACGTGCCGAGCAGGTCCTGCAGCATGAAGCGGCCCGCGCGCGTGCCGGCGTCGACGGCCGTCAGGATGAACAGCGCCTCGAACAGGATCGCGAAGTGATACCAGAACGCCATCATCGCTTCGCCGCCGATCACCTGGTGCAGGATGTGCGCCATGCCGACGGCCAGCGTCGGCGCGCCGCCTGCCCGCGCGATGATCGTCGTTTCGCCGACGGCCTTCGCGGTCTGCGTCAGCATGTCGGGCGTCAGCACGAAGCCCCATTGCGTGACGGTGTTGGCCACCGCTTCCGGCGTCGAGCCGAGCACGGCGGCCGGTGCGTTCATCGCGAAGTAGATGCCCGGTTCGATCACGCAGGCAGCGACCAGCGCCATGATCGCGACGAACGATTCCATCAGCATCGCGCCGTAGCCGATGAAGCGCGCGTTGGTTTCGTTGTCGATCAGCTTCGGCGTCGTGCCCGACGAGATCAGCGCGTGGAAGCCCGACACGGCACCGCACGCGATCGTGATGAACAGGAACGGGAACAGGTTGCCCGACCACACCGGGCCCGTGCCGTCGACGAACTTCGTCAGCGCCGGCATCTTCAGTTCCGGCGCGACGACCAGGATGCCGATCGCGAGGCCGAGGATCGTGCCGATCTTCAGGAAGGTCGACAGGTAGTCGCGCGGCGCGAGCAGCAGCCACACCGGCAGCACCGACGCGACGAAGCCGTAGCCGATCAGGATCCACGTGAGCTGCGTGCCCGTGAACGTGAACCATGCGGCGAGCGTCGGCGAATCGTGCACGTGCTGGCCGAACGCGATCGATGCCATCAGCAGCACGAAGCCGATGATCGACACTTCGCCGATGCGGCCCGGACGGATGTAGCGCGTGTAGACGCCCATGAACAGCGCGATCGGAATCGTCGCGGCGACGGTGAACGTGCCCCACGGCGAATTCGTCAGCGCCTTCACGACGATCAGCGCGAGCACCGCGAGGATGATCACCATGATCAGGAACGCGCCGAACAGCGCGATCACGCCGGGCACCGTGCCGAGCTCCATCTTGACGAGATCGCCGAGCGAGCGGCCGTCGCGGCGCGTCGAGATGAACAGCACGATGAAGTCCTGCACCGCGCCGGCGAACACGACGCCGGCCAGGATCCACAGCATGCCGGGCGTGTAGCCCATCTGCGCGGCGAGCACGGGCCCGACGAGCGGGCCGGCGCCGGCGATCGCGGCGAAGTGATGGCCGAACAGCACGTACTTGTTGGTCGGCACGTAGTCGAGGCCGTCGTTGTACTTGACGGCCGGCGTCATCCGCAGCCCGTCGAGCTGCATGACCTTGCTGGCGATGAAACGGCTGTAGAAGCGATACGCGATCAGATACACGCAGACTGCGGCGATCACGATCCAGAGGGCACTGACGCGCTCGCCGTGTGCGAGTGCGATCGTGCCGAACGCGAACGCGCCGAGCAGCGCGACCGCGATCCAGAGCAGGGTACTGGAAGCCCGATTCATGGCGTCTCCTGGTCTCCAATGTGTTTTTGAGTGGATGCGGCGAGGGGCCGAACCCGCGTGACGTCGATGCGTCGTGCCGCAGCCTCGCAGAGGTCGCGGCGATGGGCCGTAGTATTCCGCGCGACCGGGGCGGCTTACAAGCGGATAACTACGTATGTGGGGCTACGTAGAATTACGTAGATGTGCGGCGCGAGCACGGCGTCGTGCGGCGATTGATCGCGAACGGCGAGCCACGTACAGTGTTCGCCTGCCTCCCTTCCGGAACTGTCATGCCGATCGGATTTCAGAAGATGAACGCGAATGGCGACGACTTCGCCATCGTCGACCTGCGCGGTCAGGATCAGGATCAAGCGCACCACATCACCCCCGATCTGGTGCGGCGCATGGGCGACCGGCGTTTCGGCATCGGCTTCAACCAGCTCGCGATCGTGTCGGACTGCGACGACGCGGCGGCCCGCGTCGCGTTCTGGAACGCGGACGGCTCGCCGCTCGACACCTGCGGCAGCGCGACGCGCGGCGTCGCGTGGCAACTGATGCGGGAAACCGGCCTGTCGTCGCTCGTGCTGCAGACTCCCCGCGGGTATCTCGTGTGCTCGACGGAGGCGAACGGCCTGATCACCGTCGAGATGGGCAGCCCGCTCACCGGCTGGCGGGACGTGCCGCTCGCCGAGGCACTCGACACCCTCGCGCTGCCGCTGCCCGGCGCGCCGGCCGCGTGCAACATGGGCAATCCGCACTGCACCTTCTTCGTCGGCGATCTCGGCACGATCGATGTCGCGGCGCTCGGCCCGGCCATCGAGACGCATCCGCTGTTTCCGCAGAAAACCAACGTGCATTTCGTTCAGGTCATCGATCGCACGCATATTCGCCTGCGCATCTGGGAGCGCGGCGGCGGCGTGCCGCTCGGTTCGGGATCGTGTTCGTGCGGGGCGGTCGTCAATGGCATCCGGCGCGGGCTGCTGGATGCGTCGGTGCGGGTCGAATGCGACGGCGGCGACGTGACTGTGCGTTGGGATGGCGTCGGTAGCGTGCTGTTAAGCGGGCCAGTCGTGTTCGGGTTCAGCGGAAACTGGCTGGGCGAGCAAACGCCCGCGGCCTGAGTGTCCGGACCGACGCGCGAGCCTCTCGGGCGTGCGGCCGGCCGGGCCAAGCCCGGCGCGTTGCACGCCGGGCCGAGCAAATCAACGTTTGCTCAGTGCTTGTCGTCGAGCTTCTTCGGCTTCGGCGGCGACGGCACCTTCGCGTACTGGAACGCGGGCGTCGCCTTCAGCGCATCCTTCGTCGCGCCCGGCAGGTAGATGTTGCCGTTGCGCACGTCGAGCGACGCGATCGGCACCGCGACGTCGTGCGCGGCCACGCCGAGGAAGCCGCCGGCCGACACGATCGCCGCCGATACCGAGCCGTCCGGTGCGACGATCAGGTCGCGCACGGTGCCGACCTTCTGGTTCTCGTCGTTGTAGACGGCCTTGCCGAGCACGCTCTTCTTCACGCTCCAGCCTTCGAGCAGCGCCTGCGATTGCTCGACGGTCACGCTGATCGGCTGCGCACCCGCGATCTGCGCGTGTGCGCTGACGCTCGAGGCGAGGACGGTTGCTGCGATGAGGGTCTTGTAGAAAGCCATGCTGTTATGCACTCCGGTGAATTGTTGTCGGTGTCGGCGGCCGGCCAAGCCGCCTCCGTGCATGCGTCGCGTGAAACGGAAAGGCCTTTGTACGACGCATCACACCGGCCCATGTTAGCGCCACTCGCGAAACGCTGCATCGAACGCGATGACGCAGCCGCTGTCAGGCGCCTCTTGCCATGGCGACATTACGGACACCGCAGCGAATCGCGTACATCGCCCTCGTCACGCGCTGCGCGACTGCGCGCGCCGTTGCCGCACCGCCTCCGCCAACACGTCGAGCACCGGCTCCGTCTGCGTCCAGCTCAGGCACGCATCCGTGATCGACACACCATACTTCAGCGGCACGCCCGGCTTCAGGTCCTGGCGCCCGGCCTCGAGATGGCTCTCGACCATCACGCCGACGATCCGCTGCTCGCCTTGCGACAACTGCCGCGCGAGATCCTGAGCGACCTCGATCTGCCGCTCGTGCGACTTGTTCGAGTTCGCGTGCGAGCAATCGACCATCACCTGCTCGCGCAACCCGGCCTTGCGCAGCACCGCGCAGCTCGCCTCGACATGCTCGGCGTCGTAGTTCGGGCCGTTCTTGCCGCCGCGCAGGATCACGTGCGCGTCATCGTTGCCGCGCGTCTCGAAGATCGCGGCCATCCCCATCTTCGTCATCCCCATGAACGCATGGCTCGCGGCTGCTGCGACGATCGCGTCGGACGCGACCTGCACGCCGCCGTCGGTGCCGTTCTTGAAGCCGATCGGGCAGCTGAGGCCCGACGCGAGCTGGCGATGGCTCTGGCTCTCGGTCGTGCGCGCGCCGATCGCGCCCCACGCGATCAGGTCGGCGATGTACTGCGGGCTCAGCAGGTCGAGGAATTCGGTCGACGCCGGCAGGCCCAGCGCGTTGATGTCGAGCAGCAGTTGGCGCGCGGCGCGCAGCCCTTCGTTGATGCGGAAGCTGCCGTCGAGGCGCGGATCGTTGATGTAGCCCTTCCAGCCGACCGTCGTGCGCGGCTTCTCGAAGTAGACGCGCATCGTGATCAGCAGGTCGTCCTTCAGCGCATCGGCGGCGATCTTCAGGCGGCGCGCGTAGTCGAGCGCCTGGTCGTGATCGTGGATCGAGCACGGACCGACGACGAGCAGCAGCCGGTCGTCGCGGCCGTGCAGGATGTCGCCGATCGCGCGGCGCGTATCCTCGACGAGCGTCTGCGTGGCGGCCGGCACCGGTAGTTCGTCCAGCAGCAGCGCCGGCGAAATCAGCGGGCGCACGGCGCCGATGCGGACGTCGTCGATGCGCGTGGTGTCCTGCGTCGCGTCGGCGCTGCCTACCTCGCGATCGTGGGAAGGATTGTCGAGGTTCTGCATGGTGATTCTCCGGGGGGACGTCTGGAATGATGGGCAGGCTCGATTATGGCACCCGGACGGGACGGTGACGGGTCGCGGCGGGGGGACCGACGCGGCGGCCTTGCCGCAGCGCGACGCAGATCAAAAGCCAAAAAGAAAAAGGCGACCCGCGGAGGGTCGCCCGGCCATGTGCCGCATCACCCGCGGCGTTGCGGCTAGTGCAGCGTCTCGGGCGCCAGCGAATTGCTCGGCAGCAGCGACGTCAGCCAGCAGTTGCTCGGCGCGGCTTTCCCGTTGAAGCGGTCGTAGAGCCACGGCAGCATGCCGGCCACCCACGGCACGATCGCGCCCGCATGTTCGAGCGGATACTCGTTGTACGTGACCGGCGTGCCGCTGGCACAGAACTTCTGCGCCAGCGCGCGCACGTCGTACGCCATCATCACGCCATCGCCCACCTGGCTGCTGAACGTGCCGTCCAGCGCGCCCGCCGTGCCCTGGCCGATGAACATCGGGATCGTCGGCGAGGCGGCCAGCCCCGCATTCACCTTGTTCGCATACGTCACGTACACGGGAATGCTGTTGATGTCGTTCGCGTATTGCGGCTTGAACAGCGTGCCCCAGCGCAGCCCCGTGTACTTCGGCAGGATGTAGGCGAGCGACTGGCTCTGGATGTCCTTGAACACGGCGACGCCGGTATCGCTGAGATAGGGCGTCAGGTCGAAGCCGTAGCCGCGCGACAGCCCGGCCAGCGCGGCCGCGGCCACGCCGCCCCACACGATGCTGCCGTCGACGTAGCGCAGGTTGTGCGCGGGATCGACCAGCACGCCGCCTTCCGCCGCGCCGACGAGCTGCCTGTTGATCTCGGGCGCATAGCTCGGCGCGAGCTGCGCGGCCCAGTTCGTCGCGATCGCGCCGCCGGAATAGCCGATCATCGCGACCTTGCTCGACGGGTTCAAGCCCGTGGACGGCGTATTGAGCGCCGCGCGGATCGAATCGAGCGTCGTCATCCCGTATTCGGGGCCGGCGGCGAAATCGGCCGTCTGGCCTTCCGTGTCGGGCACGATGACGTTGTAGCCGAGCAGCAGCAGCGTCGACAGCGGAATCGATTCCGCGCTGTAGAGCAGCGTGCCGACGTTGATGACCTTGGTCACGTCACGATCGCCGGCGATCACCTGCGACGGCTCGTCGTACGGGTTCAGCGAATCGTAGGCCGACTGGTACGAGATGGCCTGGCCGTTGCTGACCGGGCTCCGGATCACGGACGTCACGTTGACGACCGGCTGGTTCAGCGCGTTAAGGGTGCGATACAGCAACTGCTGCGCGGTCAGCGTGGTGGGGATGCCGGCCACGTGATAGGTGACGTTGCGCGTCTTGAGCACCGTGCCCGGTGGAATCGATGCCAACGGCGTGGTGCCGGTGTACGTGTAGAACGGGTCGGATAGGGTCGGCGCGGCGGCGCTGGCTGCCGGCGCGGTAATGGCCAACGTGGCGGACATCGCTGCCGCGGCCATCATGAAACGTCTCGAGGACATGGTGGGGGCCCCTGGGATAACCTGCTTTCATCGAAGGAAGTTCGGCGGTATTGCAGACCATCGCGTGTGCCGCTTCAAAACGGTTTCCGAGCCATCGACTGTCTCCTGTGAATGAGTAATCCGGCCTGTTCTGAACCTTTAATTTTTAGTAGGACTACAAACTGGATGAATTGAAGCACAACGAGCGCGCGCTCGACGGGCGATTTCGATTGTTTGAAGGTAAACGTCTAAATCGGTTGCGCGCGATGCGGGTTGCGCAGGCCATTCGGCCGACTGTCCGCGTGTTGCCGAAGTGCCGTACGATCACGGCTGTCCGGTACCGCAGGCCACGTCGTGCGATGCCGGCCGCGCCGCACACCGGCTGTCTGCAACGATCGCTCCCTGCCCAACCGATACGCCACGATGACCGTCTCCGAACTGCTCCACGCCATCCGCCAACCGTATGCCGACCTGCTCGCGAAAGCGGCGGCGCAACCGGCCGTGATCGTCGAACCGGCCTACCGGCGGGCCGACGGCACGCTCGCCACCGAAGGGGCGCTCGCGTTGCCGTGCCGGGCCGACCTCATCGCGACCGAAGGCAAATCGGCGGGCCAGCCGGCGATGGTCGATTCCGCCACGCAGCTGGCGTTCGAGCCGTTGGAATTCGACCTCGAAACAGCGGCCGTGTCGATCCGCCCGTTCGTGTGGGACTGGGCCGCGATCGAGGCCGGCGGTCTCGACGAAAGCGCGGCCGTCGACGCGTTCAAAGCGTGGTTCTTCGCGTGGTTCGATGTCGACGACGAGAACACGCCGGCCGAAGACGGCCTGCACGGCATCGCTCATTACCTGTCGGAACCGGTTCGCACGGAACACGGGTGGCGCGTCAATGCGGATCTCGGCTCCGCGCCCGGGACGGCCGTCGAGGATCTGCTGTTCAGGCTCGTCGATGCAGGCGCGACGCGGATCGTGCTAGGTTGATGCCGCACTTCATTCTTCACCGGCTCATCATGAAAAAAATCCTTGCCGCCCTGCTGCTCTGCGCGTCGCTGCCCGTGTTCGCCAAGGTCTCCACCGAGGTGTACTGCTTCAAGTCGGACGGCGACAAACCCGTGCGCTTCGAGATGCGAACCTACTACGACGACGCCGTCGACTGGTCGGGCGGCATGGTCCGCTACGCGAAAGCGAAAACAGCGCTGCCGCTGGTGGTCGAGCACGTGGACGAGGAAGTGCTCGCCGAGGGGCGCCCGCACCAGTTCACGACGACCTGGGTCGAGATGGTCGACGGCAGGATCAACGGACGGTACGAGATGATGTCGCAGGGCGCGATGATCTATTCGATGACCTATACCAGCGCGCGCACCGGCAAGCAGACCGCGTTCGGCAGAGTACTGGACATCGACGCGTCCGAACAAACCGGGTGCCGCTGGTGATGCGCCCGCTGACCTGGATCGTGCTGGTGATGATCGCGCTGCGCGCGGGCTGTGTCGATGCCGCGCCGCGCACGGTCTATGAAGGAACGCTGCAAGGCGCCGGCGCCGTCGTGATGGAACTCGACGATCGCCCGGCTGCGGATGGTTCGATCTCGGGCCGCTACTTCTATGCGCAGCACGGCATCGACATTCCGCTGCACGGCACGCCCGCGGAATTGACCGAGCCGCTCGTGCGAACGCAGTTGCCGGACGACGCGCGCACGCCATTGGGATTCCGCGAGCAGGCCAATTTCGATCACGCCGCGGCCACCTGGCAGGGCACGCGGGACAAGGCCGGCTATCGCGGCCGCTGGACCGATGCGCGCTCCGGCAAGACGCGCAGCTTCACGCTGCGGCGCGTTGCGGAGTACGATCCCGACGCGGTTGCGCCCGGTGCCGTCGAAGCCGTCACCAACAGCATCGCCGGCGGCGTCGGCAGCGGTATCGCAAGCGGCGTGGTCATCGACATGCGGCAGGCGCCTTATGCCACGCTGAAGCTTGCCGGGCACGCGCAGCCGGCCGGCCCCGAGATCGGCGACGGCACCGTTGCGTACCGGATGTGGAGCGACCCGCGCACGAAGCTCATGTATCCGCGTCTGAGCCGCCATCCCGATCCGACGGTCATGGCACGGGTCAACCGCCTGCTCGAGCAACAGCACTGGCAGATGAATCTCGCCGCGCTCGAATGCGCGTCGACCCGCTATTCGGACGACGGGCCGGCCGCCGGTTCGCTCGGCGGCTTCGACGACGAACAGGTGAGGGTCACGTGGCTGTCACCTGCGGCACTCGGCATCGTGGAATCGGGTAGTACGTACTGCGGCGGCGCCCATCCGAACAATCACTACGATCCGGTCACGTTCGATCTGTTGCGCGGTACGTATCTCGACTGGAATCGCGTGATCGACGCGAGTGCGGCAGGCAAGGACGGCGAACCGGCAGCGAGCCCCGCGCTGGTGAACTTCATTACGCGGTTGCGTGACAAGGCCGAATCCAGCGCTCACCCGACGGACGGCGACGGCGATTCGATGGCGTGTGCTGATGTGTTCCCGCAGTATCTGGCGTTCGAATTCGATGCCCCCGGCAAGCTGTCGTTCAGCGTCTCGGGTATCGGGCACGCGATGGGCGCCTGTCTCGGGCCGCAACTCGATACGCCATTTGCGGCGCTGGCACCGATCCTGAAACCGGGCGGTTCGCGTTATCTCGTGCCAGGCGTCAAGCTGAAGTAACGCGGCGGTGCGTGGCGGTGCCCGCATCGCGCACCGGCCCGGCCGTGTGGCGACGGGGCCGGGCGATGCATACGCACCGCAGCCGCTGATGTCAGGACGCGCCTTGCGCGTCGACGTCGATGCCCAGTTCGCCGGCCATCCGCAGAACCAGCGCATTCAGCCGCGCCACTTCATCCGCGAGGCGCTTCTGTTCGGCCTTCAGCGCTTCGAATTCGGAAGGCGGCACGGAATCCGCGCCGCCGGCCTCCGCGCTCGCGAAGTCGGCCAGGTTCACTTCGCCGCACATCAGGTGCATCCAGCGGTTCTCGCGCGCGCCCGGCGCACGCGGTAGCCGGACGACGAGCGGCTGCGTGCGCGCCGCGAGTTCGTCGAGGAACGCCTCGACCGACGAGATGTCCGCGAAACCGTGCAGGCGCGCGCTGTTCAGGCGCAACTCGGCGGCCGTCTGCGGGCCGCGCAGCAGCAGGATCGTCAGCAGCGCGATCGCCTGGCTCGGAATGCCGAGCACGCGGTTCATGTTGTGCTCGAAACGCGGCACGCGGCTGCTGCTGCCTTCCATCACGATGCTCAGGTGCTTCAGTCCGTCGAGCGCGGTCGTGACCTCATCCTCGCTGACGCTCATCACCGGCGAGCGCGCGGTTTTCTGGTTGCAGCCCGCGGTCAGCGCGTTCAGCGACAGCGGATAGGTGTCCGGCACCGTGTGCTGTTTCTCGACGAGCACACCGAGAATGCGGGCCTCGAGGGGTGTGAGTTCGCGAAGGGCGCGTGGCGTGGGCGTATCCGGCGTGGTGTTCATGGTGGCGTCGCAGCGTGAAGCAGGTGAAGGGAAACGATCGCGGCCCGTCCGGCATCGCGCACGGGCGAGCCATATGATAGCTCGCGTCGCGTGGCCCGGCGCCGCGCGGCGTGCCGGCGCGCGCACTTGCCGCAGCAGGGTTTCGTCCAACGTATCGGCGAGCGGGTGCCGCGCGGCGAGGGATACGCATGGCACCGGGGATTCCGCGTTTGCACGCTGCGCAGGCGAGCGCTACGATATGCGTCACCCTGACGCCCGCGGCGCCGCGCGACCGCCTTCGCACGCAATACCACGCATCGCCCGTCACGCACGCCATGCCGCCACGCATGCGCACCGCTCGTCGACGCCGCTCATCCCGTTCACCCCTTCGACCCGCTCACCACCATGACCGCATCCTCCTCCGCACCGCACGTACGCGCCATCGTCACCGGACACACGCGCGGCCTCGGCGCGTCGCTCGCCGAACAACTGCTGCTGGAAGGCGTCGCCGTACTCGGCGTGTCGCGCAGCCGCCATCCGTCGCTCGCGTCGCAAGCCGGCGACCGCTTCGCCGAAATCGAACTCGACCTGTCGGACCCGGCGGCCGTCGCAGCCTGGCTGGCCGGCGACACGCTGCGCCGCTTCGTCGACGGCGCATCGATCGTGCTGCTGTTCAACAACGCGGGCATCGTCGACCCGATCGGCCCGCTCGCTGCGCAAGATCCGGCGATCGTCGCACGCGCGGTCGGCGTGAACGTCGCGGCGCCGCTGATGCTGTCCGCCGCGCTCGCGCAAGCGGCATCGGCCACGACCGAATGCCGGATCCTGCACGTGTCGAGCGGCGCGGCACGCAACGCATACGCGGGCTGGAGCGTCTACTGTGCGACCAAGGCCGCACTCGATCACCATGCGCGCGCAGTCGCGCTCGACGCGAACCGCGCGCTGCGGATCTGCAGCGTCGCGCCGGGCGTCGTCGATACGGGCATGCAGGCGACGATCCGCTCGACCAGCGAGGACAACTTCCCGATGCGCGAGAAATTCGACCAGCTGAAGTCGAGCGGCGCACTCGCGACGCCGGAGGCGGCCGCGCGTCAGCTGATCGGCTATGCGCTGAGCGACGCGTTCGGCTCGGTGCCGACGGCCGACGTGCGGGAACTGCCGAGCCACTGAGGCACGCGGCACGCGGCACGCGGCACGCGGCACGCGGCACGCGGCGCATCATCGCCCTTCTAGCCGCTTCGTCCAGTCTTCGACTTGCCGCTCCGTCCGGCGCCTTTCGAGCATCGTGCGCCAGGCAGGCGGCAGGTTCGGCACGTCACACAGCGCATCGAGCGCGGCCATGTCGAGCGTGCGCCGGTACAGCACGTCGAGCACCGTTGCCAGCGGCCATTCCGGGTAGCGGCGCTCATGCAGCGTCAGCACGTCGCCCGATTCCACCCAGCCTTCCTGCAGCACACGGTAGTACCAGCCGGTCCGGCCGCTTTGCTGCACGAGCGCGGCCATCCGCGGATGATCGAAGCGCGCGTTCAGCTTCCAGCACGGCTGCCGCGACTGCGACACCTGAAGCACGGCGCCGCCCAGCGTGAATACATCGCCGAGACACACGTCGCGCTCGGTCACGCCGTGCGTCGACAGGTTCTCGCCGAACGCGCCCGGTTGCGCGAGCACGTCGCGCGCGCCGATCTGCGCCGACCACCACGCATAGTGATCGTGTGCATAGTGGTGCACCGCCTTGTCAGGCCCGCCGTGATGCCGTGCATCGGCCTGCTCGTCGCCGGCGAAGCCGAGCGTACCCAGCCACAGACGCGCGCCGACCGGCTGCTTGTCGATCGCGCTGGCGTGCGGCGTGCCGGCCAGCGGCCGGCGCTTGCCGACCCGCACCGCGCCGATGGCGGCCGAGACCAGCGGTCGTGCCGTATCGCTCATGTCGTCACACCGTCGGGCAGCGTCGCGAGCAGGCGTTCGAGTTCGCGCGTGCGCGCGTCGCCGAGCGGGATCAGCGGCTTCCTCGGTTCGCCGGCATCGAAGCCGCGCAGGCGCAACCCGGCCTTCACGGTCACCGGCAATCCGCCGTTGACGATGAACTGCAGCAGCGGCAGCTGCGCATGAAAGACCGTCCTCGCGCGCGCCAGGTCGCCCGCCTGCATCGCGTCGAACAGCGCCAGCGGCAACGCCGCATTCAGGTTCGGCGCGGCCGTGCACCATCCGGCCGCGCCCGCCGCAAGCGCGGCAAGCGCCATCGGATTGCTGCCGTTGTAGAACGGAATCGCGCCGTCGCTCAACTGCGCGAGCCGGTGCATCCGCCCGATGTCGCCGGTGCTCTCCTTCACCATCGTCACGTTGTCGACGGTCCGGCAGATCGTCGCGATCAGGTCGGGCGACATGTCGACGCCGCTCGTCGCGGGGTTGTTGTACAGCATGATCGGAATGCCGATGGCAGCGCCGATCGCGCGATAGTGCGCGACGATCTCGTCGTTGGCGAGCTTCCAGTACGACACCGGCAGCACCATCACCGCATCGGCGCCGGCCTGTTCGGCGAAGCGCGCGCGGCGCACCGCGCCCGCCGTGGTGAGATCGGAGATGCCGACGACGGTCGGCACGCGCCGGCGCACCGCGCGAATCGACGCGGTGGCGACCGCCTCCCATTCGGCGTCGGACAGGTACGCGCTTTCGCCGGTGCTGCCCAGCGGGGCGATCGCGTGGACGCCGTCGGCAATCAGCCGTTCAATCAGCGCTTCGAGTGTTTTCAGGTCGACGCCGCCGTCAGCGGAGAACGGCGTCACCGGGTAGGCAATGATGCCTTTCAGCAAGATGGACACGATACGTATTCCTCAATGATGATCTGGGACGAGAACGACGAATCGCCCGCTCATGCGACGCAGTCCTGATGCGTCCGCAATGCCCGGCGCGCGTAGTAGTCGAACGTCACCGCATCGCGCTTCGGCTTCGAGATCCAGTCGTGCGCTTCGCGCGCCAGCGCCGGCGGCACCGGCTTGATTTCACCGGCCGCCATCGCGAGCAGCTGCAGCTTCGCGGCCCGCTCGATCAGCAGCGCGAGAATGCACGCTTCCTCGATCGTCTTGCCGACCACGAGCTGGCCGTGATGCGACAGCAGGATCGCGCGCTTGCTGCCGAGCGCCTTCGAGATGATCTCGCCCTCCTCATTGCCGACCGGCACGCCGGGCCAGTCCTTCAAAAACGCGCAATCGTCGTACAGCGGGCAGGTATCCATGTGCGACACGACGAGCGGCTGCTCGAGCATCGACAGCGCCGCGACGTGCGCCGGATGCGTATGGATGATGCAGTTCACGTCCGGGCGCTCGCGGTAGATCCACGTATGGAACCGGTTGGCCGGATTCGGGATGCCTTCGCCGTCGACGACGTCGAGATCCTCGTTGACCCGCAGCAGATTCGCCGCCGAGATCTCGTCGAAACCGAGCCCGAGCCGCTGCGTGTAGTACGTGCCGGCGTCGCCCGCGCGGCAGGTGATCTGCCCGGCGAGGCCCGAGTCGTGACCGGCGTCGAACAGGATGCGGCACGTGAGCGCGAGCTTCTGCCGCGCGGACCAGCCGCTGTCGCCCACCGCGTCGTCCAGACGCCGCTCCGCCAGCGCGACCAGCGCCTCCTTCGTCAGATTCAGCGTTTCCGCCATGTTCATCTCCTGAATGGATCGGGTCGGTCGCGCCGTCCGCGGCCGCTTCCCTGCAACACATGACACACAATACACCACAGGACACATTGTGTCATGCGTTACAATCGGTTTTTCGAAGGACACCTGGCGCCCCATGACGATTCGCCTGAAGCTGCTCAGAAAACAGAAGGGCTGGACGCTCGACGTGCTGGCCGACGAGACGGGCCTCACCAAGAGCTACCTGTCGAAAGTCGAGCGCGGCCTGAGCGTGCCGTCGATCGCGGTCGCGCTGAAGCTGTCGAAGGCACTGAATGTCGACGTCGAGCAATTGTTCTCGGAAAGCCACAACCGCGAGCTGATCACGGTGACGCGCGCCGGCGAGCGCACGGCGATGGGTGCGGCAGCCGACAGCCAGGCCCACCGCTTCGAAAGCATCGCGGCCGGCGTCGCGCCGAAGAAGATGCTGCCGTTCGTCGTGCATCCGCCGCATGAATTCGTCGCGTCGACGTTCCGCGAGCACGAAGGCGAGGAATTCCTGTTCGTGCACAAGGGTCGCGTCGAAATCGAATTTCCGAACGAGACGGTGCAACTCAAGACCGGCGATTCAGTCTATTTCAACGCACTCATCCCGCACCGCACGCGCAGCCTCGGCACCGCGCAGGCGGAGATCCTGGTCATCGTCAGTCACGACGACTAGCATCGTCACCTTTTCGCGCAAGGATCCCCGATGGTCACGAAGGCCACCGCACCGTTCCAGCAGATCAAGACGCTCGTTCGCCAGAACGTCGAAGCGGGCGACTGGCGCCCCGGGGATCGCATCCCGTCCGAACTCGATCTCGCCGCCCAGTTCGGCGTCGCACGCATGACGGTCAACCGCGCGCTGCGCGAGCTGACCGAGGAAGGCGTGCTGAAGCGCATCGCGGGCGTCGGCACGTTCGTCGCCGAAGTGAAGCCGCAGTCGAACCTGCTGATGATCGCGCACATCCGCGACGAAATCCGCGCGCGCGGGCACGAATATCGTTGCCGCGTGCTGAGCCAGTCGAGCGAGCCCGCATCGTTCGACGTCGCGGCCGCGTTCGGCCTGCCGGTCAACACGCCGGTGTTTCACGTGGTGTGCGTGCACGAGGAAAACGGCCGCCCGATCCAGCTCGAGGATCGCTACGTGAACCCGGCCGCCGCGCCCGGCTTCATCGACCAGGATTTCCAGGTCGAACCGCCGTCCGAGTACCTGTTCAACAACGTGTCGCACGACGAACTGGAGATCGAGCACGTGGTCGATGCGTCGCTGCCGACCGGCGAACAGGCGCGGCTGCTCGACATGCGCGCCGACGAGCCGTGCCTCACGCTCACGCGCCGCACCTGGACGAACGGGCAGCCCGTCACGTTCGTGCACTTCCTGCATCCGGGCAACCGCTACCGGCTCGGCTCGCGTTTCAAGCCGGGCGCCGGACGCCACCCGACCTGATCCTGTTCCCCCCGTACAAAAGCGCGCGGCGGCCGTTTCATCAGGAAACGGCCGCCGCGTTCGTCATGCACACCCGCCCACGTCAGATCGCGCGGGCCTGCCCCGCGCCGCGCGACCACACGACCGGAAACAGCGGGTGATCGAGCGGCGCGCCGTCGGGCAATTGCTCGGCGAGCCCCGGGAAATCGGGCGACGTCTTCCAGCGGCGCGGCGCGTGACGGATATCGTCGCCGACGAAGCGGATCGAGAACGCGCGCCGACGGTTCTGCGTCCCCCCCGACGCGTGCAGCGTGAGCATCCGGAAACACACCATGTCGCCGGGCTCGAGCGCCCAATGGCGGATCGGAAACGCCGCGCGGTCGCCTTCGATGTCGGGCAGGTCAGCCAGGCTCCCTTCCGGGAACCACTTCGCTTCCTTGTCCATGAACGTGCGCGGCATCAGCCACGGCCCGAGATGCGAGCCCGCGACGAATTCCAGCGTCGATTCGAGCGGCACCGGATCGACCGGAATCCACATGCTGACGTTGTCGTCGCCTTCGATGTTGTAGTACGGCTGGTCCTGGTGCCATGGCGTGCGCTGCCGCGTGCCGGGCTCCTTCACGAGCAGGTGGTCGTGATGCAGCCGCACGTGCTCGGTGCCCATCAGCGCGGCGGCGACCGACGGCGCCGGCGAGCGCACGATGAAGTCGCGATACGCGTCGTTGTGCTGCCAGTTGCAGAAATCCTCGAAGAACCAGCCTGGATCGTCGGGCCGGCTCGCGACTTTTGCGCGCTCGCTCGGGTGCGCGAGATTCGCGTCGATGCCGGCGCGCAGCGCGGCGACTTCGTCGGGCGAGAAGATGCCCTTGATGCAGACCGCGCCTTCCTCGCGGAACGCGGCGATCAATTCGGGTGTCACGGCTTGCGCGACGCGGTCCTGGATACTCGTCATGGTGTGCCTGTCGATGGAATGAATCACGGAATCACTGATTCACGGTGCGGGAGTCAGCTGCTGCTTCGCGCCGTAGATGTCGAAGTCGAAATATTTCGCGGCGATCTTCTGGTACGTGCCGTTCGCGCGGATCGCGACGATCGCGTCGTTCAGCCGCTTCTTCATCGCCTCATCGCCCTTGCGCACGCCCATCGCGACGCCGTAGCCGGTGATCCGCACGTCGGTCACGTCGGGGCCCGCGAACGCATAGCCCTTGCCGCGCGGCGTCTTCAGGAACGAGTAGCCGGCCTGCGTCTTGTCCTGGAAGGTCGCGTCGAGGCGGCCGTTGACGAGATCCTGGTACACCTGGTCCTGGTTCTGGTACGAGACGATCGTCACGCCCTTGGTCGCCCATTCGGCCTTCGCGTACGCCTCCTGCGTCGTGCCCTGGTCGATCCCGACGCGCTTGCCCGCGAGCGACGCGGCGGTCGGCAGCAGCGTCGAGCCGACCGGCGCGACGAGCGCACCCGGCGATGCATACAGCTTGTTCGAGAAGTCGATCTGCTTGAGCCGCTCGTCGGTGGCCGTCATCGCGGACATGATCACGTCGAACTTGCGCGCGCGCAGCGCCGGAATCATCCCGTCGAAGCCCTGCTCGACCCACACGCACTTCGCATGCAGTTGCTCGCAGATCGCATTGCGCAGGTCGATGTCAAAGCCGGCGAGCGAGCCGTCGGGCTGCTTCGCCTCGAACGGCGGATACGTGGGATCGATGCCCCAGCGGATCGTCGACGTGTCCTGCGCGAACGAAACGAGCGGCGCGAACGCGAGCGCGGTAACGAGGAGCTTTGCAATGCGGTTCATGGTGCGTCCTTGTAGGTCTCGACGCGGCGGGCGAACGCCGGCGTCCGGTGGGGAGCGGTGCGCGGGATCGCCCGGCGCGGTGCGCGAAAGACAGGGACTTCGATGAAACTGCGATGCAGTCTAGACCGCTCTATTTTTGAGCGCAAGCGGGAGAAATGGGGGTGAGATGAGTAGCAGGTGCTCGGTGGCAAAGGGTGACGATGTCTATACCGGTGATCTCATCGCGGTCTTGACCAAGCATGTGCAGCGGCGTGGGCGATGCGCCCTAGACCACGACGGAATTCTCCGACGACGAAAACGCGCCCTAATATGTAAGATATACTTTACATCGAAGATCGCCGTACCCACGGCAGGAGGTCGCCATGCAACTCTATGAAATTGGTCAGGCTGTTGCAAAACGGCGGGCAGAACTCGACCTCACGCAGGCCCAACTTGCAAAGCTCGCCGGATTGTCTCGCCTCACCGTGAACCAGCTCGAATCGGGCAAGGTCAAGGATCTCGGCGTCAACAAGCTGATTACGCTGCTCAGCGTGCTCGGCATCGAACTCCTTGCGCTACCGCGGCAGCCGCAAAACGGTCTCTACAAGGCCGTTGTGAGTTCAAACGTCAGTTACAAGGGTGAATTGACCGAACGGCTGCTGGCCGACGCATTGGCTACCGGACGGATTCCGACGGGATATGAATCGCAGTTTTCCGTCATCCTCGACGAAGTGCCGCTGCCGGTGGTGGTGAAAGCCGCCGAGGAAGCCGCCGAGCGCTCAGGCACGCCGCTGCGGACCATCTGGAAGAGTCTCGCCGCGTGGTCGAAGGATCTGCATCTTTCTCGGGAAGTGTGGGGGTAACCACACCGGGTGCTTTACCCGACGGCCCGTGGCAGCACCTGTTCCGTCACGCACTCGAACATCGGCCGCCGACTGACTTGCCGCACCTTGAATCCCGCGCCGCTGATGTGGCTACCGCTACATCGCGGGCAGTGGGGACGCGGTTCGTGACGCTCCGACAGGATCGATGCGATCTGGTCCATGAGGAACGCCGTCAATGCCTTGTCCTCCCCCGAATCCGCCGGGCGCGACGACGACGCTGCCACGCGTCGTGTTGTTGCTGCAACCGCAGGCGTCGTCATCGGCACGACAACACCACGACACCGCCAATCCCCTGCGTATTCGGCAGCGTTGCCGAGTAGCCGAGCGCCACCATCGGCTGCGCCACGTCATGTCCCACCACAACCGACTGGATGGACAACTGTCCCTCGGTCGAAGCGGCATTCAACGGCGTCTTGGACTTCGTCAGCGTGTACGGGGTATTGGCCAGATTGATCGACAGGCTCAGGTCGTTCAGCGTGCGCGTGCCCAGATCGAGCGTGGCTGAAGTCGTTCCCAGCGTGCCGGCCGGGCCGCCGTTGTTATTGGCGACGGTATCCGCGATCAATTGCGTGCAGACCAGCGTTCCGCTCGTCGCCGACAACGACAGCGGCGTGCCGACCGCGTAGTGGACGCCCTGCTGGATGTTGTAGGTATTGCCATCCGTGTCCATGGCTTGAACCCATCGGCCAATCGCGACGTCACTGCCCACACCCTGGATGTCGGTCACCATGCCGTGGTCGAGGCCGAGGCAATCGGTTGCCGCGCCCGAGGAGGCCAGCGTGGTAAACGCACCGCTTGCTTGCTGAACCTGGCTCGAGGCCGGTGCCGCCGGCGCCGTGAAATTTCGGCCCTTCTGATACTCCGTGGGCAGACTCGGGACAACCACCACGGCGAACTGTCCGTTGCTGGCTGTAACCGAAGACGCGGAACCGGAATAGGTAAAGCTGCCGTTCGGTCTGCACGCGGCTTGTGCGGACGGGGCAGTGGTTTCGGATGAGGACGACGAGGACGATCCCGTACCGGGTGTGCTGCCGTCGTCTCCACCGCCGCACGCGGACAGCGTTGCCGTGATCAGCGCAACCGCAAGAAGACGGGGGGAGCGAAAGAATTCCTGCATCGTATGGTTCTCCAGGTTTCCCACTCATGGGGAGGTGTGGTTAGGACGAGGCGACGTCGCCTCGCGGACGGCGACGCGCAGATGTGCCGGACAGCACTGAAATCGCCCGTCGATTCAACGATCAAAACTGCGCGGTCAACTGGAAGCCGACCGTCACGCGTGCCGTGTCGAACCCCGACGGCTTATAGACCGGCGTGCCGGCGAACAGGTCGTAGGCGTACGCACCGAACCGCGTGCCGACGCTGCCCTTGATCCCGATCGCAGCGCCTGCCAATTGCGTGCCGACCAGCGCGACCGGTTGCGGACCCCACACGCGTCCGTAGTCGAGACCCGCATAGACCGCGTGCCCAGTTTGTGCGATCGGCGCCTGCAGTTCGTTGCGCCAGTAGAAGCCGCGTGCCGCGGCGAGCATCGTCTCGCCGTCGAAGCCGCGTACCGTGTAGCGGCCGCCGATCGTCAGATCGTCGATGTAGTACAGCGTGTTGCCCGTGTACTGGCCGTGGACCGTCGTCACGTAGCGCAGCGGCTGCCGCGCGATCGCGAACGGCACGGACAGGTTGCCGTCCAGCACGGCCATCCGATAGCGATAGGTCGGACCGCCGCCGAAAGCGAGGATGTCGTCCTGCGCGCCGAATGCGCCGACGCCCTGCCGGTAGGCCAGCGTGCCGTCGAACTGGGCGCCGCCGAAGTAGTGGCGATCGGTCAGGCCCAGCTCGACGAACGTGTTGTTGCGGCGCTGCTGCGGAATCTCCGTGTCGTCGATGAAGCTCTGGCCGAAACGGCGCGACAGGCGAATCTGCGCGCCGAGCACGTCGTTCTGGCTGCGTGCGAGCACACGGTGCAGTTTCAGGTCGACCGTCTTCGAGTTACCGCTTGCGACGAAGGTCTGGTTTACGCCGGCGATCTGCTGGTAGTAGGTGTTCGTGTATGCGGACAGCGTCGCAGTCCAGTAGCCCCACGGGATCGAATAGAAGCCGTTCCAGCCGTGCGAGCCGAGTCCCTTGTCGCCGAGTTCGAGGTCCTGGCTCACGCCGATGTTGAAGACGTCGTTCAGGCCCAGGGGGTTGTCGATGCCGAGTGACAAGTTGCCCTGCAGCTTGCCGGTCGCGCGCGTGCCGGAGTTGTCGATCGACGCGACCACCGTCCACGGCCTGCCGCGCTTTACGTCGAGGACGACGTCGCTTTCGCCGGGTACGTCGGCCGGGACGATCTGCATCGACACGTCCTGGTTCGACACGCGCTTCATCTGCTCGAGCCCCTGTTCGAGGTCGCGCAGGCTCAGCAGTTCTCCGGCGCGGGTCGGGAAGGCGGTTTTCCAGGTGCCGCGCAGTTTTTCGTCGGTGAAACGCACGTGGCGGATCACGCCGGGGATCAGTGCGAGCGTCAGCGTGCCGGACGACAGGTCCTGTTCCGACAGCAGCACACGCGTCGTGACGTAGCCACGCGACAGAATGACCCGCGACAGGCCCTTGACGAGCGTATCGACGCCTTGCTTGCCGATGCAGGCGCCGGCGTAGTGGGCGAGCCAGTCGCGCGCGAACGCAAAGCGATCCTGTGGCAGCGCCGATGCGCCTTGGGCCTTCAACCCGTCCGGTAGTGCCTCGGGTACATCCAGCGTGAATCGGTCGATCCGGAAGCACGGCGTTTCTTCCGGCAGGGCGGGATGGATCTCGACACGCGAGACGTCCGAACGTACCGTCGGCGCGTCGATCACTGCTTCGCGCTGCTGCGCGTCGCGTTGCTGTTGCAACTGCTGCTGTTGTTCGGCATTCGCGCGTGCAGCGGCTGCGGCATCGGCCGACGTCGGCGTATGCTGCTGCGCGCTGACCGCGAGCGAGACCAGGGCGAGCGGCAGAGCCGCCAGCCGAAGGGAGGTTTTCACTTCGTGTCCTCGTCGCCGTCTTTCGTCTTGTAGCTGTCGCGTGCTTTTTTATAGCTATTGTCGAAGGGCTTGATTCTTAACATTCTGGCCCTGCTAGGGAAACGCTGATTTATTCGGCTCGGCGGTCATCGCAGACGTAGCCGAGGACGTTTAGAAGACAGCTCACGGAACGGACCCACGACGATGAAGAGGCAGATCGGCTTCGCGGAAGCGGAAATTGCAGGCAAGAAGCGAGTGACGAGGCGCCAACGCTTCCTGGAAGAGATGGAGAAGGTCGTTCCGTGGCAGCGCTTGCTGTCGGCCATCGAACCGCACTATCCGAAGGGCACGCGAGGTCGCCCGCCGATTGGCCTTGAGCGGATGCTGCGAATCTACTTCGTGCAACAGTGGTACGGACTGTCGGACGAAGGACTGGAAGACGCGCTGTATGACAGCATCACGCTGCGAGCCTTCGCCGGCATCGATCTGGCGATCGAGAACGTGCCTGATGCAACCACGCTGTTGAAGTTCCGGCGCCTGCTGATCGAACACGAACTGACACGGAAGTTGTTCGACGAGATTGGCATCTCGCTGTGCGAGCGTGGGCTGATGATGAAGGAAGGCACGCTGGTTGACGCGACGATCATTGAAGCGCCGCCGTCGACCAAGAATGCCGGGAAGAGCCGTGACCCGGAAATGCATCAAACGAAGAAGGGCAACGAATGGCACTTTGGCATGAAAGCCCACATTGGCGTCGACGCCGACTCGGGCCTGATTCACAGTGTGGTTGGCACGGCGGCCAACGTGTCGGATGTATCGCAAGCTCATGCCCTGCTGCACGGGCATGAAGAGCAGGTGTTCGCCGACGCGGGCTACATTGGCGTCGACAAGCGCGAGGAAATGGCGGGCAAGGCCGTGAAGTGGCACGTCGCTGCCAGGCGGGGAAAGATCAAGGCGATGCAAGAAGGAGCGCTGAAGGACCTGGTGATCGCGCTCGAGCGAACCAAGGCGCAGATCCGTTCGCGGGTTGAGCATCCGTTTCATATCGTCAAGAATCTGTTTCAGCATCGCAAGACCCGATACAAGGGCTTGGCCAAGAACACCGCGCAACTGTTCAGCCTGTTCGCTCTGGCGAATCTGGTGATTGCGCGAAATCTGTTGCGATCGGTCCATGGGAGCAGTCCGTCATGCGTATGAAAAATGCGAGCAGGGGAGGCTCGCTTACGCGCCAAATTCACTGAATTGAGCGCCGATTCGCTTCGTCATCCAGAAAATTTGAAGCCATCTCGCCTGCAACTTCGGAAGTTGGTCCATTGATCAGCGTTTCCCTAGTCATTCCCCCAACCGCAGCGATACCAAAACCGACACAGACCATGAGCGCGCTGAGAACCGACGGCGGGCCATACTTCAAAAATCCGAACATGACAACGAATCCCACAAGAACCAGAAAAATACTAACGCTCCACGTGAAATTTCCATCTTCTATAATTTTCATTTCTTTTTTCCTTCAGTGAAATACTTCCACGACGAATTTGCGAAATCCTGCAGAAATATTGCTGCCGGCGTGTTGTTGAATTCGCTAACCATTGCATTAAAAGCTGGTGCCCCACCAGGGAACTTGTCCGCCAAACTCCATTACTGACGATGTTGGCAGAGTTGCTTACGAGATACCCTCCAACACCGGCGTCAACGCGCACTCACCGCGAGCGAGGTCAAGGTGCGCGACAACGCCGCTAACCGAAGAGAGGTTCGCGAGCGTCCTTTCGTCCGGATGGAGTTGCCGATTGAAGCGGTCAGTGTGCTTTCCGACGACAGAAATTCTCGGTTCCTGAATTGAACTCCATGCTTACCGAAAATATGTGTCTCTCCACTCCTCCCAGAACCTGTTTAACCGGCCCCTTGGAAATAGAGGTCTTTATTCCATTTTTGCACATCATGTATTCACGATCATCTTCGCTCACAAATATCCATCCCTGTTCTTTCATGGATTTATCGAGAATTCCGACTTTTCCTCGTCAAAATTTGATGCATCCACGTTATAAAGTGCAAGTGCCGCCCCCGATTTTGCATTTTCATGCCGAGACAAAATAGTTGAGTTTTTGAGCAGATAACTCAAATCCCCGACCATAATCTCAAGCTTCTCTTTTGCAGTGGATTGAGATGGATTTCTGAAAATTACCCAAATTGCCAAAATTACCCACAAGAAAAAAATAAAAATCTTCCATGCCGAGAGTTTCTTCATATTCTTGCCCGATCACTTTCCAAATGGGTTAGGAATCTGACCGGAATAACCACCCGCAGCGTTTCCATTGACATTGGGAGTCTAGGTAAAACCACCAAAAACAACGCCAAACTCAAACCCCTGCGGAACCATTTTGGACTTAGCGATTCGCTTGCGCAGTCAAGTCACTGATTGCCTGATCGACCGAAATCTCTTTCTGGGCAGCATATTGGGCTGCATTGTCCTTGATCCATTTCGTTTCGTCCGGAACAACTACCGATTGAACCGAACACGCATAACGACAGAGCTCGGCGAAAGACACACTCCTCACTCCTTACTTCGAATGATCGTCGTCGTCCTTCTGCTTGTAGCTCTCGCGCGCTTTCTTGTAGCTGTTGTCGAAGGGCTTGATCTTCAGCATATGAGCTTGAGACGCGTATCCGCCTACCGCCGCCACAATGATGCCCATCATAAAGACGCTTTTAGATATAACCGCATCAAGACCATTTAGTGCCGAGCCCAAAACCATACCAATACCAGCAACCACGAGCCCCCCCCTAACCCACCCCTTCAAATTCCCATCCTCGATCAGCTTCATCTAACTCACCTATTGATCTGATTTTTTATCTGATCCGCCGCCGCCGAATTCTTCCAAAGCTCAAGAACCTCGTTAATGAGTGGGCTATAGAAAGGCAGCCGATCCATAAAGGGCTTTGCAGCCATATCAGTCGCAAAACCCACTGTGAACGCCCCAAGATCTGGTCGAAGGGCCTGCTCAATTGCGCTTGCACCAAGGCCAAGCGCTGATGCTGTCGCTCCCACTGCGGCATCGGCCGGCGTCGGCGTATGCTGTTGCGCACTGACCGCGAGCGAGACCAGGGCGAGCGGCAGAGCCGCCAGCCGAAGGGAGGTTTTCATAGTTGATTGTCTTTGCGATCATTAAGTGGCGCACATTGGAGTTGAAAATCCTTTTTCTACGCCACATGACTCGTTACATTTCGAGAAGACAGTTACCGGCCATTCCTTTCCCGAATGTATCGCAAGAGACCAAGCGCGCAAAACGCCAAACCCATAACGGAACCGCGAATCATAATAAAACGCATGTCGTCATGGCTCCATTGGTAATCGCCACCATAAAAAACCTCGGCCATAATCACGACCACGACTTTGATAATGGCCACGCAAACGATTGAGGCGACTAGGGAAATAGCAAAGAATAAAAAAAGACGAATCACTTCCTTTTCTCCAATTGACTCTTTACCCCATTTGTTGCCGCACCAGCCGCTTCGGTTCCGAAGCCCCCACCAATTGATGCTCCCACATTAGACCAGTTGTTAGGGCCAAAAATATTCAACCCAGATGATCCCGCCCATTGCCCAACATTTGACCATCCTGAGTTCCCGTTAAGTGTTGGTCGCGCAAGATTATTGAAGCCCGAACCGATAAATTTTCCTGTCCCGTAACCGGCTGCTGAAGCGACCGCGCCTGCAACGGCACCGAATACAACACTGTCGTTCTTTCCCTTCAGAACATTATTGAGCGCCGTCGTTGTGGCTCCACCAACGGTATTGACACCGATATTCCAAAGTAGCCCGCCGTACGACCCCGCGGCGCCTGTACCAAATGCTCCCGCCACGCCAATCGGATTGATACTACCGTCCTGGATGTATTGAGAACCCGCATTGATGCCGGCCGAGATCGCCCCTGTCCCAATTGGCGACGCCAGTGCTCCGGAACCCAGCGCCCCGCCCGAACTGAAGATCGGTGTGCCCGGCAGAGCCGCTAGCGGACCGCCTGCAGCAATGGCCGCAGCTCCGGCAGCGGCACCCCAGGTAAGATTGCCGTATGCGTCGCGATATGCCTGTTCTCGATTGGCTGAATCCGCGACCGCTTGTGTGCCTGGAACGTTCATGCCGTTCCCGTTCGGATAGTACTTGCCGTACATATTGGAATCCGCTTTCTGGTTAGGCGTCCCGTAGAACATGTAGCCCGGCCCGTTGTTTCCGTCCGCGGGCAACATGCCATGCGCCTGGCCCAAGAACGCGCTTGCATTTGCATCCCAAGCCCCTGCGGAACCATTTTGGACTTGGCGATTCGCTTGGGAAACGCTGATCAATGGACCAACTTCCGAAGTTGCAGGCGAGATGGCTTCAAATTTTCTGGATGACGAAGCGAATCGGCGCTCAATTCAGTGAATTTGGCGCGTAAGCGAGCCTCCCCTGCTCGCATTTTTCATACGCATGACGGACTGCTCCCATGGACCGATCGCAACAGATTTCGCGCAATCACCAGATTCGCCAGAGCGAACAGGCTGAACAGTTGCGCGGTGTTCTTGGCCAAGCCCTTGTATCGGGTCTTGCGATGCTGAAACAGATTCTTGACGATATGAAACGGATGCTCAACCCGCGAACGGATCTGCGCCTTGGTTCGCTCGAGCGCGATCACCAGGTCCTTCAGCGCTCCTTCTTGCATCGCCTTGATCTTTCCCCGCCTGGCAGCGACGTGCCACTTCACGGCCTTGCCCGCCATTTCCTCGCGCTTGTCGACGCCAATGTAGCCCGCGTCGGCGAACACCTGCTCTTCATGCCCGTGCAGCAGGGCATGAGCTTGCGATACATCCGACACGTTGGCCGCCGTGCCAACCACACTGTGAATCAGGCCCGAGTCGGCGTCGACGCCAATGTGGGCTTTCATGCCAAAGTGCCATTCGTTGCCCTTCTTCGTTTGATGCATTTCCGGGTCACGGCTCTTCCCGGCATTCTTGGTCGACGGCGGCGCTTCAATGATCGTCGCGTCAACCAGCGTGCCTTCCTTCATCATCAGCCCACGCTCGCACAGCGAGATGCCAATCTCGTCGAACAACTTCCGTGTCAGTTCGTGTTCGATCAGCAGGCGCCGGAACTTCAACAGCGTGGTTGCATCAGGCACGTTCTCGATCGCCAGATCGATGCCGGCGAAGGCTCGCAGCGTGATGCTGTCATACAGCGCGTCTTCCAGTCCTTCGTCCGACAGTCCGTACCACTGTTGCACGAAGTAGATTCGCAGCATCCGCTCAAGGCCAATCGGCGGGCGACCTCGCGTGCCCTTCGGATAGTGCGGTTCGATGGCCGACAGCAAGCGCTGCCACGGAACGACCTTCTCCATCTCTTCCAGGAAGCGTTGGCGCCTCGTCACTCGCTTCTTGCCTGCAATTTCCGCTTCCGCGAAGCCGATCTGCCTCTTCATCGTCGTGGGTCCGTTCCGTGAGCTGTCTTCTAAACGTCCTCGGCTACGTCTGCGATGACCGCCGAGCCGAATAAATCAGCGTTTCCCTTGCGCAGTCAAGTCACTGATTGCCTGATCAACCGAAATCCCTTTCTGGGCAGCGTATTGGGCTGCATTGTCCTTGATCCATTTCGATTCGTCGGGATGGAGCTGCCGATTAAACCGGTCGACGTTGTACCCGGAGAACGCACCGGATTCACCGCCCACAACCCCACCCGCCCCCGTCGCGATCATGTTCGCCACGATATTGCCCAGCGCCTTGTTCATATCGGCGTTACCGGTCGGATCGCTGCCCTCGATCGCTCTGCTCAGGTCGTTCAGCCTACCTGCAGCGATCGACGCGACCGCCGCGCCAGCGGCACCACCCACAGCGTTTCCGCCGGCCAGCCCCGTCACCAGTGCCGCGCCCGCGCCCTGCATCAGCGCGCGATTCGCTCCGCCTTCCTTCCACGCATCGACGCCAGCCCGATCACCGTTGGCTTTCGCTGCCTCCATCATCTTGTCCGCGTAGTCGCCGATCCGCCGCGACACTGCTTCGCCCGCCGCGCTGGCTGCCGCCATCATGTCCGCCTGCTTGTCTAACAGGTTCTGCATGTCTGGCAGTTTGGCCACCGTACCGTTCGTGTCGGTCGTGTCACGATTCAAGCTCGCCAGATCCTGCTTCTGGTTCGCCGAGTCAGTGATCGTGACGGTTCCCGCGCTCACGCCGCTCTGCGTCGTCGCGCTGTCGTTGCCGCTCTCGTGCTGGCCAAGCATCGGCGACGCACCACCGGCATTCTTGCCCGATCCGCTGCCATGCGTGCTGTAGTTCATCCCGCCGTCACCCGTCGTCGCGCCGGCGCTGAAGCCGCTCGACTTCGCATCGTAGCTCGACTGATTCTGGATATCCGAGAAGGAGAGGGACCCCGTCGTCAGCGCATTCTTCGACGCGTCAGCATCGCTTGCGATCACCCCCCCTTTCAGGTCAGTATTGCCCGCGACGTTGATGTTGAAGCCGCCATCGCCCGCCTGAATCCCGGCCTGTTCATTCACGCCCGCGTAGCTGCCCGTCGCGTTGCCCTTGCTCTGACTGAAGTTCGCGCTGGCGCCGCCCTGGCTGACGCTGAAGCCACCGCCCGAGCTCGACTGATGCGCCGCGCTCGACAACGTGTCCTGCACGCTCGCAATGTTCAGGTTCCCGCCCACGTCGGCATTCACCTGATTGCCGCTCACGTTCGAGCCGATGATGTTCGTGTCGCCGCCCGATATGATCGTGACCGTATTCGCGGCATTCACATGACTGTTGTTCTGCGTGGCCAGATCGCTGTTGCCGTCGCCGTTGGCCTTCGACATCGCCGCCGATACGCCAAAGCCCCCCGTGCCCACCGACACGCCCACGCTCGCGCTCTTCGACTCGTTCGTGCTGCGCGTGGAATCGGTATCCGTTGTATTGACGAGGTTGACCTGGTTCTTCGCCGCCAGAATCACGTCGTTCGCGTTCACGTCGGAACCGGCGATCGTCACGTTGCCGCTACCCGGTTGCCCATTGCCCGTCGCCGCAAATGCCACCGTTCCGCCCGCGTTCACGCTCGAGCCGCGATTCGTCGCGCTGTCCTCGGTGAACGCGCTCTTGCTATGGCTGCTGCCGACGCTGACCTCGACCTTGAATTCGGGCGTCGCACCTCCGGCCAGCGCGGCCGCGCCTGCGCCGACTGCATCGATCGCGCCGCTGGCGGCCGCCATCCCGTGCAGCGCTGCTGCTCGACCGTCCTGACTCTTGCTGGCCGCGCGCGACTGATCCACCACGTTCGACACCGCGTCGATCACCGGCGCCTTCAGCGCCAGCGTCAGCCCGCTTTTCGACACTTCCTGCGTCTCGCGACGATGACCGGTGTCCTGCGCCGTATCGATCGTCACGTTCGCGCCCGTGCCGCTGATGTCTTGCGCGGCAATCAGGTCGCTGCCCGTCACGTGCAGGTCATTCCCGGCGGTGATGCTCAGATTGCCGTTCAACGAACCGATCGTGCTGCCATTGTTCGACACCTCGCTCGTCTGGCTGGTCGTCTTCAGCGAACTGCTACCCACCGATACCGACAGGCCGCCGCCTGACATCAGTCCGGTTTCCTTCTTCTGGTAGTAGCTCGACGACTCCAGGGTATCCTGCGTCGTCGTAACCGTCACATTGCGCGCCGCGCTCAGTGTGACGTCGTTCGTGCCGACGACCGTGCTGCCCTGGATATTCAGATCCTTGCCACTCGCGATCGTCACGCCATCCGCCGACACCAGGCTGCCCTGGTTCAGCGTCATCGTCTGGTCGATCCCGCTCGCGACCTTCGTGCCGCTCACCACGCCGCTGCGGCTGTGCCTTTCGTGTGCATTCAGTTCGTGCGTCTCGGTTGCCGCGCCGATGTTCACGTCGCCGGCTGCCGCCAGCGTCGCATTGCCCTTGTCCAGGCTGATCGCGCTGCCGATCACGTTCAGGTCCTTGCCGGCCACGATCGCCACGCTGTCGCCACCGGTCAGCGTCGTGCCGGTCAAGGCCTGATCCGATGTATGCAGCGTCTCCGCATAGCTGCGGCCACCGCCGCCGCCCGAGCTGTTACTGTTCACGGTCGACGTCGCGCTCGCAGCACCCAGCGTCACGGTGCCGCCGGCCACGACGGCGCCACCGCCACCCAGTTCAATCTGTGCACCGTGCGCCGTCAGGTCGTTGCCGATCGCGATGCCGGAGACACCGCCGACCTTGACCGAACTGCCGACGCTTCGGTTGATGTCCGTGTCCGATACGCCATTCGCCCGCTCGACCACCTTATGCTCGCCGACCTGCTGCGCGCCGAGCGTCCAGTCGCCACCGACCTGCATCCCGAGATCGCCGCCGATGCTCAGATTGCCGGCGTTCTGCTGGAAGTTGCCGCCGGTCACGATCGCCGCGTCGCCGGCGACGTCGATGCTCGCTTGCGGCCCGAGCATCGTCGAGACACGCGTCGCGCCGTCGGCGTTCGCCTGGCTTCGCGTCTGCGTCGCGGTATCGAGGATCAGGTCGCCGCCGGCCACCAGCGCCAGGCTCCCGGCCTTCACGCTCGCCGAGGTCAGGTCGACCGTGCCGGTCGTCGCCAGCGTCATCTGGCCGCCGCTTTGCAGCGCGCCGAAGCGGTTGTCGAGGCGCTGGCCACCGATCGACAGGCTGTCCGCTGCGCGGATCGTGCCGCTGTTCGAGAACGACTGCACCTCCTTCAGATCGATATCGCCGCCGGCGATCAGCGGGCCGTTCATGTCTTGCTGGCTTGCCTTGGCCAGATACACCACGGGCACCAGCACGGACTGGCCGTCGACGACGCGCGTCTCCAGCAGCACCACGTTGCTCGTGAGCTGTGCGACCTGTTCGGCTGCCAGACCGATCCCGAGCGGCAGATTGAGCGACTTCGCCAGATCGGCACCGGACGACAACAGCGCCCGGTACATCGATTCGATGTCCGTGTACGGCCCCAGCACCGCCTTGCCGGTCAGGGAGGTGAGCTGATTGCGCACCAGCCATTGCTCATAAAATCCGTCGCCCAGACGCTTCTCCGTCTGGTCCGGGTTCAGCCCGAGCTGCTGCAGGTAGTAGTCGCTCGACATGAACGAGCGCGTGTTCGTGAATGCCGGATTCGTTTCGATCAGGTAGTTCGCGTTCGGCACCGGGTTCGGGTGGAACAGGCCGCCCTGCGGAATCGTCAGGTTCGTCAGCACGTCGACTGCCGTCGCACTAGCGATTACCCGGTCGATGCCGCCACCGACGGCGCTCACGTCAACGCCCGGCGGCAGCCCGATCGATGGAGTCCCCGCATTGCCGGCCGGGTTGTCGATGCTCACGCCCGTGCCGGAGAGCGTACCGTTTGCGACGAAGCTCGATTCGTAGCCCGGCAGCGCGTACTCGCGCAGGTCCGACGGCGCGTTGCAGCCCGGCGTATCGCAGAACGAATAGCTCCAGAACTTGGTGCCGTCGTAGTTGCGGTACCAGTACTTGCCGGTGTAGGTCACCTTGATCTGGGGCGCAAGCTGCCCCTTCCAGCTGTCCTGATCGAGCGTGCCGGGCATCGCGATGTCACCGGCTGCCGTCACCCGGCTCCAGTAGTTCTGGAACATGTCGACTGACGAAGCATCCAGGTTGCCGCCCACCACAATCTGGGCTTCCGGGGTGATCTTCGAGATCAGGTTCGCCAGCGGCGTGCCCGTATAGGTCGTGTACTGGTACGTGCTGTTGTACTCGCCACCGTGCGGCGGTTCGACGTAGACACCGCCGATGCTGTCGGGATCCTTCACCCCGACTTGACCCGTGCGGCCGGAAAGGCTGATGCCCAGACTCTCGAGCAGCGCAGCATCAACCTGCGAGGTCCACGCCGTCTGCATCTCGCGACGCGTGTTCGTCACGAGACCGGCATGCAGTGCCGTGTCGCCGTCCGATTGGATCAACCCCGACTGGTTCAGGATACGCGCAGCCTTCGCGTAGTGGCCGGCCGCATCCTTGCCGCCTGCCAGCACCACGCGACCCAGGCCGTAGATCGCGGTCAGCGCCGGAGTATCGGTCGCGGTCGTATCGTCGCGGTTCTCGATGTTCTGCGCGAGCAGCTCGAGCAGTCCGTCGCTGTCCGACGCACCGATCAGCGCGGTCGGGCCGAGGTTCTCGATCGTCGACGCTGCGGCCAGCGATACGCTGCCGCCCACCAGTGTGCCGGTGTTGATCAGCGCGTTCGACTGCGTGCGCAGCAGGCCGCCGGCCGCCATCGCGCCGCTGTTGGCGATGTCGCCGGCGTCGATGCTCAGGTCGTTCACGCTCATCAGGCCGCCGACGTTGTTGAACGTACCCGGCAGCGTAAACGCCAGATTGCGACCGGCGTTGAACTGGTAGTCCGACGTGTTCGTAAAGTCTCCTTTCAGGTACAGCGCCAGGTCGTTCGCCGCGCTGTACGCACCACCGCCGTAGAGCGAGCTCGCGTTGACGGAAAGATTTCGCGTCGCGCCGATTTGGCCGCCCGCATTGGATACCGCTCCGGTCGTCGTGATATCGACGTCGCCATCGGCGCTGATTCGACCGACGTCATTGGCCAAGCTGTCCGTGCGAAGCTGCACGTTCGCGCCGCCGAGCTGCCCGCCTTGGGTGTTGGTCACAGTGCCAGCGTCGAGCGACACGTCACCGTTTGCCGCGACCGAGCCGCCCGCATTGTTCAGTTCACCGCCAACGCTCGCCGAGACCGAACCGAGCGCAGCCAGCATGCCGCCGATGTTGTCGAAGGTGCCCGCCGACAACCCGACCGACCCGCGGCTCACGATTGAGCCGCCCGCGTTCGTCAGCAGCCCCGACCCGAGGCCGGGCATCAGGATCAATGCGCCCGTACCAGCGTGAATGATCGTGCCACTTGCGTTGTTCAGCATCGCCGGCGCGAGCGTCAGGTTCGTGCCGTTGGTCTGGATCGTGCCGCTCGCGTTGTCGAGCGTGCCGCTGACGTCGAGCGTCGTGTCCTGATTACCATACTGCGTGAGCGTGCCGCGTGCATTGTGCAGGTCCGTGGCCGTTACGTTCAGCCGGTCCGCTGCCATCGCGCCGTCGCGGTTGTCGAGCAGGGCCGTCGTGACTTTCAGCGCCTGCTGTGCCGTCAGGCTGCCGCGGTTGACGACAGCGCCGGCCTTCACGGTCACGTCGCCGTTGCCGCCGATCACGCCGCCTTGCGCACCGGTCGCCGTCGTACCCCCGGCATTCGTCAGCTGGCCGGTCGTGGACAACGACAGGCCGTCGCCATTGAGTGACACGATCCGACCCGCCGAGTTGTCGAGCGATGTACCCGACACCGACAAGGCGCCGCCGCTCTGCATCGTGCCGGCGACGTTCTCGATATCACCTGCATTCAGCGTCAGGGCGCCGTCGGTCACGAGCGTCCCGTCCTGGTTCGCGACCTGTCCTGACGTATTGATTGCAAGCGGGCCGACTGCGGAGACCTGTCCGCCCCGGTTCGACAGGGCGCCTGCTTCGAGCGTCGTGCCGGCCTGGCTCGACAGCGTGCCGTGGTCGTTGACGAGCGTGCCCGCGGCACGCGCTTCGATCGCGCGTTGCGCGCTGGTCGCCGCGTTTGTCAGGTTGAGGTCGCCCGCCTGCGCGAGCAGCGAAACGTTTGCGTTCGCAGCCGTCTTCGAGCCCGACAGATCGATACCGCTGCCCGTCAACGTGACGTTGCCGCCCGCGACGTTCTGGCCGGTCGTCGTCAACTGGCCGGCAGTGGTGACGGTCAGGTCGCTATTGCTGCTGACCGCGCCATCCGCATTGACACCGGCGCCAAGCGAGCCGGTCGACGCAACGCTGCCGGCCGAAACGTTCAGCGCCTGCTGCGCCGCCAATGCGCCGCTATTCGACAGCGTACCGGCCGTCGACACCGAGACGTTCTGCTGCCCGTACGTTGTGCCGCTGTTCTGGATGCCGTCTTGCGCCGTGATCGCGAGATTGCCGGCGGCGCTCGTCTTGCCGGTCAGCACGAGCCGGCCATTCGACTGCAGCGTCAGGTTGCCCGACTGCGCGGCGATTGTTCCGGCATTGGCAACCCCAACACCGTGCTCATTCGAAACCAGCAGGATGCGCTCGGCATACATGCCGCCCAGTTGACTGACGTCAATTGCCACGCCCAGCGCGGCGCCGTCGCCTTGAATCGGCGTGGCCGCGAGTGCATGGTGGTCGACCCGATTCGAACCGGCGATCACGTTCAGGTTCTTTGCATAGATCGCTGCATTGGCCTGTACGGCACGGGAGATAAGATCCACCTGGTCGACGTTCGACGCGTTCAGGCCCGCGCCCTGGACCGTGATCAGTCCACGGTTGACCTGATAGCCCGCAAGCGAGCCGTCAGCGCCGTAGTACGGTTGGCCAGTCGTCAATGTGGCGCGGCTGGTGTTGATGAAGCCGCCGCCGTCCACCACGATGCCGGCGGGGTTCGCGAGCACGACTTCCGCGCGATTGCCTGCGACCTCCACGTAGCCGCGAATCTGGCTTGCAGCCGTGCTGTTGACCTGATTGACGATGATGCGTGCCGACTGTCCGGGCCCGAAGTTCGGGTTGCCGTTGATCATCCCCGCTTGCTGCGTCGGGACCATCGTCGGCGAGTTGTTCAGCAGCGCGCCGTTGCGTTGGACGTCGAATTGATTGTAGTTGTTGATCGATACACCCGCGCCGCTTGGTGCGGCGATGTTGACTTGCGGCAAGCCGTTCGGCGTCTGGATGACGTGTGTCGGCGCACCCGGTGTCGGCACGATTTGCGCCGGTGCGATTGCAGGCTTGACGCCCAGCGCGGTGGCGGCGGCCACAATCGACGCGCTGCGCAACACGCGAAGAGCACGAGTCTCACCATCGGCTGATTTCCCCGTAGCAGTCGCGGTTTCTGCAACCGCCACCACCATCCCCCGGAGCCTGGAATACACCAGACGATAGGTCTCTTTGTTCATCGTTCTTCTGCTGGTCTGAATTCGACCGACGAACCATAACCCGAGGCGCCTAAAGCAAAGCGTTACAAAACGACAAACGTTTCTTAAACACTACGAAACAATAAAAATCAGACTCGTCCAATTGACGTGTGTTGCATACAAAGCTCGCATGAAAGCGAATAGGATTGTCGCCTCGGCTGCGGTGGATCGACCGAGTACCAACGGCGTACTCACGCGCAAATCGTACCCTCCACTGATACCTACCGCCCTCCCGCCGCCACCAGAATCCGCTCGATCCGCGCATACCCTCGGCTGCGCGCATGCTGCAGCGGCGTCTCGCCGCTGGAATCGGCCAGATTGACGTTCGCGTGCCCGTCCACGAGCAGTTGAACGATCCGCACATAACGCTCGCTGCCGTCGCCGAGCATGATCGCCTCCAGCAGCGCGGTCCAGCCGAGCCGGTTCACGTGGTCGACATCCACGCCCGCATCGATCAACGTGCGCACCGTATCGACATGCCCGCGCTCCGCCGCCGGAATCAGCGCGGTGCCGCGATAGCGGTTCGTGCTGCGCAGGTCGGCGCCATGCGCGAGCGTCATCCGCAGGATGTCGAGATGGCCGCGCGCACCGGCATACAGGTACGGGCTGTCCTGGCTCGCATCCTTCGCGTTGATGTCCGCGCCCGCGTCGATCAGCACGCGCGCCGCATCGACATGATTGCCGTGCGTCGCGATCAGAAGCGCCGTGCGGCCCTGCTCGTCGCGTGAATCGATCTGCGCGCCGCGCTCGAGCAGCGTGCGCACTTCGCCCGCATCGCCGCGATCGGCCGCGCGGCGCAGCCGACCTTCGAGCGCGCCGCCGTCGGCGGCGGCCACCGCCGACGTAAGCGTGGTCAACGCAAACGAGGCGATGATCGCGATCCGTTTGAACAACATCCCGTTTCCTCCTTGCGTGTCGCACACGCCGATACGCGGCCGCTGCAATGCGTCACGCACCACCCTGGCACCGCGCGACGCCACGCCGCGTCCGGCGAAACCGCGATTGCCCGTGGCGTCCGGCCATGTTAAAAGTCGTCGAACGCATTTGGAAATGAAATGTTCGAATCCGCAGAAGTGCATAAATGAATAGACCCCTGTTCGACCTCGACCTGCTGCGCGCGCTCGTGATGGTCGCCGACTGCGGCAGCTTCACGACGGCGTCCGCGCGCCTGCATTCGACGCAGTCGACGGTCAGCCAGAAGGTGCGCCGGCTCGAGGAAATCGCCGGGCACCGCCTGCTCGACCGCGGCACGCGCGACGTGCGGCCGACCGACGCGGGCGTGACGGTGCTCAGCTATGCGCGGCGCATGATCGCGCTAAACGACGAGATGCTCGAAGCGCTGTCGGGCGCCACGGTCGCGCTGACGATCCGGCTCGGCGTGCCCGACGATTTCGCGGCAGGCCGCACGACGCATGCGCTCGCGGCGTTCAAGCGCGCGCATCCGCAGGTGAAGCTCGAAGTGACGTGCGGGCTGAGCCGGGACATCAGCGCGGCATACGACCGCGGCGAGCTCGATCTCGTGCTGATCAAGCAGCGGCGCGACAGCCGCGAGGCCGTCGTGCGCTGGCCCGAGAAGCTGCGCTGGATCGACAGCGCGAAGCATCCGACGATCGATCTCGACCCGGTGCCGATCGTCGTCTTCCCGCCGCGCGGGCTCTATCGCGACGACATGATCAAGGCGATCGAGGAGCGCGGCCGCCGCTGGCGGATCAGCTTCACGACGTCGAGCCTGAGCGGCATCCAGGCTGCCGTCGCGGACGGGCTCGGCATCAGCGTGCTGCCCGCGCGCGTGGTGACGGACGAGCACGTCGTGCTGACCGCGAAGCAGGGTTTCGCGCCGATCGAGCACATGGACATCGCGATCCTGCATCGGCCGACGGCCGACCCGATGGTCAGCGAACTGACGAAGGCGCTGGCGACGATGCTGGAGTTGGAGGAGTAGCGAGCAGGCGGGATGCGGCGGCAATATGAAGGACGCCGCGGCACGGCCGATGCAACGAGACCGCGGGCACGTCGACACGCCCGCGCGCCCGCCCCCCGTCAGAACATCGTGTTCCCGTTCGCGGTCTGCTCGGGTACGGGTTGATTGACGTCCCAATGCTCGACGATCTTGCCGTTCTCGAGCTTGAAGATGTCCATGATCGCGCTGCCGCGCGTGCCGGGTTCGCGCACCGCATGCACGTGCAGGATCACGTAGTCGCCGTCGACGAACGAGCGCTTGATCTCGCTGTGCGACTGCGGATACTTGTCGCGCAGGAACGCAACGAACTTGCGGAAGCCGTCGCGGCCGTCGGCCGCGTTCGGGTTGTGCTGCACGTAGCGATCGCCGACGTACGCGAGCGCGGCGTCGGCATCCTTCTCGTTCAAGCCTTTTTCGTAGAACGCGAGCACCGTCCGCCGGTTGGCTTCCTGCTGCGCGTCCGTTGACCCGGCCGCCACCGCGTGCGCGGTGGTCACGGCGAACAGGGCCGCCGCCATCCATCGTGCGGCCCGTGCCGCTGTCGTGCGTCGCATCGTCGTCTCCCGGGAAATCCCGCTGAAAACCCGATCATACCGGGGCGACGCTGCGCTCACGCTTCACTCAGACCAGCGCGCCGTTGCGCGCGACGATCTTCCCCGACGACACGACGAGCCGCCGCACCGGCCGCGCAACGACGGCCTCGGCGAACGTCAGCGCGTCGACCAGCACGACGTCCGCGCGGCTGCCCGGCTGCAGCCCGTAACCGTCGAAACCGCAACCGCGCGCCGCGCCGTGCGTCACGCAGTCGAGCGCGACCTCGAGCGCATCGTCGCGGCGGAAATCGTTGCGCATGCCGATCAGCATCGCGCGTTCGAGCATGTCGGGCGACCCATACGGCGTCCACGTATCGCGCACGCCGTCGTTGCCGCCGATGACCGTCACGCCCGCCGCGCGACACGCGGCCACCGGCGGAACGGGCACCGCCGCGGGCGCGGTCGTGACGAGCCCGACGCCGAGTTCGGCCATCCGCGCGAGCAGCGCATCGCGCTCGCGGTCGGCGATATCGCCGAGACAGAACCCGTGGCTGATCGTCACCTTGCCCTGCATGCCGTGCGTAGCCGTGCGCTGCAGGATCAGGTCGAGCGAGTACGCGCCCATCGATCCGCGTTCGTGCAGATGAAGGTCGAGCCCGCGGCCGTGGCGCTCGGCGATCGCGAACAGCACGTCCACCGCCTCGACCGGATCGCCTTCGATCGCGCACGGGTCGAGCCCGCCGAGCAGATCGGCCCCGGCGGCCAGCGCTTCGGACAGCAGCGCAGCGGTGCCCGGCCGCTTGAGCACGCCCGATTGCGGAAACGCGACAATCTGGATCTCGACTTCCCCGCGCAGCGTCTCGCGCGTCGCGAGCACGCCGTGCAGATGCCGCAGCCCGGCTTCGGTATCGATGTCGACGTGCGTGCGGATGCGCGTCGTGCCGGCCGCGAGGAACGCACGCGCCAGCGCGAGCGACGCGGCGCCGGCGTCATGGCCGCTCGTCGCGCGATAGTGGCGCTCGTTCTCGATCCGGTCGACGAGGCGCGGCCCGACCTGGTTGCGATACCACGGCATCCCCCAGTGCGTCTTGTCGAGGTGCGTGTGGCCTTCGACGAGGCCGGGCAGCGCGAGCGCGCCCGCACCGTCCTCGATCGCGCAGCCGGCGGGCGCGTCGAGCGACGGGCCGACGCGCACGATGCGATCGCCTTCGATCAGGATGTCGAGCGCGGCATCGGCGTTCGGGCGGACGTTGCGGATCAGCAGGTTCGTCATGTCGGTTCCGGTGAGGTCGGTCAGTGCGGTCAGTGCGGTCAGTGCGAAGGTGGCACGGCGCATGCCATGCCGCCGGTCAGGTCGGTCAGCGCGTGAAGCGCAGCGCGGGAGCGAACGGTGCGCCGGTGTCGCTTTCGCCGCGACGGAACACCCAGCGCTCGGCCGGCACGCCCGCGACGGCCGCCGCCGCATTCGGCGCGCGCACCGCGACGAACGTCGCATCGCAGCCGACTGCGATTCCATAGTTGTCCTTTCCGATTGCGCGTGCGCCGGCGTGCGTCGCCATGTCCAGCGCGATGCCGAGCGCTTCGTCGGTGTAGAAACCCGACCGGTAGCCGACCATCATCGCGCGCTGCAGCATGTCGCCGTTGCCGTACGGCCACCAGGCGTCACGGATGTTGTCGTTGCCCGCGAACACGTGCACGCCCGCGTCGCGCAGCGCTTGCACCGGAGGAAACGCGCAGTCGCCCGGCGCATTCGTCAGGATCGACACGCCGGCGTCGGCCAGTGCCGCCGCGGTGCGCTGCACGTCGTCATCGCTCACCTGGCCGAGCGCGTACGCATGGCTCACGTTCACGCGGCCGCCGAGCCCCGCCGCACGCGTGCGCGCCGCGATCCGCAGCAACTGCGCGATGCCCGTTTCACCGGGCTCGTGCAGGTGGATGTCGATCTTCGCGCCCCGCTTCTCAGCGATGCCGAACACGATGTCGAGCTGGCCGTCCGCATCGCCGTCGAGCGTCGTCGGGTCGATCCCGCCGACCACGTCCGCGCCTTCGCGCACGGCTGCATCGAGAATCTCGGCGGTGCCGGGACACGTGACGACGCCGGCCTGCGGGAACGCGACGAGTTCGATATCGACGATGCCGCGCCATTGCTCGCGCGCGGCCATCACGGCCTGCAGGTTCGACAGGCCGGTGGTCGCATCGACGTCGACGTGGCTGCGCATCGCGACCGTGCCGAAGGCGGCGGCCTGCGCGATCAGCGCATTCGCGCGCTCGACGATCGGCGGCGCGGCCGCGAGCTGGCGCTTCTCGACCGCGAGCCGCTCGCGCAGCGTGCCGACCGGTTCGTGCGGCACCCAGCGATCGCCGACGAAGCTCTTGTCGAGGTGGATGTGGCCGTCGACGAAGCCGGGCAGCACGACGCGGCCGTCGAGGTCGATCGTTTTCGCGCCGGGCGCGGCGGCGCAAGCGGCGCCGATCGCGGCAAAGCGGCCGTCACGGACGACGAGTTGGATGGGCTGGCCGCCGGTGTCGACGGCGTTGATGAAGAGACGATCGGTCATGGCTCGGAATGTGGGGCGGTCGCGGCACGTCACCGGCGCGGACAGGGGAAGGCACTGCAGCCGGCACGGCGCGACCGTTGGCAGGGAATCCGGCCACGATATCGGACGCCGTCGCCCGAGGCCAATTAAATGTCGCGATGCCGCGCATTCGATTTCGCGATGCGCGGCGCGCGCGGCCGCCGGGCCCGGCACGGCGATGGGGCGGGATCGCGGGAAATGTGACGGAAAAACCGACGACCGCGCGGCATCGGCATCGCCGGAAGGCGGGCGTCGGGAAGCCGCGTCGCGCCCTTGCCGGGCGTCGCTGCCGCGCCCCGCCGGCGAGGCGATTTACGCGGCAACAGACTTTACACGTTGTTACCCGGCCGCACCGGACGCGCCTCCGGCCATTCCTTATACTCACGCCGAGTTCGCCACCCGTTCCGGCATTCGTCGGCGAACCCGTTGCCGATGCAGGAATCATCATGATGCACATGCCTTCCACGAAGACCGTTCTGTTCGCCTCGCTCGTCGCCGTCGCGGCGCTTCCGCTGACCGCCTGCGTCGCGCCGGGTTACTACGGCGCGCAGCCGGGGTATCCGCAACAGCAGCAATACGCGGCGCCCGGCTACGCGCAGCCCGCGTATTCGCAACCGGGCTACGTGCAGCAGCAACAGCCGTATCCGAACCAGGCGCCGCAGCCGTACGATCAGTACGGCAACCCGCAGCAATACGGGTCGCAGCCGTATGACCAGTACGGCAATCAGCAGCAGTACGGCAACGGCTACGGCACGCAATACGGCACGGTCTCGAACATCCAGCCGGTCAACGGCTCGGTCGGCCCGTCGGGCGTCGCCGGCACCGTCGTCGGTGCGCTGGTCGGCGGCCTGGTCGGCAACCAGTTCGGCCGCGGTCACGGCCGCGATGCGGCCACCGTGATCGGTGCGCTCGGCGGTGCGGTGGCCGGCAACCAGATCGGCCAGCAGATGGGCGCCGCGCAAGGCCCGAGCAGCTACCGGATCGACGTGCAGGTCAGCGACGGCACGATGCGCTCGTTCGACGTGCAGTCGCCGGGCAACCTGCGTCCGGGCGATCGCGTGCAGATCAACGGCAATCAATTGGCGCGTTACTGATTCGCTTGCGGTGCGCCTGAGCTGATCGGGCGCATCGTCGCGCGTTCGACGTCGGGCACCGGTTCGGCGCGACGGCGCGCCTGCTTCACGTCACCCTCATTCTTCGTGCCCGCGCGGCGCGCATGACGCGCCGCCGACACTGCCGCGGCGCCTTTGCACCCGTCTTCAACGCGCGCCATCGCACGGCCACTCCCCCGCACCCACAGCCGCGACTCAGCGCATCGCCATCAAACGCGCTCGACGCCGAGCCCGACACGCGTCGACCGCGCAGCCGCCTGCAGGTGCCGCGAACGCCGGTAGATGATCGCCATCAGCGCCATCACCGCCGCGCCGGCGTACAGCGACCCGCGCGTCGTCGGGTCGACGCCGAGCATCACGAACACGAACGCGACGAACACGAGGCAGATCCACGACGTGACCGACGCGTACGGCAAGCGGAACGCCACCGTCTCGCCGCGCGCGGCCAGCGCGCGCCGGAACCGCATGTGGGTCAGCACGATCATCGCCCAGATCACGGTCACGTCGAACGACAGGAACGACATCAGCCAGCCGAACACGCGCGCCGGAATCACATAGTTCAGCACCACGCCGACCGACATGAACAGCACGGTCGCCCGCACCGCGCGCGACGGCGATCCGCTTGCGCTCAGCGCCGCGAACGACGCGGGCGCGAGGCCGTTGCCGGCCATGCTCGACAGCATCCGCGCGCCGCTGAACACGATGCAGTTGAAGCTCGACAACGCAGCCGTCACGACCACGAAGTTGACGATGCCGGCCGCCTGCCTCAGCCCGAGCGATTCGAACGTCGTCACGAACGGGCTGCCATGCTCGCCGAGCTCGTGCCACGGATACAGCGCCATGATGATGAACAGCGCGCCGACGTAGAAGATCAGGATGCGCCACAGCACCGAGTTGATCGCGCGCGGGATCATCTTCTGCGGCTCGCGCGCCTCGCCGGCGGTAAGGCCGATCATCTCGACGCCCGCGAACGAATACGCGACGATCGGCAGCGCGCTCACGACCCCGAGCACGCCGTGCGGAAACACGCCGCCGTGGCGCCACAGGTTCGACAGGCCGACGGGCTCGCCGCCATGGCCGATCCCGGTGAACACGATCAGCGCGCCGCCCGCGATCATCAGCACGATCGTCACGACCTTCACGATCGCGAACCAGAACTCCAGTTCGCCGTACACCTTCACGTTGAGCAGGTTGAACGCCGAGATCGCGGCGATCGCCGCTACGACCCACAGCCACTGCGCACGTCCGGAAACCAGAAACCCATGTAGATGCCGATGGCGGTCGTCTCCGCGACGCCGACGCCGACCATCAGCAGCCAGTAGCTCCAGCCGACCACGTAGCCGGCGAACGGCCCGACGTATTCGAACGCACACGCACCGAACGAGCCGGACACCGGCCGGTGCACGGCCATCTCGCCGAGCGCGCGCATGATCAGGAAAATCATCGCGCCGCCGATCAGGTAGGCGACGAGCGCGCCGGGCCCGGCCGCCTTGATCGCGGACGCCGAGCCGAGGAACAGGCCGACGCCGATGGCCATGCCGAGGGCCATGAACGAGATCTGGCGCGCGCCGAGTTCGCGCCGCATCGTGTGCTGTTGCATGTTGTCTCCAGTCGTTGATCGTCGCGGCGAGCCGGGTTGGCCTACCGCTGGATGGAGCGGCCGGCGTCGTGTGCCGGCCGCCCTGCTGCAGCGCACGGTCGCCGGTTCAGCGGCCGTGCAGAAAGCGTTCGACGCGAAACGGCGTCGGGTCGACGAACGGCTGCGTGCCGGTCATCAGGTCGGCGATCAGCCGGCCGGTCACGGGGCCGAGCGTGAAGCCGTGATGCGCATGCCCGAACGCGAACCACAGATCGCGGTGGCGCGGCGCCGCGCCAATGACGGGCAGCATGTCGGGCGTGCACGGCCGGCGGCCGAGCCACGGCGCGCCGTCGACGCGCGCGCCGAGCGGAAACAGCTCGCGCGCGACCGGTTCGACGGCGGCGAGCTGGGTGGGCGTCGGCGGCGTATCGCAAAGCCCGAGCTCGACGCCGGTCGTCAGGCGGATGCCGCGCGTCATCGGCGTGATCAGGAAGCCGCTGTCGGCATCGAGCACAGGCCCGTTCAGCCGCGCGCCCGGCTGCGCCGCGTAGTGCATGTGATAGCCGCGCTTGACCGCGAGCGGCAGCGTGTAGCCGAGCCGTTCGCACAGCAGGTCCGACCACGGCCCGAGCGCGACGACCGCCGCGCGCGCGTCGACCGGGCCTTGCGCGGTGTCGACGCGCCAGCCGTTCGCGGCCGACAGCGTCAGCGCGTCGCCGATCAGGATGCGGCCGCCGAGCTGCTCGAAGTGGCGCGCATACGCGGTCACGAGCGCATTCGGATCGCTGATCGAATCGGAGCCCGTGTAGCGCAGCGCGCCGACCAGCGCGCGGCTCAGGTTCGGCTCGGCGTCGCGCAGCGCGGCTGCATCGAGCGCGTCGAAGGTCACGCCGTATTCGGCGCGCCAGCGCTCGGCGGCGCGCGTTTCCGCATCGCGCGTCGCGGCCGTGCGGAACACCTTCAGCCACCCGCCTTCGCGCAGCAATGCGCCGGCGCCGGACGCTTCGATCAGCGCGCGATGCTCGGTCACGCAGTATTCGATCAGCGGCGCATACGCGCGCGCGATCTCCGCATGACGCGCCGGATGGGAATTGCGCCAGTAGCGGTACAGGAACGGAATCAGTTTCGGCAGCGCGCCGACGTGATAGCGGACGTCGGGCGAGCGGTTGCACGCGTATTTCAGCAGCGTGCCGAAGCCGCGCGGAAACGCATACGGATACACGCCTTCGCGCTGGATCAGCCCGGCGTTGCCGAGCGACGTCTCGTTGCCGGGCGCCTTGCGGTCGACGAGCGCGACCGACAGGCCGCGCTGTTGCAGGTGCACGGCAACGGACACGCCGATCATGCCGCCGCCCAGGACGAGCGTGTCGAATGTCATCGGGAATTCCTCGGGCGGGGCGGTGCCGGCGTCAGGCGAGCGCGGTCACGGCGATCTCGACGTCGAGACCGGGTTTCATCAGCAACGCCTGCACACAGGCGCGGGTCGGCGCGTGGCCGGCCGGCACCCAGGCGTCCCACGCCGCATTGAACGCGTCGAAGTGCGCGGCATCGCTGAGCCATATGTTGGCCGTCAGCACGCGCGTCTTGTCGATGCCGGCCAATGCGAGCAGCGCGTCGATGCGCGTGAGGATTTCGGTCGCCTGCACGGCGATCGGCGCGCCGGCCGTATCGGGCACCTGGCCGGCCAGGTGGACGAAGCCGTTCGCGATCACGACCTGGCTCATGCGTGCGCCCGTCTGCAGACGTTGGATTTCACTGGACATGATGGTTTGCACCTTCGCAAGGCCGGCCGCGACCGGCCGGGTAAATAAATGGCTGGGAAAGCCGCTGGCGTGTGCGGAATCGTCGGGCAGCCGCCGCACGGGCGAGCTGTGCCGATACGCATACGCGTCGTTCACGCCGGCCGCACCGGCTCCGCGAGTTTCGCGCCGTCCGATGCTAGAGTGGCCGTCACGCCCACCGTCGGCGATTTCGACGAAAATTATCATATACGAGAAAATTTATTCTCGTATACGACAAAACCCGTATTCACGTCACGGACGCCGCGCCCCGTATCCGCATGCCCAAATCCACCGTCCCCGTTCCGCCGCCCACCGACGCCGCGCCGCAGCTCGACCACCAGACGGTCGGCGCGCGGCTGCGCGACGCGCGCAAGTCGCGCGGCCTGACGCTCGCGCAACTGTCCGAGCGCTCCGGTATCGCGGTGTCGACGATTTCGAAGGCCGAGCGCGGCGACATCGCGCTCACCTACGACAAGTTCGCGGCGCTCACGCATGCGCTCGCGCTCGACTTCGACACGATGTTCGGCCGCCCGGCGCCCGCCGGCGCGATGACGCCGTCGTTCACGCCGGCCGGCCAGCAGATGGTGTACGACACGCCGAACTACGCGTACGGGATGCTCGCGAACGACCTGACCGGCAAGCGAATGGTGCCCGTGCGCGGGCGCATTCATGCGCGCAAGCTGTCGGACTTCGCCGACTACATCCGGCACAGCGGCGAGGAGTTCGTGTTCGTGCTGAGCGGCGAGCTGGAGCTGCGCTTCGAGAACGGCCATACGTACCGGCTTGGCACCGGCGACAGCCTGTATTTCGACAGCGCGGTCGGGCACGTGTACCTGAGCCTCGGCGACACCGATGCCGAGGTGCTCGCGTGCTGCGTCGACGGCGATGCCAGGCGGCCGCGCGACGCGATCTGACGTCTGACGGTCTGAATGCGATCACGCGGCGGTGCCGAACGCCACCGCGCAACACCGGGATTCCTATTACGATAAGGACGATGCATCCTGCGGCCCCAGCGGCTCGCGCCGGCATGCACGACCTTCAACCGGAACGCTCCCGATGACGATCACCACCCGCCTGCTCGATGCGGCCGACGCCGCCCGTTTCCAGACCGTTCGCCTGCGTGCGGTCGACACCGCCCCCACCTCCTTCCTGCCGACGCTCGACGAAGAATCGCAGGTGCCGGTCGACGAATTCGCGACGCGCATCACGCCGACCCGTGAACGTGCGGTGTACGGTGCGTTCGACGGCGATACGCTCGTCGGCATCACGGGCGTACGCCGCGATGCGCGCGTGAAGATCGCCCACAAGGCGACGATCTGGGGCGTGTTCGTCGATCCCGCGTATCGCGGGCGAGGCATCGCGCAAACACTGCTCGAGAGCGCGACCGCGCACGCGGCGCGGGAATGGGACTGCAAGCAGCTGACGCTGTGCGTGAACGAGGTCAACGCCACCGCGGAGCGGCTGTATGCGTCGCAGGGGTTCGTGCGGTTCGGGACGGAACCGCGCTCGATGTTCGTCGACGGGCGGTTCTACGACGAACACCACATGGTCAAGACGCTGGCGTAGCGTGCCGCTGCTGCGAACGGGAAGCGCCAGGCACCGCCAAGCGAGCACCCACTCACCGGCACCGCGCGTCGACGCTCCCGTCATTCGCAGCGACGTCGGCACACCATGAACCGGCCTCGAACGCACGCCGACCGAAACGGCCCAAGTGTGAGCGCCCACTAACTTTCCATGCAATACGACAGCGGCCAGTCGTGCCGCTGTCGGTTTATGCGCAAAAACTTTTATTGCAGCAACCCCGGCCGGCCAGATCCTTACTTGTCTACCGCTGCCACCCTGCCGCCCGGTACCGTATCGTCCCCCGCCGACGCGACCGGTTCGAACATCAGCACCAGATCGCCCCGGTAGCTTCCGTTGACCCCGGCTGCCCCGCGCGTAGCCGGCGCATTGGCACTGATCGTCAGGTCGCGGGTTTCGTCGTAGCCATTGATGCCGGGCTTGACCAGGGTGAGCGTACGCGCGCCGTCGTGCGCGATGTCCGCGCCGCCGGCCTTGTCCGCCAGCACGACCTTCGCGTCAGTCATGTCGTAGCGGCCGTTCGACAGCCTCAGCGGCTGCAGCAGCGCGACGCGGACGTCGGGATTCGTCGTGTAGACGCGGATCGGCAGCGTTGCGCCGAACGTCTGCGGCGAGCCGTCCGTCGCATTCAGCTCGACCACGCCATAGGCGGCCGCACCGCCCGAGGTCGACACGAACAGGCTGTCGCCAATGTGCGCCGTCAGCCGGATCGTCTTGACGACGGCGTGCGGCGACGTCGGGCCCGCCTGGGCGATGCCGGTGAATGCAATGCATGCGCCCGCCGCGATGATGTATTTGCCGATCTTCATTTTTCTATTCCGTATTCAGGCCGTTTCGTGAAATCCGAACGCCGCCCATTAGCGGTTCGCTTCGGACAAAACATTCCGTCCATTCCATTCAAATTCGATATTCCAGTATCTCGAAATTTGAATGCAATATCCCCGTGGAATGCCATTTACGCCATTGCGCGCATGGGGCCGGCAATGCCCTTTCGCCGGCCTGCCCACCCTGCCGCCACCCTCCCGTAAGGCAATATTCACCTAGCCATGTGGACATATTCACGCAACGACATGCGTCAACGATAGGTTGCGAAAAACCGGAATCAAATACATGGAAACCTTTATGCCGATTTCCGTTTTTTATTTACCTATGCTATCTCTCAATCAAATTGCATCGAATGGAAACCTGAGCCGGGTCGTCGTGCTGCTCGCATGTCAACGTGCGCATCATTGAATCGCCGCGTCCGAACACCTGCGTCCGCCTCGGTAATTCCGCCTCTATTCAGCCCCCCGCGCTCCGCGCTATCGTCTTCGTCATCCTCACAGCCCAGGAGCTGCCTTTGCCTTCCCGCCACGGAGTCGACCTCATCCGCGCCCGCGCGCTGTTCGATCGCGAGCGCCGCGCATTCACCGAAGCCATGCCGGTCTCCCGCGCCCTGTCCGCGGAAGCGTCCGAGCACTTGCTGTTCGGCGTGCCGTTGCACTGGATGCAGGACTGGTCGACGCCGTTCTCGCTGTACGTGAAAGAAGCGCGCGGCGCGACCTTCACCGACGTCGACGGCCACCGCTACGCCGACTTCTGCCTCGGCGACACCGGTGCGATGTTCGGCCATGCGCCCGAACCCGTCGCGCGGGCACTCATCGAGCAGGCCACGCGCGGCTACACGACGATGCTGCCGAGCGAGGATGCCGCGTGGGTGTCGCGCGAACTCGCGCGCCGCTTCCGTCTGCCGGTCTGGCAGTTCGCATTGAGCGCGAGCGACGCGAACCGCTTCGTGCTGCGCTGGGCGCGCGCGGCCACCGGTCGCAACACGATCGTGGTGTTCAACGGCTGCTATCACGGCACGGTCGACGACGTGTTCGTCGATCTCGTCGATGGCCGCCCCGTGCAGCGCGACAGCCTGCTCGGGCAGTCGTACGACCTGCTCGCGAACACGCGCGTCGTCGAATTCAACGACCTCGCCGCGCTCGAAGCAGCGCTGAAAGGCGGCGATGTCGCCTGCGTGCTCGCCGAGCCCGCGATGACGAACATCGGGATGGTGCTGCCCGATCCGGGCTTCTGGGAGGCGGCCCGTGAACTGACCCGCCGCTACGGCACGCTGCTCGTGATCGACGAGACGCACACGATCAGCAGCGGCCCGGGCGGTTATGCGGTCGCACACGATCTGGAGCCGGACATGCTGGTGGTCGGCAAGCCGATCGCGGGCGGCGTGCCGTGCGCGGTGTACGGGTTCAGCGCCGAATTCGCGGAACGCGCGAAGCAGGCGAAGCTGAACGCGCCGCCCGGCCATTCGGGGATCGGTACGACACTCACCGCGAACATGCTCGCGATGCATGCGATGCGCGCGACGCTCGCCGAAGTCGCGACCGACGCGGCCTATGCGCATATGTTCGAACTCGCCGCGCGGCTGGCGACGGGGCTCGAGCAGGCGATCGCGAAACACGAACTGCCGTGGTGCGTGACGCGCATCGGCGCGCGCACCGAGTTCCAGTTCGCCCCCACGCCGCCGCGCAACGGCACGATCGCCGGCGCGCAGCTCGACAGCGAACTCGAGCACATCGTGCACCTGTACCTGCTGAATCGCGGCGTGCTGATCACGCCGTTCCACAACATGATGCTCGTGTGTCCGCAGACGACGGCCGATGATGTCGACCGGCTCGTCGCGCAGTTCGACGCGTGTCTGGGCGAACTGGTGTGATGCAGTGACATTCGCGGTAGGCAACACATCGCGCGAGCGCGGCCACGATGTGTTGCCTGCGGCTGCGGCGTCGCTCGTGTCGCCTGACAGTGAAACGGACCGCCGCACAGCGAGCCGTTTCCCGTCGCATCCGCATCATGCAGCGATGCGCTACGCCGCCTTCAACGCCCGCCGCGCCACTTCCGCGAAATACCGCGCGCCGATCGACAGGATCTCGTCGTTGAAGTCATAGCCCGCGTTATGCAGCGGCACGCCGCCGCGCCCTGCCGCCTCCCCGTTGCCGATGAAGACGAAGTTGCCGGGCACCGCCTGCAGGAACGCGCCGAAGTCTTCCGAGATCATCATCGGCTGGACGTTCGCATCCACGTTCTCCGCGCCCGCCACGTGCGCCGCAGCCCGCACGGCCGTGTCGACCCATTCCGGCGAATTCACCGTCGGCGCGAACTCGTGCGTGTACTCGAACGCGCAGGTCGCGCCGTGCGTGCGGCAGATTCCTTCGCTGATCTCGCGCATCCGCGTGGCCAGCAGCGCCTGCACGTCGCGCGAGTAGCTGCGCGTATCGCCCTTGATCGTCACCGTCGACGGCAGCACGTTGCGCAGCCCGTCGGTGATGAACTCCGTGCACGAGATCACGGCCTGCTGGCCCGGATCGAGATTGCGCGACACGATCGTCTGCAGCGCGAGCACGACCTGCGCGCCGATCACGATCGGATCGATGCCCATGTGCGGGCGCGCCGCGTGCGTGCCGCGCCCGTCAATTCGGATCACGAAGTTGTCCTCGCTCGCCATGATGCCGCCCGCACGCGTCGAGAACGTGCCCGCGCGCATCCCCGGCATGTTGTGCGCGCCGAAGATCGCGTCGACCGGAAAGCGCTCGAACAGCCCGTCGGCCATCATCGCTTTCGCGCCGCGGCCATGCTCCTCGGCCGGCTGGAAGATGAAACGCACGGTGCCGTCGAAATCCTTGCGCTCGGCCAGCAGCTGCGCAGCGCCGAGCACCATCGACATGTGGCCGTCGTGCCCGCACGCATGCATCTTGCCGGGCGTGCGCGATGCATGTTCGCGGCCCGGCGCGTGCTCGGCGATGTTCAGCGCGTCCATGTCCGCGCGGATGCCGATCGCGCGCTTGCCGGTGCCGGCCGTCAGGTTCGCGACGAGCCCCGTGCCGCCGATCCCGCGATGCACGTCGAGCCCGAGCGTCGTCAGGATGCGCGCGACGTAGTCCGACGTGTTCACCTCTTCGAAACCCGTCTCCGGATGCTGGTGCAAGTGGCGGCGCCAGGCCTTCAGTTGCCCCTGCAGCGTGCTTTCTTCGGTTGCGTCCATCGCGTTGGCCTCGTCAGTCGTAGTCGATCGGGATCGATCGGGATCGGTCGGGATGTCGTTCAGGCCGCCACTGCCGTGCGGTCCAGCCAGGCGCGCTGCCGCGCGAGCACGGCATCGGCCGTTTCGCCGACGCAGTTCCGGTACACGGACGGCGCCGTCGCGCCTTCCGTATTGATCGCCAGCACGCGCGAATGCGCATCGAGCCCCACCTGCCGCGCGAGCGCCGGGTCGCGCATCAGCACCTCGAGCCCCGCGACGCCGGCCGCGCCCGATTCGCCCGCCACGAGCGGCACGTCGCGTTCACTGCCGGCCGCGAGGCCGCGCATCGTCTGCACCGCGTCTTCGTCGTCGATCAGCATGAAGTAGTCGATGCACATCTCGAGGAAGTCCCATGCCAGCGGCGACGCCTCGCCGCACGCGAGGCCGGCCATCACGGAATCGACGCTGCCGGTCGCCCTGGACGCGCGCCCCGCGAGCGCACTCTGGTACAGGCAGTCGGCCTGGTGCGGCTCGACGACGATGAAACGCGGCCGCTGCACGCCGTCGCGCTCCCACAGGTAACTCGCGACACCCGCGGCGAGGCCGCCCACGCCGCCTTGCAGCAGCACGTGCGTGAATGGCCGCCCGTCGTCCTCAGCCGCCTGCGCGGCCGCCTCGGCGGCGATCACGCCATAGCCTTGCATCACGTCGCGCGGAATCGCTTCGTAGCCGTCGTACGACGTATCGGACACGACATACCAGCCGTTCGCCTGCGCGAGCTGCGCCGCGCAGACGACCGACTCGTCGTAGTTCCCCTCGATGCGCACGATCCGCGCGCCGTACGCGGAGATCGCGCGTTCGCGCTCCGCGTCGACGTTCGCGTGCAGCACGATCACGCACCCGCAGCCGATCGCACGCGCGGCGGCGGCCAGCGCGCGGCCGTGATTGCCGTCGGTCGCGCTGATCACCGTCAGGTCGGCCAGTTCTGCCGCGTAGCGGCCGGTGACGAGCCCTTGCGGATCGAGATCCTGCGTGCGTCGCAGCCGCTTCACGAGCCGCACGAGCGCGATCGGCGCGCCGAGCGCCTTGAAACTGCCGAGCGGCGAGCGGCACGACTCGTCCTTCACGCTGACGCTCGCGACGCCCAGCCGTGCGGCGAGATCCGGCAGCGCGCGCAGCGGCGTGCGCAGGTTGCCGACGAGCGGCCAGTGCGACAACCACGCGCCGCTTTCGTCGGCCGATGCGATGTTCATCACGCGGCGCAGTGCGTGGGGATAGGCGGTGCGCGAGGCGCGGGGGTTGGCGATCAGCATGGGGGCAGCGCTCCGTGAGTCGGTTCGGGTCGGCGCGCACGGGTTGCACGCGCCGCCGGTTCGAAAAATAATATTGCGCATACCGGTCAATAAAATCGCCAAATCGGCGGCCGCCACGCAAAAATTTCTCATTCTTCCGAGGCTTCACGCGCCATCATGACCACTCCACTCGATGCGTTCGATCGCAAGCTGCTGATGGAAATCCAGCGCGACGCGCAAACGCCGCAAAGCGAGCTCGGCGCGCGCGTCAACCTGTCGACCGCGGCCGTGAACCGGCGCCTGAAACGTCTCGCGGACGAAGGCGTGATCGAGCGCTATACCGCTGTCGTCGCGCCGGACAAGGTCGATCATCCGCTGACGATCGTCGTCAACGTCGAGGTCGAAAGCGAGCAGATCGACCAGCTCGACGCGATGAAGCGCACCTTCGAGCGCTGCCCGCAGATCCAGCAGTGCTACTACGTGACGGGGGAATGGGATTTCGTGCTGATCCTGGCCGTGCGCAACATGGATCAGTACAACGCGCTCACGCGCGAGCTGTTCTTCGCGAACAACAACGTGAAGCGGTTCAAGACGCTGGTGAGCATGAGCCGCGTGAAGGTCGGGCTCGAGGTGCCGGTCGAACCGGCCGAGTAAGTGAGTGGTTGCACACATGAGGCGACCGGCGCACGAATGCATGCGCCGGCCGCCTCCCATCGACGGCTACGTCAGCGACAACTGAAGCTCGCCGCCGAATTCACGTCGCCCGATCCGTTGTAGCGCGCCACCTGCGGGTACGGGCACAGCGGCCGCGTACGCCCCGCACCCCATGACGCCGGCACGTCCGCATTCGGCACCACGTTCGTCGCATCGCGCGCGGTGGCCACCACCGCACCGGGCGCCTGCCCTTGCTCGACCCACGCGACGAGCGGCGTCAGCAGGTCGAACTGGTCGGCCGCCGGCCCGCCCGAGCAGTGGTTCATCCCCGGCACCGGATAGAAGCGCGCGAAATCCGACGCATCGCCGCCGTTCGCCTGCGCAACCCGCGAGTACCAGTCGCGCGTATCGTCGAACGAGAACACCGGGTCGCCGGTGCCGTGATAGACCAGCAGCTTCGCCCCGCGCGTCTTCAGCGCGGACAGGTTGGTCTCGTCGGGCGGCGTCATGAACGTCCACGCGGATTGCGTGTACACGCCGCTGGTCGCGAAGATCGCCGGCGCGTCGTTGTCCATGTCGAAGCCGAGCGCGAAACCGGGCAGGTTCGCGAGCGCCGCGGCGGTTTTCGGCGGCGACATGAACGTGAACGCCATCGCGGCCGGGTCGAGCGTGATCGAATTCGACTGCTTCCATGCGGCCCAGCCGCCGCCGGCGATGCCCGGATCGTACGGAAAGCCCGCGTAGAGCGCCGTGCCCGCGCTGTTGCGTGCGCCCGTGAACACGTTCTCGAGCGCGGTCTTCTGCGCGGTCGTCAGGCACGCACCGGTGCGCGTGCCGTTCGCGCAGGTCGGAATGTCCGCATCGACGCTGAAGTGCGCCTGGCACGCGGCGACGTCCTGCACCATCCCGTCTGCCGCGCCGTCGAGCGCATCGCATTTCTCGAGGATCTTCGCGCCGACGAACTGCCGCTCCGCGTCGGTGAAGCCGCTGCGGATATCCGGCAGCCCGTTCGAGCCGGTCGCCGATGCGATCTTCGCGAACTGCTGCGCGCCGTACATTTCGCCGATCGCCGCCTTCGGCAGATGAAAGCCCGGATCGCCCGCGATGATGCCGTCGTAGTCCGCCGGGTTGCGCACCGCCGTGACCATCGCGTGACGGCCGCCGTTCGAGCAGCCGCCGAAATAGCTGCGATCGGGCGCCTTGCCGTACGCGAGCCGGATCACCTGCTTGGCCATCGGCGTGAGCGCATCGACTGCGCCGTAGCCGTAGTCGATGCGCGCCTGCGGATCGAGGCCGAACAGCGGGTTCTGCGCGGCGCTGTGCCCGGAATCCGAGCTGATCACCGCGAAGCCCTGGTTCAGCGCGTCGGTCAGCGGCCCGCCGCCGCCGATCTCGCCGGTCGCGGTCACGACGTTGCCGTCGAGGCCGCCGTTCGCCTGGTAGAAGAAGCGGCCGTTCCACGCCTTCGGCAAGCGCATTTCGAAGCCGATCGCATAGGTCTTGCCGTCGACCGTGCTCACGCGCTCGTTCATCTTCCCTTCGATCACGCAGTGCTCGGCGATCGGCTTGCCGGCCACCGTGAGCGCGCCGGCAGCCGCGGTCGTCACCGACGTGAACGACGTGTTCGCATACGCGAGCTTCGCGGCGAGCGCGTCGCAGGTCTGCGCCATCGCGGCCGGTGTCGCGGCGCTCAGGTGCGTCGGTGCGGAATTCACCGAATCGTCGCCGCCGCAACCGGCGAGCATCGCGGCGGCGGACAGCGGCGCAATACAGAGGAATGCAGATTTCCTGTTCAAGATAACTCCCGTTCGGTTCGTCACGCCGGTGAATCAGAACATGTGCCGCACGCCGACCATCGCGCCGAGCTGCCCCATCCCTTCGCCGGGTGTCGTGCCGGGCCCGCCGCCGCTGACCGAGTAGCGCGCATGCGCGCTGTTCCACAGATACGACGATTGCGCGTAGACCGCCGTGCGCTTCGTCAGCAGATAGGTCGCGCGCAGCGTGGCCATCGTCGCGCGCGTGTCGTGCGCGCTGTTGACGATCCGGTAGCCTTCGCCGTCGACGACGAAATCGGGCTTCACCGCATACGACGCGCCGACGAAGAACAAATCCGAATGCGCGCCGGCCGCGGCCGGCGAACCGGTCGACACGCGCCGCCCGATCCAGCCCGCGCCGATCTTCGCGCCGGCGGCCTGCGCATACGCGCTCACGTGCGTGCGCGCGTCCTTGCCGCCGCTGCTGGTGAACGGAACGGGCGCCACGCCGTCGAAGAAGTTCGCGGCCGCGCCGGTGCCGCCGCGCTGTTCCTCGTACGACGCCGCCGCACCGAAGTACGCGCTGTCGTACTTGAGCATCACCGACCAGTTGCGGCACTGCACCGCGTCGCCCGGCACTTGCCCCGCGCACGTGCCCTGCCCCGGCGAGTTGCCGGTGCCCGCGCCGTCGCGGCCGAACGAATACGCGGCGCCGAACGTCACGCCGCGATACGCGCCGACGTAGGTCACCGCGTTGTCGGCGCGGCCGTTCGGCACGTACGCGTCGAACGAGCCGAGCCCGTAGATGTCGGGGCCGATGATGTCCGCGCCCTGCAGCGCGAGATAGGTCATCGTGTACTGACGGCCGAACGCGAGCGTGCCGAAGCCGCTCTTCAGCCCGACGAACGCCTGGCGCCCGAACAACCGGCCGCCCTGGCCGAGATCGCCGCCGCGCACGTTGAAGCCGCTTTCGAGCGTGAACACCGCCTGATAGCCGCCGCCGAGATCCTCGGTGCCGCGCAGCCCCCAGCGCGACGGCAGCTCGCCCGTCACGCCCGGCATCCGCACGACGTGGTCGCCTGCCGCGTTCGCGTGCGACACGTATTCGACGCCCGTATCGATGATCCCGTATAGCGTCACGCTCGACTGCGCATGCGCACCGGGCGCGGCGAGCGCGCAGCACGCGCCGGCGGCCAGCAGGCCGTTCCTTGTCTTCGTCTTCATCGTTGCGTCTCCAGACCTTGAGTAAGCGCGCTCTGACGGCGCGCATTGAAAAAATCGAACCATCAGTCGCCCGCCTGCGGGCGGCGAATCAGCACGAACGCAGCGAAGGCCGCGACGAGCGTGACGGGGATGCTCGCGCCGATCACGACCGGCGCGCTGCGGCCGGCGGCCAGCAGCGTCGCGGCCGCGAGCGGCCCGACGACGGAGCCGAGCCGGCCGACGGCCACCGCCGCGCCGACACCCGTGCCGCGCATCGCGGTCGGGTAGTAGATCGCCGCGAGCGCGTACAGCACCGACTGCCCGCCGACGACGAACATCCCGGCCGCGAACGCTGCCGCCGCGAGCGACGCGAAGCCTGGCGCGGCCGCGAGCGCGGCGAGCGACAGCACGATCCCCACGTACATGCCGCCGACCACGCGCGACGCGCGCATCCGGTCGAGTGCCGCACCGATGCCGAGCGCACCGAGCCCCGCGCCGACGTTGAACGCGATCTGCACGAGGCCGACGTGTGCGCGATCGAGCCCGCGCGAGGCCATCAGCGACGGCAGCCAGTTCAGCAGGAAGTAGAGGACGATCAGCGTGCAGAAGTAGCTGACCCACAGCGCGACCGTCGACGTCGTGCGGCCGTCGCCGAACAGCGTGCGTGCGACGCTGGTGCGCGCGGCCTGCGTGCCCGCTACGTCGAGATACGCACGCGATTCCGGCAGGAACCACACGAGCAGCGGCACGAGCAGCAGCGGCCCCACGCCGCCGACGTAGAAGATGTGCCGCCATTCGGTGTCGCCGGCGAGCAGCACGCCGATCACCGACGCGATCACGCCGCCGAACGGGATCCCGCAGTACATCGTCGCCACCGCACTGCTGCGCGAGCGCGGCTCGACCGCTTCGGACGACAGCGCGATCAGGTTCGGCATCGCGCCGCCGAGACCGATGCCGGTCAGCACGCGCACGACGACGAGCATCGCGAACGTCGATACCTGCGCGGTGGCGATCGACAGCAGCCCGAACAGCACGACCGATGCGATCAGCACGCGCTTGCGGCCGATCCGGTCGGCGAGCCGCCCGCCGAGCATCGCGCCCGGCAGCAGCCCGAAGGTGCCGGCGCTGAATGCGATGCCCATCTGCGATACGGACAGCCCGAATTCGCGCGCCATGCGCGGCGCGGCGACGCCGACCGACTGCAGGTCGAGCCCCTCGAGGAGAGCGATCGCGAAACACAGTGCGAGCGTGGTCGCGACCGTGGGTTTTTCGGTAACGTAAGTGTTCATCCTGTCTCCAGTCCCATGTCTTGTAGTCGGTCGGCCCGCTAACGGCCGCCGCGCGCCGTCGCCGGCCAGTGGCGAAGCAGCGCGCAAGGTGTCGTCCGAACGGCCGCCTTTATCAGGCAGCCTGATTCACTGGCCGCAAGCATGCCTGCCGGTATCGTGGCCGGCAGGTCGTTGTGTCTGCGTGATGCGATGTGCTTCCGGTTACGCGTAAATCACGTCGGGATCGCGCCGCGCCGGGTCATACAGCGCGTCGATCGTCGCCGCGCGATGCTGCTGCACGGCCGCCTGGTTCAACGAACCCTTGTCGGTCACTTCGCCGAGGTCGAGCGACGGCGGCGTGTCGATCAGCCGGATGCGCGCGACGAACGTCGAACCGCCGCTCGCCTGCCGGTTCAGCTCGACGAGCCATTGCTCGAACACCGCGCGCACGGCCGGCGCGCGCAGCACGTCGGTCACCGACGCATCGGCGGCGAGCCCCGCCAACGCACGGCACGCGTCGACGCGCGGAAACACCAGCAGCCCGATGTCGTCGCGATTGATCCCGGTGACGACCACGTCCTGCACGTACGGCGCGCCGCTCGACACCGCGTTCGCGCGCAACGGCCCGACGCTCACGAAGGTGCCGCTGCTCAGCTTGAAATCCTCGGTCAGCCGCCCGTCGAACAGCAGCCCGAGCTCCGGCCGCGCCGGATCGGCGAACACGCCCGCGTCCCCGCTGCGGTAATAGCCTTCGTCGTCGAATACATCGCGCGGATCGACGTCCACGTGCCAGTAGCCACGCATCACGTTCGGCCCCTTGAAACGCAGTTCGAGCTTGCCGCCGCACGGCACGAGCTTCGCGTCGCAGCCGGGCGCGGGCAGCCCGATATAGCCGGCGCGCATCAGCGGCCCCGTCGTGAACAGGCACGACGGCGACGCCTCCGTCATCCCGAGGCCGGCCATGATCCGGATCCGCTCGCCGCAATGCGCTTCGGTCACGCGGTCGAGCCGGTCCCACGCGGCCTGCGACAGGCCCGCGCCACCGAAGAAATACAGCTTCACGCGCGAGAAGAACGTGTCGCGCAACTCGGCATCGCGTTCGAGCGCGGCCGTCAGTTCTTCCCAGCCTTTCGGCACGTTGAAGTAGATCGTCGGCGCGATCTCGCGCAGGTTGCGCACGGTTTCGTCGAAGCGGCCCGGCATCGGGCGGCCGTCGTCGATATACAGCGTGCCGCCGTTGTATAGCGCGATGCCGAGGTTGTGACTGCCGCCGAACGTGTGATTCCACGGCAGCCAGTCGACCAGCACCGGCGGTTCGCGCGTCAGTTCGGGCATCGTCTGGCGCAGCATCTGCTGGTTGCTGCACAGCATCCGGTGCGTGGTCGGCACGGCCTTCGGCTGCTTCGTCGAGCCGGACGTGAACAGGATCTTCGCGAGATGATCGGGGCCGACCGCCGCGTGGATCGCGTCGATCGTGCGCGGAGGGGTGGCGAGCAAGTGCGAGAGCGGCACCGCGCGGCCCTTTCCGTCGGCGTCGGCGTCGACATCGTCGTCGCGTGCGACGATCAGCGCCGCATCGGCCGGCAACACGGCGTCGAGCGCACGCGCGAACGGCGCGCGTTCGGCGACGAACACCGCACCCGGCTTCAGCACACCGAGCGTATGACGCAGCTTGCCGTAGTCGGTCGACACCAGCGAATACGCGGGCGAGATCGGCGAGTACGGCACGCCGGCCAGCATCGCCGCGAACATCAGCTGCAGATGCTCCAGGTCGTTGCCGGACAGCACCGCGAGCGGACGCTCGGCCGACAGCCCGAGATCGACGAGGCCCTGACCGAGTGCGCGGGCGCGTTCGAGCATCTGCGCATAAGTGATCTCGATCCAGTGGCCGTCATCGCCGCGCTTCGCGGCCAGCACGCGATCGGGATGCGCTTGCGCGCCGTTCACGAGGCAGTCGGTCAGCCGCGTCGGATAGTCGCCGAGTGGTTCGCGCGAACGCAGGTACCACGCGCCGTTTTCCGCGCGACGTATCTCGGCCGCGCCGACGGCGACGGCCGCTGCGCGATAGCGCACGCCGCCCGTGTCGTTCACCGGCCCGCTGGCGAGCGTCGCATCATTCATCGTCGCCTCGCTCATATGGGGTAGTGCCGCGGCGTGGTCTGCACGGTGATCCAGCGCAGCTCGGTGAATTCGGCGATCGACGCACGGCTGCCGAAGCGGCCGTAGCCGCTCGCCTTCGTGCCGCCGAACGGCATCTGCGCCTCGTCGTGAACGGTCGGCCCGTTGATGTGGCAGATCCCCGATTCGATCCGGCGTGCGACCGCCATCGCACGCGCGACATCGCGGCTGAACACGCTCGCCGACAGCCCGAACTCGCTGTCGTTCGCAAGCGCGACCGCTTCGTCGTCGCTGTCCGCGCGCAGGATCGCGACGACCGGCGCGAACGATTCCTCGCGATACAGGCGCATGTCGCGCGTCACGCCATCGACGATCGCCGGCTGCATCGTCGCGCCTTCCACGCGGCACCCGAGCGGCAGCTGAGCACCGTGCGCACGCGCGTCTTCGACGAGCGATGCCGCGCGAGCGGCGGCCGCCGCGTCGACCATCGTGCCGAGCGGATGGCCGGCCAGCGGATCGCCCGCGACCAGCGTGCGCGCCTTCGCGGCGAGGCGTTCGACGAGCGCATCGGCAATCGGCCGCGCGGCGATCACGCGCTCGGTCGACATGCAGATCTGCCCCTGGTTGAAGAACGCGCCGAACGCGATCGCGTCGACAGCTGCGTCGAGATCCGCATCGTCGAGCACCAGCACCGGCGCCTTGCCGCCGAGTTCGAGCAGCACCGGTTTCAGGTGGGCGGCCGCGTGACGCGCGATGATGCGCCCGACATGCGTCGACCCGGTGAAGTTGATCCGCGTCACGTGCGGATGCGCGATCAGCCGCTCGACGAGTTCGGGTGCGTCGGCCGCCGCGTGCGTGATCACGTTGACCACGCCCGCGCCGAGCCCCGCTTCGTCCAGCACCGCCCCGATCAGCGCATGCACGCCGGGGCACGCTTCGGATGCCTTCAGCACGACCGTGTTGCCGCACGCGAGCGGCATCGCCAGCGCGCGCGTGCCGAGGATCACCGGCGCGTTCCACGGCGCGATGCCGAGCACGACGCCGCACGGCACGCGCATCGCCAGCGCGAGATTGCCGGGCACGTCGGACGGGATCACGTCGCCGGCGATCTGCGTCGTCATCGACGCGGCCTCGCGCAGCATGTTCGCCGCGAGCGTCACGTTGAAGCCGATCCAGCCCGGCGTCGCGCCGGTTTCGGCCACGCCCGTCGCGATGAACGCGTCGATGCGCGCGTCCATCAGGTCGGCCGCCTTCAGCAGCAGCCGGCGGCGCTCGGTCGGCGCGAGCGCCGACCAGGCGGGAAACGCGCGGTGCGCGGCGTCGATCGCCGCGTCGGCGTCGGCGAGGCCGGCCGCCGGCGCACGCGACGCCAGCGCGCCCGTCGCGGGGTTGAATCGGTCGAAGGTGCGCCCGTCGCGGGCCGCACACCACTCGCCCGCGATCAGCATCCGTCTGTCGGTCATGTTGTCTCCTGCCATGCCTGTCTCTTGCGAATACGCCGGCGGGGAAGCCGGCGGCTGCGTCCGCGCTTGTATCAGCGCTTGTAGGCCTGCAGGCCCGGCTTGATCGTCTTGTCGTCGAGGAACTGCTTCAACCCTTGCTCGCGGCCATGTTCCGGATCGCGCAGTTGCGCCTGGTCGAGCTTCGCGTACAGGTAATCCTCGCACTGTTCCCACGTGAGTTCGCGCGCGCGCTTGAAGCCGTGCTTCGCCGCGCGCAGCACGACCGGATTCTTGTCCATCAGCCGCGCCGCGAGCGCGATCGTCGCGTCACGCAGTTCGGCCAGCGGCACGCTGCTGTTCACGAGGCCCATGTCGGCCGCTTCCACGCCGGTGAACGTGTCGCCGGTCATGATGTAGTGCAGCGCGCGGCGGTGCCCGACCGTGTCGGCCATCGCCTTGCTGACGAGGTTGCCGGGCGGGATGCCCCAGTTGATCTCCGACAGCCCGAACACCGCTTCGTCGGCCGCGATCGCGAGGTCGCACGCGACGAGCGGCGAGAAACCGCCGCCGAAGCACCAGCCGTTCACCATCGCGATGGTCGGCTTGTTGTACATCCGCAGGCGGCGCCATTGCCATTCCGATGCGTCGCGGCGCACTTTTTCCTGCAGCGCGTCGGAGCCGCCGTCGATCTCCCGGAAGTACTCCTTCAGATCCATGCCGGCCGTCCATGCAGCGCCCGCGCCGGTGAGGACGAGCACCTTTGCTTCGTCGTCGAATTCGACCGCGTCGAGTACCTGCAGCATCTCCTGGTTGAGCGTCGGGCTCATCGCATTACGCTTGTCCGGGCGGTTCAGCGTGACCCACGCGATGCCGGCCTCCACCTTCACTTCAACGGTCTGCCAGCGGTTGTCGTACTTGCTCATATCGGTTCCTGTCGTTCGTTCCTGTGCGATTCGGTGCGCAGCATTCCTGCTGCGGACGGCTTCATTTAATATCAGGCTACCTGATATTGCAAGCGGCACGCGCGCCGGTGTAAACCCGGAGCGGAAAGCGGAGAAAGCGGCGGGGAAATCAGGGAGCGGTCGGCCGGCCGTCGATGGCGCGGACGAAGCGAGCGCGGGCCCGGCGGGCCCGTGTCGTGAAATCGGGGAAGCGGTCAGCCGCGCAGGTTGCGCGAGAACAGTTCGAGCGCGCGCTGCACGTCCGCGGCCGTGTCGGCGGAGACGTCGCCGAGCATGCGCGTCTCGAGCGGGCGCAGCACGGCTTCGCATTCGCGCAGCATCGCCGCGCCTTCGTCGGTCAGCGTCAGCAGGATGATGCGGCCGTGCGACGGGTCCGCTTCACGCGTGACGAAGCCGCGGGCGGCCATCACGCTCATCACTTCATTCGCCGATTGCGGCGTGATCCACGAGCGCTCGGCCAGTTGCGCGTTCGACGATGCGCCGCGCGCCTCGAGCACCGACAGCGCCGTGTATTGCGCGAGCGTGATGCCAAGCGGGGCGAGCGCGTCGGTCATGTGGCGGCGCAGCAGCCGGTCGAGACCGCCGATCACGTAGGTCAGGCGCTGCTGCACGCGCGCCTTCGGCTTGTCGCCGGTCGCACGGGCGGCGGGCTTCGTGGCGGGCTTCGGATTCGCGGGTTTGGTTGGTGCGGAACTCATGGTGCGGGCGGGATGGAATTGCGGGCCATCTTACCAGCAGGTCGGGCGGTGAACGGCATGGGCGTGACATCAATCTCAACGCGGGTCACATTCACAATGAACTCATATAAGTACGAAAATATCAGTCGACCTGCTAATTAAAATATTGAAAATTACCAAACTCCATCTTGAAAATTGTGCGGCGCTTTGATGCGAGGTAAAAGAGTGCCTCATTCCTCGAACGTGTCATCGATGAAGAACGCACAAGGCCTCGAAATGGTTCGACTTGGAGACGCCACCGATCATGGCGGCACCGTCATTGAAGCTGCCAGTAATCTGAAGCATCTTGGCATTGGTGTCGCTCTTGATGGCCACGACGTTCGTTGTCCGAAATGCGGTGGCGTTTTTCCGTTGCTGGCGAGTGGCCCGCGTACCCATCACGGTCGGCGCGTGGGCTATCACGGCGACAAGACCGGGTGCGGTGCGACCATCATTGGTCAGCGGACGACAGGGGCAGCGTAAATGGCGCTTTTTGTTCAAGCTCGCACGCTGTCGATCGCGGGTGCGTCATTGCCGACCTATGGCGTGGATGCGCTGCCGGTATTCATCCCGGTGCGCCTGCAAGGCACCGAAACCATCGGCCGCCTCGACGAATGCCGCTACCTCGTCACACTGCGCACCGACGACGCCTATGCTATTTCGCCGAGCCGCACGGCCGATCTCGATCTGGACAAGATAGTCGGCACGGAAGTCACCGTGTCGATCCAGCTCGAAGGCAAAGGTCGGTTCATGCCGGGGCTGGCGGGTAACACCGGGCGCGGCAACATCGGGGCGGGTACGCGCCAGATCACCGGATTGGTCGAAGTGGCACGGCTTGCCGGTCAGGATCGTGACGCGATCCTGTACGAACTCGAACTGCGGCCATGGCTCTATCGCGCGACCCTCACGCAGGATTGCCGGCTGTTTCAGGATATGACCGTCGTTGAAATCACCGACGCAGTCCTCTCGAAATATCCCTACCCCGTCGACAAGCGCCTTGGCGCCTTTCGGGGCGTCTACCCGAAACGCGACGTACAGCGACAGGCCTTCGAATCGGACTGGGCGTTCCTGCAACGGCTCTGGGAGGAATGGGGCATCTGGTGGTGGTTCGAACATGATGACGGCCATCACCGTCTGGTCCTGTGCGACACGATGGGCGGACACCAACCGCACGGCGAGGCTTACGAGACGTTGCGCTATCTGCCGCCTGGCGGTCAGCGCATCGACGAGGAACACATTCACACGCTGTCCGTGACCAGTCGATTGACGGCAGGGTCCGTGAGCGCCACCGATTACGACTACACGAGGCCACGCGCGAGGCTTGGCGTGTCCGTGGAAGACCCTCGACCGACGGCCAGCTCCGATGGCGAGATTTATGAATGGGGAGACTACAGTCAGCCGCTCGCCGGCGCCCAAGGGCTGACGGGCCAGCCGAACGATACGGAGGGGGAGGCGCGGCACTTCGCACGTGTGCGGCTTGAGGCGCAGCGCTGTGCCGGGCGACGGGCGAACGGTAAAGGAAGTCTGCGCGGCCTCACGGTCGGCCACACCTTCACGCTCATCGGCCATCCGCAACAGGCGGCGAATCGCGAGTATGTGGTTGTGTCCTGCACGCTCGATATCGAGGAAGTCGCAGGGCGAGCCGGCAGCGCGCAGACCTATCGTGCCGACGCGCAATTCGAACTGCTGCCGACGAACGAGCTGTTCCGGCTCGAGCGCAGCGTACGCAAGCCCATTATGGGCGGCCCCGAGAAAGCGATCGTCGTCGGCCCCGCCGGGCAGGAAATCTGGACGGATCAATACGGCCGCGTGAAGGTGCAATTCGCATGGGACCGGCAGGGCAAGCACGACGAGAATTCGGGCATCTGGCTGCGTGTGCTGTCGCCTTGGCAAGGCGCGGACATGGGTGCGACGTTCATTCCGCGCATCGGTCATGAAGTGGCGGTGTCGCACTACTACGGCGACCCGGATTTGCCGGTGATCATCGGGAGCGCCGTCAACGCGTTCCGCCAGCCTGCACTGGACCAACCGCACAACCACGCGGTGTCGGTCATTCGTGGCCGGGAGCTCCATGGCACGGCATCCGGCCATCTGGCGATCGACGATACGCGGGAACAAATCCAGACGCAGCTTGCCAGCGACGCGGGCATGTCGATGCTGAGCCTCGGCAACCTTCGGCGAATGACGCGCAAGACGGGGCGCGCCGATGCTCGCGGCAGAGGCTTCGATCTTCGGACCGATGACTGGGGCGTTGTCCGGGCGTTGAAGGGCATGCTCTTCTCGGCAGACGGACAACCAGGTGGCCCGGGCCACGCGAAGGACGCCAAGGAGGCGGTGGGCCGGCTGACGCAGGCGCGCGCGCTGCAAGAAAGCCTTACGAATTTGGCGCAGCAGCACGACGCACAACAACGTGGTGCAGACCAGAGCGATGTAACCCGTACGATCAAGGCGCGTTGCGATGCGATTCGGGGAACACCGTCCGGTACGGTGGACGAATTCCCGGAGCTGACGGAACCCGACATTGTGATGACCGGGCCGGCGGGGATTAGTCTTGCGGCCGAGCGTAGCACCCATATCGCGAGCGCAGAGGATGTGGCGGTGACGACCGGTCGACATGTCGGGCTTGCCGTGGGGCGTTCGCTGTTCGCGAGCGTGTCGAATGCGTTTTCGCTGTTCGTGCACAAGGCGGGCATCGCGCTGGTCGCCGCGGCGGGGAAAGTGCGGATCGAAGCGCAGACCGATGGTGTCGACCTCACCGCAAGGAAGACCATCAACATCACGAGTACGACTGACAGTATCCATCTGCATGCGGCAGAGGAAATCGTACTGCACGCGGGCAGTACGGAGGTTCGCATCAGCGATCAAGGTTACGTCGTGCGGACGGCCGGCGAACATACGGTCTATGCAGGCAGCCATCAGACAGACGCGGCGCAGGTGCGGCCGATGCGCGTGCCAGTCACGCCCGACAATCCTGGGCAGTTTGCCGCGCACTTTGTGCTGGTGGAACACGACAGTGGGTTTGCCCTGCCGAACCAGCCGTACCGCGTCACGCTCGACAACGGACGCGTGATCGAGGGCGTAAGTAACGCGCTGGGCGAAACGGAAGTCGTGACGAGCCACGACATCGCGTTCGGCACGGTGGAACTGCTGGCGGCGAGCGATCCGGACAGGGTGATTGCGGTGAACCGGGCGGCCGTCGTGCGTGACAACACGACGCCCTACACCGCGCAAGCTCCGAACGCCGACAAACGCACCACGACGATCAAGGGCAAGAAGGTCAGCACCCCGGAACAGGGAGCGACGTCCGAGCGTCAGCCGGCCGCGTTCGCGACCTGCGATCCGCTGAACTTCGGGTTGCGCTTCCATCACTTCATCGACGGGGCTAAACAGGGCGATACGCCCCCGGACATGCCGGTACGTCGTGATATTGAGTATCCGGTGACCAAGGCCTATACGGCGGCGATCAAGAAGGCACTCGATGGGATTGAGTGGGGAAAGTTCAATACGTTAAGCGGCGAGATATCAAGAAGCCTGAAGGAAAATATCGCGCTTGCGGTTGGCAATGTATTGAATACCGCTCTTGCGGCAGGGCCATTTGGATTGCCAAGTGGTTCTTCAGGGAACCCAATGAATTCAAATGGGGCGACTCCCAAGATCGATATTGTTAATGCAACGGAAGGTTTTGCCAAATACAACATGCGCTCGGACGTAAGCGCGTCGTTCTCCATACCAAAGTGGACGATCGTCATTCAAGAAACCGAGATACTGAAGATCATCGCATCATCAAACAATGCAGCGACCTTGAATGGCAACCTGAAGGCGTTCGCCGACTTTCTTTATCACGAAGCACGACACTGCCAGCAGGCATTCTGGATGATGGCTTTGCTTAATCAGCACAGCGACGATTATTATTTGTTTCATAAAATAAATGTAATTTATCAACAATATGTCCACGAAGATATTTACGCGATTGCAAAGAAAACTCAAATCCCCAGCGATGCACGGGTTGCCACCGGACTTCATCGCATGTTGATTTTCCACTATTACTGGATGATTTCGTATCTGCAGAATCAGACGGGCGGATCCTATCTGAAGCCCGACGTGCCAATTGCACAGGCCGAGGTGTGCAAGCTGTTGAGAGTGTCGCCAGAAACAGCGGCCAAGATGGTGAAATTCGAAGAGGGATACCGGAGCCAGTTACATGAAGAAGATGCTTATGCGTGTGCGGAAGTGGTGCAAGCCTATTGGGACCGCCCTGATCGTGCTTTCGTGCGCAACCCCGGTACGTGCACAGGAGGATACGATGCTTCACTTAACGCCGTTGGGGGAGGGATTTGAAATGCACACGACAGCCGAGGAGCAGCGCGTCGCGCTGCGCACCATCCTTAACACAGCAATGGCGATCCTGCGCGATGACGCACCATACGATCCGAAGAATATTCTCTTTGGTACAAACTACACGACGTGGACGCACCCTCCGGCAAAAGGATTTCTTTATAAGTACGCCAATCGTGCGCTACGTCGAACGACGATCGAATTTTCCACAGGCGACGACCCGGAGGACTACAGCGATAATCGCGACAAGGTAAAAATTGTTCCGGCCGGAGTAAGGATTATTTTCGACGCAAGGGTTGCTGGTTTGTCGGCTACGGAAATTAAATCACTTCTTCAGTTGGAGGACTACTGGGTCGACGGAGAGGGAAATCGTCGATACGGGAACGAGATGATGGTACACGATCCGAATATGCCGAATTTGCGATCCTTCCGCTACCGCTCAAAAGACATTCCGGGAAGCAAGTTTCCCGTGAATGTGAATCTACTTTACGTAAATTCGCTAGACGGATCATCTCCGCCCTTCCTTGATGAAGTGAGAATTCGCCGCACATACAAAATCTTGACGCCCGAGGAACGCAGGCAACGTCGCCTTGAAGAGCGGCAGGCGAAACGTCAGAAATACGGCGAAATGAACCTGTGCACTGGCATGTTGTGTCCCGAGACCGGGTTGTGGGAGGGATTCTCCACGGTTTCTAGCCACTCATTGGTGGTCTACAAGGGGCGAGCATTCCCCACGGTCCGCACGTTGATGCCTTGGGAGGAACGCGAACAACGGCGGCCTACCGAGCACGTGCCGGGCCGCTGGATGTGGCTGCGAGAGCCGCACGATCATCCGGTATGGTGGATGCACGACCCGGAATTTAATCAAGCGTGACCCGGAAAGACGAAAACCCATAAGCAAAAAGATGGTGAGTTTCGAAGAGGATATCGGAGCCAGTTACATGAAGAAGATGCTTATGCGTGTGCGGAAGTGGTGCAAGCCTATTGGGACCGCCCTGATCGTGCTTTCGTGCGCAACCCCGGTACGTGCACAGGAGGATACGATGCTTCACTTAACGCCGTTGGGGGAGGGATTTGAAATGCACACGACAGCCGAGGAGCAGCGCGTCGCGCTGCGCACCATCCTTAACACAGCAATGGCGATCCTGCGCGATGACGCACCGTACGATCCCGAGCATATTGTCTTCGGAACAAATTTCACAACGTGGACGCACCCTCCTGCAAAAGGGTTTCTTTATAAATACGCAAATCGTGCACTGCGCGGGACGAAGATCGAATTTTCTACTGGCGACGATCCAGAGGACTACAGCGATAACCGCGATAAGGTAAGAATCGTTCCAGCTGGGGTAAGAATTGTCCTCGACGCGAGGGTTGTCGGATTGCCGGACACGGAAATCAAATCACTTCTCCAGCTAGAGGACTATTGGGTTGATGGAGGTGGGAGGCGAAACTACGGAAATCAGGTTGGTGGGCATACTCCGGCCGACCCGAATTTGGAAGGTTTTCGGTATCGATCGAAAGATGTTCCGAGCAGTAAGTTCCCGGTGGATGTTTCACTTTTTTACGTCACTTCCCCCGACGGATCATCTCCACCTTTCCTTGATGAAGTGAGAATTAGCCGCGCATATAAAATATTGACGCCCGAGGAACGCAGGCAACGTCGCCTTGAAGAGCGGCAGGCGAAACGTCAGAAATACGGCGAAATGAACCTGTGCACTGGCATGTTGTGTCCCGAGACCGGGTTGTGGGAGGGATTCTCCACGGTTTCCAGCCACTCATTGGTGGTCTACAAGGGGCGAGCATTCCCCACGGTCCGCACGTTGATGCCTTGGGAGGAACGCGAACAACGGCGGCCTACCGAGCACGTGCCGGGCCGCTGGATGTGGCTGCGAGAGCCGCACGATCATCCGGTATGGTGGATGCACGACCCGGAATTTAATCAAGCGTGACCCGGAAAGACGAAAACCCATAAGCAAAAAGATGGTGAGTTTCGAAGAGGATATCGGAGCCAGTTACATGAAGAAGATGCTTATGCGTGTGCGGAAGTGGTGCAAGCCTATTGGGACCGCCCTGATCGTGCTTTTGTGCGTAACCCCGGTACATGCACAGGAGGATACGATGCTTCACTTAACGCCATTGGGGGAGGGGTTTGAAATGCAGGCGACAGACGAGGAGCAGCGCGTCATGCTGCGCGCCATCCTTAAAACAGCAATGGCGATCCTGCGCGATAATGCGCCATACGATCCCGAGCATATTGTCTTCGGAGCGAATTACACGACGTGGACGCATCCTCCCGCAAAAGGGTTTCTTTATAAATACAAAAATCGTGCGCTGCGCGGGACGAAGATTGAATTTTCCACTGGCGACGATCCGGAGGACTACAGTGAGGATCGCGATAAGGTGAAAATTGTTCCGGCTGGGGTAAGAATTGTCGTTGACGCAAGGGTTGCCAATCTGCCTGACACGGAAATAAAGTCGCTTCTCCAGTTAGAGGACTATTGGGTTAACTCTCGAGGGAATCATCGATATGGGAATGAAATAAGGACGCGCACCCCCGATGCTCCCAACTTGCAGTCCTTTCGCTATCGCTCAAAAGACGTCCCCGGGAGCAAATTTCCAATCGATGTCGATCTTGGTTACATCAATCCGGTGGATGGATCATTTCCGCAGCGACTGTGGATAGTCGAGATACGCCGCACATACAAAATCTTGACGCCCGAGGAACGCAGGCAACGTCGCCTTGAAGAGCGACAGGCGAAACGTCAGAAATACGGCGAAATGAACCTGTGCACTGGCATGCTGTGTCCCGAGACCGGGTTGTGGGAGGGATTCTCCACGGTTTCCAGCCATTCATTGGTGGTCTACAAGGGGCGAGCATTCCCCACGGTCCGCACGTTGATGCCTTGGGAGGAACGCGAACAACGGCGGCCCACCGAGCACGTGCCGGGTCGCTGGATGTGGTTGCGAGAGCCGCATGATCATCCGGTATGGTGGATGCAGGACGACCCGGAATCTGATCAAGCGTGAGCCGGAAAGACCGAAGTCCATAAGCAAAATCGCGTTCAAGACATCCCCCCGAACTAACCGGATTCTTGTCCGCGAATGGATGGACTTCCCCCGTCATCGCCGGCCATTCAGGCCGCGCGGCGTTCCCGCAAACCGCGCTGTCGGCAACCCCGCGTGCCGCGTCTGCACGACGAACACACCGCCCGCATGCGGGTCGTCGGCCAGCGCATCGTCGCTCAATCCGATGCGCGCGCTCGTCACGTAGAGGCGACTCTCACCGTCGAGCGCCGCGCAACTCGGCTGCGCGGTCGGTACAGCCACGCGATCCGTTTCGACACCGTCCGGCCCGTAGCGCACCACGCGCCTGCCGCCCCACTGCGCATTCCACAGGCCGCCGTCGCGATCGACGATCGAGCCGTCCGGATCGCCGTCGGCATCGGTCAGCCGCGCGAACGGCCGCACGTTCGCGACATCGCCGCCCGCACGGTAATCGCACACGAAAATCTCGCGTACCAGCGAATCGCAGAAATACATCTTCGCGCCATCAGGCGAGAACCCGATGCTGTTCGCGATCGCAGCCGCGGGCAACGCCAGCCGTTCGAGCGTGAGATCGGCATTGAGCCGATAGAACCCGCCCACCGCGCGCGGCGGCTCGCTGCCCTCGTCCTTCATCCCGAACACGAACGCGCCGGAACCGTCGCAGCGCCCGTCGTTCAGCCGCGTCGGCAGCTCGGGCTCGACGTCGACGATCCGCGTGAACGCGCCGCTGCGCAGATTGAAGAACGCGAGATGCGTCGCGAGCCCGACGAGCAGCACGTCCGGGTCGTCGGTCAGCGCGAAACACGCGAGCCGCTCGGGCATCGCCCACGGCGTGAGGTCGGAGCCATCCCCACGGCAGCGCCACAGTTGCGCGCCTTCGATGTCCACCCAATACAGCGCGTGCGTCCTGTCGCACCACGTCGCGCCTTCGCCGAGCGTGTTGCGGGTGTCCGCCAGCAGCGTCGCCTGCGTGGCCGGATGAATCTGTTGCATGCCGTCTCCCGATATCTGTCGCTTATGCAGGCGGCCGCGCGTTCGCCAGGGTCAGATCTTCATCGCGCGCCGCTGGTTGCGACGATACTGGTCGAACAGCACCGCGAGCAACAGAATTCCGCCGCGTATCAGATATTGGTAAAACGTCGGCACGTTCAGCAGGCTCATCGCATCCTGCACGGAGCCCATGATCAGCACGCCGACCAGCACGCCGGAGATCGTCGCGACGCCGCCCGTCAGCGACACGCCGCCCAGCACGCACGCGGAAATCACACCGAGCTCGAGCCCGACCGACGTCTTCGGGTCGCCCAGGCTCATCCGCGACGCGAGCATCACGCCGGCAAACCCCGTCACGAGGCCCTGCAGCACGAACACGGTGATCTTGATGCGCATCACCGGCAGCCCGGCGAGCAGCGCGGCCTCGCCGTTGCCGCCCACCGCGAGCACGTTCTTGCCGAACACCGTCTTGCGCAGCAGGAAGCCGAACACGACGAAGCCGACGATGTTGCTCCAGATCGGATACGAGATGCCGAGGAACGAGCCGCCGCCGAGATCGAAGAAGCGTTCCTCGGAGATCATCACCGCGTCGCCGTTCGACGTGATGAACGCGAGCCCGCGCACGACTTCCATCATCGCGAGCGTGACGATCAGCGAGTTGATCCGCCAGCGCGCGATCAGCACGCCGTTGACGAGCCCGACCGCCCCGCCCGCGAGCACGCCGCCCGCGACGCCGAGCACGACGCTGTGCGTCGCGGTGATCAGCGTCGACGCGACGACGCCCGAGAACGCGACGATCGACGCGACCGACAGGTCGACCTCGCCGAGCGCGAGCACGAACATCATCGTCACCGCGATCGAGCCGATCAGCGTGACCGACAGCAGCAGGCCCTGGATGTTGCGCGGCGTGAGGAAGTCCGGCACGGTCAGCGACAGCGTCGCGAACAGCACGAGGAACACCATCACGATGCCGGAGCGGTTGATCAGCTGCCACACGCCGCCGCGCGCTCGCGCAGGTACGACGGCGGCATCGGGGGACGGGGAAGTGCGTTGGGGTTGCATTGCCTGGCTCATGTCGTTTGCATCCGGTTGATCGTTGCGGGGCGCTAGCGCGGCAGCGCGAGCTTGATCAGCGCGTCGGGCGTCGCCTGCGCCTTCGCGACCTCGCCCGCGATCCGCCCTTCCTTCATCACGATGATCCGGTCCGACACGCCGATCACCTCGGCCAGGTCGCTCGACACGAGGATCACCGTGCGGCCCGCTTCCGCGAGTTCGTAGAACAGGTTGTAGATTTCCGCGCGCGCACCGACGTCGATGCCGCGCGTCGGCTCGTCCATCAGGAACACGTCGATGCGCTCGGCCAGCCAGCGCGCGAGCACCACCTTCTGCTGGTTGCCGCCGGACAGCGCGCCGATCGGCGTGTCGCCGTCGCGGGTCTTGATCGCGAGCCGCTCGATGTAGCGTTGCGCGAGTTCGCGTTCGCGCCGCCCGTCGAGCAGCACCCGCGCCGGGCTGAAATGCCGGCGCGCGCTGATGTTCAGGTTGTCGGCCACCGACGCGATCGCGACGATGCCTTCCTGCTTGCGGTCTTCCGGGCACAGCGCGAGGCCGGCGCGCACCGCGTCGCGCGGGCTGCCGAACGCCACGCGCTTGCCGTTCAGCTCGACGTGCCCCGCGCTCGGGCGCGCGGCGCCGTACAGCAGCTTCATCAGCTCCGAGCGGCCCGCGCCCACGAGCCCGAAGAAGCCGACGATCTCGCCGCGCCGCGCGGTGAACGACACCGGCTCGGACAACCCGGGCCCCGCCAGCCCCTTCGCCTCGATCAGCACGTCGCCGGCCGGGCGCGGCCGGTAGCCGTACACGTCCTCGATCGAGCGGCCGACCATGCAGCCGATCAGCCGGTCGCGGTCGAGATCGGTGACGGCATCGAACGTGTCGATGCGGCGGCCGTCACGGAACACCGTCACGCGGTCGCACAGTTCGTACACTTCCTCCATCCGGTGCGTGACGTAGATGATCGCGCGCCCTTCCGCGCGCAGCGCGCGGATGATCCGGAACAGTTGCGTGGTTTCGCGCGCGGACAGCGAACTCGTCGGCTCGTCGAACGCGATCACGCGCGCGTCGCGCATCAGCGCCTTGCCGATCTCGATCATCTGGCGCTGGCCGATCGACAGGTACTTCACCGGGATGCCCGGATCGATGTGCTCGCCGAGCCGCTCCAGCGCGTCGAGCGCGCGCGCGGCGAGCGTGCGTTCGTCGACCACGCCGAGCCGGCTCGGCAGTTGCCCGAGCATCAGGTTTTCGGCGACCGTCAGCTCGGGCACCAGATGCAGTTCCTGGTAGATGATCGCGATGCCGGCCTCGAGCGCCGCGCGCGTCGACGTGAAACGCTGCTCGGTGCCGTTCAGCGTCAACGTGCCGGCCTGCGGCTGGTTCACGCCGGACAGCACCTTCAGCAGCGTCGACTTCCCCGCGCCGTTCTCGCCCATCAGCCCGTGCACCTCGCCCGCGCGCACCGACAGCGACACGGCGTCGAGCGCACGTACGCCCGGGAACGTCACCGTGATGCCGTCGAGCGCGAGCAGCGGGCCGCCCGGCGGCGTCTCGGCGACATCGTTGCCGGATACGGCCGTCATCGTCTGCGTCGTCATCGCGTTCTCGCCTCGTGCGCTCAGATGCCGAGCTCGGCGCGCACCGCCTGCCAGTTCGCGCGCGTCATCAGCTTGCCGCTCGTCTGCGTGTCGGCCGGCGGCGTCTTGCCGCCGCGAATCCAGTCGACGAGGTTCTGCGTGCTGTCCTTGCCGTGGTTCGTCGAGCTGACGGCGATCGTCCCGTAGAAGCCCGTCGGCTCCTTCTTCTGGAATTCGGCGAACGCCTCGCCCGCGCCGTTGATGCCCACGCCGATCACGTCGGCCGCCGGGATATGCAGCTGCTCGGTCGCACGCACCGCGCCGAGTACGGTTTCCTCGTTCAGCGCGTAGACCACCCACTTCTTCACGTTCGGATGGCGCGCGAGCACCGGCGCGGCCGCGCTGAAGCCGCCTTCGTCGTCGGTCGTCTTCTGCGGCGCGTCGAAGATGTTCTCCTTGCGGAAGCCGTTCGCGAGCAGCGCCTGCGTCGCGCCGTCGGTGCGCAGCTTCGCGGTCGGCAGCTCGTAGTTCGTGATCCGCAGCGCGCCGACTTCCTCGGGCTTCCAGCCGCGCCGCTTCATCTCGTCGGAGATCGCCTGGCCGACCTGGTTGCCGATCTTGGTCGCGGACATCCCGAGGTGCGGCACGTTCGGCAGCGGCTTGCCGGTCGAATCGACGAGCTGGTCGTCGACCGTCACGAACTTCATGTTGTAGCGCTTCGCGCGTGCGGCGATCGCCGGGCCGAGGCGCACGTCCGGCGCGCAGATCACGAAGCCCTGCGCACCCTGCGAGCCGAGGTTGTCGATCGCGGCCAGCACCTTCTCGCCGTCGGGCGTGCCGATCTTCACGACCGAGAAATTCTCCTTCTGGCCGAGCGCGGACGCCGCATTCTGCTCGTTGATGAACCAGGCCTGCTCGGGCATCTTCACCAGGAAGCCGATCTTCAGCGGCGCGTCGGCGCGCGCGGCGCCCTGCATGCCGAGCGGTGCAATGCAGAGCGCGGCCAGCAGCGCGCGCAGGGTATGGCGGCGAATCGTGCGGTTCATGAGGTGTCTCCTTTGTATCGGCTGGTGCCGTGATGTGTGCCGTAATCCGTCATTCGTCGCGCTTCATGCGGAAGCGCGCAGGTTCAGCGGCCGAACGCGTCGGTCTGCACGCGCCGGCCGAACAGGAATGCATCGGCGACGAGCCGCAACGGCCGTACGTCGACGTCGCTTTCGCCACGCGCGATCAGCGCGTGGAAGTGCGCATACAGCGCCGGATACTCACGTTCGGGCCCGAGCTCGACCGGCTCGCCCGCGATCGACAACTGCGCGCCGCCGCGGCTGATCGCGAGCACGCCGTCGGCCGTGTCGACCGCGATCTCCCATTGCTCGACCGGGCCGTGCCGCCAGTCGAATTCCGCACGCACCGGCACGCCGTCGGTATCCGCACAATCGAGCTCGGCGGCAATCGGCGTCTGCACGTCGCTCGGCACGATGAGCGTCGCCTCGCGCAGCACGAGCTCACGCGGCAGGATGCGCGTGACGATCGACAGCGCGTTGATGCCCGGGTCGAACACGCCGAGGCCGCCCGGCTCCCAGATCCACTGCTGCCCCGGATGCCAGCGCCGCACGTCTTCCTTCCAGCGCACCTGCACCGCGCGGATCGCGCGCGTCGCCAGCCAGGCGCGGGCGGGCTCCACCGCACTCGCGCAGCGCGAATGCCAGGTTGCGAACAGCGTGAGGCCGCGCTCACGCGCGAGCGCTTCCAGCACGGCCACTTCGCCGAGCGTCGCGCCCGGCGGCTTCTCGAGCATCACGTGTTTGCCGGCTTCGAGCGCGGCGCGCGCCTGCGCGTAGCGCACCTGGGGCGGCGCGCACAGCGACACGGCGTCGAGCTCGCGCTCGGCGGCCAGCAGCGCGCGCAGATCGCGATAGTTGCGCACCCCGGTGACTTCCGCGTGACGGCTCGCGCACGCGGTCAGCTTGAAACCCGGTTCGGCGTCGATTGCCGGCAGATGCTGGTCGCGCGCGATCTTGCCGATGCCGACGACCCCCAGCGAAACCTGATCACTCATCGTGCGTGCCTCCTTCGCGAATCGTTCGGTGACCGTTCAGTGCGCCCAGCGCAGCACGAGCGGGTCGAGCCGGCGCGCGATCGCGAGCAGTTCCGCGCGCGTGTCCGGATGCAGTTCCGGCATCGGATGCCGCGGCCGCTCGCACGCGATCACGCCGCCTGCGCACATCAGCGCCTTCGCGGTGAGGATCCCGGACTGGCGGTTCTCGTGGTTGATCAGCGGCAGCCACGCCTGGTAGCGCGCGTAGGCGTCGTCATGGCGCCCTTCGCGCCACGCTTCGAGGATCGGCCGGATGCCGTCCGGAAACCCGCCGCCCGTCATCGCGCCGGTCGCGCCCGCGTGCAGGTCGGCGAGCAGCGTGATCGCCTCCTCGCCGTCCCACGGCCCCTCGATGGCATCGCCGCCGAGCCGGATCAGCTCGCGCAGCTTGTTCGCGGCGCCCGGCGTCTCGATCTTGAAGTACGCGACCTGCTCGATCTCGCGCGCCATTCGCGCGAGGAACGGGGCCGACAGCGCGGTGCCGCTCGCGGGCGCATCCTGGACCATGATCGGAATCGCGATCGCGTCGGACACGCGGGTATAGAAATCAAAGATCTGCGCTTCGGGCACGCGGAACGTCGCGCCGTGATACGGCGGCATCGCCATCACCATCGCCGCGCCGAGCTGCTGCGCGCGCAGACTGCGCGCCGCGCACACCTGGGTGCTGTAGTGCGACGTCGTGACGATCACCGGCACGCGGCCCGCGACATGGTCGAGGATCGTGCGCGTGAGCACGTCGCGTTCGTCGTCGGTGATCGCGAACTGCTCGGAGAAGTTCGCGAGGATGCACAGCCCGTCCGAGCCCGCGTCGATCATGAAATCGACCGCGCGCTTCTGGCTCGCGAGATCGAGTTCGCCGGTATCGGTAAACGTCGTCGGAACGACGGGGAAAATGCCGCGATAACGCGGCGTGCTGCTCGATGTCATGGTTCGCGTCCTGCTTCGGCCTCGGTGGCGACCGGCCGTCATGCGTTTACGGTTTCACGTTGCGCGGGCCGGGAGAGCCCGCAACCGGCTGCCGCGCAGCCGCTCAATGCGAATGGCTCGGCACCTCCGCGCCGCGCGTGCCGACCAGGAAGTCGAGGTCGCACCCCTCGTCCGCCTGCAGCACGTGATCGATGTACAGCCGGGCGTAGCCGCCCTTGCCGAGCTGGCCGGCCACGCCCGGCGCCGCGGTCGGATCGACGTCCGACAAACGGCGCTGCAGTTCGTCGTCCGTAATGTCCAGATGCAGCGTGCCGGCCTCGCAGTCGAGCTCGATCCAGTCGCCGTTGCGCACGGCCGCGAGCGGCCCGCCGGCAGCGGCTTCCGGCGCGACGTGCAGCACGACCGTGCCGTAGGCGGTGCCGCTCATCCGCGCGTCGGAAATCCGCACCATGTCCTTCACGCCCTGACGCAGCAGCTTCGGCGGCAGCCCCATGTTGCCGACCTCGGCCATCCCCGGATACCCGCGCGGCCCGCAGTTCTTCAGCACCATCACCGAGCTTGCGTCGATGTCGAGCGCCTCGTCGTTGATCGTCGCCTTGTAGTGGTCGAGGTTCTCGAACACGACCGCGCGACCGCGATGCTTGAGCAGCTCGGGGCTCGCCGCCGACGGCTTCAGCACCGCGCCGCGCGGCGCGAGATTGCCGCGCAGGATGCGGATGCCGCCGTCCGCGATCAGCGGCCGGTCGAGCGGGCGAATCACTTCTTCGTCATAGTTCGGCGCTTCGCGCACGTTGTCCCACAGCGACTTGCCGTTCACGGTCAGCGCATCCGGGTTCGGCAGCAGCCCGCCTTCGCCGAGCCGGCGCAGGACCGCCGGCAAGCCGCCCGCGTAATAGAACTCTTCCATCAGGAAACGCCCCGACGGCATCAGGTCGACGATCGTCGGCGTGTCGCGGCCGATGCGCATCCAGTCTTCCAGTTCGAGCGGCACGCCGATGCGGCCCGCGATCGCCTTCAGGTGAATCACCGCGTTGGTCGAGCCGCCGATCGCCGCGTTCGCGCGGATCGCGTTTTCGAACGCCGCGCGCGTGAGGATCTTCGACAGCACGAGCCCTTCGAGCGCCATCTCGACGATGCGGATGCCGGACATGTGCGCGAGCACGTAGCGGCGCGAATCGACGGCCGGAATCGCCGCGTTGTGCGGCAGCGCGACGCCGAGCGCCTCGGCCATGCACGCCATCGTCGACGCGGTGCCCATCGTGTTGCAGGTGCCGGCCGAACGCGACATCCCGGCCTCCGCCGACAGGAAGTGATGGACATCGATCTCGCCGGCCTTCAGCGCTTCGTGCAGTTGCCACACGGCGGTACCGGAGCCGATGTTCTTGCCTTCGAGCTTGCCGTTCAGCATCGGCCCGCCCGACACGACGATCGCCGGCACGTCGCAGCTCGCCGCGCCCATCAGCAGCGCGGGCGTCGTCTTGTCACAGCCGGCCAGCAGCACGACCGCGTCGATCGGGTTGCCGCGGATCGCCTCCTCGACGTCCATCGACGCGAGGTTGCGCGTGAGCATCGCCGACGGGCGCAGGTTCGATTCGCCGTTCGAGAACACCGGGAACTCGACCGGGAAGCCGCCGGCCTCGGAGATCCCGCGCTTCACGTGCTCGGCGAGCTTGCGGAAGTGCGCGTTGCACGGCGTCAGTTCGGACCACGTATTGCAGATGCCGATGATCGGCCGGCCGTCGAACTCGTGATCGGGGATGCCCTGGTTCTTCATCCAGCTCCGGTACATGAAGCCGTTCTTGTCGTTCGTGCCGAACCATTGGGTGGAGCGCAGCCTGGGTTTCGTTGCCGACATCGTCAGTCCTGTGGTGACGGGATACCGGCGCAGTCTAGGCAGAATTTTGATAACTGGCTAATGACGTTTTTGGCGATTACGATATCGATTCCGATATCGATATAAACCCGTACGATGCCCGAAGCCAGCCCGTGGGGAAACCGTGGCCGCCTGAAGACGCGCCAGCTTCTGCTGGTCGTCGCGCTCGCCGACGAAGGCAGCATTCACCGCGCGGCGGCCGCGCTGAACATGACGCAGCCGGCCGCGTCGAAGCTGCTGCGCGAACTCGAGGAATCGATCGGCGCGGTGCTGTTCGAGCGCCTGCCGCGCGGGATGCGGCCAACGCTCTACGGCGACGCGCTGATCCGCCACGCGCGCGCGGCGCTCGGCAGCCTCGACCAGGCCCACGAGGAGCTGGCCGCGCTGAAGGCCGGCCATCTGGGCCATGTGGCGGTGGGCGCGATCACGTCACCGGGCCTGCGGCTCGTGCCGCCGGCCGTCGCCGCGGTGAAGGGCACGCATGCCGGCCTGCACGTGTCGGTCGAGATCGACACCAGCAACGTGCTGCTCGAACATCTCGCGCAGGAAAAAATCGACATCGTGATCGGCCGGCTCTCCGCCGAACACGACAAGCTGCGGCTGCGCTACGAGCCGCTGACCGGCGAGCCGGTGGCCGCGGTCGTGCGGCCCGGCCATCCGCTGCTCGCACAAGCGCCGCTGTCGCTCGCGGACGTGCAGCGCGCCGCGTGGGTCGTGCCGCCGGCCGGCAGCGTGCTGCGCCACCGCTTCGATCTCGTGTTCCAGCGCGCGAGTCTCGCGCCGCCGGCGAACCTCGTCGAGACGTCCGCGCTGCTGTTCATCACGCAACTGCTCGAACAGAGCGACATGATCGCGGTGCTGGCCGAGGACGTCGCGCGTTACTACGCGCGGCACGGGATCGTCACGGTGCTGCCGCTGGAGATGGATTGCCGGATGGACGACTTCGGGATCATCACGCGCACCGACCGGCTGCATTCGCCCGCCGTCGCGATGATGGCCGATGCGATTCGCGCGGCGGCGCGGGAGGTTTACGGTGTCGCGCTGTGACGTCGCCGCGGCGGTTCCAGTCGACTACGCGGCGGCGAACTCGATCACCGGTTCGCAGCGGATCGGGAAATTGACCGAGTTCGCGATATAGCACTTCGCGTGCGCATCATGATGCAGATGTGCCGCCCGTTCGCGATCGTCGCCGGCCTGGATCGTCACGTGCGGGCGCAGCACGATTTCCGTGAAGCGGCCTTCATCTGCGCTGTCGAGCATCGTGCCTTCCGCGTTGTCGACATACGCAAGCACGCGAATACCGGCTTCCGAGCACAAATGCAGGTACCAAAGCTTGTGGCACGCCGACGCCGACGCGAGCAGCAAATCCTCGGGGTTCCAGCGCGACGCATCGCCGCGAAACGCCGCGTCCGACGAACCGGGAATATCCGGCTTGGAACCAGCCCGGATCAGATGATCCCGCCCGTACTCGCGATACCCCGACGTGCCGGTGCCGCGATTGCCCGTCCATTCCACTGCGACGCGATACTTGTGTTCGCCAGATGCCATCTCGCTCTCCATTGATGTGGGTTGCTTCGGCCGGGCCGGATGTCGTTTTGCGAAGCCCGCCTGCGCTCGCCATTTTGGCACCGGATTCCCGTTTGGTATACCATTATTCCAAATGGACGGAACATGCAGGCATGGAAGCCAAACTCGATTCCACGGCGGACGCGGTCGCCGCCTCGTTACGGGACATGATCATCAACGGCGAGCTGGAAGCCGGCGAGCGGCTCGTCGAGCGCGACCTGGCCGACCGGTTCGGCATCAGCCGGATTCCGATGCGCGAGGCGATCCAGCGCCTGGAGCGCGAAGGCTTGCTGGACATCTTCAGGAATCGTGGCGCCGTCGTGCGGATGCTGAGTGCGTCGGACGTGCAGGAAATCTACGACCTGCGCGCGCTGCTCGAAGGCGACGCAATCTACCGGAGCGTGAAGCGGCTCGACGACGAGACGCTTGCGCGCGCCGAGCTCGTCCATCGTTTGCTCGGCGATGCGGCCGTGCCGCGCCGGCAGGGCGAACTGAACCGCGAATTCCACGCGCTGCTGTATTCGTGCTGCGGCAACGCACGGCAGTTGAAGACGATCACGGAGCTGCGCAGCCAGGTCGAACGGTACGAGCGCCTGCAGGCCACGCTGCTTGCGGATACGCCGTCGTTCCAGGTCGAGCACGAGGAGATCCTGCAGGCGTGCCGCGAACGCAATGCGCGCGCGGCGCGCTCGATGACGGTCGCGCATCTGGAATCGGCCAGAAGCATCGTGATGCGGCTCGTCGAAGGCGGGTGAGGACGGCGGTGCGTTTGCCGCTTGCCGTGTGCCGTTTGCCAAGGCGGGCGCCACCCGATACCGGGGCGCAACGATCACGACCGCGACCTCGACCTACTCGCCGCCACCACGCATCATGTCGACGGCGCCGCGCCCCCGCCCGCCACACGACCCGTCGTACCCCGCACCACCAGCCTCGGTAGCGACGCGACACGCACGCTCGACGCCGCGTCGCGCTGGCCCCCCGCCTCGCGCAGCGCATTGAGCAGCTCGACCGCCAACCTGGCGGCCTCCGCGGTCGGGATCGCGACGGTCGTCAGCGTGGGCCGCGTGTCGCTCGCCAGGTGAATGTCGGTGATCCCGACGATCGACAGATCATCCGGCACACGCCGGCCGCGATCGGCCGCCGCATGCATCGCGCCGATCGCCGGCAGGTCGTTGGTCGCGACCAGCGCGGTCAACCGCGGGTGCGCGTCGAGCAACCACCCGGCCGCGCGCACGCCGCCTTCGATCGAATCGGGCTCGGCCGTGACGATCGACGCGTCGAGCCCCGCTTCGCGCATCACGTCGACGAAGCCGTCGTAGCGCGCCGCCTGCACCCCGCTCGCCGACCCGCCGATGATCACGCCGATGCGCTCGTGGCCCAGTTCGAGCAAGTGCCGCGTCGCGATCCGCCCCGCCTCGCGGAAATCGATCGCGACACACGGCAACCCGTCGGGCGGCGCCTCGGGCCGCTCCCACAGGCACAGCACGACCGGCACGCCGCGTGCCGCCACGTCGCGCAGATCCGGCAGATGCAGGTTCGCATTCGTCACGAGAATACCTTCGGAGATCGTGCCGGCGATCTGGTCGAGATACGCACGCCCCTGCAACGGATCTTCGTTCGTGTTGCAGACGATCAGGAACTGCCCGTTGCGCCGCACCGCACGCTCGACCGCCAGCGCGAACTCCGGGTAGAACGGGTTCGCGATGCTCGACACCATCAGCGCGACCGTCGGCGCACGCCCCTCCGCCAGCGCCCGCGCGGCGAGATGCGGGCGATACCCGAGCGCCGCCACGGCGTCCAGCACCCGCGCCCGCGTCGCCTCGCCCACCCGGCCGCGGTCGCGCAGTACGTTCGACACGGTCGCGGCCGTCACGCCGGCGCGTCGCGCCACTTCATCCAGGGTTGCCATTGCTTGCTCACTATATGAGACGTCTATCCAGTATTTGCTTCGCTCACCGAAGCGGCGCACTATCGCCGCACACCCTGCCGCCCGACCGACGGGCGCGACTCGGCCGCGATTGCATCGCCTCTTTTTTGATCGCGATGATTAAGCGCTTAATCACTGATGAAAGCGCATTAGAACATGGAGCGGAGACAATGGCGAGCATCTCGATGCGGCGCGTGCAGAAAGCCTATGGCGATCACGCGCCGGTCATTCGCGACGTCGATCTGGAGATCGGCGCGCACGAGTTCTGCGTGTTCCTCGGGCCGTCCGGATGCGGCAAGTCGACGTTGCTGCGGATGATCGCCGGGCTCGAGGACCTGAGCGCGGGCGAACTGTCGATCGACGGCCGCCGCGTCGACGACGTCCCGGCCGCCGAACGCGGCGTCGCGATGGTGTTCCAGAGCTACGCGCTGTTTCCGCACATGACGGTCTACGAGAACATGGCGTTCGGGCTGAAGCTCGCGCGCGTGCCGAAGGCCGAGATCGACCGGAAGGTGCGCGATGCCGCGCGCATCCTGCAGCTCGACACGCTGCTCGATCGCAAGCCGAAGGCGTTGTCGGGCGGGCAACGGCAGCGCGTCGCGATCGGCCGCGCGATCGTGCGCGAGCCCGGCGTGTTTCTGTTCGACGAACCGCTGTCGAATCTCGACGCCGCGCTGCGCGGCCAGACCCGCATCGAAATCGCGAAGCTGCACCGGCAGTTCGAACGCGCGAGCGTCGTCTACGTGACGCACGACCAGACCGAAGCGATGACGCTCGCCGACAAGATCGTGCTGCTGCACGCCGGCGCCGATACCGCGCAGCACGGCAGCATCGCGCAGGTCGGTGCGCCGCTCGACCTCTACCACCACCCGGCGAGCCGCTTCGTCGCGGGCTTCATCGGTTCGCCGCGCATGAACTTCCTGCCGGCCGTCGTGACCGCCTGCGATGCGCGTCGCACGACCGTCACGCTCACACCGTCCGGCGAAACCTTCGTACTGCCACGTGATGGCTCGGCGCTCGGCGCGGGCGCCACCGTGACGCTCGGCATTCGCCCCGAACACCTGACGCTCGGCGTCGCGCACGACGCGACGTCGCTCGCGCGCGACGTCGCACTTGTCGAACGCCTCGGCGAACAGACCTACGTGCATCTCGACCAGCCCGGCGGCCACTCGCTCATCGCGAAGGTGCCCGGCGACGCGCAGGTGCGCAGCGGCGAACGCGTGCGCGTGCATGCGCCGGCCGCGGCCTGCCATCTCTTCACCGAAGACGGCCGCGCGGTGCCCGCGTGCGCCGACGTCCACGTTCACCATTACGCATAAGGATCGGGCATGCGCCTCGGAGTCTGTTACTACCCGGAACACTGGCCGGAAACGATGTGGGCCGACGATGCCCGCCGGATGAAAGCGCTCGGCATCGAGCAGGTGCGGATCGCCGAATTCGCGTGGAGCCGCATCGAGCCGTCGCCGGGCGAATACGACTGGGGCTGGCTCGATCGCGCGGTCGACGTGCTCGGCGCGGCCGGCCTCGAGATCGTGATGTGCACGCCCACCGCGACGCCGCCGAAATGGCTGGTCGATCGCCACCCCGACATCCTCGCGATCGGTGCGGACGGCCGGCCACGCGCGTTCGGCTCGCGCCGCCACTACGACTTCTCGTCGCCGACCTATCTCGACGCGTCGCGCCAGATCTGCACGGCGGTCGCCGAACGCTACGGCCGCCACCCGGCCGTGCGCTACTGGCAGACCGACAACGAGCTGGGCTGCCACCAGACCGTCGTCAGCTACTCGCCGGCCGCGCTCGTGCGCTTCCGTGCGTGGCTGAAGGCGCGCTACGGCACGATCGACGCGCTGAACCGCGCGTGGGGCACCGTGTTCTGGAGCATGGAGTATCGCCATTTCGATGAAGTCGACGCGCCTGTCGGCACCGTGACCGAGGCCCACCCGTCGCACCGCCTCGACTACCGACGCTTCGCGTCGGACGAAGTCGCGCGCTATCACCGGATGCAGGTCGACGTGATCCGCGCGCACTCGCCGGGCCGCCCGGTCGCACACAACTTCATGCAGCTGTTCACCGAGTTCGATCACTACAAGGTGGCACGCGACCTCGACATCGCGACCTGGGACAGCTATCCGCTCGGCGCGCTCGAGGAGCAGTGGTTCGCACCCGACGTGAAGGCGCGCTGGCTGCGCACCGGCCATCCCGATTTCGCGTCGTTCAATCACGACCTCTATCGCGGCATGTCGAAGCTGCCGTTCTGGGTGATGGAGCAGCAGCCGGGCCCCGTGAACTGGGCGCAGTGGAACCCTGCACCGCTGCCGGGCATGGTGCGCTTATGGAGCTGGGAAGCGTTTGCGCACGGCGCCGGCTGCGTGTCGTACTTCCGCTGGCGGCAGGCGCCGTTCGCGCAGGAGCAGATGCATGCGGGCCTGCATACCCCCGATGACCAGCTCGACGAAGGCGGCCGCGAGGCGCAGCGCGTCGCGCACGAGATCGCGACCGTGCACGACGCCGGCGCGGATGCGGACGGTGACGTACGCGCCCCCGTCGCGCTGGTCTTCGATTACGAAGCGAAGTGGCTGTTCGAAGTGCAGCCGCAGGGCGCCGATTTCCATTACCCGCGCTTCGCGTTCGAGTACTACTCGGCGCTGCGCTCGCTCGGCCTCGACGTCGACATCGTGTCCGCGCACGCGCCGCTCGACGGCTACCGCCTCGTCGTCGTGCCGCCGCTGCCGGTCGTCCCGGACGATTTCGCCGCACGGCTCGCCGCCTCCGGCGCGCAAGTCGTGCTCGGCCCGCGCACCGGCTCGAAGACCGTCGACCTGCAGATCCCGTCGACGCTGCCGCCCGGCCCGCTTGCGTCGATCCTGCCGGTGCGCGTGTGGCGCGTCGAATCGCTGCGGCCGAACGTGACCGAGCGGGTCGACGGCACGCTGCGCGACGGCGCGCCGCTCGCCGGCACCGCACGCCACTGGCGCGACTTCGTCGAATTGCACGACGACACGCACAGCGTCGTGCCTGCGCGCTTCACCGACGGCCACCCGGCGTGGGTATCGCACGGCACGCTGCACTACTGGGCCGCGCTGTTCGACGACGCGACCACCGTTCGGCTGTTCGCCGATGTCGCGGCCGAAGCCGGCCTCGCGCCCGCCCCGCTCGGCGACGGCGTGCGCGTGAGCCGCCGCGGCGGCCTGACCTACGTTTTCAACTACGGCGACGCACCGCACACGATCGACGCGGTGCCGCCGTCCGCGTTCGTGCTTGGCGCGGCGCAAGTCGGGCCGCAGGACGTGGCCGTGTATCGAAGCCGTTCGTAGCAACCGCGACCGGCGCCACGACGCGCCGGTCACGCACAACGACACCCAGGACTGGAGACACGTATGACCCATCGCCCCCTTCGCACCGCCGCCCGGCTCGCCACGGCCGCCGCTGTCGCACTGGCATCGCTCGGCATGACGGCGCCCGCCGATGCCGGCACGCTGACGATCAACATCGCGTTCAAGGGCGCCAGCCAGCGCGCGGTCTGGCAGTCGACGATCGAAGCGTTCCACAAGGCGCATCCCGACATCGACGTGAAGGCGACCTTCGTCGACGAGGAAGCGTACAAGGTGCAGCTCCCCGCCTGGCTCACGACCGTCGCACCGGACGTCGTCAACTGGCACGCGGGCGAACGGATGGCGTACTACGCGAAGCGCGGGCTGTTCGAGGACCTGAGCGGCGACTGGACGAAGAACGGCTGGGGCGCGATGTACGCGTCGACGCGCGACGCATCGTCATACAACGGCAAGCAGTACGCCGCGCCGACCGTCTACTACTCGTGGGGGCTGTTCTACCGCAAGGATCTGTTCCACAAGGTCGGCATCGCCGACGAGCCGAAGACGTGGGACCAGTTTCTCGACGCGTGCAAGAAGCTGAAGGCGGCCGGCATCACGCCGATCGCGGTCGGCGGCCGCGACGCATGGACGCTCGCCGGCTGGTTCGACTATCTCGACCTGCGCGTGAACGGCAACGTGTTCCACCAGCAGCTGATGGCCGGCGACGTGCCGTACACCGACCCGCGCGTGAAGAAGGTCTACACGACGTGGAAATCGCTGATCGACGCGGGCTACTTCATCGACAACGCGCTGTCGTACGATCTCGACGGCGCGCAGCCGTTCCTGTTCCAGGGCAAGGCCGCGATGATGCTGATGGGCACCTTCATCGCGGCGGGCTTTCCGCCGAACGTGAAGCAGGAAATAGGCTACTACCGCTTCCCGATCATCGACCCGAAGGTACCGACCGCCGAGGACGGCCCGGTCGAATCGCTGCACATTCCGGCGAAGGCGAAGAACAAGACCGACGCGCACACGTTCCTCGCGTTCGTCGAAACGCCCGAGATGGGCGCGAAGCTCGCGGAGGGGCTCGGTTCGCTGTCGGCCAACAGCAAGTCGCCCGAGCCGGCCGATCCGATCTCGCGCATCGGCTTCCGGATCCTTGCGGACACGAAGGGCGGCGTCGCGCAGTTCTACGACCGCGACATGACGAAGGAAATGGCGGACGAGGGGATGAAGGGCATGCAGCAGTTCGTCGCGAATCCCGCGCAGCTCGATACCGTGCTCGCGCAACTCGAACAGACCCGCAAGCGCATCTACAAGAAGTGACCGTGTGACTCAACCGGCGGCCCCGTGCCGCCGTGCCCGTTCAGGAGGCTTGCCGTGTCCAGTCCGATCACGTCCCCCCCGCCCGCCGGCGCGGGCGCCGCGCCGCCGCCGCGCAGCGCATCCGCCGCCACCGCCCTGCCCGCGCGTCGCCCGTCGCCTGCCGTGCGGCGGCAACAGCGCGCCGCGTGGCTCTTTCTCGCGCCGGCCTGCGCGATGGTGGCCGTCTATGTGATCTGGCCGATCCTGTCGACGCTGTGGCTGAGCCTGTACAACTGGGACGGGATGACCGAGCGCACCTTCGTCGGGGTCGCGAACTACGTCGAACTGCTGCATGCGCCGACGTTCTACACCGCGCTGCGCAACAACGTGATCTGGCTCGCGCTCTTCATGCTCGCGCCGCCGCTCGGCCTCGCGCTCGCGTTGTACCTGAACCAGGCGGTGGCCGGCATCCGGCTCGTGAAGTCGCTGTTCTTCGCGCCGTTCGTGCTGTCCGGCGTGGTCGTCGGGCTGATCTTCTCGTGGTTCTACGATCCGACGTTCGGCCTGCTCGCGCTGATCGCCGGGCACGGTATCCCGGTGCTCGGCGACGCGCGCTACGCGACGTTCGGCATCGTGTTCGCCGCGCTGTGGCCGCAGACCGCGTACTGCATGATCCTGTACCTCACCGGCCTCACGTCGCTCAACCCGGAACAGATCGAAGCCGCCCGGATGGAAGGCGCGCGCGGCTTCGCGCTGCTGTGGCACGTCGTGCTGCCGCAACTGCGGCCGACCACCTTCATGGCGATCGTCGTCACGGTGATCGGCGCGCTGCGCAGCTTCGACCTGATCTCGGTGATGACGAGCGGCGGCCCGTTCGAGAGCTCGACCGTGCTCGCGTATTACATGTACGACCAGGCGATCAAGTACTACCGGCTCGGCTATTCCGCGTCGATTGCGGTCGTGCTGTTCGCGATCATGCTCGTCTACATCGTGTTCCAGTTGCGCCGCCTGTTGCGCAACGAGCAATAACCTGACCGGTGGCCATCATGTTTCCGACTCCCGTTGCCCAATGGAAGCCTGTCTCGCGCAGGCTGTACAAGTTGTCGCTGCCGGTTGCGCTGCTGATCTGGCTGTTGCCGATGATCGCCGTGTTCATCACGTCGGTGCGCTCGACCGAGGAACTGGTCGAAGGCCACTACTGGGGCTGGCCGCGGCACTTCTCGATGATCGAGAACTATCGCGACGCGCTGACGACGTCGCCGATGCTGCATTACTTCTGGAACAGCGTGCAGATCACGGTGCCTTCAGTTGTCGGGGCGATTGCGCTCGCGGCGATGGCCGGCTTTGCGCTGGCGACCTACAAGTTTCGCGGGAGTACGGCGCTGTTCGGGACGTTCGTTGCCGGTAACTTCGTGCCGGTGCAGGTGTTGATGATTCCGGTGCGGGATCTGTCGCTCAGGCTCGGTGTGTTCAATACCGTCGAGGCGCTGATTCTGTTTCATGTCGCGTTCCAGACCGGGTTCTGCACGCTGTTCCTGCGCAACTTCATCAAGCAGTTGCCGTTCGAGTTGATCGAGGCGGCAAGGATCGAAGGGGCGGGGGAATGGACGGTGTTTTACCGGATCGTGCTGCCGTTGATTCGGCCCGCGCTGGCCGCACTGGCGATTCTCGTTTTTACGTTCGTGTGGAATGACTACTTCTGGGCGCTGTGTCTCACGCAAGGGGATGAAGCCGCGCCGATTACCGCTGGCGTTGCCGCACTGAAGGGGCAATGGACGACGTCGTGGAACCTCGTGTCCGCCGGGTCGATCCTGGCGGCGTTGCCGTCCGTCGCGATGTTCTTCGCAATGCAGAAGCATTTCGTGGCGGGGCTGACGTTCGGTGCGACCAAAGGTTAAGCACGCGGCCACGCTTATTCGTATCTCCCCCTCCGCATCGTGAGGTTGCCCGCTTCGGCGGGCTTTTTTTGTTGGCGTAAATTGACTGGGAACGCGGTATATGCCGCTCATTTTCAACCGCAAGCAGCCGTTCGACATCGCATCTCGGTTCGCCGACAATTGAGCGCCGCCTGCATTCACGGACCACTGACGGGTACCTCTATGCCGATCACGGAATTGCCGCATCGACCATACGGGGCCGTCGTTGTGCTCAACGGTCCGAGTAGTGCAGGAAAAAGTACGCTGGCCAGGTATTTATGCGAGAACTTGATTGAGCATCATTTGCACGTGGAGTTGGACGTGTTCCGACACATGGAGCCAGCAAACTACTGGGAAGTTGAGAAGCAGGAGATAGAGATTCGTATGGCCGCGCTGTGCCGAGCAATCAATGCCACTGCCGCGACTTTTTCCAGGCATGGTCAGCCAGTGATCGTTGACCATGTCCTTTCATCCGATGCATGGCACTACATGCTCGAAGACTTGGTCGGTCTCCCGGTCTTCATCGTCGGAGTCTTTTGTTCGCTCGAGATTCTGATCGAGCGCGAGCTTGCCCGTGGCGACCGTAAGATCGGATTGGCAAAGTCTCAATTCCACTCGATTCATGCTGACCGGCACTACGATCACGTCATCGATACGTCGTTTACAAACGCACTCGAGTGCGGCCAGTCCGTACTGGCATGGTTGCGGACTCGACCCAACCCCACTGCATTCTCGAAAATGCGTCAGCAATTTTTCGGCAACGCAAAGTAGCCAGATGTCGGCTGCCACCAGCGGTCCGTCGTGAATTGCTTCAGAATACCGGCTGATGAAGCAACGCCATGTTTTGTACGACCCCATTTCAGTGAGGCGTCAAATGGTTGATTGGTCTGCTATTGCGACGGTCGCTTCTGTCTATGCTGCAGGGGCCGTCGTACCCGGGCCGAACTTCGTCGCAATCACTCACAAGGCGGTAACTGGCACACGGGCCGATGCGCTCGCGCTTGTCGCCGGAATCGTGACGGTAAATCTGTTCTGGGCGACTTGCGCCATCCTGGGTCTCGGAATGGTGTTCGCCATTTTCCCGTGGCTCGCTGTCGGCGTCAGGCTTGCTGGCGCGGCTTATCTGATCTGGTTTGGGCTACGGCTCGTTGCGTCGGCACGTTCAACCCCGCCAGCGTCACGTCACCCAACGAAGGCGCCGCTGTTTCGCAGCGCGTTCCTGCAAGGCATCGCGACAAATATCGCGACCCCGAAGTCCATCGCCTTTTATGCGGCGGTGTTTTCCTCAGCGGTACCCTCCCATGTTTCCACGCCGACGTTCGTCGCAATGCTGGCTACTGTCGGTGCATCGGCGACGTGCTGGTACGGAGCAGTCGCGCTCGTTCTGTCGCACGCGGCGATCGCGACCGCATATCGTCGCGCGAAGGCGTGGATCGACCTCACATGTGGCGGGCTCATGATTGCGCTGGGAATCCGGCAGGCATTTCGTTGAACACTGCGCCCGGCGGAATCAGTCTGAACGGCCGCGTTGCATATGGGCGACCGTTCCTTGCGGGTCCGACATCTGCGGGCATCCGCAAACAACGTCTTTCGCACCACCGTCGCTATGGCGCACTCGGGCCACCACCCTTGATCCGCAGTTGCACATCAATCGACCCGATGTTCTTCTCATGCGACACCAGCATCTGCGTGAGCGCATGGTGCATGTCGGGCTGCGCCAGCGTCGGCAGCAACGCCTGCAGCTTCCTCACCACCCAACGCTGCCCACGATTCAAGAACGCCAGCCGCTCCGGCAGACCATCAATCGCCATCGCCTTCTCATAGAACGCCCCGGTAGCGTGCGTCGGCGTCGCATCGAGCGACCGAATCGCGTCGACCAGCACCGCACACCAGTGCGCCTCATCCTGGCGAATCCCAGCCACGAGCCGACGAAGTTCGGGATCGTCGATTTCCGCCGCCGTCTCCGACGCAACCCGCGCACCTGCGCGCTCGGCTTCCAGCAGCTCGTTCAGCAACGTGAGCAACGCGTCGCGCTGCGCATCCACGGATTCGTCCCCTGCTTTGGCGGGACGGGCGTCGTGCCCGTCGTCGTGGGTCCGGTTCGACATGCGATGTCCTCCGTTTCGGGAAGCGTGGCGCACCGGTTCGTCCGGCGTGGTTCCGTCAGGCACTGCACACACGACGGCATCCACGCATCACGGCAGGCAGCAGCGGGGCCACACGAAGAATGGCTCACAGTCTGACATGGCCCTGTGACACGCGTCTGCAGACGACCCACTGTGCGTGATGCGCATCAACACACACCGCCACGCACAGCCGACCTCAAGTCCACCCTTCGAGCCTCAGCGTCGACCGCACCAACCGCTGCTCCTCCTGCTCGATCTCCCGCAGATACTCGACGCATTGCCGGATATGCTCGCTCGCCGCCTTGCGCGCCTGATCGGGCAGCCGCCCCGTCACCGCGTTATAAAGCCGCGCATGCTGCCGATCGATCTGCTTTTTCAACGGCTCGCGGTGATAGAGATTGTTCACCGACGCAAACACCGAACTCAGCAACAGATCCGTCAACGACTGCAGCGTATTCACGAGCACTGGGTTATGCGACGCCTCACAGATCGCCAGATGAAACGCGTGATCGAGCTTCGCGCGCGCGGCCGGGTCGAGATCCTGCGCATCGGCCGCGGTCATCTCTTCATAGCGACGCTTGATCAGGATGAAATCGGCCGGCGTGCCGCGCAGCGCCGCGAGCCGCGCGGCCTCCGTCTCGAGCATCCCGCGCACCTCGAACAGGTCGTATAGCGTGCGCGGCTGCGAGCCGAGCAGATGCATCATCGGTGTGATCTCGCGTTGCGGGGTCAGGCTCGCCACGAACGAGCCCTTGCCGTGCGTGGTGTCGATGATCCCGCGCGCGCGCAGCAACTTCATCCCTTCACGCACGGCCGTGCGCGACACGCCGAGCTTCTCGGTCAGCCGCCGTTCAGACGGTAGCGCCTGCCCGGCCTTCAGCACGCCGTCGACGATCAGCTGCTCGATGCGCTCGGCAACGACGTCGGCCACGTTCCGCACCGGGCCCACTCGATCCTGCATTTCCATACTGGTATGACCACTTAGAAAGGATATCGGCGATTTTCCCACAACCCCTTTTATCCATTCAGTTTTACGGCGACCTACACCGCTGCTTTCCGATCGCCTCACAAAAACTGGTATGACCACATTCACCACGTCTGGACACACGCGCGCCGCCCGCCAAGAATCCCGTCCATCCGGCGCGCCGCCCATCGCGCGGTCGCCGCATGAAGGAGACGGAGACAACCCCGATGAGTTTCACCTACGACGAACGGATCGACGGCCCGCTGGCGACCGTCGGCCGCGACACACTCGTCGCCGCGCTGCACGCGGCGGCGCCCGGCCTCGACGTGCTGCACGAGCGCGAGGCGCTCAAGCCGTTCGAATGCGACGGCCTCGCCGCGTACCGCACGGTGCCGCTCGCGGTCGTGCTGCCCGACACGGTCGAGCAGGTGCGCGCGGTGCTGCGCGTCGCGGCCGCGCTCGGCGTGCCGGTGGTCGCGCGCGGCGCGGGCACCGGGCTGTCGGGCGGCGCGATGCCGCTCGAGAAAGGCCTGCTGCTCGTGATGGCGAAGTTCAACCGGATTCTCGACATCGACCCCGATGCCGGCATCGCGCGCGTGCAGCCCGGCGTGCGCAACCTCGCGATCTCGCAGGCGGCCGCGCCCTACGGCCTCTACTACGCACCCGATCCGTCGTCGCAGATCGCCTGCTCGATCGGCGGCAACGTCGCCGAAAACGCGGGCGGCGTGCACTGCCTGAAATACGGCCTCACGGTGCACAACATCCTGAAGGTCGAGATCCTGACGATCGACGGCGAGACGCTCACGCTCGGCGCCGACGCGCTCGACGCGCCCGGCTTCGACCTGCTCGCGCTGTTCACCGGCTCGGAAGGGATGCTCGGCATCGTCACGGAGGTCACCGTGAAGCTGCTGCCGAAGCCGTCGAGCGTGAAGGTGCTGATGGCGAGCTTCGACGACGTCGCGGAAGCCGGCGCGGCGGTCGCGCGAATCATCGGCGCAGGCGTGATCCCCGGCGGCCTCGAGATGATGGACAACCTCGCAATCCGCGCGGCGGAGGATTTCATCCACGCGGGCTACCCGGTCGACGCGCAGGCGATCCTGCTGTGCGAGCTCGACGGCTCGCCGACCGACGTCGACGAAGACGCCGAACGCGTCGCCGCGCTGCTGCGCGACGCGGGCGCAACCGAGATCCGCGTCGCACGCGACGAAGCCGAGCGCCAGCGCTTCTGGGCCGGCCGCAAGAACGCATTCCCGGCAGTCGGCCGCATGTCGCCGGACTATTACTGCATGGACGGCACGATCCCGCGCCGCGAGTTGCCGCGCGTGCTCGAAGGCATCGCCGCGCTGTCCGCCGAATACGGGCTGCGGGTCGCGAACGTATTCCACGCGGGTGACGGCAACATGCACCCGCTGATCCTGTTCGACGCGAACCGGCCCGGCGAACTCGACCGCGCGGAAGCGCTCGGCGGCAAGATCCTCGAGCTGTGCGTCGCGGCGGGCGGCAGCATCACCGGCGAGCATGGCGTCGGCCGCGAGAAGATCAACCAGATGTGCGTGCAGTTCAATGCCGACGAGATCACTTTCTTCCACGCGGTGAAGGCCGCGTTCGATCCGCAGGGCCTGCTAAATCCCGGCAAGAACATCCCGACGCTGCACCGCTGCGCCGAATTCGGCGCGATGCACGTCCATCACGGCAAGCTGCCGTTTCCCGAACTGGAGCGCTTCTGATGCGACGCGAAATCGAATCGATCGACGACAGCGCGGCGCTCGTCGCGCAGGTCGACGCGGCGATCCACGATCGCCAGCCGCTGCACATCCGCGGCGCCGGCACGAAGGCGTTCCTCGGCCGCCCCGTCGAAGGCCGCACGCTCGACGTGCGCACGCATCGCGGCGTCGTGTCGTACGACCCGACCGAGCTCGTCGTCACCGCACGCGCGGGCACGCCGCTCGCCGATCTCGAAGCGATGCTCGACGCGGCCGGCCAGATGCTGCCGTGCGAGCCGCCGACGTTCGGCGGCACGGCAACGGTCGGCGGCATGTTCGCGGCGGCGCTGTCGGGCCCGCGCCGCCCGTGGGCCGGCGCGGTGCGCGACTTCGTGCTCGGCTGCCGCGTGATCACCGGCCACGCGAAGCACCTGCGCTTCGGCGGCGAGGTGATGAAGAACGTCGCGGGCTACGACGTCTCGCGGCTGCTCGCAGGCAGCTTCGGCTGTCTCGGCGTCGTGACCGAGGTGTCGTTGAAGGTGCTGCCGAAACCGCGCGCGACGGGCGATCTCGCGTTGCAGCTTGGCGTGGACGAAGCCGTGCAGCGCGTTGCCGCATGGCGTCGCGCGGGGCTGCCGCTCGCGGGCGCATGCCACGCGGACGGCGTGCTGCACGTGCGGATCGAAGGCGGCGAGGGCTCGGTGAAGGCCGCGCGCGACACGATCGGCGGCGAGCGCATGGATGATCGCGACGATGCGTTCTGGGCTCGGCTGCGCGACCTGGCGCTGCCGTTCTTCGACGATCCGCGCCCGCTGTGGCGCGTGTCGGTGCCCGCCTCCGCACCGCTCGACGCCTTGCCCGGCGCGCAGCTCGTCGACTGGGGCGGCGCACAGCGCTGGCTGAAGAGCGATACCGCGCCGGCCGACGTACAGCGGTTCGCCGCGCAGTGGGGCGGCCACGCGACCTGCTTCACCCCGGGCACGACGCGCGAGCCGTTCCAGCCGCTGCCGCCCGCGCTGCTGCGCGTGCACCGGCAGCTCAAGGCGCAGCTCGATCCGCATGCGATTTTCAATCCCGGCCGCCTGTACGCCGACTTCTGACGCGACCCGATCCCGACCCGCCGATGCAAACCAATCTCAGCGAAGCAAGCAAGGCCCTCGCCCGGGCCGACGAAGCGGAAGCGATCCTGCGCGCGTGCGTGCACTGCGGCTTCTGCAACGCGACCTGCCCGACCTACCAGGTGCTCGGCAACGAGCTCGACGGGCCGCGCGGGCGCATCTACCTGATCAAGCAGCTGCTCGAAGGCGAGCCGTGCGGCGAGCGCACGCAGCAGCATCTCGACCGCTGCCTGACGTGCCGCAACTGCGAGACGACCTGCCCGTCCGGCGTGCGCTATCACACGCTGCTCGACATCGGCCGCGCGGAAGCCGAGAAGCGCGCGCAGCGGCCCGCGCGCGAGCGCCTGCTGCGCGCGGGGCTGCGGCATGTCGTGCCGCGCCCGGCGACGTTCGCCGCGTTGCTGAAGGCCGGCCGCGCGCTGCGCCCGCTGCTGCCCGGCACGCTGCAGGACAAGATCCCGGCCGCCGTCCCTGCGGCCGCACCGCGCCCGCCCGTACGCCACGCACGGCGCGTGCTGATGCTCGAAGGCTGCGTGCAGCCGTCGCTGTCGCCGAACACCAACGCAGCCGCCGCGCGCGTGCTCGACCGGCTCGGCATCAGCGTGAGCCCGGCGCGCGAAGCCGGCTGTTGCGGCGCGACCGACTATCACCTGAACGCGCAGGAAGCCGGCCTCGCCCGCGCACGCCGCAACATCGACGCCTGGTGGCCCGCGATCGAAGCCGGCGCGGAAGCGATCGTGCTGACGGCGAGCGGCTGCGGCGCCTTCGTCAAGGAATACGGCGACCTGCTGCGCTCCGACCCCGTCTATGCGGAGAAGGCGCAACGCGTCAGCGCGCTCGCGCGCGATCTGGCCGAGGTGATCGCGGCCGAGCCGCTCGACGCGCTGGCCGGGCCGACGCCACGCCGCATCGCGGTGCATTGCCCGTGCACGCTGCAGCACGCGCAGCGCCTCGGCGGCGCGGTCGAACGCATCCTGACGCAGCTCGGCTTCGATCTGACGAATGTCGCCGACGGCCATCTGTGCTGCGGCTCGGCCGGCACGTATTCGCTGACACAGCCCGCACTCGCGACGAAACTGCGCGACAACCGGCTCGACGCGCTCGAAGCCGCGCGGCCGGACCTGATTGTCACGGCCAACGTCGGCTGCCAGACTCACCTGAACGGCGCGGGCCGCACGCCCGTGCGCCACTGGATCGAGCTCGTCGACAACCACCTCGTCAACTGACCGGATTCCGGAGGATTGCCATGCAGACGAAACCCGAACTCGAACTCGCCGATGCCGACCGCATGCTCGCCGCCGCCCGCGCGGAAGCGGAGCGCCACGGCTGGGCGGTGTCGATCGCCGTCGTCGATGACGGCGGCCACCTGCTCGCCTTTGCGCGCCTGGACGGTGCATCGCCGGCCAGCACGTATATCGCGCAGGACAAGGCGCGCGCGGCGGCGCTCGGCCGGCGCGAGACGAAGGCGTATGAGGATATGATCAACGGTGGCCGCACCGCGTTTCTCAGCGCGCCGCTGACGGGGTTGCTCGAAGGCGGCGTGCCCGTCACGGTCGGCGGCCGGATCGCGGGCGCGATCGGCGTGTCTGGCGTAAAGTCCGAACAGGACGCGCAGATCGCCCGCGCCGGCACACAAAGCGTCGCAGCGTAACCAGCCAAAGCCGCGCGCGATTTTTTCCCCGGGAGGATTAACGATGATCGACCAAGCAGGACTGCAAGTCGCGCCAGCGCTGAGCCAGTTCATTGAAAACGAAGCGCTGCCGGGCACCGGCATCGACAAGGCCGCGTTCTGGAGCGGTTTCTCGGCCCTGGTGCACGACCTGGCGCCGCGCAACCGCGAGCTGCTCGCGGAACGCGACCGCCTGCAGCAGGAACTCGACGCCTGGCACCGTGCGCACCCCGGCCCCGTGCGCGACCACGCCGCGTATCGCGCGTTCCTCGAACAGATCGGCTACCTCGTGCCGGCCCCGTCGAACGTCGCGGCAGCCACCGCGAACGTCGACAGCGAGATCGCCACGCAGGCCGGCCCGCAGCTCGTCGTGCCGCTGTCGAACGCGCGCTACGCGCTGAACGCCGCGAACGCCCGCTGGGGCAGCCTGTACGACGCGCTGTACGGCACCGACGCGCTGCCTGAAGACGGCGGCGCCGAACGCACCACGGCCTACAACCCGACGCGCGGCCAGCGCGTGATCGACTACGCGCGCAACGTGCTCGACAACGCGGCGCCGCTCGCGAGCGGCTCGCACCGCGACGCACTGCGCTACCGCGTGCAGGACGGCCAGCTCGCCGTCGAAACCGCGAAGGGCATCGTGGGCCTCGCGCAGCCGGCGCAGTTCGTCGGCTACCAGGGCGCGGCCGACGCGCCGTCCGCGATCCTGCTGAAGCACAACGGCCTGCACCTCGAGATCCAGATCGACGCGTCGACGCCGATCGGCCGCGCCGATCTCGCGAACGTGAAGGACGTCGTGCTCGAAGCCGCGGTCAGCACGATCATCGACTGCGAGGATTCGGTCGCGGCGGTGGACGCGGAAGACAAGGTCCAGCTCTACCGCAACTGGCTCGGCCTGATGCAGGGCACGCTGGTCGAGGAAGTCGCGAAGGGCGGCAAGACCTTCACGCGCCGCCTGAACGCCGATCGCGAGTACACCACGCCTGCCGGCGGCACGCTGTCGCTGCACGGCCGCTCGCTGCTGTTCGTGCGCAACGTCGGCCACCTGATGACCAACGGCGCGGTGCTCGACCGCGACGGCAACGAGATTCCGGAAGGGATCCTCGACGGCGTCGTCACCGTGCTGTGCTCGCTGCACGACCTGAAGGCGAGGCGCAACTCGCGCACCGGCTCGATCTACATCGTGAAGCCGAAGATGCACGGCCCGGTCGAAGTCGCGTTCGCCGATACGCTGTTCGCGCGCATCGAGGATCTGTACCACCTGCCGCGCAACACGCTGAAGATGGGCATCATGGATGAGGAGCGCCGCACCAGCGTGAACCTCGCCGCATGTATCGCCGCGGCCGCCGCACGCGTGGCGTTCATCAACACCGGCTTCCTCGATCGCACCGGCGACGAGATGCACACCGCGATGGAAGCGGGCCCGATGATCCGCAAGGGCGACATGAAGTCGTCGGCGTGGATCCAGTCGTACGAGCGCAACAACGTGCTCGCGGGCCTGTCGGCCGGCCTGCGCGGCCGCGCGCAGATCGGCAAGGGCATGTGGGCGATGCCGGACCTGATGCACGCGATGCTCGAGCAGAAGATCGCGCATCCGCGCGCCGGCGCGAACACCGCATGGGTGCCGTCGCCGACCGCCGCGACGCTGCACGCGCTGCACTACCACCTCGTCGACGTGCAGGCCGTCCAGCAGGAGCTCGAGAAGACGCCGTACGCCAGCGAACGCGACGCGCTGCTCGAGGGCCTGCTGACCGTGCCGGTCGTCGAGCGCGCCGCGTGGAGCGAAGCCGAGATCCTGAGCGAAGTCGAGAACAACGCGCAGGGCATCCTCGGCTACGTCGTGCGCTGGGTCGAACAGGGCGTCGGCTGCTCGAAGGTGCCCGACATCCACGACGTCGGCCTGATGGAAGACCGCGCCACGCTGCGCATCTCGAGCCAGCACATCGCGAACTGGCTGCGCCACGGCGTGATCACCGAGGCATTCGTGCTCGACGTGTTCAAGCGGATGGCGCGCGTCGTCGACCAGCAAAACGCCGGCGACCCGAACTATCGCCCGATGGCGCCCGGCTACGATCAGTCGACCGCGTTCAAGGCCGCGTGCGCGCTCGCGCTGCAGGGCACGTCGCAGCCGAGCGGCTATACCGAGCCGCTGCTGCACCAGTTCCGCCTCGCGTTCAAGGCACAGCAGCACGGCGGTTAAGCGCAGGCGTGCTTCACGAAACGGGCGGCCGCCACGGCCGCCCGTTTTTCGTTTTCACGTTCGCCCGGCCGTTGAAACAAATAATCGGCGCCTATCGCATACCTTCATTTTTCGCGTGCGTGTGTCGCTCACCGGCGGGTATCGGCGACTGCATGTCGCACGCCGCGGCCGTTCATGCCGCAAAGCCTTGTGCCACAACGTTCTGCCCGGGATTCGCAAGCACGGGATTACACGGTAATTTGATCGGGATCAACCGTCCGCAACATTTCTCGCGCGTTCGGACGCGCGCGTTATACTCCGTTGAATTCGCGTTGCCCGATTCGTCGGATCGTTGAATCGGCGCAGATGTCACCGGTGAATGCGTGATTTACCGGTATATCTGGCCGCGATTAACGATAATCGGCGTCCATTTTCCCCGCCGGCCGGCAGGAAGGCGTCGGAATGGCCGCGTACCGGATCGCCGCCGGCACGACATACGAACAATCGCATCGGCCCGCCTCCCGGCGGCAATGCCCACCGATCCACCGACCATGGCAGAAACCGACTACGCAATGCCCAGCGAATCCGGCCTGACGAGCCGTGTCGCCGCGCATCTGCGCCGGTTCCTGCTGCCGCACCTGATCTTCTATACCGGGCTGCTGATCGCGCTGGTCCTGCTGCTCCTGTGCGGGGTCGTGCTGTACGAAGGCCGCATCGATGCGCGCGACCGCTCGATCGCGATGCAGCAGAATCTGGCGCTGATGGCGTCGTGGGACATCGAGCGCAACATCGAGATCTATTCGCTGTCGCTGCAGGCCGTCGTCGAAGGCGAGAACGACCCCGAGGTCGTCAAGCTGCCGATGCCGCTGCGCCGCCAGGTGCTGTTCGACCGTGCGACGACGGCCAAGTACCTTGGCGGGATCTACGTGCTCGACGCGAAGGGCGACATCGCGGTCGACGGCAAGAGCGACGTGCCGCGCAAGGCCAACTTCGGCAACGAACCTTACTTCGTCGTGCACCGCGATCACCCCGACGCCGGCCTGTACGTCAGCCCCCCGTATCGCTCGCGGATGCGCGGCGGCTCGCCGAGCATCGCGCTCAGCCGGCGGATCACGAGGCCCGACGGCTCGTTCGGCGGCGTCGCCGTGATGTCGATCCGGCTCGAATATTTCCAGAACCTGTTCTCGCGCCTGTCGCTGGGCGATCGCGGCTCGATCGCGCTGATCAACACGGACGGCAGGATGCTCGCGCGCGAGCCGTACGATCCGAAGATCGTCGGCCGCGACATCAGCCATGCCAGCACGTTCCGGCGGTTCATGACCGCCAATGAAGGCAGCTTCGCCGACACCGCGTCGATCGACGGCGTGCGGCGCCTGTACGTGTTCCGGCACCTCGAGAACCTGCCGCTCATCATCATGGTCGCGCGCTCGGAAGCCGATACCTACGCCGCGTGGTACGACCGTGCGATTCCGATCGGCTCCGCGATGGCCGCGCTCGCGATCGGCTTCGTCGGCTTGTCGCTGCTGCTCGACGTGCAGTTGCGCAAGCGCCACCGCGCGGAAACCGAACTGCAGGCGCTCGCGCGCACCGACGGCCTCACGGGCCTCGACAACCGCCGGATGCTCGACGTCACGCTCGCGCGCGAATGGCGCCGTGCCGCGCGCTCGCAGCATGCGCTGTCGCTGCTGTTCATCGACGTCGACTACTTCAAGCGCTACAACGACACGCAAGGGCACCAGGCCGGCGACGACGCGCTGGCCGCGGTCGGCCACTGCATCGCCGGCTGCCTGCGCCGCCCGGCCGATTACGCGGCGCGCTACGGCGGCGAGGAATTCGTCGTGGTGCTGCCCGACATCGACACGGATGGCGCGGTGACGATCGCCGAGACGATCCGCACCGGCATCCTCGATCTCGGCATCCGGCACGACGCCGGTGCCGCCGGCCGCCTGACGGTGAGCATCGGCGTGACGACCAGCTATCCCGAACACGACGACGACATGCAGGGTGCGCTGAAACTCGCCGACGACGCGCTGTATCGCGCGAAGGAAGGCGGACGCAACCGCATCGTCGTGCACCCGGCCGCTTCCGGCGGCCTCGAGGCGCGGCAGGCCTGAACGGCCGGAGACGCCGCGCCGCCGAGAAGGCCAAGCAACGGCCGAGCAACGGCCAAGCAACGGCCGGGCGGCCGCCGGCCCGCCGTCGCCGCCCGTGCGCAAAATCGCCGACAATGTCGCCTCGACCTGCCGCCGCACGGCTGACGCACCCGGCCCGTCCGCGCGGGTGCGCGGCTGCTTCGCACCACCATGAGACTCAAGGCAAAGATCTTCCTTCTGGCCATCGTGCCGTTCCTGCTCGCGATCGCCGGCATCGGCTTCGGCGTGCGCCAGCAGGCGACGTCGCTTGCGCGCACGCAGCACGCGACGATCCAGGCCGCGTACCTATCGAGCAAGGAAGTCGAACTGAAGCACTACGTCGAGCTGGCGACCAGCGCGATCATGCCGCTCTACGACGCGAGCGGCCGCAACGCGCGCGACGACGCGATGCTGCGTACGCAGGCGCTCGCGATGCTGCAGAAGATGGATTTCGGCCCCGATGGTTATTTCTTCGTGTACGACCTGCACGGCAATTCGCTGATGCATCCGCGCGAGCCCGAGCGCGTCGGCCACAACTACTGGTCGATGCGCGACCCGCAGGGCGCGCTGACGATCCAGAAGCTGATCGGCGCGGCATCGAGCGGCGGCGGCTACGTGCGCTACGCGTGGCAGCGGCCGTCGACGGGCCGCGTCGCGCCGAAGCTCGGCTACGTCGTCGCGCTCGAGCGCTGGGGCTGGATGGTCGGCACCGGCATCTATCTCGACGACGTCGACACCGCGCTGCAGCGCATCGACGCACGCGCGTCCGCGAACATCGAGCGCACGATGAGCTGGCTGACCGCGATCGCGCTCACCGGCGCGGCGGCGATCGTCGTGTGCGCGCTGGTGCTGAACGTCAGCGAGTCGCGCAGCGCCGACGCGAAGCTCAAGCTGCTCGCGCAGCGTGTCGTCGAATCGCAGGAGCAGGAGCGGGCGCGGCTGTCGCGCGAGCTGCATGACGGAATTAGCCAGATGATGGTGTCCGCGAAGCTGATGCTCGAATCCGCGCTCGCCCGTTTCGAACGCGGCACGGCGCGCCTGCCCGAAGCCGAGCAGGCGCTGGCATCGGGCGTCGGGCGGCTCGGCGACACGCTGCGCGAAGTGCGGCGCATCTCGCATGCGCTGCGTCCGTCGATGCTCGACGACCTCGGCCTCGCGGCCGCGCTCGAGCAACTGGTGCGCGAGCTCGGCGCCGAAAGCGGCATCGACATCGGCTATACGCAGGTCGCGCACAGCGGCGCCCGGCCGCTGCCCGAAGCCGTCAACACCGCGCTGTTCCGGATCGCCCAGGAAGCGCTCAGCAACATCGTGCATCATGCGCAGGCGTCGCGCGCGGCCGTCACGCTCGACGTCGGCGCGCAATCCGTCACGCTGACCATCGCCGACAATGGCTGCGGCTTCGACGCCGAACGCTCGCAGGCCGACGCGCGCCGCGGCATCGGCCTGCGCAACATGCGCGAGCGCCTCGACGCGCTCGGCGGCATGCTGACGATCACGTCGCAGGTCGGCCACACGATCGTCGCCGCGCACGTGCCGCTGCCCGGCGCCGCGTCATGACGCGCCCCATCACAGGAGACCTTCACGCATGAGCGCCCCCGACACCGCCCGGCCCGTCGCCCGACTGCTGCTCGTCGACGATCACCCGCTCGTGCGCGACGGCTTGCGGATGCGGCTCGAAGCGGCCGACCTGTCCGTGGTCGGCGAAGCAGGCAACGCCGACGAGGCGCTCGCGCTCGCCGCGTCGCTCGAACCCGATCTCGCGCTGATGGACGTCGGCATGAACGGGATGAACGGCATTACGCTCGCGGGCGTGTTCCACGAGCGCTTTCCGGGCATCCGCGTGCTGATGCTGTCGATGCACGACAACATCGAATACGTGACGCAGGCCGTGCGTGCCGGCGCGAGCGGCTACCTGCTCAAGGATTCGCCCGCGAGCGAGATCGTGCGCGCGATCGGCGCGGTGCTGGCCGGCCAGACGTTCTTCAGCGAAGGGCTCGCCGCGCGGATGATCCATGCGAGCGCGACCGCGTCGCCGCTCGACCGGTTGACGCCGCGCGAACGCGACATCCTCGACGCGCTGGCGGAAGGGCTGTCGAGCAAGCAGATCGCGCAGCAGACGGGGCTGTCGGTGCGCACGGTCGAAACGCACCGGCTCAATCTGAAGCGCAAGCTGGAGATAGAAGGGCAGGCCGAGCTGATCAAGTTCGCGGTCGAGCATCGGCGGAGGTAGGCGCACCGCGTCGTTCGGGCTGTGAAGACTTCACGCATGACCCGACCGCTCGCGTCTCCCGTCACGCCGCCTCATCGGCAACACGAGAACACCCATACCCAGAGCGAAATTCCACGATCGCACAGCCATGAAAAAAGGGCGCTCAAAGGCGCCCTTCGTCCATTCGAACCGCTTTCGCCAGCGGCCGATCAATTCGTCCGCGAATTGTGCTTCTGCAGATACGCGATCAGGCCATCGATCCCGCCCGATGCGAGCTGGCTCTTGAACTGGCCCTGGTAGACCTGGATCAGCCACGCGCCCGACATGTCGATGTCGTAGATCTTCCAGTCGTTGCCGACCTTGCCGAGACGATAGCCGACCGACTGGCTGTCGCCCGGCGTCGTGACCGTCGACTGGACGAGCGCGTCGGCGCCCGACGCACCGCCGGCCTTGAACGAGAACTTCGCGTCCTGGCTGCCGAGCTGCGCGAGCGACGCGGCGTAGGTGCGCGTCATCAGCAGCTTGAACTGCTTGTACAGCTCCTGCTGCTGTTGCGGCGTGGCCTGCTTCCACGCGTCGCCGACCGCGATGCGGGTCGTGCGCTCGAAGTTGGTCGCGGGCAGGAAGCGCTGCTCGACGACGGCCGAGACCTTCGCCATGTCACCGCCGCGTGCGGCCGGATCGGCCTTCATCGCGTTGACGGTGCCCTCGACCGCATTGCGGACGATATCGACCGGCGCGCTCTGCGCGAAAGCGGAAACCGACACGGCGGCCGCCGCGACGAAAGCAAACAGATGACGTTTCATACGAATATCGCTCGATGAGAAAAAACGACCGGTTCATTGCACCGGCCGACGGAGCAAAGTATACCGGGCTCGACGCCTCGGTGCGCCGCCGTGACCGACTGTTACCTTTCAGATCCTTTGTCACATGCCCGCGGCAGGGCGTCGACGCAGCGCAGCGCCGTTTATGTAAATATCCCCTTACAAACGGGCCGGCCACCGGTATCGATTCCGCCGCCACGAACAATTCTCCTTCCCTTCTCGGAACCCCCAACGTCACGACCGCCGCCACGCTGCGCCGGTATACTTGGCTACTTTGCCCTTTCCAGCCGCTCCCCACCGCCACATGGTGACATCTCTCATCGTCCGACTCGTTGCATGGTCGGTACGCCGGCCCGTCTGGGTCGTCGTGCTGTCGCTCGTCATCGCCGCGCTCAGCGGCGTCTATGTCGCGCAGCATTTCAAGATCAACACCGACATCAGCAAGCTCGTCGATGCGGAACCGCAATTTGCCGCGCTCGGCCACGCGGTCGACACAGCGTTCCCGCAACGCAACGGCACGATCCTCGCGGTCGTCGAGGCGCCCGCGCCCGAATTCGCGAATGCCGCCGCGCAGGCGCTGACTGACGCGCTGCAGAAGGATGCCGCCGCCGGCCGCATCGGCCAGGTCGCCGAGCCCGGCGGCGGGCCGTTCTTCGAGCACAACGGGCTGCTGTTCCTGTCGCCGCAGGAAGTCACCGATACGACCACGCAGCTCGCGAGCGCACGCCCGCTCGTCAACGAACTCGCGAAGAACCCGAGCCTGACCGGGCTCGCCACGACGCTCTCCACCACGCTCGGCCAGCCGCTGCTGACCGGCCAGGTGAAACTGCCCGCGATGGCGAAGCTGCTCGCGCGCAGCGCCGCGACGGTCGACGACGTGCTGGCCGGCAAGCCGGCCGCGTTCTCGTGGCGCGCGCTGGTCGACAACGATGCCGCGCGGCAGCCCGCGCGCGCGTTCGTCACCGTGCAGCCCGTGGTCAACTACGGCGCGCTGAAGGCCGGCGCGGCAACCAGCCAGGTGATCCGCGACGCGGCCCGTTCGATCGACCTCGAGAAGCGCTACGGCGCGGTCGTGCGCCTGACCGGCGAACAACCGCTCGCCGACGACGAATTCGCGTCGGTCGAGGACGGCGCGGCACTCAACGGCGTCTTCACGCTGCTCGCCGTGCTCGTCATCCTGTGGCTCGCGCTGCGCTCGAAGCGGATGATCGGCTCGGTGCTCGTCACGCTGTTCGTCGGCCTCGTCGTGACCGCCGCGCTCGGCCTCGCGATGGTCGGCTCGCTGAACATGATCTCGGTCGCGTTCATGGTGCTGTTCGTCGGCCTCGGCGTCGATTTCTCGATCCAGTACGGCGTGAAGTACCGCGAGGAGCGCTTCCGCGATCCACGCATCGACCACGCGCTGATCGGCGCCGCGCACTCGATGGGCATGCCGCTCGCGCTGGCCACCGCGGCCGTCGCGGCGAGCTTCTTCTCGTTCATCCCGACCGCCTATCGCGGCGTGTCCGAGCTCGGCCTGATCGCGGGCGTCGGGATGTTCGTCGCGCTGCTCACCACGCTCACGCTGCTGCCCGCGTTGCTGCGCCTGTTCGCGCCGCCGGGCGAATCGAAGACGCCGGGCTTTCCGTGGCTCGCGCCGGTCGACGATTACCTCGACCGCCATCGCAAGCCGATCCTGATCGGCACGCTCGCGGTCGTGATCGGCGCGCTGCCGCTGCTCGCGTTCCTGCGCTTCGACTTCAACCCGCTGCACCTGAAGGATCCGAACAGCGAATCGATGGCGACGCTGCTCGCGTTGAAGGATTCGCCGGAAGCCGCCGTCAACGACGTCACGCTGCTCGCGCCGTCGCTCGCGGAGGCCGATGCGGCCGCGAAGCGCCTCGACGCGCTGCCCGAAGTCGGCCGCACGACCACGCTGTCGACCTTCATCCCCGCCGACCAGCCGGCCAAGCGCGCGGCGATCGCCGCGGCCGCGAGCGACCTGCTGCCCGCGCTGACGCAGCCGCCCGCGCCGCCCGCGACCGACGCGCAGCGCGTCGCCGCGCTCAAGCGCGTGTCGGACCTGCTGAGCTATGCGGCTGAAGATCACCCGGGCCCGGGCGCGGCCGCCGCGCAGCACCTGTCGGCGTCGCTCGCGAAGCTCGCCGCCGCGGATGCCGCGACGCGCGATCGCGCCGAACGCGCGTTCTCCGACACGCTGCGCATCGCGCTCAACCAGCTCGCGTCGCTGCTGCAGCCGCAGGACGTCACGCGCGAATCGCTGCCGCCGCAGCTGGTGCGCGACTGGGTCGCGCCGGACGGCCATGCGCTCGTGCAGATCTCGCCGAAGGTGCCGAAGGGCGTCGACCCGGGCGACGACACGATGCTGCGCCGCTTCGCGAAGGCCGTGAAAGCCGCGGAGCCGGGCACGACCGGCGGGCCGATCTCGATCCTGCATTCGGCCGACACGATCATCAACGCGTTCCTGCATGCGGCGCTGTGGTCGATCATCTCGATCACGGTCCTGCTGTGGGTCACGCTGCGCCGCTTCGGCGACGTGCTGCGCACGCTGGTGCCGCTGCTCGTATCGGGCGTCGTGACGCTCGAGCTGTGCGTCGTGCTCGGCATGCCGCTCAACTTCGCGAACATCATCGCGCTGCCGCTGATGCTCGGCGTCGGCGTCGCGTTCAAGGTGTATTTCGTGATGGCATGGCGCGCGGGGCAAACCGGGTTGCTGCACTCGAGCCTCACGCATGCCGTCCTGTTCAGCGCCGCGACGACGGCGACCGCATTCGGCAGCCTGTGGCTGTCGCACCACCCGGGCACGTCGAGCATGGGCAAGCTGCTCGCGCTCGCCCTGACCTGCACGCTGATCGGCGCCGTGGTGTTCCAGCCTGTCCTGATGGGCAAACCGCGCGTCAAACGCGCCAAGAACCAATCGCAAGGAATCAATGAATAAGGTGCGAATCATTGCGGCGACCGTTGCCGCCAGCGCGGCGCTGACCGGCTGCGCGACGGGGCCGAACCGCAACCCCAACGACCCGCTCGAGCCGATGAACCGGGCGATGTACAAGTTCAACGACACCGTCGACACGAACATCGCCCAGCCGATCGCGAAGGGGTACCAGAAGGTCACGCCGACGCCCGTACGCACCGCGATCAGCAACTTCTTCTCGAACCTCGGCGATCTCGGCAACATCGCGAACAACCTGCTGCAGCTCCGCATCACCGATGCCACCGAGGATCTGATGCGCGTGGCGATGAACTCGGTGTTCGGCGTCGCCGGCCTGATCGACATCGCGACGCCCGCCGGGCTGCCGAAGCATCACCAGGACTTCGGCCTGACGATGGCGCGCTGGGGCGTGCCGTCGGGCCCGTACCTCGTGCTGCCCGTGTTCGGGCCGAGCACGATCCGCGACGGCGTCGGCCGCGCGGTGGACGTGCGCTTCAACCTGCTGAACTACATCGAGCCGGCCGCGCGCAACCCGATGTACATCGCGCAGTTCATCAGCGCGCGTTCGGACCTGCTCGGCGCGACCGACCTGCTGAAGCAGGCCGCGCTCGATCCGTATTCGTTCGTGCGCGACGCGTACCTGCAGCAGCGCAAGTCGCTGACGTATCGCAGCCAGTCGTCGTCGGCCGCGCTGCCGACCTACAACGAGCCGGGTGAAGCGGGCGCCGTGCCGGCCGCGACGCCTGCCGTGCCGGGGTTGCCGAACTACGAGGATCCGGGCGAGTCGGGCGGCGCATCGGGCGCCACGCCGAGCAATGCGCCGGCCGCGCCGGGGCTGCCCCAGTACGACGATCCGGGCGCGGACAACGCGATGCCCGCGAGCGCGCCTGCTGCTGCGCCGGCTGCGGCATCGGCACCGGCGGCGGCATCGGCGGCCGCACCCGCGACGCCTGCGAGCGCGCCGGCCGTGCAGCAGTAACGCTGCAGCGGCCACCGCCGCAAAGACAAAGAGCGCTGCAGATGCAGCGCTCTTTTTTTGTCCGCGAGAAACGGAAAACCGGGGGAGAAGGGCGAGACGGGCGGCGCGCCGTTCAGGCGATCCGCATCGCACCGGCACGCTCGAAAGCGTGTCGCGCCTGGATCAGCGTCGTGCGCGCCGCGCGCGCATCGCTCGCGACCTGCAGCAGCGGGCCGAGCTGCGACGGCTGCTTCAGCAGTTCACGCAGGATCGGCAGGATCGCCGTGCTGCCGTCGTCGCGCAGGCCGGCCGTTGCCGCGCGCGGCAACGTGCGCCACGCCGGATCGACGATCGCGCGGCACACCGCGAACGGTACGCCGCGCGCCGCCGCGAAAGCCGCCGCGATATGCGACTCCATGTCGACGGCGAGCGCGTCCTTCGCGCGATGCAGCGACGTCTTGTCATGCTCGCTGATGACCGGTGCGCCGACGGCCGCGATCGTGCCGCGCGTGACGCGCGCCCAGACGGGCGTGTCGTGCAGTGCGGCGACGAGCCGTGCGCTCCAGCCTGCATCGGTCTCGACACGGCCGAACGGCCCGTCGATCGCGCTCGCGACCACGAGCGCGCCGGGCGCCAGGTCGGGTGCGAGCCCGCCCGCCGTGCCGAAGCTCACGATGCCTGCGCAACCGCGTGCGGTCGCCTCGGTCAGCGCGCGTTCGAGGCGGTCGGCCCGTGCGGCAAAGACGGCTTCGACGCCGTCGCCGCGCGCGATGCGCGCCTCGAATGCCATCCCCGTCACGGCGATGACGGGCAGCGAGCCGGTGGATTGCGGCGCCACCCGTTACAGCCCGACCGTCACGCGCGTGGTGTTGTCGCGCTTCAGGTTGCGATAGCGGGCCAGCGCCCACAGCGGGAAGAACTTGCGATAGCCGTGATAGCGCAGGTAGAACACGCGCGGGAAGCCCGTCGCCGTGAAGCGCGTCTCGTCCCACAGGCCTTCTTCGTTCTGCTCGGCGATCAGGTAGTCGATGCCACGCGCCACCGCCGGGTTGTTCACCTCGCCGGCCGCCATCAGGCCGAGCAGCGCCCATGCGGTTTGCGACGCGGTGCTCGGCGCCTGCTCGAAGCCGCGATAGTTCAGCTTGTAGCTGTCGCCGTCCTCGCCCCAGCCGCCGTCCTTGTTCTGGATCGACAGCAGCCACTGCGCGCCGCGCTTCATGCGCGGATCGTCCGGCGTCAGGCCGGCCGCGTTCAGCGAGCACAGTGCCGTCCACGTGCCGTACACGTAGTTCATTCCCCAGCGGCCATACCAGCTGCCGTCCGGTTCCTGTTCCTTGAGCATGTAGTCGAGTGCGCGACGCGCCGGCTCGCTGTTCAGCGGCGTCTCGCCGAGCTGCGACAGCATCGACAGGCAGCGGCCCGACACGTCGGCCGTCGGCGGATCGAGCAGCGCGCCGTGATCCGAGAACGGGATGTTGTTCAGGTAGTACTGCGTGTTTTCCGGTTCGAACGCACCCCAGCCGCCGTCGCTGCTCTGCATCCCGACGACCCACTCGCGCGCCCGCGCGATCGAATCGCGATACGCATCGTTCTGCTTGAGTTGCTGCGCGCGCTCCATCGCCACCGCGACCACCGCCGTATCGTCGACGTCCGGGTAGTGTGCGTTCGCGTACTGGAACGCCCAGCCGCCGGGCCGCACGTGCGGGCGGCGCGAGATCCAGTCGCCGCGCACGTCGAGGATCTGCAGCGGGCGCAGCCATTCGAGGCCGCGGATCGCGGCATCCTCGGCACGCGCATCGCGCGTTTCGAGCAGCGCGTGCGCGGCGAGCGACGTGTCCCACACCGGCGACAGGCACGGCTGGCAATACGCTTCGTCATCGTGCACGACGAGCAGCTTCTCGATCGACTTGCGCGCGATCGCGCGGTTCGGGTGATCTTCCGCGTAGCCGAGCGCGTCGTACATCATCACCGCGTTGGCCATCGCCGGATAGATCGCGCCGAGGCCGTCCTCGCCGTTCAGGCGCTCGTCGACGAACGACACGGCCTGGCGGATCGCGCGTTCGCGCGTGTAGTTCGGGAACAGGCCGTCGACCGCGCGCAATGCGTGGTCGACCACGCGGAAGAACGCGAACCAGCCGGGGCTCTGGTGGCCCTGGCGCGGCAGCAGCCCGGCGTTGACGGGCGGATCGATGAACAGTTCGTCGATGCGCACGCCGCGCGGGTTCTTCGCGAGCGGGCGCTTCGCATTCAGCACGAGCAGCGGCACGATCACCGTGCGCGCCCAGTACGACACCTTCGACAGATGGAACGGGAACCACTGCGGCAGCAGCATGATCTCGACCGGCATCATCGGCACCGCGCGCCACGGAATCGCGCCGTACAGCGCGAGCTGGATGCGCGTGAACACGTTCGACATCTCGGCGCCGCCCATCGCGTGGATGGCACGGCGCGCACGCTGCATGTGCTCGGCGTTCTCGTCGTCGCCGATCACCTTCAGCGCGAAATACGCCTTCACGCTCGCGCTGATGTTCGGCGCGCCGTCGGTGAACAGCGGCCAGCCGCCGTCGGCCTGCTGGATGCGGCGCAGATACTTGCCGATCTTCTGTTCGAGCTCGAGGTTCGGCGTCTCGCCGAGATAGTGGACGAGCAGCACGTATTCGGCGGGAATCGTCGAATCGGCTTCGAGTTCGTAGACCCAGTGGCCATCCGCGTTCTGCGCGGCCAGCAGCGCGTCGGTCGCACGCGCGACGGCCGTATCGACGCCGGCCGGCACGGCGCCGGCGGACAGGGTAGCCATTTCGGTGAGATCGTTCATCGGTCCCTCTTTTACTTACTGTGTCTGGAGCACGTCCGCGGCCAGCTGGCCGGAGCGGATCGCACCCTCGATCGTGGCGGGCAAGCCGGTGGCAATCCAGTCGCCCGCCAGCACGAGATTGGTCCAGCGCGTACGCACGGCCGGACGTTTCATTTCCTGCGACGGCACCGCCGCAAAGCCCGCGCGCGGCTCGACGACGAGCTGCCACGCGGGGATGGTTTCCGGGTTCGCGCCGGTCACGCGCGCGACGTCTTCCCAGATGCGCCGCGCGAGCGTGTCGCGCGGCGTGTCGAGCCAGCGGCCCGCGTCGCGGATCGTCGCCGCGAGCTGGCCGCCGCCGGTGCGCACCGTATCGACAACGCCGTTGATGACGGTGGTCTGCAGTGGATTGCCGGCCGGGGTTTCGACCGCGAAATACGCGGTCACGACCGCACTGAACGTGTCGGGCGCGGTGAGTTCCGGCACGAGCGGCTGCGCGACCTCGGGCGGCACGGCCAGCACGACGGCGTCGCCCGGCGCGAGATCGATCCGCTCGCCGCCGACCGAAACCGCATCGACTGCGTTGCCGTGCGCGCCGAATTCGAATGCGTCGAGCCGCGAATTCAGCCGGATCTGCGCGCCGCCGTGCTGCAGCATCCGCAGCGCCGGTTCGACGAATGCACTGCCGAGGCCGTGTCGCGCGACGAGCGGGCGGCAAGCGGGGCCGCCCGCGGAAAACGTGCTGCACAGCGCCGCGCGCGCGAGTTCGGCACTCGCGTGGCGCGGCTCGACGTTCAGCACACCGAGGAAATACGGCCGCAGCCAACGTTCCCACAACATGCCGTCGCATCGCATCGTCTGTGCGAGTGAGCGGCCCATGCGCGCGAACGCGAGCGGAGCGAGCGCGAGGTAGTCGAGCGGCGTCGTGTCCGGCGCGCGCGACGCGGCATCGAACAACCACGATGGCCAGCGCCCGTTGCCGAAGCGCAGCGTCCAGCGCTGCTGCGACGCGACGTCGACGACCGGGAATTCAGGCAGCGCCGGCCCCGTGAGCTGGTCGGCCGCGCCGATCGCGCGCAGGTAGCGCTGCGTCGCGGGCTGTCCCGCGAACACCGTGTGCAGGCCGCTGTCGAGCGTCGTATTCAGCGTCCCGTCGAACCACGAGCGGCAGCGGCCGCCCGCATGCGCGTGCGCGTCGTGCAGCACGATGCGTCGCCCGCGGCGTTGCAGTTCGACCGCAGCCGACAGGCCGGCAACGCCGGCGCCGATCACGTGGACGGTCCTGGGCATCGACTCGGTCGGCTCAGAACAGCGCGTAGCGCGCGGCGATCATCAGCATGCGTGCTTTCGGCTTGCGCAGCGGCGCGCGCGGGAACGCAAAGCCGCGTGCGATCGCGGCTTCGAGGATGCAACGATACGCGCCCGACATGATGCGCGGCGCCTTCACCTGCGCACGCGCGCAGGTGTCCATCACCGCGTCGGCCTGGCGGAAGTGCTCGAGCGCGCGCTCGACGAGCGTCGCGCACGCGCGCGGCAGCGCCGGATCGCGCACGATCGTCGCCGGGTCGGTGATCGCGATGCCTTCGCGCGCGAGCAGCTCGCGCGGCAGGTAGCAACGGTTGATCGCCGCATCGTCGTCGATGTCGCGCAGGATGTTCGTCAGTTGCAGCGCGCGGCCGAGGTGATGCGACAGCTTGATCCCTTCGGCTTCCGGCATCCCGAAAATCCTCACCGACAGCCGGCCGGCCGCGCTCGCCACGCGATCGCAGAAGAGGTCGAGCGTCGGTTCGTCGGGCGCGCAGATGTCTTCGACCGCATCCATCGCCATCCCGTCGATCATCGCGTGAAAGTCGTCGCGCTGCAGGTTGAATGCACGGATCTCGCGATCGAGCGCGGCCAGGTGGCGCGGCGGGCGGCCGGCGAAGCACGCGTCGATGTCCGCGCGCCAGCGGTCGAGGCCCGCGTGGCGCTCGGCGCGCGGCAGGTCGCTGTCGGCGATGTCGTCGACCGCGCGGCAAAACGCGTAGACCTGGAACATCGCATCGCGCTGCGCAGCCGGCAGGATGCGCATCGCAAGATAGAAAGAACTGCCCGATGTGACGGCAGCGGCGTCGGTTTCTTGTTCGTCCACGACAGAATGGGAAACGGCCAAGACGAGCTCCACGGAGACACCCACGCGGGGCGATTGAAGAAGCCATGCCCGGCTGGGATGGTCAGGGTGTCAATGCGTGCGAGATATGCGAACGATCGACACAGACAGGCACAAATTGCCGGCCGGAAGCCGGAATTGGGCGAAAGTATAGCAATCTTTGAAGTTCGATGGCGGACACGCGCAGCGTGCGGCGGCAGGCCGGAAGCCGTTGACCGGCAAGCGCGGCCGGCCCGGGCAGGCGCCGGCGGCGGCGGCGGCGGCGGCGGCGGCGCGTCAACCGTAGACGATGTCGCGTTGCAGGTCGAGCGCAATGAGCCCCATTTCGCGGGTGAGCTGCAGCATCGAGCGGCGTTCGAGGCGCGAGCCCATGAAGCTCGTCACGCGGCCGTCGGGCTCCGCGGTGAACTGGAACGTCGCGCCGCCCGTGCCGAACCACGCGCCCGGCACATCGGGCGATTCCTGCCAGTCGATCTGCGCGAACACGCGGGCGATGCCCGCACGCACCAGGTCGCCCGGGCCGATCGGCGGCGCGATGTCGCCGAGGTCGTCGAGCGAATAGGGGCCGGGCTTGTCCGGCCTCCGGTAGAAGAGATAGTCGACGTTCATGGGGCGCAATCGCAGGCAAAGCAACAAATTAGCGTGCTTCGCGATAAATTCAAATCGGATACGAACGAAATGTGGCCTGTACGAGACAAGAGGGACAGATCGAATCCGGTCCGTCTGGGCCTATACAGGTTCGTCTAAGATGACACCTTTCTCAAGATCTGAAGACCCGGACACCATGGAGACGAACGCAAGCGCCACCCCGCAGTCCGATCATCCCGTTTTCGTGCTCGTGCACGGCGCCTGGCACGGCGCATGGTGCTACGCGCACGTCGCGGCCGCGCTGGCCGCGCGCGGCCACCTGTCGATCGCGCGTGACCTGCCCGCGCACGGCATCAACGCCCGCTTTCCCGCTTCCTACTTCGCGCGCCCGCTCGACAAGGACGCGTTCGGCGCCGAGCCGTCGCCGGTCGCGAACACGACGCTCGACGATTACGCGACGCAGGTGATGCAGGCGGTCGACGATGCGTACGCACTCGGCCGCGGCAAGGTCGTGCTCGTCGGGCACAGCATGGGCGGCCTCGCGATCACGGCGGCCGCCGAACGCGCGCCGGACAAGATCGCGAAGATCGTCTATCTCGCGGCCTTCATGCCCGCGTCGGGCGTGCCGGGCCTCGACTACGTGCGCGCACCTGAAAACAAGGGTGAAATGCTCGGCCCGCTGATGCTGGCGAGCCCGCGCGTCGCCGGTGCGCTGCGCATCGATCCGCGCAGCGGCGACGCCGCCTATCGCGAGCTCGCGAAGCGCGCGCTGTACGACGACGTGCCGCAGGCCGACTTCGAGGCCGTCGCGAACCTGATGAGCTGCGACGTGCCGGCCGCGCCGTTCGCGACCGCGATCCCGACGACGGCCGCACGCTGGGGCGCGATCGATCGTCACTACATCAAGTGCCTGCAGGATCGCGTGATCCTGCCCGCGCTGCAGCAGCGCTTCATCGACGAAGCCGACGCATTCGCGCCCGGCAACCCGACCCACGTGCACCAGCTCGACAGCAGCCATTCGCCGTTCATGTCGCAGCCGGCCGTGCTCGCCGGCGTCCTGGCCGACATCGCGAAAAGCTGAACGCGGCGTGCGCCCAGCGCATCCGCTCCACGCACAGCGGGGCGGATGCGCTACCTATGCATACGCGACCGAGCGGTCGCGCCCGAGCCGCTTCGCGCGATAGAGCGCGGCGTCGGCCTCGTTGACGAGCACGTCGCTGGTCGGCGCGCCCGCCTTCGCGCACGCGCCGCCGACGCTCGCCGTCACCGGCACGCTGACCCCCTCGGCATCGACCGGCACGCTGCCGATCGCATCGCGCACCTTGTCGGCCACGAGCATCGCCTCGTCGAGATTCGTGCATGGCAGCAGCAACGCGAATTCCTCGCCGCCGAAGCGGCCGAACGTATCCTGCGCGCGCACGATCGACGCGACGCGGCGCGCGGTCTCGCGCAGCACGGCATCGCCGGCTGCGTGCCCGAAACGGTCGTTGATCGTCTTGAAATGGTCGAGATCGAACAGCAGCACCGACAGGTCGCCGCCATAGCGCTGCCAGCGCGCGAATTCGTCGCTGAGCCGCGCCTCGAAGAAGCGCCGGTTCGCGATGCCGGTCAGGCCATCGCGATTCGCATGCTCGCGCAGCTTCGCGACCGCTTCCTCGCGCTCGCGCTGCATCACGCTCACATGCGTGACGTCCGAGATCGTCACGCACACGGCTTCGACGTCGCGGCCGCGCGTGAGCGGCATGAACGTGCAGTCCTGCTGCATGTAGTCGACGCCACCCGTGATCGGCCGGTCGTGCTCGAAGCGAAACAGGTAGGGCCGCTGCTCCCACGAGCTGAACGCGAAGCTGCCGAGCTGGAACACGCTCTCGAGCTTGCGCGACAGCCACGCGCGCGGCAGGTCGGGAAAACAGTCGAACAGGTTGCGGCCGATCACGTCCGCCGCGGGGATGCCGCTGTGGTCCTGCATGAAGCGATTCCACATCAGCACGGTCATCGCACGGTCGAGCACGAACAGGCCGAAGCCCACCCGCTCGATCACGAGGTCGCTCAGCGACGAGGTGGCGGCCGTCATAGCGCGGACAGCAACGCGTCGAGCGCGTCGCCCATCAGCCGGATCGAATCCTCGGCCATCAGCATCACGAAGTGGGCACGGAACGCGTGGTCCTCGAGCCCGAAGTTCACTTCCAGCAGCAATGCCACGCTCCAGGCCAGCTCGGTCGGCTGGAATACATCGTCGAACGACACGTTCGCGCCGAGCAGCCCCGGCGGAAAGAACACGGGCTTGCGGCCGAGCTCGTCGAGGATCGACGCGACGCACGCGCCCATCAGCACGTTCGCCACGTCGAACACGACTTCGTCGGGGGTCGCCATCCCGCCGTACACGCCATCGCCGAACGTCCGGTCGACGACCGACATGAGCCGCGCGATGCTCGCGGTGCGGCACAACACGATCGCTTCGCCCTTGATGTCGGAACGAAAACCCTGGCGCACGGCGGTCACGTTGTCGTGAATACCCGTCATCTCGCGCAGCGCGTCACCCGCGTCGGTCGCTTTCACGACCCGCACGCGCGGCACCGACAGCTCGATGAAGTGCCCGAGCAACAACGCGAGCCGCGCGGCGGCGCGGCCCATTGCGAGGTTGGCGATCTCCTGCAACGCGTCGCGTTGCTCCGCCGTGAACACCGAGTCAGGCATACAACCCATACTCCTTGAGAATGGGCAGCAATGCCTCCGACGTCACGGGCTTGGCTACGAATGCGATCGCGCCCAATTCACGCACGCGAGCTTGCGCCTGCGGCTGAATATCGGCGGATACCACGATCACGAACGTGTTCAGATCTTCGTGGCGCAGTGTCTCCAGGACCTGATATCCGCTCATGTCGGGCATCGTCAGGTCCAGAAACATTACGGAAGCTTTGCCGTCACGATAGAGCGCCAAGGCCTCTCGACCATTCGCGGCATACGCGACTTCGACGTCCCAGCCTCCCGGCAGCGCCTTTGTCAGAAGTTTGCGAGCGAGCAGCGAATCGTCGGCAATTACAATCGGCAAAGGCATGGGGCGATGCGGTATACGGAATGGTCTCTCTCGCGTTAACGACCGCGCGGCGCACTTCTTTAGGCGCCATGCGTTCGGGTGCGGGCAACCGTCCGGCAGCCGTGCGCGGGCGCCGCGACGCAGGTGCGCGCGACGCACCGCGCGGCGAACGCCGGCGGGCGCATATATCTGTCATAGGGAAAGCAAGGCGCGATTCTCTGAGTAAACCGGAGGCGATGCAACTCGCCATTTTCAGCATTTCGAACAAAATTGGTCCAAACACGCGCCATTCCGAAAATAGCCCCGAGCATTTTCGAGATAAGCACGCAAAATTTTTCCTTGTGTACGTTTGCGCTGCCGGATTCGTCGCGTTTTCAATCTGACAATTTCCCCCTGTCGAAATCGACAGGATGGCTGGCGTCCGGGGCCGTGCGGCGGCCCGTCGCAACTCGTTTATGATGGCAGGCACCTCTGCCTCACCCGCTTCCTCGATGACGTCCGACCGGCCCGCCGATTCCCACGCTCCCGCCTCCCCGCCCGCCGACGACTGGCAGGACGACAGCAACTATGCGGCCGGTGCGCCCGAGCACGATTTCGCGGTGCGTCGCATGACGCTGATCGTGCTGCTCGTCGCGGCGATCGTGCTGCCGTGCATCTACGTCGTGGTGATGGCGTACAACGACCTGAAGACGCGCGAGGCCGCCGCGAGCGACGTGACGATGCGCACGGTGCGGGTGGCCGAGGAGCACGCGCTCAAGGTGTTCGACCTGAGCGAGACGCTCGATGCGCGCATCGTCGATCTCGTGCAGGACATGGACGACGCGACCGTGCGCAACCGGGAGTCCGACATCCACGAGGCGCTGAACACGATCGGCGGCGGCTATCCGCAGGTGGCCGCCGTGTCGATCTTCGGCGCGAGCGGGATGCTGCTCGCGAACAGCCTCTACTATCCGGCGCCCTATGCGTCGATCGCGAACCGCGACGACTTCGCCGGCATCCGCGACGGCAAGGTCATCGAACACATCTCGCGGCTGATGATGGGGCCGCTCAAGCTCGAGAACATTCCCGTGTTCAACACGGGCGTCGCGCGGCGCCATAGCGACGGTTCGTTCGCCGGGATGGTGTCGATCGCGTTGAAGTCGTCGTATTTCAACGCGTTCTACCGCGACCTGCTCGGCGGCGCGAGCACGCCGATGACGATGGCGCTCGCGCGCTCGGACGGCGCGGTGATCGCGTCGTATCCGCCGCCGCCTGCACTCGCGCACACCGATCGCGCCGTCACGTTCGGCGACGCGCGCAATGATCCGCGCGCCGGCGTCGTGCGCGTGCGCCACGACGGCGCGAGCAGCGAGATCGTCGCGTATCGCCAGGTCGGCAGCTATCCCGTCTACGTGACGTGCGCGTACCGCACGTCGGCGATCTGGCATGAATGGTACGAACACCTGAGCGTGCTGTTCATCTCGATGTTCGCCCCGTCGGTCGCGCTGTGGTCCGTGATCTGGCTGTCGCTCAAGCGGCTGAAGGCGGAAGAGGAAGCGTGGGACCGCTGGCAGGCCGAAGCGTCGATGCGCCGCTCGATCGAATCGGCGTACCGGCAGTCGCGCAAGATGCAGGCGCTCGGCAATCTCGTCGGCAGCGTCGCGCACGACTTCAACAACCTGCTGATGATCATCTCGAGCAACGTGCAGATCGCGCGGCGGCGCGGGGTCCAGCATCTCGACAAGGAACTCGGCGCGATCGAACGCGCGCTGAAGAACGGGCAGTCGCTCACGCGCCAGCTCCTCGGTGTCGCACGCAAGCAGCCGCTGCACAATGAAACGATCGACGTCGGGCAATGGCTCGGCACGTGCCGCGAACTGCTGAAGACATCGCTCGGTTCGAAATCGTCGCTGGTCGTCGCGATCGAGCCCGGTGTCTGGCCGATCCGCGTCGACGTCGCGGAGCTCGAGCTCGCGGTGATCAACCTCGCGGTCAACGCGCGCGACGCGATGACGACCGGCGGCCGCTTCACCGTCGGCGCGCGCAACGTGACGCTGCGTCGCGAGGACGGTTTTCCGCTCACCGGCGATTTCGTGCAGATCTCGCTCGACGATACGGGTTCGGGCATGGCGCCCGACGTGCTCGCGCGCGCGTTCGAGCCGCTGTTCACCACTAAGGCGCAGGGGATGGGGACGGGGCTCGGCCTGCCGCAGGTGTTCGCGTTCTGCGAACGCTCGGGCGGCCTCGCGACGATCGACAGCGCGGTCGGCGCCGGCACGTCGGTGCGCCTCTACCTGCCGCGCGCGCGCGTCGAGGATGTCGTCGCGCGGCCGCCGGCGGTCGTGCACGATGCGGGAGCGGGGGCGCTCGCCGGGCTGCACGTGCTGCTCGTCGAGGACAACAGCGAAGTCGCGGCCGGCACCGAAGCGCTGCTGTCGCTGCTCGGGCACCGCGTGACCTACGCGCCCACCGCCGACGACGCGTTGCGCCTGATCGAAGGCGCGGCCGCGAACGACGCGTTCGATCTCGTGATTTCGGATATCCACATGCCGGGCCGCCTGAACGGCATCGACCTCGCCGAAGCGGTCGAACAGCGGCCGGAGAAACTGCCCGTGATACTCGTCACAGGTTACGCGGAGGAGCTCGACCGCACGCGCACCGTCAACGTCCGCGTGCTGTCGAAGCCGTTCGACATCGCGCTGCTCGACGAGATCCTGCTGGGCATCCGTGAAGCGCGCGATGCACGACACGCGCGGCACACCGGCACGTGACCTGCTGCGTGCGGGCCCGCGCCGGTGCCGGCGGCGTGATCGGGCGGGGCGCTCAGGCCGACTTCAGCAAGCGCACCCAGCCCGTGTAGCGATCGACGAAGCCTTGCAGGAACTTGCGGGTGTCTTCGCTGACGATCTGGCCCTGGTCGTCGATGCGCGCCGGATCGTGCTTGATGAACACCTCGGGCTGCCCGAGCGTCTTCACGTCGAGATACGCGAGCACGTTGCGCAGGTGTTGCTGCGCGAGCGCGGTGCCCGTCGCACCCGGCGAGGTGCCGAGCACGGCACCCGGCTTGCCCGACCACGAGTTGGAACCCCACGGGCGCGAGCCCCAGTCCAGCGCATTCTTCAGCACGCCCGGAATCGAGCGGTTGTATTCGGGCGTGAAGAACAGCAGCGCGTCGGCGGCCTCGATCGACTGCTTGAAGCGCTTCGCGACTTCCGGGAAATCCGCGTCGTAGTCCTGGCTGTACAGCGGCAGCTCGCCGATCTCGACGAACTCGAACGAGAAATCGGCGGGGGCGAGCGAGATCACGGCGTGTGCGAGCGCGCGGTTCCACGAAGCGCGACGCAGGCTGCCGACCACCATAGCGATGCGATAGGACATGGCATTCTCCTTCCGGTGAGTGAGGAATCGGATCGATTGCTTCCGAACGAGCGACAAAGGTCTGTTTATAGGCAAGCCAGCCCGCGAACCGCCCGACGGGGCCGTCCGGCCGACTTTCCACAAGGTTTTCCACAGAAATTGTGGATAACTCGGCCGTTATGTTCCGACATGACAGATTGCCTACCGCGAGTCGTTGCCGACCCGCGACACAGGGTTCGGCAAGCATAGCGCAGCGCACCGGCCGGTTTCGTGAATTCGTGACGGAACATGCATTGCAGGCCGGCACCGCGCCCAGTAAGCTGCTCGCACTGCGATGTGCGTGCCCGGTGGCGCACGCGCGATCGCTTCGAGACACTTGCAACCCATCCATGCCGTCCGCCTACGACGATCCCGTTTATCTCGCGCAACTGCGGCGCGATCTGCTGCGCTTCGCGCGGCTCCAGCTCCGTGACGCCGATGCGGCCGAAGACGCCGTGCAGGAAGCGCTCACCGCCGCGTGGTCGCATGCGGGCGATTTCGCCGGGCTGTCGGCGCACAAGACCTGGGTGTTCGGCATCCTGCGCAACAAGCTGATCGACGTGCTGCGCGCGCGGCAGCGGACGGTGAGCCTGTCCGCGCTCGATGCCGAGCTCGACGGCGAATCGGTACTCGATCGCGAGCTGTTCAAGGAAAACGGGCACTGGGCCGCGCATGCGAAGCCGCGACCGTGGCCACGCCCCGAAACGCTGTTGCAGCAGCAGCAGTTCTGGACGCTGTTCGAGGCGTGCCTCGACCATCTGCCGGAGCAGATCGGGCGCGTGTTCATGATGCGCGAATTCCTCGACTTCGAAATGACCGACATCTGCAGCGAATTGACGCTGACGACGAATCATTGCAGCGTGCTGCTTTACCGGGCGCGCACGCGCCTGCGAACCTGCCTGAGTGAACAAGGACTGACGACCGAAGATGCTGCCGGGGAAATGTACTGACGTGACGCGATTGCTGTCGGATGCGCTCGACCGGCATCTGACCCTGCATGAGCGCCTGCAGGTGCGCATACACCTGCCGACCTGCAGTGGCTGCAGAGCCTACCGCGGGCAGATCGCGCTGCTGCGGACGGCCGCGAAAGCGGCGGCGGGGCGGGGGCCTGCCCCGGATGATGACGGTGCGGTGTCCGGGGAAGGCTAGGCGCGGATCGCGTGACGGCAAGCGTCAGGGCGGTGCTGGCATGCTGCCCGGCGCTCGCGCTGGTTTCGATTGCCGACGCTCTTGCTGGTGCTTGCGCCGGGCTGACGCAATCAGAAAAATACGGCGGGCAAGAATTATTCGAACAGTGCCTGCACCGATTCGGGCGGCCGGCCGATGGCGGCCTTGCCGCGGTAAACGACGATGGGTCGTTGCAACAGAATCGGATGAGCGGCAATTGCCGCATAGGCTTCCGTATCGGTCAGATCGGCGCGGGCCAGATTCAGCGCCTTGTACGGCTCCTCACCGTCGCGCAGCATGTCGCGAACCGGTCGGCCAAGCTGCCGATGCAGCGCTTCCAGTTCCTCGACCGTCGGAGGCGTCTTCAGGTACTCGACGACATTCAACGGCGCACCGGTGGTGTTCAGCGCCTCGACCAACGCAAGCGTCTCGCGCGACTTCGAGCATCGGGGGTTGTGGTAGATCGTGATCATCATTCAGGCCTGGAGGGTAGAGCCCTGTATTGTAGCCAGTCTGCATTGGGGGGCTTGGTGGGGCGGGTGACGAGTAATCGGTAGATCGGGCGCGGATTCGCTGCTTCGTAGACGCTGATGGATGATGCGGTGTGATGGATTGCGAAAGGGGAGCGCTGGTCGGGACACGCTTCAATGAATTGGTGGGTTTATGCGCATAAAGGCGCGTAGGACTCTATCGCGGGATGGTGATTAAAGGTCCGCGCGCTTGGCCAATACGATGGGGGTCGGTCTGCAAAGCGTGTAGCCGGTGGTGCCGCCGGCCGGTTGGTTTATGCGCATAAAGCGGGCGACTGGCGGGCACGGGGATCTCGCGATTCGCGGCGCGGCGAATGCAGACGCTTCAGCGCTTCGGTGTGATGCCTGCTTCGGTGTGATGCCTGCTTCGGTGGGATGCCTGCTTCGGTGGGATGCCTGCTTCGGTGGGATTGCCGCGTCGATACGCTGCCTCGCAGGTTGGCCGCCCGGCACTGGATTTCGGCGCGGCCGGGAGGTGGCCTTCGTTACTCGCCGTCTATCGCTCGCGGTTTATGCGCATAAACGCGGTGCCTGGATAGCGCGTTCGGGCGACTCACGTTGGGCAAGTGGCATACCTCGATGCGGCATACCCCGCCAGGATGTACCACTCACAACCAAGATCAGAAGCGCCTACCTTCCCGGCACGATCGCCCGCCACGCTTTCCACGGAGAGTTTATGCGCACAAACTCTGCGGCTCTCAGCCGGGGCTTACCCCCTCGAACGATAGGGCAGCGCACTGCGACACGCGCGGCAACTCGCCACTCACACCGACGTCACCGCACGCAATGCCACCGACTCGCTCACCGACTTCCTAGGCATCCGCTGCACCATCCGATCGAGTCATCTTCCATCGTCGCTTCGTTTATGCGCATAAACCGATAGCCCAAATGGCCAATGCGTAGTTGTTGAACGACAATTTCATTGAAATCCAAATATCGTCCTGTAGAATTCCAACGACCAAAATAGGAGTGAAAATTGGCCGCGGAAATCATTGCAGTCACTCAACAAAAAGGTGGCGTCGGCAAAAGCACGATTGCCATGCACCTCGGTGCCGCGTTCCATGAAAAAGGGAAGCGCGTCCTCGTCATCGACGCAGACCGTCAAAACACGCTGGTTCACTGGTCGAGCGCATCCGGCGACAGCGACACCGGCATTCCGTTTCCGGTCGTCAACCTGGCCGAAGCCGATGGCCAGATCCATCGCGAGATCAAGAAGTTCATCAACGACTACGACATCATCGTCGTGGACTGCCCGCCGTCGATCACCGAGAAGGTATCGGGCGTGGTCCTGCTCGCCGCATCGATTGCCGTGATCCCGACGTCGTCGTCGCCGGCCGATTACTGGTCGAGCGTCGGGCTGGTCAAACTGATCCAGCAAGCGCAGGTCATGAACGAAGACCTCCGCGCCGTCTTCCTGCTGAACAAGACCGAAGAGAAGCGCATGCTGACCCGCGAGCTCAAGCGTGCGCTCGAAGAGCTCGGCTTCCCGTTGCTGAAAACGCAGATCCCGACCCGGGAGGCGTACAAGCAGGCGATGGCGCTCGGTCAAACCGTACTGCAGATGAACGATCGCGGCGGCAAGCTGGCCGCCGCAGAAATTCGCGCATGCGCCGACGAAATCGTCGCCATGCTGCCCTGACTTTATGCGCACAAAGGAGTCACATGAAACCTTCCCAATTTGCCAAAGGATTCCAAGCGCGCCCGGATATCACGACGAGCGAGAAGCGCACGGCGCTTGATCGACTCAATGCGATCGACGGCATCGTCAAGTCCGAGACCCCCACTCCGGCACCGACCAAATCCGCGAAGAAAGACGTCGCACCGTCGCCCGCTCCCGAACTCACGCTCGATTCGTCGATCGATGAATCGGCGCAATATCGCGCGTGGCGTCTCGAGAATCGCTATGCGCCGGGGCAGGTGATCGAGCTGCCGCTGAAGGCGATCAAGCATAGCCCGTTCAATCCGCGACACTTCTATCTGAAGTCGTCGATTGCCGAACTCGCCGTCAACCTCGCCAAGCAAGGGCAGCAGCAGGCGATCCACGTGATTCCGGACTACGAGAACCCGGGCACGTATTTCGTCAGCGACGGCGGCCGCCGCGTGCGGGCCCTGAAGGAAGCGAACAAGGAATCGGTCAAGGCGATCGTGATCGACGTGCCGATCGGCATCGAGAGCTACAAGCTCGGCTACGATCTCAACGTCCAGCGCGATTCACAAACGGTGTTCGACAACGCCGTCGTGTGGCGCCGCTTCCTCGACGACAAGCATTTCCAGAGCCAGAAGGAGCTCTCCGAGCACCTCGGCCTCGACGAATCGACGGTGGCCGTCGCGCTGTCGATCGGCAAGCTGCCGGAAGCGATCATGCAGGAAATGGTCGCGCGCCCCGATCGCTTCGGTTCGAACATGGCGTATCAGGTCGGCCGCTATCACAATGCGCGCGGCACCGAGGCGACGCTGCGGCTGATCAACAAGATCGTGTCCGACGATCTCAGCACGCGCCAGGTGTCGGACATCGTCAAGGGCCGCGTCGCGGCGCAGGAGACGCCGAAGGCCGCGGGCCGTCAGCGCTATGCGCAGCGTCTCGAGATCAAGCTCGGCGGCAAGTCGGTCGGCGACCTGAAGTCGTATGGTGAAGATCGCATCGAATTGCGCCTGCGCGGTCTCTCGAAGGACAAGCGCGACGCGATCCTCGAGCAGCTCGAGCGGATGCTGTTGTCGGAATGATGGAAACGGCCGGCAGGGCCTGGTGAGGACGCCGGGCCCGCCATCGAGGGCGGGGCCGGCGGCGGCCCGTCAGCGGGCCTGAGCGGGCCTCAGGCGGCCCGCGACTGATTCAGCGTGAACGACAGCAGATCGCCGTCCGTCGGCTCGCCCCAGGTCCTCTGGGCCAGCCAGTCGAAAAAGGCCGTCTCGGCCAGCTTGGAATCGAGGCCGCGCTTGCGCCAGTCATCGCGCAGATGCGTGCCCATCGTCGGCAGCGCCTCCGATTCGAACGATTCGCGCGCCACTTCGCGCTCGGCGTCGCCCTGCTCTTCGTACAGCACCTTCGCTTCCTTGCGGCGGAACGCCGCGAACTCGCTCAGCAGGCGTGCCTTCAGATCGTCCGGCTGGGCCGCGGCAATCTTCGGGGACGGCGTGCCGGCAGGCAGCGTGTCGACCGACTCGACCGGCGGCGCATACCCCTTCTTGAGCGCATCCTTGAACAACGCCGGCGCGCTGCGCACCGGCGGCAGCGTCGTGCTGCGCATCCGCTGCTCGGTCATCTGCAGTGCGGCACGAATCCGGTTCTCCTCGCTGTCCGCATAGAGCGTCTGCGCTTCCTTCAACGGGATCCCGAGCTTCACCATCCGGTCGACCAGCGTGCTGTCGAACACGTTCGGGTGTTCGTCGAGCGCGAGCATCGGCTGCTTGCGTTCGGTCACGCGGAACTGGATCTCCGCGACCCGGCGCCCTTCACGGTGCTCGATCAGCTCGACGAAGATGTTGGTGACTGCGTTGACTTCCGCGATCGCGGGACGCAGATAGTCGCGCTTGAAGTACTTGTACTCGCGCTTCGCCTCGTCGCCGGCTTCCGTGTCGGGCGTGCCCGACAGGATCGGCCGCCACCATTCCCACGGCTCGCGCATCGTCAGGTGGCTCGGGTTCGTCAGGTAGCGCACGCAGATTTCGTACAGCGCGAGACCGGCGCTGCTGCGCAGCTGGCTCTGGAACTGCAGGCTCAGGCGCGCGTACTGGACCGGGTCGAGCAGCTTCTTCTTGATCTTCGGCGCGAACGAGAATTCGACCCACACGCGCCGGGTCGTCGGATCCTCGAGAATTTCCGCGTCGGCGATCAGCGTCGAGATCCCCCACTTGCGGCCTGGCTTCTGGCTCGACGTCCCCGTGCTCCATTCGACCTGCACCGACACCATGCGGCGCAGGTGTTCCTTCACCAGCGCGGTGTCGTTCGAATCGAAGGCGGAGTTGGCGACGATGTCCGACAGCAGCGCGCGATACGTATCGCCCGAGTCGTCGGCCTGCTGCGCCACGGCCAGCAGGACATTGAACAGCTTGCGAGTGAGGAGCGTGATCTTGCCGCTCTTCGGCTGAATTGCGATCGCCTCGACGGCCTTCCGCAATTCGGCTGAACTGGCACTCACCACATCCACATCGGTTTTCTTGGCGCGCTTCGTCGTGGCCATACGTCGGGTCGGAGGAGAAGTTTTCCGGAAGGATAGCGCCTGCGGTGAAGTGCGTCCAGAACGACATGCTCACCATAGCGGGTGAAGTGCGCGTGCAAAACGGCACTCACCCCAGGCGCTCCCGAAAACTCTCACCGCTCCGGATTTGCAGCGTTCCGGACTCGTCCAGACGTGCTGCGGGATGCGCCGATTCACAGAATTTCACCTGTGCGCGACACGTGCGGAATGAGCTCCCGTATCGGCTCACCTTTCGATTTGTCGTAATTTTACGACTGCGCAGCAGTGCGTTCGGCACAGCGTTGCGATCCCACGTCGGCACGCGTCCCCGATCGCCCTCCATCGGCCTGTATGCATGTACAGGCGTGACCTGTCGGGAAATCGGAATCGGATCCGACATCCCGAAAGACGCCTGCGAAACCGGCCCCCGCGACCCGATCAAGCATGCTTTTTCCGGGCCGGGCGCGCATTGTACAGCGCGCAAACCGTATCGGGTCCCGAAAATACTCACCTTGAGCACAGTGACTTCATTCGTCCGGATATCGGCGAATGCCCGACACGCGGGGGATTCACTCCCAAGGCCTCCCGAAAACGCTCACCTTACCCAAAAATCGCTGTGCTACCACTGGCAGAGAAACGACTCCCGAAAAACCTCACCGTAACCGCCTCGGTATCAAAAACCCCAATGCCTTCCGATACTTATGCACAGATGGCATTTGGCTGTGCACCGCCGACATCCCCCGAAAAGCCTCACCTTTCGACGGAAATCCTTCATACGACAACCTCATGTCGGGCCCCGAAAAATCTCACCTGTGCCCAAAAGTGGCACAGCAAAAACGAGATTTCTTCCAGTCCTGGCGGGCTTTTCGACGAATTCTGCCGTTCACCGGTCCCGAAAAACCTCACCTTTGCCCATTTTTCGGGCAAATTCCATTCCCGAAAAGTCTCACCTGTGACCGGCATCACAGCCTGTGATTGGGGCCCCGAAAAATCTCACCTCAAGGAGATCCGGGCAGGAAAACCCGGATTTCCCTCCCGAAAAACCTCACCTTTAGGGCTTCACAGGCCCCCACAGGCGCTTTTGCTGTGCAAAATGGCGGTCGTTTCCCGGAAATCCTCACACCAAATTCCCGTGGAGTCCCGTGAAACCTCACCTTTCAGAAAAACTGCCTAAAAGATGGGCAGAATCGGGGCACGAAGAAGGTCCCGCAAATTCTCACCTGTGTCTGCACAGGCAGAAAACTGTGCAGTGAGGCACCGCGCGGGTTCTGTGGCTGTGAGGCCCCGAAAAACCTCACCTTTGGTAAATCTCGTGTTTCACTGTGATCCCGAATCCGCTCACTACGTTTCCCGCAACGGCTCACGCAGCTCCCTGAACCCCATCACGTCAGCTCCCGCAGAAGATCACCTTGGCTCCCGTAAAACTTCACCTTGTCGGCCGGAAAGCCTTGCAGCATAAGGCTGTGCCGTGGCGTTAACGTTTTTAACTAAGGGTTCAAGGGTGTTTACTTCTAATACTCTCAAGACATCGGCTGACGAGTTTTCCACAGACACCCCAACCCCTGAACACCGACAGGCAATCGGATCCGCTGTCATGTGAAACAAATGCCAAAATTCGGGGTCCGCAGGAAAATGCTTGCAAGACAAGGACTTGGCTGACTTTCTTCGCTTTGTTTCACGGAATCTTCGGCCACAGTCGTCTGGATCGGCTCACAGACCCGCTTTCTGTGCAAAGCGACGTAAATTCACAACGGCAAGCCGAAACAAGTATCGATAGATACGTATTTCGTTATGATTGCAACATTTGAATGTCTGCGAGCACAGCGATGACCCTCGACGAAATACGTCAAGCCATTCGGGACGAACTGGAATCGCTGCGTGCAAGCGGTGCGCGACGGCAGGAACTGTCGCTGCACGCATGCAAGCGGTTGTTCTTCGATCTTGGCATCAGGCCGTCGGCTGCCAATGTCCGCGATCTCACCCAGACCGGCAGCGCCAGCGATATCCCGAAAGACATCGACCATTTCTGGGAGCGCATCCGTTCCGCCTCCAAAATCAGGCTCGACGGTGCCGCGATTCCCAAAGCCGTCGAGGAAAAGGCGGGTGCACTGCTCGGCGCACTCTATGAAGAAGCGTTGAAAGCCGCGCGGGACAGTCTGGATGCAGATCGCGAGCAGGTTCGCGCCGGCGTTGCCGATGCCGAACAGCGGTTGCGCGACGCAACCGTCCGCCAGGAGACGCTCGAAGCCGCGCTCGCGCGTGGCGAAGCGAAAAACGAGCAGTTGCAGGCACGCGTGACCGAACTCGAGGTCCAGCTCGCGTCGCAAACGACGCACGGTTCGGCCAGCGAGGCGACGTTGCTCACCACAGTCGCCCGACTGGAGAAGGAACTGGCCGCGGCCGCCGGCCGCGTCGAAGCCGAGCAGACGCAAAATGCGGCGCTGCGCGACCGCATCGATGCGCTCCAGGCCGAACTGCAGCAGCGCACCGAGCACTACGCGCAGCAAATCAAGGACGCCGTGGCTGAAGCCGAACGTCGCGTGAAGCCGATGCTGGTCGAGCTGGATTCGTTACGCAGCATGGCGTCGACCTACCAGAGCGGTTTGCGCGACGTTCAGCGCAAGGAATTCGATTTCCTGCAGCAGCTGAGTTCGGCGAAGGCACGTGCCGACCGGCTCGAAGAACAGTTGCGCAGCCAGGGTGATGAACTGGAACGTGCGACGCGCGATGTGAGTTCGTTGCGCGCGAGCCGCGGCATGAGTCCGGAAATCGCCGCGCTGATCCGCCGTCTGGCCGATGCCGGGCAACTGGATGCGGAGGCGTTTGCCGCGATCGGCACCTCGCTGGATCAGGAAATTCCGGTGCCGGCCCATTGTCCGCATTGCGACGGTGAGCCGGAGCTGTCACACGGCGAAGAAGGTTTCGAAGTGGCCTGCCCCGAGTGCGAGCATGCTTCGGGCGCATGGCCGTCCCGATTCGAAGCGGTCGCGCGATTCGCGCGCACGTGACGCCCGCACAGGCCGTGCGGCACAGGTGAGACGATCCGGGGAGCTTGAGGTGAGGTTTTTCGGGAGCTGTGAAACGGTGAGGCTACGCCACACAAGGCTGCTCACGCATCGCTTCGCGTGAGCAGCCCATTCGTGATCAGTGAGTTTCGTCGCTGTCGGACGCGTCACCGTTGCCGTCGGCCAGGCCGTCACGCCAGTTCTTCCATGCACGATGCAGGCGATTCGACGAGATCGGCCGCATGAAGCCCAGCCATTTACCGACCCGCTCGGGCGGCACGTCGTGTTCGAACAGTTCGGCCGCGTAGGTATTGCGCAGCGTTTGCGGGCTCGCGCGCGCGGTGCGCGACGACGTGAGCCCGGCGGATTCGACGATCGCGTCGATCGCGCGCAGCATCGTCGCCTTGTGCATCGGCCGCCCGGCATGGGATGCCGGGAACACGAGCTCCCCCGGAATCTCCTGGCGCTTGCGCTCGGTGAGCCAGGCTTCCAGCAGGGCGATCGCGAACGATGCCAGGTGAGTTTCGCGTGCGAAATCCGGATGCGTCGACTCGATCCGCAGTGACGTTCCACTCGTATTGATGCAACTAATCGTAAGCGCGCGCGCTTCGCCGGTTTTGATGCCGGCACCGAGAAAGGCGGCAACGAGTGCGCGGTCGCGCCGCTCTTTCCAGTACGCGGAACCGGATACGCCGATCGGCGAGAACAGGTACGCGAGCAACGTCGCGCGCTCGGCCGGCGTGAGGAAACCGGTCGGTTCGTTGTCGCGCGCCTTGCGCCAGTTCGCTTCGCCGTCCTGAGCAATGAACCGGGCCGGGTTGGTCGACGCGTATTCGGTGCGGCGGATGTGGTCGAGCACGCGCTCGATCAGTCGCAGATAGCGCATTCGCTGGGTTTTCCGGATCGGTAGTTCGCCGACGAAATTCGCGATGGTTGCGGTATCGACCGTGGCCAGATTCTTCTGGTGCGCGCGCATCCAGGTGAGGAACGCGCCCCATTGAGCGCGGTAGACGTCGGCTGACGAGCGGCGATAGTCCTGCATTGCGAGCCAGGCATCGAATGCGGCTTCCGGCGAGACGATCCAGTCGGATGCGCCGCGGTCGAACAGATCTGTTTCTTCCGGGCGTGCCGGGGTGTCGGGAGAGGCGGGAAGAGACATGTGAGTTATTCCGTTAGTTGCGTATATGGTAGCCCTTTCCGCAACGTCTCGGGCAGCAAGAGGCTGGACAAGGCCGCCATACGCGGCGGCCCGGGCTGGGAATCAGTCGCCCCACGCCTTGGCCGGGCGATGAACGCGCGCGGGCGGCGCCGTGTCGTTCGACGCGGTTGACGCTGCTTCATAGGCGAGAACCGCGAACGAAAATACGGCGGGCAGCGCATTCGAGCGCCCGAAGTCGATCGGATCGTCCGTTTCGGGAAACGTCATGTCCAACGGTCGCTCGAACAATTGACGCATGCCGGCCTCGTGCCGGCTGGCAAAGCCGAGATCGGCAAGCGCCTCGGCCTCGATGGCGTGCAGCAGCCGCCACGTCAGCGGGACGCGCTGGTGGATGTAGCGCCCGGCGATATGCCGGACGATCAGCTCGAGGTCGTGCGCGGCAGCCTTGAAGCTGAGCGCGGCCAAATCTTGTTCTTCTGTCATTGCAGGCTCCTGTCGACCGGGCTGGCGCCTCGGTGCGCCGGCTCCGGCCCATGCATGGCGGAATGTCCGTATACTGTACAAACATACAGTACTTTCCGCAACTGGCCTGCAACAGATCCTTTGGCCGTTTGGCCAGCTATGCGCGCCGTCAGCGATGGATCACGATCAGCAATGCCCGCGCTTCGGTCTTGCCGGGATTGCGGATTGCGTGCGGCTCGTCGGCCGGGTAGCGCGCGGTGTCGCCCACCTTCAGGCGCCGGCTGGCGGCCGCGGCTTCGATTTCCATCGCGCCCTGCAGCACGGTGAGGTGTTCGCGCGTGCCGGGTTCGTGGGCGTTCGATACCAGCGCACCGCCGCCCGGCAGCGTCAGCTCGTACCACTCGAACTTGCCGGCGAGGTCGATCGGGCCCCACACACGCAACTGGTAGCGGCCGTCGTGGCCGGCGAGGGTCGGGATGTCGTGCGGGCCGTCTACCCGGATCGTCTCGGGCGCCTTCGGCTGCGAGAACAGCTCGTCGAGCGTGATGCCGAGCGCGTTCGTCAGCCGCCACGCCACGGCGATCGTCGGGTTGGCCTTGTCGCGTTCGATCTCGGAGAGCATCGATTTCGATACGCCGGCCGCGCGCGACAGGTCGTCGAGCGTCAGCTTGCGTTCGTTGCGCAGCCGCTGGATCTGCTCGCCGACACGCGGCGGCGTTGCGGCCGGCGGTTGCGGGGCGGCGCTGGCGGGCGTGCGCCGCGAACCGGAGGAACTTGCCATTTGGATTCCGTTCGCTTAGAGTTGTTCGATATTTCGAATTCTAGTTCGGAATATCGGATAAATGCGGTCAACCGAACGACCGACTATAACAGTAGCAGGCCGCTGCCCCGCCGCCACGAGTGGCGCGTTGCGGAATGCGAAACCCTGTCAGGAGCTTTGCGATGCGTGATGCCTTTCTCGCCCAGGTGCGCGGGACGCTGGACCAGATCCGTGCGGACGGTTTTTACAAGACCGAGCGCGAGATCGCGAGTCCCCAGGCGGCCGACGTGCGGCTCGCCGGTGGTGCCGGCGTGCTCAATTTCTGCGCGAACAACTATCTGGGTCTGGCGAACGATTCGCGCCTGATCGACGCGGCGAAGGCCGGCCTCGACCAGGACGGCTTCGGCATGGCATCGGTACGCTTCATCTGCGGCACGCAAACCGTGCACAAGCAACTGGAAAGCGCGCTGGCCGCGTTTCTCGGCACCGAGGACAGCATCCTCTATTCGAGCTGCTTCGACGCGAACGGCGGGCTGTTCGAGACGCTGCTCGACGAGAACGACGCGGTGATCAGCGACGAGCTGAACCACGCGAGCATCATCGACGGCGTTCGCCTCTGCAAGGCGAAGCGCTTCCGCTACAAGAACAACGACCTGGCCGACCTCGAGGCGAAGCTCAAGGAGGCCGACGCGGCGGGCGCGCGCCACAAGCTGATCGCGACCGACGGCGTGTTCTCGATGGACGGCATCATCGCCGATCTCAAAGGCATCTGCGATCTCGCCGATCGTTACGGCGCGATCGTGATGGTCGACGATTCGCACGCGGTCGGCTTCATCGGCACGGATGGCCGCGGCACGCCCGAGCACTGCGGCGTCGAAGGCCGCGTCGACATCATCACGGGCACGCTCGGCAAGGCGCTCGGCGGTGCATCGGGCGGCTATGTCGCCGCGCGTCGCGAGGTCATCGAACTCCTGCGCCAGCGCTCGCGCCCGTACCTGTTCTCGAACACGCTCACGCCGAGCATCGCCGCGGCATCGCTGAAGGTGCTGGAGCTGCTCGGCAGCGACGAAGGCGCGAAGCTGCGCGAGCGCGTGCGCGAAAACGGCGCGCGGTTCCGCCAGCAGATGACCGAAGCCGGCTTCACGCTCGTGCCCGGCGCGCATCCGATCATTCCGGTGATGCTCGGCGACGCGCAGCTCGCGACGAACATGGCCGACAAGCTGCTCGACGAAGGTGTCTACGTGATCGGCTTCTCGTTCCCTGTCGTGCCGCGCGGCCGCGCGCGCATCCGCACGCAGATGAGCGCCGCGCATACGCCCGAGCAGATCGACCAGGCGGTCGCCGCGTTCGTGCGCGTCGGCAAGTCGCTCGGCATCATCTGACGGAGGCGCGATCATGAAAGCACTGGCAAAGCTCGAGCGCGGCCCCGGCCTCACGCTCACGCGCGTGAAGCGCCCCGAAGTCGGCCACAACGACGTGCTGATCAAGATCCGCCGCACGGCGATCTGCGGCACCGACATCCATATCTGGAAATGGGACGACTGGGCGCAGAAGACGATTCCCGTGCCGATGCACGTCGGTCACGAATATGTCGGCGAGATCGTCGAGATGGGGCAGGAAGTGCGCGGCTTCGCGATCGGCGATCGCGTGTCCGGCGAAGGCCACATCACGTGCGGGTTCTGCCGCAACTGTCGCGCGGGGCGCCGGCATCTGTGCCGCAACACGGTCGGCGTCGGCGTGAACCGCGAAGGCGCGTTCGCCGAGTATCTGGCGATTCCCGCGTTCAACGCATTCAAGATTCCGCCGGAGATTTCCGACGACCTCGCATCGATCTTCGATCCGTTCGGCAACGCGACGCACACGGCGCTGTCGTTCAACCTCGTCGGCGAAGACGTGCTGATCACCGGCGCCGGCCCGATCGGCATCATGGCCGTCGCGATCGCGAAGCACGTCGGCGCGCGCAACGTCGTCATCACCGACATCAACGACTACCGGCTCGAACTCGCGCGCAAGATGGGCGCGACGCGTGCGGTCAACGTCGCGCGCGAGTCGCTGCGCGACGTGATGTCCGACCTGCACATGACCGAAGGCTTCGACGTCGGCCTCGAAATGTCGGGCGTGCCGAGCGCGTTCACGAGCATGCTCGAGGCGATGAACCACGGCGGCAAGGTCGCGCTGCTCGGCATTCCGCCGGCGCAGACGGCGATCGACTGGAACCAGGTGATCTTCAAGGGGCTCGAGATCAAGGGCATCTACGGTCGCGAGATGTTCGAGACCTGGTACAAGATGGTCGCGATGCTGCAGAGCGGCCTCGACCTGTCGCCGATCATCACGCACCGCTTTGCGGCTGACGATTACGAGAAAGGCTTCGCCGCGATGTTGTCGGGTGAAAGCGGCAAGGTGATTCTCGACTGGACGGCCTGAGTGCCGAGAAGGGGCGGTGCGGCGAGTTTGCCGCCCGCCCCGTTTCTGTTTTACGTCTGCGTGTGCGAGTCGAAGCACGCGAATCCGCGCTCAAGGTGAGATTATTCGGGAGCTGTGTTTGCGCACCGAATCGCGGTACCGTCGCACATCGGTGACCTGCAATCGCACGTTCACTTCACCTGTCGGCAGTCGTCCCGCTACGCGCCATCACGCCGTTCGGCACTTGCTCCCCCTCTTCCGGGCACTTCCCTCCTGGCTTGCCGCGCGATCGTTCGCTACGCACGCCATGCGATGCCATGCCGAACCGCACCATCAACCGTGAGCCTTCACGTGTCGTTGCGACTCACTGATGCGTAAAGCGATCGACATCGATGGATATCGACCGGTGCGCAGGCCGCTACTTGATCCGCTCACCATTCGCTCCTCGCGGGTCGAGCTGAAGACTCAACATGACGAGCCAGCGCTTCGGGCATTGCGGCGCGATGTCGGCCGGATCGCCGTGCACGCCGGGAACGGTGACGAACCCGTGTTGCGCCGCGTATTGATAGGCGCGCAACGCGTCCGCCTGCAGCCAGAAGCTGACGAGCGCGCATGTGACGAAGCGGAACAGCAGCACCGTCGCGGCATCCGGCGCGAAGCCGGCCATCACCAGCAGGCTTTCGAACGCGAACGCCAGCGCTTGGGCAACGGCGATCGTGAGAAGCGTCAGCTTCAACACGCCGCGCAGCCGCCGCGCCGCGCGCACCCGTGCCTGCCGGACGTCGAGCCCGGTGTGATCGTCGCCGCCTTCGCGCTTCGGCATATCGTGTTTCATGACGGTGCTCCGACGAGCCGCGTAACGTCGAACTGCGTCGTATCGCCGGCAACGATGCGACCGCTCCCGACGCTGACCGATTTGCACAGGATCGTGCTGTCGTAGTTGTGTCCCGGAAAGCGCATCACGTCGACCGGTTGAAATCCTTCGCGTCGATAGAAATCGATGAGCCGGACGGCCGCAGATGGCGCGTCGAGTGCAAGGTGCGTCGCGCCGCGCGCGGCGGCCCGCCGTTGCGCGAACGCGAGCAGCGAACGGCCGATGCCGCGATCCTGCCAGACGGGATCGACGGCCAGTTGGCCGAGCGTCGCGACGTGCCGGCTGCGGTATGGATCGCAGCGGGAATCGGGATCGTGCGAACGCATCGTCATCGTCGCGACCAGGTGCGCATTGCCGAGCGCGACGAAGGACTCGCCGGTGAGCACGCGTTCGCGCGTCGCCGAGGCTGGCTGATCGACGCCCGGGCAATTGAAGCCCAGTGCGCCAAGCGAGGCGAACGCGCGATGCAGCAGCGCGGTCAACGCGTCGTACGAATCGCTGCACGGGTCGAAGCGCCGCACGACGACGCGGCCGTCGAGCCGCTTCGCATAAGCCGCATAGGCGCGCGCGGGGCGCGCGGATTCCGCTCGCTGCATGATGTCCTTTCGCCCAGACAGGGTGACCGAAGTGTAGTGAGCGTCGCGCGTCCGCTTCAAGAAAAAATGTCGTAAACGCGGCGGGCCACGTCACGCGGCCAGGCCGCGATTCAGCCCTCTCGCCGACAGGGCTTTTCCATGCGGGTGTTGACGACGGAGAACGATCGTTCTACCGTAAACCCATGAACACACCTCACGACTCCTCCGCCGAACCGGGCGTTCGCGACCGGCTGCTCGATGCAGCCGAAGCGCTGATCTATTCGGGCGGCATCCATGCCACCGGCGTCGACGCGATCGTCAGGCGATCCGGCGCGGCCCGAAAGAGCTTTTATTCGCATTTCGAATCGAAGGAGGCGCTGGTCGTGGCCGCGCTCGAACGTCGCGACGAGCGCTGGATGCGCTGGTTCGTCGATGCCACGCTGGCGCGCGGCAAGGCGCCGCGCGTGCAGTTGCTCGGCATGTTCGATGTGCTGCGCGACTGGTTTGGGCAGCCCGACTTTCACGGCTGCGCGTTCCTCAACGCATCGGGCGAGATTCCCGACGCGGATGACCCCGTGCGCGTCGTCGCACGCGAGCACAAGGCACGCCTGCTGGCATTCGTACGCGAGCGGTTCGATGCGTATGCCGACGAAACCGGCATCGAGCGCCGCGGGCTCGCGCGTCTGGCGCGCCAATGGCTCGTGCTGATCGACGGTGCAATCGGCGTGGCGCTCGTCACCGGCGATGCAAATGCTGCGCGCGACGCGCGCGCAACGGCCGAACTGCTGCTCGACACGGTGTCCCGCTAGTCGAAGCAGCGAATCCGAACCGGCCGCGGGCGTCCGTGGCCAGAACCTGACCAGGAGCAACTCATGTCCGCTTCCCCTGAAATCCGTCCGCCCGTTCCGCCCTTCACGCTCGAAACGGCGCGCCAGAAGGTGCGCGCCGCCGAGGACGGATGGAACACGCGCGATCCGCAGCGCGTGTCGCTCGCCTATACGCCGCAAAGCCGATGGCGCAACCGTGCGGAATTCGTGACCGGCCGCGACGAGATCGTCGGGCTGCTGCAGCGCAAGTGGGCGCGCGAGCTCGACTACCGGTTGATCAAGGAGCTGTGGGCGTTCGACGGCAATCGCATCGCGGTGCGCTTTGCATACGAATGGCATGACGACGCCGGCAACTGGTTCCGTTCGTATGGCAACGAAAACTGGGAGTTCGACGAGAATGGCCTGATGGCGCATCGTCACGCGAGCATCAACGACCTGCCGATTCGCGAGCAGGATCGTCTCTATCACTGGCCGCTCGGCCGCCGTCCGGACGATCATCCGGGGCTGTCCGATCTCGGGCTGTGACGCGCGCGTCGGCTCGACTCGGCGGATCGACGAGCACGTCACCGGGATGCAACGGTGAGGAAATGCGGGAGTCGGTGCGCTGAGGGTGAGATTTTTCGGGAGGAGATGAAATGTCGCGTCGGACTGTGTGTAGTGAGCCGTTCGATGCGGCATCGCATCGGGCAAAGCCGACGCGCCGCGCATGTTGGCATCTCGTGATGCATGTGTCCGCATGCAACGGTGTGATTCACGGCGTGACGCATCTCACCGATCGCACAGCACCGGCAGTGGATTGACGATCGGTGTGCACGCGCGCGGTGTGCAACTCACCGATCGTGTCGACGTCGACGACGGATAGCGGGAGCCGGGCGCGTTGCGGTGCGGTGTTGCTCACCGCCCACCGCCCACCGCTCACCGCTCACCGCTCACCGCTCACCGCTCACCGCACTTCGCTCGCCGCTCGCCGATTCGCGCAGTCACTACCCGGCGCGTGCGATCACACCGGGCACGATCGTCAGCCCGCGATCCGCGCGGCGATCGCCTTACCCACTTCCTGCGTCCCCGCACTGCCGCCGAGATCGCGCGAATGCGGCCCCGTGCGCAGCACGTCCTCGATCGCGGCGACGATCGCGTCGTGCGCTTCGCGTTCGCGGCCCGCGCCGTTGCCGAGGAAGTCGAGCATCAACGCCGCCGACCAGATCATCGCGACCGGGTTCGCGATGAATTGCCCCGCGATGTCGGGCGCGGAGCCGTGCACGGGTTCGAACAGCGACGGAAACTTGCGGTCGGGGTTCAGGTTCGCCGACGGCGCGATGCCGATCGTGCCGGTACAGGCCGGCCCGAGATCCGACAGGATGTCGCCGAACAGGTTCGACGCGACGACGACGTCGAAGCGGTCAGGCTGCAGCACGAAGCGTGCGCACAGGATGTCGATGTGCTGCTTGTCGACGGCGACGTCGGGATAGCGTTCGGCCATCTCGGCCGTGCGCGCGTCCCACCACGGCATGCTGATCGCGATGCCGTTGCTCTTCGTCGCGACGGTGAGGCGCTTCGCGCGCCGCTGGGCGAGGTCGAACGCGAATTTCAGCACGCGCTCGGTGCCGTGACGCGTGAAGATCGACTGCTGCATCACGATCTCGCGTTCGGTGCCTTCGAACATCGTGCCGCCGACCGACGAATATTCGCCCTCGGTATTCTCGCGCACGATCATGAAGTCGATGTCGCCTGCGCGGCGGCCGGCGAGCGGCGACGGCACGCCGTCGAACAGGCGTGCGGGTCGCAGGTTGATGTACTGGTCGAACTCGCGGCGGAATTTCAGCAGCGAGCCCCACAGCGAAATGTGATCGGGCACCGTCGCCGGCCAGCCAACCGCGCCGAACAGGATCGCGTCCATGCCCGACAGTTGCGCCTTCCAGTCGTCCGGCATCATCGTGCCGTGCTGCGCGTAGTAGTCACAGCTCGCCCAGTCGATCTGGACGAAGTCGAAGCGCACGCCGAAGCGCGCGGTCACGGCGTCGAGTGCGCGCAGGCCCTCGGGCATCACTTCGCGGCCGATGCCGTCGCCGGGAATCACGGCAATCTTGTAAGTCCTGTCGGTCATGCAAATCTCCTTGGCTGGGCGGCCGGCTGCCTCGGACGGTAGCGGCGCGTTACATCATTCTATTTATTTCCATTCAGATTAAAATTGTGCGAAAGGTTAATCAACTTTCCACGAATCGTGAATAAATCGCCGAATCTGGACGACCTGCGCGTGTTCAGCCTGGTTGTCCGCCTGACCAGCTTCAGCGCGGCCGCCGAGCAGCTCGCGGTGTCGCCTGCCTATGTCAGCAAGCGCATCGCGTTGCTCGAGGCGCAGCTCGGCACGCGCCTGCTGCATCGCTCGACGCGCCGCGTGACGGTCACCGAAGCCGGCGAACGCGTGTACGCGCGCGCCGAGAAGATCCTCGACGACGTCGATCATCTCGTCGAGGACGTGTCGACCACGCGCACGGTGCCGCGCGGCACGCTGCGCATTTCGAGCAGCTTCGGCTTCGGCCGGCACGTCGTCGCGCCGGCGCTGCTCGACTTCACCGCGCGCTTTCCGCAGCTGAACGTGCGGCTCGATCTGTTCGACCGGCTCGTCGACGTTGCGGGCGAAGGCTACGACCTCGACGTGCGCATCGGCGACGAGATCGCCGATCACCTGATCGCGCGCCGCCTCGCCGCGAACTACCGCGTGCTGTGTGCAGCGCCCGACTATCTCGCACGACGCGGCACGCCGCGTTCGCTCGCGGATCTCGCGTCGCACGACTGTCTGGCCATCAAGGAGCGCGATCACCCGTTCGGAGTGTGGCGGCTGAACGTGCGCGGCGAAACGGCAACGGTGAAGGTCGGCGGCGCGCTGTCGACGAACCATGGCGAAGTGGCCGTGCAGTGGGCACTGGCCGGGCGCGGCATCGTGTTGCGTTCGATCTGGGAAGCCGCGCCGCTGATCGAACGCGGCGCGCTGTGTCGCGTGCTGCCGGATGCAATCCAGCCCGCGAACATCTGGGCCGTGTATCCGGAACGCGTGGCGGCGTCGGCGAAAGTGCGCGTGTGCGTGGATTTTCTGGTGGAGACGCTGGCCGGCTTGAATGCCGCCGCGGGTGACGAGACGGCCTGAAACCGGCTAAAGGTGAGCTTTTACGGGGGCATGTGCGGAACGTCGGCAAGCCGCGTTTCCGGCTCGCCATCGCGTCGCGAGTCGGTCGTGTCGAACGGTGACCCTCGCATCGCGGCCGCGATGTGCGGGGCCGGCCGACGATAGTGCCCGCACGCGGCTTACGCCGCTTTCGCCACGCTTGCCGCGCCGAGCATCAGGTCGAGATTCTGCACCGCTGCGCCGGATGCCCCTTTGCCGAGATTGTCGAACACGGCGGACAGCAGTACCTGGCCGTGTTCGGCATTGAAGAACACGCCGAGCCGCAAGTCGTTCGTGCCGTTCAGCGCTTGCGGATCGAGATGCGTGATCGCTTGCGTCTCCGCGAGCGGCGTGACGTCGACGTGGCGCGCGCCGGCGTAATGGTGCGCAAGACACGCATGCAACTGTTCACCGGTGACGCCGGCAGGCAGCAGGCGCAACTCGATCGGCACGGTGAGCACGATGCCTTGCCGATAGGCACCGTAGGCCGGCACGAACATCGGACGACTCGTCAGGCCGGCATGCAACTGGATCTCCGGCACATGCTTGTGCGCGAGTGCGAGGCCGTAGACCTGTAGCGGTTTGGCTTGCGAAGCATCGTTCGACTCGAATGCGTCGACGGCAGCTCGTCCGCCGCCCGAGTACCCGGAGACGGCATGGATGCTTACCGGGTAGTCGCGCGGCAGCAGGCCGGCCTGTTGCAGGGGTCGCAGCAGTGCGATCGCACCGGTCGGGTAGCAGCCCGGATTGGTGACACGCCGCGCGTGCGCAATCGTCTGCGCGTGCCCGTCGGCCATCTCGGGAAAGCCGTAGACCCAATCCGGCTGCGTGCGATGGGCCGAACTCGCGTCGATCACGCGCACCGCCGGATTGCGGATGAAGGCGACCGCCTCGCGCGCGGCCGCGTCGGGCAGGCACAGGATCGCGATGTCGGCTGCGTTGATCGCTTCGGCGCGCCGCACGGGATCCTTGCGCTCGGCGTCCGGCAGCGTGATGAGTTGCAGGTCGGTACGCCCGCGCAGGCGTTCGTGGATCAGCAATCCGGTCGTGCCTTGATCGCCGTCGATGTAGACAATGGGCTGGCTCATGAGGGTCGCGTTCCTTCGGTTCGGTCGTCGGGAAAGCCGTATCGTCCGCCGAACACCTAGAATAGGAAAAGTTGAATTTGCTGACTGCCAGATTCAGTTTTCTTGAACGAGAGGTGAAGGATGCGAGAGATCAGCCTGGACCGCCTGCGCACGCTGGTCGCCATCGCGGACCACGGGTCCTTTGTCGCGGCGGCGCAATGGCTGCATCTCGCGCCGCCGACCGTCAGCCTTCACATTGCCGAACTGGAAAGCCGGATCGGCGCGCCGTTGCTGTCGCGTACGCGTGGCAACGTGCGGCCGTCGCCGATCGGCGAAGTGCTGGTGGAACGGGCGCGCCGCCTGCTGGCCGAGGTCGAATCCACGCTGGACGATGTGCAGCGGCAGGTGCAGGGGCTGTCCGGGCGCGTACGCCTCGGTGCATCGACCGGGGCGATCGCGCATCTGTTGCCGCAGGCGGTGGCCCGGTTGCGCGATGCGCATCCGGACATCGATGTCCAGATCGCGGTGCTCACGTCGCACGACACGCTGGCGCGCATTGCGCAGGGCACGCTCGATGTCGGATTGGTGGCGCTGCCGCAGACGGCGGTCGCGGGGCTGTCGATCCGTGCGTGGCGGCGCGATCCGGTGATGGCGTTTCTGCCGGCGGACTGGCCGCTTCCGGCGCGCGTGACGCCCGGCTACCTGGCCGCCCGTCCGCTGATTCTCAACGATGCGACCACGCGCCTGTCGCGGCTCACGACGGAATGGTTCGCGCTCGGCGGTCATCGGCCGGAGCCGCGGATCGAACTCAACTACAACGATGCGATCAAGAGCCTGGTCGCGGCGGGTTACGGCGCGACGCTGCTGCCGCACGAGGCGGGTGCGCCGCTACCCGACGCACGCATCGTCATGCGGGCGTTGCGTCCGGCGTTGTGGCGAGAGCTGGGGATTGCCCATCGGGCGGGGCCGGTCGAGCGGGCGACGCAGCACGTGCTCGATGCGTTGTGGGCGCTGAAGGCGCGCTAGCGCGCGCACGACGGGACAGCCGGCGCGGCGGCTCGTGCCGGGCGCACGTGCATATCGGCCGCGCGCTGTTTCAGAGCCGGTTGTCCTTCGCGAGCGTCAGCACGCGTGCCCAGCGCTGCGCATCGCGCTTGTCCGTCATCGGCAGCTTCCATTCGCTGCGCACGGCGTCGCGCACGCGCACGACGAGATGCCAGCGGCCGCCGATCGGTGCGGCCTGACAGCCATCGAGTTGCGACAGCGTATAGCGGCCGTCCGCGCCGTCGTGCGACAACCACAGCAACCCCTGCGTCGCGGACACCCGCAACTCGCCCCACGCGCGATGCACGACGTGGGTCCAGCCTTCTTCCTTCGTATTCGGTGCGATATCGCGGCGGCGCTTGATCCACCACGCGACCAGCGCGATCAGGATCGCGGCAGCGAGCACGGCGGCCGCGATCGCGACCGGCCGGCCGAACTGCGCGGCGATGACGTGAAACAGGTGAACCGCGCCCCATCCGAGAGCGATGAGCGCGAACAGTGCAATGAAAATCGGCATGTCTGAACGGAGAAGAGGACGGACCGGCGCATGCATCGCGCCGATCCGTCGCACACGGCATTACCGCTTGCGGTGAATATCGTGCGTCACGAAGCCCGCGTCGTTGTTGGGCAGCGCGAGGCCGTCCTTGACCGCGAGCGTCTTGCGGATGTCGTCGAGACCCGCGGACCAGTGGTCACGCATCGTCGACAGACCGAACTGATAGTCCTTGTAGTGATGCTCGTACGCCTTCTGCTGGTAGATCAGGTGCTGGATGTTGTACTTCTTGCTGCACGACATCGCATCGGCCTCGACGCACCACGGATCCGCCTTGCGCTGCGCTTCCGGCACCTGGTCGAGCACGTGGCGCAGCACGTTGCGGTAGCGCTGTTCGCGCTGCAGCGTGTCGGTGACGAAACGCGTGCGGCTCGAATACTGCACGTCCTTCGTGCGCTCGGCGACGTCGGCCATCGTGCGCGGCAGCGGCCCGCGTGCGCTCCACAGATCGACCTGGAACGCGAGCGTGTCGCGGCGCGGCCGTGCGCGAAGCACTTCCATCAGCGGCGTATTCGACACCACACCGCCGTCCCAGTAGTACTCGCCGTCGATCTCGACCGGCGGGAACGCGGGCGGCAGCGCGCCGGACGCCATGAAATGCTCGGGCGCGAGACGGATGCGCGAGTTGTCGAAGTACACGAAGTTGCCGGTACCGACGTTGACCGCGCCGACCGACACGCGCGTTTCGCCCGAATTGATCCGGTCGAAATCGCACAGCTTCAGCAGCGTCGCGCGCAGTTGCGACGTGTCGTACCAGCTGATCTTCTCCGGGTGATCCGACACGCCCGGCAGCGGCGGCGGGAAGCGCGGCACGAAGAAGCCCTGCTGGCCCTGCATCATCGCGCTCGCCGCTTGCGACGCGGTGAAGAACGTGCGGACCTGGTCGATGCTGTTGAACAGCGCGAACTCGAATGCGGCCGGAATCGTCGGGAAGAACGCCGGCTTGCAGATCGTTTCCCAGAACTCGCGCAGCCGCTCGACCCGATGCTCGGGCGCATTGCCCGCGATCAGCGCGGTGTTGAGCGCGCCGATCGAGATGCCCGCGATCCAGTCGAGCGGGATGCCCGCCTCGTGCAGCCCTTCGAACACGCCGGCCTGGTACGCGCCGAGCGCGCCGCCGCCTTGCAGCACGAGCGCGATCGTCTCGTACGGCAGCGTGCGCGCGGCGGCTGGTGCGCCGGCCTCGTGATGCAGGTCCGCCGCATCGACGGCCTGCTTTTCGGTGCGGGCGTGCGGCTTCATTGCATGAACCAGCCGTGGCTGACGATGAACGACTGGCCCGTGAGCGCGGCGCTCGGGAACGCCGACAGGAACAGCACCGTCTGCGCGACGTCCTGAACGGTCGTGAACACGCCGTCGACCGTATTGCCGAGCATCACCTTCTTCACCACTTCCTCTTCGCTGATCCCGAGCTCCTTCGCCTGCTCCGGAATCTGCTTGTCGACCAGCGGCGTGCGCACGAAGCCCGGACACACGACGTGCGAGCGCACATTGTGCTTCGCGCCTTCCTTCGCCAGCACGCGGGCCAGGCCGAGCAGGCCGTGCTTGGCCGTCACGTACGCCGACTTCAGCGGCGACGCTTCGTGCGAGTGCACCGAACCCATGTAGATCACGACACCGCCGCGATCGTCCTTGTACATATGCTTCAGCGCGGCCTTGGTCGTCAGGAACGCGCCGTCGACGTGGATCGCCTGCATCTTCTTCCAGTCGGCAAACGAATAGTTCTCGATCGGGTTGACGATCTGGATGCCCGCGTTCGACACGAGGATGTCGACCGAGCCGAACGTTTCGGCCACCTTGTCGATCCCGCTGTTCACGGCTTCCTCGTTCGTCACGTCCATTGCGACGCCGATTGCCTTGCCGCCCGCCTTGACGATCTCGTCGGCGACCGCGTTCGCGCCGTCCTGGTTCAGGTCGGCGATCGCGACGGCCGCGCCCGCTTTCGCGAGTTCGAGTGCGATTTCCTTGCCGATGCCGCTCGCGGCGCCCGTGACGACTGCGGTCTTGCCATTCAGGTTGCTCATGTTCGAATTCCCGTGGTGAAAGGATTGACAGGGAGAAAGGACTGCGGACGTGTTACTGAGCCAGATAATCGTAGACGACTTCGCCGAGACCCAGTGTCAAATCCGCGACGATGTGGCGGGCTTCGACGATTTCGAGCACGGGCAGGTCGGCCACGGGCGCGAGCGCGTGCGGCGCCAGCTCGAGCGATGCGGGGCCCGTCCACGCGCCCTTCATCTTGATGTCCTGCATGTAGTAGCGCACCAGTTCGCAGACGCGCGCGGTGCCGTCGACGTGCGGGATGATCTTCAGCAGGAAATTGGGGCCGGCGAGACGCTTGGTCTGCTCGTCGATGTCGAGTTCCTTGTGCTTGTAGCCCATCGTGCCGGTGGCGACGCGCACCTTGCCGTAGTCGAGCGTGCCGAGGAGGTGGTCGGTGTTCACGTGCAGCGTGGGCGACGCGAGCTTCTTCGGGAAGCCCCACAGTTCGCGGCCGCCGGCGATCGGCGGGTGATCGTCGAGATACATCGCGAGCGTATAGCCGCCCGGCTGGCCGTTGTATTCGACGGGAATCACCTGACCGCTTTCGGTGTAGTCGCCGAAGCCGGTCGAATCGGCCATGCGGATGAATTCGTAATGCACGAGCGGCTCGGTGACCTGCAGCGGCTCGGGGACGATTTCGCGGAGACGGTCCGGATCGGTGCGATACGTGATGATCAGGAACTCACGATCGACGAAACGGTAAGGGCCCATCGGGAAGGCGGGGCTGGTCAACGGCATCGCAAACGCTTTCGATCGGACATCGCTGGGTTTCATGCGGACTCCTTGTTGTTGATCGCTTCGTGGATGAGTGCTCGTAAGCTCGTAATCCTATGCCTGTGCGTGACCGTTGTGCGATGCCGCATTAGGAATTAATTGTTGCCGATTTCGCAGCATTCGCCGCGTAAATATTGAGATGAATGAGGTAAACGGCCTCGGTGGCATCCGGCGTCCCGATGGTTGCACGCGTCGATGACGCCACGATGTGAAAAAGGTGAGTCTTTACGGGATGCCTGGTGAGCCTTTTCGGGAGACGGTCACGCAGGAATGTGACAAATGTGTGAACTTGTGTTGCAGTGCAGGCTCTAAGTGCGTTCGTCGCGGCGGGCTTCGTCGCGCGCGGCCGTCTTATTAAGCATCGCTTAAGCGGGTGCGCCTTAGCATCGTTCGTATCAGGCCGGGCAACCGGCCGATTTTTTACGCCCCACGCAACCGGATTCATGCAGACCCTCAATCTCACCCTCTTTTCCGCCATCAACGCCGGGGTTGCGCCGCAGCCGGGCGTTGCCCGCCTCGCCATCTTCGCCGCCGACTGGCTCGTCTATGCGTTGCCCGCGATGCTGCTGCTGACCTGGATCTTCGGCACGCGCCCGACGCGGCGCCAGGCGATCGAAGCCGGCGTCGGCGTGTGCGTGGCGCTCGTGCTCGCGCAGGTCATCGGACATTTCTGGTTCTCGCCGCGCCCGTTCATGGCGGGCGTCGGCACGCAGCTGATTCCGCACGCGCCGGACAGCTCGTTTCCGAGCGATCACATGACGTTCGCGTGGAGCATGGCGGTCGGGTTGATGCTCGGCGGCACGACCCGGTTCACCGGGTTCGTGATGGTCGCGATGGCCGCGGCGATTGCATGGGGGCGTATCTATGCGGGCGTGCACTGGCCGTTCGACATGGCGGGCGGCGTGCTGGTCGGCACGGCCGGCGCGCTGGCCGCGCACCTGTACGGGCAACGCGTGATCGCGCTGCTCGAGCGGCTCGGCGATTCGGTGCATGCCGCCGTGATGGGCCGCCGGCACGCACCGTAAGTCGTAAGTAGCAGGAGATCGGGCAGGACGCCGTCAGCCGGGTGTCTTGGCCGATTCGGCCGATGCGGACGGGCCAGCGCCCGCATCGTGCAGTTCAGCGGTATCGGCCGGGTGTTGCGCGGCGTCGCGGTCGAGTGCGCTTTCCTTCAGGATCGCGCACATCGCGACGAACAGCGCGAGCACTACCGCGGCAAGGCCGCAATAGCCGACGATCTTCAGGTTGCGAAGGAACGGCGAAGCGTGGCTTTCTTTTGTCATGACCGGGCGCTCCTGGGCGGGCTGCGGCGGCTGTCGCCCGACAGCGGCGTCGCACCCACAGATATATACCAGTCGCGATCGCGGTGCCAAGCCCGCTGGTGCGCCGACGCCACGATTGTGTCATCGGCCGGTCAATCTCAATCGGATACCCGTTTGCCGGGCACCCGCATCCATCAGTCTTCCAGCGTTTCGTGCACGGCCGCCGCGCCGCGCTTCCAGTAGGCCGCCGCGCGGATGCGCGACTTGTCGACGCCGCGCTCGCCGGTCAGGTGCTGGCGGACCGCGCGCATCGACAGCGCTTCGCCCGCCGCCCACACGTAGCCGTCGCCGGACGACGGCAGCGGCAGGTCGCGCACGGCATTCAGCAGCACGTCGCCGTCCGCCGCGTCGGCTTCGGCGCGGAAGCGCCAGATTTCATGCACGTCGGCGCGCGTGTCGAACGCGATCTGCGCGGTGCGATCCGCGACTTCCATCACGACGGCTACGCGCGCGCCGGCCGGCAATTCCTCGAGACGCCGCGCGATCGCCGGCAGCGCCGTATCGTCGCCGATCAGCAGGTGCCAGTCGAAACCGGTCGGGACGACGAACGAACCGCGCGGGCCGCCGATGCCGAGCCATTGGCCGACACGTGCCTGGGCGGCCCACTGCGACGCGGGGCCCGGGTGGTTCAGCACGAATTCCAGGTCGAGTTCGCCGGCGGCGCGGTCGAAGCGGCGCGGCGTGAAGTCGCGCGCGACCGGCTTCGGCTCGCCTTCCGGAAACTCGGGACCGTTCGCGCCGAGCGTCGGCAGCACCGGCCGTTCGGCGCCGGGCGGCGGGAAAAACACTTTCACGTGATCGTCGAAAGACGCGGATTCGAAATCCGCGAGATCGGGGCCGCCGAGCGTGACGCGCAGCAGGTGCGGCGTGACGGTGTGCACGCGCAGGACCTGCAGCAAGCGGAACTTGAGGGTATGACGCACGCGGGTCACGGTGCGGTCGGATGTGTTCTGCATCAGTCCGTTCTCCTTAGGGTTTGAAGGGGCGGCGCGGATTACGCGCCGGTGCCCCCTTCGATTTCAGCCGTCGCGCGGCGCATGATGGCAGCGATGCGGCGCTGTTCGTCGGCGTCGGCGGCGCTCTTGTGCAGCAGCGCGCGCTTGAGTGCGAGACGCGCCTCGACGAACTCCGGCAGCCAGCCGGCTTGCGCGTCGTCCGGCGTTTCGTTGCCCGCCGATTCCCCGGCGAACGCGCGGCGCATGAACTCCATCTTGCGGGCGAGGTGCGTGAGGCGCGCGAACAGCGTGTCGACGCGCTCGCGTTGCGCGTCGAGATGCGCGCGGCCGGCGTCGGTCAGCGCATAGCGCTTGCGGTTGCCTTCCGCCTGCGACGCGACGAAGCCGACTTCTTCGAGATACGTGAGCGCCGGATACACCATGCCGGGGCTCGGGCTGTAGAAACCGTTCGAACGCGTGTCGAGCGCCTTGATCAGTTCGTAGCCGTGGCTCGGTTGCTCGGCGACCAGCGCGAGCAGCAGCAACTGCAGATCGTCGGAGCTGAACTGGCGGCCGCGCGGCATGCCGTCGTCGCCGAAATCGCCAAAGCCGCCGCGCCCGCCACGGCCGCCGAACGGGCCGCCACCGAACGGATCGTGGCCGCGACGATGGCGGCCGATTGCGTACCAGAGACCGGCGAACCCGTCAGGGCGGGCATGCGCACCATGACCGTCGCATCGGGCATGGCCGCGGGAGAGGTTGTGTCGCATGATCGTGTCCTATATGTCGTAAAACATATCTAAAGATATATATCGAAAGATAGGTCGTCAAGGGGATTTATTGGGGCTGGATGGTGCGGCGAGGCTGGTGGCTTGCGGCGGAGACTGCCGTCGATGCGCTTCACTGGGTTCGTCGGCGAGTCGGCCGCGACGATCAGACAGTCGATGCATTGCCGGCTTCTGCAGCCTTCGCCGGCCGTTGATCGTGAGGCAGCCGCGTGCCGGCATGTATCCGCATGCCGATGACATCGCGAGAAAATCACCGTGACACGCTTGAACCTTGCGGCAATTCATGTAATGCAATCTACTAAAACACCGGAAATCATTATTTAATTAGTTTGAACTGTTTGATTTATTTTCTGTTGATCAAACAAAACTTCCGCGCCAGCAAAGGTATTTAAATGCACCCCGTCATTCAATGTGGTGTTTCTGCTCGATGTAAGCCTGTCATGGGTTGCGGGGCGATGAAGATTTTCGACCCTTTATATTTGAAGTGAAGATTCGTCGAAAATGTAAAGCATTGCAATATCAAAACGGGATTTGAGTATTTCGATTGCGATGCGGGATTTTGTTTGGCAGGATTTTAATCAAGTTGCTCGAATTTAAAACAACAAAACCACCGACCATTCAATTAGCCGAAATGACACGCGCCGGATGAGCAACGATCCGAAAAGAAGTTGGCGAAGAAACTGGTAACGAGGCGGCGAACGGTCCACATCGTTCGCGATCACTGAATCAATCGCTTTCCCGGGCGTCGACGCGTCACTCGAGCGATCCGGGCGAATTCGATACGGGGCGGCCATGGCGATACTCAAGAACGATTCTTCCGGGCAAGCGTGCCTGCTCCGCGCGTATCACGTGTTCGGCCGCGATGCCGCACGCTGCGATACGGTCATCCGCGACGCGTCGGTGTCCCGGGTCCATGCCCATATCCGCTGGGTCGGCGGCCGATGGGAGCTCCATGATCACAGCAGCAACGGCACGTCGGTATCGGGCGTGCCATTGCGCGACGGCGAGCACGCGGTGCTGCAGCGAGGCGACGTGATCCGGTTCGGCAGGGCGGGTGTCGCGCCCTGGCGCGTCGCGTCGCTCGACGATCCGGCCGATACGCTGTGGCCGGTACGGGGCGCCGTGCACCCGATCGTGCTCACGCCGCGCCAGATCCTGGCCGCCCACGCCGCGCAGCCGGTCACGATCGTCCGGTCGCCGGCCGGCGATTGGCTGTGCGACGACACGTTGCCGCCGCGCGCGCTCCATGACGGCGATGAAGTGTCGACGGGCGACGTCACGTGGCGCGTGGCGCTCGTGCGCCACGGCTCGACGATGACGCTGCGCGCGCCGGCCGATCCGGCCGTGCCGGCCCGATTGCTCGAATTCTTCGTCAGCCGGGACGAAGAGCATGCGCGTGCGCTGCTGCATGTTCGCGGCGGCGTGGTCGATCTCGGCGAGCGCGCGCATCACTACAGCCTCGTCACGCTCGCCCGCGCACGTTCGGCCGACATGCAGGCCGGCTACGACGCTGCCACGCAAGGCTGGATCGAACTCGACCGGCTGGCGCGCATGCTCGGTATCGATACGTCCCATCTCAACGTGCAGATTCATCGCGCCCGGAGCCAGTTCGCGGCGCTGCCGGGGCTGGACGCGAGTCAGCTGATCGAGCGGCGGCGCGGCAGCGTCCGCTTCGGCGATTTCCCGTTCCGCGTCATGCGCGGCGAGCGCCTTGAATGCCAGTCGGTGCCGGGCGTCGAGCCGCGTATCGGCATGCTTCGTCCGGCGCCGGATCCGGTCGTCCATTGCTCGTGAACGCGGAACGACAGCCCGGGTTGTCGACCGCGACACACGCACGCGTCGCGCTCCCCGCGCATGAATCGCAGCAGCCTGCCGCGCCGTTCGCGGTGCTGGCCGGCAAGCGGCATTACCGGCTCGGTGCGCTGCTCGGCGAAGGCGGCAGCGGCGTGGTGTTTCGCGCGACGTGCGGCGAGACGGGGCAAGACGTCGCGATCAAGCTGATGCGGGACGAGGTCGCGTGGACCGAAGCCGAGCGCGCCCGCCAGCGCATGCGCTTCCGGCGCGAGACGAGTCTGTGCGAGGCGCTGCGGCACCCGAACATCGTGGCGCTGCTGGACCAGGGGGAAGCACCCAATGGGCGGCCGTTCGCCGTATTCGAATACGTGCACGGCCAGACCCTGCGCGACCGGCTTGCGATGGAGGGGCCGCTGTCGGCCGTCGACACGGGAAGGCTGATGACGGAGGTGCTCGATGCGCTTGCAGCCGCGCATCGCCGCGGCGTCGTCCACCGGGATCTGAAGCCGCAAAACATCGTGATCGCGATGGCCGACGACGGGCCGCACGCGAAGCTTCTCGATTTCGGGATCGGCGCGCTGTTGCCCGGCGCGACAGATAGCGCGCCCCAGGACGCGACTCTCGGGGCCGAGGTGCTCGGCTCGCCGTCATACTGCGCGCCCGAGCAACTGCGCAACGAACCGCCGACGCCCGGAAGCGACCTGTACGCGTGGGGCCTGGTCGTGATCGAATGCCTGACGGGCGAAGTCGTGATGCAGGGCGCCAGCGTGGCCGACGTTCTTTATCAGCAGCTCAGTGCGGTGGATGTCGCGCTTCCTCCTGCGATCGCGTCGCATCCGCTCGGCTCGGTGCTGCGGCGTGCGTTGAGCAAGCATCCGGCGCAGCGTGCCGCCTCGGCCGACCAACTCGCCGAGCAGTTTCGCATGCTCAATTTCGCCGCGCTGGTCGGTCCGTTCGATGCCGGCCGTGCAAGCCGGCCTATGCACCCGCCGCCGTTCATGCCGCGCAGTGAGGCGGTCACAACGGCTGGCGAATACCGGCAGGTCACCACGCTGTGCTGTTGCGTGACGATCGCCGGAGACGGCCGGCAACGTCATGCGGGCACCGATCACGGCGCCCTGCTCGATCGCTATGAGGCGCAATGGCTGACGAAGTGCGGGGATATCGCCGTCGGCTATGGCGCGCAGGTCGACGAGCGGCTCGGCGACACGCTGCTGTTCCATTTCGGCCTGCAAGGCGATATCGACCGGCCTGCCCGCCGCGCGGCGCGTGCGGCGCTGGACATGGTGCGGGTGGCCGGGCGCGCGCGGCTGCCGGTGCCGGCCGACGCCGGCTGTACGGACAGCGGCGAAGGCTGGCGCGTCGAAGTGGCCGCCGCGATTCACGTCGGGCAGGTGCTCGCGCCTGCGTCGCAGAGGCCGGGCGGATCGACGCCGGCCGCTGCGTCGCGGTTGTTGCGGCTGGCCGGGCCCGGGCAGATCCTGATCAGCGACGATGCGCGGCTCGCGCTCGAACGGCATGCGGATTTTCGGCCGACAGCGTTGCAGCTGGCCCGGGCGGGCCTCGCGCCACAGCCAGTGTATGAACTGCTCGGCGAGCGTCGGGCCGATACGCCGTTCGATTCGCTCGACGGCGGTATGCGGGCACCGATGATCGGCCGCACGCGCGAACTCGATGCACTGCTGCGTGCGTGGCAGGAGACGCTTGCACGTCATCGTCGCGCAATGCACGGTGTGCCGCCGCGACTTGTCGTCGGCGACGCGGGAATCGGCAAGTCGCGCCTCGTGCACGCGCTGTGCGAGGCCGTGCGGACACAGGGCCACGCGTTCGCGCATTGCGGATGCCAGCCGGAGCGGGAGAATCATGCGCTCTTTCCGATCTTGCGGTTCATCGGCGCGCATTGGCAGCTCGACGCCAACAGTCCGGCCGACATCACGCGCGCGGCGATCGACGCGATGCTGGCGGCGCTCGAATGCGATCGAGCGGCGGCCCGTGTCGCGCTTGCGACCTGGCTGGGGCTGCCCTGCGATGCGAAAGCGGCGAGGCGGACGAGCGAGTGCGAACAGGACGCGCTGTTTGATGCGCTCGAGCAATTGATCGTGTCGCTCGGCAATGGCGCGCCGGTGATGCTCGTCGTCGAGGATGTCCAGTGGATCGACCGCTCGACCGAGGATTTTCTGGCGTACCTGCAGCGCTCGCCGCGTGCGGCGGCGCTCTGCATCGTGCTCACGTCGCGTCCCGCCAGGCTCGCGCGCTGGCGCGGCACAGCCGAGCGCCTGGTATTGCGCCGCCTGCCGCGCGACGATGCGCGGCGCCTGATGTCGGCGCACCTGGGCCAGGGCGCGCTCGATCCGGCCTGGATCGATCCGCTCGTCCGTCGTACGGCGGGCATTCCGCTGTTCATCGAGGCGATCGCGCGCGAGCTGACGATGAGCGGCGCGGACGGCTCGCTCGCGGCGCTGCGGACGATGGACCCGTGCCCGCTTCCGCTCAGTCTCGGCGGAATGCTCGGTCGCGCGTTCGACCGGATCGACGACGCGCGCGGCACCGCGCAGCTCGCCGCGACGATCGGGCTCGAGGTGGATGCACACCTGCTCGCCGCGGCCTCGCCGCACGATCGCGCGACGCTCGATGCGCACCTGCAGCTGCTGCTCGAAGAACGGATCATGTACGCGCGGCATCGGCGCGATCGCGTGTTCTATTCGTTCCGCCACGCGTTGATTCGCGACGCGGCGTACGCGTCGATGCCGCCGGCCGTGCGGTGCGCCAACCATGCGCGAGTCAACCAGGCGCTGGCCGCACAAGTCGATCGCGATGCCGGCGCGCAGGCGTTCGGCGTTGACGGACACTGCGTGCGCGCGTGCATGTGAACCCTGCATTCGATGCACGGATGTCCCAGCGTCGCCGCAACCCGTGTGCTGCAGCGGGCCGGATCGGTCTTCAATAATCTGGAGACAGCCCCATGACAGCCGAGTACACCCTCCAACACCGGAGCCGGCGCATCGTTCACGCTATTGCGCGCCTGTTTCGCCGAGTGGATTCCGGCTGCACGCATACGTTCCGATCCGGTCGGCCGGCGGCCGACTCCGCGCCTGCGTCGTCAGGCGATCCAGACACAGGGTCGCTGCCAGAATCCGCCGAGAAGGCGGCCTAGAACCGCGTACTGAACCCGACCCGCGCGATCGACTGCAGCGCGCCGCTCGACGCGCCGTTCGCATCCATCACGCCATTGATCTGCGCGTTGCTGCCGTGGTTCGCGCGCTGATGCACGCCCGCGACGTACACCATCGTGCGTTTCGACAGCCAGTACTGGACGGCGGCGAGCACCTGGTGCGCGTGCGCGTTGTCGAGCGTGTCGTTGCCCTTCATGTACGTGTAGCTCGTGCCGATCACCCACGCCGGCGATGGCCGCCACGCGGCGCCGGCTTCCGCCGACCACGCACCCGCGCCGTTTTGCGCGTTGCGTACGGTCGTGAAGAGCGCTTTCCCGGTGACCGTGCCGAGCGTGTAGTGCGCGCCCGCGCCCCAGTTGCGCACGCTGGTCGGCGGTAGCCCGTCCGTCGCGCCGTACTTCTGGTTCGTATAGGCCGCGCCCGCGCCGAACGGGCCGTTGTCGTAGCTCGCGCCGACGCTGACCGTGTTGTTCGCGCCGACCGACCCAGCGACGTTCCCGAAGCCGTACAGCGCGCCGACGGTGAGGCCCGACAACGACGGGCTCGTGTACTTGACCGAATTCGCGACACGATTGCTGCCCGCGACGCGATCCCAGTCGAAGGCGCCGGTCGGGTTGTTCGGCAACGCGAGCTTGTCGAACGGGCCGTTGCGAAAGCCGTACAGGCCGACGAGATCCTGCGCGATCTCGTTGCCGCTCGCGGCCAGCGCGTCGACCATGAACTCGTACTGGTTGCCGAGCGTCAGCGTGCCGTACCGGTCGTTCTGCAGCCCGACATAGGCCGTGCGTGCGAACAGCCCGCCGCCGATGATCGAGCCGTTGCCGAGCGAATACTGGTTGACGAGCCGGAAGATCGCGCGCGTGCCCGCACCGAGATCCTCTTTGCCTTCGAAACCGAGCAGGTTCGGGAAGAAGATGTTGTCGTCGAACTTCGCGGCGCCGTGGCCGCCTTGATTGCTGACGTAGCTGATGCCGGCATCCATCAGCCCGAACATCGTCACGCTGCTCTGCGCGAACGACACGACGGGAATGGTGCATGCCGCGAGCGCCAGAAGGGTCTTTTTCGTCATCTCCAATGTGCTCCTCACATGTTTCCGATCGAGTCGGATATTTTTGATTGGACTACTGATTGATGTGAACAAAGTTGAGCCGGACGAATCCCGCCTCAGTGACAACCGAAGGAAATCGATGTGTGACGGGCATCGGCAGCAATCGCGGGCGTGCCGATGCCCGCTCGGCAGCGCACTAGACCGTCGAATACCCGCCATCGACCGGCACGACCGCGCCGGTCACGAACGACGCGCTGGGCGAGCACAGGAACAGGATCACGTCCGCGACTTCGTCGGCCGTGCCCCAGCGCCCGAGCGGCGTGCGTTCGAGGATGCGCCGCGACGCCTGCATGTCGGCCATCAGGCCGCTGCTGAGCGGCGTATCGATCCAGCCGGGTGCGACGGCATTCACGCGAATGCCGCGATCGGCCCACGCCTGCGCGAGCGAGCGCGTGAGTTGCGCGATGCCGCCCTTGCTTGCGCTGTACGCGGGCCGGTCCTTGCTGCCGAAGTACGTGTACATGGACGCGACGTTGACGATGCTGCCGCCGTGCGCCGACAGCGCCGGCCGCGCGGCGTCGGAGGCACGCATCACCGAGGTCAGGTTCACGTTCAGCACGAGCTCGAACTGGTCCATCCGGTATTCGTCCGCGTGCCGGCTGATGCCGACCCCGTTGACGAGCACGTCGAGCCGCGGCAGCGCCGCGATCGTGCTCGTCAGCGCATCGCTGTCGGTCACGTCGAGTTCCACGCAGCGAACAGCCGCATGCACGGGCGCGTGCGGGCCGGCTGCATCGAGCCCGAGCGCGACGACCGACGCGCCGGCTTCCGCGAACCGCATCGCCGTGCGCGCACCGATGCCCGACGTGCCGCCCGTCACGACGACGGACCGGCCTTCAAACGCCCACTGACGACTCATGCTCGACGCTCCCGATGGTCTGTGCGCGACGGGCCGGCCGTTGCGCCGGTGAAACGAGGATCTTGATTTGCGCGCGGTCGGCGAGCAGCGCGTCGAAGCCGTCGGCAACGGCGTCTTCGAGCGACACGGTGCGCGTGACGATCGACGTGAGGTCGAGCGCGCCCGTCGCGACGATGCGCAGCAGGTCTTCGTACGCATGCCGGTAACCGACGCTCGCCGTGAAGGTCAGCTCGTCGTTGACCGCGCGGAACGCGTCGAAGCCGGCATGCGGCATCAGGCCGACCATCACGACGCGGCCGCCCTTGCGCAGTGCCCCCATCGCCGATTCGAACGTGGCCGGCAGCCCGGCCGCTTCGAAACTCGCGTCGACGCCGAGCCCGCCCGTGACCGCGCGGATCGCGTCCTGCAGCGCGGATGCACCGAGTGCGCGCGCGTCGAAGATATGCGTCGCGCCGACGCGCGCGGCCGCCGCGAGCCGTTCGGGCGAGACGTCGACGGCCACGATCGTGGTCGCCCCCTGCAGTTTCGCGAGCATGATCAGCAGCAGGCCGATCGGCCCGAGGCCGAACACCGCACAGGTTTCGCCGAGCCGCAGTTCGCCACGCCGCAACGCGTGCAGCGCGACGGCTGCCGGCTCAATCACCGCGGCCTGTTCGAGACTCACGCCGTCAGGCAGGCGATGCAGCATGTACGCCGGCACGACCGCGAAGTCGGCCATGCCGCCGTCGCCCATCAACCCGGCGAAACCCATCGATACGCACAGGTTGTACGACCCCGTGCGGCAATACGCGCACTGGCTGCAGCGATACTCGGGCTCGACCGCGACGCGATCGCCCGCGCGCAGCGCCGTCACGCCGTCGCCGACTTCGACGACGGTGCCGCAGAACTCGTGGCCGAGCGTCAGCGGCGCGGTGCGGCGCGACAGCGGATGCGGCGTGTCGACCGGAATCGCGTGCGGGCCGTCCGCATATTCGTGCAGGTCGCTGCCGCAGATCCCGCAGTACGCGACCGCGATGCGCACGTCACCGGGGCCGACGCGCGGTGTGTCGATTTCCACGAGACGGACGTCGCGCGGGCCATGCCATTGAAGTGCCCGCATGTCAGTGGCCTCCGACATTCTGTGCATCGAGATGGCTCGCAGCCGAGCCGGCGAGTGCGCGCTTGCGCAGCACGGCGGGCGCGGTCTCGACGAGGCCGAAGGACAGCACGCACGCGAGGATCGCGCCGGCAGCCGACGTCCACATCGCGAACTGCAGGCCGTACGTGTCCGCCGCGAAGCCGGCGACGGTCGGTGCAACGAAGCCGCCGATCAACTCACCGGCACCCATGATCAGGCCGAGCGCGCTGGCGATCGCGCGCGGCGGCACCGTTTCGGCCGGGATCGTCGCCATGAACAGCGTGAAGCAGCCGAGGCCCGTGTACGTGGCGAACACGAGCGCGCCGAGCGCCCACAGCGAGCCGGCATGGATCATCACGACCGGGCACGCGGCCGCGATCAGCGCGAACGCGATCATCGTCGGCTTGCGGCCGATCCGGTCGGAGATCGCCGGCACCGCGAAGCCCCAGAACACCCACGCGGCGCCGAGGCAGGTCATCACGACGCCCATGTCGGACGGCGACAGATGGCGGCTTTCCACGAGGAACACCGGCGCGAACGAGATGATCACCACGAACCACGTGAGAAAGAAGCCGCTGATCAGCACGCAGAGCAGGATGTTGCGCTCCTTCAGCAGCGCCCATCGATTGACTGCCGCGCCGCTCGCGGCCGGTGCGCCGGCGGGTTCGGCCTGCGCGTGCCGCACGCCGCCGGGCGGCGCTTCGCGCACCCAGCGCCAGATGCAGAATGCGATCAGGAAGCCGGGAATACACGACACGTAGAACGCCTCGCGCCAGCCGTACGTGGTTGCGATGCCGATGACCACCGGCGGGCCGATCATCGCGCCGAGCAGGCCGGCAGCGGAGCCTTGCAGCAGGCCCATGTTCAGCCCGCGGCGGCTCGGCGTCGAGCTTTCGACCATCAGCGATTGCGACAGCGGCAGCACGGGGCCTTCGGCGATGCCCATCAGCGCACGGAACGCGATCAGGCTCGCGAAGCCGCCGACGAGCCCCGACAGCGCCGAGCACGCGGAAAAGCCGAGTACGGCCGCGATCAGCAGCGGCTTGCGCGTGCCGCGCGCGTCGGACCACGCGCCCGTCGCGGCACCGGACAATGCCCACGTGAGCGCGAGTGCGGACGACACCATGCCGAGCTGCGTGTTCGTCAGGTGCAGCTCGGCCGACATGAACGGGAACAGGAACGACAGCGCGAGGCGGTCGAAGAACACGAAGCCGAACGTCATGAACAGGATCAGCAGCAACCTGTTCTCGTACGTCCACGCGGATCGGGAGGAGGTGGAGGATGTCATGATGAGCCTCGCCGCACGTCAGCGGAACAGCTTCTCGATTGCTTGCGCGCCGAGGCCGACCCGCTCGTAATGCGCCTTGCACATCGCGATGTACGAATGCACGTCGAAGTAGCCGTCGGGGTTGCCTGCTTCGTCGAGCCAGATCAGCGGCCCCTTGACGATGAAGAACGCGCGCATCGGCTCCGGGTGATCGAACGCGACGAGCGTGTGGCCTTCGCCCGGCGTCTCGTACACGAAATCGCCGCGTGTCGCGGTCCATTCGTGCTCCAGATAACCCCACTTGCCTGACAGCGTGTAAGCGAACACCTCGTGCGGGTGATAGTGCCGGTTCACGAGCCCGGCTTCCTTGGCCATCAGGATGTCGCACCATTTGTTCTGCGACGGGGAGATCCACAGCGGCCGCGACGAAACCGTTTCGGTGAACGGAACGTAATAGCGCTCGTCGTCGGTGGCTGCGTCCGCGATGTACGCTTCGGGCAGTGCATCGGGCTTGAACGGATTGGCAATCGGCGGGATGTTTTGCCAGAATTCGGCTACGGCTTTGTCGACCACGGTTTGTCTCCTTGGGTATCGGTTGTCGTGGGCTCGACTTTAGCCAGCCGGTGCGCGCCGCTCTTGACTGGGCTGGACGAATTGCTTGACCGCGCCGGACATTGCATCGCACCAAAATCCAGACGAACCATCCCCCAATCCGTGCCGTTCCGCACGACAGGCGCCCGCAGGAGGCGACGTGACGAATTCGACCGTTTTTTCCCGAACGCGAGGCTCGACGGCCGACGTGCCGGCGCGCGACAGGATGGCGTACTGGGATGCGTTCAATGCGGCGACGCTGGTCGGGCTGCGCTGTTCGTCGCTGTCGCCGGCCGGGCTCGAGGTCGAGAAGACCGACATCGCGTTGCCGGGCCTCGGCATCGCGGACATCAGCGGCCAGGATCACGTGATCGAGCGCAGCCCCGCGCTGGTGCGGCAGTTGCCGAAGGAGTCGCTGTTCGCGTGCCAGATCCTGAGCGGGCGCGCGTATTTCATCCAGCGGGACCGTTGCCTGCTCGCGGACGCCGGCGATGTCGTCGTCTACGACACGCGCGTGCCCTATCTGTTCGGATTCCTGACGCCGATGCGGCAGCTGCTGATCGATATCCCGATCACGACGTTCGACGACCGGCTCGATGCGGAACTGGCGGCGCTGCCGCTGCGGATCGCGCCGAAACCGGGCGCGGGCGCGATGCTCGGCGCGACGTTGCGCGCGAGCGTCGAGCGCTTCATGAAGGATCCGGTCGAGCGTGACGCCGCGCGGTTCGCCGAACACACGCGCACGCTGATCGCGGAACTCATCCATGCGGAGGTGAATGGCGCGGGCGCGTCGCGTGCTTCGCTGTCGTATCTGCTGACCGCGAAGCAGTACATCGCGACGCATCTGGGCGACCCGGAACTCGGGCCGCAGGCCGTCGCCGATGCGGTCGGGCTGTCGCTGCGGCATCTGAGCCGGCTCTTCGCGGCCGAAGGCGAGTCGATCACGCAGCACATCTGGTCGGAACGGCTGTCGCATGCGTATCGCGAGCTGACCGATGCGCGGCTGCGCAAGACGAGCGTCGGAGAAATCGCGTTTCGCTGGGGCTTTTCGAGCCAGGCTCATTTCAGCCGTGCGATTCGCGAGCGCTATGGCGCGTCGCCGATGGCGCTGCGCGAGGCGGCGCGGACCGACGGGGGGTGATTCCGGCAGGTGATGTGGATGGAGCGGCGGCGCGTGTTTCACGCGCCGTTTTTTATTGTCGTGAAGGAAAACGCCCGCGCGCCGCGTTGCGTTACTCTGCCAGCATGAATTCGGCGCAGCGCTCCGCGATCATGATCGTCGGCGCGTTCGTATTGCCGGACACGATGCGCGGCATCACCGACGCATCGCAGATCCGCAATCCGTCGACACCTTGCACCGCGAGTCGCGGTGTGACGACCGCATGCTCGTCGTTGCCCATGCGACAGGTGCCGGCCGGGTGATAGACGGTTTTCGCGCGGTGCCGTACGTAGTCGGCGAGTGCCGTGTCGGTCAGCGTCTCGGCCTCGCGCACGATGCGCGCGAGCGACGGCGCGCGGATGATCTGCCGCGCGAGCGCGACACCGCGCACGAGGCCGTCGACATCGGCCGGATCGGACAGCGCGCCGCTGTCGAACAGGATCGGCGCGGCCGGATCATTGCCGCGCAGTTGCACCGAGCCGCGCGAGCGCGGCCTGAGCAGGCACGGGTTGATCGACAGCCCGTGGCCGGGCAGCGGCTCGCGATCGACGTCGCCGACGAGCGTCGGCAGCACGTGAAACTGGATGTCCGGGCGGCCGCTGCCGGTCGTGTCGACGAACGCGCCGGATTCGACGACGTTCGACGTCAGCAGGCCCGTGCGACATAGCATCCACTGCAGCCCGTGTCGCAACGCCTTCAGCCCGCGATCCTCGCCCAGCAGGCTGACGGGCGCATGGCTGCGGCCGTAGATCGAGACTTCGAGATGATCTTGGTAGTTCGCGCCGATGTCGCGGCTGTCGTGCAGCACGTCGAGGCCGTGCGCGCGCAGGTGTGCGCCGGGCCCGATGCCCGACAGCATCAGCAGTTTCGGCGTGCTTAGCGCGCCGGCCGCAAGCACGACGTCGGCGCGCGCGGCGGCCGAGCCCGTCGCACCGCTTTCCGTCCGCCATTCGACGCCGGTTGCACGCCGGCCGTCGAACCGGATGCGCGTGACGCGGCAGCCGGTCAGCACGCGCAGGTTCGGGTGACCGATCGCGTCGGCGAGATAGGTGGCCGCGGTACTGCCGCGCTGCCCGTCGAAGATCGTCGTGTGATAGAAGCCAACGCCATGTTGCGCGGTGCCGTTGAAATCATCGTTGTAAGCGATGCCGGCTTCCTGCGCGGCCTTCACGAACGCGAGGCTCAGCGGATGCCGGAAGCGCGTGTCGCCAACCTTCAACGGCCCGTCGGTGCCGTGAAACGGCTCGGAGAGCCGCAAGTGCGACTCGGCGCGCTTGAACACGGGCAGCACGTCGTCCCAGCCCCAGCCGGTGCAGCCGAGCGCGGCCCAGTCGTCGTAATCGTCGCGCGTGCCGCGCACGTACAGCATCGCATTGACCGAACTGCCGCCGCCGAGCGTGCGACCCTGCGGCACGTAGGTCTTGCGTCCCGCCGCGCCGGCTTGAGGCTCGCTCTCGAATGTGACTGTGCGCCGCGTGCCGAGCACGCGGATGAACGTCGCCGGAACCCGGATGAACAGGTTGTCGTCCTTCGGGCTGTCCTCGAGCAGCAGCACACGCCTGCCGGCTTTCACCAGCCGGTGCGCGACCGTGCAGCCGGCCGAACCGCCACCGACGACGATATGGTCGTACGTCTCCATCCCGCTTCTTCTCCTTGCTGTCGGGCGGCGAAACGAGTGCCGCCGCGCAGGAAGCCAGCTTAGCGACCGCTAGGCGGCCCCATTTGATCGGGACGGACGCCGTGCTTGCCTCGCAGGGACACGGCTGCGGGTGGCGGGTGGCAAATGGCGGGCTAGCGCATGTCGTCCGGCGCCGGTGCGCGCGTATCGCTCGGCGTCTCGCCGAAGCGCGCGCGATAGCTGCGGCTGAAGTGCGCGCTGTTGTTGAAGCCCCAACGGAACGCGATCTCGCTGACCGTCAGGTGTTTCAGCGACCGGTCGCGCAGGTCGGCGCGGCAGCGTTCGAGCCGCCGCGCGAGGATGTAGCGCGTGAGCGGCATCCCTTCGATTTCGAAGACGCGCGCGAGCTGGCGCGGCGACAGGTTGATCGCGCGGCTCACCGACTGGCTGTCAAGGTCGTCGTCGGCGAGATGGCTGTCGATGAACGCCTTGGCGCGCGACAACGTGTGGACGGTCGACTTGGTCGGCGACGCGTTGCCGTCGCGCAGCCGCAGTATCGACTGCACGAGATCGAGGATCGCGGCGGCGCGCCGTTCGCGCGCATCGGGCGTCGGATCTTGCGGCGCGGCGAGCAGCGCATGGACCTGCCTTACGGCCCACGACGCGACGCCGTCGTCACGATCGATCTTGACGAGGCCGCGGTAACGCCACGGGCCGACGCGCGCCTCGAACACGTCGCGCGGCACGTCGAGCACGGTCATCGCCATGTCGGCGGGAAAGCCGTGGCCGTACGGCATCGACGTGTCGTAGAAGACGAGGTCGCCGGGCCCGTGGTGCATGCAGTCGACGTCCTGGAACGTATAGCCTTGCCCGGCGTGCATCAGGCAGATGAACACGGCGTCGCGCGGGTCCGCATGGATGTTGTGCGGCGTGCGCACGACCGCGTGCCGGTTCGCGACGATGTCGCAGGCGCCGAACAGCCCGAGATCGCGCTTGCGCAGCGATGCGTCGATGCCTTCGGACGACTTGCCGCTGCATTCGATCCGCACGAGCATGCGCGCGACATGGTCGACCCAGAAGTCGACGCGCTCGTGGCCGCGAACGGCGCGCGTCGAGATCGTGGCGATCTCCGTGCTGGTGTCCGGCATGACGTTCTCCCAATGACCGCCTGAGCGGCGCAGTCTCGGGTATGGCGGAGGGCGTGGTCAATCCGTGAAAGACCCGGGGCGGGTGTGTGATGCGCTTGCGGCGAGGCGTTGCGGGCGGAGTCCGAGGGGATGTCCGTATCAGGCAATAGAAACGGCAGGTGTGGTCAAGTCGAGGAGGCGTTTTTGCGGTAGGCGTACGGCAGCGAACCAATCAAGCGCAACGGATTTGTGCTGAAACCAAAGCATCAACATGAACGCATCGTAACGGCTGAGATTCGTCATGACTGACGGTCGGTATCTCCTGATTTCCCCGATTACCGAAAGGACGGTGTAAATGAAGGGCGTCGTTTTCCTGGCCACAAACAAACTCGGAAAAATCGTATTCATCCCATAGTCGGCGCCGAATTTCCGCGTTATCAATCTCGATCTCCGTGACTTGCGAGATCGTTGATGAAAAATGAACAAGGCCTCGACATGGTCCGCGTGGGCGATACAACCGACCACGGCGGCGAAGTCATCGAATGCGCGGATGACCTGAAACATCTCGGAATTGGCGTGGCGCTTGACGGCCATGGCGTTCGTTGTCCGAAATGCGGTGGCGTTTTTCCTTTGCTGGCGAGTGGCCCCCGCACGCATCACGGTCGGCGCGTGGGTTATCACGGCGACAAGACGGGGTGCGGTGCGACCGTCGTCGGTCGGCGAGCGGCGGGGGCCGAGTAAATGGCGCTTTTTGCTCAGGCTCGCACGCTGTCGATCGCGGGTGCGTCGTTGCCGACCTATGGCGTGGATGCGCTGCCGGTATTCGTCCCGGTGCGCCTGCAAGGCACCGAAACCATCGGCCGCCTCGACGAATGCCGCTACCTCGTCACGCTGCGCACCGACGACGCCTATGCCATTTCGCCGAGCCGCACGGCTGATCTCGATCTGGACAAGATAGTCGGCACGGAAGTCACCGTGTCGATCCAGCTCGAAGGCAAAGGTCGGTTCATTCCAGGGCTGGCGGGTGCCGCCGGACTTGGCAATATCGGCGCGGGTACGCGTGAAATTACCGGATTGGTCGAAACAGCAAGGCTTGCCGGTCAGGATCGCAAGGCGATCCTGTACGAACTGGAACTGCGGCCATGGCTCCATCGCGCGACCCTGACGCAGGATTGCCGTCTGTTTCAGGATATGACCGTCGTCGAAATCACCGACGCAGTGCTTTCGAAGTATCCCTACCCCGTCGACAAGCGTCTCGGCGCATTCAGGGGCGTCTACCCGAAACGGGACGTACAGCGACAGGCCTTCGAATCGGACTGGGCGTTCCTGCAACGCCTCTGGGAAGAATGGGGCATCTGGTGGTGGTTCGAACACGATGACGGCCATCACCGTCTGGTCCTGTGCGACGCGATGGGCGGACACCAACCGCACGGGGAGGCTTATGAGACGTTGCGCTATCTGCCGCCCGGCGGTCAGCGCATCGACGAGGAACACATTCACACGCTGTCCGTGACCAGTCGATTGACGGCAGGCTCCGTGAGCGTGACGGATTACGACTACACGCGGCCACGCGCGAGGCTGGGCACTACCGCGGAAGACCCTCGTCCGACGGCCTGCTCGGATGGCGAGATTTATGATTGGGGAGACTACAGTCAGCCGCTCGCCGGCGCGCAGGGGCTGACTGGCCAGCCAAACGATACGGAGCGGGAGGCGCGGCACTTCGCGCGCGTTCAGCTCGAGGCGCAGCGCTGCATGGGGCGGCGTGCGCACGGCAAAGGAAGTTTGCGCGGCCTCACGGTCGGCCACACCTTTACGCTCATCGGTCATCCGCAACAGGCGGCGAATCGTGAATACGTGGTTGTGTCCTGCACGCTCGATATCGAGGACCTCGCCGGGAGGACCGGTCATGCGCAGACCTATCGCGCCCACGCGCAGTTCGAACTGTTACCGACGAACGAGCCGTTCAGGCTGGCGCGCAGCGTTTGCAAGCCCGTTTTGAGCGGGCCGGAAAAAGCAATCGTCGTCGGCCCCGCCGGGCAGGAAATCTGGACGGACCAATACGGCCGCGTGAAGGTGCAATTCGAGTGGGACCGGCAAGGCCAGCACGACGAGAATTCGGGTATCTGGCTGCGTGTGCTGTCGCCTTGGCAAGGCGCGGACATGGGTGCGACGTTCATTCTGCGTATCGGCCATGAAGTGGCGGTGTCGCACTACTACGGCGACCCGGATTTGCCCGTGATTATCGGGAGCACCGTCAACGCATTCCGCCAGCCTGCACTGGACCAGCCGTACAACCACGCGGTGTCGGTCATTCGTGGTCGGGAGCTCCATGGCACGGCATCCGGCCATCTGGCGATCGACGATACGCGGGAGCAAATCCAGACGCAGCTTGCGAGCGATGCGGGCACGTCGCAATTGAGTCTCGGCAATATCCGGCGCATTACCCGAAAGAAGGGGCGTGCCGATGCGCGTGGCATAGGCTTCGATCTTCGCACCGACGATTGGGGCGTCGTTCGGGCGTTGAGGGGTTTGTTTGTATCGACGGACGGCCAACCGGGCGGCCCGGGCCATGCGAAGGACGCCAAGGAGGCCATAGGCCGACTCACTCGGGCGCGCGAGCTGCAGGAAAGCCTCACAGGCCTGGCGCAACGGCACCAGGCACAACAGCCCGACGCGGACCAGAGCGATGTGGCCAGGTCGATCAAGGCACGCAATGATGCAATTCGTGGCAATACGCCTGCCGGCCCGGACGATTTCCCGGAATTGACAGAGGCGGACATCGTACTGGCCGGACCAGCCGGATTCGGTCTGGCGGCCGAGCGTAGCGCTCATATTGCGAGCGGCGAGGATGTCGCCATAACGAGCGGCCGGCATGTCGGGCTTGCCGTAGGGCGTTCGCTGTTCGCGAGCGTGTCGAATACGTTCTCGCTGTTCGTGCACAAGGCCGGCATGGCGCTCGTCGCCGCGGCGGGGAAAGTGCGGATTGAAGCGCAGACCGACGGTGTCGACCTCACAGCAAAGAAGACCATCAACATCACGAGTACGGCCGACAGTATCCACTTGCACGCGGCGGATGAAATCGTACTGCACGCGGGAAGTACCGAGGTTCGCATCAGCGAACGGGGGTATGTCGTAAAGACAGCCGGCGAGCACACGGTCTATGCAGGCAGTCATCAAACGTTCGGCCCGGAGTCGGTGACGAAACCGTTCCCGGGGATGCCGGGCGCGGACTTCGAAGAGTTCTACACCCTTCGAGATCGAGCGGGCAAGGCGCTTCCCGACCGCATTTATCAGTTGACGCACCCGAATGGTCGTGTGGTCGAGGGACGCACGAATGCCGCGGGACATACCGTGAAGGCCTATGCCGAATCAAGTGCGCCCGTGCATTGCGAGGCGCTGCCCGATGATGCGACGGATTGGGTGCGGGCGCGGTATTGGGACGACGAAGCGGAATACAAGCTGGATTTTGCGCGCATCAGTGAATTGGGAGTGAGCCGATCATGACAACCACAACCCCACCGCCTCGCAAGCAAGCGCCGAACGTACCGAAACCCGGCAAGGGCAGTCAGACGAAACGGCCCGACGCGGCGGGCACGGTGTTGCCCGTCGAGAACCCGATGGACCTTTGGTATCTGTGCCAGAAAGCCGGCTTTGCGGAACAGTTCCCGATGCGCGATGCACGAGGGCGTGCGCTGTGTCAGCGGCAGGTGTCGCGCTGGGTGCATTACGACTGCAAGGGAAGTTTCTGGCAATGGCCGTATTGGGGGGAAGTCGGCTTCGACATGCTTCCTGCTGGTGGGCGACCACCCGAGGCCATCATGAGCCGCAGGGAGCCGTTCCGGCCATCGACCATGCCGCTATCGCGTTACGAGATCATCCGGCGACGCGTGGCGTTCCAGGCGGGCATCGACGAGGGCACCTTGCCGTGGGTGCAGATCGGCTTGGCAGAGCCGCTGGTGACGACTGCGTATCTGGAGGAGAACCTGTCGCCCGATGAGGTGCGCGAAGCGTACCGGCTGGTGCGTTCGGCCGATACCGGGTGGGACTGGACAGAGCTGGATCGGCCGAAGATCCCGGGGCTGTTGCGCATTCCGGACGTGATTCGCTTGCGCGACTACAAGGGGGGCACGGGCTCGGCGCGGTTTGCTGCCGACAACATTGCTTACCTGATCGAAATCAAGTTCGAGGGGGACGTGTTGACGGATGAGCAGACGCGAGCCTACTACAAGATTGTGAACGGTGAGATCAACAAATTCCGCCTGCTGGAAACGAAGGTGTGCGAGACGCCACGCCGCCGTCGCGAATGGCTGGAGAAGGCGCGTAAGGCGGAGCCGGTGTTTCGCACAGTCGAAGGCGGCGTGACCTCGCCGGAGCGGCTCAAAAAGTTTCATGCGCAACTGCCTCAATCGGCCCTGTTGCTGCACGACATGGAGGCCGAGCAGCAGGCAGTGCGGCGAGTGTTCGGGGGCGGCGCTCGGCGGATTGATGACCATCGTTATCTGGCCGAGTTGCGGAGCTACGACCCGACGGGAGCGGAGCGCGAGGAAGCGGAACGGCGACGCTTGCGAGAGCAATTGACGCTGATTCTCGGTGCGCCGTTGGCGGGCGCGGCGGCCGGAACAGCCCTTGCCGGCGCGGGTGCCCTTGCCGGCGCTGCGGGCGAACTAGGCGGCGCGGTGGAATTGGTTGGGCACGGGGCGCAGACGCTGGCGCGTTTCCCGATCGGGAAGGTTGCCGTGACGGCGGCGGCGGCCAATGCCGCCATCTATAACGCAGCAGCCCAGACGCCGCCCGCAAGCGACAGCGAGGCCCCAAGGATGACGCAGGACGCGATGCGGATGCTGGAAATGCTGAATCACAACGCGACGGTGCGCGTGTTGTATCTGGCGGATTAAGGAGAACGAGCGTGGAATTCTTTGAGGAATGGGATGCGGCGAAGTGGCACTTCACTTACGGGTCTGAGGACGATCCGGATAAGGTTGTATTGCAGGGCGGGCTGGTGATCGTGTTCTACCTGCTGAAGTCATATGCGCCGTCGAACCGGGCGCAACTGGCCGGGGTGATGCTGCGGCTGGAGGAGATCATGGGCCAACGGTTGCAGTGGGGCTACTGGGAACATCCGCGCAAGAGGGGCAAATACACGCCCGAGCGCTTTTCCACATTTGCGGAATCAGTGCGCAAGCAACCACCTACGCATGTTGTCCAATTTACTTGGTCGTCTGGTCCGGGTTATGACTTCGTAGGCGATTGGGGGATGCGTGGGTTTTCTCAGATGAGCCTGAAGGAAGAGGCATGGAAAACAGTTTCATATTTTCAAATCTATTTTCCGGTCGAGGTGTTGCACGGCAATGGGCGCGCGGCCTTCGAGAAGCTATTGGCGGAATTGGCGATGCGATTGCCCGTGTCGCACGGCTACGCGGGGTTAGGTCTTCAGCAATGCGATGAGTTTCATCGCTACGAGAACCTGGAATTGGAACTTGCCGAGCAATTTTTGGGGTTTGACGTTGCCGACCCCATGGGGCATCCGGAATTTCGCGATGGCATCAAGAGCGTGAGTTGGTACACGATCCTGCATCGAAGCTGGCTGGAGAAACTAGGCGGCCGAGAGGCGCTGGAGCGGGCGGTCCAAAACGAGGCGGCGAACGGGCTGTCGCTGGTCGATTACTCGAACGGCGTGATGGTGAAGGCGGGTGAATGGCCATCGCTGGGTTGGACGCAGCGCGATCCGCAGCCGGCCGCCTACGTGGCTGCAAACCGGCTCTTGAAGCCGATACGCGTGCCCGAGTTACGTTGTCTGCACATGGGTTCGATCGTAGGCGAAGTTCGGTTCGACGAGATATCGACAAATGAGTGGCTGCGCCGGTTCGATGCGCCGGGAATCTGGCCGTCTCGCCCGGTCGAGCCGACTGCAATTTCACTTGCACCGCCCGCGACAGTTCAGCTCGAGCCTGCAGCACCGCCGGTCAGCGTTCGTGTACTGCGTGCGCGTCCGGGCCAGCCGTGTCCACGCGAGGGGGATTGGTTCAGTCCGTTCCTGAAGCGCACGCTGCGAGTAAAGGCGGGGGACCCAATGCCGGGGCCGGAGACGACGCAGCAGGGAGCAGTGACTTGGTATCTGCGCGAAGACTGAGGCTGAGGACGATCGTGGAATTCTTTGAAGAATGGGATGCGGCGAAGTGGCACTTCACTTACGGATCAGAGGACGACGCGGATAAGGTCGTGTTGCAGGGCGGGCTGGTGATCGTGTTCTACCTGCTGAAGTCGTATGCGCCGTCGAACCGGGCGCAACTGGCCGGGGTGATGCTGCGGTTGGAGGAGATCATGGGCCAACGATTGCAGTGGGGCTATTGGGAGCATCCGCGCAAGCAAGGCAAATACACACCTGAGCGCTTTTCCACATTTGCTGACTGGGTCCGTACGCGACCGCTTACGCATGCAATCGAATTTACCTGGTCATCCGGGCCGGGTTTTGACTACGTGGGCGATTGGGGGATGCGTGCGTTTTCGCAGGGAAGCTTGTTCGAAGAAGCATGGAAAGACCTTTCTTACCTCCAAATCTATTTGCCAGTCGGGGTGTTGCGCGGCAACGGGCGAGCAGCCTTCGAGAAGCTACTGGCCGAATTTGCGATGCGGCTACCTGTGTTGCATGGTCACGCCGGGCTCGGTTTTCAGCGGTCAAATGAAGGGCATCGCTATGAGAATTTGGAACTGGAACAGGCCGAGCAATTTTTGGGATTTGACGTAGGTAATGGTCTAGGTCACGACGAACTACGTGAAGGCATCAAGAGTGTGAGTTGGTACACGATCCTGCATCGAAGCTGGCTGGAGAAACTAGGCGGCCGAGAGGCGCTGGAGCGGGCGGTCCAAAACGAGGCGGCGAACGGGCTGTCGCTGGTCGATTACTCGAACGGCGTGATGGTGAAGGCGGGTGAATGGCCATCGCTGGGTTGGACGCAGCGCGATCCGCAGCCGGCCGCCTACGTGGCTGCAAACCGGCTCTTGAAGCCGATACGCGTGCCCGAGTTACGTTGTCTGCACATGGGTTCGATCGTAGGCGAAGTTCGGTTCGACGAGATATCGACAAATGAGTGGCTGCGCCGGTTCGATGCGCCGGGAATCTGGCCGTCTCGCCCGGTCGAGCCGACTGCAATTTCACCTGCACCGCCCGCGGACGAACCGGCCGCGACACTTCAAATCGAGCCTGCAGCACCACCGGTCAGCGTTCGCGTACTGCGTGCGCGTCCGGGCCAGCCGTGTCCACGCGAGGGGGATTGGTTCAGTCCGTTCCTGAAGCGCACGCTGCGAGTAAAGGCGGGAGAGCCAATGCCGGGGCCGGAGACGACGCAGCATGGAGCCGTGACGTGGTATTTGCGCGAGGTAGACGGCTGACTGGGCCAATCAAGGAGCCGCAGGATTTTGCGGTTCCCGTGATCGGCCGCCGCTGCGTGACTTCAGCCCGCGCTCGCCTCGTCGATCCGGCGAATGTCATCCTGATCGAGCTGAACCCGGATCGCTTCGCCGAGCGATGCCAGCTGCGCCAGCGACGTCGCGCTGGCGATCGGCGCGGTGATCGTCGGCCGCGCGATCTGCCATGCAAGCGCGATCGCGGCCGGCTGCGTGCCGTGCTTCTCGGCTACCGCATCGAGCGCGGCGAGGATGCGCAGCCCGCGTTCATTGAGATACCCGGCGACGCGATCGCCGCGCACGCTCTTCTTCAGGTCGGCCTCGCTGCGGTACTTCCCAGACAGGAACCCGCTCGCGAGCGCGTAGTAGTTGACGACACCGAGCCTAAGATCGCGCACGACCGGTTCGAGATCGCGCTCGTAGTCGGCGCGGTTGAGCAGGTTGTATTCGGGCTGGATGACCTGGTACGCGGGCAGCCCGTCGCGCTTGCTGATGTCGGCCGCTTCACGCAGCCGTGCGCCGCTGTAGTTCGATGCGCCGATGATCCGCACCTTGCCCGCGTCGATCAGCGTTTGATAGGCGCCGAGCGTTTCTTCGAGCGGGGCCGTATCGGCGAGGTCGCGATGCGAGAAATACAGGTCGATGTAGTCGGTCTGCAGGCGGCGCAGCGAATCGTCGGCGGCTTTCAGGATGTTGTCGCGGGTCAGCCCCGCGCGCGCGGCGAGCAGCCCGACCTTGGTCGCGATCACGACTTGCTCGCGCTTGCCGGACCGCTTGAGCCACTTGCCGATGATCGTTTCCGATTCGCCGCCGCTGTTGCCGGGAACCCAGGCCGAGTAGACGTCGGCCGTGTCGATGAAATTGATGCCGGTGTCGGCGAGCGCGTCGAGCAGCGCAAACGACGTGTTCTCGTCGACGGTCCAGCCGAAGACGTTGCCGCCGAACGCGAGCGGCGAAACCTGGATGTTAGATGTGCCGAGGGTGCGTAGTGCCATGTTCTGCTCCGATATCTGCGGGTGACGGAATGGAACTGCGGGATGGGCCGAGACGATCACGGCGAGACGACGGGGTACGTGGTGCGGTCACGCCGTTGTCGCGGGACGCAGGACATTCTCGCCGATCGCTCCGAATCGTGCAGGCGGCGCACCGTCGCGATGGCGGACGGCCTGACGCAGATGACGGACAACCCGTCCGCTGTGTGGGTGTTTCGCGTGGTTGCGTTCGATCGGGAACCGATTTTTTGTCGCGGCTGGCGCGAGGTGACGCGCAGCGGTGGGTGGCGGGAGGCGGGCGGGAGCGTGGATGCTCCGGCATTGCGCCGAAGCGGGCGGGACGACGGGCGGCAAGCGGCCGCCCGCGCATTGGCGAGCCGGTCAGCGCAACTGCACCGCCGCGAGAAACAGCACCATGCTGCCGATCGCGCCATCCAGCACGCGCCACGCCGTCGCCTTGCGGAACCACGGCGCCAGCAGCCGCGCGCCGTAGCCGAGCCCGAGGAACCACACGACGCTGACAGACATCGCACCGATCGCGAACGCGAGCCGCGCGCCTTCCGGCTCGCGTGCGCCGGCCGTGCCGATCAGCAGGAACGTGTCGAGATACACGTGCGGGTTGAGCCACGTGAACGCGAGCGTCATCAGCACGATCGCGAGGCCGCTCTGCGGCGGCGGCGCGACCGCGTCGCCGCGCACGTCGAGCGTTTCGTGGCCGGGCTTGAACGCGCGGCGCAGCGCATTGATGCCGAACCACGCGAGATACGCGAGGCCGACGTACAGCACCGCATGGACGAAGGTCGGATAGCGTTCGACGAGCGCCGACGCGCCGCCGACGCCCGCGCCGATCAGGATCATGTCGGACAGTGCGCACAGCAGCACGATCTTGCCGACGTGCGAGCGCATGATGCCCTGCCGCAGCACGAATGCGTTCTGCGCGCCGATGGTGACGATGAGTGAGCCGCAGAGTGCGGCGCCGTGGGAAAAAGCGAGCCAGTTCATGATGGGTGACAGCAGTGGAAGCAGTAGACGAATGAATCGGGTAGCGCTAGTCTGCGGTCAGCCTGAAAATAAGAGAAGCTAAATCACCTAATGCCGATTAAGGAAATCTAATGCTCGACTACGCGTTGCTCGATGCCCTCGCGGCCGTGATCCGGCACGGCTCGTTCGAGCGGGCGGCCAAGGAGCTGAATGTCACGGCGTCGGCCGTGTCGCAGCGCGTGAAACTGCTCGAGGAGCGGGTCGGCAGCGTACTCGTCAAGCGCGGGCAGCCATGCGTCGCGACGACGTCGGGTGCGCTGCTGTGCCGGCATACCGAGCGCGTGCAACTGCTCGAGGCGGAGCTGGGCGGCCGGATGCCCGCATTGCCGGGCCAAATCGCGAGCACGTGGCCGACGTTGCGCGTGGCGGTCAACGACGACAGCGTCGCGACGTGGTTCATCGACGCGGTCGGGCCGTTCTGCACGGAGCGCGAAACGTTGCTCGACCTCGTGATCGACGACCAGGATTACACCGCGTCGCGCATTCGCGACGGCAGCGTGCAGGGCGCGGTGACCGCGCAGGCGGAGCCGATCCAGGGGTGCCGGTCGGAGCGGCTCGGGCGCATCCGCTACCGTGCGGTGTGCTCGCCGGCGTTTTACGAACGCTACTTCGCCGCGGGCATCACGCGCGATGCGCTGCGCCGCGCGCCGTGCGTGATGTTCAATCCGAAGGACGGGCTGCAGGCGCGTTTCATCCGGCGCGTGACGCGCGCGGATCTCGATCCGCCGCAGCACTGGATACCGCACGTCGCGGGCTACCTGCGTGCGTGCGAAACGGGATTGGGATGGGGGATGTGTCCGGACCGGATGGTCGACCGCCAACTGGCGGCGGGTGAACTGGTCGACATGTCGCGCGGGCGAACGATCGACATCGACCTTTACTGGCAGAGCTGGCGTTTGTCGATCGGCTGGCTCGACGATTTCAGCGCGGCGCTGAAGGCGCGCGCCGCGCTGTTTCTCGATTGACCGATCGCGTGACGCAGGCGGCGCGCGAGGTGCGCGCCGTGCGGCGTCACATCAGACGTGATGCAGGCCGTCGAAATCGACGATCTGGACGTGGCGGCCCCGCATTTCGATCAGGCCGCGCTTCTGGAATTTCGACAGCGTGCGGCTGACCGTTTCGAGCGTCATGCCGAGGTAGCTGCCGATGTCTTCGCGCGTCATCCGAAGGTTGAATTCGGACGGCGAGTACCCGCGCTTCAGGTAGCGCGACGAGACGTCGAGCAGGAACGCGGCGACACGCTCTTCCGCGTTCAGCGAACCGAGCAGCATCGTTTGCGACGTTTCGCGCACGATCTGTTCGCTCATCAGCTTGTGCATGCGCAACTGCATCGAACCGGCTTCCGAGCACAGTGCCTTGAGCGCGCTGTACGGAATCACGCAGACCGAGCTGTCTTCCAGCGCGACCGCGGTGCGCGGATGCGTGTCGTCGCAGATGCCGTCGAGGCCGAGCGCTTCGCCGGCGAGATGCAGGCCGGTGACCTGCTCGCGGCCGTCGTGGCGCGTCGCGACGGTTTTCAGCGAGCCCGAGCGCACGGCGTACAGGTTGTCGAATGCGTCGCCTTCGCGGAACAGCGCTTCGCCGCGCTTGACCGGGCGCGCCGTGCAGATGACCGACTCGAGGCGGCTGAGCGCTTCGGGTGCCAGGCCCTGCGGCATGCACAGGTGCCGCATGGCGCACGTCGAGCAGTGCGCGGCCTGGCGAGGAGCCCAGCTGCCGGCATGAGGCGTGGCGGCGGGACGTGTGGCGACGGGCGTCAGCATGATCGTTTACTCCGGCGTTGAATCGACGGAATCATTGTCCCACCGCAACTTGCCGCTGTCGGGTGACAAAACGTCGCGACTGCCCGCGCATGCCGAACGCTGCTTACGCGGCCGTTTCGTCGACGTTGGCGGCCGCCGGAATCAGCAGCACGGGCAGCGTCGCGTGGCGCACGCACTGCTCGGCGATGCTGCCGAGCACGAGGCGGCGGAACCCGCGGCGGCCGTGCGTGCCGAGCACGATGAGATCGGCATCGAACGCTTTCGCGCCCTCGAGGATCAGCGACGATACGTCGTTGAGCGACGTGGCTTCGCCCAGCTTCGTCTCGCCCTTCACGCCCGCTGCCTGCATCAGCGCGGTGAAATCCTTCGCGAGTGCATTGCCCTGCGCGACGAGCTGATCGCGCAGCACGGACGGATCGTAGCCGGGGACGTTGTAGTAGATCGCGGCGTTCTCGACGACGTAGAACGGTTGCAGCTCGGCGCCGTGCGATTTCGCGAGCGCCAGCGCGGCATCGAACGCGTGGCGGGACGTGTCGCTGCCGTCGACGGCAACCAGAATACGCTTGTACATAGTGTCTCCGAGTGGCGGGTTGAAACGAAGTCGGCCGGATGGCCGTTGGGGCTGGGCAATGCGCAATGCTGCGAGGCAGAGTAAACCAACGGCCGGGACTTTGCAGTGAGGTGCCGGTCGTGCTGTGCGGCGGCGCCGCTGCCGTTTCCGCGGCGCACGGCCACGCACCTACGCATGCTGCGACACGCGACGCGTTGCGTGTGACGTGGTGGCCGCTGTTGTCTGCAGGGGCGGCGGGAAGGCATGTGCGCGCATCGCTGTCGCGCGTGGCGCACGCATACGCCTGGCCGCGCACGCCGATCGCATCGACACGACACGACGATCACGCGGTTGCATTGCCCGCATCGCCATTCAATCGCAACCGCGCCGTTTCGACATGACCTCGATCAACGCATGTGCGTCAGTGCAATTCACGGCGTGCATGGCGCCGCCCGCGCTGCTGCGCGGAATCATTCGTTCGCGCATCGTGCATCGTGCGGTTGCCGGCACACGATCGGCGCACGGTCGTGTACGCCGATCCCCGGCCATCGGCTGTCGGCCGATACCGATCCGCAAACGAACGACCGATTCAAACGCCGCGCCGGCTATCTCGGCACGGCCGTCAGCTCGAAGACGCGCTCCGGCCGACGCTGGTGGCCGGGCCAGTACGTGCTGCCGTACATCCGGTGGACGGGGCCGAACAGCGCGTCGCTCGTGGGCGGCGGCGCGTCGAAGCCCTTCTCGATCACCATGTAGCCGGCACGCAGCGCGAACGCCGGATGATTGCCGCCGGGGCGGCTGTCGAAACCGGCGAAGCCGTCGCCGGCTTCCGGCATCGCATTGACGAGCGACGCGTTGCTGCGCGTGATTTCGTCGGGCGAGATCGGCCCGCCGCCGGCGAGGCGCGACGCCTCGCGGTTCTTGCCGTCGGTGTCGACCGTGCTGTCGTGCGTGGCGTCGTTGTCGAGCTCGATGCTGCGCGGACGCGGACGATCGGTTTGACCGGATGATTCCATCGCGGCTCTCCTCGCGGCGAAGCGTTCCGGATCGAAGCAAATCCCGTTCCGGGCATGACGGGAAAAGGCGCGCGGGCGATCGCCGCGGTCGCCCGACGCGCACTGATTTGTCGTGATTTATTTCAGCTAGAAGACGCGTTTTCTACAGAGTATGATTCTTTTCCTGCGAAGCGGCGACAGGGGATTCAGTCGCGCCGCCTCTGCCCGCACCGGGGGGCCGAGCACCCTTAAAGACGGGTAGTGAACAACAAAGCAAGGGACTAGAGGTGGCGGATTCATGCAAGCGACTACTGCCTTCACGCACCGCGGTTATCTGTTGAACTGCGCGCCCGCGCGCGCCAGCGACGGTTCGTTCAAGCCCTACGTCGTGATCTCCCGATCGAGCGACGGGGAACTCGTTGCGAACCGATTTTTCCCGATCGAGCTCCAGTTCAACGACGAAGGCGACGCGATCGCGCACGCGCGCGACTGGGCCGTGCGATGGATCGACGCGAGCAGCATCACGATCTGACGCCGTCGCGATCCCGTGCCATCGTCCGTCCGGCCGAGCCCCGGCGTGCCGCTCCCGGACAAAAAACGCGGTAATCTTGCGGAACCCGTCACTTTATTAGCGGCCGTGCGACCGAGCGCGGCCGCCTGCATTGGCATATGTCGACATCACCCGCCCGTCAGTGGGGCCTTGAAGAAATCGTCGCCGGCTTGCGCGAGTCGCGCGAGGAACTCCATCGCACGCGCCATCCGCGCGGCATTCGCGAACTGCCGTCGCGCGATGCGATCTGCAAGATTGTGACCGGCCTGCGCGCGTCGATGTTTCCGACGCACTACGGCGCAGCGGATCTGACCGACGAAAGCGTCGACTTCTACGTCGGCCACACGCTCGAAAGCACGCTGCGCATCCTGTCCGAACAGATCCGCCGTGCGTTGCCGTTCCTGCCCGAGCATGCCGATACGCCGTTCGCCGAGCTCGACGAACGCGCGTTCGAAATCGCGCGCGAATTCGGCCGGCAGTTGCCGGCGATCCGCGCGCTGCTCGTCAGCGATATCCAGGCCGCGTATGCGGGCGATCCGGCCGCGCAGCACATCACCGAGATCCTGCTGTGCTACCCCGGCGTGCTGGCGATGATGCATCACCGGCTCGCGCATGCGCTGCACCAGCTGGGTGTGCCGCTGCTGGCGCGGTTCATCAATGAAATCGCCCACTCGGCGACCGGCATCGACATCCACCCGGGCGCGCAGATCGGCCCGAGCTTCTTCATCGACCACGGCACGGGCGTCGTGATCGGCGAGACGGCGATCATCGGCGAGCGCGTGCGCGTGTACCAGGCCGTCACGCTCGGCGCGAAGAGCTTCCCCGCCGATGGCGAAGGTGCACTGGTCAAGGGCAATGCGCGGCACCCGATCGTCGAGGACGACGTGGTGATCTACGCGGGCGCGACGATTCTCGGTCGCGTGTCGATCGGGCGCGGCTCGGTGATCGGCGGCAACGTGTGGCTCACGCACAGCGTGCCGCCCGGCACGAGCGTCGCGCAGGGCAAGGTGCGAGAAGGCGGGAGCGCCGACAAGCCGTAACGCAGCGCGCGCCCGACAGCCGCCGGCCGTCGACGCGCACCGGTCAGTGCTTGCCGTCGGGCGCGCGGTGCTTGTACAGCACGTCCTGGTCGACGCGGATCAGGTTCTGCCCCGCATCGACGACGAAATCGACGCCGTTGTACGCGTTGCCCGTCAGCATCAGGATCGCGCTCGCCACATCGTCGGGGCCGGCGATGCGCGCGAGTGGCGTCGAGGCGCGGCTCGCGTGCTCGAAGTCCGCCTGCGTCTGGTCGTCGCTCGGCAGCATCAGCCCGGGGAACACCGCATTCACGCGCAGCACCGGCGCGGACGACAGCGCGAGCATCTGCGTGAGGTTGCCGAGCGCGGCCTTCGCGACCGTATAGCTGAAATGGTCGCGGTGAAAGTTTTCCTTGATCTTCTGGTCGACCACGTTCACGACGACACCCTGCGCGCCGGCCGTGCGAGCCCGTTCGTAGAACGCGCGCGTGAGCAGGATCGGCGCGCGGCAGTTGACGGCCCACGCCTGGTCGAACGCCGCGAGGTCGAAGCTCGGGAAATGGTCCTGCCAGAACACCGACGCATTGTTGACGAGCACGTCGAGGCGCCCGAAGCGCGCATACACCTGGTCGATCAGCGCGGTGATCTGCGCGGCATCCGACAGGTCGGCCTGCAGCGCGACCGAATCGTGGCCGCGCTCGGCGATCGCACGGGCCGCCGCCTGCGCGGCATCGGCCGAACGGTCGTAATGCACCGCGGTGCGATAGCCGTGCGCGGCGAAATACTCGGCGAACGCGCGCCCGGCCCGGCGCGCGGCGCCGGTCACGAGCACGACGGGCGCGTGCGCCGCTTGCTTCGTCTGCTCCATTACGTATTCGTCAGATTCACGGAAGAAGGATTCGCGACGATCGACAGGAATTCGCGCCGCGTCGACGGATCGGTGCGGAACGTGCCGAGCATGCGCGACGTGACCATCTCGACGCCCGGCTTGTGCACGCCGCGTGTGGAAATGCACTGGTGCGCGGCCTCGAGGATCACGCCGACGCCCTTCGGCTGCAGCACGTCGAACAGCGTGTCGGCGATCTGCACGGTCATCTTTTCCTGGATCTGCAGGCGCTTCGCGAACGCGTCGACGAGGCGCGCGAGCTTCGAGATGCCGACCACGCGATGATTCGGCAGATACGCGACGTGCGCGCGGCCGATGATCGGCACCATGTGGTGCTCGCAGTAGCTCTCGAAGCGGATGTCCTTCAGCACGATCATTTCGTCGTAGCCGTCGACTTCGCTGAACGTGCGCGCGAGGATGTCGCGCGGCTCCAGCGCATAGCCGGCGAAGAACTGCTCATAGGCGCGCACGACCCGTGCGGGCGTGTCGATCAGGCCTTCGCGCGCGGGATCGTCGCCGGCCCAGCGCAACAGCACGCGAACGGCGTCTTCCGCTTCTTCGCGGCTCGGTCGGGATGCGACCGGCTCGGGCCGCGCGGACTTCTTTTTAGCCATCTATCTGCTCCATCGAATGCCGCCGCCGGAGCGGCGCGGAATCCGGGCATTGTTTCATGCTTTCGCGGGGCGCGTGTGCGGCCCGGGGCCCGGCCCTCACTTCGGCCATTCGTCCTGCTCGTCGTTGAACAGCGACGCGACGACGCCGCGCAGCCACGCGGTGCGCGGATCGTTGTGATACTTGCGATGCCAGTGCTGCTTCAGGTCGAAGCGCGGCAGCGCGAGCGGCGGCTCGACGGGCACGATGAACGCGTGTTCGGCCGCGTACGCATAGCCGATCGCATGCGGCACCGTCGCGATCAGGTCGGTGCGGCTCAGGATGAACGGCAGGCTCATGAAGTGCGGCGTCTCGAGCACCGCGCGGCGCTGCATGCGCTGCTTCGCGAGGTATTTTTCGAGCACTTCCTGGCTGCGGCCTTCGGCGCGCACCACCGCGTGCCCGCACGTGAGGAACTGCTCGACCGTGAACGGCGGCGCCTGCTCGAACGGATGGCCGCGCCGCATCAGGCACACGAACCGGTGCGTGAACAAGCGCTGCTGGAAGAAGTTGTTGCCGTCGAGATCCGGGAAGTAGCCCACCGCGAGATCGATCGAACCGGCTTCGAGCCCACGCCCGACTTCGTCGTGCGCGAGCGAGACCGAGCGCAGGTTCGCGTGCGGCGCGCGCGTCGCGAACGCCTGCAGCAGCTTCGGCAGGAACACGATCTCGCCGACGTCCGACAGCGCGATCGAGAACGTATGCGTGCTCGCGACCGGGTCGAAGTCGTGCGGCGCGACGAGGCCGCGCTCGATCTGCGCGAGCGCGTCGCGGGCGGCCGGCAGCAGTGCGAGCGCACGCGGCGTCGGCTCCATCCCGCGCGACGTGCGCACGAACAACGGATCGCCGAAATACTCGCGCAGGCGGCCGAGCGCCGTGCTCACGCGCGGCTGGCTGACGCCGAGCAGGTCGCCCGCGCGGCTCACGTTGCGCGTGTCGTCGAGTGCGACGAGGTAGGGAATGAGGTTCAGATCGAGCGCATCCATCGCCGGGCCAGTATCGTCAAAACGTATACAACATATCTCCTGAATCGCGTTGCCGCATAGTCGGGAAAGCGCTCAAATGGGTTCCATTACTCGAACCAAAGTTCTGGAGACGAACAATGCGCACCCAAGTCGCGATCATCGGCGCTGGCCCGTCCGGCCTTCTGCTTTCCCATCTGCTGCGCCTGCAAGGCGTCGATTCCATCCTCGTCGAAGCGCGTTCACGCGAATACTGCGAGAACCGCATCCGCGCCGGCGTGCTGGAGCAGGGCACGGTCGACACGCTGAACGAAGCCGGCCTCGGCGACCGGATGCGCCGCGAAGGGCTCGAACACCACGGCATAGAACTGCTGTTCTCGGGCCAGCGCCACCGCATCGACCTCTCCGAGCTGACCGGCGGGCGCGCGATCACCGTCTACAGCCAGCACGAAGTGGTACGCGACCTGATCGCGGCCGGCGTCGAGCATGGCCACGCGATGCACTTCGAGGTAAGTGACGTCGCGTTGCACGACGTCGAGGGCGAGCACCCGTTCGTCACGTTCAAGCATGCCGACGGCCGCGACGACCGCATCGACTGCGACTACATCGCCGGCTGCGACGGCTTCCACGGCATCGCGCGCCAGACGATTCCGGCCGAACGGCTGAACACGTTCGAGCGCGTCTATCCGTTCGCGTGGCTCGGCATCCTCGCCGACGCGGCACCGTCGCTCGACGAGCTCGTCTACGCGCATCACGACAATGGTTTCGCGCTGTTCTCGATGCGCTCGCCGACGGTCACGCGCCTGTACCTGCAATGCAAGCCCGACGAAGACCTCACCGAATGGTCGGACACGCGGATCTGGGACGAATTGCACACGCGTTTCTCGAACGACACGGGCTGGACGCCGACCGAGGGCCAGATCACGCAGAAGAGCGTGACGCCGATGCGCAGCTTCGTGTCCGAGACGATGCAGCACGGGCGCCTGTTCCTTGCCGGCGACGCCGCGCACATCGTGCCGCCGACCGGCGCGAAGGGGATGAACCTCGCGGTGGCCGACGTCCGCGCGCTGTCCCGCGCGCTCGGTGCGCGCTACCGCAACGGCGACGCGACGCTGCTCGACGCGTATTCCGCGACCTGCCTCGAGCGCGTGTGGCGCGCCGAGCACTTCTCGTACTTCATGACGAACATGCTGCATTCGTCGCCGGACGACTCGCCGTTCGTCAATCGCCTGAAGTTTGCTGAGCTGAAATACGTGACGCGCTCGCGGGCCGCCGCGCAGTCGCTCGCCGAAAACTACGTCGGCTTGCCGTTCGACGACGCAGCGACCCCCGAGGCAACCCGCCTTGACAACGCGCTGTGCGCGACTCTATGATCGGCCCATCGTTCGCTAATCGAATCTAGGTTCGAATAGCGAACAAAACCGGGATCGACATCGGCCCCGGCGCGGCACGCGGCACGCGCGTGTCCCCTCGACAGGCCGCGCATCGAGCCGCGGGTTCGTATCAGGAAGAGACATGGTCAACAAGATTTTCGAATCGCTTCAGTCGGCGGTGGCCGACATCCACGACGGCGCGACAATCATGATCGGCGGCTTCGGCACGGCAGGCATGCCGTCCGAGCTGATCGACGCGCTCATCGAACAGGGCGCGCGCGACCTGACGATCGTCAACAACAACGCGGGCAACGGCGAGACCGGCCTCGCGGCGCTGCTGAAGGCGAAGCAGGTGCGCAAGATCATCTGTTCGTTCCCGCGCCAGAGCGACTCGCAGATATTCGACGGGCTGTACCGCGCCGGCGAGATCGAGCTGGAACTCGTGCCGCAGGGCAACCTCGCGGAGCGCATCCGCGCGGCGGGCGCCGGCATCGGCGGCTTCTTCACGCCGACCGGCTACGGCACCAAGCTCGCGGAAGGCAAGGAAACGCGCGTGATCGACGGCAAGCCGTATGTGTTCGAGACGCCGATCCACGCCGATTTCGCGCTCGTGAAGGCGTACAAGGGCGACCGCTGGGGCAATCTCGTGTATCGCAAGACGGCACGCAACTTCGGGCCGATCATGGCCAGCGCCGCGAAGGTGGCGATCGTGCAGGTGTCGGAAGTCGTGCCGCTCGGCGCGCTGAACCCGGAACACATCGTGACGCCGGGCATTTTCGTCCAGCGCATCGTCGAGGTACCGCAGGCCGCGCACGCGGCCGAGCTGGCCGCCGAACACGCCACGTCCCAAGCCGCCTGAGGAGACCGGACATGAAACGACTGACCCGCGATGAAATGGCCAAGCGCGTCGCCCAGGACATCCCCGAAGGCGCGTACGTGAACCTCGGCATCGGCGTGCCGACGCTGGTGGCGAACCACCTCGACCCGAGCAAGGAAATCTTCCTGCACAGCGAGAACGGGCTGCTCGGCATGGGCCCCGCGCCCGCGCCCGGCGAGGAAGACGACGAACTGATCAATGCCGGCAAGCAGCACGTGACGCTGCTCACCGGCGGCGCGTATTTCCACCATGCGGATTCGTTCGCGATGATGCGCGGCGGCCACCTCGACTACTGCGTGCTCGGCGCGTTCCAGGTGTCGGCGAGCGGCGACCTCGCGAACTGGCACACGGGCGCGCCCGATGCGATTCCGGCGGTCGGCGGCGCGATGGACCTCGCGATCGGCGCAAAGCAGGTGTTCGTGATGATGGAGCACCTGACGAAGCAGGGCGAAAGCAAGATCGTCGCGCAGTGCTCGTATCCGGTCACCGGCGTGCAGTGCGTGAGCCGCATCTATACGGATCTCGCCGTGCTCGACGTGACGGCAGACGGCCTCGCGGTGAGCGAGATCTTCACCGACCTGTCGTTCGACGAACTGCAGAAGCTGACCGGCGTGCCGCTGATCGACGCGACGCAAAAGGCCGCTGCCTGAACCCCGAGCGTGCCGGCGCGTGCGCTTGCGCGCAGGCCGGCACGCTTGGGTGGACAATAGGCGCACGCCGTTTCCCCTATCTTGATGCCATGCTCGAAGACAGCGCCCGCCTGACCTCCCTCATCTGCGGCACCGAGCCGCTCAACCGGATCTGGTCGCCCCGCGCGACGATCCAGCGGATGCTCGACGTCGAGGCCGCGCTCGCGCGTGCGCTCGCCGCGCAGCAGGTGATTCCCGCATCGGCGGTCACGCCGATCGAACGCGCATGCGAAGCCAGCCGGCTCGACGCCGACGCGCTTGCGCACGGTGCGGCGCTCGGCGGCAATCTCGCGATTCCGCTCGTCAAGCAGCTCACCGCTCAGGTGAAGGCCGACGACCCCGAGGCCGCGAAGTTCGTACACTGGGGCGCGACGAGCCAGGACATCATCGATACCGCCACCGTGCTGCAGTTGCGCGACACGCTCGACGTGCTCGAACCGATGCTCGACGACGCATGCGCATCGCTCGCGGCGCTCGCGCGCACGCATCGCGCGACGCCGATGATCGGCCGCACGTGGCTGCAGCAGGCACTGCCCATTACGCTCGGCCTGAAATTCGCGCAATGGCTCGATGCGCTGCTGCGCCATCGCGCGCGCTTCGCCGAATTGCGCGAGCGTGCGCTCGTGCTGCAGTTCGGCGGCGCGGCCGGCACGCTCGCGAGCCTGCGCGAGCAGGCGGCCGGCGTCACGGCCGCGCTGGCGGCCGACCTGAAGCTCGCGGCGCCGGCCGTGCCGTGGCACACGCAGCGCGACCGCATCGCGGAAGCCGCGTCCTGCTTCGGGATGCTGACGGGCACGCTCGGCAAGATCGCGCGCGACGTATCGTTGCAGATGCAGACCGAAGTCGGCGAGCTCGGCGAGCCGGCCGCCGCCGGCAAGGGCGGCTCGTCGACGATGCCGCACAAGCGCAACCCGGTCGGCTGCGCAGCCGTGCTGACGGCTGCCGTACGTGCGCCGAACCTCGTCGCGACGATATTCGCGGGCATGGTCCAGGAACACGAGCGCGCACTCGGCGGCTGGCAGGCCGAATGGGATGCGTTGCCGGATCTCGCACGCCTGACCGGCGGCGCGCTGGCGCAGATCGCGCAGATCGTCGCGGGCCTCGACGTGAACACCGAACGCCTGGCCGCGAACCTCGACCTGACGCGCGGGCTGATTCTCGGCGAAGCGGTGATGCTCGCGCTCGGCGACAAGATCGGCCGGCTCGACGCGCATCACGTCGTCGAACACGCGTCGAAGGAAGCCGTGCGCACGGGCGCGACGCTGTTCGACGTGCTCGCCGCCGATGCGACCGTGTCGGCCCACCTGTCGCGCGACGCGCTCGCGCGGCTGCTCGATCCCGCTCATTACGTCGGCGAGGCGCAGGCCTACGTCGACGCCGTGCTCGCGCTGCATGCGGGCGCGCAATCACCAGGAGAACATTGATGCCTTTCGCCACTGTCAACGGCGTGAAACTGCATTACCGGATCGACCGTGCCGCGCGCGACGACGCGCCGTGGCTCGTCTTCTCGAACTCGCTCGGCGCCGACCTGCAGATGTGGGCGCCGCAGATCCGCCCGCTGACGCAGCACTTCAACATCCTGCGCTACGACACGCGCGGCCACGGCCATTCCGATGCGCCGGCCGGTTCGTACACGATCGAGCAACTCGCCGGCGACGTGATCGGCCTGCTCGACCACGTCGGCATCGCCCGCGCGCATTTCTGCGGGATCTCGATGGGCGGGCTGACGGGTGCGGCGCTCGCCGCACGCTTCCCGTCGCGTATCGTTCGCGCGGTGCTGTCGAACACCGCCGCGAAGATCGGCTCGCCGGAAGTGTGGGCGCCGCGGGCGCAGAAGGCGCGTGCCGAAGGGATGGCCGCGCTCGCCGACGCCGTGCTGCCGCGCTGGTTCACCGACGCGTTCGTCGAACGCGAGCCGCGCCTGTTCGACGCGATCCGCGACACCTTCGTGCATACCGACAAGGACGGCTATGCGGCGAACTGCGACGCGCTGAACGCAGCCGACCTGCGCGAAGAGGTGAAAGGCATCGCGCTGCCGGTGCTCGTCGTGACCGGCGCCAAGGACATGTCGACGCCGCCCGACCAGGGCCGCGCGCTGGCCGCCGCGATTCCGGGTGCGCAGCACGTCGAATTCGACGCCGCGCATATTTCGAACATCGAGTGCACCGACGGCTTCAACCGCGCGCTGCTCGATTTCCTGACTGCGTGAGGCACCGGCGATGGATGACCAGGAACGTTATGAAGCAGGGATGAAGGTGCGTCGCGCGGTGCTCGGCGATGCGCACGTCGACCGCTCGATCGAGAACCGCACCGAGGTGACCGACGAATTCCAGAACCTGATCACGCGCTATGCATGGGGCGAGATCTGGACGCGCGACGGCCTGCCGCGCCATACGCGCAGCCTGCTGACCATCGCGATGATGGTGGCGCTGAACCGCGGCGAGGAACTGGCGCTGCACCTGCGTGCCGCGCGCAACAATGGCGTGACGCGTGACGAGATCAAGGAAGTGCTGCTGCAGACCGCGATCTATTGCGGGGTGCCGGCGGCGAATTCCGCGTTCCATCTCGCGGACAAGATCTTCAAGGAGCAGGATGGGGCCGCCTAGGTGCGGCCGGTTAAGTACCTGTAGTCCGATGTTGAGTCGAGGCCCGCGGATGGTTCGCGGGCCTCGGCGATGAATGAACGTGCCGGCAGAGCATCGGCGCGCGGCGCACCGGATGGCCGGTGCGCGAATAAAGGCAAGACGTGGTTCCGAGGCCGCGTCGCTTGTATATATCAGGAGACTCGCGATGAATCGCACACCCGTGGTCGATGTCCAGACCTTCATCAACGAGCAGCCGTTCGGCGGTTTTCAATGGCTCGTATTCCTCATGTGTTTCGTGATCGTGCTGCTCGACGGCTTCGATACGGCTGCGATCGGCTTCATCGCGCCGTCGCTGCTCGGCGAATGGAACCTCACCAAACCTGATCTCGCACCGGTGCTGAGCGCCGCGCTGTTCGGTCTCGCGTGCGGCGCGCTCGTGTCGGGCCCGCTGTCCGACAAGCTCGGGCGCCGCTCGCTGCTGCTCGGCTCGGTGTTCCTGTTCGGCGTCGCATGCCTGATGTCCGCCTTCTCGACGACGATCGGACACCTGACGATCCTGCGTTTCATCACCGGCGTCGGGCTCGGCGCGGCGATGCCGAACGCGGTCACGATGATGGGCGAGTTCTGCCCGGACAAGCGCCGCGCGACCGTGATCAACCTGATGTTCTGCGGCTTCCCGCTCGGCGCCGCGTTCGGCGGTTTCCTCGCCGCATGGATGATTCCGCATTTCGGCTGGCGCAGCGTGCTGATCCTCGGCGGCGTGACGCCGCTGCTGCTCGGCGTGCTGTTGCTGCTGAAGATGCCGGAATCGGTGCGCTTCATGGTCGCCAACCACCACGCCGTCGACAAGGTTCGCGCGACGCTCGCGCGTATCTCGCGCGATGCGCTGAACGCCGGCTCGTTCGCGCTGACCGAAGCCGCGCCGCAGACCGGCAGCAAGGGCCTCGGCGTCGTGCTGTCGCGCTCGTACATCGTCGGCTCGGTGATGCTGTGGCTCGCGTACTTCATGGGGCTCGTGATCTTCTACGCGTCGATCAACTGGATGCCGATCCTGCTGAAGGATGCCGGCCTGACGCCGAAGAGCGCGACGCTGATCTCCGCGCTGTTCCCGCTCGGCGGCGTCGGCGCGGTGCTGTGCGGCGTGCTGATGGACCGCTTCAACGCGAACCGCGTGATCGCGGTGTGCTACGCGCTGACGGCGGTGAGCGTCTACGCGATCGGGCAGGCGGCCGGCAACGTCGGGCTGCTCGTGCTGGTCGTGTTCGTGGCCGGTGTGCTGATGAATACCGCGCAATCGTCGATGCCGGCGCTCGCCGCCGCGTTCTATCCGACCGAGGGGCGCGGCACGGGTGTCGCGTGGATGCTCGGCGTCGGCCGCTTCGGCGGGATTGCGGGATCGTTCCTCGTCGCCGAGCTGACGCGCCGGCATTTCTCGTTCGCGGGCGTGTTCGCGACGATCGCCGTCGCGGGCTTGCTTGCGTGTGTCGCGCTGCTGATCAAGCAGATGGCGCGGCCGCATGGCGTGACGCAGCCGGCAGGCAAGATCGAATCGCTCGGGCATTGAGCGAAGCGCGGGCCGGTGCGATGCGCCGGCCCCCTGGGACGGCGGCCGTCGGGCCGCCGGCTATTCCTCCGTGTCGTGTTCCCTCACGAAGTTGCGCAGATACGCGCGCAGCGCGGCCTCCCGGCCGCGATGATCGGCGAGGTTCGCGGCGCCCATGTCTTCCTCTTCACCGAACATCGTCGGCGGCGCGCTGTAGATACCGATCTCGATGTCCTCGCGCAGCACGCGAATCTCGTGCGTGAGCGGGTGATACTCGGCGATCCAGTGCATCCCCTCGATGTGTTCGCCCGCCCTCAGCAATGGCTTCATCGACACTCTCCCGGCAGCAGCGGCGCAACCGGCGAAACGGCTGCGCGCGCCCGTAACAAAAGGGTACGCCTGCATCGGGCGAATCTCAACGGGCGCGCGGTGAGCGCTCACTACGCCAGCAGATGCGCGACCAGCGGATACAGCGACAGGATCAGCAGCACGGCCATCGTCATGTTGAAGATGCGCAGCGCGCGGGGATTCGACAGGAAGCGGCGCAGGCCGAGGCCGAATGCGGCCCACAGGCAGATGCACGGGAAACCGATCAGGATGAACACGACGGCCATCCAGGCGGCGTTCATCCCGTAGTCGGCGGACAGGCGGACCGTCGTCGCGGCGGTCAGCACCATCATCCAGGCCTTCGGGTTGATCCACTGGAACGCGGCGGCTTCGATGAACGTCATCGGACGCGGCTTGCCGCCGTGGGCCTTCACTTCGCCCGACGTGCCGATGCGCCACGCGAGGTAGAGCAGGTACGTGACGCTCGCGACTTCGAGGATCGTGTACAGCAGCGGCAGGCGCTTGAACGCTTCGCCGAGGCCGAAGCCGACGCAGAGCATCAGGATCGCGACGCCGATGCTGATGCCGAACAGGTGCGGCATGGTGCGGCGGAAACCGAAATTGACGCCGGACGCGAGCAGCATCGTGTTGTTCGGGCCCGGCGTGATCGACGTGACGAGCGCGAACAGCATGCCGGCGGGCAACGCGCTGAGGGTGAGGAATTCCATCGCGGATTCTCCGTTCGGTTCTGGACTGGGATGGAGGTCAGTTTAGCGACGGTTTTCTGTACAGTACCGGTACAGTTGGTTTGACGAATGCCGGTACGGGGGAGGGGGTGGTTGGGTTGCGGGCTTGTTTGGGATGCGTCGATCTGGTCGCGCGACGTCCCGCAGCATCTCCGCGGCAACGTCGCGCTCGGCTCGGCCATTTGCCCCGGCTTGGACATTGGCCACCAGAATGTGCAACGATTCGTTATAACCGTCCTCGCTTCGCATCGGCTTGCTTTTCCTTGATCTCGGGAACGGCCTGCTAGTGATCGCCTTTTCTGATTGCCCGCAACTTCCATTCCATGAATAAAACCATTATTTAGTTACCTTAAAGAGCATTTCATTATGCTTTCTGTGAATTTCATTTATTTTCCGTTTGAGGATTTTTAACGGATGATAAAATATTGGCGCTGAATTTTGACTCGAATGTTTGTTGACAGACGTTGGCAGGTTGACTAGATTAGTCCCATGAACGCACTTTACGTTACGACTACCGCGACCACTACCACGACCGCCAACGGCGGGCCGGGGGGAGGTTGCACGTCGTAACTCAGTGCCTCAAACCATCCCTAAGCCCCGCCGGAAACGGACGGGGCTTTTTTGTGCTCCGTCGACCGGTATCAAGTCAACGGAGAACATGATGGACGATTTCGATCACCGAGTGCTCGGCAACAAACTCGATCTGTTTCATCAGCAGGATGAAAGCCCGGGCGCTGTCTTCTGGCATCCGCGCGGCATGGTTCTTTATCGGGTTGTCGAGGAATATATCCGAGTCCGGATGCGTCAGGCTGGCTTTTCCGAAGTGCGGACGCCTCAGATCGTCTCGCGCGATCTTTGGGAACAGAGTGGTCATTGGGAGAAATTCGGGCGAAACATGTTTTCACTCGAGAGTGACAACAATCCGTACTGTCTCAAACCGATGAGTTGCCCGTGCCATGTGCAGGTTTTCAAAAAAGGCAGTCGGTCGTATCGCGATCTTCCAATCCGATATTCCGAATTTGGGGCGGTCCACCGGGCCGAACCGTCCGGGGCGTTGCATGGCCTTATGCGTGCCCGTGCGTTCACGCAGGACGACGCTCACGTGCTTTGCATGCAGGATCAGGTCGAGGTTGAAGTCGCACGATTCTGTGTGTTGCTGAAGACGATCTACGCAGACTTCGGATTTGGCGAATTCGATGTGGCTTTGTCGACGAGGCCGGCGGTCCGTGCGGGTGACGATGCGGTCTGGGATCGCTCGGAAGCGATGCTGGCATCCGCTGCGCGCGCGGCAGGTCTCGATTTCGCGATCCAGGCGGGAGAAGGGGCATTCTATGGTCCCAAGCTCGAATTTCATCTGCTCGACCGCCAAGGACGAAAGTGGCAGTGCGGAACGATCCAGCTCGATTTCGTATTGCCGGAACGGCTCGGTGCGTCATATGTCGCAGAGGACGGTGGGAAGGCAACGCCCGTCATGTTGCACCACGCGATCCTGGGAAGCCTTGAACGGTTCATCGGTATTCTTCTCGAACACTACGAGGGATGGTTGCCGACCTGGCTGGCACCGGACCAGATCGTCGTTGCGAACATTGGGAAAGAAGACCGCGAATTTGCCGACAACGCGGCGTTCGCTTTCGAAGACATCGGCTGTCGGGTGCTGAGGGATTTCCGCGCCGAGCGCCTGCCGCGCAAGATCTTCGATGCAAGGGAACTGGCCGCGCCGATCGTCGCAATTGCAGGACGCAAGGAGGCGCTGGCCGGAGAGGTGTCGTTACGAATGAGGGACGGGGAGCAGCACGTTCTGACGATCAACGATGCGCTCGCGTACGTCAAGCAGCATGCGCGCGTCCCGTCAGCGACGCGGGTGTTCTGATTCGACGACGGGGCCGTTTCCTGCTATCGCAGGCGGATTGAGGGCGCCTTGAGAATTCATCGAATCGATTTTCAAGCATAAATTGATCAGTAATTCTAAAAATTACGAGAGAAGCCAGAGAACGCGTCATTCTATGGGCCGAAGGATGTCGTGAGTCCGCATCGTGTCGGTGCGGTGAGCGGATGCTTGAGATGGTGTTCAAGATCGGCGGTTGCACTTGCATGGACGAACTGGGCCGGATGCTGGTCGACATCGGACGCCTGGCGGGATTTGACCATGTCTGTTACCAGGACTATCGAATGACGGGCGGGACACTGAAGAGCGGCCGCACACTGTCGAGCTACCCGGAGGCGTGGTTGTCCCGTTATCGGGAGCGGGCTTACCTGATGATCGACCCGGTCGCGCAGCATGCGATGTCGTCGTTGACACCGCTGATCTGGTGCGACCGGATCTTCGCGACAACCGAACAGCGCGAACTTCGAGACGGAAGTCGCATGTACGGGTTAGGCGACGGAGTGTCGTTTCCGGCTCACAACAGGCATGGCGATGTGGCGTGCGTGAGCTTCGTTCGACAGGCGCGGGCGTCTGACAACGGCGATTTGCCCTTCGCCATTCCGTCGTGGGGCGCACTTGTCGCGAATCTGACGCTCGACACGTGCCGCAGGCTGGAGGCGCTGCAATCCGATGCACCGTGCCTCAGCGCGCGTGAACTCGAAATCCTGAAATGGGTCGCCGAAGGAAAGTCCAGTTGGGATATCACCTCACGGGTCCGCGTGCCATGACGATGCATGAAATTGCCGACGAACTTTCACAGTTGCTAGGTCGTCATGTTATTTACGCAGAGCGGACCCTCGAGCAGCAGCGAGAGGTTCTACTGGCGGAAGGGTTGCCCGCATACGTCGCCGATTTGCTTGTCGGTCTAGACCAGGTGTTCCGTGACTCCGCAATGAGTGAACGCTTCGCCGAGGCTGGCCTCGATCCCGAGGCTCAACACACTATCCCGCACATACCACTCAGGATGCCACTCCTCAGGCGCGGCCATGGCATGCCGCCGCCACGCACACCGGCAGCGACCGCTTGACACCCCCGCTGTCTTCCCCTCCCACTGCCACCGACGGCCAAGTCTCTGGCGCCCGATTTCGACTGCGTACCCGATCCGGGAATCGATACTCCAAGAGATCAAGCGCGGGGAGGCGAGTCAATAGCATTCTTGCTCTCTCATTCGGATAAATTTTTTGCTCTGGTATTCAAAAGCGGCGCTATCTGCATTTACACTAGCGACGCGATGCCGACGATGTTGAAGGAATGTCAAAAATCCGTCGGATAGAATAATGATCAGGCGAAGCAATATGCGCTTTTGTTGAAATGATTCAATAGTCGATTGCATTAAATCGATTGCGGAAACAGTGAAGTCGTCTCGCCCAGGGAAATGGACGAAATCATTGTTTCAAAGCAAGAAGCGATGCATCGCTTCGGCGCTTGTGTGAAGGACGATGGCCTGCCGGTGAGAGACGGCAGGGTGAGTTGAGAAAGGCATGCCGCCCGATTGGGCGCTGGCTCCGGGCCGGGCGGCGGGTGGCTCGAGAATTAATCACCATGGAATCGTCGATATTCAGTCTGTTTTATTAATTTAGTTTTACTTACCGTTAATTTGGCATAGAGCGTGCGTAATTTCTGATGATTGCGCGGGCTGCTTGCGTTTTTCGGGTGAGTCAATGATGAACGAATCGGCTCAGATTTGCTGGGTGGTCGAATATTTTGATTCGTCGAATTTACCGAATAACGGGTATGTATTTTTCAGTTGCCGGAAAAGTTACATCTGTTATCCGAGGGAGCCGGTTGGCTTTACTCCGGATCGTATGGCTGCGGCAATCGCCGCATTGCGGCGCTGTCTGAAACAGGAGCCTCCGAGGGAAGTGCTGATTTCCGATAACAAGATGGGCCGTGTATCGCAGTTGGGGATGCCTTGCGAACTGCTTCGGGCTTGACCGCCGGCTGTTCCAGGCTAGGCGCATTTCAGATGCGCCGCGCCTTTGTTTATCCACCGGGAGATGATGCGTATGAGCAATGCGAGCGTGACAGCGAAGATCAAGGAAGCGCCGGCACCGAAGGAGGCAGCGGCGGCTGCCACGCCATTCGAGACACAGGAAACGGTCGCGAAGCGGACGTCGGTGAAGCTGACCAACGTGCTGGCGAACGGTCAGTCGAAGCGCGCGTCCCTGGACGGGCAACTCGTGTGGTACGACACGGCACAACTGGCTCGTCCACATCCGGACGACAGCATGTTCGTGCGGGTCGTCAACTCGCTGTACAGCGGCGTCGTGGTCTACCCAGGTAACGTCGCCAACCTGCTGCCGGCCATTCCCACCCGTATGAGGGTCGTGCTGCGCCTGGGCAATGCCGCCGACATCAAGGCGTTTCGCGAAGGCCCGTTGTTCGCCGAGTTCAAGGACGACGTCAATCGCCGGCGCATCGTGGCCTGCCCGGATCTCGACGTGCTGCGGCAACTGGGCGCGGACGGCATTGCGACCTGCTATACGAGCTACGTGGACGATCGCGACAGCCTGCTCGGCTCCATCAACGACGGGCTGGCGTTCGACTATCTATGGATCCGTTTCCGCGATCCGACCAACATCCCGCTGGAACTGGTGATCGCATCGCTGCAGTCGACGGGCACGATCCTGATGAAGGAAATCAACGAGCCGACCAATGTCGATGACGCGATCGTGTCGTACGGCGTGATGGAGTACGGCGCGGAAGGCGTGATCTTCTCGCCGCGCGATCATCAGGTGATGAGCGCGTTTCTCGAGCAGATGGCGGATGCGGAACACGAGAACCTGAGCATCCAGGCCGGTACCGTGATCGAGAGCCGCCCGGTCGGAATGGGCTACCGCGCGTGTATCGACACCTCGACGCTGTTCGCGCCGGACGAGGGGATGCTGGTGGGCAGCACGTCGCAGGGCGGCCTCCTTGCCTGCCCGGAAGTATTCTTCCTGCCCTACATGGAGTTGCGCCCGTTTCGCGTGAACGCCGGGGCCGTGCACTCCTATGTCTTCAACACCGGAAACCGCACCGATTACATGAGCGAACTCAAGGCGGGCTCGCCGGTGATGATCGTGAATTCGAAAGGCCGGGTGCGGCGCGCGACGGTCGGACGGATGAAGATCGAGCAGCGCCCGCTGCGCCTGATCGAGGTGGAGTTCCCGGGCAAAGAGCGCGTCAACATCCTGATGCAGGACGACTGGCACGTGCGCGTGTTCTCCGATGCCGCCAAGCCGCTCAATATCTCGGAACTGAAGCCTGGCGACAAGGTGCTGGGCTACGTGACCGAACCGGGGCGCCACGTTGGAATCAAGATCAACGAGACGATCATCGAAAAGTAGGGGGCGTCGATGGGCTACGTCGGTAGAAAACTGAGAGAGCGCCGGATCCTGTTCCCGGATTCGCAGCGCGGGTTGATCGTGCCGGTGGACCATGGGCTGACGATGGGGCCGATTGCAGGTATCCAGGCGACCGCGGCACTGGAAAGCTGGATCGGAAGCCCCGACATCAGCGCGATCCTGGGTCACAAGGGCCTGGTCGAGCGTCTGATCATGCGGCAATGCTTGCACCCGACAACGGGCGTGATCGTGCATCTGAACGGGATGGCTAGCCTCTCGCCCGATGCGGACACCAAGGTCATGGTGGCCGATATCGAGACGGCCTTGCGGCTGGGCGCGGACGCGGTGTCGATTCAGGTGAACTTCACGGCCGGTAATTTCGCGCACAACTTCGCGATGCTCGGCGCGGTGACGGATGCCGCGCATGCCGCCGGCTTGCCGTTGCTCACGATGCTGTACGACAAGGTGAAGGCGCCTACGTCCGAGGAACGTCTGACACGCTTGCATCACCTCGTGCGGGTGGTGACGGAGCTGGGCTCGGACGCCGTGAAGCTCGCGAATGCGTCGGTGGACGAAGTCGCGCAGCTTGCTTCCGTGCACGGGCGGGATATCCGGGTCTTCTTTGCCGGCGGCGACAAGGCGGACGAGGGGACGCTGGTCGCGATGACGCAGGCCGCGATCCGGAATGGCGCGACCGGCCTTTGCATCGGCCGGAACGTGTTCCAGCACGCGCGGCCGCGAATGCTGCTGCGACGACTGGCGGACAGCGTGAAAGACCGGTCGGGGCAAGTGGCCGAGTTCGATGTCGCGTGATTCCGTCTGCTGCGCCACCGAGGCGCAGCCATGGAGAACCAATTCGATGAACGCAATGATTGATCAATCACCGGTGGAGCAGAGCATGGCCAACGACATGCAGTTGCCGCAGCTTTGGACGGACATGTTTCCGGCCGGGCTGCTAGAGGAACTGAGCGCCAACCCGTTTCTCGCCGCTTGCCGCGATGGCACGGTCAGCGATGCGCAATTGCGTGGATTCCTTATCCAGCATCAATATTATTCGCAGTACTTCACACGTTACCTGTGCTCGCTGATGGGCGGCCTGACCGACGTGAACGAGTTCAAGGCGTTGTCGCACAACCTGGCGGAGGAACTGCTGGGCGACGGCACGGATCAGGTTTCGCATGCGGAGCTGTATCTTCAATCGATGGATGCGATGTCGGCGGTGCGGGGAAGCTTGCCGATGCTGCCGGCCACGCGTGCGCTGATCGACGCGATGTTCCACTATTGCCGCGGCGCCGATCCGCTGGATGGCCTGGCCGCGTTGTGCCTCGGTGCGGAGGCGATCGTGCCGATCGTCTACGGTCCGGTCCTGGCGGCGATGCGGCATCGCAATGCGCCGCTTCAGGCCACGCGGTTCTTCCAGATTCATGTCGAGGAGGACGAGCAGCACGCGATCGTGATGCGCGAAATCATCGACCGGATGCTGGCCGAGAAGCCCTACCGGCGCGCACGCGTGATCGCGGTCGGCGAAGAAATGGTGCGGCGCCGGATGGCGATGTTGACCGACCTGCTGTCGTATCCGGGAGCCGACGCGACGGACGTGGATGCGCGCATGCCCGAGTCCGGGCTGGCCACGCTGCGTGCGGATGCATCGCTGGGTAGCGGCAATTTCATCGATCTGTGCCTCGCGCTGAATCCGTCGAAGGACATCGAATTCCTCCAGCTGGACAAGCCGGTGCACTACTCCGACGACGTGCCGGTGCAGGCCTTCAGCCTCGCGACGCTGCAGCAGTATCGCGCTGCGCTGGCGGCCTGGTACCTGGGCCTCGGCGTCGGCCGCGGGGACGTGGTCGCCGTCTGCGTCGAGGACGGCATGGCGCCGTTTCTCCACTATCTGGCGCTGACGAGCCTCGGCGCGGCGATTGCGCTGATCAATCCCGCGATGCCGGCCGACGCGGGCGTCGCGTACATGAGCGAAAACGGCTTCGACACGCTGGTGGCGGACACGCATACGCAGGCGACGAGCGCGTTCGTACAACGCTGGAGTGCGTCGAACGCGGGCCGGCTGGTGGACGTGTCGCGTGCGGTGCTGCGGCGCGACGCGCGTCTGCCCGACGGGTGGCCGGTGGAGCCAGAGGATTCGACGCTGGTGATGCTGAGCCATACGTCGGGTACGACCGGGGTACCGAAAGCGGTGCGCTTCGAGCATCGGCAATTCTTCATGGGCAAGCGGGCCCGCATCGGCCGCTTTGCCGAAGGCCCCGACGAGCGGCTGCTGACGGCGCTGCCGCAATCGCATTCGGCGGCGATCAGTCATCTCGAAACCGCAGTGCTGCACGGCATTCCGACCTACGTGATGGGGACGCAGGAGGGCGACGCAGTGCGCGCGGCCATCCAGGCGTTCCGTCCGACCACGGTCGTGGCGTTCCCGAAGAGCTACATGCAACTGGTCGAGGGCGGTGTCGGCGAGCGTGAATTCGATTCCGTCCGGCGCTGGTTCAGCATGGGCGACGCGGCGCACCAGAGCCATACGCGTCGCCTGCTGGTCGGCGCGCCGGAGTCCCGTTTCATCGATGCGTTCGGCAGCTCCGAACTGGGCATGGCGCTGTTCCGCTGCGAATCGACCGCGGCCGCGCTCGCGCCGCAACGCGCGATCGGCAGGCCGGTGGATATCGCGGTCGCGAAGATCCTCGATCCGGTGACGGGGCACGAAGTGGCGCCGGGGCAGCGCGGCTTGCTCGCGGTGCGTGCGCCGACGATCACGTCCGGGTACTGGCAACAGCCGGCGCGGACGGCCGGTGCATGGCGCGGCGGCTACTTTCTGACCGGCGACGTGGCGTATTGCAAGGACGGCATCTTCTATCAGATCGACCGCGAGGTCGACGTGATCGAAACGTCCGGCGGGCAGCTCTACACGTTGCAGCTGGAGGAGGTGGTCCAGCAAGTGGACGGCGTATGCGATGTCGCGATCGTCGGGGTGGGCGATGGCGCCGCCGACGATCCGGCGGTGCTGGCGCTGGTGCTGCCCGACCGGCATGCTGGCGATCCGGTGAGTGTGGCGGACGACGTGCTCGAGGTGCTGCTCGCCGAATGCGGCGGAAAGCTGTCGGAGCGCGGCGTGGCCGTGGCGATCGTGCGGAGCTTGGCGTTCCTGCCGATGGGGGCGACGGGCAAGGTGCTGAAGCGGCTGCTGCGCGACGCCTCCGACGACGTGGTCGCGGCGCGCGACGTCCTTTACGTGGCGCGCGGCTCGGTCGCACGCGTTTGATCGAAGGATAGGATCCATGAACCCTCAAGACTACGAATCCGATGCGTTCGCATCGGTGCGGCGCCGGCTGGCGGCCGCCGAAGCGGACGGCGTCGTTCAGTACGTGTGCGAAGGCCGCAATTTCGCCGTGCATGCGGGCGTCTTTCCGCCGACGCATTTTCAATCGACGGGCATCTTTACCCGGCACTTGCCGTATCGTCGCGGCGGCAGTTTCCTCGAGATCGGCTGCGGCGCCGGTGTGACGTCGGTGGTGGCCGCGCTCTCCGGTTGCGCACGCGTCGTGGCCGCGGACATCAGCGAGGCGGCCGTGCGCAATACGCAGGAAAACGTGCGGTCGCACGGCGTGGCGGACCGGGTATCGGCGCGGCACGGCGACCTGTTCGACGTATTGGAGCCCGGCGAACGATTCGACCAGATCTACTGGAATTCGAACTTCGTGTTCGTGCCGGAGGATTACGTGTTCGAGCAGCCGATCATGCAGGCGTTCTGCGACGCCGGGTACCTCGCGCATCGCCGGTTCCTGCGCGAGGCGTCGCGGCACCTGACGCCGGACGGGGAGTTGCTGATCGGCTTCAGCAGCCTCGGCGACGAACGGGCGTTGGCGGAGATGCTGGCCGAACACAACTACTCGTCGACGATCGTGGCGTCGGCCTATGGCGAGGGCGCCGGCGCACACCGGTACGACATCCTGCGACTGTGGCCCGGCCGGCAGGTGCCCGCGGCCGACGCGGCGTGACGCCGGAGCCTGCATGTCGAACGCCGAAACTGAAATGCGCTCGCTGTCGTGGCCGGCGCGCGAGCGTCCCGTGGCCATCGTGGGCGGCGGCCCGGTGGGGTTGTTGCTGGCATTGTTTCTCGATCGCCACGGCGTCGCGTCGGTCGTGTTCAACCGGGAGCCCGGCAGCCGCTGGCATCCGAAGGGCAGCACGCACAACGCCCGGACGATGGAGCATTACCGCCGCCTCGGCATTTCGGACGCCGTGCGCGCGCTGGGGCTGCCTCCCGGTCATCCGCGTGATATCGCGTATTTCACGCGGCTCGCCGATTGGGAGCTCACGCGACTTGCGATGGGTTCGGAGCGCGAGCGAATGGAGGCGGCGCGCGCCGCGGACGACGCCGACCAGGTACCCGAGCCGCTGCTGCGTACGAATCAGATGTACGTCGAGCAGTTCCTGCTCGCTCATGCACACACCCGGCCGAACATCGACCTGCGGTTCGGCTGGTGTGTGAGCCGGTTCGAGCAGGATGCGGCCGGCGTCAGGCTCGACGCGACCGCGACGCACGGCTCGATGCCGGACGAACAGTGGCGGGCCGCGTACCTGATCGGTTGCGACGGTGGGCAGAGTTTCGTGCGGCGCGCGCTCGGCATTCGCTATCTCGGGGCGAGCGGGGCGAGCGACGGGTTTCTCAGTGGTCGAATGCTGTCGAGCCATGTGCGGATTCCCGCGCTGCATCGCACGCTGCTCAAAGGGCGCGAAGCCTGGATGTACAACGTGATGGCGCCCGGTTTGCGGATGCTGCTGATCAGTCTCGACGGCGCGGACGAATTCCTGCTGATGTCGAAAGCGGACGACGAAGGCGCGCTGCCGGACGACGCGACGGTGATTCGCCGGATTCGCGAAGGCGTCGGTCGGCCGGTCGAGGTGGAGGTGCTCGCTCACGCGCCGTGGCAGGGCGGGGTCGCCCTGGTGGCGGAGCGTTACGCGGACCGGCGCGTGTTCCTGTGCGGCGATGCCGTGCACCTGTTCTCTCCGACGGGCGGCTTCGGCATGAACACCGGCATCGACGACGCCGCGAACCTGGCGTGGAAGCTGGCGGGTGCGGTGCAGGGCTGGGGCGGCGCGGCGTTGCTCGCGAGCTATGAAGCGGAGCGCCGGCCGATCGCGCTACGCAACACGGCTGCGGCGCGCCGGCTGACGCAACGCGTCGTAGAGATACGCGCGCCGGCGGAAGTCGAGGAGACAGGCGCCCAGGGCGACGCGGCGCGCGCCCGGTTCGGCGAAGCGCTGCAGGCGTTTCGCGCACAGTTCGACGCAATCGGTGTGGAGCTCGGTGCGCGATACGACGGCTCGGCGATTGTCTGGCCCGACGGCGAGGCGCCGGACGACGACCCGCTGATCTACCGGCCGAGCAGTGTGCCCGGCGGCCGTCTGCCGCATCTGTGGCTGACCGGCGCGGACGGCGCGCGCCGTTCCATATTCGACCTGCTGGGGACGGGTTTCACGTTGTTGCGGGTGGGAACGAAGGCCGAACCGCCGACGCTCGACGACGATGCGGCGCGGCTCGTCGATGCCGCGTGCCTTCGGGCGATCCCGCTGTCGATCGTCGAGGTCGTGTCGGACGCAGCGCCCGCGTTGTACGAGCGGCGCCTCGTGTTGGTGCGGCCCGACCAGCATGTCGCGTGGCGAGGCGATCGCGTGCCGCGCCACGCCAGCGAATTGCTGGATCGCGTGACGGGGCACGCCGTGCGTTCGCCCGTCATCGAGCATCAAGCACGTGTTCCGGGCGACACGGCCCGGCAACAGGTAAGCGCGGCACGATAGTTCAACACGGAAGTTCAACTGAGGAGCGACCATGAGTGCAATGCTTGAGGAAACGCAAACATCGACCGGTCGGGTCGATCACGCCGGCGCGCTGCCGCACCGGGTGGAGGACGACGCCGAGTCGGACTGGGCCGAAGACGCGCAGGACAACGCCGCCGCGTTCGCGCTGGTCGAGGACGATCCCGACCCGCTGGTCGTCAACGGCGAGCCGGAGGGCGCCTCGATCAAGTTCGTGCGTACCGGCGAGACCACGGGCCGCCGGTACTTGATGGCGAAGGTCGAGATTCCGCCGGGATCGGGGCCGCCGCTGCACCTGCATACGCTGACCGACGAGTGGTTCTATGCGCCGGAAGGCGGCATCGTGATGCTGATGGGCACGAAGAAGTACCGGGACCTGGACCAGCCGCCGAACGTTGCCGGACGCGACACCATCCGGATGATCCCGATGAAGAAGGGCAGCCTCGTATTCGGTCCGCGCAACCATATCCACGGTTTTCTCAACGTGACGGACAAGACCGTCGTCGTGCAGCTGGTGTGGACGCCCGATGTGCCAGGCGAGTCGATGCTCGAATACTTCACGTCGATCGCGAAGCCCATTCTGCCGGGCGTCAAGGGCGCGCTGAACAACCCGATCGTGCAGTTGAAGGCCGTCAGCGAGGCGCGCGATTTCGGCATGATGTTCAGCACCGATTTCTGGAGCTATGCCGAGAAAGTCGAGGAAGGCGTCGCACCCTTCGGCAAGAACCTGCCGGGCCTGATCAAGCTGTTCAAATCGGCCGAGGGTTCGTAAGTGAGACCGCAGCCGGTGCGCCCGGATGCGATCTGTTAATACGCAATGCTAATCAAGGTAAAGAAAATGAATCTTCTCGCTGACAAAACCGCAATCGTGACGGGCGCCAGCTCGGGTATCGGCCGCGAGGCCGCGAAGCTGTTCGCGAAGGAGGGCGCGAGCGTGGTTGTGGTCGCGCGCCGTGCGGCGCAGCTCAACGCCCTGGTCGACGAAATTGGCGGGTTCGGCGGCAAGGCCGTCGCGCTGGTGGGCGACGTGACGGACGAGCGTTGCGCGAAGGAGGCCGTCGAACTGGCCGTCGGCCAGTTCGGCGGGCTCGATGTCGCGTTCAACAATGCCGGCACGATGGGGGCGCTCGGCAGTGTCACCGACATCACGCTGGACGGCTGGCGCGACACGCTCGAAGCCAACCTGACGAGCGCGTTCCTCGGGGCCAAGTATCAGATTCCCGCGTTGCTCGCGCGCCGGCGCGGCTCGTTGATCTTCACGTCGTCGTTCGTGGGGCACACGGTCGGCTTTCCGGGGATGGCGGCGTATGCCGCGAGCAAGGCGGGGCTGATCGGACTGACCAAGACGCTCGCGGCGGAGTATGGCCCGTCGGGCCTGCGCGTCAATGTGTTGCTGCCGGGCGGCACCGACACCGAGATGGGTCGCGAGGCCGCCAGCACGCCGGAGCAGAAGGCGTTCGTCGAGAGCATCCACGCGCTCAAGCGGATGGCGAATCCGGATGAGATCGCGAAATCGGCGCTGTATCTCGCGTCCGACCTGTCGGGCTTCGTGACGGGAACGGCCCTGCTCGTGGAAGGCGGCGTGTCGATCACGCGCACCTGACCGGCCGTCTGCCGGGCGGCGCTGCAGCGCCGCCCGTTGCTCCCCGTTTTTCCTCTTCCTTCTCCCACTGCCGAGACGTCCATGAGTCACGAAGGCGAGCATCTTTTTCCGCAACATCCGCAACCGAACGATCCGGACCGTCATGGCCCCGGGAGTCGGCGTGCATTTCTAGGGAAACTGGCGGCGTTGGGCGCGAGCGTGGCCGGGATCGGCGAGTTCGCGCCGTTCATCGACACGGCGCAAGCCGGTTCGACCGCGCCGCTGCGCGACAGCTACGACTACGTCATTGTCGGCGCCGGTTCGGCGGGGTGCCTGCTGGCAGACAGGTTGTCCGCGTCGGGCGCATCTGTCTTGCTGATCGAGGCGGGCAGCAACCAGCTCGGTCAGCCGAAGGTCGCACTCGTCGCGGACTGGCTGCGCAATCTTGGCAGCGATACCGACTGGGCACGCACGAGCGTGCCGCAAGGGCAGCTCGATGGCCGCCAGCAAGCGTCGCCGGCAGGGAGGACCTGGGGCGGCTCGGGCAGCATCAACGCGATGATCTGGCTGCGCGGTGATCCGCGCGATTATCGCGCCTGGCAGCAACGCGTCGGCCCGGAATGGAGCCCGGCCGAACTCGATCGCGCCTACCTGCAGGTCACGCAGGCGTCGCGCACGTGCGGCTCCGCCGCCGGCCACATTGCGGTTGGCCGCTATGCCGACCAGCATCCGATCACCGCGGCCTATCTCGCGGCGGGCATCTCGACGGGGCTCGGGCAAATCGAACTGAACGCGGGCCGGCGGCTCGACGGCATCGGCGTGACCGAAGTCAACGCCACCGCCGACGGGCGCCGTGTCGGGCCGGCGCAGGCATTCCTGGTGCCGGCGCTGACCCGGCCGAACGTCAAGATCCTGTCGAACGTCTTGGTCTCGAAGCTGGCCCTGCAAGGCACGACTTGCCGGGGCGTCGAAGTGCGGCTCGGATCGTCCACGCGCACGATCTATGCGACCCGCGAGACGATCGTGTCGGCCGGGACGGCCGCGTCGCCGCAGTTGCTCATGCTGTCCGGCCTGGGGCCGCTCGACCAGTTGGCTCCGCTCAATATCCAGGTGCGGCAGGACATGCCGGCCGTCGGCCGCAATTTCCACGACCACTTGCTGTTGAGCGTCACGTACAAGGCGCGCGCGGCGATCGCACCGCAGGTGTCGAACGGCGTGTCGACGATGGCGTATTACGGGGGAACGGCGGTCAGCGCGCCGACCATCCAGGTGGCCGGCATGCAGTATCCGTTCGGCGGCCCGCTCGCCCCGGGCGATGGCTACACGCTGATTCCGTTCCTCGCGAAGCCGCGCAGCCGGGGTGTGGCAAGGCTCGTCAGCGCGGACCCGCGGCAGCCGCTGGCGCTCGATCCGAACTACCTGGCCGAGGCGATCGACCGCGACACGATGATCGCGGCGCTCGATCGCACGCTCGACATCGGCGCGGCGCGCGCGCTTGCGCCGTACAACGGCGGGCTGCAGTCGAGTGCGCCGCTCAGGACGCACGCGGACAAGCTCGCGTTCATCCGGCAGAACGCCGCGCCGGGACTGCATTTCGTCGGCAGTTGCGCAGCGGGCCGCGACCCCGCCACGAGCGTCGTCGATGCGCGCTTCCGGGTGTGGGGGATCCAGAACCTGCGGGTCGTGGACGCCTCGGTGATCCCGGAAGTACCCGCGGTCAACATTCACCCGTCGGTACTGACCGTCGCGCAACTGGCTGCCAATCAGCTCGTTGCCGAGGCGCGTGCAGGCGGTGCGGTGGCTTCGGCCGCAGTCTGCTGAGCCGGGCGCGCCGAACGTTCCGCGTCGGGGCCGTCCCCGCGCGGAGCCGCATGCCGCCGCCGTGCGCGAGCGCCGCTCCCCTTACGGATGACAGGAGCGGATGAACGCCGCGGCGGCCTCGGGCTGCGCACTTCAGGTATCTGCACGGCGCGGCCTGTTTCCTATTCATCGATCACTTTGCCGGAGAAATCACGGATGAAGCCACATCTGGGTAACAAAACCGCACTGGTCACGGGGGCATCGCGGGGCATCGGGCGCGCCACGGCGCTCGCGCTCGCGCGCCAGGGCACGTACGTGCTTGTGCACTATTCGAACGCCGCGGCGCAGGCCGAAGCCGTGGTGGCCGACATCCGGGCAGCGGGCGGGCGCGCCGATGCGCTGTCGGCCGATCTGGCGACGGCGGACGGCCCGCACGCGCTGGTCGCGGCCGCGCGCGAGGCCCTCGACGGCCGCCTCGACATTCTGGTGGCGAACGCGGGGATCGCCATGAATGCGCCGCTGGACGAGATGGCGATCGACGATTTCGACCGGTTGTTCGCGGTCAACGTGCGCGCGCCGTACTTCCTGACCCAGCAGTTGCTGCCGTTGATGGGCGAGGGCGCCAGCATCGTGCTGCTGTCGTCGCTCGGGGCGCGTTCTCCGGTGGGTGAGATTTCCGCCTACGCGGCGACGAAAGGCGCCATCGACACGCTCGTCAAGCACTTCGCGCAGGCACTGGGCAGTCGCGGTATTCGCGTGAATGGCGTCGCGCCCGGCGTCGTCGACACGGACATGTCGGCGTTCGTGCGCAGCGAAGCGGGTCGCGAACAGGTCTTCAAGCTCCAGGCGCTGCAGCGGGTCGCGCAGCCGGAAGACATCGCCGATGTCGTCGCGTTCCTGGCGTCGGACGGCGCGCGCTGGATCACCGGCGACATCGTTCAGGTCGACGGCGGCACCAAGTTGTAATCACGCGGCTCGGCGCGCCGGCTCGCATCCGCTGCCCCGGCGCACCTTCCTGGACGGGGGAAATCATGAAGGCATTGCCGGACAATCCGGAACTCGCGCGCATCGTGAAGCGGGTGCCGCGCAACCTGGAACTGGACCGCCTGCGGGCGATCGCCGTGCTCCTGACCTGCTACGTGCACTGGCGCCAGGTGTTCTATCCGTGGACGTTTACGATGCACTTCGGCGGCCCGGCGACGCCGCTGGATCTCCTCGGCAACGCATGGGCCGGCGTCGACCTGTTCTTCGTGATTTCCGGCTACATCATTTCGCGCACGATTGTCGGCGAATTCGATGCGATGCGTGACGACCCGGGCTCGCTCGCGAGGCACGTCAAGGCGTTCTACGTGCGTCGCGCGTTCCGCATCCTGCCGGTTGCGTGGTGCGTGATCCTGATCGTGATTGCCTGCGGGGCATTCCTGAATGCCGGAGCGTATTTCGCCGGCACCGTCTACAACCTGCAGGCGGCGCTATCCATTTTCACGTACACGTTCAACTTCTGGCTGCCCGATCACAAGATCGCGCCAGGTGTGCCGCTCGCGCCGTACTGGAGCCTGTCGGTCGAGGAGCAGTTCTATCTCGTGTTCCCGATGTTCCTGATACTGACGCGCTCGACGCGGCAACGGGCGCTGCTGCTCGCGCTAGCGCTGGTCGTCATCTCGCTGGCGATTCGCCCGTATCTGTTTGCCGATTCGCTCAAGGTGTTTTTCTATACGCAGACACGGTGCGACGGCATGCTCTACGGCTGCCTGCTATATCTGGCGACCACGCGGCCCTGGTTCGCCGCGATACGCGTGAGGGCCCGTGGAAACGGCTATCTCGGCGGCGTCGTCGTGCTCGTACTCGCGTTGGTGCTCGGCTCGGTCACTGCGATCGGGTTCGACAACGTCATCGCGGTGCCGGTCGTCTCCATGCTGTCGGTCGCGCTCGTGTTCCTCGCCGCTTGCGAAGGCGGCATCGTGTCGTTTCCGCAACCGCTGCAATGGGCATTCGACTGCATCGGCCGGCGCTCCTACACGTTGTATCTTGTGCATCTTCCGATGTTCTTTCTGACGAACGAGCTGATGTTCCGGTACACGCGCGCGCATGGGATGGCCATCACCGCGCAGTTGTGGCCGCAGTACACGCTGTTGATGGTGGTGCTCGTCGCGGGCGTGACGGAATTGCTGTATCGCTGTGTCGAGCGACCGATGATCGCGACAGGCAGACGTGTTGCCGCAGGCGTGACCGGGGGCGCGCAGGCGGCTTTGCCGAAGATGGGGTGAAGGCGGCCCATCTGCCGGATCGGCCGTCGGGCAGCCGCCTGGCGTATCGCTGCGGCAGGTGCGGCCACGGGCGCGTGCATGCGCTTGGGGGCCGGCCGTCGGACACGTGTTTCCGGGCGTCGAGATCCACTCGATCGGGTCCATGCTGATGGGATCCGAATAGGAAATTTCCTTTGAATACTTGCGCCGCATCAGGGCAACCCATTCCCCAGGCATTGGCCGGCATAGCCCGCGCGACGGTCAATTTCACGCGAGCGACCCGCGCCGCCGAACCCGCGCCTTCGCACACTTGAACCACAGCCGCATCGCGCCGACCCCACCCGCGACCGTCATCCGCGGCAACAGGAACCGATCGTCGTTCACGTCGGCGCAGCCGCGCCGGGTCGTCGTCGCGTTGCGGTAACCCGCGGCGGCGACCTGATCGCGCACGCGCGGGTCCAGGTCGCCGTACGGGTAGCAGAACGATTCGACCGTCTGGCCGCTCAACGCCTCGAGCCGCTGCTTCGATTCGACGATCTGAACCTCCGACACGTGCGCCGGCACGTGCGACAGCGCGACATGATCGAGCGTATGCGAGCCGATTTCATGGCCGTGATCGCGCCAAGCGAGCATGTCCGCGTGCGTCATCAGCGGCGAGCGTGCGGTATCGGCGGGCGCATCCCAGTCGTTCTCGCCGCCGAACCGGCCGGCGACGAAGTAGCAGGTCGCGGTGAACCCGAGCGCGTCGAGTACGGGCATCGCATGCGTCAGCACGTTGAGAAAGCCGTCGTCGAACGTGATGCCGAAGACCTTCCCGCTGCGCTCGCCGCGCAGGTACGGCTGTAGTTCGCGCACGCTCAGGCCGCGGTAGCCGAGCCGCCTGAACAGCGTCATCTGGCGACGGAACGCATCGGGCGCGACGCTCAGGCTGCGCAGCCGGTCGGTCGGCGGCGGCAGCGTGCGGATCTGGTGATACATCAGGATCGGGTAGCGCGTGGCGGGCAGCAGCATGAGCGGGTCGCGGGAACGGGGAATTACGCGGCCTTGCGGAAAATCCGCAGGGTCTTGAAGTCGCCGATTTCGACGAAATCGGCATTCGCCGCCCATTGCGCGATGATCGGCTCGGCCTTCCGGTATGCCGACGAGCCCTTGTAGAACAGCAGGTGGCCGTCGCGCGCGGTGTGTCGTGCGAACAGGTCGAGCACTTCGGCGTCGGTCTTCGCGCCGTAGCGGCTGTTGGACTCGTCGCGGAATTCGCATAGATGGAACAGCGTGACGACATCGAAGGCCGGCAGCAAGTCCGAATTGCTCGTATAGATGTCGCCGAAATAGGCCAGATAGGTCTTGCTCACCTCCGGTTGCCGCGTGACGAGATCGACATACGACTTGTATTCCTTCGGCGACGCCGTCACGCCGAAAACGGTGTTGTTCAGGTGCGGCCGCGCGCATTCCACGCCGACATGATGATGGCCGCCGGTGCCGAAGTGATAGATGCGGATACCGTTGAGGCGCGCGGTTTCCAGCCATTCGACGAAGTGCACGTCACACGGGCACTCCTGCGTGCGCAGAGCCCAGTACTTCTTCCAGATATTCATTGCCATTAAACGGACCTCATGGATGTCACCCGACGATACGGGTTGTGGCGAATCGATTTCTGATAGACGGACAGCGTCGCGTCGATGAATCGTTCGAACGAGAATTCACGCTTGCCCTTCAGCCGCGCGCTGCGCCCCATCGCGCGCACGCACCCGGGCTCGCGCACGATCGTGCGCAGGATTTCCCCGATCGCTTCAGGCTCGCGCGGCGGGACGACCCAGCCGTCCACGCCCGGCTCGACGTTCTCGGGCAGCCCGCCCACGCGCGTCACAATCGCGGGGCAGCCGAGTGTCATCGCTTCGCGGCACGCATACGACAGGCTCTCGTGGTACGACAGCACGAACGACACGTCGATGATCGAGAACGGTGTCCGCACGTCGTCGAGCCGGCCGGTGAAGACGGTGCGCGCGGCCATGCGGTGCAGCGCGATCTGTTCGCGTTGCTCGGCGGTCGGCTCCGCGCCGACCAGCAGCACGCGAAACCGCTCGCGCTCGTGCTCGGGCAGGCGGCCCAGCGCCGCGATCAGGTCCATCCAGCCTTTCTCCGGCGCGGTGCCGGCACTGCTGCCCAGCACGATCGCGTCTGCGGCGGACGGCCCGAACAGCGCGATCTTGCGGCGACGGATTTCGTCGCTGGCCAGTCGTTCGGCGGCCTGCCGGCGCACGCCGTGCTTGACGACGGTGACGTTCCCGTACGGCGACCGGAGCGCGAGCATGCCCGCGACGTAGTCGCTGACCGCGATGGTGTGGTCGGTGGCGAGGCGTGCGCGCAGCACGTTGCCGAAGCTGTCGGCGCGGTAGGTGTTGTGCTTGGTGAGCACGACGGCGGGCCGATACCGGCAGCCGAGCAGCGCGAGCATCACCTGCCGGTGATCGGCGGACCCGTTCACATGGATGACGTCGAAGCGCTCGGCTGCGATCCGCTGGCGCAGCCGGAGGATTTCCTGGCACAGCCGGTTCCAGCGCGGTTTGAATTCCATGTCGAAGATGGCCACGTCGGGACTGTCCTTCAACAGTCGCGACAGGCGGCTGCCCTCCGGTGACGCGACGGTCACGCGATGGTGCCGGCTCATCGCGGCGGCGAGATCACGGACGTAGGTGTCCTGGCCGCCGCCGTAGTCGCCGTGGAAGTTGGTATACAGAATGTTCATCTCGATGCCGCCTTTCCCCGATCATTCATTCGGCAGGACTGCTGAGAAAATGAGCGCGTCCGCCTGTTGAAAGCAATGACTCGAACCTGGTCCCGCGTGGTCGATGCGGGATCGCGCATCGACGCCCGGGGGGGGCGTCACCGCGAACCGTTTCAAAATATTACAGAAGCATTACGTACCGTAGTGTCAAGGTCTGCGCATCTTTGTGAACATGTGTCGCGATCGTTCACGGTGCCGTCACGCGGTGCGATGCCGCCGGGGAGGAGGGGTGTCCGGCGATACGGTTCCTGTCGCCGGTGTGGGGAGCGTGGCGAGCCCGGTGTGACCGGTGATGCGGCCCGATTACCCTCGCCGGCGGGGGCAGGAAGCGGGCTGGATCGCGACAAAACCCGCTTTTTCGACGGCATCCGGACGCAGATCAACGCGCTCGACTTTCAGATTCGAAAGCCGGGCGGCCATTTGCGTTAGAATGCCCCCCCTTGTCCGCCATGGCGACTGCCGAAGGCGGACTCGTCGCACCCAGAGAGACGTGGGTTTCGATTCGTAGCCGGGCGCGGAAGATGTGCCAGCCGTTAGCAACATACGCTTTGTGATTTGGATTACTAATGAAGAAGAAGCACAACATCACCAAGTACATCGTTGTCGCGATGATCCTTGGAATCGCAGTGGGTTACGCCTGTCATAGCGCGTTTCCCGACCCGAACATGGCGAAGGAGGTCGCCGGCTACGTGTCGTTGCTGTCCGACGTATTCCTGCGCCTGATCAAGATGATCATCGCGCCGCTGGTATTCGCGACGCTGACCGTCGGTATTGCGCAGATGGGCGACGGCAGTGCCGTGGGCCGCGTCGGCGTCAAGGCGTTCGGCTGGTTTTTCATCGCGTCGTTCACGTCGTTGCTGCTCGGCCTCTTGACCGCCACGATCCTGCAACCGGGCAGCCATCTGAGCCTGCCGCTGCCGGCGTCCGATGCGTCCCTCGGGCTGAAGACGGGCGCCTTCACGCTGAAGGACTTCGTGGTGCACCTGGTGCCGAAGTCGATCGCGGAAGCGATGGCGAACAACGAAATCCTGCAGATCGTCGTGTTCTCGATCTTCTTCGGCACCGCGCTGTCGGCGCTCGGCGAATCGGGCAAGCGCCTGACCGGCGTGATCGACGATCTCGCGCAGGTGATGCTGAAGGTGACGGGCGCGGTGATGTGGTTCGCGCCGGTCGCGGTGTTCGCGGCGCTGGCGTCGACGATCACCACCCAGGGGCTCGGCATCCTGCTCACGTTCGCGAAGTTCATGGCGAGCTTCTATCTGGCCCTGGCGCTGCTGTGGGGCGTGCTGACGCTCGCCGGCGTGACGTTCCTCGGCAAGCGTGCGTTCACGCTGATCCGGCTGATCCGCGAGCCGTTCCTGCTGTCGTTCGCGACGGCGAGCTCCGAAGCCGCGTATCCGAAGCTGCTGGATGCGCTCGACCGTTTCGGCGTGAACCGCAAGATCTCGAGCTTCGTGCTGCCGATCGGCTATTCGTTCAACCTCGACGGCTCGATGATGTACTGCACGTTCGCGGTGCTGTTCATCGCGCAGGTGTACGGCATTCATCTGCCGCTGGGCACGCAGATCACGATGCTGCTGATGCTGATGGTCACGTCGAAGGGGATGGCGGGCGTGCCGCGCGCGTCGCTGGTCGTGATCGCGGCGACGCTCAACCAGTTCAACCTGCCCGAAGCCGGGCTGCTGCTGATCATGGGCGTCGACATGTTCCTCGACATGGGGCGCTCGGCCACCAACGCGGTCGGCAACTCGATCGCGGCGGCCGTGGTCGCGAAGTGGGAAGGGCAGCTCGACGACCCGCGCGACGACAACGATCCGGACAACGGCCGTTCGATGAAGGTGAAGGTGCCGGAGACCTCGGCATCGGCATGATGTGCGGCAGTGCGGCAGCGCAGCGATAGGGGTGCGCCGCCTGCTTTCCGGTAGTGGATAATCGCCGGCCTGGATTCGAAACGGATTCAGGCCGGCGATTTGTTTTGGGACAATGATTTCGTCCTGAATGCGGTCGTTTTCCCCGATTCCCTGATTCCCCGATTGATACGTGGCGCTCGCCGTTTCAATCCGTCGTCGTTGAACACACGGCGATATTCCCGCAGACAGGCACGCGCCTGATTTTCTCGATCCCCGATTCGCCGTGTAAGTGATCATTCACTGTCGCGCTGTCGCGCTCGCCGTCAGCGCGCATGGGTGCCAACGGCAATGCCGTCAAAGCCGATTCCCTGAAAACCGCAATGACGCGAGCGATTCGCAATTTTTTTCGATTTATATAACGCTATTCTCGCGCTGCGCATTATCGAACGCATGCTGCACGTAATACCGACTGCGCCGGATGATTCAGGGGAAGTATTTACGCATTACGGTTTTCGAGCCATCCGGCCAGCCCTTCATATGAGTGTTCGCACCATTCAGGAGAGCATCCGTCATGGTCGCCCGACAACGGTTTCAGGCTGCGCTTCTCGCCGCAGCAATCGCCGCGATGACTCCCGCCGTTCACGCAGGCAACACCACCGACTGGCTGGCGAATACGTACGGCACGCTCGCGGCCCACGTCGGCAACGTCGCGCGCGCGATGTGGGTCGCGCCCGAAGGCGTGATCTATACGGCGTCGATGTGGGACGAGGACGAGGGCGGTATCGCGGTCTACCAGAACGGCAAGAGCATCGGCTCGATCGGCACGCACTCGGAGTTCCAGGGCAGCGCGATCACCGGTAACGCGACGTCGCTGTTCGTCGCGCTGCAGCCCGGCAAGACATACGGCAGCGGCGCGGTGGGACGCTACAACCGCGCGACGAAGTATCGCGACCTTGTCATCCAGGTCAGCGCGGCGACCAACCAGCCGCGCATCGACGTCGTCACCGGGCTCGCGACGGCCGGCTCGCTGCTCTATGCAAGCGATTTCTACGGCAATCGCGTGCGTGTATTCACCACCGACGGCGTGTGGCAGCGGGACATCAACGTGTCGGCACCGGGCGCACTCGCGGTGGATGGCGCGGGCAACGTGTGGGTCGCGCAGAAGAGCGCGGGCACGATCGTCGGTTTCAGCCCGGCCGGTGCGCTGCTGAACACGATCCGGATGCCGGCCGGGTCGCAGCCGTCGGCGCTGGTTTTCGATGCGGCGGCCGGCCAGTTGCTGGTCGGCGACGAAGGCCCCGACCAGAACATCAAGCGCTATACGGTGTCGGGCCGGCCCGCGCTGGCCGGCACGTTCGGCGTACGCGGCGGCTATCTCGACACGACGACGGGCATCAAGGGGCAGGTCGGCGCGCAGCGCTTCACGCGCATCGTCGGGCTCGGCAAGGACACCGGCGGCAATCTCTATGTGCTCAACAATCCGTGGGGCGGCAGCTGGGATCTCGGCCGCAACGGCGCGACCGACATTCACGCGTACAGCAGCACCGGCGGCCTGCGGTGGACGCTGCAGTCGCTGAACTTCGAAGGGATCGCCGCGCCGGACCCGGTCACGGACGGCGCGCTGTTCTACGGCGCCACGCATGTATACAGCGGTAGCGCGGGCGGCACGTTCGTCGCGAACACGGTCGACCCGTTCACGTATCCGGCCGATCCGCGCATCAACATGAGCGACACGCAGCGCGACGAGCATTTCGGGCTGCTCACGTCGGTGGGCGCGAACCGGATTCTCGTCGCGGCGGGCCAGAACCCGCCGATCTTCTACTTCTTCCACTTCAACGCGGCGAACGGCTACATCGCGATTCCGGATGGCGCGATCCCGGGCCCCGCGTTCAACACCACGCGGCGCGTGACGAGCGGCTTCAGCATCGACAGCAAGGGCGGCGTGTGGGCCGGCCTCGACAAGACAGGCGCGATTACCCACTACCCGCTGACCGGTTTCGACGCGAGCGGCAAGCCGTCGTGGGGGTCGGGCGTCGCGACCCGCGTGCCCGACAGCATCCAGCCGCTCACGCGCATCGTCTATCTCGCGGACAGCGACACGATGGTGCTCGCGCAGGGCGCCATCGGGAGCAACGACTGGACGTCGATCGGCACGCGCATCGAGGTCTATCACGGCTGGAGCGCGGGCAACACGACGAAGCCCGACCCGGTGATCACGCTGCCGCACAGCGGCGCGAAATCGATCGACGCGGTGGGCAACCATCTGTTCGTCGGCTACTGGTTCAGCAGCAGCGGGCCGCTGTGGCCGAACGTCGACGCGTTCAACCTCACCACCGGCAAGCTCGATACCACGCTGGTCAACACGAGCCCCGCGACCGTCGATACCAGCAGCGCGATCGATGCGATGTACAGCATCCGCGCATACCGCCGATCGAACGGCGAGTACGTGGTGATGAAGAACAACGTGAAAGGGAACAGCATCACCGTGTATCGTTGGACGCCCTGACCTTGACGATTCACGTTCGGCGGCCTCGGCTTCGGTCGGCGGCCGGGCTCGCGACGCCATGAAGTGATTCATCGCGGTTTCGCGGGATTTCCATGCCGCTTCCACAGAATTTCCACATCCCGCGTTCGTAATGGCCGGCGTGCGCAACGCGCGCCGCACCGCCCGCCGGGCGGCTGTCCTGAACCTCCCGACACGGAAAACCCGATAAGGGCACAATGACAGCGGCGTCGGCGGCACTGCGCGTGCGCACGACGATGAACCGAATCGACTGACTGGTTGCACCGACGCATTGCCGCGCCGGTGAATGTGCGCGGCAACCCCTGCCGCGTTTTTTGAGCCGAAGTGACGAAAAGATGAAGATGAAAACCACCCCGAATCGCCTGTTGCTGATCGCTGCGCTGGCCGGCGCGCTGAGCGGGACTGCCCACGCAGAGACGGCGGCGACCACGACGACCGTTGCGACGGTCAACGGCACGCCGATCACGCAGGCCGACGTCGATACGCTGCTGCGCGCGTCCGGGCAACCCGACTCGCCGCAGATCCGCCAGGCGATCAAGAATCAGCTGATTACGCGCGTGCTGGTTCAGCAGGCCGCCGAGAAGGCGAACTACGCCGACAAGCCCGAGGTCAAGGCGGCGGTGCAACAGGCGAAAACGAACGCCGAAGTGCAGCTTTACCTGCGCGACAACGTGAAGCCCGAGCCGGTGACCGAAGAACAGGTCAAGGCGCGCTACGACGAACTCGTGGCCACGCTCGGCAAGAACGAGTACAAGCCGCGCCTGATCATCGTCCAGGATCCGGTGACGGCCGCGACGGTGCTCAGCGAGCTGAAGGCGGGCAAGTCGTTCGAAGGGCTGGCGCGTCAGTACAGCATGGCGCCGAGCCGCGATGCCGGCGGCGAACTGCCGTGGGTGAGCTTCCACACGCCGGCGACGGAAGGCAAGACGTCCGGCCTGCCGCTGCCGGTCGCGCAGGCGCTCGAGAAACTGAAGGTCGGCGCCGTGACGAACGATTCGATTCCGGTCGACGGCGTGCGGGCGATCGTGAAGCTGGATGCGAAGCGGCCGACGCAGGTGCCGGGCTTCGCCGCCGCGAAGCCGGGGCTTCAGCAGCAACTGCAGGCGGCCGCGGTGGAGAAGGCGAGTGCGCAGATGATCGGCAGCCTGCTGAAGGACGCGAAGATCACGCAGTAATGCCGTCACGCGTCGGCGTTGAAACGCCGGGCGTCACGCGCGCCAGATCATGCTCGCGCTCGTGTCGGTGTCCGACTCGCTGCGGAAGCCGAGCCGTTCGTAGAGCCGCCGCGCCGGGTTGCCGTGCAGCACGCTGAGCGACACCGGCACGTGCGCGCGTGCGGCGTCGTTCAGCAGTGCGTTCAGCACGGCTTCGCCGATGCCCCGGCCCTGATGCGCGGGGAGGATCTGGATCTGGTGCACGTGCCACTCGTCGGTGGCGCGTGTCACCTTCAGCAAGCCGATAGCTTCATCGCCTTCGCAGACGATCATCGCATCGTCGAAATGCGCGCGGATGCGCCGGTCGTGCGCGTCGTCGTCGGTCGGCATGCCGGCGCGTTCCAGGTGCTCCGTCATCGTGAGCCGGCGCAGGTTCAGCAGGAACGGCAAGTCGGCGGCAGACGCCGGGCGCAGTCGGATTGCGTGTGTCATCGGGCGGACTCGTTCGTTCGGGAAGGCGGGAGCGTCGACGGCAAGGCCGATCCCCGCAGCGCATCATTCCTGATGACGGGCAGCGGGTCAAAGGGCGCAGCGCCGAATCCGGCACGCCTCCGAGGCCGATCATGCGGCACGCCGGCCGGACACCTTCTGTGCATCCGCGAGATTGGCGATCAGCGTGTCGACCACGACGCGTTTCAGGCTCGCGAGCGCGGAAGGCGCATCGCCTTCACCCGCGTGGAGGCACACGTCGACTGACGGCAGCGGCGGCAACCCGTCGCGCTCGCCAAGCTGCCGCAACGTCTGCGGCACACCCACCATCGTTCTCGCCGTAATCCCCAGCCCGCCCGCGACGCCGGCCCACAAACTTTGCAGGCTGCCGGTCGTGTAAGCGAGCCGCCACGGGATCCCGGCCTTGTCGAGCGCATCGGTACCGGCCTTGCGGAACAGGCAGGGCGGCTTGTACAGCGCAAGATCCAGCGGCATGCCGGCGCGCGGACGCACATCGACACCCTGCGGCCCGATCCACGCCATCGGCAGCGTGACAAGGTGTTCGGCGTCGGCACGATGCCCGCGGCCCATCGCGAGTACGACGTCGAGTTCGCCGCCGTCGAGCCGGTCGAGCAGCGCGCCGTTGCCGTCGACGACGATGTCGACGCGCACGCCCGGGTGCGTGCGCTTGAACTGGCCGAGCGCGACGGGCAGCCACGATTCGGCGAAGTCGCCCGGTAGCCCGAATCGCACGGCCCCCTCGATCGCCGCGCCGCGGATCGCGCCGATCGCCTCGTCGTTCAGCTCGAGAATGCGGCGCGCATAGGACAGCATCAGTTCGCCGGCCTCGGTCGGCACGAGGCCGCGCCCCTGGCGGCGAAACAGCGGCTGGCCGATCTGCGTTTCGAGCTTGCGCATCTGCTGGCTGACCGCCGACTGCGAGCGGCCGATCCGGTCGGCGGCGCGGTTGAGGCTGCCGAGCCGATCCGCGGCGATCAGCGTGCGCAGCGCATCCATGTCGAGATTCGGGAGCGTCATGATTCAGTTTTTCTTATAAGTCGATGTCGAATTACCGTATTTATTGCACATTCCCGTCGCTACCATCAAGTGAACCGGTCTTTCCGGTTCACGGGGATGCGCGCGATACGCCGCTGCGGATGCCCGTGAGGTTGCTTCCCTTCTTTCTCACGAGGACCGTGAATGAACATCCGCTCGATATTCCGCCAAGGCTTTCCCGGCATGCTGCTGGCCGCATCAATGATTCCCGGCGACGCATCGGCCGCGCCGTCGCTCGCGGGGACATGGACGCTGGTCGCGGCGGACGTACAGCATCCCGACGGCACGGTTGGCCGCGACTATGGCGCCGATCCGAAGGGGCTGCTGCTGATCGACGTGCACGGAAACTATTCGCTGCAGATCTTCAAGTCGGAGCGCCCGCGCTTCGCGTCGAACGACAAGGCGACCGGCACGCCGGACGAATTCCGTGACGCCGTGCTCGGGGCGAGCACCCACTACGGCACGCTGACCGTCGATCCCGCGAAACACAAGCTCGCGTTTCACATCGTCAATTCGTCGTACCCGAACTGGATCGGGCAAACGCAGACGCGAAGCTATCAATTGAAGGACGGCGAGCTGAGCTACCGCGTGCCGCCGCGTGCGAACGGCGACATACCGATCTCGGTGTGGCGGCGCGTGGACTGAGGCGGGCGGGCGTCAAAGCCCCGGCTGCTGAATCTGCAGGTTGGCTGGGCGATGTTCGAGGACATTCGTCACTTCGTATTCGGTTTTTGCGCCGTCCGAGGTTTGCCACAGCTGCATGCGGACATTGACGATTTTGGCCGTCCGGCCAGGACGACGTTCTGACGTGTCCCGACCGTACCCGGCACACACCGAACTTTTTCGATAATTTCCCGGTCACAACCGCCAGCTCGCGGGCGCGCCGGCGCCCCGCACGCGGTTCCGGCCCCGGTATTCCCCGGCCCGCCCCGCCCGCATATCATTCGCACATCGCGCGCCTGCCGACCGCAGGCGCAGCACACAGGGATTCTCGATGGACACCAAACGATCGCGGCCGGGCCTCGTCGCCGCGCTGCTCTGGGCGGCGCTGTATCTCGCGACCGGCTACATCTCGCACCAGTTCAACGGCCCCGTCCGGCTGACGGGCTATATCTGGCTGCCGGCCGGCGTGACCGTCGGCGCGTTCATGCTGCGGCCGATGCGCGAATGGCTGATGCTGACCGGCGCGTTCCTGGTCGGGCAACTCGCGCTGAGCGCCATCGAACAGGCCAGCCTGGTCAACGCGGTGCTGTTCACGGTCGACGAGGTCGGCGCGGCCGCGCTCGCGGTGTGGCTCGTCCAGCGCGTGCGGTTCTCGCTCGAAGGGCTGTATTTCCTGCGCTCGGTGATCCTCGCCGGCCTGATCGCGGGCGTGGTCGGCGCGATCGGCGGCGCGGCCTGGTACACAGTGGTCAAGGGTGCGCCGTTCTTCGACGTGTGGTCGGTGTGGGCCGCGTCCGATTTCGTCGGCGTGCTGCTGGTCACGCCGGTGCTCGCGTCATGGTCGCGCTTTCGCGCGCATCGCTCGGGCGATCACGAGCGCTTCGACCTCGTGCTCGGCATGGTCTCGTTCGCGCTGGTCGTGGGCGTCGCGCTCGTGATCTTCGACGGCGACACGTCACGGAAATTCGGCACCGGCGCGGGCTTCGCGCTGACGTATATCCCGTTGTTCCTGACCGTCGCGGTGACGCTGCTGCTCGGCGGCCGCGCGGGCTCGTCGTCGGTGCTGGTGCTCGCGCTGATCGTGATCGAGCAGACCGCGCAGGGCGACGGCCCGTTCGCGTCGTTTCACGAGCATTACGGCAGTGCGTTGCTCGAAGCGCAGCTTTATCTGGCGGTGGCGTCGCTGCTGGTGCTGACGGTGAGCACGCTGAAGACGACGCGCGAACGCGTGCACGAGCATGCGGCCGTCCTGCAGAACAACATGGAGCTCGCGCTCGCGAGCGCCGGCCAGATCGCGTACGTGCTCGACCCGGAATCGGGGCGGATCGAGTGGAGCGGCGACGTCGAGCGCGTGTTCGGCGTCGGCGTGGATGCCTCGCAGATCGCGAGCGTGCCGCTCGTGCTCGAACGCGTGCAGCCGGGCGACCGCGATGCGCTGCGCGACTACTGGGATGCGGAGATCGCGGGCGAGGATCGTGCGTCGCTGTCGCTGCGCATCGTGCAGCGCGACGGCGGCACGCGGACGATCACCGATCATGGCGCGCCGCTGCTCGATTCGAATGTCGACGTGACGGTGGTGGCGGGTGTCTGGCAACTCGAGCGCGTGTGGCCGGCGGCGGACGAATGAGCGGCCGCACGTCATGACGGGCCGCACGGGCGTCCTGCTGATCCACGGGCTCGGCGGCACGCAATACGATCTCGGTTCGCTGCACAAGGCGATGCGGCGCGCGGGCGCCGACACGCACATGATCACGCTGCCGGGGCACGGCACGCGCCCCGAGGATCTGGTCGGCGTGCGCGCGGAGGCTTGGCTCGACGCGGTGACCGAGCAGTATCGTGCGCTGGAAAACGAGTACGACACGCTGCACGTCGCGGGCATGTGCATGGGCGCGTTGGTCGCGCTGCTGCTGTGTCATCGCGTGCAGCATGCGCGCGGCCGGCTCGCGTTGCTGGCCACGCCGCTGTTCATCGACGGGTGGTCGACGCCGTGGTATCGCGCGCTGCGGCACGTGCTGTACCGCGTGCCGGGTATGGCGGAGCGGATGCGTGTGGAAGAAGGCGATCCGTTCGGCATCAAGAACGCGACGATCCGCGCGATCGTGAAGAAGAAGTTCGAGCGCGAGGACAGTTTCCACTATGCTTGGGTGCCGCTCGCGTGCGTGCGGCAGGTCGACCGGATGCGCGACTGGGCGCTCGAGGCCGCGGCCGGCACGCCGTGCCCGACGCTCGTGCTGCATGCGCGCGAGGACGAACTGACGAGCCTGCGCTCGGCCGATTTCCTGCTGGAAAAGATGCCCGACGCGCGGGGGATCGTGCTGGAGAACAGCTATCACATGATCTGCGCGGACAACGATCGCGACGACGTCGCGCGCCACGTGCTCGACTTCTTCGGGTTCGATCCGGCGCATGCGGTGAGCCCGGCGATGGCGCGCCGGATGGGCCGGCTGGAATCCTGACGGCGACGTGCGCGGCCCGGGATGCGCGATATTCGCTGCCCCGGTACGCATCGGTTCACGCATGCGTACCAGGGCGTGGCGAATTCATGCCGTTTCCGTCGCGCGTCGCGCCAGCAGGGTCGATGCGGCCAACTGGGCGCGTACCGCATCGACGGCGGCGTCGCTCGGCGCAATGCCTTCGAGGTAGATGAAGTCGACCGTCGACAGGCCGATGACGGCCAGCACCTGCTTCAGGTACGGGGTCAGGAAATCGGGCTGCCGTGCCGCTGCGCCGGTGCAGACGCCGCCGGAGCGTACCAGCACGAGCACGGGGCGATCGGCGAGCAGGCCGAACTTGCCCTCCGGCGTGGCCGTGAACGTGCGGCCGATACGCAGCACGAAATCGATCCACAACTTCAGCGCGGCAGGTACCGTGAAGTTGTGCATCGGTGTACTGATCAAAAGGCCGTCGCTGTGTTCCACTTCCGCGATCAGTTGTTCCGAGTACGCCAGTGCGGGATCGGCATCCGGCTGCCTCGCGACCACCGCACGCGCATAGTCGGTCGATAGCGAAGGCAAGCCGGGTCGACCGAGGCTGCGCGACACGACCCGCGCGTCGGGGCGGGCCGCCCGCCATTGCGCGATGGCTTCGTGCGCAAGGCGTGCGCCCAGCGAATGACTGCCATGCGGACTGGCATCGACAAAAAGAAGGTTGTTCATCAGAGCGGCTGGAGAGATTGACTGAAATGCATGCCACGGGACAGCAGCCCCTGGCGGAAATAGAAACGCTGCGCGAGCGCATTGGACAGCCCGGTATCGAGGACCAGGTGCCGGCAGCAGTGTTGCCGCGCGTCGTCGCGCACCGCATCGAGAAGACGCTCGCCCAGCCGTTGACCGCGCGCGTGTTCGGTCGCGACCAGATCGTCGACATAGACGAAGCGGCCGTACAGCGTGTTTTCGAGGTGACGGTATCCCGCCAGCGCGACGACCGCACCGTCCGGGCTGCCGTGCCGCGCGGTCAGCAGCACATAGCCTTGTTCGGCCTGACGGCGCATCTGCAGCACGAACGCATCGGCATCGGTCAGGTGCGGGCGCAGCTCGCGCATCACGTCGAACGTCGACCGGTAATCCGCGTCCGTCACGGCGCGTTTCAAATGGATCCCTGGCATCACGATTGCTCCACGGTAACGTCGCTACTGTACGAATCGGATGGCGTATCCTGAAGGTCCAAAAAGTGACTATTTGACTGGGACATGAAATTCGACGATCTGATGCCGGACCGTCATCTCGACATGCCGGTCTATCGGCAACTGGTCCGGCGCTTCCGCGATGCGATCGAGACGGGCAAGCTGGCGCCGGGCAAGCGCGTGCCGTCGGTACGGAGCCTGGCCAGCGAACTCAATCTGGCACGCGGCACCGTCGAAGCGGCCTATCAGATCCTGATCGGCGAAGGGTACCTGGTCGCACGCGGGCCGGCCGGCACCGTCGTGTCGCCCCAGTTGCCCGATGGCCGGCAGCCGCGCGCCGCGGCGCCCCGGCCGGACGAACCGCCGCGCGGCGATCCGGCGGCGAGCGGGCCGAAGCCGTTCCAGATGGGCATTCCCGCACTCGATGCGTTTCCGCGCATGCCGTGGATACGGCTCACCGGCCGTCATGTGCGGGCGATGGCGACCCGGTCGCTGGACTACGCGCCGCCTCAAGGGCTTGACGGGCTCAGGCGTGCGCTGTCCGCGTACCTCGGCGTGTCGCGCGGCATCGACTGTTCGGCCGGGCAGATTTTCATCACCGCGGGGTATCGCGGTGCGCTGGACCTGATCTGCCGGACCTTGCTGCGCCCAGGTGACGCCGGCTGGTTCGAGGATCCCGGGTATATCCACGCACGCCGCCTGCTCGAGCACGCGGGGATGCGGCTCGTGTCCGTGCCGGTCGACGACGACGGCCTGTGCGTGGAAACGGGGCTGCGCCGGGCGGCCGATGCACGTTTTGCCGTGGTGACGCCGACCCATCAAAGCCCGCTCGGTGTCGCGCTGTCGCTGCCGAGGCGTCTGGCCTTGCTCGACTGGGCCCGGCAGCAGCGGGCCTGGATCGTCGAGGACGATTACGACAGCGAGTTCCGGTACCACGGTCGCCCGTTGCCTGCGCTCAAGAGCCTGGATCGCCACCAGCGCGTGCTTTACACCGGATCGTTCAGCAAGGTGCTGTATCCGGGCTTGCGGCTGGGGTATCTCGTCGTTCCGGAAGAGCAGGTCGCCGCCTTTCGCGACACCGCCGGCTGGCTCGGCGGCAGCGGCCAGATGCTGATGCAAGCCGTCGTCGCCGATTTCATGGAGCAAGGGCATTTCGCGCGCCATCTGAAGAAAATGCGGGCGCTATATGCAACCCGCCGCGCGTGGCTGGTCGATGCGTTGGGCAAGGTGTTCGGTGATGCACTGGACATTCCGGCCCGCGCGGGCGGCCTGCATGTGGTGGCCTATTGGCGCACGGCAGTCGACGATCGCGCCGTCGCACGCATGGCCGACTCGCAGGGTTTTTCCGTCCAGCCGCTGAACGACTGGAGCCCGGGCGGCCGGATGCCAGCCGGCATGCTGCTCGGTTTCACGAACCTGACGTCGGCGCAGCAGGCGTTGACGCTGGTTCGACGCCTGTATCGGCTCGTTGGCGCGTGAATCGTGTGTGGTGGATTACGCACCCGTAGGGTGCCGGAGTACGTGCGACTGGCACCACGGTTTTGCGATGGTGGGATTTAAGGTATTGCGACCGTTCTACGCATGGTCGATAGCACCCCGTGATGTCGCCGTTCGGATTCACGCCTCATGGGTCGCGTGTTCACTTAGGGGGCACGGCCGGTACCTCGATTTTTCGACTTTCGACCGTGTCGACGTAACCGGCCTGGCTCGCAGCGCCGAGGGCGGCTCCGCCCGGGCCAGTCGTTCGTCATTCGGACTTTGGTTGTCGACAATCGGCCAACAAATACCGTGTGGCCTATCGCGTCAATCGAGACGCTGAAGATGGCGATACCAGAGAGCCTTGTTTGATTTGGGGTCAACAAGGGAGAGAATTAGGTCGCCTTGCACAAAGTCGATATCGCCTTTCTGGAAGCTGCTCTGAACGATGTCGGCTTGCCATATCTCGTGATAACCATTCTTATCTGAGCGACTTATGACGATATAGCCTTCTCCACTCGCCTCGACTGTTTCGTACTTCCATGAAATTTCTGGCAGATTCGGTGGTGAGGCAAACGGCGGGGCGTCCATGTCGGTAGCCGTTAGTGGAGGGCAAGGCGCAGCTGGTCGGCTCAAGCTCTTAAATACGCCATCTTTCCGGTAAGCGAACCACTGACACTCGGATGGCCATGGGTTCGCCCGAAGAATTTTCGCCTGGAGTGCATCGGGGAAACGCGCCAGTTGCCAGTCACCCTCTATTTCACGTTGGCTGGCAGGGCGTACCAATCGCGACGAATCAGTCTGGGAAAACGACGCGCACGGCAACGTGCACACGATAAAAAATGCGATGCTTTTCGCAAGCATGGATGATTTCCTGACGACACGGGAAAAATATATAAACGGCTGCTTTCGACAAATCTGAGGTCTGCTCGGGTCGGATTATGCGCATCGGACACGTGATGTTCACCAAACCTGAGAGGTCAAAAGCCCGGGGCTGGCCTCCATTGGACATTTTCCGGGAACGGCGTGCCTTTGAGAAAGGCTAGGAAGACTTCCAGAACCTGATCAGATAGGAACCATTCATCTGCACGCATCGGGATGCTTCCCGCTCGGAAGACAAGGAGCGTGCCATCTGGGCGCACAGGGGAAGGTCTATCGTGAAATGCTCTCCATCGTTGCGACGCGTTGACTTCGAAACGCTCGATCAGGCAACTAACGCCACCGCCGGCCACCTGAACATAGTTGCCTTCTGAATCGGTCAACGACGCGTAAGATGACTTCCCGAAGCTTCTCAAAGTCCGGATCCCCTTTGTGATTTGGGCTGGACTAGGAGTGGTGATCCCCGCCTTACCCTCTGCTTCGAATTTCATCGGTTCATTGCGAGGCATCTCGATCAAATTTCGCATCCTACCAGCCCGAGGCGATGCCCCTACCCCACCTCCGGCCGCCGTGCGATCCGCGCGCGGGTGGCAGGCGACGCAAGACAGGTAGCCACCGCTTCGTAGCCCGGTGCGCCGGGGTACGGTGCGACGCGGGCCGGCGGGCTATGGTTCGCGGGACACAGAATGATCGCTTCGTCGGGGCCGACGGCCGACAGGTCCAGGATCGCCGACGAGCGGGTCAGCATGAACAGCGGCCGCATGCCGTCGGCTCTGGCGCGCTGGCGAAGGCACGCAATCAGCGCCGCCTGCGTCGGCTGGTCGAGATCCTGTTCGATCATGTCCACGACCAAAGCACCCACGCCGTCCGCCTCGAGGCCGGCGAGCAGCACGGTCAGCGCCGCAGACGCCGTGGCGCCTTCGTCCGCAAGCCATGCCGACGTGCGTTCGACCCGCGCCTTCAGCGCCGGATCGGCCCGCAACGTGGCGAACGCCGCCGCGCCGCCGTCTTCCAACCGGTCCAGCCCGATGAACGCCGCACCGGGCAACGCGTCGGCCAGCCGATGCGCGAGACGGGTCTTGCCGCTCCCGAGCGAACCGATGATGTAGTTCAGCGGACGGATATCGCGAAACTCGAACCATTCGCCGTCCCACGGCCAAGGGAGGTTGAACGCAACGCCCGCGGCCGCCGGCGCGAGCAGGCGCGTCAGTTCGCCGTCGTCGGGCATGCGGCCACGGGCAAGATCGGCGCGGATCGCCCGAACCTTGTCGACCTTGCCGACCAGATCCTGAATGTCGCGCCCGAGGGCCGCTTCATGCGTGGCCAATGCGTCGCTCAGGCTGCGGGCATCGCCCTCCAGCACGTTCGCGACCTGGGCCAGGCTCAAGCCGAGCGCGCGAAGCGCCGCGACTTCGGCCGCACGCGCCAGGTCGTCCGGGCCGTAGGCGCGGTATCCGGCTGCCGTTCGCCCGGGCGTGACTAGTCCTTGCCGCTCGTACAGCCGCAGTGCCTTGACCGATACGCCGAGCCGCATCGCGGCTTCCGATGCGCTCAGGCCGCGCGTGACATCGCTCATGGGTCACCTTCGGGTCGTCGATTCGTTGCGTCCAGCATAAAGGCGATCCCAAGGGCCGGGTCAAGCGCGTTCGCGTGTGAATCGACGAAGACGCCGGCCGAGCCGCGCGTCAGTCAGTCGGCCGCCGCGAATTCGTCGCGCAGCGCGTGATACAGCCGCCGATACCGCGCCAGCCGCCCGGCCAGCAGATGGGCCGTCGCAGCATCAGGCGCGACCCTCTCCGTGGCGGGCGGCGCGACGCAGACTTCTTCAAGCGTGTCATCGGTCGCGGCCAGGCGTGCAAGCCGCGCCGCGCCGAGTGCAGCACCAACCGCACCGTCCGCATGACGTTGCATCGCGAGCCCGGTCGCATTCGCGCACAGCCGCGCCCAGAACGCACTCTTCGAACCGCCGCCGATGAACGACACCGCGTCGAGCGTCGTGCCGGCCGCGCGCAGCGCGTCGTAGCCGTCGGCCATCGAGAACGCGACGCCTTCCATCACCGCATACGCGAGATCGTCCGCGGTGTGTTCGTTCGACAGTCCGAAGAACACGCCGCGTGCATGCGCGTCGTTGTGCGGCGTGCGCTCGCCACCGAGATACGGCAGGAACAGCGGCCCGCGCGCCGGCTCCGCGCGTTCGGCGCGCGCGGCCAGCTCGCCGGCGGTCGTGCCGTGCGCGCGCGCGAGCCAGTCGAGGCTCGCCGCGGCCGACAGGATCACGCTCATCTGGTGCCAGCGCCCTTCGACGCAGTGGCAGAACGCGTGCACGGCCGCATCCGGGTTCGGCGCGAAGCGGTCGTTGCCGGCGAACAGCACGCCCGACGTGCCGAGCGACAGGAAGCCGCTGCCGGCGCCCGTGACGCCCATGCCGATCGCCGAAGCCGCGTTGTCGCCGGCGCCGCCGGCGATCGTCACGGGCCCCGCGATGCCCCATTCGCGCCGCAGCGCGTCGCGCAGCTGCGCGGCGGGCGCGTTGCCTTCGACGAGGCGCGGCATCTGCGCGCGCGTCAGCTCGGTCGCGGCGAGCATCCGGTCGGACCAGTCGCGGCGCGCGCAGTCGAGCCACAGCGTGCCCGACGCATCGGACATCTCGGACACGAATTCGCCGGACAGGCGCCAGATCAGGTAGTCCTTCGGCAGCAGCACCTTGTGCAGCGCGCGGAACACGGCGGGCTCGTATTTCGCGAGCCATAGCAGCTTCGGCGCGGTGAAGCCGGGCATCGCCATGTTGCCGGTAATCGCGCGCGATTCGGGCACCAGCGCCTCGAGCTCGACGCACTCGGTGCCGGCGCGCGTGTCGTTCCACAGGATCGCGGGGCGCAGCACCTGGTCCGCGCGATCGATCAGCGTCGCGCCGTGCATCTGCCCCGAGAGCGCGATGCCGCGCAGCGCGGCGAAGCCGGCCGGGTGTGCGGCGCGCACTGCCGCGATCGCGTCGAGCGTCGCGTGCCACCATGCCTGCGGGCTTTGCTCCGACCAGTGCGGACGCGGGCGGCTGATCGACAGCGCGGCCGAGCCGGTCGCGAGCGGGACCGAACGGGAATCGGTGAGGAGTACCTTGACCTCGGACGTGCCGAGATCGATGCCGAGAAATGTCACGTGTGAAGCATCCTGTCTGGGGCGCGCGGCGGCGTGCGTCGCGGGGGCGGCGCGTCGTCGCGGCCGTGCGGTTCGTTGAGCCGGTGCAGCGCGCGGAACCTCGACGGCGGCACCTGCTTCATCGCGAGAAACTGACGGTTGAAATTCGACAGGTTGTTGAAGCCAACCCGGTAGCAGATGTCGGTCACCGTCAGGTCGGAAAACATCAGCAGCTCGCACGCTTCGTTGATGCGCAGCCGGTTCAGGTAGCGCACGAACGACGAGCCGGTATGGCGGCGGAAAAACCGCGTGAAAGTGCTGACGCTCATCCCGGCGAACGCGGCCACGTCGGTCTCGCGCAGCATGCCGGGCAGGTTCTGCTGCAGGTACGACAGCACCTGGTTGATGGTCGACGACATGTAGTGCTGCGCGTCGCTGCGGTAGCCGGGGCCGGCGAGCACGCGCCGCTCGCGGCACGACGACAGCCGGTCGAACAGCGACATCAGGATCTCGACGCGCCGGCAGCCGTGCGCGTTCGCGAGCTCGAGCATCAGCGGCGCGACGTCGCGGCCGACGCGGTCGGGAAATTGCACGCCGCGTGCTGCATCGTCGATCAGGTCGATCACCGGCTGCAGCTCGCTGAACGCGCCGACCATCTTCTCGATCGCATCGCGCGAGAACTGCAGCACGACGTCGCGCGACGGCACGCGCTCGCCGTCGGGAAGTTCGCTGACCCAGTTGTGCGGCAGGTTCGGCCCCGTGATGATCAGATTGCCCGGGCCGAAATCGCCGATGTGATCGCCGACGAACATCTTGCCGTGCGACGACTGGATCAGATGAATCTCGTACTCGGGATGGAAGTGCCACTTCGCGACCGAGTGCGGATAGTCGTGGACCCACGCGCGGAACGATTCGTCGCGGTGGGTGGGAACGATCTCGAGATCCGGGTTCATCGTGTGCTCCGTCGCGGGCGTGCCGGCGTGCTACGAACGGGACATCGACCAGCCCGTCGCGGCGGGCGGGGTGGTGCGCGACGCGGCCGCCGGCGGCGCCGCGTGCGCGATAGGGTTCGCGTCCGGCAGCGTGACGTTGCGCTCGGTGCCGGCGTCGAACAGATGCAGGGCTTCTTCGTCGAAGCGGAACGCTACCACGGCCCCCGGCGCCGGGGCCATCGGGGCCGGCACGAGGGCCGCGCACGGCTGGCCGTGCCAGTCCAGCGTGACGAGCGCCTCGGCGCCGAGCAGCTCGACGAGCTCGACCGTGCCGGTCAGCGTGAGCGCGCCCGGGGTCGGATCCGGTTCGATGACGAGCCGCAGGTGGTTCGGGCGGATCGCGGCCTTTACCTGCTGGCCGTCGTGCAGCCCGGTGAAGCGCGGCGACGCGAGCGGCCAGCGCGCGCCGTTGCAGTCGAGCAGCACGTTCGCGCCGCGGCGCTCGATCGTGCCCGCCGCGAAGTTCATCGCCGGGGTGCCGACGAAGCCGGCGGCGAACACCGTGTGCGGCTGCCCGTACAGCTCGGCCGGCGTGCCGATCTGCTCGATGTGGCCGCCGCGCATCAGCACGGCGCGGTCGGCCAGCGTCATCGCCTCCAGCTGGTCGTGCGTGACGTACAGCGTGGTCGTCTTCAGCCGCCGATGCAGCCGCTTGATGTCGCCGCGCAACTGCGTGCGCAGCTTCGCGTCGAGGTTCGACAACGGCTCGTCGAACAGGAACACGGCGGGCGTCTTGATCATCGCGCGTGCGATCGCCGCGCGCTGCTGCTGGCCGCCCGACATCGCACGCGGGCGGCGGTCGAGCAGTGCGTCGAGGCTCAGGATGCGCGCGACGTCGCGCACGCGGCGGTCGATCTCGTCGGGCGGCACCTTCAGGCGCCGCAGGCCGAACGCGATGTTGTCGTACACCGTCATGTGCGGGTACAGCGCGTAGTTCTGGAACACCATCGCGACATTGCGCTCGCGCGACGGCAGGTCGTTGACGACCGCGTCGCCGATCACGAGCTCGCCGCCGGTGATCGCCTCGAGGCCCGCGATCATCCGCAGCATCGTCGACTTGCCGCAACCGGACGGGCCGAGCAGCACGATGAATTCGCCGTCGGCGATCTCGAGGTCGAGCGGGTGCAGCACGGCGGGGCCGCCGTCATAGTGCTTCGACAAAGCTTTGCAGGTGATCTGGGCCATGGTTTAGGGCGTGTTCACGCTAATAACGGGCTTGCGCTGGCCCCCAGAAGGGCCGAGCGCGAGGATTGCGACGAAGCGAATACTCGACGTATTCGCGAGGAGCATGACGCGGCGATCGGCCCTTCTGGGGGCCAGCCCCACGCATGTATTTTTCAAACAGGGGAACGTGCCTTTACGCCCACATTGCGGCGTCGTGCGTCGCTTGTTTGGCACGGCCAAACGGCGCTCCTTACTCCTTGCACTGCGGGCGGAAAGGCACGTTCGCAAGCCCGTTATTAGCGTGAACACGCCCTAATCCATTTCGATCTGAATCTTGACGTCGCTCGGGTGGCCGCTCGCCGCTTCCTCGAACGCGCGCACGCCTTCGGAAAACGGGAACGTGCGCGAGATGAACGGCTTCACGTCGATCGCGCCGGACGCGATCAGCGCGAGCGCGCGCGGAAAGATGTTCGCGTAGCGGAACACCGATTCGATGCGGCCCTCCTTCGCCTGCAGCGCGACCACGTCGAGCGGCACCGGGGCGACCGGCATCCCGATCAGCACCGCGCAGCCGCCCGGGCACATCAGGTCGACGAGGCCCGCATACGCGTTCGTGCTGCCGCTGGCCTCGAACACGACGTCCGCGCCCCAGCCGTCGGTGGCTTCGGCTACCACGTCGGCGAGCGACTGAGTGCGCACGTCGACGGTCGTGACGGCGCGGTTGTCGGCGAACAGCGCGAGCTTGTCGGGCACGACGTCGGCGAGGATCACGCGCGCGGCGCCGCCGGCGAGCGCGGCGAGCGCCGTCATCGCGCCGATCGTGCCGGCGCCGATCACGACCGCGAGGTCGCCCGGCTTCATCGCCGCCTTCTTCGCGGCCTGCAGGCCGATCGACAGCGGCTCGACGATCGCGCCTTCGGCGAACGACACGGTGTCGGGCAGCCGGTACGTGAACGCGGCCGGATGCACGACGTACGGCGTCAGGCAGCCGTGGATGGGCGGCGTCGCCCAGAAGCGTACGTCGGGGTCGAGGTTGTAGAGCCCGCGCAGCGTCGCGGGCGAATCGAGGCGCGGCACGCCGGGCTCCATGCACACGCGGTCGCCGATGCGCAGGTGCGTGACGCCGGCGCCGGTCTCGACGACGGTGCCGGACGCCTCGTGGCCGAGCACCATCGGCGCGTCGACGCGAAACGGGCCGATGCCGCCGTGAACGTAGTAATGCACGTCGCTGCCGCAGACGCCGACCGTATGCACCTTGATCCGGACGTCGCCAGGGCCGAGCGCCTGCGGCAGGTCGATGTCGCGCAGCGCGAGTTCGCGCGTGCGTTCGAGTACGAGTGCTTTCAACACATCCTCCTTATTTTCCCTTGACCATCGAATTGAGCAGGCGGCTCAGCATGCCGACGAACACGAGCGGCGGCAGCGCGAGCAGCACCGTCGACGCGTTGATCACGCCCCACGGCACTTCCTGGCCGAGCGACGTGAACGCGGACGCAACCACCGGTAGCGTCGCGCTGCGCGATGACGTCAGCGCGAGCGCGATCATCAGTTCGTTCCACACCAGCACGAAGCTGAACACGATGCCGCCGAGCAGCGTGCTCGCGCACACCGGCAGTGCGATGTGCCAGAACACCGCATACGGGCCGTAGCCGTCGAGCGCGGCGGCTTCCTCGATCTCGCGCGGCAGCCGGCGGAACACGGGGATCGACAGCCACGTGATGGTCGACAGCGTGACGAGCAGGTACGTGACGATCATCGACAGCTTCGTGTCGTACAGCCCGAGATCGACCCAGATCGCGATCAGCGGCAGCGCGACCGCGACCGGCGGCAGGAAGCGCAGCGACAGCAGGAAGAACTGGATGTCGCGCTTGCCGCGTATCGGGTAACGCGCGATCGCATACGCGGCCGGCACGCCGAGCACCGCGCCGATCAGCACGGCCGCGCCGACGATCGCGATGCTGTTGCCGAGTCCGATCACCACCTCGGGGCTCGACAGTACCTGCTCGTAGTTCGCGAGCGTCGGCGTGAAGATGAAGCGTGGCACGGGCGTGACGATGTCGAGCAGGTGCTTGAGCGAATTGAGCACGGCCCAGAACAGCGGGAACGCGGCGACGAGCAGGATCGCGCCGGCGATCACGACGGTCGACAGGTGCGAAACGGTCGCGGCGGGGCCGCGGCGGGCCATCAGTCGTCCCATTTGTTGACCCTCTTCCAGATGAGCGTGAAGACGAGCGTGGTCGCGACCATCATCAGCACGGCCATGCCCGACGCATAGGACACCTTGCCGGCGAGGCCGATGCCCTGCTGGTACGCGTACAGGTCGAGCGTTTCGGTCGCGATGCCGGGGCCGCCCTTGGTCATCACGTAGATCAGGTCGAACGAGCGCAGCGATTCGACCATCTTGATGAACACGAGGCTCACGAGCGGCGCCTTCAGCATCGGCAGCGCGATGTACGCATGCACCTGCCACGTGGTCGCGTAGTCGAGCCGCGCGGCTTCGAGCGGCTCGGGCGGCAGCGTCTCCAGCAGCTTCAGGATCACGACCGCGAAGAACAGCCCCCATTGCCACACGTCGACCAGCGCGACCGCGTACAGCGCGAGATGCGGATCGGCGAGGAACGCGGTGTTCTCGATCCCGAGCAGGCCGAGCAGCCAGCTCAGGATGCCGGTGAGCGGCGCGTACATGAACTTCCAGATGAACGCGGCCGACACGCGCGGCAGCAGCACCGGCATGATCAGCACCAGCGACGCGAGGCGGCGCCAGCGGCCATGCACGCGCTCGAACAGGAACACGGCCAGCGCGATCCCGACCAGCACCGCGCCGGCCACCGTGACGACTTCCCACAGCACCGACACCTCGATCGCGTTCAGGAAGCGCCGGTCGGACGCGAGCCGGATGAAGTTGCGCAGGCCGACGTATTCGCTGTCGGGATAGCGCAGCACGCGGTTGCGCAGCGCGAGGTTGATCGCGGCGACCGTCGGGACGAGGCTCAGGACGGCGAGCAGCGCGAGCGTCGGCGCGAGGAACACCCACGGCAGGCTCGTGCGGTCGCGGCGCGCGCGGCCGCGCCGGGCGGACGGTGCGGAAGGCGGGGCAGGGGCCGGACGGACGCCGAGCGCGCGTCCGCCGGCGCCGTCATTTGCGAGCGCCATGTTCGAGCGCGTCCTTCGCGTACTGGTCTGCGTCGTCGAGCGTGCCGCGCACGTCCGTCTGCGTGCCGGTGAACACCTGCTCGAGCGCGATGCCGAGGTTGTCGCCGATATCCGGCCACTGCGGCGTGCGCCAGATCGTCACCTGCGTGACCGGGTTGGTGTCGTTCAGCCCGGCCTGGATCTGCGGCGCGACGTGCTGCTTGAAGTACGGGCTCGCGATCGTGCTCGACCGGTTGTAGTCGCTGAACACGCCGTTGCGCAGCCGCGCCTGCTCCTGGTCCTTGCTGGTCGCCCACGCGATGAAGCGGCCGGCGGCCATCCGCGTGCAGTCGTCCTTCGCGCCGACCGCCGAGATCGCGAAGCCGTGGCCGTACGCGGCCGACGGCAGCGGCGCGGGCGGGCGCGTGTAGCCGACCTTGCCGGCCACGCTCGACTTGCTCGCATCCTCCATCCAGTCGGCGAACGGCGTCGATTCGATCATGAACGCGACCTTGCCCGAGCGGAACGCTTCGAGCGCGTTGCTCCAGTCGTAGGTCGCGGAGCCCGGCGGCGCGTACTTGAACAGGTCGCTGTAGAGCTGCGTGGCCTTCACGGCGGCCGGCGAGTTGAACGCGGGCTGGCCGCCCTTGTCGGTCCACGCACCGCCCATCCCGAGCATGAACGGCGACCAGCGCCACACGTTCATCCCCGAGCCGCGCTGGCCGCGTGCGACCCAGCCGTACAGTTTCGGTGGCGCGTTGAGCTTCTTGATCGCGGCGACGAGCTGGTCGAGCGTCTTCGGCACCGGGATGTGGGCGGCGTCGAGCAGGTCGCGGCGGTAGAACAGGAAGTCGCCGCCGCCGATCAGCGGCGCGAAGTACGCAACGCCGTTGTAGCTCGCGACCGCGCGGCGGCCGGGCAGGAAGTCGTCGTAGTCGTATTCCTTCGGGTAGTACTTGAGGAGCGGCACGATCCAGTTGGCCGACGCGAATTCGGCGACGTTCGCCTCGTCGACGTAGTAGATCTGGTAGGAACCCGCGCCGGTCGACGCGTCGAGCCGCGATTTCGCGCGGCGGTCGTTCTCGCCGAAATAGCTGATCTCGACCTTGGTGCCGCTCTTCTTCTCGTAGTCGGCCAGCGACTTCTCCATCACCGACAGGCCGAGACTCTTCTGCGCGAGCACCCGAAGGGTCGGCACCTTGCAGACCTGCGCGGCCGCGACGCCCGGCAGACAGGCGCCGAGCAGCACGCCGGCTGCGACGATTCGCATCTTGTTCACCCGTGTCTCCTTGATTCTGCTTGTTCGAATGCCGTCGATGACGGCAGGAACAATGGTGTGACGGGGGCGATGCGATCACCACATCAAAAGAAAACGCCAACCGATACTTTTTGCTCAAGGTTGGTCGTGCAATGCACAAAATGTGGTGGTGGGTGGGGAACCCGGCTGGTCAGGCTGTGCCAGGCGATGCGGTAAAGTAGCGCCTTCGCAGGGGGCACCCGCTGAGAGAGCAGCGCTCTTGCTGGATCAGGAGAAAAATGAATGAGTGAAAACAGGTACACGTACGGCACCTGGCAGGATTTGCGGCCCGTCGACGTCTTCGCCCTGGTAGCGTTCGACGAGACACGCAAGCAACTCGGCCTGGACGATCTCGCCGCTGCGTCAGCGATGCTTCTCGGTCAGGCTGACGTCCCGGTCCCTGGCAAGTTCGCCGGCGCTACGCCGGGCACGTCCGTCGCCTCCCTTGCAGCTCGGAAGTTGTTTCCTCAAACGTTGCCGTTTCGCCTGCCGATGATCATGGGTGTCGGCTTGTCCGGTATTCGGATCGCCTTCACTCGCCGCCTCGGCGCGTGGGTCGGTCGGGCGATCCCCGTCGTGGGCGAGGTGTTCCTGGCTCGCGACGCCTATCTGATCATGCGCAACACCGTGTCGACCTACAACCGAGTCGTAAAGCCCGAGGACCGGGTGCTCTGAACCATGAAAGACGATACCTGGGAACGCCTCGAAGCCTTCACACGCGAAGAACTCGGTCGGCCACTGCTCGGCGGTAAGCTGAACCTGCAGCCGGAATCCCGGCTTGAGCAGGATCTCGGCGTCACGGGTCTCGATGGGGTGGAGTTCATCGACAGGTGGGCAGAGACATTCGGCGTCGACGCCCAGGGATTCCCGTACCGGCGCTATTTTGGCCCCGAAGGTCAGGAACTGCTGTCGTCAATTATCGGGCTGTTCGTCAAGCGCCTCCGGCACCCGGAACGGCGGCCGCTGACCTTGGGGATGCTGGCCGAGGCAACGCGACGTGGGAAGTGGGACACGGACGCGATAGAGGCTGCAGCGGGGCAGTGATCGTATATCGCAGGGCCGGTCGATGTACTGACCGGGCCTTTTCACTGGCGGAAACGCAATTACGCCACGCGAAATTTTTCTACCTACCTGTTTATTGCGCTTGAGCCCGTGCATTTATCGCGCGCGCAGCTTCATCCGCGCGCCGGCCCGTGCGGAATGTCGAGTGCGATCCGGTACACCCGCAGCGCGTTGTCATGCCAGATCGCGCGGCGCGCGGCGTCGTCGAGGTGCGTCATCGCGCGAGCGAACGTGCGCAGCAGCGCCGGATACGACACGCGCAGCCCGGCCACCGGAAAGTTGCTGGCGAACAGGCAGCGCTGCGCGCCGAAGATCGCGATCGTGTCGCGGATGATTCGTGCGTTGTCCGCTTCGTTCCACGCTGCATCGCGCAAGCCGAGTTCGGAGATCTTCACGACCACGCGCGGCGACGCGGCAAGCGCCTCCATGCCGCGCCGCCAATGTGCGAGCCCCGCATCCGAGCGATCCCACGGCAGCCCCGCATGTTCGAGCACGACGTCGACATCCGGTGCATCGGCGAGCATCGAAGCCGCCTCGCCGAGATGCCAGAACGGCACGCGCAGATCCCAGCTCAGGCCATGCGCGGCGAGGCGTGCCAGCGCGGCCGGCCAGCGCGGATCGCGCAGCGTGCCCGGCCCGTCGACGGACGCATCCGGCGCAGCCGCAGTGCGCGGCTTGAAGCGCACGCCGCGCACGCGTGGCCACGCGGCCTGCTCGGCAAGCCGCTCGTCCGCATCACTCGCGAGCAGGTCGACCCACGCGACGACCGCCGACGGCAACCCGTGCGACGCCGCGACCTCGTGCAGCCAGCGCGTTTCCGCCAGCGCCTCATCACGCGCACGTTCGGCCTCGACGTGCACGCTCGCGACGATCGACACGCCCCGCGCCGCGTGCCGGAGTTCGCTCACCCCGAAATCGCGGCACAGCGCCGTGTAATCACCGAACATGAAGCGCGCCGGATCGTAGTCGTCCTGCAGCCACGGATAGTGGGCACCGGCATCGAGCCGCCACAGGTGGTGATGCGCATCGACGAGCGCATCCGGCATGCCGTCAAGCGGCGACGCGTCGCGCATGTCAGCGTGCCCCGGCGAGCACGTACGACGCATCGGGCTCGCGCAGCGTCGCCAATGCACCGACGAAACGCCACGTATCGAGGTCGAGCTCGCGCACGTAGTCGTCCTGGAACGACACGTACGCGACGCGCCGCGACGGATGGAACGACAGCGCGGTCGGGTTCGCCGGCAGCGCGATGCGTTCGATCTCCTCGAGCTGCCGCGCATCGAACACCGAAATCGACCGCTCGCCCGAATTGGTCAGCAGCAGCAGGTCGCGGCCGTCGGGCGCGCTCGTGCGGTAGATGCGGTTCGGATCGCTGCGCGTCTTCACACGGCGGCCGCAGGTCATCGTGTCGGTGTCGATTTCGACCAGCGTGTCGTCGCCGCGATTCGCGACGAACAGCGTGCGTTCGTCGCTCGACAGCGCGTTGCCTTCGGGACGCGGGCCGGGCATCACCGCGCGCGGCGCGACCGTCGCGTCGCGCGGATGGAATTGCGTGACCGTATTCGACAGCAGGTGCACGCCGTACGCGCGGCTCGCATCGCGCGTGAGCGTAACGAGGTGCGTCTTCACGCCGCCGGACGGCACGGCCATGTTCGGCACGGGCTGTTTGGTCGGCTCGTCGAACACGAGCAGCATGTCGTGCGCCTCGCTCATCGCGTACAGCCGGCCGTCGCGATCGCTCGCCATCCCGTGCGGCCGGTAGTACGGCCACAGGTCGAGCATGCGCGTGTGCGTGCGTTCGACGAGATCGATCTCCGCGATCCGGTGATCGCCTTCATGGCCGCGCGACCACGCGGTCTCGATCCCGAAGATGCCGACGTACGCAAAGCGCTCGTTCACGTCGACGGTGAACTCGTGCGGGAAGTTCGGCAGCACGACGTGCGTGAGCGCGGTTTTCGTGTCGAGGTCGTAGAAGCTGAAGGTGTGGGCGCATTTCTGCACCAGCAACAGGATGTCGTTCATGGTGGGGCTCCGTCAATTCGTCAGCAAGCCTGCGTATTCGTGTATCCGGTGTCAGTCCTCGCAGCGTTTCGGCAGCGTCAGCGCGAGCAGGCCGGCTACCGCGAGCGTGATCGCGAGGCTGTACACGCCGGCCGCCGCGCTCACGTGCTGGGTCAGCACGCCGACCGCATACGGGCCGCAGAAGCCGCCGAGATTGCCGAGCGCGTTGATCAGGCCGCGCGCGCTGCCGGCCGTCTCGACGCTGCAGAGCTTCGGCGGAATCGCCCAGAACACGCCGGCGGCCGCCTGCAGGAAGAAGCCGCAGCCGATCAGGAACGCGAACGATACGGCCATCGACGCATGCGTGAGTACCGACAGCGCCAGGCACGCGGCGAAGCCGACGAGCGGCAGCAGCACGAACAGGCGGCGCTTGCCGGTTCGGTCAGACAAATACGACGTGACGAACATGCCGATCACCATCGCGACGTACGGGAGCATCGCGAGCAGGCCGATCTTGCCCATCCCGGTGTGCGTGAGGTTTTTCAGCAGGGTGGGCAACCACATCGTATAGCCGTAGATGCCCACCTGGTAGCAGAAGTTGATGGCGATCAGCAGCCAGATCGTCGGGTTGCGCAGCAGCTCGCCGAACGACGCGGCCGCCGGCGTGCCGGCCGCGCGCTTGCGCTCCTGCTCTTCGCGCAACGCGTCGAGGATGTAGGCCTTCTCGCGCGGCGACACCCAGCGTGCGGTCTCCGGGCCGTCGTCGGCGAACATCAGCCACACGACGAGGCACAGCAGCGACAGCGCACCCGCACTGAAGAACAGGTGATGCCAGTCGTACGCGGCGAGGATGAAGCCGGACAGCGGCGCGGTGATCATGCCGGCGAGCGGCACGAACATGATGACCATCGCATTCGCACGGCCGCGTTCGCGGTCGGGAAACCAGTGGCTGACCATCGTCAGCACGACGGGCAGCATCCCGCCCTCGGCCACGCCGAGCAGGAAGCGCAGCGTCAGCAGTTGCCACGTATGGGTGACGAGCCCGGTCAGCACCGACAGCACGGCCCAGCTCACGAGCGACCACGCGATGAAGGTCTTGCCGCTGCCGAGCGCCGCGCGCCGGCCGCCGGGAATCTGCAGGAACAGGTAGCCGAAGAAGAAGATGCCGCCGGCGAGGCCGGCCATCGTCGCGTCCATGCCGAGATCGGCGTTCATTCCGCCGGGCATCGCGAACGCGATGTTCACGCGGTCCATGTACGAAATGATGCAGGCGAGCAGCAGCGGCGGAATCACGCGCAGCCAGCGGCGGCGCGGAATGGCTTCGCCGGCTTCGTAGGCCGGGGTGGCCGGGTTCAACAGGGTCATGGTGTCTCCAGTCTTGGTGGTGGGCGGCGGCGGTCTTCTGATGGACCGCTGTCACGCCGTGACGCGCCGGTGCGCAACGCCCTGCGGCGTTGCACGGGTGAACCGATGCAGGGTGCCTCGCGCCTAGCGCCCCCAGCGCAACACGAGCGGATCGAGCCGCCGCGCCGCGTCGAGCAAGCCGGCGCGCACCTGCGGATGCAGCGCGGGCCACGGTGAGCGCGGCGCGTCGCACGCGATCACGCGGCCTTCGCGCATCAGCGCCTTCGCGGTCAGGAATCCCGACTGACGGTTCTCGTAGTTGATCAGCGGCAGCCAGCGCGCGTACTGCGCGACGGCTTCGTCGCGGCGGCCGGCGAAATGCGCGTCGGTGATGTGGCGAATCCCGTCCGGATAGCCGCCGCCCGTCATCGCGCCGGTCGCGCCGGCATCGAGATCGGCGAGCAGCGTGATGCCCTCCTCGCCGTCCCACGGCCCCTCGATCGCATCGCCGCCGAGCGCGATCAGCTCGCGCAGCTTCGACGCGGCGCCGGCCGTCTCGATCTTGAAGTACGACACCGCGTCGATCTCGCGGGCGAGCGATGCAAGAAACGGCGCGGACAGCGCGACGCCGCTCGCGGGCGCGTCCTGGATCATCAGCGGAATGTCGAGGCCGTCGGTGACTTCGCGGAAGAACGCGCGCACCTGTGCCTCCGGCACGCGGAACGTCGCGCCGTGATACGGCGGCATCACCATCACCATCGCCGCGCCGAGTGCCTGCGCGTGCCGGTTACGTTCCGCGCAGATCCGCGCGCTGAAGTGCGACGTCGTGACGATCACCGGCACACGGCCCGCGACGTGCTCGAGCGTGGCGCGCGTGATCAGGTCGCGTTCGTCGTCGCCGAGCGCGAACTGCTCGGAGTAGTTCGCGTGGATGCAGAGGCCGTGCGAGCCGGCATCGATCATGAACTCGAGGCAGCGGCGCTGGCCGTCGAGATCGAGCGCGCCGGTCGCGTCGAAGATCGTCGGCACGACCGGAAAGACGCCCTGGTAGCGTGCGTGCATGGCGGGCCTCACTCGACGATGTCGAACTGGTCGAGGAATTCGGTCTTCAGCGTGAGGCCGAGACCCGGCACGTCGTCGCGCAGTTGCACGAAGCCGTTCTCGGCCACCGGCTCGCCGTCGAAGATGTAATAGAACAGCTCGTTGCCGACCTCGACGTCGAACATCGGGAAGTACTCGCTCATCGGCGACGCGAGCGTGCTCATCGTCAGGTGATAGTTGTGCATCTGGCCCGCATGCGGGATCACCGGCACGCTGTACGCCTCGCACAGCGCGTTGATCTTGTGCGCCATCGTGATCCCGCCGACGCGGTTCGTGTCGTACTGGACGACCGACACGGCCTTGCGATCGAGCAGCTGCTTGAAGCCGTACAGCGAGAACTCGTGCTCGCCGCCGGAGATCGGGATGCGCGTGAGCTGGTTCAGCTCCGCGTAGCCGTCGATGTCGTCGGCGATCACCGGTTCTTCCAGCCAGCGCGGCTGGTATTTCTCGAGCTTCGGCAGGATGCGCTTCGCGTATTCGAGGTTCCAGCCCATATAGCACTCGAGCATCAGGTCGTTGTCGTAGCCGATCACCTCGCGGATCGCCGCGACCGACTTCAGGTTCTCGGTCACGCCCTGCTGCCCGTGCGCGGGCCCATAGCCGAAGCGCATCTTGAACGCGCGGAAGCCTTCCTTCAGGTAGCGCTGCGCTTCGTCCTGCATTTCCTTCAGGTCGGTGCGGTAGAGCTTCGAGTAGTAGCAGGGGATCTTTTCCTTGGTGCGGCCGCCGAGCAGCTTGAACACGGGCTTGCCGACGCTCTTGCCGAGGATGTCCCAGATCGCGATGTCGACCGCCGAGATCGCCGCCATGCCGATGCCCTTGCGGCCCCACGCGTGGGTCGCGCGGTACATCCGCTGGTTCAGGTATTCGTAGTCCCACGGGTCCTGGCCGATCACGAGCGGCGCGAGGTACTGGTCGATGATCACCTTCGCGACATGCGGCGCGAGCGCGACGTTGCCGAGGCCGACGATGCCGTCGTCGGTCTCGACTTCGACGACCGTCCACGAGTGGAAGCGGAACGTGCTCATCGTTTCCTGCGGCGCGTACAGCAGGTCCATCGCGTTCGAGCAGAAGTTGCCCTGGGGCGGCACGGTCTTGCCTTTCCACTGGAATACGCGGGCGCGCACGGATCGGATCTTCATCGGGTGTCTCCGGAGTTCGGTGTGATGTTGTCGTGTTGGAAAGCGGTCGGCCGGCGGGGCCCTCGGGTCACGCGGAAACGGGCTGTGCGCGGCGCGCGGCGCCCATCCGGCAGGCGATCTGCAGCGCCTGCCAGGTCGCGCCGACGTCGGCCGTGCCGCGGCCCGCGATGTCGTAGGCGGTGCCGTGCGCGGGCGTCGTGATCGGCACGGGCAGCCCGCCCTGCACGGTCACGCCGCGCGAGAAGCCGAGCAGCTTGATCGCGATCTGCCCCTGGTCGTGGTACATCGTGACGATCGCCTGGTAGTCGCCGGCCTGCGCCTTCAGGAAGATCGTGTCGGCTGGGAACGGGCCGTGGAACGGCGCGTCGGTCGGCCAGTCGCGCGACTGCAGCCGGCGCACGGCCGGCTCGATGATGTCGACTTCCTCGCGGCCGCAGCTGCCGCCGTCGCCGCCGTGCGGGTTGAACGCGGCGATCGCCACCTTCGGCGCGGCGACGCCGTTCGCGAGCAGCGACCGGTAGATCAGTTCGGATGCCTGTTCGATCCGCTCGATGCTCAGGTAGCCCGGCGCATCCTTCAGCGGAATGTGCGACGAGATGCGCGCGGTCCACAGCTCGCCAAGCGTGTTGAATTCGCAGAAGTAGCCGGTCACGCCGAGCGCTTCGGCGAAGTGGTGCAGCTCGTCCTCGTGCTTCAGCCCGCCGAGCTTCATCGCGTACTTGTTCAGCGGCGCGAAGCAGATCGCGTCGATGTCGCCGGCGAGCGCGGCGTCGAGGCACAGGTCGAGCACGGTCAGCGTCGAGCGGCCGCCGGCCGCGCCGGGTTGCCCGACCGTGACGTCGGCCGGGTCGATCGTGTCGACGGCGACGAACGCGGCGCGTTCGGTCGACGGCCGGCCGCGCGCAGCGGTGAGCGACGCGACGGGTTCGACGTCGACCGTCACGCCCGCGACGCGCTGGCCGGCTTCCCACAGCCAGCGATCGCCGATCAGCACGAGATTCGCGCGGGCGGTGGCGTCGGGGCGGGCGAGCAGTTTCGCGATCAGTTCGGCGCCGATGCCGGCGGGGTCGCCGAGCGTCAGCGCGACGACGGGCAGGGGCGTGGCGGGCGAGGGGGTGTTCATGCGGTGTCTCCGGTGGCGGCGCTTGGCCGTTTGTCTATGGGGTTGATGCTAGGTAGACGGAATGAGTCGGTAAATTGAAAACTCTTGATGAATCGATAACCTGGAGTAATCAAAGATGGGCTCGATCGACCGACGAGACTCGACGCCGCAGCTGCTGAACCGGCTGCGCATGCGGCAGATCGCGCTGCTGCTGGCCGTGGACGAATGCTCGACGCTGCGCGCGGCGGCCGACCAGATGGGCCTCACGCAGCCGGCCGCGACGAAGATGCTGGCCGAGCTGGAGAGCGCGCTCGGCCAGCGGCTGTTCGATCGCGTCGGGCGCGGCCTCGTGCTGAATCCGGCCGGCGAGCGCGTGCTCGGCTATTTCCGCGGGATCCGCGGCAGCGTGGAGGCGTTGAACCGCGAGCTTGGCGAGCTCCAGCTCGGCAGCGCGGGGCGGCTGGCGATCGGCAGCATCATGGCGGCGTCGCCGGGGCGGCTCACCGAGGCGCTGGTGCAGTTGAAGGCGCGTTACCCGCTGCTGGCGATCGACATCGCGGTGGATACGAGCGACCGGCTGATGCCGCAGCTGCGCGAAGGCGTGCTCGAAGTGGTGATCGGGCGGCACGTCGGGACCGATTGCGATTTCCGCGTGGTGGACGACGAGGCGCTCGCGATCATCGCGGGCCGCGACCATCCGCTCGCGGGGGCGGGGCCCGTGGCGTTCGACGCGCTGCTCGATTACACGTGGATCCTGCAGCCGGCCGGCAGCCCGGCGCGCGAGGTCGTCGAGCGCGAGTTCAATGCGCGGCATCAGCCGATGCCGCGCGGGCTGGTCGAAACGGGGTCGATCCTGACCACGATGAACCTCGTCGACCGTTCGACCATGCTCGGCGTGATCCCGCTGACGGTGGCGCAGCGCAACGCGGAGCACGGGCTCGTCGCGATCGTCGATTACACGCTCGAACAGAAGCTGCCGTCGTACGGCAGCCTCGTGCGGCGCGACCGGCCGCTGAGCATTCCCGCGCAGCAGTTTCTTGCGCTGTTTCACCGCGAAGGGGGCGGAGATGATGGCGGCGCTTGATGGGGCGGTTTGCCAGCCGAGGCGGCCGAGCCAGCCGCGCCGGCCGAGGTGGCCGAATCAACCGCGGTGGCCGAATCTGCCGAGCAGGCCGAATCAGCCGAGCCGGCCGAGTCAACCTGGTCAGCCGCGCTACCCCGGCCAGCCGAGTCAGCCGAGCCAGCCGAGCCAGCCGAGCCAGCCGAGCCAGCCGAGCCAGCCGAGCCAGCCGGATCAGCCGAACCAGCCGAACCAGCCGAACCAGCCGGATTAGCCGAGCTAACCGAGCTAACCGAGCTAACCGAGCTAACCGAGCTAACCGAGCAAGCCGAGCAAGCCGAGCAAGTCGAGCCGGTCACGCACCACCATCGCGGAACGTAGTGAAGCGCGATAGCGCCGTCAACGAGACGGATAAGGCAGACGACCCCGAAGCAAACCGCCTCAGCGCGCCGACGGCGCCGCTGGCGCGTCAACGAGCGCCGGCATCGATTCCGCCAACGAGCGATCAGGGCGAATCCGCAGCGCGGCGACGATGCCGATCAGCAGCATCGCGACCGAGCCGATGAACGGCACCGTCCAGCTCCCGGTGCGATCGACGAGGTAGCCGAACAGGATCGGCGACAGGATCCCCGAGATCGCGGAGCCCGCGTTCATCATCCCGCTCGCGATGCCGGCGTGGGTCGGCGCGATGTCGCTCGGCACCGCCCAGATCGGCCCGATCGTCAGTTCGAGGCACAGGAACGACCCCGACAGGCACAGCGCGACGCCGGCCGTCGAATGCACGACCGCGAGCGGCAGCAGGCACACGAGCGCGCCGACGAAGCTCGCGACGATCACGCTCTGGCGCGACAGCGCGAGGTTGCCGGTCTTCCGGTAGATCCGGTCGCACAGCCAGCCGCCGAGCGTGTCGCCGACCACGCCCGCGAAGAACACGCCGGATGCGAACAGCGCGGTCGACTTCAGGTTCAGGCCCTGGCCGTTCAGGAAGAACGTCGGCAGCCACGTGAAGAACAGCCACGCGGTCCAGCCGTAGCAGAAGTAGACGAAGATGGTCGGTGCCATCCGGCGGAACAGCGGCCCCCACGGCGTCGGGCCGGCGAGCGGCGCGGGGCGGGCGGTGCGCGTGCGGCCGTGGCCGATTTCGTCGCCGACCGGATGCTCGCGGAAGCCGACGATCCACCACGCGAGCCACACCAGCGTGACCGCGCCGATCACGAAGAACGCCGCGCGCCACGACAGCCAGGTCATCAGCGCGGCGACGATCGGCGGCGTGACCGCGTTGCCGAGCCGCGAGAACGAATGCGTGAAGCCCTGCACGACGCCGCGCCGCTCGCGCGGAAACCAGTGGGTGATCGCGCGGGCCTGGGCAGGCAGCGTCGCGCCTTCGCCGATGCCGAGCAGCAGCCGCGCGGCGAACAGCAGCCCGAGGCTGTGCACGAGCCCGGTGGTGAAGGTGGAGACGACCCAGATCAGCCCGCAGCCGATCAGCGTGATGCGGGCGCCGAACCGGTCGGCGATCCAGCCGCCGCCGATCTGGCAGATTGCATACGAATACGCGAACGCGGAGAATGCGACGCCAAGTTCGGTATTCGACAGGCCGAGTTCGGCCTTGATCGCGCCGGCCGCGGTCGCGAGGTTGACGCGGTCGACGTAGAGGATGAACGAAAGCGCGCACAGCAGCCACAGCGTGTGGCGCCGTTGACGGGGGTCGTTAGGCATGTGTCTCACTCCATTCTCGTGCGCGGCGTGACAATGACGCCGCGTTCACTGGCCGGGCCAGCATCGCGCGGCGGCGGAGACACTGTCTAATGAATCTTTGGGATCAATCGATAACCCCAGGTATTCATTCCCGTTTCAGCGGCATCAGCCGCATCATCCGCATCAGCCGTACCCGACGCAACGGAGCACCACAGGTGAAGAATTGACCGACGACGAAGAACTTTCACTCCGCCGCGAGAGCCGCTTCTGGGAGCTGCCGCCGGTGAAATGGTGGATCCGCGGGCACGGCCGCGACGGCTATTCGTTCCGTCTGCTGCTGTGGCCGCCGGTGATCGTGTTCGTGCTCGAATTCGTCTGCGTGCTGTTCGACGCGCTGTACACCGCCATCGGCATCAGCGCCGTCGCGACGCTGTTCCTCGGCTTCGCCGGATACCACGGCGCGCAGCGCGAATGGCTGGTGCCCGCCGCGACCACGCGCGCGCTCGTGAAGGCGCGCATGAAGAAGGCGGCCGAACGGTTCTCGTCGCTCGGCGTGGGCGCGACCGTGCTCGCGATCTTCGTCGCGGCAACCTCGCTGTCGCTCGTGATGTCGGGTCAGCCGGTGCTGGATACCGCGTCGAAGGACGCGGTGTCGATCTTCATCGCGCTGGTGTTCCTGCCGGTGTACGTGTCCGGCGCGGTGCGCAAGTTGGCGATCGCGCGGATCGAGGAACTGGAGGCGCTGCGCAACGCGACCCTCGGCACCCGCCTGCAATTCGACCGCGACGGTGCGGTGCGCGCGGTTGTCGTACAGGGCGCGGCCGGGAAAGGAACGGTGTCCGTGCGGGAGTACACGGTGCTCGGGTTCAGCCCGCCGCTCGAACAGGTCGGGCGCGAACCGGGCGCGTGATGGTGTAAAGGCGGATGGCGTCTTGATGTAGAAGCAAGAGAAAGCCGCCTACCCTATTGCATTTAAAGCGATTTCCCGACGTCGCTTTAGACGCGTGGACATAAACCTGGGCATAGATTCATGTCCTAGCGCTTCGTGGACGACCATGGATAACAATGGAGATGCCTGATGCCACGGAGAAGCGTGATCCGTGGATACCCAAGTACGGCGGACCATCAGCCGCGAACTTGGACACGAAAGGACGCAGATTACGGCGGTGTATGTGGGATGGTGACGGGCCGTGAAAAACGATACGAGTGAACCTGCCAGCCCTTAGTGATAAAGAAGCAGGAGCGGACTTCCAAGGCATGCTTTTACTTCCTCAATAGGTACGCACTGGGGCCCCATCTGCTCTAAATATTTATTCGTCAATCGAGCAAGGCAAGATGCATTGGCCATGGCTTTTTTGTATATTTTTGAATCCTTGGTCTTCGATAGATTCAGCTCATCCGCCAAGCCAAATCCCATTTGAAATGAAGGTTCCAAATCTCTACTTACATCCGTCGCAAGCTGATATTTGTCCCAGCACGCCTTATACCCAGGCGGCGCATGCGGAGAGTCGCTATGGAGTGACAGCGTAGTTCTTAGTCTTATGTCGCCGACTATAAAAAAATACTCCGGCCTCGGAATGTAGCCGATAGCATCCTGATAGCCAAGAAAGTAGGCGTGTTCGTAACGACCTTCGAGGAAGTATTTCCTTCCCCTCTCCTCTGCCTTGGTTGCCTGTTCAATATTGGCTGTCAAATTGATTTTCCTCTTGTAGTTTATTGCTGTATTTCGAAAATCCCGCCAATCAATAACCACGTCCCCATTTAAATCTGCCTCGAAAGCATGGGCGTGGAAGGGCACAGAGGAAAGCAAAAGTGAGCAAGCAAAGCGCACTGACCTTTTGATCATTACCGATTCCTTTCGGGTTTGCCTTTGACAATCAGTGTACCCACGCCGTTGCCGTCCGCGCTACGGTGGCTAACGAGCATTTCGTGAATTGAAGACCAGCTGCTTAAGCTCAAGACAGTCGCGCAACCTTCAGACACATTGCCCACGTGAACGTATCGACTATTGTTGCCATACGAAATTGGAAACCACACTTGGTGGTGGGACAGTCTTGAGTATTCAGTCTTGTACTGATTGGTGTAGTCTTTCTTGTGAGGAAAATCAGGCAACAAAATCGAGTATGTCCCTGGCGGAATAGGATAGAAGTCGCCGTTCCAACTGGTGTTCATTGCGACCTCAAAATGAATGCTACCGAGAACTCCGCGTGCTAATTGCTGTTGCAGCTGCTGATTTCGAGACTTTGAGAACCATCCTGGGTCAAAGTGTCCATAGGTCACAACCAACTCGACAGGCTGCTGCTTGGGAGCTGTTTTTCCCAGATATTCATTCGCGTTATCATCAGACAAGAATGATACTTGTCCTTTCGATTCTCCCTCAAGCACTTTGAAGTAAGTTCGGCCGTTCTTGCTTCCGATGAGCATAACTTTGCAACATTTGAAAAGTGATTTCCACTGAAGACGTGGAAGATCCTCACTCCCGACAAGTAACCAGCCGCTGTCGGAATCAACTTTGTTGATATATCGAATTACGTCTGCACTGATTCTGCTGGCACTTAGCGGGGCGGTATTTGTGGAGGCGTCGCCTCGCCAGGCTGGATTTGCCATCGTTAGTCCTCGTTATGGTTGATGAGTATATGATCCATATCGGGTTCGATAGAAATTCCTAATGTATCAGCAGAAATCACGCGGTCGGTGCGTCCGTTTATATCAGTGATCCCGCGAATAACTGCGCCGTCTGCTGTGGTAATTTTATATGGCATATCCGGAATTGCATTGCCGTCCAGATCGTGCAAGATGAATTGTTCGTCGTAGCCCGAACCGCTTGCAAAGGCAGTATGGGCAATTACGAGGCTTGCAGGAGCGGCGCGTGCGATGAGCTTTGCACCGCAGGTTGTTAAGTGGTCTTCTGTAGCCACCGGTAGCTCATTGTCGGTGAAGCTTGCTACCCCTTGGGCGACCTTGAAGATATGAGGTGAACATTTTGGGCATGTAACAATGTCACCAACCCGCACTATGGGGACGTCATTCCAAGTATGGAAAGGGCTTCCGGAGATGACGACTCCTCCATGGGTCGTAAGATCTCCAACTACGATCTGAGATTTTCCGTTTATGTTTGCGCGCATGCTCATCGAGAAAACTCCAATTCTTTATAAAAATCTCCGCAGCCGCCGTCAACTGGATTTCTGAGTGCAAGTCGTTTTGGCGGGTATTGCGGATATAAGTTTTCACATTTGATGGGCGCTTGAATATGGGATGCGTCTGAAAAAATATCGAATACGTCTGCTTTTAGTACGAAGATTGATTTTTGTTGTTGTTCGTTATTTTATGAATATTGCTTTCGACATGAGTACGCTGACGTTCGATTGCATCCGAACGTCAGTTTTCCTCATTGGCCCACGTTGAGTCGAACCAAGGGCGGGTGTGAGCGCTCCGAGTCGATCTCCACGACCGCGCAGCCGCGAGTCCTCGACCTGGCGTTCCAGCTAGCCGGCTTGAGCAAGATGCATGAACACGGCAGCGTTACGCGCGGGATCGCCATGAGGCGCTGATGGGTTGGACGGCGCCGGCCGTAGGCGGACCTTCAGCGCGGCCGCTGATGCGGCGCGGCAAACGGATCTTGAACTGACGGCGCACGTTGGACAGGTGAACGACTTGGAGGCACTGCTTGATGTCCTCGGCCGGCAATGCACGTTCACGCGCGACGGCCTTGTAGACGTGTCGCATCGGTAACGCCATTACCGGGGTGGCCGAGATCAGCCTGCATGTCACTGCATAGTCGAGCATGCGTTTGAGCAGACCACGCACCTTGGCGCGCTGTTTCTTCTGGGCGGGCGACTCGCCAACTGTTGCCATTTGCGATGTGCCATCGCGCATGAGCCCTGTGTTCTTGAGGGTAAGCGCTGGGTACTTGCCCCGCGTGAGCTGTTCGTATTTGCCGGTCAGTCTGTAGCGGTAGCGCTAGACCATGCCGCCTGTTGGAAATACCTCCAGATACAGGCCGCGATCATCGCTGACGGTATGGGTCTTGTCCCTGGGCGAGTGCCTTCAGGGCGGTGTCGGCGAGTGCCACTTTTTTCCTTCGGATGTCCAAGTAGAGGATGGCTCAGGCCAAAATCGTTACTTGGACATAAAACCAGACGGCTTTCGGTGTGCTTCGGTAGGGCTCGATAGGAAAAGACCTGTATCCATGCGGGTTTCAAGGGTTTTTGTGGTCCTTGATGGACCCCGGTGGATGTCAGGTCTATTTGCTAGGCCGGAAAGCGCGCGTCTTCCGGCGCCGGCACGAGGTTGTCGGGCCACTGCACTTCGAACCGCGTGCCGCCCGCGCCGGTCGGCACGCAGACGGCTTCGCCGTGGTGCGCATGGGCGATCGCCGCGACGACGGCGAGCCCGAGGCCGCTGCCGCCGGGCTGCGACTCGTCGACGCGCCGAAACGCCTTGAACACGTGCGGCGCGAAATCGGCCGGGATGCCGGGGCCGTCGTCCTCGACGCGCAGCCGGCACATCCCTGCTTCGATGCGCGTCTGGATCCGGATCGTGCCGGGCACCGCGTGGCGGCGTGCGTTTTCCAGCAGCGCGAGCAGCGCCTGACGAATCCGCACCGGGTCGCAGCGCATGCGCCGCGGGTCGAGATCGAGCACCGGATGCTGGCCGGCGGCCTGCAGCGCATGGGCGAACACGTCGACCACGGCGCGCACGTCGGCGGCAAGGTCGGCGTCGCGGATCTCGATGCTCAAATGGCCGCCATCCGCGAGGCTGACCACGCGCAGATCCTCGATCAGCCGCGTCAACCCTTCGACTTGCGTGAGCAGGCTGCGGAACTGCGCTTCGTCGGGCTTGAACACGCCCTCGGCGAGCCCTTGCAGGCGCCCGCGCAGCACCGTGACGGGCGTGCGCAGCTCGTGCGCGATCGCGGCATTCCAGATCGCCTGTTCGTTGGTCACGCGTTGCAGCTCGTCGGCGAGCGCATTGAAGTGGTCGGCGAGCAGCGCGGCTTCGTGCAGCGAGCGGTCGCCTGCCACGGCGCGCGCACCGAGATCGCCGCGCGCGACGCGGCGGATACTGTCAGTAACCGAGTTGAGCGGCACGAGGATGCGGCGTGCGAGATTGACGGCGACCGCGACCGACAGCACGAGGCCGACCGACGTGGTCGCGATCAGCCACAGCCATTCCGGCGCGGTCGGCAGCCAGTCCTTCGTGTTGAAATGCGCGGGCCAGTAGTTGAACGCGACGTAGTAGAAGACGGAGGCGGTGAGCACCATCAGCAGCGTCACGCCGAACACCATCCCGGCCATCGTCAGTGCGATCTGCCGGCTCAGGCCGTCGAGCTTCACGTCAACTCCAGAGCTTGTAGCCGACGCCGCGCACGCTGACGGGCACGCCCTGCACGCCGAGGTCGTCCAGCTTCTTGCGCAGCTTGCTGACGTGGCTGTCCACCGTGCGCTCCAGCGCGTCGCCTTCCGGCAGGCAGGTGGCCATCAGCTCGGCGCGGCTGAACACGCGCCGCGGCGCGCGCGCGAGCTGCGCGAGCAGCTTGAACTCGGTGAGCGTCAGCACGAGCGTGTGCCGTTCGCTGCCCACTTCGAGCGTGGCTTCGTGGCGTTCGAGATCGATCTCGAACGGCGCGACCCGCAGCACGCGCTGCTCTTCCTGGCGGGAGCCGGCCATCGAACGGCGCAGCACCGCCTGCGCACGTGCGACGACTTCGGCGGGATTGAACGGCTTCACCACGTAGTCGTCGGCGCCGATGCGCAGGCCGGTGAGCTTGTCGATGTCCTGGTCGAGCGCGGTCAGCATGATCACGGGCGTGTCGCCGCGATGACGGATCTCGGCGAGCACCTTCCAGCCGTCGACGTGCGGCATCTGCACGTCGAGCAGCACGAGGTCGGGCTTGAGCTGCAGGTGCAGTTCCAGCGCGCGGCGGCCGTCGGCCGCGTGCACGGTGCGCAGGCCGCCGCGCGCGAGATAGGCGGTCAGGATCTCGGCGATCTCGGGTTCGTCTTCGGCGATGAGGACGAGCGCCTGGGCGTCCTGGCCGGCGCTGGAAGGGGGCGGGAGATCAGGCTGGGCCATACGTGTGAGTCCATCGGGGTTTCCATCGAGTCGCCATACTACCGCATGGGAAATGCTGTCGAGCAGCGGTCGGGCGGTGGTACGCGGCGGCGCGCTTACCGATGCGCGTCGAACGCGGACACGATCTCGTCGATCGTCGCGCGGATGCGCGCGGTGTGGCGCAGGTCGCGGTGCGTGACGAGCCAGACCTCGTAAGGCGCTTCCCGCGTCTGCGCGGGCCAGATGCGGGCGAGGCCGTCGCGTTCGCCCATGTGCACCGGTACTTCGCCGATGCCGAGGCCCGAGCGCAGCGCGGCACGCATCATCAGGCTCGAATTCATCCGCCCGACGATGCGGCCTGCGTCGATCGGCTCGCCGGCGATCGCCGGCTTGCGGCTCGCGTCGACATACGGCTGGTAGACGACCAGATCGTGCCCCGCGAACGCACTGCCGCGCACGGGCTCGCCATGCCGGTGCAGATAGTCGTGCGAAGCGAACAGGCCCATGTCCCAGCGGGCGAGGCGGCGCGCGACGAGATCGGGGTTGTCGGGCCGCACGGTGCGCACCGCGATGTCGGCCTCCCGTTTCGCCAGGTTCAGGATTTGCGTCGACGTGTTCAGCGACACGCATACGTCGGGATGCTTCGCATGCAGCCGCGCGATCGACGGCATCACGAATTCGATCGCGAGCGCATCGGTCGTCGTGATCTTCACCTCGCCGGCGAGCCGCCGGTCGACGCCCTGCGTCAGCCGGACGAGCTCGTGCGCATGCTGCTCCATCGCCTCGGCGGCGCGCAGCGCCAGCGCGCCGACCGGCGTGGTCAGGTAGCCCTTCGACGAGCGCAGGAACAGCGTGGCGCCGAGCATGTGCTCGAGTTGCGCGAGCCGGCGCCCGACCGTCGCCTGGTCGACCCCGAGCGTTTGCGCCGCGCGGCGCAACGTGCGTTCGCGATGAATCGCGAGGAACACGCGTGCGTCGTCCCAGTTCATCGATGGTGCTGACTGATGCATTTTTGCATTCCTCGTTCGGCAATTCACTGCGTGCCCGCGCGCGGCACCGTCCCTAGACTGTCTTCACACCCATTGCGATGCCGCGATTCGAGGAGGTTCCGCGAATCGGCCGCGCATCGACGAACGCTGAGGATCATATCGTGACTGATGACGTGAAAACCCTGCCCGCCCGCATGACGGCGATCGAAATCGTGCGTCCCGGCGGCCCCGACGTGCTCGTGCCGACCACGCGTCCCGTGCCGTCGCCGGGCCCCGACGAAGTGCTGATCCGCATTTATGCGGCCGGCGTGAACGGCCCCGATGTATTCCAGCGCAAGGGGCTGTACGACCCGCCGCCCGGCGCGTCCGACATTCCCGGTCTCGAGGTGGCCGGCGAAGTCGTCGCGGTCGGCCGCGACGTCACGCGCTTCGCGATCGGCGATGAAGTCTGCGCGCTGATTCCGGGCGGCGGCTACGCGGAATACGCGGTGGCGAACGAGAGCAATACGCTCGCGATTCCCGACGGCCTCGACATGACGGAAGCCGCGGCGCTGCCCGAAACCTTCATGACGGTCTGGCTGAACCTGTTCCAGCGCGGCGGGTTCGCGGCCGGCGACAGCGTGCTGATTCACGGCGGCGCGTCGGGCATCGGCACGACCGCGACGATGCTGGCGAAGGCGTTCGGCGCGTCGACCCTCATCACGACGGTGGGCTCGGACGCGCAGCGTGACGCGAGCCTGCGGCTCGGCGCGGATCTCGCGATCGAATACCGCAACGAGGATTTCGTCGATGCGGTCAAGCGCTTCACCGACGGCAAGGGCGTCGACGTGATCGTCGACATCATCGCCGGCGACTACGTCGCACGCAATTTCGCGGCGGCCGCGATGAACGGCCGCATCGTCCAGATCGGCGTGATCAATGGGCCCGCGAAGGAGCTCGACCTGTTCCCGATGCTCACCAAGCGTCTCACGCACATCGGCTCGACGCTGCGCTCGCGTACCTACGCGGAGAAGGCGCAGCTCATCCGCGAGCTGGAGGAAGCCGTGTGGCCGCTGATCCGGCAGGGCAAGGTGAAGCCGCAGGTCTACCAGACCTTCGATCTGCGCGACGCGAGCGCGGCGCACACGCTGATGGATTCCGGCCGCCACATCGGCAAGATCGTGCTGCGCACGCCGGCTTTTGCCGCAGACGGCAAGCATTCCGCGTGACCGGGCCGCGCTTCAGCCCGGCAGACGTCGGGGCTGACACGCATCGCATGCGATGCGCGTCATGCCCGTGAATCGCCTGCCGGCCATCCCGGTGCGGGTATGCGCACGTTCCGGTATGGCCGGCAGCGATTGTTTCAAACGGGCCTCTGCCTGCCCGGCTGGCGCGCTGCTGCGTCAGATCTGGCCCATCAGCACCAGTATCACGACAATGACGACGACCAGCCCGACGGAGCCCGAGGGCCAATAGCCCCAGCTTCGGCTGTGGGGCCATGCAGGAAATGCACCGATGAGTAGGAGAATCAGAATGATGATAAGGATAGTACCGAGCATCGCACCCCTCCTGGAACGGATTGGACTTCGCGGTTCTCCCGCCGAGAGTGAGGGGAGCAATGCGCGTGCCGCGACGGCGCGAGCCGAACAGCGGCAAGGCCCGGCGCGGGATGGATTCACGAAATGAATACCCCAGGATTCAGAAAATAAAGTTTAAAAATGCGTCCCTGCCCCCTATGCTGAATCCTTCTGATCTGGCGGGCATGCGATGGCTGAACTTTTTCTGGTACGGCACGGGCAGGCGTCCTTCGGTACGGACGACTACGACCGGTTGTCCGCGGCGGGCGAGCAGCAGGGCGTCTGGCTCGGCGAATACTTCGCGCAGCAAGCGCTCACATTCGACCGCGTGATCTGCGGCACGCTGAACCGCCACGCGCAGACGGTCGACGCGATCCTGCGCGGGATGGGCCGCGAAGGCACGCCGGTCGACCGCCACCCGGGCCTGAACGAATACGACTTCCACGGCCTGTTCGCGGCCGCCGCGCACGACTACCCCGACATCGCCCGCCTCGCGGCCGGCTCGATGAAAGAGCATTTCCGCGCGCTCCGGCAGGTGCTGCAGCTCTGGTCGGAAGACAAGCTCGGCGATTCGGCCCCCGAGACCTGGGCGCATTTCCAGCAGCGCGTGGCCGAGGCCCGCGCGGCGATCCGCTACGGCGGCGGCCAGCGCGTGCTGGCGGTGAGTTCCGGCGGCCCGATCGCGGTCACCGTGCAGCAGGTGCTGGCCGCGCCGCCATCGAGCGCGATCGCGCTGAACCTGCAGATCCGCAACAGCAGTCTTTCGCAGTTTTTCTTCAACGCCGAGGCGTTCCACCTCGCGTCGTTCAACGGCATCCCGCATCTGGAGGATCCCGAACGACACGCGCTGCGAACCTACGGCTGACCCACGAACGATCGCGACGATGACGAACCCTACCCAGCAACTCGACGTAGCCCGCCTCACGCGCTATCTGGAAGCGCACGTGCCGGGCTTCGAAGGCCCGGTCGACTTGGAGAAGTTTGCCGGCGGCCAGTCGAATCCGACTTTCCTGCTGCACGCGAAGAGCGGCCGCTACGTGCTGCGCCGCCAGCCGCCGGGCGAACTGCTGAAGTCCGCGCACGCGGTCGACCGCGAATTCCGCGTGCTCACCGCGCTGTCGGGCACCGCGGTGCCGGTCGCGCATCCGTATCACCTCTGCGAAGACCGCGACGTGATCGGCAGCCTGTTCTATGTGATGAGCTACGAGGACGGCCGGATCTTCTGGGACCCCGCATTGCCGGAACTGCCGAAGGCCGATCGCGCGGCCTGCTACGACGCGTTGCTGCAGACGATGGCCGCGTTGCACGACGTCGATGTCGAGGCAGTGGGCCTCGCCGACTACGGCCGCCCCGGCAATTACTTCGAGCGCCAGATCGGCGTGTGGACAAAGCAGTACCGCGCGGCGGAAACCGAGCGCCTCGACGCGATGGAAACGCTGATCGACTGGCTGCCGAAGGCGTGCCCGGAGGACACGGGCCGGCCGACGCTGGTGCATGGCGATTTCCGGATCGACAACCTGATGTTCGCGCGCGACAGCTACCGCGTGCAGGCCGTGCTCGACTGGGAACTGTCGACGCTCGGCAATCCGCTCGCCGATCTCGCGTATCTCTGCATGTGCCTGCGGCTGCCGTCGGGCGGGCAGGTGCGCGGGCTCGCGGGCCAGGATCGCGCCGAACTCGGCGTGCCGGACGAAGCGGCGATCGTCGCGCGCTATTGCGAACTGCGCGGCATCGAGCCGATCCGCGACTGGCACTTCTACCTCGCGTTCAGTTTCTTCCGGCTCGCGTCGATCGCGCAGGGCGTGAAGGCGCGCGCGCTGCAGGGCAATGCGTCGAGCGAGCAGGCGCTGCGCGTCGGCGCGATGGCCGGGCGGCTCGCCGAACTGGCCGTCGGCGTGATCGACGCGCATCGCTGAAGCGGCCGGTTTCACCGGGCAGCGGCAGGACACCATATCAAAGGAGGAGCACAGCAACATGGCAACGAATCTGTTCGACCTGACGGGCAAGATCGCGCTGGTGACGGGCGCGAGCCGCGGCATCGGCGAGGAAATCGCGAAACTGCTCGCGGAGCAGGGCGCGCACGTGATCGTGTCGAGCCGCAAGCTCGACGACTGCCAGACCGTGGCCGACGAGATCGTCGCGGCAGGCGGCCGCGCCGAGGCGCTGGCCTGCCACGTCGGGCGGCTCGAGGATATCGCCGCGACGTTCGAGCACGTCCGCAGCAAGCACGGCCGTCTCGACATCCTCGTGAACAACGCGGCCGCGAACCCGTATTTCGGGCACATCCTCGATACCGACCTCGCCGCGTACGAGAAGACGGTCGACGTGAACATCCGCGGCTACTTCTTCATGTCGGTCGAGGCCGGCAAGCTGATGAAGACGCACGGCGGCGGCGCGATCGTCAACACGGCGTCGGTGAACGCGCTGCAGCCGGGCGACCGGCAGGGCATCTACTCGATCACGAAGGCCGCGGTCGTCAACATGACGAAGGCGTTCGCGAAGGAATGCGGGCCGCTCGGTATCCGCGTGAACGCGTTGCTGCCGGGGCTCACGAAGACGAAGTTCGCGGGCGCGCTGTTCGCCGACAAGGAGATCTACGAGACCTGGATGGGCAAGATTCCGCTGCGCCGCCATGCGGAGCCGCGCGAAATGGCCGGCACGGTGCTGTATCTCGTGTCGGACGCGGCGAGCTACACGAACGGCGAGTGCATCGTCGTCGACGGCGGCCTGACGATCTGAGCGCGCGATGAAGATCGACAGCTATGCCGGGCAAGCCGTGATGATCACCGGCGCCGCGAGCGGCTTCGGCGCGTTGCTCGCGAGCGAGCTGGCCGCGATGGGCGCGCGCGTCGCGCTCGGCGACCTGAACGCCGACGCGCTCGAACGCGTGGCCGCGCCGCTGCGTGCGGCCGGCGCCGACGTGATCGCGCAACGCTGCGACGTGCGCGTCGAGGCGGAGGTCGCATCGTTGGTACAGGCGGCGGCCGAGCGTTTCGGCCGGCTCGACGTCGGCATCAACAACGCGGGCATCGCACCGCCGATGAAGGCGCTGATCGACACCGACGAAGCCGATCTCGACCTGAGCTTCGCGGTGAACGCGAAGGGCGTGTTCTTCGGGATGAAGCACCAGATCCGCCAGATGCTCGCGCAGCGCGCCGGCGTGATCCTGAACGTCGCGTCGATGGCCGGGCTCGGCGGCGCGCCGAAGCTGGCGGCCTACGCGGCGTCCAAGCATGCGGTGGTCGGGCTCACGAAGACGGCGGCCATCGAATACGCGCGCCACGGCATTCGCGTGAACGCGGTGTGCCCGTTCTACAGCACGACGCCGATGGTCACCGACAGCGATCTCGGCGACCGCCAGGACTTTCTCGCGCAGGGCTCGCCGATGAAGCGGCTCGGCCGGCCCGAGGAAATCGTCGCGACGATGCTGACGCTGTGCGCGAAGGAAAACACTTATCTGACCGGGCAGGCCGTCGCCGTCGACGGCGGTGTCTCGGCCTTCTGACCGAACCGGACGAACGGAATCGAGGAGTCGATCATGGATTTTGGCTACACCCCGAAAGTGGAAGAACTGCGCAGCCGCGTGCGCGCGTTCATGGATGCGCACATCGTGCCGCGCATTCGCCAGTGGAACGAGGAAGTGCACGCGGGCCAGTATCCCGTGTCGTTCATGGAGGAGCTGAAGGCGCGCGCGAAGGCGGAAGGGCTGTGGAACCTGTTCCTGCCGCACCTGAAGGACGACGAGCCCGGCATGGGCCTGACGAACCTCGAATACGCGCCGCTCGCCGAGATCATGGGGCGGGTGGGCTGGGCGTCGGAAGTGTTCAACTGCAACGCGCCGGACACCGGCAACATGGAGCTGCTGCACATGTTCGCGACGCCCGAGCAGCGCGAACAGTGGCTGAAGCCGCTCTTGCGCGGCGAGATCCGCTCGGCGTTCGCGATGACGGAGCCCGACGTGGCGTCGTCGGATGCAACGAACATCACGACGCGCATCGAGCGCGTGGGCGACGAGTACGTGATCAACGGCCGCAAGTGGTTCATCACGAACGCCGCGCATCCGAACTGCAAGATCCTCATCGTGATGGGCAAGACCGATCCCGACGCCGCGTCGCACCAGCAGCAGAGCATGATCCTCGTGCCGCGCGACACGCCGGGCGTGACGATCGTGCGCAACATCACGGTGGTCAATCACTACGCGCCGGAAGGGCACTGCGAGATCACGTTCGACAACGTGCGCGTGCCGGCGCGCAACCTGCTCGGCGAGGAAGGCAGCGGCTTCGCGCTCGCGCAGGCTCGCCTCGGGCCGGGCCGCATCCACCACTGCATGCGCTCGATCGGCGCGGCCGAGCTTGCGCTGGAGCTGATGGTCGACCGCGCGCAGTCGCGCGTCGCGTTCGGCAAGCCGTTGAACAAGCACGGCACGGTCGGCGAATGGATCGCACGCTCGCGCATCGAGATCGAGCAGGCGCGTTTGCTCGTGCTGAAGGCCGCATGGATGATCGACAAGGTCGGCGCGAAGGCTGCCCGCAAGGAAATCTCGATGATCAAGGCGCTGGTGCCGACCGTCTATACGGACGTGTGCGACCGCGCGATGCAGGTGTTCGGCGCGGCGGGGTTGAGCCCCGATACGCCGCTCGCCGACCACTGGACCTGGGGTCGCGCGCTGCGCTTCGCCGACGGCCCGGACGAGGTGCACCTGCAGGCGATCGCGCGGATGGAAATCAAGGACGGCGAGCCGGGTTCGACGGCCGCGTACCTGACGCCGCCGCTGCGCGGCTGAGCGTCGCGCCACGATGCGCAGGGCCGTGGACGAACGGGAAGCGCACGCCGTAATATGCCGGCAAGGAGATCCGGCGATGCGCCTTTCGAAGATTGACCTGAACCTGTTCGTCGTATTCGACGCGATCTACACCAAGCGCAACCTGACGCGCGCGGCCGAGGTGCTGAACCTCACGCAGCCGGCCGTCAGCAACGCGCTGGCGCGGCTGCGCAAGACCCTGAACGATCCGCTGTTCGTCAGCACGCCGGCCGGGATGATGCCCACGCCGCTGGCCGAGAACATCGTCGGCCGCGTGCGCGAGGCGATGCAATTGCTCGATTCGAGCGCGCACGAAGGCGACGTGTTCGATCCGGCGTCGTCGACGCGCGTGTTCCGGATGAGCATGAGCGACCTGACCGAGGCGCTGCTGCTGCCCGCGCTCGGCGAACTGCTGCAGACGCATGCGCCCGGCATGCACGTGCGCAGCTACACGATGGACCGCCGCGAAGTCGCGACCGCGCTCGCCAACGGCTCCGTCGACCTCGCGATCGACGCGCCGCTGATCGGCGATCCGCACCTGCACCAGGCGCTGCTCGTGCGCGACCGCTATGCGTGCATGATCCGCAACGATCACCCGTTCAAGGGCGACACGCTCACCATGGACGACTACCTGGCGATGGGGCACATCCACGTGTCGAGCCGCCGCAAGGGCAGCGGGCACGTCGACGCGGAGCTGACGCGGCTCGGGCTGCGCCGCACGATCCAGATGCGCGTGCAGCACTACATGGTCGCGCCGCTGATCGCGATGCGCGGCGATCTCGCGCTGACGGCGCCGCTGCGGCTGCTGCAGCGCTATCCGGCGCGGATTCTCGAACTGCCGTTCGAGATGCCGGGCCTCGAATACTTCTGTTATTGGCATCGCAGCGCCGATCAGGACCAGGGCAGCCGGTGGCTGCGCGAGCAACTGATGATGCTGATGGGCGGGATCGGCGACGCGCAGTGATGCGCGTGCGGGCCACGTCAACGGGTAGATGCGGCAGCGGTGCGGCGCCACCGCCCGCCACGGTCGAAACCTTGCCCGTTACGGCGCCGTGCGCTGTCCCTCTCTCGGCCCGTGCCCCGTCCACCGCTTGAACGCGCGCCGGAAGTTGTGCGCGTCGCTGAACCCGACTTCGTGCGCGACGTCCTCGATCGACAGCCGCGGGTTGCTCAGCAGCGTGAATGCGCGCTTGCGGCGGATCGTGTCGATCACCGTCTGGTACGACACGCCCTGGTCGGCGAGCCGCCGCCGGAGGGTGCGCTCGCTCATGCACAGCTGCGCGGCGATCTCGGCAAGCGATGGCGCGTGCCGCAGGTCGCGCCGCATGATCCGTTCGATCGATTCGAGAAATTCCGTGCCTTCGGGTTCGGGCGGCAGCGCGTCCTGCAGGAATTCGAGCGCCTGCCGATGCGCGAGCGGATCGTGGGTCGCGATCGGGCGGTTGCCGAGCGCCGCGTCGCACGAGAACAGGTTCTGCTCCTGTTCGAACCGCACCGGGCACGGGAACACGCGCGCATATTGCTCCGCATAGGCCGGCGGCGGGTAGCTGAGATCGACGCCCTTCGGCTGGAACGCGGGGCCGACGAGCGAGCGCCCGATCTTCATGAAGCTGCCGAACGCCTCCTCGACGAGGAACGCCTCGATGTCGGGTTCGAGGAAGACGTTGGTCGCGCGGATCGACAGCGTGCGTGCATCCGACGTCACGTCGAAGCGCAACAGCGGCCCCGTGTGGCGCTGCAGTTCCATCCCGACCGCGATCGCGTCCTTCAGCGTCGGGCTCGTCAGCATCGCATAGCCGACCAGCCCGATCGACGCGATCGTCTCGCTCGTGCCGAGTTCGAGGCCGAGCGCCCGCCCCGGCGCCATCTCGAGCGCGCGGCGGATCATCGTGCTCGCCTGCCGCAAGGAAATCCTGCATGACGGATTCGACAGGTCCGCGACGTCGAAGCCGAGCCCGAGGCACAGCCGCGTGGGGTCGATGCCCAGTTCCTTGCTTGTCTCCGCGAGGCACCGCAACAGATGGACCGGCAGATTCGCCGTCGTATAACGGTCGGGTTCGTCCATGGATGCTCCGTATTTTTTTCCATGGATTGTACTCGTCCCGCCCGGCCGGAAACCCGGCGCCGCCCCGGCCGCGATGGCCCACATCCCGCGCGGCCCCGCGTCAGAAGTAGTGGCGCAGGCCGACCGTCGCGCCGAGCTGCGTGGTGCTCGTGCTCGGCGCCTGTCCGTTGATGCCGACCAGCTGCGCGCCGACCAGCCCGCCGCGATAGATCGCGTAGTCGACTTCCGCGTAGAGCATGCTGCGCTTCGACAGGCTGTAGCCGGCGATCACCTGGAACTGGCGCGCGCGGCCGTCGAAGTCCGACGTGTAGCCCGACTGCGTGGTCCACCACGCGTTGACGGCGGCCGTGAACGCCGGCGTGAACCGGTAGGTCAGCCCCGCGAGCGCCATCTTGCGGCGCCGGAACCCGCCGGGCGTCGACGGATCGGCCACCTGCGCGGGCGAGATGATGCCGAGCGCGGCGAGATCGGTCGGGCTGAACGGGCCGTTCCCGAACGACGTGAAGTCGTTGTCGCGCGCGTTCTCGATATAGCCGGCGTTGACGGTCGCATTGCCGAGCGTGACCGAGCCGCCGCCGCCGTAGATATCGAATTTCGCGTGCGTGACGTCGTCCCAGCTGCGCATGAACGACGCGCCGACCGTGAACGGCCCCTTGTCCGGCGCATACGCGATTGCCGCACCGGCCTGGCCGCCCAGCACGCCGCCGCCCGCGTGGCCGCCCGGCGCGTACTGCGCGAGCAGGTACAGGCTGCCGAGCTGCGCGCCGTACTGGATCATGTTGCTGGTGCGCGAGCCCGCGAGCATCGTCTGCTCGGGCTTGAACAGGTTGAAGTACGGGTCCTGCGGGCCGGCCCACAGGTTCGAGCCGTAGGTCAGCGACACCATCTCGAACGGCACGTTGTACTGGCGGCCGAGCGCGAGCTGGCCGAGCGACGTCGACGTGAGCCCCACGTACGCGACCTCGAAGAAGTTCGGCGAGCCGGCCGGCACGATCGCGCCGCTGTTCGGGCCGAAGTGGCTTTCCACGTTGAACTGCGCGGACAGCCCGCCGCCGAGATCCTCCTGCCCCTTGAGGCCCCAGTAGCTCTCCGTCAGGCCGCCGCCGTCCGCCATCGAGATCTTGCGGCCCGTCGACACCGGCGCGCCGTCGGCGCCGTAGGACACGCCGTGGGTTTCGTAGCGGATGCCCGCATCGATCACGCCATACAGCGTCACGTTGCTTTGCGCGTGCGCGCCGGTACTGGCCAGGATCATCATCGCGCAGCACGCGGCGCGAACGTTATCGTGACGATTCATTGTTCTGGACTCCGCATCGAGCAGGGGGTGGCGGCGCGTACCGCCGGAAACGACTGTAGAAAGCCAAATTTGCGCGGGCCAAGGCCGCGGCGGCCAATCTCGTGGTGCGTCGCGGCCACGGCGTGACGCACTGCGGTCAGGGCGACGGCGACGCGCGCGCCACCGCGCCGGGCGCCGCGCGGCGCAGCGCAAGCCGCACGAATGGGGCAGCGGCCAGCACCGCCACGCACAGCACGTGGGCGACGCGCGCGCCGCCGAAGCGGCCGAGCAGCGCGCCCGACAGCGCGGTGCCGATGCCGGCCGCGAAGAACGTGACGACGAGCGTGCGTGCGACCAGCGAGCCGTCCGGGTCGACGTCGGACAGCATCCCGGTGAGGAACGGCACGATCACGAAGAACGCGCTGTTCAGCACGAACTGGCTCAGGAAGTACGCGCTGCCGCCGCGCGCGCGGAAGAACCATTCGATCGACGCGATCATCGCGAGCTGCGCGGCCCAGATCAGCGCGAGGCGGTGCTTGTGGCTGGCCGGATGCGACGGAATCGCCGCGCCGACGAAGCCGAGCAGCGACGACACCGACAGCAGCACGCCGATCGTCGTCGGAGACAGCCCGGCACGTTCGCCGACGAAGCCGGCGATCGCCCATTGCGACGCCTGCACGCCATAGACGAGCGCCGTCACGATCCAGATCGCGATCACCGGCCGCCACGGCAGCGTGCCGGCGCGCACGTGGGTCTGCGCGGGGGCGCTCGCGAATGCGTCGATGCCGCGGATCGCGGGCGCCAGCACGGCGACGACGGCCGCCAGCAGCGCGAACACCCCGCGCTCGAGCCAGCCGGGCGGCAACGCGGAGATCAGCACGAGGATGCCGCCGTTGATGACGCCCGCGAGCAGGTTGATTTGCCCCCACAGGCGGTCGGTCGACGCGCGCTGCGACACGCCGGACGCGACGACGACGAACAGCATCCCTTCGAACAGCCCCGTCATCCCGCGCGCGAGCGCCGCGGACACGATGCCGGGCGCGACCGCGCTCAGCGCCTGCCCGGCGAGCGTGCCGATGAGGCCGGCCAGCGTGAACGGCCGCGCGGCGCGCGCGATCCGGTGCGACAGCAGCGCGCAACTGATCGCGATGCCGAGGATCTCCGCGCTGACGAGCGCGGTCGCGGTGCCTTCGTCGAGCCGGAAGCGCGTCATCACGGCCGCGACGAGGAACGGCGACAGGATCAGGCCGTTGGTGGCCGCGGCGAACGCGAACGCGAGACGAACGACGGCGCCAGTCGACGGATCGGGGCGCGACTGCGCGGCGGCATGCAGGGTGGCGGTGCTCACGAGGCCTCCTGGTTGGATCGCGGCCGATCATGTGCGATGCCGGCCGTTTCGTGCATCGGGTGTGTCCCTCGGCGGGCCGGCATGGCGCGGGCGGCTGAGGCTGCGCGTGTACTTGCACTCGCGCGTGGCGGCAGGCCGAACAGCGTGCGCAGGTACGGCGTCAGGAAGCGGCCGTGCGGGTCCATCCGTTCGCGCAATGCGAGGAAATCGTCCCAGTGCGGATAGCACGCGGCCAGCTCGGCGGCCTTCATCGCATGCACCTTGCCCCAGTGCGGCCGCCCGCCGTGATTGCGGCAGATCGCCTGCACGCCCGAGAAGTACGCGTCGAACGGCATCCCGCGATACTGGTGCACCGAGATGCGCACGCTGTCGCGGCCGTAGTCGGGGCTCAGCCAGATGTCGTCGCCGCGCACCCAGCGGTATTCGAGCGGGAACATCAGCGGGAAGCTGCGGCGCGCGATGAACGCGCGGATCTCGCGCAGCGCATCGGCGCCGCGCTCGGCCGGCACCGACCATTCCATTTCGTTGAAGCGCACGCGGCGCACCGTCGACAGCATCGCGTAGCTCGCCTCCACGTGCCGGCCGGCCGACACCGTCGATGCGCACAGCCGGCTCAGCGCCGGGCACAGCGACGGCACGCGCCGGCCGAGCCCGCACAGCGCGCCGAACACCGTGTTCTCGAGGAACGATTCGGATGCACGGCTTGCCCAGTGCACTGCGTCGGCCGGCTCGTCGGTCATGTCCCACGCCTTGGTCAGCACGGTGTCCGTATGCGGGAACCAGTAGAACTCGAACGAGCGATGCTTCGCGATCAGCGCATCCGTTTGCGCGAGGCAGTCGTCGAGATTCATCCCGCCGCGCTCGAGGCGCAGCTTGAACGCGGGCACGAGGCGCAGGCCGATCTCCGTCAGCACGCCGAGCGCGCCGAGCCCGATCCGGCCGCCGGCGAACAGGTCGGGATGCGTGTCGGCGCTCGCGCGGATCTCGCTGCCGTCCGCGCACATGAAGGTCAGGCTGTCGATCTGCGTCGACAGGTTGCCGAGCGTGATGCCGGTGCCGTGCGTGCCGGTGCTGGTCGCGCCGGCGATCGACTGCACGTTGATGTCGCCGAGGTTCTCCATCGCGAGGCCGTGCGCGGCGAGCGCCGGGCCCAGCGCCCACAGCCGCGTGCCGGCATGCACGCGCGCGACGCGCCGGTCGCGGTCGACGTCGATCACGCCCTGCATCGCGTCGAGCGACAGGATCACGTCGTCGGTCTGCACGAGCGGCGAGAACGAATGACCGGCGCCGGCCGCGCGCACGGTGGCGCCGGCGGCCGCCGCGTCGCGCAGCACGGCCGCGAGCCCGGCGGGCGACGCAGGCGTCGACACGGTTGCATCAGGACTGCAGACATATCCCGACCAGTTGCGCCACATGGCTTTGTCTCCGTGGTTGTCGTTTGAATAGGTTGAACGGGTTGACCGGTTTTGAACGATGGGCCGCGCGGCCCGCTAGAAAAAGCTCTTGCCTTCGCCGCGATAGGTGGGCGCCTCGCCGACCACGCGGCCGCCGCGGATCAGCAGCAACGCGTTGAAGCGTTCGCACAGTTCGCCGGCCTTCGCGTGGCGGAACAGGATCGGGTCGCCGATCGCCGGTGCGACGCCGCGCGGCACACGTACGGGCGTCTGCACTTCGCCCGCGCCTTCGTTGTCGATCAGCGTGCAGCCGGCCGGCAGCCACGGCCGCGGCAGGCGGCTCTTGCCGGCCGGGCCCGATGCGACATAGCCGCCGCCCGAGCAGGTCACGATGCCCGGCTGTGGGATCCGCACGACCGGCAGCGCGAAGCCGGCGGCCGGCTGCGCATGAAACGCCGCGTAGTGATCGAACAGCGCCGGCGCGTAGAGGCCGGAGCCGGCCGCGAGCTCGGTGACCGACGCGTCGCCGAGCGTGCTCTCGATGCTGCCGGTGCCGCCGCCGTTCACGAAGCGCAGCGCGTGGCCAGCGGCCGCGAGCGCTTGCACGGCCGCCTGGCGGCGCGCGTTGATCTCGCGCGCCGAGCGGCGCTTCAGGTGCCGCACCAGTGCGTTGCGTGCGCCGCTGCCCGGCTCCGTGTCGGCCACGCCGGCGATCTGTCCTTCATAGCCCATCAGTCCGTCGAGCCGCACGTGCTGCCGCTCGGCGATGCGGTGCGCGAGCGCGAGTGCGCCGGCCGCGTCGCGCACCGGCGAGCGGTACATGCCGAAGTACAGGCCCGGATACGCGGACGACATGTCGAGATCGATCGCGAGCGGGATCGTCACGCGCTCGTCGTGGGCGATGCGATCGATCGCGTCGACCTGCGCGGGGTCGTCGACCATCAGCGTGATCGAACGGCCGCGCCTGAGCTGCGTGGCCACCGCGCGCAGGTCGTCGGGCTCGACGGTCGGATACGCGACGACGATGTCGTCGAACCCGCCGTCCGCGAGCCACGCGGCTTCCGCGGCCGAGTAGCACAGCAGCCCCTGCATGAACGGGCCGGCGGCGAGCACCGCGCCGATCAGTTCGCGCGAGCGCACCGACTTCGTCGCGAGCCGGATCGGCAGGCCGCGTGCGCGGCGCTTCAGGTCGGCAAGGTTCGCGTCGAGGCAGTCGAGGTCGACGAATGCGGCAGGTAGCCGGCGGCCCGCGAGCGCGTCGCGATAGGTCGGATAGTCGTGGACGGCGGCGGGTGCGCGATGCGGAAGGTCTGCACGGCTCATGGAACGGGCTCGGCTGGGTGGGGTGGGCGTCGCGCCGACCGTTCGGCGCGTGTCGGAAACCAGCATAGGGCTGGCCAAAATGACGACCAAGCGCTCAGCGGGTCGTTCGACGGGTCTTATCCGGCCATCCGTATCGGTCACGCCCGTGTGTGACCCTCGCGCGCCGTGCGGCTGGATCGCCGCTTGCTTGGCGTCGCGGCGCACACGGTACGTGTCGGCCCGAACCGCCGCCGGACGGGCGTGACGCGCGACATCGCGCGCCTGGCCGATCGATCACGCAATGCGTTTCAAACGGCTTGCGGGACGCGGCCGCTGCGAGCAGGTTTAGTGCCGGCGTTCTAGTGCCGCTTTTGACTGCCTGCCGGATTCGACCTAGAACCTACTCGCGGATGCACCGGCGAAGAACGGCATGACGTGACGAGGAGGCGACGTGAAGAAGAACAGGGCACGCTGGCGGCGCACGGGCGCGATCGCGGCGATCGGCGTGGTCGTCGTTGCAGTCTGGCGGTATGAAGCGGCGACACCGGCGCAAGCCGCATCGTCCGGCGCAACGACTACGACGGCGAGCGCGCAGCCAGGCACAGCCGATACGTTCGGTACCGGCACCGGTGCCGCGACGCCCGGCCCCGAGGAGCGGCGGCTCGACGTCGACGCGCTGCGCCGCAGCCTCGCGGGGCGCCCCGATGCGGATGCCGAAGTGAAACGCATCGTCGCGTTCGCGCGCTTTCGCGACGAGGTTGCCGCGTATGGGGATCGCCGCAACAGCATGCCGCCAGCCGAGCGCGCTGCGCTCGCGCACCGGATTCTCGACGCACTCCCCGATCATGTCGCGCGCAACGAGATCGTGCCGGTGCAGGCCGAGGCGCTGAGCGCGGCGCTGCTCACCGATACCGAAGCCGATCCCGCGACGCGCGGCGCGGCGATCCGGTCGATGCGTGCGCAATGGGACACCTACGCGCAGCAGACGGTCGGCCCGTCGCCGGCGCAGGACCCGCGCTATCGCTCGTACGCACAGCAGAGCCGTGACGTCGTCCGGCAGGTTCAGGCGAGCATTCCCGATCCCGATCAGCAACAAGCCGTCATCGCGCAGCGCCTGCAGGCGTTGCGGGTCCAGCTGTTCGACGGTGCTTCACCGTCCGGCGTGCACTGAGCGCCGAATCCGCGACGCCGAGGCGAAGCCCGGCGGCGGCGTCATGTCCATCGACAAGGAGGGGAGATGTCCACAGCACGAAGCCTGCTGCGCGCGGCCGTTGCCACGCTGCTCGGTTGCGCGGCACTGAACGGCCACGCCGCCGATACAACGATGCCGGATCCGTCGATTCCGTATTATTCGTGGTACGAAGTGACGTTGCCGGAGAGCACCGGTGCATCGTGCGGCAACGGCACGCCGATGCGGTTCTACATCAATCGTGCGCAGTCGGACAACCTGCTGTACATGATGGAGCCGGGCGGCGCGTGCTGGGACTACGGCACCTGCACGCAGACGTCGACCGGCGCCGAGGCCGGCCTCGGCGGCTTCAACCCGGACGGCATTCCGCACAACTACATGAACGGCACCGCGAACCAGAGCCTGTTGTCGTCGTTCCTGTCGCCACTGCTCACGCGGATGGATCTCGCGCATATTCTCGTCGGCGAACCAAAGGTCGAGACGCAGCAGTGGACACAGGTTTTCGTGCCCTATTGCACCGGAGATATCCACATGGGCAGCGCGGTGCGCAACTACACGTCGCCAAGCGGCGACTGGCGATTGCAGCACTACAGCGGGCTGAAGAACATCCAGGCCGTCGCGCAGTGGCTGACGTCGCACGGCTTCGGCAAGCCGAACCGGCTGCTGGTGTACGGGATGAGCGCGGGCGGCTACGGCACGCTCGCGAACTACGCGACGCTGCGCAACACGCTGCAGCCGCAGGCGCATAGTTCGCTGCTCGACGACGCCGGTACGGTCTTCAACACGCCGTTCGATGCGGACGCGGCCACGCATCCGTCGGTCGGCCTGTACGACCGCGTGCGCACCGAGTGGGGGATGACGGGCCCCGACGGGATGATCACCGTGAACAGCCGGCTGACCCGCCATTTCGATCCGGGCAACATGGGGAGCGCGTATGCGGCGCTGTCGGCGACATTTCCGCACGACCGCTTCGGCTTCTCGAGCTACCAGCGCGACAAGATCATCGCCGCGTATCACTATCGCGCGTTCGTGCCGGCCGTGATCGCGGCGCCCGACGACGCGACGAAGGATACGCTGTCGCTCGCGATGTTCGCCCAGGAACTGGACGGGTTGAAGCAGACGCTGAACCCGTTGCCGAACTTCGGCTACTTCATGCCGTGGGCGCGCAACGACTTCATCGACAACCATCAGGTGACGGCGGTCAGCTTCACCGGGTCGGGGATCCACGAGCGCGGCATCGACGCGGATATCGGCACCTTCGTCGACAACCTGCTGAACCAGCAGGACCCGGCCGATACGCCGGTGATGAAGGCGTTCCGCACGCAGCAGGGGTCGGATTTCACGTTCTCGACGTTTCTGGCGTGGATCGACAGCATCTTCAACCTGACCGGCGAAGCGGGGCCGATCTCGGGGCACCGGGCGTGAAGCGAAGCGGCGGTTCGCCCGAGCGGGCGAGCCCGGCGCAGTGCGGCGGCCGGGTGTCGTGGCCGCTCGCCTGCGTCGATGCGTGGCCGTGCGGAGCGGCGTCTGGGCGTTAGGGCTTCACCACCGCAACCGCCGGCGCGCCCGAGTCCGTGCCGGGCGCGCCGTTCGACCCGTAGGCCGCTTCGGCGCTCTTGCGCTCGGCCAGCCGCTTGGCGGCCAGGCGTTCCTGCGCGGCGACGATGTCACCCGGATAGTTGTCGCCATCAGCGGCGATCGGCTCGTAGCCGACCGATTCGAGGTCGAACAATTCCTGGCGCACCTGCGCACGCGTGAGCGTCGAGTGCGACGACTGTGCGTACGACACGGCCGGTGCGGCGAGAAGGGTGGTGGCGGTAGCGGCGACGGTGGCGATGGTGACGATGATGGATTTCACGGTTTCCTCAGACGGTTTCGTTGCGGTTCGGCGCGATGGTGGCTGGCTGAACTGACGAGACAAGTTTAGGAACCCGGATCGGCCGGATAAATGCCGATTCCGGTCCAACTGTGTTTCCGAATCCGTGAGAGTGAGTGACGGATGGCGTCCTTGGTGCCCGGTTTTGGGGGGGCTGATTCGCGTGGAATGCCGATCGATGCGGGGCACGCAACCGTTCCGTCAGACCGGCTATGCACGCGATGCCTGCCCGGCACGGCTAGTCGTCGAAACGCGGGAAGGCCCGCTGGCGCTTCATGTCCTTCAGCCATTCCTTGACGTTCGCCGGATCGTCGAACTCGCGCAGCGTCAGGTTCAGGTCGTGGATGCTGCGTTGCGTGCCGGCGATGTCGCGCGCGAGCATGCGCATGATGGTATCGGGCGCGATCTTGACCGACGGCGCGATCCCGTACGTCCGCCGGAATCCGGTCTCGACGTCCTGGATCTCCTGGTCCAGCTCGCGCAGCTGATCTTCCAGGATGCCGTTGTAGCGCGCGAGCCGGTCTTCGCCCAGGCCGTTGATCGCGTGCCGGTCGATCTGCTCGATCTCCAGTTGCAGCTCCAGCAGTTGCAGGAGCTTGCCGTTCGCGTAAGCGTGGTTGACCCGCTGCATCAGCACGGTCTTGCGTTCCTGTTCCCGGGAATCGGTTTCGCGATCGGGGTGCAGCGCGCTCGCCAGCTTCCGGTAGACCTCGCGGATCGACCGGCTCGCTTCCGCCTGCTCGGCTTCGCGCTTCGCCAGCGCAGCCGATTGGCGGGGCGCTTTCTTGCGCTTGGCGCGCTGTGCCTCGCGGGCCGCGTGCTGGGCCATGTCCCGTTCGAACTGCGCATCCAGTTCGGCCTGCATGCGCGCCATGAGCTCCTCGGGCGACAGTGCGTCGAGATCGTCTTCCTTCGTCACGCCAGGCGTCGATTCCGACTTCGGTTCCGGCTCCGGCTCGGTTGCTGCGTTGCTGCCGTGATCGGCGGCGCTGTGCCGGGCGTGGATGGCCTTCAACTGCGCGTCGTCGCTGAAGTCGAGCAAGTCGCGCGCCATGCTGGCGATCATCCCGGACAGGGTGTGCTGCTCGGCCTTGCTCAAGCCCTTCTGCAGATACGCGTCGTCGAGCTGATTGAGCAACCGGATTCGCAGTGCGGTGGAGGTCTGTTCGAGCGGCAACAGCTCGTCGACGAATTTCTTCTGGAAGGCCGGCATCGCCGCTTCCCACGCGCCGAGCCGCTCGCGCCGCTTCTCGATCTGCTGGACGAGCGTATTGAATGCTTTCTGGGCGTTCGACAGGCTGGCTGCCTCGTGGCCGGGCGCGATGGCGACCGCTGTTCCGCGACGTGCGGTCATGATGAATCTCCTTCGGCTGCGGCAGGACGCGCAGCAGCGCGGTATTTTAACCGGCCCGACGTGTCTCGCTTGCCCGATCTGGCGCGGCTACTCGAGGAACAACTGCCCCTGCCCGGAGATCACGCGCTCGAAGTCGTCGCGCAGGAACGGCAGGATTGCGTCGGCCACCGGCTGCAACTGGCGGCTCAGGTAGAACGCATAGTCGATCGGCGAGCGCATCGTTTCGAGCGGCTCGGGGCCGGCCGTCGTCATCACGTAGCTGATCCAGCCACCGCGCTGATACTGCAGCGGCCGGCCCTGTTCCTGGTTGAACGCGTCGGCGATCCGCGCCGCGCGCACGTGCGGCGGCACGTTGCGCTCGTACTCGCGCAGCGGCCGGCGCACGCGCTTGCGGTAGACGAGCTGGTCGTCGAATTCGCCGGCCAGCGTGCGCCGCACGGTGTCGCGGATGAAATCCTGGTACGGCTCGCGGCTGAACACGCGCCGGTACAACTCGCGCTGGAACTGCTGCGCGAGCGGCGTCCAGTCGGTGCGCACCGTTTCGAGCCCCTTGAAGACGAGGTCCTCGCCGCCGTCGGCCGCTGCCGCGAGCCCCGCGTAGCGCTTCTTGCTGCCTTCTTCCGCGCCGCGCACGGTCGGCATCAGGAAGCGGCGGTAGTGCCGCTCGTATTGCAGCTCCAGCGCGCTCTCGAGCCCGAAGGTTTCGCGCAGGTGCGTTTGCCACCAGCGGTTCACGTGCTCGACGAGTGCACGGCCCTTGGTGCCGGCTTCGTCGTCGTCGTGCGCGCGGCCGAGCCACACGAACGTCGAATCGGTGTCTCCATAGATCACTTCGTACCCCTGCGCTTCGATCAGCTCGCGCGTGCGGTGCATGATTTCGTGCCCGCGCATCGTGATCGACGACGCGAGGCGCGGGTCGAAGAAGCGGCAGCCCGTCGAGCCGAGCACGCCGTAGAACGAATTCATGATGATCTTCAGCGCCTGCGACAGCGGCGCGTTGCGCTGCCGCTTCGCGTCGTCGCGGCCTTCCCACACGCGGCGCACGATATCGGGCAGGCAGTGCGCGGTACGCGAGAAACGTGCGCCGAGAAAGCCGGGCACCGACGCGTCGTCGCCGGGATGCGCGAGCCCTTCGATCAGCCCGACCGGATCGATCAGGAACGTGCGGATGATCGACGGATAGAGGCTCTTGTAGTCGAACACGAGCACCGAGTCGTACAGCCCGGGGCGCGAATCCATCACGAAGCCGCCGGGGCTGTTCTGCCCCGTCACGTCGCCGAGGTTCGGCGCGACATAGCCGAGCCGGTGCATGCGCGGCAGGTACAGATGCGTGAAGGCCGCCACCGACCCGCCGGTGCGATCGGCCGCGAGGCCCGTCACGCTCGCGCGTTCGAGCGCGAAGGACAGCAGGTCGGCCTTGTCGAAGATGCGCGTGACGAGCTCGCAGTCCTTCAGGTTGTAGCGCGCGAGCGCCGGCTTGTCGTGATCGAAGCGGCGCTGGATCTCGTCCATCCGCTGGTACGGGTTGTCGATCGACTTGCCTTCGCCGAGCAGCGCCTGCGACACGTATTCGAGGCTGAACGACGGGAACGTCCACGTCGCGGATTTCAGCATGTCGATGCCGTCGAGGATCAGCCGGCCGGCCGCGCCCGCGAAGAAGTGGTCGGGCTGCTGGCCGTGCGCGCGCCAGTCGAGCACGCTGCCGCCGCGGCCGAGCTTCAGCGGGATGCCGTATTGCTCCGAATGGGCATGCAGGATGCGCAGGTCGAACTGCACGAGGTTCCAGCCGATCACCGCATCGGGATCGTGTTCGTCGAACCATTCGTTGAGCCGCGCGAGCATCGCGGGCCGGTTGTCGCAGTAGTCGAGGCGGAAGTCGATGGCGTTTGCTGCGTCACCGTCGCCGCCGTTCGGCGGGCCGAGCATGTAGACCTGGCGTTGCCCGCAGCCTTCGAGCGCGATCGAGTACAGCTCGCCGTGCACGCTGGTTTCGATGTCGAGCGACACGCAGCGCAGCGCCGGGCGATAGCCGTCGGCGGTTTTCAGCTCGGCGCCGGCCAGCGTGCCGTCGGGGCCGGGTTGCCCGCGAAACTGCACGCACGCCGTGATGAAGCGCTCCATCGCGTAGCGGTCGGGCGGCTGTACGTCCGCTTCGTAGACGTCGACGCCGGCTGCCGCGAGACGCTTCTGCAGCCCGGACAGATGGCGATAGCGCTTGCAATAGAGGCCGACGACCGGGCGTTGCCGGAAGTCGCGCAGCGCGAGCGGGCGCAACTCGGCCTCGCGCTCGCCGGCCAGCGCGCGTTCGGCGAGCGCCTGCTGTTCGGCCGGGATGAACGCGACGGCTTCCTGCGGGCGCAACCGTACGCGGCGCGGACCGTGTTCGGTTGCCAGCCAGAACTCGATCTCGATGCCGGATGCGGTGTCCCGCCAGTGGCGGGTAAGGATGAAACCCTGCTCGAACGCCGTCAAAACGCTTGCTCGTCGTGGATGCCCAGGCGGCGGATTTTAGCGCTTGGGCGGGGGGCTTGCCGGAATGGCAGCCACGACATTGTGCGCGTCTCGCTCGCCCCCGGAATGCATTCGGTGAGTGCCTGTTGTCCCGCGTGGAATCAGGCAACGGCGAGCCGTTGTGCGACGCGCCATTCGGTGCGCGCTGTACCGGACGGTTTGAGCAACCAGCGTCGCGCCGCTACCGCGTGCCGTTTTTGCGTTACGTATGCGTCGATGGCGAGTTCGAGCGCTTCGCCATCGATGCGAACGAGCGTCGCGGCCGCGCCTGATCCATCGGCGAACTCGACCACGGCCGGGTGCGGTTTCCCGGAGCGCGGCGCGTCGTGGTCGAGCGTCACGATGCTGCCGGGGTACAGGTGTGAATGGGTTGTGCGTAGCAGCAGAGCGGTGGGCATCGAAAGCACTCCGGACGTCGCGGTGCGGCAATGGAACCGAGACAGAGCATCAACTGTGTTTGCTGGCCACCCTCTGATGTCGTCGCCGAGATGGCCATGGTCGACGAATGCGCCTCCCGTCGAAGCGTCGAACAGTGACGCTCGGACGGCAACGGCGCAGTCCGCCCGTCCACCGAAAGCGCTTGACACGCTCTGTGATGACACGTACTGTCGGTCGGTGAAGTATTCAAGAAGCGCGATTGCTGCTCCTCATCGACCGTAGCCTGCGGTATTCGTTGTCCTCCCCCTCCTTGATTCTTTTCCCGAACCCGTCAGGGTGCGCTACGCACGTTCATCTTCAGGATATCTAACATGGATACCGGTACCGTCAAGTGGTTCAACGATGGCAAGGGCTTCGGCTTCATCACGCCCGACAAGGGCGGCGATGATCTGTTCGCGCACTTCTCCGAGATTCGCGGCGACGGCTTCAAGACCCTCGCCGAAGGCCAGAAAGTCAGCTACGAAACGAAGAACGGCCCAAAGGCCTGCAGGCATCGAACATCACGCCGCTGTAATCGCCCTGAGCCGTCCGCCTCGTTCACGGAGCGGTGCGCAATCGCCGCTTCTTGCGCTATGTGCCGCCGCTGCGCATCGGGATGTCGAGCCCGCGTGCACACCGGTGCGCCAACCGCTTTCGCAGCGTGTACACGATCGGACGAGCAGCGCTCATCGGATCGTGCACACCGCGCAGCAGGAGAATCGCATGACCCGAAGTCAGTTACGTAGCAACAAGGCGCCGCCGCGCGTCAAGCCGGCCGTGGTGCTGCCCAAGCTCGGCACGGCACTGAACTGGGTGCCGCCGAAGCCGGCCCTGGATACGCAATCGCGTCCGAAGAAGCGCACGCCGGCCCCGCAATAGCGATCCGGATCATTCCGCCAGTCAAGAGGCGGCCACCGGCTGCTTCGCCAGGAGAGCGATTCTGGCGACGCGGGCCCGATCGTGACCGGCTTCGTCGGTACAAGGCAACGCGCTCCGGGCGACACCCCGCAACCCGACACCGTGCACCTGCGGCGCGTCCGCGCGTCGTTGTGCGTCATCCAGAATAAGTTGGGCGCTCGGCAAACGATGCGCGTATGATGGGTTCATCCGATCGACCCTGGTAAGCCGGTCGCTCGCTCCTCCCTCCACCCGTTTGCTGCATCGCCCCACCTCCGCGCTGCAACGTTGTCCCTTTCACCTCACTGGCCCGCCCCGCAACGGGGATACTGGCCGGCCCTGTTCGCCCGTGCGATTCGTCGCGGCCGGACGCAGGAGCTTGTCATGAGCATGCATATTTACCGTGGATTCGAGATCTATCCACTGATTTACCCTCACGCGCCGGCGCTGGATGGCAGCCCGCACAACTACGATGCCGGTTTCGATGCGGCAGTCAAGATTTGCCTGCGCGGCGATACGCTGACGCACAGCCAGACCTTCAGGTTGCGGGACAACGCCCCGTTCGGCAGTGCCGGCGATGCACGTCGTGCTTCGCTGCGCTACGCGGAAAACATCATCGACGACAATCGCGACAAGCAAGGCTTCTTTTCCGGCACGCCTTGAGGCAAACCGCCAAGGCAACGCGATGTGTTGTCAATTCGGAGGACGAAATGATCATCGATGAACTGCTCGGCCTGATCAGGCGGCATGAGGTCATCAGGACCGATGCCATCCTGCCCACCGGAATCGGCGATTCAGCGCGGTGCCATCAGCAGGAACTGCAAATGTTCGTGGCGGTACGCGCGTTGTCGATCGGAGCCGGATATTCGGAGTTCGAGTCCGACGAGATCGCGAGTGCCGTCATGACACGACTCGGCTAGTGCGCCGTTCAACCATTCGAAAACAGGAACACCATGACGACCGTTACGCTGAAGGTCAACGAACCGATCGATGTCGCGCTGCGACGATTTCGGCGCGATATCGAGAAAACCGGGCTGATTCGGGAGTTGCGCAGTCGCACGGGCTATGAAAAGCCCACGACGGAACGCAAGCGGAAAAAGGCGAGCGCCGTTGCCAGGCAGCGCTTGCGCGCGAAGCGCATGTTGCCGCCGCGCAAAATGTACTAGGAGGGCATCATGTACACCATGCCGGCCGAGGCGCCCCTGTTTTTCCCGCTGACCAAATGCCAGGTCGATCTCGATCGGCAGAAGGACATGGTGACGCTGCTGCCGAGCTTCTATGCGTTCGGATGCGAGTACACCAGCCGCGGTTTTCTGATCGGACGCGACGATGCGTTCAAGTTGATTGCCGCGCTGGAGAAGGCGCTCAGCGTCCAGGGATGAGCTGACGACGACACGCTCGCGAGCATCGACAACCCAAGGGCGAACCATGCGTGTCACGACGAAGTACGTCGATCTGCTCTATTTCCTCGTTGTATTGCAACTCGTGACGCAACGGAAGACGCACGAGTGGCTGTCGTCGTTTCAACTCGTCGAATCGCTGCAAGGCTGGCTGGTTATCCACCGTGCCAAATGCGATTGGCGCGATCGGGTCTGGATAGGCCATGCTTCGCTTCAGATCGCGAAGGCGGCCCGCCCGGTCGACGCTGAGTCGCCGGAGACGGGCGCGCCACAGGATGCGCTGGCAGACCGGTCGAGTTTGCGGATGAAGTGCATCCGCTACCTTCGGGAGCATGTCTGAGCGTGGTCGCGCTCGCACGGGCGGCACGCGGGTGCCGGTCGGCGTCGAGCCGGCGTCAGTCATGCGGGATCGTGCAGGCGGCCACGCCGCTACACCGGCACCCACGCAAACTCCTGCTTCAAATGCTCCACCCGCTGCGGCCGCTGATACAGATACCCCTGCGCATACTGAATCCCGACTGTATGCAGCGCGCGATGCTGCGCTTCCGTTTCCACGCCTTCCGCGATGATCTTCAGGTCGTAGTGATGCGCCACGGACGCGATCCCCTCGATCAACCCCGCGCTGCCGCCGTTCAGTTGCGAGACGAACTGGCGATCGATCTTCACATAGTCGAACGGAAAACGTGACAGCAAGTCGAGATTGCTGTGGTGTGTGCCGAAATCGTCGATCGCGAACTTCGCGCCTTTCGCTCGCAGCGCATGGAACATCGCGGTGGTCCGCGCATTCTTCTCGAGCAGGATGCGCTCGGTGACTTCGAGCACGAGCGTAAAGCCGGGCGGCAGCGCGCGGATCGCCTCCTCGACGACGGACACGAACCGCGTGCGCTCGAGATCCTTCGGCGCGATGTTGACGGCGATCCGCAGCGGCGCGCAAGGCGTCAGCGCGGACAGTTCCGCCACGGCTGTCCGCAGCACGAATTCGGTCACTTTCGGCAGCACCGCGCTCGATTCGACTTGCGGGATGAACACGGCCGGGCTGATGGCCCCCCACTTGGGGTGCTGCCAGCGCAACAGCGCCTCGACGCCGACGGTCCTGCGCGTCTCGACATCGACGATCGGCTGGTACACGACGTGGAGCTCGTCGCGCCTGAGCGCGTTGCGCACGGCCTTCAGCAACAGCCGGCGCGGCGCCATCGCGAGCAGGTAGGCCGCCATCACGAGGCCGTCCGCCAGCAGCACGATCGTGATGCCGATCAGCCGATAGTGCTGCCGGACCTGAGATGCATACTGCGCGGATGCGGCAACCCGCACCGTGAACGGCCAGCGGGGCGACACGATCGTGCTGCCAACCACGGGTTCCGTGGCCGATTCCGGCGTGAATTTCCCGTGTTGGTCGAGATGGCCCGAACCCGCAATCGACAGCGTCGCGGTTTCCGTCCCGTAGCGGGCGCCGTGCGCGAGCGCGTCGGCCACGTAGTCGCCTTCGATCAGGTAGAGCACACCCGCGCCGGGTGCGGTCGCGTAAAACACGGGCAGCACCGGGATGCCTTGCTGGAACGGCGTCTGGCGCAGCAGCGTGACGAGCGTCGAGCCCGGTTCCGGCTCGTGGGTATACGCGCCGAGCGGCAGGTCGATCGCCCCCAGCGCCGACGAGCACATGACGCGGCCCTCGTGCACCAGCGCGACGGCGCGCAGATAGCGCAGGCGCGTGCCTATCTCGGCGAGCGTCCGGAACACCGCCGGGCATGGCCGCCCGACGAGCGCGGTCAGTTCGTCCACATGCCGCAGGCGCGCGCCGTCCAGGATGCGGTCCACCGAGGCCACGATGTCGTTCGCGATGACGCGCTCATGCTCGGTGACGGCGTCGCGCGCGTAGCGGTCGGCAAGCGCGATCGCGAATGCCGGCACGAGCACGCAAACGATTACGGCGGCGAAAAAGGCGACCCGCGGCCATGCGCCGCTGCGCTGGAAAACGGCCTTCGAGCCTGGCGTGAACGCTGACATTCCCGCGGTCGCCTTGGGTGTTGTGTGTATGGAGAGGCGAGTCGAACCGGTCGATACACCCCCGGCGCATGCGTCATGCCGGGTTCGGGTCATGCGCGGTGCGTGCCGGTATCGCAATGCGATCGATGCGACGGTCGCGACGGGCATCTGCGGCAGACCCGGCGCAATCGGCCAATCATTCCGGTGACTTGCCTTGAGAAAACATGTGCCTGCAGCACATGTAGATAGACGTAGCACACCGAAAAAAACCCGACCGCATGGTCTTGCGGCCGGGACGAAAAAGCACCGTCTCTTTGGCACGAGGATGGTGCGCGGCAAGTATAAGATGTGATGAGAGATTACGAAATATTGTTATTCAACTATTGGTGTAGTTTTGTCATTGCGTCTGGAAAGGAAACATTCTTTCGGGATGCTGTCTTCGTCGACCTGCCGACGGCCTGCGATCGGTCGCAGCGCGATACGGTCGCACGTCTCGCCGGAGCTTCGGGATGCAAGAAAATACCGCGCGCACGGTCATCGTGACCGATGGCGCAGCCGCCGCCGACGGCGGTTCGCTGTGGATCCGGATTGCCGTGAACGGGAACGCCAGCAACTACTCGCTCAACCGCTCGCTCGCTGCGCGCGGCACGCCGCGCTACAACACCATCAGCGGTGAACATGGCCCGCTTTCGAAAGGTGAACGAAAGGAATTGCTCGCGCTGCTGCGCAGCATTGCCGACCCCGCGATGTGGGCCGGCATGGTCGGTACGTTCGTGCAGGTGCTGCAGGCGTCCGCAGAGGAGTGAACGATACGGCGCCGGCGCGTCGCGCGGGCCGTGTTCAGAAATCGTTGCGCATCTTGCGCAGCAGGTCACCGCCCGACTGGTGCGTATCCACTGCGGTGAGCACATCGGTCAGGAACCACGGCAGGTTCAGTTGCGTGTTGGCATCGCTGACACAAACGCGGATCGGCGGCGCTTTTGACGACGCGCGCGCGTCTGGCGTGGCGTCGCGGGACGGTACGCAGTTTTTTGCGTGCACTTGAACGGGAGCAGGCTCGGCGCTACCGGCCGGCCCACCGGCGGCGGCCGGCAAGCTGACGGCGGCCAGCAGGGTCAGAAGAGCAACAGGGGCAGCGCGTTTCATGGGATTCTCCGGCGATGCTCGTTCGACCGCGCGGGCGGACGCGAGTTCGTCGGTGGCACGCTTGCGCGCCGCGCTCAGCCTCGCGCGACGTTCGCGGCCCGTGCCGGTTGCCGGCTGCGCCACTGCTGCGGCGATTCGCCGGTCCAGCGCCGGAAGGCGCGCGTAAAGGCGCTGTGTTCCGAATAGCCGAGCAACCAGGCGACTTCCGCGAGCGTCAGCCGCGGATCGTTCAGGTGGTCGATCGCGAGCCGCCGCCGCGTGTCCTCGCGCAGTATCCGGAAGTTGAGCCCGAGTTCGGCAAGCCGTCGATGCAGCGTGCGCGACGACACATGCAGATCCGCGGCGATCTGTTCGAGGCTCGCTTCGCCCTGTGTCAGCAGGCGCGCGACGGCTTCACGCACCGACTGCTCGAGATCGTCCGTCTGCCGCAGCTCGGCAAGCAGCGCGCTCGCCTGGCGTTCCATCATCTGCAGCAGCGCGTCGTCCGGCTGGCGCAGCGGCTGCATGAGCAGGTGCAGCGGGAACGCGAGGCGGTTCACCGGCTGGCCGAACCGCACCGGGCAGCCGAAATAGTCGATGTACGGTTGTTCGTCGCCGGGCGACGGATGCACGAAGCAGACTTCGTCGGGCCCGTGATGCGTGCCGGTGATGTTGCGTGCGAACTGGACGATGGCCGTCAGCGCCACTTCGTCGACGAGCGGGCCGAGCGGCTCGGGCGCGTCGTGCCATTCGATCGCGACCGACGTCGCCTCGACCCGCACCTCCATGCGCGCGACGTTCGCGATCAGGTGTTCGTATTGCTGCCAGCGCGCGAGTGCGGCGCCGGCATCGCGGCACGCATGCAGCGCATAGCCGAGCGCACCGAGATGGGCGGGCGTGATTCGCTGGCCGACGTGCAGGCCGAGCAGCGGATCGTCGAGCGCGCGCACCGCGCATTCGAGCAGGCGCCGCCAGTGAGCGCTCGCATACAGCGTGAGCCCGCGATCGTCCTCGGGCGGCCGCGCCTCGCCGAGCACGCGCGCGGCATCCTTGCCTTGCTCGGACAGATAGTCGAACAGCAGCCGCACGTAGGTGCTCGAGTAGTAGACGCGCTGCGTCGATAACGGGGAGGCGGCGGGCATGGCGGAAAGTGTCAAGTAATCGTCGGCAAGTGTCAACGCGGGACGACCCGCGCGCGACCATACTGCCGGTCAGTTCTTGATCGAGGCCGCGAACATGCCGACCGAGTTGATGACGTGGCTCCATGCGTTCCTGGGTAACGACGTGGACTGGAAGCAGGTGCTGCTGATCGGCATGACGCCGGTCTTCCTGATCGCGTTCGCGATCGAATACGCGGTGATGACCGGGCGCGGCCGCCGCGAGCCGTTTCGCTGGAAGGAGATCGTCGCGAACCTGTCGCTCGGCGCCGGCTATCAGGTGGCCGAGACCGTGATGGGGCTCCTGTTCACGGGCGCGATCTTCGCGTGGGTCTATCGGCACCGGCTGTTCGACGTGCCGGTGAACGGCTTCACGATCGTGCCGATCTTCGTCGTCGTGGAATTCTGCTACTACTGGTTTCATCGCACGTCGCATCGCGTGCGCTGGTTCTGGGCCGCGCACGTGCCGCATCACAGCGGCGAAGTGATGAACTTCACGACCGCGATGCGGCAGTCGCTGCTGAACGCGTTCGTCGGCGTGTTCGTGTTCTACCTGCCGCCGGTGTGGCTCGGCATCCCGCCGGCCGTCGTGCTGTTCCTGCTCGCGGTCGATCTCGCGTACCAGTACTTCGTGCATACCGAAGCGATCGGGCGGCTGCCGCGCTGGTTCGAGTACGTGTTCGATACGCCGTCGAACCATCGTGCGCATCATGGCCGTAATCCGCGCTATATCGACCGGAACTACGGCGGCGTGCTGATCATCTTCGATCGCCTGTTCGGTACGTATGTCGAGGAGACGGAGCCGGTCGACTACGGGATCACGCAGCAGATTCGTTCGTACAACTTCCTGGTGTTGAACCTGCACGAATTCGTCGACATGTGGCGCGACGTGTTCGCACCCGGGCCCGTCCTGCAGCGGCTGAAACACCTGTGGATGCCGCCCGAATGGGAGCGGCCGGGGCATCGGCCGATCCATACGTGGAGTGTCGAGCGCAAGGGTGAGGAGGAGACGGCGACAACCTCGGGTGCGATGCCCGATGAGGATGCGTCGGCGCCTGGGCGCAAGATCGTACAAGCCACCGGTACGCGATCCGGCTAACCTGCGTGCTTTCCTCGGCGAACGGCGCGGCGGGCAATGACGAAGAAAGTATTCTGGGACGATCCCTACCGGACGACGCTGGATACCGTCGTCAGCCACGTCGACGGCGACCGCGTGCGGGTGGACGCCACCATCTTCTTTGCGTTTTCGGGCGGCCAGGAAAGCGATGCGGGGTCGCTCGGCGGCTATCCGGTCATCCAGGCCGACAAGCAGGGCCTCGACATCGTCTATACGCTGCCGCACGAGCATGCGCTGAGCGTCGGCGATCGCGTGACCTGGCGCATCGACTGGGCGCGGCGCTACCGGCTGATGCGTCTGCACTTCGCGGCCGAAATGGTGCTGCAGCTGGTCTATCGGCTCAGGCCCGGCATCGAGCGCATCGGCGCGCATATCGGGCCGGACAAGGCGCGCATCGACTTTGCGAGCGACACGAGCGTGGCGCCGCTGTTTCCCGAGATCGAATCGGCCGCGGCCGACCTGGCGAAGCGCGACCTGCGCATCGTGACCGATTTCAGCGATGTCGACGCGCAACGGCGGTTCTGGACGGTCGACGGCTTTGCGACGATGGCGTGCGGCGGCACGCATCCGGCGTCGACCGGCGAGGTCGGCATGCTGACGCTCAAGCGCAGGAATACCGGGAAGGGCAAGGAGCGGATCGAGGTGATGCTGGTCGAGCCGGAGATGACTGGCGGGCATCGGGGCGAGCGGGTTGCGTGATGCTCGGGAGGGCCCGCCCGAAAGGTGGAATGCCGTCGCCGATACGTGATTCGACGAAGCCTTTGTTCCGCGCATGTATATTGACGGTCCATGCATCGAATGGCCGGCGATTTCGCATGGCTTCGTTTGCAGGTCACCCTCCGACGCCTCGCCGACTGTCCGGATCGCGGCGCTCGCGGTGAAACATCCCGCGCAAGCATAAAAACAGCGAACATTCCGAGCCCGCGCATGAGCGATACCGAAATCGTATTTCAATTGAACGTGGAAGACGTGGTCCACGCTTACCGTCTGAATCTCTGGCGCAGATACAACTGGAAATATCTGCTCAAGACATTCGCGATCTTGGTGATCGCATACATCGTCCTTTTTTTCGGTGGCTTCCGGGTGGTAACCGGCGCCTGGCTGGAATGGCGCAATGTCTGGTGGATAGTGGGAATCGCGGCGGTGGTTACGATCGGCGTGCCGCTGCTCAACCATTTGATGCTGCGCCGTGTCGCTCACAAGATCTACAGCCAGCAGAAAACACTCCACCAGCCGCACAAGGTCATCTGGCGAAGTGACGGTTTCATCGTCGAATCCCCGACGTCGCACGAGGAATTTCGCTTTGCGGATCTCATTCACTGGAGCGAAGATCGTGATGCGATCCTGCTTTATCAGTCGGTGCTGATGTTTCGCTTCATACCGAAGCGGGTGCTGGCGGAGCCGCAGGTGGCCATCCTGCACCAAACGCTGCTGCAGAACGGCGTCCGGAAGATCTAGCAGGCCGGTGAGCGCACGCTGAAACCCGGACGCATTGCGTCGTCCGGGCTTCGAACGGGTTCGTCGCAGGAGGCGTATTCCGCGTCACCTCACTGATACCCGTAACACTGCTTCAACCCCGCGTAGTCATAGAAGTGGCTGCCCGGCGCGATCTTCGCGCCGTCGCACGCGGCCTGGAAATCCGTTTCGCGCTCGTTGTACAGCATCTTCACGATGAGCCGCGAGCCGTTGCGATAGACATCCCACTGCATGTTCGCGGCCATCGGCGACACCTGATCGCCGCGCCACGGATTGTTCGTGTACGTGTACGTCTGCGTCTGCGGCGTCGGCACGAACACGTTCTTCAGGTTCATGATCGACGCGAACGGAATCACGATTTCCGCGTGCGTGAAGCGCAGCTTCGCGGCACGGGTCAGGTCGCTGCGCGCGATTGCATCGACTTCGCCGAAGAAATCGTCCTGCAGCACCTTCGCCATCCGGTACGTGACGGGGTTCGCTTCCTGGATGCCGGGCCCCTTCTGGTAGTAGTCCTCGGCATCCTGCAGATACGCGAGATACTGCGCCTGCTCCGCGCCGATGTACTTCTCCATCGTGACGCCGCCGGTTTCCGCCGTCATCGCGGGCGCGACCTGCAGCAGGTTGTACAGCACGTTCACTGCATCGACGGGCGTCGCGATCTTCGTCTTGCCGTCGCCCTTCAGCGTGTTGGTGAACTTGCCGTCCGCCGACGTGAATGCATAGGTGCCCGTGTTCGCGAACGTGTAGCCGTCGGTGCCGAGCTTCGCGATGAAGGCCTGCGACAAGAGCGCGGACAGCACCGTGTGCGCGACGTCGGCCGCCTGCGGCGCGGCCTTGATCGCGTTGAGCTTCGCGGCCACCGTCGCGTCGTTCGCATAGGCCTGGTATGCCTGGCTCGCCTGGTAGGTCGCGTAGTACGGATTGCCCGTATCGGTCACGAGATCGGTGGCCGGCTTCAGCGCGTGGAAATACAGCAGGAAGCGGTTGGTGCCGGCCGGCTGCGCGACCGGCGCGTTCGCGGGGTAGCCGGACGGCGCGGCGGGCAGCGTGATCGCGGTGGCCAACGCCGGCTGCGCGGCCACGAGCGACGCGGAGAAATACGTCGAGCTGTCGACCGCGCGATCCTGGCCCGAGTTGACGACGACGACCTGCCGGTTGCCGGCCGCGAACAAGGCGGGCAGCCGCTGCGCGAGGCGCGCGGCGAGTTGCTGGTGTTCGCGGATACCGGTTTGCGTGAGGTTGCCGTACCCCGGTGTCGAGATGCCCGCCACGCCATAGCCGAGCAGCGCATTGGCCTTCATCATCGCGACCGTGTCGGCCTTGAGCTGCGCGCCGAGCGCGGTCAGTGCGCCGTCGGCCTCTGCCTTGACCAGCATCGCGTAGATCGCGCCGTCGTACTTGAAGCCCGACAATCCACGCGAGCCGTGCCGCGCGACGAGTTCGGTGTAGACGGGCGCGTAGCCGGCGGGCGGCGCTTCGTACGTCGCGGCGTCCTGCTGCGGACGGTACGGCGTCTTCGTCTGGTAGTAAGTCGCGGGTGTCGGCTTGGGCTGAGGCTGCGGTTGCGGTTGCGGTGCGGGCGTCGAACCGCTGTTGTCGGCCGCGGCCGCGGGTGGTGTCGAGTCATCCCCGCCGCAGGCAGCGAGCAGCAGGCAGGTAATCGCGAGGGCGGTGGCGGTGCGGATCGGGCGTGTCATCGTGGCGGGCAACGGGCGGGACGATGCAGGTTCGCGTCGTCCCGTCTCCGGGAGTGATCGGTCAAGCCCGGAAGTGTTGCAAGCGACTTTGACAGCAGAATGTCAGGATTGAGTCGGGCAATCGTCGGATTGCCGCCGCGTGGTACATGGCCGGCCACCGCCGGCCGGTGTGGCGGCGTTCAGTGCAGCCCGGCCGATGCGATCGAGCGCACGGTGTCGGTGATGTTCACGCAGCGCGACAGGCCGAAATGCTCGGCTTCGCGGCGCTCGGGTTCGCTGCTCGCGATGGCCACCGCGCGTTCGGGCGGCACGCCGAGTGCCTGCAGCGCGACGTCGAACGGGTTCTGACTTGATCGGGAGTCCTGCTGATTGGCGTCCGTGACGACGACCGAGAAGCGGTCGAGGTTCGCGCGGCCGAACTGGCCTTCGAACATGTCGCTGAGCCGTGCGGCCGGCAGCGTCGTGACGAGACCGAGTCGATATCCTTCTTCCGATGCCCGGTCGAGCCACTGGATGATCGCGTCGCGTTGATGGCGCGATTCATGCGAATCCGGTGTTGCTTCGATTTGCGCGAATGCTGCGTCGAGACGGGTGACGATGGCTTCGATAACCACGGTGATTCCTCTTCAGAGACGTGATGATCCGTTCGCCGACGGGAATGCCACACACCTTAGCGTCGATCCGGAAATCGCGACCAATTAATATTTATAACCGACCCATACGATTCAACTAATGAATGGGCGGCGCGCCAATGTGGGCGCGGGATGCGTGCCGCGCGGCCTGTTTCGCGCGAATCGCCTCGTATCGACGGCCTTCGATGTGATGCACCCGATTCGCGCACGCAATGAATGCACCGTGCAAGTGCAAATGAAAAAACGGCATATCGAGCGATGCACGCCCGATATGCCGTCTTGTGATGCCGCGTGTGAATCGACGTGATCAGTGCAGCTTGATCGACGGCTGGTTGCGGCTTTGCAGCCAGTGGCTCAACGACTGGAACAGCGCACGCTTCATGCCGACCACGCTGAACAGGTGCTTGCGATACAGGAACTTGTACAGCCCGATCGCGGCGAGCCCGTCGACGATCAGCGAGCGCGAACGCACGCTGATGTCCGCCTGGTACACGGCGCCTGCATGCCCGAGTGACACCACGGTGCCCGCATCGCGGAACGTGAAGCCCGCCACCGGCTTGCCGGCGACACGCCGCGCGAACGCGTTGACCAGGTACACGGCCTGCTGATAAGCGACCTGCGCACGCGGCGGCAGGAAGCCGTTCGCGCCGGACGTCGGGCACGCGGCGCAGTCGCCGAACGCATACACGTGCGGGTCGTCCGGCGTCTGCAGCGTGTCGGTCACGATCACCTGGTTCGAGCGATTGAGCGCGATGTCGCCGATCTGCCGCAGGAACGCAGGGCCCGCCACGCCGGCCGCCCAGATCGTGATGTCGCTCGCGAGCCGTTCGCCGGTCGAGGTCGTCACGGCATCCGCGCCGACTTCCGCCACGCGGGTATCGGTCAGCACGTCGACGTTCAGCGCACGAAGCTGCGCGTGCATCTTGCCGGAAATCCGCTCGTCGAGCGCCGGCAGGATGCGCGGGCCGCCTTCGATCAGCCGGATGTGCACGTCGCGCGCGGACACCAGCGCCTTGAAGCGGTACGTCGTCAGCTGCTGGATCGCATCCCGCAATGCCGCTGCCAGCTCGACGCCCGTCGCGCCCGCACCGATCACGTTGATGCAGATCGGCGCCGCACGCCGCGCGGGCTGCTGCTCGGCCAGATGATTCGCCTTCGTGCAGGCCGCGAGGAACTTCCGGCGGAAATCCTCGGCCTGGTCGAGGTTTTCGAGCGGCAGCGCGTGGCGCTCCGCGCCCGGCACGTTGAAGAAATTCGTCACGCTGCCGACGGCGAGCACGAGATCGTCATAGCCGAGCTCGCGCTGCGGCAGGATTTCCGTGCCGTCCGCGTCCTGGACGGCCGCGATCGTCGCGGTGCGTGCCGCACGGTCGACTTGTTGCAGCGCGCCCTGCACGAAGCGGAAGCCGTGGCGCTTCGCTTGCGCCGCGTATTCGATCGTGTGTGAGGCCGGGTCGCGATGGCCCGATGCGGCTTCGTGCAGCAGCGGCTTCCAGAAATGCGTCGGATAGCGGTCGACGAGCACGACTTCGGCTTGCCCACGGCGTCCGACCGTATCGCCGAGACGCGTGGCGAGGTGCAGGCCGCCGGCGCCGCCGCCGACGATCACGATGCGCGGCAGGCGCGGGGCGCGGTCCGTTGCAAGGTTGGGCGTGGTGTTGTCCATGTAGTGCTCCCGCTTGAATGACGATTCGGATGACATTGCTCAAGAACCGACGATATAGTTTCGAACCTACTCGAACAATTTAATGTTTATAAGCGACTCATATGTATTCACTTATAGGAAAGACCGCGACGTTCCGGCAGCTGAAGGCGCTGGACATGATTGCGCGGCTCGGCAGCGTGTCGCGGGCGGCCGAGGAACTGAACCTGACGCAGCCGGCGGTGTCGCTGCAGGTGCGCCTGCTCGAGGAGGCGGTGGGCGCCGCGTTGCTGCAGCGGGTGGGGCGCGGCGTGCAGCTGACTGCGGCCGGCGAGATCGTGTCGCGCTATGCGCGCGAGATCCTGCATCTGTGGAGCGAGGCCGGCGACGAAGTGGCCGCGCTGACGGGCGATCTCGGCGGCACGCTGCGGATCGGCGCGATCACGACGGCCGAGTACCTGATTCCGCCGCTGCTCGTGAAATTCACCGCGACGCGTCCGCATGTGAAGACGTATTTCAAGGTGGGCAATCGCGACGACATCATCCGCATGCTCGCCACGCATGAAATCGATCTCGCGGTGATGGGCAGCGCGCCGAAGGAACTGCGCACGCATGCGGTCGAGTTCGCGAAGCATCCGATGGTGTTCGTCGCGGCGCCCGGCCATCCGCTGATGCAGCGCAAGCGCGTCGCGCTGAAGGATCTCGAATCCGCGCACCTGCTCGTGCGCGAACGCGGTGCGGGTACGCGCTCGACGGTCGAGAGCCTGTTCAAGAACGCGGGTTACCGGTTCCATGTGGGCTCCGAACTGTCGAGCAACGAGGCGATCAAGCAGATGGCCGAAGCGGGGCTCGGCGTGGCGTTCCTGTCGCTGCACGCGTGTGCACTCGAACTGCGCACCGGGCTGCTCGGGCAACTGCCGTTCCCCGGCAACCCGATCGAGCGCGAATGGTATGTGGTGACGCTCGCCGACCGGCGGATCTCGCAGGTCACGGGGCTGTTCCGCGATTTCCTGATCAAGCAGGGCGCGCCGGTGATCGACGGCGCGACGGTGGCGCCGCACGAGCGGCGGCGCAAGTAGGCGGATGCGTCGGCCGGCCGGTCAGACGAGCCCGAAGTCGTCGTTGCTGTCGGGGATCGATGCGAGCAGTCGTTCGAGCCGATACCAACCGACGATGCGCAGGCACCAGGCGGTGACGGTGGCGAAGGCGGTGCGGTCGTTGCGGGGGCCGGATGAAGGGCGATTGGCGGCGGAAGGCGAGCGCGCGGTGAACGCGGCGCGCGGCGCAAGGCACTGATGGGGCATGACGGTCTCCGTAGGTGTCGGATGGGGCCATCGTAAGCGGTGCGGCGCCCGCCGACGCACACGCAAGGATGGCCCTGAGCAGGAACGGATGATCTTTTTTTGCTCGACCTGGGCGGGCCGCCGGCAGGCCCGGCAGACCGCCCGAAAACGCGTCACAATGCGCGTTCGACATCCCGATCCACTGGAGGAAGGCCATGAGCGATGCGATTCTCGCGGCGCCGACGGACAACGGCGTCCCGGTCAGCCTGCGCTCGAGCCGCGGGCTCGGCTGGCAGGGCTTCGGCGCGTCGCTGCTGGCCATCCGCGCGGGCACCTACCGGATTCCGGCGGCCGACCATCACCGGATCGGCGTGCATATCGGGTCGCCCGTTCGCGCGGATTGCGTGTGCGACGGCGAGCGCGTGTCGCGCATCCAGGCGCATGGCGACGTCGACGTGATTCCGGCCGGCCTGCCCGGCCAGTGGACCGACAGCGCCGACTGCCAGATCCTCCATATCGCGCTCAGCGACACATTCGTGCGGCGAACCGTCGAGCAGCTCGAACTGAAGCCGTCGCAGGGGCAGATTCGCCGCCGGCTGCAGGTGCGTGACCCGCGCCTGCAGCACATCGCATGGGCGATGGCCGCCGAACTCGAAGCGGAAGACGCGTCGGATCCGCTCTATGCGGAAAGCCTGTGCACGGCGCTCGTCGCGCGGCTGGTCGACGGCCAGCCGGCGTTCCGCGAGCGCCGCCGCACGCTCGCGCCGAAGGCGGCCGCGCGCGTGATCGACTACGTCGAAGCGAACCTGGAGCGGCGCATGACGCTGGCCGAACTCGCGGCGCTCGTGTCGATCAGCGTGCCGCATTTCAAGGTGCTGTTCCGCGAGACGCTCGGGATGCCGGTGCACCAGTACGTCGTGCGGCGCCGGGTCGAGCGCGCGAAGGCGTTGCTGCTCGAAGGCCGGCTCAGCATCAGCCAGATCGCGCTCGAAGCCGGGTTTGCGCATCAGAGCCACATGGCGAACTGGATGAATCGCGTGCTGGGGGCGACGCCGACCGAGATTGCGCGGTCGGGGGCAACGGGCGGGCTGCGGCTCGCGTATGACGGCGAAGGTGGCGGGCGTGATGCGTAGCGGAGCGATGGCGCGGCGGTGGATATGAGGTGTCGCGTCGGCTCCCGGGGCGGTTCTCCAACAGGCTCCTGGACTGTTTTCGCCCGCGCCCTCGGCTAGAGGCAGACCGTACGATTCGCAGCCGAAGGCGAGGCAGCGGACGGCCCGCATGACAGCCACCAGTCAATCCGTCATCCTTTCCTGCTGGTTTCATCCCTCCGTGCGCGCCGTTCCCTCCGCGCAAACCGACAATCACCGCACCTTCATCCTGTCAGGAGCGAATCGTGTTCGTGATCTTCGGTGCATCCGGCAACGTCGGCCAGTCGACCGTGACGGCCCTACGCAACGCCGGTCATCCCGTGCGCGCGGTATTGCGCGACGCACGCCATCGTGAACGTTTCGTGCAGCTCGGCTGCGACGTCGTGATCGCCGAGCTGACGGACGCAAGCGCGGTCGCATCGGCAATCGACGGCGCGCGGGCCGTGCAGATCCTGTGCCCGGTGCCCGTCGCCGACCCCGATCCGGCCGCGACGATGACACGGACGATCGACGTCGCGACCGCCGCGCTCGCCGCCAACCCGCCGCCGGTGCTGCTCGCGTTGTCGGACTATGGCGCGGAACGAGACGGCAATACGGGCATCACGCGGCTGTTTCATCACTTCGAGGAGCGGCTGCGGGCGATCCCGGCGCACGTGACGCTGCTGCGTTCGGCCGAGCATCTGCAGAACTGGACGCGCATCCTGCCGGTCGCGCTCGGCACCGGCGTGCTGCCGAGCTTTCACCATCCGGTCGGCAAGGTGTTCCCGACGGTCTGGGCGCCCGATGTGGGCGTCGTCGCGGCGCGGTTGCTGCTCGATGCGCCCGAAGGCGGCAACGGGCCGCGCATCGTCAGCGTCGAAGGGCCGCGGCGGGTGAGCGTGACCGCGATCGCCGATACGCTCGGTGCGGCGGCTGGCCGGGCGATCGTCGCGCATGAGTTGCCGCGTGACACCTGGAATGCGACGCTGCTGCGGGCGGGCCTCAGCGAACGCCATGCGCAGTTGATCGTCGATCTCTACGACGTGCACAACGCGGGGCAGATCGATGTCGAGGAGGGCGTGTCGGAGCGGCTTTACGGGACGACGACGCTGGCCGATGCGCTCGCGCAACTGGTGCGCCAGCACGCGCGGTAACAGCGGTGGCGACCCGCATTGCGCATCACGCCGATCGCCGCACCTTGTTCAGTACCGCATACGAAATCGACCCGATCACGATCCCCCAGAACGCGGAACCGAGCCCGAGCCACGTCATGCCCGACGCAGTCGCGAGGAACGTGATCAACGACGCCTCGCGGTGGTTCTCGTCATCGAAGATCCCGTGCACGTTCGCGCCGATCGCGCCGATCAGCGCGAGCCCCGCGAGGATCGCGACGAACGCCTTCGGCAGCGCGAAGAACACCGTGACGATCGTGCCCGCGAAGAGCCCGCCGATCAGGTAGATCGCCCCGTTCGCGAGCCCGGCGATGTAGCGCCGGTCCGGATCCTCGTGCGCGTCCTTGCCGGTGCACAGCGCGGCCGTGATCGCCGCCACGACGATCGTGATCCCGCCGAAGCACGCGACCACGAGCGACATCACGCTGGTCGCCGTGATGATCGGCCGCGCGGGCGTGTGATAGCCGGACACGCGCAGGATCGTCATGCCCGGCAGGAATTGGCCGGTGAGGCTGACGACCACGAGCGGCAGCGCGAGGCTGAGCGTCGTGCCGAGCGTCCATTCGGGCGCGATGAAGATCGGGTGCGCGAGGCTCGCCGACACGTTGCCGAGATGCGTCATCCCGAGCAGCGTCGCGAGCGCGGCGCCCGTCAGCAGCGCGAGCACGATGCTGTAACGCGGCAGCAGGCGCTTGAAGATCACGTAGGCGGCGATCATCCCGAACGCGAGCGCGGGCTGCTCCGACGCGGCGGCGAACGCATGCGTGCCGAACGGCAGCAGGATGCCGGCCATCATTCCGCACGCGATGCCGCGCGGAATGTGGCGCACGAGCCGGTCGAAATAGCCGGTCACGCCGATCAGCAGGATGATCAGCGCAGCGGTGATGTACGCGCCGACGGCCTGGTTGAGCGTCAGTTGCGGAAACAGGCCGACGAGCAGCGCGGTGCCGGGCGCCGACCACGCGGTGATGACCGGCACCTTCAGCTTCCAGCTCGCGAACAGGCCCGAGACGCCGGCACCGATCGAGATCGCCCAGACCCACGACGACACCATCGCATTCGACGCATGGGCTGCCTGCGCGGCCTGGAAGAAGATCGCGAGCGGGCCCGCGTAGGAAATCAGTACCGCGAGAAAACCCGCGGTAATCGCGGAAACGGACCAGTCGTTGCCGATCGCGCGGATTGCGCCGGGCGGGGTGTTCGGTTGCATCGTCGTGGGGGCGTGCGGCGCGCGGCCGGGAGCAGAGCCGGGGCGAATGATTGTTGGAAGCCCCGGACGAGCCGTCATTCTGGGCATTGCCGGCGCAATTGGCAATGCGTGGGTGGGAGCAAGAATGTTGGCGTTTCGTAAGGAATGCGCAGCGGGGCGGACGAATCGTCGGCTCCGCCGCACGTCACGTGCTGATCTGCAGCACCTTGTCGACCACCGCCACCTTCACACCGCTCCCCGTCGACAACGACGCCGTGCCCTGATCGAACGGATGCACGGGCGTATCGGTCGGCGTCCACGCATGGCGCGCGAGCAGTTCGCGATATCCGCCACGAATCACGAAGCCGCCGCATTTCCGCGCATACGCGTCGCGGCGCATCCGGTATGCGCGCGGCAGGTCGTACCACGGCAGCTTCGGCAGGTCGTGATGGACGAGGTGATAGTTGTTGTTCAGATACAGCAGCCGCATCGCGAAGCCCGCTTCATTGATCGCGATGCGCGCCTTCGGATGCGGTGCGGCACGGTGCTCGTACAGCGAGCGGATCATCGCGATCGACAACGCGGGCCACGTGATCACGAGCAGGTAATACCACCACGGCACGCCGATCGCCCATTGCAGCCACGCGAGCAGCGCAACCACGCAGGCGATATGCGTCGCCCACATCGGCAGATAGCGGAAGTCGCCGCGACGAAACGCGGCGAATGCATCGATGCACATGGCAAAGATGCTCAACGGCGGCCCGGCGACGAATCGTCCGACGAAGGTCTTGCGTGCGACCGTCAGCACGCGGCGCCAGCGCGGCAGCTGCGCCCAGCTCTCGCGCGTGACGTAGTTCGTTTCGGGATCGACGCCCGGCACGGTCAGGTCTTCGTCGCGATGATGGTCGAGATGCGTGTCGCGATACAGCGTGTACGGATACCAGACCGTCAGCGGCGGATAACCGAGCAGCTTGTTCACGAGGGCGGAGCGCGTCGGATGGCCGTGCAGCAACTCGTGCTGCAGCGACAAATGCCACGCGCCGAGCAGGATCAGCGGCGGCGTCGCGGCCGCGAGCGACAGCGTGCCGTCGCGCACGAGCAGCAGCACGGCGAGCCAGCCGCCGTAGATCGCGACGACCAGCAGCCAGGTGGGCCACTCGGTGCGGGCGGTGAAGCGGGTGTCGAGCGCGGCGATCGCACGCGCGTGGTCGACGTCGAAGTATTCGGCCATGGCGTTGAGGCGGATTGAACGGGCAGTGCGGGGAACGAGCGGTTGAACCGGTGCGCTCGGCCCGGGTGCGCAGGTGTCTCGCGGATCACGGTCGGCCTGTCCGTTATCACGTGCAATGGCGATGCTCGGGCAGGCATCAGGACGGTACCGGGATCGCGCCGCGCGGCCAACCAATCGATTCGCATTTGCTTATCGCCGCGCGGCCGATAAGCTTCAGGCGCGCGGCGCGTGGATCAGCCCCCGTTTTACCGAGATCGAACCGGGTTCCGCTGCGTGAGCGGCGATGCGTAGAATGCCCGCATGAACCCATGGATCGCAGTACTGCCGATGTACAACGTGACGCCGCGCCACGACGCGTTGTGGCGCGCCCTGCTGCGCGACACGCTCGATGCGTTCGCGAACGCGGGCGGGCCTGCCGATGTCACGCTTCCCGACGAACCCTTCGCCGACCTGCACGCGCTGTGGCGGCGCGACGACCTGCTGCTGTCGCAGACGTGCGGCTACCCGTACCGGATGCTGGGCCTGCGCGATGTCGTGCGACTGATTGCAACCCCCGTGTTCGATGCGCAGGGTTGCCACGGCGCGCACTACAGCAGTGTGCTGGTCGTGTCGGCTCGTGCGCATGCGGGCGGCGCGACGACGCTCGCCGCATGCCGCGGGCTGCGGGCCGCATTCAACGGCCGGGATTCGCACAGCGGGATGAACGCGCTCCGGCATGCGGTCGCGCCGCATGCACGCGACGGACGATTCTTCGGATCGGTTGCCGCGCTCGGCTCGCATCTGAACGTGCTGCGTGCGCTGGCGTCGGAGGAAGCCGATTGCGCGGCGATCGATTGCGTGACGTTCGCGTATGTGCGCGACGCGTTGCCCGATCTGCTGCAGGACATCCGGATCATCGGGATGACGGCCGCTGCGCCGGGATTGCCGTTCATCGCATCGCGCGCACTCGAAGATACACAGGTCGCTGCTTTGCGAGATGCGCTCGACCGCGCGGTGGCGACCGATGCGGAGCGGGCGCGCGTGCTGCGGCTGAAAGGATTCGAACGACTGTCGCCGGATGACTACGAGGCGATTGCGCGGTTCGAGCAGGAGGCTGCTGCGCAGGGATATCCGGCGCTCGCATAGCAAGCAGGCGATGAGGGCGGCTTGACGGGGCGGCGGCCGATTGCCGAAAGCGGGGCAACGACCGCAGGTTGCCCGGGGCGATGCAAGGTCAGGGGCAGATTCAGGTTCGGCGTAGGCGCCACGGCGCGGCGATGCCGCCGCGACGCCTCCACGTTACCGATTATTCTTCGTCCATCAACCGGACCTTGACCCGCTTGCCCTTGATCTTCCCGGCATTGAGCTTGCGCAGCGCGTCGCGCGCCACACCGCGCTCGAGCGCGACATAGGTCGAGAACTCGGTCACGTTGATCTTGCCGATCTGCTTGCCGTCGAACCCGGCGTCGCCGGTCAGCGCGCCGAGCACGTCGCCCGGGCGGATCTTGTCCTTGCGCCCGCCGAGGATCTGCAGCGTTTCCATCGGCGGCGTCAGCACGCCGTCGCCGGCCGGCGTCAGTTCCGCGAGCGGATGCCATTCGACGTCGCGCTTCTGCGCCTGCTCGATCGCACCGACGCGACCCATCTCGTCCATGCTCGCGAGGCTCAGCGCCCAGCCGTCCTGATCCGCGCGGCCCGTGCGGCCGATCCGGTGCACGTGCACTTCGGGGTCGGGCGTCACATCGACGTTGATTACCGCCTCGAGCTGCGCGATGTCGAGCCCGCGCGCGGCGACGTCGGTGGCCACCAGCACCGAGCAACTGCGGTTCGCGAACTGGATCAGCACCTGGTCGCGCTCGCGCTGGTCGAGCTCGCCGTGCAGCGCGAGCGCGTGGAAGCCCTGCGCGTGCAGCACGTCGAGCAGGTCGCGGCACTGCTGCTTCGTGTTGCAGAACGCGATCGTGCTCACCGGCCGGTAGTGGTTCAGCAACTGGCCCACCGCATGCAGCCGCTCGTCCTCCGTCACTTCATAGAAGCGCTGGCGGATCTTGCTGTTGTCGTGGCGCTCTTCGAGCTTGATTTCCTTCGGGTTGCGCAGGAACTGCTGGCTCAGCTTCGCGATGCCGTCCGGATAGGTCGCGGAGAACAGCAGCGTCTGGCGCGTGGTCGGGCACATCCGCGCGACCTTCGCGATGTCGTCGAAGAAGCCCATGTCGAGCATCCGGTCGGCTTCGTCGAGCACCAGCGTGTTCAGCGCGTCGAGCTTCAGGTTGCCGCGATCGAGGTGATCCATGATGCGGCCCGGCGTGCCGACGACGATATGCGCGCCGTGCTCGAGGCTCTGCGCCTGCGGGCGCATCGGCGTGCCGCCGCACAGCGTCAGCACCTTCACGTTCTCTTCGGCGCGCGCGAGGCGGCGCACTTCCTGCGCGACCTGGTCGGCGAGTTCACGCGTCGGGCACAGGATCATCGCCTGCACGTCGAAGCGGCGCGCATCGAGGCGCGCCAGCAGCGCGAGCGAGAACGCGGCGGTCTTGCCGCTGCCCGTCTTCGCCTGCGCGATCAGGTCCTGGCCGGCCAGTGCGACCGGCAGGCTCGCGGCCTGGATCGGCGTCATGTCGACGTAGCCGAGCTGCGCGAGATTGGCGAGCGTGGCGGGCGTCAACGACAGCGCGCTGAACGGCGTGGCGGTCGGCTGGGTCATTCCAGGTCTCCGAGGTAAGGACGGCCTTCCATCTGCTCGTAGACGACCTTGCCTTCGTCGTCTTCGAAGCGTTCGAGGTAGTTGCGCGCGCCGCACAGCGGGCAGCGGAACAGCAGCCCCTGGCCTTCGTCCTTGATGACGACGTCGGACTGCTCCCACGGCGTGCCGCAGCTCTGGTTTCGGCAGGTAAACACGGTCTTTCTCCAGCTGAATTCGGTTGATGGCGCGCCCGGGCGGGCGCGGCAACGGCGGGCGGCGCTCGCGCGGCTTGGGCGCGGGCCGCACCGGGCGTCGCTTGGATTGCGTCGATGCGGATGATGGATCGGGCGGCGACAGGGTCGCGCGTGCCGCAATTCTAGCGGAAGCGGGCGGCCGGCCGGGCGGTTTCGCCCGCGACCCGCCAAGAAAAACGGCCGCCCCGGAGGGCGGCCGTGTCGTGCGGCGCGACGGTGTCGCGCGGCGCTCGGTGCGTTACAGCGCCATGTCGGCCGCCGCCTTCGCCGGGCGGGCCGGCGCGGTGCCGGTGGCCTGCGACGGCGTGCTGACGTCGATCTTCGGCGGCGGCGAGAGTTGCAGCACGTCGCTGGTGGTCGTCCATTCCTCGACGACCTTCGCCGGGCTGTCGTTCAGCTTCGTGCCGTAGCTCGGCACGATCTGGCGGATCTTCTGCTGCCACTCGGGCGATGCGACCTTGTCCTTGAACACCTTCTTCATCAGGTTCAGCATGATCGGCGCGGCCGTCGACGCGCCCGGCGATGCGCCGAGCAGGCCCGCGATGCTGCCGTCCTGCGAGCTGACGATCTCGGTGCCGAGCTTCAGCACGCCGCCCTTGACCGGGTCGCGCTTGATGATCTGCACGCGCTGGCCGGCTTGCCATAGGCGCCAGTCTTCCTTCTTCGCGTTCGGGAAGTATTCCTTCAGCGCGTTGAAGCGGTCGTCGTCGGACAGCATCAGCTGGCCGGCGAGGTACTGGACCAGCGGGAATTCGTCCACACCCACGCGCATCATCGGCGCGACGTTGTGCGTGTTGGTGCTCTTGAGCAGGTCGAAGTACGAACCGTTCTTCAGGAACTTGGTCGAGAACGTCGCGAACGGCCCGAACAGGATGATCTTCTTGCCGTCGATGATCCGCGTGTCGAGGTGCGGCACCGACATCGGCGGCGAGCCGACCGACGCCTTGCCGTAGGCCTTCGCCAGATGCTGCTTCACGACGTCGGGGTTGTCCGTCACGAGGAACGAGCCGCCGACCGGGAACGCGCCGTAGTCCTTCGCCTCGGGGATGCCCGATGCCTGCAGCAGGTGCAGCGCACCGCCGCCCGCGCCGATGAACACGAACTTCGCGTCGACCGACTGCGCCGGTTCATCCGAGTGCAGCTTGACCCAGCTCACGTGCCACGTGCCGTCGGCATTGCGCGAGATCTCGCGCACTTCGCTCGACAGCGACAGCGTGAAGTTCGGCTGCGTCTTCAGGTAGCCGACGAACTGGCGCGTGATCTCGCCGAAGTTCACGTCGGTGCCGATCGGCGTCCACGTCGCCGCGACCTTCTGGTTGCGGTCGCGGCCTTCCATCATCAGCGGCACCCATTGCTTGATCTGGTCGTAGTCTTCCGAGTACTGCATGCCGCGGAACAGCGGGCTCGCCTGCAGCGCTTCGTAGCGCTTCTTCAGGAAGCGGACGTTGTCGTCGCCCCACACGAAGCTCATGTGCGGCGTCGAGTTGATGAACGAGTGCGGGTTCTTCAGCACGCCCTGCTTGACCTGCCACGCCCAGAACTGGCGCGAGATCTGGAACGACTCGTTGATCTCGATCGCCTTCGAGATGTCGATCTTGCCGTCCGCCTTCTCCGGCGTGTAGTTCAGCTCGGCAAGCGCCGAGTGGCCGGTGCCGGCGTTGTTCCAGCCGTTCGAGCTTTCCAGCGCGACGCCGTCGAGGCGCTCGACCATCGTCATCGACCAGTCAGGTTGAAGCTCGTGCAGCCAGACGCCGAGCGTCGAGCTCATGATGCCGCCGCCCACCAGCAGGACGTCGACCTTCTTCGTATCGGCGGCATGCGCGGACGATGTCGCGACGCACAGCGCGAGCGCCGACAGTATTACCCGTAACGTTTTGATCACAGCAGATCCCTTTTTCAACTTGGATGCATCGGTTTGCCAAGCCGCCCGGCGCGTGCGTCGATCGCGGTGAAACGCGGATCCGGAGATCCGGACACGCGAATCCGGAATTCCGGATCGACGCCGTACGCCGTTGCATTTGCGCACGCGAAGCCGTCGGGAAGGACACCTTCGGATCGGCTGCCTGCGGGCAGGCAAGCGCCTGCGTCACAGTGGCGCACAACGCGCCCGGGCCCTTGCGGCAAGCCTGAGCGGAAGACGCTTCAGGCTGCGTGGCAAGCGGCCGCGCGCGACGCGTTTTGCGGAGGCGGGGTGGCAAGGGGCGCGTAATGTAACCGAACTCGTTTGCTGTGTCACAAACGAAAAAAGCCGTTGTTTTTGTGGGGTTTTTTGTGTGTCCGGGTTTCCGGAATGAAGGTCGCGGAAAGCGGGAAAGCTGGGGATGACTGCGCGGGATCGGGGGTGTCGGGCGCGGCGTTGCACCGCGTCCCGATCACGTCATGCCCTGTTGCGTCACTTCGCGAAGTTGTTCCGGCAGAACTGCTCGTACGCCAGCGCCGAATTCGCGAAGCCCTTCTGCTTCGCGAGTTCCCACGGGCGTTCGCATTGCTGCGTTTGTTCGCACCACGAATAGCCGGCCGACGGGATGCAGCCGTGCGGATCGCGATCGCTGCCGGGCATCGGCGGCGCGGGCGGCGCGGCAGCCTCGGCCGGTGCCGACGCGGCGGCCGGCACGGTGGATTGCGCCGCACAGGCGCTCAACGCGAGCGCGCAGGCCATCGCGGCGGACAGCGAAGCAGACGGAAGAAGACGTTTCATCAGGTAGCGCTCCATGGGATGACGATCGACAACGGATGCCCGGGCACGGGCGCGGAACAGCATGAACGGTCAGTCGCCCGGTACCGGCACGCGCGACGAGAACTTCACTTCGCGCAACGCGAGGCTCGACTGGATCGACGATACGCCGGCCTGTTTGCGCAGCACGCGCTCGACGAACTCCGCATATGCGTCGAGATCGGCCGCGACGACCTGCAGGATGTAGTCGGCCGCGCCGGTGATCTTGTGGCAGGACGTCACTTCGTCGTGACGCCGCATCACGTCCTCGAAGTGATCGGAATCCTGGCCGGAATGCATGTTGAACGTCACCTGCACGAACGCGAACACGTTCATGCCGAGCGCGCGCCGGTCGAGGTTCGCCTGGTAGCCGGTGATCACGCCTTCGTCCTCGAGCCGCTTGCGGCGGCGCCAGCAGGGCGTAACGCTCAGCGACAGCTTCTCGCCCAGCGTCGCGTTCGACAGCGCGCCGTCGTCCTGCAGCAGGCGCAGCATGGCGCGGTCGACGCCATCCAGTTCGACCGAAGCGCGATTTTTGCTCATTTCCGGGCATCCGTAGGCGGTTTTCTCAAAATTGTACGAAACGCGCGGGTCGAAAGCAAAGCTATTGCCGGTTGCCATCAATAAACTGTTGCCACCCTCACTGCAACGGTCAACCATGCTCACGGTCTACAGCAGCGATCACCACCTGCATCGCGGCGTCGAACTGAAGGACGGCGCGATCACCGATTCGTTCGAAAACCCCCTTCGCGCCGAAACCGTGCTTGCGCAGGTGCGTGCCGCCGGCCTCGGCGACGTGATCGCGCCGAAGCCGTTCGATCGCGCCCACTACGCGGCCGCGCACAGCGCCCGCTACGTCGATTTCCTCGCCGGCGCGTGGGACGAGTGGGCCGCGACGGGCCGCACCTGCCAGGCGCTGCCGCTCGTGTGGCCGGTGCGCGCGATGCCGGCGGCCGCGACGCCGCCCGCGTTCATCGACGGCAAGCTCGGCTTCTACGCGATGGACGCCGGCGCGCCGATCAACGCCGGTACGTGGGATGCCGTGAGCGCGAGCGCGAACTCGGCGCTCACCGGCGCCGACCTGCTGTCGAGCGGCGCGGCGCGCGCGGCGTTCGCGCTGTGCCGCCCACCCGGCCATCACGCGGGCCGCGAGTACATGGGCGGTTATTGCTACCTGAACAATGCGGCGATCGCGGCGCAGCACTTCGTCGCGCAGGGCGCCGCGCGCGTCGCGGTGCTCGACGTCGATTTCCATCACGGCAACGGCACGCAGGACATCTTCTACGACCGCGCGGACGTGCTGTTCGCGTCGATCCACGGCGAGCCGCCGGTGTCGTACCCGTACTTCTCCGGCTATGCGGACGAGCGCGGCATCGGCGCGGGCGAAGGGTTCAACCTGAACCTGCCGCTGCCGAAGGGCACGCTGTGGGACACCTATTCGGCGGCGCTTGATCAGGCGGCCACCGCGATCGCCGCGCATGCGCCCGACGCGCTCGTCGTGTCGCTCGGCGTCGATACCTTCGAGCACGACCCGATCAGCCATTTCCGGCTGCGCTCGCCCGACTACCTGCGCATCGGCGCGGCGCTCGTGCGCCTGAACGTGCCGACGCTGTTCGTGATGGAAGGCGGCTACATGGTCGACGAGATCGGCATCAACGCGGTCAACGTGCTGCTGGGATTCGAAGGGCGCGCGTAACGCGCGGCGCCGCAGCCGTGCCGCCGACGGGGATGTGACCGGCAGGGCAGGACACGCTGCATCACTGACCGAAACCGATTCGTCATCCGAACCACAACACGTCCCGCGTTGAACGGGGCCCACAAGACTGACCAGGAGACAGACATGCATCGACATTCCATGACGGTATTCGCGGCAGCGGCGGCGCTCACGTGCGCGCTGTCCGCACACGCGGACGAGGTGGTGCGCATCGGGCACGTCGCGCCGCTGACCGGCGCGATCGCGCACCTCGGCAAGGACAGCGAGAACGGTGCGCGCCTCGCGGTCGAGGAAATCAATGCGAAGGGCCTGACGATCGGCGGCAAGAAGATCACGTTGCAGCTCGACGCGCAGGACGACGCGGGAGATCCGCGCACCGCGACACAGGTTGCGCAGCGGCTCGTCGACGACAAGGTCGTCGGCGTCGTCGGCCATCACAACTCGGGCACGTCGATTCCGGCGTCGCGTGTGTATCGCGACGGCGGCGTCGTGCAGATCTCGCAGGCCGCCACCAACCCGACCTACACGCAGCAGGGCTTCAAGACGACCTATCGCGTGGTGGCGACCGACGCGCAGCAGGGGCCGGCGCTCGCGATGTATGCGGCGAAGAACCTGGGCATCAAGACGGTGGCCGTGGTCGACGATTCGACCGCATATGGCCAGGGCCTCGCGACCGAGTTCGAGAAGGCCGCGAAGGCCGCCGGGATGAAGGTCGTGTCGCGCGACGCGACCAACGACAAGGCGATCGACTTCCGCGCGATCCTCACGAAGATCAAGGGCGCGAACCCGGACGCGATCATGTACGGCGGCATGGACGCGACGGGCGGGCCGCTCGCGAAGCAGGCGCGTCAGCTCGGCATGCGCGCGAAGCTCCTCGCCGGCGACGGCGTGTGCTCGACCGACCTGCCGAAGCTCGCGGGCCCGGCGTCCGACAACGTCGTGTGCTCCGAGGCCGGCATCGCGCTCGAGAAGATGCCGGGCGGCGCGGCGTTCGCGAAACGCTACGAAGCGCGTTACCACCAGCCGATGCAGGTGTATGCGCCGTTCTCGTACGACGCCGTGTACATCATCGTCGACGCGATGAAGCGCGCGAACTCGACCGATCCGGCGAAGGTGCTGGCTGCGATGCCCGCGACCGACTACCAGGGCGTGATCGGCGAGACGAGTTTCACGCCGCAGGGCGACCTGAAGCACGGCGCGATCTCGGTGTTCACGTACAGGAGCGGCAAGAAGGCGCTGCTCGATATCGTGAAGATGTAATGGGGCGGTGACGTTGCGTTGACGTCGCGAAGGCCGCGAAGCAGGCGGTGCTTCGCGGCCTTCGCCGTTTACAGCGCGTGCGTTTGCGCGCGTTCGGCGCGACGCGCCGCGTCATGCACGATGTGCAGCTCGCGCGTGCGGATCGGCAACGCGCAGTTCGCGTCGGCGAGCGTCTTGCGCACCTGCCGCGCCAGACGCCAGCGCATGTCCCAGAACTTGTCGGTGTGCGTCCACACGCGAACGTTCGCGATCGCGGTGCTGTCGTCGAAGCGCATCACCATCACGTTCGGCTCCGGATCCTGTAGCACGTCGGGGTCGGCGAGCGCCAGCTTGCGCAGCGCGTCGAGCGCGCGATCGATATCGTCATGCACCGACACTTCCACTTCGAGATCGAGGCGGCGCGTCGGGTTGCGCGTGTAGTTGCGGATCGAGCTGCCCCACAGCGCGCTGTTCGGCACGTATTCGCAGATGCCGTCGGGCTTCGTCAGCCGCGTCATGAAGAGTCCGACCTCGTCGACGGTGCCCGCGACGCCCGTGCCGCCGTCGATATAGTCGCCCACCTTGAACGGCCGCAGCAGCAAAAGCATGATGCCGGCCGCGATGTTCTGCATCGTGCCCTGCAGCGCGAGCCCGATCGCGAGGCCGGCCGCGCCGAGCACCGCCACGATGCTCGCGGTTTCGATGCCGAGCTGCGACAGCGCGCCGACGATCGCGACGATGCGGATGCCCCACACGGCGACGTCGCAGAGGATCGGCCGCAGCGTGTCGTCGACGCGCTCCTTGTTCGAGAGCAGGCGGTTCAACCAGTTGCCGATGCGTTTCGACAGCCACCAGCCGGCGACGAGCAGCGCCAGGCCGGCGCAGAGCTTGAGGGAGAGCGTGGACAGCGCGTTCCACAGGAACGTCCAGCGTTCCGGATGTAGTTGATCGAGAAACATTAACGGGATTCCGGGTTGAAGAAACGATGCGTGACGCGTGGCGCGCTGGCCGTCATCGGGCAGGCTCGCGCTCACGCGCCGGGCAGCGTTCGACCGTACACGGGGGACGATGGTTCGCGCGAATGAGTGGGGTCGAATGCCGCATGGCCGTGCTGCCCGGCCGTGAAATTGAGATTTCGGTTTTGTACTAACGGGCTTTTCATTCAAATGAGACTAGTCCTATTCAGCCGATTCGATCGCGCCGATACACTCGTTTTCACGTTGCCGGGTCGCGACGATCGTTCCTCCGCGGTACCCGGTTCTTTCCCGATTTTTCACTGATTCATTGACAGACAGCGAGTGACGACGTCATGCGGTTAGACCTGCGTTTCCGTCTCGCACGCGAACAAGGTCAACCCGCACAGCGCGGCGTTCAAGGTTTCCCGATGCGCCGCGCGCTGCTGCGCGGTGTCATCGCGGCGGCCTGTGTGGCCGGCGCACCGGGTGCGGTGGCAGATGCGTCGCACGACGCCGCGCCGTTCTCGCCCGTGATGGCCGACCTTGTCGACGTGCCTTTTTTCAATGCCGCGCGCACGACGTGGGGCGGCTTGCATGCATCGACGGCCGCGCCGCTCGTCGTTGCCTACACGTCGCATGCGTCGACCGCGCCGACGGCCGGCGAACGCGACGACCCCGTGGCGCGCTTCGGTGCCTGCGTGGCTTACCGCGTGCTGTGCGACGCGGCGCGCGGCGCGGTCGAACGCGCGTACGCGTCGCGGTTCGATTACGGTCTTGCGTCGGCGTTGCCCGCGACGGGCGAGTCCGCCGCATTCGAACGGCGCCCCGTCGATCTCGCCGGCGCCGAGCCGTTCATGTTCGAGCAAGCCGTGCGTGGCGCGCGGGCCGGCGCGATCGTCGGCAGCCTGCAGGCGTCGCTGGCGCGCGCCGATCTGCCGGCCGGCGTCGCCGCGCAGATCACCCGCCTGCTCGCCGGTCGCATCGACCTGAAACAGCACGGTGCGCTTGGCGACACGTTCCGCGTCGCCTACGAACCGGACAGTGAGGCCAAACTGCCGGGCGGCGTGCGCGTGACGGCGCTCGAGCTTCGCTTGCACAGCCAGCACGTCGCGGCCGTGTGGTTTGCGCCCGATGCCGGCTCGCCGGGCGCCTATTACGACCTCGACGGCATGCCCTTCGCCGGCGCGCGGTTTGCGATGCCGGTCAGCGCAAACCGGATCAGCTCGCATTTCGGGACGCGCGTGCATCCGGTCACCGGCGCACGTCACGTGCATTCCGGTGTCGATCTCGCGGCGCCGGCCGGGCGCGCGGTTCACGCGTCGGAGCGCGGCGTCGTCTCGTTCATCGGCACCGAGCCGCGCGGCTACGGCAAGTACGTGGTGATTCGTCATGACGGCGGCTATGCGTCGTACTACGCACACCTGTCGGCATTCGAGCCGACGCTGCGAACCGGCATGCGGGTCGCGCGCGGCCAGCGTGTCGGCGCGGTCGGCAGCACGGGTACGGCCACGGGGCCGCATCTGCACTTCGAGATCCGGCGGCATGCCCGTCTCGTCGACCCGGTCGCGCTGGTGCAGGCGGGCAAGGCAGCGAAGCTCAACGGCGAACGGCGCGTCGCGTTCAATCGCGTGGTATTCGATGCACGCACGCGACTGGCGTCGGCCGGGTGGTCGCAGCCGGTGGCGATGTCGGAGCTTGCCGGATCGCGCGCCGGTTGACGGTTCGCGCGGTGCCGCCGGCCGTGGCTGGCGGTATCGTTGCTCGCGCGCGTCGATACGCGTGCAGGCCATGCCGAATTGCCGGTCATCGTGCGAAGCAACATGGCCGGATGGGTATGCCGCCATTACGCGACCCATCGATTGCCGAATGGCGTCAAATTTGCTGGTTGATTCAAGTCATCGTGTTCATCGAGTCAGGATTTTCCTGAAACTCGGCAAATTCAACCGCCTGACTTTCCCGCTTGCTCTTCGCTGCGGCGACGTGATGTTTGCCGCAACGCAGCAGCGCAGCCCATTCCGTTATTTTCGAATACGAAATTAATCCCGCGCTGATTTCCGATATCACCTATTTCGATCTTGCGATTATTTCAAAGCAGGTGATATAACCCGTTTCACGCACCGATTTGCAGCAATAACGTCACCAATAAATGCGAGCGGAACGATGAAAAGAACGACGCGGAACCTGGGTTTGGGCGGAATGGCGATTCTCACCGGTGCGATGCCGGTGGGTGCCTATGCGGCATGTACCCCCGCTACCCCACCGGGCAGCGGAACGACGGTCACGTGCTCCGGCGCCGGGATTCCGTCGGTCGTGGCCGCGACCGGCAGCACCAACGTCACGATCAACCTCGATTCGACCGCGTCCGGCAGCTATGCCGTGACATCCACACCGACACCGTTCTCCGTCGATACCCAGAGCGCGATTACCAACAACGGCAACCTGTCGATGTCCGGCAACGGCACGGGCGTGGCAAATCGCGGCGCGGTGCTGATCGGCGTGAACAACGGCAACACGCTGACCAATGCTGCAACCGGCGTGATCTCGACCACCGGCACCTACAACGACGGGATGGCCGCGAACGGCAACAACAACACGCTCGTCAACAACGGCTCGATCACGACCACCGGCAACAACGCGTACGGGATGACGGCCGCGTGGGGGCAGAGCAACCCCGGCGCGTCGGGCAACCAGATCGTCAACACCGGCACCGTGACGACCTCGGGCAACAACGCGCGCGCAGCGTCGCTGCTGGGCGGCAACGGCACGATCACCAACAGCGGCACGCTGACGTCGAACGGCCGCGATGCGCCGGCCGTGTACATGCAGGGCAACAACGACACGCTGGTGAACAGCGGCACGATCCAGACGACCGGCACCGCGACGAGCGGCGGCAGCGTCGATGCGGTCGTGTCGAACACGCTCGGCAGCTCGTTTACCGCGACGATCACGAACCAGGCAGGCGGCAAGATCATCAGCAACAACGGGATCGGCGTGCGCTCGACCAATGGCGCGACGACGATCACCAACGCGGGGTTGATCCAGGGCGGTGGCGGCACCGCGATCCAGGGTGGCAACGGCAACGTGACGCTGATCCTGCAGACCGGCTCGCAGATCGTCGGCACCGCGAACGGCGGCGCCGGCACCAACACCGTGACGCTGCAGGGCACGGGCACGGCGTCGAATGCATTCACGAACTTCCAGAGCCTGACGATGGCCGGCACGGACTGGACATGGGCCGGCACCGGCACGTTCTCGACCGCGCTCGTGCAGAGCGGCACGCTGAACCTGACGGGCACGCTCGGCACGACGACGGCGTCGGTCGTGGCCACGGTCAACGCGGGTGCGACGCTGCAGGCGAATGCGGCGAATCTGCCGTTGTCGGTGACTGACAACGGGCTCGTGCGATTCCAGCAGGACAGCGCCGGCACGTACACGGGCACGATCAGCGGCGCGGGCGCGGTGGAAAAAACCGGCGCGGGCACGCTGACGGTTGCGCCTTCCGCCGCGGGCGGCAACACGTATTCCGGCGGCACGACGATCACGCAAGGCACGCTGTCGGTCGCTGCAGACAACGCGCTCGGCGCTTCGTCAGGAAACCTGACCTTCAACGGCGGCACGCTGCAGCTCGGCAGTTCGTTCAACCTTGCAGCGAGCCGCGCAGTGGCGATCACGGCGAACAACGGCACGATCGATACGCAAGGTTTTAACTCGACGATCGCGCAGAACATCTCCGGCGCAGGCTCGCTGACGAAGCTCGGAAGCGGCACGCTGACCCTGAACGGCGCGGACGGCTACGCCGGCGGCACGAACGTGAACGCGGGCACGCTGGTGGTCGGCGGCGGATCGAACAGCCTCGCCGCGCTGACCGGCGGCGGCCTCGTGACGGTCGCGTCGGGCGCGACGCTCGGCGGCTACGGCAGCGTGACGGGCGACGTGACGAACAACGGCACGATCGCGGTCGCGAACGCGCTTGCGGGCCTCGCGAGCGGGCCGACCGGCAACCTGCTGATCAACGGCACGCTGACGAACGCGGGCCTCGTGCAGCTCGGCGGCAGCGGCGTGGGCAACACGCTGACCGTGGCCGGCAACTACGTGGGGCAAAACGCGACGATCGCGTTGAATACGACGCTGGCCGGCGACGGCGCGCCGTCGGACAAGCTGATCGTCAGCGGCGGCGCGGCAAGCGGCACGAGCACGCTGAAGGTGACGAACGTCGGCGGTGCCGGCGCGCAGACGGTGGCCGACGGCATCCAGGTCGTGCAGGCCACCAACGGCGCGACGACGAACGCCGGTGCGTTCTCGCTGTCGGGCGGCTCGGTCAGTGCGGGCGCGTACACGTACTTCCTCGCGAAGGGCGGCGCGGCCCACGGCACCGGCGACAGCTGGTACCTGCGCAACACGGTGCCTCCGAAACCGCAGCCGCCGGTCGTCGAGCCCGGACAACCGACGCCGCCGACCGAGCCGCCGATCACGCCGGCCGAGGGCACGCCGGAATCAATCGTCGACGCGGTCGACAACGCGGGAACCGGCGGCAACCCGGAGCCGGTCTATCGCCCCGAAGTGCCGCTGTACGCGGAAGCGCCGGCCGTCGCACGCCAGCTCGGGCTGCTGCAGATCGACACGTTCCACGACCGGCAGGGCGAACAGGGCCTGCTGGCCGAGAACGGTTCGATACCCGCATCGTGGGCACGCGTATGGGGTGGCCACAGCGACATCAAGCAGAAGGGCGACGTAACCCCGTCGTACGACGGCACGGTGTGGGGGATGCAGGTCGGTCAGGATCTGTACGCGGACACCACCGCGAGCGGCCATCGCAACCACTACGGCTTCTTCCTCGGGTTCTCGCGTGCAGTGGGCGACGTGAAGGGCTTCGCGCTCACGCAGCAAGACATGGGCGTCGGTTCGCTGCAGGTCAACGCGTACAACCTCGGCGGCTACTGGACGCACATCGGCCCGGGCGGCTGGTACACCGATGCGGTGCTGATGGGCAGCGCGCTCACGGTTCGCACGCATTCGACCGACAACGTCAACGGTTCGACGAACGGCAACGCGTTCACGGGTTCGGTCGAAGCCGGGTTGCCGATCGCGCTCGGCTACGGACTGACGCTGGAGCCGCAGGCGCAGCTCGTGTGGCAATGGCTGTCGCTCGACCGCTTCAATGACGGGGTTTCGAGCGTGAGCTGGAACAACGGCAACACGTTCCTCGGCCGGCTCGGCGCGCGGCTGCAATATGCGTTCGATGCGAACGGCGTGAGCTGGAAGCCGTACCTGCGCGTGAACGTGCTGCGCGCGTTCGGCGCCGACGACAAGACCACCTTCGGCGGCTCGACGACGATCGGCACGCAGGTCGGGCAGACGGCCGGGCAGATCGGCGCGGGGCTCGTGGCGCAACTGACGAAGCGCGGCAGCGTGTATGCGACGGTCAGCTACCTGACGAACCTCGGCGGCGAGCACCAGCGCACGATCACCGGGAATGCGGGCGTGCGGTGGGCGTGGTGAGGTCGGCGGTGGCGATGGGTCGATCGATCGGCTGCGGCGGGTGGCGTCGCGGCCGATCAGGGCAAACCGCCTACGCAGCCGGCTCGACCGGCAGCCAGATGTCCAGCACGCCGGCGCACGTCACCGGATCGAAGTCAGCGCTGTAGCGCTCGAACTCGGGTGCGTCGACCGCCTTGAATCCCGACGTCGGCGGCCAGCCGTTCCAGATGCGGTAGAACGTCTGGTGCAATGCATCGCCACGCCGGGCGGCGTGGCGATGAGGGGTTGCTACGTGATGCTGCTTAACCCAGCGGCCAGTTCAGGAACACGATGCCGTCGTTGTAGTCGTCGTCGGCGCCGTCTTCCGAGCCGACGATCCCGAAGTACGACTTCTTGAAAATGTCGACCTGCCGCGAGCCGAGCCGCGACGGCTTGCCGTTCGCCATCACGATCACGCGCACGCGCCCCTTGCCGGAGTCGAGCACCTGGGTGCCTAGGTTCTGGTCCTGCACGCCGGCGCCCTTGAACGTGGCGGCCGGTTTCGGGTTGTCGTCGATGTAGATGTCGATCGTCTGGTCGTTCGCCGCGTTGGTGAGCGCGGTGACGCCGAACTTGATGTTCGGCGGCAGGTTGAACGTGCCGTCGCGCTCGCCGCTGCCGCCGATCGTGCCGCTACCCATGCTACCCGAGCCGCCCGGGTTGCCCGGGTTGCCACCCGCGCCGGTTTCACCGCCGCCGCTTCCGCTGCCGGACGACGACGATTGCGCGGCGGTATCGCCGATCGCGGACAGGCTCGCGTACGAATCGATGTGCATCGCGCTGCCGCGCACGCTTTTCCACTGGCCCTTCACGAACGTGACGCCGGTGCCGACGTCGATCGTCGCGACGAGCGTGAACGGCATGCGCCCGGTGGCTTCGGGCACTTTTGACGAATAGGTGAAGCAGCCGTCCGCGACGACGCCCTTGTTGGTCGCGATCGCGAAATAGATGCCGGGGAAGTTGTTGCCGGTCGCATAAGGCGTCGGCACGTTGAGGATGACCTGCAGTTTCCCGTCTCGAATCTCTGCCTTGGCGATGTCGATGTACAGGCCCGGGATGTCGACGTAGGTTTCGGAGGTCGCCACGGGGGCGCTGACGATCGAAGCCGAAAGGAGGGGCATGGATGTCTCCGTTGGTTGGGCGGGTTTCGATGCAAAAAGGGGGCGGCGCCGCTGAAGGCGGCGCGCAACCGCCGGCCGGCCCGGAGGCGGCCGGCGGGGGTGAGGCCCCAGATGCGCGTCGGGTGCGCGTCAGGTCAGCCGATCGGCCACTGGAGCACGACGATGCCGTCGTTGTAGTCGCTGTCGTGGCCGTCTTCCGACACGACGATCCCGAAGTTGACCGTGTACGGCGAGCCGTCCGATTTCTTGCCGTTGATCGGCGCGAGGCGCGCGTCGGTGGCCGACGGCTTGCCGTTCACCGACACTTCGAAGCGGATCTTGCCGTTGCCGGAATTCAGCGTCGCTTCACGCGTGCCGTCGCGCGTCGTCAGCTTGTGATACGCGGCGGGTTCCTTGCTGTCGCCGATAAACAGCTTGATGTGCTGCTGCTCGGCGGCATTCGCGAAGAAAATCGCGCGGAAATCGGTATTCGGCGGAATCGAAAATTCGCCGGCGCGATTGGATGACGTTTGAGAATCGGCCATGCTTTCCTCCTGAGGAATGATGGATAAGGCTTCCAGCTGTGTCGCACAAACGTTTTTCGTTTGAAACGCGACGTACCGAGCATGCCGAAAAATAAATAAAAAATTATTCTCGGGGGAATGGCGATTGTTCAGTCAATCGAAAATACCGGTTAATCGATTTAATGAAATGTGTTTAATGGAAGGTATTTCGATATATTCGAGAAACTAAATCGGCGGGCGTATCGATTTTCTGAATGATGCGCGGTTGCGCAGGTGGAGCGGGCGGGGAGGCGGTGGCAATCGGGCTTCGGCGCGGACGCTCGGCGTTCGCATATGGCAGCGTTGGTTTCAACATCAGCATCTCGGTCGTGGCCGCGCCCACCGGCCACCACCGAACGCCCGCACCGAAACCCGATTGTTTGCAACAGGAGGGGGTGCGGCAACCGGCGAAGTACGTAGACCAACTCACTCCGAACGTGAACAGGGCCCTCACCGGCGCCGCACCCATGAAGCATATCGACGCGGCGGCGCGCCGCCTATCGGACAGGACTGATTCTGAGCGACCAAATTCCACGCCATGTACGCCCAGCCCGTTGACAGCCCCCATCGCCCTGTGATTTGATTTCGGCCATGCAAGCCGCCCAGTCCCTCTTCTCGCTACGACTACTAGCCCGTTTCTCCGGGCTGGGTCTGCGGCTGCGCGCTTTCCATCTGCTTCTTTCCTGAAGCGCCAGATTTCCCCCGCATCACCGACCTGGCCCCGGTTGTCGACCGGCGCCTGAGTTCGTCCTTCTTCCGAATCGCTCCGCTCCGTCCCGGTCGCTCAACCGCCAAGGCTGTTGTTCGCCGTACCGCTTTGCCGTTGTGCCGTTTGCTTGCCGCTTTCACCCGCTTTCACCCGTTTCTACCGCTGCGCGTGCAGCCTGCCATCCCGACGGATGGCCAGCGCGCCACGGGATCCCGACCAATCGACCGAGGACCGAACATCATGATGCTGAAGAACCCCGCGACGAAGTACCGACCGTTCACGCCCGTCAACCTGCCGAACCGCATGTGGCCGACGCGCACGATCACGCAAGCGCCGATCTGGATGAGCACCGACCTGCGCGACGGCAACCAGTCGCTGTTCGAGCCGATGGACGCCGCGCGCAAGATGCGGATGTTCAAGATGCTGGTCGCGATCGGCTTTAAGGAGATCGAGGTTGCGTTCCCGTCGGCGTCCGAGACCGACTTCAACTTCGTGCGCGAGCTGATCGAAGGCGGCCACATTCCCGACGACGTGACGATCGAGGTGCTCACGCAGGCGCGCGACGACCTGATCGAGCGCACCTTCGACTCGCTGCGCGGCGCGAAGCGCGCGATCGTGCACCTGTACAACGCGACCGCGCCGGAATTCCGCAAGATCGTGTTCGGCCTCGACCGCGACGGGGTGAAGACGCTTGCGGTAAACGCCGCGCGCACCATCAAGCGCTTCGCCGACGCCGCGACCGACACGCATTTCACGCTGCAATACAGCCCGGAAACCTTCACGGCGACCGAGCTCGATTTCGCGAAGGAAGTGTGCGACGCCGTGTTCGACGTGTGGCAGCCCACGCCGGAGCACAAGGCTATCGTGAACCTGCCGGCCACCGTCGAAGTCGGCACGCCGAACTTCTACGCTGACCAGATCGAATGGATGCACCGTAACCTCGCGCGTCGTGATTCGCTGATCGTGTCCGTGCATCCGCACAACGACCGCGGCACGGCGGTCGCGGCGGCCGAACTTGCGGTGATGGCCGGCGCGGACCGGATCGAGGGCTGCCTGTTCGGCAACGGCGAGCGCACCGGTAACGTCGATCTCGTCACGCTCGCGCTGAACCTGTACTCGCAGGGTGTCGATCCGGGCCTCGATTTCTCGCAGATCAATGAAGTCGCGCGCACGGCCGAGGAATGCACGCAGTTGCCGATCCATCCGCGCCATCCGTATGTCGGCGATCTCGTGTTCACCGCGTTCTCCGGCTCGCACCAGGACGCGATCAAGAAGGGCTTCGCGGTGCAGCGCCCCGATGCCGTGTGGGAAATGCCGTACCTCCCGATCGATCCGAGCGATGTCGGCCGCACGTACGACTCGATCATTCGCGTGAACAGCCAGTCGGGCAAGGGCGGTATTGCGTACCTGCTCGAGCAGAGCTATGGCGTCGCGCTGCCGCGCCGCCTGCAGGTCGACTTCAGCGCGGCCGTGCAGCGTCTGACCGACGACAGCGGGCTCGAGGTGACGAGCGCGCAGATCTGGTCGCTGTTCCAGCAGGAATACGTCGAAGGCGATGCGCCGCTGCGTTATGTCGGCCATGAGCTGACCGAGCGCGACGGCCGCGAGACGATCGTGCTGACCGCCGACCTGCACGGCGAGCGCCGCGTGATGCGCGGTGAAGGCAACGGCCCGCTCGATGCGCTGATGCACGCGTTGCGTACGCCGCTGCGGATCCAGCACTACGAGGAGCGCGCGTTGTCGCAGGGCGCCGATGCGAAGGCGATCGCGATCGCGGAGCTGGCCGGCACGGGCGTGCGCGGCAGCGCGTTCGGCGTCGGCATCGACGCGAACCTGACGACCGCGTCGATCCGCGCGGTGATCAGCGGCATCAACCGTGCGTATGCGCGCGCGGACGAAGCGGCGCAGGCGACGTTTTTTGGCGCGCAGCACGCGGTGAAGGCTGTCGCGTAAGCGAGGGGTTGGCGGCCGCGCCGGCGGTGTCCGGCGCGGTCGCGTCGCGGTCCGCGCGGTTGCCGCCGCGCGGGCCGTTGAGCGCGGCGCGCAGTTCCGCCTTCATGAAATCCACCCACGCGCGCGTCTTCGCGTCGAGATGCTGGCGCGATGGATACACCAGAAACACACCCACATCCTCGGCCCGGTAACCGGGCAGCACACGCACCAGCGCGCCTGAACGCAGCCCGTCGTCCGCGACGAACTCGGGCAGCAGCCCGATTCCCGCTCCTTCCCGTACCGCGATTTCGAGCGATGCCGCGACGTCGGCCGTCATCGCCGGCTCGAACGCGACCGTTTCCGAATCCGCCCCGCGCGTCAGCGTCCATTCGCGCACCGGGTATGCGGGCGCGACCAGTTTCAGGCAGCGATGCCGGGCGAGCGCGCGCGGCGTGTCCGGCATCCCGTGACGCGCGACATACGCGGGCGATGCGCACAGCACGCTGCCGATCCGCCCGACGTCGATCGCGACCTGATCGGAGTTCGGCAGGCTCGGCATCGCGATCACCGCGACGTCGTAGCTGTCGCGGATCAAGTCCGGCAACTGCGGCGCGAGCGTCAGGTCGACGCAGACGTCCGGATAGCACGCCTGGAAGCGCGCGACGAGCGGAATCACGAAATGGTTCGCGATGCTGGCGCTGCAGTGCGCGCGCAGCCGGCCGTGCGGATGCAGCCGTGCGCCGCGTGCTTCGCGTTCGCTCGCATCGACGGCGAGCGTGATGTCGCGTGCGCGCGCCAGATAGCGCTCGCCGGCTTCGGTCAGGCACATCGAGCGCGTCGTGCGGTTCAGCAGCCGGATGCCGAGATGCGTTTCGAGCGACGCGATCGTGCGGCTGACATACGCGGTCGTGAGGTTGAGCCGCTTGCCGGTTTCGGTGAAGGTCCCCGCGTCGGCGAGCGTCACGAAAACCTGCATGCTTTGAATCAGATCCATCGGCGGGGCGGGCGCGTGGCGCCGGTGTCGTGCGATGCGCCTACTGTAGCGGGCGACCTGACGCGCCGCGCGCGCCCGTCAGCGCGCGATCGTCGCGAAACGGACAGTACGGTTCAGCGCCGCGGGAAATATTCGCTCGGCGGCACGCCGAGTGCCTTGCGGAACATCGCCGCGAACGCGCTGGGGCTGTCGTAGCCGTGTTCGAGCGCGAGTTCGAGGATCGGCGTACCGGCGGCCAGGCGCGGCAGGCTCAGCAGCAGGCGCGCATGGCGGCACCATGCACCGTGCGTCATGCCCGTTTCACGCTTGAAGGTGCGCGCGAGCGTGCGTTCGTTCATGTGCGCGTCGCGCGCCCACGACTGCAGCGTGACGACCGACGAGGGTTCGTTGATGAGCCGCGTGCACAGCGCGGCGAGCGCCGGATGGCGCGGCATCGGCACATGCAGCGACAGCAGCGGCGCGATCTCGATTTCGTCGAGGATCAGCGCGAGCACACGGCCCGTACGATGCGCGAGGTCGTAATCGGCCGGCAGGTCGCTCGCGGTCACGATCAGCTCGCGCAGCAACGTGCCGACCTCGATCACGCGGCATTCGCGCGGCAGGCTCGGCCGGACTTCGTGTGCGACGAACACCGTGCGCATCTGCACGTTGCCGGCCATCCGGATCTCGTGCTGCGTGCCGCCCGGCACCCAGACCGCACGCCCCGTCGGCACGACCCAGCTGCCGGCATCCGCATGCACGAGCATCACGCCGGAAATCGCGTGAATCAGCTGGCCATGCTGGTGCGAATGAGGCGGATACGCGCTGCCGGCCGCCGCGTCGGACGCGACGACCGCGATCTGCTTGTGCTTGTCCTTGCGCTCGAGCGCGCTGAAAAATTGATCCACGTGTCCTTTTCTCGACGACGAATGCGCTTTGCGCGCGAGATCGACCGAATGGGGCGAAATTGCCATAGGCCCATCGTTTGTTCGACTGCCATTGCACGATGCGCGCCTCGTCCTTTCCTCCGGTTTCCTTCTGTTTGTCCGTTGCCGCCGCGCTGCTGAGCGCCGTCGCGCTTGCCGCCTGCTCGGTCGGCGATCCGTATCGTCCGCCCGCGGTCGATGCGGCGCGTACGGCGCCGTTCGACGCGGCGGTTGATGCACCCGTCGCATCCGGCGGCGCGTTGCCCGATCGCTGGTGGCAACTGTTCGACGATCCGGCGCTCGACGCACTCGTGCGCGAAGCGCTCGCGCAGAACCGCGATCTTGCGGTGGCCGCGGCACGTGTCGCGCGGGCGCGGGCCGTGCTCGACGAAGCGGGCGCCGCGCGATTGCCCGATACGACAGCCGGTTTTGGCGTCGACTACGGCAAGCATGCGCCCGACCAGATCGTGGCGGCCGCCAAGGGCACCGATGCACGTACGCGCTGGGGCTTCGCGCCGTCGTTCTCGCTGTCGTGGGAGGTCGACCTGTGGGGCCGCGTGCGTCATCTGGTCGACGCCGCGCGTGCGGATGCCGATGCGGTGCAGGCTGCGTCCGATGCGATGCGCGTCGTGGTGGCCGCCGAGACGACGGCCGCGTATGCGCAGGTGTGCGCGTACGGCGAGCGGATCGACGTGGCCCAACAGTCGGTCGGGATCGCGGACCGGCTGGCCGCGCTGACGGCGAAGCAGCGCGCGCACGGGCTCGTGTCCGACCTCGAAGTGGCGCGTTCGCGCGCGTTCGCCGACGACACGCGCGCCGATCTGCCGGCGCTCGTCGGCTCGCGTCGCGCGGCGCTGTATGAACTCGCGGTGCTGACCGGGCGCGCGCCCGGTGCGTTGCCCGACGCCGCCGCGCACTGTCGCACGGCGCCGGTGCTCGCACGGCCGTTCCCGGTCGGCGATGGCGCGTCGCTGCTGCGCCGCCGCCCCGACCTGCGCGAACGCGAGCGCCAACTGGCCGCCGCGAATGCGCGGATCGGCGTGGCGACGGCCGAGCTGTATCCGTCGATTTCGCTCGGCGGCTCGGTGAACTGGTTGTCGACCGGCGGCGATCCGTCGACGCTCGGCGACAAGTACGCGATCGCATGGGGCGTCGGGCCGCTGATCACGTGGCGCTTTCCGAACCTGGCGGCGAGTCGCGCGCGACTCGCGCAGGCGCGCGCCGACGACACGCTCGCCCGTGCGCAATTCGATGCGCAGGTGCTTCGCGCGCTGAAGGAAACCGAGCAGGCGCTCGCGCAGTACGGTGCCGCGTGGCGCCGCCGCGCCGCGCTCGAAACCGCGCGCACCGAACATGCGCGCGCCTATCGCCTCGCCGAGCTGAACTACGAGGCCGGTGCACTCGATTTCCTCGGCGTGCTCGATGCGCAGCGCAGCCTCGTCGCGGTCGATTCGGCGCTGGCCGAGTCGACCCAGCAGGTCGCACTCGACCAGGTCGCCGTATTCAAGGCGCTCGGAGGCGGCTGGCAACCGTAGCCGGCCGCGTTCGCCGCGCACCTGTCCGTTCTCTTGCACGCCAACTTTCCATTCCGATCATGAGCACGACTGCCGTACCCGAAAAAACCAAAACCGCCCGGTTCTCCCGGCGTCAACTGATTGCCGCGGGCGTCGTGCTCGCCGTCATCGCGCTCGCCGCGTTCGGCTGGCACTGGTGGACGGTCGGCCGCTTCATCGAGGGCACCGACGACGCGTATGTCCGCGCCGACGTCGTGACCGTCAGTTCGCGCGTATCGGGCTATGTCGCACAGGTCGCCGTCGACGACAACCAGCCGGTGAAGCGCGGGGACGTGCTCGTGCGGCTCGACGATCGCGACTATCGCGCGAAGGTCGACGATGCGCAGGCCGCCGTCGCGGCGGCCGATGCGACGCTGCAGGCCGAGCAGGCAGCGGCCGCGACGCTCGACGCGCAGGTTGGCCAGCAGCGCAGCCAGATCGCGCAGGCCGACGCCGATGCGGCTGCCGCGCGCGCCGAAGCCGTGCGGCGCGACGCCGATGCGACGCGCTACAAGCAACTGCTCGCCGAATCGGCCGCGAGCGGCCAGCGTTGGGAGCAGGCTCACGCGGACGCGCTGAAGGCGCGCGCCGAGCTGGCCCGCGCGGGCGCGGCCGTGCGCGTGCAGACCGATCAGCAGACGGTGCTGCAGCGCCGCCGCGAGCAGAGCACGGCGGCGATCGCGCAGGCGCGTGCGCGGCTCGCGGCCGCCCAGGCCAAGCTGGCGCTCGCGCAGCTCGATCTCGACCATACGGTGATCCGTGCGACGCGCGACGGTAGTGTCGGCCAGCGCGCGGTGCGTGCGGGCCAGTACGTCGAAGTCGGGATGCCGCTGCTCGCGGTGGTGCCGCTGAGCGACGTGTACGTCGTCGCGAACTTCAAGGAAACGCAGCTGGGGGCGATGCACGACGGCCAGCCCGTCGAGATCGCCGTCGACACCTATGCCGGCCACACGCTGCACGGCCGCGTGATCGGCCTCGCGCCGGGCTCCGGCGCCCAGTTCGCGCTGCTTCCGCCCGACAACGCGACCGGCAACTTCACGAAGATCGTGCAGCGCATCCCGGTGAAGATCCGCGTCGATGCGCCGCCGGCCGGTGTCGTGCTGCGGCCCGGGATGTCGGTGATCGCGCGCGTCGACACGCGCGGTACGCAGGAGGCCGGCTCGTGACCGCGACGTCCGCGCAGGCTGCGCACGAAGATACCGTTTCGCTGCGCGCGTGGGTCGCGGTGCTCGGCGGCGTGTTCGGCTGCTTCATGGCCGGCATGAACGTGCACGTCACCAACGCGTCGCTGCCCGACATCCGTGGCTCGCTCGGCGCGAGCTTCGAGGAAGGCTCGTGGATCACCACGGCGTACCTGGTCGCCGAGATCGTCGTGATTCCGCTGACCGGCTGGCTCGTGCAGGTGTTTTCCGCGCGGCGCGTGCTGCTGGTCGGCGCGACCGGGTTTCTCGCGTTCTCGCTCGCGTGCTCGATCGCGCCGAGCATCTCGACGATGATCGTCGCGCGTGCGTTGCAGGGCGCGTTCGGCGGCGTGCTGATTCCGCTGTCGTTCCAGCTGATCGTCACTGAATTGCCGCCATCGAAGCACCCGCTCGGGATGGCGTTGTTCGCGATCGCGAACAACGTCGCGCAGGCGGCCGGGCCTTCGGTCGGCGGCTGGTTGACCGACATGTATTCGTGGCGCTGGATCTTCTACCTGCAGATTCCGCCGGCGATTGCGCTGGTCGCGGCGATCGGCTGGGCGATCAAGCCCGTGCCCGTGCAGCTCGGGATGCTCAGGCGGGCCGACTGGTTCGGGATCGCGACGATGGCGATCGGGCTGAGCGCGCTGCAGATCGTGCTGGAGGAGGGCGGACGCAAGGACTGGTTCGCGTCGAACCTGATCGTGGAGCTGTCGATCGTCGCGGCGGTCGGTCTCGTCGCATTCGTCGCGATCGAGATGCGGCGCAAGGAGCCGTTCATCAACCTGCGCCTGCTGGGCCGCTACAACTTCGGGATCGCGAGCCTGATGCAGTTCCTGTTCGGTGCGGTCGTGTTCGGCGTGGTGTTCCTCGTGCCGAACTACTTCGCGGAACTGCACGGCTACAGCGCGCGCGACATCGGGCTCGCGATGATTCCGTACGGGCTCGTGCAATTCGCGATGTCGTTCCTCACGCCGCCGCTGATGCGCCGCACCAGCCCGCGCACGACGATCGTGCTCGGCTTCGTGCTGGTCACGGCCGGCTGCCTGATGAACATTCACCTCGACGTCGACGCTGCGTCTAACGTGATCGTGCCGTCGCTGATCGTGCGCGGGATCGGGCAGTCGTTCGTCGTGATCGCGCTGGCCGTGATGGCCGTCGACGGCATCGAGAAGGCGCAGCTCGGCTCCGCGTCGGGCGTGTTCAACATGGTCCGCAACGTCGGCGGCGCGATCGGCATCGCGGTCATGAGCCAGATCGTCGTCGAGCGGCAGAAGCTGCACGCGATGCGTATCGGCGAGGCGGTCACGCCGTTCTCCGAAGCGTTCCAGGAGCGCATGGCGACGCTCGCGCGGCTGCTTGCGCGCGTGCATGCGCCGCGTGCGGACGTGCTGCCGGGCGGGTCGGTGTCCGGCGTGCACGAGATCGCGCTCGGGCTCATCAACCAACGCGTGATGCGCGAGGCGCTGTTCATGGCGTACAGCGATACGTTCCTGATCGCCGGGATCGCGATGATCGGGTGTACGGCGGCGGCGTTCGTGCTGAAGGGGAAGAAGAAAGCGTGATGGGGACAGACGCCGGATATTGAAGCCTGACATAGCTGACAGGCGTCGAATTCCGGCAATGCGCGTATCGTTCAACCGGCTCGGGCGGGGCCCCGCCCGACATCGATCAAGGTGCGGACCGATCCGCCCAGTCAGGCTGACGCGTGTCGCCGGCCTGTCGTGGTGGCGGCCTGGTGTCGACGTCGAACCCCTCGGTGCTTCCGTCCGCCCGTGCTCCGAAGTCCTTGTCCATTCAACCGGCCCGCTGCAGGGCCCCTCACGAGGAAAGCGTCATGACTAAACCTGACTCCCTGAAAGGCGACATCAAGGGCCAGGCCCAAGTTGCGGATCGGCACAACCTGGAGCGGCCGGATGGCGACAGCGCCCTGTGGGCGCGCAGCCTGACGACGCAGCGCGTGGCCGACCTGTTCCGGACCTTGCCGGGCCTGCCGGGTCACTGGATGCAGTTGCAGATGCAAGTCAACGCCGGGAATCGCCACTTCTGCGGCGGCCAGACCGGTCATCAAACGACCGAAGAGGGCAAGGTGCTGATTCGCTGGATCGCCGATGCCGTGATCAAGGCGGCCGAGCGGGCCACGTTCGATTTCAACTTGCAGCAGCTGCGTTTCACCGACGACATGGGCTGGCTCAAGCTGCATCGGGTGGGCGGGCGCGTGCTGGTGTTGTCGAGGCCCTGAGCGGCGCGTCACGCGGCCACATCGCGCATCGACCGTAGATTGGCCGCGCAGGAAAGAAACCGTTTGCTCGCGAGTGCACGCGCGTTGTCCGGCGATCAGGCGGTGAAGCGGTTGTAGCGTACACCGGCGCTCGCCTGTCAGCCGACGAGACCCCGAAGATCCACCGCGACTTCGTCGAGCACCGGTTGCCACTCGGCGAACGTCCGCTGGCGATAAAGCGCCGCGCTCGGATAGAACAGGCTGTCACGCCGGTCGTGCTGCCAGATCCAATGTGGGTTCGCATCGAGCAGCACCCAGGTGGGCTGCCCAAGCGCGCCGCTCAGGTGCGCGACCGACGTGCAGACGGTGATCACCAGATCGAGCGCACCGACGAACGCGGCGGTGTCGTCGAGCGTCTTCCATTCACGCGTCATGTCGGTCACGTCGAACCCGGCCGCTTTCGCGACTTCGACGTCATGCTGCGCGCCCGGTTGCAGCGAGTAGAACGCGACGTCCTTCTGCAGGCCGGCGAATGCATCGGCGTAGCGTTCGAGCCCGACCCGGCGGAAGCGGTTGCGTTGATGGTTTAGGCTGCCCGTCCACGTAAGGCCGACCTTCAGCCGCTTCTCGCCGGACAACGCGTGGCGCCATGCGTCGGTCGCGCCGGCGTCGGCATGGAGGTACGGCACGGACGTGAAGAGGGTGTCCGCGTCGAGGCCGAGCATCCACGGAATACTCATCAGCGGCAGTTCGTAGTCGAAGTGAGGCAGGTGCTCGACGCGGGTATGGGTATCGAACACGTCGGCGTGATCGCCGAGGCTGCGCTCGATCAGCGCGCCCATCTGCGGAAACGCATTCCACACGAGTCGGCCGCCTTCGCGATGCACGCGCTCCGCGAGCAGCGGCACGTAGCGGCTGAACTGCAACACGTCGCCGATGCCTTGTTCGCCCCACACGAGCAGTGTCTTGCCGGCAAGCGATTCGCCGCACCAGCGCGGCCGCGGAAACGCGGGCAGCGTGCCGCGCAGCTCCGCTGCGCCGTGCCAGCGCGCCTCGTAGTCAGCCCATCCCGATGCGAAGTCGCCACGCGCGAGCCGTAGCAGCGACAGGTTGTGGCGGTGCGTCTGGTCGTGCGAATCGAGCGCGCACGCGCTCTGCGCGTACTGCTCGGCTTCGTCCCATCGTTGCGCTTCCTTGAGCGCGGTGGCCGCATTGTTGGCCGCGAGCGCGCTATCCGGCGCAAGCGCCACGGCACGGGTGACTGCGCGCAGTGCGCCGTCCAGGTCGAAGCGGTTGACGCGCGTGATGACCGCGTTGGTCCACGCCTGCGCGTGGTTCGGATCGTCGTCGAGCGCACCTTCGATGAAGGCGTGTTCCAGGTCGGGATCGCCGCCCGACAGCCGGATCGCGAGCGCGAGATTGTTCTTCAGCGATGGCCACGCGGGGGCGAGCGCGAGCGTCTTGCGATACGGGACGATCGCTTCCGCGTGACGCCCGGCCATCTGAAGCGCGTAACCGCAATTGAACGCCGCCGCGGGCGATGCCGGATGCTGTTGCCAGTGCATGACCGCGAGCTCGGCAGCGCGCGCGAGATCGCCGCGCTCGATCAACGTTTGCGTGGCGGCGGCGACGGATTCGTCGAGCATGCCGGGCGCGGCCTCTGCTTCGATCGGAGCGGTTTGCGTCGGATCGGCGAAATCGAGCGGAAGTCGAGGGATGTCGGCAAGCGTGGGCATGTCGTGCGGGGTGATCTGCATGTGAGTTCTCTCCGGAAAGCCGTTCGCGCATCGGGCGGCGATCGGCTGCATCGTGAATCGGGGAGGACCGGCAACACTTCGCGATGCGAAGCATGGCGCCGGATGGCGTCGCGGGCTGTCCTTCCGGTTGTGGTGGAAGACCCCGGTGCCGTGATGCACTCCACTTTATGCAGGTACCGTCGGCAATTGAATCGGACAAGTCCTAAACAGAATGATTTGGAACTTTGACTAGTACGTAACTCTTGCGAAAGTCGCCGGGAAGCCCGTTGGACGTATGCGCGTAGGCCGAGTCTGATTCGGGCGTACCGCGGGGGCGATGTAAGACCCGTCTGATGGAGATCGATGTCGCCTGCGTTTTTAATGCGAGACATTCGGGGCCGGACGGTCGGCCTCAACTCGATCGAGAGGACAGACGATGTTCGATGCTGTGACGAAGAACCTGCTCGCGATGCCGACGGGCGCATCCGCATGAACACGGACGACCTCGCCGCGCGCACGATCGACGAAATCATGCGGATTAGGACCCGGCTGATTGTGCGAACGCGCATCGTTCTTCGACAATACGCAGGTCGGGCGGCCGCATGGTATGTGCCCGATACCTCGTATCCGAAGCATGTCTTCGTTCAATGCGCTGCCCGGTTTCGGGCAGCGTCTTTTTCCCGGCCACATGCGCGCGCCGACCGAACCGATCGAGCGATGCGTGCCGCGCGGACAACCGTGAATGCCTTGCGGCGGCCGGTGGGCTCGGCCGTTCATCGACCCTTCAGGTCGCAGGTTGGGAGAACGCTGCCTCATGCGAGCGCAGGGCATTCACGTCTGTCTGCGGGGCGCCTGATTCCCGTTCCCGACATGCCGTCGCGTATTTGCTTGCGTGCGGCCATCCCGGCACCGACCCGATCGGCTGCCTGCAGCGGCCACGCCGCTTTCCCTGTCGCCGCCATTGCGCGGCTTTTCCACTCCACAATGAAGGACACTTCATGAAGAAGCATCATCTTTCCATCGTATCCACCCTGATCGCACTCGCGTGTGCCGGTGGCATGCCTGCTGCGCGCGCCGCCGGCCCGAAACCCGATTCGTCATTGCCGCCGGGCGTCGAGGCGGTCGTGAACAACGTGCCGATTCCGCGTGTCGACATCGACGAAGCGATCAAGACGTCGGGTCAACCCGACACGCCGGCACTGCGCGCACAGGTCAAGCAGAACCTGATCATCCAGAAGCTGATCGAGCAGGCTGCCGAAAAGGCGGACTACGGCGTCCGTCCGGAAGTGAACAAGGTCGTGATGCGTGCCCGCACGATCGCATCGTCGGATCTCTACCTGCACGAAATGGCCCGCCCGCAGCCGGTGACCGACGCGCAGGTCAAGGCGCGCTACGACCAGATCGTCGCGAGCGCCGCGCCGTTCCAGTACCGCGCGGAAGTGATTGCCGTGTGCAGCCCGGCAGAGGCGAACGAGATCGTCGCGGAACTGAAGAAGGGCACGGCGTTCGATGCGCTCGCGAAGAAGTTCAACACGACACCGAACGGCGGTATCGCCGAGTGGGCCGACCTGCATACGCCGGTGGCGGAAGGGAACACGGCTGGCGTGCCGGTTCCGGTCGCACAGGCGATCACGACGCTGCAACCGGGTGCTATCTCGGCGCCGATCCGGGTCGGTGACGCCTTCGCGTTCGTGAAGCTCGACGGGAAGCGGAAGACCGTCGTGCCGACGTTCGACGCGGCGAAGGACGTGCTGCGCCAGCAGCTCGAAGCGCAGGCGGATCAGCGGGCGATGGCTGCGCTGGTCGAGAAGCTGGCGGCGCAGGCGACGATTCAGCAGTAAGTTGGTGGTGTGTGAAGGGCTGCCTGGTGTGTCTGGCGACGTCCGTCAGACAGGATGGCAGCCCGCCTTTCGTTCACGTGGAATTCCCCGCTCGGTCTGTTCGAGCAGGTGTGAGTCTGACGCGGGTTATGCGCAGACTCCGTGAATGGCTCGTATCAGAAGCGTCCGTATGCGGTCGTGACCCTGATCCGTATCCAAACATTCAAGCGGTTTCTGCCCGGCAAGCTCAGTGTGTGGCAGTTGCATCCACTGGGCGGCCAGCACTTCGCATTCGAACAGTTCGACCGCGAGCTGGAAGGTGTCATGCAGTCTGGCGAGACGATCAGAGTCCGTGGGCGACACGCGCGCTGCGCGCGCAAGCTCGCGGACGATCGATTGGTTCGGGAGGGTGAGCATCGCAAAATCAGCCTGGTCTGATTGGTTGTAACGATCGTTCACGTTAAATTGAATACGTGTGGTATCGGAGGGGCTTCGGCGGCGACCGTTGGGCCCGGTCGCAGTCATGCTATCCATTGATGGCGCTACTCCTAACGCTGCCTTATGCGAGCGCCGAAGATATTCCGGTGCCACACACTTCTATTCGCAGGCGCAGTGGGCGCCCTGATGCGACCGAGGGCGCGTCACCTGAGTCGCATTGGCGGCGGCCGGACCCGGCCACCGCACACACTACTTTCCGTCTACTTCACCAACCGTCAGACCGAAACCGTGATACCCACCGGCCCCGATTCCGTCGCGGGCCGCACCACGATTTCCACATGCTGGCCGAGCGAGGCGAGCGTCACCATCAGCGTTTCCAGCGAAACGTTCCGAAGCCTGTCGCGCTGCTCGGGGGTGACCACCGGCCGGGTCATCTCCGCCAGCGCGGCAGCCTCATCCTTGCTCAGGCCGCGCGACGCGATCAGCGCATTGAGCTTCAGCACGAGCGCAGACTTGGCCGCCAGTTCCCCGACGTCGTAGAAGTCGAAATCGGCCGGCACGCCGTCGGTGTGTTGATTCGGGGCATCGTGGTTCATTGTGCTTCTCCTGCCATCACCGATTCCAGTTGCTGTCCCGTTGCAGGATCGTCATCGGGGCGGTCGTGCCTGACGCAATGATCGCCGCCTGCATCATCGATCGGGGTAATCACCAGCCGCTTGTGCGATACCTCGATCTGCAAGCGTTGCTCCGGATCGAAACCCGCTGCCTCGATCCATCGGCCGGACAATTTCGTCCACAGATACATCACAGGCGGCGCCATGTCGGTCAGCCTGACGTGCGGGACGAGGCGGCCAGATTGAGAGGACGATTGCGGGGAGAAAAAACAATCGCGGAAATACGTCGGTGCGTTATGATTCGCGCCAGCCATGGTCAACTCCTTGCTTGAGTTGGTTGTGGTCAGCGGCCCGCGGGTGTTGTTGTCACCTGCGGGCCGCGCTCGTTAACGCAGCGGATTTCGATCACCATCCCGTTGCATGATTGGCAGGTCGAAATGACTGAACATCCGAAGCGAAAACGTGCAACCACTCTACCGAGATTGACTGCTGGCTGATATCGGTCTTGTACGGTTTTATCGACATTGGCCATTCGGCCGATGCCTTGCATCCTTGATGCTCAACGATTCCAGGGCAGTTGCGCCGGCGAATCGCTTCGTCACTTCATTGCCGATATGTCAGAAAGCGTGTCGGCGGGTTGTTGCGACTCGCCAGCCGCACGTCGCACGAGGATCTCTTTCGCGTCGTGCCGATATCGCTCGAACTCACGCGCGAACGCCGCGGCGTCGCCCGCCAGCGCCAACGCTTCCATCGATGCACAAACCGCGGATATCTCGTGCTCGCCGATCATCGCGAACGCACCGCGCATGCTGTGAATCTCCGTGCGAGCCGCCTTCAAGTCCCCATCCTGGAGCGCCCGTGCGATTGCGCCATTCGACCGGTTCGCAGTGTCCGAAAGCACCTTGTGCAGATCATGAGGCAGCGGCCCATGCCGGCGCGACGGCGGCGGCGCATGCGGCGCCTGCGACGGCCCGGTGTGCTTCGTGATCGCCAGCTCGAGCGATTTCAACGACGTCGGCTTCGCGACGATCTCGTCGATCCCCGCTTCCCGCGCGAGACGCAATTCATCCGGCTCGGCATGCGCGGTCACCGCAAGAATCGGCCTTGCGCGGCCTCGCTCACGCAGCACGCGCGCAAACGCATAGCCGTCGAGCCCCGGCATGTTGAGATCGGTCATCACGAGCGCATAGTCGTGCCGGTCGACGAGATCGAGTGCTTCCGCGACGCTCGACGCGACATCGGCCGGATAGCCTAGAACGTCGAGTTGATCGTGAATCAGCGAACGGTTCACCGGGTTGTCGTCGACGAACAGCACGCGGGCGTTCGGCGCGTCGGCCCCCGCGTCGGCACGCGCGGCGCCCGGCCGGTGGTCGAGCGGCAACGGCAGCGTAATGACGAACGTCGAGCCGACGCCCGGCACGCTGTCGACCGCAATGTTGCCGCCCATCGATTCGACGAGCTTGTGGCTCAATGCCAGCCCGATGCCTGTGCCCCCGAAACGTCGCGCGATCGACCGGTCGGCTTGCGCGAACGGTTCGAAGATATGCGCGAGCTGGTCGGCCGTCATCCCGATCCCCGAATCGCTGACGCGGATCGTCACCGGCGTCGCATCGACTGCCGATGCCGACACGGACAGCGCCACCGTGCCGCGATCGGTGAACTTGATCGCGTTGCTGACCAGGTTCACGACGATCTGCCGCACGCGCATCGGGTCGCCGACATACGCGTGCGCGACGGCCGGGTCGATGTCCACCCTCAGCGCGACACCTTTCGCGGCGGCCATCGGCTCGAACAGGTCGGCGAGGTCGCGCATCAGTTCGTCGATGCGGAAGCTGGTGGCTTCGAGCGTCATCCGGTCGGCCTCGATCTTCGTCATGTCGAGCACGTTGTTCAGCATGTCGAGCAGCATCCGCGCGGCCGACGTGACCGCATGGAGGCGCCGCTTCTGACGGCTCGGGTCGGGCGCCTTGTCGAGCAGTTCGAGATTGCCGAGCATCGCGTTCAGCGGCGTGCGGATCTCGTGCGTGATCGTGGCGAGGAACGTCGATTTCGCGCGATTCGCGCTGCCGAGCGCGCGTTCGGCGTCGGCGCGCGTGGTGATGTCGGAGAAGCTGCACATCAGCGCGTCGCGCCCCTTGTAGCGCGCGCGGACGAAGTTGACGAGCAGGTCGCGCGTGCGGCCGTCGTTCAGCGCGATGGGCAGTTCGACGTCGAGCTGAAATGCATCGCCGTCCTGGCGCTCGCGATAGCGCGCCAGCAGGCGTTCATGCAGCGGCGGTGAGGCGGCCTCTTTCTCATACAGCTCCATCATCCGGTTGCGCAACAGCACCTGCCGCGAGCCGAGTGAGATGAGGCCGATGCCGAACGGCGCGGTCGCGATGATCGCGCGGCTCATCTGCTCGCTTTCGAACACGCGGCGCGAGCGGCGGAACAGCGGCGCGAACAGTTTCAGGTCGAACGTGATCACGAGCCCCCACAGCACGGCGAGCATCAGCGCGGTCGTGCCGAACTCGCGCAGCATCGCGGGCCAGATCGCATGCGCGATCATCCGCCACGAATACGCGTAGACGATCGCGAAACCCGTATCGGAGATCCGGTCGCTGACTGTGAAGATGCCGTCCCGATAGTTCGCGGTGAGCCGGTCGAAGCCGTGCCGCCAGTCGCCATCGGCGAGTGCGTCACGCATCAGCGCCGCGCCGTCGGTCGCCGCGTCGGTGCGGTCCGCGCTCAGCAGAATGTGGCCGGTTTCGTCGACGAGCATGGCCACCGTGTCGTCGGGCGCGTGATCCATCCGGTCGGCGATCACGTCGACGTCGAGGTCGCTGACGAACGTCATCACTTGATCGAGGCCGTCGAATACCGGCTCGACGAGGCGAAACACGGTCTTGCCCGTGAGCGGATCGACCGCGGGCGGCTGCCACGCAATGTGGCGGGTGTTGCGCCAGTGACGCGCGATCGCCGGATTGCGCCAGTCGACGACGTCGAATGCCAGGCGATCGATCAGCGCATGCGTGTCGTGCGCACCCATGCGGGCAAGCAGGTCAGGGTACGGCGTGTTCGGCGGCGGCGTGATCGCGATCACGCGGTGATCGGGGCTGTACGCATAGCCTGTGATCGGGCGTCCGGTCTGGCGCTCGGCCGCCGCGATCGAGATCGTCTGGCGTTCCATCAACTGCACGTAGCGGTCGAATTCGCCGTTGGCGGTGGCATCGGGCGTGGCGGCGACGAAGACTTCGGTGGCGCCGCGCATCGGCGACAACAAGACATGTCCGTCCCGCCGAAGCGTGTCGGATGGCACCCGTGCGTGCGGCGGGTGGCCGTTCCACAGCAGTTCCGCATTGATCACGGCACGGCGCATCGACGCCTGCTTCGCTTCGATCTCGAGTTGCACGAGCGCCTTGTGCGTCGTGAGCAACTCGCGCCGCTTCGAAATGTAGTCGCGCACCGAGCCGGTGAGCAGGATGCTCGCCGCGAACAGCATCACGAGCGACAGCAGCACGGCGCCGCCATACAGCGTGAAGCGCTGGTAGCGGTGCAGCAGGCCCAGGTCGCGCGGCTCGCCGCCGATCGAAGCGAACGGCGCGCTGGCATCCGCCTGGGACGCGAAGAGATGTCGGATGGGCATGGAGCGAATACCGTGAATCGATGCGCAAATCAGGAGCCGCGAACGGGTCGCGCAGCGCAGGCCGCGCGCAAGCCGGGACGTGGAGCGATATCCGTAAGCCGTGTGGTGAGGCAGGCGAACCGCGCTGCCGGCTCGGGGAACGAGCGAATTATCGGGATAGCGAGCTTGCGAGTATGTAGGGCAGTCCGAAATTGAAAGCGGAAATGGATAGGACTAGTCCGATTCGGCGGGCTGTATGCGCGATGCGTTTTATACGGTGCAGGTGTGCGGCGTGTCAAACGGAATCGGGAACGACTCCGCGGTGAATGACCTGATTTGCATACCTGATTGTCAATGAAGGTCAGATTAGGACTGGGCCTACAAAATGAATTGATACCTGTCCCGGCGTCTGATTAACGGATTGACAGCGGAAAAATATATTGCCTCATGTGGACGAGGTACGTCCCTCACTTCTTCTCTTACTGAGGCAATCGACATGAACAAGTCATATCGGACCGTCTGGAATGCATCGACAGGCACCTGGGGTGCCGCCGATGAACTGGCACGCGGGAAAACGAAAGGATCGTCGCGCGTGGCGCGCAACGCATTCGCGGTCATCGCGCTTGGCGGCGTGATGGTAGGTGGTGCATCGGCGGCCGATGTGCTGGATGGTACCGATAGCGTGGACGAAACGAACGGTGTGAGCCAGACGGTCGGTAAAAAGTCGAGCGTGTCCGATAATGGGAAAGTGGGCGGCCTGGCGGCGAACGACCTGACGAACGTTGGCGGCGGTGATTCGACTCCAATCGATTTGTCGCGCGTGGTGAACTCGCCGGCCGGCACGAATGTTGGCGTCGTGACGGAGTCGTCCGCAACCGATGGAATTCAGTCGTCCGGTATCGGCATCATGGGTGCCCTGGACGGCGCGACCGTCGTGGGAACGACCAACGTGGCGATCGGACCCGGGGCGGCAGTGAGAATGACGAATACGGCCAATCCGACCAATGCTATTGCAATCGGGAACAACGCGCTGGTGGGCGACGGCGATGTTTCGAATCCCAGCGGTACGATTGCGATCGGCGCATCTTCGCGTGCTGGAGGCGGCGGTTCGATCGTGATTGGCGAGAGCGCAACCAACCTCGGTTCAGGTGCGATCGCTATCGGCTCGTCTGCATACTCGCAGCGAGGCGTGGCGGTGGGCACCGGAGCCCGCGGTGTCTCGAATGGATCGGTCGCGCTGGGTACGGGGGCAACGGCTACCCCCACGAATAGCGTTGCATTGGGTTCGGGCAGTATTGCGAATCGCGGCAATGCCGTGTCGGTGGGTTCCGACACGCTCCAGCGCCAAATCACGAACGTCGCGACCGGTACGCAAGCCACGGATGCCGTGAACCTTGCCCAGATGAACGCCGCAATTGCCGCGGGCGGCGATCCCCTCAGCCGAGTCCGCGGTTTTGGCGATACGCCGCCGCCGGCAACGGCGGCAACCCAGAATACGGTCGCGATCGGCGGTGGTGCGTACGCCAATGACATGTTCATGGGCGGCACCATCGTGAACGGCGGCGCTGTGGCGATCGGTGAGCATGCGTCGGCGACTGCGGGTGCGGCCACGGCGGTGGGCGGGTACTCCCGTGCGGACGTCTTCGGTTCCGCATTCGGCGACATGGCGAGTGCGTCGGGCCAGATGTCTTCTGCATTCGGCTTTAACGCCAAGGCGAGCGGACAAGGATCGATCGCCGTCGGTGCAAATTCGGTCGCCGATCGCGACAACATCGTGTCCGTCGGCTCCGCCGCGCAACAACGTCAGATCGTCAACGTCGCCGCAGGCACGCAACAGAACGACGCGGTCAACGTCGGCCAGCTTGCCGGTGTGGTGGGTGCGATGGGCGGCGGGGCGCAGGTGAATCCGGATGGCTCGATTCAGGCGCCGACGTATAACGTCGACGGTACGAACGTGCACAATGTCGGCGATGCAATCTCGAATCTGGACGAACGCACGACGGATCTCGCAGACCGATTCGCGAACTCGGGTCTCGTCGATCCGGTGACGGGGGCGCCGGTGGCGGCGGTAACGTATGACGATCCGACGAAGGCCAGCGTGACGCTTGGCGGCGCGGATGGAACCGGCCCCGTGACACTGAAGAACGTCGCTGCCGGCGAGGCCAGCACCGATGCGGTGAACGTCGGCCAAATGAAGGACGCGCTTGCGGCGAAGGCGGACGACACCCTGATCAAGGTCAGGGGTAACGAGAGCGATCCGGCATCGGCGACGGCAGCTTCCGAGCGTGCCATCGCCATCGGCGGCGGCGCGTATGCCGATGACCGATGGGCGCCAGGTGGCGGCGTGACCGGTGGTGCAGTGGCGCTCGGCGAGCGGGCAACGGCCGCCGGATCGATGGCCACAGCCGTAGGCGGGTTTGCCTACGCAGGCCGTGAGGGCTCGGCGTTCGGTGACGAGGCGACAGCATCGGGTGTCCTGTCTTCTGCATTTGGCGTTCAGGCTGTAGCGAGCGAAGAGGAATCGACCGCGGTCGGCAGTGGGGCGACGGCTGCCGGCGCCGGGGCGACCGCGCTTGGCGTGGCCGCTCGCGCGCACGGTCAAGACAGCGTGGCAATCGGTGCAGGCGCGCGCACACAAGGTGTAGCAGCCGTGGCGCTTGGCGCGGATTCGGTCGCTGATCGCGACAACACCGTATCCGTCGGCTCGGCGACGCAACAACGCCAGATCGTCAACGTCGCAGCAGGCACGCAGCAGAACGACGCGGTCAACGTCGGCCAGCTCGCCGGCGTGGTCGGCGCACTGGGTGGCGGCGCGAAGGTGAATCCGGATGGCACGATTGGCGCACCGACGTACACGGTCGGCGGCACGGACGTGCGCACGGTTGGCGATGCACTGTCGAACCTCGATGGTCGCACGACGGAACTCACCGACCGATTCGCGAACTCGGGTCTCATCGATCCGGTGACGGGCGCGCCGCTGGCAGCGGTGACGTATGACGATCCGACGAAGGCCAGCGTGACGCTCGGTGGCTCGACCGCGAGCCGTCCCGTGACGCTGAAGAACGTCGCGCAGGGCGTGGACGGTACGGATGCCGTCAACGTCGACCAACTGACGGGCGCAACGCAGTCGATTCGTGACGACCTCGCGGCCGGCACGCTCGACATGCGCTACATCAAGGTCAACGCGACCGGTGTGCAGGCCAATGCGGCGGGTGCGAACGCGGTCGCGATCGGCTCGGGCGCGAACGCGAACGGCGTGGGTGCGCTTGCACTCGGTACGGGTTCGCGTGCACAGGGCGTGAACTCGGTCGCGCTCGGTTTCAATTCGGTCGCCACGCAGGCGAATACCGTCTCGGTCGGCCGCGCGGGCGCCGAACGGAAGGTCGTCAACGTCGCCAACGGCGATGTGAACGCCGACAGTACCGATGCGATCAATGGCTCGCAGCTGTACGACGCACTGAATTCCTTGACCAGCACGTTCGACCAGAAGACGCAGCAACTCGCGTCGAACTCCGTGAATTCGATCGGCATCATGGACGTCACCGATCCGCTCGTCGCGATCGAAGGCGTGCGCGGCAACAACACGGCGTCGCTGAACGGCGCGGATCCGGCGACGACGACGGCAGTGGCGGTCGGCTCGTCGTCCGTGGCGGCCGGTGGCAACGCGGTGGCGGTCGGTTTGCAGAACGTTGCAGGGTCGAATAATGCCGTGGCGATCGGCAGCTTCGCGCAAACGGGCGCGGACTCCGATTACGCGACGGCAATCGGTTCGAACGTGCAGGCAACGGGGTCGGAAGCGGTCGCGATGGGTGCCAACGTCGAGGCTGGCGGGGACAACGCACTGGTAATCGGTAGCAACAATGCGCGTGCGATTGGCGCAGGCTCGGTCGCGCTCGGCAATAACGCACGCGTGAACGCGAATGCGACCAACAGTATTGCAGTCGGTACGAATGCTGCCGTTGCGACCAGCGTACAGAACGCGCTTGCGCTCGGCGCGGGAGCGACCGTCGCCGCCGGTTCGAACGGCGGCGTGGCGCTCGGCCAGGGGTCCGTGGCGAATCGCGGCAACGCGGTGTCGGTGGGTGGCGGTACGGTCGGCCAGCGTCAGATCATCAACGTTGCGGCCGGTACGGCGGCGACCGATGCAGTCAACGTGGGCCAGCTGTCGGGTTTGACGACGGCACTCGGTGGCGGCGCGGCGGTTGGCGCGGGCGGCACCATCACGCAGCCGACTTATACCGTGGGCGGCAAGGATTACCACACCGTTGGCGAGGCGATTGCGGCAGCAGCGGCGACGCCGGGCGACGGTGGCACCGATCCGAATGCTGTGGCCTACGACGACGATACGAAGAGCAGTGTGACGCTGGGCGGTACGGCTGCAACGGACGCGGTTGCGCTGAAGAACGTGGCGGCCGGTGCGGTGAACGCGACGAGCACGGATGCAATCAACGGTTCGCAACTGCACGGCACGGCGCAAAGCGTGGCGGACACGCTGGGCGGCGGTGCAACGGTGGGCGCGGACGGCAAGATCGAAGCCCCGACGTACACGGTCGGCGGCACGGATGTGCGTACTGTTGGCGACGCGCTGTCGAATCTCGACGGCCGTACGACGGCGAACACCGGTGACATCTCGGACCTGAAGGACAAGCTGGCCGGCAGTGGCCTGGTTGATCCGGTGACGGGCAAGACGCTCGCGGCGGTGACGTACGACAAGGACGCAGCGACCGGCGCGGCGAACTTCGATTCGCTGACGCTGGCCGGCGGTGCGAACGGCACGGCGATCCACAACGTTGCAGCAGGCGAACTGTCGGCAACGAGCAAGGACGCCGTGAACGGCTCGCAGCTGTTCGAGACGAATCAGCAAGTGGGCAACCTGAAGGACAAGCTGTCGGAAGGCGGCGTGTTCGATCCGACGACGGGTGAATCGCTGGCGGTGACGTACACGAACGCGGACAAGACCGAGGTGAAGCTCGGTGCTGACGGCACGCCGGTGCGCGTGACGAACGTGGCGGATGCGCAAGCCGACAACGACGCGGTGAACCTGAAGCAGCTGAAGGATTCGGGTCTGGTCGTGACCGATCCGAAGGATCCGGAAGGTGGCCTGAAGTCGTTGGCGGTGACGTACGACAAGGACCCGAGCGGCGCGGCGAACTTCGATTCGCTGACGCTGGCTGGCGGCGCGAACGGCACGGTGATCCACAACGTTGCAGCAGGCGAACTGTCGGCAACGAGCAAGGACGCCGTGAACGGCTCGCAGCTGTTCGAGACGAATCAGCAAGTGGGCAACCTGAAGGACAAGCTGTCGGAAGGTGGCGTGTTCGATCCGTCGACGGGTGAATCGCTGGCAGTGACGTACACGAACGCAGATAAGACCGAGGTGAAGCTCGGTGCTGACGGCGCGCCGGTGCGCGTGACGAACGTGGCCGATGCGCAAGCCGACAACGACGCGGTGAACCTGAAGCAGCTGAAGGATTCGGGTCTGGTCGTGACCGATCCGAAGGATCCGGAAGGTGGCCTGAAGTCGTTGGCGGTGACGTACGACAAGGACCCGAGCGGCGCGGCGAACTTCGATTCGCTGACGCTGGCTGGCGGCGCGAACGGCACGGTGATCCACAACGTGGGCGCGGGTGAACTGTCGGCAACAAGCAAGGACGCCGTGAACGGCTCGCAACTGTTCGAGACGAACGAGCAAGTGGGCGACCTGCGTGGCAAGCTGGCCGACAGCGGCCTGGTCGACCCGTCGACGGGCAAGGCGATCGCGGCAGTGACGTACGACAACGACGCGAAGAGCAGCGTGACGCTGGGCGGTACGGGTTCGACGAGCCCGGTCGCACTGAAGAACGTGGCGGACGGCGTGGGCGATCACGATGCAGTGAACGTGTCGCAGCTGAAGGCAGTGGGCAACGTTGTCGACGACGGCAAGGGCAACCTGACGTCGCTGGCAGTGACGTATGAAGGCATCGATAAGGACAAGGTGTCGCTGGCGGGCGCTGACGGCACGACGATCACGAACCTGAAGGCAGGTGCGGTGAACGCGACGAGTTCGGACGCGATCAACGGTTCGCAACTTCACGGCACGGCGCAAAGCGTGGCAGACGCGCTGGGCGGCGGTGCGACGGTGGGCGCGGACGGCAAGATCGAAGCGCCGACGTACACGGTCGGCGGTACGGACGTGCGTACGGTTGGCGACGCACTGTCGAACCTCGATGGTCGCGTGACGGGCAACACGGGCGACATTGCCGATCTGCGTGGCAAGCTGGCCGACAGCGGCCTGGTCGACCCGGCGACGGGCAAGACGATCGCGGCGGTGACGTACGACAACGACGCAAAGAGCAGCGTGACGCTGGGCGGTACCGGCGCATCGACCCCGGTCGCACTGAAGAACGTGGCGACCGGCGTCGACGGCACGGACGCAGTCAACGTTGCTCAGATGAATTCGGGCCTGTCCAACTTGCGCGAAGACCTGACCAACGGCGGTATTGACCTGCGCTTCATCAAGGTCAATGCCGACCAGACGAACGTCGCCGCGATCGCCAACGGTGCACTGGCTGTCGCAATCGGCAGCGGTGCGGGCGCGACGGGTGCGCACGCACTGGCGCTCGGCACCGGTGCGCGCGCCAGCGGGCTGGACTCGGTGGCGCTCGGCTACAACTCGGTCGCGACCCAGGCGAACACTGTGTCGGTCGGCCGCGTCGGCAACGAGCGCCGGATCGTCAACGTGGCGGACGGTAACGTCGGCTTCGAAAGCAAGGATGCGATCAATGGTGGCCAGCTGTATGCCGCGATGAACGGCCTGACGACGTCGGTGAATTCGACGACGCAAAAGGCGATCGACGAGTTCTCGTCGTCGCTCGACGCGAAGACGCAAGCCGCGATCGACAAGATGAACACGAATTCGTCGCAGCTGATGGCCGCGTCCGATTCGCTCGTCGCGATCGAAGGCGTGCAGAGCCCGAATTCGGCGTCGCTGAATGGCGCGAATCCGGCAACCGATACGGCCGTTGCGATCGGCTCGGGCGCAGTGGCTGCGGGCGGCAACGCCGTGGCCAACGGTTTGAACGCGATGGCGATGTCGAACAACGCAACGGCGATCGGCAGCTTCGCGCAGGTCGGCGACGCATCGGATTACGGTGTGGCGATGGGTTCGAACGCCCAGTCGACCGGCAAGGAAGCAGTGGCGCTCGGTGCGAACGTCGAGGCAGGTGCGGACAACGCGCTCGCGATCGGTAGCAACGGCGCGCAGGCAGTCGGCGCAGGCTCGATCGCGTTGGGCAGCCATGCTGTCGTGAATGCAGGCGCGGCGAACAGCATTGCGGTCGGCTCGAACGCGAATATCGCTCGCAACGTGTCGGACGCGCTGGCGCTCGGCTCGGGTGCGAACGTGGCGGCAGGCGCGAACGGTGGCATCGCGCTCGGCGCAGGCTCGATCGCGAACCGCGGCAACGCGCTGTCGATCGGCAGCATCGGTGCGGAACGCCAGATCATCAACGTCGCGGCGGGTACGCAGCAGACGGATGCGGTGAACGTGGGCCAGCTCGCGGGCGTGACCAACGCGCTCGGCGGCAACGCGAGCGTGGGTGCGGACGGCAGCATCGTCCAGCCGACGTATACGATCGGTGACAAGCAATATCACAACGTCGCCGACGCGCTCGTCGCGGCAGCGGAAAGCGGTGGCGGTGCGCCGGCGGAAGGCACGGTGGCCTACGACGACGCAACGAAGTCCAGCGTGACGCTGGGCGGCGTGGGTTCGACGACGCCGGTTGCGCTGAAGAACGTGGCGAACGGCGTGGACGATCACGACGCAGTCAACGTGTCGCAGCTCAAGTCGGCGGGCCTCGTTGGCAACGACGAGGACGGCAACCTGACGTCGCTGGCGGTGGCGTACGACAGCACGGCGCGTAACAGCGTGACGCTGGGCGGCGTGGGTGCTGAGGATCCGGTTGCGCTGAAGAACGTGGCATCGGGTGCAGTGACCGCGGCGAGCACGGACGCGATCAACGGTTCGCAGCTGTTCGGCACGGCGCGCAGCGTGGCTTCCGCGCTGGGCGGCGGTGCATCGGTGAACCCGGACGGTACGATCGGCGCACCGACGTTCAGCGTCGGCGGCAAGGACGTCCATACCGTCGGCGACGCGCTGACGAACCTGGACGACCGCACGACGGCCAACACCGGCGACATCGGCGATCTGCGCAAGCAGCTCGGCAGGACCGGCCTGGTCGATCCGTCGACGGGCGAGAGCCTCACGGCAGTCACGTACGACGTCAATCCGGACGGGACGGCGCCGCGCTCGGTGACGCTGGGCGGTGCGAGTGCAACGGCACCGGTCGCGTTGAAGAACGTGGCGGACGGCGTGGACGATCACGACGCGGTGAACGTGTCGCAGCTGAAGGCGACGGGTCTCGTCGGCGAAGGCGACGACGGCAAGCTGACGTCGCTGGTGGTGGCGTATGACGACGCGAACAAGGACGCGGTGACGCTGGGCGGCGCGGGTGCGACGGCACCGGTCGCGCTGAAGAACGTGGCGGCCGGCGTGGTGAATGCGTCGAGCACGGACGCAGTCAACGGTTCGCAGCTGTACAGCACGGCGAAGGGCGTGGCGAACGCGCTCGGCGGTGGCGCGACGGTGAACGAGGATGGGTCGATGTCGGCGCCGTCGATCCACATCGGCAGCGAGACGTACTCGAACGTCACGCAGGCGATCCAGGCGGCCGCGGCTTACGGCGCGACCGACTCGATGGCGGTGAAGTACGACGTCAATCCTGACGGTTCGACGGTGCCGCTGTCGGTCACGCTGGGCGGGCCGGGCAGCACGCCGATCATCCTGACGAACGTCGCGGACGGCAAGAACCAGTACGACGCGGTGAACTACGGCCAGCTGTCCGATCTGCAGTCGAATCTTGAAGGCAAGATCGGCGAGATGGACGGCCGCGTGGGCAGGCTTGAATCGGGTGTCGTCCCTGGCCCCGATCCGGTCCCGGGCCCGGGCAACAGCGACGTGGTTGGCGGTACCGGCGGCGAGGATGGCACGTTCATCCCGGCGAACCCGGGCACCGGCACCGGCAACGTGGCGATCGGTTCGGGTTCGAAGGTCGCGGATGGCGCGAACAACGGCACCGCGATCGGTTCGGGTTCGAACGTCGGCAGCACCGGCGGCACGGCGATCGGCTCCGGCTCGAACGCGAAGGGCGAAGGCTCGACGGCGATCGGCCAAGGGTCGAGCGCATCGGGTTCGAACTCGGTCGCGATCGGTTCCGGCTCCGTGGCGACCGAGGCAAACACTGTCTCGTTCGGCAACGGTACCGAAAGCGGCAACCGCCGCATCGTCAACATCGCGGACGGCGTGAATGCGTCGGATGCGGCGACGAAGGGCCAGCTCGACCGCGCAATGGGCGGCATGCAGAACCAGGTCAACGACCTGTCGCGCAATGCGTACTCCGGTATCGCCGCGGCCACCGCGCTGACGATGATTCCGGGCGTCGATCCGGGCAAGACGCTGTCGTTCGGTATCGGCGGCGCCACCTACAAGGGCTATCAGGCCGTGGCGTTCGGCGGGGAAGCCCGTATCACGCAGAACCTGAAGATGAAGGCCGGCGTGGGTATGTCGAGCGGCGGCAATTCTGTCGGCGTGGGCGCTTCGTATCAGTGGTAATGCGCAGGGCGGGGCGCAAGCCCCGCCCGTGCCGCTCCCGATCCATTTCCATTAATCCGTTTTTTGTCGTCCGCCTTCGGGCGGACGTTTTCCCATGAAAATTTCCACCTTGTTGTTGCGCGCCGCGTCGGCTGGCGCGATCGCGATGGCCCTCGGTGCATGTGCGACGCAATCGGGCATCACCTACGACATCCGCGCAGTATCGATCCCGGGCAAGCCGGACAACGTGTTCCGCGTGAGCTGCGACGGGCTGCTGGGCAGCGCCAATTCCTGTGCCAAGGCGGCCGAGGAATTCTGCCGCGGCCAGGGCTTCACGCCGCTCGAGATGATCGACCGCGTGTACAGCCGCGCGCCGATGAAGGACCCGCGTGAAATCACCTTCATGTGCGGCAAGCCGCAGCCGGCGCCCGTCGCTGCGCCGGTCGCGCAGCCGCAACCGCAGCCGGCCCCCGCGCCGCAGCCGGTTCCGCAGCGCCAGGTGCTGCTGCAAGGCGACGCGAACTTCTCGCTCGACAGCGCGGCGTTGACGCCGCAGGCGCGTGGTCAGCTCGACCGCTTCATCGACATCAACCGTGGTATCGAATTCCGCCGCGTGACCGTCACCGGCTTCACCGATTCGACGGGCGGCAAGACGCACAACCTCGCGCTGTCGGCGTCGCGGGCGCGTAACGTGATGAGCTACCTGAGCAGCAACGGCCTGAAGGCGCAGTCGTTCCAGTCCGAGGGCATGGGTGCCGCCGATCCGGTCGCGACCAATGCAACGGCCGAAGGCCGCGCGCAGAACCGTCGCGTCGAGATCCGGATCGACGCGCGATGACTTGACGATGCGCTGAGTGATGGGCGCGGCTGACGCGCCTGCTTCCCCGGCCTGGCATTTTCCCGAAGCCGCCCGCTCGCAACGAGCCGGCGGCTTTTTTGTGCGTCCGCACAACCCGGCTCGGGCCCGTTGGCCCGATCCATGGATACCACCCCGGTTTCATGCGAAGATAGCGCCCAATTACGATCCACGACGCGCGCAAGCGCCGTCGCCGGCCGGCGCGTGGCGGTTTCCGCCACGACGCCAGGCCGCGCAAATCTGGACGACTATGGGAAGCTATCTGATACGCGTGGTACTGGCCGACGACCATCCGGCGATGCTCGCCGGGGTCGAGCATGGGCTGTCGTCGGTGCCGACGATCCAGTTGACCGGCAAGGCCGGCAGCTCGACCGAGCTGATCCGGCTGCTGGACGCAGGTGCATGCGACGTCGTGGTGTCCGATTACGCGATGCCGGGCGGCGCGCATGGCGACGGCATCACGCTGTTCTCCTACCTGCAGCGCAATTACCCGGCCGCGAAGCTGGTCGTGCTGACCATGCTCGACAACCCGGCGGTGATCGGCGCGCTCACGCGCCTCGGCATCACCTGCATCGTCAGCAAATCCGATACGGTCGATCACCTGATTCCGGCGATTCACGCGGCCGCGACGGGCGGCACCTACTACTCGCCGTCGGTCGAGAAGGTCGTGCGCACGCTCACGTCACATTCGAGCGCGCGGGCCGTCGACCAGAAGCGCGAATTGAGCGCACGCGAGATCGAGGTCGTGCGCCTGTATGCGTCGGGCCTGACGGTGAATGAAATCGCGGAGAAACTGAGCCGCAGTAAGAAGACCATCAGCACGCAGAAGGCGCGCGCGATGGAAAAGATCGGCGTGGAGAAGGACATCGACCTGCTGCGCTACGCGATCGAGAACGGGATCGTTGCCGCCGCGGGCAGCGAAGGGCGCAGCGGGGAAGCGGAAGGCACGCAGGGCGGCGACCCGGCCTGACCGAGCGCATCGCGTCACGCGCCCCAGGATGGCGGCGCGCAGCGGCCCATCCTTGCCGCGAAGCGATACGACGGCATGGGCGAACACATCGGCACCGCACGGGTGCCGATTCTTTCATTTCAAGTTTTCGGCTCGATCAGTCCGCTTCGCCGGCGGGCTGCGCCGACGCATACCCGTAATCGGTCACGAGCCCGCACGCGATCGCGTAGCGGACGAGATCGACGTCGCGCTCGATGCCGAGCTTCTGCATCGCCGAACTCTTCTGCGTGCTGATGGTTTTCTTGCTGCGATTCAGCTTCTCGGCGATCTCGTTGACCGACAGTCCCGACGCAAACAACCGGATCACCTCGACCTCGCGCACCGACAGCGCGGGCGCCTTGCCGGTCACGCTGCCCGCGTTGCGCAGGATCTTGTCCATCGACGGCGACAGGTAGCGGCCGCTCGTATAGGCGGCGTGAATCGCCATCGTCAGGTGATTCGGGAGGTCGGACTTGCTGACGATGCACGCGATGCCGAGGTTGATCAGCGCGCGCAGCGCGACCGCGTTTTCCATCATCGTCATCACGACGATCTTCAGGCCGGGAAAGCGCTTCAGGACGGCCGTGAACAACGCGAGCCCGTCGCCGTAGTCGGTGCCGGGCATCGCATAGTCGGACACGAGCACATCGCACGGTTGGCTCGCGAGCGCATCCATCAGTTCAGTCGAGTTGTGCGCGGTCGCGACCACGGTGACGGTGTTCGTCGCCGACAGTTCGTAGCGCGCGCCGATGACGATCGCCGGATGGTCGTCGGCGATCACGATGCGGATGGGGAAGGTTTTGTTCATGTGGTTCTCACGCGTCGCGCTGAGCCGGGTGGCGCGCGTTCGGCGTCGTTGGGGTTGGAGTCGGCGCGGTTGGTGCGGTCGCGGGCGGCACGGTGGCGACCCGGACGTGATCCCGTCGCGCCGACGGCCGGTGGCAACTCGGAGGAATCGCCACTGGCCGTCGGCCGAACAGCGGGGGATCGCTCCCCCCGCTTCGGGTCGACGCTCCGCTTGCGCGGAGCCGTCCGGTCAGAACTCGTAGCCGACTTGCGCACGCACGCCCACGTCGCCGACCGACGTGATCGACGTCGCGCCGTTCACCAGCCAGTTGCCGTTGCGCGAACGGTAGGTCGCGCCGGCCGCGATCGCCGAGCCGCTCTTGAAGTTCGCGGCGCCGACTGCGACGACCGTCTTGCCCGGCTGCGACGGCGTCATGTTCGGCATCGCCATCGCGGCCGCGATACCGGCGTACGCGTTCTTCGCGACGTCGTTGATCGCGCGGTTCGTGTCGTTGAAGCGCTGGTCGACCGATTCCATTGCGCGGTCGAGCTGGCCCTTCGTCGCCGCGTCCGACGCGTTGATGCCGTCCGCGATGTTGACGAGCCGGCGGTTGCCCGCTTCGGTGCCGTCGCCGAACGAGACGGTGTTCGCCTCGGTGGCCACCGAGCCTTGGCCGACCGCGATCGAGTTGTTGCCCGATGCCGTTGCGCCCTGGCCAAGCGCGGTGCTGCCTTCGCCCGATGCGACCGAGCCTTGACCGATGGCGGAGCTGTTGTCGCCCGACGCGACGGAGCCCTGGCCGACGGCCGAGCTGTTTTCACCCGACGCGACCGAGCCGTTGCCGATGGCCGAGCTGTTCTTGCCCGATGCGTCCGCGCCTTCGCCGACGACGGTCGAACCGTCGCCCGTGCCGGGGCCGCCGGCACCCGGACCACCCGTGCCGGGGTCGCCCGGGTTGGGATTGGTTTCAAGTTCACCGACACGGCTGGACAGGTCATCGAAGCGGCCCGACAGATCGCCATACTGCTTCGCGAACTGCTCTTGCAGCGCGTAGAGCTGGCCGCCGTTGACGGCTTCCATGCTGTCCCGACCGACGAAGCCCGCCGCGACCTGCTTCAGCACCGTGCCGTCCGTGCCGGCGAAGGTCACGGAATCGAACGAAAGGCCGCTGTCGTAAGTGACCGCGCCGACTTCCTTGCCCGTGTAGTCGATGAGGCCGGTCGCACGGAGCTGCGAGACGGTCACGACATCGTCGTCGTGCACGCCGTTCGCGACGCCGGACAGCACGCGCGGGCCGCCGCTGCCGGCGAAGTTGACCACCGAGCCGGCGCCGCCCGCGCCGACCGTGATCATGCCGGTCGTCGCGTCCTGCCGAACGAGGCCGACCGTGCCGCTGCCGAGCTGGTCCGCGAGCTTCTTGATTCCGCCTTCGTTGTTGGTGACGCGACCGTCGAGGTTGGTGACGACGTCGCCCACCGAGTTGACGATCTTCGTGCCGCCGCTGCCGTCGCCGACGGTGAAGCGCGGTGCCGAAATCGAACCGTCGGCATTGACGGTCGAGCCGCCGCCGATTGCCGACGCCACGCTGTCGGCGACGCCATGCAGTTGCGAGCCGTTGACGGCGTCAGTACTGGCCGCCGTGACATCGCCGGCCGTGACGCCGGTGAGCTTGCGCGTGCCCGTCTTGCTGCTGAAGTTCACGGCGTTGCCGTCGGTGTCCGCGCCGACGGTGATGTCGTCGCCCGGGTTGGCCTGCCGGACGAGGCCGACGGTACCGCTGCCGATATCGTCGGCGAGCTTCTTGATGTCGCCTTCGTTGGTCGTCGTGCGACTGTCGAGGTTGGTGACGACGTCACCGACCGAGTTGACGACCTTGGTGCCGCCGCTGCCGTCGCCGACCGTGAAGGACGGTGCCGAGATCGAGCCGTCGGCATTGACGGTCGAGCCACCGCCGATCGCCGACGCGACGCTGTCCGCCACGCCATGCAGTTGCGAGCCGTTGACGGCGTCGGTGCTGGCAGCCGAGACGTCGCCGGCCGTGACGCCGGTGAGCTTGCGCGTGCCCGTCTTGCTGCTGAAGTTCACGGCGTTGCCGTCGGTGTCCGCGCCGACGGTGATGTCGTCGCCCGGGTTGGCCTGCCGGACGAGGCCGACGGTGCCGCTGCCGATATCGTCGGCGAGCTTCTTGATGTCGCCTTCGTTGGTCGTCGTGCGACCGTCGAGGTTGGTGACGACATCGCCGACCGAGTTGACGATCTTCGTGCCGCCGCTGCCGTCGCCGACGGTGAAGCGCGGTGCCGAAATCGAACCGTCGGCATTGACGGTCGAGCCGCCGCCGATTGCCGACGCCACGCTGTCGGCGACGCCATGCAGTTGCGAGCCGTTGACGGCGTCAGTACTGGCCGCCGTGACATCGCCGGCCGTGACGCCGGTGAGCTTGCGCGTGCCCGTCTTGCTGCTGAAGTTCACGGCGTTGCCGTCGGTGTCCGCGCCGACGGTGATGTCGTCGCCCGGGTTGGCCTGCCGGACGAGGCCGACGGTACCGCTGCCGATATCGTCGGCGAGCTTCTTGATGTCGCCTTCGTTGTCGGTGACGCGACCGTCGAGGTTGGTGACGGCGTCGCCGACCGAGCTGACGATCTTCGTGCCACCGCTGCCGTCGCCGACCGTGAAGCTCGGTGCAGAGATCGAGCCGTCGGCATTGACGGTCGAGCCACCGCCGATCGCCGATGCCACGCTATCCGCCACGCCATGCAGTTGCGAGCCGTTGACCGCGTCGGTGCTGGTCGTCGACACATCGCCGGCCGTGATGCCGGTGAGCTTGCGCGTGCCCGTCTTGCTGCTGAAGTTCACGGCGTTGCCGTCGGTGTCCGCGCCGACGGTGATGTCGTCGCCCGGGTTGGCCTGCCGGACGAGACCGACGGTACCGCTGCCGATATCGTCGGCGAGCTTCTTGATGTCGCCTTCGTTGGTCGTCGTGCGACTGTCGAGGTTGGTGACGACGTCACCGACCGAGTTGACGACCTTGGTGCCACCGCTGCCGTCGCCGACCGTGAACGCCGGGGCAGATATCGAGCCGTTGGCGTTGACGGTCGAGCCGCCCCCAATCGCCGATGCGACGCTGTCGGCGACGCCATGCAACTGCGAACCATTGATGGATTCGTTGCTGGCAGCCGAGACATCGCCGGCCGTGATACCGGCGAGCTTTCGGGTGCCCGTCTTGCTGCTGAAGTCCACGGCTGCGCCGTCGGTATCGGAGCCGACCGTGAGGTTCGTGCCGGCAGCCGATTGCTTGACGAGGCCGATCGTGCCGTCCGACAAGCCGGCAAGCTGGTCGTTGATCGTTGCGATATTGTTGGTGTGCGTATCGATGTCGCGCTGCGCGGCCTTCATGTCGATGTCGAGTCCGGCCACCTGGGCAGTGGTCGTCGACAGATCCGCTTTCGTCGCATTGATCGCGGCATCGGTCGTCACGAAACGCGCGTTCATCTGGCTGACGTTCACGGCATCGGTGTCCGCCATACCGGCGGCGACGTTGGTGATCTGGCGTTCATTGCCAGCCGAGCCGACCGAAATCGTATTGTTGAGAGTCGCAATGGAACCCGAGCCGATCGCAACGGCATCGGTTACGTTCTCACCGACGGAAGATTGTCGACCGATCGCGACCGAGCCCGTGGCCGATGTCGCGACGGTCGCGCTATTCCCGAGTGCGATCGCGCTGGCTGCCACGGCGGATGACTGGTTGCCGAGCGCCATTGCGTAGTTGCCGCTAGTGGACGTGAGTCGGCCGAGCGACATTGCGCCGGTGCCGTTCGCGTTTGCGCCGGAGCCCAGCGCCACCGACGATTGGCCCTGCGACGTTGCGCTCGGGCCGAGTGCCGTACTCGTATTGCCGATCGCGGAGGCACCGCTGCCGATACCGACCGCTGCTGTCGTTCCGCCAACTGCGTATGCCGCTTGTGCGCCCGTGACCTTGATGAGCGTGTCGTCGACCTTCGTCGACAGCGCGGTGTTCATCTGGCCGTAGTTCACGGCATCGGTGTTGTTCAGGCCAGCGGCCACGTTGACGATTCTGCGTTGCGTTGTACCATTTCCGACCGAAACAGTGTTGACCGTATCAGCAATGGAGCCCGAGCCGAGCGCGACCGCACCGTCTGCCGTGACACGAGTGCTGCTGCCGATGGCAACGCTGTTGTTCGCGTTGGCAGCGGCGGTACTCGTCACGGAGGCGTTGGAGCCGATTGCTATGCTGTTGTTGGCCGTCGTGGTGGTCGTACCAGTGATATTTCCGCGAACCCAAGCGGCGGGACCCAGCGCGAGACTGGACGTCGAATTGGTATCCACGCCGGAATCTTGACCAACGACGATGCTGTTTGAGCTCGCTGCGCTCGCACGAATACCCATGGCAATAGCGGCTTGCGCCGTTGCGCGAGTTGTTGCGCCGAATGCGATAGCGCTCGCATTGCCCGACGCAGTGGCACCTTCGCCAATGGCGATCGTGGCGCTATTCGCCGAGCCTCCGGTCGATGAGGCACCGGCCCCGATCGCGATGTTGGCGGGACGCCCGCTTACAGTTGCATCCGGTCCGGCCCCGACCTTGATGAGCGCGTCATCGAGTGCCGCCAACGTCCCAACCGAACTTATTGCTCCAATTGCGCCAGAATTGGCGACCTTGCACACACCGGCCGAATCGACCGTCCCGCTCGAGCCATCTTCCGCTTTGCATACTTCCGCCGCGGCCGCCCCGCCGACTACCATACCGCCCAGCGCAATCGCGATCACGGCCTGCCGCGCCGCGCGCGACGAGCCCTTCGAATGCGACTTCGCGGTCTCGGCCACGGCTGTCCACGTGCGGGTCGTCGCGTTCCAGATGTTGCGATAAGTCTTGTTCATTTGCCCTACTCCTTACGGTTTGTCAGTTCACAAACCGATGGTAGGGATCGGCCTCGTCCTAATCAGTCGTCCACGGCTGATTCGAGATAGCGTGCGTGTAGGCCCAGTCCTACATGCGTGCGGCGGCGTTGCGGGCGTGGCCCGCAAAACGCAAACAGGAGGGAGGGGAGAGACCGGCCCGCGAGGGCTGGGAAGCGGTATTCAGGCAGAAGGCGCTTGCGTCGCGCGCCGTTGCAACGCATCCCGAGCAAGGCGTTCCATTTCCGCAAGCCGCGCATCGAACGACACCATATCGCCTTCATGCACGATCGCCTGCAACGCGCCGACCGCATCGGCCACCGCGTGCTCATGAATCGTCGCGAACGCGCCGCGCAGCGAATGCAGTTCGTGGCGCAGTGCCGGGGTATCGTCACGCGCCACCGCCTCGCGAGCGGCCGCGAGCGACTGCCCGAGACTCTTTTCGAGCAGCGCATGCACGTCCGGCGGCAGCGGGCCTTCGGCCAGATCGACGAGCGCGCGCGCGGCCGCCGCCCGTGCAGGCACCGCATGCGCATGCCGCCGAACGGTGCGGTCGATCGTCTCCAGCAGCACCGGCTTCACCAGCACCGCGACGATCCCCGCTTCCGCACAGCGCGCATGCTCGGCTGCACTCGCATGCGCGGTGACGGCCACCACCGGCAACTCCGGATACTGCGCACGCAGCACGCGGGCGAGCGTATAGCCGTCCATCCCCGGCATGTTCAGATCGGTCATCACGAGGTCGTAGCGCGTATCGGTACAGCGCCGCAGCGCCGACGCCCCTTCCTCGGCCGCGTCCGCCGCATAGCCGAGCGTGACGAGCTGCCCCTGCAGCAGCTTGCGGTTCACCGGATGATCGTCGACCACCAGCACGCGCGCGGCGACCGACGGCAGCGCCGCGGCATCGTGGGCGTGCTGCGCGTCCTGCGCGGCGATCTGCTCGCCGGTTGCCGGCTTCAACGGCAGCGTGACGACGAACGTGCTGCCGTGGCCGGCTTCGCTCTTCACGTCGATCGCGCCGTGCATCATCTGCGTGAGCTGCTTCGTCAGCGCGAGCCCGAGGCCCGTGCCGCCGTAGCGCCGCGTGATCGACGTGTCGGCCTGCGTGAACGGGCGGAACAGCGTCGCGCGCTGTTCGTCGGTCATCCCGATGCCCGTGTCGCTCACACCGATCGCGATCGGCGAATCCGGATCGGTGTCGTCGCGCAGGTACACCTCGAGCGTGACCTCCCCGTGGTTCGTGAACTTGATCGCGTTGCCGAGCAGGTTGGCCGCGATCTGCCGGATCCGCGTCGGGTCGCCGAGGTAGCGCGCGGGCAGCGCATCGTCGACGAACACGTCGAACTGCAGCCCCTTCGCGGCGGCCAGCGGCTCGAACATCGCGCCGGTCTGCCGAATCGTGTCCGCGAGATCGAACGGGATCGCCTCGATCGTCATCTGGCCGGCTTCGATCTTCGACAGGTCGAGGATGTCGTTGATCAGGTCGAGCAGCACCGATGAAGCGCCTTCGACCGTATGCAGCCGTTCGCGCTGCGTATCGGCCAAAGGCTCGCGGCCGATCAGTTCGAGATTGCCGAGGATTGCGTTCAGCGGCGTGCGGATCTCGTGGCTCATCGTCGCGAGGAACGCGGATTTCGCATTGTTCGCTGCGTCAGCCGCCTGCCGCGCGTTGTCGAGTTCGCGTTCGACGTTCTTCTGCGACGTGATGTCGGAGAAGTTGGCCAGCACGACGTCCGCGTCGCGGTAGCGCGTGCGCACCAGGCTGACGAGCAGGTCGATCGCGTCGCCGCCCGCGGTGGGCAGCGCGACGTGCAGGCCGGACTGCCACGTATCGGGATCGGCCGTGCGGTCAAAGCGCTCGAGCAGCCTCGCCGGCAGCGACGGCTCACCGGCGCGGCGCGCGTCGTAGTCACGCATGGTGTCGTTCTGCAGCAGCACCGTGCCGTCGGCGAGCGACAGCAGTGCAATACCGGACGGCGCGGCCTCGACGATCGTGCGGTTCAGGTTCTCGCTTTCGATCGTGCGTCGGCGGCGCGCTTCGTCGGGCTTCAGCACGCGGCGGTCGAAGCGCACGAGCAGCCACCAGACAATCGCGATCGCGGCCAGCATGATCGCCACATAGCCACCCGCGCGCAGGCCGAGCGTCGCGAGCAGCGAGCCCAGCGTGAACGCTTGTACGACCGTCCAGCCGGTGTCGGGAATCGGCTGGCTCAGTGTGAACAGGCGGTCGCTGTAGCCCGTGCGCGGGCTGCCCCGGTCGATGGCCGCGCGCATGCGCGTGGCGAGCCGCTCAAGCGACGCGAGCGTCGCTGTGTCGTCGACGGCGGCGCCGGCACGCAGCAGCGTGCGGCCCTGCGCGTCGACGAGGATTGCCGCGTCGCTCGCATCGGCGTCGCCGCCGACGGCGAGACGCTCGCGCACGATTTCGCTGGGCAGCGTCGACACGAAATTCGAGCGCACCACGTTGCCGTCGTAGATCGCGCCGACGAGCCGGAACACCTCGCGCTGCTGTACGGGGTCGAAGTACGGCGCGTGCCACTCGTAGCGGCCTTGCGGCGGCGTGACGAGGCCGGTCGCGAGCTTGTCGAGCAGCATCTCGGCATTGACGGTCGCCGACGCGGTCAGCGCATCGGTTTGCGCGGGCTTCGGAATGACGACCACGAAGCGGTGGTCGGGGCGATAGGTGTAGCCGGCGATCGCGCGGTCGGCATCGTGCTTTGCGACATACGCACCGGAGCGGTAGACCATGTCGGTCGCCATCGCGAGATCGCGCGCGAACGACGCGGCGGGGTGCTCGGGCGACAGGTCGGCCAGCACGAGCGACGGCGGGTAGCTCGGGCTGCCCTGGATCAGGAGCCGGCCATGCCCGGCTGCCAGCTCGGCGACGCGCGCGGGGTCGGTCGGGCGTTCGTGCCACACGGCTTCGTCGTGCGCGACGAGCGTGTCCATCGCGGCCGCGCGCATCTTGAATTCGAACTGGACGAAGAACTGGCGCACCGCGAACGTCGTATAGCGCGCCTGGATCGCTTCGCGCGCCATCGTGTAGAGCATCAGCCCACTGGCGAGCAGGATCGCGACGGTCACGGCGGCGCCGCCGCCGTACAGCAGCGCGCGCTGGCGGCGGCCGGCCGGTGTGGAGTCGGCTGACGGGCCGCCGGCGGGGCGGGATGGATCGGAGGCAGCGCGGTGGTCCATTGCGGGCGGGGCGGTCGGCCAAGGTGCCCCCATGATAATGGAGTCCGATCAGCGCGCAATGGGGCCTGTCAGGCTTGCGAGGGCGTGCAACGCGCGCGGTGGCGCGACTATCGTTCCGCGGCGGGTGCGTCCGGGGAAGGTGTCACGGGCTCGCATGTCACGAGCCGGTACCCGAAGCCGTACATCGTCATCATCTTCACGCCGTGCCGGCCGTCGAGTTCGAGCCGGTCGCGCAGGTAGGCGACGTGCGTATCGAGCCGCCGGCTCTGCGATGCGACGAGCGAGCCCCACACGAGCTGGCTCACGTGCGCACGGTCGAGCGCGCGGCCCAGGTTCAGGAAGAATGCGGTGGCGATCTGGAAGTGCTTCTCGGTCAGCACGTGCTCGCGGCCGGCGACGCACACGCTGCGCGTGGCCGCGTCGAATTCGAAGCAGCCGACCCGCCAGTGGCGATGGTGCGTCGCGCGGTGATGCGACCACCTGAGCCACGTCGCGATGCTCGCGATCAGCGTGTCGGCCGGCGACGCGTAGGGCAGGTGCTCGTTCGAGCCGGCCATGAAGCACGCGCTGCGCGACGCGTCGGCATCGCGCTGGCTGATCGACACGATCGCGACCGTGCCGGCAAAGCGCGCGCGCAGGGCGCGGATCGCGTCGAGCGTGCGGCAGCAGGCGGTTTCGCACTGCACGATGAACAGGTCGAACGACTGCGTGTCGCAGGCCGCGAGCAGGTCGGGCAGATACTCGAAGCGCGCCGGACGGTAGCCGGACCGGCGCAGGATGTCGTCGATGCGCAGGCGGTCGTAGCCGTAGCCCGCGCGGCGCAGGCGATCGTCGAATGCGCCGCGGCTCGGGTGGTCGATCGTCAGGATCGCGATGGAAGTGGAGGGCGTGTCGATCACGATGCGGAAGGGCGAAGCCGGCGCGGTGCGGTCGCGGTGTGCGTTCGCGATCGGATGAAGGGAAGCGGGATCATGGCCGGACGGGTTCCGGGCGGTAGCGGCGCGATGCCGTCCAAAAAAAGTCCCGCCGGTGAGGGCGGGAAAATATCGACTATGGAGCCTGTACTCCCGGAGGCCACGGAGAACAAGCAAGCCGATTGTGGTCGGTTCGGCGTCTGAAGAGAATCAGACCGGTCTGAAATTGCGGGTGGCGTTGCCGGTGAGCGCCATGTTTGGGACGGGGCTGACAGGAAACATAACGGAGTTCGGACCACGGGCTGTGCGGACTTGCCGACAATGGAGAGCGTCGCGTGTGGCGGCGGAATGCGGGCACCGAGTCCGCGGCATTCGCCGCCTTCGCCGCATCGCGTCGGCCGTCCACCGCGCTGTGCAGCGCTACTCGCGATGCGTCTTCCATTGCCGAACCGCTCTAGCTCATGACACCTTCCGTCCGACTCGTCGCGCTGCTCGCGTGGCTCGCGCTCAGCCTCGCCGGCACGGCCTTCGTCGTGTCGCGCGCCGTCGCCGACGCGTACGGCCGCTTCTTCCAGGATTCCAGCATCACGATCCGCCTGCTCGCGCAGAAGGCCGCACAGCACGAGGCGATCCTCGCGACGCTCGGCGCGTCGTCGCTTGCGGCGCCGCCCGCGCACATGCTCGACAACCTGCGCGAACGCATGCCGCAGCTCGACGGGCTCGCGTACTGGCGGCGCGGCGCCGGCTGGCAGGCCGACGGTGGGCCCACGCCCGCCATGACGCCGCAGCCGAGGCCCGGCAAGCCGTTCACGTTGATGTTCGACGGCGGCGCCGCCTACTGGCTGGTGGCCAATTCCGGCTGGGCCGTGCGGGTCGATCCGCGCCAGATGATCCCGCCAGGCGACTGGTCGTCGGCGATCTCATCGGCGGCGCTGGCGCTGCGCGATCGTCGAATTGATTTGCTGTCGCGTGAGTCAGGCAGCGCGCTACCCGGCTGGACGATGCACCTCGAGAAGCACCTGCCCGCGCAGCCGCAGGCGTTCGTGTTGCATACGACGCGCACACTGACGATCGCCGACCTCCCGTGGCTGCCGATCGCGCTGTGGAACGCGGTGGCCGCGCTGCTCGTCGCGGGCGCGTGGGTCGCTTGGCGGTTGCGCGAGGCACGTCGTCGCGAGGACGCCCGCGCGCGGCTCGATCGCTTCGGCCGGCTCGACACGTTCGGCGAAATGGCCGCGGGCCTCGCGCACGAGCTGAACCAGCCGCTCACCGCGATCGTCACGCACACTCGCGCAGCCGAGCGCCTGCTGGATCGTCCCGCCGAACACGACAGCGTGCGCCGCGCGCTGCAGACGAGCGTCGCGCAGGCGAAGCGCGCGGCGGCGATCCTCGAACGACTGCGCGCGGCGGTGACGTCCGCGTGCGCCGGCCAGCGCGATGCGATCGATCCGGATGCCGTGATGAACATGCTGCTGTTCCTGTACCGCGACGACTGCGCGCGCGAGCATGTCGCACTCGGCTGGCACAACGCGGCGCCGCGCGAGCGGCCGTTCGCCGAACAGGGTGCGGTCGAGCAGATCCTGCACAACCTGATCCAGAACGCGCGCGATGCGCTCGCCGGCACACCGCGCGGAGAGATCCGCGTGAGCGGTGCGCGGGTCGGCCGGCATTACCGCTTCAGCGTCGTCGACAACGGCCCCGGCGTGCCGGACGATGCACTGCCGCGCCTGTTCGAGCCGTTCTTCACGACCCGCACGCACGGGCTTGGCCTCGGGCTGCCGTTGTGCGACACGCTCGCGCAGCGGCAGGACGGCACGCTGACGGTGCGCAATTTACCGGCGGGCGGCGTCGAAGCCACGCTGTTGCTGCCGCTGGCAGAAGAGGAGGTCGCATGAGCGAACCGTTGAATGCGCTACCCGACGCGTCGGTCGTCGCGATCGTCGACGACGACGAAGCCGTGCGCGACGGCCTCGCGTTGCTGTTGCGCTCCGTCGGCCTGCCGACGCGTTGCTACGCGGATGCGCAGGCATTCCTCGTCGATGCTGACGATGCAGCGCTCGGCTGCGTGCTGCTCGATATCCGCATGCCGGGGATGAGCGGCCTCGACGCACTCGACGAGCTGCGCGCGCGCCGCGACCTGCCCGCGATCGTGATGACGGGCCACGGCAACATCGACGCGTGCCGGCGCGCGTTCAAGCGCGGCGCGCTCGACTTTCTGCGCAAGCCGGTGGACGACGACGAGCTGATCGACGCGGTCCAGCAGGCGATCCGCCAGCACGCGGCGCAGCGCGAACAGGGTGCAAACGCCGGCACGGACCCGGCGCGCGAGGCGCGCATCGCGACGCTGAGCGTGCGCGAACGGGAAGTGCTCGACGGCATCGTGCGAGGCTGGAGCAACAAGGAGATCGCGCGCGAACTCGGGTTGTCGCCACGCACGGTCGAGACCTATCGCGCGAACGTGTTCGACAAGCTGCAGGCTGCGTCGCTCGTCGAGCTCGTGCGCGATTACGCGGCGTTCGCGGGTGCGTCGTCGCCTTAGCGTTTCTCTCACGCCTCCGTAGAGCTACGGAGGCGCAACCCGTAGCCGAACGGGTTCAACGATCGCGGCGCGATTCCTACGATGACGGCTTCTCCGACAAGTCACTCATCGTCAAGGAATCGACCTCATCATGATCAAGCGCTTTGCCCTGCCGTCCACGCTCGCCCTGTTGTTCTCGGGTGCCGCTTTCGCCGACACCGTCGCCGCGCCGGAAACGAAGAAGGCCGCCGAACTCGGCGACGCGGGCTACTACGCGACGGGCCGCATCATCGGCGCGTTCGACAACGCGGTGAACATGGAGCTGACGAGCCCGCGCGTGGCAAGCCGCGTCGGCGGCCCGGACACGGGCTCGAACCTCACCGGCTCGCTCGGCCTCGGCTACCAGTTCGGCAACGGCTGGCGCGCGGAAGGCGAATACGTGTTCAAGCGCACCAACAACTTCACGAGCTACTGGGCGCCGTTCGACGCGAACGCGAACGAATTCCACGTGTCGGCGCAGCGCCTGATGCTGAACGGCTTCAAGGACTTCGATCTCGGCCGCGGCTTCTCGGTGTACGGCACGCTCGGCATCGGTGTCGCGATCGTGTCGGCCGATGGCTGGCAGACCAACGACTCGCGCCGCTTCGCGTCGAAGACGCAAACCAACCTCACGTACTCGGCCGGCGCGGGCGTCAGCTACGCGATCAACAAGCGTTTCTCGATCGATCTCGGCTACCGCTATGTCGACATGGGCAACGTCGAGACGGGCTTCAACACGTTCGCGAACCGCATCAACGCGCGTGACGAACAGCTGAAGTCGAATCTGTCGTCGAACGAAGTGTTCATCGGGTTGCGCGGCCGGTTCTGAGCGCGGGATCGAACCGATCCGCGAGGAGGCAGGGGAGATGAAGGACGCCATCGATTCGGGGCGACGCAGGCTCGTGCTGGCGACGGCGGCGCTCGCGGGCGGCGGTGTGCTGGCCTCGGCGGCCGCCGGGGCAGCTGAAGCCGCGCCGACCGACGAGGCGTGGGGCGGGATGCGCGGCAAGTGGCGCGATGCGCATCCCGACCTGACGGTGCGCATCGTCGACATGCTGAGCGGCGTGCCGGCCGAGGGGCTGCGCGTCGAGCTGTCGCGCGTCGACGGCGAACGCGAGGTGCCGCTGCGCACGGCGACCGTCGACGCACGCGGCGGGACGGGCGGCGCGCTGCTCGCAGGTGATGCGTATCGCGCCGGGTCGTACGCGCTGCTGCTGCACATCGACGCGTATTACCGCGATCGCGCGATCGGTGCGCAAGGGGCGAAGCCGTCGTTCCTGACGACGGTGCCGATCCGGTTCCGGATCGCAAGTGCTGATCAACGGCTGCACGTGCCGGTGCAGTTCGGCCCGTGGCACTACACGTATTACCGCGGCACGTGAGCCCGCCGCGACAACGTAAAAGGAGCGCGACATGGCGGCTGGCATCAGCACACACTTGCTGGACGTGACCAGCGGCAAGCCGATCACCGGCGTGCGGATCGAACTGTTCGACGTCGGCGAGCGGCCGCCGGTGCTCGTTGCGCGGGCCGTCAGCAACGCGGACGGGCGCAACGACGCGCCGATGCTCGACGGCGATCTGGCGCGCAGCGGGACGTTCGAGTTGCGGTTTCATCTCGGCGAGCATTTCAACGTGCCGGACGCGCTGCTGGACGTCGTACCCGTGCGGTTCACGGTGGCCGATCCGGCGCAGCACTATCACGTGCCGCTGCTGTGTACGCCGTGGTACGCGTCGGTGTATCGCGGGAGTTGAGCGGCCGGGCCGCGCATGGCAGGCCGTCGGCCCCGCGCGGATTCGACCGTCCGGTGCTCCGCGACGCCGACAGGATCGGGCCATCGCAACGAACCGGACGCGGCAGGACACCGTGCCGATGCGCTTGACGATGCTTGACACGACTGTAGGACTGGGCCGATCTCCGTGTCGCCTCGGATACGGCCTGGTCCGATTGTCCGGCGACGGCCCGACGGCGATACTCGAAGCCGACCATTCAACTACAGGAGCACGTACGGATTGCCGCGGCGGATGCTGCGCGATACGTCGCCGACATCATGAGCATGCAGGACATCACCGGGCATTACGCGATTCCGCTGGCGCTTCCGTTCTCGGACGTGCCGCCGCCGTATGGCCGGCGACGTCGGCCGTTCGTGGCGAGCCGGCGCGCGCGACAGTACGTTTTCGATATCCATGGCCAGCGACGCGTGCCGGCCGCCGCGGCGGCACGCGGCGCGAAGGCGGCGAGGGTCGCCAGGCCGGTTCGCGCCGAGGATTTCGGTTCGGACAACCGCGCGTGGGTCAGGCCGCATCCGTTGCGCCGCCGCTGGAAGATGACGCTGCTGGCCACCGCGATGTTCGGCGTGGTGTGCGTGGTGGCGACGCACCTGATCGACGAGCGCCAGCATGGGGCGACGCCCGGCAACGTGTACGCGGCGGCGATATCGATCGCGCCGACCGCGGCCGTCGCGGCAGCCGAGGTGGCGCACGCGACCGGTCGGCCGGCGGAAGTGGCGATCGTGCCGGCGGATCACTCGGCACCGACGGATGCGCGGGTGACGACGGCGACGCAAGCCGTCGCCGCGGAATCCCGAGCGTTGCATGCCGGCGCGGATGCGTCGGCGAGCGCACCGGTGGACGTTGCGATGGTCGTCGCGTCGGATGCCGTCGTTGCGGAAGTGGCGGCACCCGCGCCTGCAGCGCTTGCGGGCCGTGCATCGTCGGCGGGCAAGCCGGTTGCCGTGAAGTCGCGCGCGACGGCGCAGCCCGCGGTCGCATTGCGCGGCAAGACCGCGCGCGGCATGCCCCAGAGCGCGCGTGGCGGGCAGAACGGAGCGGTTGCGGCTCACGGTGCGGCGGCGCACGCGCAGCAGGCGGCAACGGCGGCCGATGTGTCGCCGGCTGCACCGGCATCGAGCGCCGCACAGGCAGTCGGCATGACCGCAGCCGAATTCACGCAATGGCTCGCGGCGACGCGCGACACGGCGCGACCGGCGGCAGGCGGCATGGATCTCACGGTCAACTTGCCTGGGCACACCCGTCTGACGGAACGCTGACGGGCGCGTAAAGCGCGAGGCATCGCGAACGTCGACAGCCCTTCGCTCCCGGTCGGGAGCGAAGGGCTGTTCGGACATCGCGGTGTCGGCCGCCTGGCGCGGCCGCCGGTCAGAACGACTGACCGAGCGCGCGAATGATCAATTCGCTGACATCCACGTGGTCGGGTTGCTTGAGCACCCACATCACGACACGTGCGACGTCGTCCGGCTTCATCATCGCATCGGGCGTCTCGGCCCACAGCGGCGTGTCGACGTGACCGGGCGCGATCACCGACACGCGCACGCCGCTGCCGACGACCTGCTGCCGCAGGCTCTCGGCCAGCCCGGTGACGGCCCATTTCGTGGCGGTGTACAGATTGCCCGGATAGACCTTGCGCCCGGCCGTGCTGCCGGTAAACAGGAAATGCCCGCGCCGTTCCGTCAATGCCGGCAGCGATGCCTTGATCAGCAGCGCGGCGCCCAGCACGTTGGTCATCACCATGTCGCGCCAGCTTTCCGGGTCGCCGGTCAGCAGGTCGCCGCGCGACGAAAACCCGGCATTGGCAAACGCGACGTCCAGCCCGCCGAAGCGATCGATGCAGGCCTGCACCGCGTGTTGCGTCTGTTCCCACGACGCCGCATCGACGATGTCGCCGGTAACGCGCTCGCGTGCCTGCGCATCGAACGAGCCGAGGAAAGCATCCAGCCGCTGGCGCTGGCGACCGGTGACATACACCCGATGCCCTTCGGCCACGGCCAGTCGGGCCGTGGCTTCGCCGATACCGCTCGTGCCGCCGGTAATGAAGATGGTTTTCATGCGTGTCCTCCGATTGAAGTGTGACGGGTTCCGGGCAATCTAACCTGCATCGGGAAGCCGGTTCAATCGGACCAGTCGGATAAGCGGAGGGGCGATCCGCGCGCGCATGCCGGTTTATTTGTGGGGGGTGTGCGCGTCCGACGGGATTCGCGCGTTGCCTGTACAAAATCAGACTCGACTGATTTCCCGAGCGCCGTGCTTCATCGACAATCGGGGGTCTGCGGGTCGGCGCGCCCCCCGAGCGCGCCGGACTTTGAGGTGTGTCCTCTGGCGGCCGGTCATCTCGACCGGTCGCCTTTTTTTATTTCCTGTCCGTTACCGAGGAGCACGATCGCGATGCCGGTCGACCGCCTGATTCCTGAAATTTTGTTCGGCTTCACCGGCCTGATCGGCATCATCAATCCGTTCGGCATGGCGTTCGTGTTTCTCGAACGCACGCAATCGCTGACGGAGGCCGAGCGCGCGACGCTGTCGAAACAGCTCGCGACGAACGTGTTCTTCACGCTGCTCGTGATCTTTTTCATCGGTGCGCCGGTGCTGAACTTCTTCGGGATTTCGATGGAAGCGCTGCGGATCGGCGGCGGCTTCGCGGTGGCCGTGGCCGGCTGGTCGATGCTCAACGCGCCCGACGTGCCGGGCGGCGACAGCGCCGTGCATGGCGACGATCTGCCGAAGCTGATGGCGCGGGCATTTTTCCCGCTCACGGTGCCGCTGACGATCGGCCCCGGCTCGATCGCGGCGGGCATCGCGCTGCATGCGAACCGTGCGCGCACGGTTGCCGACTATCTGGCGTCGGGGGTGGTGTCGGTCGCGGTCGCGGCGCTGGTCGCGTTCGCGATCTGGCAGATCTATCGCCGCGCGACGACGCTTGCGCGCTATCTCGGCAGCGAAGGGACGAAAGTGGCGATGCGGGTGTCGGCGTTCCTGCTGCTCTGCGTGGGCGTGCAGATCATGCTGACGGGGCTGGCGGCGTTCGCACAGACGCTGGGCGGGCAGGCGGGATGAGGCGGGATGAGGGGCTGGCCATGTGGCTCAACGTGACGATCGACGGCGATCTCTTTGCGAAGGCCGTGCAAACGGCCGGACCAGGGGTGAACGAAGCGGACGTGTTGCAGGAGGTCATCAACACGCTGGTGCGTGTCGAGGCCGCCCGACGTCTCGCGGCGCTGGGCGGGACACTGTCCGGCACGGCAGACATTCCACGGCGGCGCCCGGAACCGGAGTCGTCACGCGGTAACGTTGCGTTGCCGGTTCGACTTGCCGCAATCCGGGCATAGCCGTTACAGCAATTTCGCCTGAACGCGCGCGATCCCCTGCTGCGCACAGGCTTCATCGAGATGCCCGCCCGGCGCACCGCCCACACCCACCGCGCCGATCACGTCGTCGCCGGCCTTGATCGGCACGCCGCCGCCCAGCACCAGGAACCCGTCGATGGCCGTCATCTGCGCGGCGGCCGGGTTCTTTTGCAGGTTCGCGGCGAGCGTGCCGGTCGGCGTCTTCGTCGACAGCGCCGTATAGGCCTTGCGCTTCGATGCGTCGACGGTATGCAGCCCCGCGTTGTCGCCACGCAGCACGACGCGTGCGAGACCGCTGCGATCGACCACGGTCACGGCTACGTTGTAGCCGTTGGCGGAGCAGGCCTGCACGGTCTGATGCGCGATTTCGCTGGCGAGGTTCAGCGGCAGGTTCTTTTCCTGAAGGACTTGGGCGGAAGCGGCGGTCGTCAGCGTGGCAGCGGCGAGCGTCACCAGGGTCGATCGAATGATCATGTGAACTCCTTATCGAAATGGCAGAAAGGCGAGCGGTGGATTCACGGTGCGCATCGCGTGTCGTGATGACCGGCGATGCAGCGACCGAACCGCTCGATGCGCCCAGTTTCGATCAGGGGGCGGTGAAGCTGAATAGGACGGGGCTTATTTTTGATTCGGCGTGTCGCTCGCACCGCGCGCCGGCAGCGCGACACCGCAATGCGGGCAGCACGGTTCATCGCCTGTGGCCTGCCGTGCGTTGACACGCGTGCGCTCCAGCGCCGACGCCACCAGCTCCGCGCCCATGATCCCGGTGGGAAACGCGATGATCCCGTAGCCGAGCAGAATCGCGCACGACGTGATGAGCCGGCCGAGCGGCGTATGCGGCGTCAGGTCGCCGTAGCCGGTCGTGCTCATCGTCACGGCCGCCCAGTACACGCCCACCGGAATGCTCGTGATGCCGTTCTCGGGCCCTTCGACGAGAAAGATCACGGTGCCGAGAATCACGGTCAGCACGAACATCCCGCCGATGAACACGAAGATCTTGCGCCGCGCGCGGGTCAGCGCCCGCATCAGCATCTGCCCTTCCTCGAGATAGATCGACAACCCGAGGATGCGGAACACGCGCAACAGCCGGAGCAGCCGCACGTCGATCAGCGCATGCAGGCCGGGGAAGAAGAACGCGAGATAGGTGGGCAGGATCGACACGAGATCGACGATGCCGAAGAAGCTGCGCGCGTAGTGAAGCGGCTTGGGTGCGGATAGCAATCGCACCACGTATTCGACCGTGAACAGCAACGTGAACGCCCATTCGGCCGCATAGAGTGCGTGGCCGTACCGTTCGTGCAGGTCGTGCACGCTGTCGGCCATCACGACGAGCACGCTCGCGACGATCAGGGCGAGCACCACGATGTCGAGGTTGCGGAGGAACGCGGGGCGCCGGGTGCAACGCGCGACGGTGTCGCGCAGCGCGTCGAAGGTGGACTGGAGTGCGGAAATCATGCGCCGGAGTTTACGGATCGCATCCGGCACGGCCAATCGGACGTGTCTGATTTCGGCGTCGCGCTTTCCGCCGCGCGCGATCCGGCCTCACGCGTGCAGCGCATCCATCTGCCGGCGTGCATTCGCCAGCCCGGCCTCGACCCCGTGCGGCTTCATGTCGAGCCCTTCCGCATAGACGAATTCCACGTCCGAGATACCCATCAGGCCGAGCACGGCACGCAGGTACGGCGTGACCGCATCCGTGTCCTGGCCGACGTGCACGCCGCCGCGGGAGCTGAATACGATCGCGCTGATGCCTTCGACGAGCCCCACCGGATAGGTCTCCGTGTACCGGAACGTCACGCGTGCCCGTGCGACGAGGTCGAACCAGTTCTTCAACTGGGTCGGCACGTTGAGGTTGTACATCGGCGCGCCGATCAGCAGCAGGTCGCTACCCTTGAGCTCGGCAATCAGTTCATCGGACAGCACGATCGCCCGTTGCGCGCGCTCGCTCGGATTGGCCGCGCCGCGCAGCGCATGAAACAGCTCGCTGTCGAGCATCGGCAGCTCGGCGTCGACGAGATGGCGCACGATCACGTCGTCGGCATGGCCGTTGGCCCGGCGCTCGGCCAGGAACGTGTCGATCAGCGCACCGGTTTGCGAATGGTTGCCGTTGATGCTCGATTTAAGGACGAGGATGCGTGCCATGCGGGGTGCTCCGTTGCGAAGGTGAGGACTGGAACCGATCCTATCAGCCACCTTTTATCTCCAAAAGCGATAAGATCGACGCACTGTGTAGCGTATTTGTCCTCAATCGCATGCGAAACAACCTGAAGGGCATCGATGTATTCGTCGCCGCGGCGGAAGCGAGCAGCTTTGCGGAAGCCGCGGAGAGGCTGCACATCACGCGGTCCGCGGTCGGCAAGAGCATCGCGCGCCTCGAGGAGCGGCTGGGCGTCGTGCTGTTTCAGCGGACGACGCGCAGCCAGAGCCTGACCGACGAAGGCGCGTTGTTCTACGACCATTGCCTGCGCGCGATGGAGCAGATCCAGGCCGGCGAAGCGCTGCTGGAAACCGGCAAATGGCAGATGAAGGGGCGCCTGCGCGTGTCGATGCCGACGCTCTTCGGTCATCTGTGTGTGGCGCCGATCCTGATCGATCTGGCGAAGGCGCATCCCGAGCTCGATCTCGACCTGTCGTTCAGCGATCGTTCCGTCGACATGGTCGAGGAGCGTTTCGACCTGGCGGTTCGCGTCGGCACGTTGCCGAACAGCAGCGAACTGGTGGCGCGTCCGCTGGGCGAGCACCGGATGGCGTTCTGCGCATCGCCGGCATACCTGAGCCGCTGCGGCGAACCCTCGACCTATGAGGAACTTGAACGGCACAAGGCGCTGGCCTATACGCGTTTCGGCCAGGTGCATCGCTGGCCCGTCATCGTCGACGGTCAGCGGGTGGAATTGCAGCCCGCCGTTCGTTTGCTGTCCGACGACTTGAGCGCGCTGATGGATGCGGCCATTGCGGATCTGGGCGTCGCATGGTTGCCGTACTGGCTGGTGCGTGACGCGTTGCGCAGCGGCACGTTGCGGGAGCTGCTGCCCGATCGGCCGGGCGTGATCTTTCCGATTCACGCAGTGTGGCCCTACACGCTGCATCTTCCGCTGAAAGTCCGGGCCGCCGTCGATGCGCTGCTGGAACATCTGCCGGCGCGGCTGGCCGCGGTCGAGGCACGGATGTGACGAAGCGGTTGCCGCGGTCCTTTGGACGAGACGCGCGTTACTGGCCGAAGCGGTCGGCCACGGCATCCTTCAGCCGCGCGGCGGTGATCTCGCCCATGTGCGATTCGACGAGATTGCCTGTCGCGTCGAAGAAGAGCGTCGTCGGCAGCCCGCGCGAACCGTAGGTTTTCATCGCGTGCAGCGTGCGATCGAGCAGCACGTGATCGAATCGCAGCCCTTTCTGTTCGAGGAACGCGCGCACCGCTTGCGCGTCCTCGCCCTGGTTGACCATCAGTACCGTCATGCCCGGATGATCCTGCTGCGCCTGCGCGAGGATCGGCATTTCGCGCTGGCACGGCGGGCACCACGTGGCCCACAGGTTCACGATGACGGGCTTGCCCGCGAAACGTTGCACCGGCACCGGCGTGGCATCGAGCGCTTCGAGCTGCAACGCGGCAAGCGGCGGCGCACCGTGCTGCAACGTGGCGAGCGTGCCCTGCGCGATGCCCCATGCGGCAACACCGGCGAGCATGCCGGCCATTACCGGGCGACGCAGCGCGGGCAGGCGGCGCAGGCGCCAGCCCGCGAACACGATGCCCGCCGCGAGACCGATGCGCCAGTCGAAGCCGCCGTCGCCGAGCGCGATGATCGAGCGCGGCGCGGCGGCGTATTCATGCCACCACTGCGCGACGTAGCCGATACGCGCGGCGAGCAGGCCGAACAGCAACGCATCGAGGATCAGGCTCGATGCGGTCTTGTGATGTCCGTCCGGCGGGCGACGCTGGATGAAACGGGCGACGAGCCACGCGAGCAGCGCGGCGACGGCTACCGCGACGACGCGGATCGAGAAAGGACCAATGCTCAGCATGAAAGGGCGGGACGTGATCGAGCGGGGCAGGAGAAGGGATTGTCCGCCACGGCGATGACGCCGTCGACGGTGGTGCGGCGATTCGACAGGTTGCCGCGTATGGGGGTTCCCGTCGAGAACGTAACGGCGCGTTGCGGATTCGGTGGAGGCGGCAGGCTCAGGACGCCGTGATTTTCATGCAGGGAGGTTGCAAATCAGACCGGTCTGATGGTCAGCGGAATGGCGTTCATCAACAATACCCAGGCCGGTCCGGAGTGGTGTCCGCCGGCATCCCGAACAGGGATCTCTCCTTGACGGCCGCTCTGCCCCCCGGAGTGGCCGATTTTTTGTCGTCGAGCGTGCGGGCGTGAATGCCTGGTGGCGGTCGGTGGGCGCGGCCGCGACCCGACTCCTGTCGGCTGATCAAACGGAATAGGACCGCTGCCAGATGCGAGCACCGGGCATTCACTCGCGCATTGCACGACGCCGGCCGACAGCCGGCGGGAATCACCCGATGGAGGAGACACATGACGAACCATGACGCGGCACTTCGCACCGCGCACCCCGGCGACACCGCCACGACTGCCTCCGCGGGCCGCTATGTGCAGCTTGCGCTGCTCGTTTGCGCGGCCGGCGCGATCTACCCGATGCTGTACCTGCGCCAGTTCTACCAGGACACGATGCTGGACCTGTTCCAGATCACGCGCACGCAGCTCGGTTATCTCTATTCGGCGCTCGGCACCACCTTCCTCGTCTGTTACCTGCCGAGCGGCTGGCTTGCCGATCGCCTGCCGCCGCGCTGGCTGATCAGCTTCTCGCTCGCCGGCACCGGCGCGCTCGGCTTCTGGTATGCGAATGCGAGCGCACCGTCGTATGCGACGTTGATGGTGATCTTCTGCGGCTGGGGCGTGACGACGGGCCTGACGTTCTGGGCATCCGTGATCAAGCGCGTGAAGACGATCGCGCGGCCGAGCGAGCAGGGCCGGTTCTTCGGGTTTCTCGACGGCGGCCGCGGGTTGATCGAGGCGCTGCTGGCGACTGCGTCGCTCGCGCTGTTCGCGTGGCTCGTCGACACGCGCGGCGTGTCGCACGGCGGCGCGTTCCGGCAGGTGGTCGTCGGTTATTCGGCAGTCTGCATCGCGCTCGGCGCGCTGCTGCTGTTCGTCAAGGATACGGGCGGGGCGGCGGCGCACGATGCGGTGCAGGCGGAGCAAGGCCACCTGGGCCGCGACCTGCTGACGCTCGCGCGCAATCGCCGGCTGTGGGTATTCGCGCTGATCGTGTTCTGCGGCTATCACCTGTCGTGGGCGACCTACAGCATTTCCCCGTATCTGCAGCAGAAGGGCGTCGGCATGTCGATCGTCGCGGCCGGCTTCATCGCGTCGCTGAAGCTGTGGATGCGGCCGATCGGCGGCATCGGCGGCGGCTTCGTCGGCGATCGCATCGGCACGCTGAACGTGCTCGGCGGCGCGCTGTTCTGCGCGGCGCTCGCGTTCATCGGTTTGATCGTGTTTCCGTCGCTCAACCAGATTGCGCTGCTCGTGGGGCGTCGTGGTCGTGATCGGCCTGCTGACGTATGCGGTGCGCGGCCTGTACTGGAGCGTGCTCGAACGCTGCGACGTGCCTGCCCGCATCACGGGGCTCGCGATCGGCATCATCTCGCTGCTCGGCTATTCGCCGGACGTGTTCCTGCCGTTGCTGAACGGCTGGCTGACGACCGCGTATCCGGGCATGCACGGTTATCAGCTGTACTTCGGCTATGTCGCGTGCGTAAGCGTGGTGGGGGGCGGGGCGTGTCTGCTGCTGAAGGGCATGCTGAAGGACGAACACGCCCGCTGAACGTTGCCCCGTTCGATATCCGCTTCGTCGTCGAAGCGGCGCGCGCCGGGGTGACCGCCCGACGAGCCGCGCATGTGCGGCCCGGCGGGCGTCGACGATTACAGCTTCTTCGCCTGCGCGGCGTCTGCCTGTTGTTGCGCGTCAGCCGCCGGTTCGAGCGTCGTCAGCGTCTTCTCGGTGAATTTCTCGTAGAGCCAGTTCATGCGCGTATCGTCCATGCCGCCGGCGATACCACCGAGCGCATATGAAGCCGACACCTTGAAGCGGTCGACCTGATGATTGTCGGCGTCGACAAGCGTCACGGTGCCATCGACATGATCGTTGCCCGCCATGAAGCCGAACATGACGGCCGAGAAGCTCGAGCGCACGCGAATGCCGGTGACTTCCACGTTCAGGTGCATTGCATCGGTCGAATCCGCCTTTGCCAGCAGCTTGCGTGCGGCCAGTGCGCTTTCGATTTTCCCTTTCAGGTTCTCGGGGCTGAATTTCAGGTTGTCTTTCAGCGCTTCCTGCGCGGCATTGTCGAGCGTGACTTGCACGATCACGGGCTTCGAGCCGAATTTGGGCGTCGATGCCGTTGCGATGGCCCCCGCCTGATCACTGGCGTCGCGTGTCACGCTGCTCGCGCAGCCCGACAGGAAGCCGATCGTTACCAGTGCCAGCGCGGCATGACGGAATACAGATTTCATGATTTGGTCTTTTTTAGTTCGGGTTATTTGAGATGGCTCTGTGGCCGGGCGGGAATTTAACACCGGACGATTCGATTCAAAAGGTCGAATAGATCGAAAATCGAATCGGCATGGCTTCATCGCCGCGTTTGGCATGCATGAAAGAGCCGGCGACTGCGCGGCGAAAGATTTCTCACACCCGTGATCGGGTCTTGCCGTCGCGGCGCGGGTCGCCGCGGTCACTCATTGCCCCGTGCCGGACACCGCGTCGCCGAGCCGATATGCCGTGAAGAACTCATACCAAGGTGACCCTTCCCCGACCGGCACATTGAGCGCCACCGTCCGCCGCTTCAACGCGCCGAACACGTCGTTGATCCGCGCCGTCTGCCCCGCATCGTTGAACGGATAAGGCCGCGCCCGGCCGGCAGCAAATGCGCCGTACGCGATCGCAAGCAGCCGCGCGCTGTCGTCGGTCGACGCGATCGAGCCGTTGACCACTTCCGCGAAGCGCGGCCGGTCTTCCGCACGTGATCCGGACAGGCACAGGAACACGATCGCCGACAGTTCGTGCAGATCCTTCACGCGTAGCAGGCCCGGCAGCCGCGCGACGATCTTCTCGACCGGCTCGTCGCGCAGTGCATCGCTGAAGTCGAGCACGGCGGTCATTGAATTCGTGTCCGCTTTCAGGCGATCGAGCGGCGCTGGTGCGGCCGGTGCGTTGGCATCGTCCGACGACGCTGCCGAAGCGACCCGCAACGCATCGGCCACCTGCTGCGTCCATTCCGGAAAGATCATCCGCACGTTGCCGAATTGCTCGCCGCCTTCCGCGGCCGGATTCCAGCGATACACGATCGTGCCGCCGCGAATGAACGGCGAATACAGGTGCTCGGGTGTTTGCGGCAGCGGCCGCCGGTTGATCGGCAGCCACGCGAGCGTCAGCCAGTCGTAGCGGCCGGTGGCGGGCACGGAGGGGCTCGAACTCGCAATGACCTGCCACGTGCCGCGATTCACATAGCGGCGTCGTGCGTCGGGCACCGGGACGGTCCGGCCTTTCGCGGTGTCGAAGTACGTCGTGCCGGTCACGTTGGTGCCGCTGTCCGCGGCCGGCGTGACGGTGGAGATGACCCACGATGTACCGTCCGTCCCACGGTAGTCGGACGGCTTGAGCGTCGCGACGTCGTGCACCATGCGCGTTTCGGCCGCGACGGGGCTCGGGGGGAGATTGGCGGGCGCGGCCAGGATGCTCGGCATCGGATGTCCTCGGAATCGGGTGCGCATCGTCGAACGACGGCGACGTGCAACGGCGCAGATTGTTTTATGTCACTGTAGAACGTCGCAGCCGGAAACGGAAACCGGTTGCACGGCTCACCCGCCGACGCGTTCCGCCGCTTCGGCTTACCATGCGCAACCTGAGCCAACGACGCACACCGGGCGGGAGCGCACATGACCGACACGACAGCCATCACCGAACACTGGACGCAGGTCGCCGACCAATGGATCGGCTGGGCCGGCAAGCCGGGGCACGACGCGTTCTGGAAATACCGCGCGGGGCTCGCGGCCTATATTGGCCGCGACACCGGCCGCGCGCTGGAGATCGGCTGCGGCGAAGGCCGCGTGAGCCGCGAGCTGAAGGCGCTCGGCTACGACGTGACCGCGACCGACGTGGTGCCCGCGATGCTCGACGCCGCGCGTCACGCGGATTCCGCGCATCGCTACCAGCTGGCCGACGCGGCGTCGCTGCCGTTCGACGCGGCCAGCTTCGATCTCGTGATGGCGTACAACGTGCTGATGGATCTCGACGACATGCAGCGCGCGTTGAACGAGGCGCGCCGCGTGCTGAAGCCGGGCGTGACGCTGTTCATCTCGCTCGTGCATCCGTTCCGCGATCGCGGCGGCTTCGCGGGGCCGCAGCCCGATGCGCCGTTCGTGCTGAAGGGCAGCTATTTCGGGCGCGAGCATTTCGATGGGGTGGAAACGCGCGACGGGCTGTCGATGCACTTCGCCGGCTGGTCGCTGCCGCTGCAGGCGTACATGGAGGCGCTGGAAGCGGCCGGGTTCGCGATCGTGTCGCTGCGCGAGCCGCCGCCCGACCATGCCGATACGGATCAGTTGAAGCAGTGGGCGCGCGTGCCGCTGTTTCTGTGGATCAAGGCGCGGCCGGTGGCTTGATTGGGTAGCTCCGCGAGCGCAAAAATCGACCGAAAGGATGGTCTTGTATCCCAGGGGCTACCCAGTTTGCCGAAGCGGCTGTTTCCGGAAGCGATCGTAGTCTTCAATCGGGCGGGGCCATCCATGCCATGGCGCGGCCCCTGTTTCGCCGTTCCGCTCAGCGCGACAGCTCCTTCCGATAGAGCACGGCCCCCGGCTTGGCCGCGACGGTGTCGTAGAGCCGCATCGCCGTGTGATTCGTTTCGTGCGTCTGCCAGTACACGCGTTCGGCGCGATGCGCACGCGCGGCGTCGTACACGGCTTCGATCAGCGCGCGGCCGACGCCCTTGCCGCGCTCGCTGTCGAGCGTGAACAGGTCCTGCAGGTAGCAGGTCGGCCCGATATGCGTCGTGCTGCGGTGATACAGGAAATGCACGAGGCCGACGAGCCTGTCGTCGCGCTCGGCGACGAGCGCGTGCACGGGTTCGTAACCGTCGAAGAAGCGCGACCACGTGAGTTGGGTGACCCGCAGCGGCAGCGCCGTGTCGTCGAAGCGGCCATAGAAGCGGTTATAGCCGTCCCACAACGGCAGCCACTGGTCGTAGTCGTGTTCCGTGACCGCGCGTACGGTCAGTTCGGTTTCGTTGGCGTTCATGTTGGCGGACCTGTCGATGAGAAAAGTGGGCGCCGCCGATTCGGCCGGCGCGTCGCAGGTCTCCACGATAGGAAGTTCGCGGCCCCATGGGTAGGCCCAGGATGGTGGCATTTCATGGTGCCACGATCCGCCAAACTCTCATGACGCTTGCCGTCGGCCAGAACCCGCGGCGATCATGCCAACTGCGCTTGGGCTGGCGGGTTCAATCCCCGCGCATCCCCGAGCAGTGGGCTTTCTTCCGCGCGACACCCGCCGCCATGCCGCCCCACACGCCACCACGCCACGCCTGTCACTCTGTTAGACTTTTTCGCCCATCGCCGCCATCCGGGCTGCGCCGTGCCCGGTTCATCCCGCCATGAACGACACCCGTGCGTCGCATCCGATCACCGAGGTCCTGCGGGCCTACTGGAAGGCCGATCGCCTGATGTTGCTGACGGTCGTGGCGGTCGTCCTCCTGTCGAGCGCGAGTGCGGTTGCCGCGCCCTATCTGTTCTCGCGCCTGATCGATGCGCTGTCGCACCGCGGCGTGGTCCACGCGCTGATCCCGGGCTTCGTGCTTTACGCGGTGCTGCTGGGCCTGTCCAGCGCGCTGCAACGCGTGGTGCAGTACCTGGCGTTCATGAGCGCGGAGAATCTGGGCTTCATCACCAGCACGCGCTTTTTCGAACGCATCCTGAAGAAGACCACCGCGTTCTTCGTCGAGCACAATCCCGCCGAAATCCAGAACGCGAACCAGCGCGGCAGCCGGGCGCTGTCGGTGATCGTGCAACTGAGCCTGATGGACCTGATTCCCGGCACGCTGCAGATCGTGCTGACGCTCGTCACGCTCGGCGCACTGATCAACGTCGAGGTCGTGGCCATCACCGCCGCCTACGGTGCGGTCGCGGTGACGATCGCGATCGTCGGCGCGCGGCGCTCGCGCGCGTTCCTCGATCGCGCGATCGAGGCCGGGCAGGAGAATGCGCGCTTCGTCGGCGGCGCGATCAACGCGATGGAGACGCTCCGGCATTTCGGCAGCCATCGCTGGATGAACGAACGTTTCTCGGAGAAGGCGCGTGTCGTGCGCGACAGCTGGCGTTCGTATGTGCTGCAGCACGTCCGCTATCTCGCGGTGCTGGGGCTCGGCCTCGCGATCCAGTTCGCGGTGACGTTCTGGCTGCTGCTGCCGCGCCATGCGGCGGGCGCGCTGTCGATCGGCGACATCGTACTGTTCAACACGTTGCTGCTGCAACTGAACCAGCCGTTCGACATGATCGCGCGCGCCGTCGACGAGTGCGCACGCTCCGGCTCGGCGCTCGTGCCGTTCGTGGCGCTGTGGACGGCACCCGAGGAGCGGCAGGTGTCGCACGCGTCGGCGTTCGCGCCGCGCGACGGGCGCATCGTGTTCGACCGCGTCGCCTATGCGTACGACAACGGCCGCGGCGTGACCGACGTCGACTTCGTCGCCGAACGGGGGGCGATCACGTTCCTCGTCGGCGAAACCGGCGCGGGGAAATCCACCGTCTTCAAGCTCGCGCTGAAGTCGATCGAGCCGACCGGCGGGCGCATTCTCGTTGACGGCGTCGATCTCGCGGAGATCGATCGGGCCGACTGGTACGGCGCGGTGGCCGTCGTGCCGCAGGATGTCGTGCTGCTGAACGAAAGCCTGGAAGACAACATCCTGCTCGGCCGGCCGCGCGATGCGCAACGTCTGCGTGAAGCCGCGGCGAAGGCGACGATCCTGACGTTCATCGAGAGCGTGCCGGACGGCTTCCGCACGACGGTGGGCGAGCGTGGGTTGAAGCTGTCCGGCGGCGAGCGACAGCGCATCGCGATCGCCCGTGCGCTGTATGGCGAGCCGACCGTGCTGTTCCTCGACGAAGCGAGTTCCGCGCTCGACGAAGCCACCGAGCGCGACATCATGGAACACGTGCGGCTGCTGGCCCGCGACGTCACGGTCGTGGCGATCACGCATCGGCGCTCGGTCATCGGGCCGGCCGACAAGGTCGTGCGGCTCGGCGACGCGCGTGTGCCTGCGTAGCGCCGCACGGTCCCATTCGCAGGCTCCGCCGGCCGTCGGCGCTTACCCGCGCAGCGGCGGATTGAGTTGCGCAAACGCCTGCTGACGGCGATACGGAAAGTACGGATAAGGCGCTTCCACCGCGCTCGCCGCATCGAGCTTCGCGACCTGCGCGTCGGTCAGCGCCCAGCCGACCGCGCCGAGGTTCTGCCGCAGTTGTTCCTCGTTGCGCGCGCCGATGATCACCGACGACACCGTCGGGCGCTGCAGCAGCCAGTTCAGCGCGATCTGCGGCGCGGTCTTGCCGGTTTCCTCGGCGATCGCGTCGAGCGCATCGACCACGTCGTACAGGCGCGCATCGTCGACCGGCGGCCCGAAGCTGGCCGTTTCATGCAGGCGGCTGCCTTCGGGCAGCGGCGTGTTGCGCCGGATCTTGCCGGTGAGCCGGCCCCAGCCGAGCGGGCTCCAGACGAGTGCGCCGAGCCCCTGGTCGGCGCCGAGCGGCATCAGGTCCCACTCGTAGTCGCGGCCGACGAGCGAGTAGTAGACCTGGTTCGCCACGTAGCGCGACCAGCCGTGCCGGTCCGCCACCGCCAGCGACTTCATGATCTGCCACCCCGCGAAGTTCGATACGCCGATGTAGCGCAGCTTGCCCGCGCGCACGAGATCGTCGAGCGTCAACATCACTTCCTCGACCGGCGTGCTCGCATCGAACGCGTGGAGTTGCAGCAGGTCGATGTAGTCGGTGTCGAGGCGGCGCAGCGCGTCGTCGACGGCGCGGACCAGCCGCGCGCGCGACGTGCCCGCGTCGTTCGGGCCGCTGCCGGTCGGCAGGCCCGTCTTCGTCGAGATCAGCACCTGGTCGCGACGTCCGTTGATCGCAGCGCCGAGCACGCGCTCGGATTCGCCGTCCGAATACACGTCGGCCGTGTCGAACAGGTTCACGCCGGCTTCGAGGCAGATGTCGATCAGGCGGCGCGCTTCGTCGACGCCCGTGTTGCCCCAGGCGCTGAACAGCGGCCCGGTGCCGCCGAACGTGCCGGCGCCGAAGCTCAGGGCGGGAACCTTGAGGCCGGAGCGGCCGAGGGTGCGGTATTCCATGGCGGATTTTCCTTTGGGGTGATCGACGGGTCGAGGGGCGGCCGCGAGGCGACGCATTGGCACACTGTATCGCTTGCGGATATTTCGGATAATTGGGCAGACTTCGAAAATATCGTTCGGAAGGGGCGAATAATGCTGCTCGACAATCTCGCGCTGTTCCTGCGCATTGTGGAGAAGGGCGGCCTGGCCGCGGCGGGCCGCGAGTTCGGGCTGTCGCCGGCCACCGTGTCCGAGCGGCTGGCTGCGCTCGAGCGCCACTACGGCGCGGCGCTGCTCATGCGCACGACGCGCGCGATCAGCCTGACCGACGAAGGCCGCACGCTCGTCGACGGCGCGCGGCGCCTGCTGGCCGAAGCCGACGAACTCGAAGGCCGCGTGCGGCTCGGCGTGCAGACCTTGTCGGGCCCCGTGCGCCTGAGTGCGCCGGCCGATCTCGGGCGCGAGCGCGTGGTGCCCGTCGTCGACGCGTTTCTGGCCGAGCATCCGGGCGTTACGGTCGATCTGCATCTCGGTGACGGCTACGTGGATGTCGTCGGGCAGGGGCTCGATTTCGCGATCCGTCGCGGGCTGCTCGCCGACAGTTCGCTGCGCAGCCGTTCGCTCGGCCGTGCGCGGCGCGTGGTGTGCGCGTCGCCCGCGTATCTCGCGGCGCAAGGCACGCCGCAACATCCGGACGATCTTGCCGCGCACGACTGCATCGTGATGCGCTTCGGGCAGGACCTGTATGCCGAATGGCCGTTCAGCATCGATGGCGAACCCCGGCGCGTGACGGTGCGCGGCCGGCGGGTGGCCAACGACGGCGCACTCGTGCGCGCGTGGTGCATTGCGGGGCACGGCGTTGCGCTGAAGTCGCTGGTCGACGTCGAGCAGGATCTGGCCTCCGGCGCGCTTGTCGAAGTCCTGCGCGCGTTCTCGCCGGGCGACGTCGACTTGCAGATCGTCTATCCGGGCAACGCGGTGCAGCCGCGGCGGGTGCGGGCGCTGATCGAACGGCTGGCGCAGGCGCTGGCGGCGTGAACGTGTTGGATGTAATTGCGTCGGACTCGACGTGACGACGCCAATTTCGTGCCCTTCGGGTGGTCATTGTGGCGAGTTCGCTTCGGCAACGGCGAAACTCGGCATGGGTTGTCCTCGGAATCGGATGCGCGTGATTGAACGGAAACGATTCTTCCTGCCAGAGGACCTTGCCGCCGGAAACGTAACTCGTACGTAGGCGCAAGAGTCATCGACGAAGAAGACGCGCACGGGGCCGGATCAACCGGGGCGGGCAATGCCGCGCAATCTCATTTATTGTAGTAACATACCTACATTGATTGGTTTGAGGAGCCCATGATGACCATCACAACGCTCTCGAGTCGCGAACTTAACCAGGATGTGACCAAAGCGAAGAAGGCAGCAAAGGATGGCCCGGTGTTCATTACGGATCGTGGCAGGCCTGCCCATGTGCTGCTGAGTTTCGAGGAATACCAGCGTCTCACGCAGCAACGGCGCAACATTGCCGACGCGTTGGCCATGCCCGGTGTCGAGGACATCGAGTTTGAGCCTCCGCGCGCGGAGATCGGTATCAAAAAGGTTGATTTTTGATGATGTTCGTCCTCGATACCAACGTTGTTTCGGAACTCAGGAAGGTGCGAACCGGCAAGGCAGACAAAGGTCTGGTGGCCTGGAGTTCAACCGTCGACGCACCCACGCTTTTTGTCTCGGCAATCACGATCATGGAGCTGGAGACAGGCGTCTTGCAAATCGAACGCCGGGACACGGCTCAAGGTGCGCTTCTGCGGGCATGGCTTGACGGGCATGTCCTGCCGGAGTTCGCGGGTCGCGTGCTGCCGGTTGATACTGCGGTCGCACAACGATGCGCACGACTCCATGTACCGGATCGGCGGTCGGAGCGGGACGCACTCATTGCCGCAACGGCGCTCGTGCATGGCATGACCGTCGTGACGCGCAATGTCGCCGATTTTGTTGAAACCGGCGTTCCTATCGTTAATCCGTGGGATTGAGCTAGCGAACCCTCCCTCTCGAACAATGAAACGGGCGCGGGTTCGTTGACAGACCGCGCATGCATTTCACGGTAACGCTTCCGCGCACCCCTTGCATCCCCCGCACTGGCGGATGGGCCGGGCCAACGGATAGTGCATTGCGCGGCCGCTCGCTCGGCCGTGCGCGGCGCGTGGTGTGCGCGCCGCACACGGCAGGCAGGCGCGTCGGGACGATCCTGCCGCACATGACGGATCGCAATGCGTTTCGGGCCCGACTTGTATGCGGAATGGCCGCTCGGCATTGACGGCGAGCTGAAGCGTGTTCCCGGCGCTGTGTGCAACGCGTTGCAGCGGCGCGCTTGCCGCGATCGCATCCGGTGCCGATACGGCGGCCCAATACACCCCAGCGTCAGCTCAAGTCGCCCTTCGAACCAATTGCACACATTTCGTCATTTAGCTAATATTCAAAACGTTAAATGAAACCGAACCCATGGACGACGTCACCCGTATCAGCGCACTGGCCAACGAAAGCCGCCTGGCCGTGATGCGCTGGCTCAAGCAGCCGCGCGAGCATTTCCCGCCGCAGCCGCACGGCGATGTCGACGAACTCGGCGTGTGCTGCACGTACATCACCGAGAAGCTCGGCATCGCGCCGGCCACGACCACGCGCCACATGCGCATCCTCGCGGATGCGGGGCTCGTGCAGGCGACCCGCGTCGGCAAGTTCACGTACTACAAGCGGATCGACGGCGCGCTGCAGCAGCTCGGCCGCGATCTCTCGCAACTCTGACTCACACCGAGGCAACCGACATGGACGAACTTGCATTGCTGGCCGACGCCGACCGGCGCGCACACGCGTATCTGGCCGCGACGAACGAGCGGCGCGCGTTTCCCGACGCGGCCGCCTTGGCCGGCCTGGCGTCGTTCGATGAGCCGCTGCCCGATACGGGCGGCCCGGCCAACGATGTGCTGCGCCTGCTCGACGAGCGCGGCACCCCCGCGACCGTCGCGTCGAACGGCCCGAACTACTTCGGCTTCGTGATCGGCGCCACGCTGCCGGCCGCGGCGGCGGCCGAGCGGTTGATGCTCGCGTGGGACCAGTGCGCATCGTCCTATGCGAATTCGCCGGTGGCCGCGACGATCGAGCGCCAGGCCGCGCGCTGGGTCGTCGACGTGCTCGGGTTGCCCGAAGGCAGCGCGGTCGGTTTCGGCACGAGCGCGACGGCCTGCACGCTCGTCGCGCTGGTGGCCGCGCGGCGCGCGCTGCTCGCGCGCAAGGGCTGGGACGTCGATGCGGATGGCCTGATCGGCGCGCCCGAAGTGAAGGTCGTGATCTCCGAGCTGGCGCACATCACGGTGAAGAAGGCGCTGCGCGTGCTCGGTTTCGGGATGAAGCGCCTCATCGTCGCACCGGTCGACGCGCATGGCCGAATCGACCCGGCGCAGTTGCCGGCGCTCGACGACATGACGATCCTTTGCGTGCAGGCCGGCGAAGTGAACACGGGCGAGTTCGATCCGTTCGCGGCGCTGATTCCGCCCGCGAAGGCGGCCGGTGCGTGGGTACACGTCGACGGCGCGTTCGGCCTGTGGGCCCGCGCATCGTCGAAGCGCGCGCTGACGGACGGCATCGACGGCGCGGACAGCTGGACCACCGACGGCCACAAGTGGCTCAACACGCCGTATGACGGCGCGATGGTGATCTGCCGCGACGCGGCTGCGCTCGCGACCGCGATGAACAGCGACGCCGTGTACCTGAGCGGCGCGCAGGACGCGCAGAAGAACCTAAACCTCGAGTTCTCGCGGCGCGCGCGCGGCATTCCCGTGTGGGCTGCATTGCGTTCGCTCGGCCGCGCCGGTGTGGCCGCGATGGTCGAGCGGCATTGCGCGCAGGCGGCGCGCGTTGCGGACGGCCTGCGTGCCGCCGGCTACGACGTGCTGAACCGCGTCGTGCTGAACCAGGTGCTCGTGCGCGCCGGCACCGACGACGAAACGGCGGCGATCCTCGCGGCCGCGCAGGCGTCGGGTGACGTGTGGTTCGGCGCGACGGTGTGGCAGGGGCGGCCGGCGTTCCGGATCAGCGTGTCGTCGTGGCGCACCGAAGATGCACACATCGATCGTCTCGTGGCTTTGCTGACGGAGCTACGCGGCGTGCACGTGCGCTGAGCGACGAAGGCAACGGCAGCGGCAACGGCGCGCGGAGGCTCACTCACGCGCGCCGCGTTCATCGGGAAGCCGCAGCCGGCGCGGATGATGCGGCGCTCGGCCGCGATCGGCGTGCTTACGGCCGCAAACGGCGTCGTGTTGCTGTACTGGGGGGCGGTTGCCGGGCGGCCCGACCGCGATCACGTCGTCCGGCGGCACGCCGTTCCAGATGAACGGCGTGTTCGAACTGTTCTTCGCGGTGCTGCTGCTGTGGGGCGTGATGCGTGAGCGCCATGCGCTCGTCAAGGAGTGGAGCCTGTTCGCCGTGCTCTGCGTGCTGGCGACGTTCGAAGCAGAGGTGAAGAGCGGGCAACGTGGCGGTGCGTCCCGATCACGACGTGCCACCTGTCGTTGTTCCGTCGAACCGCGCCCTTGCGCGCAGAAAAATATCGGACAATGGCGGGCACGCGCGCCATGCCGGCCTGGGTGGCTCGCTCGATCGAAGCATGACGCCAACGAGAGAACTCCCCCATGTCGACCCATTCCCCCCGGGAACTGCTGAAGGCCGCCGATATTGCGAAGATGGAACCGACGCGCGCGGTGCATTCGCTGAATCCCAATGCCGTTCGCTTCAAGCGACAACTCAGCGACCTGACCGGCCTGACGCAATTCGGTGTCCACCTGCTCACGCTGATGCCCGGTCACGAATCGGCCGAGTATCACCGTCACCTGTACGAAGAAGAGTTCGTGTACGTGCTGTCCGGCACGGGCGCGGTCACGATCGGCGAGTGCACCGAGGCAATCGGACCCGGCGATTTCCTGGGCTTTCCGCGCGGCGGTGAGGCGCATACGGTGCAGAACACCGGCGATGCGCCGCTGGAGCTGCTCGTGGGCGGGCAGCGGCTCGAACACGACGTCTGCGAGTATCCGCGACTCGGCAAGCGGCTTTATGTCGCCGGTGAGCTCGAAGACTATGTCGATCTGCCGAAGCAGCCTTGATGGCCAATCGTGCATTCAGTACCCCCATTCCACATAAAAACCGAATCAATTGCATTTTGTTTAGATAAACAAAATAAAAATTCGTAAAAACACGGGGTAGAGGAAGCGCGTTTATTTGGGCACGCTTGTGCCCATTATCGGGTCCTGGGCGCCGGTATTTCGACATGCCGGCGCGTCTTTTTCCAGGTGCGCGAATACGGAAATAAGTACACGCACCCGGGATTTTCGACCGATCGGCAGGGCAAGCGGAATTCATCAAAAGCATCCTGACTAGAAGATCAGTAGTTCGAATCAACATCCTGATTCAAGAACGATACGGAGACAGGTGATGTCGAGGAACTGGGGGTGGAGAACGGCGCTGCTGGCGTTGTGCGTTGTCCTGGCTTCATGCGGTGGTGATGGCGATTCGCCGTCGGTGGCCGCGGCGAACATGTCGGCTGCCGCGCAGTCGCAGGGCAATCAGAGCGGCAATAGCGGCAACGACAATAGCAACGAAAACGACAACAGCAACGGCAACGAAGCGGCAAGGAAAAACGCCGACATTCGCGTCGTGCAATACGTCAATCCGCTGATCGGCACCGACTACGCGACCGACCAGCCGGCCGACCCGGTCGGCTCGGGTCTCGGCGGCGGCACGTTTCCGGGGCCGACGGTGCCGTTCGGGATGATGCAGTGGAGCCCGATGACACCGACCGCCCAATACGACAGCAGCAAGGGCGACGGCTCGGGTTTCTCCAGCGGCTACTGGTACGGCGACACGTCGATCAACGCATTCAGCATCCTGCACCTGAGCGGCACCGGCTGCTGGGCGAACGGCGGCTACCTGAACGTGATGCCGCAGCTCGCGCCTGGCGACGCCGGCACGCCGGCCAGTTTCAGCCACGCGAACGAAACCGCGCAAGCCGGCTATTACGGCGTCACGCTCGGCAACGGCATCAAGGCGGAGCTGACGACGACGCTGCGCACCGGCTTCGCGCGCTTCACCTATCCGGCACTCGCGCGGGGCCAGCAGGCGACGATCGCGATCGATCCGACCGTGCTGAACAACCGTGCGCAGGGCACGACGAGCGACACGATCAGCCAGGTCGGCGACCGCGCGTTGTCGGGCACGATCGCGGGCGGCGGATTCTGCTGGGCCGGGCATGCGGTGCCCGTCTACTACTACGCGGAATTCAGCCAGCCGTTCGCGGCGAAGCCGGCGCTGTCGAACAACAGCCCGGTGACCGTCACGTTCAATGTCGACCGCAAGCATCCCGACGTGATGATGAAGCTCGGCATCTCGTTCGTCAGCGAAGCGAATGCGAAGGCGAACCTGCGCGCGGAGAATCAGGAAACGGATGCGCAAGGCAGCCGGAACTGGCGTTTCGACAAGGTGCACGGCGCCGCGAGCGCCGCGTGGAATGCGCGCCTGAACGCGATCCAGGTCACGGGCGGCAGCGATGCCGACAAGACGAAGTTCTACACCGCGCTGTATCACGCGTCGCTGCACCCGAACGTGTTCAACGACGTGAACGGCCAGTACCCGGATTTCTACGCGTCGAACGGCGCAGCGGCCGCGCCGACACGCCAGGTCGAGAAAGGCCGCACGATGTACGCGAATTTCTCCGGCTGGGACATCGACCGTTCGTTCATCCAGTTGCAGGCGCTGCTCGACCCGGTGCGGACCAGCGACATCGTGCAGTCGCTCGTGCTCGATGCGAAGGCGTGCGGCGCGTTCCCGCGCTGGGCGTACTTCAATACCGAGACGGCCGTGATGCCCGGTGATGCCGGCTCGATCATCGTCGCGAATGCGCATGCGTTCGGCGCAACGAACTTCGACACACAGGCCGCGCTGTCGATCATGAAGAACAGCACGGCGCCGGGCGCCGCCTGCGCCGGCACGCCGGTGATGGGCAGCCGCGCGGACTACGACCGGCTCGGCTATGTGCCGTCGTCGGGCTCGGGCGACAACCAGACCGCCTCAAACACGCTCGAATACGCGGTGCGCGATTTCGCGGTGTCGCGCTTTGCGGCGGCGCTCGGCGACACGACGACGGCTGGCGCGCTGCTGAAGTCGAGCGGCAACTGGCAAAACCTGTTCGACCGGGGCGCTATCCAGCCGAAGACGTCGGCCGGCGCATGGGTCACCGACGGCACGGGCTTCATGGAAGGCAATTCGGAGCAGTACACGTGGTACGTGCCGCACGATCTCGCCGGCGTGGTCGCGCAGGCGGGCGGCGTCGCGCCGGTCGTCAAGCGGCTCGATACGTTCTTCACGCACCTGAACATCGGCACCGTGCAGCCGTATTTCTACGTCGGCAACGAAGTGACGATGGCGGTGCCGTGGGTCTATGCGTGGGCCGGTGCACCGTCGCATACGCAGCGCGTGCTGCACGCGTCGCTCGCGAACGAGTTCGGCACGGGCGCGGCCGGACTGCCGGGCAACGACGATCTCGGCGCGATCTCGGGCTGGTACGTGTGGGCCGCGCTCGGTCTTTATCCGGTCGTGCCGGGCGTGAGCGGCGTCGCACTGTCGAGCCCGCAGTTCGAGAAGATCGCGGTGCGCGTCGGGCAGAAGGACGGCAGCTACCGTCTGCTGCACATCGTCGCGCCGGGTGCCGGCTCGGGCGACAGCGCGTCGTTCTACGTGAAGTCGCTGAAGCTGAACGGCGCACCGTACGCGACCGCGTGGCTGCCGTTCGAGCAGATCGCGAAGGGCGGAAAGCTGTCGTACGCGATGACGGCCGACGCGAGCGCCACGACCTGGGGCACCGACGCATCGGCGATGCCGTCGTTCCCGCAGGCGGCCAGCGCGCCGTAACAGCCAGGGAGATCAACGAGCGGTTCTTGCCGACAGGATCGACGCAGAGAGAGGGAGGGACGAACGGATGAAGCTACGTCATGTGGTGGGGATCGGGTGCCTTGCCGTGTTGTCGGGGTGCGGGGGCGATCAGGGTTCGACGGATGCGAGCGTGCTCGCGCAGCGGTCGAACGTGCAGGGCAACCAGAACGATCAAGGCAACCAGAACGACCAGGGCGATCAGAACGATCAAGGCGAAAACGGCGGCGCGCCCCATCGGTCGGTGCTGCACAGCGTCGACCCGATGATCGGCACCGCGAATCTCGACATCAACGCGGACTGGAGCAGCGGCGTGCGCGGCCACGGCCACGTGTACCCGGGCGCGACCGTGCCGTTCGGGATGGTGCAGCTCGGGCCGGACACGACCGGCGGCGCGCACACGCTGCCGTGGAACTGGGATCGCACGTCGGGCTACCAGTACGACGATCCGCTCATCACCGGCTTTACGCATACGCACCTGTCGGGCACCGGCATCGGCTCGGGCGGCGAAGTGCGGTTCCTGCCGACGCTGGCGCCGGTCGATACCGCGACGCTGGCGAAGGTCGCCGCCGATTCGTCGATCACCTACAACGCGTCGTTCAGCCACGACGACGAAACCGCGAGCCCCGGCTACTACCGCGTGAAGATGGCGCCGGTCGGCAGCGGCAACACGCCGTGGAACGTGCAGGGCGCGAAGATCCTCGCGGAGATGACGGCCACCACGCACGCGGGCGTGCATCGCTACACGTATTTCCCGAGCGCGGCCGCGCAGAAGCGCAGCATGATCGTCAGCATCGACAACCCGATCGGCGGCTCGACCGCGAGCGGCAAGATCCAGGTCATCGACGCGCAGACGATCGCCGGCTGGGAGATCACGAACAACTGGGCGAACAACAAGCCGACGTATTTCGTCGCGCGTTTCTCGAAGCCGTTCGATACGAAGCACGTCGCGTTCAGCGCGGACGGCTTCAAGGCCTACCTGACGTTCGCCGACGGCAACGACGGCGGTGGCGCGGTTACCCTGAAGGTCGGCATCTCGCCGTCGAGCATCGCGGATGCGCAGGCCAATCTCGCCTCGGAAGTCGGCGCGAAGTCGTTCGACCAGGTGCGCGGTGCGGCCGAGCGCGTGTGGAGTGCCGCGCTCGACCGGATCCGGATCAAGGGCGGCAGCGCCGACCAGCGGACGATGTTCTACACGTCGCTGTATCGCACGATGCTCGCGCCGACCGTCTACAACAATGCGGACGGCAGCTACGTCGGCACCGATTCGACCAACGACGGCACGACGTCGCCGCCGACCACGAGCAAGCATGCGAATCCGGGCTTCGACTATTCGTCGACGTTCTCGCTGTAGGACACCTTCCGCGCCGAGTCGCCGTTGATGACGCTGGTGCAGCCCGAGCGTGTCGACGGCTGGGTGAAGTCGCTGCTCACGCAATTCAGGCAGAACGGCAAGGGCGAGCTGCCGGTGTGGCCGCTCGCGCAGACGGAAACCTTCACGATGGCCGGCCACCCGTCGATCCCGCTGATCGCCGATGCATACCTGAAGCACCTGACGAGCGCGGGCATCGACGACATCTGGACTGCATTGACGACCACGCAGAGCGCGAGCGCGCACGGCTTCGACCAATACCGGCAGAGCGGCTATGTGACCGCCGGCGACAACGCGTCGGTGTCGACGACGCAGGACTATTCTTTCGACGACTGGGCGACGGCGGCGGTCGGCAAGGCGGCGGGCAAGAGCACGGCCGACTACCGGCCGTACCTGCAGCGCAGCCAGAACTACCGCAACGTGTTCAACCCGGTGCCGAACAACGGCTGGAAGTTTGCGCAGCCGAAGGATGCGCAGGGCAACTGGGTCGCGGGCTTCGACCCGACGGCGGCGGAGAAGACGGACTTCTCCGAATCGAATTCGTGGGTCGATACGTGGAACATCTTCCACGACTTTCCCGGCGTCGTGGCGCTGCTCGGCGGCAAGAGCCAGTTCATCGCGCAGCTCGACCGCACGTTCGATCCGGCGAACCCGCTGACCTTCCTCTACAACCAGGGCTTTCCGGACCTGACCGGCCGCAGCGGCCAGTTCTTCGCGGGGAACGAGCCGGCGAACCACCTGCCGTACCTGTACGACGTCGCGGGCATGCCGTCGAAGACGCAGGATCGCGTGCGCACGGTGATGGACGACATGTACTCGTTGACGCTGACGGCCGGCGATCGCGCGCTGTTGAGCGGCGACAGCCTGAAGGCCGTGCTGGCCGACCCGCGCCGCGTGCGCGATTCGGCGATTCCCGGCAACGACGATTGCGGGCAGTTGTCCGCGTGGTACGTGCTGTCCGCGCTCGGCATCTATTCGCTGAACCCGGTGGGCGGCGTGTTCTACCTCGGCACGCCGCTGTTCGAGGAAGCGACGATCGACATTCCGGTTGCGTCGGCAGGCGCGGACGGAAAGGGCCTGAAGTTCGGTGCGACGCGGCGCTTCAGGGTGACCGCGCATACGGCCGGCGGCGGGGCGCCGTCATCGGTGAATCGCTACGTCCAGTCGGTCAGCCTGAACGGCACGCCGCTGCACCGGCCGTACATCACGTACGACGAGATGAAAGCCGGCGGCACGCTCGACTTCGTGATGGGTGCGACGCCGAACGACGCATGGGTCAGCACCTGGAACGGGCAGGATCCGAACGGCGCGTTCGCGCCGTCGCTGGCACTGGCCGGCCAGTAGCGGCCGCAAGCGGCCCGTGTGACGCGGGCCGCTTCTCCTTCCCTTCATGCGACGGTGCGGGTCGCGGCCGCGAGGCAGGCCGCTTCGTGTCACGGGGCGTCGTCGCGCTTATGATGCGGGAACGCCACTGACAGGGTTCCCCGATATGGATGCGCCGCTCCCGCCGATGCCTGCCCCGATTTCCGAAACGGAACCAGAAACCGAAGCCGTCGCCGAGCCGCGCGCGTCGCGGCTGCATCGGCCGGTCGCGCTCGTCACCGGTTCGACGTCGGGGATCGGCGCGGCGATCGCGCGCCGTCTCGCGGCGGACGGCTACGCGGTGATCCTGCATTCGCGCCGCTCGGCCGACGTGGGGCGCGCGATGGCGCGCGAACTCGGCGGAGCCTATGTGCAGGCCGATCTCGCGGACGATGCGGAACGCGTGCGGCTGATCCGCGAAGCCGTTGCCGTGCACGGGCGGCTCGACGTGCTCGTCAACAACGCGGGCGTCAGCCGCGTGATTCCGCACGACGACCTCGCTGCGGCGACGCCCGACGTGTGGCGCGAAATGCACGAGATCAACGTAATCGCACCGTTCCGGCTCGTCGCCGAGGCGGAGGCTGCGTTGCGCGAGGCGGCGTCGCACGGGCGGGCCGGGTGCGTGGTGAACGTCAGCTCGCATGCGGGCGTGCGGCCGAAGGGCGCATCGATTCCGTATGCGGCGGCGAAGGCGGCGCTCAATCACACGACGCGGCTGCTCGCGAAAACGCTCGCGCCGGCGATCCGCGTCAATGCGGTTGCGCCGGGGCTCGTCGATACGCCGCTCACGGCCGACTGGACCGACGCGCAGCAGCTCTGGCGCGAGCGCGCGCCGATGCGCCGTGCGGCGACGCCGGACGACATCGCGCAGACGGTCGCGATGCTCGTCGCGTCCGATTACGTGACGGGCGAGATCGTGATGCTCGACGGGGGAATGAATCTGACGTGAAGCAGAGTCTCGTTGAAGCAGAGAAGCAGAGAAGCAGAGAAGCAGAGAAGCAGAGAAGCAGCCGCGCATGCGCGCGCAGGCATCACGCGCGCGATCGCCGCGACCGCTTCCTCGCTGGCGTGCGCGGATCAGCCAAGGCTCGACCGCAACCGTGCGAGCGCCTGATCGTGCGTGCGCTCGAACTTCAGCGGCGTGACGGCGACGTAACCCTCACCGAGCGCGACCGTTTCCGAATCCGCATCGTCGTCGCGCGGCGCGCGGGAGAGCTTCAGCCAGTGATACTCGAAGTCGCGCGGGTCGCGCCCCGACACGATCTCGACGCCCTGCAGCGTGCCGGCACCCTGGTTCGTCACCTTCAGGCCGCGCACGTCCTGCGCGGGCCGCGGCGGGAAATTCACGTTCAGGCACGCGTCGCTGTCCCAGCCGGCGGCCACGAGCCGGCGAATGACGTCCGGCGCAAGCGCGCGTGCCGTGTCCCACGGCACCGCGTTGCGATCGGCGAAGGCCTGGCTCAGCGCGATGGCCGGCACGCCGACCAGCATGCTCGTCATCGCGGCGCCCACCGTGCCGGAAAACACCGTTTCGGTGCCGAGGTTCCCGCCGCGATTCACGCCGGACAGCACGATGTCGGGCCGTGCGTCCTTCATCAGGTGGCTGGTGGCGATCGCGACGCAATCGCCGGGCGTGCCGCGCACCGCGAAGCGGCGTTCGCCCTTGCGATGCACGCGCAGCGGTTCGTGCAGGCTCAGCGAGTGCGACGTGCCGCTCTGGTCTTCCGCCGGTGCGACGATCCACACTTCGCGTGCCAGTTGCGTGGCGACGTGTTCGAGCACGTCAAGGCCGGGGGCGTCGATGCCGTCGTCGTTGGTGAGGAGGACGCGGTCGAACAGCGGGCGGGTTTCTTGCATCGGGACGATCCTCGCGGAGTTGGGCAATGAGAGGGGAATGCAGCGTGGCGCAAGCCTCAAGGCTAGCATTCCCGTGTGAGGATCGTCGTGTCGCGCGATGGGCGCGGATGTGAAAACGGGCGCACTGCGCGCCCGTTCGTGGTGACCGTGCCGCGGTGTGCGCGGCGGGTCGGAGCCGTTCAGCCGAGCAGGTGCCGCAGCAGGCCGGCCGACACGACGCCGACGATGACGGTCGGCAGGATCGACAGGCGCGTCGCCGCGATCAGCGTGATGGCCAGTGCGAGCAGGTCGGCCGGTCGCGTCGACACGAAGGCCGGCGCGATCACCGAGATCAGCACGCAGCCGGGCACGTTCTCCATCACCGACGCCATCCGCGGGCTCAGCGTGCGGTTGCGCAGTAGCACGTAGCCGAGGATGCGCGACAGATAGGTGGTCGACGCCATCAGCACGATCGTCGCGACCGTGCTGAAATCCGGGAAATCAGGCATCGCGCGGCTCCCACACCAGCGCGGCGATCAGCCCCGCGCAGGCGCCGGCCGCGACGTACCACGCGCCGGGCACGGCCAGGTGCGTGGCCGCAGCGACCACGAGGCTCACGAACCACGGGCGGCTCGCACGCATTCCCTTCCACATCCCGCGCAGCAGCACCAGAAACACGGCCGTGAACGCCATGTCGAAGCCATATTGCTCGACGTTGCCGATCGTCGGGCCGACGGCCGCGCCGAGCGTGGTCATCGAGATCCACGTCAGGTAGAGGCCCATGCAGATGCCCGCGTAATAGGGCACGCTGATGTGCGTGGCCGAGCGGGCCCGGGCGTCGGCGAGCGACATTGCCCAGCTTTCGTCGCACATGAAGAACAGCGCGAAGAACGCGCGTCGGCGCGGCAGGCGGCGGATATACGGCTCGAATGCGGCGCCCATCAGGATGTGGCGCGAATTCACGAGGAACGACATCGCGACGATCAGCGCGATGTGCGGCGGCGACGACCACAGATGGATCGCCGCGAATTCGGAGCCGCCGCCGAAGTTCATGCCGGTCATCATCGGCACTTCGAACAGGCTCAGCCCTTTCTGCGCGGCCTGCGCGCCCAGCACGAGCGCGAACGGCACGAAACCCAGCATGACGGGCAGCGCCGCGCGCAATCCGCGGCCCATCTCGGCGACATAGGCGGGCTTGTCGCGAAGCCCTGACGACGTTGAAACGCTACTGCTCATTACTCCTCCTTCGGGGGAGGAATTGTCTGCTTTTTTGACTCGAATCGGGTTGCGTTGTGGCCAGATTTTTCTCAGAATTTGGCATTGAACGCGTGATTTAAAAATTTTTTGGAATCGGATGCCAATGAAACTTGACGCCATCGACCGCCGGATCCTGAGCGCGCTCCAGCGCGACGGCCGCATGCAGAACGTGGAGCTCGCGCATGAGGTCGGGCTGTCGCCGTCGCCGTGCCTGCGGCGTGTGCGCCTCCTCGAGGAAGCCGGCGTGATCGAGAAATACGTGGCCGTGCTGAATCCCGCGAAAGTCGGCAAGGGGCTGACGATCTTCACGCGCGTGTGGCTGAAGGGGCAGGACGCGGAATCGGTGAACCGTTTCGCCGAGGCCGTCCAGCAGATGCCGGAAGTCGTCGAGTGCCACCTGATGGCGGGCGATTGCGATTTCCTGCTGCGCGTCGTCGCGGCCGACATCGACGATTACCGGCGCTTCCAGATGGAATACCTCACGCGTATTCCGGGCGTGCTGAGCGTGAAGACCGACATCCCGATGCAGAAGGTCAAGCTCACGTCGGCGCTGCCGACCTAGTGTGACGCCGATGCACGGCCTTGTGACGACGACGGGTCGACGAACGGTCACGGCTCGGTGACAATCGTCCGATAGACTGACGAATCACGCCGCTTCGAACCTGTTGCCTGTGTCGTCACATGACGTTCGATGCGCGAGCAACTAACGGTCAATGTCGACGCGATCGGGCAGGCGGCGCTGCGCCGCGCCGGATGCTGCGCAGAAGCGAATGCGTTTCTTCTTGTCGGGCCATTCATGCAGCCAATCAACACGCCGTGGAATTCGCTGGAAATCGTCAAGCTCGTGCTGGGCGTGCTGACGCCGCTGTCGGTCGCGTGTCTCGGCTGGCTCGTCGCGCGCCGGCTGAAGCGGCTCGAACTCGTGCAGTGGACCAACCAGCGATTGATCGAGAAGCGGCTCGCGCTGTACGACGCGGTCGCGCCGCAGCTCAATGCGCTGCTGTGCTTCTACACGTGGATCGGCTACTGGAAGGACATCTCGCCGGACGACGTGATCCGCGCGAAGCGCGACCTCGACCGCACGTTCCACATCTACCGCTACCTGTTCGACGACGACGTGTACGACGCGTATCACACGTACATCCACGCGCTGTTCGACGTGCATACGGGCCCGGGCCGCGATGCGCGGATCCGCTCGCTGATCCAGGCGCCCGACGGCGATCGCAGCGTGCACGGCGCGTATGAATGGAAACCGGCGTGGTCGGACCGTTTCGCGACAGCGAATGTCGTGCCGAAGGACGACGTGCTGCGCTACTACACGCAGTTGATGGAGCGGCTGCGCGTGGCACTGGGCGCGACGCGCTGATGGCTTCGGCACCCGCGCACCGCTTCACGCCGGTATCGAAATCCGCCACCTGGCGGCGCGGATACCCGCCCTCGTGCAGGAAGCGGATGCGGTGCGCGGCGGCTGCTGACATGCTCGCGCCATCTCCACTCGCGCGAGGTCCGTATGGTTGTCGATGCCGGCTGCCGGCCGCTCATGATCCGTTCGCCCGAAGCGGGCCGGCGGCGTCTGTTCTCTGTGGGTTCTTCCTATCCGCATGACATGCCGTTGCCGATCGACCCGGAGATCGGCGACATCGTCTTCATCCGCGTGACCGTGCGGCCGTTTCTCGAAGTGGCGAGCGCGACGCGCGCGTGGACGAATCACGTCGGAATCGTCGTCGGCGAGCGCGGCGGCGAGCCGTTGATTGCGGAGAGCACGTTTCCGCTATCGCGCGTCACGACGATGTCGCGGTTTCTTGCGCGCTCCGATCGCGGCGCGTGCGTGATCGCGCGGCTGAAGCAGCCGCTCGATGCCGCGCAGCGGCGCCGGCTTGTTGACGCGGCGATGCGCCGGATCGGCGTGGTGTACGACACGGGGTTCAATCTCGCGTCGCGCCGGCAGTTCTGCTCGCGCTTCGTGCGCGAAGTCGTGCGCGATGCGACGCGGATCGTGCTCGGCGAAGTCGAGACCTTCGACATGCTGCTGCGCCGGAATCCCGACCATCCGCTCGGCTTCTGGAAGATCTGGTACTTCGGCCGGATTCCGTGGCGCCGCCGCACGGTGACGCCGGCGAGCTTGCTGAGGAGCGGGGCGTTGCGGGTGGTGGCGGATACACGCGGCGGCGTTGAAAACGTGTCAGAAGGTGACGATCCGGATAGCGATTGACTCGAACGAGCGAGAGCACGAACCATGCGTCACCGGCCGTCGTCTGCTTGAGCGGCGTATCGAGTGATCGCGCGCGTCGGCTCGCCACGAGCGCGAGCCGGTGTTATTTCCCGATGGGCGCGCTTGCATCGGTGTCTTCCACGATATTGCTCGACGCTACGCCGGCCGCGCGCCGCGCAACAAGCATTGCATCGAGCGCGGCAAATTCCTCGCGATTCAGGCGATCGTATTCAGCGCGCAACTCGGGGTCGGACAATGCGCGTTTGCGCAGATCGTCATAGGTTCTCATACCAAACCTCATTCATTCGATTGCACCGGCGTGATCCTCCGGCAGGTTCACGACTACTGCCGCCCCGCCACCGCCAACCGCGCCGCCAGCCCCACGAACACCGACCCGAGCAGATACTGCGGCAGCTTCGACGGGCGGCGGCGCGCGCCGATCCGCCGGCTCAGGCGGCTCGCGGACAATATGACCGCGCCGTTCACGACGAGGCCGATCAGGTTCAGCACCGTCGCGAGCACGAGAATCTGCACGGCGATCGAACCGTGCCCGGGCCGTACGAACTGCGGAAACAGCGCGAGCACGAACAGCGCCATCTTCGGGTTCAGCAGGTTCGTCGTCAGCCCCTGACGGAAGATCGCCGCGGTCGAGTGGCGTCGCGGCGACGCGACGGGCGACAGTGCGGTCGCATCCGAACGGAACGTCTTCCACGCGAGATACAGCAGATACGCGGCGCCCGCGAAGCGCACGGCGTCATACGCGAGCGGCACCGCGACGAAGAGCTGCGACAGCCCCAGCGCGGCCGCCAGTGCGTGACAGTAGGTGCCGGCCTGGATGCCCGCGAGTGTCGCGAAACCTGCACGCCGGCCCTGGCTCACGCTGCGGGACGCGATCAGCAGCATGTCGGGGCCCGGCGTGGCGGTCAGTGCGAGACACGCGCCGGAGAACAGCACGAGCGTGGAGAGGTCGATCATGGGCGTCCCTTTAGTGGATGCCGCGTAAAAGGGAGGTCAGTTTAGGAGGGCGCGCGAGGCCGGTCAATCGAACGAACGGACGATGGGCTGGCCGGCCGTTGAGGCCGATCGTCAAACCCGATGCGCTGCCTGCGGCACGCCGATCGTGCCCGCCGCTGCATCAACGGCATACGCCCATGCAGCGCCTTGCGTGCGCGATCGCCGCCCTGCTCAACGCTTGCGGCAGGCCACTTGATAGTCGATTACGGTGTTCGCCGACGGCTTGTCCGGCTCGCCACCGACCGTCGTCACGCCGAGCACGCCGGCTGCGTTTCGGTAGCGCAGCGCGCAATAGCCCACGCCGGTGCCCGAACACGCTTCGGCTTCGATGATGCCGTGCTTCGCGAGCGTCGCTGCTCCGTCAGTCGCATCCGGTTTCTCGCGCGGGCGCAGCGGTTGCCAGCCTTTCGCGATCAGGATCCGGCGCGCGACGTCGAGCGGTTTGCCGTACACGTTCGGCACGACCGCGCGGCCCTGGCAGTAAGTGCTTTCAGGCGCGACTCGGGTCAGGCGCAGGCCGCCGTTCTCTTCGTGAAGTTCGCCGATGGGCGGCGCCGGGCCGTCGCCGCCCCAGATCAGCAGCGCACCGCTTTCCAGCCGGTCGGCCGTGCCGAGCTGCCAGCCGGCCTTGCGCGCGGTGTAGCCGAGCGCGACGAGCGTCGTGCCGTCGAACACGCCGACGTTGCCGTTGCGCGCGAAACAGATCGCGCTCGTGCCGGCGCTGAATCCGCTCGCGAACGTGACGACCGTGTAGCGGCCGAGCGGTGCTTCGGACGTCACGATCCAGTCGCGCTTTGCGACTTCGCGGCCGGCCGCGGTGGTCGTCTTCGCGCGATATTGCGTGCAGAACGGGTCGAGCGAGCCGTTCTCCGGCGAGTGCGGCAGCGCGCCCAGCGGCACCAGTGACGCGCCCGCGATATCGGAGGTCGTACGCAGCGTGTCGGCCGATGCCGTACCGCCGAGCGCGGCACATGCGACGGCTGCGATCGACATGATCGATACGCTCGACGCAAGACCGCGGGCAAACGGCAACGCAACGAAACGGGACACTTGGGTGGTCTCCGGGGAAAGGGGGACGGGCGCGATGATCGCGGGTTTGCGCCCGCGCGTCACGGCCGCGCACCGTCCGGCAGCACGCGCGTGTGCCGCCGGCGATTCAGCCCTTCGCGACGACGTCGATCCGCAGCGCTTCGCCGCCGCCGACGATGGCCAGCAGGCGATCGACGTTCGGATGCGCGCCCGGGCGGTTGCGTGCGTCGGCCGTGTGTTCGGCGAACACCGTGAGGCCGTGCTCGGCGGCTTTCGCGTCGAGCGTGCCGAATGCCTGCTTCAGGTAGTGGTACACCGCGAGCGAGCCTTGCTTGCCCGGCTGGTTCTCGATGGTCGCGACCACGTCGCCGTTTGCGCCGACGAGATCGATGCGCGCGACGCCGTCGATGGCCGGCAGTTGCGCGAGGTTGTCCTTGAATACTGGGGTCGGTTGAATCACTGAAAACACTCCGTCGGTTCGGTCAGGGGCCAATGAGCATGGCCGGCCGTATCTTATCCGATCGGCCTTTGCGCACCGGCCGGCACGCCGCGCGCGCCTCGACGGAGGGGCCGTGTTTCGCGAGCGTCGCCTCGGCGCGCAACTGTGCGATCAACCTCCCCGCGCAGTGCAGCCGGTCCGTCAGGCCGAGCCGTCCGAGGTGTCGCCGGCCATCGCGCCAGCCGGCACGCCCACATCACGCGAGCGCTCGATGTCCGGGCTGCGATACGCGTGCTCGGGAATCTCGGCGAGCCGCGATGCATGCACCTGATGCGGCGTAAGGCCGTAGAACTTCTGGAAACTCATGATCAGCGGCGACCACTTGTCCGGATCGATGCGGTCCGCGTGGCCGTCCATCAGCAGGTCGGGATGCACGTGCACGCGCTGGATGCGCAACTCGAACACGCGGATGTGGCCACGCACGTCGGGCGCGTCTTCACCGATGCCATGCGTGGCCGCGACGACCGCTTCCATATGCACCGGGCATTCGAGCGCACGCGGCGGCGCGACGGTTTGCGAGGCGGCTTCGGTGAGCCCGGCCGTGCCGAACTTGTCGGGTTCGTACACGTAGCCCTTCGCGCGCTTGCCGTCCGGCACCGGGTAGGTGCCCGTCGTACGCGCGATCCGGTCGACCGCATCCGCTTGCGCCGACGACGGCAGGTTCAGCACGCACTCGCCGGTGCGCAGCAGGTTGCGGGTGGTCTGCGAACTGGCGGCGATGCCGATCACCCCGCGCCAGCCGAGCCAGAATGCGGACGAGATCGGCGCGAGATTGGCCGTGCCGTCTTCGTTCAGCGTGCTGACCAGCACGACGGGCGTGCCGAAATAGAGGATGTTCGGTTCGGTGACGCAATGCGGGGCGTTCATGAGCGGTGCCTTCGTTGAGGGATCAGTCCGCATGCTGATCCTGTCACGACGGCGTGGCGCTCCGAATCTTGTCGTGTCATTCCGCAGGGGCGGGAACGGCCTTTGCGCGGGGCAGGAGCGCCCGGCATCGCGCGCGCTTTTCCGCTACAGTAGGAGATCGCAGGCCGCGCCCGCCGCGTCGCACGGGCACGCGCGGCCTGTTCCGCCAACGCACACGAGGGACTGATGGATACCGAGCAACGCTACACCGCCAACGCGCCGACGCGCGCGGAAGTCGACGCACTGGGCGGCCCGACCGTCATCGAATTCGGCGCGAACTGGTGCGGGATCTGCGCAGGCGCGCAGCCGGCGATCGTCGCGTCGTTTTCCGCGCATCCCGCCGTGCGGCACCTGAAGATCGAGGATGGCCCGGGCCGCCCGCTCGGCCGCTCGTTCGGCGTGAAGCTGTGGCCCACCCTGGTGTTCCTGCGCGACGGCGTCGAAGTCGCGCGCGTCGTGCGCCCCGCCGACGCGAAACAGATCGAAGCCGACGGCTTCGCCGCGCTGGCCTGAGGTCACGACGATGCAACAGGCGATCACGCATATCGGCATCGACACGCGCGGCAGCGGCCTCGTCGAATTCACGTCGCAAGTGCGCGCGTTCGTCGACCAGCAGGCCATCAGTACCGGCCTGCTCACCGTGTTCTGTCGCCACACCTCGGCGTCGCTGCTGATCCAGGAGAACGCCGATTCGTCGGTGCAGCGCGACATCGAGCGCTACTTCGCGACGCTCGCGCCCGAGGACGCCACGCGCTACGAGCACGACACCGAAGGCACCGACGACATGCCGGCGCACCTGCGTACGGCGCTCACGCAGGTGCAATTGTCGATCCCGGTCGAGCAGGGGCGCATGGTGCTCGGCACGTGGCAGGGAATTTATCTGTTCGAGCATCGCCGCGCGGCGCACCGCCGGGATATCGTGCTGCACCTGATCGGCGAGTAAGCGGCAACAAGCGGCAACACGCCGCGCATTGCCGGCGCACCGGCTCAGGCGAACAGCTTCTCGACGAGCGCGCCGAGTTCGCGCAGGTGGACGGGCTTCGGCAGGAATGCGTCGAACACCTGCTTGTTCTCGCGCAGCGCGGCTGATTCATATGCGCTGACGCCGAGGATCGCGGGATGCCGGCCATCGTCATCGGGTACCGCAACCGCGCGAATGCGCCGCGCGACTTCGAAGCCGCTCAAGTCCGGCAGTTCGAGATCGATCACGACGATGTCGTAATGGCCCGTACCGAAGCGCGCGACGCCGTCCTGCCCGGTGCCGCACAGATCGGCGTCGATGCCGAGCGCCGACAACATCGCGCCGAGCGTTTCGCGCGCGTTGTCGTCGTCGTCGACCACCAGCGCGCGCCGGTCGCGGTGTGCGGCCGCGTGCGGCAGCGCAAGCGCGTCGCCGGCCGCGTGGCCGGCGGTGTCGATACCGGGCACTTCGACCGGCAGCGTCACGACGAACTCGCTGCCTTCGCCCACGACGCTGCGCACGTCCACATGCCCGCGCAGCGTCGTCACGATTTCGCGCACGACGGCGAGCCCCATGCCGATCCCGTCCACGTGCAGCCCGACCGCGTCGTTCGCGCGATAGAACGGCTCGAAGATCTTCGACAGGTGCGGCTTCGCGATGCCGGCGCCCGTGTCGCGCACGGCGATCTTCAATTGTGGGCCGGCCGGCGCGTCGGCGAGCATGATCGACACGTCGATCGACCCGCCGAGCGTGTACTTGACCGAGTTCTCGATCAGGTTCGACAGCACCTGGCGCAACAGCTTGCGATCGGAACGGATCGCGAGGTCGTGCGGCTCGACCTGCTGCGCGACCGCGATCCGCTTGGCCGCGATCTTCTCGCGCAATGGATCGAGCACCTCGGCGAGCAGCGACGCCATGCCCACGGTTTCCCGTTCGGCGAGGCGCTTCGTCGAGCGCAGCTTGATGTAGTCGGTCAGATCCTTGACGAGCGCCTCGAGCGACAACGCGGAATTCTGCAGCCGCCGGATTGTCTTCAGGTTGGCCTCCGACTGCGGGCGCGCGAGCAGGATCTCGACCGATCCGCAGATCGCCTGAAGCGGCGTGCGCAACTCGTGGCTGACCATCCCGAGGAACGCGTTCTTCGCCTCGATCATTTCGAACGCGCGGTCGGATGCCTTGCGTTCGGCGTCGAGCGCCGCGTCCTGCCGTTCGAGCAGGTCGTCACGCGTGCGCATCGTATAGAACAGCAGCAGGAACAGCGCACACAGGATCACGCCGAGCACGATGCCGAGGATCAGGATCGCGCGCTGCTTTTCCTTGAGCTGATGGAACGTGAAGTCGCGCTGCGCCATCTCGATCGCGCGGAAATAGTTCGCGAGGCCGTTGACCTTCGGCCAGTACGCATTGACATCGTCGATGACCTGCTGCGCGTTTTTCGGCGAATCGCGCAGCAACGGCACTTCGCGCTTCAGGCGCGCCATGAATTCGCCGAGCGCGTCGATCTCGTTGCGCGCGCGCGGGATGCGCAGCCAGTACTCGGATACCTCCGACGGCCGCTGCAGGAACCCGAACGACACCGACAGGCTGTCGAGCTGCATCTGCACGTGGTCGAAGTCGTCGTCCTGGTGCGTCGCGTAGAGGATCAGTTGCCGGTCGAACCGCGTATAGACGTTGCGGTATTGTGCGGCCGTCCAGAACACGCCTTCGCGCGGCCCCTCGAGCACGCCCTCGTTGACCGAAGTGGCGAGGAGATCCCACAGCAGGAACGCCCACGCGGCGAACCCCATGATCCACAGCGAGCCGAGGACCAGGATGATTTTTCTATTTTTCCATCGCCGGCGGTTCATTTCACCGTCAGGCCGATGATCTGCCACGCGAACTTGGCTTCGCCGAGCGGCGTCTTCAGTTCATCGGGATACTGGTCGCGCGGGTACATGATCCACAGCGGGCCGTAGTTGTCGTTGCCGAGCACCTTGCCGTTCATCGTCCGCGCGAGGATCACGCCGTAACGATCGGCATCGGACACGGGAATCGTGAACGTGTACTCGTCGATGCAGCGGAACTCGATCTGCGTGCCGTGCGCGCCGACGGTCTTCAGGATGTCGGACAGGCGCGGGCCGGTGAAGGCCGCTTTCGGCGTCCAGCTCGTCGACGTGACGATCGTGTGCTGCGGCAGCGCCATCAGAGCCTGCTCGGAAAACACGTACGCCTTCTTGCCCTGCTGGTTGTGCCTGTCGATCTTGCCGTCGACGGTGAACGTAAACGACGACGCGGCCCAGGTCGCGGCCGCCAGGCCGAGCAGGCAGGCCGTCAGCAGGCTCTTGGTCCAGATGGTCGAAATTCGCATGTCTTGCCCTCGGTCGTGCAGTGGTGATTTGTTGTTGGCGCCTCAGTTCGCGGCGGCGGCGGCCGGCAGCGTGATCTTCAGTTCGCGCGCCACTTCGGCGAACAGGATCGGCAGGCGCACCGGCTTTTCCTCGCAGCGCGCGTTGTAGTGCGACACGATGTGCGCGATCTCGTCCTCGCTGGCTTCGCCGGTCGAGATCTTGCCGGTCAGCAGGAAGATCGGCGCGCCGCTGTTCTCGCTCGAGCGGATGCCGCGCACGAGTTCGGCGGCCGTCTGGTCGCCGAGCATCCAGTCGAGGATGTAGCCGTCGAAATCCTCGACTTCCAGTGCCTTGCGGAACGTTGCGCCGTCGAAGTACGGAATCGCGTTCACGCCTTTCTCGATGAAATATTCACACACCGTTTCGGCGACGTCCTGCGAATCGTCCACCACCGCGATGCGCGCCGCATACACGTTCGGCTGGGCCGAACGCAGCTCGATGACGTCGACCGGATACGTGCGCCCCTCGCGCGCGTGCTGACGCTCGGTGATCAGCCATTCGCCCTGCCACTGCAGCGCGACGAAATCCGTCTCGGCCTGGCTGCTGGCTTTCGACGAGATCGCGGCGCGGCAGCGAAAGCGCCGCGACTCGATCACGAGCGTCGCGTCGATCATCTCGGCGGTGGCCGGTTGCGTGCCCTTGTCGTCGAGCAGGATCGCCGGCGGCACGCCGAAGTGCGTCGCGATGTCCTGCAACTGCGACAGATTCCACGGGATCAGGCCTTTCATCTTGCGCGTGACGACCGAGAAGCTCAGGCCGAGCACATTCGCGATCGTCGTGTTGTGACTTCGCGGCGGAATGCCGTTCCGGTTCAGTAGGTCGCGCACCTTGTTGGCGGTGATGAGATCGACGTTGGCCTGCTCGGTGGTGGACATCTCGATGGGGTCTCCAAGGGTTTTTGCGAGGGTGAGCATATCAAAACTGACGCGTCATGCAAACTTTGGAAATGCGAATGACCTTGACATGCCATTTTTCTTCATTATTATTGCTCACCACGTCACTATTGTTTGTTGCGTCATGTTTGGAGATCGATACCGGCCGCAGTCGGACCATCGAAAAGCGCCGGCAAAGAAGCAGTGACAGAACGATTCGAAGAGAGAACCTGAGAGAGCCTTGGAATGCGTGTCGGCGTTGGCGGATTGTATCCGTTGCGCCGCACGCCGCCGGGTGCGAGCTCACGGGGGTGGGATAGCTCGCAGAATTGCGGCGCCAATAAAACCTGAGGGAAGTAACAATGTACCGCCGTTTACTCGCACCGGGGCTGCTGTTGCTATTGGCCGCGTGCGCGCAGGATCCGTCGATCACCAGCAACACGGTGCGGATCTGCGACGACACAGGTTGTTCCGATCGTCCTAAAGATCAGGTGTCCTATCAAAAAAGGGATGATTCGGCAGACCAGGAAAGCCCGCGCATCGCTGCGCTGAAGCAGACCGCGAAGACCCAGCCGAAGGCCGCCTACGACCTCGGTCTGCGTTATTTCCGCGGCGACGGCGTGCGCCAGGACAGCTACCAGGCCCTCAAGTGGATGCGCGAAGCCGCCGAGCGTGGCGACCTGCAGGCGCAGAAGGCGCTCGGCAGCTTCTACCTGTTCGGCCTCGAGGAAATGGGCTCCGACGCGCGCGAGGCGGAGAAGTGGCTGTCGATCGCGGCCGGCCGCGGCGACAAGGAGTCGAAGAAGCTGCTCGACCTGGCGCGCAAGGCCAAGAAGGAAGACGAAGAAGACTGGAAATGGCGCACGGAATGGCGTGACCGCTATTACGGCTACTGGTACTCGGGCTATCCGTACTACGGCGTCTGGCAGCAGACGTACTGGTACTACTGACCGGGCCTGAAGCAACGGGGGCAGCAGCGGGGAGACCACCATCGCGCGCCGGCCGGGGGGCTTATCGAAGTTCGCACGAACACATAAGCCGAACAACGACTCTAATCGATCGATAACGACATGAAGACCATCCTTTCCCAACGTCTCACTCAAGGTGCGCTGGTGGCAGCGCTTTGCGCGTCCGTCGCGGGTTGCGGCGGCGTGGTGACGCCCGGCGGGCAGAACGCGGGCGTGACCGGTGCCGCCGCGGGCGGCGCGAGCGCCGGCGCCGATTCGGGGCTGCAGCGCTGTGCGTCGCCGCTCGGCACGATCGCCGTCGATGACGGCCGCAACGCCGACTGGTGGGGCCCGTTCGGCAGCGCGACGAAGATGACGACGATCGACCCGCTGCTGCGCCTGGCCGTGCAGCAGTCGAACTGCTTCGTGATCACGTCGATCGGCAACCAGAAGAGCGACGCGCGCCTGTCGCGCATCACGCAGCTGCAGCGCAACTCGGGCGAATACCGCGCGGGCTCGAAGCAGCAGAAGGGTCAGCGTGTCGCGGCCGACTATTACATGGAACCGCAGATCGTCATCAACGATTCGCCGATCGGCGGCATCGGCAGCATGATCGGCGGGCTGATCGGCAACAGCGCGGTCGCGGCGGTGGCCGGCCACCTGCAGACGAAGGCATCGGTCGTCACGCTGACGCTGTTCGACGTGCGCTCGGCCGTGCAGATCGCGGCGTCGGAAGGCAGCTCGACGTCGACCAACTACGGCGCGGCGCTGGGCGGCTTCGGCGGCGGCGTGGGCGGCGCGCTCGCCGGCTTCTCGTCGACGCCGGAAGGCAAGGCGACCGTCGTCGCGTTCATCGACGCGTACAACAAGATGGTCGTTGCACTACGCAGCTACAAGGCGCAGGACGTCAAGGGCGGCCTCGGCCGCGGTGGCCAGTTGCAGGTCAATTGACGTACGCCGGCGATGATGGCGTTCGACTTCAACGCGAACAACGGCACGGGCTTCCTGTGCACGACACTGAATCCGCTCACGCAGAACTGAGCGAACGACGCGGCTGTGACGGCCGCTGGCCGGGCATGTTTTCGAAGCGGGGCGAGAGCCGGAGAGCGGCGCTCCTCCGCTTTTTTGCAACCGGCGCAGATTCCGCAATCACGGACATCGCCCTTGCCACCGGCGACCGGATGGGGGCACGGATTTCGTTCAAATTCCAAATCATAATTAAAATATATTGGACGTGTACTAAATCGTCCATTCCGGACTGATTTTAGGGGAACCGTTTGGCATGATCGTGGCATTCCAATTCCCTGGGCCACTTTCGTCCACGATACCGGTGCCGGATGCAGACGCATCCCGGTGCGCCGGTGTCGTCGCTTCGCGACATGCCATACAGTCCGCTCCAGTCCATCCGTCGCTATCAGAACATCTCGGTGTTCGGCGGCGGGATCGTCGTCACGATCCTGATCCTGATCGCCTGCGCGCTCGGGATGGGTTCGATCGTGTACGCCTATCTCGACGGCGAGCGGCACAACTTCCTGACGGGCATGGTGCAGACGCTCAACGAGATCAAGGTGAGCGAGACATCGTTCCGCAACGGCGTGACCAATGCGCAATTGATCTGGAGGGGGATCGAGCCCGCGCCTGAAAGCGTCGTCGATGCGTTCTACGAAGACGGGGAGCGGGCCGCGATCAAGCCCTATCCGTCCGTGGTGTTCGGCGTGCCGCGGGAGGCGGCCGATCGCACGGAGGTGGCGCGTTACCTGTCGCTGTCGGTGCTGCTGGCGCGCATCTGCGCGGCCAGTTCCATCAATCGTGGCCACACGCTCGTCGGCTATCACTACAGCACGCGCACGAGCCTGCTCGGGCTCGTGCCCGATTCGGGGGCCGGCGGCAGCGCGCTCGCCACGCCCGAGGGCCGCGCGCGCGTGATGGACGCACTGCGAATCGACTTCGGCGACGCCCCGGCACAGGTGCCCGGCGCCGCCAGTCGCCCGCATGTGCGCTGGCTGCCGCCGTTCATCGATCCGGTCTCGGGTGCCGCGCGCATCCGGCTTGCCGCCCAGGCGCAGGCAGACGGCAAGCCGTTCGCGGTGCTCGTCACCGAGTACGCCCCCGAGCACTTGCTGTCGTGGCTGCCCGACCATCCGGTCGACGGCGTATTTTTCGTGACGACCGGCAACAACCGCCTCGTCGCGGCGAGCCCGGGCGTGGCCGCCGCCGACGCGCGCACGGGCCGCCTGCTGGCGCTCGACGTGTCGCGTGATCGCACGGCGCCGGAACAGGCGACATTCCGCGACGGCTTCGTGATCTTCCACGGCACGCTCGATGCAACGGGCTGGACGCTTGCCTATGCGTTGCCCTGGACGGCCGTCGTCGCGAACGTCGCGCTGCGCGCGAGCGTGCTGCTCGGTGCGTCGCTGCTCACGATCGCGATCATGTGGATCCTGCTGGTGCGCTTCCATCGCCGTTTGTTCGCGTCCGTCTATGCGCGCTCGCAGCGCGTGTTCGACAGCGAGGCGCTGTGCCGCAGCGTGATCGAGACGGCGCCGATCGGCCTCGGCCTGATCTCGCGCGCGGATGGCCACTTCATGCTCGTCAGTCCCGCGCTGGCCGAGATGATCGCGCGGCTCGGCAGCGATTATCGCGCGTTGTCCGCGCAAGCGGTCGCGCGCTACGACGCGTTCACCGCGAGCGGTGCGGCCGGCGGCACGCTGCAGACCGATTTCGTGCTCGCCGATGCGGACGCGGGTGCGGCGCCGCTGCATCTGGAGGTGAGCGCATGCGGCGCACGTTACCAGGAGATCGACGTGCTGATCGTCGCGGTCGCCGACGTCACGGCAAGGCGGCAACTCGTTCAGCAGCTAGAGGAAGCAGTGCGCGCGGCCGATTCGGCGAACGCGGCCAAGTCGTCGTTCCTGGCGGCGATCACGCATGAAATCCGCACACCGTTGAACGTGATTCTCGGCAATCTCGAACTGCTCGACCGTTCCGCGCTGGATGCGCCGCAGCACGGCCGCGTGCAGACGCTGCGCACGGCGGCGTCAGGCCTGCTCGGGCTCGTCAGCGACATTCTCGATTTCTCGAAGATCGAGGCGGGCGCGATGACGGTCGAAACGATCGAATTCGACGTGGCCGGCGTGATCGAGCGCACCCTCGGCGCGTTCGCGCCCGTCGCGAAGGAAAAGGGGTTGCCGGTGTATTGCGAGTTCGATGTGAGCGGTGCGCAGCGGATGCGCGGCGATCCGACCCGGCTCGGTCAGGTGCTCGGCAACCTGCTGAGCAACGCGATCAAGTTTACGGCCGACGGGCACGTGTCCGTGCGCGTGTCGGTCGCGTCGGCGGGCCGCGGCGACGCGGAACTGTCGATCGCGGTCGAGGACACCGGCATCGGCATCGCGGGCGCCGATCGTCACAAGCTGTTCCAGGCGTTCTCTCAAGTCGACGCGACGATCACGCGCCGCTACGGCGGCACGGGGCTCGGGCTCGCGCTGTGCGATCGCCTGGCCACCGCGATGGGCGGACGGATCGACGTGGCGAGCGCGCCGGGCACCGGCAGCCGTTTCACGTTGACGCTGCCGCTCGGGGTGGCCGTCGTGCCGCTCGACGCGCAGCCCGTGCGTGGCGAGCGCGTGCTGGTGATCCTCGTCGCGCGCACGGAATGGCAGCGCTTCGCGTTGCCGCATCTGCGTGCGTGGGGTTTCGACGCCGACGCGTACGAGCACCCTGTGCGGATTCCAGCGGATCGCCGCGCCAGGGCCGCCGCGATCGTTCTGTTCGGTGAGCCGGATGGGTGGCCGCGCGCGGCGCTGGACAGCCTGGGCGATGGCGGCCCGGTCGTGCTGGCGACACCGGACGGGCCGCCTCGGGCGTATCGGGCGGGCGACACGATTCGCGTGTCGTGTTACGCGCTCGCCGGCTTGCGCGGCGCGCTCGCTCAGGCGATGGCCGAAGCGGGCGGGCAGGCTGCCCGCCCACCGGTGATCGATCCCGCAGCATCCGGCCGTCCGCGCGTATCGCGCGTGATGCTCGCCGGCATCGATGCCGTCGGTAGTGCGCTGTTGCGTGAGCAACTCGACGTGCTGGGCTGCGAGGCGGAAATCGCGGGCTCGGCCGAAGCGGCGCTCGGCCTGTTGGCCAGCGGTGCGTGGGACGCGTTGCTGCTGGACGCGGCGTTGGCCGACACATCGGCCAGTGCGCTGACGAGCGCGGTGCGCGACCTCGGCCTGGCTTGCGACGTGGTGGTCGTCACGTCGCATGTCGCGCCGGACGACAGGCGCCGCTACGCCGACGCGGGAATCGGCTGCGTACTGACGAAACCGGTGACGCTCGCGCATTTGCGCGCCGCGCTGGCGGGCACGGTGCGGCGGCGGGGCATGCCAGGTCGGGGAGAAGGGTTACAAGCACAGGACATCGCGTATCTCGCGCATGGTGACATGACATGAACACGTGTCGGTTGCCGCGGGCAACGACGAGGTCCGAAGGATGGAAGGCAGCGCACCGTGCCGGCAGGGGCGGCGCAGATCAATCGGGTGAGAAGAGGGGAAGACCGTGCGCTACATGGTGAAAGTCTTCGTGATGCTGCTTGATTTCGCTACGCTTCCCGAGAAGTCCCGAAAGGATTTTCTCGGAAGGATCAACGAATTCCTGATCATGTCGCCGCTACAGAGGCGGCGTGCGATCAGCGAATGGAGGCAGGAGCTAGAAGAGCGGGACGAATCGGGCGAGCGCGTGCGTAGGCAGTAGCGGCGATCCGGGCGCGGCGGCACGAGTCGTTGCGGCGGTGCGGGATCGTGCAACCGCGGGGCCTTGGGCAATGCGGCGCTGTGGCCGTGGAAATCGCCGCATGTACCGCCGTGTGCCGCGCGTCGCTTGCGTGCGGCGCCCGCCGCGCCTGCCGTGGCCGGCATGCGGGCCTGCGCCGCCAGATCGTAGTCGGCCGGTGCGCCCGTGCCGCTTGTACCGCGAGGTGCCGCCGGGCATGACATGGCATCGGCCTTGCGGCCAATGCTTACGGTCTTTGCCGCGTTTTATCTTAAAATCGAGGCGCGCTTGCATTCTCCGATGTGTCGAAGCGACGGGTCAGTCGCTGGATGAACCGGAACCGGAACGGCGGCCCGCCTCTTGCGGCTGCCGACGGGTGCGCTATCGAAAGCCTCGGGGAGAACAGGGACGATGGATGAATTCTTTGTGCGTGTGATGGTGGCCGACGACCACCCGTCATCCGCGATCGGGATGTCGCAGGCGCTCGCCGAGAGCAGCACGATCCGGCTCGTCGGCTCCGTGTCCAATTCGACCGATCTCGTCGCCGCGCTCGACGAGAAGCCGAGCGACGTGCTCGTCGTCGACTACGTGATGCCCGGCGGTAAATTTGGCGACGGGCTCGTGCTGCTGGCGTTCCTGCAGCGCCGCTATCCCGCGCTGCGCCTCGTGACGATCACGATGATCGACAATCCGAGCGTGCTGCATGCGATCCGCAAGCAGGGCGTCGGCTGCATCCTGAGCAAGTCGGACGCGATTTCTCACCTCGTCGGCGCGGTGCATGCGGCGTATGTCGGCGCGAACTATCTGTCGCCGCATATCAAGCAACTGCTGGAGTCCACGGGTACGTTGGACGCGGCCCGCCCGCTGACGACGCGCGAGATCGAGGTGGTGCGGCTGTTCGGCGCCGGCTATACGGTCGGCGAGATCGCCGTCCAGCTGCACCGCAGCAAGCAGACGATCAGCTCGCAGAAAACCAGCGCGATGAAGAAGCTCGGTATCGTGCGCGACGCCGACCTGATCCGCTATGCCGGCGAAGGTCAACTGCCGGACGAGTCGGCCGATACGCCGGCCGCGGGCGAATAAGCGGTTTGCCGAACGTGGCTTCGCGTCGTCGCACGTGGGCGATCGCATCGCGCGGCGCAAGGCGATTCGCCTCCCTGGCATGCGTGTATCGGCCGGCCGTGCGTGGCGTGACGCAATCGTGCATAACCGCCGCTGCGCTCCCGGCTGGCGCCACCGATACCCATCGATGCCCACAAAACTGAAACGACTCTTCGCGCATGCGGCCGCCGGCCGCAAACCGTTCGATCCGGGCCGCGTGCGCCGGCAGCAGCAGGTGTTGCTGTACGGCGGCGGGAGCGCGGTTACGGCGTTCATTCTCGTGTGCGCGGCGCTGGTCGTCCGGCTCGACGTGCAGGATAGCCTGGGGCAGGCGCGGTCGACGTTTCTACAGCGCGAGGCCGAGTTCTACGCGAACCTGCAGGCAGTGGACAGGGTGCTGGCGACCTTCGGAACCCGGACGGAGCTGCTGTGGAACCAGGGGGCACGGCCGTCGACCGACGCTTTTCGGGGCTTCTCTGCCCGACATGGCAGGCTGGTTGCCGGCACGATTGGCGGTGGGGAGCCATTCTTCGCGATGGCTGAAGTCACGGCGGCCCGGCCGGCCGAATCGTATGCGCGATATCTGGGAGCGTTGCTTCCCCAAGCAGACCGTGAGTTGAGATATTCGCCGCGGCCCGCCGAGGCGGAGCCGATTGGCGGCTACCTGATCGGGCTGGACAGCCCGTTTCTCGGCGCTGTGGGTGCGGGGGTCGTCGCGCGCGCGCGGACGCTGCCGCACGATACGGACTTGCAAGCGCTGATCGCTCGCCTGATGCCGACCGGTGCGACGACGCAGAAGCCGGGCATGCATGGCGGCACCTACTCGCTCGATCGCCGTTACGATCCGATTGTCGGTCGCACCGTCGTGCGGTTCGCACGCCGGCTCGACGACGCGGCCGGCCGCCCGTTCGGCTGGTTCGTGTTCAACGGCCTGTTCCGTCTCGACGACATCCTGTCGCCGCAGTCCGGCGACGAGGACGTGGCGGTCGTCGACGCACGCGGCAGCATCGTGGTCGGGCGGCAGCGCGATCCGGCGATGATCGAACGCGCGATGAGCGACATGCGTGCTTCGTCCGGCGGGCATGTCGTCGTGCGTCGTGTCGGCACGCGATTCGTCATCAGCGACCGGTTGCCGGATTCCGGCCTCGCCATGGTGACGACCTTTTCGTGGCGAAGCGTGGCGAGGGCGACCGCGGTCGGCGTTGGCACGACGCTCACGGCCGCGCTGCTCGCGATCGCGGCGCTGTGGATCGCGATCGTCATGTTCGACCGCCGCGCGCTGCGCCCCGCGAACCGGCGTGCGATCCGCCTGATCGAAAGCGAGGCGTTCAACCGCACCCTGATTCGCACGGCGCCGGCCGGCTTGCTGCTGCTGTCGGCGGCCGACGGCGAAACGGTGGTGCGCAACGATGCCGTACTTGCCTATGAAGACGGCGTGTCGGGGCTCCCGCTCGGCAAGCGCATCTGGCAGGCGTATCGCGAGCGGCATCCGGCCGGCGCGGGAGAGCGGCGCTTCGTGATGCAGCAGGAACTGGCGGTCGAGCATGCGGAACAGGGCACGACGTATCTCGCAGCGCACATCGTCCGCACCAAATTCCGTGGCGCCGACGTGCTGTTGTGCACGCTGACCGACGTCACCGCCCGCAAGCTGACCGAAGACAAGCTGCGCGAAGTGCGCGCGGCCGCGGACGATGCGAACAAGGCGAAGTCGACGTTCCTCGCGACGATGAGCCACGAGATCCGCACACCGCTCAATGCAATCGTCGGCAACCTGGAGCTGATGGAGCGGGCGGAATTGCCGGCGGTCGAGCGGCGTCGCCTGAAGACGATCGTCTCCTCGTCGGATGCGCTGCTGCATACGATCAACGACGTGCTCGACCTGTCGAAGGCGGAATCGAACCAGATGGCGCTGGAGCACATTCCGTTCGATCTGCGGCGCGTGCTGCTGGATGTCGCCGCGATCTTCCGGCCGCTTGCCGAAGCGAAGGGGCTGGCGCTCGACTGCCGTCTCGCGGCGGAGCTGGCCGACGGCTACGTGGGCGACCCGACGCGGTTGCGTCAGCTCGTATCCAACCTCGTCGGCAATGCGATCAAGTTCACGGAGCATGGCGCCATCACTGTCGAGGCGCGGCTCATGCGCAGTGGCGCCGGCTGTGTCGAGATCGACGTGCGCGATACGGGCGTCGGCATACCGCTCGAGGCGCTGCCGACACTGTTCGACGTCTACATGCAGGCCGATCCGTCGATCTACCGTCGCTTCGGCGGCACCGGGCTGGGGTTGCCGCTGTGCCGCCGCATCGCGCGTCTGATGCACGGCGAACTGACGGTCGAGAGCTGGGTGGACGAGGGCTCGACGTTCACTGCGACGCTGCCGCTGCCCGAGGCGCCGGCCGGCTGGCGGGGCGCCGAACTCGAACCGGATGCGGCGCACGCCGTGCAAACGCCGGGCCGGCACGATGACGTGGAACCGCTGCGCGTGCTGGTGGCCGAGGATCATCCTGCCAGCCGCGCGCTGCTGCGCGATCAGCTCGACGCGCTCGGGCACGACGCGACGATCGTCGAGAACGGCATCGAGGCGATGCGTGCGTACTTCGAGCACCCGTTCGACCTCGTGCTGACCGATCTGAGCATGCCGCAGCTCGACGGCTTTGCGTTGGCGAATTTTCTGCGCGAGCAGGGTGCGAAGGTGCCGGTGATCGCGATGACCGCGCATGCGACCGATGAGGATCGTCGTCGCTGTGCTCAGGTGGGCGTCGCCGAGGTGGTACTCAAACCGCTGTCTATCGACAGTCTCGATACGGTGCTGCGGCGGCATGGCAGTCACGGTGACGCGGTGGCCGATGCGATCGATTCCGGCCTGAGCGAGGTCACGCCGGTGATGACCGATGAAATCCGGCGGACTTTATGCGAGGCGACGCTGCGCTCACTGGCTGCGATCGAGGCAGCCGTGTCCGCTGGCGACACGGATTCGCTCAGGGTGGAGCTTCATTCCCTTCGCGGCGGCTTCGCGCTGGCCGGCGACAGTGCCGCGCGCGACGCCTGTGCGCAGATGGAAGGGACCGTGAACGCGGGGGGCGCGAGGGCGTTCGAATTGCACTGGTCGGCGTTCCGGAGGGAGATGGAGCATGTGCTGGAGCGAATCGACCGTTGAGGTGACGCGGCGATCGTTGCGCTTCCTGCTGGCCGTGGCGTGGTGAAGTCGGCCCCGATGTGGCCGCAACCAACCTGAAGCGAAATCGGGCAGCAGTTGTTTCATTCGAGGAAAGGAGTTTGTCGCCCATGGATGCGATCGCACGACCCCGCGATGCATGGCCGAATCCGGTCGTCCGGCGACCGGGGCGGCCGCAGCGATGGCTTGCCGCCGCAGCCGCAGCACCGGTACGGATAAAAGTTAAAACGATCTGACAATCAACGATTTGGACCGGTGAATTTTTTTATTTCGTACGTGTACTAGGTATTTTTAAGGGATGACGGAAAGTTGTCCTATCGCTCGCCAGCTTTTCATCATCGAAAATAACGTCAGTGGAATTGATTTTCCACGCGTTTGAATACTGATTGATTAATCTGTATTCGATCTCCGTAAATCAATCTTTTCAATAGAGATCAATCGATGAAACTCAGCAAAATCGTTCTGGCAATGGGCGTCACCACGGCACTGTTCGGCATGGCACATACGGCACAGGCCGACACGGTGTCGAAGAAGATCACGCTGACTGCCCAGATCAACGACGGTATCTTCGTGTCGAAGCCGGACGGCTCGACCTGGTACGGCACGGAAGAACTGCAGGCCACCGACTACACGCAAACCAAGTTCGAAAAGTCGCTGCCGGTCCGCGTCTGGTCGAAGAACGCCGATTTCAACGTTTCGCTCGCGCAACCGCTGAAGCTGGCGAGCGGCAAGTACGAAATGAAGAACGCGAAGGTCACGCTGTCGGGCAACGCGGGTGACTCCGAAGTCAAGTTCGGCGCGGCCCAGAAGATCACGCAAGTGACGTCGGGCAACGGCGGCTTCGACGAAGTGCACAACCTGAAGATCAACGTCGACGCACCGACCAAGGTTGGCGAAATCAGCACGAACGGCAGCTACAGCGGCGACCTCGTGATGGTGTTCGAGCCGGTTGCGGCATCGGGCGGTGACAAGTAACTGTCCTGCTTGGAACCCCGGCCCCGTCGGGGTTCCCTCTTCGCTGTCATTCCACCGAATTCCCGTGGTCGTTCGTTTCATTCCTCCTTAGAAGAAAACAGCGTGTTCGCCTATCAAGCTCCCTTTCGGTTCAACAAGCTGTGGCTGGGTGCGTTTCTTTTTGTTTCGTCGCACTCATTCGCAGAGCTAAAGGTTACGTACGGCGTGCCAGAAGGGTTCAGCGCGGCCGAGATGGACGATAGCGCGAACTATGTGGCGACCTTCAATGGACGTACGCTGCCGGGGTTCATCAGTTATTCTCAAACGAATGCGTCGCTTCAGTTCGACGCAGCCAAGTACGCAGCCAACGGTATTTCTCCGGACGATGTCGAAGTCATCCGGAGCGTGATCTCGCAGCTCGATTACAAGCGTTGCAGTAAGGGCTGCGACGTTTTGATTGCCGGGTACTACGTTACCGTCGACAAGCTGAAGCGTTCGATCTCGATCCGGAGTTCGAGCCAGGATTACATTGCGCCCGAAACGGGTTTCGGTCTCGTCAACAACCAGTCGATCGACTTGCGAGCGGCGTCGGATGGCTACCGGGCCGTCAACGTCAACGGCAACACCTATGTCGGGCTCCCGTTCCAGAGCTTCGGCTATATGAGCTGGTACGCGAACCGTACCGACTCGAACAATTTCAGCGGCAGTCAGAAGGGGCTGTCGTCGTATTACCTGCAGAAGAACTTCGCCGGCACGTACGTGCGGGCAGGTAAGCAGAACAACATCGATTACGCGGCCGGAACGGTCAGCACGCTGCTGGCGCCGAGTTTTGACCAGTTCGTGACCGTCGGCAGCCAGACTCATCTTCAGGTCGCGAGCAACGCCGGTTCGCTGGTTCTTTATGCGTCAGCCGACGGCAACTACGAGTTCTACCGAAATGGGCGCCTGATCCTCAAGCGGCCCGCGGCAATCGGCCGTAATGAAATCAGCTTTGCCGATTTGCCTGGTGGCTATTACTCGGTCGAAGTTCGCCTTGTCGATCGTAACGGCAACGTGGTCAACCGGGAAACGCGCGAGGTCAACAACCTCAACTTCGGTGCGAACAGCGGCAACGCGTGGCACGTGACGGCCGGCAAGGAGATGGGCGACGGAGGCTATTTGCTCGAAGCCGCGATGAGCCGGAACTTCAAGCAGTTCTATCTCAACGCGTCGATGCTCGCGGGCAAGGGCGGGAAATGGGCGGCGGAAGTCAACGTCACCCGGCCGATGCAGCTCGGCGGCGTCGACATCACGCCTACGCTGGGCGTGTTGAGTGGCGAACGCAGCACCGGTGGCTACGCCAACATATCGATGGCAAGCGAGGTGCTCGGCAGCCTGATGGTCAGCCGATACCAGAACACGGAGGTGTCGCGCTTCTACGCCGGTCAGCCGAGCACTGCCGTGACCTACAGCCGAAACTTTCGCGGCGTGACGTTCGGCTACAACTACCAGCGCTCGCAGTATAGCGAGTCGCAGCAGGCTGAAGCGCGCTGGAATTACCGTCCGAACGGACTGTGGGGCACATTCGCACTGGGTGTCCAGAAGGGCGGGTACCAGGGCAGTGGCGGCTATGGCGTGTATTTCAACATGACCATGATGCTCGAGAAGGTGCAGGCAAGCTTCAGTGCCGCGCATTCCGGTGGGCAGACGCAGATCAGCGGCGACGTTCGCAAGGATTTCCTGGACGGCTTTGGCACGACTGCCCTAGGCCTCACTGCGAACCGGATCGGCACCGACTACGGTGTGAACGTGTATGGCACCCGCTCCGGCACGCGTGGCGACGCATCGCTGAACCTGGGTACGAGCAGCGCGGGTAGCAACGTCGATTTCAACTACCGCGGTATGGTCGCGGCCAGCCGCCAGGGCGTTGCATTCGGTCGCTACAGTTCGAGCGGCAGTGCGATGCTGTTGAAGACACCGAATATTCCGGGCATGAAGTATGGCTTCAACGTCGAGGGCAGCCCGGTCGCCGGCAACAGCACGTATGCCGTGCCGCTCAATGCCTATCGGGACGTGCCGTTCGCACGCGTGATGAGCAGCAGCGAAAAGGTCGACATGAACGTCGAAGTGCCGGCGAACATCGTCCGGGCGCACCCGGGCCAGGTCTACGCGGCAACGGCGAAGGTCGACATCAACATGGTGTACAGCGGCTTCCTGAAAGATTCAAGCGGCAAGCCGGTGAGCGGCAAGGTGGTCGAAACGGGCGACACGGTGCACCCGAACGGCCTGTTCTCGATCGTCAGCAAGACGATGCTGTCGCAGATTACGCTCGACCAGAACGGGCATCGCTACACGTGCAGCCTGAAAGACGCGAACGGAAACGACTTCCGTTGTCAATGATGGCTCACCCAACCAATTGAGGGATTGACGACATGAACTTGAACTTGCGAACCACGCTTCTGATCGTGTGCGGCCTGCTGTTTGCCGTCGCTCGACCGGTACAGGCCGACGGCGAGCTGATGGTCATGCCTGCCACGACCAAGGTATTCAGCAACCATGACCAGAACGTCACCGTGAAGAACATGGGTGACGCGCCGCTCTACCTGTCGATTTCGGTGCAGAAGGTAATGAATCCGGGCAAGACGCCGGAAGAGAAGCAGGATCTCGGCGAACTGCAGCATCCCGGCATGCTGGCGAGTCCCGACAAGCTGACGCTGGGGCCGAACCAAACGCGCTCGGTCGTGCTCAAGTCGCTCGCGGAGCCCGTGAACGAAGAGCTGTACCGGCTCTATATCGTGCCGGTGAGGTCGCTGAAAGTGGACGATGAGCCGCAGGACAAGATCAGCGCGCCGATGTCGGTGGCGGTCGGCTATGGGGTGCTCGTCAGGCACATGCCGCCGCCGGGCAAACAGCGCAGCGGCTGGACGCATCGTTGTGAGAGTGGCGGTCTGACGCTCGAGAACACGGGGAACGTGCGTCAGATCTTTACCGATGTGAAGGTTGACAAGGCGCAGCAGGCACAAACGATCGCCGTGTTTCCGGGTACGCCCCAGCACTTCGCGACGAAGCGAATGACGTTGAATGCCGATGACAAGCCGCAGACGCTGGAGTGCCCGTGATGATGCGCACCGTGCGCTTCGCGGTCGGGTTGCTAGCAGCGGTGGCCTGCACGTGCAGCTGGGCTGCCGGTGTGCTGAAGCTGTCTAGCGCGGAGCTGACGCTGGAGCCGGCGCAGGCGCAGGCGACGGCGCGCGAGCTGTATGTCGAGAATGTGGGCGATACGCCGCTTTATCTGAATATCGAGCAGCACCTGCTGACCAATCCGGGCGAATCGCCTGAGCATCTGGTACCGGTTGCCGAAGTCGCGCGTCCGACCTTGCTGGTATCGCCTGCGCGATTGACGTTGGCGCCGAATCAGAAATATCGGATGGGGCTGAAAGAACTGGCCGTGCCTGAGCAAACGCAGGTCTGGCGTATCACGTTTCGACCGAAGGAACAAATCGTTGTCGATGCTACGCAGGATGAAGGCGCGCCGGCTCCGTTGTTCGTCAATGTCGGGTATGGCGTGGTGATTTATCAACGTGCGGTCCGAGCTGAGTAACGCACGTGCATCGAAGCGAGACTCGCCGACATCTCGGAAATGACGCGCGGGAAGTACTTAGCCCAATCAGGCGTCAGCTTGACAAGGCTGTTTCATCATGCCGTCGAGCATGACGTGCCGGTCGTGGAGGCCATGCGCGGAGGTGCCTGCCAGACGTATTGACCTAATCGGAACAAAGAGATCGATGAACAAATTCGCAATTCTACGACAATGGCGAGGGTGCGTATTGGGCGCATTTCTAGGGAAACGCTGATCAATGGACCAACTTCCGAAGTTGCAGGCGAGATGGCTTCAAATTTTCTGGATGACGAAGCGAATCGGCGCTCAATTCAGTGAATTTGGCGCGTAAGCGAGCCTCCCCTGCTCGCATTTTTCATACGCATGACGGACTGCTCCCATGGACCGATCGCAACAGATTTCGCGCAATCACCAGATTCGCCAGAGCGAACAGGCTGAACAGTTGCGCGGTGTTCTTGGCCAAGCCCTTGTATCGGGTCTTGCGATGCTGAAACAGATTCTTGACGATATGAAACGGATGCTCAACCCGCGAACGGATCTGCGCCTTGGTTCGCTCGAGCGCGATCACCAGGTCCTTCAGCGCTCCTTCTTGCATCGCCTTGATCTTTCCCCGCCTGGCAGCGACGTGCCACTTCACGGCCTTGCCCGCCATTTCCTCGCGCTTGTCGACGCCAATGTAGCCCGCGTCGGCGAACACCTGCTCTTCATGCCCGTGCAGCAGGGCATGAGCTTGCGATACATCCGACACGTTGGCCGCCGTGCCAACCACACTGTGAATCAGGCCCGAGTCGGCGTCGACGCCAATGTGGGCTTTCATGCCAAAGTGCCATTCGTTGCCCTTCTTCGTTTGATGCATTTCCGGGTCACGGCTCTTCCCGGCATTCTTGGTCGACGGCGGCGCTTCAATGATCGTCGCGTCAACCAGCGTGCCTTCCTTCATCATCAGCCCACGCTCGCACAGCGAGATGCCAATCTCGTCGAACAACTTCCGTGTCAGTTCGTGTTCGATCAGCAGGCGCCGGAACTTCAACAGCGTGGTTGCATCAGGCACGTTCTCGATCGCCAGATCGATGCCGGCGAAGGCTCGCAGCGTGATGCTGTCATACAGCGCGTCTTCCAGTCCTTCGTCCGACAGTCCGTACCACTGTTGCACGAAGTAGATTCGCAGCATCCGCTCAAGGCCAATCGGCGGGCGACCTCGCGTGCCCTTCGGATAGTGCGGTTCGATGGCCGACAGCAAGCGCTGCCACGGAACGACCTTCTCCATCTCTTCCAGGAAGCGTTGGCGCCTCGTCACTCGCTTCTTGCCTGCAATTTCCGCTTCCGCGAAGCCGATCTGCCTCTTCATCGTCGTGGGTCCGTTCCGTGAGCTGTCTTCTAAACGTCCTCGGCTACGTCTGCGATGACCGCCGAGCCGAATAAATCAGCGTTTCCCTAGCGGTGCTTTCTTCCAATGCATCGGCCTACGTACTTCAGTTTGCCAAAGTGGTCAACAGCTATGGTAAGTGCACCTGGCAAAACAACGGGGATGGAACCAGCACGATCGATCTGACTATCAATTTTCGATCCATTACGGGCAATCTGGGGAAGAATACAAATGGAAGTCTCAGGCCCGACAGCGAGTTCAATTCCCGTGGCGTCCTGATTTACACATACGACGCCAACGGGAAATTGCTGCCAAGCAGCGCTGCGGCCAAGTCTATCTCGATGAATGGCCGCAAGGCCTCCGGTAGTTTTAAGGATACGACTTATGTGATCTATTACCTATCGACGGCCGGGGGGAAGGTACCAGAATGGCACAACAGAGACGCGTACACCGCCGAGCTCCAGGTCGTCATCGATAATTCCCAGATCAGAAATTGGCCCGGCATTGCCATCCGTGCCGGCGCCTTCACGACCGGTGACGACGTCGGTGAGGTCACGGGTGCTGCTTATGTCAGCAACATGGGCAGCACCAGTGCTTGCCGGGTGCTCGATCCCACAGTCCCGCCGCCACCGCCGCCACCCGCTATCGAGATCAACATGGCCGCGCCGGATTGGGACCTGGGCGAATTGCCGCGAGGCGACGACGAGAGGACGCTCAGCGGTGCAACACAGCAGCTCTGTTTTACTTACTCTGGCGTCGACAGCTATCGTAACTTCGTAATCGATGCGACGAGCAAGAACGGCGTTCTGGGCGGCCGATACCTGCTCGCGAATTCAAGTAAGCCTTCCGAGACTGTGTCGTACGACCTGACGCTGGACAGCGGCAGCGCATCGTTCCTGCTACCGAATACAGCCGGAAGCATGGTGAAGTTGGATAAGGGCAATCGCACCTGCTTCGTTCCGACGTTTAGGACCTCGGTGGGCATTGGTGCCGGTGCTGGCGACTATAGCGACGTGTTGTCGTTCACGGTCATCACGAAGTCGTAGGAGACAACATGCGGAAAATCATACTGAACGGATTTCTGGCGGCGCTGGCGTGCCTGCCGATGTTTGCGTCGGCGCAAATCCTGCTGGTCAACGGCAAGAGTCAGAGCAAGGTGACGGCCAAGGTCGTTCGCCCGAACAACCTGATCATCACCGATGAAAAGGGCACCTGGTTCCCGCAGGGCCTGGTGATGCAGCAGTTGGGCGGCTGGGAGACTGCCTATGAGGTGCAAGCGCGGTTGCGGGTGGTGTCGACGACGGGCACGTTCCAGGTCCGCATGGATCAGCCGCTCGATATCCGGAACCAGACAAAGCCGACGCTCGCGTTCCGGAAGACGGCGGTCAGCATCGGTGCAGAAGGCGCCGAACCGAAGCCGATGGTCGTCGGCCAGGCGATTGAGTTCGACAACCCGGCGCCGCCGTCGCCGAATATTGATTCCGAGGGCTACTACAGCCTCGCGGTTTCTGCGTTTCCGCCGGACGGCGACTTCAGGAGTACAGCCGGCACCTATAAGGGCGAGCTGTCGCTGGTTTTCGAACCGATCGTGCCGAAGCAAAAGTAGCGATGGAGGCCTCCGACGCCAGGAGGCGATCCGACTTCTGACCGCCCGCCGTGTTGCGGGCGGTGTTCTTTCCGTTTTCTGCTTTAGATTGTCGTCGACGTCTATCCGTGCGTGCCGTGTTGGCGAATGACAGCACAGGCAAGACGGCAGTTACGGCCTGCTTTCCCCAAGGGCCGACTCACCAGGATCCGAACATGAGATTGCGTGCATTCATTCTCCCGATCGTGGTAACGGCCGCCGGGCTCGTCCCTGGCTTGGCCGCTGCGACGATCGATCTGTTTCCGAAGGAAATCGTGATCGATTCGGGCACGACCAACGTGCAGATCATCAACAACGGTGACCGTCCCGAGTACGTAACCATTTCGATGTCGCGCTTGCTTAACCCCGGCGTCGAGCTGAAAGACGAAAAGCTCGAACCGGTCGGCGAGGAGGCGCAGCCGACGCTGGTTGCGTTTCCGTTCAAGCTGAGTCTCGCGCCCGGACAGACCAAGAACATCGTATTGAAGCCATTGAAAGCCGTTCAGAACGAAACGGTGTATCGGCTGGATGTCAAGCCCGAGATCAAGGCGATGGCGCAGGGGCGACAGAACGCCAGCGGGAGTATCGTCGTGAACCTTGGATTCAGCGCGCTTGTGCGGCAAATGCCGGAGAGCGAGAGAGTGAAGCTGTCCGTTGAGTGCGACATGTACGGCGCGCGCCTGATCGCCACAGGAAGCGTCCGTTACGCGGTGAAGGGCGCAAAGGTGAACGGAAAGCTCACTGAACCCTTCAACGTGTACCCGGGGGTGCCGCAAACGCTGCTAGGAGCTATCGTCGAGATTCCCGGTCAGCAGATTTGCCGAGGTGGCGCCGCGCTGACGATTAACAGTGTGACCGAAGCCGATCATCGTTGATCGAAACCTTGCCATATCATCAGTTGTTCAAATGCGGAGGCCGGCGCCGTTTTTCAGGACGCCGGCCTCCGTTCAACTCACCGCTTAGTCCTTCAACACACCCATGTTGCTGCCGACCAGCGTGACACCGCTACCATTCGCCTGATTGCCGCTCAGCGTCCCGTAGTTGATGCCGGCGAGCGCACCGTAGATCTGGTCGTAGCCGTTCGTGAATGCGATGCGGCTCTTCGTCGTCGAACCATTGACTTGACCGAGGTTGACGCCGGTCAGGCCGCCCATGAGCGCGTAGCGGCCGCCGGAGACGTCGCCGCTCGAGGACGAGGCATTGACGGTGCCGACGTTGACGCCGACCAGGCCGCCGATCTGGCTGAGATCCCCGGCCCGGACCGAGCCGCTGGCTTGAGATGCGTCGACGGTGCCGCTGAGCCGGCCGATCAGGCCGCCTGCCGCGCTGTTGTCGCCGGCTTCCACGTTGCCCAAAGCGACTGACTGCGACACACGGCCGGATTCGTTGCGACCGATCAGGCCGCCCGCATCCGATTGTGCGCCGGCCTTCACGTTGCCCGCCGCTCTCGATGCCAGCACGGCGCCGGCGTTACGGCCGATCAGGCCGCCTGCCTGGCTCCTGGCGCCCGCCGTGACGTTGCCGGTTGCGCTCGAGCCATCGACGCGCCCCTTGTTGAGGCCCACGAGGCCGCCGACGGTGCTGTCGTTGCCGGCAAGGACGTCCCCCTTCGCAGACGACGATACGATCGTGCCGGTATTGCTGCCCGCGAGACCGCCCGCGACGCTCGCGTTACCGGCCAGCACCTTGCCCGTTGCGCTGGAGCCGGAGATCTTGCCGGTGTTCTCGCCAACCAGGCCGCCAGCGGTGCTGTTGTTGCCGGCCGTTACCGTGCCCTCTGCGATGGATGCGTCGATGAGCCCGTCGTTGACCCCCACGAGACCGCCGAGCGTGCCTTTGCCGTTGACCTGCACGGCGCCGAGCGCGATCGACGACTGGATGTCGCCGGTGCTTGCGTTGGTTCCGGCCAGGCCGCCGGCGACGCTGTTCGTCCCTGCGAGGACGCGGCCGGTGGCCTTGGCGTGCGCGATGGCGCCTTCGTTCAGGCCGACCAGGCCGCCTGCGCGGCTCGATGCGCCGGTCTTCACGTTGCCGTGTGCCTCCGAATTCGCGATGTGGCCGCGGTTCTGCCCGACCAGGCCGCCGGCCGAGCCGGAATCGCCCGCCACGACGTCGCCGTAGGCGCGGGACGTGTCGATATCGCCGTCGTTGAGGCCGACGAGGCCGCCAGCGTTGGTATTGTGACCAGCCGTCACGATGGCGGACGACGACGAACCGATGATGACGCCGCCTTTCTCGTTGACGCCGACCAGGCCGCCGGCCTGACCGAAGTTGCCGTTGGCGATCACGCTGCCCGCGCTCGACGAATTTTCGATCACGCCGTTGCTGGTACCGGCCAGGCCGCCGATGGCGTTACTGCGGGCTGCGACGACACGGACGTCGGCGCGGCTGTTGCTGATCGTCGCCGCGGGCGACTTCGGCCACAGCACCGAGGTGTTTTCGCCGACCAGGCCGCCGATCGCGATCGTATCCCGATCGCCTTCGACCTTGCCGCTCACGTTCGCGCGATCGATCGTGCCGCTGTAGTTCGAGCCGACCAGCCCGCCGATGTAGGCGAAGCCCTTGGCCGAGACGTTGACGTTCCGGGCCGTTACGTTCGAGATTTCGCCCAAGTTCGCGCCGGCAAGCGCGCCGATCGAGACTGCCATGCCGTAGCGCGGAGTGGACACCGTGATGTCCTGCAACGACAGGTTGGCGATACGGCCCGTGTTCATCGCGAAGAGGCCGACCATGCCGCGGTACGGGTTGGTGATGTTCAGTCGGCTGATGGTGTTGCCGAGGCCGTCGAACTTGCCGGAGAACGCATAGTCGCCGCCGATGCTGCGGAAGCCGGCATTCATGCCGTCGATGCCGTTGCCGAGCACGTAGCGGCCGTTCAGGTTCGCATCGACGTTGCGCAGGTCGGCGAGCGTATGCAGGACCTTGTAGTCCTCGCCGTTCGAGCGGAAGGAGGCGTTGTCGCCCGACAGCGTGACGACGGCATTGGCGGTGTCGAACGAGTGGCCGTTCGTCGAATTCAGCTCGAGATGCGCGTTGCGGCCGGTGAGCTTGACGGCATCGTTCGCGCGAATGCGGTCGGCTGCGTTGACGACGAGGCTCGCATTCGTGCCGGAAGCGGACAGCGCGTTGCGCAGGTTCACGCTGCCGTTCTTCGACGTGAGGGTGAGCGCGTTGTCGCTGGTCCACGCGACCGGTGCGTCGACGTTGAGGTCGTTGCGGGTGTTGGTCAGCGCGACGTTGGTGGTGTCGAGGTTGCGCGCGAGCGAGCCCGCGCCGATCGAGCCGCCATCACCGCCGACGCCGGCGTTGGCGGCTTCGAGGGTCCAGGTGCCGGCGGTATTGCCCGCGCGGGTATCGACGATGGCGTCGTTCGCGACGTTCACGCGTTCGCCGCGCGTGAGGACCGAGCCGGCGGGTGCACCGGCTTCGGCGGCGCTGGCGTCGAGCTTGCCGCCGACCTGCACGGTGCCGCCGTCGAGCGTGATCTTGCCGCCGCTCGCGTTCAGGCCGCGCGCCTCGATCGTGCCGGTGTTGTTGACCACCGCGTCGAGCAGGTTGCCGGCCGCACGAGCGGTCATCAGCACTGCGCCGCCGTCGGCCTTGAGCAGGCCGCCGTTGGATGCCTGCGCGTCGACTGCACCGCTATTCACTTGCAGGTTCAGCAGGCCGTTGCCGTCGAAGTTGACGGTGAATGCATTGCCCGCGCCGAGTGCGACGCGGCCGAGCTTCGCCTGGATCGTGCCGTTGTTGGCCACACGCGCGCCGAGCAGCGCGACGCTGCCGCCGTCGGCGGCGGTGATGGTGCCGCTGTTGACGACGGATGCGGTGGACGAGCCGGAGAAGCGATAGTTGCCGGCGAGGAAATCGGCATCCGAGAGATTCTGGGTGGAGGCGACGAGGCCGCCGACGTTGACCTGTGCGCCGCCGCCGAACATCACGCCGTTGGGGTTGACGAGGAAGACGCGGCCGTTGGCGGAGAGGTTGCCGTCGATGCGGCTGCCGGTGGAGCCGATCACGCGGTTCAGCGCGAGGGACTGGCTGTCGGGCTGGTGGAACGACACGCGCTCGCCGCCGGCGATGCTGAAGTCCTGCCAGTTGGTGACGAGCTTGTCGGTGTGCTGGTTGATGTTCATGGTTCGGCCGTCGTCGGAGCGGACGAAGTCGGCCTTGCCGGAGGTGACGGATTCGCCGGAGGGCAGCGCGAAGGCGGGCAGGGCGGCGAAGCCGAGCAGGGAGACGGCGGCGACGGCGGCGCGCTTGCCGCCGGCGGACTTGCCGCGGCGACGCGCGGTTTCCCCGACCGCGGTCCAGCAGCGCTGGGTGCCGTTCCATACCAATGCGTAAGTCTTGTTCATGCGTTTCCTCTTGGATGGTTGAACGTTCATGAGAAGCAGGATGAAACGGGCAGGCCGCCGGCCGGCGTGAAGGACCGGCCGGTGGCCTGCCGTAGCGGCGCGCATGATGCGCGCCGCCTCATGGCATGGCGATCAGTTAAAACAAGTTGCCGCGACCGTCCATGGTGATGCGGGTAGACACGTCGTAGTTGGGCCTGACCGGCTGGTAGTAGCCATAGCCGTAGCGGTTCGACGGGAACACACCGTTCGGCGACGAAACGCCGCCCAAGATGTTGTTGGGCAGAGTGACCTCCGGCGGCGTGACCTCTTCCGGCGGAGTGACCTCTTCCGGCGGAGTAACCTCTTCCGGTGGGGTGACTTCTTCCGGTGGGGTGACTTCTTCCGGCGGAGTGACCTCTTCCGGCGGGGTGACCTCTTCCGGCGGAGTGACCTCTTCCGGCGGGGTGACTTCTTCCGGCGGAGTAACCTCTTCCGGCGGAGTAACCTCTTCCGGCGGGGTGACCTCTTCCGGCGGAGTGACCTCTTCCGGCGGGGTGACTTCTTCCGGCGGAGTAACCTCTTCCGGCGGGGTAACTTCTTCCGGCGGCGTGACCTCTTCCGGCGGCGTGACCTCTTCCGGCGGAGTAACCTCTTCCGGCGGAGTAACCTCTTCCGGTGGGGTGACCTCTTCCGGCGGGGTAACTTCTTCCGGCGGGGTGACTTCTTCCGGCGGAGTGACCCCTTCCGGCGGAGTGACCTCTTCCGGCGGAGTGACCTCTTCCGGCGGAGTAACCTCTTCCGGCGGGGTGACCTCTTCCGGCGGAGTAACCTCTTCCGGTGGGGTGACCTCTTCCGGTGGGGTGACCTCTTCCGGCGGGGTAACTTCTTCCGGCGGCGTGACCTCTTCCGGCGGGATGACCTCTTCCGGTGGGGTGACCTCTTCCGGCGGAGTAACCTCTTCCGGCACCGGATCCTGGCCCTGCTCGAAGGTCGCGCCGATCAGGTCGCCGACGAGGCTGCCCTTGCCACCCTTCACGGTGCCGCTGGCGGTGGAGGACTCGACCTTGCCGCCTTCATCCAACAGTCCAACGAGTCCGCCGACCTTGCTGTTGTCGCCGGCCGTCACATCCACGCTCGCTCGTGACGCGCTGATGTTGCCGCGGTTGACGCCAATCAGGCCGCCGACGGTGGCGTCGTCGCCGCCGTCGATCTTGCCCTCTGCACTGGCGTTGACGACGTCTCCCTGGTTTTGGCCGACCAGTCCGCCCACGAAGCCCCGCGCGCCCGTGTGCACGATGCTGCTCGATGCGCTGACGTTTTCGAGCGTGCCCGCATTGACGCCCACCAGCCCACCCACGGTCGTCTGGCCGCTCGTTTTCAAGGCCGTGTCGGCGGACGACGTGCGGATCACACCGTTGTTGATGCCGGCGAGACCGCCGACCGTTGCACCGCTGGCGGTCGACGTGATGCGGTCGTTGGCCGACGAGTTTTCGATGATGCCGTCGTTCCGGCCCACGAGACCGCCGGTAGGACCCTTCGAATTCGTGTTGATCTGCACGTAGGCGTGGCTGTCGCTGATGCGCGCCGACAACGCGCGGTTCTCTCCGACGAGCCCGCCGATCAAGACGGTCTGGTCGTCGCCGTTGATGTGTCCCGCGACCGAGACCTGATCGATCGTGCCGCCGTCGTTCGTGCCGACCAGCCCGCCGATGATGGCCTTTCCGTTGGCCGAGACGGTCACACCACCGGCCGTGACGTTCGAAATCGTGCCGCGATTGAGGCCGACCAGCGTGCCGATCGACAAGGAGGCGCCGTCTCGCCAGGTGCCCGTGGTCGTGATGTCGCGCAGCACGATGTGCGACAGCGTGCCGGAGTTGGCGGCGAACAGACCGACGTGGCTCCCGAAGGGGTTGGAGATCGACAGCTGGCTGATGACGTTGCCGAGGCCGTCGAATTTGCCGGAGAACGCATCGTTGCCGCCGATGCTGTGGAAGCCGGCATTCATGCCGTCGATGCCGTTGCCGAGCACGTAGCGGCCGTTCAGGTCGGTATCGACGTTGCGCAGGTCGGCGAGCGTATGCAGGACCTTGTAGTCCTCGCCGTTCGAGCGGAAGGACGCGTTGTCACCCGACAGCGTGAAGACGGCGCGAGCGTTCTGGAGCGAGTAGCCGTTCGTCGAGTTCAGTTCGAGATGCGCATTGCGACCGGTGAGCTTCACGGTGTCGCCCACGTTGATCCGGTCCGCCGCGTTGACGGCGAGGCTCGCGTCCGTGCCCGAGGCCGACAGTGCCCTGTTCAGATTCACGCTGCCGCTCTTCGACGTCAGCGTCAACGCGTTGTCGCTGCTCCACGTGACCGCGCCGCTGACCGTCAGATCGTTGCGGGTATTGGTCAGCGCAACATTCGTGGTGCCGAGGTTGCGCGCGAGCGTATCCGCAGTGATCGAACCGGCATGGGTGTCGACGCTGGCGTTGGCCGCTTCGAGGGTCCAGGTGCCGGCGGCGTTGCCCGCGCGGGTATCGACCGTCGTGTCGTACGCCACGTTTACGCTTTCGCCGCGCGTAAGGACCGAGCCGGCGGGTGCACCGGCTTCGGCGGCGCTGACGTCGAGCTTGCCGCCGACCTGCACGGTGCCGCCGTCGAGCGTGATCTTGCCGCCGCTCGCGTTCAGGCCGCGCGCCTCGATCGTGCCGGAATTGTTGACCACCGCGTCGAGCAGGTTGCCGGCTGCACGAGCGGTCATCAGCACTGCGCCGCCGTCGGCCTTCAGCAGGCCGCCGTTGGACGCCAGTGCATCGACCGCGCCGTGCTCGACCTGCAGGTTCAGCAGGCCGTTGCCGTCGAAGTTGACGGCGAATGCATTGCCCGCGCCGAGTGCGACGCGGCCGAGCTTCGCCTGGATCGTGCCGTTGTTGGCGACGCGCGCGCCGAGCAGCGCGACGCTGCCGCCATCGGCGGCGGTGATGGTGCCGCTGTTGACGACGGATGCGGCGGACGAGCCGGAGAAGCGATAGTTGCCGGCGAGGAAATCGGCATCCGACAGGTTCTGGGTGGAGGCGACGAGGCCGCCGACGTTGACCTGTGCGCCGCCGCCGAACATCACGCCGTTGGGGTTGACGAGGAAGACGCGGCCGTTGGCGGAGAGGTTGCCGTCGATGCGGCTGCCGGTTGCGCCGATCACGCGGTTCAGCGCGAGGGACTGGCTGTCGGGCTGGTGGAACGACACGCGTTCGCCGCCGGCGATGCTGAAGTCCTGCCAGTTGGTGACGAGCTTGTCGGTGTGCTGGTTGATGTTCATGGTTCGGCCGTCGTCGGAGCGGACGAAGTCGGCCTTGCCGGAGGTGACGGATTCGCCGGAGGGCAGCGCGAAGGCGGGCAGGGCGGCGAAGCCGAGCAGGGAGATGGCGGCTACGGCGGCGTGCTTGCCGCCGGCGGACTTGCCGCGGCGACGCGCGGTTTCCCCGACCGCGGTCCAGCAGCGCTGGGCGCTGTTCCATACCAGGGCGTAGGTCTTGTTCATCGTGTTCATTTCCTCTTGGTTGGGGCTTCACCTTGAAAAGGTGATTCGCATGCCTGATGAATGCATGCATTGACGCCGAACAAGTGTTCCGCGTTGCGGCTGGCGGCGAGCCGCCAGACTTTCTGCCCGTGTCGGCCTCAGCGACCGTCGGGCGATGCGCGTCAATCCGGCTCGGCTCGATACACGCTGCCGGCACCCGCGAGCGACCGGGCCGAGCGCGGGCGTGTATATGGCGCAAGTACATGCGAGGCGGATTCTTTCCGAGCGGGAAGGGGCCGGGTGAGCCGGGGTGTGCCGATCGGTGCGTGGAATGGCAGATGCGGCATGTGCGCGCGATGTCGGACGCTACGGTGGAGCGAGCCGGTCATGCGGCGGAATTCGCGGGTGGGGAATGGACGAGCGATGCAGCACATGGAGCGGATCTTCCACCTCGATCGTGTTGGCGTTCGATCCGAATAACCGATCGAGAACCGGATGTTCTGAATGGATGGATGTTACGAAACGCTTTCTGGATTGGAAATTGAACAAGTCCTAATCGGACATTTTTACAGATCGTTTTTGTCGGATTTTTAACGGCTCGCGATACGACTCACCGCGACATGTCAGTATCCGCGCTGCGTCGGTGCATGCGGGACGCGATACGGAAGGCGCGCTTGGTGGGTCGCAGGGGCAGGGTCATGCGAGGGATTGACTGCTACCGACTTTTTAACTAGAAAATTCCACGCCTCTATAAATAGGACAAGACTTGTTCCTATATCAATTTCTTTAGGACATGTCCGATTCAAATCAAGGGGGCGCGATGGCAGTATCCAGTCATGCATCGAATTTAATAGAAGTGACCCGGTGATTAGCGGGTTAGGGAAGTCATTTCAGTGCGACCGGATCGAGATGTTTAGACCCATTATTTAACAATTTGGGACGTTGATCGAAGGTCGTTGTCAAAAGAATGAACTTCGCATTGCTAAATAATAGGATAAGGCTTCCAACCGAATCGACGGCTGATTCGTGCCGGTGCGGCCGGGCGGCATGAGCGCATGTCGTCGTCGCGTCGTCGTGCGTTCGGAACGGATGGCCGATCAGACGTTATGCACTCATTTGATCGCGCAAGCTACGGGCCGGCCGTTCGCGGGAAGGTGTCCTGGTTCCGGCTGGCGGATGCCGGCCTGCTTGCCGGCACCGCATGGGCGGCGAAAAGCTGGCTCGGCGAATCGCCCTACTCGACATCGGACGCATTGCTGATCGCGATTGCGCTGGTGTGCGTACTGGTTCTGTTTCCGTTGGTCGGCCTGTACGGCGTGCGCGGGCGGCGAATGCCGTGGCGCCGCGTGTGGCTGGCGCCGGCCGGCTTTGGCGTCGCGCTGTGTGTCGGCGCGGCAGCCGTCGTCGCGTTCGATGCACAGTCCGGCGCCACGCTCGGCTGGGTGGTCGGCTGGTTCGCGTTGTCGGCGGTCGCGCTGGTCGCGTCGCAGGCAGTGTGGCGCTGGCTCGATGTCCGCGCAGCGGTGCGAAACGCGCGCCGCAAACCGTTCGCGCTCGTCGGGCACCGCGAACGCTGCCTGGCGCTTGTCGGCCGCGACACCCGTAACGGCATGGCCTTGTTTCCGATGGCTGCGATTCTCGACCTGTCCGAAGACGCTTCGGTTCGCGGGACGGGCGACACGGAAATTCATCGCGATCTTGGATCGTTCGTCGAATGCGTGCGCCGCATGCAGGTCGGGGAGGTCTGGATCGTCCTGCCGCTGTCGGAAGCCGATCGCATCGGCGCGATCGTCCGCGCGTTCGATGCGGATCTCGTCGACATCCGGTTCATGCCGGATCTGGCGGGCGTGACGCCGCTTCATCCGAATGGCACGCGTCGCGGCCGCGCGCTGGATCTGGTCGCGTCGCCGCTGTCGGCGCAGGCGCTCGCGGCCAAGGCAGTGTTCGACCGGGTGTTTGCGGTGTTGGCGCTGATCGCGATCGCGCCGGCGATGGGCGCGATCGCGATCGCGGTGAAGTGCTCGTCGCCGGGGCCGGTGCTGTTCCGGCAGCAGCGCCGCGGCGCTTACGGACGCATTTTCACGATCTACAAGTTCAGGACGATGCGCGTGCACGACACGGGCGCGCCCGGCGAAGTGCGCCAGGCGACGCGCGGCGATCCGCGCATCACGCGCATCGGCGCACTGCTGCGCAGGACGAGCCTCGACGAATTGCCGCAGTTCCTGAACGTGCTGAAGGGCGACATGTCGGTGGTCGGACCGCGTCCGCATGCGGTGGAGCACGACCGTTTCTACCGGCACCGGGTCGACGGCTACATCCAGCGTTACCGGATCAAGCCGGGCATCACGGGCTGGGCACAGGTCAACGGGCATCGGGGCGAGACGGATCGCGTCGAGAAGATGCAGAAGCGGGTCGAGCACGACCTCTACTACCTGAACAACTGGTCGTTCTCGCTCGACATGCGGATCGTGGCGGCGACCGTTCTGTGCGGGTTCACCCATCGCAACGCTTACTGAATGACGCGTCGACGCACGCGGCTTGGATAACAGGAATGGAAACAGGAAAACGAACCCGCTCATGGGCGCGCGGCATGCGACCGGCGCTGACGGCCTTGTCCGTCGCGCTGTTGTCGGCCTGCGCGGTCGAGCCGGGCATGCACATGAACGTCACGCACGATGCAGCGCCTGACGGCGGCATCGCGACACAGGCGCGGGAAAACGGCCTGACGGTGTCATTGCATCGCATCGATGCCGCATCGCTCGGCCAGCCGCCGCGCGAGCCGGTTTCGCGTGAGACGGCGCAGGTGCCGATCGATTCGATCGACGGCGCGTTGATCGCGGCCCAGCGACGCGATGCACGGGTCGAGGACGAACGGGCGCGAGCGGTGCTGTTTGGCGAGCCGGCTCCTTACGCGATCGGCGCGGGCGATGTGCTGCAGATTACCGTGTGGGATCACCCCGAACTGGCTGCGGCACAAGGCAACCCGGGCAACCAGACGGTACGTCCGGCTGATCCGCCGACGGGATTCGTCGTCGATCAGGCGGGCAACCTGGCGTTTCCTTACGTGGGCGAACTGCATGTCGCCGGCATGAGCACGAGCGATATTCAAGCCGCGCTGCGGACGCGGCTCTCGACATGGTTCGTCGCGCCGCAGTTGACGGTGCGCGTCGCGTCGTATCGCGCGAATCGCGTCTATATCGACGGCGAAGTGCATGCGCCGGGCGCGCAGCCGCTCAACGACGTGCCGATGACGCTGCTCGAGGCCGTCACGCGGGCGGGCGGCTTCACGGCCGACGCCGATCAGGGACGCATGACGCTCGTGCGTGACGGCACAGCCTATCCGGTCGATCTGCCGGGGCTGATTCGCGAGCGTCTCGATCCGGCGCGCATCGTGCTGCGCAACGGCGACCTGCTGCAGGTCGGCGCGCGCGATCAGTCCGGCGTGTACGTGATGGGTGAGGTCAACAAGCCGACGACTGCGCTGCCGTTGCGCAACGGCCGCCTGACGCTGGCCGACGCGTTGTCGCAGGCCGGCAGCGTGAACCAGAGCACGGCCAATCCGAAGCAGACCTATGTGATTCGTGCCGGCGCGGACCGGCAGGCGCAAGTATTCCATCTCGACGGCCGGTCGCCGGTGTCGATGGTGCTCGCCAACGAATTCGAACTCCGGCCGCGCGACGTCGTGTACGTCGACAGCACGAAGCTCGCGCGTTTCGGCCGCGTGCTCGCGCAACTGCTGCCGGCCATCAATGCGGGCCTGACCGCCGCAATCGTCACGAAATGATGAAACGAATCCTGGTGGTGTGTACCGGCAACCTTTGCCGAAGCCCGGCCGCGCAGGCGCTGCTCGCGCGCGAACTGCCCGGCCGCACGATCGAGTCGGCCGGCATCGCGGCGATCGGCGGGACGGCAATCGACCCGGTGATGAACGAACTGCTGACCGGGCGCGGTCTCGACCTGTCCGCGCATCGGGCCCGGCGCGTGGACGACCGGGTCTGCCGGTGGGCCGACCTGATTCTCGTCATGGAGATCGCGCATCGCGAGCTGATCGAGCGAACGTACCCGATGACGCGCGGCCGCGTGTATCGCCTTGCCGAGCGTTACCTGATCGACGTGCCGGATCCGTACCGCCGAAGTCGCCATGTATACGACTACGCGGCCACGCTGATCGAGCACGGCGTCGCCGATTGGGTCGCCAGGATCGCCAGCCTCGACCGAAACCGGCCGCGACATCCGGACACCGGTGCGGACGCACCGGAACACTTGCAGTGAGTCTCATATGAACGCATCGAATCCACATCAACCTTTCTCGCGCGACGTCGACGAGCTCGATGTGCGGGGCCTGCTCGACATACTGATCAGGCACGCGAGGTGCATCGCCGCGACGACGGCCGCATGTGCCGCGCTCGGTGGCGCCTACGCGCTCGTCGCGAAGCCGGTCTACCGGGCGGACATCGCCGTGCAGGTGGAAAGCGGCGGCTCCGACCTGCGCAGCATGGCGGAGGGCGGACTGGTCGGCGGCCTCGGCGCGCTGTTCGACGTGAAGTCGACCGACGACGGCGAAATGGAAATCCTGCGCTCGCGGCTCGTGACCGAACCGGTCGTCGATCTTCAGCACCTGTACATCGAGGCCCGGCCGCGCCGCGTGCCCGTGCTCGGCGTCATCGTCGCGCGCTTCAATCGCGGGCTGTCGACGCCCGGCCTGTTCGGTGCCGGCGGGTTCGTCTGGGGTGACGAGCGCATCGACGTTTCGGCGTTCGACGTGCCGCGCGCGTTTCTGGAACGAACCTTCATCGTCACGTCGCTGGGCGACGGGCGTTATCGCCTGTCGGGCGCCGGTCTCGGCAGTGTGGAAGGCGCGCTCGGCGAGCCGCTGCGCGTGGCGACGGCCGCCGGCGAAGTGACACTGCAGGTGTCCGGCATCGAGGCCGCGGCAGGCGCGCAGTTCGTCGTGAGGGCGGACTCGAAGCAGGTCGTGCTCGCCGAATTGCAGAAGAAGCTGACGATTGCGAACCGCGGCAAGGATCAGTCGGGCGTGATCGGCGTGTCGTACGAAAGCCGCGATCCGGTGCGGGCGGCCGCGGTGCTGAATGCGATCGCCGACAACTACGTGCGGCAGAACGCGAACCGCAAGGCGGCCACCGCCGAGAAGTCGCTGGCGTTCCTGAGCGATCAGGTGCCGACGGTGGAGCGCGAGTTGCGCGCGGCCGAGGATCGCCTCAACACCTACCAGGCCCGCCATGAAATCGTGGATCTGACGGAGCAGGCGAAGGCGATGCTGACGCAATCGACGGCCGCGCAGACGTCGCTGTTCGAACTCGAGCAGAAGCGGCTCGTGCTGGCGTCGACGCTGACGCCGGCTCACCCGGAAAGGGCGGCGATCGACCGGCAGATCGAGGCCGCCAAAGCGCAGATCGGGATGCTCAACGACACGATCCGGCGCTTGCCCGACGCGCAGCGCAACGTCGTGCGCCTGCGCCGCGACGTCACCGTGCAGACCGAGATCTACGTCGGCTTGCTGAACAGCATCCAGCAGCTGCGGCTCGCGACCGCGAGCAAGATCGGCAACGTGCGCGTGATCGATCGCGCGATCGTGCCGGACGAGCCCGTGCGGCCGAAGCCGGCGCTGGTCACGGTGATCGCGGCGCTGATCGGGCTCGTGCTCGGCACGTGCGGCGTGATCGGCCGTGCCGTGCTGTTCGGCGGCACGACCGATCCGGCGCAAGTCGAACGGGAAACGAACCTGAACGTGATGGCGACGATTCCGTACAGCGCGGCGCAACGCCGGTTCGCGCAACGCGACGCGGCCGCGGATGGCGGCGCCCGGGTCCTGTCGCTGGCGCGGCCGAACGACCCCGCCGTCGAGGCGCTGCGCAGCCTGTGCACGGCGCTGAGATTCCATCTGACGGACCGTCCCGAAGACAACCGTGTGCTGATCACGGGGCCGTCGGCGGACGTCGGGAAGTCGTTCTTGTCGGCCAACGTCGCGGCCTTGCTCGGGCAGTCGAACCAGCGCGTGCTGCTGATCGATGGCGACCTGCGGCGCGGCGAGCTGGCGAAGCGCTTCGGCGTGCGGCCGGATGTTGGCCTGTCGACGGTCCTGCGCGGCGGCGTGAGCGCCGATGACGCGATCGTGCGCGACGCCGCGCCGAACGTCGATTTGCTGCCGGCCGGCCCGCGCACCGAGCGGCCGGTCGAATTGTTGTCGTCGGATCGTCTTGCGGCGGTGCTGGCGCACGTGGCGCGCGATTACGACATCGTGCTGCTCGACGCGCCGCCGCTGCTGCCCGTGACGGACGCCGTCGTGCTCGCCGCGCACGCCGAAACGATCCTGCTCGCCGCGCGCTCCGGCGTGACGACCACGGGCGAACTGCTCGAATCGGCGAAACGGATCGAACGCGCCGGCGCGAGCACGACCGCCGTCGTGTTCAACGGCTTCCGGCCGGGGCTGCGCTCCGCGCAGTACGGCAACTACGGCGCTTATGCCTACGACGGCGCCGATTCGCACACCGCCGCGGATCGCACGATCCGCCGACGGAGAACCCGATGACCCATCACCACGAAAACATTCTCGTTACCTTCGGCACGCGTCCGGAAGCCATCAAGATGGCACCGCTCGTCCATGCGCTGCGAGCCCGCGAAGGCGTGCGCTGCGGCGTCTGCGTGACGGCGCAGCATCGCCAGATGCTCGACCAGGTGCTCGACCTGTTCGACATCGTGCCGGATTTCGATCTCGACCTGATGCGCGCCGGGCAGACGCTCGGCGGCCTGACCGGGCACATCCTCAATGCGCTCGACCCGGTGCTGGAATCGTTCCGGCCGGATCTCGTCCTCGTGCACGGCGATACGACCACGACGCTCGGCGCGACGCTCGCCGCGTACTACCGGCGCGTTCCGGTCGGTCACGTGGAAGCCGGCCTGCGCACCGGCAACCTGTATTCGCCGTGGCCGGAAGAGGCCAACCGGAAGGTGACGGGTGCGCTCGCGCTGCATCACTTCGCGCCGACGGAAACCTCGCGCGCCAACCTGCTGGCCGAAGGCGTTGCTGCCGGGCGCATCCATGTGACCGGCAACACGGTGATCGATGCGCTGCTGACGGTCACCCGGCGCCTGACGCGCGATCGGGCGCTGGCGCAGCAGATGCGCAGGCGCTTCCCGTTCGTCGACGACGAGCGTCGCATGATCCTCGTCACGGGCCACCGTCGCGAGAACTTCGGCCGCGGCTTCGAGCAGATCTGCGAAGCGCTCGCGACGATCGCGAAGCGCTATCCGGAGTGCCGGATCGTCTACCCGATGCACCTGAACCCGAACGTACGCGAACCCGTCACGCGGCTGCTCGGCGATATCGGCAACGTGGTGCTGATCGAGCCGCAGGAGTATGTGCCGTTCGTCTACCTGATGAGCCGCGCGTGGCTGATCCTGACCGATTCCGGCGGCATCCAGGAGGAGGCGCCGTCGCTCGGCAAGCCGGTGCTCGTGATGCGCGACACCACCGAGCGGCCGGAAGCCGTCGCGGCCGGCACGGTGCGGCTGGTCGGCACCGAGGTCGAGCGCCTGGTCGGCGCGGTGGTCGAGCTGTGGGAGGACGGCCGCGCCTATCGCGCGATGAGCCGCGCGCACAACCCGTATGGCGACGGCCGCGCGAGCGAGCGGATTGCCGATCTGCTCGTCGCGCCGCCGGTCGTGACGCAAGGGCCGGCGTATCTGGCCGGTTCGCCCTGCTGAATCCCCGAGTCTGGAGAACCCCATTCATGTCATTCGAAACCGTTTCCGTCATCGGGCTGGGCTATATCGGCCTGCCCACCGCAGCGGCGTTCGCCGCGCGTCGCAAGAGCGTGGTCGGCGTCGACGTGTCGCAACACGCGGTCGACACGATCAATCGCGGCCGGATCCATATCGTCGAGCCCGAACTGGACATGCTCGTGCAGGCGGCCGTGACGCAGGGCTACCTGCGCGCGACGACGGTGCCCGAGCCGGCCGACGCGTTCCTGATCGCGGTGCCGACGCCGTTCGCAGACGGCAACAAACCGGACCTGAGCTATATCGAGGCCGCGTGCCGGTCGATCGCGCCGGTGCTGAAGAAGGGCGACCTGGTGGTGCTGGAGTCGACTTCGCCGGTCGGCGCGACCGAACGGATGGCCGCATGGCTCGCCGAGCAGCGCCCGGACCTGACGTTCCCGCAACAGGCCGGCGAGCGGTCGGACATCCGTATCGCCCATTGCCCCGAACGCGTGCTGCCGGGCCATGTGGTGCGCGAACTCGTGGAGAACGACCGCGTGATCGGCGGGATGACGCGCAAATGCGGCGAGCGCGCGCAGGCGCTGTACGCGGTGTTCGTGCGCGGCGAATGCATCCTGACCGACGCGCGCACGGCCGAGATGTGCAAGCTCACCGAGAACGCGTTCCGCGACGTGAACATCGCGTTCGCGAACGAACTGTCGGTGATCTGCGACCAGCTCGACATCAACGTGTGGGAATTGATCCGGCTGGCGAACCGCCATCCGCGCGTCAGCGTGCTGCAGCCGGGGCCGGGCGTCGGCGGGCATTGCATCGCGGTCGATCCGTGGTTCATCGTCGATTCGGCGCCGGAGCATGCACGGTTGATCCGCACCGCGCGCAACGTGAACGACGCGAAGCCGCATTTCGTCTACGAGCGCGTGCGGCAGGCGGCGAGCCGGTTCCGCGAGCCGGTGATCGCGTGTCTCGGTCTCGCGTTCAAGGCGGATATCGACGATCTGCGCGAGAGCCCGGCGACGGCGATCGTCGAAGCGCTGGCCGAGCACGTCGATGCGACGCTGCTGGTCGTCGAGCCCAACATCGCCGTGTTGCCGGCCTCGCTCGAAGGACGGGTGCGGCTGTGCGACCTGAACACCGCGCTGGCCGAAGCCGACGTGATCGTCATCCTCGTCGATCACGCGCCCTTCCGGCGCATGGACCCGGTGCGGTTGCAAGCCCGTGTCGTGATCGACACACGCGGCGTGCTGGCGCGCGGCTAACGGTCCGGGCACGAACGTCATGTTGCGAAACGCCGATGCCGGAAAGCTGCTGGGCCGTCTTGAAGCGCTCGCCTGTACCGGGGCGCCCGGCCTTTATCGCGTGCTGACGTTCTGGGTCGTTCAGCGGATCTATTCGCTGGACGAACTGGGGCACGCCGCGGCCAATCTGGCGGTCGCGCAGATGATCGCCTTCTTCACGGCCATCGGCTGGGCGACGCTGATCCTGGTGCGCGTGCCGGCGAGCGACGGGCGGCAGGCGGCTCGTGGCGCGTTCTATTCGCTGGTGGCGATGGCGGGATGGACGACCGTGGTCGCGACGCTCGCGTGCGTGCTGGTGTCCGCGTCCGGTCTCGTCGCGTTCGACGTCGGCGGCGTGGTCGCGCTGATGTGGGGCTGGACCGTGTATCAGCTCGCACGGCATTTCTTCGTGTCATATCGCCGCTACCGGATCACGATCGCGTTCGACTGCGTGCTGATCGCGGGATCGTGCGCGCTGCTCCAGGCCGGCACGCGGCTCGACTATTCCGCGTCGCTGTGTCTCGCCGTCGCGCTGATCGGGGTGGGCGTCGCGATGTTCGTCGCGATCGGCGCGCCCGCCCGTCGCACGGTGTCGATGCGCATCGACGTGAAGGGGCTGCAGTTCGGACTGACCAATTTCCTGTCCGGCGGCATCGCGCTCGCGATCGTGCCGGCGGCGAAGGCGATGTGCGGCGCGTCGTTCGCGGGGATGCTGTCGCTGTTCTCGTCGGTGACGGCGGTCGGCAACCTGTTGCCGCGCGCGATCTCGCTCGCGCAATTGCCCGATCTCGTGAAGCGGAAGAAGGACCAGGTGCCGCTCGATGCGACGTTGGGCGCGATGCGGCGCAACATCGACCTGTCGAACCTGGTCGTGTTTGTCGCGAACCTCGCGATGGTGGCCGGGCTGACCTGGCACTACGGGCTGAACGGCAGCGGCGCGTACATGGCGCTCGCGGGCGGCGTGCTGCTGGCGATCCAGTGCGCGGCCGGCGTGCTCGGCGTCGTGAGCAGCAACGTGATGATGGCGTTCGAGCAGAGCGCGGCCACCGTGCGTATCAATATCGGCACCTCGGCGCTGTTCATCGTGCTGTTCGGCGGCAGCGTTGCGGTGGGCGGCGAAGCCGGGTTCTTCTGCATGCTGGCGGCCGCGGTGGCCGTGACGCTGCTCCGCAACGCGATCGTCGCGATGCAGGCGCGCCGCGTGTGCGCCGCGTACACGGAATCGATCGGGGCCGCGGATCGGACGGAGAGGCGGCCGGTGCCGGCGTCGTCGGGAGCGCGTCCATGAACGCGGCGAATCGGGCAGCGGCGGTCGTGCCGTGCCGTCGATCGCGGGTGGCCAGTCTCGGTGCCGGCCTGCTGGCGCTCGCGTTCGTCCTGTTTTGTGTGAGCGACACGCTGCTCACGCTCGACGACGATCGTTCTCCCCTCGTGAAAATGGGCGCGTTCGGCCTGGTGTTCGCGGCGATCCTGCTGCGTCCGCGCGTGCACCGGCTCGCCGGCGTCGCGCTTCCGATCGCCGTGTCGCTCTGCATCGGGATGCTGTTGACGTTCGACGCACGCGCGGGGGGCGAGGAACTCGTCCGCTTCCTCTTCCCGGTCGCGATCACGGTGGCGATCTTCCCGTACCGCGACCGGCTCGACGTGCTCGTCAAGACCTTCATCGCCGTGGTCGTGAGCAACGATCTGTTCCAGCTGTATTTCTACGTGTCGTATGCAACCGGATTGCCGCTGTTGATGCCGGTGCGGATCGACTCGGGCCTGTTCCTGCGCGCGCAGGGGTGGATGGGGTTCTTTTCCGAATTCAGCTTCATCAATTTCTGCGCGTTCCTGCTGTGCCGCTGGTACTGGAGCAGCCGTCGCGCGGCGATCGCTTCGTGGGGCTTCCTGTTCTTCGGGCTGCTCGGCTTCTCGTTCAAGCTGTTCGCGGCGCTGGCGTTCTATCCGTTCGTGAGAAACGTCAGGGACGTTCGCGCGTGGCTGGTTGCCGCCGGGATCGCGGGCACGATGCTCGTGCTGATGGCGATCGGCATGCTCGATTCGCTGTTTAAGGTCGGGATGGCGAAGATCCTGTTCTACGTCGTTGCCGGCAATTCGGCGCGCGCCGAATCCTATCGCGTGATGGTCGAGTCGATCCTCGACGGCAACCTGCTCGGCGAAGGGCTCGGCAGCTTCGGCGGCCCCGCGTCGGTGCGCTTCTCGTCGCCGCTTTACCAGGCCTATCACTTCGACTGGTACGGGCTCGGCGGGCTGTTGAAGACCACCGACACGTTCTATCCGCACCTGTTCGTCGAGATGGGCGTATTCGGCGCGATCGCATGGCTGGGTTTCGTGCTGTTCTACGGACAGCGGCGGCGCAAGCCGGCCGTCTGGTTCTACATCGTCGGCGCGTTCTGCTTCGACAACATCTTCTCGATGGCGTTGGTGTCGCCGTCTTACGTGTTTTCCGCGCTGCTGGCCATGTACGCGTTTTCCTGGGGGCGGCCGGGCGCCGCCCCGGCGTCTCGCGGCGGTGCGATGGAGGTCCGCTCATGAAAATTCTCGTCGTCACGAACATGTATCTCGGCAGCAATCACGCGAGCCCGTGGCAAGGCGTGTTCGTCACCGAGCAGGTCGAGGCGCTGCGGCGTTCCGGCGGCTGCACGGTCGACGTGCTCGTCATCGAAGGGTATCGCGACAGGCGCGAGTACCTGCGATCGATCGGGCACGTCTGGAAGGCGGCCCGAGCGGGCCGGTACGACGTCGTGCATTACCACTTCGGCCTGAGCGCGTGCTCCGCGCCGCTGGTGCGGTTGTTCACGCGGGCACGGGTCGTCATCACGTTCCACGGCACGGACATCCTCGGCCCGCTGTGGATGCGCGCGGTGTCGAAATCGATGGCCTGCTTCGCGCATGCGTGCATCGGCGTGAGCGCGGAAATTTCGGCGCGCCTGCGCGGGCGGCGGCGCCGCTGCGAGACGATTCCGTGTGCCGTCGACGAGACGGTCTTTTTCGCGCATCGCGACGATGCACGCACGGAATCCACGGCGCCGATCGTCGTCTTCCCGTCGTCGCCGAAGCGGCCGGAAAAGAACTATCCGCTGTTTGCGCAGGTGTTGCGGCAGCTTTCGGCGCAGCACGGCATCGAGGTGCAGGAGCGGCACATCGACGGACTCGATCGCGGCGAGGTGCGCGACCTGCTCGCGCGCGCCGCTTGCCTGCTGATGACATCGACCCGGGAAGGATCGCCTCAATCGGTCAAGGAAGCGATGGCGCTCGGCCTGCCGGTCGTGTCGGTCGATGTCGGCAACGTGCGGCACCTGCTCGACGGGGTGTCGCCGGGCATGGTGGTGTTCGACCACGACGCAGGCCGCCTTACCCACGAGCTCGCCGACGTGCTGAAGAATGGCACGCGATCCGACGGGCGCGCGCGGCTGGCCGCGCTCGGCTATTTTTCCGCGGAGGTATCGGCGAAGTTGAAGACGTTGTATGCATCGCTTCATCGGCCGTCCCGATTCGTCGGCGAGGGTGCGGATTCCGACAAACCTGATGGCGAGGTCACGCAATGAACCAGGCTGAATTCTTTTCATGTCCGATCCATCTGGTGTCGATGGACGAGACGGTGGACTGGATCGACGCGAGAGTGGAGGCGCGGCGCTTCACGCAGCATGTCGTCGTCAACGTCGCGAAGATCGTCAACCTGCAGCGCGATGCGGCGCTTGCCGCGTCGGTCCGGGAATGCGACATCGTCAACGTCGACGGCATGGGGGTGGTCTGGGGCGCACGGCTGCTCGGCATCCCGGTGCCGGAGCGCGTCGCGGGCGTCGATCTCTTCGAGCGGCTGCTGGCGCTGGCCGCAACGAAAGGGCTGCCGGTCTTTCTGCTCGGCGCGACGCAGGCGGTCGTGGAGCAGGTAGTCGAGGTGGCCGCCGCGCGCTATCCGCGATTGCCGATTGCCGGGTATCACCATGGCTATTTTCAGGATGACGAACAGGCGGTCGTGGACGATATCCGCCGCTCGGGCGCACGGCTGCTGTTCGTCGCGATCACGTCGCCGTACAAGGAGAACTTCATCAATCGCTGGAAATCGCAGCTGGGCGTCGATTTCGTGATGGGTGTCGGCGGGACGTTCGACGTGGTGGCGGGGAAGGTGAAGCGGGCACCGCCGTGGATGCAGCGCAGCGGCCTGGAATGGGCGTTCCGCGTGATCCAGGAACCGGGGAGGATGTGGAAGCGCTATCTGTCGACCAACACCCGGTTTCTTGCGATGCTGGCTTATGCGTTCGTGTGCCGGTCGTTCCGGCGAATGGGAGGAGGCAATGCGCAGTAGAGCAGTGGTCGCCGCGTGCATGTTCGCGGCATCTGTGTGTCAGGCGAGCCCGGAAAGCGGCGCGCGCAACGAAATGGCGTTCTATCGATCGGACTGGGCGAGCGGGATCGATCCGCGGCTTCGGCTGCAGGAGCCGGCGCCGCAGAACATCACGATTGCCGGCATTCGCGGCGCATTGCTGAAGGTGACGATGCGCCGCTCGCAGGACTTCAGCGGCGTGGCGAGCGGGACGCCGCGCTCGGAGGTCAGTTTCGCCCCGGTGTTTCGCTTCATCAACGGCCACGACTATGAAGTGAGCTGGTCGACGGAGATCCCTGCCGATTACCGGTTCGATTCCCGGCAGCCCGAACTCATCGCGCAACTGCACCAGGGCGGCAGCGACGGGTCGCCGCCGTTCGCGCTGCTGCTGAACGACGGGAAATACGAAGTGGACGTGCGCGGTGCGCCGGGCACGCCGAGCCAGTCGTTCGCGTTCGGCGACCCGGCGGCGGACAAGGGGCAGCCGGTATCGTGGGTGTTGCGGTACCGGCCGGATGGCAGCGGCGCCGACGCGCTGACCGAGGTGTACCGGAATGGCAAACGCGTCGTGCACGTCGCGGGCGTTCCCAATGCCTATCCGGGCGACCGCGACGCCTACTTCAAGCTCGGCCTCTACAAATGGTGGTGGAAGACCCGCCCGTCCGACGTGACCGAGCGGACGATCTATTACGGCGACATCGAGATGAAGGAACTGCGCTAGGCCGCGTGCAAAGTCGAACCGGGCGCGTGTTGCACCGGTTCGACGGAAACCCGGAACCGGTGCGGTCGGCGCGTATCGCGGCTCCGGCCGACGTTGTCACCCGTTCCGGAAGATCTCGCTGTATGCGCTCAACGCCGGCACGCCGCCGAGATGCGCATACAGCACTTTCGACCCCGGCTCGAATTCGCCGAGCCGCACCTTGTCGATCATCCCGTGCATCGATTTCCCCTCGTACACCGGATCGGTCAGCATGCCTTCGAGCCGCGCGCACAGGCGAATCGCTTCGAGCGTGCCGTCGTTCGGCAGCCCGTATTCGGGGCCGGCGTAGCGTGTGTCGAGCACCACGTCGGCTTCAGTGATCGGCCGGCCGAGATCGACGAGTTCGGCCGTGTGCCGCGCGATGCGCGTGATCTGCTCGTGCGTGCGCTCGGGCGTGGCCGACGCGTCGATCCCGATCACGCGGTCGGCGCGACCGTCGGCCGCGAAGCCGACGACCATGCCCGCCTGGGTGCTGCCCGTGACCGAGCACACGACGATGTAGTCGAACTTGAAGCCGAGTTGCGCCTCCTGCGCCCGCACTTCTTCCGCGAAGCCGACGAAGCCGAGCCCGCCGAGCGGATGTTCGGAACAGCCGGCCGGAATCGGGTAAGGCTTGCCGCCCGCCTGCCGCACGCTCTCCATCGCCTCTTCCCAGCTGCGGCGAATGCCGATGTCGAAGCCGTCGGACACGAGCCGTACGTCCGCGCCCATCATGCGCGACAGCTGGATGTTGCCGACCCGGTCGTACACCGGATCTTCGTAGTTGACCCAGTGCTCCTGCACGAGCACGCATTTCATCCCGAGATGCGCGGCGACGGCCGCGACCTGGCGCGTCTGGTTCGATTGCACGCCGCCGATCGACACGAGCGTATCCGCGCCCTGCGCGAGCGCATCGGGGACGAGGTATTCGAGCTTGCGCGTCTTGTTGCCGCCGAATGCGAGGCCGCTGTTGCAGTCCTCGCGCTTCGCGTACAGCTCGACCTTGCCGCCGAGGTGCGCGCTCAGGCGCTTGAGCGGCTGGATCGGCGTCGGGCCGAACGTGAGCGGATAACGGGTAAAACGTTGCAGGTTCATCGGCGGGCTCCGGAAAGCGGTGGACAGGGCGGGAAATCGAATCGTTCGGGCGCGGCCGGCAGGCCGGGTGCCGACGAGAAAAATGGTAGGCGGAAGCGGGAGAAATGAGCTTGCGAAATCAATTGCGACGGCCTACGTTATCGACGATATGAGAGTGCGATAAGCAATTTGGAGTCGTTGAACAGGAGGATGACGCAATGAAATTAGATCGAAGCCGCGCATCGCCGGCCGACACCGCACCGGCGCTCGACCGCATCGACCGCGCGATCCTGCGGCAACTGCAGCAGGACGCGTCGATCTCCAATGTGAGCCTCGCGGCGAAAGTGAAGCTGAGCGCGCCGGCGTGCCTGCGGCGCGTCGAGCGGTTGAAGGACATGGGGCTGATCCGCGGCATCGTCGCGCTGCTCGACCCGAAGCCGCTCGGCGCGGGGATGCTGGTCGTGATCGGCTTCGTGCTCGACCGCTCGACGCCGGAAGCGTTCGCCGCGTTCGAGCAGGCCGCGCAGAAGGTGTCGGGGTGCATCGAATGCCACGTCGTGACGGGGGAGTTCGACTACTTCATGCTCGTGCGCACGCGTGACAACGACAGCTTCAACCGGTTGCACGCCGAGCAGTTGCTGTACCTGCCGGGGGTGCGGCAGGTGCGTTCGTTCATGGTGCTCAAGGAGATTCTTTCGACGCATGCGCTGCCGTTGTGAACGCGCGGCGGCGTGCGGCAGGCCGGGTGCGGCGCGGTGCGCGCGGTCCCGGGCCGCGGCCGGCTTGACGTTGCCGGTTGCTGCACCGATGATGCCTGTCCAACAACCCGCGAGAGGCGCTCGATCGTCCGGCCGAGTCGCCCCGCACGGTGCGGTCTGCCGCCCGGCGGCTGCACGATTTCCGATACGAGGGCTCACCACATGGTTTCCGTTCGTTCCGGTTTTGCGGTGCGCGCGCTGAGCGCGGCCGGGCTGGCCGCCGCGCTGTCGATCGCCGCGCCTGCCGTCGATGCATGCACGCGTCTCGTCTATCTCGGTGAAGGCGGCAACGTGATCACCGCACGGTCGATGGACTGGAAGGCCGACATCGGCACCAACCTCTACATTCTGCCGCGCGGGATGCATCGCGACGGCAAGGCCGGCCCGAACTCGATCCGCTGGACGTCGAAATACGGCTCGGTCGTCGCGACGGGCTACGACGTGTCGACCACCGACGGCGCGAACGAAGCGGGGCTCGTCGCGAACGCGCTGTGGCTGACGGAGTCGCAATATCCGGCGTTCGACGCCGGCAGCAAGCCGGGCCTGACGATCGCCGCGTGGGCGCAGTTCGTGCTGGACAACTACGCGACGGTTGCGGAGGCCGTCGCGGCACTCGAGCAGCAGCCGTTCACGATCGTCACCGACAAGGTGCCGGGTGAGGAGCGCCTGGCCACGCTGCACCTGTCGCTGTCGGACGCGTCCGGCGACAGCGCGATCGTCGAGTACATCGGCGGGCGGCAGGTGATCCATCACGGCCGGCAGTATCAGGTGATGACGAATTCGCCGACCTACGACCAGCAGCTCGCGCTCGATGCGTACTGGAAGCAGATCGGCGGCACGGTCATGTTGCCGGGGACCAACCGCGCGGCCGACCGGTTCGCGCGCGCGTCGTTCTACGTCAACGCGATTCCGAAGCGGGGCGAGCCGAACCGCACGCTCGCGAGCGTGTTCGGCGTGATTCGCAGCGTGTCGGTGCCGTATGGCCTGTCGACGCCGGACCAGCCGGAGATTTCGTCGACCCGCTGGCGCACCGTGTACGACCACCAGCGCAAGCTGTATTTTTTCGAATCGGCGCTGACGCCGAACACGTTCTGGGTCGACCTGAAGAAGATCGATTTTTCCGCGGCCACCGGCAAGGTGAAGAAGCTCGATCTCGGGCCGAACCAGGATCACACGTTCGCGGGGGACGCGACCGGCGCGTTCGTCGAGTCGCAGCCGTTCGAGTTCCTGGGGCTGTGACGAGGGCGGGTTGCACGCCGGCGACGGATGTCGCATCCGATCCCGGACGGTTGTCCGTGTCGCTTGCGTGACAACCACCCGACGCGGCCGAAAGGGACCGAACGCAACGCGCGCAGGGGTATTGCACGTTCACGACACGGCGCGAAACGATCGCGTATGCTCATCCGTTCGGTGGCGCAGGCGGCCACCGCAGCCGGTTCATTCGTGTGACGACCCATCAACGAGCGAGGACAGCATGGCCAAACAGACGATGGCGGAATATCTGGCGAAGACGCTGGCGGCAGCAGGCGTCGAGCGCATCTGGGGCGTGACGGGCGACAGCCTGAACGGCCTGTCGTTCAGCCTGGGCCAGATCGGCTCGATCCGCTGGATGCATACGCGGCACGAGGAAAGCGCCGCGTTCGCGGCCGGCGCGGATGCCGCGTCGACCGGGCGGCTCGCGGTGTGCGCGGGCAGCTGCGGCCCCGGCAACCTGCACCTGATCAACGGGTTGTACGACTGCCACCGCAATCACCAGCCGGTGCTCGCGATCGCCGCGCACATTCCGTCTACCGAGATCGGCCTCGGCTACTTCCAGGAAACCCATCCGCAGGAGCTGTTCCGCGAATGCAGCCATTTCGCGGAGCTCGTGACGAACGCGTCGCAGTTCCCGCGCGTGCTCGCGCGCGCGATGCGCACCGCGATCGAGGAACGCGGCGTGGCCGTGATCGTGCTGCCGGGCGACATCGCACTCGGCGACGGCCCGGAAGAAGCGCCCGCGTGGAGCGAATCGTCACCGCCGTCGATCCTGCCGGCCGACGCCGATCTCGACCGGCTCGCGGCGCTGCTCAACGCATCCGACGCGGTCACGCTGCTGTGCGGCAGCGGCACGCAGGGCGCGCACGACGAGGTGGTCGCGCTGGCCGACACGCTCGGTGCGCCGGTCGTGCATGCGCTGCGCGGCAAGCCGTTCGTCGAATGGGATAACCCGTTCGATGTCGGGATGACGGGGCTGATCGGTTTCAGTTCGGGCTATCACGCGATGGAATCGTGCGACACGCTGTTGATGCTCGGCACGGATTTCCCGTACCGGCCGTTCTATCCGTCGAACGCGAAGATTGCCCAGATTGACTGGAAGGGCTCGCAACTCGGCCATCGCGCGCCGCTCGCGCTCGGTCTCGTCGGCACCGTGAAGGAAACGATCGCGGCGCTGCTGCCGCGCTTGACGCGCAAGACCCAGCGGCGCTTCCTCGAGAACGCGCTGAAGCACTATGCGGCCGCGCGCAAGGGCCTCGACGATCTCGCGGTGGCCGAGCCGCCGGGCCGCGCGATCCATCCGCAATACCTGACGAAGATCGTCGACGAAGTCGCGGCGGAAGACGCGATCTTCACGGCCGACGTCGGCACGCCCACGCTGTGGGCCGCGCGCTACCTGACGATGAACGGCAAGCGGCAACTGCACGGCTCGTTCAATCACGGGTCGATGGCGAACGCGATGCCGCAGGCGCTCGGCGCACAGGGCGCGCATCCGGGGCGGCAGGTGGTGTCGTTGTCGGGTGATGGCGGGCTGTCGATGCTGCTCGGCGATCTGCTGACCGTGCGACAGCTCAAGCTGCCGATCAAGATCGTCGTGTACAACAACAGCCTGCTCGGCTTCGTGTCGATGGAGCTGAAGGCAGCCGGCTATCTCGACACGAACGTCGACCTGAGCCCGACCGACTTCGCGGCGATCGCGAAGGGGGCGGGCATCTTCAGCGTGCGCGTCGAGCATTCGGAGAACGTCGAGGAAGCGCTGCGCATGGCGTTCGCGCATGACGGGCCGGCGGTCGTCGACGTCGTCACGTCGAAGTACGAGCTCGCGATGCCGCCGAAGATCGAACTCGCGCATGCGAAGGGCTTCAGCCTGTTCATGCTGCGCGCGATCCTCAGCGGGCGCGGCGACGAGATCGTCGAGCTGGCGAGAACCAACCTGCGGTAATACGGTGCCGCGCGCGATGCTGTGGGCAGCGTGCGCGGCGTGACGCATTGAACAACACAAGCAACATGGCAATCGAGATTCGCGCCTACGAGGCATCCGACCTGCGCACGCTGTCGTCTATCTGGTTCGATGCGTCGCTGCTCGATCTGGAGGTGTATGCCGACAATCGCGATGCCCGCGCGTTCCATGCACGGCTCGGCTTCGACGAAATTTCGCGGCGCGACGAGGACGACGAAGGCCTGCCGTTCGCGAACATCCTGATGCGCGCGACGCGCTGAACGAACGGGCATGCTGACGGCCGGCGATATCGCCGCAATCGAGACCGCACTGCAGCAAATCAGGATCGTCGGCGAGCGCTATCCCGCGCATTTCCAGCAGCGCATCGACCGCTGACCGGGCGCGTGCCAGCTGATCCGGCACGAATTGGTCAGGCAAATCAGGGTCAATCTTCACGTCAGCTTAAGTTTGCGTTTCCTAGGGAAACGCTGATTTATTCGGCTCGGCGGTCATCGCAGACGTAGCCGAGGACGTTTAGAAGACAGCTCACGGAACGGACCCACGACGATGAAGAGGCAGATCGGCTTCGCGGAAGCGGAAATTGCAGGCAAGAAGCGAGTGACGAGGCGCCAACGCTTCCTGGAAGAGATGGAGAAGGTCGTTCCGTGGCAGCGCTTGCTGTCGGCCATCGAACCGCACTATCCGAAGGGCACGCGAGGTCGCCCGCCGATTGGCCTTGAGCGGATGCTGCGAATCTACTTCGTGCAACAGTGGTACGGACTGTCGGACGAAGGACTGGAAGACGCGCTGTATGACAGCATCACGCTGCGAGCCTTCGCCGGCATCGATCTGGCGATCGAGAACGTGCCTGATGCAACCACGCTGTTGAAGTTCCGGCGCCTGCTGATCGAACACGAACTGACACGGAAGTTGTTCGACGAGATTGGCATCTCGCTGTGCGAGCGTGGGCTGATGATGAAGGAAGGCACGCTGGTTGACGCGACGATCATTGAAGCGCCGCCGTCGACCAAGAATGCCGGGAAGAGCCGTGACCCGGAAATGCATCAAACGAAGAAGGGCAACGAATGGCACTTTGGCATGAAAGCCCACATTGGCGTCGACGCCGACTCGGGCCTGATTCACAGTGTGGTTGGCACGGCGGCCAACGTGTCGGATGTATCGCAAGCTCATGCCCTGCTGCACGGGCATGAAGAGCAGGTGTTCGCCGACGCGGGCTACATTGGCGTCGACAAGCGCGAGGAAATGGCGGGCAAGGCCGTGAAGTGGCACGTCGCTGCCAGGCGGGGAAAGATCAAGGCGATGCAAGAAGGAGCGCTGAAGGACCTGGTGATCGCGCTCGAGCGAACCAAGGCGCAGATCCGTTCGCGGGTTGAGCATCCGTTTCATATCGTCAAGAATCTGTTTCAGCATCGCAAGACCCGATACAAGGGCTTGGCCAAGAACACCGCGCAACTGTTCAGCCTGTTCGCTCTGGCGAATCTGGTGATTGCGCGAAATCTGTTGCGATCGGTCCATGGGAGCAGTCCGTCATGCGTATGAAAAATGCGAGCAGGGGAGGCTCGCTTACGCGCCAAATTCACTGAATTGAGCGCCGATTCGCTTCGTCATCCAGAAAATTTGAAGCCATCTCGCCTGCAACTTCGGAAGTTGGTCCATTGATCAGCGTTTCCCTAGAATCGATTGACCGTCGCGTGTACAGCGACGGACCGATTCGTCCAGGAGGATGCGCATGCCCACCCCCCGTGTCGCCGTAGCCCTGTTCCACGACGCCATCGGCACGTCGAGGCCGATGGTGCAACCGCTCGAGGCCCGCCGATGATGTGGCCGAACGCGTGGCGTGTCTCGGCACTGTTCGTGCGCGAGTGGGTCGGCCGTCCGGCCGCGGTGGGTGCGTTGTGCCCGAGTTCGCGGCAGCTGGCGCGCGAAATGGCCGACGCGGTGCCGGACGGCGACGGGCTGGTCGTCGAGCTCGGCGGCGGCACCGGCGCGATCACCGCGGCGTTGCTCGAACGCGGTGTCGCGCCGCGGCGGCTCGTGGTGGTCGAGCGTTCGCCGGCATTCGTCCAGCATCTGCGGCGACGCTTTCCGGGCATCACGATCGTGTCGGGCGACGCGCGGCAGCTCGAGCGGCTGCTGCCGCCCGATGCACGCGTCGACGCGATCGTGTCGTGCCTGCCGCTGCGCACGCTGCCGCGTCAGGACGTGACGGCCATCATCGACCAGTGCCATCGCGTGCTGTCCGCCGACGGCGTGATGATCCAGTTCACGTACGACCTGCGGCCGCCCGGCCGTCATCCGCTCGGCGATTCGGCATTCGTTGCCTGCGGCAGCCGGATCGTGTGGGCAAACATACCGCCTGCGCGCATCGTGACCGTGCGTAGCCTCACCGCCGAACACGCGGGGTGACGTCGTCGCGTGTGGGGCGCCCGATCGTGGCGCCTCGCTCTAGCCTTTCATAAATCCTTCTAATCCTTCCAATTTCCATTCATATTGCCGTCACATCAGGTTCCTACCATCGCCTTTCATTTCGAAAGCATCAATGGCGGGGGGAACCGGCAACATGAATCGAATCAAACTGGCGGCGCTGCTGTGCGCGGGCGCCTTTGCACTGGCCGGATGCGGCAGCGACGACGGCCCGACCAGCAGCACGTCGCCCGCGCCCGTGCAGGCGGCCGCGCGCAACGTGATCTTCTTCCTCGGCGACGGCATGGGGATCACGACGTTGACGGCCGCACGCATCTACGCGGTCGGTGAAGACGGCGCGCTCACGATCGATACGCTGCCGGAAACCGCGTTCGTGAAGACCTATTCCAACGATGCGCAGGTGACGGACAGCGCGCCGTCGATGTCGGCGTACATGACCGGCGTCAAGACCAACAACGAAGTGATCTCGATGTCGCCCGACACGAAGGCGATCGAGCCGACCGCGAGCCTCACCGGCAACTGCGGCGCGAACAACGGCAAATCGGCGACGACGCTGCTCGAGATCGCGAAGGCGCAGGGGCTGGCCACCGGTGTCGTGACGACCACGCGCGTCACGCACGCCACGCCCGCCGCAACGTATGCGCACGTGTGCCATCGCGACGCCGAGAACGACATCGCCGCACAGCTCGTGCCGGGCGGCGCGGGCTACAACGGCGCGCTGGGCGACGGCGTCGACGTCGTGCTCGGCGGCGGCACGCAATTCTTCGTGCCGAAGGACGGCGGCGGCAAGCGCACCGACGGCCGCAACCTGGTCAACGAGCTGAAGGCGAAGGGCTATGCGGTCGCGCAGAACCGCGACGACCTGCTGGCCGCCGATGCGACGAAGGGCGGCAAGCTGGTCGGCCTGTTCTCGTCGAGCCACATGAGCTACGACCTCGATCGCGGTGCGACGAAGGAGCCGAGCCTCGCCGACATGGCGACGCGCGCGCTCGACGTGCTGCAGAAGAACCCGAACGGCTATTTCCTGATGGTCGAAGGCGGCCGGATCGACCACGCGCTGCACGACACCAATGCGAAGCGCGCGCTGCAGGACACGGTCGCGCTCGACAATGCGATCAAGGCCACGATCGACAAGGTGCGCAAGACGGATCCCGACCTGAAGAACACGCTGATCGTCGTGACGGCCGATCACGATCACACGCTGGTGCTGAACGGCTATGCGGCGCGCACGGGCAAGACCGAGGCGGGCAAGCCCGGCGTGCTCGGCGTGCTGCGCAGCTACCAGACCGGCGCGGTCGCGAAGGATGCGGACGGCGCGCCGTACACGATCATCGGCTTCGGCAACGGCGAGAACCGCGTGCAGGGCAGCCGCGCGGGCACGGCACTCACCGACGCGGTGACGGGCGCCGACGACTATCGCCAGGAGGCGGTCGTGCGCATGGACAAGGGCAACGAGACGCACGGCGGCACCGATGTGTTCCTCGGGGCGATCGGCCGCGGCGCGGATGCGTTCCACGGCGTGATCGAGAACAACAAGGTGTTCGAGCTGGTGCGCAACGCGGTGCAGCTGTGAGCGCCGACCATACGGGTACAGGGGAATACAGGATGTCGACCATCAAGTGCATCGCGGCGGCGCTGGCCGTCGTGGGTTTCGCGTGCGGCGCGGCGCAGGCCGCCGGCCAGGCGAAGAACGTGATTTTCTTTCTCGGCGACGGCATGGGGCCGACGACCGTGACGGCGAGCCGGATCTACAAGGTCGGCGAGTCGGGACAACTGACGATGGAGAAGCTGGCCCGTACCGCGCGCGTCAAGACCTTCTCGAACGACGCGCAGACGACCGACAGCGCACCGTCGATGGCCGCGTACATGACCGGCGTGAAGATGAACAACGAAGTGCTGTCGATGTCGTCCGACACGCGTGCGGTCGCGCCGGGCAACGACGCGAACGGCAACAAGACCGTCAACAACTGCGCGCCGGGCAACGGCCAGCCGGTCGCGACGCTGCTGGAGCTCGCGAAGGCGCGCGGCAAGGCGGTGGGCGCGATCACGACGACCGAGCTCACGCACGCGACGCCCGCCGCGACCTATTCGCACATCTGCCATCGCGATGCGCAGTACGACATCGCCGCGCAGGCGGCGCCGGGCGGCGCGGGCTACAACGCGGCGCTCGGCGACGGCGTCGACGTGCTGATGGGCGGCGGCCGCAACCACTGGACGCCGTTCGATCCGGTGGCGAACAAGCGCGGCCGCGCGGACGGTCGCAACCTGCTGGGCGAGATGAAGGCGAAGGGCTACACGGTCGTCGCGACCAAGGATCAGCTCGCGCAGGCCGGCAACGGCAAGCTGATCGGCCTGTTCAGCTCGACGAGCCACCTCGAGTACGAACTCGACCGCGTCGCGGGTAAGGGCGAAGGGCCGACGCAGCCGAGCCTCGCGGAGATGACGTCGAAGGCGATCGACGTACTGTCGAAGAATTCGAACGGCTACTTCCTGATGGTCGAAGGCGGCCGGATCGATCACGCGCTGCACGGTACCAACGCGAAGCGCGCGCTGGAAGACACGGCGGCGTTCGACGAAGCGATTCGCGTCGCGCTGTCGAAGGTCGACCTGTCGAACACGCTGATCGTCGTGACGGCCGACCACGACCACACGATGACGATCAACGGCTATTCGAAGCGCGGCAACCCGATTCTCGACATCAGCCGCAACTATCGCGACGGCCAGCCGAGCAAGGATGCCGACGGCAACACCTACACGACGCTCGTGTTCGGCAACGGCGCGAACCGGCCGAACGTGCGTGCGTCGGTCGATTCGGCCACCGCGACGAACGAAGCGTATCTGCAGGAAGTCGGCGTGCGGATGGGCAGCGCGGGATCGGAGACGCACGGCGGCGGCGACGTGATGCTGTTCGCCGACGGCGCGGACGCGAAGGCGTTCAAGGGCACGATCGACAACACGAAGGTGTTCGGCCTCGTGCGCTCGGCGTTCGGTTTCTGAATCCGTTGATGGCATGAGGAACGGGAACGCCCGATGAAACGTCAGCTACTCTGCGCGCTCGCTTGCGGGTGGGTCGCGCTGCCGGCCCTTGCAGCGGCCGATCTCGACGCGGTGCTGCTGCACGAGAGCCGCACGGTGTCGGCCGATGGCGTGACGCGCACGACGATGTATCGCGAACGGATGGTGCGGCGCGACGCTCACGTGTGGGTCGAACGCGTGCTGCCCGTCGCGGCGGCGGGTGGTCACGGTAATGATCACGATCACGACCATGATCACGACGCGGGGGCTCGCACCGGTGTGCAGCCGGCCGCCGCCCACGCGGGCCACGCCGGTCACAAGCATTTCAACTTCCAGGCGGCCGCGCGCCATGTGACGTACGACGGAAAGACGGCGCGCATCGAGTACGTGGATGCGGCGAACCGGACGGTCGTCAGCGTGCCGCCGGCCGAGTACGAAACCACGGGCTTCGACGGCTCGTGGGACAACGCGTATTACGTCACGCCGCCGTCGCAGTTGAAGCGGCTCGCGGTGGCGAAGCGCGGCGACACGCCCGGCACCCGCTGGTACGAGCAGGCGGTCGACACGCCGGGCGCGCGCGGTGTGAACCGGATCCTGTGGAGCGAGAAGCTGCAGGCGCCGCTGTCGGTCGAATTCCGGAGCGCCGACGGGCGCGTCGTGCGCAAGCTGACGCTGACACCGGCGCCGGCCGCGCGGCGCGAGACGTTGCCGTGGCAGACGCTCGCCGGCTACACGCGCAAGGAATACGCGGATTATCTCGACTGATCGACGAGGTCGACCGTCCGTACGCGGGGCTTGCGGTCAGGCCGGCCGGTATCGTCGAGCGATACGGCCGGGCCCTGGCCGATTTTTTTGCGCCTACGCGGCAGCCATTGCCGATGACACGCTAGAAGCGCGCACCGTCCGGCACGCGCGCTGAAGGCCGCGATGCGATCCGCTTGACGAAGCGGTCGAGCGGTGCCGCATAGCCGCGCGCGATCGCCGCGCTCAGCGCCGCCGACAACACCAGATACGCAATCAGCAACACCAGCTTTGCGTCGCCATGGGTGGCCGACGGCGGCCAGAACGTGCGCAGCGCGCCGAGCACGATCAGGTGGAACAGGTACAACTCGTAGCTGAGCTGGCCGGCACGGCCCAGCGGCGCGAGCAGGCGGCCCTGCACGCGCTCGTCATTGACGTGCGCGCCGATCAGCAGCACGGCCGTGCCGAGCGCCATCGCGGTGACGCCGGCGACATGGCTTTGCGCGATCGGCCACGCCAGATACAGCGCGGCCATCGCCGCCGCGACGAGCCACTGCACGAGCGGCCCGGCCAGCCGCTGCCCGTTCACGCGTTCGGCCAGCAGCGCCGTGCAGCAGCCGATCGCAATCCCGTCGAACGAGGCGAAGTACGCGTACAGGAACCCGCCTTCGTCGCCGGCGTGCGTGAAGCGGTACACGGGCCCGATCGCGGCGATGACCACCCAGAACGCGACCAGCCGCGCCTCGCGGCGCAACGCGATGCACAGCAGCGGAAACGACAGGTAGAACACCTCTTCGACCGACAGCGACCACAGCACGCCGAGCGCGTAGTTGACCCACCCGTACGCGCCGATCAGCACGTTCATCCAGAACGTCAGCGACGCGAGGTTCACCAGCCAGAACGACACGGCGATGCCCTCGGGCGCATGGTTCTGGAAGATCGGCACGCCGGCCGCCGCGAGGCCGTTGACGAGCGCGAGCAGCAGGAGCAGGCACGGGACGATGCGCGCGAGTCGCGACACGTAGAACGCACGCACGTCGAGCGCGCCGAGGCTGCCCCAGCGGCGGCGCGCATTCGACGTGATCAGGTAGCCGGAGATCACGAAGAACATCGTCACGCCGTAGTTGCCGTTGCGCGCGATCGCATGCACGGCATCCCAACCGAATACGCGTGCCAGCGACGTGTCGCGCAGCGAATAGGGGATGTTGAAGTGATGCAGCAGGACGAGCACGATCGACACGCCGCGCAGCAGGTCGATCCGCGCGTTGCGCGGGCCGGTGCTCATTGCGGCCTGCCCGGTTCGGCGAGGGCCGGCAATGTTGCGAGGAACGTATCGCGTGCGCGCAGGCCGGCGTTCGGCGTCTGCCGCTCATCGTCCTGGATCAGGTACGCGAACGCGACCTTGCGCGGCCCCTTGGCCGCCCAGCCGACGAACCAGCCGTACGCGTGCGACGCATCGTACTTGCGCCCCGGCGACCCGGTGCCCGTCTTGCCGTGCACGATCCAGCCGCCAGGCTGCGTGTCGATCAGCGTGATGCGCTCGGTCATGTCGTACGCGTGCGCGCTGACGGGCAGCGTCCGGTTCGCGATCTTGCGCATGAAGTCGACCTGCTCGAGCGGCGAGATGCGCAGCGACGCGTTGACCCACGCGCCCATTACGCCGTTCAGTTCCCCCGTCGGACGGGTCGCGTCCTCATTGCCGTAGCCGAATGCGGTCGTGTATTGCTGGAAGCGCGCCTGCCCGAGCGCCTGCGTGACCTGCTGCGAGTACCAGAACACCGACAGCTTCATCCAGCGCGCCGGGTCGGTCGGCGCGCGCCACGGTGCGCCGCCCCAGTCGGGGTAGCCGGCGTGGAAGTCGAGCGTCGGGGTGTGTTCGTCCTTCAGGACGCCCGCATCGAAGCCCATCAGGCTGATGGCGACCTTGAACGTCGACGCCGGCGTCACGCGGGTCGCGCAGTCGCCTTGCTGCACGAGCAGCTGGCCGGTGGCGGCGTCGGCGACGACGGTGCAGATCGGGCGGGCATCGGAAGTCGCGGCGGCCAGGAGGCCGGCGGCGAAGGTGAACAGCGCGCGGCGCCAGTGCTTCAAGTGACACTCCTTCGGGTGGGGGGCGCACAGTGTATCGACGGATGGCCGGCTGTCGACCTGTCATGGTTGACGGGACGGCAGGCGGTTCATGACACGGGATGACACGATCGAACCCGGATATCCGGGATGTCGTGCAGTTACGGGGCAATGCGCCGCCGATCAATATCCGGCAATGGCGTAATAGATCCCGAGGCACGCAACGGCGATGAGCGGGAGCGCGATGATGATGAAGGCAATACGCCGGATGCCGCGCAGGCGCGTCACGCCGACATACAGGCAGAGCGATCCGAAAAAAAGCGTCACCGGCCAATAGATGGCGCCGTAAAGAACCGGGACGACCCAGATCGGCAGGTCGATACCGATGTCACTCATTCAGGGTGCTCCGTTGTCTGTGTGGACGTGGGTTCCATCGTGTTCAACTGGCGTCACGATCCGACGTGGCGACTCCCGACGAGCGTTCCACATGGGCCTGCACTCGCCGGTATCACTGGCCCCGTGCGGCGCCGTCGGCATCGTTGCGTCCGCCGTGCGCCCATTCGCTTTCGTCCGGCGGGCGAGCATGGCGCAGCGGAGTGAGAGGCGGTCAGGCTCGCATCGTCACGTCGACCCGGTGCCGGCGGTCGCGGCCCAGTCTGCAGGCGAGCGACCCATGAAAAACTGGGTTCGCCACGTCGCAATGCCAAGATTGACCGCGCGGACGCTCACCACGTTGACGAGATCCTGTTTTCGCAGCCAGGCCGATGACGCAAGCGCTGCGTGCGCGACAGCGGTCGCCCCGGCCTTGTTCATCAGCGCCGGCGTGCTCGTGAGCACGGTAATGGTGGCGATCGCTTTCGGTGGCTGGCCTGCGGGGCCGACCACGCGCGTGTTGCCGATCCAGACACCGCTCTGGATCACGCCCGGAACGGTGGATGCCGCATGCTGGATCTGACGAATATCGGCCATGCGATCGTCATCGATCAGCCGCGTTGTCGCATAACGACTGCCGGCGAGCAGAAGCAGGCCAAGGACGGCCAGGATCGCCCAGTGCTTCCGGCCAACCGGCGCGACATCCTCGACGGGGGCCGCGACACGCACGACCCTGCTGGCGGTGAGCAGATCCTGTACGGACTGGCGGCTCGGCCGGTTGAAAACGAACAGGTACAGCAATGCCAGGCCCCAGAAGAATACGATCGCGCCGTTTGCGGTGGCGAGCCATTCCGTGCCCGGCTCGTGAAGCGCGGGCAGGTCGATGAAGCTGAGGCCGCCGAGGATCAGCGGAACGGCGATCAGCGCGTACCGTGCCCAGGCGCGGAGGTACCCGGGACCGGGTCCGTCAGGGGCGGTGCTGTCGGCAACACGGATCTGCATCACCCGCTTGCCGAGCGATTGGTGTCGACTTCCGCCCTCGAGCAAGCCGAAGTAAATCGAACCGATCAGGAATCCGGTCAACCTTCCCCATTCGCCAAGCGTCGAAAGGGCATCGAAGAACCCGATCGCGATCACGAGCCCGATCAGGCCGAGAACGATCGAATCGATCGAAAAGGCGGCGGTGCGTCGCCAGAAGCCGGCATCGCCGTGCGTTTTTTGATTTTCGTTGCCGTCCATTGCCGTAGCCCCCGATGCGTGGTGTGAGTTGAGCCGTTTGGGCTCTTTGCGGCGCGTAGCCGTCTGATTGCCGATGCCGATACCGCCCCGCTGGTGACAGGCAGATCATATCGACCGGCTTGACGTGGAATTGCAAACTATTGTGAGCAATGTGCAAGCGCGAACGTCTTCCATCCCGCAGGCGGCGTGGCTGCGATCGATCCGAACGCGGCGCGGGGTGCGCTGCCGCATGGGGAGCGCAAGCCCTGCGAACGTATCGGCCGGGCATCGGATCGAGACCGGCACCGACGGACATGAAAGGCTGGAGACGATTGTCGTGGATTTTCGTGAGGCCGTCGAACGCGTGGGTCCGGCTTGGCGACGGAGTCGATGTCGCGCACGCGCGCCGGATTCCGGCGACGAACCACGAAAAAACCCGCCGGCAGGCTGGCGCTTGCGGGCGGGCAAAGACACCTCGGGCAGACCCGCGCGGGTGTCGCGTGAAGAACGGAGAACCGGGTTACATCAGAACTTGTGGCGCAGCGCGACGCGCACGGCCACCTGGTTCGACGTCGACGACGGCGCGTCGGTACCGGGGATGAACGCGTTGTCGAGGATCGAGTTCGTCTTGTCGCCGGCGATGTGCTGGTACGCGGCCTGCACGTACACGTCGGTGCGCTTCGACAGGTTGTAGTCGGCCATCAGCCCGGCCGAATGGATCTTCGGCTTCGCGTTGCCGGTCGATGCGTCGTACTTCTCGAGCGACAGCACGTACTGCGCGCCCACCATGAACGCCGGCGTGACCTGGTACGAACCGTTCACCTCGAAGTTCTGGTACTTGATCGCGCTGACCGTCGCGCCCGGGGCGATGATCGCGCCGGGCGTGCCGAGGTAGCCGTTGCCGGTCGGGTTCTTGTAGTTCGAGTTCGTGTACGCGAAGCCGACCGTCGCCTGGCCGAACGTGTAGTTGATGCCCGCGCCGAACACGCGCATGCGCTCGGCGATGTAGCTCGCGTCGTTCGCGGTGATCGCGCCGGCCGAGCCGTCGCCCGGGCGGTTCGCCTGCAGGTAGGCGGCGCCGATCAGCAGGCCGTTGTTCTGGTACTGCGCGCCGAAGCTGTACGCGCGGTTGTCCGAGAAGTTCGTGCTGTTGCTGAAGCTGTATGCACCGCCGAACTGGAAGCCGCCGAAGTTCGGGCTCGCGTACTTCACCGTGTTGTCGAGGCGGAACGAGTTGTCGGTGTTGTCGTTGTCGAACGGGTGCGCGAGCAGGTAGCCGCCCCAGTTGCCGTTGGCCGTGGTCGGCGCGAGATAGTCGACGACGGAGTCGTACTGGCGGCCGAACGTCAGCGTGCCGTACTGCGTCTGGCTCAGGCCGACGTACGCCTGGCGGCCGAACATGCGGCCGCCCTGGTTGAGGCGGCCGGTGTTCACGTCGAAGCCGTTCTCGAGCTGGAAGATCGCCTTCATGCCGCCGCCGAGATCCTCGCTGCCCTTCAGGCCCCAGCGGCTGCCCTGCGCGTAGCCGCTCGCCATCTCGTAGACGTGGCCGGTGCCGACGTTGTTCGTGTAGTTCAGGCCTTCGTCGATCACGCCGTACAGCGTGACGCTGCTTTGCGCGAACACGGGGGTGGCGAAGGTTGCCGTTACGGCGAGCGCCGTCAGGGTCTTTTTCATTGAGATCTCCGGGATATCCAGCTTGTATCGGTTGTCGTGAGCGCGTCCGGCGAGGCGCGCCCCGTCATCCGGGGCGACCCGATGCAGCGCGCGCGGCGCCGGGTCGCGCAAGGCGCGGCGGCGCGGCAACCGGCGGCGTCGGGTCGTGTCTCCTCCGATGACACCGCGCATTCTTCCCAAGCCGACCAGGAATCGAAAGCGAGTAATTTCGATGGATGGGATCGGGTTCGCCAATGGGGTCGCGACAGGCCGTTTCGACAGTCGAAACGGGTGGTGCGGCGTCGCGGTTCAACGCCGCTCCGGCAACGGCCGAACGGGGGCGCGACATGGCCCGCGCGGCGCCGCGACCGGACTCGGGAAATCGGCTGAAAGGCCCGTCCGGCGGGCCTGGGAGGGGTGCCGGAAGATCGATTGGCGCTGCCGATTGCAATGATCGGAATTACTCGTTTCCCTAAACAAATTGGCGGCTCAAACATGCAGGCTGACCGGACGTGGATGCGTTCACGCTTCGCCGGTCGCCGCGCATGCCGCGACGCACAAACAACAGATTCGATTTGGAGACGACCCACCATGCAGATTCGACGACTGAAAACGGTCCTTCTCGCCGCCGCGGCGATCCTGTCCGCGCCTGCCGCCCACGCGGCCGGCGGCGCGTGCACCGACGGCAAGACGGTCCATTTCGCGGGCATCACGTGGGAAAGCGGGTCGTTCGCGACCGAAGTGCTGCGGCAGATCATGGAGAAGGGCTACGGCTGCAAGACGGACGTCGTGCCGGGCAGCACGGCCGCCACCGAAACGGCGCTCGCGCGCAACGACCTGCAGATCTGGGCCGAACAATGGACGGGCCGCAGCGAGATCACCGCGAAGGCCGTTTCGTCGGGCGCCGTGAAGCTGATCGGCGACACGCTGCCGGGCGGCACGACGGAAGGCTGGTTCGTACCCGACTACGTGGTGAAGGGCGATCCGGCGCGCAACATCAAGCCGGTCGCGCCGGGGCTCGTGTCGGTCGACGATCTGCCGAAGTACAAGCAGGTGTTCGCCGACGAGGAGGAACCGGACAAGGGCCGCTTCCTGAACTGCCCGACGGGCTGGGACTGCGAGCGCGTGAACACGCGCCTCTTGCGCGTGCTGAAGCTCGACCAGTCGTATACGAACTTCCACCCGGGCACGGGCGCGGCGCTCGACGCGGCGATCGCGTCCGCGTACCAGCGTGGCGCGCCGATCGTGTTCTATTACTGGGGCCCGGCCGCGCTGATGGCGAAATACAAGTTCACCGCGCTGAAGATGCCGGCCTATAACGAAGCCTGCTGGAAGACGTTGCGCGACGAGAGCAGCACGCACCAGTGCGCGTCGTCGTACATGGTGTCGCGGCTGACGGTCGGCGTGTCGAAGCCGTTCGCCGATGCGAACCCCGATCTCGTCGGCGTGTTCGGCAAGGTGCGCTTCCCGATGGACTTCCTGAACCAGACGATCCTCGAGATGACCACGAAGAAGATCGACGGCGCGGCGATGGCCACGCAGTTCCTGAAGACCCGCCAGGACATGTGGAAGCAGTGGGTGCCGGCCGACGTCGCGCAGAAGATCGCCGGCAGCCTGAAGGGCGCGTAACCTGCGCGCGGCGGCGGGCCCGCGCCCGCCGCCGCCGTCACGCGCCTTCGCGGCGCGACGGAGACTCAACATGAACGGCTTCTTTCTGCACCTGTCGATCGCCGACTGGGTGAACAGCGCGCTCGAGACGTTCGTCGCGCAATACGGCGACGGCTTCCATCACTTCAGCGTGCTGGTGCTGCGCTACCTGCTCGTGCCGCTCGAAGGCGCGCTGCGCGTGGCGCCGCCGTGGCTCGTGCTGCTGGTCGTCGGCGCGATTGCGTGGAACGCGACGCGCCGCATCGGCCTCGGCGTGCTCTTCATGCTGCTGCTTTACGCGATCGGCTGCTTCGGCCTGTGGGACAAGCTGATGCAGACGCTCGCGCTGATGCTTGTCGCGACGGTGCTGTCGGTCGCGATCGGCGTGCCGGTCGGCATCCTCGCGTCGCGCAGCGCGTGGCTGCGCCGGATGCTGCTGCCGGTGCTCGACGTGATGCAGACACTGCCGAGCTTCGTGTACCTGATCCCGGTGCTGATGCTGTTCGGGCTCGGCAAGGTGCCCGCGATCCTCGCGACGATCATCTATGCGCTGCCGCCGCTGATCCGCCTGACCGATCTCGGCATCCGCCAGGTCGATCCGGACGTGACGGAAGCCGCGCGCGCATTCGGCACGACGCGCTGGCAATTGCTCGTCAACGTGCAATTGCCGCTCGCCCGGCCGAGCATCATGGCCGGCATCAACCAGACGACGATGATGGCGCTGTCGATGGTCGTGATCGCGTCGATGATCGGCTCGCGCGGGCTCGGCGAGGACGTGCTCGCGGGCATCCAGACGCTCGACGTCGGCAAGGGCACGCAGGCCGGCCTCGCGATCGTGATTCTCGCGATCGTGATCGACCGGATCAGCCAGGGCTTCGGCCAGGAGCGCCGCGCGCGGCGGCGGCTCGCGCAGCAGCGCCGGCAGAAGGGCGCGTCGCGCGTGCCGTACCGGCTGCCGCGCAAGGCGCAGTCGGCGGGCGTCGATTCGAATCAGGCGACGCAGTCGTCGCGGGCATAGGAACGGAGACAGACATGGCGACCATCGACGTCAAACACGTGTACAAGCTGTTCGGGCCGCAGGCCGCGCATGCGCGCGTGCTCGACCTGCTGCGCTCGGGCAAGCGCAAGGCCGAGGTGCTGGCCGAAACGGGCTGCAACGTCGGGCTCAACGACGTGAGCCTCGGCATCGAGTCGGGCGAGATCTTCGTGATCATGGGGCTGTCGGGTTCCGGGAAATCGACGCTGGTGCGGCACTTCAACCGGCTGATCGAGCCGACGGCCGGCGAGATCGTGATCGACGGCAACGACGTGATCAAGCTCGACGCGCACGGGCTGCGCGAGCTGCGCCGTTTCAAGGTCAGCATGGTGTTCCAGAACTTCGGGCTGCTGCCGCACCAGACCGTGCTCGACAACGCCGCGTATGCGCTGCGCACGCGCGGCGAGAAGCGGCACGATGCGGCCGAGGCCGCGCGCAACTGGCTGACGAAGGTCGGGCTCGACGGCTATGGCGATCATTACCCGGACGAGCTGTCGGGCGGGATGCGGCAGCGCGTCGGGCTGGCGCGCGCGCTGGCGGCCGATACCGACGTGCTGCTGATGGACGAGGCGTTTTCCGCGCTCGATCCGCTGATTCGTACCGAGATGCAGGATCAGTTGCTCGAGCTGCAGGCGACGCTCGCGAAGACGATCGTGTTCATCACGCACGATCTGGACGAAGCGCTGCGCATCGGCGACCGGATCGCGATTCTGCGTGACGGCACGCTCGTGCAGGTCGGGACGCCGGACGATATCCTGTCGCGGCCGGCGGATGATTATGTCAGGCGGTTCGTGGAGAAGCGCTCGAGCGTGAACTGAGCCGGTGCGAAGACGACGCAATGAAGCGCAGGGCGCCACGCATGCGTTTCGAGCGGCCGCCGGCGGGCAACCGTACATGGGTGAACTGCCGGCGGCCCATGGGTTCCATGCGGTGCCCCGCATTGGGACGTACGTCGCCATTCCTTCGCGTCCGCCGGCCGAAATCCTCGTACCTGTCGATCACCCGCTCCGCGCGTGCCGGCGCTCGCCGCTGACGGGCGCCGAAGAAAAGGCGACCTATCACATTCGAAACATTTTTGAATGGCGCTTTATCCGGGTTTTTAACGCCTTGCCGGAATGAATTCGCGCGCGTCCCTGCCGGTGCGCGGGTTTGCGATCGAGAGCGAATATCCGGCGCGGCAGGCGTACCCGAATCCGGCTCGACGGCAATCTCAAAAATGAAACATGGCGCATTTGCCGTGCCCGCGCTGCGCTGATCGGCAAGCCCTTGAATGCAAAAGAGAAAGGCCTCTGCGCATCGCGAACGCCGCGGTATCGTGCCGATCGGCACGTTTCAGCGTTGAAACATGAATGGCGTACCGGCGTCGCCCGGGGCAGGCCATGTCGCGTGAAAAATCCCACGGTCTCTTTGTATGCGGGCCGCCTGGAGGCGTGGCATCGCCGATGCGTGTTGTCGTCCGGATTGGCGCGGTCGGCCAAGCCGTTCCTCGTTACTTCAGGAGGATTTCATGCGTAAGACTTTATTGGCGTCCGCTGCGCTTCTCGCCCTGGGATGCAGCGGCTACGCGATGGCGAATCCATGCAGCAGCAATGCCAGTTCGACGTGCAGCCAGAAAGCGGATGACGGATCGAACACGCTCAGCAATTCGGTCAGCTCAAGCCAGACCAGCACCACCGGGTCCAATGCAAATGAAGTCTCGCCTGGCGCGAGCGTCTATCAGGATTCCTACAACAGCACCAAGATCGTCGCGATCAGCAAACTCGACGGGTACGTGAGCAATGTCCAGGTCTGGGGCATCGGCAACAACGCGACCAATTCGGGCAGCGCGGCCGGCGGAAGCGGTGGCAAGGGCGGCAACGGCTACGGCTACGGCGGCGCGGGCGGTAACGGCGGCAGCGGCGGCGCGGGCGGCGGCGGCGGGAAAGGCGGCAGCGCGCATAACGGCAGCGCCACGGCCGGCAACGCCAGCAACGGCAGCGCGACAGCCGGCACCGGCAACGGCGGTAGCGGCGGAACCGGCGGTTCACCTGACGCCAGCGGCGGGGCTGGCGGCAAGGCCACGGCGAGCGGCGGCTATGGCTCCGGCAAGGGCGGCGGCGCCATCGCGGCTTCGGTCGGCGTAGGCGGCTCCGGCAGCGGCACCGGCACCGGCTGGGGTGGCGGCGGCGGTACGGCCGATGCAGGTTCCGCGTGGGCCAAGAATCATGGCAGCGGAAGCGCGTCGGCATCGGCCGGCAGCGGTACCGGCACGGGCACGGGCACCGGCAGCGGTTCGGGTAGCGGCACGGGTGGCGCAGGGTCGGCGGGTGCGTCGACGGCTTCGGGCGGATCGGGCTCGGGTACCGGCGGCAGCGGTGCGGCCGCGGGCGGCACCGGCGGCGCGGCGACGGCCGCGGCGGGCAACGGCGGAGCCGGCGGCGCGGGCACGGGCGGCGGCGCGACGAACGGTGGCGCGACGACGACGGCCAGCAACGGCAGCGCTACCGCGGGTAGCGGCGCGGTGGGCGCGATGGGCGGCGCGGGCGGCGCAGGCGGCACGGGCAACGGCGGCGTCGGTAACGGCGCGGTCGGCGGCGCGGGTGGCGCAGGCGGAGCCAATACGGTCAATGCGGGGACATTCAACATGTCCAACGCAATGGCGAGCGTTGGCCAGACCGCGGCGGGCATCATGGTCGCCAACCAGAACAGCGGCATGGCGTCGCTCGTTCAGCAGGCCGTGACCGTGCAGGCGAACCTGTCGGTAGGACGTTAGAACGGCCGGTTGGTCCCGGCGAGCCGGATGCGTCGACGCGGGCGCAGGCGAACCCGCGGCTCGCATTCCATCGCCAAGGGACTGGCGCGCCGGCAAGGGCGGGATGGCCGAATAGCCGTCTCGCTCTCGTCGGCGCAGGCCGGGCCGATTTACGTCGATCGACGATCACGCGGATTCCGCTCCCCGTGCGGCCGGTTCGTGCCGGCTCGCGCAGGGACCAAGGAGACAGCCATGCGAATCCGAACGGCACTTTCGCAGGTGATATTGCCCGCAGCGCTGCTGCCGGGCCTGACGGCCCATGCCATGGCTGACGAGGCGCGAACCGTTGCGGTGGAGTCGGCCGCCGGCGTCGCGCCGGGCGCTGCCCCTTCCCCACCCGCCGCACGCACGGATCAGGCCGATCCGGCCGCGGCCGTCTCCCCCCTGGCGACGGCGACACCCTCCGCGACGGGCGCCGCGGCCGCGCCAGCGGCCGGCTTCGGCGTCGCGATGACGCCCGACCAGCTCGACGAGCATCGGGGCGGCGATGCGCTGATCGGCCAGAACTATCTGACCGGCACGGTGGCCGACAACGTCGCGAACCGGGTGTCGACCGGCTCGAATTCGATCACCGACGGCTCGTTCGCCAATGCGAGCGGTCTGCCGACGGTCATCCAGAATACCGGCGCGAACGTGCTGATCCAGAACGCGACGGTGCTCAACGTGCGCTTCGGGAATTGAGCGATGAGACAGCTTGCCGCCGCGAGCATCGTGGCGCTCGCGTACGCGCTATCCGGCCCGGTTGCATCGGCGGACGAGATGACGATCGTCGATCCGGCGGGCGCCGGTTATGCGATGCACGTCACGAGTCTCAAGGAAGCGCGGTTCAAGCGCACCGTCAAGCAGCAGTTCGATTTCAGCTGCGGGTCGGCCGCCGTCGCGACGCTGCTGACTTATCAGTATGACTATCCGATGACCGAGCAGACCGCCTTCGCCCAGATGTGGGAGAACGGCAATCAGGAGAAGATCCGCCAGCAGGGCTTCTCGCTGCTCGACATCCGGCGTTTTCTCGACGCGCACGGCTTCGTCGCGGACGGCTTCGAGTTGCCGTTGCAGACGCTTGCGAAGACGCACACGCCGGCGATCGTGTTGATCACCGAGCACGGCTATCACCATTTCGTGGTCGTGAAGGGGCTGCGTGACGGGCGTGTGCTCGTCGGCGATCCGGCCACCGGCACGCGGCCGATGTCGCTGGCGAGTTTCGAGCAGAAGTGGGAAGACCATGTGATTTTCGTGATCCACAACCGGCCCGAGCAGGCGGTGTTCAACGATCCGCGTGACTGGCGCGTCGCGCCCAGCGCGCCGCTCTATACCGGCATCGCCCGCGACGGCCTGTACAACGTCGTGATGCCGAAGCACGGCCCGAGCGACTATTGAGGATCGTCATGAGATCCGAGACCAGGAGGATCGCCGGCATCGCCGCGATGGTGTGCGGCGGGGCGATGTCCGTGAGTGCGGCGGCGCTGCAGGACGGCGCGCCGACCGCGATTGTCGAGCCTGTCGCGCAGGCGAGCAGCGTCGTGCCGGCAGCCGCCACGAACGCGGGCGTCGATACGGCGCCTGCAGAGTCGGGGGCCGAGGGCACGCCGATCCTGCGTGCCGGGCCGCTCGCGATGGCGGCGTGCGCGGCCGCCGGGCCGCCGGCCTCCGAGCCGGAGTCGGGCGGCGCGCCACGACGAAACTGGGCGGCAACCGGCGCGATCGCGCTCAGCGACACGCGCCTCGATGCGATGCGCGGCGGCTTCGACATGCCGAGCGGCCTGAAGATTTCGTTCGGCGTGTCGCGTGTCGCGTTCGTGGACGGCACGCTGGTCACGACGACCAGCTTCAACATCCCGGACATCAGTCATATCACCGCGCAACAGGCGCAGGCGCTGGCGGCCGCGAACGCGGGCGCGTTGATCCAGGTGGGCGCCGGCAACGCCGCCCAGCCCGCCGCGCTGCCGGCGCTGACCGGCGCGGTGATCCAGAACACGTTGAACAACCAGCAGATCCAGGCGCTGACGACGATCAACACGACCGTCAACACACTGGCGACGTTCAAGAACCTGAACGTGATGTCGACGCTGAACCATGCGCTGCTCGGCGCGTTGCCGGGACGATGAGGATCGGTGAGCGGTCGATGACCGGCGGATGAGCGGGTAATGGCACGCGGGTGCCGGCGTGCGTCGTGCAGCCTGCTGGGGCGCATGTCGGCGATCAGAATGCAATCGGCACGCGCAGCGTCATGACCACGTCCGGCGTGTCGCGCGTGAGGCCGGCGCCGATCGAAAGATTCAGCGTGGTCTTCGGCGACAGCCGGTACGAGTAGCCGAGGAGCAGTGAACCGAGGATCACGCGCACCGAGCTTGGAATCGTCTGGCCGTTCTGTTTCGTGGGCAGCACGATGCTCTGGTCGTAGCCGAGGCTCACCGACGCTTTCTCGTTCAGCGCGAGGCCCATGCCGATGTTGAAACCCCAGATGTCGCCGGGTTGCAATTTTCCGATGAAGTCCTTCTGCCCGTCGCGAATCGTGAGGCTCAGATTGTCGCGGCTGAAGCTGTGCAGATAGCTCAGGTTGCCGAAGAACACCACCGGGTCGGACGGAAAGAGCCAGGTGAGGCCCGGCTGGATCGCGTAGAAGCCCGAGCCCGTCGGCTGCTCGAGCGGCAGGCCGGTGCCGGTGGCATTGCCGACGCAGCGCGTGACGCAGTCGGTGACGACGTCGAACGGGCTCTTGCCGGTGGCGGTCTTGAAGCGCAGCCAGCCGATGTAATAGAACTTGTCTGGGCCGCCGGTATTGAACTGGTAGCGCAGCGTCATTTCGACGTCGCCGAGGCCCTTGCCGTGGCTGTTGAACGCGTTGTCCTGGGCGGAACCGGTGAAGATCTCGCGACTGATCGTGTCGTTCGTCGAGTACACGTAGGGGACGCGGACTTCGACTTCCATCCGGTTGGTGATCCCGTAGCGCACCGCGACCGCGCCGGTCAGCGTGGTCGTCTTGACTTCGCGCACGTCGACCAGGCCGATCAGCAGCGCGGGGATGATCGTGTAGCCGACGAGTGCGACGCGGTTCGACGACGAATAGTTGAACTGGAACGACGGCTCGACGACGAACTTGTGCTTCGGCGTCAGCACGCCGGGCTGATCGAAGATCGGCGCGACGGGCGGCGGCGCGGTTTCCGCCACCGGCGCCTGGCCGATCGGCTGGCTCGGCGGCGCGGCGGATCCGGCCGCGGATGGCACGTTGTCTGCCGTGCCGGGTGCGCCGCCCGGGGCGCCGGTATCGGCCGGCGCCGCCGCGTCGCCGGAGCCGCCGGCCTCACCGGGGCCCGCACCGCGCCGGGCCGCGAGTTCCCGGTCGTCCAGCGCCCGGCTCAGGCGCGACAGATGGGCTTCTTCGTCGTTCAGTTTGCGCTTGAGCGCGTTCAGTTCCTGCAGATGACGATCGACTTCGTGGCGCAGTGCGGAAATGTTCTCCTCGGTCGACTGGGCGTCCAGCGACTGCGCCTGCGCCTGGGCCTGAAAGAGCAGCACGCTTGCATACGTGATGGCACGGATGCAGCGAAATGGCATGCGTTTCACGGCGCGTCTCCCCCATCGGGCCTGCGGTTCCCCCTTGGGGCACACCGCCGGCAGGCCGGCGCGTGCGTTGCCCTGGATCGCTTCGCTTCGCGTCGCGCTACGCGTTTGCCGAACGCGCGTCACATCGCACGCGAGCCACCCGTTTCTCGGGGACTTTCGTCAAAACCGAATGCACGTTTCGAGCCTGTGCACACGGGCCGCACGGCCTGTTCGTGGCAGTGTTTTCCCGTGGGCCGGCGGGCATTGTCCCGAGCGGACGAGGCGGAGGGGGCGGCGCGTCAGTGCGGGACGGTTTCGCGGGTGTGCGCCGGCGCGCCGGCGGTTGCTGTGCGCAGCGCGTCCGCCAGGATCAGATCCGCACCTTTCTCCGCGACCATCATCGTCGGCGCGTTGATGTTGCCCGACGTGATGTTCGGGAACACCGACGCATCGACGATCCGCAGCGCCTGCAGCCCGTGCACGCGCAGCGATGCATCGACCACCGACGTCGCCGCGTCGGGCCCCATCGCGCACGAGCCGCACAGGTGATAGATCGAACCCGACTGCTCGCGGAAGTACTGCAGCATCGCTGCGTCGGAATCGACCTGCGGCCCCGGCGAGATTTCCTCGACGGTCATCGACTTCAGCGCCGGAGCACGCATCAGCGCACGGATCACCTTGCTGCCCTGCACGGCCTCGTCGAGATCCTTCTGCGTGGTCAGCGCGTTGATGTGGATCTTCGCGGCATCTTCCGCGCGGTTCGATGCGATCTCGATCGTGCCGCGGCTCGTCGGCCGGCACGGGTTGAACGCGATCAGGAAACCCGAATAAGGCTCGGGCTTGATGCTCGCGCGGTCGCTCTTCGGGATCCGGTACGACAACGGGTTGAAGTAGAGCTGGAGGTTCGGCTCCGGCGCATCGTCCGTGCCGCGAAAGAAGCCGCCCGCCTGGTTCACGCTCATCGCGAGCGGGCCGCGTTTCGTCAGCAGGTAGCGCAAGCCGATCTTCATCTTGCCGATGAGCGTGCCCATCTCGTCGTTCAGCGTCGGCCGGTTCGCCTTGAAGTAGAAGCTCACGCACAGGTGGTCCTGCAGGTTGCGGCCGACGGCCGGCAGCGCATGCACGAGCGGCACGCGCCGGCGTGCGAGCAGCGACGGATCGCCGACGCCCGACAGTTGCAGCAGCTTCGGCGTATCGACCGCGCCGGCCGCGAGGATTACCTCGCGCGCGGCGACGAGCGTTTCGTCGCCGTGTTCGCCCGCGACGACCACGCCGGTCGCGCGCGTGCCGTCGAACGTCACGCGCCGCACGAGCACGCCCGAGCGCAGCGTGAGGTTCGCGCGGCCCAGCGCGGGGCGCAGGTACGCGAAGCTGCTGGAGCAGCGTTCGCCGTTTTTCGTGTTCAGGTCGTAGATGCCCGCGCCTTCGAACCGCGCGCCGTTGAAATCGTCGGTGCGCGGCAGGTTCAGTTGCCCGCAGCCCTTCAGGAATTCGTGGACGATCGGGTGCACGTCGGCCTTCATCGACGTGATGTGGATCGGCCCGGTCGAGCCATGATGCTGCGGATCGGTCGCGCCGGCCGCATGCGTTTCGAGCTTGCGGAAGTACGGCAGCACGTCGTCGTACGCCCAGCCCGGATTGCCGGCGTTCGCCCAGTCGTCGTAGTCGCTGCGCTGGCCGCGCACGTAGACCATCGCGTTGATCGAACCCGAGCCGCCGACCACCTTGCCGCGCGGGCAGTACAGCTTGCGGTCGGCGAGCTGTGCCTCGGGCTCGCTGTAGTACATCCAGTTGTAGCGGCGGTTGTAGTAGGTCTTCGTGAAGCCGACCGGCACCTTGAACCAGAACGACGCGTCGCGTTCGCCCGCTTCGAGCAGCAGCACCGAGTGCCGGCCCGATTCGCTCAGGCGGTTCGCGAGGATGCAGCCGGCCGAGCCCGCGCCGACGATGATGTAGTCGTAGCTCATGTCTGTCCTTTGCGCTCAGCCCTTCGCGGGGGCGAGATCCTTCACGTCGACGGGGTGTTCGCCCATCTGCAGGTGCAGCCGTTCGCCGGTGTACGGCGTGTGGCGGCGCACGACGTCCATGTCGAGCTCGATGCCGAGGCCCGGTTCGTTCGACGGGATGATGTAGCCGTCTTCCCAGCGGATCGGCGTCTTCACGACCTCCGCGTGGAAACCGCCCCACGTCATGATGCTTTCCTGGATCAGGAAGTTCGGCGTGCAGGTCGCGAGCTGGATGCTCGCGGCCGCGCCCACCGGGCCGTTGTACAGGTGCGGCGCGATCTGCGCGTAGTGCACTTCGGCGAGCGTCGCGATCTTCTTCGCTTCGAGCAGGCCGCCCACGCGCGCGACGTTCAGTTGCAGGATCGATGCGCCGCCCGCCTGCAGCAGCTTGTGGAATTCGTACTTGGTCGTCAGGCGCTCGCCGGTCGCGATCGGAATCGACGTGTGCTTCGCGACTTGCGCGATCGCTTCTTCCTGGCCGGGGGGGACCGGCTCCTCGAACCACAGCGGGTCGTATTTCTCGAGCCGCTTCGCGAGCCGGATCGCCGACGACGGCACCATCTGCCCGTGCGTGCCGAACAGCAGATCGGCCTTGCTGCCGACGGCCTCGCGTACCTTGCGGCAGAACAGCTCGCAGCGGTCGAGTACCTCGAGCGACAGCTGGTGGCCCGAGTAAGCGGTGTACGGGCCGGCCGGATCGAACTTGACGGCCGTGAAGCCGAGCTTCACGTTCTCGGCCGCGCATTCGGCGGCGAGGTCGGGATCGTCGTAGTCGTATTCGCCCTTCGCGTTCTTCGGGTACAGGTACGTGTACGAGCGCAGCCGCTCGTGGATTTTCCCGCCGAGCAGTTCATACACCGGCTTGCCGGCGGCCTTGCCGATGATGTCCCAGCACGCCATCTCGAGGCCGCTGACGACGCCCATCATCGTGAGATCGGGCCGCTGCGTGAAGCCGCTCGAATACGCTTGGCGGAACAGCCGCTCGACGTGATGCGGATCGCGGTTGAGCAGATGGCGTTCGAACACGTCGTCGATGATCGGCGCCATCGCCTTCGGGCCGAACGTCGCCGAATAGATCTCGCCGACGCCTTCGATGCCGTCGTCGGTCTTCAGCTTCACGAAGATCCAGTACATCCCGCCGACATGCGGCGGCGGCACGGCGACGATATGGGTTTCGAGCGAAACGATCTTCATGCGGACTCCTGGATGCGGTTGAGGCGGTACTTGAGGAAGGCGGCGGCGCCTGCGCCGCAGAGCGCGATGGCCGCGATATAGCCGAAATAGAGCTGGTAGCCGTGCGCGCCCGGGTAGGTCTGCGTCACGTAGCCGTTGATCAGCGGCACGAACACGTCGGGCGAATAGCCGAGCACCGAGATCAGGCCGATCGCGAGGCCCGCGCAATGCGTCGGCACCTTGCAGTCGTCGAGCAGCGACCAGTACAGGCCGCGGATCGCGTAGGTGAGGATGCCGATGAACAGCACGAGCACGACAAGCATCGCCTGCGGGCTGTGTGCCGGTGCCGCGATCAGCCCGACGAGCGACAGCGCGGCGAGCACCAGCGCCCAGAACAGCACGGACACCTTCGATACGCGGTCGCCGAGGAAGCCGCCGCCAATGCCGCCGACGGGGCGCATCCACAGCTTGAGCGTCGTGATGAAGCCGGCCGCCGTCGCGCTGAGCCCGAAGTTGCCTTCGTGCAGGTACGCGGAGAAGCTGTAGGTCGCCCAGAACACCTGGTAGCCGCAGAACACGATCGCCGCGACGAGCCACAGTTCGGGGATTGCCGCGAGCGTCTTCAGGTCGGTCAGCACGTTGCCCCGGGTGCGCTTCGCGGCCGCGGCACGGTCGCCCGTGTTCGACGGATCCTTCACCAGCGCGAGCAACACGCCGAGCGCGATGCAGAAGAACGCGTACAGGTGGACGACGAGCTTGAAGCCGGCTGCATCGGTGCCGCCGCGCGCCTGCGTCACATAGGCGAACAACGTGATGGCAATCGTCGCGAGCAGTGCCTCGACGAGGCCGCGGCCGCCGTCGAGCAGGCCGAAGAAGCGGCCCTGTTCGTCGGGGCCCGCGATCATGTTCACGCGCTTGATCACGGCGGCCCAGAACGTGAGGCCGGTGGTCAGCCCCCAGCCGCCGAAGATCAGCACCAGCATGTCGAACGACGGCCCGGTCGCGTAGACGAGCCCGAGCGCGCCGGTGGCGAGCAGCGAGAAGCAGATCAGCCAGCGCGGCGACAGGCGGTCGGCCAGCCAGCCGCTCGGCAAATAGCTGATCAGGAAGATCGTGCCGAGCGACGAATACAGGTAGCCGAGCTGCACGTCGTCGATACGGAAGAACTGCAGCATCGTCGGCTGGTACACCTGCCGCAGATACAGCATCGGGTAGATCGCGCCCGCGGCGATCACGAGCAGCAGCAGTTGCAGGTAGCGTTGCGCGCGGGAATGCTGCGACGCGTGGGCGTCGCGCGCTTTGTCCTGCAACGCGAGCGACGCGGCGGGTGTCGACGGTTGGGTCGGCATGATGTCTTCCTCCATCAGGCGTCGTTAAGGCGGACGCCTGCAGATTTTTTATGTTCTGGTTGGGTCAGGGGCGGCGCGCGCGGCGTGGTGTTCGATTGCGCGTGCCGGAAACGGTGCGTTTGGCGTGACGGCGTCAGTACTTCATGACGACGAGGCGCGTCTGCGTGAATTCGAGCATCCCGTGCTTGCCGTCGTCGCCGCCGAGGCCCGAGCGCTTCCAGCCGGCGTGGAAACCCTGGTACGGATCGGCCGGCGTGCGGTTCACGTACAGCTCGCCGGCTTCGATCGCGTTCGCGACGGTCATCGCGGTGCGGTAGCGCTCGGTGTAGAGCACCGACGACAGGCCGAACTGGTGATCGTTCGCGAACCCGATTGCTTCATCGATCGTCGTGTAGCGCAGCACGGGCATGATCGGGCCGAAGGTTTCCTCCTGCACGATCTCCATGTCCTGCCGGCAGTTCGTCAGCAGCGTGGCCGGGTAGAAGAAGCCGGGGCCGGCCGGAATCGCCCCGCCGGTTTCGAGCGTCGCGCCGGCCGCGATCGCGCGTTCGACCATCCCGTGGATATGCGCGCGCGCCGATGCGCTGACGAGCGGGCCCATCCGCGACGCGTCTTCCGCACGGTCGCCGATGCGCACGGCCGCCATCTTCTCCTTCAGCAGCGCGACGAAGCGGTCGTGCACGCTGTCGTGCACGTACACGCGTTCGATCGCCGTGCAGAGCTGGCCGCAATGGGTCGTCTTCGATGCGACGAGTGCGGCGGCCGCGCGTTCGAGGTCGGCGTCGGGCTCGATGATCGCGGGCGTCTTGCCGCCGAGTTCGAGCGACGGCTTCGCGATGTTCGCCTTGCAGTAGTCGAGCACCTTGCGGCCGGCGTTCACGCTGCCGGTCAGCGTGATCATGCCGACGGCCGGATGCGTGCACAGCGCTTCGGCCGTCGCGTGATCCATCGTCAGGATGTTGACGACGCCCGGCGGGAAGCCGGCATCGTCGGCGGCTTTCGCGATCTCGAACGCGGACACCGGCGTGTGGTTGCTCGGCCGCACGACCACGGTGTTGCCGGCGATCAGCGCGGGCGCGACCTTGCGCAGCAGCGTGTAGACCGGGTAGTTGAACGGGATCAGGCACGCGACGACGCCGATCGGCTCGCGCTGCAGGAACAGGTTTTCGTCGGGCGTGTCGCTCGGGATGATCTCGCCCTCGATCCGGCGCGCCCATTCGGCGTGGTAGCGCGTGATCTGGCCTGCGTAGACGGCTTCGTTCGACGCGTCCTCGACGCTCTTGCCGGATTCCTGCGCGAGCGCCGCGCCGATCTCGGGTGCGCGCGCGGTCAGCGCGTCGGCGAAGCGGTGCAGGTAGGTGGCGCGCTCGGCGCTCGGCAGCGTGCGCCACGCCTTCTGCGCGGCGGCCGCGGCGTCGACGGCGGCGAGCGCCGCGGCCGGCGTGGCGGCCGGCACGCGCGCGAACGGCGCTTCGGTGGCGGGATTGTGGACGACGATGAACGTGTCGCTTTCCGGGGCGACGAAACGGCCGTTCACGTAATTGCGTTCGGTGCGCATGAAGTGACTCCTCCGATGAATGCAGGCGGATCGCTTCGAGTGGCGACACGCGCGGCACGGGATAGCGGCCATTCTGTTCATGCGTTTAGCGCACGACAAACGACTTATTTTCGCGTCGAACATGAGAAAAACGCACGTTACTCGGCGAATCGGCTGGAGTCGCCCGTCCGGCAAGGCTGCCGTGGTGATGGCGGGACGGGAAGCGGGCGGAGGGCTGTCGTATTTTCCGACTGGTCCGAGTGCGGACGGGCGTGGAAGCCGGTAAGGTGTCGCCCGCGGCGGTGGGTGGCGGGGCGCGCGCTAGGCCAGCGGCACTTGCGGCAGCGGCGACGACGGTTCGAGATGGCGCTTCGCGAGCCACACTTCCTGCTGCAGCCAGTCGCGGAACTGGACGATGTGCGGCAGGTTCGTCTGCTCGGGCCGCGTGACGAACCAGTACGACTGGTGGCCGTCGACGTGCACGTTGAGCACCTGCATCAGTTGCCCGGCCGCGAGTTCGCGCGCGACCATGTGGCGGTCTGCGATCGTGATGCCGAGGCCGTCGATCGCCGCGCGGATCGCATGGTCGAGCAGGTCGAACTCGTAGCCGCCGCGCGTGTCGACGTCGGCGATGCCGGCTGCTTTCAGCCAGTGCTGCCAGGTCAGGTAGCGCTGGTCGTCGGTGGCGAGCACGTGCAGCAGCGTGAAGCGGTTCAGGTCGATCGGCGCGCCGTCCTGCCGCAGCCGCGCATACAGCGCGGGCGCGCAGACGGCGATATGCTGCTCCTGCATCAGCAGCGCGTTGTCGAAGCCGTCCCATTCGCCGTCGCCGAACCGGATCGCGCAGTCGAGCACGCGCGATTCGCCGAGGCTGTCGTGGATGCGGGTCGTGAGGCTCAGCTCGAATTCGGGATGCGCGTCGCGCAGCCGGCCGAGGCGCGGCATCAGCCAGCGCGCGGCGAAGGTGGGCGGCACGTTCGCGCGCAGGCGGTTCAGGTGGGTTTTTTCCTGCAGGCTGCGCACGGTCAGCTCGATCTTGTCGAACGACTGCTGGAGCGCGCGCAGCAGCACGCGGCCGGCCGCGGTCAGTTCGAGCTGGTGATGGCGGCGCTCGAGCAAAGTTTCGCCGAGCTGGCCCTCGAGCTGGCGAACCTGGCGGCTCACCGCGCTCTGCGTCACGTTGAGCAGTTCGGCCGCGCGCGTGAAGCTGCCGGTGCGGCCGGCCATCTCGAAGGCTTTCAGCGCATTCAGCGCCGGCATCTTGCGTCTCACGGGGCGGTGTCGTGTGGGGTGCGGGATGCTTATTGTAGGCGGGTGGCGCGGGCGCGGCGACGCTGAATGAGGGCGGCGGCGGGCGCGGGGTTTTATGGGATGGCGGCTGGCGTGCCTTGTCGCGACAAGGCTGCCCGCAGGAGGGCCGGCGCTGCCGGCCGGCAACGACACGAACGATACGAACGATATGAACGAAGGGGACACACATCATGCGACGCCTGCCATCGTTGATCGCATTGCGATTTTTCGAGGAGACCGCGCGTCACCTGAGCTTCAACCGCGCGGCGGTCTCGCTGTGCGTGACGCAAGGGGCGGTGAGCCGGCAGATCCGGCTGCTCGAGGAAGCGCTCGGCACGCGGCTGTTCGAACGCGATCACAAGGGCGTGCGCCTGACCGATGCCGGCGAGCGCTTGCTGCCGTTCATCGGGCAGGCGTTCGACACGATCGAACGGGGTGTTGGCGAAATCGCCGCCACGCGGCCGGGTGCGAAGCGGCGGCTGACGGTGTCGCTGCCGCCGACGTTCGCGACGCAGTGGTTTTCGCCGCGGCTCGGCACGCTCGCGGAGGCGCTGCCCGACGTCGAGCTGTCGATCCGCACGGAGCCGGATGACGATTGCCATTGCCACATCCGCTTCGGGCGCGCGGCGCGCGCCGGGATGCAGTCGGAGCTGCTGATGATGGAGCGGCATGCGCTCGTCGGCGCGCCGCGCTATCGCGGCGATGCGCTCGACGTGCTGCTCGGCCGGTTGCCGTCGCTGCATGTGCTGCACGAAGGCAAGCGCCTGACGCTGTGGGCCGACTGGTGCGAACAGGCGGGCGTACCGCCGGCGCGGATCGGCGACGGCATCGAGTTTTCGACGCTCGAACAGGCGATCCGCGCGGCGCGCAAGGGCGCGGGGCTCGCGGTGGTCGACCTCAACATGATCGAGGAGGAGATCGGCGAGGGCAGCCTCGTGCGGCTGTCGCCGGTGCAGCCGATCGGGCCGTTCGGGTATTGGCTCGATGTCGAGCCGGAGAGTGTGGCGGTCGAGCCGGTGGTCGCGTTTGCTGCGTGGTTGCGGGAGCAGTCGGGGAGAAGGGGGTAGGGCGGCCTCGTTGCTGAGACGCGGCTGATCTTTCCGTGGAAACAATCGGATCAGTCCGCGCCGGTCGTGTCGTGTTTCCTGCCTGGATGTCTGTCAAAGATCGTTACGAGCTGAAGACTGGCTAGATCGTCGTTGAAGCGAGCCGTGCGGTTGCGCTCCATTGCCGCGGGTTACAGGTCGGGATCCTGTCCGAAGTGCATGAGTGTTTCCCGGCGACAGCGGGCTTCGGCATCGGCCATCGAGATGATCTGCAACGTGCTCTTCGAGTGATCGATCGGTCCGACGTCGAAGACTTTTCTTTGTGGCGGTGATACCGGCTTGCCGGCCGGTTGCGCGGGGTATTCGGCGGCAGATGTCAGCGCCGCCGGCGCTTGACCCTGATGGCGTGCGTTCGCGACGAGTTCGCCGATGAGCAGCCGGATTTCCGAAAGACGAATGGGGCGATTCTCGTTCGTCGTGCGGCTGCGCCTGGCAATTTGCTTCGCGGAACGGAAGCCCGTGATCGGATGGTGCTTTAGGGTCATTCGTAAATTCCTTTTTCGATCAGGTATTGCTGCAGCGTCAGCACTGAATGGGCATGCGGGGCAACCTCGAATGTCATCCAGCGATGCGACCCGGCGACGCGCCAGAAATCCCGCCCGAATCGCGTTGCGTAGAGTGCACGTAGCGACCGAAGCGACCGGTCAGCCAGCCCGACCGGATATCCGGGGAAATACTGGAACAGCGCAGCCTCGTCACCGTGCCGATCCGGAATGGGCGCATCGAAACCGAACCTGGGCCATGCGTAGTATCCGGAGAGCCGCGGCCCGCCGGGTTCCGGCGCGGCTTTGCGACCGCCTATCCCGAACGCGCTGATCCGGGCAATCTTCAACCTATCGCACGCTCTAACGATTCGCCATAGCATCGCTGCACCGAGTCCGGCGACAGCGTTATCGACAAGATCGACGGATCCCAATTCGAGTACGGACGAGTCCCGGGTTTGAAGCACGGAGACGCGATTCTCCGATCGGATCAATGTCGGATGCGTGACGGCGAACGTCAGCCTGTCCGTGCTGTCGAGATAGGCTTGAATGTCCGATCCGGCAGGCGCGCCGCACAACGCAACGAGCAGTTCGTCGGGGATGTTGCCGCTCACCCCGAGCAACGCGGAAATATCGAGATCGTTTCGATCGACCGTGAGCCGATCGTCGAAGTACGTCGTCTCGTACGGCAGGACATGACCGAGATCGACAGGTTGAGCAGGTATGGCTTCCGGCAATGAATGGGAAGCCTCCAGCATATCGGCGCTCATCCGGCGGGCAGAGTCCGCCAAACGGCCAATCACGAGGCAGCGCGACCGCCCGTCCCGCCCGCCCTACGACCAGTCGAACGTCAGCAGTGCCACGCGGCTGGCCGGCTCGTAAAACAGGAGAATCGAGTCCGCGCCCATCGCGCGGTATTCCCAGCCGGTGACGCGGGCGACGAAGCGAAAGCGCGCACCGTCCGGGCCGATCGGCCGGATGTCGTCGGGATTGCGGTCGTCGACCGGAAAATCCGACGCGCCCGACCAGTTGCCCCAGCCGACCGATCCGCCGAGCTGGTCGATCAGGTTGCACGGCTTTTCCTGGCTGAAATCGCGCTCGTCCGGCGCGTACTGGTTGGACGAGTAGAGCACGCCGTATTCGGCGAACCGCTTGCGCGCGGTTTCGAGGCTGGCCTGCTGCTCGGCGTAGTGCGCCTCCAGTTCCGCGCGATAGCCCGCGTCGTGCGCGCCGGGCGGGTTTTCCAGATAGAAGTAGCGCGGGTCGCCCAGCAGCGTGTAGCGGTTGTTCTCGTCGAGCCGGAACCCGATCCAGTTCGCGCGCAGATAGTCGTTGTGATACGCGGCCGTGTCCTGCCCGACGAGCCCGTCGTACGGCTCGACGGGGCTGAGCAGGTGGATCCAGCCCTCCCACGACGGATTGACCGTCGACAAGTCGATCGATATCAGCGGATGCAGGTGGCGCGCGAGTGCGGCGTTGGACTCGGCAAAGACGTCGGCGTCTGGCGGGTAGACCTTCAGGCCAGGTTGTGGCGTGACGATGTCTTCAATCATGATCGCTGCTCGCACGGTGAGGGTCCGGTAAGGCTACACGAATGCGCACGAAAACCGGATGAAGGTCCGGCGCCAGAGCAGCCTGCCTGAAGCGCGTCCCGTTCCGTCCATCCGCCCGATCGGCACGTCGAAAGCAATCGCGCCAATCCTTTGGAGCGCGTCTTCTTGATAATAGTTGATAAAGTGAATACGCTCGACGGATCGAATTCAATCCGGTCGGGAGGTCGGCATGATCAGTGCGGAACTGGGCCAGCAGCTGGAAGCGTACGTCGCGAAGCTGGTCGAATCGGGGCGCTACGGATCCAAGAGCGAAGTGCTTCGCGAAGGTGTACGCCTCATCCAGGATCGCGAGGCACAGCTGAACGCGCTGGACGCGGTGATCGCGCGCAGCCTGTCCGATGCGGAAGGCGGACACAGCGCCGACGTAGCGGAAGTCTTCGATCGTCTCGAGGCGAAGTATCGGGCCCAGGCGGATCGGCAGGCCTGACCGTGCGCCTGTCCGATTTTGCGATTGCCGAACTCGAAGCGATCGCCGATTGCATTGCACGCGACAACCCGCAACGCGCCGTAACGTTCGTGCGGGAGATTCGCGATCAATGCCTGAGCCTGGCCGCGATGCCGCTGGCGTTTCCGCTGGTGCCGCGCTACGAGCGTCACGGCGTGCGGCACCGCGTGTACGGCAACTACCAGATCTTCTATCGGGTCGTGGGCGATCCGCCTGCGCGGATCGACATTCTTCACGTCCTGCACGGCGCGCGGGACTACGCGTCGATCCTGTTCTGAGCGAACGTGCGCATCGCATCGCGTCCGAAATGAGCGAACCCGGCCGCGGCCGGGTTCGTCCGAATCGAGCGCAGCATCGCCGCGGCGTATCAGCGGCTCGTCGACACGAAAGCCTCGATCGAGCACGACGAAGCAGGCGGTCACACAAGCCGCCACCATGATCAATGCCCCGACGCCTCCTCCAGCGTCAGGTGCTTCGTCTCCGGCGCCCACGCGATCGACACGATCATCCCCACCAGCAGCACGCCCGCGAGCGCGAACATCGTCGCGTGAAAGCCGAGCGTCGCGATGCCGACCGGCAGCAGGAACGTGCCGATCGCCGAGCCGAGCCGGCTGCACGCGATCGCGAGCCCCACGCCGCTCGCGCGCACTTCGGTCGGGAAGCACTCGGGCGGGAACACGCCCACGAGGTTGCTGAACGCCGACATCGTCAGCGTGAAGATCGCGAACGCGACGATCATCGCGACGGCCGCCGACGACGGCAGCACCGCCAGCGCGACGAGCGACGCGCACGTCACCGCGAACGAGCCGATCAGGAAGCCGCGCCGCGACAGCCGGATCGTCAGCCAGATGCCGATCAGCGCGCCCAGCACCAGGAAGCCGTTCAGCAGCAGGTCCGCGCCGAAACCTTCGGCAAGGCCGATCGTCTTCAGGATCGTCGGCAGGAACGTGTAGATCGCGAAATACGGAATCACGAGGCACACGAAAAACGCGCAGTTGAACATCGTGCGGCGGATCAGGTCACGCCGGAACAGCCGCGCGAAGCCGCCATGCGCATGCGGCTCGGTCGAACCGTCGAGCATCACGTGCGGCCCGAAATGCTTCGCGACGATCGCACGCGCTTCCTTCTCCCGGCCCTTGCCGAGCAGCCAGCGCGGCGATTCGGGCGTGCCGATCCGCAGCACCAGCACGATCAGCGCGGGCAACGCCGCCGACGCGAGCAGCCAGCGCCACGCGTCGGGCGTGACGTCGCTGTACGCGAGGCCGAGCACGTTCGCGGCGACATAGCCAATCGTCCAGATCACGCTGAACGAACCGAGCAGCGCGCCGCGATGCTTGCGCGGCGAGAATTCGGCGAGGATCGCATGGCCGACCGTGAAATCGCCGCCCATCCCGAAGCCGATCAGCACGCGCAGCACACATAGTTCGAGCGGCGACGTGACGAAGAACTGCGCGAAAGCGGCCGCCGTGATGATCACGAAGCTCGTCAGGAAGATTTTCTGCCGGCCCATCCGGTCGGACAGCCAGCCGAACACGAGGCTGCCGAAGAAGATGCCGATCAGCGCGGAGCTGCCGATCATCCCCATCCAGAACGCGTCGATCGGCATCTGCCGGCCGAGCGCGGCGAGCGCGTAGCCGATCGTGCCGAGCGTGTAGCCCTCGGTGAAATGCGCGCCGAACGTCAGGCCGGCGATCTTCACGTGGAAGCGGTTGAGCGGCACGTCGTCGAGCGCGACGGGGCGGTGCGGCGCATCGGCGCCACGCGACAGCGGCAACGCGCGTGCGGTGCCGGATTGAACGTTGGCTTGAGTCAAGCTGCCTCCTGGATTGTTATCGGGCGCGCAGCGGCGCGCGCAGGCTGAGCACCGCTGCGCGTGCCGTGCAGGGCGCCGCGCGGCCGGACGGCGCGCGGCGCGGGTCGGCCGCGGGGAGCGGCCGGCGGTCAGCGGTCAGCGCCCAAGGCCGGCCATCAGCGTGTACTTGAGTTCCACGTACTCGTCGAGGCCGTACTTCGAGCCTTCGCGGCCGAGCCCCGATTGCTTGACGCCGCCGAACGGCGCGACTTCCGTCGAGATGATCCCGTCGTTGACGCCGACCATCCCGCTCTCCAGCGCACCCGACACGCGCCATGCTCGGCCGAGGTCGCGCGTGTAGAAGTACGCGGACAGCCCGAACGGCGTGTCGTTGGCCGCGGCCACGGCCTCTTCCTCGGTCGCGAAGCGGAAGCAGCCGGCGACGGGGCCGAAGGTTTCCTCTTCGGCGATCAGCATGTCGGCCGTCATGCCCGTCAGCACGGTCGGCTCGTAGAACGTGCCGCCGAGCGCGTGACGCTTGCCGCCGGTGAGCGCGTGCGCGCCCTTCGAGGTGGCGTCGGCCACATGCCGCTCGACCTTGCCGAGCGCTGCCTCGTTGATCAGCGGCCCCTGGTCGACTTCACCCGCGAGCGCGTTGCCGACGCGCAGCTTGCGCACGGCCTCCGCGAGCTTGCGCGTGAACGCGTCGTACACGCCGTCCTGCACCAGGAAACGGTTCACGCACACGCAGGTCTGGCCCGTGTTGCGGAACTTCGACGCGATCGCGCCTTCGACCGCCGCATCGAGATCGGCATCGTCGAACACGATGAACGGCGCGTTGCCGCCGAGTTCGAGCGACAGCTTCTTCAGCGTGTCGGCCGACTGCTTCGCGAGCAGCTTGCCGACCCGCGTCGAACCGGTGAACGACAGCTTGCGCACGACGGACGAACTCGTCAGCGTCTCGCCGATCGCGACCGCGTCGCCCGACACCACGTTGAACACGCCGGCCGGCACGCCCGCGCGCTCGGCGAGCACCGCGAGCGCGAACGCCGACAGCGGCGTTTCCTCGGACGGCTTCAGCACCATCGTGCAGCCGGCCGCAAGCGCGGGGCCGGCCTTGCGCGTGATCATCGCCAGCGGGAAATTCCACGGCGTGATCGCCGCGACCACGCCGACCGGCTCGCGCGTGACGACGATCTGCGCGTTCGGCTTCGGGCTCGGGATCACGTCGCCGTACATGCGCTTCGCTTCTTCCGCGAACCATTCGAGAAAGCTCGCCGCATACGCGACTTCGCCACGCGCTTCCGCGAGCGGCTTGCCTTGCTCGCGCGTCAGCAGCTCGGCGAGCGCGTCGCGGTTGTCGAGCATCAGCTCGCCCCAACGCTTCACGCGGGCGCCGCGTTCCTTTGCGGTCAGTGCGCGCCACGCCGGCAACGCGTGGGCTGCCGCATCGATTGCGCGTTGCGTGTCGTCGGCGCCGCCTTTCGCGACCTTCGCGATCGTCTCGCCGGTCGCCGGGTTCAGCACCGGATAGGTTGCATCGCTCGCGCCATGCGATTCGTGCCATTCACCGCCGATGAAATGGCCGGTCCTCAGAAATTCGTTCATCGTGTGTCGTTCCTTCAGTGCCTCGGAGCTTCGTGCATCAGTGCGTCAGTGCATCAGTGCTTCAGTCCGTCGCGAAGCTGCCCTGCGCCGGACGCGATTCGCGCGCGATGCGCTTGCCGGCCGTGTAGTCGTTGATCAGGTCGCACGGCGTGTAGTTGCGTTCCAGCTCGTGCAGCTCTTCGTCGGTGAGCTGCGTTTCGAGCGCGCCGAGCGCGCTGTCGAACTGCGCGACGGAATCCGCGCCGACCAGCATGCTCGCGATGCCGGGGCGGCTCAGCACCCATGCCTGCGCGATCTGCGCGGGCGGCACGCCGCGGCGCTTCGCGACCTTCGCGACCGATGCCGCGATCGCGAGCGACGACGCATCGCCGTACATCTGCGCGGTGAAGAAGTCGGTCTGGTTGCGCGTCGATTGCGGCTCGCAGGTGAGCAGGCCGCGCGCGAGCGGGCTGAACACCGATACGCCGACGCCCTGGTCGATGCAGTACGGCACCATCTCGCGCTCTTCCTCGCGATATGCGAGGTTCAGCTGCAGCTGCATGTTGATCGGCTTGTCCCAGCCGTTTCGTTCGCAGGCCTGCATGATCTTCGCGAACTGCCACGTGTACATCGTCGACACGCCGATATAGCGCGCCTTGCCCGCGCGCACGATGTCGTGCAGCGTGCTCATCGTTTCCTCGACGGGCGTGTTCACGTCGAAGAAATGCAGCATGAAGATGTCGACGTAATCCATCCCGAGGCGCTTCAGCGACCCGTCGATGCCGTCGAGCACGTGCTTGCGCGAATGGCCGCCCGCGTTCGGATAGCTGCCCATGTCGTAGCCGACCTTGGTCGTCACGACGAGCTCTTCCCGACGCGCGTTGCGCTTCAGGATGCGGCCGACCACTTCCTCGCCGACGCCCGTCGAATAGAAATCCGCGAGATCGATGAAGTTCACGCCGGCGTCGAGCGCGCGGCGCACGATCGGCTCGCTCTGCGCTTCGTCGAAGATCCAGGGCTTCCATTCGGGGGTGCCCATGTTCATCGTGCCGAGACACAGGCGGGACACCTTCAGGCCGGACTGGCCGAGGCGGACGTATTCCATGTTTCCTCCAGATGCGGCCGTCCGTCGCGCGTCGGCCGCTTGTCGTCGTCAGTTTTTCTTCGGGGTGTAGAACGGGTTCGACACGTCGCGGGCGGCGGCGAACACCGCGTCGCGATGCGGCAGCCCTTCCATCGCGGCGACGATCGCGTTGCGGCACGCGCGGTAGTTGTTCTCGAACACGGCGTCGAGATCGTCGGTCTGCGGGTTCACCCAGTTCGCCGACACGACGACCCAGTCGTTCTCCGCTTCGGGCGGCAGCGTGCCGTTCTCGAGCGCTTCGGCCACGGCCTTCGCGATGCCGGCCTGCGACGCGCCCCACGTGGCATTGCCGTGGAAATCGCTGGCGATCTGCGCCTTGTTCACGTACAGCGTCAGCGGCTTGGTCGGCACGCCCGGCTGCGCGATCACGACGAACGGCGCATGGCCGGCCGACGGTGTCGCGAGTGCGGTGGCGAACGCCTGGCCCGCCGGGCCATTGCGCGGGCCGACCAGCACGTTGATGTGCGCGAGGTTGACGCCGGGGCCTTCGAAGCCTTCGCCGATGTAAAGCTGCCTGGGTTGGGATGCGGTCATTGCGGTGTCTCGTCGATGAGGTGGGGTGAGGCGATTGTGGTGGGCCGCGATGCGGCCGGTGAATCGATGTTTTCTGATCGGGCCATGAGTTTTCGTCGTCTCCGGGAAAGCCCTGAAGCCGGCACGCGCATGCCCGCCGGGCGGGCCTCGGCCGGTGTCGTCACGGCGGGCGGGGCGGGATCGGCGGGTGGGCATGCGCGTGCCGGCTCCGGGTTTGTCATACACGGGCAGGGGTTGGAGGGCCGAGCGCATCTGGACAACAATCGGCGTACTCCGAGCCCTATCTTTCGTCCTCCCTTCTTTTTTCGAAAGCGAGTAATTTCGATGGCTGCCATTCAAAAGCCCGATTGGTCGAAGCTCAGTTCGCTGGATCCGGAACTGATCCGGGCATTCGTCGCGGTCGTCGAAAGCGGTGGCTTCACCGCGGCGGCCCGGCAACTGCATCGCACGCAATCGACGATCAGCCTGCGCATCCGCACGCTCGAGGAACGGCTCGACACGCACCTGTTCATGCGCAACAGCCGGCGGCTCGAGCTGTCGCGCGACGGCGAGAATTTCCTGATCCATGCGCGCCGGATCATCCAGGTGCAGAACGACGCGATCCTCGCGCTGAAGCAGGCGAGCAGCGACCGCGGCGTCGTGCGCTTCGGGTTGCCCGAGGACTACGCGGAGCTGTGGCTGCCCGACCTGCTGAAGTCGTTCTATGCGATGCGGCCGGGCGCGCGCCTGCACGTGCATTGCCGGATGTCGCTCGAACTGCTCGACCGGCTGCAGGCCGGCGAGCTCGACGTGGCGCTCGTCGTGCGGCACGGGCCCGGCGCGGGCGGGCGGGTGCTCGGCCGGCACGATGTCGTGTGGGCCGCGCACCGCGATTTCGCGCTCGACCGCCATGCGTCGGTGCCGCTCGCGCTGTTCCCGGAAACATGCTGCTACCGGCAGCGCGGGCTGCAGGCGCTCGCGACGGCCGACCGGTCGTTTCATGTCGTCTACACGAGCCAGAGCCCGACCGGCATCAAGATCGCGGTGAACCACGGCGCGGCCGTGACGATGATCGACCGCTGCACGCTGCCCGAGAACTGGCGCGTGCTCGACGAGGCGGACGGCTTTCCGTCGCTGCCGGCGGCCGACCTCGAACTGCATCGCTCGCCGGGCATCTGTGATCCGCTGACCGACGATCTGGTGTCGCTGATCGAATCGATGGTCGACGAGCGGCGGCGCGCGTCGCTCGAGGCGTTTGCCGCGTAACGGGAGCAACGCCAAGGCGACCGCGGCGCGGGTGAAGTCGACGCGAGCCGCGGCGCGTGATCGCCGGGCGCGGACGACGGCGCACCGCCGGCCGCCGGTGACGGGTCACCGCCCGGTGATGTGTGATGTGTCCCCCCCCATGCCGTTTTTTGCATCGGCGGGACGTTTTTTTGCACGACGTTTATGTCGTCTCTTCTAAGCTGGGGACGTGTCGAACAGCCGAGACGGCTTCCGTCCGCTCCATGACCTTCATTCGTCCCGTTCCCGCCTTCCACGTCGCTGGCCGCCCGTTACGCGCCGGCGCACCCGACAACGTCATTCCGTTCTCGCCGCCGCGCCCGCGCCTGCAGTTGCCCGTCACGCTGACGGCCGACTCCGGCGAAGCCGCGCACGCCCGCCTCGCGGCACTGCTGCATTCCCCGCTCGGCGTGTACGTCGTCAGCGCGCGCGCCGTGCGCGACGTGGTGCACGTGCACTTCGACATCGCGCCGGAAGACCTCGATTTCACGCTGCACATGCTGATCGCGCAGCAGACCGATGCGGTGATCGGGCCGGTCGCGCGCCGCGTGCGCGTCGGGCCGAACGCGCGGTAAGTCGAGGAACGGTTGTTGCTCGTTCCTGAATGGTTTGTCCGATCCGCCGCCCGGGTGCCGGTCGCCGTGCCGTCCGCCCGCAGGCCGCGGACAGGCGCGCGACATCGCGTGCGCGGCGCCGATCATGAATACGGAGGGGTCATGGGCCTCATGGAAGCAGTACCTGTCGTGCGGCCGGAAAGCCGTCGCGTAAGGACGGCGTCGCTGCCGTCGGGCCAGCAGCTCGCGCGTCAGCTCGTGACGACGGTGCGCGTGGCCGAAGTGCTGCTGCACCAGGCGATCGTCCTGCCCGACCGGCATCAGTGGTCGGTCGACACCGAACGGGTCGACGCGGCCGGCGGGCCGCTCGAGGCGTGGGAAACCTGCGTGACCTGGCGGATCGGCAAAGTGTTCGCGTCGACGATCAGCCCGGCCGCGCGCGTCAACGATCGCGACCAGGTCGCGGTCGAGATCCGGCTCTATTTGCCCGAACAGGACTACGTGGCCGGGCGGCACGTGAACACCTTCGGCCTCCGCCACGGCAACGCGTTCGGCGCGACGCTGTCGGTCGCGGCGGGCGCGCAGTGGGGCTGGCAACGCAAGGAGCACGTCGCGCCGGAACACCGGCACGTGCGCGCCGACACGCTCGAGGCGCTCGTCGATACGGTGGCCGCGAACGTCAACGCGGCGCTGGGCGCGGCCGGGTTCGGCGCGACGCGCTGATCAGGCTTCGCCGGTCTGCCCGGTCTGCCTCTGCAGGTCTTCCATCAGCTGTTCCGCGAGAAAGTCGCACGGCGGCCGCTTCGACTTGGTGCTGCGCGCGAGGATCAGCTCGAGCGGCGGCAGGTCGGGCAGCCCGTGCGAGCGGCCGAGCATCGACAGCTGCGCGGGAATCGCGCAGCGCGCGAGCGGCGCGACGGCCAGGCCGGCCTCGACCATGCTGAGCAGCCCGAGCAGGCTCGGGCTTTCATAGGAGGTGCGGTACGGCACCTTGGCGCGCTCCAGGCTGCGGATCGCGTTCTCGCGCGCGACGCTGCCCGGCATGAACACCGCGATCGGCAGCGGCCGCTCCTCCCACACGCGCGGCCCGTTCGTCATCGCGGCCCACGCCATCGGCTCGTGGCGGATGAAGTCGCCGGACAGCCCCTTGATGCGCGTGCCGCACACGAGATCGACGGTGCCGTCCTTGATCAACGGCGCGAGCGCGCTGCTCGGCAGCCCCATCACCTGGATCTCGACCTTCGGGTAGGTCGCCGAGAATTTCTTCAGGACCGACGGCAGCAGCGACGACGCGTAGTCGTCCGGCACGCCGATCACGACCTTGCCGGTCACTTCCGGCCGTACCACGGCCGCCCAGGCCTCGTCGCGCAGCGCCAGCATTCGTCTGGCGAATCCCAGCAGCACCTCGCCTTCGCGCGTCAGCACGATGCTGCGCGGCTTGCGCACGAACAGCGGCCGCCCGATCGCGTCTTCCAGGCTCTTGATCTGCATGCTCACGGCCGACTGCGAGCGGTTCACGGCCTCGGCGGCGCGGGTCATGTTGCCGGTTTCCGCGACGGCGACGACGGTGGCCAGCACGTCGTGATCAAGCATCTTCATGGGTATCAAAAAAACTGAACGTAACGATCAGCATTATGCGTTTTTATTGTTGCTGTGTGTCTGCCATAGTGCGATCACGCTGGCGTTTCACCCGAGGGTGGCGCGGCGTTCGGGCCGGCCGAGCCGGCGTGCAGCACTGAACAGGAAAGCGTGGTGTCTCGATGATGGACCATCCGTTGCGCGCCGCACTGGCCGCGGAATTGCATGCCCGGCCGTTCCTGCGGCTCGCCGAAGCCGTGTCGCTCACGCATTACGCGATCTACGCGGACGGCCAGCCGGACATCCACGAAACGCTGCTGCACGCGCTGTGCCGCGACACCGGCATCGCCGCGCCACACGAAGGCGCGACGCACTACGCGGTGCAGTCGCCGAGCGGCTGGCACCTGAAGTGGGAACGCCACACCGAATTCTCGACCTTCACGTTCGTCGCGCCGCGTCGCGACACCGGCTATTTCGACGATCTCGCGATCGAAGGCATTCCGGCTGCGTGGTTCGCGCGGCTGGCCGGCATCCGTTTCGTCGCGGTGCGCATGGAGCTGCTGTCGGGCGACGCCGCGCGGCTCGTGTGCGGCGACCTGCGCCGCTGGATCGATGGGCCCGCGCTCGTCGGCAGCAACGTGCTCGGCGGCGGCAAGGTGTTCTGCGACTGGCACGTGCGCGACGACGGCTTCATGCGCTTTCTCGTGGTCGACGAGGATTTCCGCGAAGAGCAGGGCGGCCGGCTGCTGCAGCGCCTGTATGAAATCGAAACGTACCGGATGATGGCGCTGCTCGCGCTGCCCGTCGCGCGCCGGATGAGCCGCGAGCTCGACGAGATCCACGTGGCGCTGCACGCATTGATGCAGCGGATGGACGCGAGCGGCGCGGACGGCGACGACACGGCGCTGCTCGTCAAGCTCACGCATCTCGCGGTGCGGGTCGAATCGCTGTCGGGATCGGGCGCGCGTTTCAGCGCCTCGCGGGCGTACGAAAAGCTCGTGCTGGCACGCATCCACGAGCTGCGCGAGGAGCGCATCGAGGGGATGCCGACGATCGCCGAATTCATGGAGCGCCGCTTCGCGCCGGCGATGGAAACCTGTCGCAGCGTCTGGGCGCGCCACGAGCAGATCGCCGCGCGGATCGCGCGGGCGGTCGACCTGCTGCGCACGCGCGTGAATCTTGCGCAGGAAAAGGACGTGACGCGCCTGCTGGCGGGCATGGAGCGCACCGCGCGCAATCAGCTTCACTTGCAGCACGCCGTTGAAGGGCTGTCGGTGGCGGCCATTTCGTACTACGTGCTGTCGCTCGCGACGGCGGCGTTCAAGGCACTGCATGTGATGAACCTGCCGGTCGATCCCGAGCTGGCGGAAGGCCTGCTGATCGCGCCGGTCGTGTTCGCGGTGATTCACATCACGCGGCGCACGCGCGCGCAGCTGGCGCGATCGGAGGCCGCGCATGACGGCGCGCCCGTGCATGCGGCGGCGTTGAAGCAGGCTGGTTAGAACATCTAAAACACAATCAATGAAAGGAATGGAGATGACTTTTTCGCAGACACAAGCGGGCTATTACAGCGGTTTCGATGCCGCGTTCGACGATCCGGCAATGGATGAGGCCGGTGCGCCGGAAGAGCCGCGCGTGACGTCGTATCAAGCCGTGCTGCAGGAGCCGATGACGTCGCTCGTCGGAAACACGATCGATCGGCCGGACGTCGCGTCGGTGGCGATTCTCGGGTACAACTGACGGGGAATGTGCTCCGCCCGGCTGCGCAGGCAGCGGGCGGGCATGCCGGTTGATGCAGCGGGCGACGGATGTCGCTCAGTCGCCGGAGAGGTCGCCGATCGACGCGCCGTGAGGAATCTGGCCGGACGTGACCTGCTTGACGTATTCGTCCTGCGCGTCTTTGATGTTCTTTGAGATGTTGCCGAGGACTTTTTTCACGTAATCCTTCGCCGTATCTGTCTGACGCGCCACCCAGCCTTTCTCTTCGATTTCGCGAAGCGTCATGAACACGCCGTCGCCGAGCGACACGTTGTTGAGCCGCGTAATCGTGTTGTGCACGAAGTTGTCGAAGAACGCGATCACTTCCGGCGTCAGTTTCGGCGGGTGCACCCATGCGGTCGCCAGTGCGCGCACTGTCTTGTCGGAAATATCGTCGACCGTCCGGCGTTCGCCGAACGTGAACTGCGGGACCTTGGAGTTCGGATCCTGGCTCTTGTAGTACCAGTCTCGGCCTTCGTAGTTCGGCAAGCCGCCGCCATTCGGGAAGACCGCGCTATAGACGTCGGCATCCACGGTATTGATGAACAGGCTGTTGCCAGTGCTTTCGTGTGCAGTGCGATCGTGGACGTAACGCGCCCAGGATACGAACAGCTTCTGGTGCTCGAGAAAATGCGTTTCGAGCGGGCCGTTCGATTTCGGCAGCATCGCGGTATAGGCGGAGAAGAGATCGTTGACGGTCAGGTTCCTGCCGTTAACGTTGACGGTCTTCTGGAAATCGAATTCGCGTGCCACCCTCGGGTTCGTTTGACGAAGTTGAGACAGCGGCTTTAATGGGACGCCGGCTGCCCATGCTCGGTCGAGCATGTTGCGTGCGGATACGCGTGCGAGCTCGGCCGACTTTTGATCGTCGCCTTCTCGAAATCCCCCGCCTACATCCGACTGGCTACCTGGATAAACGATTTCGAGTAAGTTCGCATGGTCGGACGACTTTCTCGGAGAATCCAGGTTCTTGTAAAACCGCAGTTCTGTCGCCGCAACGTGGTGAACGATCGACTTGAATTCTTTCTGGAGGTCGTACTCTCCAAGCGTCTGCTTTGAGAGACTGAGAAACATGCTTAGTCCTTTGATGGAGAAGCTGATGGCTTTCCCTTCAGCTGGCACGACACCTAGGACAGGAGCAACTACTTTAGTGAAAATCGAATCGGCATAAGACGTCGCGACACAATCGAAGAGACCCATGAAGTCGAACTCGACCGGTATCCCCTTGTACGTTACTTTGCCGCCTTCCTGCTTGCATACTTTGCCGATCAGTTCATTTGCGAATTTTCGAGCAAGGATGCCACCGCGATCGTATCCAAAAACCGCAACACGAATGCGCTTGATTTCGCGTGGATCTTTGCTTGCTCGATCGACGTTGGCTTTGAAGTCGGCAATCGCCTGCATGAAGCGGATATTGAAGCCCGTTCCCATATAGCCCGAAGCGTACTCGTTATCGCGTACAGGCTGGATCGAGTCGGCAAGAATGCCCACCCCCACCGGGAGAAGGTCCATGCCGACCTTTTTGAAGGTCACCGACTCCTTAATATTTTGCCGGATGGTCTCGGGCGCTTTATTGATGCCTTCAACGATGGCCGAATGGCCGCGAGCGACTAGCGTTTTGCTCGCCGGGCCATCCAAGGTGCTTTTACCAATACCACTCGCAACTTTCTTGGCCGGATCGGTTATGAACTTCCCTTCGGCCTCTTTGGCCAGGGCGGAAGCTGTATCGCTTGCCGCCTTTCCGACCACCCCGACCGTTTGACCCGACAGATCACGGCCCATGCCTTCGTAGTACATGGCATAGATGCCGAGGCTGTTATCGGTTTCCTCGTGAGCCTGGAACAGGCGAGCGATGTTTGAAAGACGTTCTTTATCTTGAAGACTTTGCGCGAATCCATCGAAGAAAAAACTCTGATAGATCTCTTGATGACAGCGAAAGCACGGGGTGGGTGCCTCCGATGGAAGTTGTCCGCTGACGCTTGCGGCACGTGATGCACGTGATGCACCGGAGCTCTTGTCCGACGAACTGGGTTGAGCGCCTTGGGCGGCTATTGTGTCGTTCGACATGCTTCCCTCGCGAATTTAGTTCGTATTGGGGATATGCGGGTCCGTCGGATAATCGACCCACTGTGCTTCGATTTTTCGATCCGGAAGGAAGTGGAATTCAATATATCCTTGGGATTTGTTCGGTAAAGCTGGTACGGGAATATCCGTTTCATAAACATCGGACGGCAAATTTTTCTTGTATTGGTCCTGGGTCAACTCGTACTCGATCTTGATATGCCAGGTTTTCTTGCCCCGCGGTACGTCCATGCAGCATACGGATTTTCCACCACCGCCGCGTTTATGAGCTGTGGAGCCTCCGGCCCCGAACTCGTCGATCGAGAAACTATAGATGCTTCGGTCGGTATAGTTGTACCCGATGACGTGGTACGGCCCGTAGCTTCCGGTCTGCGCATGCACCCACCACGCCCCGCCAAGCAGCACCACCGCGATGACGACCGGGTTGCGAATGAGGCGGCGAAGAAAATTCAGCATGTCGATGTTCCTGTCATTCAGTTCGTCGTGGACGACGCGTTGCTCGTTGTATTCGGGTTGCGCGGATCGGTCGGGGCTGCCGCCCATCGAGCCTCGATCCTGCGTTCCGGACGAAGGTAGAACTCGATATATCCACCGTGCTTATCGGGAAGCGGGGGAATCGCGATGTCCGTTTCGTAAACGTCGCCAGGCAGGTTCTTTTTGTACTGCTCCTGAGTCAACTCGTACTCGAGTTTGATATGCCAGGTCTTTTTCCCGCGCGGCACTTCCATGCAGCACACGGCTCCCCCGCCGCCGCCCGGTTTGTGCGCGCGCAGGTTGCCAGCCCCGAACCCGTCGATCACGAAGCTATAAATACTCCGATCGGCGAAGTTGTACCCGATCACGCGATACGGCCCGTCACTCTCCGCAAGCGCCAGCGCACCCCACAACCCGCCCGCAGCTACCACGCCGACCGCAACGGCCCGACCCATTCTGCGCTTCCACCCGTTCACCATCCCCATCCCCCGCCGCTCAACCCGTATCGGGCAACGCATCGACCGCCGCTGCTTCGACATCCCGCGATTCACCCGCATACCCCGCCAGCGGATGCGCATCGAGCAACGCGGCCCACACGTCCGCGTCGACGTCCGCGAGCGTTGCCGACAGCGGCGGCGGATGTTCCCCGCGCGCGGCGATTTTCCCGGCGATCGCCGGATGCGCATCGAATGCCGGATGCACGTTCATCCCGACCAGCACGAAATACGCGAGATCGTTCTCGTTCGCGAGCCCGTGCTGTGTCCGTGCCCGCGTGACGAGATCCTTCGCATAACGAATGCCCCATCGACTCGGCACCGCCGACATCGGCGGCAGGAATTCGTCATGCAACTGGAAATACAGCGTCTCCGCGAAACCCTCGCGCGCCAGCGCTTCATACTGTGCATCGGTGAACACGACCGGCGTCGCGGCGGCCGCAGGCAGCGGCCCTTGCTCCTCTCCGACCATGCTCTCCCACGGATCGAACCGGTAGCGCAGTTCGACGAACGTCGCCAGCAGTTCGCGCCGCTGCGGCGCCGTCAGGACCGGCAAAAGGTTCTCGAGAATCGACGGATCGTAGTAACGCAGCAGTGCCTGGCGCGTGTCGGGCAGCGTCGCTTCGGCGAGCGGATGCAGATAGGCAGCGAGGTCCGGCATCGCATGGCCCGTCGCGAGCCACACGACGAGATCCGAATCGCTGCCGGCATTCAGCAGGTCGAGCACCATCGCGCGCGATGCGTCGTCGTCCGCCGTCAGGTCGAGCAGGAACGGGCCGATCTCGGGCCGCGAAGACTCGAGCATCGTGGCCGGATACAGCGACTGCCAGGCGATCCCGCGCCAGCGGGCCGCATCGAGCATCGTGTCGTCCAGCGCACCGTCGACGAGCGCCAGCAGGCGCAGCGGGCGCGCATCCGCGACCTGCCGCGTACGATGCCAGTCGCGCAGGTCGTCGTGCCGTTGCGCGGCGTTCGTGCGCGGCCATTGCGCCGGCAGCGGCAGTGCGCGCGTCAGGTCGTGAAACGGCTTCATCGAGGCGACAGGTGTCATGTGCGGGGCGTGAGTGCGGATTTCATCTTCGCCGCGCTGCGCCGGCATTCCGAGCACACGCCTTCGGGCAGCCGCGGCAGCGGGTAGTCGTTGCTGGCCGGCCCCGAGAAGCTGTGGTTGCCGCCCTTGAAATCCACCTTGCCGGGTGCGTGGATCTCGATGTTGCCGTTGCCGATGCGGATGTAGGCGCCACCGGACGTCAGCAGCAGCGGCTGCTTCGACGCGACGTCGATCTGCCCGGTGGCGGCGACGATCTTCACGGTATTCTGCGCGGTCAGCTCGATGTTGTCGTCGTGCGCACGAATCTCGACCTTGCCCTTGCCGGCGAACAGCTTGATCCCGGCATTCTGCGCGAACAGGCTGACCGACGAGATCACGCTCGCGACGAGCGATTTGCCGACCGCGAGATGGGTACTTTGTCCGCTCACGACGTTGACGTGCCGGTCGGCGACCATCTGCAGCGACTGCTGGCTCGCCATCCCGATGCCGGCCGGGCTGCCGAACAGCATCACGGGCTGCGCGAACGCGTTCGCGTTACCGGTGCCGCCGCCGCCCGTTCGCCCGCCCGACGCTGTGCCGGGCTGGCTTTGCTGGGTCGCGTCGGTGAACGTCTTGAGCGCATCGCGGCCCGGCTTCAGCGTGTCGGCCTGATGCGTCTCGCTCACGTCGGACAGCGATTCGAGCAGACTTTCGGCACCGACGAGCTGTTGCTGCGTTTCGCGCACGTCGAGCGGCTGGCTCGACACGGTCTTGGGATGCGTCGTGACGTACAGGCCCTGGTTCGCGCGCACGGCGCCATACGCATCGGTCTTCAGGTCGAAGCCGCTGCCGACGTACGCGCCGCGTGTGTTGCCGGACTGCTCGATCAGATAACCGACATGCAGCAGGCTGTTTGCCACGCTGCTGTAGAGCTGCGCGCGGTTCTGCCCGGTTGCGTCGTCCATCACGAGCTGGTTGTAGCCACTGCCGCCGTATTCCTTCGAACGGAAGCCGGACAGCAGGCCGTCCGTGTGCCATTGCGGCTTGGTCGCGCCGTTATAGAGCCGGGCGGTGACGATGGGCCGGTCACAGTCGCCGGACATCCAGTTGACCACGACTTCCTCGCCGATGCGCGGAACATGCACGCCGCCGTACCCGCCGCCCGTGTCGGACGACGCGACGCGCAGCCAGCACGACGCGCGCTCGTCGCCTTCGTTCAGGCGATCCCAGTGGAACCGCACCTTGATCCGGTTCAGTTCGTCGGTATGAACCTCCTCGCCCTTCGGTCCCGCGACGGTGGCGGTTTGCAGATGCATCTCGGGCTTCGGATGCTCGAACGGACTGCGGAACGGCACCGTCTGGCGCTGCGCTTCGATTTCGACGAGATAGAAGCCTTCGCTGCCGTCGGCGTGATGCACGGTCATCGCGCCGGCCGTGTCGCCGAGCCGTGCCTTCATCGCGTCGAATTGCGCGGCCAGGCCGTGCGGAAAATGGGACGGCGCGGCCGGAATGTTGTTCCTGATCCACCAGACGGTTTCAATGACGGCGAACCGGTTGCCGTCCTGTTCGGCCGGCGGATGGGCTGGATGGTCGGTCAGCTCGAACACCCGGCCCGCATCGATGCCGCGCATGCCGCCAATACCGTGGAACCGCTTCGCGCGCGATTCCCATTCTTCCATCCGGATGGTCGACTGGCGGTTGCCGTCGCACTGAGCGCCGTATGTATAGGCGCCCGTGTACGTATAGACCTCGGTCTGGTTCGGCAGGTCGCCCTGATCCTGCCGGGTCGGAACGTCGGTGCCTTTGGGATTGAGCGCGGTACCGGGCGATTTGTAGTCGAACGTGCGCGTCGTGTAGTGGCTGCTCTGCAGCGTGCGCGAGCCCGACCACTGGACGAGCGCCTGGGTCTCGTTATCCGAGGCCGCGCGCTGGAACGGCACACGGGCCGGCGCGGCGGCGGGCAGCGCATGGAGCGAATCGGTGATCACCAGCGTATGGTGCGAACCGTCGTCGGCCTGCTCGAAGTAGCCGAACAGGCCTTCATCCTCGAGCAGTCGATGGACGAAATGCCAGTCGTCCTCGAATTGCAGGCAGAACGACCGGTTCCGCAGCGGCGTGGAGAGCGCGAACCGGAACAGGCCGGAGGCTTGCGGATGCTGGTTGAACACGTCGGTCAGGATTTCGTCGGCGGGGCGGTCCTGCCAGATGCGCTGGTCGCGGCGGTACCGCAGGAACCCGAGCCACGACATGAAACGGATCTGGTAAGCGGTGATGCCGCCGTCGAAGCCGAGCCGGCGCGCGGTTTGCACGTAGCCGTGCCACGGCAGATAGGTGTCGCCTTGCTGTTCGATCCACAGCGTGACGGGCTGCGCGATCAGCTTCTTCAGTTCGACATTGTCGCGAGTCGAGACGGCATCGACCGTCAACGTGAATTCGCGGCCCAACCGCGATACGCCGTGCACCGTCTGAGGCAGCAGGACATGCTGGCCCAGCGGTGTATCGAGCTTGAGCAGGCGAGCTTGCTGAAACAGGCCGCCGCTGATCGCGCGAACCAGTTCTTGGGAATTCATCGTCGTGGCCCTCTCGAATCGAGAACGATGAGTAATGGTTACCGGATGACCGGTTTTGTCGTACAAATTCTCTCGATTCGGGATTTTACAGGATAAATCGCGGGATTTTGGCGTCCGCAGCCGGCGGGAAGCGGGGCCTGGCGCGTCAGGTGCAGCCGGCGCGGACGCCCGTCAGCGTCCAGGCGTGCCCCTCGAAAGCCGGTTTCATCGCGAACGCGTGCCTTTCCCCGCCTGCTGCGCCAACGCCAGTTCGACGAACGCGCGTGCCGCCGCGCTCCGGTACGCCCCCTTGCGCTGCAGCAGCACGGCCGTACGCCGCAGCACGGCCGGATCGAGCGCGACGGCAGCGAGATCGTCGTGCCCGGTCACGATCGTCGCCGGCAGCAGCGTCGCCAGGTTCGTGCGGCGCACAGTCTCGATCACCGCCCCCAGTGAATTCGCTTCCATCAACACGCGCGGCCGCACGTCGTGCTCGCGGAAATAGCGGTCGATCTGCACGCGTGTCGCGAACTCGGCCGTGAGCAGCACGAGCGGCGCATCGTGCAGCGCGCGCAGGCCGGCCTTGCGTTTACCGGCGAGCGCATGCGTGCGGTTCACGACGAGCGCGAGCGTTTCGACCAGCAGCGTTTGCGCGTCGATATCCGCCGTCTGCACATCCTCGAACGCGATGCCGACATCGAGCTCGTCGTCGGCGAGCAGCGCCTCGATGCGCTCCTGCGACATCTCGCGCACCGACAGCGACACATCCGGGTAGCGGCCGTGAAACGCCTCGACGAGCGGCCCGACGAGATAGCTCGTGAAAGTCGGCGTGACCGCGATCCGCAGCGAGCCGCGGCTCAGGTCTTGCACGTCGTGAATCGCGCGCCGACCTTCCGCGAGATCGTGCAGCGCCTGCCGCGCATAGCGGCAATACACGTCGCCGGCGTCGGTCAGCCGCGTCACGCGCCCGGTGCGGTCGAACAACTGCGCGCCGAGCGTCTCCTCGAGCTGGCGGATCTGCTGCGACAGCGCGGGCTGCGATACATGCAGCGCGGCGGCCGCGCGCGTGAAGCTGCGGTGCTCGGCGACGGCGAGGAAGTAGTGGATATGGCGCAGCAGCATGGCGGTTCCTATAAGTCCTGCTTATCTGGAAGATCATAAATCAGTCTTTTACGTTATTGGAAGTCCGGCGTAACCTGCCCTTCATCGATTCCACCTGCACCGGAGAACACACGATGAAGGACATCATCGAAGGCTTCCTGAAGTTCCAGCGCGACGCCTATCCGGAACGTGCCGCGCTGTTCCGCGATCTCGCGCGCAGCCAGAACCCGCGGGCGCTGTTCATCTCGTGCTCGGACAGCCGGCTCGTGCCCGAACTCGTCACGCAGCGCGAACCGGGCGACCTGTTCGTGATCCGCAATGCCGGCAACATCGTGCCGTCGTACGGCCCCGAGCCGGGCGGCGTATCGGCGTCGGTCGAATACGCGGTGGCCGCGCTGCGCGTGACCGACGTCGTGATCTGCGGCCATTCCGATTGCGGCGCGATGACCGCGATCGCCACCTGCCAGTGCATGGATCACATGCCGGCCGTCGGCCACTGGCTTCGCTACGCCGATTCGGCGCGCGTCGTGAACGAGGCGCGCTCGCATCGCGGCGAACGCGAGCGGATCGACTCGATGGTGCGCGAGAACGTCGTCGCGCAGCTGGCGAACCTGAAGACGCACCCAGCCGTGCGGCTCGCGCTCGAAGAAGGGCGCCTCGCGCTGCACGGCTGGGTCTACGACATCGAATCGGGCTGCATCGACGCCTTCGACGGCGCGACCGGTCGGTTCGTCTCCCTGGCGGATCACCCCGAGGTCCGCGCCACGCCCGCGACGCTTGCCGTCGCGGCCTGAATCCGGATTGCTCCCACCCCACCACGAGGAATTGCCATGATCCAGTCCCAGCACAGCCAGACCGCCCGCCACGCGCTTGCCGAAACCATCGTGCTCGCGAAGGCGCGCACGAACCTGTCGTTCGCGCAGCTCACCGAAGGCACGGGCCTGAGCGAAGCGTTCGTGACGGCCGCGCTGCTCGGCCAGCACGCGCTGCCGGCGCACGCCGCACGCAGCGTGGCCGACAAGCTCGGCCTCGACGACGACGCGGTGCTGCTGCTGCAGATGATCCCGCTGCGCGGCAGCATCGACGATCGCGTGCCGACCGACCCGACCATTTACCGGTTCTACGAAATGCTGCAGGTGTACGGCACGACGCTGAAGGCGCTGGTCCACGAGAAGTTCGGCGACGGCATCATCAGCGCGATCAATTTCCGGCTCGACGTGAAGAAGGTCGACGATCCCGAAGGCGGTTCGCGCGCGGTGATCACGCTCGACGGCAAGTACCTGCCGACCAAGCCGTTCTGACGCCGGCGCGGCGCCGCGGCCGCGGTGCCGTGCAGGTTCCTGCCCGACGTGCGTGGGCCGCCGGCCGGCGCACGTTCCCGCCATTCCGTTTCAACGAGGACGCAGCCATGGATTTTGTGAAACGCACGATCGATCTTGCGATGAAGAACGTGGAAGAGGGCGGCCGCCCGTTCGCGACGGTGATCGTCCGCGACGGCGAGATCGTCGCGGAAAGCCCGAACCTCGTCGCGCAAACCAGCGACCCGACCGCGCACGCCGAGATCCTCGCGGTGCGCGATGCATGCCGCAAGCTCGGCACCGAGCACCTGAGCGACTGCGAGATCTACATTCTCGCGAGCCCGTGCCCGATGTGTCTCGGCTCGTTGTACTACTGCAGCCCCAAACGCGTGATCTACATCACGACGCGCGAGGACTACGCGCCGTTCTACCGCGACGATCGCAAGTATTTCGAGCTCGACACGTTCTACGCGGAATATGCGAAGCCGATCGACGAGCGCCGGTTGCCGATGGTGCAGCAGAAGCACGGCGACGCGATCAACGTCTACCGGCGCTGGAAGGAACTGAACGCGAAGTGACGTGATTCGCGCGGCGCACCGGCCGCGCGCGGCAGCCGCCCGGCTGCTCGTTTTCCCCACCCTCCGTTTCACCCGGCGGCGCCCATGCCGCCGGGCGCCCGCGCTGCCGCACGGGGCCGGCTCGTGCCCCCGTTTTCCCGCCTCGCCAAACATCGATCCCGTTCAATGTCCGGAACCGAAATCCGCGATCCAAAAGCTTTTTGACGGGTTTAAAAATTCGCACTGGAGACGACAGAAACGTGCGGAAAGCCCGATGAAAACCGATGAAATCTTCATGACAGCCAACGCGACGCCTCCGGTCGGTCGCGACTGACAGCCGCCGATTGCCGTGCGTTCCGCCACCCCTGTTTCATTGCGCCATTCGTTGCGGACGAGGAATCGCTCGATCCCTCCCCGCCAGCACCGCGCGGCCGGCCGGTTGCGCCTGACGCCTGAGATTCGCTTACCTGCCTAACACGGACCATCATGAAACGGGATTCATTCAGTACACCTGATGCGCTGCATCGCCCGGCGACGGACATGCTCAAGCCGAACGACGCCTTCGTGCGCATCGAAAACGTCGTGAAGAAATTCGGCGACAGCACCGCCGTCGACAACGTGAACCTGACGATCGCGAAGAACGAGCTGTTCGCGCTGCTCGGCAGCTCGGGCTGCGGCAAGTCGACGTTGCTGCGCATGCTCGCCGGGCTCGAGACGGCCACCTCCGGAAAGATCTTCGTCGACGGCGAGGACCTCGCATCGCTGCCGCCGTACCGCCGCCCGGTGAACATGATGTTCCAGTCGTACGCGCTGTTCCCGCACATGACGGTCGAATCGAACGTCGCGTTCGGCCTGAAGCAGGAAGGCACGCCAAAGAACGAGATCAAGGAGCGCGTGGCCGATGCGCTCGCGCTCGTGCAGATGAGCAAGTACGCGCAGCGCAAGCCGCATCAGCTGTCGGGCGGCCAGCAGCAGCGCGTCGCGCTCGCCCGCTCGCTGGTCAAGCGCCCGAAGCTGCTCTTGCTCGACGAGCCGATGTCCGCGCTCGACAAGAAGATCCGCCAGAAGACCCAGCTCGAACTCGTGAACATCATCGAGAAGGTCGACGTCACCTGCGTGATGGTCACGCACGACCAGGAAGAGGCGATGACGATGGCCAGCCGCCTCGCGGTGATGAGCGAAGGCAAGATCGTGCAGATCGGCGCGCCGGGCGAGGTATACGAGTTTCCGAACAGCCGCTTCTCGGCCGAGTTCATCGGCTCGACGAACCTGTTCGAGGGCCGGGTCGTGGAGGATGAACCCGATCACATCTTCGTCGAGAGCGACGACCTCGAAGCCCGCATGTACGTGAGCCACGGCATCACCGGCCCGCTCGGGATGCCGGTCGGCATCTCGGTGCGCCCGGAACGCATCCACGTGTCGCGCGAGAAACCGGGCTCGAAACACAACTGGGCGCGCGGCGTCGTGACCGACATCGCGTACATGGGCAGCTACTCGCTGTACCACGTGCGCCTGCCGAGCGGCAAGACGGTGGTGTCGAACCTGTCGAGCTCGCACCTGATGAACGACAACGCACCGGCGTGGAACGACGACGTGTTCGTGTCGTGGTCGCCCGCCAGCGGCGTCGTGCTGACGCAGTGAGGACGCCACGATGAGAACCTCCGCTTCCAATCCGTCCGCACCGGTGCCGACCGGCGCCGCGAGCGCCGGCGCCGGCCGTGCCCGCCCGGGCCGCCTTGCCGCGCTGTCGCGCTTCCTGCCGTCGGGCCGCAGCGTCGCGATCGGCGTGCCGTTCGTGTGGCTGGCCGTGTTCTTCGCGCTGCCGTTCGTGCTGGTGCTGAAGATCAGCTTCGCCGACCAGGTGATGGGCATCCCGCCGTACACGTCGCTCGTCGAGATCAAGGACGGCGTCGTGCACTTCGCGCTGCAGCTGTCGCACTACGCGTTCCTGCTGCAGGACGACCTGTACATCGCGACCTACCTCAGCTCGCTGAAGATGGCCGCCGTGTCGACGGTGCTGTGCCTGCTGATCGGGTACCCGATGGCGTACTACATCGCGCGCTCGGAGCCGAACCGCCGCAACGTGCTGATGATGGCCGTGATGCTGCCGTTCTGGACGTCGTTCCTGATCCGCGTGTACGCATGGATCGGCATCCTGAAGGACGATGGCCTCTTGAACCACACGCTGATCGCGCTCGGCATCATCCACACGCCGCTGCGCCTCTATCACAGCGACGCGGGTGTCTACATCGGGATGGTCTATTCGTACCTGCCGTTCATGGTGATGCCGCTGTATGCGCACCTCGTGAAGATGGACCTCACGCTGCTCGAAGCCGCGTACGACCTCGGTGCCAAGCCGTGGGTCGCGTTCACGCGGATCACACTGCCGCTGTCGAAGAACGGGATCATCGCCGGCAGCCTGCTGGTGTTCATCCCGGCAGTCGGCGAGTACGTGATTCCGGAGCTGCTCGGCGGCGCCGACACGCTGATGATCGGCCGGGTGATGTGGGATGAATTCTTCAACAACATGGACTGGCCGATGGCGTCCGCGGTGACGGTCGCGATGGTGATGCTGCTGCTGGTGCCGATGGCGCTGTTCCAGTACTACCAGGTCAAGGAACTGGGGGACGCGAAATGATCAAGCCGAGCAAACCGCTGTCGACGGGCGTCCTCGCCTTCGGCTTCCTGTTCCTGTACATCCCGATCATCAGCCTGGTCGTGTACTCGTTCAACGAGTCGAAGCTGGTGACGGTGTGGTCGGGCTTCTCGCTGAAGTGGTACTCGGCGCTGCTGGACGACGACGAGCTGCTGACCGCCGCGTGGCTGTCGCTGAAGATCGGCCTCTTGACGGCCACCGCGTCGGTCGTGATCGGCACGTGGGCGCGGGTTTCGTGCTCGCGCGCTTCGGCCGCTTCAAGGGCTTCACGCTGTACACCGGGATGATCAATGCGCCGCTGGTGATCCCGGAAGTGATCCAGGGCATCTCGCTGCTGTTGCTGTTCGTTGCGCTGGAGCAGATGTTCGGCTGGCCGAAGGGGCGCGGGATGGTGACGATCTGGATCGGCCACGTGATGCTGTGCGTGTCGTACGTGGCGATCATCGTGCAGTCGCGCGTGAAGGAGATGAACAAGTCGCTGGAAGAGGCCGCGCTCGATCTCGGTGCGACGCCGCTGAAGGTGTTCTTCGTGGTGACGCTGCCGCTGATCTCGCAGGCGCTGCTGTCGGGGTGGCTGCTGTCGTTCACGCTGTCGATCGACGACCTGGTGCTGTCGGCGTTCCTGTCAGGGCCGGGCTCGACGACGCTGCCGCTGGTGGTGTTCTCGCGCGTGCGGCTGGGGCTGAACCCGGAGATGAACGCGCTGGCGACGCTGTTCATCACGGCGGTGACGATCGGCGTGATCGTCGTGAACCGGATGATGATCGCGCGTGAGCGGCGCCGTATCGCCGACATGAAGGCGGCGTTCGCGGTGGCGTGAGCGCGGGCATCGGGCACGGGCATGAACGCGGCCGGCCACGTGATGCGTGACGACGGGTGACGAGGGCGACGGGTGAGCCGGCACGGCATGCCCGCCGTCGCGCTATAGTCGTACGAATCCCGCCCCGGGTGTTGCATGCCCGGCGGTAGCTCTCTTCGACCGAACCCGTCCCATGACAACGCAACCCGACGTTTCCATCCGGCTCACCGACACCGAACAGCCGGCCGCACACGACTTCATCAGCCGCAAGCTCGGCGAATTCAATCACGCGATGACGGGGCGCGCCGACGCGGCCACGCTCGACGTGTATGTGAGCGATCCCGCGACCGGCGAGATCATCGGCGGCCTGACCGGGCGCACGTCGCTCGGCCTCTTCTTCATCGACCTGTTCTACCTGCCCGAATCGCTGCGCGGCGGCGGATTCGGCAGCCGGCTGCTGCGCGAGGCCGAGGCGGAAGCGAAACGACGCGGCTGCGCGCGTGCGGCGCTCTACACGATCTCGTTCCAGGCACCGGATTTCTACCGGAAGCAGGGCTACGAAGCGTTCGGCGAAGTGCCGTGCGAGCCGGAAGGGACGTCACGCGTGTTCATGGTGAAGGTGCTTTGAGCCGGTTCGACCGGCTCGCGTCGCGCGGCAAGCACGCCGGCACAGCGCGAATGCCGGCAACCGGGCGCGGGCGGCGTCGCTGAATACCTGCCTGCGCCCGCCGGCTTCACCCCGCGCGAACCGCCACGGGGCGCATGCCATGCGGGTCAGCAATGCTCCAGCGCGTACGACAGGTCGGCGATCAGGTCGTCCGGATGTTCGAGCCCGACCGACACGCGAATCAACCCTTCCGACACGCCCGCCGCCGCCCGCGCGTCGGCCGGCACGCCCGAATGCGTGGTCGACGCCGGATGGCAGATCAGCGACTCCGTGCCGCCGAGACTGACCGCCGACTTGAAGAGCGTCAGGTGGTTGATGAACCGGAATGCCTGCTCGCGGCCGCCGTCGAGGATGAACGCGAACGTCGAGCCCGGCCCGCTGCACTGGCGCTGGTAGACGGCCTGATACGCCGGATCGTCGATGAGCTCGGGATGCAGCACGCGCACCGGCCGATGCGGATTGTCGGCGAGCCAGCGGGCGACGGCGCTGCCGCTGCGGGCGGCCTGCTGCATGCGCAGCACGAGCGTTTCCATCGAGCGCGTGATCATCCACGACGAATGCGGGTCGAGCTGCGAACCGAGCGTGCTGCGAACCGAGCGGATCTTCGTGATCAGCGCGCGGCTGCCCGTGACGCCGCCGGCGACGAGGTCGCTATGCCCGCCGATGTATTTCGTCAGCGAGTACACGCTCAGGTCGATGCCCTGTCGCGACGGCTTCTGGTATAGCGGCCCGAGCAGCGTGTTGTCGCAGACCGACAGCGGGCGATAGCCGTGGCGCGCTTCGAACGCGTCGATCTCGCTGCGCAGCCCGTCGAGGTCGAACAGCGCGTTGGTCGGGTTGGCGGGCGTCTCGATGTAGCACATCCGCACGTTGCCCTTTTGCGCGGCCGCTTCGAGCGCGGCGCGGATCGCGTGGGTGGACAGCCCGTCGGCGATCACTTCCGAGCGAATGCCCCACTCGGGCAGGAACTTCGAGATCAGCGTTTCGGTGCCGCCGTAAAGCGGCACGGACTGCACGACGCAGTCGCCCGGCCGCAGGAAGGTCAGCAGGATCGCGGCGATGGCCGACATGCCGCTCGACGTCACGACGGCGGCTTCGGAATCGTCGAGCAGGGCGAGGCGATCCTCGACGATTTCCAGGTTCGGGTGATTGAAGCGGCTGTAGACGAGGCCCGCGCCTTCGCCTTCCGGTGAGGGCTTGCGCCCGGCCACGACGTCGAAGAATTCGGCGCCGTCCTCGGCCGTGCGGAACGCGAACGTCGACGTGAGGAACACGGGCGGTTTCACCGATCCTTCCGACAGGAACGGATCGTAGCCGTACGACATCATCTGGGTTTCGGGATGAAGCACCCGGTCTGCAATCTTGCGCTTGTGATAGTTGCGGTAGGCCATGCAGTGCTCCGTGCGAGGGTGGTGAGGAACGGCCGTTGCAGCGGTGGCATGACGCGCGCGGCGCCGGGTAGGCACCGGCCGTTGCGACCGCGTGTGGCGATACTACCCCGAAGGCGCTGCTTCGTGACCCGACACTATCGTCAGGGTGCGGCCTGTTCGACGATCATGTCGTACAGCGCACGCGCGGCCGGCGACAATTGCGCGCTCTTGCGCGTGACGAGCACGAGCGTGCGCGACACCGCCGGCTCGACGAGCTCGATCGTGCGGATCATCGGATACGCGTTCTTCTGGATCGCGAGCTTCGGCACCACGGCCGCGCCGAGCCCTTCCGCGACGAGCCCGAGCGCCGTCGAGCTGCGCTGCACTTCGTAGAACGAATGCAGCGACACGCCGCTTGTCTTCAGCGCGCCGTCGAGCAGCCCGCGATTGCCGCTCACTTCACCGGCGAAGATCAGCGGATGCGGCTGCAGTGCGGCCCAGCGAATGCGCCGCCGCTTCGCGAGCGGATGATCGTCGCGGCACACCAGCACGTACGGATCGCTCGTCAGCGGCACGTTGACCAGTTCGGGATGCTGATCGCCCGCGATGCCGATGCCGAACTCGGCCTCGCGATGCAGCACGGCCTGCAGTACCGACGCCGATGCATGATCGAGAATCTTCACGCGATCGTGCGGCCGGTGCGCGGAGAAGGCGCGCAGGATGCGCGGCAGGTATTGCACGCCGACCGTCGGCACGCACGCGATCGTCACGTCGCCGCGCTGGCTCAGGCCGGTCTCGCGAATTTCGGTGAGCGCATCGGACAGTTCGTTCAGCAACCGGCGCGCTTGCGGCAGGAAACGCCGGCCGATTTCGGTGAGCGTGGTGCGGCGCGTGGTGCGCTCGACGAGCGCGACGCCGAGGAAGGTTTCGAGCTTGCGCAGCCGCTGCGTGATGGCTGTCTGCGTGACGTGCAGCGTGTCGGCCGCCTGCCGGAAGCTGCCGCCGTCCGCGATGGCGACGAAGGCCTGGACACCGAGCGTATCGATTTTCATCAGAAATTTGAATCAATCACGATATTAAATTCATTTTACTGAACTCGGTGACGATCGCAGAATGCGGTGCATCGACGGCCACCGGCATCCCATCCGCATGGAAGCCAAGGCCGTCCACGCCGACCAGGAGAAACGACATGGCGACCCCACTCGATCGATACGCGGCCCAGTACGTGCAATTCGAGGACGAACGCACGCGGCCGATCCGCGACCTGCTGGCCGCCGTGCCGAACACGCCGATCCATACCGCGATCGACATCGGCTGCGGGCCCGGCAATTCGACCGAGGCGCTGATCGCTCGCGCGCCGGATGCAACGGTCCACGGGATCGATGCATCGGCGGACATGATCGACGCCGCGCGCACGCGCCTGCCGGACCTGCGTTTCGACGTCGTGGATATCTCCACCTGGGACGATCCGGGCGGCTACGACCTGATTCTCGCGAATGCGGTGCTGCAATGGGTACCCGCGCACGACACGCTGTTTCCGGCACTCGTCGGCCGGCTCGCGCCGGGCGGCCATCTTGCGGTGCAGATGCCGGACAACCTCGACGAACCCGCGCACCGGCTGATGCGCGAGGTCGCCGCGGCCGGGCCGTGGTCGGACAAGCTGAAGGGGGCGGCACGTACCGAGCGGTTCGATGCCCGTTACTACCATGCGCTGCTGTCGCCGCTGTGCTCGCGGGTGGACGTATGGCGCACGACTTATTACCACCCGCTGCGCGGCGGCGCCGACGCGGTCGTGGAGTGGTTCAAGGGCAGCGCGCTGCGGCCGTTCCTCGCGGCGCTCGACGACGGCGAGCGCGCGGCGTTTCTTGCGCAGTATCGCGATGCGGTCGCCGGCCCGGGCGGCTATCCGGCGCTCGCCGACGGCACCGTGCTGCTGCCGTTCCCGCGCCTGTTCATCGTCGCGACGCGGAAGTAAGTCGGCAAGGATTCGGCCATGACGCGCGGGCGGCCGTGCGTCAGCGCACCGGCCGCACCGATTCCGGGTCGACCGTGCGGATTCGCGCGGTCTGCCCGTCGCGCAGGTCCTTGTACCAGAACAGCGCCACTTCGCCGTCATTCTCGTCGTCCGCATACAGCAGGCGATCGTGTCCGCCCAGCACGAAGCCCGAGCGGGCATACGTGCTGCACGCGGCGACGTTGTTCGACTGCGTTTCCAGCCGCATGAAGCCGAACCCGTGGCCGCGCGCCCACGATTCGGCGGTCGCCAGCAGCAACTGCCCGATGCCTTGCCGCCGGTACTGGCGGTCGACGGCCAACTCCGCGATCTCCGCCATCCCGTTCCAGCTCTGGCCGATGGCCACGAACCCGGCAAGCCGGTCGCCGGCCGTCGCACGAAAGAGCGCCGTCTTGCCGGTCGCTTCGTCCGCCCAGCCGGCCGGATCGAACCCGTAGTTCTTGCGGCGTGCAGGCAGCGCGCGCAGATCGAGCAAATCCTGATACGGCGCGTTCAACTCCCAGGCGATGTCGAACGAGAAGTCGCATCGGTCCAGCTCGTCGGCGGGCAGCCCGCTCGTCTGTTCGATGCTGATGTGCTCGGCGCGGTCCATGTGTCGGTGTCCTGTCTTCTGCGGGATGCGTGGTGGTGTCCGTGATGCGATTGCCGGCGCCATGGTATGCGCCGCATCGAGTGTGTTCGTGCTTCGATTTTTTGTGCCCGCACAATCTACCGCGCGTGAGACCGGCACAGACCGGCTGCGTCCGTGCCGGCGGAATGCGGTCAAGCGACGAACCGGACGGCCGCGCAAACGTGTGCGGGGTTCGCGCGCCGGCAGGGGCGCTCGTTCAATCGCCTGATTATGCTGGATTTCGGCGGTGGCGCCGTGCTCGCATCGCTGCGATGACGGGCGTCGCGTGTCGTGCCTTCGATCCGCATGGCCGCCGGTCGCATCTGGATGAAAGACGACAGGAACCCGAACCATTGTCTACGGCAGTCTCGGCGATACGTTCTCGAAGCTCGACGGTCGCTTCGATGGCAAGTGGCACCAAGTCGACGCCTCGGTTGACCATGCGCTGTCGAAGCGTACAGACGTGTACGCGAGCGCGGCCTGCCGAAAGGCGTTTTGCAGCAATACGATCAACGGCCGCGTGGTGCCGGTGCAGGCCGAGATCGGCTCGTCGGGGTCGTTCATCGGCAACGCGGGCGCGAACACGCCGTTCGTCACGCGGATCGGCCTGCGTCACAAGTTACGACGTTCAACACAGCCTTACGGCACGTGCGACGAGGATCGGCTCGTCTAGCGCGTGCCCCGTGGCTGGAAATGCATTCGGGCGCGACGGGGTGCGTCACGCCCGAATGCGTGTCGGCCCCATGCGGGCGGCCGACACCGGCCGGTCATCCCGTCAGATGTTGATCGTGACGGGGCCCGCGAGCGGTGTGTAGCCGTCGTCGAACAGGAACCACGCATCGTACTGCCCCGACGCCAGCGAACTGTTCGCCGTGGACGAGAACAGCAGCGAGCCGCAGCTCTTCGGCAGGTACGCCCACGATTTGTAGCTGCCCTTGGTCGGCTGCGCGCCATGCGCAAAGATGCCCACCCAGTTCTTCGGGCTGTGGCTCCACGGCGGCGCGACGTAGTCGAACCGCAACGTGCCGAACGTCGAACCCTGCGACGCGAGTGCCGCGACGAACTTCTTGCTGGTATTGCCGATCGCCGAATCCGTGAGCAGCGTGCCGGATTGCATCTGCACGCAACCGGCCACCCGGCGCAGGAAGTTCGGATCGTTCGCGTCGCGGATGCTGGCGTCATACCAGCCGCCGTCGCCGTACCACGTGACGGCCTGCGTCGCGCCGGCGGCGACGGTGACCGACTGCCGCGCGTTCATCCCGTAGGCGTTGTCGGTGAGCTGGAACGTCGTCGCGCTGGTCCCCGCCGAGTTGTCGAGCGTGATCTGCACGTTGCCGTTCGCCACGTCGTAGCACAGGCTGATTTCGGCGGTCGATCCCGTGTTGCCGGACGAACCGATGCTGCCGCGGAACGTCTGCAGGAAACCGTTCGGGCCGTAGACCGAATAGTCGTAGCCGCCGCCGCTGTTCAGCGCGAGCGAATCCGACAGGTTCGTGCACGGGCTCGAGCCGGCCGCGATCGTGTAGTGGCGGGGGATCGTGTTCGTGCCGTCGACCCACGCCTGCAGGTGCACGCCCGCGGCGCCGGTGTTGGTCATCGTCAGCGCGAGCGCGCGGCCGGCGCGGTTGACCTTGCCTTGCACGAAGAACTCGTAGGGCAGGCGGCAGGCCGTGCTGCGGCCGGTGGCCTGCGCCGGCACCGCGGTGGTGGTCGGATAGGGGATCAGGACGGCCGGGCCGTTCGGGTTCATGTTGCTCACCGGCGGCTGGATTGCGGGAACGGTCTGGTCGGCGTTCGAGAAATCGAAGGCCGACGTCAGGTCGCCGCACACCGTGCGCCGCCACGGCGTGATGTTGGTTTCCTGCAGCCCGAAGCGCGCTTCCAGGAAGCGGATCACCGAGGTGTGATCGAACACCTGCGAGTTGACCTTGCCGCCCTTCGACCACGGCGAGATCACGAACATCGGCACGCGCGGGCCGAGCCCGATCGGCACGTCGCCGCTGGCCGAGCCGTCCGATGCGGCGCCGCTGCTCGCGACGAATTCGGCGGCCGTCGAGACCGTCGACTGCCCGGTGCCCGCAGCGGCGCTGGCCGGGACGGCCGGCGGCATGTGATCGAACAGCCCGTCGTTCTCGTCGTACATGACGAGCAGCACCGTGCTGGCCCATACCGCCGGATTCGACGTCAGCGCATTGAGGACGTTGCTCACGTACCATTCGCCGCCGCTCGCGGCCCACGACGGATGTTCGCAGTACGCGTACGGGGCGGCGATCCACGACACCTGCGGCAACGTGCCGTTGGCGACGTCGGCCCGCAGCTGGCTGAAGAGGTTCGTGTCGTATTCCTTGCCGCCGCCTGACGGGTCGATCTGCGTGCCGTTGAGCGCCGGCGCGAGCGGATCGCTCGCACCAAGGTTCTGGTACTGCTTGAAGTTCAGGATGACGTTGTCGCCGTAATTGCCGTTCCACCAGAGATCGCTTTTCGAGCCGTTGTATTCGCCGTAGCCATGGCCGGCATCCAGCCCGTTGCCCTTGTCCTGGTAGAACTTCCACGTGACGCCGGCCGTGTTCAGGCGCTCCGGCATCGTGGTCCAGCCGGTGCCGGTCATCGTGTTGGTCGTGTACGGCGAATAGCCGGGGACGTTGCCGCAGCAACCGGTCCACAGATACAGGCGGTTCGGGTCCGTCGGGCCGAGCATCGAGCAGTGGTACGCGTCGCACACCGTGAACGCGCTCGCCAGCGCGTAGTAGAACGGAATGTCGTTCTGCGTGAAGTAGTACATCGTGCCGCTGGTCTTCGCGGCGGTCCAGTTGTCGTAGCGGCCGTTGTTCCAGGCGCTGTGCGTGGTGCCCCAATCGTGAGGGAGGTCGCCGTAATAGGTGTCGCCGTTCGCCGTGCCGGAGGGCGAGGACGGGTTGAACGGGAACACGTAGGACAGCATCCAGGGTTGCCGCCACACCGGATAGCCGCTCGAAATCACGACCGGCCGCGGATCGCCGAAGCCTCGCGCACCGCCCAGCGTGCCGAGGTAGTGGTCGAACGAGCGGTTTTCCTGCATCAGGATCACGACGTGCTTCACGTCCTGGATCGTGCCGGTCACGGTGGCCGCCGGAATGGCCTGCGCGCGGGCGATGCTTTCGGGCAGCATGCCCGTGATCGCGGTGGCGCCGGCGAGCTTCAGCGCATCGGCGATGAATTGACGTCGTGTTGTGGGTTTGTTTTGCATGATCGCTCTCTGTCTTGGATGACGGGCTTTGCGGCCGGCGTCGGTCAGTGGCACGCGCTCGCGCAGTGCAGGACGGGCGTGGACGCCGAGCCCGGTGCGGCCGCGCGCGCGGCCGCCACGCTGGCTGGCGTGCCCGAGTCGCCGTCGCCGCAAGCGGCCAGCGTGCACAGGAGTGCGATCATGAAAACGCCGCGCCAGTGCGGAAAGCGGCTTTCCGGCTGGCGCGCGTTGACGGCAGGTTTTCGATCCGATTCGAGTCGGATTCCTGAATGATCGAGACTGTTGCTGCGTGCTCCGTATTTCATTACCCCTCCAGACATGAAAAATGGACAGCAGAGGATATCGCCCGAATCAGAACAACTTCATGACAGGCCACCCGCGCGTGCCTGCCACGTGCAACAGCTTCGAGTCGGGATTGGTGGCGACCGGATGCGTGACGTAGTCCAGCAGCGGCACGTCGTTGATCGAATCCGAGTAGAAGTAGGTGCGTTCGAAATCGGACGGCGCGTAGCCGAGTGACGCCAGCCACGCGGTGGTGCGCACGATCTTGCCTTCGCGGAAGCTCGGCACGCCCGTGCTGCGCCCGGTGAACGCACCGCCCGGCGTGCCGTCGTCGGTATCGAGCTCGATGCCGAGCAGGTGCTCTATGCCGAATTCCGCCGCGATCGGCTGCGTGACGAACACGTTGGTCGCCGTCACGATGCAGCAGAGATCGCCGTTCTCGCGATGCCGGTCAACCAGCTCGCGCGCCTGCGACGTGATCGCCGGGCGGATCACCTCGTCCATGAACTGCGCATGCCAGCGTTCGAGCACCTTGCGCGGATAGCGGGTGAGCGGCGCGAGCGTCACGGCGAGGTACGCGTCCATGTCGAGCGTGCCCGCCGCATAGTGAGCGTAGTGCTCGTCGATCAGCGCCACGTGTGCGTCGTCTTCCCGCCAGCCGACCCGCGTGATGAAGCGGCTCCAGGCCTGGTCGCTGTCGAGCGGCAGCAGCGTGTGGTCGAGGTCGAACAGCGCGAGATTCTTGTGCATGGAGGGTTCCTTGTGTTGCGGGGTCATGTGCCGATGCGCTTCTCGATCGCGTCCTTCGCGCGCTTGCCGTCGATGGTCGTGACGCCGTCGAGCCACTTCGACAGCACGCCGGGGTTCTTCTTCACCCATTCCTTTGCCACGGCGACCGGATCGGCGTGATTCATGATCGGCACCATCAACTGGTTCTCTTCGTCGGTCGTGAACTTCAGGTTGGTCAGCAGCCGGCCGACGTTCGGGCAGCGTTCGAGATAGCCGGGCGTGACGAGCGTATAGACCTTCGCGGAGCCGTAGTTCGGGCCGAATACGGTGTCGCCGCCGTCGAGATAGGCGATCTTGAAGTTGATGTTCATCGGATGCGGCTCCCACGCGAGGAACACGATCATCCGGTGCTCCTGCACCGCGCGCGTGACCTGCACGAGCATCCCGGCCTCGCTCGATTCGACCAGCTTGAAGCCGCCGAGCCCGAACTCGTTCTTGTCGATCATCCGCTGCACCAGCGCGTTGCCGTTGTTGCCGGCGCCGATCCCGTAGATCTTGCCGTCGAGCTGGTCGCGGAATTTGGCAATGTCGGCAAAGCTCTTGAGGCCCTTGTCCGACGCGTATTGCGGCACGGCCAGCGTGTAGCGCGCGCCGATCAGGTTCGGCTGCGGCAACTGGTGGACGGCACCGGCGTCGACGAACGGCTTCACCGTGGGCGTCATGCTCGGATCCCAGTAGCCGAGGAACGCGTCGATCTGCGCCTTCTTCACGCCGGCCAGCACGATCGGCGGCGACGCGATCGTTTTAGTCGCCTCATAGCCGAGCCCGTCGAGCAGCATCATCGCGACCCCGGTGGTGGCGGCGATGTCGCTCCAGCCGACATCGCCGAGCGTCACCTTCTTGCAGACGTCGCCTTCCGACGCGTGAGCGGGGGCCGTCGCCAGCGCCGTCAGCAGTGTGGCGGCCAGCATCCATGCCTTCTTCATCATGTGGGTCTCCTAAGCAAGTGTTCCGGATCGTGTTGCCTGAATGGTCTGACGATTGATCGTGCTGATCGGATGAAACAAACGAACCTAGGTCTGGCTTTGTAGTTTTGCGTACCGTATATTAGAAAGCACAAAATCGCAAGATCGCACAAAAATACAACTTGCCGGTTGCCGGGGTTGGCCACGGGCGGGCGAGGGCAGGAAGAATCGGGCGACGGCCCAGGCGGGCCGTGCTTCATCAGGCAGACCAGGCAAAGCAAGGAGACCTCGCATGATCAGTCAGCTGGAAATCGTGTCCCGCCTGTTGCTGGCGGCATTGCTCGGCAGCATCGTCGGCATCGAGCGCGAGCGCCTGTCGTGGGCGGCCGGATTGCGCACGCACATGCTGGTGGCGGTGGGCGCCGCGCTCGTGATGGTCGTGTCGGCGTTCGGTTTCGCGGATATCCAGGACGCGAAGAACGTGTCGCTGGACCCGTCGCGCGTCGCCGCGCAGGTGGTGTCGGGCATCGGCTTCCTCGGCGCAGGTTCGATCATGCTGCGCGGCGAGATCATCCGCGGCCTGACGACCGCGGCGAGCCTGTGGGTCGTGGCGGCGGTCGGGCTCGCGGTGGGCGGCGGCATGTACGTGGCCGCGATCGCCGCGACGGCGATCGTGCTCGCGATCCTGGCCGGCCTGAAGCCGATCGAGAAGCGCTTCTTCGCCGCGCGGCAGCGCTGGGGCGTGCGCATCCTCGCGAGCCGCGGCGCGGTGAAGCTGACGTCGCTGCAGGCGATGCCCGGCATCGACCAGGCGCGCATCGTCCAGTTCATCATCGAGCAGGACGACGCCGAGCCGGACGACGACCGCATCCACGTGGTGTTTTCAAAGATGACGAGCCGCGAGTTCCAGGCGGTCCGTCAATCCCTGCAGACCCTCGTCGGCATCAAAAAGATGGAGGAGAGCGCTGCGTAGTCCGCCGTTCGAATAACATTGACGCTCATTCCGAGGACATTCCATGTGGCAAGAAGAGCGATACCAGAGGATCCGGCTTCTGTTATCGAAGATGCAGCGCGTGTCGACCGACCGGATCATGGCCGACCTGAACGTGTCGCGGGAAACCGTGAGGCGCGATCTCGTCGATCTCGAGGCGCTCGGTGAACTGAAGCGCGTACACGGCGGCGCGGTGCAGGTGGGCGACGAAGCGCCGATCGCCGAGCGCGCGCAGACGCACGTGAAGGCGAAGCTGGCGATTGCCCGCGCGGCGGCCAGGCTGGTCGCGGGCTCGCAGACGCTGTTCATCGATGCGGGCACGACCACGACGCTGCTGGCCGAGGAACTGGCGAAGCTGTCGGGTCTCACGATCGTCACGAACTCGATCGACGTCGCGCTGAAGATGCGGTCGAGCGACCCGGCGCAGGCGAGGAACGAAACGATCCTGCTCGGCGGGATGATCGGCAGCCGCGCGGCCGCGACCGTTGGCGACGGCACGGTTGCCGAGATCTTCCGCTACCGCGCCGATCTCGCGCTGCTGTCGCCGGTGGGCGTCGATGCGGTGCGCGGTGCGACCAACTACGACCGGATGGAAACCGAAGTGGCGCGTGCGATGGTCAGCAACGCGGCGGACGTCGCGATCCTGGCCGATTTCAGCAAGCTCGGCACGAACAGCCGGATCAGTTTCTGCGAGCCGGCGCGGATCGGCGCGCTGGTGACGGATGCGAAGGCGGAATCGGTCGACAGCTTCAAGGGCCTCAAGAAGGTCATCAAGCGCATCGTGCTGGCGTAGCGCCACGCGCCGAGGGGCACGATCGGCGGTCGTTATGCCGCCCATGCGGCGCACCTTCTGTCGGCTGGCTTTTTAGCGGCGTAATACATCCGCCAATACAACGCAGGCCCGCCCAGCGGCGCACCGCTACTGTACTCGGGCGCCGACCTCCTGCCCGCGCCGCGCCACGTGAAGCGGCTGGCCGGCGCCGGCGCGCGCCGCACCAGCCATCGTGTATGCTTGCCCGCATCGTTCAAAGGGCAGGACAACATGAAGACACCGGCACACCCCAAGCCTGAGGTGCGGTTCAGGATGCGTATCCAGCAAGCCGACACGATCGCGCTCGGGCCGGGCAAGGTCGCGCTGCTCGAAGCCGTGCGCGAGCATGGTTCGATTTCGGCGGCGGCGCGCAGCCTGAAGATGTCGTACCGGCGTGCGTGGTTGCTGATGGACGAGCTGAACCGCTCGCTGAAATCGCCGGCGACGGTGTCCGAACATGGCGGGCAGAGCGGCGGCGGCAGTGTGCTTACGCCGGTCGGCGAGGAGATCATCCGGCTTTATCGCGGGATCGAGGCGCGCGCTTACGCGGCGTGTGCCGACGACATCGCCGCGCTCACGAAAATGGTCCGGCGCTGAAGGGCGTGCTGAACGTGTGTGTTCCCGCAGAGCGTCTGCAGGCTGACGACGGGCTTTCACTGGCGCCCTGAGGGGCAGCGCGCAACGCCTGCCGCGAAACGAACCTGACCTTAGCCGTGCCGCAGGCAAAAGCGCGACGCGTCGCCCGTGGCGGCATCCGGCGCCATCCCGTCGCGCGCCTGCGCATCGAGCCGCCCGATCAGCTCGACGAAACTGGCGACGCTCGCCGTGCGCAGCGGGTGGTACGCGATGTGGTGGCGTTCGCAGATGCGCTTGAGCAGGTTCATCGAATCGTGGTCGATACAGTCGACCGGGAACACGACCATCCGCGCGCCCGGTAGCGCCGCCGCCAGCAGGCCCTTGCGATCCTCGATGCCGCCGTCGTGCAGCGTCACTTCGCCGCCCGCCGTTTCGACGATCCGCTTGATCGCGCGGTTCGAGCCCGGCCGCCCGCCGACGTACACCAGGCGCGTACCCTGAAGGACCGACAGCGGATCGGCCGCGCGTTCGGCCGGATCGCCTGCTGACGCCTGCACCGCCTGTTCGATCGCGCTCGCTTCGGCGCGCAGCGTCTTCACCATCGCCATCAGTTCGTCGAGCCGCGCGCGCATCGCGCGGGCGCTCGCCTGTTCCGCGGCGATCCGCTGCTCGGCGGCCTCGCGGCGGCTCGTGTGCAGCGCGAGCCGTTCGTCGCGCGCGGCCAGCGCTTCGCGCAGTTCGTGGACTTCGGCGCGCAAGACGCTTTCCGCCGCCAGCGGCTGCGCGTTCTGGCGCGCGGCGAGGGCATCGCGTTCCTGCAGCGCCGCGTCGCGCTGCGCGCTCATTTCGTGCAGGCGCACCTGCTGCCGTTCGATCTTCGCGTGCAGCGCCGCATTCTCATCCTCCAGCGCGACCAGCCGCCGGATATCCGCACGATTGGCCGCGCCGACCAGGTGCGACAGCATGTGCAGGTCGCCGAACGCGGCCTGGCGCACGCCCATCGTCGTGCGCGGATGCGTCATCAGCGCCCAGTACGCGGGTGGAACGTCGCCGCGCTTCAGCGCTTCCTTCCAGCGCGCGAGGAGTTCATCCGCATCCTTCGCGCTGTCGAACGCGCGGATCGTGCCGGCGTAGCGCTCGTCGAGCGCCTTGTGCAACGCCCTCGCGCCGGCCGTGCCGTCGATGGCGAGTTCGACGGCCGCGTGATGGATCTCGAGGTCGGTCGCGCGCTGGCGATCGAGGTCGGTGAACTTCGGCACGAGCTTGCGCAGTTCGTGCGTGGTCAGGCAGGTGCCGATGATCGAGCAGTGCAGGTTCGCATCGAGTTCGGACAGGCGTGCGCGGCGCTTCAGCTCGGTCGGTTGCGCGCGCGACGGCGCACAGCATGCGTCGATCCGCGTGCCGGTTGCCGCGGGCAGGGTACCGCCGGGCGACGAAAGATCCGCCGTGCGGGCAAGGCGAAAAGGCGGAGCGTGCATGTTGACCTCTGTCCGGCCTGGTCGGGCCGGAGACGGATGCGCGAAAGATTCGCGAAATATACCACGGAATATAACGCATGAAATTCCGGGGAAATCACGGAGCGAAGGCCGCGCGGCGCGGTCAGCAGAGCGCGGTCGAATGGTCGGTGAGCGGCAGTGCGGCAGGGGCGGGGGCTGGGGTTGGGGCCGGCGCTTCGGGCGAAACGGGGAACGATGCCGTCGCGTGACGTGCCATCACGTACTCGACACACAGCACGACGAACAGCACGTCGACGCGCTCCAGCGCGGCGACCGCGTCGCGCATCGCGGCCGGATCGTTGCTGAACGAGCCGGAAAACACGTCGTCGCGCGTGCGCCTGATGCCGCCGCGTGACCGCCGCCGGCAGCACGCTGGTCCGGGCGCCGGCCGTTTCGTCCATCGTCGGCCGACCGGCTGGATCCACGTGCCGGCAGGGTTTTCAGCAGGACATCCGGAGCGCCGCACGATCCATCATGGCGAATCCACTATCGCAGCCAACCGCAGGAGGGCGCACCGTGACGTCCGATTCCATTCCCTCGACCGCCTTCGTGTTCGCCGGCGGCGGCAGCCTGGGTGCGATCGAGGTCGGCATGCTCCGCGAGCTGGTCGCGAGCGGCGAACGGCCCGATTGCGTGATCGGCGCGTCGGCGGGCGCGATCAACGCCGCCTATTTCGCCGGCCGGCCGGACGCGGACGGCATCGCGATGCTTGAAGCGCTGTGGTGCAGGATCCGCCGCCAGGACGTGATGCCGTTCTCGATGCGCAGCCTCATCGCGATGCTGCTGCGCAACCGGCCGCATCTGGTCGAGGCCGACGCGCTGCGCCTGTTGCTGGAAAAGAACCTGCCGTACCGCCGGATCGAGCAGGCCGCGTTGCCGCTCCACATCGTCGCGACCGACGTGCTGAGTGGCCGCGAAGTCGTGCTGTCGGCCGGCCCGGTCGTGGATGCGGTGCAGGCCAGCGCGGCGATTCCCGGTGTGTTTCCGTCGGTCAGCATCGACGGGGTGGAACTCGTCGACGGCGGCGTCGCGAACAATACGCCGATCTCGGTTGCGATCGCGCTCGGCGCCAAGCGGATCATCGTGCTGCCGGCCGGGTTCGCCTGTGCGTTGCGCGTCCCGCCGCGCAGCCCGATCGCGCATGCGACGCACGCGCTGACGCTCGTGATCGCGCGGCAACTGGTGCGCGATCTGGAGCTATACGGAGCCCGCGCGCACATCCATGTCGTGCCGCCGCTCTGTCCGCTCGAGGTGTCGTCCTATGACTATTCGCAGTGCGCACAATTGATCGACAAGGCCGCGGAACGCACCCGCGCGTGGATCGAGGAGGGTGGGCTCGCGGTGTGTGCGATTCCGGGCCAGCTGCGCGAGCACGATCATGCTGCGGTGCATTCGCATTGATCGTTGCTCGCGCACCGTGCAGCCGCAGGGCCGACGAACGCCGGCTATCGTGCCGCCCGGGCCTCTTGTCGAAAATCGGTAAAAAAACGGCACCGTGCCGCGAGACACGGTGCCGCCAACGGCCTCGAAGGCCCACGGGTCAGTCGATCGCGCGCATCGCGTGGCGCAGCTCCTGATAGCTGCGCAGCCCCGCCACGCCGAGTTCGCGCCCGATCCCGCTGAGCCCGAACCCGCCCCAGCACACGTGCGGGTAGATGAGCTGCGGTGCGTTGATCCACACGAGCCCCGCGCGCACACGCTGCTGGAATTGCTTCGCGATCGCCGCATCGCGCGTCACGACGGTCGCGACGAGCCCGTAGCGCGTGTCGTTCGCGAGCGCGATCGCTTCGTCGTCGGTGCGGAACGATTTCACGCACGCGACGGGGCCGAACACTTCGTCGGTCCACAGCGGGTTGTCGGCCGCCGGCTCGGCGATCACGACGGGCGCCATGAAGAAGCCGTCGCCGCCGGCATCCGCCACGCGGCCGCTGAAGGCGACGCGTGCGCCCGCCTCGATGCCGTGCTGGAGCATCGCTTCGACGCGCGTACGGTGCGCGGCAGAGATCAGCGGCCCCATCGCGACGTGTTCTGCAGCAGGCGGCGCGACGACGAGTGCGCGCACGGCGGTCTCGAACGCGGCCATGAAGCTGCGGTACACGCTGTCGTGCACGAGGATGCGCGCGGTGGCCGAGCACATCTGGCCCGCGTTCGTGAAGGCGCCCGCGACCGCGAGCGACACGGCGACGTCGAGGTCGGCGTCGTCGCGCACGATCAGCGACGACTTGCCGCCGAGTTCGAGCGTCACGCGCTTCATGTCGACGGCGGCGGCCTGCATGACCTTGCGGCCGGCCGCGGTGCTGCCGGTAAACGAGAGCTTGTCGATCAGCGGATGCGCGGTCAGCGCCGCGCCGACGTCGGCGCCGCCGTTCACGACGTTGACGACGCCGGCCGGCACGCCGGCTTCGGCGACGAGGTCGAGCAGCGCGTGTTCGGTCGGCGACGTGAGTTCGGACGGCTTCAGCACGACCGCACAGCCGGCGGCGAGCGCGGGCGCGAGCTTCCATGCGGTCGTGACCATCGGGAAGTTCCACGGCATGACGAGCGCCGCGACGCCGACGGAGTCGTAGAAGCGCTCGGCGGTGACGGCGTCGCTCGGCAGTGTGACCGATTCGGCCGCGAACAGCGCCGGGTCCTCGCACAGCTTCGCGTAATACGCGAACGTCGCGGCGACGTCGCCGACGTCGGCATCGGCTTCGAACGGCGGCTTGCCGCTCACCTGCATCTGCAGCGCGGCCAGGCGATCGCGGGATGCTTCGACGCGTTCGGCGATCTTGGCGAGAATCCGGCCGCGCTCGGCGGGCGGCGTATCGCGCCAGCCGGCGAACGCGTCGCGCGCGGCGCGCACTGCCGCGTCGACGTGCGCAGTCGTCGCGAATGCCTGCCAGCCGATCGCGGCACCGGTCGACGCGTCGAAGATCGGCGCGCCGGGCGCGTCGGCAGGCGTGCGCACGGGCTGGCCGGCGATGTGCGCCGCGGGCAGCACGAACGTGGCGGTGGAACGGGAAAGCTCGGCGGTGGACATGAGGGGCATCCTGTCGGTCGGGTTAGCGGTAGACGACGCCCGGCATCACGCAGAGCATCTCGTACGCGAGGTTCGCGCCGGTGAGCGCGGTGGTGCCGGTCGGATCGTACGGCGGCGCGACTTCGACGAGGTCCGCGCCGACGATGTTCAGGCCCTTCATCCCGCGCACGATTTCGAGGCCCTGCTGCACGGTGAGGCCGCCGATTTCGGGCGTGCCGGTGCCGGGCGCGAACGACGGATCGAGGCCATCGATGTCGAAGCTCAGGTAGACGGGCGTGTCGCCGACACGTTCGCGCACCTGCGCCATCAGCGGCGCGAGCGACTTGTTCCAGCACTCTTCCGCCTGCACGACGGTGAAGCCCTGCTGGCGGCACCAGTCGAAATCGTCCGCGTGGTAGCCGGTGCCGCGCAGGCCGATCTGCGTGACCTTGTCGCATTGCAGCAGCCCGTCTTCCACCGCGCGGCGGAACGGCGTGCCGTGCGCGATCTTCTCGCCGAACATCGTGTCGTTCACGTCCGCGTGCGCGTCGACGTGCACGACGGCGACCTTGCCGTACTTTTTATGCAGCGCGCGCAGGATCGGCCACGCGATCGTGTGGTCGCCGCCGAGCGTGATCGGCCGGCAGCCGTTCGCGACGATCGCGTCGTACGCCTCCTCGATGCGGCGCACCGAGTCCTTCAGGTCGTACGGGTTGGTCGCGACGTCGCCGATGTCGGCCACCTGAAGCGAGTCGAACGGCGCCGCGCGCGTGGCCATGTTGTACGGGCGCAGCAGCACGGATTCGGTGCGGATCTGGCGCGGGCCGAAGCGCGAGCCCGAGCGGTTCGACGTGCCGAGGTCGAGCGGCACGCCGACGAAGCACACGTCGAGGCCGTCGGTCGTCGCGGCTTGCGGCAGCCGCATCATCGTGGCGATGCCGCCAAAGCGCGGCATCTCGTTGCCGCCCATCGGTTGATTCAGTTCGCGGGGCATGGGCCGTCTCCTTTTTTGTGAGGTCGAGCGATCGGCCGATGGTAGAGGAGAACACGCGCACGAAGATTTTGAAGTCGCAACGTTTACATCGACGGGATTCGATGCAAGTGGCGCCGCCGCATCGACGCGGCGCAACCGAACGCCGCCGCGCGGCGCGGCCGGGTGGGTCAGCGCGAGATGCCGGGCGACGCGGTGCCGTCGTGCGCGCCGGCGGAAGGGAACGCGGTGGAGGCCGAACCCCACGCGGCGAGTTCGCGCTTCGTGCGCACGCCGAGCTTCGCGAACGCGCGCTTCACGTACGACTCGGCCGACGCGACCCGCACGCCGAGGATCTCGGCCGTCTCCGGCACGGTCTTGCCGGAGAGCAGGTGCTTGCAGGTTTCGTATTCGCGCTTCGACAGCTTCACGCCGTCGGCGGCGATGCGCGCATCGAACTGCGCGAGCGGATGGACGTCGGGCGTCGGGTGCGCGACGCGCCGCACGGCCGTGGTCGACGCATGCAGTTCGAGCAGCGGGAACAGCATGTCGCTGATGCTGCGAAAGCGGTTCATTTCGGCGAGCGTGAACGGCGGCCGGTCGCGGCCGCGCTCCAGCGCGATCGAATGCTGCGAATAGCGCGTGCCGCGCGCGAGCACGCATTCGTGCCCGATATGCACGTCGTCGAACAGCCGCTGGCGGAATTCGCCGGGCGGGATCGCCGCGATGTCGCGCACCACCAGCATCGTGCCCGTCTTGCCGCGCAGCCCCGCGAACAGCGGGTCGCTGTCGAGAAAGCGCTCGTAGTAGAGCGTCATCACGTCGGAGATTTCGGTGGATTCGGTGTCGATGCCGCTGCTGCCGATCCATTCGCATCGATAGCCGGTGGGCATCGAGCCGTCGACGCGCGAGCGCTCGACGTGCGCGACGTCGAGCGGCACGACTTCATTGAGCAGTTGCGTGAGGCGCGGCACGAAGTGCGGCGTGCCGACCGTCTCGATCAGCTCGCCCAGCGCCTTGAACGACACGTTGAAACGGTCGTTGTCGCGGTGGAAGGGGTTCACGTTGAGCAGCATGCGGTTCCCCGGGTGAAAAGCCGGCGGATTGTAGCGTTCGCAACCGAAAACGTCATTAGGGGGAAACACTGTCGGTTGTCCTGCCGACCCGTTTGCCCCGGAAAACACCGCTTGTCCCCCCCGGAGGGGGGCATACCGGGGCAGTGTAAATGAGTAACTTTGTCTCTGCTTTTTTCAATCAAGAGACGAAAGATTCACATGACCAAACTGATCAAGGACATCCTGCCGCTCGGCGCAGGCATCGGCGAATTCACGAAGCTCGACTTCGGCATGGACGAAAGCGACTGGCGCGCGGCGGAAGGCAAGAGCGGCAACTACATCATCGGCTGGTGGGAAGGCAAGGTCGGCTCGGTGGAGTTTCCGGAAACCGCGGCCGACGAAGCCGTGTGGCTCGTCGAGGGCCGGATTGCACTGACCGACATCGAAGGCAACCGCAAGGAATTCACGCCGGGCCAGGGCTACCTGCTGCCGGCCGGCTTCGCGGGCCGCTGGGAGACGATCGAGGACGCGAAGAAGTTCTACGTGCTGCTCGAACAGTCGTGATGTCCGAAACCGCCGCCGCGGTGTCGTCGTCCGTGTGACGCGCGCCCGGCGGCGGTTTCGTTTTTCGCGTGTGATGGCTGGGATCATGGAAATGGAAGTCAAGACAAGAGAGACTGCACCGGAGCGGGCGCACGCAATGCGTGGCGCGCCGGTCGCACTGGGCGTCGAGGCGGCGCTCGCGAATACGAAGCTGTTCCCGTACTGGCTCGACAACCCGGCGGCGCCGGCCGCCGAGCCGGAACTCGTCGGCGACGCGACGGCCGACCTGCTGATCGTCGGCGGCGGCTTCACGGGGCTGTGGGCGGCCGTGCAAGCGAAGGAACAGATGCCGCACCTGAACGTGGTGCTGATCGAGGCCGGCAAGGTGGCGCACGGCGCATCGGGCCGCGCGGGGGGGATCATCTCGACGTCGGTGATGCACGGGCTGCCGAATGCGGTGCGCGTGTTCCCGAACGACATCGCGCAGCTCGAGGCATTCGGCCATCACAACCTCGACGGTTTCGAGGACACGCTGAAGCGCTACGACATCGACGCCGACATCGAGTGGAACGGCGAGATGACGGTGGCGGTCGATCCCGAGCACATCGCGCATCTGAAGGGCGATTACGACCTGCATCGCGAGTACGGCCACAACGTCGTGCTGCTGAACCGCGAGGAAACGCTCGCACAACTGAATTCGCCGCTGTTCGCGGGGGCATTGTGGTCGCGCAACCGCAGCGGCATCGTGCATCCGGCGAAGCTCGCGTGGGGGCTGAAGCGCGCGGCGCTGCAGCTCGGCGTGAAGCTCTACGAGCACACGCCGCTCGTGACCGTGAGCGACGAAGGCAGCACGGTGTTCGTGACGACGCCGAAGGGCAGCGTGCGCGCGCCGCGCGTCGTGTTCGGCAGCGGCACCGCGAAGGTCGGGATTCCCGACATCAACCGCCGCGTGATGCAGGTGCGCGACCACGTGCTCGCGACCGAGCCGCTCACCGACGAGCAGCTCGCGCGCATCGGCTGGAAGAATCGCCAGGGCGTGTACGACACGCGCACGCAGCTCAACTATTTCCGGCTGACGAAGGACAACAACATCATCTTCGGCGGGCTGGTGAGCTATCACTTCGACGGCGACCCGGAACCGCATCAGGACGGCCAGCGCGAAACGTATTACCGGCTTGCGGAAGCGTTCTATCGCACGTTCCCGCAACTGAGCGACGTGCGCTTCTCGCACGCGTGGGGCGGCCCGATCGACTACTGCTCGCGCGGCTCGGTATTCGCGAAGCGCTATCTCGGCGACAAGGCCGTGTTCGTCGCCGGCTATACGGGCTTCGGCGTCGCGGCGAGCCGGTTCGGCGCGTTCATGGGGCTGAACATCCTGTTCGATCGCGACAGCCCCGAGCGCAAGCTCGACATCGCGAACCAGAGCCCGAGCTACATCCCGCCCGAGCCGATGCGCTGGGTCGCCGCGAAGATCACGTTCCATGCGTTCGACGGCGCGGATGCGGAAGGCGGCTGGAAGCGCGCGTGGATCAGCGGCATCAAGGCGATGGGCTTCCCGATGTAAACGACGACGGGGCGGCCCCACGCCGGGGCGCCCCGTCATGGCGGCACAACAAAAAACGATCCCCAGAGGACACGGTCCGCGCCGCGGACACGGAGAGAGACACCAGATGAATGTAGTCAACCTGCAGGATGAAGCGCGACAGGAAAGTGCGCTGTTCGTCGTCGTGATGCTGCTGCTCGGCATGCTCGGGCCGACGGTCTTCCTCGGTCTGCCCGCGATCGTCGGGCAGGTCGAGCGTCATTGGGGCTTCGGCGAAGCGGCGCTCGGGCTGTCGAGCTTCATCGAGGTGCTCGGCGAATCGACGGGCACGCTGCTCGTCGCGTTCGTGCTCGGCCGCCAGCCGGTGCGGTGGGTGCTCGCGGGCGCGGTGACGCTCGCGGCCGGCGCGAACCTCGGCACGCTCGCGACACACGGGCTGGTGGCGTATTCGGCGTTGCAGTTCATCGCGGGCGTCGGCTCGGGCGGGCTGAACGGCATCGCGCTGCGCTACCTGTCGTATTCGCGCGCGCCGGAACGCAATCTCGGGATCATGTTGATGGGGCAGGTGACGTGGAGCATGGCGCTGCTCGCGACCATCTTCCCGATGCTGAGCGACACCTGGGGCGCGCACGGCGTGTTCGGCTTCGTCGCGTGCGTGCTCGGCATGTTTGTGCTCGCGACGCCGCTGTTTCGCCGCGGCGAGACGCTGGCCGCACCGGCGCCGGAAGGCGTGGCCGGCCGCATCGACCGCAAGGGCGCGATGCTCGTGCTGTGCGCGCAGCTCGCGCTGTACGGCGGCGTCGGCGTCGTGTGGACCTTCCTCGAGAAGATCGGCACCGCGGCGGGCCTGAGCGGCCAGTCGGTGTCGCTCGTGCTCGGCGCCGCGAACGTCGCGAGCCTGGTGATCTGCGCGGCGATGCCGAAGCTCGGCGCGGGCGCGGGCCTGCGCCGCTGGGCGCTCGTGAACCTGGGCGGCTGCGCGGTCGCGGCCGTGCTGCTCGCGCTGCCGGCCTCGGCCGCGACGTTCACGCTCGGCGCGATCGTCTTCATCGGCTGCTGGACCGGCGGCGCGCTGCTGATCTACGCGACGATTCCGCAGTACGACCTGGTTGGCAAGTCGGCCGCGTTGTCGCCGGGCTGCGTCGCGCTCGGTTATGGCGTCGGCTCGGTCGCGGGCGGCTCGCTGATCGAGCGCGCGGGTACGCAGTCGGCGCTGATCGCGGCGATCGTGCTGTGCGCGGTGGCGTTCCTTTGCTACCGGCGGCTGCGGCCGGCCGTGTTCGGCATGGACCGCGCGCTCGCAGTGGCATCTGAATGACGGTGGCGACGCGCGCCGCTGCCGATGGCGGCGCGCGTCCGGTTCGGTTCATCGGCGCAGGCGGTGAGCGTGACGTGCGAGGCGCGTCGGGCTGGCCGGCCGGGTAACGCGCACACGCGCAGCGGTTTGAAGCATGTTCTCGAATACTTCCGATCTCGATCTCCGGCTCATCCGGGTCTTTCTGGCCGTCGTCGACGCACGCGGCATCACGGCCGCCGAGGCGTCGCTCGGCGTGCGGCAGTCGACCATCAGCACGCAGCTGTCGGCGCTCGAAGCGCGCGTCGGCTTCAAGCTGTGCGATCGCGGGCGCGGCGGCTTTCGCCTGACGTCGAAGGGCGAGCGCTTCGCGGCCACCGCGCGCACGCTCGTCGCGGCCACCTCCGAATTCGTCGCGCGGGTGCGCGACATCGACCGCAAGCTGGTCGGCACGCTGTCGATCGGCCTGATCGGCCAGGCGCCGCTCGTCGAGAACGCACGCGTGGCCGACGCGATCGGCGCGTTCCGCAAGCGCGACCAGGCGGTCACGTTCGCGATGAAGGTCGCGTCGCCGCAGGAGCTGGAAGAAAGCCTCGTCAACAACCAGCTTGATCTCGCGATCGGCTATTTCTGGCATCGCGTGCCGGGGCTGCTCTACACGCCGCTGTTCACCGAGCAGCAGGTGATCTACTGCGGGCGCGGGCATCCGCTGTTCCATGCGTCGCGGCCCGTGACCGCGGACGATCTGCAGCTTCACGACTGGGTCTGGCGCACCTACCCGGTGCCGGAGGAGCAATATCCGCTGCCCGAGCGGCGCGTGACCGCGAGCGCGGACAGCATCGAGGCCGCGACGATCCTGATCCTGTCGGGCGGCCATCTCGGCTACCTGCCCGCGCACTACGCGGAGCCGTTCGAGCAGCGCGGGCTCGTGAAGGCCGTCGGCCGCGCGACGTTCAGCTTCGACGTGCCGCTGCATCTCGCGATGAAGCGCAGCGCGAGCGACAAGCCGATCGTCGACGCGTTCTGCGAGGACCTGCTGCGCGCGTTCAACATCAAGGCGGCCGCGCTGGCCGCTTAGGGCCACGCACGCCGCGCGTTCAGCAGTCGACCAGCACCCAGTCGAACAGCTCGCGCCGCGTGCGCACGCCGAGCTTCGCGAACGCGCGCTTCACGTACGACTCGGCCGTCGACAGCTTCACGTCGAGCTGCTGCGCGGCCTCGGGCACCGAGCGCCCGCACAGCATCAGCCGGCAGATCTCGTGCTCGCGGCGCGACAGCTGCACGTCCTGCCGTTCCAGGCGTGCGTCGAAGCTCGCCTGCGACGCGGTGTTCACCGTCCCCGACGCCACGCGCCGCGCCGCGCAGCTGCGCGCATGCAGCTCGAACATCGGGAACAGCAGGTCGACCATCTGCCGGAAGTGGAACAGCTCGTCCATCGTGAACGCGGGCCGGCCGACGGTGCGCGCCAGCCCGAGTGCGTATTGCAGGTGCGCGTTGCCGTGCACGAGCATGCATTCCTGCTCGATGCCGGGTTCGTCGAAGATCCGGCGGCGGAACTCGCCGTGCGCGATCCCTTCCACGTGGCGCTGCACCAGCAGCGTGCCGGCCTTGCCGCGCAGCGGCGCGACCAGCGGATCGATCTGGCAGTAGTCCTGGTAATAGACATCCATCACGCGCAGCGTGTCGGCCGCGAAGCGCAGGCTGCCGCTGCCGATCCATTCGACGACGAAGCCCGACGTGCTGCCCGTATCCGCGCGCCAGCGTTCGAGGTGCACGGCGTCGGCGTCGATGCTGTCGTTGACGAACTCCGTCACCGCGCCGACGAAATCCGGCGTGCCGACCGCGCGCAATGTCGCGCCGAGCGTATCGGGGCGCACACCGATCAGGTAGTGGCCGCGGGCGGACGGGTCGGGCTGGAGAAGTCGCATGGTCGGGCGTGGGCGGTCAGGGGACAGTGCGACGTTACGCGAACGATATACGCGCGTCAGCCGGGAATTCACCGAATCAACCCGACCCATTTCGTGCGTTGTCCCCAAAACGATGACAAGACCGTGCGCGCGGCGGCCGGAATTCGTCCAAGCCCCGGCGGCGGGGGGGCATACCGCCGTGAATCGTCTGCCTATAGTGAAAGCACTTCGAAAACCTGATCAACAGAAAGGACAGGCCATGCAGATGCAACCGACGCCCGCCGCCGTCAAGGATTCGGCACCGGCGGATTTCGTTCTCACCAACGCGAAGGTGTACACCGTCGATCCGCACAAGCCGTGGGCACAGGCGGTTGCCGTGCGTAACGGCCGGATCGTCCACGTCGGCGACACGGCGGCCGTGCAGGCGTACATCGGCGCGGAGACGAAGGTCGTCGACGCGGCCGGCCGGCTCGTGCTGCCGGGCTTCGTCGAATCGCACTGGCACTTCGAGACGACCGGGTTCGCGTTCCAGGCGTTCGTGAACTACGAGGACCCGCAGAAGGTGCTCGCCGCGCTGCGCGCGTACGTCGAGTCGCATCCGCACGAACCGGCGATCACCGGGATGGGCTGGGTGCAGGCGACGATTCCGCCGGCGCTGCTGCGCAAGGAGACGCTCGACGCGATCTGCGCGGATCGCCCCGTGTGCCTGCTGTCGACCGATTTCCATTCGATGTGGGTGAACTCGAAGGCGTTGGAGATCGCCGGCATCGATGCGTCGACGCCGCCGGTGCAGGAAGGCGCGAGCTGGTTCGAGAAGGACACGGTGACCGGCGAGCCGACCGGCCTGATCGTCGACGGCGCCGCGTATTCGTTGCTGATGCAACGGATCAGCGCGGCCGGCCTGCTGCCGACCGGCATCGACCTGTACCTGAAGTCGATCCCGCCGTGGCAGAAGAAGCTGTGCGCGGCCGGCGTGACGACCGTGTTCGACGCGGGCTTCTTCGACGCGAGCGGCGACCAGTCGCTGCTGTACGAGACGCTGCAGACGATGGAGCGCGCGGGCGACCTGAAGCTGCGCGTGGTGGGCAGCGTCGCGGTGATCGGCGAGATCGACGATCCGGTCGGCACGCTCGTCAAGTACCGCGAGCAGTACGATTCGCCGCTCGTGAAGGCGCGCGCGCTGAAGCTGTTCCTCGACGGCACGGAGGCGAACCATACCGCGTACCTGCTCGAACCGTACGCGGATCGCCCCGACACCTGCGGCGCGCCGACGATGCCAGCCGACACGTTCAACCGCTATCTGGTCGAAGCCGATCGCGTGAACGCGAACGTGATGGTCCATTGCGTCGGCGACGCGGCGGTGCGGATGGCGCTCGACGGCTTCGACGCGGTCAACCGCACGAACCCGCCGCGCGACCGCCGCCACGTGATCACGCACGCGTTCCTCACGCATCCGGACGACATCCCGCGCTTTCGCCGCGCGGGCGTGATGGCGAACACGCAGCTGCAGTGGGGCGTGGTCGATGCGTACACCGAGCAGCTGCGCGACCACTACGGCCACGAGCGCTGGAGCAACATGTACAAGTTCCGCACGTTCCTCGACGAAGGCGTGACGGTGTCGATCGGCATGGACGGCCTCGCGTGCCAGTGCCGCTGCCAGCACAAGCCGCTCGAACACATCGAGTCGGGCCATACGCGCCAGCTCGCGGGCGAGCCCGATGCGCAGGTGTTCCCGGACATCGCCGAGCGCCTGAGCATCCCGCAACTGATCGCCGCGTACACGATCCACGGCGCGTACCAGCTCGGGATGGAGCACGAGGTCGGCTCGCTCACGCCCGGCAAGCGCGCGGATCTCGTCGTGCTGGAGCACGACCTGTTCGAGGTCGGCCAGTACGACATCGGCCGCATCGACGTCGCGCTGACGATGATGGACGGCCGCGTCACGCACGTGGGCGAGGACTTCGCCGTGCGCACGGGCGTGCAGGCATCCTGAGCGGTTTGCGGTTTTGGGTTGGCGTGACGAAGCGGCGACGGAAGCTTTCAAATCGCTTCCGGGTTGGGTCGATCGGGGCATCCGCCCGGAACCGGATGCCCCCGATTGTGCGGCGTGTCCCCCTAACGGCAGGGCAGACCGGCCAATTTCCTCTGGCTACATTTTTCCGGACCGAAGCACACACCGTTCATCGCGAGCGGATCATGATATCGACGGAGGAAACCATGGCAGGGGAATGGAGCAAGCATCTGAAAGCGGCATGCGCGGCGCTCGCGCTGGGCGGCGGGCTGTGGGCCGGCGCACCCGCGGCGCACGCGGCGGACGTCGTCAACGTGTACAACTGGGGCAACTCGATCGGCAAGGCGACGATCGCGAACTTCGAGAAGGCGACTGGCATCAAGGTGGTCTACCAGGAGTTCGATTCGAACGAGACGCTGCAGGCGAAGCTGCTGTCGGGCACGTCGGGCTATGACGTCGTCGTGCCGTCCGACATCTTCTGGGCGCGGCAGCTGCAGGCCGGCCTCTACCGCAAGATCGACAAGAGCCAGGTGCCGAACTACGGGCTGCTCGATCCGGAAATCATGAAGGTGCTCGCGAAGGACGATCCGGGCAACCAGTTCGGCATTCCGTGGACGTGGGGCACCGACGGGCTCGGGATGAACGTCGAGAAGGTGAAGGCCGCGCTCGGCAACGACGCGCCGCTCGACAGCTGGGCGCTGCTGTTCGACCCGAAGTACGCGCAGAAGCTGAAGCACTGCGGCATTTCGGTGCTTGACTCGCCGGTCGATGCGTTCGGGATGGCGTTCGTGTACCTGAAGAAGGATCCGAACACGACGAACCCGGCCGACTACCAGGCCGCATACGAGCTGCTGAAGACGGTGCGGCCGTACATCACGCAGTTCAATTCGAGCAGCTACATCAACGACCTCGCGGGCGGCGACATCTGCCTCGCGCTCGGCTGGTCGGGCGACGTGAATTCCGCGCGGATCGCGGCGGCTTCCGCGAAGAAGCCGTATCACATCAAGTACGTGATCCCGACCGAGGGCAGCGCGATGTGGTTCGACATGATGGCGGTGCCGAAGGATGCGCCGCACCCGGACGCCGCGCTGAAGTTCGTCAACTTCGTGCTGTCGGAGAAGGAGAGCGCGAACCTGACCAACGACACGTCGTATCCGTCGGCCGTGTCGTCGTCGAAGCACCTGGTGCGCGCCGACGTGACGAGCGATCCGGCCGTGTTCCCGCCCGCCGACGTGATCCGCAAGCTGAGCCTCAGCAAGCCGGTTCCGCCTGAGCTGATGCGTCTGCAGAACCGTCTCTGGACGAAGCTGAAGACCGAGTAAGCCGGCCGCCGCTTCTCCCCATTCCCGTATACCTTTCGCGCGCCCCGCCGCTCATCGCGGCGGGCGGGGGCGCGCGCGTCCCGACGACCACCCACACCATGAAAATCACACACATGACGGCGCTGTGCCTGCTGGCGTTCGAAGCCGCCTCGGCATTCGCGCACACGCCGCAGGCGACCGACGCGAGCCGGATGAAGGCGCTGCAGGCGCAGGTCACCGCGCTGCAGCAGCAGGTGAACGCGCTGCGCGCGAGCATGCTGGCGGCAAAGCCGGCCGGCGCGGCCACGACGGCCAATGCCGCCTCGGGCGGCACGCAGATCGGCACGATCAACACGGCGGCGGCTGCCGCACCGGCCGCCGATGCGGCGCCGGCGTTCACGAACGACGACCTGCAGCAGATGCGCGAGCAGATCGCGAACGCGTCGCTGAAGGTCGACTCGTTGCAGGAAGCCGCGACCACCGGCCCGCTCGCGGGTCTGAGCATCACCGGCTACGTCGATCCCGTGTACCTGTTCAACCGCGCGCAGCGCACGTCCGGCTTCCAGTTCCTGAATCATGACCCGGGCGCGTACGACTACTTCAACAGCACGATCGGCGACGTCTACCTCGACATCAAGAAGACCTTCGGCGTCGGCCCGATGGCGCCGGCGGCGGAAATCGTGATCCAGCCGAACCGCGGCTTCGGCAACGTGTTCAGCAATTCACACGGCGGTGTCGGCAACAACATCATCACGCAGGCGGTGGTCACCGTGCCGCTCAGCACGACGCGTACCTTCGAGATCGGGATGATGCCGAGCCTCGCCGGCTACGAGGTGCAGCCGTCGAACCAGATGCTGACGCTCACGCACGGGCTGCTGTACGACTTCAGCGAGCCGGGCAACCTGATCGGCATCGGGCTGAAGGGCTCCAACGCGGCGATGACGCGCTTCTGGCAGGTCGTGATCGGCAACGAGGTGCTGCGCACGGCCGGCGCGATCGCGAACGCGGCGAACAACACGACGAAGACCAACTGGACGCCGACGATCACCGCGCGCTTCGACAACGCGACGTCGACCGCCTTCGACTTCGGCATTTCCGGGATGCTCGGCCGGCAGTCGCTGTTCTCGCCGTGCGCGCAGGCGGGCGGCTACGGCTACCAGTGCAACGGTTCGTCGCCGACCGGCCTCTACAAGTACGTGGAAGCCGACGTGACCTATACGCACGACAAGACGCAGGTCAACGCGCAGGTGGACTACGGCGAACTGCAGAAGGGCGCATGGAACGGCGGCACCGCGCGCTGGTACGGGATGTCGCTGCTCGGCCATACGAAGTGGACGACGTCGTGGGTCGGCCGCATGGGTGCGACGCTGCGCTTCGACTACCTGAACAACACGTCGAACGGCGGCGGCGGCACGAACATCCAGTACGGGCTCGCGGGCGGCAATCCGTCGGTGAACGGCTCGAGCGGCTTCGGCATCGATCCGGCGTGCTTCCAGGGTTCGTCGACGAACGGCACCGAGTGCAAGGGCGCGCAGCGTTATGCGATCACGGCCGACCTGCTGTTCTATCCGACACAGCAGATCACGGTGAAGCTCGAATACCGCCACGACGCGGCGAACCATCCGGTGTTCCTGAAGAGCAACGGCACGTATGCGCGCAGCAACGACCTGGCCGGGATGCAGTTCATCTATTCGTTCTGACCATTCTGACCGTGCTCGCCGTTCCGGCCGGCGTGCGTGCCGGTCGGGCGGCTGCGCGATGCATCACGTTCCGGGCCGCGCAGGCCCGGAACGCATTCAACCCAGGAGATTTGACCTTGAAGCTGCACACCTTCGTGACCGACATCACCGATCCGCGCGAGCGCGGCCGCCTGATCGGCGAGCGCTTCGCGCCGGCGATCCGCGAGACGGTCGCGCTGTATCTCGCGTTCTTCCCGAAGCTCGGCATCGCGCCGCAGCGCGCACGGGAGATCGGCGAAGCGAGCCTTGCCACGCTCGGCGCGTGGTGCCCGCGCCTCGCCGCCGAAGTCGAGGCGATCGCCGACGGCGTCGATCTGCCGCGCTGGCAGCTCGCGTGCCTGAACGCACGCACCGAGATTCTCGCCACCGCACCTGCATCGGCCGAAGGCGAGTGCTCGACGACCGTTTACGCGCCGGCCGGCCCGCAAGCACCGCGCACGCTGCAGACGTGGGACTGGCACGACAGCCTCGCGCCGCAGGGGCTGCTGATGCAGATCACGACGCCGCACGGCCGTACCGTCAAGCTGTTCTCCGAATTCGGGATGCTGGCGAAGCTCGGCGTGAACAGCGCGGGGCTCGGGCTGCACTTCAACATCCTGCATCACGCGAGCGACAATGACAGCGCCGGCGTGCCCGTGCATGCGATCGCGCGGCGCCTGCTCGAAGACGCGACGACGGTGCAGGAGGCGATCGACATCGCGCGCACCGCACGCGTGAGCGCGTCGACGGTGCTGACCGTGTTCACGCGGCACGACGCGAACCCGCGGGCGGCGAGCATCGAGCTGAGCCCGTCGGGTGTGGGCGTGGTGGTGCCGCGTCCGGACGGCTGGCTGCTGCATACGAACCACTTCCTCGATCGCGCGTTGAGCGGCGGCGAGTGCATGCCCGACAGCTCGACCACGCGCGAGCGTTTCGCGCACCTGAATGACGTCGTGAACGGGATGACGAGCGCCGATGTGCGCGAGCGCGCGGCGGCGATGTGCGGGGCGGCCGGCGATCAGGCCGTCGTGTGTTTCCATCCGGACCTGTCGATGCCCGACACCGAGCGCTGGGCAACGCTGCTGACCGTCGGCATCGATACCAATGCGTGCGCGCTCGACTACGTGGCCGGCAACCCGCACGATCTTGCGCGCGACGGGTTTCTGCGGTTCTGACGTGACGCGCGACGCGCGGCCAGCGGTAGCGGTAAAGCAGGGCGGCATACGCGTGCCGCCCTCGTGACGCTTACGCGTCGATACGCTCGACCTTGCCGACGAGCAGCCCGTACGACAGGCTGCCGGCGAGCGCCATCGCGGCGATGTAGGTGATCGCGCGCGAGAAGTCATGGTCATCCTCACCATCGAACTTCACCCGTTCGGATTCGAAGTCCAGACAGGCGATGGCGAAGATGCTGCGCATGTCGTCCGGAATTTCCTTGTTGAACACGTCGCGCGGGTATTTGGTTAAGAGGACCAAGTGCACATGCATCAGAAGGACGAAATGGCAACTGCGTCAAATGGCTTGACTCTCACTTGTAGGCCAAGCATAGAATGGCCCGATGCAACGATTCCAGGCTTTCAAGTTCGAACTGATGCCGAACGGCGAGCAGCAGCGCAAGATGCGCCGCTTCGCCGGGGCATGCCGGTTCGTTTTCAACAAGGCGCTGGCGTTGCAGAAGGAGAACTACGATGCGGGCGGCAAGTTCATCGGGTATGTTGCAATGTCAAAGCACTTGACAGCGTGGCGCAACGGCACGGAAACGCCTTGGCTCAAAGATTCCCCGGTGCATCCGCTCCAACACGCACTCAAGGATCTGGAGCGAGCCTACAAGAACTTCTTTGCCATGCGTGCAGCCTTTCCGCGCTTTAAGAAGAAAGGCCACAGCGACAGCTTCCGCTACCCCGACTCGAAGCAGATCAAACTCGATCAGGTCAACAGCCGTATCTTTCTGCCTAAGCTCGGCTGGCTCCGTTATCGCAATAGCCGGGATGTGTTGGGCGAAGTGCGTAATGTCACCGTATCTCAGTACGTAGGCAAGTGGTTCGTCTCGATCCAGACCGCACGTGAAGTCGAGCAGCCGGTGCCGCGGGCAACCAGCGCGATCGGCATCGATATGGGCATCGCGCGGTTCGCCACGTTGAGCGACGGCAGCTTTCTCGCGCCGCTCAACAGCTTCAAACGGCACGAGATCAAGCTGCGCCAGGCACAGCGGGTGATGAGCCGCAAGGTCAAGTTCAGTCGCAACTGGAAGAAGGCCAAGGCCCGCATCCAGCGTATCCACGCCCGCATCGGCAATGCCCGCCGCGACTACCTGCACAAAGCCACGACCACGATCAGCCAAAACCACGCGATGGTGTGTATCGAAGACTTGCGGGTACGAAACATGTCGAGGTCGGCGGCCGGAAACTCCGATGCCCCGGGCCGAAGCGTTCGGGTCAAGTCACGCCTCAACAAAGCCATCCTCGATCAGGGGTGGTTCGAATTTCGTCGTCTGCTGGACTATAAGCTGGCGTGGAATGGCGGCTGGCTCATCGCCGTGCCGCCGGCGAATACGAGTCGAACATGTCCGGTCTGCACATACATGAGCGCCGAAAACCGGCAGACACAGGCGGCATTCCGCTGTGTCGGGTGCGGTCATGAGGACCATGCCGATGTGGTCGGTGCGATCAACGTACTGGCGCGGGGGCACCGCGTTGCAGCCTGTGGAGAGCCGGTGCAGTCGGGCCGCTCCGTGAAGCAGGAACCCGCCGAGGCGATCTGAGATAAGCATCATCGTTTCGGACGCGGTAGGAATCTCCCGCCTTCAGGCGGGGGGAGGATGTCAAGAAGTCCATCCCGCGGTACTTGACGAGGTAGGTCGGGAACCACGTGAGGAAGAACCACAGCGTCGAGTTCAGCGCGAACTGACCGAGATAGATGCCCCACAGCTTGCGCCGGCCGTCGCCCGCGAGCGGGGCGGCCGAATCGAATGGCGTTGGGGCGAACGTTAGAGCCGTGGCAGGAAGCGCGTCAACATTTGGACAGGTATCCCTATTAATGGGATGTAGCGCGCTCAATATGTGGGAACGGGCGGCGATCACGCCGCCGCATGCATCAGTTGGCCATCGCTTCCTTCGCGCTGACCCAGCCCTGCACCGCGCCTGCGTGCGGGTTCCGATACCGCACCTTCAGCCACTGGAAATCGGCGCTCGCGTCGATCAGTTCGACCGTGTCGCCCGCGACGACGTAGCGGCGCGTGGGTGCGTCGTTCATCGCGTCGTGCAGCGGCAGGCGTGCGGGGCGCACCTTGAACGTGACGGCGCCGCCGCCGTATGCGTCGGGGCGGCGCGATACGCGCTTGCCTTGCGCGTCGTAGGTCAGCAGCATCGACGACGGGCCGGAATCGGCATCGAGCAGGTCGCGCAGGTCGTCCGGTATCGCTTCGCTGGACTGGTACAGGTACATCGTTCCGTTGGCGTCGAAGCGGTACGCATCGGTGTACCAGATCGGGCCGCCGCGGCACGAGCTGTACAGCGTGCGCTCCTTCGGCTTCGCGACCACGTTGACCAGGTCGTCGCAGTTGCCGTGCGGCATGTTGCTCGCCGGCATGCGCAGCGGTTCGAACTGCTGGCGCGCGGCGTCGTACAGGTAGATGCCGTAGCTGTCGTTGACCATGCCGAGCGTCGCGTGCATGGCGAGATCGCGGTGGCCGTCGAAGTTGTAGTCGTCCGACGAGAGGTGATAGTGGCCTTCCTCGTCGGCGGCGATCACGTCGAGCGTTTGCGTCTTGCCGCTCGGCAGGAAGCGCACGGTGATGTGCTCGCTGTCCGCCCGTTCGACGCGAGCCGTGACGGCATCGTCGACCTTGAACGTGAGCAGCGGCCTGGCCGCGTGCGCGGCGGGCGCGATCGATGCGCAGGCGGCGAGCAGCAGCATGGAGCGATGGAGCAGCGAATGGAGTCGCGAGGGGCGCATCATGAGCGGGCGTAGGAACGAAGGTCGAGGGTGAGCGTGCCGACGGCTGCCTAGCCGTGCGTGCTGTCGTCCTGAAAACCGTTCTTGCCGCCGAAGATTTCCTTCAGCGCGGCGCGCAGCGTGACCGGATCGTATTGACCGGGCGCGAGATGGATCACGTAGCGCGTCTGGCCGTCGAGTCGCGCGGCGAGGGCGGGTTCGATCTCGACGTCGATCGTGTCGTCCGTCAGGCGCACCGACAGATCCTTGACGCGCGCGTTGACCTGGTCGCGCACCATCACTTCGATCAGCGCGTCGTCCGGAAAGCGCGACAGCGCGAAGCAATAGTCCTGCTCGGCGTCGTGGCAGTAGATGTTGGCGAAGCTTTCGTCGTCGTCGAGATCGGACGTCGCCGCGCCGATGGTGGCGTGAAGTTCCATGAGTGTGGGTTCCTGCGTATGGGAGTTGGGGTTATCGGGTGGAATGGTGTGCTGTTTCGATGGCGGCTGCCGCGCCGGGCGTCACGCCGATATCGCACGACGCCTCGGCATCGCGCGCCTTCAGCCACAGCCCGAATTCGCGCATCACTTCGACAATGGGCCGCAGCCGGTCGCCGTCGGCGGTCAGATCGTACTCGACCCGCACCGGCACTTCCGGATAGACGGTGCGCTGCACGAGCCCGGCGTCTTCGAGTGCGCGCAGGTCGAGCGTGAGCATCCGTTGCGAGATGCCGGGCATGTCGCGCCGCAGGTCGCTGAAGCGCCGCGGCCCGTCGAGCAGATACGACACCAGCAGCAGCCGCCAGCGGCCGCCGAGCAGGCGCATCGCTTCTTCAACGGAACATCCTGTCGCACTCGTTTTCATCGTGCTGATCCTGGTCGGTAAATTTTTTGTGACTACGGCACAAACGACTGCCGTCTTCTCAGCGTTGCGCCGATGCGAGATATTAGCGCCCGCGTCGCGGCGAATCGATACATGGACAACCCACGAAGGACACGCATGAAGCTCTATCACGCTCCCGGAAGCTGTTCCCAGGCCATCTGCATCGTGCTGCGCGAAGGCGGCATCGATGCCGAGGTCATCGAGGTCGACGCGCGCAAGCATGTCATTGAAGACGGGCGCAATTACTACGATGTGACCGAACTCGGCTACGTGCCGCTGCTCGAACTCGACGACGGCACGCGGCTGCGCGAAGGGCCGGTGATCGCGCAGTATCTTGCGGATCTGTGTCCGGATGCGGGGCTCGCGCCCGCGTACGGCACGCTTGCACGCTATCGGCTGATGGAGTGGCTCAACTTCCTCGGCACAGAGATCCACAAAGGCTTCATCCCGCTGCTGTACGCGGTGCAGGCGGGCAAATACGTCGACCCGGCGAGAACGAAGCTCGACAGCCGCTTTGCGTGGATCGATCGCCAGCTCGACGGCAATACGTTCTTGATGGGCGACACGTTCACGCTCGCCGATGCCTACCTGTTCGCGCTGACCGGCTGGGGCAAGGCGGAATGGCTGCGGTCGGTGTACCACGCGGATATCGACCTGACCCGGTATGCGCATCTACGTGCGTGGTACGAGCGGGTGCGGGCGCGGCCGGCGGTGCAGGCGGTGCTGGAGGCTGACGGGCTGAACGCGTAGCTAGCACCATCATTTCAACAGTACTTGAAATATCGAAATGAAGCCGCTATCCTTCGCGCCATGGACTCCAATCTCGTCGTGCGCGCGCTGGGCGCGCTTGCTCATGAAGCGCGCCTCGCCATCTTTCGCGCGCTGGTCGTGGCCGGGCCCGAAGGGCTGCCGGCTGGCGCAATCGCCCAGCAGATCGGGCTGTCGCCATCGAGCCTGTCGTTTCATCTGAAGGATCTGTCGCACGCCGACCTGGTCACCGCGCGTCAGGATGGCCGGTTCGTCTATTACGCGGCGAATTTCGAATCGATGAGCGGGCTCATCGGGTTCCTCACCGAGAACTGCTGCGCCGGCGCGGCCTGCGGCGTGCCGGCTGCCCCCGACTGTTGCGGAGGCGACGCATGACCGGTTCGAACGTTGTACGGCCGCCAGCCGTGGCGGCCCCGCCCGCCATCGGCTTCTTCGAGCGCTACCTGAGCGTGTGGGTGGCGCTGTGCATCGTGCTCGGCATCGCGCTGGGCCAGGCGCTGCCCGGGCTCTTTCAGCACATCGGCCGCATGGAATACGCGCAGGTCAACCTGCCCGTCGGGCTGCTGATCTGGGTGATGATCGTGCCGATGCTGGTCAAGGTCGATTTCGGCGCATTGCATGAGGTTCGGCAGCATGTGCGGGGGATCGGCGTGACGCTCGTCGTGAACTGGCTCGTCAAGCCGTTTTCGATGGCATTGCTCGGCTGGCTGTTCATCCGGCAGCTATTCGCGCCGATGCTGCCTGCCGACCAGATCGACAGCTATATCGCCGGCCTGATCCTGCTGGCCGCCGCGCCGTGCACGGCGATGGTGTTCGTGTGGAGCCGGCTGACGGGCGGCGATCCGCTGTTCACGCTGTCGCAGGTCGCGCTGAACGACAGCATCATGGTGATCGCGTTCGCGCCGCTGGTCGGCCTGTTGCTGGGAATGTCCGCGATCACGGTGCCGTGGGCGACGCTGCTCACGTCGGTCGTGCTCTACATCGTCATCCCGGTGATCCTCGCGCAAGTGTGGCGCCGGCTGTTGCTCGCGAAGGGGCCGACGGCGTTCGACCGCGCGATGGCGAAGATCGGCCCGTGGTCCATCGCCGCGTTGCTGGCCACGCTGGTGCTGCTGTTCGCGTTCCAGGGCGAGGCGATCCTGAAGCAGCCGCTGGTGATCGCGCTGCTCGCGGTGCCGATCCTGATCCAGGTGTTCTTCAACGCAGCGCTCGCCTATGGGCTCAATCGTCTCGTCGGCGAGAAACACAGCATCGCGTGTCCGTCGGCGTTGATCGGTGCGTCCAATTTCTTCGAGCTGGCCGTGGCCGCCGCGATCAGCCTGTTCGGCTTCCACTCGGGCGCCGCGCTCGCGACCGTCGTCGGCGTGCTCATCGAAGTGCCGGTGATGCTGCTCGTCGTGCGTGTCGTCAACCGTTCGAAGGGCTGGTACGAGTGCGCATGAGACCATTCAGGAATCCGTAAATGACCGACATCACGATCTATCACAACCCCGATTGCGGCACGTCGCGCAACACGCTGGCGATGATTCGCAACTCGGGCGTCGAGCCGCGCGTCGTGCTTTATCTGGAAACGCCGCCCGACGGCGAGACATTGCGCGCGCTGATCGCGGCGATGGGCGTGCCCGTGCGCGACGTGCTGCGCCGCAAGGGGACTCCGTATGAAGCGCTCGATCTCGACAATCCGAAGTGGAGCGACGACGACCTGATCGGCTTCATGGTCGCTCACCCGATCCTGATCAATCGCCCGATCGTCGTGACGCCGCTCGGCACGCGGCTGTGCCGTCCGTCCGAGCAGGTGCTCGACATCCTGCCCGATCAGCAGAAGGGGCCGTTTGCGAAGGAGGACGGCGAAATCGTGATCGACACGGAGGGCAAGCGTGTCTGACCGACTGAACGATCTGCCGCAACTCGATGCCACGCTGTTTCGCGTGCCGGACGCGAGCCGGCTGCAACCCGCGCGGCCGTCGACGCATCCGCCTCGAATCGTGCTCCTCTACGGGTCATTGCGCACGCGCTCGTTCAGCCGGTTGCTGGTCGAGGAGGCGGCGCGGTTGCTGGCGGCGATGGGCGCCGAAGCCAGGATCTTCAATCCGGCCGGCTTGCCGCTGCCTGACGATGCGCCCGACGACCACCCGAAGGTGGCCGAGTTGCGCGAGCTCGTGCAATGGTCGGAGGGCATGGTGTGGTGCTCCCCCGAGCGGCACGGCGCGATGACCGGCGTGATGAAGGCGCAGATCGACTGGATTCCGTTGTCGGTCGGCGCGGTGCGGCCGACGCAAGGCAAGACGCTGGCGGTCATGCAGGTCAGCGGCGGATCGCAGTCGTTCAACGCGGTCAACCAGATGCGGGTGCTCGGACGCTGGATGCGCATGCTGACCATCCCGAACCAGTCGTCCGTCGCGAAGGCGTTCATGGAATTCGGCGACGACGACCGGATGAAGCCATCCGCGTATTTCGACCGGGTCGTCGACGTCATGGAGGAACTGGTCAAGTTCACGCTGCTGACGCGCGACGTCGGCGCGTACCTGACTGACCGCTACAGCGAACGCAAGGAAAGCGCCGAGCAACTGTCGCAGCGTGTGAACCAGGCGCGCATCTGAACCGCTTTCCGGCGAGCGCCGCGACGATGCGTCGTTCGCGCCGGGCAGCAGGGTCGTGCCCGGCGTGTCCGTTGAGCCGGATCAACGCGCCAGCGTCAGGAACAGATACCCCGCATACCCCGCGCCGTTCGCGAGCAACGCCCAGATCGCGAGCCCGCGCGCTCGCGCATTGACGCGCAGCCATGCCGCCGCCGCGAGCGTGATGATCACGCCGGTCAGTACCTCGGGGCGCGGCTCCCACGGTGTCAGCATGATGCCGATCGCCGGCAGCAGCGTGCCCTGGAACACCATCGCGCCGGTGATGTTGCCGAACGCGAGCGTGTCCTTCCTGCGGCGGATCCACAGCACGCTGTTGACCTTCTCCGGCAGTTCCGTCGCGATCGGCACGATGATCAGCGACAACAGCAGCGCCGATACGCCCAGCGCGTGCGACACGCCTTCCACGCCGTGAATGAAGCCCTTCGCCCCGCCGACCAGCAGCGCGACGCCGAGGAGCAGTTGCAGTGCGATCGTCGCGAGGTTGGTCGGCACGCCGAGGCGCGACAGGAACATCATGTGCGGCGCCTCGGTGCCGTGCCCGGCATCGACGAGCTGGTTCGATGCCCGGAACGTCATCACGACATACATCACGTAGATGCCGACCAGCATCGCCGCGAGCAACGCACGCACGGCCCCGTTGTGATGCGGGACGAACATCGCGGCGGTGGCCAGCGAGAACGCGGCGAGAAAGTAGTTCATGTCGCGCACGAAGCCCGTGCGTTCGGGCGCGATCGTGCCGCGCAGCCCGCGCGAGCGGATCACGGCGAGCGTCATCAGGAAGGTGGTGAGCGTCGCGAGCATCAGCGGCGCGCCGAGAATCGCGCCGACGCCGATCTCCTCGTTCACGGCCTGGTTCGCGGTGCCGCCGGCGAGCGCGAGCAGCGGCACCATCGTTTCGGGCAACGCGGTGCCGACGGCGGCGAACAGCGAACCGGTGACGCCTTCGGAAATCTTCAGGCGCTCGCCGAGATGCTCGAGCGCATTGGTGAAGACTTCGGCGGCGACGAGGATGACGACCAGCATGAACGCCAGCTCGACAAACATGAAAGTCATGCGGCACCTCCGCAGGCATGCGCGCGGACGGCGGCGAAACGCGGGAAGAGGGCGGTGAGGAACATGGGGACTCCGTGGTCGGACGCTGACGAACCATGGCGCATCCGCCGACGTCCGACCAGGAACGACGCGATGCACCCATGGTCTCGCCAGGCCAATCAGGCTGATCGTGCCACGGCCGCAGGCCGAGTGTGTTGACACGATCGCTTTCCGGGGACGGAAAGCAGGCTACTCCCCAAAGACGAAGGGCAGTCTAGCCGGGAGGATTGCTTTCGACAAGCCTTCATCTCAAAAAATATACCCCTCTCCCCTATAGGGGATGCCTTCCGGAGATATACTCCCCCTCCCTATCCAGGAGTCTCTCACCGATGAGCCATACCATTCGTGAAAAACAGAAGCTGCTGAACCGCGTGCGCCGTATCAAGGGCCAGGTCGAGGCGATCGAGCGCGCGCTCGGGGACGAGCGCGGCTGCAACGAGGTGCTGCAATTGATCACGAGTTGCCGCGGTGCGATGAATGGGCTGCTGGCCGTCGTGCTGGAAGACCACATTCGCGAGCACATGGTCGATGCACATGGGCCGGACGAGCACGAAGGCAGCGCGACCGAGCAGCTGATCGACGTGGTGCACAGCTATTTCAAGTAACCGGGGTGGAGCATGAGCAATTTCACGAATGACGCGTTCGGCGCGGGGCACGACCATATCTTCCTGGGCGCCGCGCACGAGCAGAACGAGCGGCGGACATGGATGGTGATCGGCCTGTGCGCGGCGATGATGGTGGCGGAGATCGTCGGCGGCACGCTGTTCGGGTCGCTGGCGCTCGTCGCCGACGGGCTGCACATGTCGACGCACGCTGGCGCGATGCTGATCGCCGCGCTGGCCTATACCTATGCACGCAAGCATGCCGACGATCCGCGCTTCGTGTTCGGCACCGGCAAGCTGGGTGACCTGGCCGGGTTCACGAGCGCGATCGTGCTCGCGATGATCGCGATCCTGATCGCCTACGAGGCGGTTGCGCGGTTGCTGGCGCCGGTGCCGATCCATTTTGGCGAGGCGATTCCGATCGCGGTGCTCGGTCTCGCGGTCAACCTGGCGAGCGTGTGGCTGCTGAGCGGCGGGCATCACGGGCACGATCACGGCCACCATCATGGGCATGGCCACGGCCACGCGCACGACGATCACGCGGATGAGGCCATGCGGGTGTTCTCGACAGCCGGCGTGTTCGACGTATCGGTGTTCGAGGACGGTGTGCCGCCGGTGTTCCGGATCGCGCCTGCCACCGGCGAGTCGAGCGTCGACGGGGTGTCGGCATCGATCACGACCGTCCGTCCCGACCAGTCGCGACAGCATTTCACGATGGTGGCGCGCAACGGCTTCCTGGAATCGCGGGAGACCATTCCCGAGCCCCATGCGTTCGATGCGATCGTGACGCTGGACGGTCACGCGCACCCGCTGACGTTCGTCGAACACGATCATCATGAAGGCGCGCACGCTGCCTCGGCCCGCGATCACAACATCCGGTCGGCCTACGTTCACGTGATCGCCGATGCCGCGGTATCGGTGCTGGCCATTATCGGGTTGCTGCTCGCGCGCGCTTTCGGCTGGGTCTGGATGGACCCCGTCGCGGGCATCGTCGGCGCGCTCGTCATCGCGAACTGGTCGTACGGGCTGATGCGCGATACGGGCGGCATCCTGCTCGATGTCAATGTCGATCGCAAGCTGGCGGAGCGCGTGCGTCAGGCGATCGAGGCGTTTGGCGACAAGGTCAACGATCTTCACGTGTGGCGTGTCGGCCCCGGCCACATGAGCGCGATCGTATCGGTCGAGACCGTCGATGCGGCGCGCGACGCGCGCTTCTACCATGCGCTGGTCGAAGGCTTCGGCGGCGTGTCGCACGTGACCGTCGAAGTGATGACGCCGGCAACGGCAGCCTGACCGTGGCCGTGAAATCGCCGTGCGTCGAGCTGTGCGCGTTCGACGGCCGCACCGGATTCTGCACGGGCTGCCTGCGGACGCGCGACGAGGCACGCGACTGGAAGAAGCTGACCGATCACCGTCGGCACCAGATACTGAACGACCGCGTGCGCCGGCAAGCGAAGATCCGGCGCGACACGGGGGAATAGCATGCTCGCGTGGCGGCCGGCATGCGCGGCCGTGTCACCGGCCTGCAGTAGTATCACCGGCATCCCGTGTCGGGATGCCTGAACCGCGAGCGACCCATGCAGACCGAACCGTCGACCGGCGTTCTTCGCCAGATTCCGCGCAGTGTCTGGGTGCTGGGCTGCGTCAGCCTGCTGATGGACGTGTCGTCGGAAATCATCCACAGCCTGTTGCCGATGTTCCTGATGGCGGGGCTCGGCGCGAGCGCGACCGCGATCGGCGTCATCGAGGGGATCGCCGAGGCCACGGCGCCGGTCGTCAAGGTGTTTTCCGGCACGCTGAGCGACTACCTGCGCAATCGCAAATGGCTGGCGGTCGCCGGATACGGGCTCGGCGCGCTCAGCAAGCCGCTGTTCGCGATCGCGCCGACGCTTGGCCTCGTCGTGACGGCGCGGATCGTCGACCGGATCGGCAAGGGAATCCGCGGTGCGCCGCGCGATGCGCTGGTGGCCGATGTCACCCCCGTCCACCTGCGCGGCGCCGCCTACGGGCTGCGACAGTCGCTCGACACCGTGGGCGCGTTCCTCGGGCCGTTGCTGGCCGTCGTCATCATGCTGGGGTGGCACGACGATTTCCGCCTCGCCTTCTGGCTGGCCGTGATTCCCGGCGTGCTGGCCGTGGCGTTGCTCGCGTTCGGTGTCGACGAGCCGGCGCGTGCGCCGGGCGAACCGCGTGTCAACCCGATCCGACGCGATGTCGTCGCGCAACTCGGCGCGCGCTACTGGTGGGTCGTCGCCGTGGGCGCCGTGTTCGCGCTGGCCCGCTTCAGCGAGGCGTTCCTGGTGCTGCGCGCGATGGGCAGCGGCGTGCCCGTCGCGCTCGTGCCGCTCGTGATGGTGGCGATGAACGTCGTGTACGCGCTGTCGGCCTATCCGTTCGGCAAGCTCGCCGACACGACGAGCCACACGAAGCTGATGGTGGCCGGGCTCGTCCTGCTGATCGCTGCCGATATCGTGCTTGCGCTTGGCGCGCATTGGGCAACCGTCCTGGCCGGTGTCGCGTTGTGGGGGCTCCATATGGGGATGACGCAGGGGTTGCTCGCGACGATGGTCGCGCAAGCCGCGCCGTCCGCATTGAGAGGCACGGCGTTCGGTGTGTTCAATCTGCTCAGCGGCGTGGTGACGCTCGTGTCGAGTGTCGTCGCGGGCATCCTGTGGGACCGGGTGGGCGCCGCGGCGACGTTCTATGCAGGGGCCGGGTTCAGCATGGCAACCATCGTGTTGCTCGTCTGCTTGCGCGGATCGTCCGTCGCTGCGCAGGATTCCTAGTTGCGATACGGCGACGAACGATCGGGTTTCTACACGACGTAGCGCGACGCTGCGGCAGAGAGGGCACGCGGGGCAATCGTCACGGGCACGGCGGATTTTCATCAGACGATTTCCCCGCTTTTTCAGGCGTAAACACACGCTCGACGGCGATCGCAGCGTGATAACGACAATTACATCCGCCTGTCTTCCCATTACCAAAAACTGTCATTGAGCGCCGCTAAGCTTTCGCCACCCTCACAACCGGGATTCCCCGTCATGCGCTCGACAATCCGCCTCATCACCCCGCTATTGCTGCTTCCGACGCTCGCCGCGCCGGTTTTCGCCGCCACTGCCGCGCCCGTCAGCCCGAACTGCGGCGGCAGCACGACGCCGATCGCCGATATCCAGGGGCCGGGCGCGCCGTCGCCGCTCGCCGGCCAGAACGTGTCGATCGAAGCGGTCGTCACCGCCGATTTCGGCGGCACGGACGGCTTTGGCGGCTTCTTCGTCCAGCAGGCCGACGCGCAGCGCCGCAACCAGCCGGGCGTGTCCGAAGGGCTGTTCGTCTACGCGCCGAAGATGCGGGCGAAAGCGGGCGACCTCGTGCACGTGACGGGCAAGGTCGAGGAGAAGTACGGCCAGACGCAGCTCACGCAGTCGGGCGCGATCGCGGTGTGCGCGAACAACCAGACCGTCACGCCCGTGACGCTCACGCTGCCGGTCGACAGCCCGAACGCGTTCGCTGCGTATGAAGGGATGTTGGTGCGCCTGCCACAGACGCTGAACGTCACCGACAACTACGAGCTCGGCCGCTACGGCAGCGTGATGCTCAGCAACGGCCGCCTGCGCACGCCGACGAGCGTCGTGCCGCCCGCGCAGGCGCAGACGCAGATCGAGGCGAACGCACGCAACCGCCTGATCCTCGACGACGGCTCGAACAAGCAGAACCCCGCCACCGTGCCGTACCCGGTGCCGGGCCTGTCGGCCGCGAACACGCTGCGCGCGGGCTACACGGTGCGCGACGTCGAAGGCGTACTCGAAGTGCGCTACGGCGCATGGCGCGTGCAGCCGCTGCCGGGCGCGGCCGTGCCGGCATTCGACGCGCGGCCGAACCCGCGCACCCAGGCACCGGCGCGCGATCCGAAGTCGAACCTGCGCGTCGCGTCGTTCAACGTGCTGAACTACTTCAACGGCAACGGTCTCGGCGGCGGCTTCGACGATCCGAACAATCGCGGCGCGAAGAACTTCCAGGAATTCCAGCGCCAGGAAGCGAAGATCGTCAGCGCGCTGAAGGCGATCGACGCCGACGTGATCGGCCTGATGGAAATCCAGAACAACGGCTACGGCGAACTGAGCGCGGTGCGCCAGCTCGCGGCGAAGCTCGGCAACAACTGGCGCGTCGTCGATCCGGGCGTGTCGCGCCTCGGCGGCGATGCGATCACGGTCGCGATGATCTACGACAGCCGCAAGGTCGAACCGGTCGGCCGCGCGGCCACGCTCGCGATCGACGACAAGAACCGCCAGCCGCTCGCGCAGTCGTTCCGGCTGATCAACGGCAACAAGCAGTCGCTGACGGTGGCGGTCAACCACCTGAAGTCGAAGAACTGCCCGGATGCCGCCAACGACGATCTCGACCAGGGCGACGGCCAGGGCTGCTGGAACCCGACGCGCACGCGCGCGGCGGCGAAGGTGGCCGACTGGCTCGCCGGCAACCCGACGGGCGTCGCCGGCCAGGGCGTGCTGCTGATCGGCGACTTCAACAGCTACACGTACGAAGACCCGATCCGCGCGCTCGAATCGCGCGGCTACCGCAACCTCGTCGCGCGCTGGATCGGCGCGAATGCGTACAGCTACGTGTACAACGGCGAAGCCGGCTACCTCGATCACGCGCTCGCGACGCTGCCGCTCGCATCGCACGTGAAGGCCGTGCACGAATGGCACATCAACGCGGACGAGCCGCTCGCGCTGCAGTACACGCTCGCGTACAAGTCGGCCGAGCAGCAGAAGACGTTCTATGCGCCGGATGCGTATCGCTCGTCGGATCACGATCCGGTGCTGATCGATATCGCGCTGCCGGGCGGCGGGAAGTAATGGCGGATTGAATGTGGAAGAAGCGCGGCGTGCGGCGAGGCTGCATGTCGCGCTTCTTCCCTATTGGAAGCGCCGGCGGTAGAAAAGGGTAAATAATTCCGCTGAATTTATTGGAACTCGAGAAATCGGTATTTTATGGATGGCGCGGTGCGGATAAACGCATCGATTGAAGAATGGCTGAAGTGACTTGAATCATTGATTGGCCGTCGGCGCATGCCGTTACGCTGAATTAAGCGATCACGGATAATTAAAATGAAAGAATAATTCTAGCGATCTGAAGGATTTCGTGCCGCAACATCATTGCCAGTAAAGGATTGCTGGTTGTTCGATAAAAGCGGCTGATTCGGCGGATTATTGTCGACAGCGCGCGCAATGCACGCATAATCCCGTTTTCTTTCAATTGCCAGACACTGTCCGCCGTTAGCATCATTGCGGGTTTTTTAATATCCGAATGATCTTTGACAACGCGGCGCAGCACCGCCTATTTTTGTGTTGTCGTAAATTTGGGTCATATAAAAGTTGTCCAAACTGCAGGGGGCGTCCGAGCACCATTCTCGCCAGCAGTTTGCTGTGTCTGTATCAAGTTCAGTCTCTTGGAAGTCCAATCCCCAACCGCCAACTGCCGACCGTGCAACGCGAGTGGCGGGTCCGCCTGCGCGTTCCGCAGGCGTTGGCGGCCTGTGTGAAACGGTATCCGAATCAAAGGACAGAGATGAAACCAGACAGGAGCTGTACCGGCAGCCGCCGTGGCCGTCACGGCCGGTTGGCCGGGCTAGGTGCATTGACCGTCATGACACTGGCGCTCGCGGCATGCGGCGGCGACGATTCGTCGTCCGTCGGTGCGTCGAGCCTCGCGCAGGCCACCGCCAGCCAGCAGGCCAGCGCGCAACAGGCGGCCGCGCAGACGCCGGCCAACCAACCGTACGTCGACCCGGTCGCGTATTCGATGAATGCGACCGACGGCCTCGCCCCCGGGCAGGTGTCCGAGAAAACCGCCGTCATGCATTACCAGTGGAAGAACGGCGGCACGACCGTCAACTACACGACGACCACCGGTCACCTGACCGCGCAGGACGCGAACGGCAACCCGGAAGCGTCGATGTCGTATGTCGCGTACACCGCGCCGAGCACGAACGGCAAGCCGCGCCCCGTCACGTTCGTCTATAACGGCGGCCCCGGCTCGTCGTCGATCTGGCTGCGGCTCGGCTCGTTCGCGCCAACCCGCGTGGCCACGCCCGATCCGCTGTTCGGCAGCAACTGGCCGAACTATCCGCTCGTCGACAACGCCGAAAGCCTGATCGACACCACCGACCTCGTGTTCATCGACCCGCCCGGCACCGGGCTGTCGGAAGCCGTGTTGCCGAACACCAACCAGAAGTACTGGGGTTCGGATGCGGACGTGAACATCATGCGCGACTTCATCCAGCGCTACCTGAACGTCAACAGCCGCGGCACGTCGCCGATCTACCTGTACGGCGAATCGTACGGCACGCCGCGTACAGACATGCTCGCGCTGGCGCTCGAATCGGCCGGCGTGCACCTGACGGGCATCGTGCTGCAGTCGGCGATCCTGAACTACTTCGCGGATGCGGTGGAAGCCGTCGCGATCACGCAGTCGACGGAGGGGCTGCTGCTCGAGACCGATACCGTGGCCGGCTACCTGCCGGGCTATGCGGCGGTCGCGGCGTACTTCAACCAGGTGTCGCCGGCGCCGGTGAACCCCGATCTGTACGCATTCCAGACGGAACTGTTCACGACGCTGATCTACAACCAGCTGCAGAAGTATTCGCAGTCGTGGGTGTTGAGCCAGCTCGGCATTCCCGATGCGCTCGGCACGCCGGTGTTCCCGAGCGATGCGACGCTCAGGCTGTGGTCGATCCCGTCGAGCCTCACGCAACAGGCGCTGCGCGGCTACTTCAACGCGAATCCGTTCGGCACGAGCCTCTTGCCCGGCACGACGATCGGCCGGTATGACGGACGCGTGTCGTTGCCGAATTCCGATCCGCGCCTGCAGAACGACGGCGACCCGTCCGACATCCTGATTTCGCAGCCGTTCACGAACGCGCTCGCGACGCAGATGCCGGATTACCTCGGCTACACCGCACCGAACGCGACGTACCTGCCGCTGAACGACAACATCATCGGCGTCTGGGACTTCACGCACGACGGCCAGCCGATGCCCGACACGATCCCCGATCTGCTCGGCGCGCTGCAGCTCAACCCGAAGCTTCGCGTGCTCGCGGAGAATGGCTTCCACGATCTCGCGACGCCGTTCTTCAACACCGAGAAGCAACTCGCGCGGCTGCAGACGGTGAAGGGCTTCAATCCGAAGCTGCAGGTGAACTTCTTCCAGGGCGGCCACATGATCTACCTGGACGACGTCGCCCGTCCGCAGATGAAGCGGGACCTGAAGACGTTCTACAAGGGCGCGCGGATTCCGACGGCGCTGACGCTGCACACGCTGCCGCCGCCGTGGCCGGATGAAAACCCGCCGAGCGTGCCGACCGGCAGCGTCCCGGGCGCGACCGCCGGGACGACGCTGGCGGCGGCCCCGTGAGCGGCCCCGAGCGACGGACTCCTTGTCAAAGGAACCCTCTATTCATCCATTGAATGCGAGTGATCATGTCCCTAATCAAATTGATGCGGCGTATGTCTCCGTTGATCGTCCTCGGTGCCGTGATGAGCAGTGCCTACGCGTTGCCGCCGCAGGCGGTGGCGCCGGTGAAGCTGCCGCACGGCGGGCGCGGTGTCGACGGTCCGTTCTTTCCCGCCACGAAAGCGGCGCCGGTGTTGCCGTCAACCGGCGCGACGCTGCAGCAGCAGGCGCAGCAGCGTGTCGATGCGCGGCTCGGCGCCAATACGGTGCTGAGCAACGGCGCGGCCGTGACGAAGGCGCAGGCGCAGAGCAGCGGTCTCGGCTTCGTGTCGAAGCACTTCGACGAGATCGATGCGAAGCACACCGGCCGCGTGACGATGAGCGATGTGCGGCAGTTCATCCAGCAGCGGCAGGTGCAGGCGCAGCAGGAACAGCAGGACGAGTGACGTAGCAGGCAGGGCGGCGGCCGGTGCGGAAGCCTTCGCACCGGCCGCCGGAAGATGAACGACAGCGTGAACGACAGGCGCTAGAGCGCCTGGCGCGCGTAGCGCTTCGCGGTGGCCGACGGCAGTTCGCCGAACATCGCGCGAAGATCAGGCCGATCAGGTTGAGCCACGCCGTCATCCATCCGCATTTCTCCCGGCTCTATCAGATTTCGGCAATGGAGTGAAAATCCCGAGGGATGCGCCGGAACAGGGAGGGCGTGTCGGCCCGTTTCGTCGCCGGGAGGAATGGGAGCGTGGCGGATGCGCAGCGGCGGCGGCGGTGGTGTCGACGGGCGATCGCCGCATCGCCACCACGCCAGTGTCCCCGGACGCACGCCGGAACCGGCGGCGGCCTATTCCGCTTGCGGCTTGCCGTGTCGCACTCCGAAGCGGGCGCGATAGTCGCGTGGCGATACGCCGACCTGCTTCGCGAACGCGCGCTGCAACGCGTCGACGCTGCCGAATCCCGACCGCTCGGCGATGCGTTCGAGCGGCCAGTCGGCCCGCTCGAGCAGCGCCTTCGCGCGCTCGACGCGTGCGGCCAGCACGAACTGCGCGGGCGATCGTCCGGTCTCCTTGAGAAAATTGCGCGCAAACGATCGTTCGCTCATGTGCATCCGCGCGGCCAGCGCGGCGACGCCGAGATCGCCGGCCGGATCGTCGGCGATCTCGGCGAGCAGCGCGCGCATGCGCGGCGTTGCGTTGGCCAGCGAGCCGAGCCCGACGCTGAACTGCGCCTGGCCGCCGGGCCGGTGCATGAACAGCACGAGTTCGCGTGCGACCGCGAGCGCGGTCGGCGCGCCGCAATCCGCCTCGACGAGTGCGAGACACAGATCGATGCCGGCCGTCACGCCGGCCGACGTATGGAACGGCGGATCGCTGACGTAGATCGCGTCCGGTTCGATCCGCGCGTCGGGACGGAGTGCCTGCAACATCGCGCACTGGTTCCAGTGCGTGGTTGCGCGTCGGCCGTCCAGCCATCCGCCCGCCGCCAGCACGAATGCGCCCGTGCAGATGCTCGCGATGCGCCGCGTGCCGGCGATCCGCGTGCGCAACCACGGCAGCACGCCGGCTTCCGACGCGGCATGGCGCAGCGCCGCTTCATCGCCGCCGGCGACGATGAGCGTGTCGATCCGCTCGGGCAGCGCCGCGAGCGCGGCCGTGCCGGCGAGGCGCAGGCCCGCGTGCGTGACGATGTCGCCGCCGTGTTGCGACGCGAGCGTGAGCCGGTACGGCGCGGCATGGTCGGGAAGGTGACGGTTCGCGACCGCGAACACTTCCATCGGGCCCGTGATGTCGAGCGACTGGACGCCTTCGAAGCCGACGACGACGATGTCGCGTGCCGAACAGGTTGACTGGGACATGGCGGAAAGTGCGGTGGAGTTGTCCTTGTGACCGCGTGCATGATCCTTGTAATTTTCCGGACATGCAATCGACGGATGCGGGTGAACGATGCGGGGACGGAGGACAGGCGGGGCGGTGCTGCTCGTTTGCGCGATGCTGGGCGCAAGTGCAGCGGGGTGGCATGGGCCGGTGAAGGCGGAGGATGCACGGCCGGTCGCCCAAGCGCTGACGATCGGCGCGCCGAAGGCGGCACGCACGCGGCCGCTCGTGGCGATCGTCGCGGACAACGCCGGAACGGAGACGACCGATTTCATCGTGCCGTACGCGATGCTGAAGGCATCCGATGCGGTCGACGTCGTCGCCGTATCGGCCGACGAAGGCGAGGTCGAACTGATGCCCGCGCTGCGCATGCTTGCCGATACGACGTTCGATCGGTTCGATGCCGAGACGCCTGCGGGGGCCGACGTGGTGATCGTGCCCGCGCTGCATCGCGCGGACAGCCCGGCCGTGCTGACATGGTTACGCAAGCAGGCCGCCGCCGGCGCGACGATGGTGGCGATCTGCGAGGGCGCGGAGGTGCTCGCGAATGCGGGCCTGCTGCGGCATCGCACGGCGACGTCTCACTGGTATGCGCGCGACGGCCTGCGCCGGCGCTTTGCCGATACGACGTGGGTCGGCGATCGCCGCTATGTGATGGACGGCAACGTCATGACGACGACCGGCGTATCGGCGTCGATTCCCGCTACGCTGGCGTTGGTGAATGCGTTGGCAGGGCCGGCAGTGGCGCGCGAGACGGCGCGGCGCGTCGGCGCGCAGTCATGGAGCGACGTTCACGATGGCAGCCGGTTCGCGTTGACTGCGCGTGCGGTTGCGGTCGCGCTGACGAACCGTGTCGCGTTCTGGCGGCACGAGACGTTCGATCTTCCGGTCGAAACCGGGTTCGACGAGCTTCCGGTTGCATTGACCGCCGACGCGTGGGCGCGAACCTGGCGCAGTGACGTCGTCGCGACGGCCGACGCGCGCGTAATCGAGTCGAAGCACGGGCTGCGGTTGCTGGCGCAGCCGGCGAATGCTCGGCACACGCGCATGGCGATGGCGGCCGACTGGCGCGGGGACGCGGTGCTGCCCGCTGTGCTCGGCGACATCGCGGCACGCTATGGCGATACGACGTCGGGTTGGGTCGCGCTGCAACTGGAGTATCCGAGGTAGCGGCGCGTCGTGCGCGCCATGCGGGCATTGCGTGCCGCGCTTGTGACGGAATTCGCCGGCGCGGGACAGCGGGATGTCGAGGCAGGGCAGTGTCATGTCGATCTCGTCGCGAACGATGTGCTGCCGCCGCGCGCGCCGCGAACCGCGACGCCCGCTCGGCGACACGCTGGCCGAGCGGCGCGCCGACATCAAGGCGCAATCACCGTCATCCTGAACGGCCCGCCATGCGCCGCCGCATGCGCAACCGCGTCATTCGCTTCGTCGAGCGGGAAGCACGTTACGTCGAACAACCCGAGGTCGAGCAACCCGCCGCGGACGAGCCCCGCCATCAGCGTCACGGCTTCGGTCGGATACATCCACTTGCCGCGCAGCGTGATGTCGTTGCGCATGATCCACGGGTACGGCAACTCGAGCCCCGCCCCGCCGAGCATGCCGACGCCGCCCATCAGCACCACGCGCCCGTAGGGCCGCACCGCCATCACGGCGGCGCGCACCGTCGTCGCCGGCACCGACGGCGGCATCAGGTCGATCACGCAGTCGATCGGCCCCGGTGCCGCCTGCTGCATGCGGGTGCGATCGGTGGCTTCGTCGCCGGTCAGCGAGACGGGGCGCACGCGTTCGCCGAAGCGGCGCGCGAGATCGGCGAGCACATCCGCATTGCGGCCCGGCGCGACCACGCACTGCGCGCCCATCGCCAGCGCCACCGCGATGCATGCGCTGCCGAAGTGGCCGGTCGCGCCGCTCACGAGCACGATCTCGCCCGCGCGCAGATCGGACGCGAGCAGCCCGCCGTACGGCACGAGCAGCGTATTGAGCGCACACCAGCGCGCGGCGTCGGCCGGCGCGATCTCGCCGATGCGCACCGCGTTCTCGGTCGGCACGCGCACCCGTTCGGCAAACGGCCCATCGTGGAAATGGCGCTGCAGTTGCTGGCCGCCGTCGCCGCGTGCGCTCCAGCCCTGCAGCACGATGTCAGGCATCCGTGCGTCGTCGCGCGAGCGCACGGTCGGGTCGCAGAACACCCAGTCACCGGGCTGCAACTGCGTCGCATCGGGGCCGCTTTGCCGGACCCGGCCGATGGCGCCGCAGCCGGGCACGATCGGCAGCGCGAGCGGATAGCGGCGCTCGCCGCTGAACACTTCCTGCGCGTAGGGCAACACCGGCGTCGCGACCACGTCCACGATGACCTCGCCGGTGCCGAGCACCGGATCCGGCATCGTTTCGATCGCAAGCGGCGTGCCGAACGACTTCAGAATCGCAGCTTTCATGAGGCTTCCTGACGGTAGGGGACGCGCCGATTCTGGCAGGCTTAGAATCCGCAACAAGGCCCGGCACGAACCCAGGATTGCCCGATACCACCCTGCACGGAGCGCACCCGATGACCGTCACCCCGCGAACCCCGTTCGGCGATTTCCTGCGCTCGCGGCGCAAGAAACTGCGCCCGGATGCCGTCGGCCTGCACGACGGCCCGCGCCGGCGCACGCCCGGCCTGCGGCGCGAGGAAGTCGCCGAGCTGGCCGGCATCGGCGTCGACTGGTATGTGCGGCTGGAACAGGGGCGCGACGTCAACCCGTCGGAGGCGACGCTCGATGCGCTGGCGCGTGCGCTGCGGCTGGACAAGGCCGAGGCCGCCCACCTGCGCGCGCTCGCGCGGCGCGACGCATCACGGGCATTCGTGCAGGAGCGCGTGCCGCCGTCCATCGTGCGGCTCGTGGCGAACCTGAATCAGCCCGCCTACGTGACCGGGCGGCGCTGGGACATCCTCGCGTGGAATGCGGCGGCGGCCGACCTGCTCGGTTTCGACCGGCTCGCGGAAGCCGACCGCAACATCCTCGTCTACATGTTCGTCGAGCCGCACGCACGCGAGCTTTTCGCCGCGAGCTGGGCCGACGAGGCGCGGCGGATGATCGCGCTGTTTCGCGCGAGCCACGATCTCCATGCGAGCGATCCGGCGTTCATCGCGCTGGTGGCGCGCTTGCGCACGAGCAGCAGCGCGTTCGCGCAATGGTGGGATGCGCATGACGTGCGCAGCGGTGTGTCGGGGCAGAAGGTGTTCGCGCATGCGCAACGGGGCGCGCAGCGTTATGAATACGCGACGTTCCAGGCGAACGACGATCCCGCGCTGAAGCTGGCGATTTACACGCCGGTGAGCGGGGATGAGGGGGAATGACGTTGCGTTGATCGCCGCCGCCATCCGGCCGCGCATCGAAGCATCGGCTTCTTGCGCGAACGCGGGTAGCGGAGCGTAACGGGGCGGTGTTTCCGGTCAGGCCGAAGCCGTGGCCGTGCGTCGGGCGGACAAGCGATTCCACAGCATGCCGGAGCGGCTGCCGCTGCGGCAGTACGCAAGCACCGGCTTCTGCAGCGAGTCGATCAGCTCACCGAATGCGTCGATTTCCGCATCGCCGATGCCGTCGCGCTCGACCGGCAGGTAGCGTGCTTCGAGGCCCAGTTCGCGGGCCGCCGCGGCGATTTCGTCGAATGCGGGATGGGCATCGCCTTCGCCGTCCGGCCGGTTGCAGATGACCGAGCGGAAGCCCGCATTGCGGATCGCCTTCAGGTCGGCCGGCGTAATCTGCCGCGACGCGGAGAACCCGTTCGCCGCCGTCGCACGACACTGTTCGATCGCCTGGCGGAAACAGGCGATCGCGAAGTCGACATCCTGCTCCGTCGTAAAGCGGCCGAAGCTCACGCGCACAGTGCGGCCGGCCGTTTCCGCATCGAGGCCGATCGCGGTCAGCACGTGGGACGGTGCGCCGCTGGTCGAGTTGCATGCGGACGTCGACGACACCGCGAGCGCTTCGCCGAGCATGAACGGGAAGAAGCCCGGCGCGTTCACCGTCAGGCTCAGCGTGTGCGGGATGCGGCGCGCGGCGGCCGCGTTCTGCGTGACGTCGCCGAGGGCGACCAGCGCGTCCGTCAGGCGCGCGCCGAGCGCCGCGATGCGAGCGGCTTCGCCGTCGAGCTTCTCGGCGGCCAGTTCGCATGCCACGCCCATGCCGACGATCTGATGCGTCGCGAGCGTACCCGAACGCAAGCCGCGCTCATGCCCGCCGCCATGAATCTGCGGAGCGATCTGGTCCGCGATGTCGCGGCGCACGAACAGCGCGCCGATCCCCTTCGGGCCGTACACCTTGTGCGCGGACATCGACAGCATGTCGATGCCGAGCGCGCGCACGTCGATCGGCGTCTTGCCGAGCGCCTGCGCGGCGTCGACGTGGAGCAGCGCGCCCGCGTCACGCACGATGCGCGAGATTGCGCCAATATCGGTCAGCGTGCCGAGTTCGTTGTTCACGAGCATCAGCGACACGAGGCCCGTATCGGGGCCGATGGCGGCCGCGACCGCGTCGGCGGTGATTTCGCCGTCGCGCGTGGGCGTCAGGAACGTGACCGTCGAGCCGTGCTTCGACAGGTTCGCCATCGTGTCGAGAATGGCCTTGTGCTCGATACGGCTCGTGATCAGGTGGCGCTTGCCGGTCGCGTTTTCCGCATAGCCCTTCAGCGCGAGGTTGTTCGATTCGGTGGCGCCCGAGGTCCAGACGATCTCGTCGGCGTCCGCGCCGATCAGCGCGGCGACTTGCGCGCGGGCCTGCTCGACCTTCTCTTTCGCGCGCAGGCCGGCGGCGTGCGAGCTCGATGCCGGGTTGCCGTAGATGCCGTCGAAGCCGAGGCAGGCCGTCATCGCTTCGATCACGCGCGGATCGGCGGGCGTCGTGGCGGCGTAGTCGAGGTAGTGCAGCGGGGTGGTGTCGCTCATGTCCTTCTCATGCTCGTTTCTTTCGGAATGGAAGAAATGATACGGGGGACAGGAGGGAAAAAGGATCCAAAGTGGGCTGGCGATTCAGCTTGATATGGAATAACGTTTTATCGGAAGTGGGATTGGGGGAATTTATTTTTCTGGCGGCGGGCGAGTGCGATTTGCGTGTCCGCTGCCCATTTTGCGAGGGATGATCGAGATGCAGTATGAACTGACGACGTTGTCGTGTTTGCTGCTGGAGCAGGATGCCGTTTCCGCTGGTGCGCACCGATGGGTATCGGATCCGAGGGCCGCGGGGCGCCTCCTCGGAGCATGGCGTTCGGAAATCGGCGAGTTGGGGCAGATCGTCGTGCTGCGGGGCTTCGACGAAATCGACGAACTGCGGCAGGAGCGCCGTCGTGCGTTGATGAGCGGCGGGCCGTTCAATATCGACCGTGACCACGTGGGTCTCAGCATGGAAACCTACGAGCTGTTTCCGTTCCTGCCCGCGATCGAGCCGTCGAAACTGGGCAGGTTCTACGAATTTCGCCGCTATTGGCTCAAGCCGGCCGGAATCGCGCCGACGATCGCCGCATGGGAGCAGGCGGTCGGCCCGGCGCAAGCCTATACGTCGCATCTCGTCGCGAACATGTACGCGATCGATGGCCCGCCTCGCATCGCCCATATCTGGGGGTTCTCGAGCCTGGAGGAGCGCATGGCATTGCGCGCGCGCCACTATGCCGAAGGGCTTTGGCCGCCCAAGGGCGGACCGCAGCAGATCGAGCGGGCTACGTCGACGATTTGCCTGCCGGAGGCGTGGCCTCCGCTGGGTTGAATCTTCGGTGAATTGCCGATCAGGTTGCCGAATCTTGTTCGTTCTGCATCGCCAATCGATAGGCATCCCGCACCCATGCCTGGAGTGCGGGCTCATATCTGGCCGGGATCGTGATCGTGAGGGTGGTGAGGCGCGTGCAGTTTCCCGGTAGCTCGAGATACCGCTGCCACACCTTTCGTACAAGCTGCGACATCGCGGAACACGTCATGCCGACTTCCGCCGCCACGGCCCGCTGTGATCGGCCCTTGACGAAAATCTCATGGAGAGCCCACTGGTTCAAGGGCTTGATTCGTGTATTTTGCACGCGCAACAGGCGGAACTGTTCGGCAGTCATGCGTCGGGTCTTTTGCATTCAAACTCGCCCGGAAGTGTGAAGTGAAGAAATCAAGGTCGCGCCGCATGAAGTCTTGTGACCATCGAAGGCAGCGTCTCGACCTTCGACCTTGAAGGCCGTGTCGCCTTCGGCAATCGTGCAAGCGCCATGAATCGGACACGAGCATGGGTCGCCGATGCGGGCGACCGAGCGCCCCATCACGGTGCTTTTTCGGGCGCCGGATTCGACCCGGCCGCCGTGGGTGTGCGTATCTTCTACCCGGATAATTCCCCGCATGGGATTCCGTCCTCCAAATGGTTTGAGGTCTGACGCGGCGATCACGCTCGGAAGAAGCAATCTGCCGCGCCGGTGTGCATCACCATGAATAGCCTTGCATGCCGTAATTTGTGTCGTGTCGGCGGCCCCACCACGGCAGATAGGCGTTGTTTCCGCCGCGTGCGCGGAACCAGTCCTTGTCGGGATCGATCGGCGTGAGCTTCGACGGTGGCCGGACGACGACCGCGACAGGGTGATCCGGATCGGTCGTGCCGGCGACGAGTGCGTTGCCGCCGAAGTGATTGATCCGGCCGATGGCGAGCGCGACGTCGGTCAATGCGCTGCCGGTGCCCATGTCGCCGAGTAGGGCGGCTGTGTTGAATGTCTGCTTCTGGTGGTCGTATTCGGGAAGGGTTTCGGTCAAGGTTTGTGCGAGCGCGGCGACGCGTGACGATGCGGTATCGCTACCGGCGCCTGCGTCGTGGACGATGTACTTGAGATCCGGAACCGCGACGCCGGCATTGCGTGCCGCCTGGTCGATGGTCGCCTTCCACGCCTGCACGGCGCGGGTCGTGCCAACCTTCGGCGAAAACGCTTGTGTGTTGCCCGTTGCGGCTTTGCCGATCCATGCGAGCGGTTCACGCTGCGTGTTGAAGTTCGGACCGGCGAGGAACAGCACGACGAGGTTCTCGTTGATCTGCGCGTCCGTGGGCGGGAAGTTGGGTGCGTCCCAGTTGATCGCCCATACGGTCTTGTCGGGGTTTTCCTGCAAGTAGTCCAGTGCCTTGTTCAGCGATGTAAAGCCTGCGTTCGCGCCACCTTGTGTGATTTGTACGTCGGGGGGCGTGTCGCGGCTCCACATCTCTCGGAAATGCGGGTTGCCGATCGAGAATGACTTTCGAATTGAGTCGCGCAAGTAGCTTTGCGATTCAGCCGAATCAAGTCGATTCGGAATCGCAAGCTCAACATGAATTCCCGCCAATTCGCGCCACTCTCCTTTGTCGTTTGGTCCTACCGTGTAGAAATATTTTGGATTGGCGAAATAGCGTGAGCGAATTATTAGAGGAAACTCGAACATGTACTTGCGATAGAAGCCTCTAAATGTTTCCTTTCCTCTGTTTCCGTATGCGATACCAGCTACCGATTGCAAGGTGGTAAACGACTTCGGATCAGTGCGAACCATATCGTCATTCTTGTTTGGAACGGCAAGTCCTTGCGTCCACAACAATTGCCATTGGGTGGGGTAGTCCATGCGTTGCAATGGATTCAACCACATCAGGCCAACAACCTGTGCGACGAAGGGCTTCGCCGGTTCTTCGGCTGCCGGAGCTGCATTCTCCGCGGGCTGCTGGACAGGCCTGGCTTGTGCTGGACGCATCAGTGCGGTGATGAATAGAAACACCATGAGTGCAGCGAGGCCGGGTACTACAATGAATCGTTTCATCCAATCTCCTATCTCCAAATGTGCCGGGTTGGGTTGTTCTACGTGCGCCATCAGCGAGGCCATGAGTATGGTTGCGATCAGCCATGTCGAAACGGCGACCGCGACGCGTCGCGACCGTGTGACGATTAGAATTTTCAAATCACTCCCCCGACCTTCAGATAGAACTCGCCTTCACGTTCGTCCACAATCGCGTCGGGCATATTTCCTTCGCTTCTCACTATATGTACCCATTCCTGCACAGGCAGGTTGTCAATTTCACCGCGCGAGAAATATTCATAGTATTTTTTGTTCGAACTATCTTCTGGAATACCTTTTCCCATCCGCCAATCCGCCTCAATCCGCAGGTCGTAGAGTTGCTCGGGCGTCAGATAGCAAACCCCGATCGCCACATCGTACGCAAGCGCCTTTTCAGCATGCTCCGGATTGGTCATCGTCGTGGAGTGATTCGTCGGGCTGTTGGTCGAGCCACGATCGAGCCAATCGACAATCTGTTTATCGCGCCATTCCTTGTAGCCCTCCGGCATTTCGCTCTTGCCGTCCTCACCGATCACGTGGCCGTCGCCATCGAGCCATTCCGTATTCAGCGTGCGCCGCGCTTCCATCCGCATCAACGCGCGGTCCTCGTAACGCTGTCCGGCTTCGCTTTCCGCAGTACCTTGCGCGACGCTATCGTCGTTCTTCGCGTTGTACTGGTCGTAGGGATCGTCCGCGCGCTTGTCTGCCTCGCTCTTGCTTGCGTCGCGCCATGCGGCCGGCGGATCGTTGCCTTCGTTGAAGTCGCTTGTCGCATTGCCGTCCTTCGTTTCGATGGGCTTGCCGAACCGCCACGCCTTCGGTGGGAACGGTTCGTCGAGTGCCGGCGCGTCCGCCACCACGGTCCAACCCTCCGGCGGATTGGCGTTCACGCGGAACATATTCAATGCCGAGCTGATCTGGGTCACGAAAAACATGATCGGTGCGGACGCAAGCGTGGCCGCCACCCCGAACACGGACTCGTTTCCCTTGAGTGCACCGATGAGATTGAATTTGGCAGGCGGTGAAGGCGGATACCAGAATCCCGACGTCGCTCCCTTCTGTACATACCGCCAGTCATCTTCCCGATACCGATATTGCTCCTGCACGCCGACGTGGACGCCGGAGGCAAAGACGCGCTGCGTCAGCACGCCGGGGACACCGATATCGTTCAGCTCGTGCTTGTCGATGCCGCGCCAGCCGATGCCTTGAACCGTGATCGCAGAAATCACCTGATCGTGCGGACAGCAATACGCGGTGACGCGACCATACGTCGATCCGTTCAGGCCGTGGCGTACCCGATCGTCTTGTGCGGCATAAGACTTGTTGCTGGTCGGCGATACCCGTTCGTTCGCCATGTCTTCATCGATCTTGTCGGCGGAAAGTTCATAGGCCTTCCGCGTGCCGATGATCGACAGAAACTTGCCGAACGTTTTCGTGCGCGCGGCGTAGGTCTGCCGTCCGCGACGGCCATCGCCGTCCCTGGTCGCGCGTTGCGACCACGTATCCATGAACGTATCGGATGGATTCGGACCATCTGCACGCGCCAAGCTATACGGCGCATTCGCCAGCACGTAGGCGTCTGCCACGCAATGCCCGCTACGCCCCCACGGATCTGCGACATCGGGTAGCGCATCGCCGAAGAACGCCGCCGTCAGGCCCACGATGTTGCCCTGGCTATGGCACACGACAGTAATCGGCACGTCGGCCTGCATGCGGCGGATCGACTCGATCAACTTCGCAAGGCGCAACGCCGCGAGCACGCCATACGCGCGGGGCGGCGCGCGATACAGCGGCCGATTGGTCGGATTGATGCCCTGCACGGTTATCCACCCGGCCGCCCGGTCGTCGAGGCCGCCTTGCCAGAGATCGGGCAAGCTTGCACAGCCGTTCGTGAACGGACCGCCGCCCCAATAGTCCTTCTCGTTCAGGAAAATCTTGTCGCCGTATTCCTTGAGTTCCTCGGCTGTCGCCCGATAGCCCCACCGGAAATGAATGACCGGTGAAAACGACGGATCTGGCTTGATGTAGTCGCCGGCCCAAAGCTTCGGATTCAGAAACCCGTCCGGCGTCACGCTTTCCGTGTACTTCGCGGGCACCAGTTGCCCGGCATCGATGCCGCGATACTCCAGTTGGTCGTCCAGCCGCCCGAGCCGGCGGTTCAGGCCATCGCACAATCCTTGCTCGGCGGCCTCGAACCACTCGCCTTCGGAGTTCACCCCATGCACGAAGATCACGATACCGGGCAACGGAAATTGCTTGATGCAGATCAGCCGAGTGCCTTTCGTCCACATCGAGACGCCGTCGCTCCGGCCGACGATGATCTGAGGTGGCTCCGGGCGCGGCGCAGCCGCGTCGGGCATATCTGCCTTCGCGGCGCGCTCGTCGGTGCGCGCGTCCTCTTCCGGCCGAGGATCGAGAGATGAATCAATCATCCGGACTCCTGCGCTTGTGTTAAACATTCTTCTTGGTGAACTGCACCGCCAGCCTCTCGAATCGGTCGGTATCGACCTCAGGCAGTTCCCCGGCCATGTCGGTCGTCAAATCCGACAGCGTTCCCGATGCCGTTCGAACCTGTCCTTCGAACCCCGGTGCCGCGTTACCGTCCGTTGGGCGGACCAACTTCGGGACGCGGCCGAGCGTACGTTGATCGAATGTCGGCAAGTCGACGCTCATGCTTGCGGGGCCATCCCATGCATGACCGTTCGATTTCACGGTGAACTTGCCGGGGCATCCCAGTTCGATATCGCCGCCATGCAGCTTGAGATACGCGCCGCCGGACGTGACGAATACGACTTCGTCGCTTGCCGTGCCGGCAAGCTTGCCGTCAGCGGCAGTCAACCGAATGTTTTTTCCGGACTCGATCTGCGTGTCGTCGTTCTGCGATTGAATGGCCACTTTCCCCTGATTCGCGATCGCCGATACGCCGTTGCTGTGCGCGAACATCGCGACGCCATGCCCGGCATGCAGATTGATCCGCTCGCCGCTCGTGATCTGCATGTGTTGTTGCGCAATCTGATCGATGTTCTCGCCCGCATACATGACGTGCGTTTTCGGCGTGACGTTCAGCGACCCCGCTTGCGCGCCGAACGCCATGAACGCGGATGCGTCACCCGTGGCACGGGATTCCGAACCGCCGGGGTTCCAGTGACGGAATGCGCTGACGAGGTTGTCCTGGCCGCCCGTGTCGGCGGATTGCCCGCCATGCTGGCCGGCGTAATCGCCGAGCGACTCGAACAACGCCGTGCACTGGTCGAGCAAGCGGATCAGCTCGTCGCGATCGAGCTGACCACCGGTCGCGTGCGACCGCGCATAGGTCGTCAACAGCATGCCCTGGGCGGCGCGCAACGCTGCAGCGGCGTCGGTGCGCAGTTCCGCGCCTTCACCCCGGTCGCTCCCGTGTCCATCGTTACGGGGCTGCGTCAGATAGCCGAGATTCAGTTGGGAGTGCGCATGCTCGCTCGCCAACTGCGCCGAAATTTGCGACGGCGTATCGTCCAGGCGAAGCTGGTTGTACCGATGGCCCTTGATTTCCTTGGTCTTGATCCCGGACAGGTAACGGTTGCCGGGTAGCGAACCGGTATCGCTGAAGGTCGCGGGTGGGTTCGCACCGTTGCTCAAAATCCCGATGATCACCAGACGGTCCGGATCTCCCGACAGGCTGCCCAGCAAAACCTCCATGCCGACCCGAGGCAGGAAAAGCGCGCCGAAATGTTTCCCCGCCAGGCTTGCGCCGACGCGAATCGGCGCACTGTCGCCGGCCAGGCCGGTCGTTCCGGCGCCTTGTGCGTGGGCGTGATCGACCGGGTCGTAGCCGTGAATCTGCACGCGCACGCGGCCGGCCTCATCGCAGAACACTTCCTCTCCCGGTGTGCCGACGATCGTGCCGGTGAGCAGGTGGACCGGCGGCACATCGATTCTCGGATCGTAGGAAGGCGTGAGCGGCACGCCGCGTCGCACGCACGTGAAACGGTTCTCGTAGCGCGTGTCCGTTCGTTCCGATGCATCGTCTGGCGCCGGCGGAACGACTTGCGCCAGGTGACGGCTTGCCGTGAACAGCCTGTTTGCGCGACCTGCCAGCATCTTCGGCAGGTTGTTCCAGATATCGTGCCGAACCGACGTGACGACAAACTGCCGATGATCGGCGGGCTTCATGTCCAGCTCGGGGTCGCCGGTCAACGTGAACCAGTGACCGACCGGCAGGTCGCGCACGCTGCCGATGCCTTCATGGCGTACGGCTTCGAACTGATGCGCGAGCATCCGGTCGTGCGTGAGGCGATCGTGATCGCTCCACGAATCGCCGACGTGCGGAATGTCGATCGCGACGTCGGTCAGCAGGCGCGCAAGGTCGTTTCCCGACTCGCCCTGATCGATGCCGGTGACGCTCGTCGATTCGTCTACACGGGCTTTCTTGTAGTCCCACGATGGACGGCTGACTTGGCCGGGCGACAGGCCTTGGCAGCATGCAAAGAGCGTTACCGTGTCGCGTGGTTCGACTCCGGCATCGCGCGGATGGACGCGGACGGTACCGGCAGGCGCTTCCGTCAGGCGATAGGGATCGTCGCAAAACAGGAGCGTGTGGACCGGGCGTTCGTCGGGCACGTCGCTTGCCCCGCCGATCGGTCCCGCCTTCGCAAATACCGTGATGCCGTCCCGACGCAGCAGACGCCGGATGAAGCGCGCGTCGGACTCGTTCACCTGCCGTGTCAGTTCGCGTACTGGATAGCGTTCGGCCCGCAATGCCGACAGGTCGAAATCGAATGCCTGCGCGAGTGCGGGGCTGCGATGTTTCCACTCATTCATCAGCGTCGCCAGAATGTCGATCACGTTGCACGATCGGAACAGGCGGGCGTTCGTGCGGCGGTCCATCAGCGACAGGGCGTCGCACACGTGCAACTGGTACACGGTCAGTTCACCGTCGGATTGGCCGGTCCGCACGTCGCGCACGATCGCATTGATCGTTCGTATGCCGCCGCGATCGGTCGTCAGCCGGATCGACACGGGTAGCCCGAGAAACAGCGCAGGCGATAGATGAGCGTGGGTGGACACGCAGGTCAGGTGCCCGTCGATCCCCGTTATCAACCCTTCGCGAATATCGGCGTGATGGAGCGCCAGCAGATGGCCGACCGTGCGTTGCGCCAGCCCGAAATAGAGATCGACAGGCCGCTTGTTGCCGCCCATCAGACCGGACGCAAAATTTCGGAAGGTACTTTCTATCGACATCACCGCAATCTCGTTATTTTCGTTCTCAATTCGGATTGGTTCGAATTGAGCTTTGAGGTAAATAAAAAGAAGGTTCTGGAAAATTTGCGGTGGAGAGTATCAAACTTATTTGTCGCGATAAATGGTTTGATATTTAGAGATGGTTTTTCTATTTCGGGGAGACTGTATTTGACATTCTTTTCGATGGATTGAAATTTGTGTTTTGTAATTGGGCTGAATGTATTGAATGGGAATTTATTGCTGAGTAGGCGAATATCAATTTATTTTTCGTCGAAATAAATTGAATGAAAGGTGTGAAGAATAAGATCCATCCCATGTCTGGACGAACTGCGGCGCATTTCGGTGTCGGAAAGGGAGGTGAACAGGATTGCGCCGGTGCTTGTCCGGTGCATCTTGGTTTGCCCCTGTTTTTTCGCCTCCCGCTACCCGGCCGGTCGACTGCTGCGCATGCATGGCGTGAATGGCGCCGTGCGCGGATGCCCCGATGTCCATGAGGGAATTCCCCGTGACGCGCGAGCGCGCGTCACTTCGACGCCGCACCCGTTCGTTTCGCGCTGTCCCGTCGACCATTTCCGGCACCCCCCGCGATTATTTGCGTTTCGCGAATGGCGCGTTCGCCGGTTGTTCCCTACCCGATTGGCGGCCGTGCACTTATCGTGGTGACGTCGGCTGATTGAACCCAACGCGTCGCACCCGAACGCCAGCCGGCACTTCCTCGCGATTCGCGTCGCACACAAAAACCATCGGACCTGGCTCATGCGCAGGCGCTGCGGCGCGCGCAGGCGGACCTGTGTCCACGGAGACGGACATGAAAGCAAACGAGTGGGATACCTCATACGAGTGGAAGGCGGTCACGCTGCTGGCGCTCGGCTTCGGGCTGGTCGGCCTCGATCGCTGGCTGATCGCGCCGCTGTTCCCTTCGATCATGAAGGACCTCAACCTGAACGCGCAGGACGTCGGCAACTGCATCGGCGTGCTCGGCCTGTCGTGGGGCATCTTCGCGGCGCTGATGGGCGGCATCTCCGACAAGATCGGCCGCCGCAAGGTGCTGATTCCGGCCATCATCGCGTTCTCGCTGCTGTCGGGCTTCTCGGGGCTCGCGGGCGGCCTGCTCGGGCTGATGGCGATTCGCGGCCTGATGGGCGTCGCGGAGGGCTCGTTCTGCCCGACGAGTTTCGCCGCGACGGCCGATGCATCGCATCCGCGGCGGCGCGGGCTGAACCTCGGCCTGCAGCAAAGCGGCTTCGCGCTGTTCGGGCTCGCGCTGTCGCCGATCATCGCGACGCAGCTGCTCGGCTTCGTGTCGTGGCGCTGGGTCTTTGCGCTGGTGGCCGTGCCCGGCCTGATCCTCGGCGCGATCATGTTCTTCGTGATCCGCGAGCCGAAGGTCACGAAGGCCGTCGCGTCCGAGCATGCGCCGGCATCGCTCGGCCACGTGCTCAAGAGCCGCAACATCCTCGTCGCGATGGCCGCGTTGTGCTGCGCGATGACCGGCGTATTCGTGCTCGGCGCGCTGTTGCCGCTGTACCTGACCGACTACCTGGCGCTCGGCACGCAAAAGATGGGCCTCGTCGTGTCGGCGATCGGTTTCGGCGGTTTTCTCGGGCAGTTCGGCTTGCCGGGCCTGTCCGACCTGGTCGGCCGCCGCGTCGCGAGCATCGTCGGCTTCGCGGGGACGGCCGTGATGCTCTACATTTTCCGCGGCCTTGGCCCGCAGCCGGTCGTACTGTTCGGCGTGCTGTTCGTCGCGTCGTTCTTCACGCTCGGGCTGGTGTCGCTGCTGTCCGGCCCGGTGGCGACCGAGGCCGCGCCCATCGGGCTCGTGTCGACGTCGATCGGCGTGGTGGTCGGGGTCGGCGAGATCTTCGGCGGCGGCATCGCGCCGGCGATGGGCGGCTACGTCGCCGCACACTTTGGCATCCAGAACATTCTGTGGCTGCCGATGTGCGCGGTCATGCTGGGTATCGTGGTCAGCCTGCTGCTGAAGGAAACCGCGCCGGCCGTGCTGCAGCGTCGCATGGCGGCCGCGCAACCCGAACTGGCGGCGGGCGAGCAATCGCGGTAAGGCAATACAGCGGCAGGGCGGCGCATGCGCGGGCCGGCGTCATCGGCGATTGACATCGATTGGGTGACAGAGTGACGCCTCCCGCATGACACAGCGCGTGATCCGCACGGGTAGACTGCCGGTTTCGCTGTCGAAAAAGGGCGCGGTATGGACCGGTTTCTGAGCATCGAGGCATTCGTCCGGGTGGCGGAGGCGAGCAGCTTCGCCGAGGCGGCGCGGCAGCTTGGCGTGACCAGCTCGGTCGTGACGAACCGCATCCAGCAGCTCGAGAAGTTCGTCAACGCGCCGCTGTTCCATCGCAGCACGCGCCACGTGCGCCTGTCCGAAGTGGGCGAGGCGTTTTATCGCGAGTGCGCGGAGGTGGTGGGGCGCGTCAACGAGCTGACCGATCAGATGCGCGAGCTGCGCGCGACTCCGACCGGCCGGCTGCGCATCCAGATGCTGCCCGGTTTCGCGCTCGATCACTTCGGCGCGCCGCTGATGGAGTTCAACCGGCGCTATCCGGGCATCCAGCTCGACGTCATCGTCAATGACCGTGTCGTGGACCCCGTCGAAGAAGGGTTCGACATCGCGTTCCAGATTTTTCCGCCGATTTCCGAGTCGCTGATCGAACGGCGGCTGTTCACCGTCAGGCGCCTCTTCTGTGCGTCGCCTGCGTACCTCGACGCGCATGGTGCGCCACAACATCCGCGCGACTTGCTGCAGCACACCACCGCGCTTTATTCGGGCTATCCGTCGCGCAACCGCTGGACGATGACGCGCGGCGACGAAGTCGTCGAAATGGAGCTGCCGGGCATGATCCGCTCGAACTCCGTGCACCTGCTGCGCGAGTACGCGCTGTCGGGCGGCGGCGTCGTGTGCCTGCCCACGCTCGTGGCGAGCGAGGCGCTCGTCGCCGGCCGGCTGGTGCCGATCCTCACCGACTTCCAGCTCGCGCCGCTGAGCTTTGCCGCGGTTTATCCCGCCACGCAGCGACAGGCGTTGAAAGTGAAGGCGCTGGTCGAATTCCTCGCGGAAACCATCGGCGACGAATCGCCGTGGGATGTTCCCCTTCTGGAGCGTGGCTGGGTGCGGTGAAGCGCGCGGATTATTCGCGAAACGCAAATGCCGTAGTCGCCGTCCCGTGCCTTGTTGCGGGTGGGCCTTGCCCCTAGAGTGGAATCCAACAAGCGGTTCAACTCAGGAGACAGAAATGACCGACACGGCATTCCACACCGTCTTTGGCTCGCTCCACAGCTACAAGAAAGGCGAGATCGAAATCACCAGCGGCAGCGCTCAACACTACGCGTTCTCGAATGTCTTCGAGGTCGCATCGAAGTCGGCCCCTTACGAAAAGGTCGTCGCCGGCAAGAATCTCGAATACGTGATCGAAGTGCTGCGAACCGACGGCCAGTCGCCGTGGTTCGCGTGCGCGCACGACGAGTTCGTGATCCAGATGGACGGCGAAGTGCGGATCGAATTCATCAAGCTCGATACGCCGCCGCAGGCGGGGCGCGGCACCGTGAATGCCGGCACGCAACCGGCCGGCCGCAAGATGGGCTACGTCGTATTGCGCCAGGGCCATCAGGCGCTGCTGCCGGCCGGCTGTGCATATCGCTTTACGGCCAGCCGGCCGGGCGTCGCACTCGTGCAGACCATCCTCGGCGAGCTGTCCGTGGAGAAGTGGGCCGACATCTGCCTGCACTGATTCGTCCGACCTCATTCGACACTTTCAGGAGACACGTTATGGCCACCCTCGACACCCTCGATACTTCCGCAGGCTTCGCCGCCGATCTGGTGCAAGCCACCGAGGCCGATGCCGTTACCGGCTACCGCCGCTTCCAGCTCGGCGCATTCGAATTCCAGCGCGACGAATATTTCGTGAAGATCAGCTGGCCCGCGAAAGGCCAGACCCGCACGCACGCGATGCCGGCGGACGCGTTCCTGCGCGCGATGATGCGCGACGTGGCATGGGGTTTCTTCTACGGCTGGGTGAACTTCGACCACGTGTTCGGCACGCGCAATCACTACGGCAAGGTGGACATGTATGCGGGCACCTTCAACGGCATCCTGAAGGACGCGGGCGTGGACTACACCGAGACCTTCGACACGCCCACGATCATGGCGACCTTCAAGGCGATGCTGCACGACTGGACGAACGAAGGCTTCGATCCGTTCGCCGCGCCCGAGGAAACCGGCACCGCGTTCGGGCGCAAGCACGGCGAGAACGGCGCGGCGATCGAGCGCACGCGGATCGCGACGCGCCGCATGCCGGGCCTCGAAGGCGATTCGCCGCTGCGCGACGACCTGCCGGTCAACCGCGCGTTCCTCGACGTCGCGCAGGACGAACCGGAAGTGCACGTCGAGCCGGGCTTCGAAGGCGAGCTGCACGCGTTCAACCTCTTCAAGTACCTGTCGCGCTCGGACGTGACGTGGAATCCGTCGGTCACGTCGGTGTGCGGGCGCAGCCTGTTCTGCCCGACCACCGAGGAATTCATCCTGCCGGTGTTCCATGGCAACGACCGCGTCGAATGGTTCCTGCAACTGTCCGACGAAATCGTGTGGGACATCGGCGACAAGAACACCGGCGCGCCGCGCGCGCGCGTGACGATGCGCGCCGGCGACATCTGCGCGATGCCCGCCGACATCCGGCACCAGGGCTATTCCACGAAGCGGTCGATGCTGCTGGTCTGGGAAAACGCGACACCGAACCTGCCGCAGCGCTACGAGAGCGGCGAGCTCGCGCCGTATCCGATCGCGTTCTGAGCGGCGCGCCGGTTTCCGCTTGCGCTTCACGCCATCCACCGAGGACGATTCATGCAAACCCAACTCTTCATCGACGGGCGCTTCGTTGACGCCGTCGACCGCGGCACGATCGACGTGCTGAACCCGCACGACGGCTCCGTCATCACGAAGATCGCGGCCGCCACCGCGGCGGACGTCGACCTGGCCGTCGAAGCCGCGACGCGCGCGTTCCCCAAATGGTCGGCGCTGCCGGCTGCCGAACGCGGCCGCTTGCTGCTGCGCTTGGCTGATGCGATCGAGGCCAACGCGGAGGAGCTGGCGCAGCTCGAATCGCTGGACACCGGCCACCCGATCCGCGACTCGCGTGCGCTCGACGTGCCGCGCACGGCCGCGTGCTTCCGCTACTTCGGCGGCATGGCCGACAAGCTGCAAGGCTCGGTGATTCCTGTCGAGACCGGCTTCCTGAACTACGTGCAGCGCGCGCCGATCGGGGTCGTCGGCCAGATCGTGCCGTGGAATTTTCCGCTGATGTTCACGAGCTGGAAGATGGGCCCGGCGCTCGCGGCCGGCAACACGGTGGTGCTCAAGCCTTCGGAAATCACGCCGCTGTCGACGCTGCGCATCGTCGAGCTGATGGCCGAGGTCGGGTTCCCCGCGGGTGTCGTCAACATCGTCCCCGGCTATGGGCACACGGCCGGCCAGCGGCTCGCCGACCATCCGGGCGTCGGCAAGATCGCGTTCACGGGATCGACGGCCACCGGCCGCCGGATCGTCGAAGCGTCGCAGGGCAACCTGAAGCGCGTGCAGCTCGAACTGGGCGGCAAGGGCGCCAACATCGTGTTCGACGATGCCGATCTCGACGCGGCCATCAACGGCGCCGCGTGGGCGATCTTCCACAACCAGGGGCAGGCGTGCATCGCCGGATCGCGTCTCGTGCTGCACGAGCGCATCGCGGATGCGTTCCTCGAACGCTTCGTGGCGCTCGCGTCGTCGATTCGCATCGGCGATCCGCTCGATGCGAACACCGAGATGGGGCCGCTGACGTCGAAGCAGCACCTCGATCGCGTGCTGGCGTTCGTCGATGTCGCGCGCGAGCAGGGCGGCCGCGTGCTCACCGGCGGCAGCGCGCCGCAGGACCCGGCGCTCGCCAACGGCTACTACGTGCGCCCGACGGTCATCGAGGCCAGGAGCGCGACCGACCGTATTGCACAGGAAGAGGTGTTCGGCCCGTTCGTCACGGTGCTGCGTTTCGGCAGCGACGACGAAGCGCTGGCCATCGCGAACGCGACCGAATACGGGCTGGGCAGCGGCCTGTGGACGAAGGATCTTTCCCGCGCACACAAGATGGCGTCGCAGATCAACGCGGGCATGTGCTGGATCAACTGCTACAAGCGCGTCAATCCGGGCAGCCCGTTCGGCGGCGTCGGCCAGTCGGGCTACGGCCGCGAGATGGGCTTCGAGGCGATGCACGACTATACCGAGGCACGGTCGGTGTGGGTCAACGTCGACGGCAACGTGCCGCCGCACTTCAAGCGCTGAGGTTCGCCATGGATCGCTTCGTTTATCAGGGCACGCCGTCCCGCGTGGTGTTCGAATGGGGCGCGCTCGCGAGGCTGCCGGACGAGCTGTCGACGCTCGGCGCCCGCCGCGCGCTGATCCTGTCCACGCCCGAGCAGCGGCCGCTCGCCGAGCGTGTGGCGGCGATCCTGGGCGAGCGTGCGGCCGGCATCTGCGCGCAGGCGGTCATGCACGTGCCGATCGAAGTCGCGCACGCGGCGCGCGAGATGGCCGGCGAACTGGACGCGGACTGCTGCGTCGCGATCGGCGGCGGGTCGACGATCGGGCTGGGCAAGGCGATTGCGCTCGAATCGGTGCTGCCGATCCTGGCCGTGCCGACGACGTACGCGGGCTCGGAGATGACGCCGATCTTCGGGCTCACGGAAGGCCGGCTGAAGCGCACCGGGCGCGACGCGCGCGTGCTGCCGCGCACGGTGCTCTACGACCCGTCGCTGACGTTGTCGTTGCCGCCGGACATTTCCGCGGCATCGGGCATCAATGCGATGGCGCATGCTGTCGAGGCGCTGTACGCGGAAGATGCGAACCCGGTGATCAGCCTGATGGCGGAAGAATCGATCCGCGCGCTCGGCGAAGCGCTGCCCGTGGTCGTGCGCGATCCGGCGAACCGCGACGCGCGCAGCCGCGCGCTGTACGGCGCGTGGCTCGCGGGTACTTGCCTGGGCGCGGTCGGCATGGCGCTGCATCACAAGCTGTGCCACACGCTTGGCGGCACCTTCAACCTGCCGCACGCGCAGACGCATGCGGCGATGCTGCCGCATACCGCGCACTACAACCACGCTGCCGCGCCCGATGCGCTGCGCCGCGTGGCGCGCGCGCTGGGCGGGAACGACGCGGCCGAAGCCGGCCCGCTGCTGTTCGCGCTGAACGCACGGCTCGGCATCGCGCCGGCGCTCGCCGATATCGGAATGCCGGAGGCCGGCCTCGACGAAGCGGCCGATCTCGCGTGCCGCAACCCGTATGCGAATCCGCGGCCGATCGAGCGTGAGGCGATTCGCGCGCTGCTTCAGCGCGCATGGGAAGGGCGTGCGCCGCAATGAGCGGCTGCATGCGCCAACGGAGACAACCATGAGCCTTGACCACCATGACGGTGAGGCCACGCCGGCCGAGCCGGTTGTCGCCCGCTTCGACGGCATGCCGAGCCCGCGCTTGCGTGCGCCGATGCAGCGCCTCGCGCGGCTTCATCATGCGTTCGTCGTCAATCGGAGCTGACCGCCATGGCAAGATTTTTTGCGGTGTTTGCGACGGACCAGCCGGGCATGCGCGACGTGCGCGATCGCGTGCGGCCGATTCACCGGACGTACCTGCGCTCGGCCGACCAGCACGGCGTGGTGGTGCGGCTCGGCGGCCCGACGCTGGACCCGCACGGCGACGCGATGAACGGCACGCTGCTCGTCGTGGAGGCGGACGACATTCAGGCGGTGATGCAGTTCATCGGCAACGATCCGTATGTGAAGGAAGGATTGTTCTCGCACGTGGAAGTGCGTCCGTGGGACTGGAGCCTCGGCAACCCCGAGCAGAGAGTGTGAATCATGGACGCCCGACAACTCTGCCGGTTTGCCGATGTGCCCGACGGCGGCGCGCGGGTCGTCGACGAAGCATGCATCGGGCGTCCCGTCATCGTCGTGAGACGCGGTGAGCAGGTGTGGGCTTATGTGAATCGTTGCCCGCATTTCTCGGTGCCGCTCGATTTCGTGCCGGGGAGCGTTTCCTGCTACCGGTCTCAGGTATTGATGTGCGCCCATCACAGCGCGCTGTTCCGGTTCGACGACGGCGTGTGTATCGACGGGCCTTGCTCGGGCTCGGCGCTGGAGGCCGTGGCGGTCGACGTGGATACCGCCGCGTGGGTCGTCTATCGAGGCGCTTGATTCCGGTGTTTTGATGAAGGGCGAGCGGGGCTGTTCAATGCGACGGCCATCGTGTTTTTCGATCAGTAAAGCTAATCATATTTCGGGTGTCTGGTAATCGACACCTGAATGACGGCGATTCCTTGTGCGGTACCGAGCGAGCACCTGCCACGTAGCGGGTGGTGGCGTCGCTTTTTCATAAAAAAGACGGAGACAAAATGAAACTCAGGTTTGGAGCAGTGGCGATTCTCGCCGTGGCGCAGGGCGCATGGGCGCAGAGCAGCGTGACGATGTTCGGGCTGATCGACGCGGGCGTCTCTTATGTCAGCAACGAGGGCGGCGGAAAGAACGTCAAGTTCGACGACGGCATATTCGCGCCCAACCTCTTCGGCTTTCGCGGCACGGAAGATCTCGGGGGCGGATATCGCGCGATCTTCGCGCTCGTGAACCAGTTCTCGATGGCGAACGGCGCGATCATCGGCACGGGGATTTTCGGGCGCAATGCGTACGTGGGCCTCGAAAGCAACCGGTTCGGCAGCATCACGCTGGGCAATCAGTATGACTTCATGGTGGATTCGCTGTTTTCGAAGAACAACGCGATTTCGCGGGATATCTCGGGGCTGTACGGCTTTCGCAATGGCCCGTTCCAGCGTCTCGCGCTTCCGGGAAATCCGACCGGTGCATTCGATTGGGACCGTACGGCGGGTAGCAAACCGATCGCGAATTCCGTCAAGTACAGTTCGCCGACGGTATCGGGCTTTTCCGGTGGCGCGATGTATGCGTTTGGTGGGGTGGCCGGGTCGGTCGGGGCGGACAATGCGGTCAGCGCAGGGCTGAACTACGAGACGGGGCCGTTCGGCGTGGGCGCGGCCTACACGAACGAGAAGTATGGCCCCGCGCCCGGCGTGCCCTCCACCAGCGTGCGCAACTGGGGCATCGGGATGCATTACGACTTCGGTGTCGTGACGGCGAACGCGTTGATGACCACCGTACACAACTCGTTCAACGATGCCGGCGTGTGGATGGCCGAAGCGGGCGGGCTGTGGCACGTGAGGCCCGATGTCGTGCTCGGTGCGAAGTACATGTACATGAAGGGCAATGAAGCGGTGAACAACAACCACGCGCATCAGCTCAGCGTGGCGCTTCAGTACCTGTTCTCGAAGCGGACGATGGTGTACGTGTCGGCGGATTATCAGCGTGCGAACAACGGCGCGAATGCGCAGGTCAACGGCGTGCTGGATCCGAACGGGGCGTCGAGTTCCGCGAGCCAGACGGTGGCGCGGGTGGGGTTGCATACGGTGTTTTGACGGGGCGTGGCACCCGTTCCTCAAGCGCGCAGGGCGACCCATGCTCGCCCTGCGTCGATATTCTCCGTCACCGATATGCGTCGCAGGATTTGCGGCACGACGATATTTTCCTGGTAAGTGAGCGGTAAGTCGACTGGTCCTACAGTAGCCCCCGTTTCGATCGTCGACTCCAGGAAAATGATTGTGAAAACAGCCTTCCGCCGCGAACGTCCGTTACTGCTGCTTGCCGCTTCATTCGCATTTGCGTCCGCTTCCGCCTGGGCGGACGACGGCATGATCCCGCCCGATCCCGATAATTCGGGGCTGACCATCCTCAACAACGCGACGAATGTGACGCATTGGGGACTGGGTGCCGGCGTCGGCTTCGAGCCATCGACCTACAAGGGCGACAGCACCCGCGTGCTGCCGTTTCCGCTGGTCTATTTCGACAACAAATGGGTACAGGTCATCGGTACTACCGCCGATCTGAAAATCGGGAGCTGGAGCGGCGTCAGTGTCGCGCTTCGCGGCCAGTTCTCGCTGTTCGACGGATACAAAGGCTCCGACGCACCGATCCTGAACGGCATGGAAAATCGCAAGGGCGCACTCTGGTACGGGCCTGCACTGTCATGGGGCACCGGGTTCGGTACGCTATCGGGCACTTTCCTGTTCGGCGGAAACAAGGGCGAGCGCGCGAAAATCGGCTTCGAGAAGGCATTTGCTTTCGGCCAGTTCTCGATCACGCCGCATGTCGGCGCGGAATGGCTGAGCAACAAATACGTCGACTACTATTACGGCGTGCGACCATCGGAGGCGCGCGCCGATCGTGCCGCCTACAGTGCGGGTTCGACGGTGAACGTGTCGGCCGGCACGCGTATCGACTTCCGGCCGACGAAGCAGCAGACGATATTTCTGGACGTCGGCGTGTCGCGTCTCGGCGACGCCATCACCGACAGCCCGATCGTTGGAAGACGGTTCGTTCCCGAGGCAAGAGTGGGCTACATGTACCGGTTCAAGTGAGAGCGGCGATGCCGAGAGTTGCGATTGTCGAGGATCATGAGCGCCTGGCCGACATGTTGAGCCAGGCGTTGGCCGCAGCGGGGATCGAATCCGACCGCTTCGGCAATCTCCGTGAAGCCGCCTACGGTGTCGACCGGGCCGACTACGCACTGCTGATCGTCGACCGCGGATTGCCCGACGGCGATGGCCTGGCGTTCTTGCGGACGCTGCGCGCGGCGGGGCGCATGATGCCTTGCCTGATGCTGACCGCACGCGATGCGTTGCACGACCGCATCGACGGACTCGAAAGCGGGGCCGACGACTATGTGACCAAGCCGTTCGAAATGAGCGAACTCGTCGCCCGCGTACGCACGCTGATGCGGCGCCCGGCGCTGCTGACGACGCTCGTCGCATCGTTCGCGGACGTGACGGTCGACCCGCCTCAGCGCGCGATGTGCTGTGGCGACCGGACGATACCGCTTGCGCCGGCCGAGTTGCAGGTCATGCTGTGCCTGATGGAAGCCGCGGGCCGGACGGTACGGCATTCGATACTCGAGCATGCCGCGTGGGGGCTCGGGGAGGCGGTCACGCCGAACGCGCTCGAGGTGACCGTGCATCGCTTGCGCAAGAAGCTGGCGGCGATCGGCGCAACGACGCGGCTGACCAATATTCGCGGTGCCGGATTCGCGCTGCGGGACGCATGACGCTGCGCCGCGTCTTGCTCGTTGCCGCTTCAGCTTCAGGGTAAGGAAGCGACCATGTTCGATCATTGGATTCGACGCCTGTCGACGCGTCTGTGGATGACCAACGTCGGGGCGTTCGCCATCAGCCTGGCGCTGCTGTCTGCGCTCGCCGTGTATGCCCTCGATCGCTATCCGGCGTTCCTGGGGCGGCGACAGCAGATGGAGATCGTCGGCCACGTCGTGACCGGATTGAGCTTCGACGACGCCGGGCGTCTGGTAGCCGTGCAACTGGACGGCCGTCCGGCGCTGATGTTCCGGCTCTTGCCGAGCGAGGTGAAGTATCGCGTGCTCGATTCGACGGGGCGGCTGTTGCTGGCGTCGACGCCTTCGAACGGGGGCCGGCCGTGGCTGACGGAAGACCTCGCGAAGGCGGCGGGCAAGGTGGTGCCCGCCACGATCGACGGCAACGTATATGCCGTCGCCACACGACGCATGTCGAAAGGAGGCGTCGATTATTACGTGCAGGTTGCGCAAAGCAGGCAGCTTATGGACGCGCTTGTCGTGTCGAAGATCGAGCCGATCCCGAAGACCGTCGGCTATGTGCTGCTCATCGCGACCATCATTTTCGGGCTGACGCTTCCACTGACGATCAGCCACGTGTTGAAGCCGTTGCGAGAGGTATCGCGTGCCGCGAGCGGAATCGAGCCGCACAACCTGAAGACGCGACTGTCGTCGGACGGGATTCCGAGCGAGATCAAGCCGCTGATCGATGCGTTCAACGATGCGTTGACGCGACTCGAGAATGGCTTCGCCGTTCAGCAGCGGTTTCTGGCCGACGCCGCGCATGAGTTGCAGACACCGCTCACGCTGGTCAGAGGCCAGATCGAACTGCAGCCCGACATCCGGCACAAGGCGCTTCTGCTTCGCGAGATCGACCTGATGGCTCGGCAGGTCAAGCAGTTGCTGCACCTGGCGGAAGTCAGCGAAGCGCAGAACTTCAGCTTCGACGACGTGAACAGCGTCGAAGTCGCGCGAGACGCCGTTGGCTTGCTGGCCGGCAAGGCCGATGCGAAGCAGGTGAAGCTCCATATCGAAGCGCGCGACTCCGCGGCGCCCATCCGGGCCGACGGCGGGGCGCTCTTCATCCTGCTCAAGAACATTCTCGAGAACGCGATCAATGCGTCGCCCACGGCGGGCGTGGTCGTGCTGACCGTACTCGATGCGGCGATTCACGTCGACGACGAGGGGCCGGGCATTCAGCGGGAGCATGTCCCGCTGCTCTTCGACCGATATTGGCGGGCGCCGGATTCAAGGTATGACGGCGCCGGTCTCGGGTTGGCGATCTGCAAGGAGATTGCGGTGGCGCATCAATGGAAACTGACGGTCGATGTGCTGGCCACGGGGACGCGGTTCAGCGTGTGGTTTTAGTCTGAGCGGTTGTCGTGCCGGGCGGGGTTCACGCAGTACAAGGGCCGGATCGGGGGGCGCGCGGTCGAAGGAGGGCTTTTCCGAGGTCTCTTGTTCGATGTTTGTTTTTCGGTATAATGAATCCACGTTCGGAATGTCGAACGTAAGAAGTCAAGCATCCAGAGTCGGATTCTCCGACGCCAACCTGCCCTCCCGGGCAAGGTGGACGCCTCTGAGGCGATGCGGCCGATTTACGGCAACGAAGCGGGAGCAGCATGGCTGGCACCGGTTCGATAACCACTCATCCGGAGCAACCATGCGTCAAGATACCTCTGCCTTCCGCCCCGCAGTCTGTGAAGACTGGTCACACTACCTCCCTGGTTTCACGCTGACGCATACGGTTCATCTCGTGTCGAGACGGAATCCGGGCATCGTCTCGACCGCGGCTGCCGTGCTCGAAGGCGAAACCGCCACGGTCGACCGTTGGGCCATCACCCGCTGCGGTGACGTGCTCGAGCAAAAGATCGTTCTGGGGGCAATGACGGAAGGGCAAGCGGTTCGACTGCGTGAACGACTGGCCGCGCTCGAGGGCGTGCTGCGCACGAGGGTGGAGCATCACTTCGTGCGAGCCGGGTCGGCTGCCTCCTGAAATTCACCCGGGAGTGGCCGTCAGACGATGGATTCTCGTCGTCGCCGTATCGGCCGAAGCGGGCGTGCGACGATCCCCTCCGTGGTCAAAGATAGGACCAGATCACACCGGCAGACCCCGTTCGACCATTTCAAGCTGTGCGCGCGCCCCCGCAATGCCGCCGGCTGAATCGCGCCTGGCGTTCCTCCGCATGCACGCAACCAGAAAAACTTGACAATACGAGCACATGCTCCTATCTTTGCCTCAAGGGAGCATATGCTCTCATTTTCGAACGGAGCGAAGCGATGAACGAAGCCGAGATTCTTGTGAGTGGTGCAACCGGGCGGACCGGAGGGTTTGCCATTGACGAACTGCTCAAGCTGGGCAAGCGCGTGCGGGCATATGTGCGCACGGATGACGACCGGGCGGCCGCGCTGCGGCGGCGCGGTGTCGATATCGCGGTCGGGGACTTCACCGACATCGACGCCATCCGGGCAGCGATGGAAGGTATCCGGTCGGCCTATTTCCTTTATCCGATCGCGCCGGGAATCATCGGGGCAGCGGCCTATTTCGCGCAGGCAGCCAAGGAAGCGGGCGTCTCGGCGATCGTCAACATGTCGCAGATTTCCGCGCGCCGTGAGTCGGCGAGCCACGCGGCACAGGATCACTGGGTTTCCGAACGGGTCTTTGATTGGTCAGGTGTGGCGACGACGCATTTGCGCCCAACCTTCTTCGCCGATTGGCTCGTCTATCCGCATTTTGCAAAGGAAATCCGGGCCACGGGGAAGATCGAATTTCCGTTTGGCAACGGCCGTCACGCGCCGATCGCTTCCGACGATCAGGGGCGCGTCATCGCGCATCTCCTCGCCAACCCCGCAGGTCACGAGGGCAAGGTCTACACGCTCCACGGCCCCGTCGAGATGAACCATGTCGAGATCGCGGCCGCGATGAGCGAGGTGCTCGGCACCCGGATCGAATACGCGCCGACTTCCATCGATGAATTCCGAATCAAGATGGAAAACCTTTACAAGTTTCCGCCGTTCCTCACGCAGCATCTGGTCGAGGTCGCGCAGAACTACCGCGACGGCATTTTCTCGGGCACCAACGATGTCGTCGAGACAATCACCGGGACGCCGCCGCTGTCGGTCCAGGCGTTTGTCGCCAGGAATCGGTCCGCATTCGCGTGAACCCATCCATAAAACGAATCGAGGGTTGAACATGTCACTCAATCAAGACGAGCGTCACCCGTTTCTCGACGATCTGACGGCCGATGCGGAACTGATCAGTTCGGTGTTGCGTGGTCCCGTCATCGGACGCGACGACATCCGGCTCGCCGTCGACGCCGTCGGAACCTTCTACGCGTCCCAGACGCCCACGTTTCTTCAAACCGTCGGCTCGCGGCTTTTTCTGGAATACGAGGCTGTCCTGACGAGCGGCGAGAAGTTGAGCGCGGTCGTTGTCGTCGATCGCAACGCCGACGGATCGGTGCCGCGCGTCAGCGTGCGGATGAGCCCGCTTGGCGCCGTACTGACGCTCGCCACCCATCTGCGTGGGGCGCTCTCGAAGCATTTGCCGGAAAACCTCTTTCTTTGAACCGGGCACGCGCAGGCCGGCGGCGAGAGTCGACTCGCACCCGGCAAGCGGCTTTTGAAACAGGAGCATGTGATGGATATCAAGAACGCCACCGTCTTCATCACCGGTGCCAATCGCGGTCTGGGTCTGGCTTTTGCGCGAGAGGCGCGTCGTCGCGGGGCGGCGAAAGTCTATGCGGGCATGCGCAACACGAGTGGTTTCGACGAGCCGGGCGTCGTGCCGGTCAGGATCGATGTCACGGATCCGGCGTCGATCGCCGAGGCCGCGAAACTGGCGGCCGATACGACGCTGCTGGTCAACAACGCGGGGATTGCCGCGCTGATCGACGGGCCGCTGGCGGCCGACATGGAAGCGCAATCCGCCCGCATGTTCGATACGAACTACTACGGCGTGGTGCGCGTCACACAGGCCTTCGAGCCGATTTTGGCGGCCCAGCCGCATGCCGCCATCATCAACGTGCTGTCCGACATCGTGTGGCTTCCGCGGCCCTATCTGGCGCCGTATGCTGCGTCGAAGGCCGCCGCGTGGAGTTACACGAACCAGCTTCGCCTGTCTCTGCACGAGCGTGGCATCCAGGTTCTCGGCCTGCACGTCGGGTTCGTGGATACCGACCTGACCCACGGCATCGACGTGCCCAAGGCCAGCCCGGAGGACGTTGTGCGACAGACTTACGACGCGCTCGCCCTCGGCAAGAGCGAGGTGATGGCCGACAAGGGGACCGCGTTGCTGAAGCGTACGCTTGCGGCCGAGATACCCGGCTACATCACGCCGCCGGCAGGGCTTTGAATGCCGCAGATGACACGGGGCGGGCGCGGCGGCGAGACATGCGGTGCGTGGATCGTCGTACGCCACCGCTGCCGGTTTTCATCGAAAGATACCGCTGCACCTTCGCGTGACGTACGCTTGGCGTTTGCGCGATCAACCGAAATCAGGAGTAGAACAGATGTTGCCGGTCAACCAGCCGCTTGGAATCGATCAATGCAACTGCTTCGCCGTGAGGAAGGCGAGCAGGCAGATCTCCCGACTCTACGATAGCCATCTCGAGCCCGCGGGCCTGCGCATCACGCAATTCCTCACGCTGGCCGCCCTGAACGAGGTGGGAAGTACCCCGGTCAACGCCCTTGCCGAACGGCTCGATATCGAACGAACCGCGATGGGGAAAATGGTTGGCTTCCTGGAACGCGACGGCTTCGTCACGATCAAGCCGTCGCCCACGGACGGCCGAAGCCGCCTGATCGAGCTTACCGAGGAAGGGCGGCGCCTGCACGACAGGGCGGCCCCTCTCTGGCAGGAGGCGCAACGGGAGTTCGAGCAACTGAACGGGGCAGACAACGTGACGGCGTTGCGGGAGGGGCTGAGGGGCGTGGTCGTCGGCGACGTGTCGATGCATTCGTCAGAAGGCTGAGCCTGCAATGCATGGCGATGGCAACATGATTCGTGACACGAGTCATCATTCGGGGAAGGGCGATGAAACCGCCTGTCGCCATCGCGGGCGTGCCGCGCATGACCGGAAGACGGCGATGAACCCGTTCGCGATCCTCGGCGAGGATCGATTCGTTCGACGCTCCGCGTGAATCTCGACCCGCCTTGAATACGGAAACGCTGACACTCCCGGTTCGCTCGACACCGGACTATCTTGTCGCTGCTCGTTTGTCGTGGATTGTTGTAGTCTGGGCAATACGATAGTGTGGCGCACCGGCCTGCCGCCGAACTGACAATGAACCTATGATGGGTCGCGCAGGCGATCGGGGAATACGAACGGTTGGACCGTTACCGATCGTTTGATCCTGCCGATCTCATCGTCGACCGATTCGCCAGAAAATCAGGAGTGTGTCGTGTTTCACCGGAGATCCATGTTGGGCTGTCGGAATATCGCGTGCGCCATCGCCGTGGCGATCATGCTGGCCCCGGTCGTGACGCGCGCAGCGGCCGACAATATCAACGAAACGGCGAGCGTCGCGCCGGCCGTTTCGGCCAACACGTCGCTTACGCGGCCGATCGTCGGCGACGATCCGGTTGCGATTCGGGAAGCACTGGAGAAGCTGCACGTCAAAAGCGCGTCCCCGTCCCTGAGCGAGCGCGTCCGCGGCCTGATCCCCGGCGTGGCCGACAAGCATGTCCAGGACGCCGACCTGGCCGCGGTCAACCTGGATCGCGAGGTCACTTTCCTGGTGCCGGTGTCGTACGGGCTGCGATATCAGTCGCAGAAGCATCTGTTGAAGGTGAACGTCGATCTGATCGACCCCGACGGCGAAGGCCGGACAGGCATCCTGCTCAGAAAGGTCATTACCGGGCCGCGCGGGCGAGGGCTCGTGATCGCACCCGAGGCGAAGGCAAAAGGCTATATCCAGCAGATCGACATCATCGAACTCGATCCCGGAAAAGGCGGGAAGTCCACCGTGCGCGGCAGCGTGAAGCTGTCACCCGCTGCGTACGCGCAAGCGCAGGGCGGGTTCGTGTTGGCTCTATCCGGGCGGTTGGTCCGGCCGTACCTGACCGAACACATCGAGCACGCCGAGCCGAACAACGACGAGCCGACCGACATCACGACGAGGACTTCGAGGTTGCACCTGGATATTGAATCCATTTCTCTCGTGAGTCGGGCGAGTGGTGCGGTGTTGTTGAAGAGGCTGAGTTTCTCGAAGTAGTGGGTTGCTTGCGCGAGGTTTTGCGCCGTTGAAGGGGTGCCGCAACGGAACATTTCGGGCGCGCGGGGTTGAGCGTGCGCACGCTGCAGCAGCGTTTTTCCAGCGATGTGGGCGTGATGCCGAAGCGGGTGATCTGTCGATCTCGCGGAACTGGCTCACGCCCTCTCGGGTATCTCGATCAGGCTCGCTTGACGCGCGATATCCAGCAAGCTGGCGGGGAACACTCGGGCGGAGTATCGGCGGGGCCATGGTCGCGGCTGACGCCGCAGCATACGGCGGTGCCGCCACGTCGGGCCGGAGTCGGGCCGGATTGTGATGCAGCGGAAACAGGGCGACGTCAGACTGGCCGTTGCCCGGCTGCGAGCGGGCAAGTCATTCCGGGAGACTTCTGCGCTACGCGCCGTCACGCCCGACCCTGCTGAGGTACATTAATTCTGGTTATGCGTCACCGCTGGTTTAGGTTACGCCCGAACTCTCTCGGCAAATCAATGGCTTGCGTGGCCGACCCGACGACGTCAAATCGAAACGTATGTCTGCGTGACCGCCGTCAACATCCGAACACTCGCTTTTCCAATAGTTTGCGTTACATACGCTGCGAGTGGGAACTGCTCGGGTGGCTCCGCTACTGATACGAGCACATCTTACGATAGCCGGCCAACTCGGATTTTCGGATGCAGCATAGACCATCGTCTTGAAGAGGTGAGGGCACGGTGCTGCGCTAGAGGAGAGGTATGACCGTGGAGCGGCATTCCGCAGGCATAGCAGTCCGGTGGGGCGGACCTCCTTGCGGCTCGTAATCGCCAGAGTTATTCGACGTGCAGGACCGTCGCGGCGCCGTCCCGACCGCTTTTGCTGCGCCGTCGGAGGCATTTCGAGGCACAAACTCCTGTGCCAGTAAGGTGTAGAGGAGCTTGCAATGGATTGCGGCGCGCCGAGGTGGCTGGCTATCGCTTTCTTTTACGCCAAGCGTTTTCGACGTTTTCTGCTGTATTCGCTTCCTGCAGTTTGCGCAACGCATTGTCCGAATACCTCGGATGTCGTTGACTACCAAACTCGAACACCATCATGTTTGCCGCGTCCGAATCCACATCGACGTAGTCTCGTAGGGCCTTACACTTTGGGGCGGTAAGCTTTAGCTTCTCTGCGAGTTGTTGAGGGCTTAGGTAGTATTTCTTCTGAAGGTCGACTTCACGAATGGCCGCCGCCGCATCGGGGTCGTCGCCAGAGACAAAGCGTACGGGAGCGCCTTGCTTCTTCGTGAACCGCACTTTGACGGTCGGGCCTTCGCCAGCGACGTCGCTGGCTAACGTCATCAGTCGAGGAAAAACAGCTGCAACGGGCGTGGAGTTTCTGATTGCTCTCTCAATTCGGTCGATGTCCCGCTCCGAAACTGCGATAGTGTCTGTTACGTGCCCTTCCATCGCTAGCAGAGCTCTGATTCGACCTCGTGCCTCATCGCGGGCCCGCTTTCCGGGGGCGAGCAGCTCGGCGATTTGCTTGTATTCACGGTCAATGAGAAGGTCGAAATCCTGCAAGGGTTGGGTCGAGATTGGCAGCACCCTGAGCGGAAGGTGGTCAGCCAGAGAGTCTTCGAAATGCTCTTGCAAGAGTTCGTCAATCGCGGTTATTAGGGTCCGCGAGTTCAGATATAGGACGTCCTCTGTTACGACGAGCATCCAATGCTGAGCGGCATCGCGCATGGCATCGATTGTGCGAATGGCTCCTGCTTGCGCTCCAGTAATATAGCCATTAGATGTGCCCACGTTGAGCGCCTTTTCCAAGCCGATGGAGGTACCCTTTTCCTTGTCGAAAACTGCTTGAGACCGTTGGACCAGCAAAGCTTTCACAAGCATTTCGCTGCTGTGCTGCAAATGCAACAAGACGCTTTCTGTTCGACCACGGTCATCGTAGCCATTGAATATTTCAAGGCCGCGCCGTAGCGACGCCAACCCGTGCTGTTTTAGCGTGCGCGCGTCTCTCTTTAGCTTCATGTCTACTTTCCTTGTTGGGCTCGCGCGAACCGACTGCCTTGAGCCCCGGCTTCGACTGAGTTCCCCGTTCCCCCAGGACGTGGGGTGGCGCAGCATTGAAGAAGACACCTATCTTCCCGCTGGATACAGCCGCGAGTTCGCAGCATTCGTAGCTGAGGTGGAGACCCGGTCAGGTGCTGTCAAACATCATATGCTCGATATGCGGTGACTGTTGGTTAGTTTCCCCAGCCAAGGTCTCTAATCACGAAGCCGGTCGCGTGCAAAGCAAGCTCTGCGTCTTCGTGGGACACCTCTCGCAAGGCAAGTCGCTCACGTTCATTGTCCTTGCCGCGAGGATGCAGCAGATTGACCGTCTCGAGCGCAGCACGGATAAGCCGTCGTTCGTTTTCCCCGAAATGTCGGCCAATTGCCGTGATACATGGTCCAAGGTCTTTGTAAAGAGCTTTCTCGTCGCCGGTCAATTCGCGCAACCAACGTCCACCAAGCACCGCGCAGAGATTCCTGCACTGGTCGACAACTGATGTCGGGGAGTCACGATATCGGATAACGCTCAGCCGCAGGTAGCGTCGCGTAGAGCGCCGGGTTGCCGTTCTATGTACGTGAAATTGGCAGGTCACCTCCAGGAAAGCAGGGCGACGGATAACTGAGGCAGGCGACGAGCAACCACGTCGAGAGGCCTCATCGTGAAACGGAGGCTTCTCCTGCGGAACGCCAGACCAGCTGTTAGGTAGCTTCGCTGGTACTTCTCTTTGCCCTGCGGAGCTGGTCGGTTCCTCTGCCGCTATGCGAATCACGAACCCGATGGAAATCATACCCAAGCATGAAAAGCGCCGCCTCCAGCCTACGAAGTCCATCAGGCCCTGCGCACCATTCCGCACCAGCTTTGTCACGTGCGTCAGAAAGAATCCAGTTGGCCCAGACGTTCACTCGGGCCCAGGACTTGGAACCGTAGCATCCGCCATACAGCTTGCTAAACTGGTGTCCGCCAGTGGACGGGTCGCGCAGCGTGCGGCCGCCATCACCGTTGGCCCACAGGAACTGGAGCTTCTCCGGAACGCCTGCAAAGTGCGACAGGGAGGCCAGGTGTCGTTGCACGAGGAACCCAAGGGCAGCCCCAACGCGACCATCGTAAATAATGTGATTGGGAAGTGCCAGCGCGTAGTACTTCGTCCAGCCGGCATTCATTCGCGGCGAGTGGGTGTGGCTGCTCTCACTGCCGCCGAAAGCCTCAATGTCCGGATTGTCTCCGCTCAATGCTTCTCTCCCCATGCGCAGGACATGAGGGAGGGCTTGTTCCTGTTGCTTTGCCCAACTCATATTTGCGGCGTACGCGCGACGTTTATCTCCAAAGCCCCACTTCATCACTTCGTGACATGCCGCTTCGGCGAGCTTGTGCGCACACGGGCTATTCTCGCCCTCAATGGCTTCCTTGATTTTCTGGCTGACTGCGCTGAGCGCAAGCATGTTGCCCTCAAAGTCCTTTCGGTTCCACCAATACATATCAAAAAGGCGTTCAAGACTTTCGGCGCGCACCACGTAGACCGGACCGCCACCGTTCCGGTAGTCGTGGTAGCCACCCGGGAACTTGTCTTCAAAGCCATCATAAAGTTGATTTCTGGAAAATCCGATGGAAAGCCCGAGGGACTTGCCCTGGATGACGCCAGCCAGGAAGGCGACGAAATCCCGAACGTCTTTATCTTCGAGGTAGTCAGTACGGTTCACGACAGTTCAACTCTTGGTAGAAGTCGGTTCGAGCCAGCAATGGGGGTTCGCATTTTGCACAAAGGCCCATTCTCGTTAACGGAAAAGTCGACGGTTACTGAAGGGAAAATGCTCATGCTTGTCGGCGGAGTTCATTGTCGATTTGTTGCAGCGCGTCTCGCGCCGCGCATGCCACTCCTACTCCGACTGTAATCGGTATCGCTGATTCCGGTGGGTTGATGCGGATGACACGAGGGCCATGCCTTTCACTAAATCGCCTCACGGTCGGTATTGTTCGGCCAGCGCCCACCTCGACCACCACCCGGCGCTGGCCGCGTTTGAACCAGGATGTGAGCTGGTTTTCCAGCCTTTCCGCGTGCTTCTCCATCCATTGTGAGTCTACGAACATAAGAATGTTCGGCCTCGCGAGACCTCCGCAACGTGGATACCTCGGTATTTCATTCTCGAGCAGACATGTCGTTTCGTTGACGACCGGCATGAAGTCGTTAGCAGACCACGTTTCATCGGAACAAGCCTCGACACATTGAAGCCGGTGGATGGTGCCGTGGCATTCCATTATGCGTTCTGCGTCAAATCCCGCCTTCTGGAACTGCCCATCAACGTTGCTGGTGAACACGAAAGCGCCGTGCTTCATCGCCGACGCCCTCCGACGCAGAATGCCAAAGCCGGCATGAGGAATGGTTGCGCGATAGAGCGCGAGGCGATGACCATAGAATCCCCAGCTCAGGCGCGGATTGCTCGCAAAGCCCGCGGGGTTGGCGATGTCCTCAAACGAAAATCCATAGTGGCGCAGCGCCGGGTATGCACGCCAGAAGCCTTCCGTTCCCCGGAAGGCGGGTAGCCCGGAATCCACCCCCATGCCAGCGCCTGTGGTGATGAGCAGGCCGTCCGCATCGCGAATCCACGCCGCCGCCTGTCTGATTCCAATTTCGTGTTCCACCCACTACCCCGATTACGCTGTTTAGTTTGCCGATGTGCCGCTCAAGTAGTGGTGCCGTAACGCTTCGCCAGTACAGCCGCCTCGTGAGCGAATTCGTAGCGGAGTACGGCCGGTGCCAGAATCTCCACTGCAGCGCCGAGGGAACGAAGCCACCATCGTAGCTTGACGCTCGGGACCACCGTTCCTGTCACCTTTATCCGACCATCGGGCAGCGGCGTATGTCGCTGGTCCTCCGACATGCGCCGCTCCTCAAGTCGCTTCGCCTCGGGCGGCTCTAGCGCGAGCTCCAGTACGACAGGCGGCTCCGGAAGAAAGTCGAACACCTGCTCCTTTTCAATCGTCGCCTTCAGGTTGAAATCCCGTGGGTACGCAAACGCTGTTCCGGAATCGACCGCAGAAATACAACGGTCCAGTCGATACATAATTCGAAGCCAGTTTGGCTTGCCCTCCTTGGGGCGTGGCGGGTGGTCCGGACTCTGGGCGACCATGTACATGAGGCCGGCTGATTCGACAAGTGCGAGCGGCCAGAGCCGTTTCGGCTTGATGTCTTCATCCCTTATCTCCTTGTAGGCCGGCCGATACCGAACAATGAGTTCGCGCTCGAAGAACGTCGCAGTCACAACCGTCTGGAATACTTCTGGGTCGATGGGCGGCCGCCCCAGCAGATAGGTCGGCTCCACTGAACCAATCTTGTATACCCACGCTCGATACAGCCGGCTGTCTTCCCTGTCTTGCGAAAGACGGGTATCGGCGGCCTTGAACAGTGGCTCGATGTCCATGGTGACCGCTGCGGGCAGCTTGTCCGCCACAAAGCGCCGGAGCGCGTGGAATGCTACCGCCTCCGAGGCGCTCATCAGGCTGGCCATCTGGTTGGCACCCTGCAACCACGATTGGCGCTGCCATAGAAGCTGCTGCCCGTCCATCGTGGACAACACAAGCCTTTCACGCTCAAGCCGAGCAAGGCGGCGTCGAACCTGCCGCGGATAGTCGACCTGGTGGCCCCGGTCGGTTAGTAGTTGGATAACCCGTGAAGTGGGCATCCACGAGTCCGATTCCCTGTCCGTAGGCAGGATTCGAAGAATCGCTTCATCAAGGCTGGAGGTCATCAGTCTGTGCGTCGTTCAGCGGTGCGTGAGTCAGCTTTCGGGCTTGTCGTGATTTTACGAGAGGACTGGGACACTTTTTGTCCCTTGTGCCCCTCATCATTGTCTTCAGCCACAGGAGAGACCTATGACTTCAACCACAAAAATCACCATCGCCGTTTCCGCCCGGGCGCTATTCGACTTTGAGGCAGAAAATCAGCTGTTTCATGAAGGCGACCCATCGGTGTATTGCGCGCTTCAGGCCACGCGCCTGGACGTCCCGGCGAGCCCGGGCGTGGCCTTCCCGCTGGTGCGAAAGCTCCTCGCCTTCAATAGTGGCGGGCGCAACGACGTCGAGGTTGCCATCCTGTCGCGCAACGACCCGGTTACGGGGCTGCGGGTGTTCACATCGGCCCGCCATCATGGGCTGGCAATCGGCCGAGCCATTTTTACTAGCGGTGCAAAACCCCACCGTTATCTTGCGCCGCTTGAGGCAAGCCTGTTCCTTTCTGCTCATGCGGCAGACGTCAGAGAAGCAATGTCCGCAGGATTTCCCGCAGCCTGGGTCTACCCGGTTTCAGGTTTGGCTAATGCCCAGATTGACGGGGAACTGCGCATCGCGTTCGATGGAGACTCGGTCCTTTTCCGTGACGAGGCCGAGCGCGTTTTCAGAGAGCGGCAGTTGCTGGAGTTCAACGCGCACGAGGTGCGTCACGCGCGTTCGCCGTTGCCTGCCGGCCCGCTGAAGCCATTTCTTGCCGCCCTGTGCGCACTTCGAAGCCAGTGCCGGTCGGCGGTACAGGTGCGCGTGGCGCTGGTCACAGCTCGCAGTGCGCCGGCGCATGAGCGGGCGATTCGCACGCTTATGGCGTGGGGCGTCGCGGTCGACGAGGCCATGTTTCTCGGCGGCAAGGAAAAGACCGCCTTTCTCGCGGAATTCAGGCCCGATATCTTCTTCGACGACCACGTGCGCAACTGCGAAGCAGCCTCGCATCTCGTAGCGACCGGACACGTGCCGTATGGCATCAACAATGAATACCGGCCAGTTCTTCATTGAGCGAGTGCCAGCGATGAACCGGGAATTCGAAAGCGCTCTGATGGCGAGCTATCCGGCAATCTACCGCTTCTTAAAGCCGCGCTTTTCCGGCGGTTGCCTGCACAGGCGTCGAATTGCGGCACGTGATGCCGATTGACGGATCTGGATTAAATGGAAATCGACTCTGACCATTATTTAAATAAAATCGATGCGTCATAAAAAAATCTTCTCAATATTGAAAAAAGCAGCATTCTTCATCATTATGTCCGTAATTTTGGGAGGGGTGTTGAAATGTACGATTTTTCCGGATTTTGTTGGAAAATATTCGAGTAGGTCGCGTGATATGGATTTATTTGTTGAGAATAATCGTGGCGCGTTGGAGGTGTCAAAAAAAGATCCTCAAAGAATAAATTCAGGTTATGAAAAATTTCCTGCGTCCAAGTATTTTATGGAGCTGAGATTTGGTGTTGGAATAAATTTGCAATCGATAATATATAAACCTTGGTCGGGGAAATTTTACCTCGTATCGGGGAGTGATTACGTCGAGCTGGAAAAAGAGTCATGGTTTGGTGATGTCGTTAAGAGGCACCCGTATATTGCGCTTTTTTTTGCCATGGCTGTGATGATTGTTGGTATCTTCACAATATTTGAACAGAAGGCAAAAACACATCCTCAGATAATTTACCCAACCTGGTTGGTGTTTTTTTTCACATTGTTTCTCAGCGCTGAAGTGCTTGTGTTTGCAGGTGAAAACGGCTTTTATGACGCAAACGGTCATCCAGTCAACATTTATGGGAAAATAATCTTAGATGTTGTGGAGTTCATTCTTGATATCAAATCAGATACCATAATTTTTGGTACATTTTTCCTGACTCTAGCTGTGCCGCAGTGGTGCGCCTATGCCATGTCCGGATTGCATAGGTCCGCGCGTGAGGTGAAGTATGTAAAGTTGGCATGGCAGATTGCCGCTTCATTAATGGCTAAGTCATTCATTAGCTCTGCAGCCGTCGCGATGAGCATTTCTCTAGTAGGTGGGCATTATGGCTGGATACACACCCCACCCGTTGGTGTCATTGCCGATTTGGCGATCTTTATGTTGCTTTTTTCTTATGGTTTGATTCTTCTCTTCTTTTCCTCGCCCTCTGATTTCAAGGCGGCTAAAAAGGGAGGTAATTCTAAAATTCAAAAATTCGTAGTGTCTTCAAATGCATGGATGACTCAGAGGGTCATGGCGAATAGATTGAATGAGTCTGGGTCTAATTGTAATGTTCAAGATTCCATATCGTCGAATATCAAGGAGTGAATTTGTGAACGAGTGGCAATAGTCGATCACATTCGCGCGACGGTAGATTGAAATTGGAGGGATTTTATTGCGGGGACTGTTCGATATTCAAGCGTCGCCGGCTTTCGATCTCCAGATGTTGCGCTTCAGGGGGTAGAGCTCTAGTGCAGAAAGCGGCAAATCTGCCCATGGTCGAGCCGCTTAAAGGGCCGCGGTAACGAACCATGGGGGACGGAAGAAAAGACGGTGAGCGCCGAAAGAGGGAGGCAGGGCTGAGGCCCCGGACCCCAACGGAAAGATGCATTTCCGAACAATATTTTCGGAATTTTCCATCGAAACCAGGCGACTTGTTGGTTCGGGATTAGAGATGTTTGCGATGTATAAACAAGGGCTTGGCGGAAAAATCCATCCGTATGGTGAGGGGCATTTACGTGTCAATGCTTCTTATCCGGATTGCCACTGTGTTTGCCAACAATACAAGCGTCCCGTGGGACGCTTCTCACCGAGGCGAACTCCCTGTCCGGCTAGGTTTTGCGCGAAAAAACGCAGCGGAATTTTGGTCTAATTGACCCTCAACGTCACAAAAATTTCGTACCGCATCGCACAAAAAGATGAAAGCGTCCCTCAGGACGCTTCTTCTTCAGCGGAATCCTTGCTGGGTAAGGCTTTGCGCTACGTGAGGCGAAAGTAGTTCGACCACGTTGCCCAACGCAAGCCACGGTTTTGCTAGAAATCGATGTCGAGTTCTTGCTCGTCGTCTACGAAAATCGCCCCCTCAACGCGTACAGTTTGGCTCGGTGTCGGGGCCACTGTCAGCGCGCCGCGAACAACGCCCAGCAGGGCACGCGTATCAGCAGCGCCGGACTCTTCCACCGCAGCTTTGCGAACGTTTCGATTGTTGACGGTGCGCTTCACTCCCTCAGCTGCCTCCATTTGTTTCTGCATGGATTGCGAGACTCGGTCGCGTTTGACAGCTTGTTCTGCTGTTGGATGTTTACGATGCTTGTCCCGTTCCTTGGCAAGGTCTGACACGCCCCGCATTGAGATGTAGTCACATATGTCAGGGTAGGTGAGGCCGTACCTTTTCTTCGTCAATGGTGTCCCTTGAAGTTCTACCAAATGACCGTCGTCGTCCCAGAGCGCATGCAAATCGGAAGTGAACAGTTCGAAGCCATTGATGGTCAGGGTACGTCCATTGTTATAGGCTTCGAATGCAATGGCGCTCTTACGAAGCTCATCTGAGGTAAAGCTCATGTTCCCGAAGGTGATGATTCCGCCCGGCGCTTCACGCCCATAGAATGGTTTGGCAAGTCGACGTATCACTTCCTCTTCCGTCATATCCCAGGCCGCGTCGCCGTCACGCATTGCCTGGTTAAAAAGAAACATTTGCTTCGGCACGGGAGGCACATTGCCTTCCAGCATGAGGTCGGTCCGTAGTCTTGTCACATCCGCGGTCAAGTTGTGTTTGCTTATGGCAGTGAGAAGCGCCTTCATGAACTCCGCCAGTGTGAGGGTAGCAGTGCCCGGCGCTCGTTTCAGTTTCGTCCGATTCCGTTTCCTGGCAGCGTCCTTATCAGGCCCCTTTCCCTTTACCGGCTCACCGTACGTCGAGCCGGAGATTCTGGCGACTTCCTCCTGGAAAAAATCCATCGCCTGCTCGACATCGCCCTTCGATTGCGGGCTGCCAGGCGCCGCCATCAATTGCCGCATCCTCATTCCAGTGACCACGGCGTTTCGCACCTTCTCCGAGATTCCAGGTCCTCGGTCCACGAATATCGCACTCGGACATCCATAGACCATTCCATCTAGATGCGATACTTGCCACCTCGCCAGTTCGGCCTCTTTGTCCGTACAGGCACTGAAGACGCAGGCCAGGTACGCGTCGGCATTCTCCATGCGATAGGTCACATACCACCCAATTATCGCCCTGCTGGAGCGGTCAATTGCTAACAGAACAGTGGGCTTCAAGACTCCATCGATTTCAATCCTCGAATCGCCGTACCGCAAGAAGCAATCCGCGACAGTGCCATCGATATCGACCACGTTGAAGTCGCCATTCGCAATTTGTGCGGAGTAGCCCTTCCCACGTGCGGAGTCTTTGAGTACAGCCAGGCGAGCGCGTTCCTCTTTTAGGATTGGCGTTGCTATACGTACGGCGTTCGCCTCCGGTGGTAGGTTCCTTGGGTCGACGGGAGAGCTCTGTATACTGCCATCGGCTGCACGGTTGTAGCCTCGTAATCCGCGATAAAAGCGTCGAACGAGTGCGGTAGCTGTGGCGCCGGGTTCGTGAGCATTGGCGCGGATGAATTTTGTCAGGCTCGCTCGCAGTCTTTCCGGAAACATCTTCCGCCGGAATTTGCTTGAGCGGTCGAGCGTCTGCGCGTAGGTCTTCCGTCCAGACTCGATAAGTGTTCCGTCAGCGTGCTTCGCTCCGTGCCGTGAAACTCCGGGCGCCCCCTTTTCCCAATTGTGGTCTGCCAAGGCAAACTCTTGCTCTCCATAGAACAGGTGACGCTCATAGTATTTACGGACAGTCTTCGCATCTAGTCCGAAAATCTTGACTGCGTCTGATATCGCATTTGCATACATTTTGGGCCGCATGAATGTCTCATCGCCGTAGACGCGGGTGATGTAGTCGACGACCTTCCTTTTTTCAGCCAGCGACCTTTTGACTGCCTCATCGGGTGAGAGCATCGTCATCGCTGCTGGCACGCCTCGTTCGGCGATTCGCTTGATTCGTTCGCGAGTCACCAGGCTGCGAACCTCGGTTACGGGTCTCTTTGACCGATACTTCTTGTTGCTAGGGTTGGGGTTAAGTTTTACGATTCCGTTTGTAGTAGACCCGATTTCGACGAGATACACGTACTCGTCGTCTTGGCCAAGGTATCGAAAAATAAGTTGTTTGCCTCTGCCAACGACCTCTGCCAAGTTGCAGAATTTCGGAAATATCTTTGCATGATATGTATCGGAGTGCGTATCATTCATGATTAGTCACCTGCGAGTTTTTCAAGAAGCCAGGCTATGGCCTGATGAAGCAAAGGGGATGATTGCTGGCGTATAGGTGTTCAACATCCCATCTCAGATAACCAAGGAACAATGCAATCGCCAGCAATCGAAACGATTTTTTTCTGTCCCATCCGAAACGCTTTCCAACCATGCTGACGACCCGCGCAGCATCACCTCGAGCTTGTGTCGACAGGAGCGAAGTCGAGAGTTCTTGGGCGCTCGCTGCCAGAGCCGTGATTTCTTCGGCCTCCGCATACTTCATATGCTCGAACATGCGGCGGTAGCTCTGATATTCGACGTCCGTAACCGTCGTCTCAGTCATGACCTCATGCGTGGAGCCCCATTCCCACTGGCCAGCCGCTTCGCGCTTGTGCCTAGCGCGGACGCTCTTCAGTTCAACTTGCGCGTCGGGCTTAGCGGAAACACCGTGATAGATTCGATGCCGGATTCCTGGAATTTGAAGCGTTAGCATAAAGTCGATAGTAGCTAGCTCTCTGCGAGGGAACGGCTCGCCGGCGTTGCAGTATGCGATGAATGATTCGCGATTCCATTGTGGATACTGTGTTCGAATCTCGACGACGAAGGGACACATCTCAAAGTAAGCTAGAAGTCGAGCCTCTAGACTCGAATGGCATGCGACCGCCCCCCCGGCTTTGAAACTGTAGTGATATCCGGCTATTCCAATCCGACTTGCGCTTGCCTTTTTCCAGCAGTCGAAGTTGTCCGCGCTAAGAATTCCGCGCGGGTCACGCTCTGGAAGAACAATTGGCCATTGAAGCACCGGAAAGCCCCTCAGGGTTCGGAGTCGAAGGCCACCACCGCCCGACGCATCGTCATCGCGACCCGGCAAGTCCCTGTCGATAACCTTGGGTAAGGGGACGTGACCGGACCACGGATGCCACTCAGTCTCTCGCACGCCGGTTGCGATGGCCATGCCGCGCAACTGTGCGCCTTTCGCTCGAGAGAACGAGAGATGGGAACAGTCCCCAATCAACCTTGATGCTTTTTTAGCCATATCCGTGCTCCATAGAGGCGCTGACTTAGATGTCTTCGACTCAGTCCTTCGAAGGTCTCGGGCGCGGCCCATTTTGACTGCGGGTCGAATTTTCGTGCCGATGAGCAGACGTTAGTAATTTGGCGCCGTGACCATGTTTCGAAGGTGTCTACACATCGGGCCAACATGGCTTCGAGTTCGGGCTGCTTCCAGCGGCGCTTATATATGCTTTCATTCGCAGTGCCGGTCAGCAGGAAGGCGCGCGTAATGAAGCGCTCAGGATTCTGTCGTACGGTTTGCTCGTAACGACAGAGCACGAGTGAGGCCGCTTCTCGGCTCGCCGTTTGCACACATTGGCGGTCCATTGGTGACTGAAAGCCGTTCCGTCGACTAGGCAGTGCTTCGTCGAACCAGGGGGCGTCAAACTGAGTTGCGAAGAAATGTAACTTTCCGCCACCAGGGGATTTCGAGAGGCTCGAGCGCGAAAGACTTGGTCTACCGGAAATCAGCGCAAGAATTTGCTCTCGATTGCGCGCCCGGTATGCCGCCAGTTCGGCGGCGCTCATGCTGCCGATTTGATGAAGCGATTCGGCACGCCTATCTCTCTTGACGTTCACGCGGATACGAATTGGTGCTGGCCTGGTGTTTGCGTCGTATTTTTCGTGGTCTCCATGACGAGCCTGTACCTCGCGGAGGAAGGTTGGCCATCCATTAAATACGCTCCATATTGTTGCGATATTCTGAATAGGATTGGTCAGTGTCGCGGGGCGGCGTAAAGGAGCCGGGGATGGGCGGCGTAATGGCGCCAGCAGAACCGGGGGTAAAACGCGGATTCGAACGGTTTCAAGGTTGCGGTTTTTTGCCGTTTTTGGCAACTGCATTTTGAGGGGGATCTGGCATCGGTTTCGGGGTGCGGTAACTGTCGCCCTCGAGGACGAGCCGGTAGGCGCCGTGGCGTAGTCGGTCGAGTGTGGCGGTGCCGAGGATGCGGTTGTCGGGGAACGCGGCGCCCCATTCACCGAAGTCGAGATTCGACGTCAGGATGGTCGCCGCGTGCTCGTAGCGGGCCGCGACGAGATCGTGGAAGTCCTCGTCCTGCGGGGTACGTAGCGGTTTGAGCGCGAAGTCATCGACGATCAGCAGCGGCACCCGGGCGTACTGCTGGAACTTGCGGTCATAGGCGCCGGTGGCGCGCGCGGCGTTCAATCGCTTGAGCAGCTCGGTCTGCGAGATGAACAGCACATCGCGGCCTTGGCGGGCGGCGCAGTGGCCCAGCGCCTGGGCCAAGTGGCTTTTGCCGGTGCCGGTTGGACCGGCGATCAGGATCGCGACCTTCTCGTCGAGATACCGGCCTGTCGCGAGATCATGAACGTGTGAGCGGTTCAACGTAGGCAGCCGGTCGAAGTCGAACGTCTCGAGCGTCTTGCCCATCGCGAAGCCGGCGCGCAGCAGACGGGTGCCGAGCTTCTTGTGTTCGCGACGGGCAACCTCGTCGTGCAGCAGCATGGCAAGGAACTCGGTATAGGCGAGCTGCCCGTCGATCGCCTGACGGTTGCGCTGCTCAAGCGAGTCGAGGATGCCGGACAGGCGCAGCTGTTTGAGGATGGAATTCAATTCGGGACTCGGGTTCATGGTGTCAGTGGATCAGCAGGGATTGGAGATCACGGCCGAAGCGGCCGCCGTTCTGGTAAGCGCCAGTCGGGGCCGACGCGGGACGCGGCACCGGTTCGCTGTCCAGGCCTTTGTCGAGGATGCCCTTGATGGTGCTGTACTTCGCGCTGCTGAACGCGAGCGCACGCTCGCAGGCTGCTTCCAGCCTCTGATCGCCGACTTTCTGTCGCAGCCGGATGATCCCCTGCGCGCCGCGCAGGTTGACGAGCACCTTGTCGTTGAACAGCGCGAGGATCACGCCGTGGCACGACGGCCCGATCTCCTTCGCGCGCGCCAGACACCACTGCGGATCGTGCTCGAGCCAGGCCTGCGCTTCGGGCGGCTGGTGATCTCGCACCGTGTGGCGACCGCCGGCCCGCTGCCGCGGATGGGTTGCGACGAGTTCATGCCGATGGAACAGCTGGATGACCGTATCGGTCGCCTTCAGCCAGAGCGACTTGCCGACGAGCGTGAACGGTGCAGAGTACAGCGCGTGCTTGTAGACGACGTGGCCGTCGCGATGGACCGCCACCTCCTTCCAGACCGACAGTACCGGCGGCACGTCCGGCAATGCAGCGAGCAACGGGCGCTCGACGCCGAAGCGCGTCAGCGGCCGTTCGTGGACGGTGCCGTGGATACGAGTGCCGGCCTGCTGCATCACCCATTCGCGCAGTTGCCGGTTGGCGTCGGCCAGATCCCGGAACTCGCGCAGCGGCACGAAGGACTTCTTGACGTATTTGACGCCCGATTCGACGACGCCCTTCTTCTGGGGATCGTGCGGCGGACAGGCGTCGATCCGGAATCCATATCCCTCGGCAAGCGCGGCGTACGAGCGTTGCACCGCCGGCTCGTATCGACACGCCCGGATGATCGCGCACTTCGCGTTATCGATGATGACCCGGTCGGGACAGCCGCCGAACCATTCGAAGGCGCGCCGGTGGCTGGCGAGCCACGTCTCGACGGTCTGGTCCAGCACGATCTCGGCATACTGGTGGCGCGACCAGCACAACGTCATCACGAAGATCCACGTCCGGACCGCAATGCCCTCGACCGTCAGCACGGGTCCCGCGCCGAAGTCGACCTGCGCGGCGTCGGCCGGTGCGAAGTCGAGGATCGTTGTGGTGGCCACGCTGCGCTCGGCAGCCAGATGGCGCAGCATGCGCTTCACGGCACAATAGCTGCCGGCGTAGCCATGATTGCGTTGAAGGGCGGCATGGATCGTGGTGCCCTGAACGCCGGCGGCAAGCCATTCGCGGACCTGTTCGCGATATGGCTCAACCGTCGACACACAGGTGTGCGGCAGGTGCGGCGTGCGCCCGAAGACACCCGCGATCGTAGCGTCGTCCGGCAGCGGCTGCACCGGATCCAGCCAACTACGCGCTTCAGCCTCGCGGCGCACGGTCGTCAGCTTCTTGCGCCCCATCAAACCGCCGCGCGCGATGTCGCGGTCAGAATCGCCTTGCCGCATGCGGACAAGGACTTGGCGGTATTCAAACAATTCGAACCTCCTGTTGGCCATGGACGCTCCGTTCAAAAAGAACGGAGCGTACCGACTCGGAAAGTTCGAACCGCGTTCTCGCCCTGATGCTGCTGGCGCCTATGCGCCGCCCCTAACGTGGCGCCATTACGCCGCCCTTGGACTGGCGCCTATGTGCCGCCCCTCAAGTGGCGCCCTTATGCCGACCCCGCATTGGCTCCATAGCGCCGCCCCGTGACAGTCAGCGGCCCGTCGGACGTTTTTATTCCAATGGCCCGCTTTAACGTATATGCGCTGAAGTCGAGCGACGAACATAATTCCGGTCCAAGGCGGATTTCTAAATACTCTGTTGCTCGTCGGCTGTAGTCACGTAATCCGGCGTCGATGTTTCGCTGCAGTTGCGCTCGAATGACTGGGGCGGCATTCTCCGTGAATATCGATGTGTCGATTCGACCTCTAAGTACGTCATCTGCCATCTTCGAAATAGCAATGGCAGCGGCTATGCTCTCGCTGTTCGCCAATGAGGCGATTTGTCTGAGCGGTTTCCCGCACAAACAATCGGGCCTGGGAAACCAGGTTCGATGTGCTCGTCGATGCCCCAGTTCGCAATGTTGACAGAAGGTGAACAGCGGTTCGGCATGCGTTGGACAGTAGAATATGGATGGCATGAGATGCGCGCGATGCCAGATTGCGAAGCCGTGCAGCTCGAGGTCCGACTCGACGCAGCTGAGGCAGATGCCGAGGCGGCCTCGAAGAGGTAATCGGTTCATTCCGATGAGGCGATGTGCCGAAGTATCTTGTCCGCTTCGGTGATGTAGCAGCAGTCGCTTTTTGTTTGCTCGATTGAGGAACGCGCTATAGAGCGGGTATCTGGTGTGTTTCATGACTATGCGCTCCCAGTCCGGCAGTAGGCTCGGGAACAGAGCCGAAATGTCTTCAATGCGAGATGGATGCAAGAACGCTGGTCGGTGCGCTTGTTTCCCGAGCAGGGACATCAGACCACGATGATTGTCAACATTGCTCAATTCGCACTGCCTCACAACGAAACCTGTGAAGTCTTCCTCTTCTTTGATACTAGATGCTGCCAGTACAGTTACCTTTTTCATCTACCTTTTCTGCTCTCGTTTTCGTCGACCATGCGTCCAGTTTTTCAGTGTTTCCTGCCGAAGTCGCGCAACGCGTGCTACGTACCACTCCTGAGACTTGGCCGGGGCTCCATGGTCGGCAGCCCATCGAATGCGTTGGGAGATGTACTCATCTCGAGTTTGCGTGAATGCCTCTAAGACCGATGCCGGTAGCAAAGAATTGAGCGCGTACTCACTGATGCCCAACATCGAGCGCAGTCGGTAGCGGCTCCGCCGAGTTGGCGGACAGGCACGAGAATCGAGGTGGTCCGCTGCTCTAATGGCTGCATGGCAGAGTACGGTCAGCAACACCTCCGACCGACGTTGTCTCGGCGCCATATGGCCAGACTTCAGCTGCGGTTTTCGGTAGTTCGACCGTGCAGGAATATCACGACGCAATTTCATGAGCCTCTCTGGCGTCGGTGGGTAGGGCGTGGGGGGTATTGAAAGGAGGGGGCCTTTGCGGTACGCCGGCTCGCACGCGCAGACATCTCGGCTCACACTCCGCCGGTGTAGTCCTGGGCTGGATAGTGCGTCAGGTATCGTGTCTGGCTGTTCCGTCCGGGGTTTTCCATCGGGCTCCGGGGCGAGCACGCTTTGCGTGCGACGGCATTCGCAATACTCGGCGAACCAGGCGAACAAGATGCACCAGACCGTATGCAAGGCATGGTCGTCGCGCATCAACGCACGGAGCGCAACCCCTACGTGTCCGTCGCTCGATACCAACGCCTCGAGCCGGCGGTCGTCGAAACGGTTACGGAAAAACGATATGAATGTCTCGACAAGTTCCGTAATCCGTACGCGGCCGTTTTCGTTTAGCCATTGGGATTGACGCAGGCTGGAGATGACGGCGGCTTTGCTGTAACGGGAGATGGAATTCGAATTCTCGACGCACAACGTTGACCGGATAGCAAATTCGACAGTGTCTCGAAACTGACGCCGCGTGCTGTGTAGCCGGCAAAGTTCGTCAAGCAACAACTCCTGTCCAGCTGTGGGCCGCATCTCGCAAAAGTGGAGCGGGCAAGTATGGACAAAAGGAGCAGCGTTGCGGCGATGGGCGAAGGTGTATCCGTATTGCTCGAGTGCTTCTTCTGCGCACTCTGGGCACATCAGACGCGGTCCGTTTGACGGCGCAAGCATAACGGGAAGGCGTGCGAGACGAATCGGTCCCGAGCATTGCGACCAAAGTCGAGCGCGTTGCATCGCGTGCTTTTCCGGTGGCAGGCCGAGGAGCCCGTACTGAAGTAGCGTGTGCCTCTCCTCCAACACTTTTCTGTCTCCAAAGAGATGCCCTATACGGGTGTAAAAAGTGTCTAGTCGGCTCGGCATATCATCGAGGCCTGCACCTCGGGCTAGCAGTTGCCTACTCATCGCTCTCAGGGAGCAGTCGTTGCGAAAATCTGCGAGCCGACTTAGCAACGAATTTACAGTTTCGCCGTCGGGAAACGGCGTCACGAGCACGAGCGAATCACGCGGTTCATGCATATTCCACTCCCAGTCGTGCAGGCCGGTGGCGTACGTCCAATAGTTCGGCAATGTCGTTAAATGGGAGATAGTCGACGTGCTGCAGGAGGTCCTTTCGCTGCAAGAACTTGGACTTGTTGTCGTACTCTTCGATGAAACTGCGGGGGGCCGTCAAAATTCGAAGCCGAAGCTTGAACGCCTCCACGACGACATCGCGCGATGGGCCGCCATTTATCAGCAGACTGGGCTCCCAGGCTAAACGCTCGTGGAGCGCGCGAAAGCCGTCGACCAGCCAGTCGACTCGGCCGAGACAGATTTCCCATGTCCAGGACGGCAGGTTGCACGGCATCTCAAGCATCGGAGGCAGAAGTCCGGCTGACCAAAGCCATTGATTGTGTTGATGCCAGAGTCCGCGCTTGCTCGCGCCTGCAGCGGGGCGTGCGAGTGGCTCGAATACCAGCATTCGACCTCGAAGCACGTTTTCGACCTTGCTCCCGAGTTTTTCGGCCCCATTCAGAAATGCGTCGCTGCAGGAGAGCAGCACGGGGATATTGGCATAGCTCTGGAGGTCACCGAGGAACGCGAGGATGTCGCGGAGTTCTCCTCCGAGGCTCTCTGCCAGGGCACCATCGACGACAAGCATTCCAACGTTCAGTAGTACGGACGCTGCAATTAAAGCGGACGGAGCATTCCTTCCACGCACTCGTTTCAGAATCGGTCCTGTGTCGGCAGGGTCTTTGAGTTCGGACACCAACCGGTCTCGAAATTGCTCGAGCAATCCTTTCAGGGTTCCGCACGTAGGCCACCGCAAGACCACGATGGGAAAATACCAGACCGCGTTGATGTCATTTAACGACGGGCCCTCGACACGAAATGGCTCGCCGAACAGATTTCGAAGTCGCTGTATGTATGTTGTACGGCATTGATGCACGCTACCGGCCAAGATGTAGCTGACGCCTGTAAGGGTCTCCAAACTCTCGCGGCTTGGCACAGGTCCACGCCCTTGCAATGCCTCTTTGAAGGAGTAGAAATAGCGGCGATACCGCGGGTTATGAATGTCTCTGCTACGCATGCAGTCGACGTAGGACGCTACGAGGCTAACCGTGAACCGTAACGCCTCTTCGGTCGGCAGGTATCCCTTATCGAAATCAACCAAGGCTTGTACCTTGGCCTCAGGACTAGCCTTCCATAGCTCTGGGTCGTTGCGCACGAGCCTGTTCCGCAACCGCTCTTTTACGGCTGTTTTGCTCGGCGCGTGGACGAACTCCGGCAATTCCGACGTTTGGTTGTAGTAGGACTCAAGGCTGCTTGCAGATGCTACGACTAGTCCGCGGCGCACGACTGGCTGCCACGCGGACGCTTGTTGGATTTCCATGTCACCGTCCGTCAGCTGTAGTAGCTCGCGGTGGCGCGCGTCTTGAAGGCCTGTAGGTATGAGGCGCCGGTTGGTGACGGCAGACATTGCGTCGGGCGCAGGGGAAGCAATGCGCGTACGTGGTGGGACGGGAGAAGGGCCGTCGCGCCGATTGAATGGGTAGTCATCGAAGTCTCACAGTTCGGTAATCAAAGCGCAATGCGCCTCCTGCCGACGAATAATCGAACGGGCAGGAGTTGACATGGCGAACCCGGTGTGAGACCATTCGCGCGCGAAAGCGTTGGGGGCCTCTAGGGGTTCACCATCGGGCGGAGGCTTGGGCTGCAACCCAAAGCCTCCGTTTTCATTTGAAGGGCTATCTGTGCGCTAAATCGTCGTCGCCTCCGTGCGAACGTCGGTGAGTCGTCGACCGATGCCTGGGGGCGCCAGTCGCTTGACAAATGTGGTTTTCTCGGTATAATCCGACCTGATATCATGCGGCACTATTTTTCGCTCCGCAAGTGCGATGGTGTGTCTCCGCTTTTCCCTTCTTGTTTTCACTCCCCCCTCAGCTTTTGTTTTTGCGGCGTTGCGCTCGCTTGCTAATAAGCTTTGGCGTGCCATGCGCAGGCAGGTTTTCTCGTGGGCACTTGCGGGCAACGTGTGTCCAGCAGCACCTAGGGCGTCCCTCTCACAGTACAATCTCCCCGACGATGGCCTTCCTGGTTGCTACTGGCTCAAGATGTATTGGGCGCAGCAGCTTTGGTTTTAATCGGCGATTTTTACTGTCATTTTAGTTTAGTTCGCGTGCCCGAAGAAGCAAGGAGTCTTGTGAGCGAAGCAGACACCCCCTGGACCGGTTTGGCCTCGCGTGTCGTGCGCGCCGTGCTTGCGCGGAAGGGGGTGAGCTATGCAGAACTTGCTTGTGCGTTGACGTCCGTGGGCGTAAAGGAAAGTGAGAGGTCGCTCGCGTCACGAGTATCGAGAGGGAGGATTAAGCTCGGGCTCCTTCTGCAGATACTTTCCGTGACTCGCGCCAAGATGCCTCGGCTTTGGCTCGAACCTGCGTCGTTCCCGGGGACCTGGGAGGATAGAGCTAGAGCGGTTATCGAAGCTGAGTTGTCTCGGCACCCAACAGTTACAGTCGAGGAACTGGCGCAGAGAATGGTTCGCCTCGGTGCGGACCTGACTGAACGGACACTCGCTTCCCATCTTCTAGACGGAACAGTATCGCTCCCCGAGTTTCTCCAGTGTGTGGTTGCACTGGGCAGTTCAAGTATGGAGCGTTTCATCGACTACGAAGACCTCGTTGCGGCGGTTGAGGCGCCACCTGCCTCGCCGCTCGCGTGAGCGGCAGCCGACCTTTCGCCTTGTCATTTCCGGCTGTTCAGCTAGAATAAAAACAGCGATTTTTATGTCTGTTTTTGAGGGGGCACGCGCCCCATCGCGGGCCGAAAGACGACACCCGGTCTCGCCGGCATTGCCACGGTTGGTGCAAGGATTTGCCGAGCGTGGCGTGCGGGACGGAGTGCACGTGTTTCCATACGAGCAGTTCGCAAACACGCGAAGTCACTTCCGGCACACATCTGGTGTGGCGCCCCGCAACCGCGACCGTTCGAACGACATCAAACGCGCCGGGAGGGGTTGAGCCATGGCACTTTGGAAGATTGGTCCCGTAGCCGCCGAACCCGAGGTTTCCATTGTCAGGTGGAGGGTTCTCGAAATCGATGGCGGGACACGGCACTTTGTCGGAGCGGATGAACGTGACTTCAGTGGCCGCGTGAGTTCTCCGATTGTCGCGTTCGACCATCGCACATTGCGAGGCAAGACGCAGTCGGGGCGCGTCTATCAACTCGTTGGCCAACCCGGACGGTCGGATAACGCTGACTATGTTTGGCAATGTTGGTGTGAGGGGGCCGGGGTGGAGTCAATCTCGGACGTCACCAACGAGTTCCTGGCCGGGGTGGTAGATGACAACTGCGGATGAGCGAACAAACGCGGTGATTTCGACGCGCGAGTTTCTGCAGATGCTTGTCGCTGCTGATAGCGCAGCATCCAGTGAAGTGCGAGCGTTGGCGCTTCGTTTGCTTCGGCACTACCCCCTCAATGTTGATATCGCGACATCTGCTGCAGCGCTGCCAGGAATCTGGGCCCAGCCGGTCCGCGGTTGACATATAGATTATTTAATATGGACTGCAAAACGGATGGGATGAAAGGGCGTCGAGATGGGCGTGGGTGATGTGCCAGGCGATTTCTCGAGCGACACTGTGACCACTGTCGTTCCCGGCGCACCGCCGAAGGTTTGTACCCAGTATTCGCATGTAATCGCGGAAGTCTTCGCCGTCCCCGCAGCTGCCGTCGGCCGACCCGTTGCACGTCAGACGCCGGCCCTCAATCCTGCGGCTCGGGTGGTGCGCGTGCTTTGCGGCGCAGGTCATCGTCGTCCATGTCAGCGATGTCGTCAATCTCATACGCGGCGAGAAATTCACGCTCGCAAACAACCCGAAATCGAAAGAGTTTCCGCCGGTACTGATAGGAACGCGACCAGGATGACAAGGTTGGAACCACGTTCGAACGCGGTGAACCCCTGTCGTGTTGTTATAGTAGCCACTCCTGCTTTGCGCTCTTGCTCGATGAAAGCCGGTTTGACCATCCCATTTGCTGTGAGCCCGTTGGGGCGTCTTGTCGCTGCACGCGACCTGCCGAAGCATGCGAAAGGGCCGTTTCGCTGTGCCGCCTGCCGAAGCCCGGTGATTCTGAAGCAAGGTGAAGTGAAAGCTTGGTATTTTTCGCACCGGCCGGGTTCGGATTGTGCGAAGGGTTTTGAAACGGCACTTCACATGCTGGCTAAACAGATTCTGCTCGAGCATCGGCATCTATGCGCGCCGGCACTGGTCTGCCTGGATGAGGGGGCGCTCGAGGAAGGCATCATGGTGTGCGATGAGCACGTCATCCACTGGGCTGCGGCGGGTGAGGCTGAGAAGTGGATGGACGGCATTCGGCCGGACTTCGTGGCCGAATGCGGGGACCAGCTGCTAATTGTCGAAGTCGTCGTGACCCACGAGCCCGACGGCAACAAGCTCGCGCAGCTCGACCGCCTCGCGATTCCCGCCCTCGAAATCGACCTGTCGGACGTCGCACGCGATGTCACCATCGACGCGCTCACGCGTCGCATCGTCGACACGGTTGCAGGTAAGCGATGGCTTTTCTACCCCGGTTGGGCCGAAGCCCGGGCCGTATTCGACGCACGGCGCCGTGAAGAAGAAGCACGGCTCGAGGAGGATGGCGCTGAGATTGCGGCTGAATACGCACGGGAGCGGGCCTTGGCCAGACGTGAGCGCGCCGCGGCCGCGGCGCAGCGGGACGCCGCCCGGCGAAAGATTGAGCGGGCGAACAAGCTCTTTCGCCAAGCACCGGACGCAGGCAAGACGGAGTTCCTCGCCGGGAAGCTCGGTCTGGCTGAGCAGGATTGGCCGCTGCTGTTTGGTAGCAAGGTGCGCTGGGCATCCGCCGTGAAGGCGCATGCGCGGATTTGGCAGGCCGATGTCTTCCGAAGGTTTATCTATCGCCAACGGGGCAAGCGCACCGCGTCCGAACTGACGGTTGAATGCGTCGCAGAATGGCTGACCCAGCGCTACGACGTGTTGCCGTCCGCGTCGAGGTCACTCCCGGTCGCCGTGTGGGACTTTATGTCCTTGCTTGCAAAGCACGGCTATCTCCGCCGGAATTCTGGCCAGGAATTCGAGATTTTGAAAGACGTGCTTCCTGAGCAGGAGCGACTAGCGCCAACACATCCGCAGAGTCCAGCTGCTTTAGCGACTCGAGGGTTGTTCTGGTCGCGCAGCCTTGGCGACGAAATGCAAATCTATCTTGCCGCGGAACAAGCCGGCGTGCGGCCGGACGCTGCGATGCAAAGCTTGATGGCGCGGGTGTATTTGGACAGCGTGGCGGAATACGCGCACAGGGTTTCGGTCGCATTGCGGTTGTCGCTTGAGCAGACGGTCGAGTTTCTCGTGGCGGCCGGATTCTTCGTGCAAATCTGACCTCGTTACTGGCCGGAGGAGCAGAAACGGGCAAGGACTTATGAGCCATTGAATTACCGCGCCCGCAGCCACCAATGGTTCGCTCCCGCCTCAATTATTTAAAAAATGTGCGCAATTTCAGCAGATTGTTGCTGCCTCTGTTTGTCGGAAGCTTGGTTCATATCTCTTATATTGTGCACATAGGGTCTTCCCCGTATGATTTCGCTCGGCTCTGAGAGAAGCCGATACAAGGAAAATCAAATGGGAGCGCAGGACCTTATCGCGTTAATGAATTCGGGGTTACTCCAGTCGGACCGGATTGTGAAGCTGGATACCCTTGCCGGGCCGAATGTGCTGCTACCGCATATCGTGGTGGGTACTGCTCACTTGGGGCGCAATTACGAGTACACGCTCGACGTGGTTTCCCTGCTGGATTCGCTCGAGCTGAAATCACTCATTGCGCAACCAGTCACACTCTGGCTTCAGCAAACCGACAAGACCTACCGACCACAACACGGCTACGTACATACCGCACGACGTCTCGGCGCTGACGGACGACTTACAAGTCTGCAGCTGATTTTCTCGTCCTGGCTTCATTTCCTGAAGTTCCGTAAGGACGCTCGCATATTCCAGGACCAGACGGTCGAGGCCATTCTCGAAACAGTCTTTCAAGGGCATCCGCAGGCAATCGGTGCTTACAGAATCGACGTGCAGAAGCCCTCGCCAGTTCGCTCGTTCTGCGTTCAGTATGAGGACGACTGGAACTTCGTGCATCGGCTGATGGAATCGGAAGGCTGGTTCTACTATTTTGAGCACGCCGACGATGGTAAGTCGCATACCCTCGTAATCACGGACGACCTGTATTCGCTCAAGCCGCTTGAGCAGGAGCATGTCCGGTTTTATCGTGCCGGCGTCACGCGCCAGCCCGACGCGCTCGTGCACTGGTCGGGCACGCGGAGCTTGCAGAGCACATCGTATTCGACGAGTACGTTCGACTATAAGAACCCCGAGGCGCGCAAGGAAAAGTCATTCCCTACCGTCGCGAATCAGGGCAACCTGCCGCAGCAGGCCGAGGTCTACGAGTACACCGGACCGTACACGTACCTGGAGGATGACCGCGGCGACCAGCTTACGAAGCTCAAGCTGGAGGAATGGGAGTCGCGCGCGAAGCGATTCTACGGCGTAGGCAGCGCACCAAGCATTGACGTGGGACACTGGTTTAGCTTGTTGGACCATCCAGAGCATGACCGGGATAGTGCAGAGGACCGCAAGTTCGTCGTGGTCGAAACAACTTGGTACATCCGCAACAATCTGCCGGTCGGCGAAAGTCGCCCCTATCCGCATAGCCTGGACGCGCGTTTTGCCGAAGTTCGCGATACCCACAAGGGGGCAGCGTCGGCATTCACGGTCAAGGACGTCATGGGAAGCGAAGGCTTCTTCCTCGTCGAGGTCGAAGCTCAGCGTCAGAAGGTGCCGTTTCGCAGCCCGTTCGAGCACCAGAAGCCTGTCATGCATCTGCAGACGGCGACCGTCGTAGGGCCTGGGAATGAAGAGGTCTACACCGATTCACTGAACCGCATCCTGGTACGCATGCACTGGGACCGGCGTGACGGCACTGCGTCGACCTGCTGGGTCCGGGTTGCTTTTTCCGACACCGGCGGCGGGTATGGCAGCGTACACGTGCCTCGCGTAGGGGAAGAAGTGACCATCGACTGGGTCGGTGGGGACTGTGACAGGCCGATTGCCACGGGGCGCGTTTACAACGGCGCCACGCAGCCGCGCTGGCACACGAATGGCATCCTTTCCGGCTACCGCTCGAAGGAATACGGCGGCCAGGGCTACAACCAGCTCGTAATGGACGATGCAACCGCGCAGAACCGGCTGCAACTGTTCTCCTCGCAAGCCAGCTCGATGCTTCACCTGGGATACCTCATTGCCCAGGACGGCAACATCCGCGGCAGTTATCTTGGCAGCGGCTTCGACCTGCGCACCGATGCCTACGGCGCCATTCGCGCCAACCTTGGGCTCTTCCTGACGACGCACTCCAGCTCAGGTGTCGCGCAGCAGCTTGAGGTGCGTGAAGCCCGGCAGCAACTTGACGGCGCGCACAATCTCATCGAGTCGCTGTCCGAGGCCAGCATCATGCACCAGGCCGAGGGCCTGAAGGCCGGCCAGGACGCGCTCCAGTCCTTCAACGACGCCACCACGGACCGCGTCGAAGGTCAGTCGAACGGCGGCCGCACGGCAGGGGGAGGAACGGGCGCGGCCAACGCCTTCAAGAAGCCCGTTCTGCTCGTGTCGAGCCCTGCGGGCATTGGCCTCTCGACACAGCAGTCGGCACACCTGGGCGCCGACGAGCAGGTCAACCTGGTCAGCGGCCAGAGCACGCATCTGGTCGCGGGCAAGTCGCTCATTGCGAGCGTAGCCCAGCGCATCAGCCTGTTCGTGCAGAACGCCGGGATGAAGCTGTTCGCTGCAAAGGGCAAGGTCGAGATTCAGGCGCACTCGGACAACATCGAAGTGACGGCACAGAAGACGGTGAAGGTCGTGTCCGCCACCGAGAAGGTTGAGGTTGCAGCCAGCCAGGGCATCCTGCTGACCTCGGGCGGAGCGTACATCCGCCTCCAGGACGGGAACATCGAAATTCATGCGCCTGGCAAGATTGACGTCAAGGGCGCACAGCATTCGTTCAATGGCCCGACGAGCGGCACGTACGACCTGCCCGCGCTGCCCAAGGGCGACCTGCATAGCAAGCTCGAGCTGAACCTCACAGACAACAACCTGAAATCGGTACCCAACGCGCCCTACAAGGTGGTGTTTGAAAACGGCACGACGATGGCTGGCAAGCTGGACGGCAATGGTCACGCGGTCCTCCGTGACGTGCCAGACGGGACTGCCAAGGTCTTCTTCGGTGAGGATGCGCGCCCATTCACGCCGCAGCCTGTTCCCGCACCCAAGGAACTTACGCAGCCCGATGTTCTCAAGGAACTGCATGCTGCCGGGCACGAGGGTATTACGGACGAAAATCTCTATAGCCTGTTCAACAAATTTTCTGGCCGGCCGGACGTGAAATGAACGAAAGCGACCAACAAGCAATAGAAGACGCGGTCAAAGAGATTGGCTGGTCGATGGCAGCCAATGCTGTCCCGATGTTCTACGTCGCGCAGAACGTTTACGACACCACGGAGAGCGTCTGGACCGTATGGAACGCACGCGAAAGTGCGGACGAGATGACGAAAATCGAGGCCGGCATCGACCTGGTGTTTGCCGTCGTAGGCTGGGTCCCGGTCGTCGGCGCCGGCGTCAAGCGTACGTTTCGTCTCGTCAACCACAAGTCGGAAATCTATGGCCCGCTGCTGTTCGACATTCTGCGTCTGGTGCTCCAGCAAGCGCACATCCAGACCAGCCCGGATGCGTTGATTGACAAGCTGTTCGATGCCACCGGCGTCAAGAAGTACCTGACCGAGGCGCGCGAACACATCCAGAAGTCCTGGCTGTATCGCGAGATGCCGTCCGCAATGCAGGTCACATTCATGCAGGCGCTGACCTTCGTCGAAACGAACCTGCCGTACTGGCTTGCGCAGTTCGTCCAGCGCAAGCTGCTCCACTGGCGCAAGAAGCAGCCGAACTCGTCGGCTGTCAGCACGCTGGAGGAGCATCGGACCACCGAAAAGCCCGGCGCCAAGGGCGAAGAGGCCAAGGCGGGTCACGACCGTCCGGTCCCGACGCCCTCGCGAGGCGTGGTGAACGCCAAGCTCGCGGTAACTGATATCACAACGAGTATCACCGGCATCCTGGGCGAGCACATCGGCGACTACTACTGCTATGAGAAGCTCAAGTGGGGCAACGGCTGGAAGGACCACGACAAGGGTCCGAGTGGCAAATGGAGTGAGAAACCGGGCCTTCGGGTCATGGGCAAGCTCAACGATAAGGGCAAGCTGAACAAGCTGTTCGACCCCAATGCCCGCGGTCGCGGTATTGACGGCGTTTGGCGTGCCGCACCGTTCAGCAACCAGACGAAGGATTTCGCTATCGTCGAAATCAAGGCATCGACGACGACACGAAAGCTGAAGGACCCAAACGCCAAGCATAGTATTGCCGGCAAACTCGGAACCGTGAAGGAAGCCGTTCGGCCGCCTGCAAACGACCTTCTCGAGCCACCTGAGGATGCCGGCCCAACCGTACCCGCCAAGGGAGGCGGCAAGCAAGGGGGCGGGGGAGGAAAGCCTCCCCCCGGCGGAGGCAAGCCAACTGCTGGAGGTGGGGCTGGAGAGGTCCCGGCTCATGGCGAGCAAAAGTCCCCGACCACATCGCCGCAAACCAGCTCCGGCTCAACAACTGATGCTGGCGGGAAAGACACAGCCAAGGGCGACAAATCTGTCGATAGGGTTCAAATGAGCACCGCCTGGATTGAGCGGAATCTTCCTCAGGCCGTACCCGAATCATTGGTTTCGTCAATCTTAAGGGCTGGGTATTCCCGACACATTCTGTACGTTCCTTTCTACCTTCCTTCAGCAGCGCAGCACGTTGAAGCATTGGCTGTGGGGGACGAACACGGACATACGGACCACGACCTTCCCTTCACCCACCATTACAAGGAAGGGGAAGTGGCTGAAGCTGTCAAGCTCAAAGCCAGCAGGCTAAAATCGCGGAAGTAACTTGAGAGAGTGGACATGAGCGACGATTTTGATTCTAAGCGGCGACAGCGTTTCCTGGGCGAGGACTACTTCAAGTGGCTGATGGCGTCGTTGAGTGACGACGTTACATACTGGTCGGAAAATACGGCACCCACTGGCGAAACCGAAACCGAGCGTAAAGCGACAACGGCACTGTACCTCTCATCGTACCGTTATCGTCGTTTCTTGCTGATGTACACGGGGGGCGTGGATATTGGGCTATTGCGTGTCGAACTCGACTCAGTCGTCGATGCGTTCGAGCAATACACCAAAGCTAAGCGCATTTATGAGGCGGACGCAGAGCAGCCCCCGCGGGCATTTAGTGTTATCGGTGATTATGAGGCCGTCATGCAGCTTATTGGTTGCTGCTATCTCATGCATCGACGTGACCTGCTGCCCAGAATCGTTGAGATGTTTGACCCAGCCTATCGTGGGCAGGACACGCTGTATGAGGACCTCTTGTCGTATGAGTTCAAGGGCCGCGTCGACGTAGATAGTTGGTTCCACGATGTACCGTATCGTCCGCTCGTTTTTTCCTTTTATCGCGGGACGAAAGATGAGTGTGTCCGCGACATCAGCGAATATCTTGAGGCGTGGTACCCGGGTATGGCCGGCGCTCCCTGGCACGACGGCCACCTCGAAGCCCAGAAGAATGGCAAAGGGGCGTATGTCGGCTACTGGGCGATAGAAGCTGCCGCCGCCGCATACTTGCTGAAGCTGGATGACAGCTCTTTCCGCGACCATCTGCTGTACCCGAAGGACCTTGCTGACTTTGCGCGCAACTTCGAAGCAGAGAAGGTCAGCGCACCTGCACTACAGGACAGCGCAACGAAAACGGTGCGTACCGGCCAAGTCTGTCCTGAAACCGGTATCTGGAAGGCACAGGGCTATCACGTGCCTGGCGTGCTGGTGCAGCAGGGCGAGCGCATGCCCGAGGTGTTCGCGCCTGATAAGACTGGTGCTTACCGTATGCAGTCCGCTCTCTGGGAATTCGAACGAAAAGCATAGGTGCTCTTGGCTGGCGCTACTGAAGATGTACGTCAGCCGCTCAAGTTGCTGTCGGATTTGCCGATACGCCAGATGGAATGCTGCCGAGTTGGGCAGCAGCAATAGCGGACCAGGAATAAACGACGTGGAACTGAGCCATCAAGGGCACGGCCTACTGAAAAATCTTCGGCATCTCTTTGTCGGCAATCATGCTCGAGAAGAAGACGTAGTACCCACGGACGAGTCTACTGCACGCTACCTCGCGACTGCGTTCGTTGTCTGGCGATTCGAGCACGACGTCACGACGACTACGTCGAAAGGTAATGCCGCAATATCCGGCGCACACTTCGGTTATAACTCCGCGGACTTCCAGAATCACCTGCGGATGTTGTGCGAGAAGGCCGTACGTAACCGCGACATTCGCGTTCCGTTCATGCAGCGCATCGATGTCGCCGGCGCGAACGGACTCGAGTTATCGGCAGCAGTCCACCCTGTGCACGATTTCGGCTCTTACTCCGTGTTTCGACAATGCGGGAGTTGCAGCGGTAGCGGCAGAGTGTCGTGTGGAGGCTGCTCGGGCAGAGGACGGAACAGCTGTTCCAGCTGCGGCGGTATCGGCTCGAAGAATAGAACGGTCACGCATACCCGATGGAACGGCAACCGTAACGAGACTTACACGCAAACAGTTCGCGAAACTTGCGGCTTCTGTATTGGCAGTGGACGTGTTGTTTGCGCGCGTTGTGGCGGCTCCGGTAAGCAGACATGCGGTGCATGCGCGGGACATGGATTCTTCACCGACGTTGCTCGTGTTCAAGCGTTGGCACGTCCGTCATGGCACGTGCCGTGCCACCGCGGACTGGCTGCCGATGCGCTTGTGCGAACCCTTGAGCGAGGAGGACCGACCGGTGCCCGGAGATTGGTCCCGTTCGAGCTGACCGGTACGGAATACAACGACAATGACAACTGGGTCGCGTGCTATGAAGGCACTGCCGACGTTGTCGAACTCAGCCTCAACGTTGTGCAGAAACCGTACAAAGTAGCCGCTGTCGGCAGCAACATCGTCCCTATCGTGACGCCTCCGGTATTTGACCAACTGCTGCGTGCCGAGTTAGAGCAGATTGCGTCATTGAGCAATACTAAGCGGGGACGCTCGAAAGTCCGGCGGCAAGCAAAGAAGCTCTTCTCATCACTATGTGAGTTGCCGGTCCTGGACCGCTCGATACGCGCACTGGCGAAGCTCGACAAGCAGGCCCGAGCGAATCCCGAGCATGCGGTCACCCGCGCGGCGGAGGGTTTCATCACGAAGGAGGCAGCGGAGTCGATTGGCGGAGCGTTTCTCCACGTACTTGACAAGATTTCGCCGCCAAATTCGCGGGCGGCTTGGGCCCTGGTTGCTGCATTCCCTGCATTCGCGGGTTTTGTCTTTACGGCCGACATTTTCGCCAACTTTTCGATAGCGAATCCGTGGAGTGCAGTCCTGCCGCTGGCATTCGCTGTCATCGCTACTACGCTGGCCATGTTGTTCGTGTCACCAGTAGGCTGGATGTTCAGCGCCGCGACAAGCTCGCTTCTGCGCCGCAAGGTGCCAGCCGAATACCGACAGCGCGGGCGTAACTGGGCACCTTTGAAAGGTGCGTGCCTGTTTTCCGCAGCTGCAGCATTTGTCGGCGCGCTGTATGGAGCGGCCGGTACTATGCACTGGGTACCCACGGTCCGGGAGGCTGCGACGCCGGCGATTGCGTATGCTATGACGCATACCGCTACCGATTCGCAAACCCACCTTCTACTCGCAAAATTTTCGACTCCTGTTACGGCGGGAGCGGCTACTGCAACACGGACCGAAGCGGATGTCCGTCGTGCGATTCAACATCAATTGATTGCACGTGGATACCTGCGTGGGCAGGCGGATGGAAGCATCGGACCGCGCACGGTCGCTGCAATAGCACGCTACGAGCGGCACGAACATCTGAGCTCCGCAACGTCGATGCAGGACCTCATGGCGTACATGGAGCGGCATTAGCGAATGGCTCTTGAAATCCTCTATCGATATCCGCTCAATTGGCCTTTGACACAAAATGGGAAGACGGCGCGGTTGGACGTAATCAGCTCGGCGACATCTCGTGTATGTGTGCTTGGACCTAGTAGGTGCAGTCGATGACAAAAGGCGTTATCGTGGTAGTGCCAATAGATGCTGCGCTGCAGGCTGCAGTCACGGCTTCGACGCAGGCGTCGAATGTCTCGTCCGGGATGAGCTTTCGCGTTTCCTTATTTCTGTGGTCGTCCTTAGTCCATCTATCACACATGAACCACATGACGAGATAGATGCCCGATGTGGCGTTGTATGCCTTCATGTAATTGTCGCGCAATTGAGACGCAGGAGCTGTTATCAAGTCTGCGTTCCAGCAACCTTTGACCTCAATCACAAGGTGGAGCGCGTTCCGAGGCTTTCCGCTCGTCGTGGTGGGAGACAGTTCGATGAGGATATCTGTTCGTTCGCCCATCCCTTTCGGATTGTGCGACCTCACCTGAACCTCACGATTTACAATAGTGCCTTTGTGCGAAAGGCGGTCTCGCAGTTCGCTGCTAAGCCAATCGCAAATCCGAGGCTCATGTTTGGGGCGTTGAGATATTTCGTCCCACAGGTGATAAACGGCGGGTAGCGCCGCATTCGCCGAAATTTTTCCGGCAATCCTTCGAAGTTCGTCGACAACGGCGTCATGAAGCTCAGCTTCGGTTCGAATTACGCGACCAGCCGCGATGCCCAGAACGGCGGCAACCTCGGGCACCTCATAGGGAAGCCAAGAGTCACGGGCAGCCTTCTGCTCCGCCTCATGTACCATTCGTGCAATCCAGGGTAGCTGCGGATGCCGTGCAGAGATTCTCTCGAGCGCCGAAATACTTGCTGTGTCCGCACGGTCACGCAAGTTGACAATGCAACAGGTTCTGAAATCTTGAATATGGTGGCGAGCAGTAACGATGCCGTTAGTCTTGATATCAGTGGATGTAGGATATCGCTGCTCGAGAATCTCGAAGAACTGCTCAGTCACCTCCGCGTTAATACGTAGCAGAGGTACATCCTGACCGGCCACAATGATTTGCATTTCGGCCGCCAACTGCGTCATAGCTTCCGGAAGTGCTCGCAGTCTATCCCAGATATGCTCAATCAGTTGGTCGGCAGCATGCTTAGCAAGCAGCGCCATCAACTTGACAGACGGGGCGGCCGCCAGGTCTGTCGATGATTGGACGCGTCGAAGCAGACTCTCGATTGCATGTCGGCTATTTCGTTCAATGAGGAACGAGGCGAGTGTTCGAAAGCCCTGCTCACTTTGAATACCGGGAAGCATTGCTTCAAGTTTGTGAAGAAGTGGCTCGGGCATGAAGCACACAGCAAAATCAGGCAAACGCGGCAGGCCGCTACCGGACAAATATTGCTCACAAGTTTCCGATAGCACCGATAGCACAGACGCTTCTGCTCGCCCGAACGCCTGCCGGAGGAGTTCATTCACAATCGGGCGTGGCTGCTCCTCCGGTAGGTATCGCGCAAGACCGCGAACCCACTTCACGACTAGTTCACCGAACTCATCAGAGTTGCCGTAGTCAGTCGAGTGCAGAAACACGAGCGCTGCGATGCCGGCGTCTTCGAAGTTGTTTGTTTCGTTTGAGGCGAGGGAGGTTGCGGGCCCCGTGTCGTGCAGGTATGAGAATGCGATGTGAGCCAACCGTGACTGAATTCCGGCGTCAAGCGTTGGCCACAGAGGTGATTTCATTACTTCTAGGTAGGGAAAGAGATAGTACTCGAAATCATCTTCATAACGGAGGTACGCTAGGATGTTGACCCACTGCCTCGAGTCCCCGCACTCGGCCCGCGTCAAAGCGGCCAACAGGAGGTCTACGGACCTCTGATTGTTGGTGTTTGGCTTCGGCGGCATACTGTGCTCGAGTCTTAATGCCAGTGATTTCCTCAGGTTGTCTGCACTCGGGGAGTCTAGCAATACTGGCTCGACGTGTTCGGCAGCGACTTCGGCTAGCAGAGGGTCCGGACTTTCCGCATTCGGTCCCGCTACGTTGAGCAACCACTCGCGGACAACACTGTTGTCAAAGACGTACCACAGGAGGAGGTTTGCAAGAATTTTCTTCTTAGTTCCGTTGCTCGCCTCTCGCTGGTACGCCTCCATCAAGTACTGGGCATCTGTATCCGTGAGCAAACTCGTTCCGTAGCGCAACTGGCCGGCTGCGATACGTGGGTCCCCGTCAGCTGCGTTTAGGATTGAATCTAGCAGGTGCAGTCGCCATGCAGGATTCGTCTGGAGCTCGAGGCCGTTGTCGAAGCCGCGCTTATCCCGGGATGTTGAAAGTCTATGGTTGTTTGAAATCGCCAGCCAAGTAACTTTCCCGAAAGCACTCCACCCTTCATCAAACGATAGAACAGCGGATGCTGTCTTGCCGAACATGTGGACTACAAAGTCCTCCCATGGAGCGTCCAAATGCTCTTTGCGGAGCTGTGTCTCCAACCAAGATAGGAGCGGTGCTACGTCCGGAGGCTGAAGGTCCGCGTTCTCCAGGCGACGCAGACCTAGCGCGTACATTCCCGTGAAGTTCAAGCGTTGCTCCTTGGTGAGATAGCCAATGATGTCGCACACGGGCACCTCAGAGTCCAGAGCGCAAAGCAATGCGATACCTCTCAATTCGTCGTCGGCGTCTTCGGGGTGGGCTCCTTTCATTAAAGTCAGCAGCGCGCTTTTCAATGCTAGCGACCCGGCAGCATGCACGGCACTTGCAGCGCTCTGGCGCACCTCATAGTTATCCGACGGGTCCATGGCAATGTCGAGGAGTGCCGGGATGTCGTCAACCAATCCGCACGTTTGTGCGACGTCAGATGCGAACTGACGTAGGGCGCTGACGCGTGAACGGTCAGCAAGTATGTGGTGCAGTTTTTCGCGCAAAGCTGGATGACGTAGCTTGCTGTATGCGCGGATTAGTCTGCTGTCGTATATGGGGAACTTGTGCTGCTCGACAAGAGTTGTCAGTTCGTCGAAGACAGCAGCAATGTCCTCTTCATCTGCGAGCGACACGCTGCTGTCAAATACCATGGAAGGTTCGGCATGAAGCACTAACGCGAGCACTTGCGGGTTGGCATGACCCAGCCAAGCGGAAAGCTCCATGAGCTGTGATACCAGCTGTCCCGAGCCGTCTGCCAGACTGAGAAGAGTCATGATTCGTTTGGCCGGGAGTCCAAGCGACGAGATGAAATGAGCGGTGAGAAATTCGGCGTATGTCCTGTGTGCGAAGACGAACGTGCCGTCCGCCTTCACTGCAAATAGCCCGGACTGTAGCGTTTCCGCGTACTGCTCAGTTGACGCGTACCAGTCGCCCCCGCTGGAAGCAAGCGGAAGCTCCAGTAATCGGGCAACGTCCAAACACAACGCGCCTTCCGGCGCGAAATCACCTGTGCTGTCCAGCACAATGTCTGTGTGATTTGTTAGCAACGCATGTGTCGCTAGCAGGCCGGCTAGTTGCATTCGAGACTGCACATTCGAAAGCGAGAGACTTCGACCGTCCACGCGGCGCTTGTTACTTTCTTTAAGAAGGGCCGCGCACCCTCGCTCATATAGCTCCCATCTATTAGAGGCGAATGTGGAGCCTTCTTCGAACTGCGACATCAAGAATCTGAGTCCCAACTGCGTATTCCGGCGAACGTGATCACGCATTTCGGCGGATCGTGATCATGGATTCCGAATGATCGTGATCACCCGTTTCGGTTGATCGTGATCGCTGATCACAGGTTTCCGAAACGCGTGATCACGATGCCGGAATGAGCGATCACGGGACCGAAACGGGTGATCACGTAACCGGAACGTAATCCGGGTTTGAGTCTGGCGGTGGCGTTGCGCATGTATTCACCGACGGCGTTAGCCTGCTCCCTTTTTTGCGGGAGAAGTGCCGATGCCGACACCTCGGATGAGCATGCGCAAATTGAAGGAAGTCCTGCGACTAAAGTGGGCGTGTGGCCTGACGCATCGGCAGATCAGCCGGGCTATCGGCATCAGCGTCGGTGCCGTCTCGAAGTTCGCGGCCCAAGCCAGCCAGGCGGGACTCGATTGGGCGGCAGCCGAAGCAATGTCCGACGACGAACTGGACGCGCGCCTGAGGCCTGCGGCAACCAATGCCGCGGCGACGACGACGCGACGCATCGAGCCCGACTACACGGCATTGCATCGCGAGCTGCGCCGCAAGGGCGTGACGCTGCAACTGCTGTGGGAAGAATACGCTGAAGCGAACCCCGGCCAGCGGACGTACCGCTACACGCAGTTCTGCCAGAAGTACAAGGACTGGGCGAAGTCGATCAAGCGCTCGATGCGTCAGCAGCACCGCGCCGGCGAGAAGCTGTTCGCGGACTTCGCGGGTCCCACCGTGCCGGTCCTGGCGAGCGATGGCGGCGTCGAGTTCGAGGCGCACGTGTTCGTTGCCGTGCTCGGCGCATCCAACTACACGTTCGCGTGCGCGACGCGCACCGAGACGATGGCGGACTGGATCGGCAGCCTGTGCGATGCGCTAGAGTTCATTGGCGGCGTGCCCGAGCTGCTCGTGCCCGACAACCCGAAGGCGCTGATCGCGCGACCCGACCGTTACGAACCCGGACTCGGCACGACCACGCAGGACTTCGTGAACCACTACGGCACCGCGATGCTGCCGGCGCGTCCGCGCAAACCGCAGGACAAGGCCAAGGTCGAAGTCGGCGTGCAGATCGTCGAGCGCTGGGTGCTGGCCCGACTGCGCCACTATCGCTTCTACAGTCTGGCTGAACTCAACAAGGCGATTGCAGAACTGATCGCCGACCTAAACCAGCGCCCGTTCAAGCGGCTCGAAGGCAACCGGCGTGAATGGTTCGAACGGCTGGACCAACCCGTCCTGCGCCCGTTGCCCGTGCGTCGCTACGAGATCGCCACCTTCCAGAAGTGCCGTGTGAACATCGATTACCACGTCGATGTCGGCGGCCACTATTACAGCGTCCCGCATAGCCTCGCACGGCAGGAGGTCTGGGCGCGTATCACACGCCACGGCGTAGAGATCCTGCATGGCGGCAAGCGTGTCGCTGCGCACGCTCGCTCGCGCCTCAAAGGCAAACACACGACCATCGCCGAACACATGCCGGCTGCGCATCGCGCGCACATGGAATGGACGCCTGGGCGCCTGCTCAACTGGGGCGCATCCGTCGGCCCCGGCGCCGAGGCTGTCGTGCGGCATCTGCTGACCAACAAACCTCACCCCGAGATGGGCTATCGCGCCTGTCTCGGTCTTCTCTCGCTCGCGCGCAAGTACGGCAAACACCGCCTCGAGGCCGCATGCCAGCGTGCATTGAAGATCGGCTCGCCCACGCGTCGCTCCGTGCTGTCAATCCTGGAAGCGGGACTTGACCTGCAGCCCTCGCTCCCGACCACGCCCGCCGAATGGCGCTCGCCCGAGCACGAGAACGTGCGCGGCCCCGACTACTACCACTGACCCGAAGGAGGTCACGATGTTGATGCAGCACACCCTTACCCAGCTAAAGGCGCTCAAACTGGACGGCATGGCTCGCGCGTTCGAGGAGCAGTCAACGCTCACGGCAAGCACCAGCCTGTCATTCGAGGAACGCGTGGGCATGCTCGTAGATCGCGAGCTGGCCTGGCGTGATACGCGACGACTCGAACGTTTGCTGCGCGCCGCGAAGCTCAAGAACCCACAGGCCTGCGTCGAAGACATTGAATACCGGCAAACCCGTGGGCTGGACCAGCGCATCGTCGCCACGCTCGCCGGCTGCGACTGGGTGCGCAATGCTCAGAACCTGATCCTGACCGGCCCCACCGGCGCGGGCAAGACGTGGCTCGCTTGCGCGTTCGGCCAGCAGGCGTGCCGGCAGGGCTTCTCCGTGTTCTATGTGCGCGTCGCGCGGCTGTTCGAAGAGCTGAAAATCGCGCACGGCGACGGCAGCTTCACACGTCGGCTTGCGCAACTCGCGAAGATTGATGTGCTGATCCTCGACGATTGGGGCTTGCAGGATCTCGACCAGGCGGCGCGCAATGATCTGCTTGAGGTACTTGATGATCGTGTCGGTACGCGCTCGACTGTGATCACCAGCCAGTTGCCGCTCGAACACTGGCACGCGTGGCTGCAGGACCCCACGCTCGCCGATGCGATTCTCGATCGGCTCGTGCATCAGGCCCACAAGCTTCCGGTCAAGGGCGATTCGATGAGAAAGAAAACGAAATCCGAGTCCGCTGACGCCTGATCGTGATCACCGTCGCTATAATCCATTGACCGCGCAACACCACCTTCCAGACTGATCACGTTCGCCGAAACGATTGATCACCATCGCCGAAATCCGCATCCCAACGGCTGCAAGGCGAGGCCGTGCGCGCCAGAATCGTCAAGGGCTGCGAAGAATCCATCCTCGTCGATTCCGTCTTCTTGCAAACGTCCAGACACTTGCTGTCGAGAGTGCGGTGCGATTTCAAAGACCGAAATCCGAGACTCTCCGGAGCTGTTGTCGCGGGGCGGCGTAAAGGAGCCGGGGATGGGCGGCGTAATGGCGCCAGCAGAACCGGGGGTAAAACGCGGATTCGAACGGTTTCAAGGTTGCGGTTTTTTGCCGTTTTTGGCAACTGCATTTTGAGGGGGATCTGGCATCGGTTTCGGGGTGCGGTAACTGTCGCCCTCGAGGACGAGCCGGTAGGCGCCGTGGCGTAGTCGGTCGAGTGTGGCGGTGCCGAGGATGCGGTTGTCGGGGAACGCGGCGCCCCATTCACCGAAGTCGAGATTCGACGTCAGGATGGTCGCCGCGTGCTCGTAGCGGGCCGCGACGAGATCGTGGAAGTCCTCGTCCTGCGGGGTACGTAGCGGTTTGAGCGCGAAGTCATCGACGATCAGCAGCGGCACCCGGGCGTACTGCTGGAACTTGCGGTCATAGGCGCCGGTGGCGCGCGCGGCGTTCAATCGCTTGAGCAGCTCGGTCTGCGAGATGAACAGCACATCGCGGCCTTGGCGGGCGGCGCAGTGGCCCAGCGCCTGGGCCAAGTGGCTTTTGCCGGTGCCGGTTGGACCGGCGATCAGGATCGCGACCTTCTCGTCGAGATACCGGCCTGTCGCGAGATCATGAACGTGTGAGCGGTTCAACGTAGGCAGCCGGTCGAAGTCGAACGTCTCGAGCGTCTTGCCCATCGCGAAGCCGGCGCGCAGCAGACGGGTGCCGAGCTTCTTGTGTTCGCGACGGGCAACCTCGTCGTGCAGCAGCATGGCAAGGAACTCGGTATAGGCGAGCTGCCCGTCGATCGCCTGACGGTTGCGCTGCTCAAGCGAGTCGAGGATGCCGGACAGGCGCAGCTGTTTGAGGATGGAATTCAATTCGGGACTCGGGTTCATGGTGTCAGTGGATCAGCAGGGATTGGAGATCACGGCCGAAGCGGCCGCCGTTCTGGTAAGCGCCAGTCGGGGCCGACGCGGGACGCGGCACCGGTTCGCTGTCCAGGCCTTTGTCGAGGATGCCCTTGATGGTGCTGTACTTCGCGCTGCTGAACGCGAGCGCACGCTCGCAGGCTGCTTCCAGCCTCTGATCGCCGACTTTCTGTCGCAGCCGGATGATCCCCTGCGCGCCGCGCAGGTTGACGAGCACCTTGTCGTTGAACAGCGCGAGGATCACGCCGTGGCACGACGGCCCGATCTCCTTCGCGCGCGCCAGACACCACTGCGGATCGTGCTCGAGCCAGGCCTGCGCTTCGGGCGGCTGGTGATCTCGCACCGTGTGGCGACCGCCGGCCCGCTGCCGCGGATGGGTTGCGACGAGTTCATGCCGATGGAACAGCTGGATGACCGTATCGGTCGCCTTCAGCCAGAGCGACTTGCCGACGAGCGTGAACGGTGCAGAGTACAGCGCGTGCTTGTAGACGACGTGGCCGTCGCGATGGACCGCCACCTCCTTCCAGACCGACAGTACCGGCGGCACGTCCGGCAATGCAGCGAGCAACGGGCGCTCGACGCCGAAGCGCGTCAGCGGCCGTTCGTGGACGGTGCCGTGGATACGAGTGCCGGCCTGCTGCATCACCCATTCGCGCAGTTGCCGGTTGGCGTCGGCCAGATCCCGGAACTCGCGCAGCGGCACGAAGGACTTCTTGACGTATTTGACGCCCGATTCGACGACGCCCTTCTTCTGGGGATCGTGCGGCGGACAGGCGTCGATCCGGAATCCATATCCCTCGGCAAGCGCGGCGTACGAGCGTTGCACCGCCGGCTCGTATCGACACGCCCGGATGATCGCGCACTTCGCGTTATCGATGATGACCCGGTCGGGACAGCCGCCGAACCATTCGAAGGCGCGCCGGTGGCTGGCGAGCCACGTCTCGACGGTCTGGTCCAGCACGATCTCGGCATACTGGTGGCGCGACCAGCACAACGTCATCACGAAGATCCACGTCCGGACCGCAATGCCCTCGACCGTCAGCACGGGTCCCGCGCCGAAGTCGACCTGCGCGGCGTCGGCCGGTGCGAAGTCGAGGATCGTTGTGGTGGCCACGCTGCGCTCGGCAGCCAGATGGCGCAGCATGCGCTTCACGGCACAATAGCTGCCGGCGTAGCCATGATTGCGTTGAAGGGCGGCATGGATCGTGGTGCCCTGAACGCCGGCGGCAAGCCATTCGCGGACCTGTTCGCGATATGGCTCAACCGTCGACACACAGGTGTGCGGCAGGTGCGGCGTGCGCCCGAAGACACCCGCGATCGTAGCGTCGTCCGGCAGCGGCTGCACCGGATCCAGCCAACTACGCGCTTCAGCCTCGCGGCGCACGGTCGTCAGCTTCTTGCGCCCCATCAAACCGCCGCGCGCGATGTCGCGGTCAGAATCGCCTTGCCGCATGCGGACAAGGACTTGGCGGTATTCAAACAATTCGAACCTCCTGTTGGCCATGGACGCTCCGTTCAAAAAGAACGGAGCGTACCGACTCGGAAAGTTCGAACCGCGTTCTCGCCCTGATGCTGCTGGCGCCTATGCGCCGCCCCTAACGTGGCGCCATTACGCCGCCCTTGGACTGGCGCCTATGTGCCGCCCCTCAAGTGGCGCCCTTATGCCGACCCCGCATTGGCTCCATAGCGCCGCCCCGTGACAGCTGTCCCAATGCGCTCGTAGGAACTCTTCGAACGAACCCGGCCACGCTGGCGTACGGCAGGTGATAACTAGCTGAAGCGCACCGGGAGAGACGTCACGAAGTACATCTTCGAGTACTGTTTCTGCGCACTTGATGTTGACTCGAGATTCATCCAGTGCATCGAGAAAGAGAACAGAATGAATCCCCGTGCTCACGCAGTCTTTCAACAGTCGGCGTAGCGCTGTGTCTAGAAGCACCGCGTCAGCATACCTTCCCAAGTCCAGACTTAGCACCCGCCGGCTCGGCTCGGCTTGCGCAATGGTGCGAAGAAGGTTGAGTTCGAAAGATTTTCCGGAGCCAGGTTCACCGAGGAGAACGAGGACGTCCGATGTCTTATGGAGTTCGTGTGTCTGCTTTATATGAGCGTTGTAATATTCGCGCCACTTGCCCCCGGCGAATACCGTGTAGCCATGTTCGTCCGTTTGGATAGATTGTCCACGCGGTGCCCAGTATCGTCCGCTAGTTGGCGAGGCGACGTCCATGTTTGTCATACCTTCTGTTTTTCTTGCGACCGGTATCGCTGAAAGTCTAACATTGAGAGAACTCAGCCCATCAGCCCGCGCAGAGAGAGGTGCAAGATTGGCCGAAGCTCATAACAACCGTTACTTCCTGGGTGGACGACGCGCGGAACTGGCAATTGCGTGTTCACAGCCCTTTCCTCAAGTGGTCAAGTCGACCAGTGAGGTCAAGGACGTCGTAGCGCTCTTTCATAAGTGGCCGGAACATCGACAATGTACACACGCCAACTTGTGCAGTAGTCTTGTGGCACAGTTCGAGGGGGGCGCCAGTTGGAAACAAATAGTTCGTGTTGAACCGGATGTCTTCGCCCATCTTCTCATCCGCCAGGCCCTGCATTAATGCGCGTTCGTTTGGATGTGCACCATGGTCAATCGTTCGTTGATACAGTGCATCTGCCACCTTTGCCTCATTGGCATCGATGATAGCCAGTTCATCAATCATATCGGTGATTTTGAATGTCCTTTTGACTTCGCGTAACGAAGCCTCGTCGTCGTGGCGCTTGAGCCATACTTCGCGCAGGTCTGGCTTGCGAGCAAGGAAAAATCCGTACAGAGCATGCTCCAGTACAACGCGATTCAGGGCGTACGCTTCGACTACCTGACCTGAGCAGGCCGCTGAGGTGGCAGCAAGAAACGCAGAGTGAGCTCTGGTAACAAAAAATCCGGAGAACCACAATTTGCTGTGGTGAAGCCCGTCACTAATCAGTTGGCGAAATCCGAGGTCGATATCGATGTATCGTCCGAACGCATCATGGTTATTCGAGAATGTCGCGAATTGATTGTTGCGGGTGATATCAAAGAACTTGGTGATTTCGTCCGCTGACCATCGTTTCGGTTGCTTTTCCACATTGAGCTCCCACAAACTCAGACTTTGTCCTGGCTCGCCGAGGCACCGCTAGTTCTATCAAACAAGCTGTCGAAACGGTCAATTCAACAAGCTAGAACGCTTGTTTCCACAGGCGCTCTAGCTCAAACCTTACGACGCTACGGTCACTGCCGGCACAGCGATGACAAGGCACTTGCCGATGGCTTGGCCTCGTAGTTGGGCACCGGCGTAAAGAAGGGCTTCACGCCCGCACGAACTAGGCAATCCACGCTCGGTAATTGGGTAACAGCTCTCCCCAAAGCGTACGTAGTGTCGCGATGAACCCTTTTCGCCTTACCCTGGAAGGGGCTCACGCGGCCTCAGCGCTCTCGGTCGGAACGGCAGCATTTGCGATTACAGCAGCGTCGGTTACCGCGCTGTGTGCAGTCTTGCGAGCATCCTGCTTCGCCGTCGCCTTTTTCGATGCGGCCTTTTTCACTGGGGTCTTCTTGGCAGGCTCCTTCTTCGAGGCTTGGACGGGCGTTTTCGTCGCCGGCTTTCGGGTCGGCACGTTCTTCGCGGTTGCCGCTTTCTTGACTGCTACCTTCCTTCCAGCCGCGCTCCTCCTCGTGGCCGTCGGCTTCGCAGCCGAGGTTGCTTCTTCAGCACCGTCAATCAAGAACCTTGAGGGGTCCTTCGCGCCAGCGAGCCACACTGGCGCGCGACCACGGCCGCTCCAAGTCGCTCCCGACTTTGGGTCCCGATACTTCGGAGCCTGCGGGCCTCGCACGTAGTTCCCGGTCTTTGCGCTCGTCGAAGTGGCACGAGCCGACTTCGCAGGCGCCTCTTCGACCAGGAACTTCGTCCGGTCCTTCGCATTCGCAATCCATGCCGGTGCACGCCCATGACCAGTCCACGTTGTGCCGGTCTTGGGGTCGCGATATTTCGCAGGGCCTGCGGCTTGCTTCGGTGCAGCGGTGGCTGCCGACTTGCGACCACGCTTCTTGCCGCCGATAAACGACTCGATGTCTGCCGTAGTAATGCCGTGCTTTTGCATCAGCCCGTGGATTTTTTCGAGAGCGCCAGAAGACTCTTTCTGAACGAGGGCTTCCGCCTGAGCTTGGAGCTTCGCAATTTTCGCTTGTATATTTCCGAGCGTAGCCATCGGCTTCCCTTATATGTGAATGATGGGCGCACTATGCCATATCGAGCGACTGTAGTGCGGAAACTGCGCTCAAGAAAAGAAAATTTCAATGTGACACACCCATCAACAGACCGAAGGCAAGCTTAGGGATACTGTGCACCGGGTCGACGCCGAAGTAAGCGTCCGGCGAATCCGCCCCGTGGTTACGCCGGGCGCTTACAAAGTGCACGATAAGCCAAGGGCACCGTTAAAACCGCCTTATTCATCAGGTTGTTTTTGTAGTTGCCTATCTGAAGGCGATGACCGCGCACTATGATGAGATGGGCCTACTTCTGAAAAGGCAGCTAGCCGACATCTTGCCCCTTCCCTGATACGAGGCCCTCGCGGCTTCCCGCTAATCGTCTCGGTCCTCGCAGCCCGAAGGGCAACAATAGGACTCGACGCCGAGTGCCCCCTCTGTGCACGTCCGGCATGGCATAGTCTATCCGGCGCGCAATCGCCAGTGTGACGTCCCTAGCGAGGCAATCCGACAAGACGCGGCGTCAACTGCGGCGGAATACCGGTCGACCAACAGGTTATCCGGCTATCGGACGCTATGTCTGGACAGCAGCCTGTCGAAGAATTCCGTGACACATCGCAGTGCCTTCGGGCCGACATTCCGTTGTTCAAGATTGACATCAAGGAACTCGTGCCCGCCGAAGCGGTACACCTCGTAGCCCATCAGCCGTAGCCGGCGGTCCTCGGCCGCCATCTCGGCGTAGCGCTGCGCGTTCGCAATGTAGCGCTCGGGCACGTTACGGTCTGCCACTGCATAGTGATGTCGGCCATCAATTTCGATGACGATTCGCACACCCTGGTCCAGCATCAAGAGAAAGTCCATGCGCTGCCGTGCCAGAAACTGTTCGTCTCCGCGCTCGCGGCGCGTGTAGGGGTCGTAATGCAGGTATACCTGCGGGATTAACGCCGGCAGCCTGTCGCCAAGCTCTTTCCCATAGCGTTCGTAATAGCCCTGAAACAGCGCAAACTCGCCGGGAGAGTCCGTGTCGACGACGGACTGGCGTAGCCGCCGGAACAACTGGTCCTTCGCGCTGCCCATGTCGCTAATGCATTGAAGTTCGGCATACCAGTCTCGGAGGTCCTTCCACAGCAGAAGGCCAGAGCTAGGCAGCGCGCGGTCGAAGACGAGCACCTTGTCCGCGTGCTTAGTGATTTCGACGTCATTGTTGAGCGCGTCACGAAAGACCAGCTCAGGCTTTTCGCCAGTCGACGCGAAAATCAGATTCTTCATCGCTCCAGCCACGCCGGCCTGCGCACGAACCGCGCCGTAGATGGCATATCCTGACTCGACGGACGTTTGCCGCACCGTGAAGCCGTCGCGTTTAAGCGCATTGCCAATGGCGGCGGCCAACTCTGCCTGCTCTGCGTCGCGGCGAGTCAACGGGTGAAGAAGCTTAGCGAGCAGCGCAAAAAAGCGCGCCTGACTGCACGTCAGCACACCGCATTGCGTCAGCAACTCTTCGTGCGACCAGTCGTCGTTGCGCAGGCAGTGCTGCACAATCTGTGCATGCAAGCTGGTGTTTTCAATCCACCAGGATGCCCCAGCCTCCAAAACAGCTATGCCAAATATCTCCTGCAGGCTCTCAATCAGCGGAAGTTCGCCAAACAAGGATGGCAAGGGATTAAGGGCCTTGAGCACGTCACGGCGAACTAGTTGGCTCACGCGGTGTTCGGCGTGGACTGTCATTTCGTTGAAGGCGTCCGCGAGGTCCTCGGAGGGGTACTCTCGGAGCACTCGCGCCGTAAGGTCAAGGAGGGCTGGCTCGTCCCAGGTGAGGATACGGCGCCGCACATACTGCCGCTTGCTACTGAAAGCCTCTTGGCCATCGTCGGGTTCGACAGCCTGTTGAATCCCAAGCCGAACGCAAACATCCGGAAGGTCGTAAGCCTTCGCGGCCGCAACCGTTTGCGCGATAAGGTCCCTCAACGTATCGAGGGGGATTATCGGCGGTTTGATGTTCGAAACCAGCATGCTGCCTCCGTGGTTTGTAGCGCGTGTACATCCTACGGCTCGGCGAAAGCCCACTGCACGTCGCCATTGACCGAGCGTGCGGACTCTGCGAGCTTGTCCGCCCCCCCAGCATGTCGCACTTACTTGCTAATGGATGCCGCCGGACGGTATATGCTGCGCAAGCGCACCCGCGGCTGCAACCGTATCCCGCGTATCCGCCAACAAGCTGTGATTTATGATATTCAATTGCCACACCAACATAGCCGACTACGGGCGGAGACAGCATGGAGCAGATATCGCGCTTGCATATTTCTAGCTTAATCGGCGAGACTTTGGTATCGCTTCAAGCATTTGAGCAGTTGTTGGTCGCATTCCTACTGTCCACAGTATCGGAGAGCGAGGCAGACCAAAAACTTGAGCAGTTACTCCTTCGGAACAAGGAGACATTGGGACGATTACTCAAGGAGTTGTCTACAAGAACAACATTGCCGGAGCGCTTTGCTTCGGATTTCGACTCGCTTCTTGAGATGCGCAACGTTTTCATTCACAGGCTATTGTTGGAGCCGAGGTTCTCTCTCAACTCTTCAGAGGGCCGTGTCGCTCTTGATGCGTTTATGAAGAACATTCGCGCCAAACTAAAGCTGGCAATTTATGTATTGCTTGGTGCCATGCGTCAAACGCTTGGCACCGAGATGTCACCCAGAGCAGCTGAGCGCTTCGGACACATCATTCATCGTATCGACGTCACTTCCACGCGAGATTTTGGCGGGCTCAGCGAAGATGCTTACATCGCCGAGGTCGTCAGGACGGCTGTAGCCCTATACGATTCCAAGTCGAAAGTGCCGCCATCTTGAGTCGAACCCACCTGGTAGCACATTCATCGTCAGCTCAGGCGCTCATTTGCTGACTTTCGCTCGTCGACATTGGTCACGATGCTCGAATAACGGCGTGTCGTACGCGGCATACTGCACCCAGACGGATGGTCCTCACAAGAAGTGCTCGCCGTTCAACCCGCTCAGACCGCCAAGGTCAACTGCACTTGGGCTGGCGCCGCAGCGCGGCGCCATAGCCAAGCATCGAATTCGCGTCGCGGTAGTGATAGAAGGTCCGCCGCGCAACAGAATGATTTGCGGAGGAAGTGATAGTCGTCGTTTTCGACACCGACAGTTTTCGCGAACGTGCGCACATGGCGGTCAACTGCTATAGAGTCGATACCAACGAGACACGCCATGTAATCCACAGTCTTCGGACCGATGCCATTGACGGTCTGAAGTGCATCGCAGAACTCGTCGGACGCAAGGCTAACGCGTAAGTCATTCACGTCCTCGATTCCCCAATCCTTGAGGAAAACAACCAGCGCTTCGAAGCGAGTCACCTTCTCATGGTGGCGCCAGTTCAGGAAGGCACCTGTCTTGCCGTCTTGAATCAGTGCGACCAATGAGGAAATTGTGAGGCGATTCGGATGTGCCCGCAGGATGGCCACTACCCGCGGACGCACAACCGTCGTGTAATTGAGCCCTGCCTGGAGCACGGAATCCGCAAGAACGGCTCCCAAGTGCTCGCATGTAGCACGCGGATGCATCTCCTCGAAAAGTGCGCCCTCGTCCTTCGCATGGTCGGCGATGCGACGCGCTGCGAGTAATACCTCGATAGCGGCCCCTTTGGCTTCAGTCGTGCTCATACCAACTTAGCCTCTTTCAATGCGTTCAGGCGCTCGACGCAGTTCGGACATGCGCCGCACGGAAACTGTGCAGACGCCTGGCAAGAGTAGGTTCGTCCGATAGGCACGCCAAGTTCCGCAGCCACTCGGGCCACGTCGGCCTTGGACGAGTAGCGGAACGGGGAGTGGAAGCGAACGGGACCAATGCTCGATGTGAGTCCGTCGAGGCTGTTCATAAACGCGGCAGTACAGTCAATTTCTTTGGCGTGGTTGCTATTGATGAAGCCAGTATAGACATCCAGGATACCGACCGTTTGTGCACGCGCCGCAGCAGCAGCGAAGAACAGCATCGTTCGGTAGGGGATGTACAAGTCGTCGTCCTTGACCTCTTCAGTCCAGAGGTCAGCTTCGCGAATCAGCCGCGACTGCGAACCTCTGAAGATATCCGATATGTCAAAGCGCTCAGGTCGCCTCATATCGGCAGGCAGGACCTCGGTGACCCGGCTCCACTCAACGTCTACGCAATGTTGCCCGTAGTCAAAAAAGATTGGGACGACCTCAACGCCCGTTGCCACGAGCTGGTACCCAACAGTCGTTGAGTCCAGGCCGCCAGAGGCCAGAAGAAGCGCGCTTTTCATTGCGATTCGGCCCTCAATTTGGCAAGAGCGTCGAAAGTACCGTTGAGACACACATCGAGGTCGGCGGAGTATACCGAACTTCCGACGACGACCATCGTGTTCTCATTTTCTTGCCGTGGGTCGTAGGTGACGACCGGCTTACCCATCTCGATTGCCATGCCGATTTCGATGAGCGTGCCAGGGTCACGGTCGAGTGGAACTGCGAAGACGGCGTCGCACTCTTTTAGCAGCTGACAGTCCATGTAATACGTGCGACGCAGGTCAGCTTCGCTCGCGGGCCGCTTCAACTCGCCGTTCTCCTGGATAGGACGACGCACTTTGAAGTTGTGATACTTCAGGCTATCCGCCGCTCGGTCGAGTTCCGGCTTCTCAACGTAGGAAAGGTCCGGTCCAGCAAGGTAGATGGAATAGCGCGGTCGGTCGTGCCAAGGAAGCACGGTCCCGCCGAGCGACTGCAGCGCATCGAGAGACAGCAGGAAACCTCTTTGCACGTCGCGCTGAATGTCGTCAGGGAACGTGGACTGCGAGTAAACCGTCGCAGCCTGACAGCCGCGCCATGCGGCTTCAATCCATCCCTTGTGAGCGAGACCGACCATCACAGCGCTGTAGACGTCGCCCACTCCAACGGAGTTGACCGTTATACCGAGGGTCGCGGGAATTTCTTCGACGCTGCCGTCGCGTAAATCGAAGAGCCGGCTGCCGCCACGATTCTCCTTCAGCAAGAATACGTCCGGCGACAGCTTCTTGACCGCCGCTATCAACCCGCCAACATCGCCCTTGCCGAGCCGCTCGAACAACGAAGACGACGTCGAGATGATGAGCGCCTGCGCCCGCCCGCTGTATGCCTCGAGTGCCGACAGGTCGTCCAGGTCATAAGCGATGTCGAATGAGAAGCGTGCGTCGGGAGAGAAAGCACTAGTGAGTTCGTTGATATCGAACCGACCGGGGAAGATAACGACCTTCTGGTAAGCGTCAAGCCGCGGGAGTGGTGCGCGGAAATTCACCACCTTGGTGTCGCGCATCAAGTCTTCGTAGCCTTGATGCGAGACCTCTGTCGTGTCTCCAATCAAAATGACGTTCGGTGCGCCGACGACATCACCAAGCCAAATGAATTCCTTACAACCGCACTCCTTCAGATAGCGCTCCGCTTCGTCTATCAGATACTGCGGGCAGACTGCCGCCACAGAGTAATCGAGGCCTGCAGCCCAAAGTCCTCGCGCAGCGTGCGCGATACCACCCAAACGAAGCTTGCACATCGCACCTTGGCGGGCGAGCGTGTAGTCGACAACCAACTCCCCAACAATCAGAACTGCGTCTGCGGGCGCCATAATTATTGCGGTACGAAGTCAGCTTCGATGGTGGGAACAGGCTTGTCCGCCGAACTCTTCACCACGCCGACGTAAGTCACGCCGCCCGCCAGGCAAGCCGCAAGGTAGTTGAACGATGTGGGAAGTGCACCCACCTTCACGCCGTCCACATTGACTGCGAAGATGCGCTTCTTATCAAAGAAGATGCTCAACTGGGTGCCGGGCGTAGGTACTTTCCTGAATTGCGAATAGAAGTCGCACTGGCCGACATCCTCAAGTACGCTGGAGAATGCCTGCTTGCACCTGTCGACACCGCTCGTGCCACCCGCGACACCATTTCCGTCTCCCTTGACCTCCTTGGCTTTCGTACCGGGATAGTCCGAAAAAGAACCCGAGCCTGAGCTGCCCATAGTGCCCCCGTTGCGTGGTTGATGAAGTCTTTTCCTGCCGCGTATGTGCTTTCTTCTCTACGAAAGTGTACAAGAATCTGAAATTCAGTTGTCGCGTTTTCGACGCGTGCATCGCAATCTAAGCTTGGCGAATAGCAAATATGGATTAGTCACTCGAGCGGAAAGCAATAGACCGATTGTGTACTGGGGAAGGCGACTGCATTTTATCGAAACAGTTAGCATCGCATCGCGAAACGCTAGATAGACGGGACGCGGCCGGCTTGACCCTAATGGTCTCTCTGCTTCATATCTTGCAATGCGATTTCACTGCGCGAGAGCGTTGCTTACGTGAAGGAGTTCACTTGTATCCAGAGGGTCACAGTGAGTTTGCGAGGAGTAAAATCTGGTGGAGTTGTGCTAAGAGACGGTTTCATAAAGACTGATCGGCCCGCCGAAGGGTATTCCAGCAGATCAGACAGCAACCGAGTTTGAGGAACGCGCCGTGAATGTCTGCACGGCGCTCGAAACGAATACGGAGACGACGGAAGTGATGCAGCCAGGCATGCGTGCGTTCGACGACCCAGCGATATTTGCCAAGGCCGCTGCCATGTTCGGTACGGCGCTTGGCGATCACTGGCTCGATACCGCGATCGCGCAACGCGCGCCGATGTCGCTCGGAGTCGTAACCGCGATCCGCGTAGACCACACGCGGCCGCTGCAATGGGTGGCCACGCAATCCGCGGATCGGCGGAATCGCGTCGATCAGCGGCAGCAATTGCGTGACGTCGTTGACGTTCGCGCCGGTCAGGATCGCGGCGAGCGGCGTACCGTTGGCGTCGGTGACGATGTGGTGCTTGGAACCGGGTCGCGCGCGATCGGTGGGGTTTGGCCCAGTTTTTGGCCTGCCCCAACGGCGCGAATCGATGATGAATCGACGGCGGCTCGTGAGAAGTCGATCTGGTCCGCTGCGCGCAGCTTTGCGAGCAGTAGCTCGTGCAAGCGATCCCAGACACCGGCTGCTTGCCAATCGCGCAGCCGGCGCCAACATGTCACGCCCGAGCCGCATCCCATCTCGGCCGGCAGGTCGCGCCAGCGTAGTCCGGTCTTGAGAACGAACAGGATGCCGGTCAGCGCGGCGCGATTCGAAACAGGCAGGCGGCCCGGGTTCTTCTCGCGCCGCGGCTTGGGTGGCGGCAGTAACGGCTCGATCAGTGTCCACAATTCATCGTCGATGATCGGCTTGGCCATCTCCTCAGTCTCGGTTGTTCCGATGCCTGAGGTTAACAGCTCACCGCGAAAGTTAACAGCCCCACGGGGCCTTTTTGAAACCGTCTCTAAGAATACGGGGGGTTTTAAGCGGACCATCTAGTCTGCACGAGACCATGCGGACTACGTCGACGACGAGCAGCAGCCCGGGGAATGTGGTTAGACTGGAACACTGATGGCCAAGAACCTTTTGTACAAGTACGTAACTATCCCTACGCTGAAGAGGATACTCGGAGGGTCCATTCGCCTGACCCAGCCTGGGGCGTTTAATGACCCATTCGAGCTGCTGCCGGAGATAGTTGTTCGGACTGACCAAGCGGAAGAGCAAATCAGCCTTTCGTTCGACATTCTCTCCCCTCGACGTGAGGCCCCGCTCGACGCTGTCGTCCAGGTGACGGACGGATACGTGGCCAGCGATTTCACATCCCGAAATATCCTGGACCAGTTCAATCAGCAGGTCGGTATTCTCTGTCTGTCGAAATCCCCCAACTCAATCTTGATGTGGTCGCACTACGCCGACCAGTATCAAGGCGCCGTCATCGCCTTCGATGCCGACCATGAGTTCTTCACTGGTCAAATACCGGTCGAGTACGTGGAGGAGCGTCCGAAAAAACATATCGATTCCTATAAAGCTGCGCCTGTACCTTTGTCCGAGCTTTGCGCGAAATCCGTCGAGTGGCAGTACGAGCAGGAGGTCCGCATTATTCGCGCGCTACATGACTGCAATAAAACAGAAGTTTTCGACGCAAGAGGCTTCCCCGTGTTCACCGCAGAGGTGCCTCAGGAAGCCATCCATTTTGTCTCGATGGGTGAGCGGACACCCGTGCCGCAGCAGAAGGAGATTTTTCAGCTGCTACACGAGACGAAAATCGGTTTGACTTTGTCGGCCGTCGACAACGTGGGCTACGGATTCCGCCAGGAGATTATTCTCTACCCAGGCGACTTCCGGAATCCAACCATCTCAGCACGAACCGCGAACATATTCGTCGGTACGAACTCCCCATTTGCGGAGATGGCGCGATTGATGATTGAGAACCATCCGACCAGCAGGCTCGTGAACAAGACCGTGTAGTCGGGCAATCAGGCCGAAGCGACGCCACGCTAGAGGCGCCGCCCTCGACCACGCATGATGCTATCCAGCTGCAGGCATCGCACTCATTTAGAAATGGTTTGCTCCCGTGGTTGCCGTACGTCAGGTGATTGTGTAACGTAGTCTGCGATACATAATTCGCCGTACAGCATGACCGACGGCAAACCTGAGACTATCACGTGCGTAAGAGTTGAGCACCTTGTCGTCAAGACGTGCGTTGTGAACCATTCCGCCGACCGTACGTAAGTCACATCGAACGGGCGGCGACGAACATCACACTCGATAATCTTCAGAAGCTGGCGTTGGGTCTCGGGGTAGGCCCGTCGGAGTTGCTTGTCGCCTAACGTGGTTGCGGCATGGTTGTGCCGTTTTCATTTCGAGCAAGCATCGCGTAGATGCGCTTTGAGAACGCGAGACGCCGTCTGGAGAGCAGGGCAATGGAGCTTCGATGGACGAGTCCACACGACCTGCGTGAGGGATACACAAGGCCCCTCATCTCGCATGACGATATGGCCCTTTTGCTCAGGCGGCGTCCCCCTTGCTCCACCATATCGACATATCGAGGCCAATGTGTCACGTAAGAACAAGAAGTCCGGAGCTACCCGACGCGCTACCGCGGTCCAACGTCCTGCAGCCTCAACAGGGAGCAGCATCAATTCTCAAACCCCCATAGGCATCACGCTTGAAGACCTTCGGAAGCAGGTCCATCATTGCGTCCAGACAGAGCAGTGGAACGAGCTGTTGGAATTCGTCAACGCGCTGACGCCGTCGAGCATTGTCGACAAGACGGGCCACGAGGCGGAGTTCTGGATACTGAGCTCGAAGGTTGTCGCTTGGACGAAGGCACACCTGTCGTCAATCGAATTCGTCGAAGCGCAAAACCGGTCAGCGCTCAAAGGCGCCGTAATGCGCATGGCCGAACTCGCGACGCGGTTCTATCGCGCAGACGAGTTCCATATCTATCTGCGCCTGCTCGACTTCACCTTGGAGGACACGCTGCACGCGCTCGACCAATTGACGCGTGCCTGCATGGACCCGATGCAGTTCAAATGGGTTGAGCGTCTGCGAAGCGTAGCCCTGTCCTTGATGTTCCCTGACGAGCACTGGGAGGACGATGACCTTCTTCCTGGGCAAAAGGAACTGCTCGAGCAGGTTCCCGACTTGGACCTTCTGCTAAGAGAGGCCTATGCACGAGCCTGGAAGATGCCTGGGCTCGAGGACGATGACAAGATTCGGCTGCTGGCCATGCAAACGGAGTTGGAGATGCTTGCCGCTACACCGGGCGACGCACCGGCTGTGCGCGCAGCGTTGGCCAAGCTTCCCGAACCTGTCCTGCCCGATGAGTACGTGGGCGAAGCCTTGGATGACGAGTACTTATCCCGACAGGAATTGACTCCGTCAGGCTGGGGGTTCCTGTGGGAGATGGGCTTCGCGAAGCCCAATGATTACGCAGTCGTCCTAGAGAGATACCCCGGGCCTTTCGCGCACGATTTCTCCGATGGTCTCGCGGCAATGATGCGTAGCACCTTGGCGACGCACGAAAATGAGCGCGACCGTTACCTGGTTAGCGCAGTCAATTATCTCTCCCGGTACGCGCGTGTCTCGGACATCGAGATGGGTGGCTTGATGGTGCAGGGTGCGGACGGTCCGGAATCGATTCCGTTTGCATTCTCGGGCCTTCGAAAACCCGCACCGGTACCGCCGCCATCAAGCAGGTATTCAACAGCGAGCGCGAGTTCAGCATCTACCAGGTCGTGGTGCAACTGTGCCCGAACCACCTGGTGTTCCCGAATTGCGCGTTGCAAAGCATCATGAGCTACGACCGTCTGAAAGAATTGGTCGACCAGGATGACTTCGGGTACTACCTGCGCGCGAGCGTAGACATCGTGGTTGTATCCAGTACTACATATCTGCCCATGCTGGCTATCGAAGTGGATAGCCCGTGGCATGATACCGACCGTCAGCAGGTACGCGACGAGCGCAAGGACAGGCTCTTTTCCACGGCGGGAATTCCCTTCCTGCGCTTGCGGCCGCTCGGGCGACCGACGCCTGAAGTCGTGCGCGCTGAAGTCGCGTCTCACATAGCCGAGCTCGTGAGCGCGTTGCGTTCTGACATCCCGGGCTATGACCAGGCGCAGGGGTTGTTGCGCGACTTGGCGCGGCCTGGCGACTAAGCTGACACGAGCCTCACTCCGGACACGTTCCATAGAATCGACGATTGGTGCATGATATGAAGGCGATACTGAGGTCAGCACATGGCTTGGCTTGGTTGGCGCAATTTTCTCGAACCGACCAAGCGACGGCTATTGCCCTCGTGGATAAGGTGAGATTCATCGATGAGACCGAGTTCGCGCAGAGTATAAAGACATACCTCACAGACCTCCTCCAGCAAGAGCCAGCTTTCTTTCCGCTGGCGCTTTACGTCGAGAGAGAGATTCCAAAGTTGAATGGCGTCCCAAAGCGCCTATTTGCCGAGCCTAGGCGAAAAAGAAGGCGGAGAATTACAGGAAGTGCAGAGCCTTGGATATATAGGACAGTTAACAAATCCGGTGAGGTGGGAAGTGAAGGGGTCCTTCGCACGTTGGTGACCGAACTTCAACGAAGCAACCCGAGCCAATACATATCCCATGGCGGGCCGGACGTCCTGCGCACGAAGAAACCAAATACGTTTGTGGTCCTGACAGACTTCCTAGGCTCCGGCCAGCGGGTTTCCGATTTTTTGACTTCCGTCTGGAAGCTTCGCACGTTCCGTAGTTGGTATTCGGGGAAACAGATTCGATTCATGGTTGTTGCTTACGCGGGCACCAAAGAGGCAAAGGAAAAGGTCCAGCGACACCCCTCTGCGCCAGAAGTACGATTGATTCGAGGTTGCAAAACCTTGTCAGCCATCCGACCTCCTGGGGAGCGTGCGAAGCTGATTGACCTCTGCCAGAGCTATCACGTTCAGTCTTATAAAGGTCACGGAGCTCTAGGGAAACGCTGATTTATTCGGCTCGGCGGTCATCGCAGACGTAGCCGAGGACGTTTAGAAGACAGCTCACGGAACGGACCCACGACGATGAAGAGGCAGATCGGCTTCGCGGAAGCGGAAATTGCAGGCAAGAAGCGAGTGACGAGGCGCCAACGCTTCCTGGAAGAGATGGAGAAGGTCGTTCCGTGGCAGCGCTTGCTGTCGGCCATCGAACCGCACTATCCGAAGGGCACGCGAGGTCGCCCGCCGATTGGCCTTGAGCGGATGCTGCGAATCTACTTCGTGCAACAGTGGTACGGACTGTCGGACGAAGGACTGGAAGACGCGCTGTATGACAGCATCACGCTGCGAGCCTTCGCCGGCATCGATCTGGCGATCGAGAACGTGCCTGATGCAACCACGCTGTTGAAGTTCCGGCGCCTGCTGATCGAACACGAACTGACACGGAAGTTGTTCGACGAGATTGGCATCTCGCTGTGCGAGCGTGGGCTGATGATGAAGGAAGGCACGCTGGTTGACGCGACGATCATTGAAGCGCCGCCGTCGACCAAGAATGCCGGGAAGAGCCGTGACCCGGAAATGCATCAAACGAAGAAGGGCAACGAATGGCACTTTGGCATGAAAGCCCACATTGGCGTCGACGCCGACTCGGGCCTGATTCACAGTGTGGTTGGCACGGCGGCCAACGTGTCGGATGTATCGCAAGCTCATGCCCTGCTGCACGGGCATGAAGAGCAGGTGTTCGCCGACGCGGGCTACATTGGCGTCGACAAGCGCGAGGAAATGGCGGGCAAGGCCGTGAAGTGGCACGTCGCTGCCAGGCGGGGAAAGATCAAGGCGATGCAAGAAGGAGCGCTGAAGGACCTGGTGATCGCGCTCGAGCGAACCAAGGCGCAGATCCGTTCGCGGGTTGAGCATCCGTTTCATATCGTCAAGAATCTGTTTCAGCATCGCAAGACCCGATACAAGGGCTTGGCCAAGAACACCGCGCAACTGTTCAGCCTGTTCGCTCTGGCGAATCTGGTGATTGCGCGAAATCTGTTGCGATCGGTCCATGGGAGCAGTCCGTCATGCGTATGAAAAATGCGAGCAGGGGAGGCTCGCTTACGCGCCAAATTCACTGAATTGAGCGCCGATTCGCTTCGTCATCCAGAAAATTTGAAGCCATCTCGCCTGCAACTTCGGAAGTTGGTCCATTGATCAGCGTTTCCCTAGGCTATAAACAGTCAGGAGCGTTGATGGTTTTTGCTCACGGTTGTCCTAACAATGCTCCAAGTATCTTGCACGCCAAGATGAAAGGATGGACGCCGCTGTTTCCCGGTAGGTCTACTGCAGGCGTTGTCGAAATATCGAGTGGTGAGGGTGGTGCCGTCCTTGCGATGAAAATGCTGCAAAAACGTGATGTGCGAGCCGCAATGGAGCGCCCTAACGCGCCGCATATAAAAAGCGAGGCAGTCAAGATTTTGATGGAGGTGCTCTCGGCGGTCACGCATGGTAGCAGGTCTGAGTTGGCCGTCTCAGCGCGTTGTGATTTAACAATTTTGGAAACTCGAGTCGTCGTGTCAAAGTTAAGAACGTTGGGTTGGGTTAACGATAACGGTCGACCAACAACAGAGGGAATCCGGCAACGCGATATGTATAAAAAATACTTAGAGAATCAAAGCGACAAGAAGCCCAGTGCACCTCCGACGGACGATGAGATATACTATGTCCCTGAAAGTCTGAGGCGGCCACGTCAGGTCTAGTGAAACCCCATCTAGCGATAGATGGGTGGGCCCCTAGCAATAGGAGAGAGCCGAAGTCGGTCTCTCGCGGTGGCAGCAGGCGCATTAGGCAAAATCAGCCGAAACTGTGCCTTAACGCTCGCGGTCTCGCTGTTCAGTTTCGGCTGATTCTGCGAAAAACAATTCAAAGTAGATGAAAACCTGGTCGCCTCAGAACTTTCAATCCAGAGCCAAGGAAAAATCCGGGCAGGCAGTCATCGGGAATGCTCAAAAAATTGCGAAACAGATACAGACCATCAATCCGAAGCTGCCCGTAATTTTCACCTTAAAGCATCTCTCGGTGCGTGCGCGCATTTCATATGGTTTCGTCCGCAGTGTTGTGAGTCGAAATCCGAGTGAGCCATATCGCAGCTTTAGTATTCGGAAGCGCATTAGTGCGCCCCGAGGGAAAACGTCCAAACGAAAGGCGATGGGCGTAAAGCACGAAGTGGGTGAGCACTCGTTTCGCCGCATTTGTGTGCCAACTCCTAGGTTGATGCAGTTGCAGCGATGGATTGATAAAAATATCCTCTCAGTCGCCCCTCCACATACTGCAAGCGTCGCTTATTCGCAGGGAAAGAAGCTTATCGATGCCGCGCAACTACACTGCGGTTCGACATGGCTTGTCAAATTGGACGTAAAGAATTTCTTCGAATCGATAACCGAAATCGATGTCTATCGAGTTTTTCTTTCGCTTGGTTACCCAGCTTTGCTTTCATTCGAGCTCGCGCGAATTTGCACTCGACTTGGCATCGACTCAAAATACGCTAGAAAAGATGTCTTTGCTGTGAGGCGCTTAGCATGTCGAAAGGACCATGTGGCGGCCTATTTCGGCTCAAGAATGGGTAGACTTCCTCAAGGTGCGCCAACTAGCCCTAAGTTGTCAAACCTTGTTATGCGTTCATTTGACGAGGACATGACTAACCTCGCACAGAAAGAAGGAATGACGTACACGCGGTATGCGGATGATTTGTGCTTTTCGACTAGGAGTCGCACGTACACCCGCGACAAAGCGACCAAACTCATACGCTCAGTGTACGACGCCTTGGGCGCTACTGGTCTTGGACCCAATCGAACCAAAACCGTTGTGGTACCCCCCGGCGCGAGGAAAGTCGTGCTTGGACTAACCGTCAATGATGTACGTCCACGTCTTCCGGCCGAGCTGAAGAGCCGGATGCGGGTGCATCTTCACTATCTGAAACTCTTCGGCCCCACCGAGCATGCTAAACGCAGTGGATTCTCTTCGACACTGGGTATGTATCGGCATCTTGCAGGGATTTGCGCCTTCGCTCAACAAATTGAACCTGACGTCGCGAAGGATTGGCTCACTAAGTTACAGGGTATTAGCTGGATTTGAGGCGTCTCAGTTTCTTGAGCACATGCATAGCGATAGCAGCGGCAGCAAGCTTTCGGAGAGCTTAGCTCGCCGGTCAGGCGAAGCGTATCTCAGGAACGTTCGCGCTGTGGAGTAGCTCATAGAGCGCGTTAATCTTCGTTCGGTCCCCGCGGAGGGGACAGTATGTGAAGACGACACGCTGTTTGGCGCGAGTGAAGGCGACGAAAAAGCCGGCTGTGGCTTCCACCGAGTCCTTGGTAAAACTCCACCAAGCCTCATCGTCGAGGCCGACGAAGATGACCGTGTGGTACTCGAGCCCTTTGCTCTTGTGAATTGTCATCAATGGGACCGAGGATAGACCTTCGTATCTATCAAGAGACTCGCTCCAGCCATCCGGGCTTAGACTATTCAGGAGATGTTGTGCGACTGCGTCCGCAACCTTATCCATCCAATCCCCCTGTCGGTACTGAGCGACATGGGCTCGCAATGACGTGTGCCCGACGAACTCTAAAATCGCGCCGACAAGTTCCTGAGTGTCCTGAAGCGCATTTGGAAGTGCCCCAAACCGCTCGCGGAGATTTGCTGAAACTTGGGATAGCTCGGTCTCAAGCAGCCGATTCCGATAGTCGTCGGCGGCGGACTGTCCTCGTATTCTTCGCATGGTTGCCACCAGATACGTCCATGCTTTCGGTGCGGCGCTATCATGTGCCAGCCGCAATGTGGCAATTACAAGCTTCGAAAGCTCTTCGGTAATCAAGTCTTGAAGCGGGACGTCCCCGACAAGGGCGGCCTCATTTCTCAGCGTGATTCCGTGTATCGACAGTTGGGCAGCAAACCGCGGTGCGTAAGTGTCTGCCCGTTGCCGCACCAAAATCACGAAGTCGCGTGGCCCGAGCCCGAGTTGAGCAATGGTGCGCGCGATGTATTCAGCAACGGACTGGGCCTCAACGTCGGGGTTGGTGAATGTCCAAACTGCGCAGCTATCGCCGTCGACCAATCGCGGAACTTTTGAAACGGCAGCTAGCGACCCCGCATCAAGAGCTTGGGCAAGAACGTGCTGTATTCTCACGAGGTCGGGTGATGACCTGTAATTGTTAAACAGCGGAATTCGGCTTGCCCCGAAGTCATGCTCGAATCTGTCGAAGGGGCGCTCCATCGCCATCGCCCACCGCATAATTTGTTGCTTGTTATCGCCCACAGCGGTCACGATGGTGGGCGTTCCCAGAAACATCGTTTTCACAAGTTCATACTGAACATGAGTTGTGTCCTGAAATTCGTCAAGGAAGAGGTGTGAGTACGTAAGCGCAACCGCTTTTCGAAGCAAGGGATTTACGCGTAGAACGAGTTCGGCGAGTCGTCCGAGCATAGGGAAGGTGAGAAAGCTCCCGTGCTCATTGCGCAGTGCCGTGTTCCAAAACGACATGGCTGCGGAGCTTAGTGCGGATGAAGCTTTGCCAGTGATGATTGGAAGTGGTTGCCCGAGCAAATGGTCGCGTTCAAATACCTGCCCTGTGGCTGATAACAGTTCGTTCGAAGACCCTGGAAACTCTGGGAGCTCTCCCAGACTTCGGAGAAACTCGGAATACATCCGCTCGTTCGCGTTAAAGATTTTGTAGTCGTGGTTGGGTCTCCATTGCTCAGGAAGCGCTGCACCAAACCGGTCGACAATACTTTTAGCGAACGCGTCGAATGTCATTGAATCCATGCGTTCCGCGTGGTCGGGATGACATCGCCGCTTGACTCGTTCGGCCAGGTTGGTCGCGGCGTCACGTTTGAAGCTGATGGCAAGAATCCGCTGGGGACTTTGTGACAGACCTGTCTGAAGCAGATATGCAGCGCGCTGGGCAAGGAGCTCCGTCTTTCCTGCACCAGGGCCTGCGATTACTGAGACGTTAGTTGTGGAGCGAACGACGTTCAATGCGTTTGGCTCCAGCGTATTGACACCAATTGAGCTCCAATTTAAGGGTGCCACGCGGCGAGGAGTGCGTTCCATCTCAGGATTGCCCCAGGTGTGCGTTCACGTGCGTGAGGAGGCGGCGTAGGGAGAGCGGCATCGTTCTCAATAATTCGGCATCTTCTGCATTCGAAAGAGCGCGCAAATGAGTTGCTGGCTTGCTGTGCGACAAGAAGTGATACTTGTAGAAGGGAAGGAGGTCAGCGTAGCGTCCCAATGGCCCAACGTAGTTCGAAAGGCCTCCCTTGCTAAGCACAGCAATCGCGGCCTCATCAACGGTCAACTCAGGTCCTCTCCCGGCTGGTATCAAGGAGGCGTAACTCTGTGAATAAGCCGCCAACATTTCCATATCCAAGTCCAACGGACTAGCGAAGAAGACGCCGTGCCGCTCGAGACACTCCAGCCATGAGGCTAGGTACTGAGAGTTGTCCCACGTATGCATTTGCTCTATTTCGCCATCAGACATAACGCTGCCATCGGTGCGAGTGACAAGACGCTCCCGGTTCGTTCCGTTCTTCAGGAGCTGTTGAACGGCCGTTTTCACTCTGCCGAAACCTCCACCGTTGCGACCAAGGTCTAAGTCGAGGAGAGTTGCGTGGGGGATTTCCAGGTCCCGTAGCAGCCGCCAGAAGTGGTGAACGTGGCGGCCTCCGAGCGGAACAACGGCAACGAAGGATGTATCGACATTAAGCTGTAGTGCTTTCGCGAGACGGGGTAGGACAATCTGTTCCGAGTCGCCTTCTCCAAGAACAACGAACTTGGCGAAATACAGCTCTGGATATGCCAGCATAGCGCCACGGACAAACTTGACCGCTTCGACATCGCCTTGTGGGAGACTGATTGGCTTCACGTAGGAGACGCCGGTCTTCAGGTCTCGCCGACAGTAACGAACCTCTTCAGGCGCAACCCGACTGAGGACGCTCGGAGAGTGGCTCGTCAAGATAGCTTGCGCGGTATATCCGCCAATCAAACTCCGAACTTGCTCGATGATACGCGCAAGGTAGTGCGGAGCGAGGTGGTTCTCTGGCTCTTCGATAGCGAAGATTGTGAGAGCCGGCGTTGACAGTCGGGTCGAGTCGAATCCACCAATAGCCTGAAACGATGCTTGTCGCTCAACGTCGAAAACCGCAGCCGCGAGGGCGAAGTAGAACAGCGACTGCTGTCCATCGCTGAGCATGTTAAGGCCGCGCTCAAACCCTCCCTGTGTCTGCTGGAAAACTACACCTATGTTGCGGACTATTTCTTCGAACCGTCGACTGGTCAGCACAATAGACGGCTGCGAGTCGGCCGCATCAGCGTTGAGAGCCATCCAACGTGCGGTTAGCGCATCCTTTATCGCAGAGATAGCACCTTCTGATATGAAGGCCTTCTGCATGGCGTTGCTTGCGAGCTCGACCTGAGTTTGGGTAGCAGCGGACCATTCGATTGCGCGAAGCAAGCGCGCTGCGAGTGCCCCGGTAGACGCACGAATTTGCGCTACGGCATCGCGACTGGCAGGCGTGTAATGAAGCTGAATCAGCCCTCTATCGGATGGAGACACTGAGTGCCGATGGTTGTCGCCTATGAGGCCGAGGGTAGTAATCCAGTCCAGACGTTGTATAACCTCACCGTCGACAGTCCCGTCGTCGACCCAGTGCGCTTCTAGTCGCATTCGACACAAGGGGGCGCCCTCTGGACCGGCGACGACCATGTGCTTGAACATGGGGGCTACGGTTGCCGATGAAGTTGTGCTGTTGTCTGCAAGTTCCGGCAGGCCAATCAGCACTTCAATAAATAGGGACCTCTCGGTACGAACGTCTGGGTTCTCGCCCGAAGGAACGTGAAAATCATCCCGAGTGATGGTTCGCTGGGCTCGCGTTATCCCAAAAAGTTTGGCGAGCGCATGCAAAATTGTCGTCTTCCCGGACCCATTTGCTCCGACAAGGGTGGGAAGGGAACTGCTCAGGTCGACGTGAACCGCATTCGGTCCAAGGCACCGGAAACCCGAAATCAGGAGGGATTGAATTTTCAACTTGGGCTCGCACAGGTTTTACTATTTGTCCACAAGCGCCGACGGTGAGCATACTTAAGGCATTGGGCGCTCAGAGATAATACCTTTGCTGCGGAAGTTGCTGAAGGCTTTCTGGGCGGCCGAAGATTGATGGCGACACCGCAGCCATCCGCTTCCAGTGATGGCGCTCCACCAGCCGACGATGAGCTCCTAGTGCTGTTCACTTCCATCGACTTGAAGAGAGACCCGGTCCGAGTAGTGGACGGCAAGGCCTTCACTCTAAGCAGCGGGGAAATCTCATTTCGGCGGTTTGCAGCGCAGGCTGGTCTATATATTGAGAACGGCTCGCTGCTTTTGCTCGACGAACCCGAGGTATCCGCATCTGTCCCGGAAGCGACGTACGGCCGCGCAAACCCGCAACCGCATCGACCTCGCCCGCGAGCGGTTCGAGACGGCTATCGCCGTGTTCCTCGAACACCGAAGCTGCGCCGCGACTATCCGCCGAACTGGTGCTGGGCCAGGCACAGCGGCGCACCGTGTAGCGAACCGCCCCTGATTGGTAGTTCGACGCGGCCAGGGTGGTGCATACGGCGCGCCGCACGACCACCGCCGTGCCTTTGCCGAAGCGCGCGGGGAGCGCATCCACGGCAACTGTCGCCCGCGTCATTCGGGCCGACGTGTGCGCGTCGAAGTCGAGCCTTGCCACCGAGTCCCAAGACGCACTGCAAGTCACGTCCAGCCGCATGCGGCTGTGGCGGTGCTATACCTGAGGAGAGGAAACGTCCCGCGGCGGCTCAACCCCTATCATTGCGCCAAAAACAGGGGGTCGCGAGCACGTATTTTTCATGAAATACACGTGGCACAGTAAAAGCGCGCCGCGCCCCATCCAGCAAGCGTCTGGGGGAATATTGACACCCTTCCTAGAACGCTTCTACGAGAGGCTACGGGACGCTTTCATTTCTCGCGAACACACTGAAAATGGTAGAAATTGCACCCTCACTCCACCGTCACCGACTTCGCCAGATTCCTCGGCTTATCGATATCCGTCCCCCGTGCCAGCGCAGCGTGATACGCGAGCAGTTGCATCGGCACCGTATGCAGAATCGGCGAAAGCGGCCCGTAGTACTCGTTGAGTCGAATGACCTCGATCCCTTCACTCGGCACCAACCCGCAGTCCACATCCGCGAACACAAAAAGCCGACCATTGCGCGCACTGACCTCATGCATGTTCGATCGGAGCTTTTCGAGCAGCATGTCATTCGGCGCGACCGCAATCACCGGCATCTCATTACTAACCAACGCAAGCGGCCCATGCTTAAGCTCCCCCGCCGGATAAGCCTCCGCGTGAATATACGAAATCTCCTTCATCTTCAGCGCGCCTTCGAGCGCGATCGGATAATGCATCCCGCGCCCGAGAAACAGCATGTTGTCGCGCCGTGCCAGCAGTTCCGACCAGGCCATGATCTGCGGTTCGAGCGCGAGCACTTTCGACATCGCATCCGGCAGATGTCTTAGCGCACGCAGATGCTCCTTCTCCTCGTCGTCGCTCAACCGCTCACGCACCTGCGCAAGCGACAGCGTCAGCAGAAACAGCGCAACGAGCTGCGTCGTAAAAGCCTTCGTCGAAGCCACCCCGATTTCGACGCCCGCGCGCGTGACGAACTGCAGCACACATTCACGCATCAACGCACTCGTCGCGACGTTGCAGATCGCGAGCGTATGCATCATCCCAACGCGCTTCGCGACATGCACCGCCCCGAGCACATCAGCCGTCTCGCCACTCTGCGACACCGCGACAACGAGCGTGCGCGGATTCGGCACACTGTCGCGATACCGAAACTCGCTGGCAATTTCCACGCTGACCGGCAACTTGGCGATGCTCTCGATCCAGTACTTCGCCGTGAGCGCCGCGTGATAACTCCCGCCACACGCGAGCAACAACACCGAATCGACGTCGTTGAAAACCCGCCAAGCGCCATCACCAAACAACTCCGGCATGATCGAAGACACATCGAGCAACGTATCGGCCACTGCCTGTGGCTGTTCGAAAATCTCCTTCTGCATGTAGTAGCGATACGACCCGAGATCGGCCGCGCCGCTATGCGCGGCGACTCGCTGCACCGCACGCTCGACACGCTGGCCGGCCGCATCGACGATCCAGTAGCGATGCAGCTGGATATCGGCAACGTCACCGTTCTCGAGGTAAGCGATGCGATCGGTAATGCCCGACAGCGCAATCGCATCCGACGCCAGAAAATTCTCCCCTTCGCCGACACCCACGACGAGCGGCATGCCATCGCGCGCGCCGACGATCCGGTGCGGCTCGTCGCGGCACATCACCGCGATTGCATAACTGCCGCGCAGTCGCGCAACAGCACGCCGCACCGCATCGAACAGGTCGCCGTCGTAAAGATGATCGATCAGGTGCGCGATGGCCTCGCTGTCGGTCTGGCTCGCGAACACGTAGCCGTGCGCCTGCAGTTCCGCACGCAGTTGATCGCAGTTCTCGATGATCCCGTTGTGCGACAGCGCGATCCGCGCATTGGCGTCGCTCGGCGAGAAGTGCGGATGCGCGTTGAGCGTGACGGGCGCGCCGTGCGTGGCCCAGCGCGTATGCGCGATCCCGGTGTAGCCCGACAGCGCCTGTTCGGCGATCTCGCGCTGGAGGTTCGCCACACGATCGACGCTGCGGGCGCGCGCCAGCGCCCGGTCGCGGTAGACCACGACGCCGCACGAATCGTAGCCGCGGTATTCGAGCCGCTTCAGGCCGTCGACCAGGTTCGGCAGGATGTCCCGCTGGGCGACCGCCCCGACAATTCCACACATATCGCGCTCCGTAAATGTCCTGTCTGGATCAATGAGAGCGATGGTAGGGCGAGCCAAATGGAATTAAATTTCAAAATAGAAGAACAAATGAAACGAACGGTAGATCGTCTATCATGTTGAAATTAAATTTCACGCCCTGACCGGAAGGAGCCGCCGATGGCCGGCATCACCCTCGACGATCTCGACCTGCGCATCCTCGCGATCCTGCAGGACGACGCGTCGGTGTCGAACCTGCAACTGGCCGAGCGCGCGCTGTCGTCGCCGCCCACCTGCATGCGCCGCGTGCGCCGGCTGACGGAAGCCGGCGTGATCCGTCGGCAGGTCGCGGTGCTCGATCCGGCGGCGATCGGCACGGCCGTCACCGCGCTGATCGAGATCAGCCTCGACCGGCAGACGGCCGAAGACTACGACGCGTTCGAAGCGTACGTATGCGCGGAGCCGGCCGTCACGCAGTGCTATCGCGTGTCGCCGGGGCCGGATTTCGTGGTGGTGGCCGATCTGGCCGACGTCGCCGAATACGACGAATTCGCGCGACGGCTGTTCACCGGCGCATCGAACGTCCGCAACGTGCGGACGTTCTTCTCGACGCATCGCGCGAAGTTCGAAGCGAACGCGCGAGTCACGCACGCGATGCGCAAGCGCGCGTGAGGTGATCGCGCGATCATCCGCAATGCGTTCGCGAATGCCTTCGCGACGTCATCACGTCTCACGTCATCACGCAGCCGCGTCAGCCGCGCCCACGAGTTGCAGCGGCTTGCCATACCCGAAGCAATGCGCCGGCTCCGGAAACACACGCTGCCGCACGTCGTGCGCGTACAGACGCATCGCATCGCGCATCACCGCATTCGCATCGGCATAACGCTTCACGAAGCGCGGCGTGTACGCATCGAACGCGCCGATCATGTCCTCGGTCACGAGCACCTGCCCGTCGCATGCGGGCGATGCGCCGATGCCGATCGTCGGGATCGTCAGCGTGTCGGTGATATGGCGCGCGAGCGCTTCTGCCGTCCCTTCGATGACGACGCTGAACGCGCCGGCCCGTTCCGCCGAACACGCGGCATCGAACACCTGCGCGGCCGAGCGCGGATCCATCCCCTGCGCGCGGAAGCCGCCGGTCGCGTTGGCTTGCTGCGGCATGAGGCCGACGTGCGCCATCACCGGAATGCCACGCTCGGTCAGGAAGCGGATCGTGTCGCCCATCTCGCTGCCGCCTTCGAGCTTCACGGCTTGCGCGCCGGTTTCGGCGAGCAGGCGCGCGGCGGAGCGATACGCCTGCGCGGGCGATTCCTGGTACGTCGAGAACGGCAGGTCGACGACGACGCATGCCTGCGCGGCGCCGCGCACGACGGCCGCACCGTGTGCAATCATCATGTCGAGCGTGACGCGCAGCGTATCGGGCATCCCGTACAGCACCATGCCAACGGAGTCGCCGACGATGATCACGTCGGCCACCTCGTCGACGAGCTTCGCCATCGGCGCGGAATACGCGGTCAGCGACACGAGGCTGCCGATGCCCTTGGTCGAACGGATCGCGGTGACGGTCTTGCGGGTGGTGCGGGTATGAGCGCTCATGAACGGAAGCCGTGTGAAGGAAGAGCCGCCACGGTAGCATCGCGCTCGTTCGTGCAATGACCTTCGGAGGACGTCTTATGGTGCTGGCGGGACAATCGGGTGACCCTTACGCGGTGCCGCGGATGGCGCGCCTGCCGAGGCCGCTGTATGTGCGTGCGTTCGGGATTCCCGGCAACGTGAGCATCGACGCGCACAGTCATCCGTGGGCGCAGCTGATGTATGCGACGAGCGGGGTGCTCGAGGTGTCGACGCCGTCGGGCCGGCACCTGCTGCCGCCGCACTATGCGATGTGGATTCCGCCGCACGTGCCGCATGCGGTGTCGACGCGCGATTGCGTCGCGTTCCACAGCCTGTATCTCGATGCGGCGATCGCGCGCGACGACGTGCACGACGATTGCGCGATCCTCTGCATGACGCCGCTGCTGCGCGAGCTGGTGCTCGCGACGGCCGAATTGCCGGTGAACTACGACGAGACGGGGCCGGACGGTGCGCTCGTTTGCCTGATCGCCGACCGGATCGCACGCATGCGGCAGGCGCCGCTGACGGTGCCGCTGCCGCGCGATCCGCGTCTGCTGAAAATCGCGCGTGCGTTGCATGCGGATCCGGGCGATACGCGCAATCTCGACGAATGGGGCCATCAGGTCGGCGCGACGCGGCGCACGCTGTCGCGCCTGTTCCGGCAGGACACGGGGCTGTCGTTCACTGAATGGCGGCAGGCGGTGCGGCTGCTGGCGGCGCTGCCGCTGCTCGATGCGGGCGAGCCGATCGGCGCGGTGGCCGCGCAACTGGGCTACGACTCGACGTCGTCGTTCATCGCGCTGTTCCAGGCGAAATTTCAGGTGACGCCCGGCGCGTATGCGAAGCGTGAAGCGCGCCGACCCGCGCTGAACGCGTGACGCGGCCGCACGCCTCCACTCAGAACGCGAGCGCCTGCTGCACCGGATGGTGGGCGCCGCGCTCGAACCCCGCGCCTTCGAGCGACAGCAGCGCGCGCTTGCGATCGATGCCGCCCGCATAACCGGTCAGGCTGCCCGACGTGCCGACCACGCGATGGCACGGCACCATGATCGACACCGGATTGCGGCCGACCGCACCGCCCACGGCGCGCGCGCCGCTCATCGGCAGCCCGACGCGCTCGGTGATGTCGCCGTATGTGACGAGTTCGCCGAACGGAATCGCGAGCAGTTCCTTCCATACCCGTCGTTGAAACGCGGTGCCGCGCAAGTGAATCGGCACCGAGAACGTTTCACGCATGCCGGTGAAGTACTCGGCGACTTCTTCCGCGACCTTGCGCGCAAGCGGCGACATCGCGAGCGCGTCTGCCTCGGTCACGATCGCAACCGGCGGGAAATATTTCTGGCCGACGAAGTAGAGGCCCGTCAGCGCATCGTCCTCGATGCGCACGGCGATGTCGCCCAGCGGGCTCGGAATCAGGTGAGCGGGAGTCATCGCAACACATCTCCATGAAGGCGCCACACGTGCAGTGCGGCATACGCGCGCCACGGCGCCCAGCGCGCCGCATGCGGCGCGGATGATGGCACACGGGCGCGTTCGCTGCGCGCGGGCAGCCACGCGTCGTCGGCCGGGAACGCATTCGGCCAGGCCATCGCGCGCATCGCGACGTACTGCACCGCGTGCTCGTCGAAACCGGGCAGCGCGCGCAATGCGTCAAGCGTCGTGTCGAGCGGCGCCATCGGTTCGAGTGAGAGCGTGCCGTCGTCGACGGCGCGGGCGAGCGACACGATCGCCCGTGCGGGTTCGCGTGCGATGCCGAGCGTTTCAAGCGCGGAAGGCGGCAGGGCGGCCAGCGTAGCGGTGGAGGGCAGCGCGTGCGTGAGGCCCGGCGGCGCGCCTTCGATCGATGTACCGAAACGTTCGGCGATGCGCGCCAGCACCGGCACACCCGCATGCGTCGCCGCAAGCCGTTCGCCTGCAATCGCACGGATCGCAATCTCTACACCGTCGAACGCGCCGGGGACACGCAGGCCCGGCGAGCCGCTCGCGAGTTCGCCGAGATGCGCGTCGATCACGTCAGGGCGGCTGTCGAGATCGAACAGCCGCCGCACACGCGCGAGCACGGCCGGCACGACCGGCGTCAACGAGGGCGACACGGTGACGGCCAGCGCGAAACGCTGCGGCACGTGCGCGACGGACAGCCAGCCGGCCACGCGCCCGTTATCGGCGGTGGTGTTCCCGTGCCGGTTCGGCAATTCAACGACACGCGCATAACCCTGCGCATCGATCCGCTCGACACCGGCGATCTGCCGCTGCGCGAGAAAGCGCATCAGGTCGTCCCAAGCGAATGGCGGGCGATACGGCAGCGGAAACGTCATGTCGCCGTCGGCCGACGCGCGGGCTCCTTTGCGCAGCCTCAACGGATTGAGGCCATAACGCTGCAGGAACAGGTCGTTGAAGCGCCGCACGCTGCCGAACCCGGCCGTGGACGCAACGACGGCCACCGGCAGCGCGGTATCGGTCAGCAAGCGCTTGGCCATCAGCAACCTGTGCGTCTGCGCGAACTCGACTGGCGACACGCCGAACTGCGCACCGAAGATCCGGCGCAGATGGCGTTCGGTCACGCCGACGCGCCGTGCGAGCGCATCGACGGAATGCGCGTTCAGGAAACCGTCCTCGATCAGCGTGGCGGCTGCGTCGGCGAGCGTCCCCGACAGGTCGAGCAGCCCATGGCCGGGCGCGAGCTCGGGGCGGCAGCGCATGCAGGGTCGAAAGCCGGCTTTCTCGGCGGCCGCGGCGCTCGGGTAGTAGCTGCAGTTCTGCGCCTTCGGCGGCTTCACCGGGCAGACGGGGCGGCAATACACGCCCGTCGTCGCGACGCCGACGAAGAACCAGCCGTCGAAGCGGCGGTTCCGCGAAAGCAGGGCGTCGTAGCAGGTGTCGGGATCGAGGCGCATGGGACGACTGTAAACCATCCCGCCCGCCGATTCTGGCTGGAATCGGACATGTGTCTCGGCGGCCATCCTCACGCGCGCCGGTCAGGAAAATCCGGGAAAAACGGTTAATGCCATGTAGTGAAACAGTCGTCTCTTTTGCCGAGACTAATTTGAGATGACTCATCGAAATCCCCGACTGACAGGGCATGGGCGCGCGTCCTATTCTTTGAAAAACGTTTTCCAGATTGATCGGCGGAATCGGCCGTGCGCGACAGGCGCGCCGCCGTCCGCCCCGGCGCCGGTCGCCGGTCAACGAACAACGTGCGGCGCGACGGGCGCGGCCGCGCATCGGAGACATTCATGCAATCTGCCGTCGTCGGCGCCGTGCGCGCTGTCGCCAGCCGCTACCGCTGGACCGTCTGTGCGCTGCTGTTTTTTGCGACCGTCATCAACTACATGGATCGGCAGATCCTCGGCCTGCTCGCGCCGATGCTCCAGCACGACATCGGCTGGAGCCAGGTGCAGTACGGCCGCATCGTGATGGCGTTTTCCGCGTTCTATGCGCTGGGCCTGCTCGGCTTCGGGCGCATCGTCGACCGGCTCGGCACGCGCATTTCGTACGCGCTGGCGATGCTGGTGTGGAGCATCGCCGCGATGCTGCACGCGGCGGTCGGCTCGGTGATGGGCTTCGCGTTCGTACGCGCGCTGCTCGGCATCGGCGAGGGCGGCAACTTCCCGGCCGCGATCAAGACGACGGCCGAATGGTTCCCGCGCCGCGAACGCGCGCTCGCCACCGGCATCTTCAACTCGGGCGCGAACATCGGCGCGGTGTTCGCACCGGCGATCATCCCGGCGATCGCGGTGGCCTACGGCTGGCGCGCGGCGTTCGTGATCGTCGGCGCGATCGGCATCGTGTGGCTCGCGGTGTGGCTCGTGCTCTATCGCCAGGCCGATACGCGTGCGCTCGCCGCCGAATACGACGAGCCGCGCGACGAAGCCGAAGCGCTCGACGCGGCGAACGCGAATGCCGGCGCGCCGCGCTGGGGCGAACTGATCCGCAAGCGCGAGACGTGGGCGTTCCTGATCGGCAAGTTCCTGACCGACCCGGTGTGGTGGTTCTACCTGTTCTGGCTGCCGAAGTGGCTGAACGAATCGCGCGGGATGGACATGCAGCACATCGGCCTGCCGCTCGTCTGCATCTATGCGCTGACGACGGTCGGCAGTATCGGCGGCGGCTGGCTGTCGTCGATGCTGCTGCGTGCGGGCTGGAGCGTGAACGGCGCGCGCAAGACGGCGATGCTGATCTGTGCCTGCTGCGTGCTGCCGATCGCGTTCGTGTCGCAGGTGCAGAGCCTGTGGGCCGCGGTGCTGATCGTCGGCCTCGCCGCCGCCGCGCACCAGGGCTGGTCGGCGAACCTGTTCACGACGGCATCCGACCTGTTTCCGCGCCGTGCGGTGGCATCGGTGGTCGGCATCGGTGGGATGGCCGGTTCGATCGGGGGCGTGCTGTTCTCGGAAGTGATCGGCCAGGTGCTGCAGCGCACGGGCCACTACTGGGTGCTGTTCGCGATCGGCGCGTCGGCTTACCTGATCGCGTTGGGCGTGATGCACATGCTCACGCCGAAGATGAAGCCTGCGCAGCTCGACGCGTAATCGTGTAATCACGTAATCGCGTGTCCGCAAACGAACGCGCCGCCCAAGGGCGGCGCGTTTTCTTTTGCAGGCGCGAAACAGGGAACTCAGCCGGCCGCGGCCGTCGACGCGCGCATGATCAGCCGCGGTTCGAACGTCGAATAGCTCGCATCGGTACGGCCCGCGAGCGCATCGATCAGCTTCTGCATCGCGAGCTCGCCCATGTTCTCGCTCTGGATGTCGACGGTCGTCAGCGCGGGCGCCGCGTATTCGCCATACGGCACGTTGTCGATGCCGGCGACCGACACGTCCTGCGGCAGCCGGAAACCGAGCGACGCGGCCTCCTTCATGAAGCCGAGCGCGATCAGGTCGTTGTAGCAGATCACGGCCTGCGGGCGCTGCGGCCCGAGCATCACGCGCGAACACGCACGCTCGCCGGCTTCGGCGGTCGGCGCATGCGCATCGTGCACGTCGAGCGTGAGCCCGGCTTCCGCGAGACAGTCGCGCGCGCCCTGGATCCGCTCGTCGTTCACGCGCGCCGTGCCGAAGCCGAGATACGCGATGCGTGTGTGGCCGAGATTGAGCAGATGGCGCGCGAGCATGTAGGTCGACAGCCGGTTGTCGATGCCGACGCTCGGAATCGGCAGGCCGGGGCTGCGACGCAGCAGCACGAGCGGCTTGTTGAGATCGAGCATCCAGCCGGCTTCGTCGTCGGGCATCCGCGTGCTGACGATCAGCCCGTCCACGCGTTGCGCGAGCGCCTCGATCAGCGAACGTTCGCGCGCCTGGCTTTCCTCGGTATCGACGAGCAGCAGCGTGTAGTCGTGCTGCAGCGCGACGCGGTTCGCGCCTTTCACCACGTTCGTGAAGTGCGGGTTGCTGATGTCGAGGATCACGAGGCCGATCGTGCGCGTGCGGCCGGTGATCATCGAGCGCGCGAGCGGGTTCGAACGGTAGCCGAGCCGCTCGATCGCCTCCTTGAGCCGTGCCTCGACGGTCGGCGAGAAGCGCTGCGTGCCGTTCACGTACTTCGATACCGTCGCGACCGACACGCCGGCTTCCGCCGCCACGTCGCGGATCGTCGGGGAAACTTTTTTCATTCGAAGGGTAACGTTTTCGTTCCGTAAGGCCGGATTGTGGCAGAAAAAGAGCACGCGCGGCCACGCGCCGATATCGGGAAAGTGCGGATAGATGCGAGCGGGTTCGACCATTGACGTTCGGCAGTGCGCCCGCGTATAGTTGGAAAACGTTTTCCGATTCAGTCAGATTTCAGGTCAGATTCAAGGAGATTCGATGAACGCCTCATCCACCGGCGCGCGCAAACCGTTCGGGCGCCTGCTGCTGACGGGCGCGGCCGGCAACCTCGGCCGCCAGTTGCGCGGCGCGCTCGCCGACTGGGCCGACGTCGTGCGCGTCAGCGACATCGCTGCGCTCGGCGACGCGGCCGCGCATGAAGAAACCCGCGTCGTCGACCTGGCCGACCGGGCCGCGGTGATGCAGCTCGTCGACGGCGTGAACGCGATCGTCCACCTCGGCGGCATCTCGGTCGATGCGCCGTTCGACGATCTCGTCGGCGCGAATATCACCGGCACGTACAACCTGTACGAAGCCGCGCGCAAGCACGGCGTGAAGCGCGTCGTGTTCGCGAGCTCGAACCATGCGATCGGTTTCCATCCGGTCACGGAAGTGCTCGACGCCGATGCGCCGCTGCGCCCCGATAGCCTGTACGGCGTGACGAAGTGCTTCGGCGAATCGCTGTCGCGCTACTACTTCGACCGCTTCGGGATCGAAACCGTATGCCTGCGGATCGGCTCATCGTTCGAAGTGCCAAAGAATCCGCGCATGCTCGTGACGTTCCTCAGCTATCGCGACTTCATCGAGCTCGTGCGCTGCTCGCTGCTGACGAACCGCGTCGGGCACGCGATCGTGTACGGCGCGTCGGACAACCCGGTGAAGTGGTGGGACAACACGAAGGCCGGCTTCCTCGGCTTCCGTCCGCGCGACAGCTCCGAGCAGTTTGCCGGGCTGTTCCCGGTGACGGCGCCGACCGCCGACTACGACGATCCCGCGCAGCGGTTCCAGGGCGGCGGGTTCGTCGTCGGCGAGCCGATGGAGCGCAACGCGTCGTAAGCGTCGCCGGCGTCGCGCCTCAGCGCAGGATGTCGGTCGCCTTGTGCCGCGCGTCGACGCCGTCGATCAGGATCAGCGGGCCGCTCGCGTGCCGCGCGCGCAGCGGCTGGATCTGCCGGTATGCATCCGATTCGTACCACGCGCGCGCCGTGTCGAGATCGGGAAACGCGATCGCGATCAGGTCGCCGCGCCACACGCCTTCGCGTACGTCCGGCCGCGCGCCGTGAATCACGAAATGTCCGTCGTACGGCGCAAGCGTGCCGTCGATGCGTTCGAGGTATTCGACGATGTCGTCGCACATCTGAACGTCGTGCAGGTGGGCGATGGCGTAGGCGGTCATGGCGGGCTCCTGGATGTGATGCGGTTCGTGCATCGATGGAGCCATGATCGCGGCGCGGGCGGCGCGCGTCGATTACCTGCGACGTAAGCAAATCTGCGCAGATGAGAAAGGGGGCATGCACGCGTCGGCAGACACACTGCGCATGCGGCGCGGTAGCGTCCGTGCATACCGCTTGTCCGCACGCATCGTCAGTCGCGGCGCGGCGTCACCGTCAACGCGTCTTGCTGCAAGCCGGATCGCTACCTCGCCGCTCGGCCGAATCACACCAGTAATCCGGCCGCCACGCTTCGAACGTGACCGCTTTCGCTACATTGGCGCGCGTGACGCGCACCGGGTCGGCTTTCAGCACATCGCCGTTCGGATCGTCGTTGAAGCGCCAGTTCCGGAACACCTCGCGATGGAACACCCACGTGCGATGCGCGGTGTCGTAGCGAAACGTGACACGGTCGCGCCAGTGGTCATGGCCTGCGAACACGCCCTGTTCGACCGTGAACGTGCGCGGTTCGATCGTCAGCGCGTTCTCGGCGACGCCATCCAGATACGGGTCGCCCATCCCGCCTTCGTCTGCTTTCATGATCACGGTGTCGTTGCGCGCCGCGAGCCGGTAGTGCCCGTCCTTGCCCGGCAGGAAGATCATCAGCGGACGCAGCGACGCCTTGCGCATCGAATCGTCGGGCTGATGCGCGACGACCACATAGCCGATGCGGGCGCCGTCGGTCAGTCGCCCCGACGCGGCATCCATCGCTTCGTAGCCGGTGGGCAACTGCGCGACGATGTCTGCCGGAAGCTCGGGGGCGGTGGGGCACGCGAACGACGCAGGCGTATCGGCGCACGTCCTGGCGCAAGCGCTGCCGATGCCGAACGTCAGCAGTGCGGCGACGAGGAATCCTGTGGTGCGGGGGATCGTCATGCGGATCGGGTCTTGAAGTCGCGCCGCGAAAGCCGGCGCGCGCGCGTCGACTCGTCTTGCCGCCGCGCGGGTTGAGGTTTTTTCAGGTGACGCAGTGTAACCAGTCATGCACGCTTGCGTGTCCGCCCTGGGACCGGCGCGGGCACCGGTGCCGACGCCGGCGCTTCGTCCGCCTGCGCGCTCAGCCGGTCGAGCATCCGTTGCGCGGTTTCCGCGCAATCCTCGCCTTCCGGCTTGTTCTCGATCTCGTCGATCAGCACCTCCAGTTGTTGGCGGTTCTGCGCGAGGCGCTGTTCGAGCAGCACGATTTCGTCGACCTTGTGCCGCAGCGCCACCAGCAGCTCGTCGCGCGGCCACGCGCCGAGATCGGGCGGACACACCGCGCGGATCTCGTCGAGCGCGAAGCCCGCGCGCTGCGCGCGGTCGATGATCGCGAGCCGCATCAACGCTTCCGACCCGTATTCCCGATAGCCATTGGCCTGCCGGCGGGCCGGTTCGAGCAGCCCGCTCGCCTCGTAGAAGCGGATGCGGGACGCCGCGAGGCCGCTCGCCTTCGCCAGTTCGCCGATTTTCATGCAGTGCTCCAAAAGGGCTTGACCTTAAAGTTGACTTTAAAGTTATCGTTGGGCATCGTCAATCGAGGGTGACCTCCATGAACCTGTTTGCACCGCTGACACTGCCCAACGGGGCGGTGATTCCGAACCGTCTGGCCAAGGCCGCGATGGAAGAGAACATGGCCGATGCGAACCACGCACCGTCCGACGCGTTGCTGCGCCTGTACCAGGCGTGGGCCGACGGCCAGGTCGGCCTGATCCTGACCGGCAACGTGATGGTGGACGGCCGCGCGATGACGGGGCCGAACGGCGTCGTGCTCGAGAGCGATGCGCATCTCGAGCGCTTTCGCCGCTGGGCGCAGGTGGCGCGCTCGGGCGGCGCGCACGTGTGGATGCAGATCAATCACCCGGGGCGCCAGATGCAGGCGGCGCTCGGCCAGACGACGCTCGCGCCGTCGGCCGTGCCGCTCGCGCTCGGTGCGCTGTCGAAGCAGTTCCCGGTGCCGAAGGAGATGACGCCGGCCGATATCGCCGACGTGCAGCGCCGCTTCGTGCGCGCCGCGCAACTCGCGGAGCAGAGCGGTTTCACGGGCGTGGAGATTCACGCGGCGCACGGTTATCTGCTGAGCCAGTTCCTGTCGCCGCTGGCGAACCGCCGGCAGGACCCGTGGGGCGGCAGCATCGAGAATCGCGCACGCCTGCTGCTCGACATCGTGCGGGACGTGCGCGCGACGGTGTCGCCGCAATTCGCGGTCGCGGTCAAGCTGAACTCGGCCGATTTCCAGCGCGGCGGCTTCAGCGCGGACGAGGCGAAGCGCGTGGTCGAGCTGCTGAATCCGCTCGGCGTCGATCTCGTCGAACTGTCGGGCGGCAGCTATGAAGTGCCGGCGATGCAGGGCGAGGCGCGCGACGGGCGCACGCTGGCCCGCGAAGCGTATTTCCTCGAATTCGCGCGCGACATCACGGCGGTCGCGCGGATGCCGCTGATGGTCACGGGCGGCATCCGGCGTCGCGTGGTGGCCGAGCAGGTGGTCGACAGCGGCGTGGCGATGGTCGGCATCGCGACCGCGCTGTCGATCGAGCCGAACCTGCCGCGCGACTGGCGGGCCGGCAAGGACACCGCACCGGTGCTGGAACCGATCCGCTGGAAGAACAAGGCGCTGGGCGCGCTGGCCAACATGGCCGTCGTCAAGTTCCAGCTCACGCGGCTGAGCGCTGGCCGGCGCACGCACCCGCAGGTGTCGCCGCTGCGTGCGCTGGTCAGGCAGCAACTGGCCGCGCAGTGCCAGACGCGGCGCTACCGGAAATGGATGGCGGGGCGTGCGGCGGGCACGCGTGCGTGACGTGCATGAGCGGGGCCGAATCGACGATCCCGCGCGGATCGGCCCGCCGCCTGGCGGGCTGTTTCAAGGCTCGATTCTTTCGGGTTGCTTTCCGAAATATCGAGCCTGTTTACTGCATTATTCAGGCGCCTGAGCGTGATTTCGGCGTGGCATAATCGACCACTTTCATCGCATTCCTTCCTCATCGCGCGTCATGCACGTCGCCCGTTTCCGCAAGCCCGGCAGCCTGATCGGATTGATCGCAATCCTGATGATGACGCTCGCCCCCGCGGTCTCGCAGATGATGGCGTCGCGTCACCGGCTCGTCGATGCGCTCGCCGTCTATTGCACGGCAAGTGCCGACGAAGCGGTGGTCGCGCACGACGACGGCAAGCCCGCGCATGGCGTCAAGGCGCACTGGCACGCGTGTCCTTATTGCAGCTTCGTGGCCCATGCCGTCGCGCTGCCGGGCCATGCCGTCGCATTCGCCGTTCCGCGTCCGGATTCGAAGCAGCCGATCGTGTCGGCATCGATTCCGGCCCGCATCCGCCTCGTCCATACCGTCGCGCAATCGCGCGCGCCGCCTGCGTTCTCCTGAGTTCGTCTGATCTTTCAGCCTGACAAGCCGCTGCTTCGCGACCGGAGCGAGCGGCCGTTCGTCGCGCACGTGCGCGACGGCATCGAACGACAACCGGAGAACACACAACATGCCCCGCTTGAACGAACGGCACGCGCCCCGCGCATGTGCCGCGCTGCTGGCCGCCTTGGCCGGCCTGTCCCATGCTTCCTTCGCGAACGCACACGCGGTGGTCGGCGATCGCGTCTTTCCCGCGACGATGACCGTGGACGATCCCGGCGTCGGCGATGAATTCGACACGCAGTTCGGCCACATCAAGTCCTCCGACGATAGCGGCAACACCCTCAACGTCAATACCGTGTCGTACGAGTGGGACAAGCTGATCACGAAGAATCTCGCGTTCAGCGTCGCCAGCCAGTACGTGTCGCAGAACGCACCGGACGGCGGCTCCGCGAAGGGCTGGGACAACGTGACGCTCGGCGTGAAGTACCTCGCCTATACGAACGCGCCGCACGAATTCATGGCATCGATCGGCCTGAAAACCGAGATCGGCGGCACCGGCGCGAAATCGATCGCGAACGCGTACTCGACCTTCACGCCAGCCGTGTATGTCGGCAAGGGCTTCGGCGATCTGCCCGCGTCGCTCGGCTATCTGCGCCCGCTCGCGCTCACGGCCGAACTCGGGCCGAACCTGACCACCGCATCGTCCGATCAGGGGCCGAACTCGCTCGGCTGGGGCATGACGCTGCAATACAGCATCCCGTACCTGCAGCAGCAGGTGAAGAACCTCGGCCTGCCGCAGCCGCTCAGCAACATGGTATTCGTCGTCGAGGCACCGATGAGCACCTGCACCGCGGGCGCGTGCTCGGGCCAGACGACCGGGACGATCAACCCCGGTGTGCTGTGGCTCAACCGCTACGGGCAGTTCGGCATCGAAGCGCAGATTCCGGTCAACCGGGCGAGCGGCAATCACGTCGGCGTGCTCCTCGATGCGCATCTGTATTTCGACGACCTGTTCCCCGGCTCGCTCGGCAAGCCGCTTTTCTGATCGACGGAGCAACCCTATGAACCGCTTGACCACGATGCGCGCGGCCGCTGCCGCGCTGCTGCTCGCCGGCGTGCAGTTCGCGCATGCCCATGCGTTCCCGACGCATCAGGCGCCGTCCGCGGGCGAGACCGTGACGGTGTCGCCGCCGCGCGTCGCGATCGATTTCGACGACGGGCTCGAACCCGCGTTCAGCTCGATCGCCGTCACCGATGCGCAGGGCCGCGCCGTCACGAACGGCAAGGCCGAAGTCGACGCGTCGAACCGCAAGCACATGTCGGTCGCGCTGAACCCGCTGACGCCGGGCGTCTACACGGTGGCGTGGGTGGCCGTCGCGCTCGACGGCCACCGCACGCAAGGGCACTACGCGTTCACGGTGAAGTGACGTTCACCGCCCGGGCCCGCCGCCGTGCATGCGAGCGGCGGCGAGCGCGGCGTACCACATCGAACCGCACCGCGCCGCATCAGAACCGGTAGTTCGCCACCACTTCGAGCCGCCGGTCGTTGCCGAGCAGGTACTGCGTCTCGTTGTAGTACGCGGACTGCACGAAGCGCCGGTTGAACACGTTGTACGCGCGCGCGGCGATCGTCGTGTCCTTGCGCGGCTTCCACGCGAGGCCGAGGTCGACCGTGGTGTACGACGGCATCACGAGCTGGTTCGCGGTATCGGCGAAGCGCTTGCCGACGTACTTGACGCCCGCGATGCCCGTCCAGTCGGGCGCGAAGCGCCAGCTCACCCACAGGTTCGCGAGCCGCTGCGGCACCGACACCGGCACGTTGCCCGCGCGCGACACCGTCGTGCCGCCGGACGTCTGCTGGAAGTCGTCGTATTTCGCGCGCAGGATCGACACGTTCGCGTCGACGCGCCAGTCTTTCGCGATCTCCGCGCCGATCGTGGCCTCGAGCCCGCGCGACGACTGCTGGCCGACCTGGATCGACTGGTTCGGGTTCAGCGGATCGGCCGTCAGCAGATTGCTCTTGACGATCCGGTACGCGGCGAGCGTCCATTCCGCTTTGCCGTCGAGGAACGACTGCTTGACGCCGATCTCGATCTGCCGGCCGGTCGCGAGCGTGAAGTTCGCCTTCGACGCATTCAGCGACAGCAGCGAACTGATCGGATCGGCCGCGACCGAGTACTGGCCGTACACGGCGAGGCCGGGCTGCACGTCGTACACGGTGCCGATGCGCCAGCCCGTGTTCGCGAACACCTTCGTGAACGCGCCGCCGTTCACGAGATCGTCGCGGTTCACGCTCGCATGGTCGTAGCGCAGCCCGCCGATCACCGACCAGCGCGGCGTGATCTCCAGCCGGTTCTCGGCGAACAGCGCGTACTGGTTCGCCTGGCTGCGGTACTTCGGATAGGTGCCGGCCGTGTTGATGAAGCTGCCCGGATCGAAGTTGAACGGATCGACCGTCGACGTGCCCGAATACGGCGAGTTGTTGTCGTGCTGGAACGTCGTGTGATTGAACTCGACGCCCGTCGAGAACGTGTTGCGCGTGCCGAGCAGCGCGGTGGTGACGGTGGCCGCCGTCACGTTGCCGTACTGCGCCTGGTCGTGGAAGATTTCCGTGAAGCTGCTGCGCCGTACTTGCGCGGTCGACGGCAGGTACGTGTAGTACTCGGCGTCCTTCCAGTGACGGTTGCTCTTCATCCGGTACAGCGTGCTCGTCACGTTCAGGCTGTCGCTCGGCTGCCAGTTCGCCGCTATCGTCGCCCAGCTGTCGCGGAACGCGATGTCGCTGTCGCCGACGTTGTAGTTCTTCTTGTCGAGTGCGCGATCGCGCGCGCCGTTCACGAGCGGCACGCCGAAATACTGCATCGGATGCTGGAAGCCCTGCGCATACGACGCCGTCACGTACAGGTCGGGCGTCACGTCGTAGCGCAATGCACCGGAGATCGACAGGTTGCGCGAATTGCCGCGGTCGACCCAGTTCGACGAACGGTTGCCGCTGATGTCGAAGCGGTACGACAGCGTGTCGTTGATCGCGCCGCCGCTGCCGAACGCGACCCGCGCCGTGCCCTCGGTGCCGCCGCCGACCTGCAGCTCGTTCTGGATCGCGCCGCGCGTCGGCTTCTTCGGCACGATGTTGACGACCCCGCCGATCGCGCCTTCGCCGTAGATCACCGACGCCGGGCCGCGCAGCACGTCGATATGATCGACCGACCACGTGTCGAACGGAAACGTGATGCCGATCGCGCCGTACGGACGCACGCCGTCATAGAGCTGCGTGACCGACGACGCACCGACGAAGCCGCGCGCGCCGAGCTCCGAGCCGCCGTTGCCCGGATGCGGCGACGCGCTGATGCCGGCGGCGCGGCTCACCGCGTCGACGATCGCGCTGTCGCCGCGCGTGTCGAGCGTCTTGCGATCGATCTGCTCGACGCTCGCGGGCGTTTCGAGCGACGTCAGGCCGAGACGGCTGCCGGTGTCGAGCTGCTGCGTGAGCGGCGTCGCCTTCCGGGCGTTGATGCGAATCGGCGCAAGCGTGGCGCCGGTGCTCGCGGCATCGCTTTCCTGTGCGTGGCCCGCGGGCGAGAAGGCCGCGAGAACGGCGGCAGGCAGCATCAATCCGAACTTCATGTTTCGATTTCCTTTGAATCTGTTCAATGCGGTGTTGCTTGAAAGGCGGCGCATCAGAACGCGTACCGCATGCCGGCGAACACGCTGCGCCCTTCGCCCGGATAGAAGATCGCGGTGTTCGCGGTGCGCGCGTTCGCGACCGTGCTGATGTCGCTCACATAGCGCTTGTTGGTCAGGTTGCGCGCGTCGACGAACAGCGAGAGGCCATTGCGGAAGTCGTAGCCGGCCTGCAGCCCGAGCAGCGTGTAGCTCGGCACGCGCAACGTGTTCGCATCGTCGGCCCACGCGCCCGACGGCACCCAGTCGAGCGTCGCCGCGATGTGGAAGCCGCTCGGCCGCGCGTAGCCCAACGTCGCGCGCAGCACGTTCAGCGGCACGCCCGCGATCCGGTTGTTGCCGTACTGCGGATCGTTCTTGAAGCGGAAGTCGTTCAGGTTCCAGATGCCCGACAGCGTGACCTTGTCGCCCGCGCCGCGCCCGGTGACGTTGCGCAGCAACTCGACCGACGCGCCGGCCTCGATCCCTTGCAGCACCGTCTTGTTCGCGTTGAACGTCGACGCCGGCACGTCCGGGTTCGTCGTGTACTGCAGCAGCTGGTCGCGCACGAGCGAGCGATAGGCGGTCACGTCCCAGCTCACGCGCTCGCGCGAGCCGCGCGTGCCGAACTCGATCGTCCACGCGTGCTGCGCCGCGAGCGGTGTGAAGCGCGTCGTGTTCGAGAAGGTCTGCGTGAGGTCGGTGAAGTCGGGCACGTCCTGGCTGCGCGTGACGTCGACGTAGGCCTGGGTGTGCGCGTCCGGCTGCCACAGCAGCCCGAGCTTCGGATTGACGCCGCTGTAGCTCGCGTTCGTCGACTTGGTGTTCGGGCTGCGCGGCAGCCCGCCGTTGTCGATGTACTCGCGCACCGAGTGCAGTACCTTCACGCCCGTCATCAGCGCGACGGTCGGCACGAAGAACAGCCGGTTCTCGACATACGCCTCGTAGTTGAAGGCCGTCTGCGTCGAATCGAGCGTCTGCGCGCCCTTGTTGCCGTTGACGTTCACGTACTGGTTCGCCTGCGTGCGGCCGCCGAAGAAGCGCGCGCCGACGATCAGGTCGTTGCGCATCCCGCCGAGCGTCAGGTGGCCCGTGTAGCGCGGCGCGAAGCCGTAGGTCCAGCCGTCCTGGTCGAGCGCCTGGAAGATCGGGTGATAGAGGCTCTTGTGGATCGCCCACGTGTCGAACTGCAGCTCACCCGAATCGAGCTTCACCGTCGTGCGGTTCGCGATCCGCTCGGTGCGCGTGTTGCGCGCCTGGTCGCCCGAGATCGCGTTCGGCGCGGCCTTGGTGGGATTGTTCAGCGCGTCGGACAACGACAGCGTGCCGGGCAGCAACTGGTCGACGACGTACACGCCGACGTAGAAGCGCGTCTCGACCGTCGGGCTGAAACGGTAGCCGACGTTCGCGTTGAACTGCTCGTATTGCCCCTTCGAATGATCGCGATAGCCGTCCGCGTGATTGACGCTGAAGTTCGCGAGGAAATCAAGCGGGCCGAGCACGCGCGAGATCTGCGCGCTGGTGCGCACCGTGCCGTAGCTGCCGCCTTCCACGCGCACGATGTTCGGCGCGTCGGCGGTATGGGCGGTCGGCGTGATGAAGTCGATCGCGCCGCCGAGTGTCGACGCACCATACGCGAGGCCGTTGCCGCCCTTGTAGACCTGCACCGCCTGCAGTGCGAGCGGATCGATCTGGTAGTAGTCGCCGCTGCCGTCCGCGAGGTTGGTCGGGATGCCGTCCTGCAGGATCTCGAGGCCGCGCGTGTGGTACGAGCGGGCGATGCCCGAGCCGCGAATCGACAGCCGCAACTCCTGGCCGTAGCGGTTCTCGACGAACACGCCCGGCACGTCCTTCAGCACGTCGCGCAGCGTGAACGCGTAGGTGTTCCGGTAGCTGTCGGCATCGACGAAGCCCACCGAGCCGACCGTCTGCTCGAGCGTGCGCTTCAGGCTGCCGGTCGATTTCGATGTCAGCGAGTCCATCTCGCGGGGTGCGTTGACGTTGATCGCGGGCAGCGTCGATGCGGCCGGTGCATCGGTGGGTGCGTCGGCGCCTTGCGCGCAGGCGGCCGACGCGAAGAGCACGGAGATCGCGCCGGACAGCGCGGCGGCAATACGGGTCGAGGTAAACATGTCGTTGTACGTAGGGTGATGGTGACGATGATGAGTCGGACACGATGCCCGCCATGCACGGCACCGGCCGCCGCGCGTGGTCACGCGCGCGGGTTCGGCATCGGGCACCGGCAGGGCGGGCAGGCGAAGCGGGGCGGCGCCGCGCGGCATACGGCGGCGCGGTCGCGAGGTGCGTCAGGCGCGGGCGGAAGGCGGCCCGCGCGCGGCGAGCGCGTACCGCTTCGGCGGGTGGCAGGCAGAGGGGATCAGCGGCGCGGGCGGCGCATGCCGCACGGCCGGGGAAGCGGAGAGCAACACCGCGGACTGCAGCGGCGGATGGCCGGCGAGCAGGCCGCAATAGCCGCAGCGGTCGAAATGCTTGCCGGATGGAGAATCGGACAGCGAATCGGAAGACGCTTTCGGTTCCGCGTGCGCCACGAGCGTGTTGCCGGTTGCCGAGCAGATCGGTGCGGCCGGCAAGCCGTCATCGGATGCGGCAGCGCGCAGTTGCGAGATCAGCGGCGCGACGAGCGCGAGCACGAGCGCGAACAGCCCGAGCCACGCGGTGGCCCGGGCTTGTCGCGTCGGCGCGCCGCGTATGCCGGCGCGCGATGAATCAGGCCGCTGCGCGTGCGGCACGGCCGAACAGCAGACGGTCGATCAACCAGACCGCGGCGATCGTCGCACCCATCAGCGGGAAGACGATGCCGAGCAGCACGAGCCCTGCGATCCAGCCGCGCATCGGCGGCGCGCCGCGCTCGCGCGACGGCGCGCCCAACTTGCGAGCCGGGCGGCGCTTCCACCACATCACGGTGCCCGTGACGGCCATCGCGGCCAGCCCGAGCGACAGCACCGCGCAGACGATCTGGTTCGCGAGCCCGAAATAGCGGCCCATGTGCAGCGCCGTGCCGTACGACACGGCGCGCGATACCGCGCCGTAGTCGTCATAGCGGATGTCCTTCAGCACGGCCCCGCTGTACTGGTCGAGGTAGATCGTTCGCTCGGCTTTCGGGTCGTCCGGGAAGTACGACGCGGTGAACACGCCGTCCGCGCCGGACGGCAGCGCGAGCGTGTAGCCGCTCGTCACGCCGAGACCCGCGACGATCGCGATCGCGCGGGCCAGCGGCAGCGGTGCCGGCGTCGGCGCCGACGGCGAATGCGGGACGGGCACGTTGCCGACCGCCCACGGCGTTTGCGGCAACGGCAGGTCGTCCATCACCATCCCCGGCATCGACTCGCCGGAGTCGTGGTGATGGCCGGCCGGCGCGGCAGCCTGGGCAGGTGCGGGCGCCGCGGCGGAGCCGGGGCGCGTCGAGCGTACCGATCCGCCGCCCCATGCGCCTTCCGGCGCGCCGAGGTTCACGGTCGCGGCCAGCGCCTTGAAGTTCTTGCCCCACGAGCCCGACCACGGCAGCCCCGTCAGGATGAACGCGATCGTGCCGGCCGCGAGCCAGATGCCGGCGGTTGCGTGAATGTTCTTCCACAGCGGCCGGCCGCGCAGCGACAGGTCGGGGCGCAGCGCCTGCCCGACGCGCGTCGCGCCGCGCGGCCACCACAGCGCGATGCCGGTGCCGATCATCACGAAAGTCCAGCACGCGGCGAGCTCCATCAGCAACTCGCCCGTCTTGCCGAGCAGCAGCTTGCGATGCAGCATCCGGTCGATCTGCATGAAGCGGTTCTCGACGCTCAGCGTGCCGAGCACGCTGCCGTCGTACGGGTTCACGTACACGCTCTCGCGGCTGCCGTCGCGCAGCCGGAACACGTATTCGGCGCTGCGGTCCGGTGCGGTCGAGACCTGCACGGACACCGGCGTCGCGCTGGCCGGCATCGCGGTGCGCGCGCTCGCGAGCAGTGTGTCGGCATCGAGCCGCGGCGTGGCGCGCGGCTCGACGACGAGCCGGTGCGGATACAGCAGCGGCTCGATCTGCGGCTGGAAGCAATAGAGCGTGCCGGTGATCGCGAGGACCACCAGGAACGGCATGACGAACAGGCCGGCATAGAAGTGCCAGCGCCAGAGCGTCCGGTAGCCGGCGTGGGCGGATTGGGCGGGCGAGATCGCCCGTTCGACGGTGGTCGACATGGTGTCAGCTCCTCGGGTTCGTTGAGCGGCCACGCCGGCACGGGCCGGCGGGCGTCAACGCGCGTCGCGCCCGCCGGCCGGCATCGACGAAACGGGCGGCGCGGCGCCATGCGCGGAAGCGGCGCATGACGGCGTCGCCCGCGCGAGGCGGGCAGGCGGGTGAACGCTTGAATCAGGTCGTGTGAGACGAACGGCATGCAGGCCCGCGCACGTCGACGTGCACGAGCCGCGGGGCGGAACCGTCAGCAGAACAGCGGAGGGGCGCGGGAGGGTGGGCGATCGTCGAAGATCGATCGCACGACGGGAATACGGTCGACCTGAATCCGGAAGCGCCGTGGCGTGGCGGCCGGAAACAGCAGCACCAGCAGCACGAACGACGCGAGCGCGGTGAACAGCGCGGCGCCGAATGCGCACAGGCTGTCGCCGCTGCCAGACGACGCCGTGTTGTCGGCATGCCCGTCATGCTTGAGCGCATCGGCGAGCGCGAGCGCGTCGTTGGCCGGTGTGATCGGCGCGCCGGCATCGAAACGGGCCGCCAGCGCGGCCACGTTGACGATCAGCGGGCCGCGGCCCGAACACAGCACCACCGAGCCCGCATCCGGACCGTCCGGATCGAGCATCACGGCGCCCGACATCAGCGCGCGGGACAGCAGCGTCACGAGGAGGATCCCCCACAGAAGCTGTCGCGCGACGCCTTGGCGGAGCAGGAAGCGGCGAAGTGCGTTCATGGCGCGCGATTGTACCTCCGTTTGCGGGGCGGGGCCGTCCGCCACGCTGATGCACGGCATCAGCCCGGCGCGCTGCCGGAAGCGGACGAAAGCACGCGGGCGGCTATTCGGCGCCGAACGATTCGCTGCCGGGCGGCAGGTTCGCCGGGCCATACGACCAGGTGCCGTCGGCGCGGGCGGTCAGCACGTTGCCCGAGCGCCGGTCGTACAGATGCCACTGTTCGTCGGCCGGATCGTCGCCGTACGGCCAGGTCGTCAGCTTGCCGCCGAGGTCGAAATCGAACGTCCACGAACCCGGCTGGGCACCGGGCGTGACCGACTGCAGGATCTGCCCGTCGAGCCGTTGCGCGGCGGCCGCGATGTCGCCGGATCGGGATTCGCTGTGCGCGAGCTCGTGGCCGTCGAGCGCGATCGACCAATGGCAGTAGCAAATCCACAGGTGCCCGTTGCCGGCCACCGTCACGTGCCGCGATGCGAGCCTGTCCCGCGCCGTCGCGGACAGGCCGGGCGAGCCGGCGAGCGGCTCCCGCACATGCAGCGCGGGTTGCCCGAATTCGAACGTGAGAAAACTGCCCTGGCCTTTCGTCACGGACCAGGCAGGGGTTTCGCAGATGGCCGGCCAGATCCGGTCGAAATCGACAGCGTTCACGGCGTGCGTCTCACATCGGCGAAACCGGCTTCGGCCTCGGCCTCAGTCTCGGCGTCGTCGGCGCTGCCGTCAGCGTCGGCCAGCGGATCGGACAGGTCGGCCGGCGACACGCGCCGCATCGTCCGCTCGCCGTCGCGATCGTCGCGGCGATCGTTCGGGTCGAGCGGCTTCTGCGCGTCGCGGCCGTCGTGTTTCACGAACGCGCCGAGTGCGCGGGCCAGTCGGGATCGCCGGTTCCGGGGGATCATGCGGCGAGGTCATCGGGCATGCGTGTGCCGCGAATCGGGGAAGGGCCGCCGCGGCGGTGCGTGACGCCCGCGGCAGCCGATGCAGTGCGCCGGCTCAGGCCGGATACGCATCGTCGACTTTCAGGTTCGCGAGCCGGAACAGCGTGCGCAGCGTCTGCGGATGAATGTCGCGGTGCGCGGCGAGCGACGTCAGCATGAAGTCGAGCACCTTCGCGTAGCGGAGCAGCACGAGGCAGCGCGCGAGATCGGGCGTGCGGCCGCGCATGTCCTCGGCGAGTTGAACCATTTCGGTGGACAGCGAGCGTGCCATCTCGAGTTCCATCTGCTGTTTTTCGGTCCAGTCGGGCAACGGCTGTTCGAGCACCTTCGCGAGAAAGAGCTGGAACGACGTGTCGGACGAATTGGGCAGTGCATCCATGAAGGGCCTCGTTACTTGCTCGGATCGTTCGGGCGTGTCCGCTGGATGCGCCCGAGGTGGGTTCGTGTCCGCGCGGAGAGCGGCGCGGTGGTTACCTGAACGGGATGCAGGTTTCGTACCAGCGGCGCGAGACGATTGTTGAGTATTGTTGAGCCGCGACGCGACGCGGGCCGCGAGTCCCGCCGGTATTGGGGGGCGGAGGGGACCGAGGAGGCGGTCTACCGGCGCGGCGCGATGCACATCGAGTCCGCGGAGCGGCTCGCCGACGCGAAATGCTTCACGGATGTAACGTAACGCCGGGATAAATTGCGTGGCGCGTTCCCCGGCCATCTGACGAAACGGGCCGGCCCGCGCGTGCCGCCTGCGCCTGTCAAGCGTGCGGCCCGGCGCAAGCGGCAGGACAGGACGTCCGCCATGCTCGGCGAAAGCTGCCGGCGAATGTGACGGGTGTTTCAAATCCGAGACGGATTGACTCGTGGCGACGCGGTTGCGCGCCCCGTCCAACTGGCCCAGCGATTTGTCGGCCAATTGTCCATGGGCAGACGGCGCGCGTTTGCCAACAATGCCCCGATCATCCCTGCGAGGTTCGACATGAGCGTCCACGCCTTCTTCTCGGCCAACCTGCTGCTGGCCTACACGGCTTATTTCATCGGGACGGCCAGCCCCGGGCCGAGCAATCTCGCGATCATGTCGGTCGCCGCGAACCAGGGCCGCAAGGCGGCGCTCGCGTTCGCGCTCGGCGTCATTTCCGGGTCGATGTGCTGGGCGACGGTGGCGGCGCTCGGCGTGTCGGCCGCGCTGCTCGCGTGGTCGAAGCTGCTGGTCGCGATCAAGGTTTTCGGCGGGCTGTACCTGCTGTGGCTCGCGTTCAAGTCGGGGCGCACGGCGTGGTCCGGCAACGCGGCGGCGTCGACGAACGCTGCGGGCGAGCAGCGGCTGTCGCGCTTCTATGTACGCGGCGCGATGCTGCACCTGACCAATCCGAAAGCGATCCTCGTGTGGGTATCGATCGTCGCGCTGTCGTCGAACGGCGCGGGCGCGTCGCACGGCGCCGTCGTGCCGGGCTGCATCGTGATCGGGTGCCTGGTGTTCGGCGGCTACGCGCTCGTGTTCTCGATGGACGGCGCGCGCCGGCTGTACGTGCGCGGCCGGCGTGCGATGGAAGCGTGTCTTGCCGTCGTGTTCGGCGTGGCGGGGATCAGGCTGCTGGTGTCGAACGTCTGACGCGGCAGGCCCGCGCGTCTAGCGGTTGGTGCGCCGGGCCGTCGAACGCACGGCATTACCCGGCTGCTCCGCCGGACGCGTGAACAGCGACACGATCGTCTGCCGGAGCCAGCGGTGCGCGGGATGGCTGTCCCAACGCTGATGCCAGATCACGCAGTAAGGCCGCGCGGGCATGCGCACCGGCGGTTGCCGCGACACCAGTTCCTTTTCGTGGATCGACAGATCGAGCAGCGTGGTTGGCAGCACGCCGATGAAGTCCGATTCGCGGATGATCGCCAGCGCGGGCGAGTACGCATTCAGCGTGAGGACGAGATTGCGCTGCAGGCCGTGCGCGGAGAGCAGGCTGTCGTACACCGGCACCCGCATGCCGGAAAACCCGACGTCGAGATGCCGCGCCGCGAGAAAGCGCTTCAGCGTGAGCGGCCCCTTCGCGAGCGGGTGATCCTTGCGCATCAGGCAACTCCAGTGGATCGGCCACATCTCGTGCGTGCGCACGCCGCTGCTCGGGCTCGAGTCGTTCAGGTAGCCGCCGATCGCGAGGTCGACGCCGCCGCGGTCGAACATGCCCGGCAAGTCGGCGACGCTGAACGGCGTGAGTTCGATCCGCATCGACGGCGCATGCGTGCCCATGTACTGCGCGAGGCGCGGCATGATGCGCTCGACCGAGTAGTCCGACATCGCGATCGTGAAGGTGCCCCGATGTTCGTGCGGGTCGAACTGGTCGGGCGAGATCGCCTGCTTCAATGCGTCGAAGTGCGGCTGGACCGCCGACCACAGCTCGCGCGCCCGTGCGGTCGGCCGCACACCGGAGACGGTTTTCTCGAACAGCACGTCGTCGAGCGACTCGCGCAGCCTGCGCAGCGCATTGCTGACCGCCGACTGTGAAAGCGCCAGCCGTTCGGCGGCGCGCGTGACGTTGCCTTCGGCCATCAATGCCGCGAACACACGCAGCAGGTTGAGGTCGAGCTGGCGGAACACATCCTTCATCGCACATCTCCCATTCGGGTGCCGGCATCCCGCGCGTGACGTCGGGAGCCGGAACGTCGTGGCGGCAAGTGTCCGGGCCGCGGGCCGTTCGCGCAAGGTCGCGTTTGCCCTTGCTGAGAGCTGGCTGGCGCCGCGACGAAGTCGCGCGCCGCGCTCGCACCGTTATTCACGTTGGTGATGATCATATTCTGGAAATCCGTTGGACGCGGTAACGGTGCGCATCGAACATGAGCACGAAACCACTGCAGCCAGCAGCGGGAGGAGACAGACGATGAAAGAGGATGCAGTGAATCCGGCGGGCGCCATCGCGCTCGATCGCCTTTCGGCTGCGGCGCAGCCGTCGGAACGGGCAGGCACGATGCGCAACGTCGCGGCGGCCGCGGCAGGCAACGCGCTCGAATGGTTCGACTTCGTGATCTACGGCTATTTCGCCAGCGTGATCGCGAGGCTGTTTTTCCCGGTGGCCGGGCCGGTCGGATCGCTGTTGCTCGCGACGGCGACCTTCGGCGTGGGGTTCGTCGTGCGGCCGCTCGGCAGTGTCGTGCTCGGGCTGTACGGCGACCGGTACGGCCGCAAGGCGGCGATGTCCGTCACGATCTGGCTGATGCTGGCCGGCACGGCTGCTATCGCGGTGGCGCCGCCGTATGCGCAGGCCGGCTGGCTCGGCGCCACGATCCTCGTGCTGGCGCGGCTCGTGCAGGGCTTCGCGGCATCGGGAGAATTCGGCAGCACCGTCGCGTTCCTCGCGGAAAAGGCGCCGCCGCATCGGCGCAACTTCTTCGTGAGCCTGCAGATGGCGAGCACGATGCTGGCCATCGTGCTGGGCGGCACGATCGGCACGATCCTGACGACGTCGCTCAGCCCGCATCAGCTCGAAAGCTGGGGCTGGCGCGTGCCGTTCGTGGTCGGGCTGCTGATCGGCCCGGTCGGCTTCTACATCCGCAGGAGCGTGTCGGAAACCGATGCATTCGTGCACGGCGAAGCGCTGCCGGTCGCGCAGGTGCTCAAGCGCCTGTTCGGCGAGCACCTCGCGTCGTTCCTCGCGGCGATCGGCGTGACGATCGTCAGTACCGCCGCGTTCTACATGTACCTGATCTACATGCCGACGTTCGCGGTGAAGCAGCTCGGGTTGCCGATGTCCGCGCCGTTCATGAGCACGACGGTCGCCGGCATCGTGATGGTCGCGATCGCGCCGCTCGCGGGCCTGCTCGGCGACGTCTGGCGTCGGCCGGTCGCGATGGTCGCCGCCGCGATCGTCGTGCTGTCCGCGATCACGCTGCCGCTCTATATGTGGGTCATCGCCAGTCCGTCGCTGCGCAACCTGCTGATCATGCAGGCCGCCGCCGCTGCGCCGATGGGCGTGCTCGTCGGGCTGGTGCCCGCGCTGGCCGCGCGCGCGTTCCCGGCCGCGGTGCGCAGCACCGGGCTCGCGGTGTCGTACAACATCCCGACGACGGTCTTCGGCGGCTTTTCCCCATTGATCGTCACGTGGCTGATCGCGACCACGCACAACAAGGCGTCGCCGGCGCTGTACATCGTCGCGATGTCGGTCGTGAGCCTGGTCGCGCTGCTCGGGTTTCGACGCATGCCGAGCGAATAAGCGAGCCGGATTCGGTTTCGATCCGTAGCGTTGAAATAGAGGATAACGAATGAAATGTCGCTCTATGGAGGCGTAGAAATGATCGGCCGCCCCGTCACCCTCAACAGGAGAAGTCACGCATGGAATTCACCCCTACGTTTGCGCCGCCCAGCGAGGCGGAACTCAAAGGACGCCTCGAGCGCGTGCGCGCCCGCATGGCGGAAGCCGGCCTCGATCGCTATGTGGCGTTCTCGCCGGACAACATCTACTACCTGACGAACTTCGCGAACATCGTCCACGAGCGGCCGTTCGTGCTGGTCATTTCGCGCAGCGGCCCGCCGCAGTTCGTCGTGCCGCAGCTCGAGCAGCCGCATGTTCGGACGCGCTCGATCGGCGAACTCGAGCTGATTCCGTATTTCGAATTTCCGGCGCCGGCCAGGCGCGAATGGAGCGACCGGTTCAAGGCGCTGTTCGGGGCGGGCGAGCGTGTCGGCGTCGAATCGGTGTGTCCGTTGCAGGTCTATGCGCAGACGCCGGGCGAGCGCGTATGCATCGACATCATCGACGACGTGCGGATGATCAAGTCCGACTACGAGATCGGCCGCCACGTGTATGCGTGCGGGATCGCCACCGATGCGCACAACCTGCTGCTGAACGAAGCGCGCCCGGGCCTCGGGATGGCGGAGGTGTCGTCGCGCATTCGCGGCTTCATCATGCAGCGGCTGCTGGCCGACGATCCGACGCTGAACCCGTTGGCGACGCGCATCGTCGCGGTGTTCCAGCCGGGCAGCGTGTCGCACGATCCGCACAACTTCAGCAACATCGACATGCGGATGGAGGAGGGCGGCCCGCACGTGTCGATCGTCAATGCGGTGATGAACGGCTATGGCGCGGAAGTCGAGCGGACCTTCTTCCTCGGCCGCGTGCCTGACGCGGCGCGACGCGCGTTCGACGTGATGTCGGAAGGGCGGCGGCTCGCGTTCGACGTGGCGGTGCCCGGCGCGCTGCTGAGCGACGTCGATCGCAAGGTCAACGACTATTTCCGCCGCGCGGGAATGGGCGACCGGCTGCTGCACCGGACGGGGCACGGAATGGGCGTCACCGCGCACGAGGCGCCGTTCTTCGCCGAAGGCTACGACCGGCCGATCGAGAAGGGGATGTGCCTGACGATCGAGCCGGGCATCTATATCGAGGGTGTCGGTGGCTTCCGTCATTCCGATACGGTGCTGATCGGCGATGAAGGCCCGGTTCAGCTGACCGGTGGGCCGCTGGAACTCGACGCGTTGACGTTCCCGGTTCGGGCGTAGTGACGCGCAGGCGTTAAAAAGCCGCTGCACGGGTGTGTGCAGCGGCTTTTTTACGAACGGCGCGCTTCAGAAAATAAAACCCGTATTGATGAACTTCGAGTAATGATCCGACACGATCGAATCGAGCAGTTGCTTGCTGCTGTCGGTCTGCTTTGCCGCGACCATCGAGCGGATCGAGAACGCGCGCAGCGCGTCGCTCACCGACAGCGTGCCTTCCGCCGAATCCTTGCGGCCCGCGAACGGGAACACGTCGGGCCCGCGCTGGCACTGGCAGTTGATGTTCACGCGGCACACCTGGTTCACGAGCGGATCGACCAGCGCGCCGATCTGCGCCGGATCGGAACCGAAGATGCTGACCTGCTGGCCGTGATCCGACGTCGTCACGTAGTCGAGCGCGGTTTCCACGTCGTCGAACGTCGCCACCGGAATGATCGGCCCGAACTGTTCCTCGCGATACAGCTTCATCCCTTCCGACACCGGGTACACGACAGCCGGATAGAACAGCGTCTTGCTGAACTCGCCGCCCGAATGGTTGACGACCTGCGCGCCCTTGGCCTTCGCGTCGTCGATCGCATCCGTCATGTAGGCCGTGCGATGCATGCCCGGCAGCGGCGTGATGCTGACGCCTTTCTCCCACGGCATGCCGATCTTCAGCTGTTCGAGCGCGGCGGTGAAGCGCTTCAGGAATTCGTCGACGATCGAGCGATGCACGAGCAGCATCTTCAGCGCGGTGCAGCGCTGGCCGTTGAACGACAGCGCGCCGAGCAGGCATTCCTTCACGGTGAGGTCGAGATCGGCGTCGGGCAGCACGATCGCCGCGTTCTTCGCGTCGAGGCCGAGGATCGCGCGCAGCCGGTGCGACTTCGGGTGCTGCTTCTTCAGGTGGTCGGCCACCTTGCTCGACCCGATCAGCGCGAGCACGTTGATCTTGCCCGACGCGAGCATATGCGGCACGACCACCGCGCCCGGCGCATAGATCGTGTTGATCACGCCCTTCGGGAACGCGTCGCGGAACGCTTCGAGCAGCGGCTCGAACAGCAGCGTGCCGTACTGCGGCGGCTTGAACACCACGGTGTTGCCCATCAGCAGCGCGGGGATCAGCGTCGCGAACGTTTCGTTCAGCGGATAGTTGTACGGGCCCATGCACAGCACGACGCCGAGCGGCGTGCGGCGGATCTGGCCGATCGTGCCTTCGGCGATCACGAAGCGCGAATTCGCGTTGTCGAGCTCCTTCAGCGCGTCGATCGTCTGCGTCATGTACGTGACGGTGCGGTCGAACTCCTTCTGCGAATCGGCGAGGCTCTTGCCGATCTCCCACATGATCAGGTTCACCACCAGCTCGCGCTGCGCGACCATCCGCTTGATGAAGTCCTGCATGCACGCGATGCGCTGCTCGACTTTCATCGTCGGCCACTCGCCGCGGCCGGCGTCGTACGCGCGCACCGCGGCGTCGAGCGCCGCGTCGCTTTCCGTTTCGCCCATCACCGGGTAGCTGCCGATCTCGACCTGCTCGACGCTGCCGTCCGCCTGTCGCACGCACACGGGCGACAGCACGGTCTTGGTCGCACCGTCCCACGGCCGTAACGCGCCGTCGACGAGCGACACGCGCTGGTGAATCGGCGAGGCGAGCCTGTACTCGGCGGGGATGTCCTGAAAGGCGGGAAACAGCTGCTGCAGGGAGGCGGAATCGGGCATGACGGTCTCGTTTGACGGGGTGTCCGGGAAGGACGGGCGATGCGAATCCTGAGCGGGGAGATCCTCGATCCTGAATCGGCATCATGACGCGCGGACGACGACACGTCACGCTTGGCCCTGACCGATTCAACGATTGGAACCAGTTCCATTAAAAAGGAACGCCGGCGCGAATGCAAGAATTGCCGAACCGTCCCACAGGCGTTGAAAGCATTTGGAAAGACTGTTTCCGAATCCTTGGTATAAGGCGCCAACAGCACGCGCAAACGTTTCAAACGGGCCGGTTTCAGCGGATAATGGCCCGGCGCGGCGAAGAAAAAAATGAAGTGAGCCTGAGAGCATATGTAGTGAAGAACGAAAGAAGGTCCGCCGCGCTGCCGATGCGAGGTCGGCTGCCCGGAGCGCCGGGTCGGGGTTGCCCGGTCCGGCGCGCACCGGACTTCGAATATGCGCCGTTCGCTTCGACGGATGCTTCGTGATCCTCTCCAGTCCTTTCGTCGTCGTCTCCCGAATCCCGCCTGTTACCTGGCCCTTCGTCACCTGATGCGGGCGAAGAATTTCTTTCGTTTTGTTTACGGCAAATCGCGTAAAGGGATAAAACAGAAAGGTGTTCGTCAGGAATGCAGAGCGCCACGCGCCTGCACGTTGCGGGCAGGCGACACGTTAAAAATTAACTAAAAACACGAATCATTCTCGTTTAATATTTCGCTCCGTTACGAGCCGTGACGGAGCGTCATGGCCTCTTTCGTGCCGGTCCTGCCGGCCGGCTGCCACCCGCGCCGGCCGTTCACGGCCCGTCGGCGCGACGAGGCGATCCCTGCGCGCCGCTGCTTGTTCACGGAAAGTCTGTCGCCAGCCCGATTCACCGCGTGGTTCGCGCGTTGGCCGGCTGCGTTTCCGTTCGCCGTTTTCCCTCAGCCTCTACTTCAACGATGAAACTCAACAAGAGCGCCTGCCATGCGCTGCTGATCGCCACGTCGCTGGCCGGCGCACGCACCTCCTTCGCACAGGCGAGCGACGCCGCGGCGACCTTGCCCGCGATCTCGGTCAAGGCGACCGCCGAGCATGCGTCGTACGACGGCGGCCGCTCGCGTGCCGCCACCAAGACCGACATGTCGCTGATGGACGTACCGCAGACGGTGAACGTCGTGCCGCACGCGGTGATCGAGGACCAGAACGCGACGTCGATGCAGGATGCGCTGCGCAACGTGCCGGGCGTCGGCTTCTCGGTCGGCGACGGCCAGCGCGACCAGATCACGATCCGCGGCTTCAACAGCATCACGGACCAGTACGTCGACGGCATCCGCGACGATGCGCTCTACTATCGCGACCTGTCGAACGTCGATCACGTCGAAGTGCTGAAGGGGCCGGCGGCCGTGCTGTACGGCCGCGGCTCGGCGGGCGGCATCGTGAATCGCGTGTTGAAGCGGCCGGAAGCGAACCCGGTGCGCGACGTGGGCGTGACGCTCGGCACGCGCGGCGAGCGGCGCGGCGAATTCGACCTCGGCTGGAATGCGAACGACGCGGCGCGTTTCCGCATCACCGGCGCGGCCGAAAACTCGAACAGCTTCCGCGACCAGTTCCAGCTCAACCGCCAGGCGATCGCGCCGTCCGCGCAGTTCAAGCTCGACAGCAACACGGTGCTGAACGTCGAATTCGACTACCTGCACGACCGCCGCACGTCCGACCAGGGGCTGCCCGCGTATCTCGGCCGGCCGGTCGACGTGCCGATCAACACGTTCTACGGCTCGGCCGACGCGGCGAACAGTTCGTACAACGACGTCTCCGCGAAGAGCGCGACGGTGTCGCTCGATCATCGCTTCAACGATTCGCTGTCGTTCCACGGCGCGATCCGCGCGTACGACTTCTCGCTCGAACGCAAGAACTACGTCACGTACGAGCCGATCAAGACGGCCGCGCATCCGGTCGTCACGCTCGACCAATCGACGCGCCAGCGCACCGACCACGGCATCGACGGCCTGTTCGAACTCACGCAGAAGACGTCGCTGTTCGGCATGCGTCACGAGCTGCTGTACGGGCTCGAACTGTCGCAGCAGCAGAAGTTCGACACGATCTACAGCGTGTCGAAGGTCGCGACCTACGATCTGTTCAATCCGCAGCAGGTGGTGCTGCCCGGCGTGCCGACCGGCGCACGGGCGAAGACGAACGCATCGACCGTCGTCGGGCTCGCGGGCGTCTATGCGCAGGACCTGATCTCGCTGACCGAGCACTGGAAGGTGCTCGCGGGGTTGCGCTTCGACTACCTGAACCAGATCCGTCACGACTACACGTCGTCGAACGTCAACCTCGATCGCACCGATCACGCGTGGAGCCCGCGTGTCGGCCTGATCTACGAACCGCTCGACTGGCTGACGCTGTACGGCTCGTTCAGCCAGTCGTTCTCGCCGCTGGCCGATACGCTGATCAGCTCGGGCGCATTCTCGAACGGCGCCGCGCTCGCGCCGCAGAAGACCACCGCGTATGAAGTCGGCTCGCGCTTCGACCTCGGCGGCAAGGCGACGGCCAGCGTCGCGCTGTTCGACATGCGCCAGACCAACCAGCAGATCGGCGACCCGGCGAATCCCGGCTATGCGCTGCCGATCGGCACGCAGCACGTGCACGGGATGGAACTCGGCTTTACCGGCGAGATCGCGCCGAAGTGGTCGGTGTATGCGGGCTACGCGTACCTGAACGGAACGGTCGACGGCTCGGCGCAATCGACGGCGGCCGGCGTCGCGGTGTCGAGCAACACGCCGGGGCTGATGCCGCGCCACAGCGCGAACCTGTGGGTGAAGCGCGAGCTGCCGTACGGCTTCTACGCGGCGGCCGGCATGCAGTTCCAGTCGGCGCGCTACACGTCGGCGAGCGATCTCGTCACGCTGCCGTCGTTCACCGTGTTCAACCTGGGCGCCGGCTATCGCAGCAAGAAAGTCGACGTGACGCTCACGCTCGACAACCTGTTCAATCGCCGCTACTTCATCGCCGCGCACGGCAATGCGGATCTGTACAACATGCCCGGCGACCCGCGCACGCTGACCGCCACGGTGAAGTGGCACATGTAATGCACGTGAGGCATGCGCCGGGTGACAATGCGGGGCTTCGTCATGATGACCCGCCCCTCACTGCCGATGATCCGCCAATCGATTGATGTATCGAACCTGACCGGCCGCGCCCGCGTGCTGTGCGCCGTGTTGTGGCTGGCTTGCGGCGCGGCCGCGGCGCACGCGCAGACGATCCCGGCCGACGCCGAACCCGAATGCCATTCGGTGTACGTCGGCCGGGCGATCACGTTGTCGGGCCGTTACGCGGTGGATTACGGCGACGAAGAGAGTGGGGAGGACGTGTGGTTCGAGGAGGACGACGCATCGGCGCGGCGCCTGCCGGACCGTTCGCAACGCGCGGGGGTGATCCGGTTCACGAACCAGCGCGATGCTCGGCGCAGTCTGCGGCTGCCGGCGGCGCAACCCGAAGACGTGTGCCGCTTCGACGGGCGTGCGACGCTCGTGATTCGCGATCTGGAAACCGTGTGCCCGGGGCTGGAGGAGCCCGATCATGCGCGGCTGGTGAAGGTCGTGACGGCCAGCCCGCCGACGCGACATGCGTGCGAGGCCGCCGCGCCATAAGGCGGGCGCGACCGCGCCGTTACTCGACGTCCTCGTCGTCCTCCAGATCGTCGCCATCCGCATCGGGATCCGGCGATGCATACGCGCTCGCCTGCTCGAGCAGCCAGCCGCGAAACAGCTCCAGCGGCTTGCTGTGGCTGAGCTCCGTCGGATACACGAGGTAGTACGCGGAATCGCCGACGGTTGCCGCATCGCACGGCACCACCAGCCCGAGCTGCTGCAGCTGTTCCTCGACGAAGAATTTCGGCACGAGCGCGATGCCGAGCCCGGCCGCGGCCGCGCTGATCAGCATCGTGTGCAGCTCGTAGCGCACGCCCTGCATCGTGCGGATGTCCTCGACGCCGTGCGTCTCGAACCACTGCGCCCACGCGCCGGGGCGCGTCGTCGAGTGCAGCAGCGGGTAGGCGAGCAGGTCCTCGACGTTGTGCACAGGCCCGTCGAGCAACGCCGGCGAGCAGATCGGCACGACTTCCTCGCCGAACAGGTAGTCGGACGACGTGCCGGGCCAGGTCGGCTTGCCGTAGTGGATCGCGGCCTCGAAGTGGGTGTCCTCGAACGAGAACAGGTCGGTGCGGCTGCCCATGTTCACGCGCACGTCGGGCGTGCGGTCGTAGAAGCTCTTGATGCGCGGGATCAGCCAGTGCGACGCGAAGGTCGGCAGCACCGCCAGCTCCAGGTAGCCGCCGCCGCTGCCGTGCGCGATGATCGACAGCGTGTCGCGGTCGAGCGCTTCCAGCGCGCGGCGCACCTGGGTGCCGTACAGCTTGCCGGCGCGCGTGAGCACGACGCGCTGCTTCACGCGGGCGAACAGCCGCACGCCGAGGCTCGCTTCCAGCGTCGCGATCTGGCGCGATACCGCGCTCTCGGTCAGGAACAGCTCCTTGGCCGCGTGCGTGAAGCTTTCGTGGCGCGCGGCGGCTTCGAAAGCCACGAGCGCGCCCATGTTGGGGATCTTGAATTTACGCATGATGTTCGATTCGTCTGACGATCAGGCCCGTACGGCACAAGGCGGAATGCGGAGCAGGGCAGCGGCTGATAATTCCAAAAACTCATCACATATCAATTTAATCTCGCTTTACGCCCGGCTGCAACCCTTTGAATAATGCTCTCCACGCAAGGTCAGGCGCCCGCGGGGCGGCCGGCCGACGAGTTGCCGGCACGTTTGCCGGCGGTCCCCCGAGACGAGAATCCTGATGCGCAATCCGAATATCGAGAGCTTGCTGACGAAGCTGCTGGGACAGGCGAAGACCGACGCCCTGTTCTCGACCCTGAACATGCCGGCCATCCTCGAAGAATGGGAGGACGGCGTCGTGACGCGCGCGGAAATCGCGCAGGCGATGAACATGGCGCTGTTCGAAGGGCTGCTCGAACGGTCGGCGAACGGCCGCGCGTACACGGCCGAAGCGGTCGAAAGCGGCGGCTCGGTCTATTTCGACCACGGCGCGCTGCGCACGGTGCGCTGGCCGCACACCGGCGCGCTGCCGCCGGGCGAGGCCGCGTTCACGCGCATCCTGCGTCCGCTCGGCTTTCGCCTGAACGGCCGTTACCCGCTCGACAAGCTCGGCATGACCGGCCGCGCGTATGCGCATGAAGACGCACCGGACGAAATCGCGCAGTTCTTCGTCAGCGAACTGCACCCGGAGCGTTTCTCGAAGGAATTCCAGCAGGCCGTGACGAACGTCGTGAGCACGTCGCGCGATCCGCTATCGCCGGCGGCCGTCGCGCTGCTGTGGGAAGTCGAGCGCGAAGGCTGGCTGCCGCTGGAGGCCGCGCACGCGCTGCTGCCGGAGATCGTCGGCGCGTTCTCGCGCCAGCACGACCTGCCGAACGAACTCGACTACGAAACGCTGCTGCTCGAATCGGCGGAAATGGCGTGGATCGCGACCGAAGGCAACGCGTTCAACCACGCGACCGACCGCGTCGCCGACGTGTTCAAGCTGTCCGACGACGAGAAGGCGAAGGGCCGGCCGATGAAGCCGGAAGTCGAGCGCTCGCGCTCGGGCCGGGTGTTCCAGACCGCGTATCGCGCGGATACCGTCGAACGCGAATTCCGTACGCGCGACGGCGGCACGGTGAAGCGCAACGTGCCCGGTTCGTTCTACGAGTTCATCACGCGCAAGCGCACGTTCGACCAGGCGGCGCGCCGCTGGGTGACCGACCTGCGTTTCGATGCGGGCAACGCGCAGGGCATCTTCAAGATGACGGCGAACGCGGCGAAGTAACGACAGGACAGCGGGGGCTGCACCGGCCGCGACCGATCGGCCGGCGCACGCACGAACCGCGGCATGAAGCGCCCTGCGAATGCAGGGCGTTTGTCATTTCGGGGAAGGGTCGTCACGGATGCCACGGCCGGACGCGCGGGATCACGCGCCTCCGAAAATCTCATCGAGCCGTGTCATATCCGCCGGTATGGGACGACAAACGTCTCGCCAGTCGAACCAGCATTCATCGGCCGATTCGTCGCAGCACGTATCACGGAGACGCCTTTCGATCATCGGGTCGATGGATTGGACGAGGCCTTGAGGTCAGCTGGCAGTTCATGACACACGCTCAGGAAACCCGTGCATGCGACACGGGCGCTTCCCGACGTCCTTTCTTGACAGGAGAACCCGGATGAACCCGATTCGCAAGCTCATGCTGTGTGGCGCCCTTCCGTTCCTGCTCGTTGCGGGTGCGGCACAGGCAGACGGTGGCGGCATTGGTCGCAGCGGCACCTACATGTCGCATACCAGCGACTGGACCATGATGATGATGGACAAGCTCGCGCCCGAGCAGCGTACTCAGGCCATCGGCATCCAGCAAAAGATGATGGCGATGGAAATGCGGCACAACGAAGCGATGGCGAAGCTGCAGATGCAGCATGACAAGGACATGACGGCCTTGCAGAGCCAGTTGCTCGAACTCTACAAGGGGCACTAAGTGTCGCGAGCCCGGTGTTGAACACCGGGCTCGTCCGTCATGGCGTCGAACCTGTCATTGTGAAGTTTTTTGACGGGGCGCTTCGCCGGCGCGCTCGATGACCCGTCACATTGCGCGGTTGAACAGGCGAATCACGAGCAACAGGATCACCGCACCGATGAGGGCGATGACGATCGACCCGAGGATCCCGCTGAAGCCGATCCCGAGCACGCCGGCGAGCCAGCCGCCGATCACCGCGCCCAGAATTCCGACGACGATGTCGATGAGCAGGCCGAAACCGCCGCCCTTGACGAGCACGCCCGCAAGCCAGCCGGCGATGGCGCCGATGACCAGCCATATGATCAAGCCATGCATATCCATGAACGATTTTTCCTCTGGATTGGCGAAATTTTTGTAAATCCGGCGGTCACGCCTTTACCTGCGGCCTCCGGCGCGCGGCGCAACGCCGGCGGTTCCGGCGAACGTCCGCCGGCCCCGTCGAAGCGTTTATTGCGACGCGGCCGTTGCCGCGCTTGCCGCCTTCGCTTTCTTTGCCGCGTGGTGGTGGCCGATCGCGCAGCCCGCGGCCGCGCCCACTGCCCCGTGGTGCCCCGCGACATGGCCGGCGACGCCGCCCACGGCCGCGCCCTTCAGGCACCCTGCCGCAAATCCCGGGATCGAAGCGGTCATCAAGGCGATGCAGGCGACCGAGATCGAAAGAAATTTCATTGTTTATCTCCCTGAAAAACGAGTTGTTTTGATCGACTCTGATCGAGCCGGCACGCTCAGAAGACGTGCGTGATCAGAAAGAACAGCACCAGCAGCCCGACCGGCACGCCGAGCAGCCAGGCGATCAGGTATTTGCCCATGTCGTTGTCCTGGTGGCCGCGACGCCGTGGGCGCCGCGGCGGTTGCATTGAAGCGCGATGGAAACGCTATCGCGTTACAGCTCGCGGTCGAATTCCTTCAACTGCTTCTCGGCTTCATCGCGAGCGATGCCATAACGCTCCTGGATCTTGCCGGCCAGATACTCGCGATTGCCGTCGGCCACCTTCAGGTCGTCATCGGTCAACTTGCCCCACTTGGCCTTCAGCTTGCCCGAGAGTTGCTTCCACTGACCCTTGATCTTGTCCTCGTTCATCATGTGCTCCTTGTCATGCAGGGATAAAAGGCGCGGCGGCATGCCGCGCCGGGAGGTCAGGCCTTCGCCTTCAGGCCGGATGCGTCGACGTGCTTCACGCCCTTGATCGCGCGTGTCACGGCGATAGCCTTTTTCACGGCGACCTTCGTCGGCAGCACGCCGGTGAGCGTGACGACACCGTCGACCGTCTTCACGCTGATGTCAGTGCTCTTCACGCCGTCCGTGGTCGCGAGCTCACCCTTCACCTTGGTGGTGATCCACGTGTCGGTGACGGGCTGGTTCGATTCGGCCGTCATGCCGCTGTCGGTGGACGAGGCTTGCGCCTGCGCATTCGTGAGCGGTGCGGCGCAAAGCAGGAAAGCCGCGCTGGCGGCGAGCAGCGTCGAAAGGTGCGAGGTCTTGTTCATTGATGTTCTCCTTCGAGTGGCGTGGTGAATGGATTGACTGCCGAGCACGGCGCGTGCCCGGATCAACCGGCGATCGGCGTGTCGTAACCGGGCTCGCGCGGCGGCATGTCCGGGCGCGGCACGTCGGGCGGCAGCGGCACCGGCGGATCGGTGCCGGGCGGCGGTTCGGGCGGATTGTCCGGGGCCGGTTCGGGCCGCGTCGGATCGGGTGTCTGATGCAGCTTCATCGTGCTTCTCCTCTGCGGTTCGGAAGGCAGCGCATGAGCGCCGATGCAGTACCAGCGTACCGATGCAAACGGGCGTGGACATCGCGCAAATTCACCTGATCGGCTAGTGCGTTTGCACGGGGTGTCGGGAAGGGGGCGGGGGTGCGCCTGTCGGCCGGGGCGTGTGGAAAGCAGGTGCAGCGGGTGCTTCGGGGATCGGCGGGACACCGCACGGTGGGGCAGGCCGTGCGCATGTACTATGACGAATAGTGCATTCGCGACTGTCAAGCCCCGGTGCGGCACGCGATCATCGCCACACGCGCCGGCCGGCGCGTGTCGACGTGGCGGCAACCGGGCCGGCAGTCATGCTGACGACAGGGACAACCATTCGATGAACGAACAGGTAAACGAACAGGCGCTGAAGTCGCATACCGATCGGCGCCAGCTGCACCAGATCATCGCAGGGCTCACCGAGGGCGTGATCCTGATCGAGCCCGACCAGCGGATCGTCTGGGCGAACGAGGCTGCGCTCGCGATGCACGGCGTGACCGAGCTGAAGGCGCTCGGCGCGACCGTCACCGATTACCGCGAGCGTTTCCGGCTGCGCTACCGGAACAACCATCCGGTGCGGGACGGCCACTATCCGATGGATCGCGTGATCGCGGGCGAGGAGTTCAGCGACGTGACGGTCGAAGTGGAATCGGCCGCCGACGAAACCGTGAGCTGGGTTCACCGCATCCGCAGCCTCGTGCTGACGAACGCGGCCGGCGAGCCCGATTGCCTCGCGCTCGTGCTGCACGACGCGACCGAATGGGCGAGCGCCGAGGAACGCTTCGAGCGCACCTTCAACGCGAACCCTGCGCCGGCCGTGATCTGCCGGCTCGACGACCTGCGCTACGTGAAGGTCAACCAGGGCTTTCTCGACCTGACCGGCCACGCGCGCGACGACGTGCTCGGCCGCTCGGTGTACGAGATCGACGTGCTCGACCAGGCCGAGCGGCGCGACCTCGCGATCGAGCGGCTCGGCGAAGGCGCGACGATCCCGCAGATGGAGGCCGTGCTGAAGCGCGCGGACGGCGGCACGAAGGCCGTGGTGGTCGCCGGGCAGCCGATCGACATGAACGACGAGGCGTGCATGCTGTTCACGTTCATGGATCTCGAGCCGCGCAAGCAGGCCGAACGCGCGCTGCGGCAGAGCGAGGAACGCTTCGCGACGGCGTTCCGGATGGCGCCGGTCGCCACCGCGATCGTCACCGCCGACCGCTTCGAATTGCTCGACGTGAACGACGCGTTCGCCGCGATGACGGGCCACACGCAGGACGACCTGCTCGGCAAGTCCGCGGACGAGATCGGGCTATGGGCCGAGCGCGGCGCGTGGCAGCGCATCGAGGGCCAGCTCGCGCGCGACGGCAGCGTGCGCAACGCCGACGTGCAGATCCACACGCGCGAAGGCGACGTGCGCGATTGCGTCGTGTCGGCCGATCCCGTCGCGATTCACGGGCGCGACTGCCTGCTCGTCGCGCTGCTCGACATCAGCGACCGCAAGCGCACGGAGATGGAGCTCGTCTACGCGATCGAAACGGCGATGCAGGATGCATCGTGGTTCAGCCGCACGCTGATCGAGAAGCTCGCGAACGTGCGGCGTGCGAATGCGCCGGATGCTGGCGCCCAGCTGTCGGACCTGACTGCACGCGAGCGCGATGTGTTCGACCTGCTGTGCCATGGTCTCGCCGACAAGGAAATCGCCGGCCGCCTCGGGCTCGCGCCGAACACCGTGCGCAACCATGTCGCGACGATCTACGCGAAGCTCGACGTGCACAGCCGCGCCGAGGCGATCGTGTGGGCGCGCGAACGCGGGATCGTCGGCGCGGCCGATGCGAACGGCGCGCGTGGCGAGAAGGGCGGCGCGAAGGACAAGGACTGACGTCGGCGGTACGAATGCACCAGGTGCGCTGGTGCATCCGCATCTGCCGCGCGCGGCCTGCGCTTGCGATCCTGTCCACTCGGCGGTGCGACGCAGGCCGTCACGCCGCCGGCTCTCTCCCACCATCGCAGGAGACGACCATGGACAGGAATCGCATCGAAGGCAAGCTCAAGCAGGTTAGGGGTTCGGTCAAGGAAGCGCTCGGCAAGGTCACGGGCGACCGCGAGACGGAAGCGGAAGGCGTCGCTGAACAAGAGGCCGGCAAGATGCAGGAGCAGGCCGGCGAGGCGGCCGATGCGGTGCGCAACGAGACGGGCACCGATCGGCACTGACCGATGACGCGGCGCCGCGGGCGTCGCGATGGCCGGCCGGGCCGTCATCGCAACGATGATGCGCCGCCGGCATGACCACGGCGGGCCTTGATGGCCGGGCGCCGGCGCGGCATTCCACGGTAGCGATTTACCCGCGGCCCACCGTTGCGTGGGCCGCGGGCCGCCCGCGTACGCGGAACTTGATGACAAATCCTCACAACATAGTTCCGATATTTCGTTTGCTGCACGGGTATTGGCTATCCACAATCCATTCACCTCTTTCGCGATGAAAGGCTCTTCGGAGACGGAGCCGCGGCGATTCGACCGGCCGGCAGGAGCGTTGCATGACGCCCCGCAGGCGGACGACATGACCGGCACGCGGGAGGTTGCCGACGCGCGGCGATTCGCGCGTTGCATCCCGGCCCCCAGAACAAGGATTGTCATGACGTTCCGCATTCGTTCGCTTTCCGGCGTCGCATTGACCGCCGCGATCCTCGCGCTCCAGACCGGCGCGGTTCACGCGCAGGAGACGGTCGTCAAGGTCGGCGTGGCCGGCCCGCTGACGGGCGGCGGCGCCGCCTACGGCAAGGACATCGAGAACGGCGTGCGCATGGCCGTCGACGAAGCGAATGCCGCGCATACGACGGTGGGCGGCAAGCCCGTGAAGTTCGTCGTCGCGTCGCAGGACGACCAGAGCGATCCGCGCACCGGCGTGCAGGCCGCGCAGCAGCTCGCCGACGCGCAGGTGGCCGTCGTGATCGGCCACTTCAACTCGGGCACGACGCTGCCCGCGTCGAAGATCTACGCGAAGGCCGGCATTCCGATGATCACGCCGTCGGCGACCAATCCCGACATCACGCGCGCCGGGCTCGGCACCGTGTACCGCGTGATCGCGACCGATACGCAGAACGCCGGCAACGCAGGCGCGTATGCGGCGAGCGTGACCAAGGCGAAGCGCATCGCGATCATCGACGATCGCACCGCGTTCGGCCAGGGCGAAGCCGACGAATTCGAGAAGTCGGTGAAGGCGAACGGCGGCACGATCGTCGCGCGTGAATTCACGAACGACAAGGCGGTGGACTTCAGCGCGCAGCTCACGAAGATCAAGAGCACCAACGCCGATCTCGTGTTCTTCGGCGGGCTCGACGCACAGGCCGCGATGCTCGTGAAGCGCATGCGCCAGCTCGGCATCCGCGCGCAGTTCCTCGCGGGCGGCGGCGTGATGAACGCGAACTTCATCAAGCTGGCCGGCAATGCGGCGGAAGGCGCGTCCGTGTGGGAATACGGGCAGCCGCTGGCGCGCCTCGCGAAAGGCAAGGAATTCGAAACGAAATTCAAGCAGAAGTACGGCATCGACATGCTCGCGTACGCGCCGTTCGCGTACGACGCGACGTGGATCGCGATCAACGCGATGCAGAAGGCGAACTCGACGAAGCCGGCCGATTTCAACGGCGCGCTGAAGGGCACGCGCTACGACGGCATCACGGGCACGATCGCGTTCACGAACACGGGCGACCTGAAGAACCCGAGCTCGACGCTGTATGAGGTGAAGAACGCCGCGTGGCAGCCCGTCACGACGAAATCGGCGGATTGAACGCCACCCGCGCGCGCGGACTTTCGCGGCGCTGCCGGACGTGCTGAAATGCCATCAGCGATCGATGACGATCGCGGCGCACGCCGGTGTGGCAGCCGCACGAGTCTGCCCGCGCGACGCCGCGCGTGACGCGGCACGAACAACCTACGGGCGGGGCCGGCTGGCCGCGCCCCATCTGTGCAACTGGAGTCAGTCGTGAGTTCTCAAGTCGTCATCGTCGGCGGTGGTGTGATCGGCAGCTCGATCGCCTATTTCCTGCGCGCCACCGATCCCACGGTTTCCGTGACCGTGATCGAGCGCGACCCCACCTATGCGCGCTCGTCGTCGGCGTTGTCGGCCGCGTCGATTCGCCAGCAGTTCTCGACGCCGCTGTCGATCGAGATGTCGCTGTTCGGCATCGACTTCCTGCGCACGATCGGCGAGCGCCTCGAAGTGGACGGCCACCAGCCGTCGATCGACCTGCACGAAGGCGGCTACCTGTTTCTCGCGACGCCGGCGGGCGACGCGACGCTGCGCGAGAACCACGCGCTGCAGACGAGCCTCGGCGCGGACATCCGGCTGATGGATCGCGATGCGCTGCGCGCGAAGTTCCCGTGGCTGAACGTCGACGATCTCGTGTCGGGTGCGTATGGCGTGAGCGGCGAAGGCTGGTTCGACGGCTACGGGCTCGTGCAGGCGCTGCGCAAGAAGGCGCAGGCGCTCGGTGCGCGCTATGTGCCGTCCGACGTGAAGGACGTGGTGCGCGACGGCCGCAAGGTGACGCACGTGGTCACGGCCGACGGCGAACGCTATGCGTGCGACACGCTCGTCAACGCGGCCGGCGCGTGGACGCGCACGCTGTCGTCGATGATGGGCATCGACATCCCCGTGTATGCGCGGCGCCGCAGCATCTTCAACGTGTCGTCGCCGGCGAAGCTCACGGATTGCCCGCTGCTGATCGACCCGACCGGCGTGTATTTCCGGCCGGAAGGGCGCACGTATATCTGCGGGACGTCGCCGAGCCCGGATCGCGACCCGGACGACCTGCCGCTCGACGAAGTCGACCACGACCTGTTCGACGAGGTGATCTGGCCGACGCTTGCGAACCGCGTGCCTGAGTTCGAGGCGCTGCGCGTGGAGAACTGCTGGTCGGGGTACTACGAGTACAACGTGTTCGACCACAACGCGATCATCGGGTATCACCCGGACCTCGACAACGTCGTGTTCGCGAACGGCTACAGCGGCCACGGGTTGCAGCAGGGGCCGGCGACGGGGCGCGGCGTCAGTGAACTCATTCTGGGCGGGCGTTACGACACGCTCGACCTGTCGACGCTCGGCTGGGCGCGCGTGCTGGAGAACCGGCCCATCGTCGAAAAGAACGTCGTGTAGCGCGGCGTGACCCGCCCGGTGTGGTGGGCGGGATTCTCCTTGTGTCTCACCTCATTGGCCCGACCGTGTCGGGCCTTTTTTGTTGCGCGTGCAATGACATGGCGCGTGTCAGCCGACGCCGTAGACCGCGTCGCGCAGATCGAGCGTGTACGGGCCGTTCATCCCCTCGTAGAGCGTGTTCGACAACGACACGACGGTGAGCCCTCGTGCGCGGTCGACGAACCACGAATGACCGTAGACGCCGCCCCAGCGCCACGTACCCGGCGACTCCGGCGACAGCGCCGCGCGCGGGTCGCGCAACACGGAAAACCCGATCCCGTAACCTGCGCCGGGCAGGTCGGGCAACGCGAGGTTGCCGGTGTGGATGCGGCCCATCTCGTCGACCAGCTCGGCCGGCAGAATGGCGCCGCCGCCCGCCCGCAGCGTGTCCAGTACGTTCAGCACGTCGCCGGCGGTGCCGACCATTCCGCCGCCGCCCGATGCGAACGCATCCTTGTCGAGCGCGCGCGACGGCGAGAACGTCACGCCGACGGAGCCTTCGTAGATGGGTACGGCTTCGTTCTCGGCGAGCCGGTGCGGCTGCGGCGTGTCGTTGACGTAAGGCGTCGCGAGCCGTGCGGCATCGCGTGCGACGAATCCCGTGTCGCGGGTGCCGAGCGGGCGGAGCACCAGCGCATCGACCGCATCGGCGAGCGGCTGTCCGGTGACGGCCTCGATCACCGCGCCGACCACGTCGATGGAGAGCGAATAGTTCCAGCCGGTGCCGGGCGCGTACTGCAACGGCACGCTCGCGATCCTGCGCAGGTTCTCGGCAAGCGTGATCGATGCGCCATCGAGCCCGTCGGAGACGCCCGCGCGTGCATACGGGCCCGCCGCGTCGGCTTCCGCGTAGCGATAGCCGAGGCCGGCCGAATGCGTGAGCAGGTGGCGCACCTTGATCACCGGCACGCTGCCGTCACGCAGCGCCGGGCGGAATTCGGGCAGCCACTTCGTGACGTCGTCGTCGAGCGACAGCTGGTGCCGGGCAACGAGCGCCATGGCCGCCGCCGAGACGATCGGCTTCGTCACCGACGCGAGCCTGAACAGCGTGTCCTCCTGCATCGGCGTGCGTGCTTCGCGATCGGCGAACCCGGCTGCGCGGCGATAGACGAGCTCGCCGTCGCGTGCGACCAGGACGACCACGCCGACGAGGCGTTGCGTGTCGAGTTGGCGGGACAGTACCGCATCGATGCGCTCGGCGAGCGCGGGATCGGCCGACGGCTGCTGGGATGATGCGCGGTTGGGGATCATCGAAGACTCTGTCGTGAAGGGGGAGCCGACATGGTAGGCGGCATGCGGCGGACGTGCCATTTACCCGTACATGGAACAGGGCTTCGCGGGCGTCGTGCGCTGCAACGATGCGCGTGGACGGCCACGGGGCGGGCGCTTCAGCCGGGGGGCGCGGCGGCTCCGTTGCAGCGCGGCGCGTCGGCCGGCGGCGGCGCTCCGTCACGCCTGCGGCGGACAGCCGACAAAATAGGCTCCAAGCGGCGCGCGGCCTTCGTTAGAATCTGCTTTCGTCGAGAAAATAACGCAATTGCATGGGTGCAGCGCGGTATCGCATCACGGACACTGCTCGCCCAGATTCCATCGTTCATCTTTCACCGGAGGCGAGCATGCCAGGATTACTTCCCGATGTTGACCGCGAGGGTCTCCTCGAATATTCGGTGGTGTACACCGATCGCTCGGTCAACCATATGTCGCAGCGCTTTCAGGGTGTCATGCGCGACATCTCCGGCACGCTGAAGAAGGTCTACCACGCGAAGTCCGTCGTGATCGTCCCCGGCAGCGGGACGTTCGGCATGGAAGCCGTCGCGCGGCAGTTCGCCACCAACAAGAAGTGTCTCGTCATCCGCAACGGCTGGTTCAGCTTCCGCTGGTCGCAGATTTTCGACATGGGCAGCATTCCGTCCGAAACGACGGTGCTGAAGGCGCGCCCGGTCGAAGCGGGACGGCAGGCCGCCTATGCGCCGGCGCCGATCGACGAAGTGGTCGCCGCGATCAACGAACACAAGCCGGATCTGGTGTTTGCGCCGCACGTCGAAACCGCATCCGGGATGATGTTGCCCGACGGGTATCTGCGCGCGGTGTCCGACGCCGTGCATGCGGTCGGCGGCATGTTCGTGCTCGATTGCATCGCGTCCGGCACGGTGTGGGTCGACATGCAGGCGAGCGGCGTCGATATCCTGATCAGCGCGCCGCAGAAGGGCTGGAGCGCGTCGCCGTGCTGCGCGATGGTGATGCTCGGCGAGCGGGCCCGCGAACGCATCGACGGCACGACCAGCACCAGCTTCGCGTGCGATCTGCGCAAGTGGCTGCAGATCATGGAAGCGTATGAAGGTGGCGGGTTCGCGTACCACGCGACGATGCCGACGGACAGTCTCACGACGCTGCGCGACGTGATGAAGGAAACCGAGGCGTACGGCTTCGACAAGGTGAAAGCGGAGCAGCTCGAGCTGGGCAAGCGGATTCGTGCGTTGCTGGCCGAGAAGGGTTTCCGGAGCGTGGCGGCGCAAGGATTCGAGGCGCCGGGTGTCGTGGTGAGTTATACGGACGACGACGGGATTCGAACCGGGAAGAAGTTTGCCGACGTCGGGTTGCAGATCGCGGCCGGCGTGCCGCTGATGTGCGACGAGCCGGAGGATTTCAAGACCTTCCGGCTGGGGTTGTTCGGGCTCGACAAGCTGCATGATGTCGAGGGGGCGGTTGGGCGGTTTGCGGATGCGTTGAACCGGATTCTTTGAGGCGCTTGGCGGATTTGGCGAGGCAGTGGACAGTGGGGGTGTGCGCCTGCGGTGTGCTGTCTCGCCGGATTGATGGTCATGCTCATGGTCGTGTCCGATGCGCGCGTTCGGGTTCATGGTTCGATGGACTCGTGCGCAGCGAGGTCGGTCCATTGGTCGGTACGGCTAACCTGAAGGGTTCGCATGGCATACGTCGTTCGACAGGAAGTCCCGTCGGTATCCGACTACATTCGCATTCGTCTTGCCGCAGGGTTGAGCAGGAAGTCGGAGCAGGCCGCGACGATCGGATTGAAGCATGGCCTTTACAGCGTTGTGGCCTACTGCGACAGCGATCCGGTTGGCATTGGCCGCGTAATCGGCGATGGCGGCTGCTTCTTCGAGATCGTCGATATCGCGGTGTTGCCCGCTCACCAGAAGAAGGGCGTGGGCGACCTGATCATGCAGGCACTCATGGGCTACGTTCACGAGCATGCGCCGCCCACCGCCTATGTCAGCCTGATGGCGGATCATGGGACACCGAAGTTCTACGAGCGCTACGGTTTTCAACCGTCGGTGTTGCCCGAGAAGGCGGGGATGTTTCTGCGCATTATGTGATGCGTAACAGCCATTCATCGGCGGAGCATCGTGTGCCCGACGCGTAGCCGCAGCGTGTGGGCCCGGAAGTCGTACCACCGGGCCTGATCCGCGCGCCTAGCCAGCCTCTTGGCGCGCCATGCCTTCCATCCATTGCTCGAACGCGGACACGGCGGCATCGTCGACGCGATGGGTGTTCGTCACGAGCATGTAGTCGTCGGCGCGCCATGCAGGGGAGGCGATGGGGCACACGAGGCGCCCCTCGGCGAGATCGCGCCTGATCAGCGGCAGCGATGCCAGCGCCACGCCCAGCCCCTCGATGGCCGCGCCCAACTGAAGATTCACGTGATCGAATTCGACGTGGCGCGCTGCCCGCAGGTCGGGCACACCTGCTTCCTGCAACCAGTGCGACCAGGCGGAGCGCGTCGTGGCCGAATGCAGCAGGGTGTGATGGCGCAGGTCGGTCACGCTCTGTATCGGATGCTGGCGCAGCAATGCGGGATTGCAGGCCGGTACGCGCAGGTCGGGCATCAACGGGCGCGATACGACGCCCGCGCCATGCTCCGGACCGGAGCGAACGCCGATATCGAAAGCGTCGGCGACATAGCGCAGCTTGCGCGAAGTCGTCGACACGCTGACGTCGATGTCGGGGTATCGCAAATGGAAATCGGCGAGCCGCGGCAGCAGCCAGCAAAGCGCGAAGCTCATCGTCACATTCACCCGCACGACGCCTGATATCCGGTGCTTGACCGTGTCGTGGCGCAGCCGTACCACCGCGGTACCGAGGCGCTCGAACGCGTTGCTGACGTCGCTCAGCAAGGCCGCGCCTTCGTCGGTGAGCACGACGCCGCGCGGACGACGGTCGAACAACGGCAGGCCGAACCAGTCTTCCAGCAGCCTGATCTGTTTTCCGACGGCCCAGTGGGTGACATGGAGTTCCTCCGCGGCGCCCGCGAAGCTGCCGTGCCTCGCGACCGCATCGAAAGCGCGCAGCGCATTGAGCGGGGGCAACGCGTCCCGACGCTTCGCGGCACTCCGGTTTTCGTTCATGACGTGACTTTTTCTCTCCGTTGGCGCGATTTTAGCTCAATTGAAAGGGCGGATGCCTCGGTCATAAAATCGACGCGTCGAGCCTGAGAGCGACGCCACGAGCGGCTTCCGCCAACCACTCGCACGGAGAAGATGACGATGCGCCTGCCGGTTTTTTCCCCTCCCGTCATGCGGGAGAGCGGGCCCTCACGACCGCGCGTGCTGTGGCTGTCTTGCGTTGCGCATGCCGTGCACGATGGCTATACGGACATGATCTATGCGTTGCTACCGGTCTGGCAGTCGGACTTCGGGCTGGACTTTGCGGCCCTGGCCATCCTGCGCGGCATCTATGCGGGCGCGATGGCAATGCTGCAGTTGCCCGCGGGACGTCTCGCGCAACGCCTGGGCAGCCGCGTCACCCTCGCGATCGGCACGCTGCTCGCCGCGCTTGGCTATGCGGTCGCGGGCATGTCGGGCGGCCTGCTTGGTTTGAGCGTGGCGCTGGCGATTTCGGGCGGCGGATCCAGCACGCAGCATCCGATTGCATCGGGCGCCATCTCCCGCACCTACGGGCGTGATGCGAGAGGTCCGCTGAGCGTTTACAACTTCTCCGGCGATCTGGGGAAATCCGCGCTGCCGGCAGCCATTTCGCTGCTCGTGACCATGATGCCCTGGCGTCACGCGCTCTGGATCGTTTCCGGATTGGGCTTCGTCGTTGCCGCAGTCATCGCGGTCTCGTTTCCTGATGTGCCGCGCGACGCCGGGAAGGCGGCGGTAAAAGAGCAATCGTCCGCTCCGCGCAGTGGCACCTGGGGCGGCGGATTCTCGGCCCTGTTTTCCATCGGCGTGCTCGATACGGCCGTACGCATGGGACTGCTTACCTTTTTGCCTTTCCTGCTTGCGGCAAAGGGCGTCTCGCCTCAACTGGTGGGAACGGCACTCGCGCTTGTTTTCATGGGTGGGGCGGCCGGCAAGTTCATGTGTGGCTGGATTGGCGCACGCATGGGTGTGGTGCGTACGGTGCTGCTCACGGAGGGCGGCACGGCTGCGTGCATCGTGGCGGTGATGTATCTTCCGTTGGGGCCGAGCATGGTGCTGCTGCCGATTCTGGGCATGATGCTCAACGGCACGTCCTCCGTGCTGTACGGAACCGTTCCGGAGATGTCCGCGCCCGAGCGCACCGAGCGTGCATTCGCACTGTTCTACACGGGGACGATTGCATCGGGCGCGATATCGCCCGTTCTCTACGGTTTCCTGGGTGACAGCATCGGTGTGCATGGCGCCACGTATGCCACCGCGTTGACTGCCCTGGCGATTTTTCCGCTTGCCCTCGCACTGCGCCCGCATCTGGCAGATGACCAAACAGGATGAACACGATGACAAAGGCTGATTACCCAACCGTCGCCCTCGTCGGTCCGGGGGCAATCGGAACGACCGTAGCCGCAGCGCTTCATGAAGTCGGCCGCACGCCGGCGATCTGCGGGCGCTCGGCGCACGAGCGGCTGGCGTTGCGCTTTGACGGTGGCGAGATCGTCGTGCCTGGGCCCGTATTGACTGATCCGCAAGCGGTCAAGGAAAAGTTCGATCTGGTGTTCGTTGCGGTCAAGTCGACGCAGGTCGCAAGCGCGGCGCCGTGGGTCTCCGCGCTTTGCGATGCGAATACTGTCGTCTGTGTGCTGCAAAACGGCGTCGAGCAGAAAACCACGTTCACACCGTATGCAGGCGGCGCTGCAGTCGTGCCATCGATCGTCTGGTTTCCAGCGCAACGCGAATCGGGTTCGTCGGTGTGGTTGCGAGGTGAGCCTCGACTCACCCTGCCCGATACACCGTCGAGCAGCGTGGTGGTCTCGGCTTTGAGCGGCACGCGATGCTCGGTCGAGGTTGCGGACGATTTCATCTCGCTCGCATGGCGAAAGCTGCTGCAGAACGCAGCGGCGGGACTCATGGTGCTGACCGGTCGCCGCGCCGGCATGTTCTCGCGAAGCGACATCACCGTACTGTCAATCGCCTACCTGCGGGAATGTCTCGAAGTCGCCCGTGCGGAGGGCGCGAAGCTGGGCGATGACGTGCCGCAGGAGATCGTCGAAGGGTTCCATCGCGCTCCGCCCGATTTGGGTACGTCCATTCTTGCCGACCGGCAGGGTAATCGCCCCCTCGAATGGGACTGCCGAAACGGCGTTGTACAGCGGTACGGACGATCTCACGGCATTCCGACACCGATCAGCGATCTGGTCGTGCCGCTTCTCGCGGCCGCCAGCGACGGTCCCGGCTAGTCGCCAGGAAGTCGGTATCCAGCCCGACCGACAACGGACGGGCGATTCTGGCCACCCGGGCGGAAGCTACCGCGTCAAGCAATACAAAACGTCAGGACACCCTTCCTCGTTCCTGCTTCCGTCGCTGTATGCAATCGCAACGAATCCCTGCCGCTCGTAAAACGCAGCGGCATCGCGATTCATCCGGAACGTGTAGAGCTGGAGCTTGCCAACCGTCTGCGACTTCACCGATTCGAGGAGGGAAGACCCGATCCCTCGTCGCTTGAATTCGGGATGCACATACAACTGGTCGAGCCATGCAACGCAATCAGCAACAGCGTGCGCGGCCATGCCGACGATGCGGTTCTCGTTTACGGCAACGGTGACGTTGCCCGACGGAACCAGCACCTCGGCAACCCAATCGCGGACGGCGGCTTCCGAATGCGCGAGCGGCGCATACGATGCCAGCATGTTGCGCGACCGTAGATAGACTTCAGCCACCTCTGCAGCATCAGCTGCAATCGCTCGACGCAAGATCAAGGGCATGTATCTCCCGCTCCGAAGTCGTCAAAAGGTGCACAACGATAGCAGCGCGGAATCGAGCTTCCAATATCGCGCAGCATGCTGTTGAAACGGGCGAAATCGGAATTCAGCGCGACGTATCGAGTCCCCGCTACAGCGAATCGGCAGCGCGGTCGCATCACCGATTCGCCGCTTCATTCCCGGATTCCAGGTATCCGGCATTCCCGTATCATCCGTCCGATTCGCCGGGATCGCACGACCGGGCGATTCCGCACAAACGAGAGGACGAGCGATGAAGGTCGAAGGGCGCGGCCACGGTAAAGCGAACGAGCGAAACGCGACGGCAGCCCCGAAGCGTGCTGGTATCGCACCCGTCACGAAGAGCACCGACCCGCGCGACTACCAGCATGCACCCGGCATCGCCGCCGTCATGCCGAAAGCCTTCCCCGACGGTTTCGTCGTCGCAGAGCACCGGCACTCGCGCGCACAACTCGTCTATACGACGACCGGCATCGCCGAAGTCGTCGCGTGCCAGTCGCTCTGGATGATTCCGCCGCATCGGGCACTGTGGATTCCGCCCGACCTGCCGCACGCGATGCGCGCCCACGGGCAGCTCGAAATGCGTACCGCCTACGTCGACCCGCAAGCGTACCGATCGGCAACTCCGGATCAGCCGAGCCTGGTCAACGTGTCGCCGCTGCTGCGTGAGTTGATCGTGCGCGCGTCGTCGTTCCCGGTCGAGACCCATCCCGACGGCCGCGACGATCTCGTCATCCAGCTCATGCTGGCCGAAATCGAGTGGTCGGCCGAGCAACCGTTGCGGCTGCCGTCCGGCCAGGACCGGCGTCTTGCCCGAGTCTGCGACGCGATTCTGGCGAATCCGGCCGATCAACGAACGCTGACGGAGTGGGCCGATGAAGTCGGCGCGTCGAGCCGGACCCTGGCCCGGCTGTTCACCGCCGAAACCGGGTTGTCGTTCAGCCAGTGGCGCCAGCAGGCCCGGATTTCGGCCGCGCGCCCGCTGCTGGCGTCCGGGCGCGCCGTGATCGCCGTCGCGGCCGAACTCGGCTACGAAACCACGAGCGCCTTCTCGACCGTGTTTCGCCGGTTTGCCGGCATGACGCCCAGCGCTTACGCGAAACTGTCCGATTCCGCGTAGCAAACGTCTTTCCAGCAAACGCAGGGCGTGGCGCGCACGCTTATCGTGTCGGTCATCGAATCACTCACCGAACGAGGCAAGCCGACATGACGCGACACGACGTCGAATTCCAGTCCGAAGGTGCCACGCTGCGAGGCTGGTACTACGAGCCTGCGCAGCGCATCGCCGATACCGCAACGTATCCGGCCATCGTGATGGCGCACGGCTTCTCCGGCGTAAAGGAACAATATCTGGACCGCTATGCCGAGGTGTTCGTTGCCGGCGGCTTTGGCGTGCTGCTCTACGATCACCGGAATTTCGGCGCGAGCGACGGATATCCGCGTCAGGAGATCGACCCCGTGCAACAGAAGCGCGGCTATCGCGATGCGATCAGCTATCTGCTCACCTGCCCGGACGTCGACGCCGCACGCATCGGCATCTGGGGCACCAGTTACAGCGGTGGCCACGTGCTCGAAGTGGCGGCGATCGACCAGCGCGTCAAATGCGTGGTGTCGCAGGTGCCGACGATCAGCGGGTATCAATCGGCGTTGCGCCGTACGCGTTCCGATCTGGCGCCGGCGACGCTGGCTCGCTTCGATGAAGATCGCCGGCAGCGATTCGCGGGCGGCGCGCCTGCGATGTTGCCGGCAGTCAGCGCGGATCCCGCGGCAGCCTGCGCGATGGCGGGCGCGGATGCCTACCGGTTCTTCACCGAGTCGGCAGCGCAGTTCGCACCGAACTGGAAAAACGAAGTGACGCTGCGCAGCGCCGAGCTGTCGCGCGAGAACGAGCCGGGCCAGTATGTCGATCGCATCTCGCCCACCCCGTTGCTGATGATCGTGGCCGACCAGGATCTGCTGACCCCCACCGACCTTTGCCTCAAGGCGTGGGGAAGTGCGCTGGAGTCGAAGCGGCTGCTCATGATCAAGGGCGGACATTTCACGCCGTACATCGAGCACTTCGATGCAACCAGTCAGGCGGCGGTGGAGTGGTTCACGTTGCATCTGTCCGGTGCGCGTTGATCCGGACTGTTGCTGCGCCTGCGTATTGTGTCCACGGCTTGCGCGAATTTCGCCGCCACGGGTTTTGACCGCGACTGCGTTTGTCAGGCAAGTGGAAGATTGATGCGCGTCGGCGTTACCCCATCAACCAGAGGCGACGCCGGCGAACGACACGCGGCGCCGAGCCGTTACACCGGCTCAAGGACGATGTGTCGCCACTTGGCCGCACACGACGGCGACCGAGGCTTCGTCATATGGAGTAATAGCTGTAATTTCGCCTGAAATTTTCTTGCCGGCGACTCGGGCTAGACTGGTCTCGCCTTGATACCCCCCAAGGCGTTGTTGTGTTTTCGGCTTGGCCCGCGCTTTCAGGTGCGGGCCAATTTTTCGGGCGGGCGCCACCGGCGGCCGAACGATCGCCGACCGGATGCACATTGGAGGAAACGTAGCGTGACAGTACGCCCGACAGTCCACGATGCCGGCTCGCTTGTGCGGATCGCCGCGTTGAGTGCGGCGGCGGTAGCCGCGACGGTGTCCGCCCTGCCGTCGGCGTTCGCGCAAGCCAGCGAGCCCGTGACCAGCAGCGTGTTCGTGCACCGGTCGTTCGATACGGGCAACAGCGCGATCAACGACAACTTCCAGTACATCGCCCATCCGCCGATACCGCCGGTCGCCGCGAGCGCGCCGCCGGTCGCGCGCGGCACGCACCGCGGCCGCCGCGGACAAACGGGCACCACGAATTCAGTCGGCGCAACGGGCAGCGGGTCGAACAGCGCGGCCATTCCCCTGCCGACGATGCCGACGGACGGATCATCCGGTGCGCCGGTTTCTCAGTAGTGGTTCATTTCCGAATCCTTTCAGGCAGGCGTGGCGACCGACGACCGGTTGCAAGGTCGTGCGCGACCGTTGGGTGTCGCCGGCATCGCGATGACGTTCTGTAGCACGGTGTGACCGCTCGATGAGGGGTGAGCGGGATGTCTCCTTGTATCTCGCTTGTTGGCCCGACGGTGTCGGGCTTTTTTTGTTCGGTCGCGAGCAGGGGTGCCGGCGACGGCGACGTGTGGCAACATCGCGGTGATTTCCACATTCCATCCGGGTGCCGGCAGACCCATCTATCCGAGGGGGAGTCATGTTTGACCATGTCAAATTCGGTGTGACCGACTTTGCGGCCAGCAAGGCGTTTTTCCTGAGCGCACTCGAGCCGCTTGGCGTCGTGGTGCAGGGCGAAGGCGAGCCGTCGTACGGCATTGAGATCTCTCCGCCGGGCAAGCCTTCGTTGTGCCTGTTCCAGACGTCGGAGAAACCGGCGCATCTTCACATCGCGTTCGTGGCCGACAACCGGCAGCAAGTCGAGGCGTTCCATCGCGCGGCGCTGGCGGCAGGCGGGAAGGACAACGGCGGGCCGGGGCTGCGGCCGCACTATCACGCGAATTACTACGCGGCGTTCGTCATCGGGCCGGACGGGCACAATATCGAGGTGGTGTGTCATCAGGCGGAGGGGGGAGCTTCCGGCGGCGGAAAGAGCGCTGATTGAGCGTGAATATCCGGTCAAGGCTGGCCGAGACAGTCGATATGAAATTGCAGGCGGTGCTTTGTGTAGCGGCACATCGAATGCTTCGGGCGGGTTTGCACCCGCATGCCGGACTTTTCCGGCAACGCAGCCGTGAACTGCGAATCGCGGTTGTTCCCTCACCGACTCGCTGCAACGGAGAATCGAGCAATGACCCCGAAAAGCATCCGCAGGGCAACGGCAGAGGACGTACCGGTGCTGACGCGGATCCGGAATGACGCGCACGCGAAGAAACTCACGTACGACGACCATGTGTGGGGCAAGGAAGGCGACGGATTCTCCGAGGCGTGGGTACGCAACAACGTGTCCCAAAAGGACGTGTATGTCGTCGAAGTGGACGGCGCGTTGGCCGGAACGTTCTCGCTCGCCTTCGACGAGGACACGCACTGGGGGCCGCAGGAACCGATCGCCGGCTATGTGCACGGGCTGTGCGTGCGGGAAGGTTTCAATGGGCATGGGCTCGGCAGCTTCATGCTCGACTGGTGCGCGCGCAAGGTGAGCAGCTTGAACCGGCGTTTCGTTCGACTCGATTGCGCCGTGGAGAACGTGACGCTCTGCGCTTACTACGAGTCGCTGGGCTTCGTTCGCGTCGGGTTGAAATCGGACGGGATCGTCTGGTCGCTGTACGAGAAGGCGGCTGAGTAGCGCTCTGTTGTACCTGACGCCACGTCAAGCACGCTCATTCGACAGAACCGGCCGGATCATCGACAATTCGCGCCTATCAAAACATGAGAGAAGAGGGCAGGTGCATGCGCGGGTTCCGTAAAACGCTTGGGGTGATCCTGGGCCTTTCCGTCGTTGGCGTCACCGGCGTTCAAGCTGCTTCCAGCGAGCTGGCATTCCCGCGTTTCACCCAGGCGGAGGGCCGGACGGATAGCGACGGGCTCCCGCTGTCCGGCGCGAAACTCTGCGTGCTTCCCGAGCGTGCGCCGTGCTTCCAGATGCCGCCTGCGCCGCTTCCCAATTCGCCGAAGGAGTTTTACCAGTTCGGACTGATGCCACGGTCCGAACGGTTGCCGCTTGCGTCGGGCGGCTCATGGGTGTTCTTCTCGGGGATGTTCTCGGGCGGCGGCAGCGGGATGCTGGAGCGCGTGGCGATCCTGCGTTATGGCGCGAACGGCAAGATCGAGAACCTGATGCCGGAAGTCACGCAGACGGAGTCGGCCGACCGCGCGATGTGGAAGGTGCCGGACGTGTCGCCCTATCCGGTGTTCGTTCGGGCGGACTTCGTGTGGGCCGACAACGAGGATCATTTCGGCAAGCACTTCTTCGACGTCGACGCGTGGGTGTTCGATCCCGCCACCAGCCTGTACAGGAAGCGGTTTTCCTACCGGACGACCCGGCGCTATGACCGCGGCGAAGGCTCGGATCGTGTGCTGAGCGCCGAGCGAGCGGAAATCATGCGGCGCCTCGCGGCCGGCAAGTAGCTGCCTCGCGGCACTGAATGAGGGGCGGTCACGCGACTGATTTTGGCGGCCGGACGCGTCATTCAGGCGTCCGCGTCCGACGAAGGCTGTCTTTCCGGTCGCGTAGCGCGACGGGCAGCCACCGTCGGTCGAAGTCACCGTACGTCGATCAGGGCGGTGCGGGTTACGCCAGGCACACTGTCGGCGACATAACGCACCGTTTCCTGCCCCTTGAAACTCGTGTCGGGAATATAGAAAACCTGTGCGCCGTGAACCATCTGCCCCGCGCATGGCGAGTTGGGTCCGATGGCATAGTCGCCTTCCCGAATATCGATACTCCCGTGCAAGGGGGGCTGCACCACGGTGATGTGTGGCGTGAAGCGCGCGACACATGCTTTCGACCATGATGCGTGAGAGCTCAGCAGCACCGCAACGCCGGATGGCGTCGATCTGTGAAAATCCGCGGGACGAACGGGGTCTTCGGATGCCTTGTTCGTGGTTGCGGGTTCTGCCTTGTTCATGCTGCCGGACCGCTGCGCCAGCTGCAGACGCGCTCTCGCAGGTACGTCTGCCAGCCATTCGGCCGGTATCGCGAAGTTGATGTTTTCCGCCTGGGATGGCGAGATTTGTCTGGCGGTGATGCCGATCAACCTTCCTCGCTCGTCAAACAGGCCGCCACCGCTCGAGCCGGGAGAAATGGGCGCCGAGATCTGGATGCTCGTGATGCCACGATCCGGATCGCGGACGAATCCGGAAATCAGGCCGTCGCTCATCGTGTTCTCGCGCGCAAACGGAGAACCGATGGCGTAAACATGCTGACCGATCTTCAACGAAGCAAGCGGCGCGACCTGGGCGCCCGGCAGATGAAGACCTTCAACCGACAGCACACACAGGTCTCGCTCCGCGTCCGGCTCGGTCAGGCGGGCGCCATAACTCACGTTGCCGTGCACGATGGCGGCTGAGACGCCATCCGACAGCACGTGGCAATTGGTCACCACCTTCTCGTCGCCTATGACCACGGCGCTTCCGATTTTCCTGCCATTGGGTGTCACCACCACGACACGCCACACGATTGGGCTCAGCCTGTCGTAGAGTGCCGACGCATCCGTGGCGGCGGCAACAGCATCGCGTGTGGACGTGAGCCCCACGCCGAAAAGCGTCACGCCGAACAGGCAAGCAAGCGCCGCGACGTATCGAGTCGTATCAATGCGCATGGCTGCCTCCCGGCAACAATCCGTCGAGAGACTCCATTGGTACCGCACCGGAACGGGACGGGTGTTCGGGCGCGTCCTGACGCGACGACGAGGGGCCGAAAGGACTCTGGTAGGCGATCTTGCCGGCCACCGGGTCGAACACCGATGCCGCCGGAACATGGCCGGGCGCGGCGCCGTCGCTGTGCACGTAGGCGTCGAGTGCCGAAAACACTTCATTCACGTCCCAGCCGACCATGCGAAGCGGTACCGCTTTCGGGTTCTGCAGCATGTGTATGGTGACCCACTTGCTGCGTGAAATCGAGACGCCGCCCGGCAGGAAAATCACGCCGCCGTACGCGACTTTCCTCAGGAGTTGCCGGTCGAAATGCGGGTCTGCGGGAGGGCGGTCGTCCATCGACAATCCGCCGGTGGGTGCCTCGGGAACCATCACGAAATACCGAAAGCCCATCTGGCGCGTGAGATCGGCACAGCGGTACAGGAGGTAACGGCCGACTTTCTCGTCCGAGGTCTTGGGATTGCCCGTGAACTTGACGCGATAGGTTGCTTCGTCGATCCGCTCTTCCGTATATCCGCCCGCGGTAAGGGAGCTTCCAAGTCTTTGATATGGCGTCGCGCAAGCGGTGAGCATGCAAAGAGTTGAAAGTGCAAGGAATGACTTTGTAAGTGAATTCATCTACGCCCCGTGCTGCATGAATCCTTGAATTATTCTTTCGAGCCCTAACGATCGCGTCACTGTATCAAATGCGCATGAGCGGCAGTGTGATCGAGGGCGATTCCGTCGCGGCAGTGTACGACTGTCCGTGGTTGCCGTACCATCGATTAACAATGGTTTGCAAGGCAGTGCTGGGGGCGTGGCTTCGACCGGTTGCAACTGATCGAAACCTTCGAACAAGCGCGGCTACCCGGGGCGCGCAGGTTAGCGATCCCGTGATGGAGATGGCCGGTCATCGAGGTCCTTCGCCGGCCGTCGGATCACGCATCACCGATCGTTCGCGGGCGGTATCGGTTTCGTGCTTTCGTCCGTGCCGTCTCCGCATACCCTACCGCTGCGCGTCCCCGTAAGTCTCCCTGCAAACCTCGCGCAGCGCGTCGACGAGCAGATCCCGCGCCGGCGAGCGCGACTCGGCGGCGCGGGTAAACAACGCGATGGGCGGAAGCGTCCACACCAGCGAGTAAGGCACGATCGCCACCCCGGCGATCCGCACCAGTTCTTCCGCGATATCGGCGGGCACGATCGACACGGCCTCGTCGCTCGACGCGATCATTTCGCCGATCAGCTTGGACGAGTAACTCTCGACGATCGGGACGGGCGGCGCGATGCCGGCCGACAGGAACAGGTCGGTGACCTGTTCGCGCATCGGCGTATGCGGCGCGCCGAGAATCCAGTCGAGCGCGTGCAGCTTGTGCCAGTCGAGCGCGGTGCGGGCCAGTTTCGCGGCAAGACGCCGGCTCGCGATCATGCGCGGCTGTTGCTGGTACAAGACCTCGAACGAGACCTGGCCCAGATCGATCGCCGACGAGGCCCGTCCGATCACGATGTCGACGCCGTGATCCCGGAGCTGCAGCAGCAACTGATCGCTGGTGCCTTCGTGAATCGTCACGGTCAGGCGCCTTTCCATGCGCGCCTGCAGCCGCTTGAGCGCCGCCGACAGCATGTGTCCGGAAATGAACGGAATCACGCCGATGTGCAGGTGGGCCGCGTGCCCGGCGGCGACGGCCTCCATCTCGCGGGCGAGGTGGTCGAGATCCTTGATCATCGCCTTCGCCCGTTCGAGCACCACCGCGCCGAGCGCGGTGGGCCGCATGCCGCGCGACGAGCGCTCGAACAGCGGCGTGCCGAACATGCTCTCCAGCTCGGACAGCGCGTTCGTCACGGCGGGCTGGCTGCTGGCCATGTGTTCCGCGACGCGCGTCAGCGACCCGTGCTGCTGGATCTGCAGCAACAGCACCAGGTGCCGCATCTTCAGGCGGGCACCCAGCCGCCTGACCACGTCGTTTGCGTCAAAATTCATTGACTAGTCACGTATGCATCATGAAAAAGTGATGGGCCGATATTAAAACAGAATCAACACCTTATGGCGGATCCCTAGAATCCCCTTCATGGATCGCGCCGGGACTGGCCTGGCGCCCGAGCCCGGATCGAAAAACATGAAACAGACTGAGACGCAGCAGCAGGCAGCATTCGACTATCACGAATTTCCGACCCCGGGAAAGATCTCGGTCGTCGCCAGCAAGCCGCTCGTGACCCAGCGCGATCTCGCGCTGGCGTACACGCCGGGCGTGGCGGGCGTGTGCGAGGCCATCGCCGCCGATCCGCTGCAGGCGCACCGGTTCACGAGCCGCGGCAACCTGGTGGGCGTGATCACGAACGGCACGGCCGTGCTCGGCCTGGGCAACATCGGCCCGCTCGCGTCGAAGCCGGTCATGGAAGGCAAGGCCGTGCTGTTCAAGAAGTTCGCGGGGATCGACGTCTTCGACATCGAGATCAACGAAACCGACCCGGACAAGCTGGTCGACATCATCGCCGGCCTCGAGCCGACCTTCGGCGGCATCAACCTCGAGGACATCAAGGCGCCCGAGTGCTTCACGGTCGAGCAGAAGCTGCGTGACCGCATGAAGATCCCCGTCTTCCATGACGACCAGCACGGCACCGCCATCACCGTCTCCGCCGCGTTCATCAACGGGTTGAAGGTGGTTGGGAAGTCCATCAAGGAGGTGAAGGTCGTGACGTCGGGAGCCGGCGCCGCGGCGCTCGCCTGCCTGGACCTGCTGGTCGACCTCGGGCTGCCGGTCGAAAACGTGTGGGTGACCGACATCGAGGGCGTCGTCTATCGCGGCCGCACCACGCTGATGGACCCGGCGAAGTCGCGCTTCGCGCAGGAAACCGATGCGCGCAAGCTGGCCGACGTGATCGGCGGCGCGGACGTGTTCCTGGGCCTGTCGGTCGGCGGCATCCTGACCGCCGACATGCTGAAGGCGATGGCGCCGCGCCCGCTGATCCTCGCGCTGGCCAACCCCACGCCGGAAATCTTCCCGGAACTGGCGCATGCGACGCGTGACGACGTCGTCATCGCGACGGGCCGCTCGGATTACCCGAACCAGGTCAACAACGTCCTGTGCTTCCCGTACATCTTCCGCGGCGCGCTGGACGTCGGCGCGACGACGATCACCCGCGAAATGGAGATCGCCGCGGTTCACGCGATCGCGGGGCTGGCCGAGGAAGAGCAGAACGAAGTCGTCGCGGCGGCCTACGGTGCGTACGACGTGGCGTTCGGCGCGCAATACCTGATTCCGAAGCCGTTCGACCCGCGCCTGATCGTTCGGATCGCGCCGGCCGTGGCCAAGGCGGCGATGGACGGCGGCGTGGCGAAGCGCCCGCTGACCGATCTCGATGCGTACGTCGAGCAACTGCAGCAATTCGTCTACCATTCCGGCGCGTTCATGAAGCCGCTGTTCGCGACGGCGCGTCGCCTGGTGCGCGACGGCGGCAAGGCGCGGATCGTCTTTACCGAAGGCGAGGACGAGCGCGTGCTGCGCGCGGTGCAGGTGATCGTCGACGAGAAGCTGGCGCGGCCGATCCTGGTCGGGCGTCCCGAGGTGCTGCTCGCGCGCATCGAGCGGTTCGGCCTGCGGATCCGGCTCGGTCAGGACGTCGAAGTAACCAATCCGGAATATGACGAGCGCTTCCCGCAGTACTGGACGAAGTACTGGGAGCTGCGCTGCCGGGACGGCATCTCGAAGGAGATGGCACGGGTCGAGATGCGCCGCCGCCTGACGCTGATCGGCGCGATGATGGTGCGGCTCGGCGATGCGGACGGGATGATCTGCGGGACGGTGGGCGAGTATCACAACCACCTGCGGTTCGTCGACGAAGTGATCGGCAAGAAGCCGGGGGCGTCGACCTATGCGGCGATGAACATCCTGTTGCTCGACCAGCGGACGGTCGCGCTGGTGGATACGCACGTCAACGACAATCCCGACGCGGAGCAGATCGCGGAATTCACGATCGCCGCGGCGCGCCAGATGGAATGGCTGAACCTGACGCCGAAAGCGGCGTTGCTGTCGCGGTCGAACTTCGGGTCGGGGAGCGCGGCGTCGGGCGTGAAGATGCGCCGGGCGCTGGAGATCGTCCGGGAGCAGGCGCCGGATATCGAGGCGGACGGCGAGATGCATGGCGACTGCGCGCTGGATGAAGGCTTGCGGTCGAAGCTGCTGCCGATGTCGCCGCTGAAGGGCGCTGCCAACCTGCTGGTTTGCCCGAACGTGGATGCGGGGAATATCGCGTACAACCTGCTGAAGACCGAGGCGGGCAGCAACGTGGCGGTGGGGCCGTTCCTGCTGGGCGTGAACGCGCCGGTGAACATCCTGACGTCGAGCGCGACGGTGCGCCGGATCGTGAACATGGCGGCGTTGACGGTGATCGAGGCCAACCGGAATGTGGCGGGCTGATTGATCGGTTGTTGTGGGGCGGCTGAGGCCGCCCCTTGTTTGTCGGCATTCGGCCATTTTGAAACACTCGACGCCGCCGATTGAACTGCCGACAATCATCTTTCCCGGACACGCATCGATCAATCAGCATGAGCGCAATCAAACTGTTGAGGCCTCGATGCAACGCTGAATGCAGCGCCGTTCTATCGCAGTTGTGGTTGGACGGGCGACGCGGTTTCGGTATATCGGACGACGCGTGGATTGGAATTGGCGTGCGTACCGATGAATAAGTGCATCGCCCTCGCGTAGGCTGCATTCCGTGCCGCGTGCGCTTGCGCTTGCGGGCAGGAGCAGATGATCGCTACCGATCGCTCTCGATGACCATGGACCTGCCGACCACGAAATGTCTCCGAGGCCTTATGAGCACGACATCCGATCAACTGTGTGATGAGCCCGTCGAACGTACGATCTTCGTCGCCGCGCCCATCGAGATCCTGGCGGCCAGCCTTGCCGAGCCGTCGCGGATGGCCGAGTGGATGGGCGACGACGTCATGCCGGTGTCTGTCGAGCATGAGGGACGCGCGGGCGGCTTGATCGTCGTACGCGGGTGGCAGCACGTGCCGTTCGAGAATCGTGGCCGCATTGTGCGCTGGGATCCGCCGCGGCGTTTCAGCTGGACGCACCTGAGCACATTGTCAAACCTGCCGGACGAGCCGGCCAGCTACACGACGCTGGATTTCGCGCTGGAGCCCGCTTGCAGCGGCACGACGCTCTCGTTCACGATGCACGGCTTCCCGACGCTCGTCATCCGCAAGCATTTGGTGCTCTACTGGGCGGTGACGCTGGACGTCATCCGGCGCCATGCGGAGGGCTACGCTTGATCCGAGACGAACCTGCGTCATTGAATGCGAAGAAACATACCGGCTTTCTCGGGAAGTAACGACGGCTGGAAGCCATAGCGCCCGTAGAACGTCGGCGTCCCGTGATCCGCCATCAGACTGACATGGGCAGTCGGTGGCGCATTCTCGTGAATGTAGTTGATCAGTGCTCGCATGACCAACTTAGTCGACGAACGGCAGCCGCTCCACACCGCGCCAGATCTGGCTGTCGACGATTTCGTCGACCATCGCGAGAACCATCCGCTTGCCTTCAAGCACCGCTTGCGAATGCGAGCGCGCCGCATTTTCACAGAGCGCCCAGGTGAGATAGGCGCCCCGGATCGGACTCCACGAGATTGATTCTTCCCAGAACGCGTTGCCGCTGACCGCGCAACATGGCGTCACGGTATCCGCGATTCCCCGCCGAGCGAGGTCCATCGACAGATGCATTGCATCGAGTTCGAACAGGATGTCGAGTTCGACATTGCGACGGACCATCGCGTGCTCGATGGTCGAGCGGATGACATTCTGTTTTCCCGCCAGCGCGAGTTTGCGATCCCTGAGACGCGACAGCGGCACCGCTTTGTCGGGCCTCAAGCCGGCATCCTTGGCACTCACGAGAATGAGCGGCTCCCGAACGAGTGGAGTATGGACATAGCCCTGCGGCGGCGACGCTTCGAACGGGACGATGGCGAGGTCCAGCATGCCGGCATGCATGACGTCACGAAGCTCGTGGCTCACGCCCTCGTGAACACGAAGCCTCACGCGTGGATAGTCGGCGACCAGGCGCGCCACGAAGTTCGATGTGAACAGGTTGCGCCAGGAAGGCGCAATGCCTATCGCCAACTGGCCTGCCGCGCGGTCGCCCACCTGCTCGACCAACGAAGTCAACTGACGAAGAATGGGCCGCGCGCGCTCCATCAGCAGCGTGCCGGCCTCCGTCAGCTGAACGCCGCCCTGCGTTCGCGTAAAAAGCTTCGCGCGAAGTTGATGCTCGAGCAGCGCGATATGGCGCGATAGCGCTGGCTGGGAGAGCCGCAAGTCAGTTGCGGCCTTGTTGATACTGCCGAGTTCGGCAACACGCAAGAAGTACTCGATAAGGCGAGAGTCCACTGGCGCCTCCGTGCATTCCAGTTGGGTCTATTGCACAAGCAGGGCAAGCATAACGCCGTTATTCAGTACATGGATAACAGCCATAAAACGTCCGCATTATCGGGATAACGATGCGCTCGGTAGCATTGAAGTCATCGCATACGAGGTCGTCGACCGTAACGGTCCCAGGGCAGCGCCGTACAGGGAGCATTTCATGAGCCAGTGCCCGGGCGGCAAGGCGGCCACGATCGCCGGAATCGTGAGACAGGAGGGCGCAAAGTGACTGTGACAACCACGGCCCCTACCCGCTGGAGCGCGCATCGCGGGTGGGTCGCGCTCGCCGTCGGCTACCAATGGTTCTACAACGGGGCCAATTTCCTGGCTTTCAAGGTGGCCGGGAACGCGTGGCATCCGCTGATGGTGGCGACATTGCGCTTCTCGCTCGCGGCGCTGGTCGTTCTGCCTTTCGCGCTGGCGCGCTGGCGCCGGTCGCCTGCGTCGGTCCGCGAGTCGGGTGGGGCGGCGTTGATTGGCGTCACCATGCTGGTGGCCAGTCAGGCACTCGCGATCTGGGGGACGCATTTTTTGCCGGCAGGGGTGGCCGCGGTATTCGGTTCGTCTTCGCCGCTCTTTCTGGCGGTGTTCGCATGGGCCGTGTTTCACCAGCCGCTGACCGGCCGTCAGATCGCCGGGGTCGCCGTCGGCTTTGCCGGTCTCGCGCTGATGGGCTGTACGTCGGCTGCCGGCGGCGTCTTCCGGCCGATGGGCGCGGTGCTTGCGCTTACCGCGACTGCGGCCTGGGCAGTCGGATCGTTGCTTGCGCCGCGGCTGGCGTTGCCTCGCGATCCCGTGATCAGCCTCGCGATACAACTGATATCGGCCGGCGCGCTGCTCGGCGCGATCGTCGCCGTGTCCGGAATCGCTGCCACGACGCACCTTGCGCGCGTACCGCCAGCGGCATGGGCCGCGCTCGCGTTCCTCGTCGTGGCGAGCACGCTGATCGGCTACGCCGTGTTCCTGACGCTCAACGCTCAGGTCTCGACGACGCTCGCCAACACCTTCAACTATGCCGCGCCGGTGATCGCGCTATGTCTCTCCGCACTTGTGCTGCACGAGCCGTTGACGTTCGTGAAGCTGATTTCCGGCGGCATCGCGTTGGTGGGGGTGGCGCTGATGATCGATCGCAAGTAGCCCGGCGAACGGCTGGCTTTTCACCTTCAGCAGACCGCTGAAATCGACTGGAGTCCTGAATCATGACGGAAACATCTCGACACCCGCTGGTATCACGCACGTTCAACATGACTGGTCGGTCGACGCACTATCTCGAGAGTGGGCCGGCCGAGGGACCGCTGATGTTCTTTCTGCACGGCTGGCCGAGCATCAGTTTGATGTGGCGCGCCCAAATGGAAGCCTTCGCCGCTGACGGCTGGCGCTGCGTTGCGCCGGACTTGCGCGGCTACGGTGGTTCCTTTGCGCCCGAAGCCACCGACGCCTACACCATCGAGGCCGTCGTGACGGACATGAACGAGCTGCACGACCACCTCGGCGGCGCGCCTGCGATCTGGGTCGGGCACGACTGGGGAAGTGTCGTGGCCGCAGAATTGTCCGCGCATGAACCCGAGCGTAGCCGTGGTGTGGTGCTGACTTCGCTGGCCTATCAACCCGATGGGCACGCGCTGAGCACGGTCGTTCCACTGGTCGACCGGGCGATTTATCCCGCCGACGCGTATCCCGATGGTCAGTGGGATTACTACCGTTACTACACGACGCATTTCGAAGCGGCGGTCGCGGACCTGGATGCGGACCGGACGGCATCGCTGGCGTCAATTTTTCGATCGGGGAACCCCGATGGTATCGGCAAGGTGTCGCCGAATGCCGTCGTCACCCGCAATGGAGGGCGTTTCGGTGCCGCGCATCGTGCGCCGCCGACTCGCCCTGATCCGGCTCTGTGGCCGCCGGCGGACTTTGAAGCGCTGGTAGCGTCGTTCGATACGCGTGGCTTCCGTCCCGCCTGTGCGTGGTACCTGAACGACGAGGCCAACATCGCTTACGCGCGCCACGCGCCGGATGGCGGCCGTCTCTCGCAGCCGGTGCTGTTCGTCAACGGCGAATTCGATCAGATTTGCAGCATCACCGGAAATCGCCAGGGCGATCCCATGCGTGCGGCGTGCGCAGACCTGACCGTGGCAACGATGCCGGCCGGACACTGGTTGCCGCTGGAATGCAAGGCACAGCACATCGAGGTTCTCCGTGCGTGGCTCCGGAGCAGAAATCTTTGATGCGGAGAGACATCGGTCGGACTGGGTGCATCGATTCAAGTCTCAGCGGCGGGGCAAGGAGAAGGGAGTCGAGTTTCAGCCGCGCGAAGCGGTGGTCGTCGCGTTGAAGCGGCGCCACCCACGATTTACGATTCGCGCTAAATCGCCCACGCCAGGAAAGCAGTAGTGGTCATCGTGACCCCATCCGACGAAACAATCCCCCGAATCAAACACCCGTTCGACAAACCAGCCGAACCCCGCGCCCCCAAACACCCGCCCCACCGCCATGTGATGACCAAACCGCAAGACCTAGTGCATAGATATCGTTTGCCGCGGCCTTAATGACTATCGACAATCGTGGCTCGATTTCACCGCCGTGGCGCCAGAAGCGCCGCGGTGGCCGGTATCGGGCGGCTATCCCGGCCGTCCGCGCCATCCAGCCCACGACGACATGTACGCGTTCACTCCCTCATTCCAGAATCCCGCCGGCTCGCCGATCCGCGAACTGTTCAAGTACCTGTCCGAACCGGGCATGATTTCCTTCGCGGGCGGCTACCCGGCCAGCGACCTGTTCGACGTCGACGGCCTGAACGCGGCCGCCGAGCGCGCGTACGCGCAGCCCGTGCGCTGCCTGCAATACGGCCCGACCGACGGCCTCGCCGAACTGAAGCAGCAATTGATCGCGCTGATGGGGCGGCGCGGCGTGACGTGCACGGCGGCCGAGCTGCTCGTCACGACCGGTTCGCAGCAAGGCCTCGACCTGCTGCTGCGCGTGATGGTGTCGCCCGGCGACGTCGTGCTGACCGAGCAGCCGGCTTACCCGGCGACGCTGCAGGCGATGCGTCTGCAGCAGGCGCGCATCGTGACGATTCCGGTCGACGGCGCGGGCCTCGACGTCGATCGTCTCGGCGAACAGCTCGCGTCCGGCGCGATCGCGCAGCCGAAACTGCTCTACACGGTCCCGACCTTCGCGAACCCGACGGGCGCGACGCTCACGCGCGAGCGCCGGCTGAAGCTGCTGCGTCTCGCGGTGCAATACCGTTTCCTGATCGTCGAGGACGATCCGTACGGCGACCTGCGTTTCGCGGGCGAAGCCGTGCCGTCGATGCTGGCTCTCGCCGACGAAGTGGATGGCGCGCGCGACTGGATCGTGCATTTCGCGAGCCTGTCGAAGATCGTCGCGCCCGGGCTGCGCGTGGGCTGGACGATCGCGCCGGCCGAGATCGCGCGGCGCTGCGTGATCGCGAAGCAGACGGTCGATCTGTGCAGCACGCCGTGGACCCAGGCGGCCGCCGCCGAGTATCTGGCCGACGGTGCGCTCGAACGCCATCTGCCGCGCATCACGGCCGCGTACCAGCGCAAATGCGACGCGATGTGCGACGCGTTGCGCGACGGCCTGGGCGATGCGATCGAATTCCATCGTCCCGAAGGCGGGATGTTCGTGTGGGCGCGGATCGGCGCGGTGTCGTCGGACGTGCTGCTGCAACAGGCGATCGCAAACAAGGTCGTGTTCGTGCCGGGCAAGGCGTTCTTCGCGGACAACGTCGACGCGGCCTCGCTGCGCCTGTCGTTCGCCGCACCGGACGTCGACGCGATCCGGGAAGGCGTGGCGCGCCTCGTGCGCGCGTATGGTGCGGCGCTCGCTGCGTGAGGAGACATCAACGTGAACATCACCGTCAACGACACCGTATCGATGAGCATCGCGCCGGGCGCGGGCGATAACCGGCCGGTCGCACACCGGTCGTCGCAGATCAGCGCCGGGCCGCAGTATGTGGCCGACGTGCTCGGCCGCTTCGGCGCGGAGCCGGCGGCCGACCTCGGCGACGCGGCACCGGTCGTACTCGGCTACAACTGAGCCGCCCGGCGGCGGCCGGCGCGCCACACGCGTGCCGTCGCCGCAGCAAACGGTTAAGCTGGCGCGATCGCCACCCGCCCGATCGCCGCTTCGTCATGCCTGATGCCACTTCCGAATCACTCGCGCAAACCTACGAGCGCCTGTGGTCGTGCCTCGAATCCGGCGTGAGCGCGCAACGCTCGCCGTTCACGATGCTGCAGGCCGCGACGCTCGGCATCGACGGCGCGCCGAAGGTGCGCACGATCGTGTTGCGTCAGGTGAGCCGCGCCGATCGCATGCTGTCGTTTCATACCGATGCGCGTTCGGAGAAGGTCGCGGAGCTGCGCCGCGATCCGCACATCGCGCTCGTCGCCAGCGATCTCGACGCGCTCGTGCAGATTCGCGTGGAAGGTGCGGCATCGATCTGCGACGACGAAGCGCAACGGCGGGCGATCTGGCAAGCGAGCCGTCCGCATACGCTGCTGCTGTATCGCGCACCGTTGCCGCCGGGTACGCCGGTCGCGTCGCCGGAAGTCGCGCATGTCCCGGCGAGCCAGGGTGCCGCATCGACCGATGACGGCTACGACAATTTCTGTCTGCTTCACGTGACCGTGACGCGTATCGACTGGCTCGAACTCGCCCGCGCCGGCCATCGCCGCGCGGTGTTCGACCTGCACGAACGCGGCTACGAAGGCCGCTGGGTCGCGCCCTGACGCGGCCGACGCCCGCTCAAGGGCGCCCGTCCGACACGGCCTGCGTGGCCATCCATTCGCGCATCACGACGATCGCATCGTCGTCGCGCCGCTCGGCCGGATACACGAGATAGAACCCCACCGACAGCGGAAACGCGAAATCGAACGGCTTGCACAGCCGGCCCGCGGCGATGTCGCGCTCGACCAGCGGATCGGTGGCGAGCGCGATGCCCTGGCCGGCGACGGCCGCATCGATCGCAAGCGACGTCTGGTTGAAGCGCAACCCCTTGTGCGGATCGATGTCGACGGGCTCGGGCATCGCGGCGAGGAACTCGGGCCACAGGTCGTGCGCGTCGTGCAGCAGCACGTGGCCCGCGAGCGCGCGCGGCGACGCGGGCGCGGCCAGCAGCGCGGGGCTGCACACCGCGCACACGTCGAGCGGGAACAGCGCATGCGTGGCGAGATGCTTGCCGAACGGCGGCTTGCCGTAGCGGATCGCGAGATCGACGCCGTCGTGGCGGAACGTCGCGATCTGCGGGTCGGCGATCACGCGCACGTCGTAGTCGGGATGCGCATCGGTGAACTGCGCGAGCCGCGGGATCAGCCATTTCGACGCGAACGACGGCGTCGTGCTGATCGTCAGCGCGGCGCGGCGCTTCACGAGCTTGTCGGTCGCGTCGGCGATCGCATGCAGCGCGCGCTGCACGTCGGAGAAATACGCGGCGCCGTCGTGCGTCAGCGCGAGGCCGCGCGGCAGGCGCTCGAACAGCTTCAGGCCGAGCACGTCCTCGAGGTGGCGCACCTGCTGCGCGACGGCGCCCTGCGTGACACCGATCTCGTCGGCGGCGGCGCGGAAATTGAGGTGCCGTGCGGACACTTCGAACGCGCGAAGCGCATTCAGCGGCGGCAGACGGGAGGGGCGAGGCGGCATCGTCAGGCTGTAGAAAAACTATCGGCTAGAGGCAGAAATACTGGTTCGACAGTCGTGATGGATGCGCCTACATTACCACCATGGCGGGCCGAACGGCGGCTGCGCGCGGCAGGATTCGAACGAGGAGTACATCGTGACTGTAGAAAAAGTAGCGTTGATCACGGCGGCAGGCAAGGGCATGGGCGCGGCGATCGCGCGTGAGCTGGCGGCGACGGGCTATCGCGTCGCGCTGATGTCGCCGTCGGGCAGCGCGGTGGCGCTCGGCGAGGAACTGGGCGGCTTCGGCATCCAGGGCTCGGTGACGGAAGAAGCCGACATCGACCGGCTCGTGCAGGAAACGGTGGCGCGCTACGGTCGCATCGATGCGGTCGTGAACAACACCGGGCACCCGCCGAAGGGCGATCTGCTGGCGATCACCGACGACAACTGGCACGCGGGGCTCGACCTGATCCTGCTGAACGTGGTGCGCGTGATGCGCCGCGTGACGCCGATCTTCCAGAAGCAGGGCGGCGGCGCGGTGGTCAACATCTCGAGTTTCGCGGCGGATGCGCCCGAGCAGCCGATGCCGGTTTCGTCGGCGCTGCGCGCGGCGCTGAGCGCGTGGACGCGGCTTTACGCGGAACGCTATGCGGCCGAGAACATCCGGATGAACGCGGTGCTGCCGGGCTTCATCGACAGCTGGCCGGAAACGCCGGAGATCGTCGCGCGCATTCCGGCCGGCCGCTTCGGCAAGACCGGCGAGATCGCGAAGACGGTCGCGTTCCTGCTGTCGGACGGTGCGGGCTACATCACCGGCCAGAACATTCGCGTCGACGGCGCGATCGTCAAGGCGCTCTGAGCGGCTCGGGGGTGGGCGGCTGCGGAGGCCGGCCCGCTCGCCTCCCAGCCGCTACAAACGCGTACAAATCAGACAAATACCGGATACATCAGACCTTTCAAATGGGCGACGCCGCGTGACGCGGGCGCGCCGGATTGAAAGCGAAGGCGCGCTTCCCGCGCGCGGCATGTTCACTTTCCACTTCACGAAAGGAGATGCCGAACGATGTCTTCCACACCGTTTTCACCGATGCGTCGCCACCTGCTGGCCACCTCCGTGGCCGCCGGGGTCTCGGCGATGCTGCCCACCGCGCTGCACGCGGCGACCGGCGCGACCGGCGCGAGCGGCATACGCCCGTTCACCGCGCACATTCCCGATGACGCCGTGGCCGACCTGCGCCGCCGCATCGCCGCGACGCGCTGGCCGGGTCGCGAGACCGTCGCCGACGAATCGCAAGGCGTGCGCCTCGCGCGCATGCAGGCGTTGCTGCGTTACTGGGGCACCGACTACGACTGGCGCAAGGGCGAGGCGCGCCTGAACGGCTTCCCGATGTTCATCACGGAAATCGACGGGCTCGACATTCATTTCATTCACGTGCGCTCGCGGCACGAGAACGCGATGCCGATGATCATGACGCACGGCTGGCCGGGCTCGATCTTCGAGTTGCTGAAGGCGATCGGCCCGCTGACCGATCCGACCGCGCACGGCGCGAGCGCGGACGATGCGTTTCACGTCGTCGTGCCGTCGTTGCCGGGCTTCGGCTTCTCGGGCCGTCCGACGCAGACCGGCTGGGGTTCCGACCACATCGCGCGCGCATGGGGCGAGCTGATGGCGCGGCTGGGCTATACGCGCTTCGTGTCGCAGGGCGGCGATTGCGGCTCGGTGATCTCGCACCGGATGGCGATGCAGCGCGTGCAAGGTCTGGCCGGGATTCACGTGAACATGCCGGCGACGGTGCCGCCGGATATCGCGACGCTGCTCGCGACCGATGCGCCCGCGCCGGCTTCGCTGTCGCCGAAGGAGAAGGCCGCGTACGAGAAGCTCGCGACGTTCTATCGCGACAATTGCGGCTACTCGGCGATGATGGTCACGCGACCGCAGACGGTCGGCTATGCGCTCGCCGATTCGCCTGCGGGGCAGGCGGCGTGGATGGTCGACAAGATCTCGCAGTGGACGTACAGCGGCGGCGTGCCCGAACGCTCGATTCCGCGCGACGAGATTCTCGACGACATTTCGTTGTACTGGCTGACGAACACCGCGACGTCCGCCGCGCAGATCTACTGGGAGGATCACTCGAACAACTTCAACGCGGTGGACATCTCGCTGCCGGCGGCGATCACGGTGTTTCCGGGCGAGATCTACCAGGCGCCGCGCAGCTGGGCCGAGCGCAGTTATCACAACCTGATCTACTTCAACGAAGTCGACAAGGGCGGGCATTTCGCGGCATGGGAGGAGCCGGAACTGTTTGCGCGTGAAGTGCGTGCCGGGTTCCGGCCGTTGCGGCGCGTGTAAGCGGGGACCGGATGGCGAACGCGGGCCGGCGCGGTCATGCGGCCTGCGTTTGTTTCTGTTTTGCGGTTCAGCTCGCCCAGGCGGATGGCAACCTCGGCTGCCAGCGATTCGACGTGTCGTGCCCACCGGCAGTGACGAGGGTGCGCCGAACAACTCAATCGGCGCACCACCGACGCGTGGCTCAGGTCACTTCTTGAACGAATCCTGCGGGACCGGAACCGGGCTCCAGATCTCCGCATCCGACGCGTTGGCCGCGTACGTCCAGATGTACGTGCCCTTCGCGACGTTTCTCCATTGGAGGTCGAAGACCAGTTGCGAATTGCTCACGTTTTCGATGTAGCCCGATTGCGCGTCGTCCGACTGCGGGTCGAATTGCCATTGCTGGGAGGCCGACGCGTTGTTTTTCTTGTAGGTGTTCAGGGTAAGGTACTGCTCGGCGGATACCGTTCCGCAGTCGATGGCGAGCGTGGGGTCGCTGTGCAGCGTGATTGCGCCATCCGGTTGGAAGTCCCACTCGGTATACAGGTTGTCCGTACTGGTGGGAAGGAGCACCAGCCGGTTGCCTTTGACGCGATCGGTGACGCCGATGAGCCAGCTGTTGTCGGCCGAGTAAAAGATTTTTGCCATTTTTCCCTCTGAGCGGTAATTGAATGAGTCGATAAATGAACGCTACTTTCCCGACAGCAGCCTCACGTGGAAATCATCCTTGCGCAGGACCCTCGATGTATCGGCATATATTCGACGAAAAATCGTCGGCGCTTGATTGGCAAGGTTTAATAATGGGCTTCTGCCTGGGATGAACATTAGGGCCGCCACAACGCTGAATCAATTACATGCAATTACACGAAGGCGCGCTACCGTGTCGGGAACGGCTCGACCTGCAACGCTGCTCTGATCAACCGACGGAACGTCACGAAATAGATCGATGAAGCCGCCCTGGCGGGCATGCCGGAGGCCGAGCCAACGCGCGGGCGTCCGCGCCTGTCGAGCACCGCGCCGATCCAGGCGCTGGTGGGCATCAAGACCGTGTTGCGCCTGCCGCTGCGCGCGCTACCAGGCTTCGCACACGATTGAATGACATAACGATGAAAATCCATCCTTCCGGATCGAAACATTCCATCGTAATTATCTGATTTGAAAGCGATTTTGATAAAAATCAAAAATATATCGCGTGAATGATCGGGTAGTTTGAAACCCTCAATACAATGATTCGCGGCACAAAGGCAATTCGGCCCTTTCGCAGTTTCGCCCGATGAAAAAATACGATCCGAGGTTTCGCGATGACGAATAATGACGTGCGCGAATCGCGCGCGCCCGGCAATGGCATGCGGCCGCTTGAAGGCAAAAGGGGCATCGTCGTCGGCCTGGCGAACGAGCAGAGCATCGCCTGGGGATGTGCGCGCGCCTTTCACGCGGCGGGGGCCGAGCTGGCCGTGACCTGGCAATCCGAGCGCGCGTTGCCGTACGTCGAGCCGCTGCTGGAACAGCTGAAGCCGGCGATCGCGATGCCGCTCGATGTCAGCCGGGCCGACCAGATGCGCGACGTGTTCGACACGATCGGCGAGCAGTGGGGCCGCCTCGATTTTCTGCTGCATGCCGTCGCTTATGCCCCGAAGGCCGACCTGCACGGGCGGGTCGTCGACAGTTCGCCGGAAGGGTTTGCCCTCGCGATGGATACTTCCTGCCACTCGTTCATCAGGATGGCGAAGCTTGCCGAGCCGTGGATGGATTCCGGCGGCAGCCTGATGGCGATGACCTATATCGGCGCCGATCAGGTCATCGCCGAGTACGGCGTGATGGGGCCGGTCAAGGCGGCGCTGGAGGCCAGCGTTCGCTATCTGGCCGTCGAGCTGGGGCCGGCAGGCATCCGCGTGCATGCGGTGTCGCCCGGGGCGTTGCCCACGCGGGCGGCCTCCGGGCTGCCGAACTTCGATCACCTGCTCGACGACACCGCACAACGTGCGCCATTGCGCCGGCCGTTCGACATCGACGACGTCGGCGCGCTATGCACCTTTCTTGCCAGCGATGCCGCACGCGCGATGACCGGCGGCGTTCACTACGTCGACGCGGGGATGCACGTGCTCGGCTGACGCGAGACGGCCGCTCCCGGAATGCGTCGGGATTCACCTTGCCCCTCTGGAGAACAGTGTTATGGATGCTGCCACGCAACTGGCGCGCAGTCATGAGATCGCCGCGGAGATTGTCCACGTGCTGCAAAAGCGCACGCAGCACGCGCTGGAACAGTACGGGAAGCGGTTGAGCGAAGCATTCGACGGCAGCGACAGCCCCGGTTATGACCCAGGCGCCGCGCCCTTCGCCACAGCGCTCTCGCCGTTGAGCGCATGGCATTACGCGGTCGACACCGTCCAGCGCGCGTTGCTGTTCTGGGACACGCTGCGCGAGCGCGGCACGCAATACGTCGAGCGAGCGGCCCAGGGGCTCAAGCCGGTGCTGCATTTCGACTACGACGTGGTGCTCGACGGCCGGCAGTTCGAGCGGCCCGTCAATTACGCACTCGTTCACATCCAGGCGCCGGACGGCGTGATCGTCGACGCCGCCAAGCGGCCCTACCTGATCATCGATCCGCGCGCGGGCCACGGCCCCGGCATCGGCGGCTTCAAGGACGATTCGCAGGTCGGCGTGGCGCTGCGCGCGGGGCATCCGGTGTACTTCGTCGTGTTCTTCCAGGAACCCGAGCCCGGCCAGACGCTGCTCGACGTGTGTGCGGCGGAACAGGCGTTCGTCCGCAAAGTGCGGGAGCTGCATCCGGACAGCCTCAAGCCGGCCATCGTCGGCAACTGCCAGGGCGGCTGGGCCGCGATGATGCTCGCGAGCTCGTCGGCGGACGATACGGGCCCGATCGTCATCAACGGCGCGCCGATGTCGTACTGGAGCGGTGCGTGGAGCGACGGGCCCGGCGACAATCCGATGCGCTATGCGGGCGGCCTGCTCGGCGGCACCTGGCTCGCGTCGTTCGCGTCGGACCTCGGCAACGGCAAGTTCGACGGCGCGCATCTCGTGCAGAACTTCGAGAACCTGAACCCGGCGAACACGTGGTGGGACAAGTATTACCACGTGTACGACCACATCGACACCGAGCCGCCGCGCTTCCTCGAGTTCGAACGCTGGTGGGGCGGCTACTACCTGATGAACCGCGAGGAGATCGAATGGATCACGCGCAACCTGTTCATCGGCAACAAGCTCTGGTCCGGCGAGGTGCGGGACGGGGCGGGCAAGGCGTTCGACCTGCGCGAGATCCGCTCGCCGATCATCCTGTTCGCGTCGATGGGCGACAACATCACGCCGCCGCAGCAGGCGTTCAACTGGGTCGCGGACATCTACGGCAGCACGGAGGAGATCAAGTCGCGCGGACAGGTGATCATCGGCTTGATGGAGGAGGATGTCGGGCATCTGGGCATCTTCGTGTCGGGCAAGGTCGCGAAGAAGGAGCACGCGCAGATCGTCAGCGTGCTGGATGCCGTCGAAACGCTGCCGCCCGGCCTCTATGCGATGTCGATCGAGGAAGTGAACGGCGCCGACGGGAAGGTCGCCTACGAGGTCACGTTCGCCGAGCACCGTCTCGAAGAGATCGCGCAACACTTCAACCGCTTCGGGCGCAAGGACGAACATGCGTTCGAGGCGGTCGCCGAGCTGTCCGAATTCACGCAGCGCGCCTATGAACTGTTCATGCAGCCGTTCGTGCAGCAGGCCTCGAACGAAACCACGGCACGCCTGCTGCGGGATTTTCATCCGCTGCGCGTTCAGCGCTGGGCGTGTTCGGATCTGAACCCGTGGCTTGGCTGGCTGAAGCCGGCTGCCGACGCGGTCAACGCGCATCGCCAGCCGGCCGACGATATCGAACCGTGGCGCAAGCTCGAACGCCGTGGCTCGGACATCATCAGCGCATCGCTCGATTTTTTTCGCGCGATGCGCGATGCGAGCACCGAGTCGCTGTTCTTTACGCTGTACACGCAGCCTTTCATGCTGCATTTCGCGGAGCAGTATCGCGACCATCATGCCGCGTCGCCGGTCGCGACGGATCCTCGCGACCTGCCGTTCGTGAAGGACGCGCTCGCGTCGATCGATCGGGGCGGCTACACGGAAGCGGTTGCGCGCGCAGCGTTTCTGCTCGAACGCAGCGGCGAGCCGTTTCCGCTGGCGCAACTGGCGACCGAGCGTGAACTTGCCGAAACCTACGCCGAGTATCTGCCGGATCTGCCGCCCGACCAATGGCGGCGCATCTATGGCGAGCAGGAAATCATCGCGACCTACGCGCCGCAGCAGGCCGTTGCCACGCTGCCGGCGCTGCTGGCCCGCCCGGAGGACCGCCAGCGGCTGCTGACGTTGCTGGACAAGCTGCTGGGCGATCCGCGCGTGCAGAGCGCGTCGGTGAGCGAGCAACAGTGGGCAGCGCTGCAACGCATCCGCGCGGTGCTGGGTGCGCCGCCCGCGCAGCGGCCGGCCAAGGGGCCGGTAGCGGCCCTCGAACGTGTGCAGTGACGGACAGCCAGGAACCACGATGGAAAACAGACACGAGAAATATCTCCGCCTCATCGAACACTGCAGGACGCTCGCGCCGATGCCGACGGCCGTCGCGCACCCGTGCGATCGAAGCTCGCTCGAGGGGGCGCTGGAGGCGGCGCGCAAGGGGCTGATCGAGCCGATCCTGGTCGGCCCGCGGGCCCGTATCGAAGCGACCGCCGCGGCGTGCGGGCTGTCGATCATCGATCACGAGATCGTCGATGCGCCGTACAGCGAGGCGTCGGCAGCGGCGGCGGTGCGGCTCGTCCGCGACGGGCGGGCGGCCGCGCTGATGAAGGGCAGCCTGCATACCGACGAGCTCATGGCCGAAGTGGTGCGTCACGATGCCGGATTGCGCACCGGCCGGCGCATCAGCCATTGCTTCGTGATGGACGTGCCCGCGCATGCCGATCCGCTGATCGTGACCGACGCGGCGATCAATATCGCGCCGACGCTCGAGGACAAGGTCGACATCCTGCAGAACGCGATCGATCTTGCACATGCGCTGGACTTTCCGCAGGTGCGCGTGGCGATCCTGTCGGCGATGGAGACGGTCAACCCGAAAGTGCCGTCGACGCTCGAAGCCGCCGCGCTGTGCAAGATGGTGGACCGGCGGCAGATTACCGGCGCGCTCGTCGACGGCCCGCTCGCGCTCGACAACGCGATCGATCCCGAGGCCGCGCGCATCAAGCAGATCGATTCGCCGGTGGCCGGGCACGCGAACGTGCTGATGGTGCCCAACCTCGAAGCAGGCAACATGCTCGCCAAGAGCCTGTCGTTCCTGGCCGGCGCGGACGCCGCCGGGATCGTGCTCGGTGCGCGCGTGCCGATCATCCTGACGAGTCGCGCCGATTCGTTGATCACCCGGCTGGCTTCATGCGCGGTCGCGATGCTCGTCGCGAATGGGCAGCGTGAAGCGGCCACGCACGTGGGGTGATGCCATGGCAGACGTGATTCTGGTGTTGAATGCCGGCTCGTCGAGCATCAAGTTTTCCGCGTTCGACGTGCAGGGCGACACGCTCGGGCTGATCGTGCACGGCCAGGTCGATGGGCTTTACACGGCCACCGCGCACTTCAGCGCGGTCGACCATCATGGGGAACATCACGAGCAGCGATGGGCCAGCGGCGAGACGTTCGGCCATCACGAAGGGCTCGAGCAGATCGCCGCGTTCCTGGAGGCTCACCAGGAAGGGCACCGTCTCGCGGCGGTGGGCCATCGCGTCGTGCATGGCGGGCAACGCTTCAGCGGGCCGGTGCGCGTCACGCCCGAGATCGTGGCCGAGCTGGACAAGCTCACGCCGCTCGCGCCGTTGCATCAACCGCACAACCTGACGCCGATCCGCATCCTCGAAACGGTGCAGCCCGGTATCGAGCAGGTGGCCTGCTTCGATACGGCATTCCACCGCACGCAGCCTGCGGTCAACCAGGCGTTCGCGCTGCCCGAGTCGATCACCCGCCGGGGCGTGCGCCGCTATGGATTCCACGGGCTCTCGTACGAGTACATCGCGAGCGTGCTGCCCGACGTCGCGCCACACGCGGCGCGCGGGCGCACGGTCGTCGCCCACCTCGGCAACGGTGCGAGCATGTGCGCGCTCGTGGCGGGCAAGAGCGTCGCGAGCACGATGGGGTTCACCGCCGTCGACGGGCTGCCGATGGGCACGCGCTGCGGCAACCTGGACCCGGGCGTCGTGCTCTTCCTGATGGACGAACTCGGGATGGACGTGCGCGCCGTCGAGGATCTGATCTATCGGCGCTCCGGGTTGCTCGGGGTGTCCGGTATCTCGAGCGACATGCGCACGCTGCTCGCGAGCGACGATCCGCATGCGCGCTTCGCGATCGAGCTTTACATCACCCGCATCGCGCGCGAACTCGGGTCGCTTGCCGCCACCATGGAAGGCATCGACGCGATCGTCTTCACGGCCGGGATCGGCGAGCACGCGGCGGCGATTCGCGAACGGGTGATGCGCCGTGCGGCCTGGCTCGGCGTCGAGATCGACGTCGACGCGAACCATGCCGGCGGGCCGCTGCTCACGACGGCGTCGAGCCGCGTGTCGGCGTGGGTGATCCCGACCAACGAAGAACTGATGATCGCGCACCATACGCGCCGGCTGATCCGGTGACGGCGGTCGAATCGAGAAAGGAGCCGTCATGGCCGAACTGCTGCTGATCAATGTCGAAGAACACGCACGCGACGACGAGGTCGGCGCATTCCTGACCCGGTATGGATTCCCGCTGTTCGATTCGATCGAGCGCGTGCCGGCCGGGATCGGCGACCCGATCGCGCTGCTCAGGTTCAGTACGCTGTCGTCGGTGGCGCTCTACACGCTGCGCGCCCGGATCGATCACCTGTCGTGGCGGGGACGGTCGATCCGTGCGCATATCCTGCCGGATCGGAAGGTGTGAGCGGCTTTGTACATCAACATGGTTGAAGGGGGGAATGCGGGCCGATTCCCCTGCAAATAAGCCTCTCCAGCACGATTTTTGAATCGCCGTGTGTCGTGTTCACGCACAGATACGTTGGGATACAAAGCCTCTGGATGGATCGGATATAAATCCGGTGAAGCGATTCACACGGCAGCGCAGCGCCAGCGCCGCCGCCGCGAACGCGGAATCCCGAGCGCCCCTGCGCGCCGCGGGCCCCTTCCTTAGCGATCGACACTGGAGAACGAGTCATGCCTGAAACCGTGAACACCCGCCGCCGCCTGATCCTCGGTACGACGCTCGCAAGCCTGAGCCTCGCCGACCTCGGCTTCAGCGCCCTCGCGCATGCGCAGTCGGCGCCCGATGCAGCGCCCGCCAAGCGCACGGCCGGCGTCGCGTCGCTGGGCACGATTCACCAGATCGACGCGGGTGTGCTCAACGTCGGGTATGCGGACCTCGGGCCGAAGAACGGCCCCGTCGTGTTCCTGCTGCACGGCTGGCCGTACGACATCTACAGCTACGCGGAAGTCGCGCCGCTGCTCGTCGCGGCCGGCTATCGCGTGATCGTTCCGTACCTGCGCGGCTACGGGTCGACGACGTTCCGTTCGGCCGACACGGTGCGCAACGGCCAGCAGGCCGTGACGGCCGTCGACATCGTCGCGCTGATGGATGCACTCAAGATCGACCGCGCGGTGTTCGGCGGTTACGACTGGGGTGCGCGTACGGCCGACATCATTGCGGCACTGTGGCCGCAGCGCGTGAAGGCGCTGGTATCGGTGAGCGGCTACCTGATCGGCAGCCAGGCGGCGAATGCCACGCCGCTGCCGCCGCAGGCCGAGTTCCAGTGGTGGTATCAGTTCTATTTCTCGACCGAGCGCGGCGAACTCGGCTACACGCAGAACCGCGATGCGTTCAACAAACTGATCTGGCAGCTCGCGTCGCCGAAATGGCAGTTCTCCGACGAAACCTATGCGCGCACGGCCGCGTCGTTCCAGAATCCCGACCACGTCGCCGTCGTGATCCACAACTATCGCTGGCGCCTCGGGCTCGCGAAGGGCGAAGCGCAGTACGACGACATCGAGCGCCGCCTCGCGGCCGGGCCGGCGATCGCCGTGCCGACGATCACGATGGAAGGCGACGCGAACGGTGCGCCGCATCCGGCGCCGGCCGCGTACGCGAAGAAATTCACCGGCAAGTACCAGCACCGCACGATCACCGGCGGCATCGGCCACAACCTGCCGCAGGAAGCGCCGCAGGCGTTCGCGGATGCGATCCTGCAAGTGGAGCACCTGTGATGCGGGCGCGCGTGGGTGCAATGCGTCGCGGCATGCGACGCACGGTCGTCGCGGGCGTGCTGCTGGCCGGCGCGTGGTCGGCGAGCGGCCCGGCCGCATTCGCGGAGCAGCCGAAACCAGCTGCCGCCGCGTCGCCGATCTATGGCGTGACGATCCCGCCCGGCTACCGGAAGTGGGAAATGGTCGCGCCGGCCGAGGAAGCCGCACCGCTGGATGAACTTCGTGTGGTGCTCGGCAACCCCGTTGCGATCCGCGCACTCGAACAGGCGACGCTGCCGTTCCCGGACGGCACGATCCTCGTGAAGCTCGCGTACAAGCGCAAGCAGTCCGACGAGCTCCCGAGTGCCACGGTGCCGGGCCAGGCCACGACCGTGCAGGTGATGGTGAAGGACTCGCGCCGCTATGCGTCGACGGGCGGCTGGGGCTTCGGGCGCTTCATCAACGGCGTACCGGCCGATATCGGCCAGCATCAGACGTGCTTTGCGTGCCACCAGGCGCGCGTGAAGAACCACGACTACGTGTTCACGCGGCTTGCGCCGTGACGCGCGTGGTGTGACGGGTTTGACGGAAAGGCGTGCCATGCGTGGCGCGCCTTTTTTCATGGTGGGTGGGCTGGGGGACAGCGAACGATGCGACAGCCCGGTTTGTATCGCACTGTATCTGCGGCGGCTCCTGAAAAACTGGCATGCAGAAAGCACCCGTTTCGGAAACATCGCAGATACGTGCGCGGGTTCTACTGTCGACATGCAGGAAACGTTCGATACCAGCCGAACTGGATCGGATGACGAATGATCGACTGACCTACCTCTCTCAAGGAGAACCCTCATGAAAGCCGCTCGAATCCTCGCCGTTGCCGTCCTCGCCGCCATCCCCGCCCTTTCGTTCGCCGATACCGGCCACGGCCTCACGCGCGCCGACGTGCGCGCCGATCTCGTCCGCCTGGAGAAGGCCGGCTACCGCCCGGCAAGCAGCGAAGCGAACTATCCGAACGATATCGCGGCCGCGGAGAACGCCGTCGCCGCGCAGCAGGTCGCGCGTTCCGACCAGAACGGCCCGTCGAAGTCGCAAGGCGACAACGTGGCCGATGCGTCGACGCCGGCCAGCCATCGCGACGCGGCCCAGTCGCGCTCCGCACGGAACGCTGCCGACGACCTGTACGCGCATTCGTGATGGCCTGCCGCGCTTGCCGCAGGCGGGCGCGGCCACCCCAGCAGCACCACATGTGAAAAACACAACAGAGCAAGGAGCATGACGATGGCCGGTTTGATGAAACGCATTCTGGTATCTGCCGCGGTGATCGGCGGACTGTTCGGTGCGGTGGCGGCACAGGCCGCGCCGAAGGAAGATCTGAAGGGCACGAACGTCGTGCTCGTGCACGGCGCGTTCGCCGACGGGTCGAGCTGGAACCGCGTGATTCCGCTGCTCGAGGCGCGCGGGCTGCACGTGGTGTCGGTGCAGAATCCGCTGAGCTCGCTCGCCGACGATGCAGCCGCGACGAAGCGTACGGTGGACGCGCAGAAGGGGCCGGTCGTGCTGGTCGGCCATTCGTGGGCGGGCGTCGTGATCAGCGAGGCGGGCAACGACGACAAGGTGAAGTCGCTTGTGTACGTCGCCGCGTTCGCGCCCGACAACGGCCAGTCGATCGCCGACGTCACGCAGGGGCTGCCGGCGCCCGCGTGGGCCGGTGAGCTGCGCAAGGACGCGGGCGGGTTCGCGACGCTGTCGGACAAGGCGATCGCACAGGATTTCGCGCCGGACCTGCCGCCCGCGCAGCAGCGCCTCGTTGCGGCGACCCAGGGGCCGTGGTATAGCGGTTGCATCTCGGAGAAGGTTACGCAGGCCGCGTGGCATGCGAAGCCGTCGACGTTCGTCGTCGCGACGCAGGACAAGATGATCGACCCGACGCTGCAGGAAGCGATGGCGAAGCGGATCGGTGCTGCGGTCACGCGCGTGAACGGCAGCCATGTGTCGATGCTGAGCCAGCCGAAGGCCGTGGCCGACGCGATCATCGCGGCCGCCGAACGCGCGAAGCAGGATACGCAGTGAGTGAACGCGGCGCCGCGCATTCATGGGGAAGCGCGGCGCCATGAGCGAGTGTGATGTCCTTCCACCAGGAGAAGTCATGACGGAACTCTGGCAACTGCCCGCAACCGAACTCGCGAAGCGCGTGCGGCATCGTGACGTGTCCGCGCGAGAAGTAGCGGATGCGGTGCTCGATCGTCTCGAGGCGGTGAATCCGGCGATCAACGCGGTGGTCGAACATCGGCCCGACGATGTCCGGCGGCAAGCCGACGAAGTCGATCGCGCGATTGCGCGCGGCGACGATCCGGGGCCGCTCGCAGGCGTGCCCGTCACCGTGAAGATCAACGTCGACCAGGCGGAATTCGCGACGACCAACGGCACGCGCCTGCAGGAGAACCTGATCGCGCACGCCGACAGCCCGGTGGTCGGCAACATCAGAAAGGCCGGCGGGATCCTGCTCGGCCGCACCAATTCGCCGACGTTCGCGTTGCGCTGGTTCACGTCGAATCTCGTGCATGGCCACACGCGCAATCCGCGCAACCCGTCGCTGACGCCGGGCGGATCGAGCGGCGGCGCGGCGGCAGCCGTGGCCGCCGGGATCGGTCAGCTTGCCGTCGGCACCGACATCGGCGGTTCGGTGCGTTATCCGGCCTACGCGTGTGGCGTGCATGGCATTCGTCCGTCGCTCGGTCGCGTGCCGGCGTTCAATGCGTCGTCGCCCGAGCGTGCGATCGGCGCGCAGCTGATGTCGACGGCGGGGCCGATTGCACGCACGATCGACGATCTCTCGCTCGCGTTGCGTGCGTTCGCCGCACCGGACCCGCGCGATCCGTGGCACGTGGCGGTGCCGTTCGACGGGCGCGAGGTGCCGAAGCGCGCGGCGCTGTGCGTGCGGCCGGGTGGGTTGCAGGTCGTGCCCGAGGTCGAGGCCGCATTGCGCGATGCCGCGCGGCGGTTGGTCGATGCCGGCTGGACCGTCGACGAGATCGACGACACGCCGCCGATGCGCGAGGCGGCACTGTTGCAGGAGCAGCTCTGGCTCGGTGACGGCTTCGACGCATTGACGAGCGCGGTCGCGAACGACGGCGATCCGGGTGCGGCTGCCGTGGTCGAGGCCGTGCGCGGCAAGGTGCGCGACCTGCCGGCCGACGTGATCAGCCGCGCGCTCGTCCGGCGCACGACGCTGACGCGGCAGTGGCGGCTGTTTCTCGACGCGTATGCGGTGGTGCTGTTGCCGGTGTCGTCGGAACTGCCGTTCCCGGATGATCTCGACCGCCAGGGGCAGCACGGGTTCGATCGCGTGTGGGAGGCGCAGCTTACGTTGCGCGCGCTGCCGGCGATGGGGCTGCCCGGGTTGGCCGTGACGACGGCGCTCGTAAATGGCGTGCCGGTCGGCGTGCAGGTGGTTGCCGCGCATCATCGCGAGGATCTGTGCCTGCTCGCGGGGCGCGATATCGAAGCGCGCGGCGTGCCGGTCGCGCCGGTCGATCCGGTGGTGTGAGGCGTTGACGCGCGAGTGCATCGGCGATGCCTGTCCGGCATCGTGCCGATGCATTCCGGCAACCCGCCTGGTTTCCCGAGTCGTCGACGCATGCGCGCCCGTGCATGCATGCCATTTCGGATTCCGTTGCAACGCGCCGCTCGCCGCGTTGATCGTCTTTCTCGAACCCTTTCAAATTCCTTCGATGCGTGACATCGAACGGTCACCCTTCTTCCCGTCCTGCTCGCCGATGAACCCGCCCCGATAGCGCACGTCTGCTATTGCATTCCCCGTGCCGCTGATTAGGAAATGAATTTTTATTGGTTCAGCTTGCCCGGCCGCAATCGCATAGTGGCGCTGACGGCTATAGACAGCACGCAAGCTGCAACGGCCGCATTCCCGGTGTCTTTGATCATACGAATCAACGAAAACAAGGAAGTGTCATGACGGTTGCATTGGAAGAACGAACTGCTGCGCAACAGGCGCTCGAAGACGCGCGCGAAGCGGCTACGGCGGCCGGCACGCCCTATGCGGGCGGCGTCGCCCCGGAGGTGGCGTGGGCGTTGTTCTCCGCCGGCGATGCATTGCTGGTGGACGTACGCACTGCCGAGGAACGGAAATTCGTCGGCCACGTGCCGGAATCGCTGCATGTGCCGTGGGCGACGGGCACGAGCCTGACACGCAACCCGCGCTTCGTGCGCGAATTGGAAGCGAAGACCGGCAAGGAGGCCGTCGTGCTGTTGCTGTGCCGCAGCGGCAACCGCTCGGCGCAGGCGGCCGAGGCGGCGACGAAGGGCGGCTTTACGCAGGTATTCAACGTGCTCGAAGGGTTCGAGGGCGACCTCGACGAGCGGCAGCAGCGCGGCGGCAGCAATGGCTGGCGTTTCCGCGGCCTGCCGTGGGCGCAGGACTGATTCACGGCCGTTACGGGGAGAACGCAGCATGGCCGCATTCGACATCGACGACATCGTTCAATCGCTGCAGACCGTGCGCCGCGCATGGCGCGAGAAGCAGCGGCGCTCGCTCGAACCGGGCGGGCGCGACCTGCCGGCGCGCGAGGCGCTCGCGCAGATCATCGGCGCGCTGAAAGGCGTGCTGTTCCCGATGCGGCTCGGGCCGCCCGACCTGCGCCAGGAGAGCGAGAACTTCCACGTGGCCCACGCGCTCGACGCCGCGCTGAATGCGCTGCTCGCACAGGTGAAGCTGGAATTGCGCTACGCGGCGCGGCAGCGCAATGCCGACGGGCCGGTCGACAACGTCGATGAAGTGGCGTCGACGGCCGTGCAGGCCTTTGCCGCGCGCTTGCCCGAGATTCGCCGGCTGCTCGACAGCGACGTGCTGGCCGCGTTCCATGGCGATCCGGCGGCCGGCAGCGTCGACGAGGTGTTGCTGTGCTACCCGGGCATCCTAGCGATGATCCATCACCGGCTCGCGCACGAGCTGTACGGGCTCGGCCTGCCGCTGCTCGCGCGGATCATCGCCGAGCAGGCGCACGCGGAAACGGGTATCGACATTCATCCGGGCGCGCGCATCGGCGCGGGCTTCTTTATCGACCACGGCACGGGTGTCGTGATCGGCGAGACGGCGATCATCGGCGAGCGCGTGCGCGTGTACCAGGCCGTCACGCTCGGCGCGAAGCGCTTTCCGCGCGACGCGGATGGCCATCTGGAGAAGGGGCACGCCCGCCATCCGATCGTCGAGGACGACGTGGTGATCTATGCGGGCGCAACGATCCTCGGCCGCGTGACGATCGGACGCGGCGCAGTGATCGGCGGCAATGTCTGGCTCACGCAGGACGTGCTGCCCGGCGAAAACGTCACGCAGGCCGTGCTGCGCAGCGAAGCGAACGCCGCGCCGCGCGCGGCGGCGCGCGTAGCCTAGGAGGCGCAATGAGCGACCTCATCCATCACTTCGGCGCCACCGTGCGCAAGCTGCGTGAAGCACGCACATGGTCGCAGGAGCAACTGGCCGAGCATGCGGGGCTGAACCGCTCGTATGTCGGCGAGATCGAGCGCGGCGAGGCGATCGCATCGATCGTCACGGCCGACAAGATCGCGCGCGCGTTCGACGTGTCGATCTCGACCCTGCTGCCGGGCGCGTACGTCACCTGAGGCTGCCTCGTTTCATTTCCCTTTCGGTTGCACGCGACCTGACGGCTATAGCATGTTGAGCCGGCAGGTGCGTGCTTCCGATAATCACCGAGCGTCATAAGCAATCCCGTTTTTCATCTAAAGAACCCGGAGCCACACATGTCGACCGTTGCAAGCGGCACGGCTGCGCTGAGCGATCACGCCGCCCGCCAACTAGCGAACGCTACCAAGACCGTCCCCCAGCTTTCCACGATCACGCCGCGCTGGCTGACCCACCTGCTGCAATGGGTGCCGGTCGAGGCCGGCATCTATCGGCTGAACCAGGTGAAGAACCCGGAAGCCGTGCGCGCCGCGTGCACGCAGCTCGAGGACGAAAGCGTGCTGCCGCAGACCTTCGTGCCGTACGAGGAACAGCCGCGCGAGTATTTCCTGAACGCGGTGAGCACGGTGCTCGACGTGCATACGCGGATCTCCGATCTTTACAGCAGTCCTCACGACCAGATCAAGGAACAGCTGCGCCTGACGATCGAGACGATCAAGGAGCTGCAGGAAAGCCAGCTGATCAACAACCCCGACTACGGGCTGCTGGCCAACGTGACCGACGAGCAGCGGATCTTCCCGCTGACGGGCGCGCCGACGCCGGACGATCTCGACGAGCTGCTGACCAAGGTGTGGAAGGAGCCCGCGTTCTTCCTCACGCACCCGCTCGCGATCGCCGCGTTCGGCCGCGAATGCACGCGGCGCGGTGTGCCGCCGCCGACGGTCAGCCTGTTCGGTTCGCAGTTCCTCACGTGGCGCGGCATTCCGCTGATTCCGTCGGACAAGGTGCCGGTCGCGGACGGCAAGACCAAGATCCTGCTGCTGCGCGTCGGCGACAAGCGCCAGGGTGTGGTCGGCCTCTACCAGCCGGGCGTCGCGGGCGAGCAGGGCCCGGGCCTGTCGGTGCGCTTCATGGGGATCAACAACCAGGCGATCGCGTCGTACCTGATCTCGCTGTATTGCTCGCTCGCGGTCCATTCGCCGGATGCGCTGGCTGTCCTCGATGACGTCGAAATCGCCAAGTTCCATGACTATCCCGACACCTACCGTTAATCCCGGCCTGGCCGGCGGCGACGCGCACGCGCTGCCGCACGCGCCGCTGCCGGCCGGCTTGCCCGACCCGGCGACGCTCGCGCGGCTCGCGTCCGAGTTCTTCGCGACGCCGCCCGGGCAGGCCACCGCGCCCGGGCTGTCGGCGGGCAGCGGTGCGGTGGGCGGCGTGCCGTCCGCCCTGCCGGCCGCCGCGCCGATCCTGGCATCGGTGAGCAACCCGGTACCGGGCGGCTCGCCGCTCGCGGGCCCGGGTGGCGCAGGCACCGGCGTGCCGGGTCTCGCGCTCCCGCAAGGGAAGGTGCCCGGTGCGAACCTCGCGCCGTCCGCGCCGACGCACGTGCTGTCGCTCGGCAACCGTGCACCCGCGCTCGCGCCGCATGCGGCCGCGCAGAACGGGTTGCCCGACAACGTCGTGTCGATCGCGCCCGCGCTCGAACCGCGCGTCGGCGGCGCGGCGCTCGGCGTGCCGCAAGTGAATGCGCCGGTATCGGAAGGCGCGGCGAAGGCCTCGCCGTACTACTTCACCGACGGTTCGCTGCAGGGCTGGCAGGCGACGCCGCAGGACATCGTCGTGCCGTCGAACGGCCTTGCTTCGCCGGAAGCGTTCGGGCTGCCGGGCGACGACGCGCTGCGCGCACTGCTCGCCGTGCATCGCGACGTGCCGGTGTCGCGTGCATCGGGCGCCGACGTGCCGCGTTACTTCATCGACGATGCGCACGCAGCCGAGCCGCAAGGCCAGCTGTATCGCGGCGCGCATCCGCCGTTCGACGTGAACGCGATCCGCCGCGATTTCCCGATCCTGCAGGAGCGCGTGAACGGCAAGCAGCTCGTGTGGTTCGACAACGCGGCGACGACGCACAAGCCGCAGGCCGTGATCGATCGTCTCGCGTACTTCTATGCGCACGAGAACTCGAACATCCACCGCGCGGCCCATGCGTTGGCCGGCCGTGCGACGGACGCGTACGAGCATGCGCGGGAAACGGTGCAGCGCTTCATCGGCGCCTCGTCGCCCGATGAAATCGTGTTCGTGCGCGGCACGACCGAGGCGATCAACCTGATCGCGAAGTCTTGGGGCGTGCAGAACGTCGGCGAAGGCGACGAGATCATCGTGTCGAATCTCGAGCACCACGCGAACATCGTGCCGTGGCAGCAGCTTGCCGCGCTCAAGGGCGCGAAGCTGCGTGTGATTCCGGTCGACGATTCGGGGCAGGTGCTGCTCGACGAATACCGGAAGCTGCTCAACGACCGCACGAAGATCGTGTCCGTCACGCAGGTGTCGAACGCGCTCGGCACGGTCGTGCCGGTGAAGGAAATCGTCGAGCTCGCGCATCGTGCGGGCGCGAAGGCGCTCGTCGACGGCGCGCAGTCGATCTCGCACATGCGTGTGGACGTGCAGGCGCTCGATGCGGATTTCTTCGTGTTCTCCGGGCACAAGATCTACGGGCCGACCGGGATCGGCGTCGTGTACGGCAAGCGCGCGATCCTCGACGACATGCCGCCGTGGCAGGGTGGCGGCAACATGATCGCGGACGTGACGTTCGAGCGCACGGTGTTCCAGCCGCCGCCGAACCGGTTCGAGGCCGGCACCGGCAACATCGCGGATGCGGTGGGGCTGGGCGCCGCGCTCGACTACGTGAACCGGGTCGGCATCGAGAACATCGCGCGCTACGAGCACGACCTGCTTGCGTATGCGACGAGCGTGCTCGCGCCGGTGCCGGGCGTGCGGCTGGTCGGCACGGCCCGCGACAAGGCGAGCGTGCTGTCGTTCGTGCTGAAGGGCTATGAGACCGAGGAAGTCGGGCAGGCGCTGAACGAAGAGGGCATCGCGGTGCGCTCGGGGCATCACTGCGCGCAGCCGATTCTGCGGCGCTTCGGGCTCGAGGCCACGGTGCGGCCGTCGCTCGCGTTCTACAACACGTGCGATGAAGTCGATGCGCTGGTGAGCGTCGTGCGGCGGCTTGCCGCGCGGCGTTGACGCCATTCGCTTGCGGCGGCCCGGGTGGGTCGCCGCAAGCGTTTTATCGCCACAAGAAAGTCAGAACCGCACGACCTGCTTCTGCTCGACGCTGAAGCCGTCGCGCAGCACGCTGGCCGAATCCGCGAAGTAGCGGCGGGTTTCCGACAGCAGGTCGGTGTTGCCGCGCCGGCAGAACACGACCCCCGATCCTTCTTCCGTCAACAGTTCGTCGATCAGCGATTCGGGTTGCCCGATATCGGCGAGATGGACGTTCTGCACGCCGTGCGCGAGCGCATCGAGCGCGTCCCGCACGCAGGGCGCCGCCGTGGCGGCCGGGTGCTCGGCGAGCCAGTGCTCGAGCTCTGTGATGCCGTACAGCCCCGCGAGTTCGCCGAGTTCGCGCAGCAGCGCGCCGTCGACCATCATCACCAGTGTGACGGCGCCCGTGCGCTGCGCGAAGAGGCTGCCGAGCCGTTCCGCGCGCAGCAGGTGATCGTGGCCTGCGTCGTCCGGGGCGACCGGCATCACGACGGGCACCAGCCCGTTCTCGAGAAACGCGTTCAGTGCGGTGCCGTCGAATCGTGCGACCGCGCTCGCGTCGGTGCGGTCGGCATCGGCGCTCGCCACCAGCAGGCCGCCGTCGTGGCCGTCGATGCCGATCGCCTTGGCGCCGTGACTGCCGATCAGGCGCACCAGTTCATGATTGACGCCCGCCATCGCCGCGTGAACGGCGTGGACCGATTGCGTGCCGGATGCGGCCGGCACGCCCTGGACGACGATCGGGCTAACGCCGGTGAGGGCGAGCAGCGCGACATCCTGCGCGAACGCCTGGCGGGCCCGCGCATCGCTCGCGGCGCCGCCATCGACGATGACGACGGTCTGCCCGTGCAGGGCCTGCATGAACGGCAGCGAGCGCGCCAGGCCGGCTACGCGGCGCGACGTCAGGGTGGGACTTTCAGGGTCTGGGAACATGGGAATCCGAATGGATGAATGGAGTGCGTGTTGCCGCACGGTGCGCGGCATCAATGAGGCATCAAGACGACATCAATACGTGCGTTGCATCAGCTGGTGAATCTCGTCGGGCGTCAGCGCGTCGCGCGATGCCTGCCGAAACGGGCGTTCGCTGAAACACCGCGCCGCGTCGGCGAGCAGTTCGAGGTGCGCGCGGTTGTCTTCCTGCGGCAGGACCAGCACGATGAATTCGCGCACGGGCTTGCGGTCCGGTGCGTTGAAGCTGAACGGATACTGCGCGCGGACGAACAGCGCGATGGCCGAGCGGAGACCGGCGACGCGTGCATGCGGAATCGCGACGCCCTGGCCGAGGCCGGTCGAGCCGAGTTGCTCGCGCTTCGTCAGTTCGGTCCTGATCCGCTCCGCGGATACGCCGCTGCTGCGCTCGATATAGCGCGCGACGAGGTCGAACAACTGGATCGCGCTTTCGACGGGTACGTCGAGCAGGATGTGGTCCGGCGGGCAGGCGTCGGCCAGCCGGGTCGCGAACGGTGTGCCGCCGCGTCGGTAGGGAAGGTCGGGTTGGCCGCCGGCGGCGGCCTGCTGCGTTTGCATGCGGATCTCTCCGTGTCGGGATGACAGGGAAATCCTAGACAAACCCGCGTAAAGACGGTGTTAGATACGAGCGGGCCCGACATTAAAATTGTGTATCGATTGCCGATGGAACCGGGCCCGAAACGTAGCGCTTCAGGTACCGGACAGCACGAACGGCAGCGTCGTCAGCAGAAACACCGAAATGCCGACGACCGGCGCGCCGAACGCGATCGCCGCGAACGCCACCGCGGCGCTGGTCAGCACGAGCGTTCTCGACACCCGTCGGTGCCGGTCGTGTGCAGCCGCCCTGTCATCGCGGATTGCACCGGTCCGCGCACCGATTACGTGTTTCCAGAACGTCAGGCCAAGCATGATGGCTCCTGTATGAAAGTTGACCGGGACCGGGCGCGCGATGCGCCCGTCAAGCGGGTCAGCAGCGCTTGAGCTTGAGCACGCGCGAGATCTGCCCGGGCGTGAAGCTGCTGTTGCGCACGTAAGGCGCGCAGTCGAGCGGTGCGGTGAGCGATTCGCTGACGACGTACTGGCCGACGAAGCGGTACGCGTCGGTGGCCATGCGGATGAACACCGGAATCGCATCGCGTTGCGCGGCGAGCGTCCTGCCGGCCGCCCGCGCGGACGCGCTGCCGTCGCAGAGGATCACGTCGGGGGCGTGCGGGTTGAGGTCCGTGCGCAGGCAGGCGGCCACGACCTTGCCGTTCTTCGTCGGCAGGAACGCCTGTTTGCTGCCGCCGCACGCGGTGTGGATGAATTCACGGGTGTACTGCTTGTCGATCTCGAACATGATCGGGCTCCGGTATCGGAAACTTACGTTGGTTAAATCAGGTATGCAAAGTAATCAGGCTGGATCGACTGCGGGATGCGCGGCATGCCAGTCGATCGTTGCCGGGGCGGCGGATCGATGGCGCGTCGTGAGGCGGGAATTTCCGCGCGCACACGCTTGCATCGCGCGATGCGCGGCTAACGCATCGACGTCGTGTTCAAGCGTGCACGGGAAGGACTACGGCGCGCACCGTCCGCCTGCGGGCAGGACGGTGGCTCGGGAACAGAGAGACGCAGGCGTCCTGCCGATCAGGCAGACAAGCAACTCGGAGGGCGAGGACTTCGGATGCGCATGGGCGTACTCGTGGATGGATCGATTGCGAACACATTCTAGTGAACGCATGCGCGGGCGCAAGTAAAAAGGTCGTAAAGGTTGTGTGGCTCGTGCGGCGTGGCGCACCAAGCAAAAAACGCGTGACGACTTTCGTCGCCACGCGCAATGGGAGTCTGCAAGGTCGCGCGCATGCCGGCGAACCGGCACACGGCACACGCGCGACACCGTCAGAAATCGAACCCCGGCCCACCCGCACCCGGGCCGCCCGGCGCTGCCGCCGGTGCTGCATCCTTCGGCGCTTCGAACACGGTCGCATCGGTCGTCAGCAACAGCCCCGCAACCGACGCCGCGTTCTGCAGCGCCGTGCGCGTGACCTTGGTCGGATCGAGCACGCCCGACTCGACGAGGTCGCCGTATTCACCGGTCTGCGCGTTGTACCCGAAGTTGCCCGAGCCTTCGGCCACCTTCGCGACGACGACGCTCGCTTCCTCGCCCGCGTTCGTGACGATCTGGCGCAGCGGTTCCTCGAGCGCGCGCAGCACGATCTTGATGCCCGCGTTCTGGTCGGCGTTCACGCCCTGCAGCTCGCGGATCGCCTGCCGCACGCGGATCAGCGCGACGCCGCCGCCCGGCACGATGCCTTCCTCGACGGCCGCGCGTGTCGCGTGCAGCGCGTCGTCGACGCGGTCCTTCTTCTCCTTCACTTCGATTTCGGTGGCCCCGCCGACCTTGATCACCGCGACACCGCCCGCCAGCTTCGCGACGCGTTCCTGCAGCTTTTCACGATCGTAGTCCGACGTCGCTTCGTCGATCTGCACGCGGATCTGCTTCACGCGCGCCTCGATGTTCTTCGCATCGCCCGCGCCGTCGATCACGGTCGTGTTTTCCTTGCCGACCTCGATGCGCTTTGCCTGGCCGAGTTCGGCGAGCGTCGCCTTCTCGAGCGTCAAGCCCGTTTCCTCGGCGATCACCTGCCCGCCGGTGAGGATCGCGATGTCCTCGAGCAGCGCCTTGCGGCGGTCGCCGAAGCCCGGCGCCTTCACGGCGACCGTCTTCAGGATCCCGCGGATGTTGTTCACGACCAGCGTCGCGAGCGCTTCGCCTTCGACATCTTCCGCAATGATCAGCAGCGGCCGGCCCGACTTCGCGACCTGTTCGAGCACCGGCAGCAGGTCGCGGATGTTCGAGATCTTCTTGTCGTGCAGCAGGATGTACGGGCTTTCGATCTCGGCGATCTGCTTGTCCGGGTTGTTGATGAAGTACGGCGACAGGTAACCGCGATCGAACTGCAGCCCTTCGACCACGTCGAGCTCGTCCGCGAGCGACTTGCCGTCCTCGACGGTGATCACGCCTTCCTTGCCGACGCGGTCGATCGCTTCCGCGATGCGCTGGCCGATCGATTCCTCGCCGTTCGCGGAGATCGTCGCGACCTGCGCGATTTCCTTGCTCGTGGTGGTCGGCCGGCTGATCTTCTTCAGCTCGTCGACGGCCGCCGAGACGGCCTTGTCGATGCCGCGCTTCAGGTCGAGCGGGTTGAGCCCGGCCGCGACGTATTTCTGGCCTTCACGAACGATCGCCTGCGCGAGCACGGTGGCCGTCGTGGTGCCGTCGCCGGCGGCGTCGCTGGTGCGCGACGCGACTTCCTTCACGAGCTGCGCGCCGATGTTCTGCAGCTTGTCCGCGAGTTCGATTTCCTTCGCGACCGACACGCCGTCCTTCGTGACGACCGGCGCGCCGAAGCTGCGTTCGAGCACGACGTTGCGGCCCTTCGGCCCGAGCGTGACCTTCACCGCGTTCGCGAGAATGTTCACGCCTTCCGTCAGCTTGGCCCGTGCGACGTCGCTGAAAATGATTTCCTTCGCTGCCATGATTGCGCTCCGTTATTGATTGACGACCGCGACGATGTCTTCTTCGCGCAGCACGAGAAACTCGTTGCCGTCCACCTTGACGGCTTGCCCCGCGTACTTGCCGAACAGCACGCGCTCGCCAACCTGCAGGTCGGGCACGATGCGCTGGCCGTCCGTATCCTTGCGGCCGGGGCCGACGGCGATCACTTCACCCTGGTCGGGCTTTTCCGCCGCGCTGTCGGGGATCACGATGCCCGATGCGGTGGTGGTTTCCTGGTCGAGTCGTTTCACGATCACGCGGTCGTGCAAGGGGCGTAGGCTCATTGGTTCGTCCTGTGCTGATCTGTTGAGATGGGCTGGCACTCTTTAACAGAGAGTGCTGACGAGTATAAAAATGCGCGGCGGCGCAATCCAATAACGGATTCCGAAATGCATTCGCGCCGCCGTGCAAAAGCGCGTCGCCGCCGCTATTGCGATACGGCCGGCTGGGCGGCGGGCGTGCAGACCGGGCGGATCGTCTCGCCGGCGAGCACGCGCTTCACGAACGGAATCGAATCGGCGAGCGACGCGTTCACGGTGCCGTTGTGTTCGCGGCCCGCATACAGGTGCGCCTCGACCGTCGTGCCGGCCGCGCACGCATCCTTCGCGAGCGCGAGTTCGAGCGGCGCGAGCCCGTCGTCCGCGCCCGCGCCGATGAAGACGGGCGTGGCAATCTTCAGCGTCGGGTATTTCAGGTATTCGTCCCACCATGCCTTCAGCCGTGCATCGCCGCCGGGCTTGACGGTGTTCGCGTGCGTGAGGTGCGCCAGCGCCGCGTCGTCCTCGAGCGACGCCAGGCAACTGATGCGCGCCTGTTCGAGGATCGGCAATGCCTGGTCGGTCAGCACCTCGTCCGCGCGCAGCGACGGGTCGATCTGCTGCGCGGAGAGCACCGAATAGAACTGGTACGCGAGCGTCGGATCGACGCGCTCGGGATCGCGCCGGTACGCGCTCTCGAACTTCGGCAGCGACGCGAGCGTGGCGGGCGACGCGTTGTAGATCGTGCCGGTGGCGACGGTCGCGCGGATCGCGAGTTCGGGCGCATAGGCCGGTGCGTAGCCGGCCGCCGCGAACACGGCCGAGCCGCCCTGCGACTGGCCGACGAGCACGACCTCGTTCGCGAGGCCCGGCACGCCGCCGAGCACCGCGCGCACGCTGTCGAGCAGCGTGTAGCTGTTCGAACGGTTGTTGAGCTGCGGATTCGGGCCGGGCGTGCCGAGCCCCTGGTAGTCGGTCGCGACGACCGCGAACCCTTGCTGAAGCCACGCGTTCAGGTAGCGCACGTCGCGATACGAGCGGCCGAACCACGACGGCGCGCAGATGTCGGCCATCCCGAACGTGCCGTGCGCCCACGCGACGATCGGCCAGCCGCCGGCCGGCGGCGTGCCGCGCGGCACGAACAGCGCACCCGACACGGCGATCGGCGTGCGGCCGCCGACGCCATCGGTCGATGCATAGAGGATGCGCAGCTGGCGGCCGGCGCTCGCGAGCCCGAGCGTCGCCGGCAGCGGCTCGGTGCGCAGCAGCACGCCGGGCGTCGCCGGAATGTCGCGGTCCCATGTGTAGAACGCGGACACGCGGCCGTCGCCTTGCAGCGGATCGGGCGCAGGCACGCGGCCGGGGGACGCCGCATGCGAGAGGAGAGACGAGACGGCGAGCGCCGAAGCGAGCAGCGTGCGCGCGGCGTAGCCGTGCAGGGAGAGGAGCGTCATGGTCGGATGGGTATCGGTGAAGTCGGATCGGGCGCGCCGGACAGCGCGCGGCGCGGGCCGACCACGACGCAAGTTTCGAACCAGCGCAGCCGTAGGGCGCGTGGCGCGAGGCACGACGGGCCGCTGCGCCGTACGGCGAGCCGCGCACGCGTTCAGCGGCTGCGCGTCGCGCAACAATCCGGGCCGGCAGGCTGTTGCTCCCGCAACAGAGGCGCACGCGGGGATCGCGTGACGCGCGTCGTGCAACAGGCGCACACGCACCGTGGCACGGGCCTTCGGCGCATGCCTGACCGGCTGGCACGATTGCTGCTGATCCGGTGGCCGTGCGTCGCGGTGTCACGACATCGCGATGCGAGCCCATCCGTCCATCCGATCAAGGAAACCGTCCTCATGCCAGTCACCTCAACCATCGACAGCGGCGAACTCGTGGCATTCGTCGAGCGCGCCACGCGCGAATTCACGCAGGCCGAGCGCGTGCTGAAGGACACGCGCACGCTGTCCGCGACCAACACGTTCCAGGCGTTCCAGCGCGTGCCGGGCACGGAACTCATCGTCGCGCTGTCGGCGCCGAGCCCGTGGGCCGCGTCGCAGGAGATCCAGCCCGTCGTCGTGACGTTCGACGGCGACGTGCTGCACGGCGACGCGCGCGCGGGCGGCAACGGGCCGCGCTATGCGGACGTGTTCCGCGAGGTGCCGGAAGTCGGCGTCGTGATCCACGTGCACGGCCCGTACCTCGGCGCGTGGGCGAGCGCGCATCGCCCGCTGCCGATCCGCTATGCGCCGGCCGCGCGCTACACGCGGGCTCGCGAGATTCCGGTGTACGTCGATCGTCGCCCCGGCGAGCCGCGCTTCATCGTCGACACGATCCGCCGCGACCCCGAGGTGCCGGCGATCATCGAGGCGAACGGCGGCGCGACGTTCTGGGGTAAATCGATCCTCGACGTGTCGAAGTACATCCTGATCCTCGAAGAAGCCGCGTATTTCCAGGCGCTCGCGGAACCGCTCGGCGGCTCGCTCGAATTCGGGCCGGGTGCGCTCGAGCAGCAATGGAAGATGACCGGCCTCGCGTGACGCCGCACGGCGGCCGGCGCAATCCGGCCGCCGTCATACCGATAGCTCGATGAATTGGTTCGTGGCCGGCGCGCGCCTTGCTATCGTCGAACCTTCCCCGTTCAACACGCCGGTCGTGCCATGGCCATCTTCAGCTTGCCGGACCCGACTTCGCATGCAATCACGATTCGTGCGAAGGCGCTGACGTTCGACGATCCCAAATCGCGGGTGCTGCTCGAGCGCATCCAGCTCGTCGCGCCCAGCGACGCGACCGTGCTCGTCACCGGCGAGAGCGGCACCGGCAAGGAGCTGATCGCGCGCCTCGTGCATTCGCTGAGCGAGCGCCACGACGGCCCGTTCGTCGCGGTCAACTGCGGCGCTTTCTCCGAGACGCTGATCGAGAGCGAGCTGTTCGGCCACGAGCGCGGCGCGTTCACCGGCGCGATCAACAGCCAGCCCGGCTGGTTCGAATCCGCGAATCGCGGCACGCTGTTTCTCGACGAGGTGGGCGACCTGCCGCTGTCCGCGCAGGTGAAGCTGCTGCGCGTGCTGCAGGAGCGCGAAGTGACGCCGGTCGGCTCGCGCAAGACCGTGAAGATCGACGTGCGGCTCGTCGCGGCCACCAACGTGAATCTCGAAGCCGCGGTGCGCGCGGGCAATTTCCGCGAGGATCTGTACTACCGGCTCAACGTCGTGAAGCTGAGCCTGTTGCCGCTGCGCGAGCGGCCCGGCGACATCGCGCCGCTCATCGAGCACTTCATCGACACCTACGCGAAGCGGCTGCGCGTGGCCGCGCCGACGCTGACGGACGCCGCGCGCGCCCGGCTGCATGCGCACGCATGGCCCGGCAACATCCGCGAACTCGAGAACGTGATCCACCACGCGGTGCTGATCTGCGCGGGCGGTGCGATCGACGTGGGCGACCTGCAGTTTTCCGCGCTGTCGCTGGCGCCCGATGCCGGCGACCCGCGCGCCGCTGCGGCGGCGCCGCCGCGCCGCGCACGTGACGTGGCCGAGGCCACCGATGCGCTGCGCCACGCGGTGATCGAGCTGCTGGATCTTGGCACGCCGGCGCTGTGGCAGCACATCGAGGACACCGTCTACCGCAGCGTGTTCGACTACAGCGACCACAACCAGCTGCGCATGTCGCGCCTGCTCGACCAGTCGCGCAACATCGTGCGCGCGCGGCTCGCGCAGCTCGGTATCCTGAAGCCGCGCGACGCGAGCGACGCCGACGCGCGGCTGCGCCGTCAGGCGTGATCGCGCCAGCGCAGCGCGCGCTGCGCGATCCGCTCGCATAGCGCACTCATGCCGACGGCGAGCGCCGTCACCCCCAGTACGCAGACCAGCAATACGTCAGCGCGCGCGCCGGCCTGCGCGTTCTGCATCAGGCTGCCGACCCCCGCGCCCGCGTTGAACAGCAGCTCGCTGCTGGTCGCGGTGATCCACGCGAACGGCACGGCCTGCAACACGCCCGCGAACAGGTCGGGCAGCGCGCCCGGAATCAGCACGTCGCGCCACAGGCCGATGCGCGTCAGGCGATACGACTGCGCGAGTTCGACATAGCGCGGATCGACGCGGCGCAGCCCGTCGAAGCTGGCGGTGGTCATCGGGTAGAACGCGGCGAGCGCGATGATGAACACCTTCGCGAATTCACCGGTGCCGGCCCACAGGCTCAGCAGCGGGATCAGTCCGAGCACCGGCACGTAGCGCAGCGCCTGGAACGCCGGCTCGCCGAGCTTGCGCGCAAGTGTCGAGCGCGCCATCGCCGCGCCGAACACGAGCCCGAACGCGACACCCGTCAGGAGGCCGACTGTCGTGCGGCGCAGGCTCGCACCGAGATCGGTCGCGAGTTCGCCGCTGCGTGCGAGTTCGACGAGCGCGGCGCCCACCTGCTGCAACGGCACGAACGCGTATTGATGGGCCGCGTCGCCGGACGACGCATATTGCCACGCGGCGACCAGCAGGGCCGGCACGACGAGGCCGCGCGCACGACGGCGCAGCACGGCGAACGAGAATGGGGTGATGGCGACGGTCATTCGGATACCTGTTCGTTCAGCGCGCGGGCGTCTGCCAGCGCAATGCGTAGCGTTGCACGAGTGCGATCGACCGGTCGATCGCGAAGCCGATCAGCCCGATCACCGCGACGTCGATGAGCACGACGTCGAGGCGCAGCATCTGCCGCGCCAGCTCCATCATCTGGCCGATCCCGCTGTCGGCGCTGAGCAGCTCGACCGCGACGAGCGCGAGCCACGCGCGCGCGAGCGCGATGCGCACGCCGGTGAGCATTGGCGGCAACGCGGCCGGCAGCAGCACGTCGCGCAGCAGCGCGAAGCGGCCGAGCCCGTAGTGCCGCGCCATCTCGACGAGGTCGCGCGGCGCGTCGTGCACGCCCGTATACGCGGCCAGCGCGACCGGAAAGAACACGGCCTTGCCGACGACGACGAGCTTCAGCGGCTCGTCGACGCCGATCAGCAGGATCAGCAGCGGAATCAGCGTGAGCGTCGGCACCTGCCGCAGCAGGTCGAACGTCGGCCGCAGGTAGTCGGCGAACAGCCGGCTGCGCGCGAGCAGGATGCCGAACGCGGCACCGCCGGTCGCGCCGATCACGAAACCGAGCGCGAGGCGATGCAGCGTGATCAGCAGGTTGTCGCGCAGTTCGCCGGTGTCGAGCAGCGTGCGCAGCGTTGCCGCGAGCCGATCCGGCGGCACGACGAGCTGCGGCGGAAACCAGCGCTGCGCGCTCGCGAGCCACCACAGTGCGACGAACGCGACGGGTGTGGCCCACCACAGCGCGAGTCCGCCAAGCCGGGCAATCCCGGGCAGGCGCAGCGCCCGTGTGCCGTTCGACGCGAGGGCTTGCATCGGCATCAGCGGCTCGCGACGCGTGCCGCGTCGGCGCGCCAGTAGCCGTCGAGCCCGAGCTGCTTGAGCGCGGTCGACACGAACGTCGGTGCGAGCAGCGCGTTCACGTCGACCGGCGTGGACGTCAGGCCGGCCTGGCGGCTGTACGCGATGACGTCGCGGTAGTGGCCGGTCAGCGCGGGCGTGAAGAGCGGCGTCCATTGATCCTTCCACGGTGTCGCCTCATCCGCGTATTCGCGGCGCACGACGCTTTCAGGCTGGCCGGACGCGCTCAGGATCTTCACGTACGCGTCGCGGTTCTGCGGCTGCGAGATCCAGTGCGCGGCGCGCACGTAGGCCGTCGCGACGAGCTGCGTGATATCCGGGTAGCGCCGCACGAAATCGTCGGACGCCCACAGTTCCGCGCGCATTTTCCAGTCGTCGGGCGCGGTCTTGGTCGACCAGATGATCTTGCCGACGTTCTTGTCGACGAGCGAATACGCGTCGGACAGCGTGAAGAAGCCGTCGACGCGTCCGGCCGCGACGGCGGCCGCGCCGGCCTGCGGGTCGAGGTTGTAGATCTTGAAGTCGGACAGCTTCAGCCCGTTCTCGGCGAGCAGCTTGCTGAACGTGACTTCCCACGGCCGGCCGCGATTGAGCGCGATGCGCTTGCCTTTCAGGTCGACGATCGATTTCGCGGTCGAGCCGGCCGGCACGACGAGATAGGTGTTGCTGCCGACACCGCCCGGCACGATCAGGCGCGTATGGGTGCCCGACGCGTTGACGACGACCGACGGCAGGTCGCCGTAGCCGGCGAAATCGATGCTGCCGTTCGTGAACGCTTCGTTCACGAGCGTGCCGACCGCCGCGGTCGACACCGGCACCCATTGCAGCTTCACGTGCCGCGCGGCAAGCGCCTTCTCGAGCGACTTGTCGGCGTCGATCAGTGCCGACGCGCCCGCGTACTGCGTCTTGCCGCCGCTCGAATAGGCGACGACGGCGATCCGCACGACCTTGGGCGCGTCGTCCGCATGCGCGGCCGGTGCGGCGAGCGATGCCGCGACGAACGGCAGCGCGGCGAACAGCGCATGCAGCGGGCGGCGCAGCGCGGCGAGGGAGAGCGTGTGTTTCATGATGGTCCCGAACGGTAGGCGGAAAAGGGGCTCACGCGCGCTTCTGCAGCGATGGCCGCAGCACGTCGGCGAGCGGGCGCGGGTCGATCCAGTCGGCGACGTCGAAGTCGGCCTCCAGAAAACCGTGGTCGTGCACGAACGTCTTGAAGTCGTCGAGCGCGGCGACCGATTCGTCGTCGAGATTGACGCCGAGATGGCGGTGCAGCTGGTTGCCGTACGCGGCGCGGACCCAGTCGATCGACGACGCGGTTTCGCCGGCCACGTAGAGCGCGGTTTCGTCGGGATGCGTGCCGGCCCAGTCGCCGGCCGCGACCACGAGCTTCAGGAAACCGGCGACGATGTCCGGATGATTCGCGAGCACGTCCGCGTTGACGGTCAGCGGGCGCGGCGTGCCGTTGTTGTTGCGGATCGCGCGCTCCGGATGAAAGCCGATGTCGATCACGACGTGCGCGCCGATCAGCTGCGCGATCTCGAGGCCGGTCGAGCCCTTCACGTAGATCGCGTCGACCTCGCCGCGCAGCAGCGCGCCGGCTTCGGCCGCGTACAGCGCGCGGCTCGAGAAACCGTGCGGCGACGCGAACAGGTCCGCCGCGCGCGCCGGCCCGACGGCCTGCAGCGTGCGGGCCCGCACGTCGACGAGTTCGACGTCGCGCGTGGTCAGCCCGTCGAGGCTCAGCGCGTTGACGAAGCCGCGCAGCGCCGACGCGCGAAAGATGTCGATGCGGTCGTCGGGGCGGCTCGGGATCGCGATGCGGCGCCCGCGCAGAGCCTTCACCGAGCGGATGCCCGACTCGGGCCGCGCGAGGATCAACTGCGATTCGTCGACCCACGACAGCCCGATCACGCGCGTGTTCGCGCCGTTCGAGCGCGCCCACATCGCGGGGATGCTGCCGCCCTGGCGGAACGATTGCGCGAGCGTGTGATCGCTGATCGACGACACGTCGTGCCGCGTGGCGCCGCGCGGCGAGCGGATCGCGACACCGTCGGCCGACGTCTCGCCGTTGAGCCAGCCGAGATGCACGGCGATGCCGAGCGGGGTCGGCACGGGCGACCGGGCGTACCAGAACGTCTGTTGCTTGTCCGATGACGAATCGGGCCTGTCTGTCATGGGTGAGATTCCCTCTCTGCGTAAGCATGGTTGAAGCCCGGTCGTGCGCGGTGTCGGTGTCGCACGCGCGGGCCGGTCAACGTTGCAAGTTCCGGGCCAGTGAGCGGAAACGGCGCGGCCGCACGCGGTGCGGGCATCGCGCGGGACGGGCGGTGCGCGTACCGATGCAGCGCCTGTTGCGCCAGCAACAGTCGCGTCGGCCGCTGTTGCGCGCGCAGCAGCAGTGGGGATGGTGCAACAGCGCGATACGTGCATGCCGTGACGGCATGGGCAACCGCGAGCAGGTGCGATCCGATTGCCGCTGATGCCCGGTGTGCAAGGCACTGCGCAGGTTCGCCGGCAGCCGTGCAGCTGCGGTGGCGAGCGCGTTGGCACACCGCGTGCTTTACAGCGCAGCACTCGCGCGGCACGCCGATGCCGCACGCAATCCGAATGGCCCGACCAGGAGAACTCCGATGGCTGTTGAATTTCTGTGGCGCCTGCCGATGCATGGCGACGGCCGGCGCGCACACGACCTGCATACGCGCGGCGAATGGAATCGCCAGCGCGCCTCGCGCGTCGCGCCGAAAGTCGACGACGACGATTTCGGCTACATCGACTATCTGTCGCAGGTCGCGCGCGCGGCCGATATCGCCGGCTTCCACGGCGCGCTGATTCCGATCTTTCGCTTCACCGAGGAACCGTGGGTCGTGGCGGCCGCGCTGGCGCGCGAGACGCGCCGGCTGCGGCTCCTGATCGCGCTGCAGCCGCATTTCGTGCATCCGGTCTATGCGGCGCAGATGGCCGCGAGCCTGCAGCGGATCAGCCGTGGCCGCGTCGAGTGGAACGTCGTCACGGGCGGCGGCGGCCCCGACCAGCGTGCCTACGGCGACTTCATCGATCACGACAGCCGCTATGCGCGCACCGACGAATTCCTCGATGTCGTGAAGGGCGTCGCGGCCGGCGCGCCGTTCACGTTCGACGGCCGCTTCTACCGCGTCGAAGCCGGCGGCCTGCTGCCGCCGCTGAGCGGCCAGAAGCCGCCGCGCATCTACCTGGCCGGCGCGAGCGACGCCGCGCTCGCGGTCGCCGCGAAGCACGGCGACGTGCACCTGAGCTGGGGCGAGCCGCTCGCGAAACAGAAGGAGGTGATCGATGCGGCGCGCCGCGCGCTCGACCGCCAGAACGCCGAGCGCGACCTGCGCTTCGGCATGCGCATCGACATCCTGGCGCGCGAGACCGAGGAGCAGGCGTGGGCCGAGTTGCGGCAGATGTTCGCGACGGTGGGCGACGCGACGCGCGGCGGCTTCGGCGGGCGCGGCGAATCGTCGGAGTCGGTCGGCGCGAAGCGCCAGTTCGCGCTGCACCAGGGCCACACGCAACACTTCGACGACCTGATCGTCGGCCCGAACCTGTGGGCGGGGATGTCGCAGATTCGCGGCGGCCCCGGCTGCGTGATCGTCGGCAGCCACGAGCAGGTGGCCGAGCGGCTCGCGGAATACGTCGACATCGGCGTGTCGACGTTCATTCTCGCGAGCAATCCGCATCTCGAGGAGGCGTACCGCGTGGGCGAGGAAGTGCTGCCGCTCGTCGACGGCGCGCTGAACGCGCGCGGCACGCAGGCGGCGCTGCGCGTGGCCGGCGCATGAACGCGACGGCATTGCCGCGCCATCCAACGACATCGACAAGGACATTCACCATGACGACACTCGCTGCGCAGGCCACGGCTTGCGACGCACTCTGGTACACGCGCTGCCCGGTGCCGACCGCGCTCGGCATCGCCGTGCATCGCGGCTGGTTCGACGAGGAGTTCGGGCCGGACGGCATCACGCTGAATTCGCTGCAGGAGACGGCGGACGCCGGCAAGCGCGAATCGCATTTCGATCACAGCCTGCCGCACTCGTTCCGGCAGGGCGGCAACATTCCGGCGCTGTGGGCGCGGGCACGCGGCGCCGATACGCGCGTGATCGGCCTGTCGTGGACCAACGAATTCCAGGCGATCGTCACGCTGCCCGATCGCGGCATTCGCTCGGTGCGCGATCTGCGCGGCCGGCGGCTCGGGTTGCCGCGCCATCCGATCAGCATCGACTTCTGGCGGGCGGCCGCGCTGAAAGGCTTCCTGAGCGCGCTCGAGCTGGAAGGGCTCGGGCACGGCGACGCCGAATGGGTCGACCTGCCCGACGAACGCGAACGTCGCACCGGCCCGGCGTCGTTCACGCGCGGCCCGCACGAGTACGGGATCGAGATCGCGGCGCTCGTACGCGGCGAGGTCGACGCGGTGTTCGTGAAAGGCGTCGAAGGGCTCGAGACCGTGCATCTGATCGACGCGCAGGTCGTCATCGATCTCGGCGCGCACCCCGATCCGCTCGTGCGGATCGGCAACGGCACGCCGCGCACGCTGACCGTCGACCGCGCGCTGATCGACGCGCGCCCCGATCTCGTGAGCCGCTTCCTGTCGGTGGTGGTGGGGGCGGGCGACTGGGCCGCGCGCCATCCGGCGGAGACGGTTGCGTATATCGGCCGCGAGACGCGGGCATCCGACGAGTGGGTGCGCTATGCGTACGGCGCGGACGTGCACCGCCATCTGGAGACGGGGCTCGCGCAGACGTCGATCGACGGGCTGGTCGCGTTCAAGGATTTCCTCGTCGAATGGGGCTTTCTCGAACAGGATTTCGATGCGCGCGCGTGGATCGACCCGGCGCCGTTCACGCGCATCGACCGGCAACGCCATGCGTGGGTCGCGTAGCGCGCCGCGGCGCGTCATTGCAAGGAGTCGAGCATGACATGTCTGACGATCGAATACGGCGTGCCGCCGGCACGCCGGCATGCGGCGCGTGCTGCGCCGCGTGCGGGTGCGAGCGGGGCGGCGGCGGTCGCGCGTCCGCCGTCCGCTTCGCCATCGGCACGGCCGGATGCGCCGAAGGCGAAGCCGGGCGCGTGGCGCGTCACGGGGGCGATTGCGCTCGCCGTCACGGCGCTGCATGCGGGTGTCGCGTTGCTGGCCGCGCGCACACCTGCCGCGCCGCCCGTGCAGCCGCCGCGGCCGCTGCCGATGACGGTCGAACTGACGCGGCCGCCCGAACCGTTGCCGCAGGCCGCGCATCCGCCGCCACCGGCAGTGCCGCCGAAGCCGCTGAAGCAGGCGCCGACCCCGCCGAAGCCGCGTGCGGCCGTCGCGCATCCGGCGCCTGCGCCCGCTGCCGCGCCGCAAGTCACCCGCGAGGCGGCCGCGGCGACGGCGGCACCGGCCGCCGCCGCGCCCGCCGCACCGGCTCCCGCGCCGGCCGCGCCTGCCGCACCGGTGCGCGAAACCGCACCGATCGGCGACGCGGCCTACCTGCGCAACCCGGCGCCCGACTATCCGGCGTTCGCGCAGGATCAGGGCTGGGAAGGACGCGTCGTGCTGCGCGTGCACGTGCTCGCGAACGGCTCGCCCGATTCCGTCGAGGTCCGCACGAGCAGCGGCCGCCGCATGCTCGACACCGCGGCGGTGGCCGCCGTGAAGCGCTGGACGTTCGTGCCCGCGAAGCGCGGCGACGAAGCGGTCGACGGCTGGGTCAACGTGCCGATCGATTTCAAGCTGGGCTGACCCGCCGGGCGGCCCGCCATATTTTTCAAGGAACTCACATCATGAACGGTATTCCGACCACCTTCATCGTCCAGGGCGCGCTCTGGCTGCTTGTCGTCTTTTCCGTCGTCACGTGGACGCTGATCGTCGTGAAGGCGATCCAGAGCCTGCGGGCGAGCGCGCGCAACCGGCGCTACGTCAGTGCGTTCTGGGCGGCGAACAGCTTCCACGAGGCCGCCGCGCTCGACGGCGCGAACAGCCCGGTGGGCGAGCTCGCCGCGACGGGCTTCGACGCGCTGCGGCGCGCCGACGAGAGCAGCGCGCACGATCTCGAACACAGCTGGAGCCGTCACGACCTGCTCGAACGGCATCTGCGGCAGCAGATCCACAACGCGCGGCGGCGCGAGGAGACGGGGCTGGCGGTGCTCGCGTCGATCGGCAGCACCGCGCCGTTCGTCGGCCTGTTCGGCACCGTATTCGGCATCATCCATGCGCTGACCGCGATCACGCACAGCGCGTCGGCGAGCATCGACGTCGTGGCCGGGCCGATCGGCGAGGCGCTCGTCGCGACCGGGATCGGCATCGCGGTCGCCGTGCCGGCCGTGCTCGCATACAACTTCTTCGTGCGCCGCGTGAAGGCCGCGTCGGCCGACCTCGACGCGTTCGCCACCGATTTCGTCACGCTCGCGCAGAAGGCCGGCTTCCGCGTGCCGGCCGCCGCCGCGCCCGCGCCGGTACGCCGTGCCGGCGACACCCGTCAGGAGGCCTTCGCATAATGGCCTTCTCCTCTTCCTCCGACAACGACGACGTGCTCAGCGAAATCAACATCACGCCGCTCGTCGACGTGATGCTCGTGCTGCTCGTCGCCTTCATCGTCACGGCGCCGCTGCTGAACAACGCGGTACACGTGAACCTGCCGAACACCGTCGCCACGGCGCCGGCCGATCGCAAGCCGAACGTCACCGTGAGCGTCGACGCCAAGGGTGTCGTGTATCTCGACAAGCGGGCGGTCGCGCTGGCCGCGGTGCCGGCCGAGCTGGCCGCACTGAAGGCCGGCCGGCCCGACGTCGCGCTCGACCTGCAGGCCGACGAGCACGTGCCGTACGGCACGGTCGCGAAGCTGATGGCCGCGATCGAGCATGCGGGCATCACGCGGCTGTCGGTGCTCACCGCGCCGCGCGGCTGACGCGCGGTTCACGACTCTGTCCAAGAACGCATCCATGAGCATCACGGCTTCCTCCAATGTCCAGTCGATCTGGTACACACGCTGTCCGGTGCCGACGCCGCTCGGCATCGCCGCGCATCTCGGCTGGCTCGACAGCGAATTCGCCGGCGACGGCATCACCGTGCGCGCGCTGCAGGAGAGCCAGCACGCGGCACTGCATCACGCGCACGTCGATCATTCGCTCGACAACGCATTCCGGCAGGGCGGCAGCATTCCCGCGCTGTGGGCGCGCGCGGCCGGCGCCGACACGCGCGTGGTCGCGCTGACCTGGGTCGACGAGGCGCAGGCGATCGTCGCGCTGCCGGAAAGCGGGCTGACGCGGCCGAAGGACCTGCGCGGGCGCCGCATCGGCCTGCCGCGCCGCGACGGCGAGCGCATCGACATCTTTCGTGCGGCGGCGCTGCGCGGCTTCGTCAGTGCGCTGTCGCTCGACGGGCTCGGCCCCGCCGATGTCGAATGGATCGACGTGCCGGCGTCGAACCTGCGCGCGCCGGTGCCGACCCCGGCGACGCGCGACGCGGCCTTCAGCCATCCCGCGAGCCTGTCGAGCCGCCGGCTCTACGCGGCCGAAGCGGCCGCGCTCGTGCGCGGCGAGGTCGACGCGATCTACGTGAAGGGGTCGCTCGGGCTCGAAACCGCGCACCTGATCGGCGCGCAGGCGGTCGTCGACATCGGCTTTCATCCCGATCCGCAGATCCGTATCAACAATGGGTCGCCGCGGCCGCTGACCGTCAATGCGTCGACGCTCGAACGGCATCCCGACATCGTCAGCCGCTTCCTCGCGCGCGTGACCGATGTCGAAGGCTGGGCGCGCGAGCACGAGCAGGACGTGCTCGGCTATCTCGGCCGCGAGACGGGATCGGGCCATGACTGGCTGCGGCTCGCGTACGGCGCGGACGTGCACCGGCGGCTGCGCACCGATCTCGACGAAGCATCGATCGCCGCGCTCGACGATTTCAAGCGCTTCCTCGTCGAATGGCGCTTCCTGCCGGCCGACTTCGACGTGCATGCGTGGATCGACCGGCGTGCGCTCGACGGCATCGCGACGCGGTCTCGCGACGCCGCGCGGTGAGCGCATCGGCACGCGTCGCCGACGCATGGCGGCGCGAGCGTTTCACCGGCGGCTTCATGCTGCTGGCGCTCGCGAGCGGCACGACGATCAGCATGGCGCAGCTCGCGACGACGCTGTACACGCTCGCGCTCGGCGTCGACAGCGCCCGGCTCGGCATCATCGCGGCGATGGAGCCGCTCGGCATCGCGTTGATGACGCTGCCGGCCGGGTTGCTCGTCGCGCGCTACGGCGCGCGGCGCGTGTACTTCGTCGCGAGCATGGGGCCGATGCTGCTCAATCTCGTCGTGCCGTTCACCGGCGCGTGGCCGCTGATTGCGCTCACGCAAGTGTTGATCGGACTGTGCATCCCGTTCCGGATCGTGTCGATCAACGGCGTGTTCCTCGCGCGTCTCGCGCAGATCGGCCTCGCGCGCGCCGGCTGGTACCGCGCGGCGATGTCGGTCGGCACCGGCATGGTCGGGCCGTGGCTCGCGAGCGGGCTGATCGGCGCGCACGGCGCGGTCGCGACGTTCTGCGTGGCATCCGCGAGCTTCGCGGGCATGGCGCTGTTCAGCCGGACGCTGCTCGGCGATGCGGAGCCCGCGGCCCGCGGTGCGCCGCCTGAACCCGGCGGCCTGCGCGCGTTGCTGGCGCTTGCGTGGAGTTACGACGTGCGCGAGCAGCTCGTGCTGGAAGCCGTGAACAGCGCGACCCGTTCACTCGCCGGTGCGTATACGGTGGTGCTGGCGATCCAGTCGCTCGGGCTGTCGCAGACGAAAGCCGTCGCGCTGCTGACGCTGCAGGGCGTCGTCGCGGTGATCGCACTGTTCGGGCTCGGGCACGTCGCGCAACGGATGACCGCGCGCCGTTGCCAGGCACTCAGTCTTGCCGGTGGCGTGGCCGGCTTGCTCGCGTTGGGCCTCGCCCATGACGCATGGGTCGTCGGCGCGGGGCTCGCCGCGCTGTGCGCCGGCTCGTCGCTGCTGCATCTCGTCAACATGCAGCGTCTCGGCCGTCACCCGGCCGACAAGAGCCAGGTATCGAGCCTCTACAACCTTGCCTCGATGACGGGCGCGTTCTGCGGCCCGCTGGCCGGCAGCGCGCTCGTGCCGATCGTCGGGTTGCCGGGCGTGTTTCTGTGCTGGCTGCCCATCGTCGTGCTGGTCGGGCTCGCGCTGCGCGCGTCGACAGGGCGGCGCGAGGCATCGCGTGCTGCAACTGCGAAGCTGTCCTGACGACCGTCGAATCGGGTGGGGCGGAATCCGCGCGGTGTTGCGTGACCAGCAGTTTGCTCCCCGTCACAGATGCGCATGCAGCAACACCTGCACCACGCGCAGGCTGGAAGCCCCGTGCGACGGGCTTCTCGATGCTGGCATCCGAATTGCAATAGATCACCCGTGCGTCGCGCACGCACGTGCGTTCAACCGATCAAACAGGATGACTCATCGATGTTCAGGAAAAAACTAATCGTCACCGCGCTGGGGGGATTGCTGACGGGCGCAGCCGTATCGTTGCCCGCGTGGGCTGAAGAGGGCGCGGTGACGGCGGCGCCGGACGCGAAACCGGCGCAACCGGGCGCGGACGATGCAGCCGCGGCGGCGCCGACGGCCGCCCGTGCGACCCGCGGCACGGCCACACGCGAAACGAATCTCGGCACGGTGACGGTGACCGCGCGCCGGCGCAAGGAGAGCATCCAGGACGTGCCGGTCGCGGTGAGTGCGCTGAGCGGCGACACGATCAAGAACAACGAACTGCGCGTGGTGAACGACGTCACGAAATATGTGCCGAACTTTACCGGCCAGTCGACCGAAGGCCGTGAGCGGCCGCGCTGGTTCCTGCGCGGCGTCGGCAGCAACGATCCGTCGGACCTGTCGTTGAGCCCGATCGGCGTGTACTTCGACGACGTCTACATCAACAGCGTGTTCGGGCAGGGCTTCCCGCTGTTCGACCTCGACCGCATCGAAGTGCTGCGCGGCCCGCAGGGCACGCTGTGGGGCAAGAACACCGTCGGCGGCGCGCTCAGCATCACGTCGCAGAAGCCGACTTTCGACGTGAGCGGCTACGGCAAGATCGGGCTCGGCCAGTACAACAGCCGGCTCGCGGAAGCCGCGATCGGCGGCCCGATCGGCAAGAACGACGTGCTGGCCGCGCGCGTGTCGGTGTATCACGAGAACGCCGACAGCTTCTACACGAACACGGTGCAGCAAGGGCGCTTCGGCGGCTTCCACGACAATGCGGTGCGCTTCCAGGTGCTGGCCGTGCCGACCTCGGATACCGACTTCCTGTTCAACATCCACGGCCGCAACTACACGGGCGGCGGCAATGCATGGCACGCGCAGGGTGCAGGGCCGGGCGGCGCGAACCAGTTCGGCTTCGTCGGGTCGAGCGATCCGTACACGGTGTCGCTCAATGCGCCGTCGAGCGATCACATCTCGACCTGGGGCACGTCGCTCACCGCGCACTGGCGCATCAACCCGGCGGTGACGCTGACGTCGATCACCGCGTTCGAAGGGCTGCACCGCTGGTACCAGGACGACGAGGACTATTCCGCGTTCGATGCCGCACGCTCGCACGATCGCCTGTCGAGCCGCCAGTTCTCGCAGGAATTCCGGCTCGAATCGCCGCAGAACGACCGGTTCAGCTGGCTCGTCGGCACGCACCTGTTCACCGAGCAACTGGCCGAGCAGGGTGCCGGCGGCGGCCTGCCGGGCTCGCCGTCGCCCGCGTTCTACCACCTGACCGACCTCACGCAGCACACGCAGAGCGCGGCGATCTTCGGCAGTGTGAAGTACCGCTTCACCGACCGCTTCAACGTGACCGGCGGGCTGCGTTACACGATCGAGCGCAAGAATATCAACCTGACTGGGCTGCAGGGCACCGGCAACGTGACGTTCAGCAATCCGGGCAGCTGGTGGGATCCGTCGTCGGTGTCGTCGCCGCTGGCGGTCAGTGCGCGGCAGAACCAGACGAACACGTGGCGCGCGCCGACCTGGGACCTCACGCCCGAATATGCGCTCAGCAGCAACGTGCGGGCGTATTTCCGCTATGCGCGCGGCTTCCGCTCGGGCGGCTACAACGGCAACGCGTACACGCAGAGCACGGTGTCGACGGTGTCGCCGGAGTACCTGACCGACTACGAAGTCGGCATCAAGAGCGAGTGGTTCGACAAGCGGCTGATCGTCAACGCGAGCGTGTTCCACTACGACTATCGCGACATACAGGTGTTCGCGCTGGCGCCGAACCCGTTCGGCGGCCCGCCGGTGTCGACGCTGTCGAATGCGGGGCAGGGGCGCGCGGACGGCTTCGAGCTGGAGCTGAAGGCGCAGCCGGTCAACAGCCTCTACCTGTTCGCGAACCTCGGGATGCTGAACACGCGCTACACGGAGTTCCGCTACGTGCCGACTGCCGTCGGCAATTCGTTCGCGCGTTCGCCGCATACGACGATCAACGCGGGTTTCGACTATCGCGTGCCGGTGTCGTTCGGCACGCTGACGGCCGGCGGCGACGTGAATTACCGCAGCCTCGAGTACTTCAGCGCGACGCGGCAGACGATGCCGCAGCTCTGGCAGGGCGGCTACACGGTGCTGAACGCGCACGTGTCCTACACGACGCCGAACCAGAAGTACATCGTGACGGGCTACGTGACGAACCTGACCAACAAGGTCTACAAGAAGCTCGAGCTGCTGCCGTCGTATGGCGCGTATCCGGAGCTGTACGGCGATCCGCGCACGGTCGGAATCACGCTGACGGCGAAGATCTGACGGGCAACATGCGGCGGCGCGGCGGCGAGCCGCGTTTGCCGCGCCTGCCGCGCGTCAGATCAGCAGCGACAGCGTCCTGAACAGCGCGAGATCCGCCTTGCGTGCCGAGCGCGCATGCCGGCGGATCACGTGCAGCAGGCAGTCGATGAAGCAGCGCGCGGCGTCGCTCAGCGTGCTGCTGCGCCGCGTGACGATCCCGAGGTCGCGCGGCTCGAAGGTCTCCTTCAACTGCAACGCGCGCATCCGCTCACCGAACGACGGCACGGCCGCGAGGATCGTCGGGCACCACGTGCACATGTCGGCCTGCTCGAGCATCGTCTGCAGCATCGCCACCGACTGCGCACGCACGATGCGCCGCTCGTCGATTTTGGCGCCGTGGCGCGTGAACAGGTAATCGACGAGCGCGGCCTGCCCGTCGGCCGCGAAATTCAGCACCCAGTCGTGGTCGAGCAGATCGTGGATCGACCGCGCGTGCTCGAGCGGATGGCCGGCGCGCACCATTACCGCGGTCTCGTAGCGCAGCATCGGCTCGAACGCGAATTCCTGCGTGCCGCCCGGTTGCACGTGCCCGAGCGCGAAGTCCATGCTGCCGTCGCGCAACAGCGGCTGCGCGACGGCCATCAGCGCCTCGTAGAGCTCGAGGCGCACGTCGGGCATCTGCTCCCGAAAACGCAGCACCGCTTCCGCGAGGAAGGTCATCGTCAGCCACGGCGTGACGCCGACGCTCAGCCGGCCCTCGACGCGGCCGCGCATGCGCTCGAGATCGCTCTGCGCGTGTTCGAGCTGCTTCAGCACGAGCTTCGCGTGTGTGAGCAGCGTCTTCCCGTATTCGGTGAAGCCGATCCCCTCCGGCGCGCGGACCAGCAGCGGCAGGCGTTCGCTCGCCTCCAGCTCGCGCAGCGCGCGCGTGACGGCCGCCTGCGACAGCCCGAGCGTGCGCGCCGCGCCGCGGATGCTGCCGGCCTCCGCGCTCGCGACGAGCGCCTGCAACTGATGCAGCTTGATCGTGCTCATGGTGCGATACCCGACAACGAAAGGTTGTCATCATAACGAAACCGCGGCTGTTCGCCGGGATTTTCGCTGCCTACGATGCGGACACGATCGGTCATTCGGGCGATCGGCAACCGGAACGCATCGAGGAGAATCGGGGTTGGACCACACACACATCCAGCCGGAAATGGCGGCCATCGAGGCGGAAATGATCGCGCTGCGCCACCGGCTGCACGCACATCCGGAGCTTGGCTTCGAGGAACACGCGACGAGCGATCTCGTGGCCGGCCTGCTGACAACGTGGGGTTATCGGGTGACGCGCGGGCTCGGCGGCACGGGCGTGGTCGGCACGTTGACGCGCGGCGCCGGGAAGCGGCTCGGGCTGCGCGCGGACATGGACGCGCTGCCGATCCGCGAGACGACCGGGCTGCCGCACGCGAGCCGCTGCGACGGCGTGATGCACGCGTGCGGCCACGACGGCCACACGGCGATGCTGCTCGCGGCGGCGCGCTGCCTGGCCGAGCGGGAACGCTTCACAGGCACGCTGAACCTGATTTTCCAGCCGGCCGAGGAAGGGCTCGGCGGCGCGAAGCGGATGATCGACGACGGACTGTTCGCGCAGTTTCCGTGCGATGCGGTGTTCGCGATGCACAACGTGCCGGGCCTGCCGGCCGGCGTGCTTGGTTTCTGCGACGGCCCGGCGATGGCCTCGGCCGACGAGGTGCAGGTGCGCGTGACCGGGCGCGGCGGGCATGGCGCGGCCCCGCATACGACGATCGATCCGGTGGTCGTGTGCGCGTCGATCGTGATGGCGCTGCAGACCGTCGTGTCGCGCAACGTGAACCCGCAGGAGATGGCGATCGTGACGGCCGGCTCGATCCATGCGGGCGCCGCATCGAACGTGATTCCGCCGCACGCGGATCTGGCGCTCAGCGTGCGTGCGCTGTCGCCGGACGTGCGGAAGCTGCTTGAACGGCGCATTCGCGAGATCGTGCACGGGCAGGCCGCGAGCTATGGCGCGAGCGCCGAGATCGACTACCGGCACGCGTACCCGGTGCTCGTCAATCACGCCGCGGAAACCGCGTTTGCCCGCGACGTCGCCCGCGAATGGGGCGGCGATGGCGCGCTGATCCCGCACCTGCGGCCGATCGCGGCCAGCGAGGACTTCGCGTTCATGCTGGACGCGTGCCCCGGCAGCTATCTGTCGATTGGCAACGGCGACGGCGCCGCCGGATGCGGGCTGCACCACCCCGTCTACGACTTCAACGACGCGTGCCTCGCCACCGGCGCGAGCTACTGGATTGCACTGGCGGAGCGCTACCTCGCGCGATGAGCCCGCACGATTTTGACTGACGATTCACACAAGGAAGGAGACTGGCAATGAAGCAGTGGAAACGGATGGCGGCGCTCGCGGTGGCGCTGGCGGCAGGGGCGGCGCATGCGGGCGACTGGGCGGGCAAGGAGATCCGCCTCGCGGTCGATCCGACTTACCCGCCGCTCGAATACAAGCTGCCCGACGGCACGCTGACGGGTTTCGGGATCGACATCACGAACGCGTTGTGCGCGGAGCTGCATGCGCGCTGCGTGTGGGTCGAGTCGAGTTTCGACGGGATGATCCCGGGGCTGCTCGCGCGCAAGTTCGACGTGATCGCGTCGTCGATGACGATCACGCCGAAGCGCCAGCAGCAGATCGCGTTCACGAACCGGATCTCGAATGCGCCGGCGCGCCTCGTCGCGCGCAAGGGCTCGCCGCTGCTGCCGACGGCCGACGCGCTGAAGGGCAAGCGCGTGGGTGTCGAGCAGGGCTCCGCGCAGGCCGACTACGCGGTCGCGAACTGGCAGCCGGCCGGCGTGCAGGTCGTGTCGTACCAGAACCAGGACCAGGTCTATGCCGATCTCGTGACGGGCCGGCTCGACGCGGCGTTCCAGGCATCGATCGCGGCCAGCGACGGCTTCCTGAAGAAGCCGCAGGGCAAGGATTTCGCGTTCGTCGGCGCGGCGATCGACGACGTGAAGTACTTCGGGCAGGGCGACGGGCTCGGGCTGCGCAAGCAGGACAACGACCTGCGCGAGGCCTTCAACCACGCACTTGCGACGATCCTCGCGAACGGCACGTACCAGAGAATCAACAAGAAGTACTTCGACTTCGACATCTACGGCGCGAAGTAAGCGGCGACGCCCGGAAAACGGGCAGTCACGACACGATAAATAAGGAAAACGAATGAACTGGAGATTGGCTTTCGTCGCGGTACCTGCGCTGTGTGCGGCGCCCGCGTTCGCGTTCGCGCAGGGCAGCGTCACGTTGTACGGGCTCGTCGATGCGGGTATCGACTACACGAACAACGTCGGCGGCCACGGCGCGTGGCAGATGGCGAGCGGCTTCGCGCAAGGTAGCCGCTGGGGGGTGAAGGGCACCGAGGATCTGGGCGGCGGCTACAGCGCGCTGTTCCAGCTCGAGAACGGCTTCAACGTGAACAATGGCACGCTCGCGCAGGGCGGCCGCATGTTCGGGCGGCAGGCGTACGTCGGGCTCGGCAGCGCGCGGTTCGGCACGCTGACGCTCGGCCGGCAATACGATGCGGTGGTCGACTATCTCGCGCCGACGACCGCGAACGGCAGCTGGGGCGTCTATCCGTTCTCCCATCCGCTCGACAACGACAACACCGGCAACACGTTCCGCGTGAACAACACGGTGAAGTATGCGAGCCCGGATTTCGCCGGCTTCTCGTTCGGCGGCACATACAGTTTCAGCAACGACACGGGCTTCGCGAACAACCGGCAGTGGAGCGTCGGCGCGCAGTACGAGCAGGGCGGCTTGCTGGTCGGCGCGGCGTTCCTGAATGCGGACAACCCGGGCGCGACGGCGGGCGGTGCGATCGCGGGCGCGGGATCGGTCGGCGCCGATGCGAACTTTGCGTCGGCGCGGCTGCGGATCTTCGGGGCCGGCATCAACTACACGGCGGGGCCCGCGACGGTCGGGTTTGCGTACACGAACAGCAACGTCACGCGGCCGAGCGCGAACGTCGGCTACCTGTTCGGCGACGAAACGATCGAGCCGGTGACCGGCCCGCTCGCGGGTGGCACGGTGTCGTCGATCAAGTACCAGAACTTCGAGGTGAACGGCAAATACCAGTTCACGCCGGCGTTGTTCGTCGGCGCGCAGTACGTGTACACGACGGTGCGCTACGACGCGACGACGGGCAGCGCGAAGCCGAAGATCCATTCGCTCGGGCTGATGGCCGACTACAGCCTGTCGAAGCGCACGGACGTGTACCTGATGGGCGCGTACCAGCGGATCGCGGGCGACGCGACGGGCTCGTCGCTCGACCAGGCCTATGTTCCCGGCGCGGCGGACCTGTCGTCGACCTCGAAGCAGCTGATGGTTCACGCGGGGATCCGTCACAAGTTCTGACGGCGCGATGACGGAAGAGGTGGCGGGCCGAGCGACCCGCCGCCTCGATGCGCTTACTGCGCGACGCGGATCACGACCTTCCCGAAGTGCTGCCCCGATTGCAGATACGCATACGCCTGCGGCGCCTCGTCGAAGCCGAACACGCGATCGACCACCGGCCTGATCTGCTTCGCGTCGACGAGCCGCACGACGTCGTCGAGCATCGCGCGGCTGCCGACCATGATCCCGTGCAGCTGCCGGATCCCGCCGATCAGCGACAGCAGCCCGAGTTCGGGGCCGGCGAAGCTGCTGAGGCCGCCGATTACCGACACGATGCCGCCCAGCTTCGTCGCGGCGACCGAGCGCGGCAGCGTGTCCTTGCCGCCGACTTCGACGACCAGATCCGCCCCCGCGCCGCCGGTGAGCCGCAGCACCTCGTGCTGCCACTCGGGCGTCGCACGATAGTTGATGGTCGCGTCCGCACCGAGTGCGTGGGCGCGCTCGAGCTTCGCATCGCTCGACGACGTGACGATCGTGCGCAGCCCCGCCGCATGCGCGAGCTGCAGCGCGACGATCGACACTCCGCCGGTGCCGAGCAGCACGACGGTCGCGCCGGGCGCCAGGCCGCCGTCGGTGAACAGCGCGTTCCACGCGGTAATCCCCGCGCACGACAGCGTCGCCGCCTCGTCGTAGTTCAGATGCGCGGGAATCGCGACCAGCGCGGCTTCGTCGGAGACGAAATGTTCGGCCAGCACGCCGTCGAATTGCGCGCCGGGCGACCCGGAGACTTTCTGCGGCGTGGGCGGCCCGTCGATCCAGTGCGGGAAGTACGTGTTGATCACGCGATCGCCCGGCTTGAAGCGCGTCACGTCGCGGCCGGTTTCGACGACTTCGCCGGCGCCGTCGGCCACCGGAATCAGCGCGTCCGTGCCGATGCCGAGATAGTCGCCGCGCGCGAACATCAGGTCGCGGTAATTCAGCCCGGCCGAGTGGATTTTCACGACCACGTCGGTCGGCCCGACCGCGCGGCGTGTCGCGTCGATGCGCCGAAGGCCGGCCACGCCGTCGCCCGGTTTCACTTGCCATGCGTGCATGTCGACTCCTTTTCGAGATAGAGCGGACTATCATAGTGTTGCGCACACGGACGCATTGGCGAGAATTCGGCCGATGACTGTCGCCTGTGCGGACACAACCCTGTGACCCAACTGGAGCGGAATGGCATGGACGAGCGGCTGAGAGGCGTGGCCGAATTTGTCGACGTGGTGGAGTCGGGTAGCTTCGCGGCGGCCGCGCTGCGGCTCGGCGTCACGCGCTCGGCCGTCGCGAAGGTCGTCGCACGGCTCGAACGCCGCCTCGGCGCGCGGCTCCTGCAACGCACGACCCGCCAGCTCGGCCTGACCGATGAAGGGCTCGTCTATTACGAGCAATGCCGGCGGCTGCTGGCCGAACTCGGCGAGACGGAGGCCGCGCTCGACGCGGGGCAGCGCGAGCCGGCGGGGCGGCTGCGCGTCAGCGTGCCGGTGCTGTTCGGGCGGCAATGCGTGGCGCCCGTCATGCGGCGCCTCGTCGAGCGCCATCCGCGGCTCGAGATCGACGTATCGTTCAGCGACCGCGTGGCCGACCTGGTCAACGACGGCTTCGACATCGCGGTGCGCATCGGCGAGCTGGCCGATACGAGCGCGCTCGTCGGCCGCAGGCTCGGCGTGCAGCGCATGGGGATCTGCGCGTCGCCCGCGTATCTCGACCGTCATGGCCGGCCGGCGGGGCTCGACGCGCTCGCGTCGCACGTCGGCATCGCGTACTCGCGCGGCGGGCAACCGACGCCGTGGCGGGTTCTCGGCGCGGACGGCGCGGTGCACGACCATCGCCCGGCCGGCCGCCTGCGGCTCGACGACCTGCAGGCGATCGCCGATGCGGCCGCCGCCGGCGCGGGCCTCGCGTGGCTGCCGTGCTGGCTGATGGCGCCTTACCTGCGCGACGGTCGCCTCGCGCTCGTGATGGACAGCAACAGCGTGTCGGGCGCCGAAGTGTTCGCGGTGCGGCCGGCCTCGCGCCAGGTGCCGTCGAAGGTGCGCGTGGTCATCGATGCGCTCGTCGACGAGATACCGCGCATGCTGGCGTCGGATGAGTGAGGCGGGCGCGGTGCGGCGTTCGCGCCGGGCCCGCGCCGCACCGGCTCAATTCGCGGCCTGGTGCGGATTGCAGTCCACCGAATACTCCGCGTGCTCGCCATTGACGTGCAGGACCAGCGTCGCCATGCAGATGTCGCCCGAATCGACGCTCAGCCGCAGCGTCGCGAGCGGCCGGTCCTCGCCGCCGGCGAGTCGCGATTCGCCGGAGCGTGTGAGCGAGGCCGAGCCGGCGCCGCCGGTTTTGGTGATGCGCAGGCTGTACGACACGTCGACCGGCGCGGCCGCCCGCACGTGCGGCACGATGTTCACGCCGCCGGCACTGGCGGCGATGTCGAAATAGGCGTTGAGATCGTGAATGCCAACCATGATCGTCCCCTGTCGAATGAAAAAAGGCCGAACGGGCAACCGTCCGGCCTTTTCGTGACACCGGCGGTGCTCAGTGCTGCTTGATCGACGCGGTGTTGAAGGCGCCCGTCTGGCTGATGCTCGCGTAGTTGCCGTTGCCCTGCTGCAGCAGCGTGGCGTTGTTGCTGAAGCCGACCTGCGTCACGTAGCCCTGGTTGCCCGTGCCCGACACTTGCGACGCGTTGATGATGTTGAAAGCACCGGTTTGCGAGAGGCTCAACAGGTCATCCGCACCCGTCTGCGACGCATTGGCGTAGTTGCCGATGTCGCCCGACTGGCTCACCGTCGTCGACGAACCCGATGCCGATTGCGCCACCGACGCCACGTTGTCCGCCGAAGCCTGCGTGATGGATGCCGTCGAACCGTTCGAGCTGTTCTGCGAGATCGACGCCGTGTTGAACGCGGCCGTTTGCGTGATGGACGCGCTGTTGCCGTAACCGTACTGCTGCGTGATCGTTGCGTTGTTCGACGCGGCCGACTGGTTGATCGTCGCGCTGTCGCCGGACTCGTACCACTGGTTGACCGTGGCGTTGTTGCCGTCGGCGGTCTGCGTGATCGACGTCGCGTTGCCGGCCGCCGCGAGCTGGTGCACCGTGGCGTTGCTGCCGCTCACGCCGCCCGATTGCGAAATCGTCGTCGAGTTGCCGGCGCCGAACGACGAATTCACGGTGGCGGTGGCGGTGCCGCTCTGGGTCGTCGTGACCTGGTCGCCAACCTCGCCGAACTGCGTCACGCTGGCGTTGGTCGTGCCGCCCGTTTGCGTGATCGACGTCGCGTTCCCGCCGCCCCAGGTCGTCTGGACGTTCGCGGTGCCGTTGTTGCCGGTCTGCGTGATGCCGACGGTGTTGCCGATCGTATCCGTCTGCGCGACGTTCGCGGTGTTGACGATCGCCGACTGGCTCGGCGAGCCCTGGTTGATCGTCACCGCGTTCCAGCCGCCGCCCTGCTGCGTGATCGACGCGCTGTTGAGGTAGGTGTACTGGTTGATCGTGTTGGTGTCGTATTGCGGGCCGCCCGTGTAGACCGACGTCGTCTGCGTGATGGTCGCCGAGAAGTCGCCGCCACCGGACTGCGTCACATAGTTCCGCTCATGCGACGTGCCCGTCTGCGACACGTTCACGCTCGAATACGGCTCAGCCCACCCGGAGGTCTGCTGGATCACGGTCGTGTCGCCGCTGCCGCCCGCGGTCGTCACGTTGGCGACGAACCCGTAACGGGGATCGTCGGCGGCTGCCGCCTGGTTGATCGCCACCGAATCACCGTTCGTCGCCGTCTGTTCGACGGTTGCCGAGTTGAAGCTACCGATTTGCCCGACGCTCACGTTGTTACCCGACGAATCGGCCTGTGCGGCAGCCGATGCGAGCATCAGCACTGCGATTGCGATTGCAGACTTGGTCACCTTCATTTCTTGCTCCTGATTCGAAAGAAAATTCGCCGGAAAAGTCGATCTTTTGCCGGCACCCCCGCCAATTGAGGACGCTCTCACGTCCCACACGTCACACCACTTGAAGCAAAGCACCTGCAAACTGCATGACCGTTACCGCGTCAGCACCGTCGCGCGCGCACCGTTGCCGGTCTGGATCACCTGGATGCCGGTGTTCGATCCGCCCTGCACGAGGTTCACCGCGTTGTTGCTGCCGTTCTGCGTGACGCGCGCCGACAGCGACGTGCCGACCTGTGTCGAGTCGACCGAATTGCCGGCGCCGTTCTGTTGCACCTGCAACGTGTTGCCGTTGCCGCGCTGCGTCGCATTCAGCTTGTTGCCGACACCGGCCTGCGACGCCGCGATCCAGTTCTGCGCCCCGGCCTGCCGCGCGACGATCGCGTTGCCGTCGCCGGCCTGCCAGATCAGCGCACCGTTGTGGCCCGCCTGGTCCAGCGACGCGGCATTGCCGACACCGCTCTGGCGGACCGCGACGATGTTGCCGCTGTAGTCGAATGCCGGTTCGGGCGGGCCGAGGTCGTTGAGCGGCACGGGAGCCGCTGCAGCCGCCTGCATCGTTGCCGCTGCCCACACGGTCGCGAGCACCCGCCACGCCGCGCGGGCGCGCCCGTTCCGATCACGCTGTCGATTCATCATGTGTTCTCCGCTGGCCGGCCTGAGCCGGTTAATGAGTGGACGCGCCCTGGCGATCGATCTTCTGCGGGTCGTACGCGGTGTTCGCGTCCTCCATGTCCTGCGCGTATTTCCGGTCTTCCTGCAGATACCGCTGCATCGTCGGGTCGTACCAGTCCTGGTCGTTCTTCAGCGCCCAGGTCTGGTTCGCGACCCCCTGGACGATCAGGTGCGTGAGCGCCGATTCGATCGCCTCGTTCACGCAGATCTGCGCGGGTTCGTTACGCGTCAGCCCGGCTTCCGCCTGCAGCAGGTCCTTGAAGCCGACGAAGCGATAGATGCCCGTGTCGACCTGGTAGGAGTAGACGGTCTTGGTCGTCGACACGCTGTTGAGCACCTGCCCCGTGCGGATGTCGATCGCGCGCAGGTTGACCGTGACCTGGTCGATCCGGTATTGCGTCGATCCGCTGATCCCGAGGTACGCGACGCCGGCCCCGCCGGTCCGCACGTTCGTGTCGTAGCCGACGATGCCGCCCTCGAGCACGATGTTCGCGGGCATCAGCGGCGCCATCGCATCGTTCTGCGCCTTCTTCGCATCCGCGCCGTCGGTGGCGCGCATGATCTTGCGTTCGGTCAGCAGGTCCTGCAGGTTCTCGCGTTCCACCGGCGTGAACCAGCCGGAGTCGCGCATCGCCTTGACGAGGAACGACGCGCCGCCCTGCGTGACCTGCGACGAGAAGGAGCTGTCCGGCGAGGCCTTGTACTGCCCGGTCAGATCGCGAAAGCCGTACACGGCCGCGACGATCTTGCCCTTCGGCGGCGGCAGGTGCGTGAGGTCGCGCGTGGTGCGCGTCGGCGGCGTCAGCGTCGCGTTGCTCAACGCCGGCATCGGCCGCGTGACGCAGCCGGCGAGCGCCAGCAGCAACACCGCGCCCATGGCGACCCGTGTCATCCCCGTGTTCAAGCGTGTGCGTTCAGCATTTTTTTTCATGATTCGCTCAGTCGTTTTTTGATTTATTGGCCGTTGCTGACGATGAACGTCGAGGTCGCACCCGTCGTCTTGTCGGTGGTCGTCACCTGCAGGTTGCCGTTGCCGGCCGCACTCACGACGATCGTGAAGTTGCCCGTGCTGATCGTCCCCGGCTTGAGCTCGCCGTTGGTGCCGACGATCGAGTTCGTCACCGAGCCGGCGACGCGCGACAGGATCGCCTGCTGCAGCTGCGCATTGAACTGGTCGAGCGATGACGTGGACGTCGGCGATGAAAAGGCCGACAGCGACGGATCCGTGTGCTTGTTCTGCGCGTTGGCCTCGTTGAGCAGATTGGGACCGTTTGCCGGGTTGCCGCCGAAATTCGGGTTGTTCGGCTGATAAACCAGCGTCGACGACCACGCATACGGCGACACCGCGGTCATCGCGACCAGGGCGATCAAGCTCAATCTGATTCGATTCATTTTCCCCAACCCCCGTTTTTGATTAATCGATTAAATTTCGTCTTTGGCCAGATCCGAATCGGGAAACAGCAAATTCGAAAGATCGTCCTGAATGACGGTCTGAAAGGAAATGCCGGCGGCGCTTTCGGCCACGGCCTTGACGTTTGCCCGTGCGATCGGCAGGAAAGTCTGGAATACGCGCTTTTGCTGGAATTCGACCCAGATCAGGCTGCCGTAACGCCCGGACGGGCGTTCGTGAATGGCGACCATGTAGCGCTCGCTCAGCGGGATTTCCGACCATGTCTGCGAGAAGTAGGTATAGAAATCGCGGCCGGCGAGCGTCACGGCATCGGTCGTGACCGTGCCGCCGAGCTGGTCTTCCGGGAGGGCGTGGCGGGTGGCGGCCCGGGCGCCCGCCGATGCGGCGCCGGCGGCCGGCTTCGCCGCGGCCGGGCCCGCGCCGGGCGCGGGCGTCGGGGCTTCAAGGACGCGTTCGGCGTTCAGCAGCGTCGAGGGCGGCGCAATCGGATGCCCGCCGTTTACCGCCGCGGACGGCGGTGCGTCGACGGTGTCTTGTGCCTGCGCGCGCGCCGTCGCGAATAGCGACAGGCACGTCACGGCCCCCCAGGCCAATCGCCTCCTTGCGCTCGATACCATTTCCCCGACCCCGGAATCATTTGTACGAAATAAGGCCCCGCCCGATTTTCGGGTTATTCGTTCCTGGTGGAACGCGGCACATGGTGGGGGAAGTCAGCAAGAGGCATGCCTGCCGTTGTTTTAAACGGCATATTTTGTTAAGTCGTTATTCGTCTAATTTTTGAGTTGCATATTTCCGTCACGTAAAACGTTTGCGAGTTAGATATTCATTAACAAGCTTTCTTTTATAAATAGAGCATTACAGTTTGATCAGACGATATTTTCTGAAAATCGTGATTTAAAAATTCCTGGCGATGCAGAGGCGGAGAAAACGTAACGTGTTGCTACGGGTTCGGCCGTAACGACACGACGTAACGTCCCGTTACGCACGTGAAATCGTCGGACGAAAGCGCGGGTTCCGGTGCTCGCGACGATTCCCGCGCGCCGGTTTCGGCGTGCATCGCGCTCGCGCACATGTGTGTGCGCTGATGTCGGGCATTCTGTTTGCGCGCATATTCCGTCACCCCGTTAGCATGTGACGAATCGGACTTTGGTTGCCGCGTACGCGACGCTAAGATCGCCGATCCCGTAGATCGAGCGTTCCAGAACAATGAAAAAGTCCGCGTCGCCGTTGCATGCTTTTCGTTTCCGTGTCGTCTGCGCCGCGATTGCCGGCGCGCTGTCGCTTGCATCGTGCGGCGGCGTCGACAGCGGTTCGCCGTCGTCCCAGACGAACACCACGCCGCCGCTGGCCGCGAAACGCCCGAACATCCTGTACATCATGGCCGACGATCTCGGCTATTCCGACATCCATGCATTCGGCGGCGAGATCAACACGCCGAACCTCGACGCGCTCGTCGCGTCGGGCCGCATCCTGTCGAACCATCACACGGGCACCGTCTGCGCGATCACGCGCGCGATGCTGGTGTCCGGCACCGACCACCATCTCGTCGGCGAAGGCACGATGGGCGTGCCGACCGACGAACGGCGCGGGCTGCCCGGCTACGAGGGCTACCTGAATGACCGTGCGTTGTCGTTCGCACAACTATTGAAAGATGCCGGCTACCACACGTACATCGCGGGCAAGTGGCACATCGGCTCGGGGATCGTCGGCAGCGCGACGGGCAGTGGGCAGACGCCCGACCAGTGGGGCTTCGAGCGCAGCTACGTGCTGCTCGGCGGCGCGGCGACGAATCACTTCGCGCACGAGCCGGCCGGCTCGTCGAACTACACGGAAGACGGCCGCTACGTGCAGCCTGGCCAGCCCGGGCAGCCGGGCGGTACGGGCGGCAGCCCGGCCGTGTTCTATTCGACCGACTTCTATACGCAGAAGCTGATCTCGTACATCGATTCGAACCAGCGCGACGGCAAGCCGTTCTTCGCGTACGCGGCCTATACGTCGCCGCACTGGCCGCTGCAGGTGCCCGAGCCATGGCTGCACAAGTACGCGGGCGTGTATGACGCCGGCTACGATGCGATCCGCAACGCGCGGATCGCGCGGCAGAAGGCGCTCGGCCTGATTCCCGCCGATTTCAAGCCGTTCGACGGCCTGCCTGAAACCACGGCGGCATCGCCCGCGACCGCGAACAACGGCACGGCCGCCGCGAAATACATCAGCGCGGTGCATTCGGCCGCGGACGGCTACAGCGACTACGGCCCCGGCAAGGTCGACAAACTGTGGTCGAGCCTGTCGCCGGCCGAGCGCAAGGCTCAGGCGCGCTACATGGAGATCTATGCGGGGATGGTCGAGAACCTCGACTACAACATCGGCCTGCTGATCCAGCACCTGAAGGACATCGGCGAATACGACAACACGTTCATCATGTTCCAGTCGGACAACGGCGCGGAAGGCTGGCCGATCGACGGCGGCGCCGATCCGACGGCGACCGATACCGCGAACGGGCAGGACCCGATCTATTCGACGCTTGGCACCGACAACGGCAAGCAGAACGCGCAGCGCCTGCAGTACGGGTTGCGCTGGGCCGAAGTGAGCGCGTCGCCGTTCCGGCTCACGAAGGGCTATTCGGCCGAAGGCGGCGTCTCGACGCCGACGATCGTGCGCCTGCCGGGCCAGACGCAGCAGTTGCCGACGCTGCGCGCGTTCACGCACGTGACCGACAACACGGCGACGTTCCTCGCGGTCGCGGGCGTCACGCCGCCGTCGCAGCCGGCGCCGCCGCTCGTCAACACGCTAACGGGCGTCGACCAGAACAAGGGCAAGGTCGTCTACAACAACCGCTACGTGTATCCGGTCACCGGCCAGTCGCTGCTGCCGGTGCTGACGGGCACGGCGACGGGCGAGGTGCATACCGCGCCGTTCGGCGACGAAGCGTACGGCCGCGCGTACCTGCGCAGCGCCGACGGCCGCTGGAAGGCGTTGTGGACCGAGCCGCCGCTCGGGCCGCTCGACGGTCACTGGCAGCTGTACGACCTCGCGGCGGATCGCGGCGAGACGACCGACGTGTCCGCGCAGAACCCGTCTGTGGTCAGCACGCTCGTCGACCAGTGGAAGACCTACATGAGCAACGTCGGCGGCGTCGAGCCGCTGCGTCCGCGCGGCTACTACTGAAGCCGGGAGCGACACGATGCGGTTCCGGTTCTGGACGATCGGCGCGGCGCTGGCCGCCACGCTGTTCGCCGCCGCGTTCGCGGCCGGCTATGCGAATCCCGTCGCGCCGGCGGGCGGCGCCTTCGACGACGCGAATCGCGGCCGCGCGCTCGCGCCGCTCGGCTCGGAGCAACAGTGCGCGCGCTATTCGGGGCTGCCGGCCGGATGGCGCGACGACCCGAAGGCCGGGATGGTGCACCTGCGCGGCGGCGCGTTCGTGTTCGGCAGCACGCGCGGCTATGCGGACGAGCGCCCGGCGGGCGACGGTCGCACGCGTGTCGGCGGGTTCTGGATCGACCAGACCGACGTGACGATCGCGCAGTTCGCCGCGTTCGTGCAGGCGACCGGTTACGTGACCGAGGCCGAGCAGCAGGACGGGGCGGCCGTGTTCCATGTGCCGACGCGCGACGAGATGAACGCGCGCGATCTTGCCTGGTGGTCGTGGGTGAAGGGCGCGTCGTGGCGTCACCCGCACGGGCCGGGCAGCGGCATCGACAGGCTCGGCAACCTGCCCGTCACGCTCGTCACGCAGCGCGATGCGCTCGCGTATGCGCGCTGGCTCGGGCGCGACCTGCCGACCGAAGCGGAATGGGAATACGCGGGCAAGGCCGGCCGCGACGACGCAGCGCTCGACGCGGCGCCGCGCGATGCGCAGGGCAAGCCGGCCGCGAACTACTGGCAGGGCGTGTTCCCGGTGCTCGATACGGCCGAGGACGGCCATGCGGGGCTCGCGCCCGTCGGCTGCTACGCGGCGAACGGGTTCCGGCTCTACGACATGATCGGCAATGCGTGGGAATGGACCAAGGACGCATACACGGGCCCGCACCAGTCGCATACGAACGGCGACACGGCGGCCGTCGCGCCGCCGACGCGGAAGCACGATACGCCGATGGTCATCAAGGGCGGCTCGTTCCTGTGCTCGCGCGATTACTGCGTGCGCTATCGCGCGTCGTCGCGCGAACAGCAGGAAGCCGATCTCGGCGCGTCGCATATCGGGTTTCGCACGATTCTGAGGGATGCAACATGAGGCGGGTCGTGCATGACGTGGGCGCGTGGCTGATGGCCGCGTGTGTAATCGTTCATTCGGGTTTGACCGTGGCCGCCGAATCGGCCGCACCGACGGTGCGCGTCGGCGTGACGCGCGGCGTGCATGCGCAGATCCTCGACGAAGTGAAGCGGGTCGCCGCATCGCGAGGATTCGGCATCGACGTCGTCGAATTCGACGATGCATCGCGCATCGACGCGGCGCTGGCCGACGGCCGGATCGACGCGGCCAGTTTCGAGGATGCACATCAGCTTGCGGCGACGCGCGCGCAGAAACGCTACGCGCTGACCGAAGTCGCGCCGACCGTCACGCTGCCGATGGCGCTCTACTCGCGCAAGCTGAAGAACCTGAACGAACTGCAGCCCGGGGCGACGGTCGCGATTCCCGCCGATCCGCGCGGGATGGCGCGCTCGCTCGTGCTGCTGCAGAACGACACGCTGGTGACGCTGCGCGAGCGGGCCGGCCTGCATGCGACGCTGCGCGACGTGACCGGCAACCGGCTCGGGCTGAAGCTCGTCGCGCTGCGGCGCGATCGCCTTTATGCCGCGCTCGACACGGCCGCGTTCGTCGCGATCGACAGCGACGATGCCGCGCGCGCCGGGCTGCAACCCGCACGCGACAGCATCAGCCTCGAGGATGCGCGCTCGCCGTATGCGAACGTGCTGACGGTGCGCGAGGCCGATCGCGCGAAGCCGTGGGTCACGCAGCTCGTCGCCGCGTATCACTCGGACGACGTCGCGCGCTTCATCCTCACGCGCTACCAGGATTCGGTGCGACGGCCGTGGTAGATACCTGGCTGCTCGCGTGCAACGCCTGTGGACGCTGCTGCAACAGCGCGCCGACGCTGTCGTTGCGCGAACTGTTCCGGCACGGGCATCGCTTCGTCGGTGCGCTGACGATCCGTCGCGTGCCGACGCGGCGAACCGGCGAGCGCTGGCGTGCGGGCGGCGGCGAGCACGCGCTCGATGCGGACGACGTCGCGGCTTCCGATGCGCTGTCGGCGCGGTTGTTTCATCGCAGCGGCGGCGCGGGGAGCGAATGGATCGCGCTGACGCTGCAGGGCTACGACTATCCGTCGCTCGGCCGTTGCGCGGCGCTGGCCGACGACGGGCGCTGCAGCGTGCAGACGGACAAGCCGTCGATCTGCCGCGCGGTGCCGCTCGATCCGATGCTGCCGGACCGCTTGCAGTCGCGCGTGCTGGCCGCGCGGCGCGACGATGCGGGATGGCTCGGCGCGAACTGCATCGTCGAAACGGCGGGCGCGCAATCTTCCGTTGAATCGTCATTCCCGATTCCGCTGGTGACGGCCGGACAGGTCGCGGACCGCGCGGCGCTCGACGCGTATCGCGATGCGCTGGTATTCGAGCGCGCGGTGTGGCGTGATGCCGTGTTCGCATCGTTGACCGATGGCGGGCAGGATGTGCGGCATGCCCTGTCGCGGCTCGCGCCCGGCGGCTACCTGACCGTGTCGATCGTGCCGGTGCTGCTGGCCGTTGCGTCGATATCCGCGCATTGCCGCGTGCTGTGTCAGACCTTCATCGACGCGCAACTTGCATTGATCGGCATGAACATCGAAGCAGCACTCGCGCGCCGTCACGCCGACGACCGGACCGCGACGCGCGAGTTGCGCGGCTTCGCGCAGGCGCTTGAACGGGCACGGCACGCCCTGGCCGCGATGCCGGTGCCCGCGGCCGGCGTGCGTGACGACGCCCCACGCATCGACGCGTGGCTCGCCGATCGGCCCGACTTCGATACGCTCGCCGCGTAACGACGGCGGCCTGCCGCACCTGCCTTACAATCGGCGCTCTTTCAATCGCTTTCGATGGAGCGGGCATGTACGCGTCGACCTTCATTTTCCGTGCCGGGCAATACGACGACGAATTCCACCGGCTCGACCGGCAGATCGCCGACATGGCGCGCGCGACGCCCGGCTATCTCGGCGAGGAGACGTGGGAAAACGCCGCATCGGGGCTGATCCAGAACGTCTATTACTGGGAGTCGGAGGCGGCGCTGCAGCAACTGATGCAACACCCGGCGCACCTCGAGGCGAAGACGAAACAGGCGCGCTGGCTGGACGGCTATCGCGTCGTGATTTCGAAAGTGTTGCGCGAGTATGGCGACGGCAAGCTCGCGCAGCCGCATGCGGGGCAGTCCGCCTGAATGGCTGTCTGATTCATTTCTTTCGCATTACGGATCAATAACGCGGTATTGCACCGGGAAACCCGCATCCATACGCGGGTTTTCGCGACCTCGCGTGCAATCAATTCTTCATCAAGCATGGCTAAGGTGGCGGGGCTTCACGTCGTCAGTCTGTCCACCCACAACGTCCTCACTCGCTGTCGTACGGAGCCTTGTCCATGCCGAATCTCGCCTTGTCCGCGAAGCGCCGCCGCGCGCTGCGCGATCGTACCGTTCCCGTCTTTGCACTCACGCTGATCGCCGCGAGCATCGGCGCGCACGCAGCTCCGCACGACAACGACGGCGACAGCCGTTTCGAGCCGGGTTTCGTGCCGGGCTTCCTGGTGCTCAGCCGCAGCGTGTACGACAACGTGTCGAGCAACGTCCAGCCCGGCGCGATCCTGCCGCCGAACTGCGCGAAGACCACCGGCGGGTGCGGTGCGGCATCCGGCGCGCCGAACGACGGCACCTATCCGACCGTGTGGAACAACGACCGCTACGACGGCAGCTTCGGCATCACGTCGCGCATCTTCCTCGACCAGATCACGCCGGCCGGCGGTGTCGTCAGCACGCTCGAAGTGCCGAACAGCCTGCAGAAAGGCTTCGCGCACGACCAGCTGGTGACGAGCTTCAGCTCGAAGTCGGAACTCGGCCTGCACCTGTCGCTCGACGGCCGCTATCTGACGTTCATGGGCTACGTCGCGCCGGTCAATACGGTCGACGTGTCGAATTCGAACACGCCGCTCGCGGTCGATCCGACCAACCCGGACGGGCAGAACTTCTATCGCGCGATCGCGCGCATCGATCGCCACGGGCATTTCCGCTTCACCGAAACGAACGCGTACAGCGGCAACAACGGCCGCGCGGCGATCCTGAACGATCGCGACGGCCGCGAGATCTACTACACGTCGGGCAACGCCGGCAACGGCGCGAACCCGCAGCCGGAGAACGTGATCCTCGGCGCGGGCGCGCAGCTCATCGACGGCGCGAAGCATCACGAAGCGCAGCAGGATCCGGGCGTGCCGACGCCGCTCGCGAGCTTCTCGGTCACGGAGCTCGGCGCGAAGGCCGACAAGATCGGCAAGGACGACAACTTCCGCGGCATCGCGGTGCACGACAACGTCGTGTACTACACGAAGGGCAGCGGCGGAAACGGCGTGAACACCGTGTACTTCGTCGATACGACCGGCACCGCGTGCCCGTCGGGCGTCGGCGTGCCGTCGCCGAAGGCCGTGCTGCCGACGGCGCCGCTTGCATACAACGCCGCCACTGTGCAAACGGCTGGCCTGCCGAACAACATGTGCGTGCTGGCCGGTTTCCCGAGCACGCCGAACAAGACCGCGACGACGCTTGCCTATCCGTTCGGGATCTGGTTCGCCGACGCGAACACGCTGTATGTCGCGGATGAAGGCGACGGCTATACGGGCGGCGCGGACCTGTACACGCACGCCGCCGCGCAGACGACGGCGGGCCTGCAGAAGTGGGTCTACGACGCGGGTGCGAAGCAGTGGAAGCTCGCGTACACGCTGCAGAACGGGTTGAACCTCGGCCAGCCGTATTCGGTTGCCGGCTATCCGGCGGGCAACAATTCGGCGACGGGCCTGCCGTGGGCGCCGGCGACGGCCGGCTTGCGCAACCTGACGGGTCGCGTCGAACGCGACGGCACGGTGACGATCTGGGCGATTACGTCGACCGTCAGCGGCAACGGCGACGTCGGTGCGGATCCGAACCGGTTGGTGGCGGTGCGTGACGTGTTGAAGAACACGAGTGCGGTGACGGCCGCGCATGAGCAATTCGCAGTGCTGCGGACTGCGAAGTTTGCGGAAGTGCTGCGGGGGATCGAGTTCGCGCCGGGGACGGATACGGGGCGGTGGCGCTGAGGTAACGGGGCTCGGTTGAGGCCGGGCTGAAAGTGAACGCGGCCACCGGATGGCGGCGGCCGCGTTTAGCTGGTTTCGCTTGCGCATCGCTGGGCGAGCGGGTTTGCCCCGTGCGTTCCAGGTCTGAAGAGGGAAGGGGGCCAGGTACTTCTTCGTGCGAGTGCAAATCGCCCGTCGGGCTTTCGCGTTCCATCGGTATGGGCTTGCCAGTACGAACTCAATCGGATGGTTCTTACGATCGTTCCTGATATTCCTCGAACCACATCCACCGACCAGGCTCAAACAGGTTCGTGTACTGGTTTCGTTCTGCTTGCTCCCGAGGGGTGAGCTTGCGGACATCGGGAAATTTCTGACCTTTCCTGATCACATGAATATCCGAATTGGAAGTCTTGGTGTAGCCCTGCCATATCCCTGTTTCTGGGCAAAGCATGCCGGTGCACAGATTCATCAACTCGTATTTGTGGCGCTTAGCCTGTTGCTCCTCCACGCGACGCTGCTCGCGCTCCTCCGGCGTCAAGATTTTGTATGCACGGCGTATTTCGACTATCCACAATTTCTGCGGAGATGATCCATCTAGCGGATTTATGTAACCAAGATCGACGTCGACCGGAAATTTACTCCCCGGAATATATTTCGAGCGGTAGCGAAAGGATTGTAAATTGGGGGCGTCTGGGGTGCGCCCCATTATTTCATTCCTGTATATGCGATTCCCTCGATGATCAATCCAATAGTCTTCTAGCTGGAGAAGTGATTTGATTTCCGTGTCAGGTAGATTGGCGACCCTTGCATCGACCACAATTCTTACCTTGGCTGGAACAATTTTCACTTTCGAACGGTCGTCGTTGTAATCTTCCGGATCTGTTCGAGTTAAAAGTTCGATTGTAGTCTCGGCCAAGGAGCGATTGGCATAATGATAAAGAGCGCCGTAGGCGGATTTCTTAGTCCATGTCGAATAGAGCTGCCCAATGGCTGTGCTTCTTGGGTCGAATGGCTGATCTTCCCGCAGGATCGCCATCGCAGTTTTGAGGATCCTTCGTACTGCAGCTCGCTGTTCGTCCGCGGTGGCTGGCATGCTAAATCCCTCTTCCAATGGCTCGAAGTGATTCACTGTAGGCTCCTGTGCATGTACCGGGGTTACGCACGAAAGCACGATTAGGATCGTCCCAATAGGCTTGCACCACTTCTGCGCACGCGTAAGCATCTTCTTCATGTAATTGGCTCCGGTATCCCTTTTCGAAACTCACCATCTTGGCCGCCATTTCTGGCGACACTCGCAACAGCTTGCATGCTTCGGCCTGTGCAATCGGCACGTCGGGCTTCACATAGGCTCCGCCTGTCTGATTTTGCATGTAAGAAATTATCCAGTAATAGTGAAAAACCAACATGTGATGCAGCGCCGCTATTACCCTCGTGTCATCTGGAAGTTGCGTCTTTCCGGCTGCGTCAAGGACATCTTTGCGCATACTGTCGTCATACACCCGCATTGCTTGCGAGAACATCGCATAGTCGCTCGAGTGTTGTTGAAGCAAGGCCATCATCCAGAATGTCTGCTGGCAATGTCGCGCTTCGTGATAAATCAAATCCGCGAAGGCTTTCAAGATGCTATCCAAGGCGGTCGCCTTATTAAAGGATGCAATGATATTTGCGATTTCTCTCTCCTGGATAGCTATTACCCAGTGACTCCCGATAAACGATGCGCTGACATCCGGGCGCATGTTGTATTTGGTTGCGCCGTCATCTACATTGACAATGTCGATTTCTGGAAGTGTGCCGTCTGAGGTTGAAAAATCACCAGTGCCTGCTCGCGGTAACCCGAAGGGTCCCGTGCGAAGGGCGGTATTCAATATATTGCCAACAGCGAGTTTGATATTGGTTTTTAGCGCGTTTGGTATTTTCCCATTCAACGTGCTGAATTTGTCCCACTCAATCTCATTGAGTGCCTTCTTGATTGCCGCTGTATAGGTCTTCGTCACCGGATACTCAACATCGCGACGCACCGGCATGTGCGGGGGCGTATCGCCCTGATTAGCGCCGTCGATGAAGTGGTGGAAGCGCAGCCCGAAGTTGAGCGGATCGCAGCTCGCGAACGCGGCCGGCTGACGCTCGGATGTCGCCCCCTGCTCCGGGGTGCTGACCTTCTTGCCTTTGATCGTCGTGGTGCGCTTGTCCGCGTTCGGCGCCTGGGCGATGTAAGGCGTCGTGTTGTCGCGCACGATGGCCGCCCGGTTCACCGCAATCACCTTGTCCGGATCGCTCGCCGCCAGCAGTTCCACCGTGCCGAACGCGATGTCATGGCTCGTCACGACTTCCGTTTCGCCCAGCTCGTTACTTACGCCCTCGATCACGCGTCCGTTGTCGAGCGTGACCCGGTACGGCTGGTTCGGCAGGGCAAACCCACCGTCGTGTTCCAGCAGCACAAAGTGTGCGGCAAACTGCCCAGGGCTGTCGGGCGTGACTGGCAGGCGCATCGGCCGCACCTGCGCCGCGTCTGTCTGATGGCTGCCTGCGTGGATCGTATGCTCGCCAGCCGTCCGCACGACGTAACCTTGATCGCTGATGCAAACCTCCGTGCTTCCTGCGTGCAGCACGATTTCCTCTGCCGCATGCAGATGGATACTGTCGGTCGTACTCGTGATGTTGATGGTCTTCTTTGCGGTGAGGTCGACACCATCGGTTTGTGCTTCGATCCGCACTTTCCCCGCTGCGGCGACCATCGCCATGCCCGCCTTGTGCACGAACAGCGAAAACGCATTCGACACGCTCGCGAACAGCGAACGCCCCACGGCAAGCCCGACATGCCGGCCGGTCGTCACAGCCACATCCTCTGCGCTCGCGATATGGGTGCTGCGCTCGGCCGCAAGACTAATCCCCGCCGGCCCGGTCATCACAATGTCGGGTTCCGTCAGCTCCGGGAATTCATCCACCGTACCGGACGGTGTTCCCCGAATCGCATCGCAACGCGCCTTGATCGCACGGGTTACATCGCTCTGGTCTGCACCACGTTGTTGTGCGTCGTGCTGCTGCGCCAAATTCGTAAGGCTTTCTTGTAGCTCGCGCGCCTGCGTCAGCCGACCCACCGCCTCCTTGGCGTCCTTCGCGTGGCCTGGGCCACCCGGTTGTCCGTCTGCCGAGAAGAGCATGCCCTTCAACGCCCGGACAACGCCCCAGTCATCGGTCCGAAGATCGAAGCCTTTGCCACGCGCATCGGCACGCCCTTTCTTGCGGGTAATGCGCCGGATATTGCCGAGACTCAATTGCGACGTGCCCGCGTCGCTGGCAAGCTGCGTCTGGATTTGTTCCCGCGTATCGTCGATCGTCAGATGGCCGGATGCCGTGCCATGGAGTTCCCGGCCACGAATGACCGACACCGCGTGGTTGTGCGGTTGGTCCAGTGCAGGCTGGCGGAACGCGTTGACGGCGCTCCCGATGATCACCGGCAAATCCGGGTCGCCGTAGTAATGCGACACCGCCACCTCATGACCGATACGCGGGACGAACGTCGCGCCCATGTCTACACCTTGCCAAGGCGACAGCACACGCAGCCAGATGCCGGAATTTTCGTCGTGCTGGCCTTGCCGGTCCCACGCGAATTGCACCTTCACTCGATCGTATTGGTCCGTCCAGATCTCCTGCCCGGCGGGGCCGACGACAATCGCTTTCTCGGGGCCGCCCATAATGGGTTTGCGTACGCTGCGCTCGAGCCGGAACAGCTCGTTCGTGGGCAGCAGTTCGAATTGCGCGTCGGCGCGATAGGTCTGCGCGCTGCCGGCTCGCCCTGCGACTTCCTCGATATCGAGCGTGCAGGACACAACCACGTATTCACGATTCGCCGCCTGCTGCGGATGGCCGATGAGCGTGAAGGTGTGGCCGACCGTGAGGCCGCGCAGACTTCCTTTACCGCTCGCACGTCGCCCGGCACAGCGCTGCGCCTCAAGCCGCACACGCGCGAAGTGCCGCGCCTCCCACTCCGTATCGTTCGGCTGGCCCGTCAGCCCTTGGGCGCCGGCGAGCGGCTGACTGTAGTCTCCCCAGTCATAAATCTCGCCATCGGAGCTGGCCGTCGGACGAGGGTCTTCCACGGACACGCCAAGCCTCGCGCGTGGCCTCGTGTAGTCGTAATCGGTGACGCTCACGGACCCTGCCGTCAATCGACTAGTCACGGACAGCGTGTGAATGTGTTCCTCGTCGATGTGCTGACCGCCAGGCGGCAGATAGCGCAACGTCTCGTAAGCCTCGCCATGCGGTTGGTGTCCGCCCATCGTGTCGCACAGGACCAGACGGTGATGGCCGTCATCGTGTTCGAACCACCACCAGATTCCCCATTCCTCCCAGAGGCGTTGCAGGAAAGCCCAGTCCGATTCAAAGGCCTGTCGCTGTACGTCGCGTTTCGGGTAGACGCCCCGAAAGGCGCCAAGGCGCTTGTCGACGGGGTAGGGATACTTCGAGAGGACTGCGTCGGTGATTTCAACGACGGTCATATCCTGAAACAGCCGGCAATCCTGCGTGAGGGTCGCGCGATAGAGCCATGGCCGCAGTTCGAGTTCGTACAGGATCGCGTCACGATCCTGACCGGCAAGCCGTGCCACTTCGACCAATCCGGTGATCTCGCGCGTACGCGCCCCGATGTTGCCGCGCCCGGTGTTACCCGCGAGCCCGGGAATGAACCGACCATTGCCTTCCAGCTGGATCGACACGGTGACTTCCGTGCCGACTATCTTGTCCAGATCGAGATCAGCCGTGCGGCTCGGCGAAACGGCATAGGCGTCGTCGGTGCGCAGCGTGACGAGGTAGCGGCATTCGTCGAGGCGGCCGATGGTTTCGGTGCCTTGCAGGCGCACCGGGACGAATACCGGCAGCGCATCCACGCCGTAAGTCGGCAGCGCCGCGCCCGCAAGTGACAGCGTGCGAGCCGGAGCAAAGAGCGCCATTTACGCTGCCCCTGTCGTCCGCTGACCAATGATGGTCGCACCGCACCCGGTCTTGTCGCCGTGATAGCCCACGCGCCGGCCGCGATGCGTGCGCCAGCCACTCGCCAGCAACGGAAAAACGCCACCGCATTTCGGACAATGAACGCCGTGGCCATCAAGCGCTACGCCAATTCCGAGATGTGTCAGGTCATGCGCGCATTCGACGACTTCGCCGCCGTGGTCGGTTGAGTCACCCAGGCGGACCATTTCGCGGCCTCGTGCATTCTTCATCATCGATCTCATCTATCACGTGGAGCGAGATTGATAACGCGGAAATTCGACGCCGACTATGGGATGAATACGATTTTTCGGACTTTGACTTTCGTTAAAGAAAAATGAGTTTTCTGTTTGCGCGCTACCGTTGAATGGCGGTACGCACACCGCATCAAAGCGCCTCAACCAACAACCGCTTGCTCTTCTCGCAATACTCGTGACACGCTGCCCGCGCCGCAATCGACGCGCCATGCACGAACCGCGGCGCATCGGCCCGCCGCGACATCGACACGACGATCGACGGCGGCGACGGCTGCAGCGGCAACTCCACGACTTCACCACTTTCGATCAACGCGTCGACGAACAGCACGGGAATCGCCGCCACGCCAAACCCGTCGCGCACGAGCTGCACGATCACCGAGATCGACGGCGACCCGGTGATGCGCGTGTCCGACAACGGCACGCCATGCGCATGCGCGAGCGTGCGGACGATATCTTCGAGCGCACGATGCGGCGCCGTACCCCGCCCATAGGTGAGAATCGGCTGCCGCAGCACCTGCCTGGCGAGCCCCGAGCGCGTGTTCGGCAGCAGCCCCGCGCGCGCGATCCAGCGCACCGGATAGTTCGCGAGCGCATCGCACACGACCGACGCCTCGTCGCTGCCTTCCACGCGGATGATCAGGTCGAGTTCGCCGGCCATCAGCCGGCGCTGCAGCACGACGCTGACGTCGACGGTCAGGTCGATCTCGAGCTGCGGATAGTCGGCCGCCAGCCGCCGCATGTAGTGCGGCAGCCAGCTGTGCACGACGGTCTCGATCACGCCGAGCCGCAGCTTGCCGCGCAGCGCGCGCTCGCCGGAGGCCGCGGCCTGCAGCTCCTGCGTCGCCTCGACCACGGCCTTCGCATAGCCGAGCAGGTATTCGCCGTTCGGCGTGAGCCGGAATTCACGGCTGTCGCGGTCGACGAGTACCGTCTGCAGTTCGTCCTCGAGCGCCTTCAGGCGCTGCGAGATCGCGGCCGGCGTCGCGTGCAGCGCGGCGGCCGTCGTGCGGAAGTTGCGCAGCTTCGCGAGCGTGACGAAGGTTTCGAGAAAACGCGTGTTCATGGCGGTCGGACGGAGGGTGAGCGCGCACTTTGCCGGTGAGGAAAAGTGAACGGAGCCGGGGAAAACCCCGAGATCCGTTAAGAAATTCTATACACGAAGCGCAAAAAAACTCGTTGGCGACAAAATTTTTTCTTTTCTACTCTTCGCTGTACCGATGACACGGCACCGTCATCCCGACGACACACCGATCTGCGACAGAACCTCATGACCCCTTCCGAATTCCGCCAGTCCGTGCGCCACGGCGCGTTCCGCGGCCCGACCGCCGGCCATTGCGGCCCGTACGCGCAAGCGAACCTCGCGATCCTGCCCGAAGCGTTCGCGCACGATTTCCTGCGCTTCTGCCAGGCGAACCCGAAAGCCTGCCCGCTGCTGGGCGTCGGCGAACCGGGCGCGTTCCGGGTCGACGCGCTCGGCGAGGATCTCGACATCCGCACCGACGTGCCGAGCTACAACGTCTACCGCGACGGCCGCCTGACCGAACGCGTCGAATCGCTCGAAGCGCTGTGGCGCGACGATTTCGTCGTGTTCGCGATCGGCTGCTCGTTCTCGTTCGAGGACATGCTGGCCCGCGAAGGCATCGGCCTGCGCCATGTGGAGGAGGGGCGCAACGTGCCGATGTACCGCACGTCGATTCCGAATCGCCGCGCGGGAATCTTCGGCGGCCAGCTCGTCGTGTCGATGCGGCCGATGCGCGGCGCCGACGCGATCCGCGCGGTGCAGATCACGAGCCGGTTTCCGGGCGTGCACGGCGCGCCGATCCATCTCGGCGATCCGCGCGAGCTGGGCATCGCCGACCTGAACGCCCCCGAATTCGGCGACGCGGTGACGATCCGCGACGGCGAGCTTCCGGTGTTCTGGGCGTGCGGCGTGACGCCGCAAACCGCGCTGATGGACGCGAAGCTGCCGATCGCGATCGCGCATACGCCCGGCCACATGCTGATGACCGACATCACGAACGCGTCGCTGGCCGTATTTTGAGCCGGGGCGATGACCCGCACGACGCACCCGCACGACACACCCCCGCACGCACGATCGCCATTCGACGGCGCATAACGACAGGAGCACCACCATGGAAAGCAAGACCCTCGCGGCGCACGCCGCGGAGCCCGCGAGCCCCGAGCGCAGCGGCCTGTTCTCGTGGTACGGGGATGCGCAGCCGCGCGAGCGCCGCGCGTTCTGGAGCTGCAAGGTCGGCTACATGCTCGACGGGATGGACACGCAGATGCTGTCGTTCGTGATCCCGACGCTCGTCGCGACCTGGGGCATCTCGCTCGCGGACGCGGGCTTCATCGGCACGATCACGCTGCTCGCGTCGGCGGCCGGCGGCTGGATCGCCGGCATCCTGTCCGACCGGATCGGCCGCGTGCGCACGCTGCAGCTCACCGTGCTGTGGTTCGCGGTGTTCACCGCGCTGTGCGGGCTCGCGCAGAACTATCACCAGTTGCTCGCGGCGCGCGCGCTCATGGGCTTCGGCTTCGGCGGCGAATGGACGGCCGGCGCAGTGCTGATCGGCGAAGTGATCCGGGCGCGCGACCGCGGCAAGGCGGTCGGCCTCGTGCAGTCGGGCTGGGCGATCGGCTGGGGGCTGTGCGCGCTGCTGTATGCGCTGCTGTTCTCGGTGCTGCCGGCCGAGCAGGCGTGGCGCGCGCTGTTCCTCGTCGGCCTCGCGCCCGCGCTGCTGGTCGTCGCGATCCGCCGCTACGTGAAGGAGCCGGACGTCTACGAGAAGGAGAAGGCCGCGCAGGCAAAAGTGGCCGATGCGCCGCGCCTCACCGAGATCTTCGCGCCGAAGCTGATCACGACGACGCTGCGCGCGGCGCTGCTGACGACGGGCGCGCAAGGCGGCTACTACGCGATCACGACGTGGCTGCCGACCTTCCTGAAGACCGAGCGTCACCTCACGGTGATGGGCACCGGCGGCTATCTCGCGATGATCATCTTCGGCTCGTGGGTCGGCTACCTGACGAGCGCGTACCTGACCGACCGCCTGGGCCGCAAGCCGAACTTCATCCTGTTCGCGGTGGGCTCGATGGTGATCGCGTTCGCGTACACGTCGCTGAACCTGACCAACGCGTCGATGCTGTGGCTCGGCTTCCCGCTCGGCTTCTTCGCATCGGGCATCTTCTCGGGGATGGGCGCGTTCCTCACCGAACTGTTCCCGACCCGCGTGCGCGGTTCCGGCCAGGGCTTCTGCTACAACGTGGGCCGCGCGATCGGAGCGCTGTTCCCGTTCATGATCGGCGCGCTGTCCAAGCAATACGGGCTCGGCACGAGCATCGGCCTCTTCGCGGTCGCCGCGTACGGCGTGGTGATCGTCGCCGCGCTGACGCTGCCCGAGACCCGCGGCCGCGAACTCGACGCCGCGTAAGCGGCAAGGGCGGCCCGCCCTTCGTTTTCATCCCCCTTTATCGACTCCGTGACACGGTGCGCGACGCGCGCCGTGCGGCGGCGCTCGTCCCTCGACTCAACGACGCATCGACCCGACATCATGACTGACCGACACCTTTCCACCGTTCCGTCCGACGCCGCACGCTGGCAATTCTGGATCGACCGCGGCGGCACCTTCACCGACATCGTCGCGCGCCGGCCCGACGGCACGCTCGTCACCCACAAGCTGCTGTCGGAGAACCCCGAGCAGTACCGCGACGCGGCCGTGGCCGGCATTCGCCACCTGCTCGGCCTCGCGGCCGGCGAGCCGATCACGCCCGAGCACGTCGACATGGTGAAGATGGGCACGACGGTCGCGACCAACGCGCTGCTCGAACGCAAGGGCGAACGCACCGCGCTCGCGACGACGCGCGGCTTTCGCGACGTGCTGCGCATCGCGTACCAGAACCGGCCGCGCCTGTTCGATCTCGACATCGTGCTGCCGGATGCACTGTACGAGACCGTCGTCGAGATCGACGAGCGCATCGGCGCGCACGGCGAGGTGGTCGTGCCGCTCGACGTTCAGGGGGCCGAAGCGTCGTTGCGCCGCCTGTTCGACTCGGGCGTGCGTGCGCTCGCGATCGTGCTGATCCATGGCTATCGCTACACCGCGCACGAACGCATGCTGGCCGAACTCGCGCGCCGGATCGGCTTCACGCAGGTGTCGGTGTCGCACGAGGTGTCGCCGTTGATGAAGATGGTGTCGCGCGGCGATACGACCGTCGTCGATGCCTACCTGTCGCCGATCCTGCGCCGCTACGTCGAGCAGGTCGCGCACGAGATGCCGGGCGTGAACCTGCAGTTCATGCAGAGCAGCGGCGGGCTGACGCGCGCCGATGCGTTCCAGGGCAAGGACGCGATCCTGTCGGGCCCGGCCGGCGGGATCGTCGGGATGGTGCGCGCCGCGCAGGCGGCCGGCTTCGAGCGCGTGATCGGCTTCGACATGGGCGGCACGTCGACCGACGTGTCGCACTACCACGGCGAGTTCGAGCGCGTGTTCGAGACGCAGGTGGCCGGCGTGCGGATGCGCGCGCCGATGATGAGCATCCACACGGTGGCCGCGGGCGGCGGCTCGGTGCTCGGCTTCGACGGCGCACGGCTGCGCGTCGGGCCCGAGTCGGCCGGCGCGAACCCGGGGCCGGCGGCCTACCGGCGCGGCGGCCCGCTGACGGTGACCGACTGCAACGTGATGCTCGGCAAGATCCAGCCCGATCATTTCCCGCGCGTATTTGGCCCGCACGCGGACGAACCGCTCGACCGCGACGGCGTGGTCGCGAAGTTCGCGGCGCTCGCCGACGAGATTCACGCGGCGACCGGGCGGCGCGAGACGCCCGAGGCGCTCGCCGAAGGCTTCCTGGAAATCGCGATCGGCAGCATGGCGAACGCGATCAAGAAGATTTCCGTGCAGCGCGGCCACGACGTGTCGCGCTACGTGCTGACGACGTTCGGCGGCGCGGGCGGCCAGCACGCGTGCGGCGTGGCCGATGCGCTCGGCATGACGCAGGTGTTCGCGCATCCGCTGGCGGGCGTGCTGTCCGCATACGGGATGGGCCTCGCCGACCAGACCGCGATGCGCGAGCGCGCGGTCGAGGCCGTGTTGTCCGACGATTCGCTGCCGGCGCTGAATGCCGCACTCGACCGGCTGGCCGACGAGGCCGTCGGCGCGCTGCTCGAACAGGGCGTGCCGCCGGAGCGGATCGCGACCGAGCGGCGCGTGCACCTGCGCTACCAGGGCACCGATTCGGCGCTCGACGTGCCGGCCGGCAGCGTCGCCGAGATGCAGCAGGCGTTCGAGGCCGCGTACCGGCAGCGCTACGCGTTCCTGATGCCCGGCACGCCGCTCGTCGCCGAGCTCGCGTCGGTCGAGGCGATCGGCCGCTCCGACGCGCCGGTGGAGATCGCCCCGCTCGCGCCGCGCCACGCGGGCGACGGCGACGATGCCGCGCTGCGCGCCCATTCCGCGGTGCGCTTTCATTCCGGCGGCCAATGGCACGACGCGGCGCTCTACGTGCGCGACACGCTGCGGGCTGGCGACGCGATCGACGGCCCCGCGATCGTCGCGGAGCAGAACGGCACGACCGTCGTCGAGCCCGGCTGGCGCGCGCAGATGACCGCGCAGGGCAACCTCGTGCTGACGCGCACGACGCCGCTGCCGACGCGCCGCTCGCTCGGCACCGACGCCGACCCGGTGCGGCTCGAGATCTTCAACAACCTGTTCATGTCGATCGCCGAGCAGATGGGGCTGCGGCTGCAGAACACCGCGTACTCGGTGAACATCAAGGAGCGCCTCGACTTCTCGTGCGCGATCTTCGACGGCGACGGCAACCTGATCGCGAACGCGCCGCACATGCCCGTGCACCTCGGGTCGATGGGCGAGAGCATCCGCACGGTGATCGAGCGCAACCGCGGCCGCATGCGCGACGGCGACGTGTTCATGCTGAACGACCCGTATCACGGCGGCACGCACCTGCCGGACGTGACGGTCATCACGCCGGTGTTCGCGGACGGTTCGGACACGCCGCTGTTCTACGTCGGCTCGCGCGGCCACCACGCGGACATCGGCGGCACGACGCCGGGCTCGATGCCGCCCGATTCGACCCACATCGACGAGGAGGGTGTGCTGATCGACAACTGGCAGCTCGTGTCGGCCGGCACGCTGCGCGACGCGGACACCCGCGCGCTGCTCGCATCGGGCCGCTACCCGGCGCGCAACGTCGAGCAGAACATGGCCGACCTGCGCGCGCAGGTCGCCGCGAACCAGAAGGGCGTCGACGAGTTGCGCCGGATGGTCGCGCAGTTCGGCCGCGACGTCGTGCTCGCGTTCATGGGGCACGTGCAGGACAACGCGGAAGAAGCCGTGCGGCGCGTGATCGGCGCGCTGCAGGACGGCGCGTACCGCTACCCGCTCGACAACGGTGCGGAGATTCGCGTCGCGATTCGCGTCGACCGGGCGGCGCGGCGCGCGGAAATCGACTTCACGGGCACGTCCGCGCAGCTCGACAACAACTTCAACGCGCCGAAGGCCGTGTGCATGGCCGCCGTGCTGTACGTGTTCCGCACGCTGGTCGGCGACGACATCCCGCTGAACGCCGGCTGCCTGAAGCCGCTCACGGTGATCGTGCCCGCGCGCTCGATGCTGAACCCCGAGTATCCGGCGGCGGTCGTGTCGGGCAACGTCGAGACGTCGTCGGCGATCACCAACGCGCTGTACGGCGCGCTCGGCTGCGTCGCGTCGAGCCAGGGAACGATGAACAACTTCACATTCGGCAACGATCAGTACCAGTACTACGAGACGATTGCGGGCGGCAGCGGCGCCGGTGACGGGTTCGCGGGCGTCGGCGCGGTGCAGACGCACATGACGAACTCGCGGCTCACCGATCCCGAGGTGCTCGAATGGCGCTACCCGGTGCGGCTCGACTCGCACCGGATCCGCGCCGGGTCGGGCGGCGGCGGGCGCTGGCGCGGCGGCGACGGCGCGGTGCGGCGGATCCGCTTCCTGGCGCCGATGACCGCGTCGATCCTGTCGAACAACCGGATCCACGCGCCGTTCGGCGCGGCGGGCGGCGAGGCCGGCGCGCTGGGCCGCAACACGATCGAGCGCGCGGACGGCACGGTCGAGGCGCTCGACCATATCGCCCGCGCGCAGATGGCGCCGGGCGATGTATTCGTCGTCGAAACCCCGGGCGGCGGCGGCTACGGCGCGGCGGGCTGAGCCGGGCAGCCGGTGCCGGCGCGCCGCGCCGGTGCTCGACCGACATTGCAACGGACTGTGGAATAAATCCGCGCATTAACGCACCCAAGGAATCAAATTCGACGGAAAGTCGGGTCGCCGGAGGGCGATCCGACCCTTTCGCCGCAGTCGCTTCATCGCGCGCTCCCCGAATGCCGGCATCAGCCGCAAACGCCCGCCCGGCGGGGCGCTCAGCCCACCCGCCGAACCCGCTTCGCGGCGCCGCCACCCCCATTGAGCCGGTTGCCCATCATGAAAAATCCGGCTTGCCAATCGAGTCCCAATTCCTTGACACTCTGCTCTAAATGTGAGTGCCAATCCTGATCGTCATTTGATAAGATGGCTCTCATCATTCGTTAGGCAGCACCTGCGCGCATGACGCGCGAACGCCGGGTCGCATTAGCGGGAAACAAGTACGGGACGAGGCCCATCATCACGGCACTTACGGCCGCCCTGCCGGGCGCGCATCACGCGCGGCCCGGCAGGGCGGCCGGCCGGCTCGCCTCCGTCTACACTGTGCGTTTTTTCTGGATCGGGGCGTCTCCATGGATGACGAAAACGATAGCGCGGTGCTCGAGGCGCACGTCGGTACGCGCAGCCCCTGCTGGCGTCTCGGCAGCGACAGCAATGCACTCGAACTGGCGGCCGTCCGCGGCCTGACCAACGTGGCCGTCGCGCTGACGGTCGAACAGGCCGCGTGCATCCGCGCGCTGACCGGGGTCACGTCGCACCTGGTGCTCGACATCACGCTGTTCGGCGAGCCGGTCAAGCTCCATCTCGTCGGTCGCAAGGTCGACACGACTAACTGGGCCGGCACGGCGTCCGCCTATTCCGATGCCGAGTCCGTCGCGGGCGATCTCGCGCACGGGCTCGCATTCGCCGAGCAGGTCGTGTCCGAAGTGAATTCGCTCGTCGTGATCCTCGACCGCAACGGGATGGTGCAGCGCTTCAACCGCCTGTGCGAGGAAGTGACGGGCAAGCGCGAGGTCGACGTGATCGGCCGCAGCGCGTTCGAGCTGTTCATGACCCCCGAGCAGGGCGCGCAGTCGCGCAGCAACATCACGGGATTTTTCGCGAGTAACCATTCGTTCGCGGTCGAGCGCTACATCAACACGGTCAACGGGCCGCGCCTGTTCCAGTTCCGCAACAAGTTCGTGCAGAGCGGCAGCGGCGTCGACGAGCAGTTCCTGATCTGCTCGGGCATCGACATCACCGAGGAGCGCAGCGCGCAGCAGCGGCTCATCGAGCTCGCGAACACCGACGTGCTGACCGGCCTGCCGAATCGCCATGCGATCAACGAGCGCATCCACGCGGCGATCGCCGCCGAGACCGCCGCGACGCGCGGGCAGGTCGGCATCCTGTTCCTCGATCTCGACAACTTCAAGCGCGTCAACGATCACTACGGGCACATCACCGGCGACCGGCTGCTGCAGGACGTGTCGGCGATCATCAGCGGCTGCCTGCCGTCCGGCGCGACGCTCGCGCGGCTCGGCGGCGACGAATTCCTCGTGCTGTTCGAGCACGGCACGCGGCCGCTGCTCGAAGCGACCGCGCAGATCATTCTCGAGCGGCTGCGCACGCCGATTCATCTCGGGCTGATGGAGGTCTACACGAGCTGCTCGATCGGCATCGCGATGCATCCGCAGCACGGCGATTCGCTCGAGACGCTGATCCGCAGCGCGGATACCGCGATGTACGTCGCGAAGGAAGAGGGCAAGCATACGTATCGCGTGTTCTCGCTGGAGATGAACCAGAAGGTCGCGAAGTACATGTGGCTCGACACGAACCTGCGCAAGGCGCTCGAAGAGGAGCAGTTCGTGCTGCACTACCAGCCGGTCGTCGATATCGCGACCGGCGACGTGCACGGCGTCGAGGCGCTGATCCGCTGGCAGTCGCCCGATCGCGGGCTCGTCGCGCCGGTCGAGTTCATCCGCTTCGCGGAGGAGTCGGGCCTGATCGCGCCGCTCGGGCGCTGGGTGATGCGTACCGCGGCCGCGCAGGCCGCTGCGTGGAAGGCGAAGGGGCTCGGCATCCGGATCGCGGTGAACGTGTCCGCCCGGCAGTTGCAGGACATGAACATCGTGCACCAGCTCGCGTCGATCCTCGACGCCGCGGGGCTCAAGCCCGGCCTGCTCGACATCGAGCTGACCGAGAGCTGCTTCATCGAGGACGAGGATGCGGCCAACGGGCTGATGCGACAGTTCCGCCAGCTCGGCGCGCAGATCCATCTCGACGATTTCGGCACCGGCTATTCGTCGCTGTCGCAGTTGTCGCGCCTGCCGCTCGACGCGATCAAGCTCGACCGCACCTTCATCACGGGCATCGACCGCAATCCGCGCTCGCAGGCGCTGGTGCGCTCGGTCGTGTCGCTCGCGAAGGCGCTGAATTTCGCGGTGGTCGCCGAAGGCGTCGAAACGCATGCGGAAGCCGAATTCCTCAAGCAGCTCGACGTCGATCATGCGCAGGGCTACTACTACGCCCGCCCGATGCCGGCCCAGGCGTTCGAGGCGTGGCTCGCGGAGACGAGGAAGCTCAGGCTGATCGCCTGAGCCTCGTTCACGAACGGGCGCCGCCGCTCGCCGGCGGCGCCCGTCGCATTACACCGTGCGCAGCTTCGACACGCGCCGGTTCTGCAGCATCACGAGGCGTTCCATGTACGCGAGATCCTTCGGCTCGATCGTAAACGCCGCATGCACCCAGGCTTCCGTGATGTCCATCAGCTCGGAGCGCGTCAGCTGGAACACCCGCTCGCGCGCGCGCAGCATCGCGCGCACCCCGTTCAGCTTCGGCTTCGTCACGTCGATGAAGGTGCGCGTCGCGAGATACGCGTCGCCCGCGTCGAACGTCTGGTCGACCAGCCCGCGATCCTCGTACCACTCGGACGCGTGCGCTTCACCGGTCGAGATCAGTTGCTCCGCAATGCCCCGGTCGGCCTTGCGCGCGACGAGCGAATAGCCGCCCATGCCCGGGAACAGGTTGAACGCGATCTCGGGAAACCCGAGCTTCACGCCTTTCTGCGCGAGCACGTAGTGATGCGCGAGCGCGGCCTCGAAGCCGCCGCCGAGCGCGCTGCCCTCGACCATCGCGATCGAGATCGCCCCGGTGCCGAAGCCCGTGTAGATCTCGTACACGCCGTCGATGCACGAGCGCGCGTAGGCCATCAGCAGGTCGCGCTTGCCGCTGCGGATCGCGTCGACGAAAAAGCTCAGGTCGCCGCCGACGTTGAACAGCTCGGGGACGAGCGAGCCCGTCACCCAGAAGTCGAACGGCAGGCCCGAATCGCGTGCGACGCGTGCGAGATGGATGATGTCGGTAACGAGTTGCTGGTTGAAGCACGGCCGCGGCTCCGATCGCAGCATCATCCACATGACATTGCGTCCCTCCTCATAAAAGGCAGTCAGTTGCGTCAGTTCGCCGGCTTCATAAAACGGGCGGCACGCGGGATGGGATTGGAGTTGCATGGTATGTCCTCGTGAGATGTGGTTTTTGAAAACCGTCGCGCCCGGTGCCGAGCGGGAGACGGGTTTCCCGCAGGGCGCCGGGCGCGAGGCATCGCCATTGTTGCGCGCGCACAAAAGTCGAATTGCGAGGAACCACGCACGACCGGGACGCGGGGGGGCGGTCGCATCGGCATGGGCGGGGAAGGGGGCGGCGCGCACCGCCGGCCGCTTTCGGGCGAACCTGGGCGGCGCGTCGGCTGGTGCGCCGGACGGGGCCGCCAGGCATGCGAACGCGGCCGGAAAGGGAGCCGTGCAGGTTCGCCGCGTTGCGCGAATGCGTGTAAACAGCCGATCCGGCGCGCGGCCGCCGGCGTTGTCCGCTTACATGCTGAAAGCGCTGCCGGGCCGCCGTGCGGCCCCTATGGAAGATGCGGACTGGCGTTGCGCCCGTGCGTCGATTAGCTTTAAAGGATCACGCCGCGCGTCGCGCCAGGCGTGCCGGGAGGGGACCATGACCACGTTCCAGAAAGTGTGGCAGTTGCTCGTCGGAAAGCCGCTCGACCCGCTCGATCCGCGTACGCGGCATGCGATCGCCGTCACGCCGCTGCTGGCCTGGGTCGGGCTCGGCGCCGACGGGCTGTCGTCGTCGTGCTACGGCCCGGAGGAGGCGTTTCTCGCGCTCGGCCAGCACCATGCGCTCGCGCTGTTCCTCGCGCTCGCGACGGCGGCGACCGTGTTCATCATCGCGCTCGGCTACAACCAGGTGATCGAGCTGTTCCCGACCGGCGGCGGCGGCTACCGCGTCGCGACGTCGCTGCTCGGCTCGAAACCGGGGCTGGTATCCGGCGCGGCGCTGCTGGTCGACTACGTGCTGACCGTCGCGACGTCGCTCGCGAGCGGCGTCGACGCATTCTTCAGCCTGCTGCCGGTGAGCGCGCAGGCGTTCAAGCTCACGACCGAGATCGTGCTGATCCTGATGATGACAGGGCTCAACTTCCGCGGGATGCGCGAATCGATCATGGTGCTGCTGCCGATCTTCATCGGCTTCGTGATCCTGCACTTCGGGCTGATCGTGTACGGCGTCGCCGTGCACGGCAGCAGCCTCGCGATGGTGGTGCCCGACGCCGTGCACGAAGCGCACGGCATGTCGCAGTCGCTCGGCCTGTTCGTGCTGCTCGCGCTGCTGATGCGCGCGTTCTCGCTCGGCGGCGGGACTTATACGGGCCTCGAGGCGGTGTCGAACAACGTGAACATGCTCGCCGATCCGCGCGTGCCGAACGGCAAGGTGACGATGTGGTACATGTCGACGTCGCTCGCGTTCACGGCCGGCGGCATCATCCTGCTGTACATGCTGTGGCACGCCCGGCCCGTCGACGGCCAGACGCTCAACGCGGTCGTGTTCGGCAGCGTGATCGACCATCTCGGGCTCGGCTCGGCCTTCGCGCGCCACGCGTTGCTCGCGGCCGTGCTCGCGTTCGAGGCCGGGCTGCTGCTGGTCGGTGCGCAGACGGGCTTCCTCGACGGCCCGGCCGTGCTGTCGAACATGGCATCGGATTCGTGGGTACCGCGCCATTTCCGCGACCTGTCGGGGCGCCTCGTGCGGCAGAACGGCATCATCGTCGTCGGGCTGTCGAGCCTGCTGATCCTCTTGTGGACGCACGGCAACGTCGACGTGCTCGTCGTGCTGTACAGCATCAACGTGTTCCTCACGTTCAGCCTGTCGCTGCTCGGGCTGTGCACGTACTGGTGGCGCCATCGCAGCCAGCAGGGCTGGTTCAAGCACTTCTTCCTGTCGGCGCTCGGGCTGAGCGTGACGGCGACCGTGCTCGTCATCACGCTGATCGAGAAGTTCACGGCGGGCGGCTGGCTCACGGTGCTCGTGACGAGCGCGGTGATCGCGCTGTGCTTCATGATCAACCGCCACTACGCCTATACGCGCGCGCAGCTCGCGAAGGAAGACGCGCTGTTCTCGGGCAAGCCGCCCGAAGTCGACGAGGCCACCGCGCCGGGCAAGCCCGACCCGTCGCAGCCGACGGCCGTGCTGCTGGTCGGCAAGCATCGCGGCGCGAGCATGCACGCGCTGCTGTGGGTCAACCGGCTGTTTCCCGGGCACTTCCGCAACGTGATCTTCCTCGCGGTCGGCGAAGTCGACGCGAAGGCCTACGACGGTCACGAGCATCTCGAACGGCTGCGCCACACGATCACCGAATCGCTCGACTACTATGTCGCGCACTGCCGCCGCCACGGCATCGCGGCCGACTACCGGATCGCGTTCGGCACGAACCCCGTCGTCGAGTTCATGAACCTGGCTTCGTCGACGCTCGACGAATACCCGAACGCCGTGTGCTTCGCGAGCAAGCTGATCTTCCGCCGCGTGAATTTCCTCACGGCCTGGCTGCACAACCAGACGCCCGTCGAGCTGCAGGCGCGGCTGCACGTCGAGGGCAAGCAGATGGTGTTGCTGCCGATGAACGTCGGGTAGCGGGCGGGCGAAACGGCTCGCCCGGATGGTGAAAACGATTCAACCTGACGTGTTGCGTCAGATATTAAGCAGTGGAAAACAATTCGCTGGTTTCGTCGGAAAGCTTGGGTAAGATTCGCGCGCTTCGAATCAACAACAACTCCTTTCCGAGAGACTTCATGACGTCCATCGCCACGACTGCCACCCGTTTCCTGCGTCACGGCCCGGGCGCGCTGATTACCGTCGCGCTCGCCGGCGTTGCCGCCTCGTACGCCGCTTGACGCTCGCGCGCGGGGCGCACAAACTGGCCGGCACGTGAGCGTGCCGCGCCGGTCCGGGTTGCGCGGCCGCGTTTTCACGCGCATGGCGCGACGAGGTGCGATGTGGTGCCCTTTTATCCCCGAGTGTTCGCCTGGACGCTTGCCGGCGCGATCGCGCTCGCGCTCGGCCTGCCGGACGCGCATGCCGGATCGCCTGGCGCCGCACAGCGCGCGGACGTGGCCGCCGACACGGCCGGCGGCGCGCCCGTCACGATCGTCAGCGATGTCCACGAATTCGTGATCCAGCACGACGGCTCGCTCGACGAGCACGACGATTCGACGCTGCGCGCGAACGACGCGAACGGCATCGATGCCATCGCGCAGCGCTACGTGTGGTTCGACAAGAATCTCGAGAAGGTGGACCTGCTCGCGGCCGAGACGATCGGCCGCGACGGCGTCGCGCACCCGGTCGGCGCGGACGGCATCCGCGACGTGCAGGAACCGCGCTCGGCCGGCGCGCCGACGTTCCAGGACGGGCTGCTGCGCACCGTCGTGTTTCCCGGCGTCGAAGCCGGATCGAGCACGCGCGTGGCGTTCCGCAAGACCCGCACGAAGCCGGTCAACCGCGGCTACTTCGGCTATACCGTGGAGCCGTCGCGCGAGCCGGTCGACCGCCAGCGGCTGATCTTCGACGTGCCGGCCGACATGCCGCTGTATGCGGATGCGCGCGGCTACGTCGCGCTGCCGCCGGTCACCGCGAACGGCCGCACGCGCTACGAATTCGACTACCGGCACGGCCCGTACGACCGCATCGAAAGCGGCGCGGTCGGCTACGCGACCTACGGTGACCGGCTCGTCGTGTCGACGCTGCCCGACTACGCGGCGTTCGCCGCGCGCTACCGCAACGCGGCCGTCGATCCGGGCGCGGACGATCCGGCCGTCGCGCAGCTGGCGCGCACGCTCACCGCGGGTGTCGCCGATCCGCACGACCAGGCGCGCATCCTGTACGACTGGGTGCAGGCGAACATCCGCTACGTCGGGCTGTTTCTCGGCGAAACGGCCGCCGCGCCGCATCGCGTGACCGACATCCTGCGCAACCGCTACGGCGACTGCAAGGATCATGTCGCGCTGTTCGGCGCGCTGCTCGCGGCGGTCGGCATCCGCAGCGAGCCGGTGCTGCTCAATCTCGGGTCCGTCTACACGCTGCCGTCGGTGCCCGGCTACGGCGGCGGGGCGATCAATCACGCGATCACGTGGCTGCCCGATCTCGCGCGCTACGCGGACACGACGACGGCCGGCATCGCATTCGGTTATCTGCCGCCGATCGTGATGGACCGTCCCGCGCTGCTGGTCGATTCGGGCGTGCTGTCGCGTACGCCGGCCACGCAGCCGCGCGGCCGCATCGCGCGGGTCGAGATCGACGCCGCGGGGCCGGGCGCCGCGCGTTTTCATGCGTTCGTCGAGGACGACGGCTGGACGGCCGAACTCGAACGCAACCTGTTTCGCCGCGCGACGCCCGACTCCGTCGCCCAGCTCGCGAACAACCGGCTGCGGCAAAGCGGCCTGCGCGGCCGCGCGCAGCTGTCGACCAGCGACCGGCGCGTGACCGACGGGCCATTCGACGTGACGATGTCGGGCACGCTCGATCATTTCGTGTGGCCTGACGGCACGACCGCGTTGCCCGCGCTGTCGAGCCTGACGGGCGGCATCGCGACGCAGGTCGAGAACTGGCTCGCCGAGCCCGTGCGCACGCAGCCGTGGGGCTGCATCGGCGGCACGTTCGACGAGACCGGCCAGATCGCGCTGCCGGCCGACGTCGCGGTGACCGACCTGCCGGCCGATACGGCCGTGCACGACCGCTTCGTCGACTTCACGTCGCATTACGTATTCGACGCGGCCGCGCGCGTCGTGCAGGTCACGCGGCGCATGACCGCGGATTTCGGCCGTCAGGTGTGTACGGCGGACGAATTCACGGCGCTGCGCGCGTCGCTCGAACGCATCGAACGCGACACGCAGGCGCAGATCGTCGTGCGGGCGAACGGGCGTTGAACGGGCAGGGAAGGTGAACGCACCGATGCGATCGGTCGATGCGCAGGAGGGACATCATGACGGAACGGGATCACGAGATCGCCGATCTCTCGAAGGAATTGCTGGGCCGGATCGTGCAAGGCACCGTGGCGAGCGGCGCGGTCGTCGATGTGGAGCAATGCGCGGCGCTTGCCGTGCAGTGCGCGACGGCGTTGGTCGACAGGCTGGAAGCGCGCAGCGACTGAACGACGCTGCTGTCACGTGTGAAAGCGATGGGAGCGACGCCTGGCGGCCGCGGCCGGCATCACGCGTGAAGCGTGACGCGCGCCCCGTCACGCATTAGGCCTCGACCCGCACCTCGCCGTCCGCGCGCACGGCGCCCGGCGGCTTGCCCACCACGCGCTTGAACGCGCGGCTGAACGCGGCGAGCGAGCCGTAGCCGAGCCGGTACGCGACGGCCTCGATCGTCTCGTGGTCGCGCGTGATCCATTGCGCGGCGAGCCGCATCCGCAGCTCGGTCAGGTAGCGCACCGGCGTCATCCCGGTGGCCGCGAGAAAGCGTTCGGCGAACACCGAACGCGACACGCCCGCTTCGGTCGCGAGTTCCGCCACGCTCCAGTTGCGGCCCGGATCGCGATGCAGCGCGACGATCGCGCGGCCGAGCTTCGGTTCGCGCAGCGCCTGCACCCAGCCCGTCGCATCACCGCATCCGCATTCGACCCAGCCGCGCACGATGAACGCCGCGACCACATCCGCGAGCCGCGCGAGGATGCCCGCGAAGCCCGCGCGCGCCGAGCACGCTTCGCGCTCCATCGCATCGAGCATCGGGCGGATTTCCGGGTAGCGCGCAAGCAGCGTGCCGACGTGCATGAACTCCGGCATCGTGCCGACCAGCGGCTGCATGCCGCCGAGATCGAGCTCCATGCACGCGCTGAAGATCAGCGCATCGCCGGCGCCCGGCTCGGTCGTCGCGCAGCCGGTGGGCGACACGCCGGCCGATGCCACCGACGCGACCGTGTCGCAGATCTTCGCGACCTCGAAGCCGTTGATCTCGCGACACGGTGCATCCGGGTCCGACACCAGCGCGTGCATGCCGCCGTGCGGCAGCAGGATTGCGTCGCCGGCTTCGAGCCGCATCGTGGCGCCCGACGCGTCGCGCAGCAGCACGGGCCCGCGCCCGACGAAATGGAACTGCGCGCGGCCCGTCACGTGGCCGAAGTTCAGCCCGAACGGCCGCGCGACCTGGATGCGGCGGTACTGGACGCCGCTCAGGCGCATCCCCAGCAGCAGCTCGCTGACGAGGTCGTGCACATCGGGAATAGGGGGGAGAAGGGACTCGGACATAGCGAGATACGGACGATCGATCAACAAGAACGGATTGTATGTCATAGACCGTCCTGACGTGGTTCCTTACGATACGCCCTCATCAGTACTTTCCCTAACCGACACGGAACCACGCATGAATCCCGGAACCTCCACGGCCGCCTCGACGGCGGCCCCCCGCGAACCGGCCTGGGGCGCGGTATTCGCGATGACGCTCGGCGTGTTCGGGCTCGTCACGGCCGAATTCCTGCCGGCCAGCCTGCTGACGCCGATGGCCGACAGCCTCGGCGTGACCGAAGGCGTGGCCGGTCAGGCCGTCACGGCCACCGCGGCGGTCGCGCTGGTCACGAGCCTGCTGATCTCGGCGCTCACGCGCACGATCGACCGGCGGCGCGTGCTGCTCGTGTTCTCGGTGCTGCTCGTCGCGTCGAACCTGGCGGTCGCGTTCGCGCCGAACCTGGCAATGCTGCTGGTCGGCCGCGTCGTGCTCGGCATTGCGCTCGGCGGCTTCTGGACGATGGCCACCGCTACCGCGATGCGGCTCGTGCCGACGGCGATGGTGCCGCGTGCGCTGTCGATCATCTTCAGCGGCGTGGCGGTCGCGACGATCGCGTCCGCGCCGATGGGCAGTTACTTCGGCCACCTGATCGGCTGGCGCAACGTGTTCCTGATCGCGGCCGCGCTCGGCGGCATTGCGTTCGTGTCGCAGATCCTCACGCTGCCGTCGATGCCGCCGAGCGGTACGACGCGGCTGCGCACGCTGATCGACGTGCTGCGCCGGCCGACCGTCGGCCTCGGCATGTTCGCGACGATCCTCGTGTTCACCGGGCACTTCGCGTTCTTCACGTACCTGCGGCCGTTCCTCGAGCAGGTCGCGGGTGTCGGCGTCAACGGGCTGTCGGCGATCCTGCTCGGCTACGGCATCGCGAACTTCGTCGGCACGTCGCTCGCGGGCCGCGTGCTCGAACACCGGTTGCGGCCGATGCTGATCGGGATGCCCGCGCTGATGGTCGTGCTCGGCGTCGCGCTCGTCGCGCTCGGCCGTGCGCCGATGATCGACGCGGTGCTCGTCGCGTTGTGGGGGATGGCGTTCGGCGGCGTGCCCGTCGCGTGGTCGACGTGGGTCACGCGCACCGTGCCCGATGAAGCCGAGAGCGCGGGCGGGCTGATCGTCGCGGCGATCCAGCTTGCGATCGCGACCGGCGCGGCAGCGGGCGGCGTCGTGTTCGACGCGAACGGGGCGGCCGGCGTGTTCGTCGCGGCAGCCGTCGTGCTGGCCGTTGCGGTCGCAACGATCGTGACCGGCGTGCCGAAACGTGTCGGCGTGGGGCCCGCGCTGGCGGAATGACGTTGTACCGGCGGGCCGCCCGGCCCGCCGCTCAGCGCACCGGTGCGTGCGTGTCGAGCAACTGCCGGTGGCGCGCTTCGGTCGCGTCGTCGGCGGGGAACATGCACTCCATGCGCAGCTCCTGTGCGGCGGCGCTCTGCGGTGTCCCCACCGTCGTGACCAGCGAGAAGTAACGCAGCACGACGCCTTCGTGCACGAAGCCGATCGGGATGACCGGCAGCGACGGCGCGGCGGCGGGCGCCGGCGGCGTCTTCCAGTCGCGCGGCGCATCGGGGCTGGCGAGCAGGTCCTCGAGCAGCCGCCGTGTGTCGTCGTCGATCACGCGGCCGACCGCTTCGCGCTGCACGCGTTGCAGCAGGCTGCGCGACACCGTCTCCCAGTCGGCCAGGAACGGCCGCATGCCGTGCGGATCGAACATCAGGCGCAGCAGGTTGCGCGGGCCGTCGCGCGCGGCCATGTCGATGAAGCAGTTGAAGAAGCGCGGCGCCGCGTCGTTGGTCATCAGCACGTTCCAGTGGCGATCCATCACGATCGCCGGAAACGGATCGTGCTGGCGCACGACCCGTTCGAGCGCGCCGATCACACCCTGCATCTCCTGCGCATCCCACGGCGCTTCCGAATACACCGGTGCATACCCGGCCGCGAGCAGCAGCGCGTTGCGCTCGCGCAGCGGCACGTCGAGCGTTTGCGCGAGCGTCAGCAGCGTGTCGCGGCCCGGCACGCTGCGCCCGCTTTCGATGAAGCTGATCTGGCGCTGCGAGATCCCCGCGTCGAGCGACAGGTCGAGCTGGCTCACGCCGCGCACGTCGCGCCAGTAGCGCAGCAACTGGCCGAGTTCGTGCGGCGGCGCGTGCAGTTCGCGGCGGCTGGCGTTCATCGCGCCTCCCTGGGCGTTCCGTGAGCGACGCGATCGACTATATCGGACTCACGCGGCGTTCGCATGCCACGCGAATGCGTCGAACGGCGCTTCGAGCGCGGGCTGCGTCACGCTGCCGACGTAGTTCGTGATCGTCGATGCGGCGACCACCGCGATCACTTCCAGCAACTGTTCGTCGCTGAAGCCGGCATCGAGGAACGCCTGCCGGTCGGCATCGGACAGGCGGCCGCGGGTCTCGATCAGCTTGCGTGCGGTGGCCGACAGTGCGGCCAGTGTCGCATCGGCGGGCAGCGCGCCATGGCGGATCGCATCGACGTCGGCGTGGGTCACACCCTGTTTCAGCGCAAGCGCGGTGTGGAACGCGACCGGCCATTCGCTCGCGTTCGTGACCGCGTTGGTGAGCAGGAGCGTCTGGATCTGCGGCTCGGTGAGGCTGCTCGCGTGCACGCGCTCGAACAGGCCGATGAAGCCGTTGATCAGCACCGGCGACGCGGCCATGGCCGCCGCGATGTTCGGGACGATGCCGAAGGTGTGCTGGAGCTGCTGGAGGACGGGTTTTGAGGCGGCCGGTGCCGAGTCGATGGTGTGAAGCGGATAGGCGGACATGATGTCTCCGGGGATGAGCGCCGCCGGATTGGCGGCGCGACACCCGAAGCGTAGGAGCGGCCGTGTCGCGCGCCAATTACATGCGATGTAATCGTCCGATGCGCGCGAAGCGGTCAGCTGCCTTGCCTGACCATCTCCGCCAGCGCCTTCATCGCCTGCAGGTACGGATACGGCCCGTGGCTGATGCGGGCCACGCCGTATTCCGCGAATTCGGCGAGTGTCGGCGTCTCCGTGACGCGCATCACGTTCACCGGCAGCGGCGATGCGGCCGTCAGTGCGCGAATGAGCGCCGGTGAGCGCAGCCCCGGCACGAACAGCCCATCGGCACCGGCTGCGGCATAAGCACGCGCCCGGGCCAGCGTGGCGTCGAGCAGGCGCTCGTCGTGCGTCTCGGCCGGCGCCTTGAAGAACACGTCGGATCGCGCGTTGATGAAGTAGTCGGCGCCCGCGCGATCCGCGGCCTGGCGGGCTGCCGCGAGACGAGCCGCCGCTGCGTCGACGTCACGCAATTCGCCCGTCGCCGGGAAGCTGTCCTCGAGGTTGCAGCCGATCGCGCCGGCCTTGATGCTGAGCGCGATCGTCTCGGCGACATCTTCCGGCCGCTCGCCGTACCCGCTTTCGAGATCGACGGTGACGGGCAGGTCGGTCGCGCGCGTGATTCGCTCGAGCACGTCCATCATCAGCGCGCGCGGCATCTGCTCGCCGTCGCCGAAACCGTTGGCCGCCGCGACCGACCAGCTGCCGGTCGCCAGCGCGACGGCGCCCGCGTCGGCCGCCGTGCGCGCGCTGCCGGCGTCCCATACGTTGAACAGCGCCAGCGGCTGGCCCGCACGGTGAAGCGAACGGAAATATGCACCCTTCTCATTGCTGCTCATGCTTGCGTCCCCTGGTTGAAAACCGGATCGGTTGTCGTGCCGAACGATACTGCCACCGTATCGAGCGCCGCGAGGAAATCACGTGCGTCGAACAGCTCGCCGAGACTGCGCACGCCGCCCGACACCACGGTGTCGCCCGCGATCAGCCGCACGGCTGCCTCGACGATGATCGGTGCGCTGACTGCGTAGATGTCCTGCCCGGACGCCGTCGCGCGGTGCGTCGTGCCGCCCTGCACGACGATCGCGTCCATCGCGAACTGCTGCGCCGAGCGGCCCAGCGCGTCGGTCGGCTCGGGCGGCGGCGTGGCGGCATCGCGCACGTCGCGCAGCGCGACGGTGGCGAGCCACGATTCGATCGTATCGATGCGCAGGTGACGCGACAGTGTCATCACTTCCGAAAACGGCAGCAGCGTCACGTCGACGCGGCCGATCGGCGGCGGGAACGGCCATGCGCGTTCGCGTGCGGTCGACGGCACCGGCGTCGGCTTCCCGTCCTTCTGCACGAGCCGCACCGCGCGATTGCGCTCGCCCGTCACGCGCGTGCCGCGCGTCGGGTGCCAGCGGTCGAGGCCGGTCGCGACATCGACGCGTTCGATCGGTTGGTGCGGGTCCACGACGGCCGTGACGAGCAGGTCGGCCAGGCCGCCGTAGAACGCCGCGGCCGGCACGAGCGTCACGCCCGCGGCGCGCGCCCGCGCATCGCGGTGTTCGGCCAGCGCCAGCACCGACGGTTGCTCGGCAGTCAGGTCGAGATAGGGGATGCCGGCCCGCAGCGCGGCATCGGCCAGCGGCAGCGCGGTATCGAGGTACGGGCCCGCGCAGTTGATCACCGCTGCCGCGCCGTGCAACGCGGCGTCGAGCGCGGCCGGATCGTCGATCGCGGCGACGCGTGCGAGCGCGAGCGCCGTATCGCCGCCGTGTTCCGCGAGCCGCGCGGCATCGCGCCCGATGCGGATCGCGCGCAGGCCGCGCCGGGCCAGCTCCGCGACGACGAACCGCCCGGTATGACCTGTGGCGCCATAGACTGCAACCGTCATTCGATCATCCATGATCTACTCCGCTACAGAACGGTCTGTTTTATAGTACAGACCTGTAGCGTCGTCAAGCACGCGGTGCTATGATCGGTTCACTGTTGCGGGAGTGGGCGGCCAGCCAGGCCGGGTCGGGATGAAAAAGGAAACAGGCACACCAGGGAGCGCGCCCGATACGCGCGAACGCATTCTGCAGACGGCGAGCGAGCTGTTCTACCGGGAGGGTACGCGCGCGGTCGGCGTGGACCTGATCGTCGCGCAGGCGGGCGTCGCGAAGACGAGCCTCTATCGTCACTTCGCGACGAAGGACGACCTGATCGAAGCGTTCCTGCTGCGCGAGGACGCCGATTTCTGGGCGCATTGGGATGCGGTGGCCGCGCAGTACCGGCGCACGCCGCGCGAGGAACTGGATGCGCAGCTGCAATGGATCGGCGAGCGCATCGCGCGCCCCGGCTATCGCGGCTGTCCGCAGATCAACATCGCCGCCGAATACGCGGACGGCAACCATCCGGCCCGCAAGGTGGCCGTCGCGCACAAGCAGGAATTGCGGCGCCGGCTGGCCGAGCTGGCGGAGGCGATCGGTGTCGACGAGCCGGAAACCTTCGCGCTGCGGCTCGCGACCGTGATCGACGGCGCGCTGAGCAGCGGGCAGGCGCTGCATGCGCATGGGCCCGTGGCCTTCCTGCAGGAATTCGCGCAACTGCTGTTGCCGAAGAAGGGCCGCAAGTAAGCCGCGTGGCCGCGGCGATCCGCGCGCCGGTTCGGTCAGTTCAATCGCGCGCGGCCGGATCGACCGACAGCGCGCGCAACTGGCCGCGCAACTGATCGACTTCCCCCGGCGCGAACGGCCGCTCGATCTCGGCATGCGTCTGCTGCCACAGCGGAAACGCCGCGGCCAGCAGGTCGTGGCCGGCCGGCGTCAGTTCGAGCAGGCGGCTGCGCCGGTCGTCCGGATCCTGGATGATCGTGACCAGGCCGCGCCGCTCGAGCGGCTTGAGCGCGGCCGTGAGCGTGGTGCGGTCCATCGCGAGCAGCGACGCGACCGATTTCATCGACGCCGGCTGCGGCCGGTTCAGCGACATCAGCAGCGAAAACTGGCCGTTGGTGAGATCCAGCGGGCGCAGCACATCGTCGAAGATCCGCGCAAGATTGCGCGCCGCGCGCTGCATGTGCAGGCACAGGCAGCAATCGCGCACCATCAGCGTCGTTTCGAAAGGGAGCGGTTCTTTTCGTGCCATGTTGCAATTGTGTTGATATCAACCTATCGTGTCAAGGTCGAGGCGCGGCAGCCCGTCGCGTCCGTCACCGAAGGGGACAGCATGAGTGCGCAACAGCAGTTGTATCTCGCGGTATTGCTCGGGACCAAGGATAGTCCGGCGATGAAGGCGTGGATGGCGCTGCCGGACGAGGCGCGACGCACGCGCGAGCGTGACGGCATCGCCGCATGGCATGCGTGGGTCGACCGGCATCGCGACGCGATCGTCGAGATGGGCGGCCCGCTGGGCAAGACGAAAACCATCGATGCCGCCGGCGTCACGGACACGGCGAACGCGATGAGCGGCTTCACCGTCGTACGGGCGGCCTCGCATGAAGCCGCGGCCGCGCTGTTCGAAGGTCATCCGCATTTCACGCTGTTCCCGGGCGTGGCGATCGACGTGATGCCGATACTGCCGATTCCCGGCGCGTGAACGACGCGCGAGGCCCGGCGCCGTGTATCGGCGATGCGCCGTGGCCGGCAGGGGGACGTTTTCCCGACATTCTGGATGGAGACTGGCGATGAAGCTTTACGGATTTGCCGGCACCCGCTCGCAACGCGCGCTGTGGGGGCTGAAGGAGCTGGATGCCGATTTCGAGTTCATCTCGGTGAACCTGCTCCGGGGCGAGCACAAGCGGCCCGAATTCCTGCGCCTCAATCCGGCCGGCAAGGTGCCCGTGCTGGTGGACGGCGACCTCGTGATTCCCGAATCGGCCGCGATCGTGCTGTATCTCGCGGACAAGTACCCGGAGAAGGCGCTGCTGCCGGTCGATCCGGCGCTGCGGGCCGAGGCTTACCGGTGGGTCATGTTCGCGGTGACGGAGCTCGAGCAGCCACTGTGGCGGATCACGCGGCACTCGTTCATCTATCCGCCGGAGAAGCGTTCGCCGGCCGATATCGAGCTGGCGCGCGAGGATTTCAGGACGATGGCGGCGATCCTCGACAAGCATCTCGAAGGGCGCGAATTCATCGTCGGCGACACGCTGACGGTGGCCGATTGCGTGACGGCTTACCTGATCGACTGGGCCGGCGAGTGCAACCTGATCGAATCGTTTCCGCAGTTGAGGGCGTATCTCGAACGGCTGTATGCGCGGCCGAAGGCACCGCAGCGGATCGCGGACGCGCGCAAGGCGGCGTGAACGGGCAGCGGCCGGTCATGCGTTGGATCGGCATGGTCGACCGCTACGTTGGTGCGTTCGGCGAGCGCCGGTCTTGCCGCGTTTCAGGAGGGGGAAGCGTGCGTCGCGAACGCGGCGCACGCAGGTGCTCACACCACGTCGTCAGGCCCACCCAGCATGCGACACAGCATCGACAGGTCGCTGAGCGTGACGTGCGGCGTCGCGGCCTGCTGCTGCACGCGCTCCGCTTCCCGGTGCGTATCGCGCACCACCCACGCCGCCTGAAGCCCCGCATTCAATGCGCCGACGATATCGAGGTGGTAATCGTCGCCGACATGCAGCAGTTCCGCCGACCGCACATCGAGTGCTTCCGCTGCCGCATGGAAGATCCCGGGCTCCGGCTTCGCGACGCCGAACGCCTGCGCGCTGAGCGTCGCACGAAAGAATTCGCCGCCGCCGGTCAGCTGGAGATCCGCGTTGCCGTTGGTCACCGCGATCAACGGAAACCGCGCACTCAACCACGCAAGCGCCGGCAACGCGTCCTCATAGAATTCGACCCGGTTGCGTGCGGCATAGAAGGCCGCGTACGCACGGTCGGTGAGCGCGACATCTTCGTTCGCGCGCTCCAGCGCAAGCCGGATCGAGCCGATTCTCATCGCGCGGAAGTCGCCGGCGAGGTCGGGGCACAATCGTTCGTATTCCTCACGCAAGTCGCTGAGCGCCTGCTGCGTGGGCAGCACGCGTTCGGTACCGGGCGCGTGCTCGATCAGCCACGTGCGAAGCTCCCCTTCGGCCCGTACGACGGACGGCCCGAACGGCCACAGGGTGTCGTCCAGGTCGAACGAGAGCGCGGAAACTTGGGTGAGACGCATGGAGGTTGACGGGGCGTTTTGTTTACCAGGGCCACGGAATGGCGATTCCGGTGCCGTTTTCGAGGGCCTGCCGATACAGGAAGCGTGCGACGGTCAGGTCCTGCAGCGCGAGCCCGGTCATGTCGAAGACGGTGATCTCGTGCGGCGCGCGGTCGACCGTCGCGGTTCCCGCGAGGATGTCACCGATTTCCGTGCGTGGCAAATCCGGCGCCCACTGGCACTCGCCGATGCTGCGCGCCTGGTCGTGATCGTCCACGACAATCCGCGCGCGTTCCAGCACGCCAGCCGGCAACTCGCGCTTGCCGGCGGTGTCGGCGCCCACGCAGGTCAGGTGGGTGCCCGGCTGCACCGCATCCGCATCGAACAGCGGGCCGCCGCCGGGCGTTGCCGTGATCACCACGTCGCTGTTGGCCACCGCGTCGTTCAGGTCGCGCGCCACGCCGATCGTGCATCGTTCGCGGAAGGCCGATTCGAACACCGGGTCGGGCTCGCCGCTGGCGCTCACGTACTGCACGGTGCACCGTTGCGGCAGCAGCCCGAGTGCATAGTCGAGCTGGACGCGCGCCTGCACGCCGGTGCCGAACACGCAGATTCGCGTGCTGTCGCGTCGCGCGAGCAGTTGCAAACCGAGGCCGCCGGCGGCGCCGGTTCGCGCGGTGGTGATCGCATTGCCGTCCATGATGCATAGCGGTCGGCCGGTGGCCGGGTCGAACAGCGCGACGGTGGCCTGATGCGGTTCGCCGCCGAGCCCGCGGTTGCCGGGCCAGAATCCGGCCGCCTTGAAACCGAGCAGGTCCTGATTCGCGACGTCGCCGGACTTGATGCCGAACACGCCGCCGGTGTGCAGCTTCTCGCGCACCACCGGGAACACGCGCCCGGCACGCTGACTGTGCAGCACGAAGGCTTCGCGAACGGCCGCCGTCACTTGCGCGGCCTGAAGGGCGGGCGCGACGGTGTCGCGGTCGAGAAGCAGGAGTCGGGCGTCGGTCGGCATGTTCGGGCAAGCGCTCTCGGCGCCAGGCAAATCGGGTTGGTTTAAAGTTTGTCCAGATTTGGACAAATAGTCAATTCGTCGAAGGGGCGTCGCGGGTGCGCGGTTGTGCTCACCACCCGTAGAAGCGTGGCCACGTCTGCGCGCCGCCTGTAGCGCCGATCGCCTGATACTCGGGATGTTGCGCCCCGGTGGCGCACGCGTGATTCGGCAGGATGCGCAGGCGGGTGCCGATCGGAAACCGTTGCGCGATGCCAGCGTCGGGCGTGCCTGCCCGCGACACGATTCCGTGCTCCTGGTTGGCGGCGCTCATCACGTAGTCGCCGAGCACGTCGCCTTGTTCGGTGCAAACCTGCCCGTAGCCGAAGTCGTGCGCCTGACGCTGCGTGCCGCGGTCGCGGCTCATCGCCATCCAGCCGGCGTCGACGATCGCCCAGCCTTTTTCTTCCTGGTGCCCGATGACGGTGGTCAGCACCGACAGCGCGATGTCGGACAGGTCGCACACGCCGATGTTGTGCATCACGAGGTCGAACATCACGTACACGCCGGCGCGCACTTCGGTGACGCCTTCGAGATGTTCCGCCGCGAGGGCGGTGGGGGTCGAGCCGATGCTCACGACCGGGCAAGGCAGCCCGGCAGCCCGAAGGCGCTCCGCGGCTTGCACGGTGCGGCTGCGTTCCTGCTCGGCGATCGCCGCCAGTGCGTCGGGCGTGTTGTATTCGTAGCTGGAGCCCGCGTGCGCGAGCACCCCGCCGAGCACCATCCCGCCGTCGACCAGCGCGCGGCCCACGTCGATCAGCAGGTCGGCGTCGGGCGGAATCCCGGAGCGGTGGCCGTCGACGTCGACCTCGATCCACACGTCGAAGCGCTCGTCGTGTGCCCGCCCGAATTCGGCGATCGCGTGCGCGGCCGGCAGGCTGTCGGCGACGAGCTTCAGGTCGCAACCCTGCCGGCGCAGCGCGAGCGCCTGGCCCAGTTTCGCGGGCACCATGCCGACGGCGTAGACGATGTCCCGGATCCCGTGCGCGAAAAACTGTTCGGCTTCCTTGAGTGTCGACACCGTGATGCCCTGCGCGCCGGCCGCGATCTGGGCATCGACGACCTGTGTGCATTTGGTGGTCTTGACGTGCGGCCGGAACCTGACGCCGAGTGCGTCCAGATGGGCCTGCATGCGGCCGATGTTGTGTTGCATGCGGCCGACGTCGATCAGGGCGGCCGGGGTGTTGAGGGTTTGAAGGTCCACGATGCGTTGCCTCGGAGGGTTGCCGATGTGGACACTGTAGGGCTGTCGATGAGTCTCGGGTTTAACGCGCTGCTAATCTGCCATTAAAGACTGTTTAATCGAAAAGACCGCGTGGACCGTGGCGCCGCTCACGCGTTGCCGCGCCACGGCGGCGGGCTGAGAAACCGTGTCGCGGCTTCGAGGAACACCCGTTGCCGCGCGGAACGGCCGGTGCGCGACGGCAGCAGCGCCGTCACGGGGGCGGGCGGCAGGTGCCAGTCCGGCAGCAACCGCACGAGCTTGCCGTTCGCCAGCAGCGGCGCGACGTCCCACTCGGAGCGCTCGACGATCCCGAGCCCCGCCAGCGCCCACTCCGTGATGACGGTGCCGTCGTTCGACGACAGCGCGCCGCTGACGCGGATCACGGCGGACCGGCGCGGTTCGCCCTTGACGTCGCCGCCTTGCGAGAAGCGCCAGCGCGGGATGTCCTCGTCGTTCTCGCGCAGGCACAGGCAGTCGTAGCGGGCCAGGTCGGACGGATGGTTCAATTCCTTGATGCGGCGCGCATAGGCGGGGCTCGCGCACAGAAAGCGGTCATTCGGCGCGAGCGGATACCCGATCCACGACGACGACTTGAGGCTGCCGACGTGAACGACCACGTCGGCGCCCGGCGCGCTGGTCAACGGGCTCTCCGACAGGTGAAGCGCGATGTCGAGCTTCGGATGCGCGCGCTGCACGTCGCGCACGATCCGCGCGACGTACTTGCGGCCGAAGCCGAGCGGGGCGACGACGCGCAGCGTGCCGCGCACGTCGCCGTGGTCGCCCGAGATGCTGACCGGCAGCGCCTCCACGCGCTCGAGGATGTCGACGGCTTCCTGGTACAGACGCTGCCCTTCGTCGGTCAACGCGATCCCTTTCGGCTGCCGCACGGCGAGCCGGGCGTTCAGTCGCGCTTCCATCCGCTGCAGGCGAATCGTGACCGCGGGCGGCGTGAGATCGAGCAGCCGCGCCGCCGCGGCCAGCGAGCGCGACGTGCCGATCGCGCGGACGAGTCGAAGGTCGTCGAGGTCGAGCATTTCGTGTCTCTTAATGCTGGGTGTGCCGAGCATTAAACCGCACATCGCGACGCGAATCCATCGATGCGGCGGTGGATCGCGTCGGTCGCGCATCGAATCGGATTGCCCGGCCGCTTCGAATCACACGGCCCGCGACGCCACGCACCGTTACCGGCCGAGCCCGACAATCAGCGACCGGTGCGCGGCGACCCCGGCCATCACGCCCGACGCCGATGCGAACGTTGCGTTGGTCATCGGCGTCGACGCGTCGCCGGCCGCGAACACGCCGGCGACGCTCGTCTGCTTCATTGCATCGACGCGCACGACCGGGCCGAGCGGCCCGTCGTCGAATGCACAGCCGAGCTGCTGCGCGAGATCGCTCGCCATCGCCGTGCGTGCGCCGACGAACAGCGCATCGATCGGCGCGACCTGCCCGTCGGCGAGCCGCAACGCATCGATTCGCGGCGCATCGCCGAGGATTTCCACGACCGGCGACCGTTCGATGCGCACGCCGCGCGCATCGAGCAACGCGGCTTCTTCTTCGTTCGCCTCGACTACACCCTGCGTGAACCACGTCGTCGGGCCCCAGTCCGGAATCAGGATCGCCTGATGCACCGACAGCGGATGCGTGGCGAGCACGCCGAGCCGCTGGCCGCTCACCTCGTATCCATGGCAGTACGGACAATGCAGCACGCTCATCCCCCAGCGTTCCGCAAGCCCCGGCAGCGCGGGCAGTTCGTCGCGGATACCGGTCGCGAGGATCAACCGGTCGGCGCTCGCACGGCTGCCGTCGGCGAGCGTCACGTGGAAGCGGCCGTCCGCATCGCGCTCGGCCTTGAGCACGTCGCCTGCGATCCGCTGCACGGTGGGGTACGCGGCGAGCTGCGCGGCGGCTTCCTCGACGATGTGCGCGGGCGGCTTGCCGTCCTGCCCGAAAAAACCGTGCGCGTGCGCGGCAAAGCGGTTGCGCGGTCGGCCGGCATCGATCACGAGCACGCGGCGGCGCGCCCGCGCAAGCTGCATCGCGGCCGACAGCCCCGCAAAGCTGCCGCCGATCACGATCACTTCATGATGGTCCTGCATGCACCGACTCCTTTCCTGAACCTGCGTGAATGACGGACGTGCTCCGACGGTGGTCGACTCAAACGCAATTCAACCCAACTCACGAAACACGAGAAGTTGCATGATAGGGCGATGGTATCATTCACGCAACTTCAAAAGTTTCGAGAGAGGGGAGCGCCGCTCGTGAGAACCGATAGCCGCTTGTCGCGGATGCTGCATGCGCTGATCCACATGGATCAGGCCGACGGCCCGATGACGTCCGAAGCGATCGCGACGATGCTGGGCACCAACCCGGTCGTCGTGCGGCGCCTGCTCGGCGGCTTGCGCGACTGCGGCTACGTGCAGTCGGGGAAGGGGCATGGCGGTGGCTGGGTGCTGAGCGTTGCGCTCGACGACATCACGCTGCTCGACGTCTATCGCGCGGTGGGCGAGCCGCCGCTGTTCTCCGATCTGGTGACCGACGACGAGGCCGAATGCCTGGTCGAGCAGGCCGTCAACGCGCACCTGTCGGCCACGCTGAAGGAGGCCGAGACGACGCTGCTCGCCCGCTTCGGCGAAGTCACGCTCGGCATGCTGTCGCGCGATTTCGAGGCGAAACACGCGAAGCGGCGCAAGCCGCGCTGACGCGCCGCAGCATCGCGGCCGGGCGTCGCCCCAGGTCCGCGCCGACGTGGCCGAAAACGCTGCACCGCGATGTTCTGTCCCCCAACTTCTGCCCGGTTCGCCCGCCACAGGGCAAAATACGGGTTTTCCGCACCCGCGAGGGCGCGACCGAATCACGCGCCGGGCGGCGGCGGTGCGCCATCCGCACGCCGTCGCCGGGCGCCCAGGCAAGAAACGCTCGCCATGTCGCGAGCCCACAGGAGTCCAGACCCCATGCCCGAATCCAACCTGTCCTTCTTCGGCCGGCTATCGCTGGCCGTCGGCACGTTTTTCTCCGTGCTCGGCAACCGCGAGTTCGCGGCCGGCGTGCTGCGCGTGCGCGATGGCGCCCCGGCACCGGTCGCGCCGGCCCCCGCCCCGGCCCCGGCCCCGGCGCCTGCCGCCGCGCCCGTGAAGGCGCCGGCGCCCGAACTGCGCGAAGCGAGCCCGCAGGCTGCGCTGCAACTGCTCGGCCTGCTGCAGCGCGATGCGCGCTTCATCGACTTCGTCGAGGAAGACATCGCCGGCTACGCGGACGCCGACATCGGCGCGGCCGCGCGCCTCGTGCACGACGGCTGCCGTGCCGCGCTGCGCGAACACTTCACGATCGTGCCGGTGCGCGACGAAGCCGAAGGCAGCCGCGTGACGCTGCCGGCCGGCTTCGACGCGACGGCCGTGCGCGTGACCGGCAACGTGGTCGGCGCCGCGCCGTTCACGGGCACCGTCAGCCATCGCGGCTGGCGGGTCGCCGACGTGCGCCTGCCGAAGCTGACGGGCAGCCATGACGCGTCGGTCATCGCTCCGGCGGAGGTGGAACTGTGAGCGATCCGCGCTATTCGATCGGTATCGATCTCGGGACGACCCATTGCGCGCTGTCGTACGTCGACAGCGCCGCGAGCGACGGCGAAACCATCACGCAGCAGGTGCTGCCGATCGCGCAGCTCACCGCGCCCGGCGCGCTGGAGTCGCGCGACCTGCTGCCGTCGTTCCTCTACCTGCCGCATGAAAGCGAACTCACGCAGGGCGACCTGACGCTGCCGTGGACGGCCTCGCGCGGCTTCGCGGTCGGCGAGATGGCCCGCACGCGCGGCGCCGGCACGCCGATCCGCCTCGTGTCGAGCGCGAAGAGCTGGCTGTGCCACCCGGGCGTCGATCGCCGCGCGGCGATCCTGCCGAGCGATGCGCCGCCGGAAGTGGCGCGCGTGTCGCCGCTCGAAAGCTCGATCCGCTACCTGACGCACCTGCGCGAAGCATGGGACCACGCGCATCCCGACGCGCCGTTCGCCGACCAGGACGTGACGGTCACGATCCCCGCGTCGTTCGACCCGGCCGCGCGCGAGCTGACGGCCGAGGCCGCCCGCGCTGCCGGCTACTCGCGGATGACGCTGCTCGAGGAGCCGCAGGCCGCGCTGTACAGCTGGATCCAGAAGAGCCAGGGCGGCTGGCGCAAGCAGGTGCAGGTCGGCGACCTGATCCTGTGCGTCGACGTCGGCGGCGGCACGACCGACCTGTCGCTGATCGCGGTGGTCGAGCGCGACGGCAATCTCGAACTGCATCGCGTGGCGGTCGGCGAGCACATCCTGCTCGGCGGCGACAACATGGACCTCGCGCTCGCGCATGTCGTCGCGCGCAAGCTCGCGCAGCAGGGCACGCAGGCCGATCCGTGGCAACTGCGCGCGCTCACGTACGCATGCCGTTCCGCGAAGGAAACGCTGCTGTCCGACCCGACGACCGACGCGGTGCCGCTCGTCGTGCCGAGCCGCGGCTCGAAGCTGATCGGCGGCTCGATCCGCACGGAGCTGACGCGCGCGGAACTCACGCAGACGATCCTCGAAGGCTTCTTCCCGCAAGTCGACGCGGCCGCGCGCCCGGTGAGCCGCGCCCGTGTCGGCTTGACGCAGCTCGGGCTGCCGTATGCGCAGGACGCGGGCATCACGCGCCATCTCGCGGCGTTCCTCGGCCGCCAGGTCGCGGCGCTCGATTCGCTCGAAGGCGTGCAGCGCACGCTGCCGCAGGGCGCGACGTTCCTGCATCCGACCGCCGTGCTGTTCAACGGCGGCGTGTTCAAGTCGACGCTGCTCACGCAGCGCGTGCTCGATACGCTCAACAGCTGGCTCGCCGCCGAAGGTGCGCCGCCCGCGCGCCTGCTCGAAGGCGCGGATCTCGATCTCGCGGTCGCGCGCGGCGCCGCTTACTACGGCTACGTGAAGCGCGGCCGTGGCGTGCGCATTCGCGGCGGCACGGCGCGTGCGTACTACGTCGCGATCGAATCGGCGATGCCGGCCGTGCCGGGGCTCGAACCGCCGGTGCAGGCGCTGTGCGTCGCGCCGTTCGGGATGGAGGAAGGCTCGGACGCGGCGCTACCGCCGCAGGAGTTCGGCCTCGTCGTCGGCGAACCGGTGCAGTTCCGCTTCTTCGGTTCGTCGGTGCGCCGCCAGGACCAGGTCGGCACGCTGCTCGACTACTGGTCGCCGGAGGAGCTGCAGGAGCTGGAAGAAATCCAGGCGACGCTGCCCGCCGAAGGCCGCACCGTCGGCGAAGTCGTGCCCGTGAAGCTGCATGCGCGCGTGACCGAAGCCGGCACGCTCGAACTCGAGGCGATCCCGAGCGGTACGGACGAGCGCTGGAAGGTCGAGTTCGACGTGCGCGGCGCCGCCTGAGCGCGATGAAGCGCTATACGGTCGGGATCGACCTCGGCACGAGCAATACGGTCGTCGCGTACGTCGAGGCCGGTTCCGACGCGATCCGCGTGTTCGACGTCGAGCAGCTGGTCGGCCCCGGCGCGGTGGCCGCGCAGCCGCTGCTGCCGTCGGTGCGCTATCACCCGGCGGCGGGCGAGCTGCCGCCGGACACGCTGCGGCTGCCGTGGGCGGCCCAGAAGAAAGCGAGCGCGGCCGGTGCGACGCCGGCCGTAATCGGCCGCTACGCGCGCACGCTCGGCGCGCAGGTACCGGGCCGGCTCGTAACGAGCGCGAAGAGCTGGCTGTCGCACGCGTCGGTCGACCGGCTCGCGGCGATCCTGCCGTGGGGCGCGGCCGACGGCGTCGACAAGGTGTCGCCGGTCGATGCGAGCGCGAGCTATCTCGCGCATGTGCGTGACGCGTGGGACGCCCGCTTTCCCGATGCACCGCTCGCGAAGCAGGACGTGATCCTGACGGTGCCCGCATCGTTCGACGATGGCGCGCGTGCGCTGACGGTCGAGGCCGCGCGACGTGCGAAGCTGCCCGCGCTGCGGCTGCTGGAAGAGCCGCAGGCCGCGTTCTACGACTGGCTGTACGGGCAGCGCGACACGCTGCGCGAGTCGTTTGCCGCTGCGCGCCGCGTGCTGATCTGCGACGTCGGTGGCGGCACGACCGACTTGACGCTCGTCGATGTCGCGCCGGGCGGCGACGGCGAGCCGACGTTCACGCGTGTCGGCGTCGGCAACCATCTGATGCTCGGCGGCGACAACATGGACCTCGCGCTCGCGCGCCTGGTCGAGTCGCGGCTGACCGAGCCCGGCACGCGGCTGTCCGCCGCGAGCCTGTCGCAGCTCGTCGAGCGTTGCCGTGCCGCGAAGGAGCGGCTGCTCGGCGACGATGCCCCCGAGTCCGTCAACGTCACGCTGCTCGGCGCGGGCAGCAAGCTCGTCGGTGGCGCGCGTTCGGCCGAGCTGACGCGGCAGGAAGTCGAGCAGATCGTCGTCGACGGTTTCTTTCCGCAGGTCGAAGCCGGCGAACTGCCGCGCCGTGCGCGTGCCGCGATCGTCGAATTCGGGCTGCCGTATGCGAGCGACGCGGCCGTCACGCGGCACGTCGCCGCGTTCCTGAGCCGTCATGCGGAAGGCCCGCTGCCCGACACGCTGCTGCTCAACGGCGGCGTGTTCCGCGCGGGCGCGCTCGCCGGCCGTCTCGCGCAGACGCTCGGCGCGTGGCGCGGTGCGCCGCTCGACGTGCTGCACAACGCGCATCCGGACGTCGCGGTCGCGCGCGGCGCGGTGGCCTACGGGCTCGCGCGCGCCGGGCATGCGCCGCGCATCGGTGGCGGTTCCGCGCGCAGCTATTTCCTCGTGCTCGACGATGGCGTCGAAGGCGCGGCCGCGCGTGGCGTGTGCCTGCTGCCGCGCGGCACAGAGGAGGGCCACGAGATCCGGCTCGACGATCGCACGTTCGCGCTGCAACTCGGGCAGCCGGTGCGTTTCCACCTCGTATCCACGGTGGCCGACACCGCGTATCGGCCCGGCGATCTCGTCGATCTCGACGGCGGCGATTTCGTGCGGCTGCCGCCGATCGCGACGGTCGTCGACGCGAAAGCGGGCGGTGATGCGCGCGAAACCCCGGTGAAGCTCACCGCGTCGCTGACGGAAGTCGGCACGCTCGAAATGCACTGCATCGCGACCGACGATGCGTCGCGCCGCTGGCGGCTCGAATTCCAGTTGCGCGGCGATGCGCCCGCGCAGGGCGACGACGCTGCGCTCGCGCGCCATCCGCGGCTCGACCAGGCGCTCGAACTGATCGAGCGCTCGTTCGGCAGCAAGGCCGCCGGTGTCACGCCGAAAGACACGCGCCGGCTGCGCGCGCAGCTCGAGCAGGTGCTCGGTGCGCGCGAAGAGTGGGACGTCGCGCTCGCGCGTGAATTGTTCGACGCGTTGCTTGCACGCGCGCGGCGCCGCCGGCGCTCGGCCGATCACGAACGTGCGTGGCTGAACCTGGCCGGCTATTGCCTGCGTCCGGGCTTCGGGCATCCGCTCGATGCATGGCGCATCGAGCAGCTGTGGCCGTTGTTCGACGACGGGATTCAGTATGTGACCGACGCTCAGGTGTGGTCCGAGTGGTGGACGTTGTGGCGGCGCGTGGCCGGCGGCCTCGACGACGACGCGCAGACGCAGGTGCGCGACGCGATCGCGTTCCTCGAACCGACCGACGACAAGCGGCGCAAGCTGCCGTTCGATCCAGGCAAGGTCGGGCCGGCCGACATGACGCGGTTGTCCGCGTCGCTTGAACGACTTCCCGTCGAACGCAAGGTCGAGCTGGCCGAGCGGTTGATCGCGCAATTGCAGAAGCCGGCCGAGCGCACGCTGTGCGCGTGGGCACTCGGACGCATTGGTGCGCGCCGGCCGTTCTACGGCAGCGCGCACAGCGTCGTGCCGGCGGAAGTCGCCACCGGCTGGCTCGATGCGCTGTTCGCGCTCGACTGGAAACAGGTCGAGCCGGCGGCGTTCGCGGCCGCGCAGATCGCGCGGATGACCGGAGACCGTTCGCGCGATTTGCCGGACGACACACGCCAGGCCGTGATCAAGCGCCTGTCGGCCGCGAATGCATCGACGGCGTGGATCGACATGGTGCGCGAGGCGATCGCGTTCGACGAAGCCGACACGGTGCGCGTGTTCGGCGAAACGCTGCCGGCGGGGTTGAAGTTGCTGGCGGGGTGAGCGCGTACTGCCCCGCGTTTAGGCACCGTTCGGAGCGGGTAGTGGAGATACAAGCAACTTCGTTGGGCGGATCCGACCGCCTAGCCGCTAGCCGACTATGCGCCTGAACAGGGCGCGATAGTCGCAGACGGATTCTGTTCCCGCCTTGTATGCCTCCGGCCGGTGTTCTGGACCTTGATAGTCGGTGGAATTGTACTGACAATGTCAGTACAATATGGGTATCCAAGCACTGTTGTTGACCGGAGGCTCCTCCATGTCCGCTACCCATAGCCCCCCGACCAAGCGCGACACCCTGAACTTGCGCGTGCAGCCTGACGAACGCGACCTGATCGATCGCGCGGCCGCCGCACGCGGGCAGAACCGCACCGACTTCATCCTGTCCGCCGCCCGCGCGGCCGCTGAGGAAACCCTGCTCGAGGCGACGCTGGTGCGCGCCAGTCCCGACGCGTATGCCGCGTTCGTCGCGCGGCTCGACGCGCCACCGGCGCCGAATCCCCAGTTGCGGCGCACGATGCGGACGCCCGCGCCGTGGGACGGCTCGGCCGACCCCGTCGCATGACGCTGCGCGCGCCCACCCCGATTACGCTCGAACATGCGCAGGCGGGCGCCCTGGACGCCTTCGATTCGGGTGAGCCGAACCTGGACGATTGGCTCAAGCGGAGAGCCCTGCGTAACCACGTGAGCGGCGCGTCACGTACCTTCGTGGTGTGTGATGACCAGCGCGTCGTTGCCTACTACGCGCTAGCGTCGGGTGCGGTGGATGTCGCGGCCGCACCCGGACGGTTTCGCCGCAACATGCCGGACCCCGTACCGGTCGTCGTGTTGGCCAGGCTCGCGGTAGACCGGGCCTGGCAGGGCCGCGGACTGGGCCGCGGGCTGCTGCGTGACGCCGGGCTACGGGTCATGCAGGCGGCCGACACCATCGGGATTCGCGGGCTGCTCGCACATGCACTGTCGGCCGACGCGCAGCGCTTCTATCTGCAGGTCGGATTCGAGCCGTCGCCGCTTGACCCTATGACAGTCATGATCACACTGACCGATTTGCGCGCGTCGTTGACGTGAGCGCGCATCGAACATGTCCCGACCGACCATGGCATTGCGTACTAGCGTGCTCCGGCTGATCGACATGACGCCTGCCGAGGACGGAGCCTGATATGCCCACCTGCTCTACCAACTGACCGCGACGGCCGCCCAGACTTGCGTGTCGGTACCCGTGGCAGCGCCATTTGCTGCGCTCGGTGGCAGCCGTACCGAAACTGCTCCGCGCTGGCGTATCAAACAACGAACGTTGCGGGCTTTTCGCCTCTCGATGTCAGGCCTGCGGTTCCCGCCCACGCTGCGGTTTGGCCAATTCGATTGCAGGCACGTCCGGTGCGTTCTGAATGGCCGCCCGCCGCGCCAGATGAATCCCCGCCAGCATGCAGCGCACCGAGCCACCGGCCAGTTCGATCGTCGGCACGTCGAGCGGCAGCAGCCGTGCCGAACGCTCGATCGTCGCGCGCTGCACCGGCGTGAGGCAGTCGTACGCGCGCCGCGACAGCGCGAGCACACGCCCTTCCTTGCCCGACAATTCCAGCGTATTGCCCGCGAAATTCGCGATCTGCGAGGCATCGAGCGCGATCACCGTGCGGCCCGTTTCGGCCAGCCGTTGCGCGATCTCGTCACGGCGACGGCGGTCGGGAATGAGTTCGAGGCCGACCATCGCGAACTCGGTCGCGACGCTCATCATCACGTTCGTGTGATAGATCGGCTTTCCGTTCGCATCGGCCGTATCGAAGCAGATCGGCTCGAAATTGAAGTTCGTGCAGAAGCGCTCGAGCGCGACCGGATCGGCGCGGCGCGAACGCGCGGTGTACGCGATCCGCGCGACGTGGTCGAGCACCATCGCGCCGGTGCCTTCGAGGAACACGTCGTCGTATTCGAGGCCCGAGTAGTCGATCACGTCCTGCACGCGGTACTCGGCCTTCAGCATCTCGATCACGTCCGCGCGCCGCTCACGGCGCCGGTTCGCGCTGAACATCGGATAGAGCGCGACGTGGCCGCCCGGATGCGTCGAGAACCAGTTGTTCGGGAACACGGAGTCGGGCGTGTCGTGCTCGCCGTGGTCGTCGAACACGTGCACGCGCACGCCCGCATCGGCGAGCGTCCGCGCGGCGGCCGTGACTTCGTCGCGCGCGGCGGCCGATACCGACGATGCGTCTGGTGTGCCACCGCCGGTCGCCGCGCGCTGGAACGCGTTGTCGGCCGCGGTCTGCGGGTTCGGCAGGAAGCGGTGCGGCCGGATCATCACGACGGCGGCCGGTGCCTGGATCGATACGAGATTCATGGAAGGCAGGAACGAAAGGCAACGGGCCGGGCGGCGCACGGGGCGCCCGGGGATGACGGTCAGCGCGCGAATGCGGCGACGGCTTCGGTCACGTACGCCGCGTGACCCTGCGCGATCGCGGCCGGGTCGTCGATCAGCGCGAACAGGTTCTTCGGGTCGACGGCCGGCGGAATCAGCGCGATCTCGACGCCCGCGTTGTGCTGCTGCGCGAGCGCATACAGGTAGCGCAGCGCCGAGTAATCCTCGAGCGCGAAGCCGACCGAGTCGAACACCGTGACTTCATCCGCGCGTTCGCGGCCGGTCGTCTCGCCCTGCAGCACGCGCCACAGCTCGGTGACGGGGAAGTCGGCCGGCATCTGCTGGATCTCGCCCTCGATGCGCGACTGCGGCTCGAATTCGACGAACACGCGGCCCGCCTGCAGCACACCGGCCTCGAGTTCGGTCTTGCCCGGGCAATCGCCGCCCACGGCGTTCAGGTGCATGCCGGGTTCGATCATATCGGCCGTGACGATCGTCGCGTAGGCCTTGTCGGCGGTGACGGTCGTCACGATGTCGGCGCCGCGCACGGCGTCGGCGGTCGACGCGGCGCGCACCACGCGCAGCGCCGGGTAGGCGGCGAGGTTCTGCACGAGCTTGTCGGTCGCGTGCGGATCGACGTCGAACACGCGGATTTCGTCGATGCCGAGCAGCGTGTGGAACGCGATCGCCTGGAATTCGCTCTGCGCGCCGTTGCCGATCAGCGCCATCGTGCGTGAATCGGGGCGGGCGAGGGCTTGCGCGGCGAGCACCGACGTCGCCGCCGTGCGCAGCGCGGTGGTCAGCGTGAGTTCGGCGAGCAGCAGCGGGTAGCCGGTATCGACTTCGGCGAGCGCGCCGAACGCCATCACCGTGTGCATCCCGCGCGCGGCGTTGACGGGGTGGCCGTTCACGTACTTGAACGCGAACAGCGACGCGTTCGCGACGGGCATCAGTTCGATCACGCCGTCGCGCGAGTGGCACGCGACGCGCGGCGACTTGTCGAAGTCGGCCCAGTGCAGGTAATCGGCGCGCAGCGTGTCGACGAGCTCGCGGAGGAACGTCGTGACGCCGGTCTGGGCGATCAGTCGGGCGGTGGCGGGAACGTCGAGGAAGCGGGTCATGCGTTTGTCTCCTGTCGACCCGAGTTAGCGCTTTAGCGCTTACTCGGGTCCCATGCTTTGCAAATGCTCAGTGCCGGTACGGGTGTCCCTGGCGTTCTGGTCGACCGCGCGGTGCTTCGGCGCGCGTCCCGGCTTGCTGGAAGCGGCGCTGCGGCACATCTCGCCGGTCGATAGCGTCATTATTTCGGCGAGTCGAGCCAACAAAAAGACGGCAAAAGTGGCAGATTTATCGATAGACTTTGCAAATTGCTGGCCAGATATGGCAGTTTGACCAAGTTGCACTGGTCGATAGGCGAAGGCTCCGGCACGCTGGCGGCCGGTTCACGTTCAACAGGAAGGCTCGTTCATGATCACGCTCGACGACGTCGACCGGCAGCTCATCGCGCTGCTGCGCGACAACGCGCGACTGCCCGTCGTCGCGCTGGCGAAGGAATTGCGCGTCGCGCGCGCAACCGTGCAGAACCGGCTGACGCGGCTGGAGAAGCACGGCGTGATCGTCGGCTATACGGTGCGGCTCAAGCCTGCGGCCGAACGGCACCGGATCCGCGCGCTGATGTCGATCGCCGTGCAGGGCAATCGCGGCGCGGAAGTGGTGAAGGTGCTGCGCGGGCATCCGAACGTCGCGTCGATCCACAGCACCAACGGGCGCTGGGATCTCGTCGCCGAACTCCATGCCGATTCGCTCGAGCACTTCGATCGCGTGCTCGGCGCGATCCGGCTGATCGACGGGATCGCGAATACCGAGACGAGTATTTTGCTGTCGACGCACAAGGCGTGACGCGGGCGCGGGGCGAGCTGGCTGCGTTGCCGCCAAAGCGCCCGGCCGCGGCTGGATCGGCCACGTAGCGGTGGCGAATCAGGGCGGTCGGGGCGACATGTGCCGCGACGCGCCGTTGTCCGATTTCGATTTCAATCACGACATCGCGAGCTGAAAGCGGGCCGGTTTCACCCGGCGTAACAGCCAATCGTTTGCGCACGACGGAGATGATCCTGTCCGCGCGGCGCGCTGTCCGGCTTCGGCATCCAGGTTTGACCCATGGCTCGGGAAATACGCTAATTAATGTCAGAAAGTCAAAACTTTGCCACTCGGTAGTCGATCGGGCGTGCTAGTCTGAAACGGTAATGCGAGGTAATGCAAAAGTCCTTAATAAATTACAAATCAATAACATGGCACAAGCGATACGGGATGCAAGGGGACGAGGAACGTGCGCGCCAGGTACGCCGGCAGTGCACGCGACGGCCAGCGACGAATCGGAGCGGATCAATCTGATCGAGCTCGGCGCTCGCGTGTGTTCGGTGACGGTGCTGGGCCTGTTTGCCTATGCGATCTATCTGCAGTGGCGAGTGAACCCGGGCCGGATCACGCTGATCCTGCTGCTGGTTTCCGCCGTACTGACCGTCGGATTCTCGGCTTTTGCAAAATTGCCGAGACGACGCGACTGGCATCCCGTCTCGGTGTGCTCTGCGATCGGCGGTTCGTTCTATTGCCTCGCCTATCAACTGACCGCCAGTACCCACCTGATTCCGGAGTGGGCCGGGGGCGGCTTTCAAATTATCGGGATTGTGTGGCAATTGTTCGCCAAGCTGTCGCTGGGGCGCTCGTTCGGTCTGCTGCCGGCCAACCGCGGGGTCGTGTCGTCCGGTGCGTACCGCTTCGTGCGTCATCCGATCTATGCCGGTTACCTGCTGTCTGAAATCGGTTTCCTGCTCAGCAATTTCAGTACCCGAAACCTGGTCACGATCGGCGCCTGGATGCTGTTGCAGATCGGGAGAATCGTGCTGGAGGAACGTGTGCTGTCGGAAGACGAAGCTTATCGTGCGTACAAGTCGCAGGTTCGATATCGACTGATTCCGGGCGTGTTCTGACGGGCATGCCGAAAGCGCGCCATGCCCGACCCTAGGCGACGCGCCTGAGCGTGAGACCCGGCGCAGCCTTGCCCGCCGGTTCACGTCAGGTCAGCGCCCCGGAAGGGTCAGGCGCCGGCCGCCGATTCCGCAAACACCGGCTCGCCCAGCGTCAGCATCAACCGGTTCGCCCACGCGAAGATCGCGACCGCGTGCGACAGGTCGAGAATCTCCTCATGCGTCAACCCTTCGGCTTCCAGCGCGGCGATATCGCCCGCGTCGACCGTGTCGGGCCGCTCCGTCAGCGCGATCGCATAGCGAATGATCGCGCGTTCGCGCGCCGTCGTGCCGGCCGTCGCCGGATCGTCGAACACCTGCTCGATCGCGTCGGTGCGCTTTGCGAGCTGGGTAAAGCGCTGCGCATGCACGGACGCGCAGTACACGCAGCCGTTCACGCGCGACACGGCCGTGCTCGCCAGTTCGCGCTCCGCGCGCGACAGTCCGCCGGGGCCGTACATGATCGCGTTGAATACGCCCGAGCGTTGCCGCAGGATCTCGGGAAGATGGACGAGCAGCAGGTAATAGTCGGACGTCTTCGCTTGCGGGTGGCTTGCTTCGAGCACGGCCAGCTGGTCGGGCGTCGCGGCATCGAGCGAAACGGTGTCGAGCCACGCACGCCAGCCGAGCGTGTCGGACGTGAAGCCGTGAGTGGTCGTCGTCATGCGGCCTCCGTTGCAGCACGTGCCTGAAGCGCTTGCGCGGCCACCGCGACGCGCAACTGATACGCGACGAACGCCACGAGCTGCGACAGCGCGACGATCGCGGGCGTCGTGAGCCCGGCCGACTTCAGCGCGTCGAGATCGGACGGCCGTGCATCGACCGGCGAGTGCGTCAGCAGGCGTGCATGCGACAGGATCGCGCCGAGGCGGCGGGGCAAGGTGTCGAACGCCTCGGCGTCTGCGCGGGCGATATCGTCGAGCGTGCCGCCTGCGTCGAGCAGTCGTGCGCGATAGGTGTCGGCCAGCACGCGAGCGTTCGATTTTTCAGCAACATACCGCGCCGCGTGCAGTCGTTCGATCAACGAAAGATCGGGCAACGCGGGATCGAACAGCGCCGCTTCGCTCAGCCGCGTATGGCGCAGCACCTTGTCGCGTGCGCGACGCAGCGCGGCGACGGCGTCGCCATCGCGCAGGCCGGCCACCGCGTCGATCGTGTCCGGCGCATCGGCCGGCGTGATGGATTCAGTCATCGTTTCGGGTTTCCTTCGTCGTCAATGTGATCGATGGACGCGCGCTCATGCGTCGGCGTCGTGCCATTCGTCGCCCTGCAGTTCGGCGTTCGCGTACGCGACGAGCGCGTCGTAGTGGCGATCGCGGTCCGCGTCGAACAGCCGGCTCGCAATGCCGTGCGCGAGCCGCCTGGCGCCCGCGCTGATGGCCGGGATATCGCCGGACAGCTTGCCGTGGCTCAGGCTCGCCGCATGGTTGAAGCAGTGAATTCGCGTGATGGCCGCGCAAGCGCCGGGCTCGCGCTCCTGGAACGCGAACGCGGGGCCGAGATCGGGCGACTCGGCGAGCTCGTCGATCCACGTGCCCGGCTCCGGTCGATAGCGGTCCTTCCAGCGCCGCACCTGCGCGCCGAACGACGCGAATTCCGCGCGCGTCGTCCAGTCCGAATGAAAGCCGGTCGCGAAGATCAGGAAGTCGACCGTGTAGCGGCCGCGCGGCGTCGTCACGTCGAGTCCGTCCGCGTGTTCCGCGAGCGTCTCGATCGGGCTGCCCGCATGAAAGTGCGCCTGTGCGTGACGCGACACGCGCAGCACGCTGTCGCGCGGCGGCGGCGTCTGCGACGTCAGCGCGTAGTGCATGAAGCGCCACTTCGTCGCGTCGTCGAGATCGGCGTAGCCGTGCACGAGCCCCGGGCTGCCGATGCCCGTCAGCTTGTTGATGCGCGGGATGTCCGTGCGGCGGAAGAACAGGTCGACGCGTGCGGCGCCGGCTTCGAGCGCGGTGCCCGCATTGTCGAATGCGGATGCGCCGGCGCCGACCACACCGATGCGCTTGCCCGCGAGCGCCGCGAAATCGATCGGCTCGGACGAATGGGCCCAGCGCGTGCGCGGCGCGCGTTGCGCGACGGGCGGTACGTACGGGCCGCCGAGCCCGTCGCGGCCGGTGGCGAGCACCACGTGCCGGGCGAGCAGCGTCTGCGCTTCGCCGTTGCCGCGCACGTCGAGTGCGAGCAGGCCGTCGTCGCGCGGGCGCAGCGCGACGAGCGTGGTGTCGTTGCGCACCTGCAGGTCGAGCACGCGCCGGTACCAGCGCAGGTAGTCCATCCATTGCGTGCGCGGAATCTTGTAGAGCGCGTCCCACGCGTCGCGGCCGTATTGCGCTTCGAACCACGCGCGGAACGTCAGCGCGGGCAGGCCGAGCGCGGGCCCCGCGAGCTGCTTCGGCGAGCGCAGCGTGTCCATCCGCGCGAACGTGACCCACGGGCCTTCGTAGCCGGCCGGCGCGCGGTCGATCACGCACTGGTTGTCGATGCCGAGCAGGCGCAGTTCGGCGGATGCCGCGAGCCCGGCCATGCCGCCGCCGACGATCGCGACGTCGAGCACGCGTGTGCCGTCGGCCTCGCGCGGCGGCACCCACGACGGCGCGGGCAGGTCGAGCCAGCGCAGGTCTTGCGCGAGCCGGGCTTCGAGTGCGTGCAATTGATCGGTCGTCGTCATGCCGCCTCCGGGCGGGTCCGGCGTGCACGCGTCGTGCGGGTTGCCGCACGCGGCGCACGCTCGGCGCGCAGCCGGTCGCCGCGCAGCAATTCGTCGTGCGCGGCGGCGTCGTGGAAGATCACGTCGTCGAGCAGCGCGCGCGTCGTACGGTGCAGCGCGTCGAGCAGTGCATCGACCGCTGACGTGCGTGCCTTGCCGGCGGGCGTCGCGACGCCGAACGCGAACGGGATGTCGACGTCGAGCGGGCGCGCGACGACGCCCTCCACCGGCAGTGCCACGCCCGTGGCCGGATCGACGATGCCGATCCCGATGCCTGCACGCGCGGCCATGACCGCATTCAGCGACGCATTGGTTTCGATGAACACGCGCGCATCGACCCGCGCGGCCGCGAATGCCGCATCGATCCGCTGGCGCAGCCGGTGGCGGTTCGCGACCGTCACGATGCGGCGGCGCGCGAGGTCGCGCAGCGCGATGCGCGGCTGCGCCGCGAGCGGGTCGCCGGCGGGCAGCACGGCCACGCACGGCGTCTGCGCGATCCAGTGCACGTCGAGCCCCGCGTGCGCCATCGGCAGCGTGACGACGCCGACATCGGCCGTGCCGGCCAGCACCTCGTGCACGACATGCTCGGCCGATTCGCTGCGCAACTGGTAGTGGGGCGCCTGCGCATCGTCGGGCAGCGCGGCGAGCGCGGCCGGCACGAGCGTGGCCGCGAGCGAAGGGGTTGCCGCGATGCGCACGGGCTCGGCGCTTTCATCGCCGAGCGCCCGGGCGCGCGCCTCGATCGCACGCAGGCCGACCAGCGAGCGTTCGACTTCCTCGTAGAGCAGGAATGCGCGCCGCGTCGGCGTGACGCGCGGGCCGTGCCGGTCGAACAGCGCGTAGCCGAGATCGGCTTCGAGCTCCTGGATCTGCCGCGTGACGGCCGGCTGCGAACGGCCGAGCAGTTCGCCCGCGCCGGTCACGCTGCCGGCCGACATGACCGCGGAAAAGGCTTCGAGTTGATGCAGCTCCATGACACCTTCCGATGATGCGATTTGCGCATTGTAGAAGTGTGAGCATGCACGATTCATATAATGATTTTTGCTATCGACAGCGCGAAAACTGCGAAGCGCCCGATCGTTGCGATAGACGATTGCGCGTGCTTGAACGCGGGTTGCGATCGGCGCCGCGAGCGAAACGCCAATCGAATCAACGTGATGCGTTGCATGCGGATACATCGCGCGAGGCGGGGTGTGCGGAAGGTCGCTCGCAAGCCTCACCCGCTTCGCGCCGCGCGCTATATCGATATGCGCAAAACTTCGTTGGATCGTCCTGAACCGGGTGGTTACATGCCCTCACTCTTTTCGACTGACTGAAGCTGGGGGACGCATGAACGTTTCGGGGAACGACGCACGCGGCGCATGGCGGCGCGTGCTGGGCACGGTGGCGGCGCTCGCTGCCGCATGGGGCTTGTCGACGGGCGGTGCGCTCGCGGCAGGCGTGTCGGGCGAGCCGGTGGTGATCGGCGTGAGCGGGCCGCTCACGGGCCAGGATGCGCAGTACGGCGAACAATGGAAGCGCGGCTTCGATCTCGCGCTCGACGAGATCAACGGCAGCGGCGGCATTCACGGCCGTCCGCTCGCCGTCGACTTCCAGGACAGCCGCAGCGACCCGCGCCAGGCCGTGGCGATCGCGCAGAAGTTCGTCGCCGATCCGCGCATCGCGATCGAGCTGGGCGACTTCTCGAGCGCGACGTCGATGGCCGCGTCGCCGATCTACCAGCGCGGGCAGCTGATCCAGTTCGGCTTCACCAACTCGCATCCGGATTTCACGAAGGGCGGCGACTATCTGTGGAGCACCGCGCTGAGCCAGGCCGAGGAGCAGCCGCTGCTCGCGCGCTACGCGGTGAAGGAACTCGGCTTCAAGCGGATCGCGGTGCTGTACCTGAACACCGACTGGGGCCGCACCAGCAAGGACATCTTCGCGAAGGCCGTGACGGGGCTCGGCGCGCAGGTCGTCGCGGCCGAAGGCTATCAGCCGGCGGAGAAGGATTTCCGCTCGACGCTCGTGCGCATCGGCGAATCGAAGCCCGATTCGATCGTGCTGATCTCGTACTACGCGGACGGTGCGCAGATCGTGCGCCAGGCGCGTACATCGGGGCTCACGCTGCCGATCGCGGCGGTCGGTTCGGTGTACTCGCCGAAGTTCCTCGAACTGGGCGGCACGGCCGTCGAAGGCGTCTATACGGAATCGAACTTCTTCCCGGCCGAACCGCGCCCCGAGGTGCAGGCATTCGTGCAGCGCTATCGCGCGAAATTCCACGCCGATCCCGATTCGTTCGTCGCGCGTGCATACGATGCGCTGATCCTGTCGGCGGAAGTGCTGCGCCGCTACGGCACGACGCGCCAGGCCGCGCACGACGGCTTCGCAAAAATCAGCGACGTGCCGAGCGTGATCTTCGGCAAGGTGCGCTTCGATCCGCAGACGCGTCGCGTCGCGGGCGCACGCACCGTGTATCTGGTCGTGAAGCAAGGGCAGTGGGCGCTGTGGGACGGCGCGAAACCGCAGCTCGCCGCGCGTTGAGCCCGGCCCTGAACAGCATGCATGTAACGGACGCATCGTGATGGCTTCCTGGCTCGACTACACGCTCAACGGCCTCATCGTCGGCAACATCTACGCGCTGCTCGCGGTCGGACTCGCGCTGATCTTCGGCGTGTCGCACCTGATCAACTTCGCGCACGGCTCGGTCTACATGGTCGGCGCGTTCATCGGCTGGCTGTGCCTGACGCGCTTCGGGCTGCCGCTGCCGGCGGCGCTCGCGGCGGTCGTCGTCGGCTGCGGTGCGCTCGGCATCGCGATCGAGCGCATCGGGCTGCGGCCGCTGCGCCATGCGGCACGCATCGCGCCGCTGCTCGCGACGATCGGCATCAGCTTCATCCTCGACCAGCTCGCGCAGCTCGCGTTCGGCGCCGACCCGCGCGCGGTGCCGACGCCGCTGCCCGACTGGCACGTGCGGATCGCCGGCGCGACGCTCGGCTCGCTCGACCTGTTGATCGCGGGCATCGGCATCGCGGCGGCCGCGCTGCTGTACGGCTTCCTGCGCTTCACGCGGCTCGGCTGGGCCGTGCGCGCGACCGCGCAGGATCGCGACGCGGCGCTGCAGATGGGCGTCGACGTCGACCGCGTGAACCAGACCGTGTTCGCGATCGCGTGCGCGCTCGGCGGCGTGAGCGGGCTGCTGGTCGGCATGTACTACAACAGCATCGATCCGGCGATGGGCTTCCAGGCCACGCTGAAGGGCGTGGTCGCGCTGCTGATCGGCGGGCTCGGCAACGTGCCGGGCGCGATCGCGGGCAGCCTGCTGCTCGGTCTCGTCGAAAGCTACGGCGTCGCGCTGTTCGGCACCAGCTATCGCGACCTGTTCGCGTTCGGGCTGCTGATCGTGTTCCTCGTGTGGCGGCCGAACGGGCTGTTCAGCGCGAACCGCGCGCTGCCGCCCGAGCCGATGACGGGCACCTTCCTCGCGGCCGCGAAGGCCGTGCGCGTGCCGCGCCCGGTACTCGTCGCGCTGGTCGTGGCGGCGGCCGTGCTGCCGTGGCTCGGCGCATCGCCGTACGTGTTGCAGACATTGACCAATGCGTGGCTGTACGGGCTGCTCTCGCTGAGCCTCACGCTGGTGGCGGGCACGGTCGGGCAGATCTCGCTCGGCCACGCGGCGCTGCTCGTGATCGGCGCGTATGCGTCGGCGCTGCTGTCGTCGGATCTCGGCTGGTCGCCGGCCGTGACGATTCCGTGCGCGGGCGTGATCACCGCCGTGCTCGGCACGCTGCTCGTCTATCCGGCGTTCCGGCTGCGCGGGCACTACGTGTCGATCGCGACGCTCGGCATCGGCGAAGTGGTGAGCCTCGTGATCCTGAACTGGGACGGCCTCACGCGCGGCCCGCTCGGCATCACCGGCATCGCGCCGCTGCCGTGGGCGACGACCGCGCGGGCCGCGTACTGGTTCACGTTCGCGGTGCTCGTCGGGTTCGCGCTCGTGCAGGTGCGGCTGCTGCGCTCGCATCTCGGCCGCACGCTGCGCGCGGTGCGCGAGGACGACGTCGCCGCGCGTGCGCACGGCATCGCACCGAACCGATACAAGGCGATCGCGTTCGCGGTCGGCGGCGTCGCGGCCGGCGTGAGCGGCGGGATCGCCGCGCACCTGTACAGCTATATCAACCACCAGACCTTCGATTCGCAGGTGTCGATCCTCGCATTGACGATGGTGATTCTCGGCGGGCTCGGCAACGTGCTCGGCGGCATCGTCGGTGCGATCGCGCTGATCGGGTTGCCCGAGCTGTTCCGCTGGGCGGCCGACTACCGGATGCTGATCTACGGCCTCGTGCTGTTGCTGCTGGTCCGGTTCCGGCCGCAGGGCCTGCTCGGCACGGTGTGAGGAGGAATGCGATGACCACCAACCGACCCTTGCTCGACGTGCAGGGCCTGACGCGCCGCTTCGACGGCGTGACCGCACTCGACGGCGCGAGCCTGTCACTCGCAGAAGGCGAACTGCTGAGCGTGATCGGCCCGAACGGCGCGGGCAAATCGACGCTGTTCAACCTGATCGCGGGCGCCGACCGGCCCGATGCCGGCCGCGTGACGTTCGACGGCCGCGACATCACGGGCACCGCGCCGGAACGCCTCGCGACGCTCGGCATCGCGCGCACGTTCCAGCACGGCCGCGTGTTCGGCAACCTGAGCGTGCTCGACAACGTGCTGATCGGCGCGCATGCGCGGCTGCGCGCGGCGCGGCCGGGCTGGCCCGCGCTGGGTGCGGCGGCCGAGGTGCTGCGCGCGCTCGTGCGGCCCGCGGCGGTGCGGCGCGAGGAAGCCGCGCTGCGCGACGAGGCGCGCGCGATCGTCGCCGGGTTCGGCGAGCGCCTCACGCCGCGCATCGATCATCCGGCGCACAGCCTGTCGTATGCGAACCGGCGGCGTGTGGAGATCGGCCGCGCGCTCGCGCTGCATCCGCGCCTGCTGCTGCTCGACGAGCCGACGGCCGGGATGAACGAGACGGAGACGGCCGAGATGCTGCAGCTGATCCAGTCGTTGAAGGCGCGCGGCCTGACGATCCTGCTGATCGAGCACAAGCTCGAACTCGTGATGCGCGTGTCCGACCGCGTGATGGTGCTCGACAACGGCGTGAAGATCGCCGAAGGCGCGCCGCGCGACGTGCGGCACGATCCGCGCGTGATCGAGGCGTACCTCGGCCGCCGGCATGCGGGCGGCGCGCCGGCCGACCGCACGGCACAGGCGGCCGCATGACGGCACTTTCTTCCGGACCCGACACGACCATGACCGACGCGCTGCTGAAACTCGAACACCTGGACACGTTCTACGGGCCGGTGCAGGTGCATTTCGACGTGAACTTCGAAGTGGGCCGCGGGCAGATCGTCAGCCTGCTCGGCGGCAACGCGAGCGGCAAGTCGACGACGATGAAGCTGATCCTCGGACTGATGCGGCCGCGCCGCGGCGTCGTGCGTTTCGACGGCGACGACGTGACGGCGCTCGCGACGCCGCAGCGCGTGCGGCGCGGGATCGCGGCCGTGCCCGAGGCGCGGCGGCTGTTCGGCGACATGAGCGTGCGCGAGAACCTGCTGATGGGCGCGTACACGCGTGGCGACCGCGCGGCGGTGGCGGAGGACTACGAGCGTGTGCTCGACCTGTTTCCGCGTGTGCGCGAGCGGCTGACGCAGCGCGCGGGCACGCTGTCGGGCGGCGAGCAGCAGATGCTCGCGATGGCGCGCGCGCTGATGGCGCGGCCGAAGCTGATCTGCATGGACGAGCCGACGATGGGGCTGTCGCCGCTCTACGTCGACAAGGTGCTCGAACTGATCGACGCGATCAACCGGCAGGGCGTGACCGTGTTCATGGTCGAGCAGAACGCGAGCCTCGCGCTGGAGATCGCGCATTACGGGTACGTGCTGCAGACGGGGCGCGTCGTGCTCGAAGGGCCCGCGAAGGCGCTGCTCGACGACGAGCGTGTGCGCGATGCGTATCTCGGCGGGGAGGCGGTGGCGGCGTAGCGGGTGGGGCGGTGGGGCAAAAAACGGTGATAGACGCCGGATTGTCAGGTAGATTGGCGCTCAGTCGCCATCACCGCCACCGGGAGCGCCGCACCATGTTGACCTATTCCGTTCAGAAAGTCGGCTACGATTTCAAGCAACTGGATCCGCAGGGCGCGACGGATTACGCGTCGTTCATGCAGGCGTTCGATGCGTTTCCGTGGGCGGCGCAGCATGCCGAATGGGACACCACGCAGGACGGCCCGTTGCCGGCCCTCGTGCTGCAGCATGCCGACGATCAGCGGGAGTTGTGGGTGACCGCGCTGCGCGATGCGCATGCGGACGGCTTCCAGTTGAATGCCGTCTCGATGCGGATGAAAAAGGGGCTGTTCGGGATCGGCAAAGGTAAGCTGGAGCAGCACGTCGATACGATCGACGTCGACACGCGCGCGGATGTCGATACGTTGTGCCGGCTGTTCTGCGATCGTCAGTATGACGAGCTGGATCGGGCGGTGGCGCGGCATGCGGAGCGCACCCGCTTCGATGACGGCAGCGACGATTGAGTGCCTGCCGTGCACGTGCATGAACCGGCCCGGGCCCGTCGGTTCATGCCTTCTCCTCGCCGCTCCCCGCCGCGCGCGGAAACGTCAACACCACCGCAAACCCGCCCGCCTCGGGAAACGCAAACCCGACGCGCCCGCCGTGCGCCTTCATCACTTCCTGCACGATCGCGAGCCCGAGGCCGGACCCCGTGCGCCGCTCGCTGCCGTCCGGTGCGATCCGCACGAACGGTTGCAGTGCGGCATCCCAGTGCTCGCGCGGAATCCCGCGGCCGTTGTCGGTGACGGTCAGCGTCACCGCATCGTCCACGTTGCCCTGCGTCGCGACCGACACGACGATGTCGTCCGCATGACCATGCAGCAGCGCGTTGTGCAGCACGTTCGACAGCGCTTCCTGCAGGCTGATCGCGTCGCCGTCGATCCACGCGAGCGGCGCATCGCTCGCGAACGCGACGGCCACGTCGCGCTCGCCGGCGAGCGGAATCGCGCGGCCGAGCACGTCCTTAGCAAGCGCGACGAGGTCGACGGGCTGCAGCGGCACGGCCTCGGTGCGATGAATCACCATCGCATGATTGAGCAGCTGGCCGGTGAGCCGGCCGACGTCCGAAGAGGTCGCGCGCAGCGCATCGAGCCGTGCCGCGTGGCGCGCGAGATCGGCTTCGCCGTCGAGCAGCTCGATCTGCGCGTCGAGCCGCGCGAGCGGCGTGCGCATCTGGTGCGCGGCATCGGCGATGAAGCGCTGCATCGCGTTGATCCGCTCGGCGAGGCGGTGCATCAGCCCGTTGATCGACCCGATGATCGCGTCGATCTCGCTCGGCGTATCGACGGCCACCGGCCGCAGGTCGGCCGGGTCGCGCGCGGCGATGATCGTGCCGATCTGCGCGAGCGGGCGCAGGCCGCGCCGGATCGCGAGGCCGCTTGCGCCGATCGCGAGCACGCTCATCAGCAGGATCAGCGTCCATACCTTGAAACTCATGTCATTCGTGAGTTGCTGCCGGGCGTTGGTGGTTTGCGCGACCGTCACGAGCGCCCAGCCCGGCGTGCTTTCCTCGGGCATGTAGCGCGCGATGGTCGCGGTGCGGATCCGGTGCCCCTGGTAGACAGCATTCGCGAACGCGGGGCCCTGTTTCGCGGCGGCGAGCGTCGCGGGGCTCGCGAGATCGTTGTAGCCGGCCACGACGATGCCGCGCGAATCGACGACCTTGTAGTAGACGAGGTCGTAGCGCGACAGCGTCGACAGCGCGGCCACCGGCGGATTCAGCGCGAGCACGCCGCCCTGCACGTAGAGGTTTTCCGCGACCTGGATCGATGCGCCCGCAAGCAACTGGTCATACGCGCGTTCGGCCGCGACGCCCGCGTAGTAGCGGGCGATCGCCGCGAGCGCGAGTGCACCGGTCGCGACGACGAGCGCGATGAAGAGCAGCGTGCGCCCGAACAGCGTCTTCGGGAACCAGTCAGTGCGCCGCAATCTGATACCCCATCCCGCGCGCGGTGCGGATTTCGACCGAGCTGCCCTGCAGCTTCTTGCGCACGCGGGTCACGTACTGCTCGACCGCGTTCGTGGTCGGCTCGTTGCCGAAGCTGAACAGCTGGTTCAGCAGTTCGTCCTTCGAAAAGATCCGCTGCGGGCGGCTCGCGAGGATCTCGAGCAGCGCGAATTCCTGGCGCGACAGCGACAGCGGCTGGCCGTCGAGTTCCGCGAGGCGGCTGCTGCGGTCGATCACGAGGCCGCCGAGCGTGAGCACGTCGTTCGCGTGGCCGCTGTTGCGGCGCAGGAGCGCCTGCACGCGCGCATCGAGCTCGCGGTAGTCGAACGGCTTCACGAGGTAATCGTCGGCGCCGAGGCCGAGGCCGCTCACGCGGTCGTCGATCGCCGAGCGCGCGGTGACGAGCAGCACGGGCGTCGTGCTGCCCGATGCGCGCAGGTGGCGCAGCACCGTGAAGCCGTCCATGCCGGGCAGGTTCGCGTCGAGCACGACGAGGTCGAAGCGCTCGACGCGCAACAGCCCGTGCGCGGTCGCGCCGTCGGTTTCGAGATCGACGGCATGGCCGAGCCGCGCCAGGCGGTTGCGGATCGCCGCGCCGATTTCGGCATCGTCCTCCACGACGAGAATGCGCATGGTGCCGTTTCGCAGGTGGGTGGGTTAGGGGTTTTCCCGGGGCCGGGATGTCAGCATTTTCTCAGACTCGGTCGATAACCTGTGTCGAGCCGGACGATGCAAGGACGGCCATTAATACCAGAACCACAGGAGACGGCAACATGCAGCAGCAAACGGGTGCGCCGAACGCGCGGTGCAGCGCGTCGCCGGCCGGCGCTCGCCGGTGCGGCGACGCGGGCCCCGGCCGCCTGGCGCTTGCCGCTCGTGCCGCTCGTGCCGCGCGTGCCGCGCGTGCAGGGAAGGCCGGCGCATGACGACGTCGCCGCGCCGCCGCGCGTTGATCGCCGCCGGCCTCGGCGTGCTCGCCGCGCCTGCGCTCGTGCGCGCGAAGCCGCGCACAGTGCGGATTTCCAAAGGCTATGGGGTGCTGTACCTGCCGCTGCTCGTGATGGAGAAGCAGCGGCTGTTCGAGCTGCACGCGGCGCGCCACGGCGTGCGCGACGTCGCGGTCGACTGGGTGCTGCTCGACGGCGGCAATTCCGTCAACGACGCGATGATGGCCGGCACGCTCGATTTCGCCGGGGCCGGCGCGCCGGGTTTCATCGAGCTGTGGGCACGGGCGCGCGGTATTCCGAACGTCGAGGTGATCGGTATCAGCGGGCTGTCGACCACGTCGCTGTCGCTGAACGCGAACCGGCCGGCGCTCGTGTCGTTGCGCGACTTCACGCCGGCCGACCGGATCGCGGTGCCGGGCATCCGCACGTCGTTGTCGGCGGTCGTGCTGCAGATGGTCGCGAGCCGGCAGCTCGGCCCGAAGCATTTCGCGCAGCTCGATTCGATCACCGTGAACCTGCCGCACCCGCAGGCGATGCAGGCGCTGATCCGCCGCGAGAACGGCGTCACCGCGCACTTCACGTCGCCGCCGTTCTCGACGCTCGAGCTGCGGCAGCCGGGCATCCACCGCGTCGTGAGTTCGGTCGACGTGCTCGGCCCGCTGACGCTCGATGTCGTGTTCGCGCCGAAGCGGCTCGTCGATACGGAGCCGGCGCTGGCCGTCGCGTTTCTCGGCGCGCTCGACGAAGCGAACCGCCTGATCGCGCAGGACCCGCGCGCGGCGGCCGCGCTCTATGCTGCGTCGTCGGGCGTCGGCGTGTCGCACGACGACGTGATGCGGATGCTCGCCGCACCGGACACGCGCTTCTCGGTGCTGCCGAACCAGCTGATGGACTACGTCGAATTCCTGTACCTCGCCGGCACGATCAAGGCGAAGCCGCGTGCGTGGCACGAGATGTTCGCGCCGATGCTCGACGACTATCGATCGGGTTGATGCCGCCGCGCCCTTTCATCGAAACACCTTGTGCCCGTGCGCTTGTCGCGCGCAGCGCCGATTCAACCGATACGCAACCGCTATGCAACCGTTTCACGCAAGGAGCCTCAAGTGAACGCCACTGAAACCCTGGACCCCGCGTCCGCCGAAGAGCAGCGCATCATGTCGAAGATGGCGCGGCGCCTGCTGCCCATCCTCGTCGTGATGTTCCTGATCGCGTTCATCGACCGGCAGAACGTCGGCTTCGCGAAGCTGCAGATGGTGCACAGCCTCGGGATGACGGAGGCCGCGTTCGGGCTCGCGTCGTCGCTGTTCTTCATCGGCTACCTGCTGTTCGAGGTGCCGAGCACGCTCGCGCTGCATCGCTACGGCGCACGCGTGTGGCTCGCGCGGATCATGCTGACGTGGGGGCTCATCACCGTGCTGATGGGCTTCACGACGTCGATGCCCGCGTTCTGCGCGCTGCGCTTCGTGCTCGGCATCGCCGAGGCCGGTTTCTATCCGGGCGTGATCTACTACCTGACGCTGTGGTTCCCGCAGAGCTATCGCGCGAAGGTGCTCGGCATCTTCACGCTCGGCAGCGCGCTCGCGAACATGCTCGGCTCGCTGGTTGGCGGCGTGTTGCTGAGCCTGAACGGCGTGTGGGGGCTGGCGGGCTGGCAGTGGGTGTTCGTGGCGACGGGCATCCCGGCGGTGATCGTCGCGGTCGTCGTGTTCCGCGTGCTGCCCGCGTCGGTGCGCGACGCTCGTTTCCTCGACGACCGCGAGAAGCAGATCGTCGAGGCCGCGCTCGAACGCGAGAAGCCCGCGCGGGCCGAGCACGGGCAGCCGTGGAAGGCGCTGCTCGATCCGCGCGTGATGCTGTTCGCGGCCACCTACATGCTGATGTCGACGTCGCTGTACGGCGTGACGTACTGGTTGCCGACGCTCGTGAAATCGTTCGGCGTGTCGAGCAGCATGAACGGCTTCCTGAGCATGCTGCCGTGGGCGCTCGCGGTGTTGCTGCTGCTGTGGCTGCCGGCGAAACTGCGTCGCGCGAAGAGCATCCTGCGCACGATCGCGATCGTTGCCGCGCTCGGTGCGCTTGGCTTCCTGCTGAGCCTCGTGCTGCCGTCGACGCCGCTGCGCTTCATCGCGCTGGTGCTCGGTGGCGCATGCATCCCGCTGCTGTACCCGTGCTTCTGGTCGATGCCGCCGCGCTACTTCACCGGTGCGCGGGCGGCGGCGAGCGTCGCGGCGATCAACTCGATCGGCAACCTCGGCGGTTTCTTCAGCCAGAACCTGATGCCGTTTGCCGGCAAGGTGACGGGCACGGCGTTCGGCCCGATGATCGTGCCGATCGTGTGTCTCGCGCTGCTCGGGATCGGCGCGCTGGTCGCGTGGACGCGCTCGGAACGGGGGATGGTGGCGGCGCGCGCGTGAGGGGGCGCGGTGTTATCGCCTCATCGACGAGTTTCCGACGAACGCACCACCGCCTTCGCCGGGAACCTACCCGCGCGGCGCCCCATCCCCGCCATGCGCGACCGTCACCTGCGCAGGCGCCAGCGGAATCTCGACCTCGACCGTTGTCCCTTCGCCGAGCGTCGTCGCGATCTGCAGCGTGCCGCCGACGAGATACGCGCGCTCGCGTAACCCGACCAGCCCGAACGATCCCGACTTGCGCGGCACGCCGGGATCGAACCCCGCGCCGTCGTCGCGAATCGTCAGCTCGATCGCATGGTTCGCATGCACGAGTTCGACGTTCGCGTGCGACGCGGCCGCGTGCCGTGCGACGTTCGCGAGCGCCTCCTGCGCGATGCGGAACACCGCCGTCGCGTAAGGCTCGTCGAGCTGCAGCTCGGGCGGCTCGACGCGCAGCGTGCATGCGATGCCATGACGGTGCCGGAAATCCTCCACGAGCCACTGCATCGCCGCGGCGAAGCCGAGATCGTCGAGCATCAGCGGGCGCAGGTCCGACGCGATGCGGCGCGTCGCGGCCACCGCGCCGCGCGCCAGCGCGTGCATCGCCGCGATCTTGCGCGCCAAATGCGCATCGTCCTGCGGCACGCGGTCGAGCAGCCATTCGAGATCGTTCTTCAGCGTCGCGAGCGTCTGCGCGAGTTCGTCGTGCAGCTCGCGTGCGATGCGGCGCTGCTCGGCTTCGCGTGCGCTCGCGCTGATCGCGGCGATCTCGCGCAACTCCTCGCGCGACGCCTGCAGCGCCCGCTCGGCCCGTACGCGGTCCTCGACTTCGCGCCGCAGGTCGCGGTTCGACGCGCTCAGTTGCGCGGTGCGCGCGGCGACGCGTTGTTCGAGCCGTTCGTTCGCGTCGTTCAGCTGCGCGCTCTTCTGCACGACGAGCAGATGCTGGTAGCGCGCGCCGGCCAGCGCGCGCACCGTCTGCGCATGCAGCCGGCCGTTCTCGAACAGCATCGCGAACAGCACGACACCGGACGCGACGAGGCCGTACGCGCGCCCCGCGTAGAAGCCGAGGTCGTAGCGCCCGTGATTCAGCATCGACGACAGCGCGATGTCGAACAGCCACGCGACGAGCACCGTCATCACCCACAGGTCGAGCACGGAATGGCGCCGCCGCCGCTGCCACATCAGCATCAGCGCGACCAGGTTCAGCCCCCAGACGACCGTGATCGCGTACGTCATCGTCGCGGCCATCCGGTTGCCGTTCATGATGCGCGGCAGCAGGTCGTGGCCGGCCGTGGCAAGCAGCGCGAGCGCGACCGTCGCGCCGATCGCGGCCGCGATGCACAGCCCGACAGGAATCGCCGCGCGGCGCTGCGGGGCCGGGATCGGCCCCGGCGCACGCGATTTCGCGCGCAGCAGCGCGTACGCGGCGACTGCCAGCGGAAAGCCGCCGTGCCAGAACAGGTACAGCCAGGCGGTGGTCTGGTCGCCGCCGCCGAGCAGGCCGGTCGGTGCGAACAGCCCGGGAAAGGTCAGCATGTGGGTGCCGGCCATGAAACCCGTGAACAGGTAGCCGCCCGCGAGCACGAGCAGCGGCCGCTGGCGCAGGATCGCGTACTGGCCGAGCAGCAGGCCGGCCGTCACCATGTCGTTGACGACGATCGCCGACTGGTACACGGGGATGAACGCCCAGCCCGGCGCAAGCGGCCTGCCCGCGAACGGCGCAAGCGCGGTGAAGATCACTGCGGAGATGAGTACGGTCGCGAGCGCGAGCCGCCGTTCGCGCCGGCCCGGCGGCAGCGACGACATGAACAGGCGCGACGCGTCCGGGTCGTCGTCTGCGGGTGAGGGCGAGGGCGGGGATGAGGGCGGGACGCGGAAGGCGGCGGTCATGCGTCGCCGCCGGGGTCGAGTTCGTGGCGCACCGCGTAGCGGACCAGCGCGGCTTCGTGCGGTAGGTCCATCTTCTCGAGGATCCGCGTCTTGTAGGTGCTGACCGTTTTCGCGCTGAGCGCGAGTTCGGTCGCGATCTGCGTGACGGTCTGGCCCGCGACGATGCGGCGCATCACGTCGAACTCGCGCGCGGACAGCCGCTCGTGCGGCAGCGCGGCGGCCGGTGTGCGCAGCGTGAGCGCGAGACTCTCGGCCGCCGACGGGCTCACGTAGACGCCGCCCGCGGCCACCTTGCCGACCGCCTCGACAAGCTCGGCGGTCGCGCTGTCCTTCGTCAGGTAGCCGGTCGCGCCGGCCTTGAACGCGCGCGCCGCGTACTGCGCCTCCGCATGCATCGTCAGCACCAGCGTGCGCAGCGACGGCGCGTGGTGTTTCACCAGCCGGATCAGCTCGATGCCGGTCGGCGCGGGCATCGACAGGTCGAGCAGCAGCACGTCCGCGGCGCCGCGCTCGACGAGCGCAAGCGTGGCCGAGCCGTCGCTCGCCTCGCCGACGATTTCGAAACCGCCGGCCGTTTCCAGGATGTGACGCAGTCCGTCCCGCATGACTGCGTGATCGTCAGCCAGAATTACCCTGATCATCTAGCGATCCTCTTCGGGATGACGCCGCGCACTGTTGTCCGGTGTTCGCCGCGACTGTTCTTCTGACCAATATATTCCGCCGAATCCGAAAACGATACACATCCGGGAAATTTTCGAGATAGCCGAACGTGGAATGTGTACTGAAACGAAACAATCCCAGGGAGAAAGTACGTGTCAGAGCAGGCGGGATTCAGGGTATTCCCTGATTATTATTGAGACGGTGAAGAGGCGGCGCGGCGCGTCGCGAACCACCCCGCGAACCCTCCCGATTCGGGACTAAACTGGTGCCCGATGCCACTACACCCCCCGAGGAGCCCCGCGATGATCGATCTTGCCGATATCCTGCCGTCCGCACTGCCCGCTGCCGTTGCATGGGCGGAAGCCGAGGCGGCGCGCGGGATCGCGCAGGGGGCGCCGCTGACGCCCGAGCAAGCCGACGACGCGCGCACGGTGGGCGTCGCCCAGCCGGAGCGGATCCGCGTGGTGATCGTCGAGCGCATGCCGTTCCCCGAGGTGCCGTCGCTGGCCGCGATCGCCCGCGACTCGGGGCTCCTGGCGCCGGGGACGATCGGGCTCACGCTCGGCCATGCGGTGTACGTGCTGCGCGGGCAGGACACGCGCCGCCTGCTGACCCACGAATTCCGCCACGTGCATCAGTACGAGGCTGCCGGCTCGATCGGCGCGTTTCTCGCGCGCTATCTGCAGGAGATCGCGACAGTCGGCTACCACGACGCGCCGCTCGAGGCCGACGCGCGGCAGCACGAGTTCGATTGACCCGCCCCGCCGGCGCGACCGCGCGCACCGCCCGATGAACCTTCACGCTGCCACCACCGGCCCGGTGTTCGCACACCGGGGCGCTCCGCCGAGGCGCGCGCGATGAGCGGCACGATCCACGCATGGATCGGCGCGATCGGCGCACATCCGCTGCTCGTGCTCGCGATCGTGTTCATGGCGGCCTGCGCCGAGGCGATCGCGCTGATCGGCACGGTCGTGCCGGCCGGCGCCGTGATGTTCGCGGCCGGTGCGCTGATCGGCGCGGGCGCGCTCGACGCCTGGACGACCATCGGTGTCGCGGCGGCCGGCGCCGTGATCGGCGACGGGATCAGCTATGAACTCGGGCGGCACTACCGCGGCGTGATCCGCAACGCATGGGCGCGCTTCGGCTATGCGGCCGCCTTCGCGCGCGGCGAGGAGTTCGTGCTGCGCCATGGCATGAAGAGCATCGTGCTCGCGCGTTTTCTTGCGCCGGTGCGCGCGGTCGTGCCGGTCGTGGTCGGCTGCGCGACGCTGCCGCGCCGGTCGTTCTATCCGGTCAACGTCGTCTCGGCGCTCATCTGGGCGCCCGTGCACGTCGCGCCGGGCATCCTGTTCGGCGCGTCGGCCGCGCTGGCCGCGGCGATCAGCGTGCGGGTCGCCGTGATCCTGCTGGTCGTCGCGGCGCTCGTCGCGCTCGTGTGGATCGGCGTGCGGGTCGCGTTGCGGCGCGGCTGGCCGCTGCTGCGCCGTGCGCTCGTTGAAGGCGTGCACGCCTGCGCGCGCCGCTGGCCGCGGTTCGGTGCGCGGCTGCACGACGCGATCGCTTACGTGCGCGGCCTGCCCGGCGCGGTGCCCGTGCTCGCGCTGCTGTTCATCGGCTGCGTGTGGCTGTTCGCGGGCCTCGTGCAGGATGTCGTCGCGAACGATCCGCTGATGCACGCGGACATCGCGCTGTACGCGTTCCTGCAGAACCTGCGCACGCCACCGGTGGACGCCACGATGCGCGCGCTTGCCGTGCTGCACGGGCACGATACGGGGCTGATCGTCGCGGCCGCGTTTCTCGTCTGGCTGATGATCCATCGCTGCTGGCTGACGGCCGCGTGGTGGCTCGCGACGGTCGGCGTCGCCGTCGTGCTCGGGCCCGTGTTCGGCGCGGGCATACCCGGCGCGACGCCCGCGAGCCTGCCGCCCGGTGCGCCGCACGTGCCGCTGCCCGATGCCGAAGCGGCGTTCGCGATTCTCGCGAGCAGCGGCCTCGGCTGGGTGCTCGCGCGTGACCGGCCCGCGCGGTGGCAAATCCCGGTCGTGACGGCGGTGGTGTTGTGGATCGTGCTCGGCGGCTTCGCGCGGCTGTATGTGGGCGACACGTGGCTGTCGGGCCTGCTGGGCGGCTGGAGTCTCGGGCTCGCCTGGTTCGCGTTGCTGGCCGGCGCGTATGCGTACTGGCGCGTGCGCGAGCACGTGCAGCCGAGGGGCGCGCTCGTTGCGGTGACGGTGGTGCTCGCGACGGCTGGCGTCTGGACGGTGCCCGCGCAATGGCAGCTCGACCGCGCGGCGCGCCCGCATGTCGGCGACGTGGTCGCGATGACCGTCGACCAGTGGCTGCGCGGCGGGTGGCAGCGTGTGCCGGTGCGGCGCACCGAGATCGGCGGCGACCGCGAGGAATATCTGCCGCTGCAATGGAGCGCGACGTCGGACACGCTCGACCGGCATCTCGCGCAGGCGGGCTGGCAGCGCGCGACGCCGTGGTCGCCGGCCACCGCGCTGCGCTGGCTGCTGCCGCAGGCGCCGGCCGATGCGCTGCCGGTGCTGCCGCGCTACACGCACGGCGAAAGTACGCGCCGCGTGTTCGTGCGCGTCGATCCGGGGCAGCCGGCCAGCCGCCTCGTGCTGCGGCTGTGGCGTTATCCGTACGTGCTGCAGGACGCGCTCGGCACGCGGCCGCTGTGGTACGGCGCGCTGTATCGCGAGACGCTGCATCGGCCGGCGCGACTGATGACGATCGTGCGCACGACGACGATCGACGATGCGGCGACGATGGCGAAGGCGCTGGCGGTCGAGCCGGCGATCGAGCATCCGCCGGCGGGGATGGCGAACGCGCCGGCGGAGATGCTGCTGGTGTGGATGGTGCGGCCGTGAGCGGGCGGTGTGCCGCTTACGCGTGCACCGGCTGTGCAGGGACGACGGACAGGCGCAGGCCGACGGTCTTGAGCACCGCGAGCAGGGTTTTCAGTGTCGGGTTGCCGTTGGGCGAGAGCGTGCGATACAGCGATTCGCGGCTGATGCCGGCTTCGGCCGCGACGGCGCCGAGGCCGCCATACGCTTCCGCGACCGTACGCAGCGCGAGCAGGCCGGCCGCGCGGTTGTCGGGATCGTCGAGAGATTCCATCGCGACGCGCAGATAGGCCACCGCGAGTTCGCGGTCGGCGCCGAGTTCGGCGACTTCCGCGTCGTGGTGCGATACCGCAGATTTGACCCGCTTCATGCTTACCTCCGTGTCCAGTTCGACCTTGGTCGCAATTGTAGCTTATAAGTTACAAAATGGGGTAAGGAGGCGGTATGTGAACAGCAAACCTGTCGGCGCCGGCGCGTCGCGCCTGGCGAGCCGACAGGCCTCCTGACATTACTGCTTCGCCGGCGCGGCCGTCGCGATCTTGTCGAGCGCCGCCGGGATGTACGTGTCGAGCTGCGCCGTGACCGATTCGTAGAAATCGATCGGCTTGCCCCACGCGTCGGGCACGTCGACGTGCTTCCCGGACGCATACTCGGCCAGCGTGAACACCTTGCCGGCGGCCGACGGATAGAGCGCGAGCACCTTCTCCTTGTGTTTGTCGGTCATCGTCAGGATGACATCGGAATGCTTGATGTCGTTCGCGTTCAACTGCACCGAACGGTGCGCGGACGTGTCGATGCCGCGGCGCTTCATCAGGATCACGCCGTTTTCTTCGGGCTTTTCGTCATACGGATCTTCGTCGACCGCACGTGAAATCACCGCGATCTGCGCGTGGCGCTGCGCGATCAACTGGCCGGCGATCGCTTCGGCCATCACGCTGCGCCCGGTGTTGCCGGTGTCGACGAACGCGACCTTCTTCGGCTCGTCGGCGAATGCAGACGTCGCGCACTGGATGCCGACGCAACAAAGCAGTGCCAGCGTGTTGAGGGTGTGCCTTCTTTTCATGATGTCTCCGCGAGGGTGGGGAACCCCGGCGGCGCGCCGGGGCTTGCGGGAGATCATGACGGCCGCCTGCGACGGAAAAAAATAAACGGCCGGTTTTTGCAAGACGACGTCGCTTCGTGGCAAACGGGTCCGGTGACGGCGCATGCACTGCGCACCCGACCGGGGAGGCCGCGAACCACGGCCGCGATCGCGGCGCGTGACTGCTTCGTCGTCACGCCGTCATCGCCACCCGTTGCGCCGCAAACCCCGCGAGCGTCCGCAAAGCATCCCGCGCCGACCGCAGGTAAAACGCCTGCAGATGAAACACATGCCAGCGCGCCGCATGAACCTCCAGCCGGCACGGCACGCCGCAGGCCCGCGCATGACGGGCCAGCCGCTGCGCATCCGACAGCAGCACCTCCTGGTCGCCGGCCTGGACGAGCATCGGAGGCAGGCCGCGCAGGTCGGTGTCGAGCGGGCCGCGGGCGGTGACCGAACCGGCGCCGTGATACCAGCGCAACCCTTGTTCGAGCCAGCCGCGACGGATCATCGGATCGTCATGACGCCGCGACGCCAGCGTCGCACCGCCGAGCGCGGGATCGGTCACGGGCGAGATCAGCAGCAGCGCGGCGGCGGCCGGCTCGCCGCGCTCGCGCAGCGCGATGGCCAGCGCGAGCGCCAGCGCACCGCCGGCCGAATCGCCGGCGATCACGATCCGGTGCGGCGCGTGGCCCTGCGCGCGCATCGCGTCGTAGACGGCCAGCGCATCGTCGAGCGCGGCCGGGCTCGGATGCTCGGGGGCCAGCCGGTAGTCGGGCACCCACACCGGCAGGGCGGCCTCGTTCGCCAGCCGCGTCGTCACGCCGCGATGCGTATGCGGCCCGCCGAGACAGAACGCACCGCCGTGTAGATAGAGGATCGCGCCGCCGGTGTCGCCGCGTTTCGGCGCCACGACTTCGACCGGCACGCGATGCGCGGACGTGCGGTAGCGCAGCGTGCCGCGCGTGCCCGGCATCAGCGGCGACAGCAACGCGACCACGCACCGCTGCATGCGCGCGCCGAACGGCGGCCCGATCAACGGCCGGAACGCGACGCGCAGGAAGCCGCGCAGCGATGCGGCGGTCAGCGCCTCCAGCCTGCCGGCGGGCGGCGCGACCACCACGTCGCGCGCCGGTGCGACCGACTCGGGCAACGGATGCGTGAAGCGATAAGCGCCCATCCCGGTGAAGCGCGTGATCCACCGGTAGGTCAGCGTGAAGCCCGGCCAGTTCGTGCTGTTGTGGCCCGACGCATCGACGTACCAGCTCTTGCAGCTGTTCCACACCGAACCTTCGAGCCGCTGCTGCACATGCACGTTGAAGCGCCGGTAGCGGCGCGCATCGACGTCGATCTCGCGCGCGCCGTCGCGCCGCATCGTGTGCAGGCAGCGCATCACGTGCGCGATCTGGCTTTCGAGCATATAGACGATCGAGTTGTGGCCGAGGTTGGTGTTCGGGCCGTAGAGCATGAAGAAGTTCGGAAAGCCGGGCACGGTGAGCCCGAGATACGCCTGCGCGCCGCGTCGCCACGCGTCGTTCAGGTCGAGCCCGTCGCGGCCCGTGATGCGCATCGGCGACAGGAACGCGGTCGCCGCGAACCCCGTGCCGTACACGATCGCGTCGACCGGATGCTGGACGCCGTCGACGGTCTCGATGCCGTCCTCCGTCACGCGCCGGATCCGCTGCGTGACGAGCTCGACGTTGTCGCGGCTCATCGCGGCAAGGTAGTCGCTCGACAGCAGGATGCGCTTGCAGCCGATCGGATAGTCGGGCGTGAGTTGTGCGCGCAGCGCGGGGTCCGGCACGTCGCGTGCAAGCAGCGTGTGGAACGGCCGGCCGACCGCGACCTTCATCAGCTTGTGCAGCCGCGTGAACGCGATCGCGCGCGATTCGTAGCGCAGGTAGATCGACGCGCGATGCAGCTTCATCGCCCACGGCAACCGGCGGAACAGCGCCTGCTCCCACGGGCGGTACGCGCGGTCGGGGCGCGGCATCACATAGGCCGGCGAACGCTGGAATACGACCAGCTGCTTCACATCGCCCGCGATCGCCGGGACGAACTGGATCGCCGACGCGCCCGTGCCGACCACCGCCACGCGTTTGCCGGCGAGCGAATAGTCGTGATCCCAGTGCGCGGAGTGGAATGCGCGGCCGCGAAACGTGTCGATGCCGGGCAGGTCGGGCAGCGCGGGGCGGCTCAGCTGCCCGGTGCCGCTGACGAGCACGGCGGCGCTGAGCGTCGTGCCGTCGGCGAGCGTGACGCGCCACAGCGCCGCGGCTTCGTCGTAGCGGGCGTGCGTGACCTCGGCGCCGAAGCGCAGGTAGCGTGCGAGGCCGTACTTGCGCGCGCAATGCTGCAGGTACGCATGGATTTCGGGCTGCGGCGCGAACACGCGCGACCACGCCGGATTGGGCTCGAACGAGAACGAGTACAGGTGCGAGGGCACGTCGCAGGCGGCGCCCGGGTAGCGGTTGTCGCGCCACACGCCGCCGACGTCGTGCGAGCGTTCGACGATCGCGAAATCGTGGATGCCGGCGCGTTGCAGTGCGATCGCCATGCCGATGCCGGCGAAACCGGCGCCGATGATGATCGCCGCAAGCGGGGCGGCGGAGTCGGCGGTGCGAGCGGTATCAGGCGACAACATGGCGGGTTTCCTCTGGCTGGATGGCATCGTGCGCGGTACACGCGGCAGGAACGGTGTCGCGATCCGTCGTTGTCCTGACAGTTCCGCGTTGCGGCTGTACCGATGTGCGGCACACGCCGCGAATCAGGTCGACGGCCTTCTCGGCGATCATGATCGTCGGCGCATTGGTGTTGCCGCCGATGAGTGTCGGCATTACCGACGCATCGACGATGCGCAGCCCCTGCAGGCCGCGCACGCGCAGTTGCGGATCGACGACGGCGAGCGCGTCGTGCCCCATCCGGCACGTGCCGACCGGGTGATACACGGTGTCGGTGCGCCGCCGAAGCACGTCGCGGATTTCATCGTCGGTGTCGACGTTCGCGGTGAACAGGTCGCGCGTGGTCCAGTTGGCGAGTGCCGGCGCTTCCATCAGCCGTCGGGTGAGGCGGAAGCCCGCGACCATGTCGTCGAGGTCGCGTGGATCGTCGAAGAACGCGGGATCGATGCGCGGCGCCGCGAGCGGATCGGCGCTGTTCAGCGTGACCGAGCCGCGGCTGCGCGGCCGCAGCAGGCACACGTGGCACGACAGCCCGTGGCCGGCGTGCAGCTTGCGCGCATGATCGTCGACGAGCGCGACGACGAAGTGCAGCTGGATGTCCGGCGCGTCGAGCCCGGCGCGCGTCTTCAGGAAGCCGCCGCCTTCCGCGAAATTCGACGTCAGCATCCCGCGCCGTTCGCGGCGAAAACGCGCCAGCTCGCGCAGCATGCGCAGGCCGCCGCCCGCGGACACGCCCATCGTGTCGACGCTGCGCGTGCGGTAGCCGAAGATGAAATCCGGATGATCCTGCAAGTTGCGGCCGACGCCGGGCAGGTCGGCGTGCACGGCGATGCCCTGTTGCTGGAGTTCGCGGCCCGGGCCGACGCCCGACAGCATCAGCAACTGCGGCGTTTGCAGCGCGCCGGCCGCGAGCACGACTTCACGCCGCGCGCGCAGCGTGCGGACCTCGCCATGCTGCCGCACCTCGACGCCGATCGCGCGCGTGCCGTCGAACAGGATGCGCAGCACCTGCGCGTGCGTCTCGACCTGCAGGTTGTCGCGGCGGCCGACGTGCGGCAGCAGGTATGCGCGCGCCGCGCTCCACCGTTCGCCGTGCTTCTGCGTGACCTGGTAGAGGCCGATGCCTTCCTGCTGCGCGCCGTTGAAATCGTCGGTGAGCGGCAGGCCGGCCTGCCGAGCGGCTTCCAGGTAGCGCGCATGGAACGGGTTGCCGGTGCGCAGGTCGCTCACCCACAGCGGGCCGTCGCGGCCGTGCCACGCATCGTCGAAGTGCTCGTTGTGCTCGCTCAGGCGGAAGTATGGCAGCACGTCGTCGTAGCTCCAGCCTTCGTTGCCGAGCGCGGCCCAGCCGTCGTAGTCGACGCGATGGCCGCGGATATAGACCATCGCGTTGATGGCCGACGACCCGCCCAGCACCTTGCCGCGCGGCTGGTAGCCGATGCGCCCGCCGAGGCCCGGCTGCGGCACCGTGTCGAAGGCCCAGTTGTTGATGCGGGTCGGCATCATCGCGACCGCGCCGGTCGGCACGTTGACGAGCGTGCCGTCGCCGCGGCCGCCGGCCTCGAGCACGCAGACGGTCACGGCCGGGTCCTCGGTCAGCCGACCGGCGACGACGCTGCCGCCCGACCCGCCGCCCACGACGATGTAGTCGAAAGTCTTGCTCATGGATTCGTCCTCCGAGGGTCGATGGATCAAGCGAGGCGCGGCAGCGTGCCCGGGCGGCCGGCGTGCGGCAGGCGGGGCGCGAGCGGCGGCGCGGGGCGGCTGGCAAACGCGGCAAACGCGGCAAACGCGACGAAGGCGTCGCGCCGGTATGCGAAGCGAGCTGCGGGATCGGTCGGGCGATTCGGTCGCATGGTGTCTCCTCCGGGGGGCGATGGCGTCGTTCGGATGACGACTGGATGACGCCGATGGTGCTGGCCGCATGGGAAAACACCAATGCTGCTTCGGGACAATTGTTTTAGTATTTGGGCCAAATCGGCGCTTCGAGGGTTTCTCCGCATGAGCTTCTGGGATTTCACCCGGAGTCCGGCCAGCGCCCGGCTGCTGGTCGATTTCGGCGACGAACGCGGCGTGCCGCACACGACGCTCCTGGCCGGCACCGGGCTCGCCAACGCGCAGCTCGACGATCCGAAGGTCGAGGTGACGGCCGCGCAGGAACTGCGGCTGACCGGCAACCTGCTGCGCGCGCTCGGGCGTGCGCCGGGCCTCGGGTTCGAGGTCGGCCAGCGCTATCACTTCTCCGCGTACGGCGTGTGGGGCTATGGGCTGATCGCCAGCGCGAGCGCACGCGACGCGCTCGCGCTGGCGCTGCGCTTCCTGCCGCTCACTTATGCGTTCACGGTGATCACGTATCGCGAGGAAGGCGGCACGTGCATGCTCAATTTCGGCGCGCCGGAACTCGATGGCACGCTGAGCCGGTTTCTCGTCGAGCGCGACATGACGGCCGCGGCGGTGCTGCTGCAGGAAATCGGCGACGACACATTCGCGTTGTCGCGCTTCACCGTGCAGGCGGCGCGCACGCCTGCCATGCCGGTGCCGCGCATCGCCGGCGTCGAACCCGCGTTCTCGGCGCGCGCGAACAGCCTCGCTTTCGACCGCGCGTTTCTCGACCGGCTGCTGCCGCACGCGAATCCACTGACGGTGTCGATGTGCGAGCAGATGTGCGGCCAGCTGCTCGAAGCGCGGCGTGCGCGCGTGGGCACGTCGGAGATGGTGCGCCAGTATTTGAGCGCGACGCCCGGCCCCGCGCCGTTCTCGCTCGAGGACATGGCGCGGCTGATGAACACGAGCCCGCGCACGCTCAAGCGCCGGTTGCAGGAGGAGGGTACGACGTTCCGCGCACTGCTCGCGCAGGCGCGTGGCGCGATGGCCGAGACGCTGCTCGGCGACGCGCGGCTGTCGCTCGCGGAAGTCGCGGAGCGGCTCGGCTTCAGCGACCTGTCGAGCTTCTCGCAGGCGTTCAAGCGCTGGTACGGCGTGCCGCCGGGCGCGTATCGCAGCGCGGCGCAACGGGACGGCAGCCGTTCCTGAATCACGGTACGATCGCTGGCATGCCTGCCGACATTCCCATCACGAGAGACTCCGCATGATCGCGATTCGCCCGATGACCGACGACGATTTCCCGCGCTTCTGGCCGACTTATCGCGCGATCGTCGCCGCTCAGGAAACCTATGCATTCGATGCGACGCCGACCCAGGAAGCGGCGCGCGCACTGTGGCTCGATGCGCCGCTGTGCACGTGGATCGCCGAAGAGGACGGCGTGCTCCTGGGCTCGTACTACCTGAAGGCGAACGCCGGCGGCCCCGGCAATCACGTGAGCAACTGCGGCTACATGGTGAGCGAGGCCGCGCGCGGCCGCGGCGTCGCGCGCCTGATGTGCGAGCACTCGCAGCAGGTCGCACGCGAGCGCGGTTTCCTCGCGATGCAGTTCAACTCGGTGGTGTCGACCAACGAAGTGGCGGTCGCGCTGTGGCAGAAGCTGGGATTTGAAATCGTCGGCCGCCTGCCGCGTGCGTATCGCCACGCGCGGCTCGGTTTCGTCGACAGCCTCGTGATGGTCAAGTGGCTCGGCGACCCGGCGGCCGCCGAAGCCTGAGCACGCAGCCGTATCGTCAGACGGCGAACGCGCCGTCGAACACGATCCGCTCGTCGAGCGCGAGCGTGCCGCGCGCGAAGATCAGGTCGAGATGGTGGCTGCCGTTTTCGCCGCCGCCGAGCCCGAGGTGCAGGCCCGGATGGCGTTCCTCGAACCCCGCGTTGCGGCCGTACAGCCCGCGAATCCCGAGGTTCGTGCCGATGCCGAATTCCTCGATCCGCCGGTGATTCCGATGCCGGTCGAGATAGGTCGAGAAGTCGCGCCGAAAACCTTCGTTATCCGTATCGAACCCGACGATCGTACTGTTCTCGACGCGCAGCGTAGCCAGTTGCTCGGCCACCTTGTACTTGATCGCGAACGGCACGGTGCCGAGAAACGTGCCGCTGAAGACGACCGTGCCGTTGAGGTCGGTGACGTGCGTCGCGATCTCGCCGGGCACGACGTCGAGGTTGCCCATGCCGTCTACGCTCGTCCATTTCTGGTCCGGCGCGAGCGAGCCCGTCAGCGTGTTGCCGGCTTCATCGATGAAGCGGATCTGTGATGCGCGTGCGGCTGCGTCGATCAGCCGGCCGTTGCGTGCGGCGATGTCGTCGAGCGATTCGGCGAACGCCTCGTCGAGATGCGGGCCGTAATCCTTGAACAGCACCGACTTGCTCCAGTGCTCGACGATCGCGGGGCGGATCGCGGCGAGGAACGGCGGCCCGCTCGGCGACGGCGTCGGCAGGCACGACGAGTCGTACAGCAGCACGAACAGATCGGCGCGATCGAGCGCGGCGGCGATATCGGCGGGTGGGGTGCTTTCGAGGCAGAGCGTGGTCGCGTCGAGCGAATCGGGGAGGGCGGAAAACGCGCGCAACGCGATGTCGCGGTTGCGGGTGTCATGGCCGACCAGCAGTTTTCCCGACTCGCCGCGCGCCAGCTTGTCGCGCAGCGCAGGGTGGAAGCCCAGCGCGCGATGCAGGTTCAGCATGCGTGTCTCCGGAAGCGGCGGAAGGGCCGCGGCCCTTCCGCAAGAACGGGTGGCCCGCTCAGACCGGCCAGAGCGCGGTGCCGAACGGCACTACGGCGTCCTCGACCATCATGTCGACGGCCTCGGGGTGCGTGTCTTCCTGCATCCAGTCAAGCAATTCGATCTGCTGAGTGTCCTGCATGTCAATTCTCCTGTGGTGAACATGAGTGATTCAACATGAAAGCGCGGCAAAAAAGTTGCCACTCCTCATCACGCATTTCGTGAATGCGCGACGAGTGGCGTTGATATTAGTCTGACGAATTTGCGAATGCAATGCGTTGCAAGGTTTTTAGCCGAAGCGTGCTAAACACGGGGGATTGGCGGGGCGCGTGACGTAAAACACGGATAAAGCGAATGACGGATTCGATGTCATTTTTTCAATGACGGGAATTCCGAGCGTTGTATTGCATTCGGCGATTTTTCATTGGGAATTCAATCGCCGCAACCCTGCGTGCGCGCGAACGCGTCGCCGGTCATCGGCGGCGCGTCAGCGGCCCGCTGCGCGTGTCAACCGAGCAGCGCCTTGCCGAGCGGCTTGGCCGGCTCGGAGCGCAGCACCAGCGACGTCGTGACCGCGCCGAAGCGGGCGATCGCATCGATGATGGTTTCGAGTTGTCCCGGTGTCGGCACCAGGACCTTCAGCAAGAAGCAATCCTCGCCGGTCATCCGGTGGACCTCGATGACGTGCGGCATCTCGGCGAACGCGCGCAGCGCAGGCTTGATGTGTTCATGCGTGGTTTTCAACCGGATGATGGCCATCATCCCCAACCCGAGCGCAGCCGGATCGATCCGCGCGCCGTAGCCCGAGATGATGCCGCGCTCTTCCAGCCGCTTGACGCGCTCCGACGTGGCCGGCTGCGACAGGCCGATGCGGCGGCCCACTTCCGACAGCGGCATCCGTGCATTTTCCTGCAGCGCCTCGAGGATCGACAGATCCAGGCGATCGAGCTCTCCGTTCGACATGTCCGCTTTTCCGCTCCGTTAATTCATCGGCATATTGTCTCAATATCCGATGATTTGCCATTCCCGGCCGGTTTCCGGCAGGCCAGACTGCGAGCTCGCTTATTCATGGAGACGGAGATGGACCAGACGATCGTGATCGTGCCGGGGATCGGCAACTCGGGACCGGATCATTGGCAGAGCTACTGGGAGGCTGCGCTGCCGGGCGCCGTGCGCATCGCGCCGGCGTCATGGGATGCGCCTGACCTGCGCGACTGGATGGCGGCGCTCGATGAAGCCGTTGCGCAAGCCGCGTCGCCGCCGGTGGTGATCTGTCATTCGCTGGGGTGCCTGCTGTTCGCGCATTGGCGGGCGGCGTCGGCGCGCGTCGTGCGCGGTGCGTGGCTCGTGGCGGTGCCCGATCCGGGCGGCCCGCGTTTTCCGGCTGCGGCCCGTGCGTTCGCGGATGTGCCGGACGGCGATTTCGGCGGCTTGCCGGTGCTGGCGATCGCCAGTTCGGACGATGGGTACGACCCGTCCGGGCGCGGCATGGCGTGGGCGAAAGCGCGCGGCGCGACGCCGTTGCTGCTCGGCCCGCGCGGCCATCTGAATACGGAAGCGGGATTGGCGGAATGGCCCGAGGGACGCGCGTTGTTCACGGCTTTCATGGCGGGATTGCGGGGGTAGCGCGGGCAGGCGGCCGACGTACTTTCGCGACGGCTTGCGGCGGGCAATGCGTGGACGATCCGGCTGCGGTGGCCGGGTTCCTGCCGCCAACGCATGCCGGCCCGCGACGGCTCAAGTATGATCTTCCGACAGAATCGGAAGCCTCGACAGTCGGGATGGACGCGTGCGGAACACCGGTGCCGCCGTCACGACTGGCCGCGGCTTCGAACGACCAAGGAGACACGCGATGCGCGCAGCGCCGCAACCGGAGCAGGCCGGCCCGTCGCGGCCTGGCACCGGCGCGACCAGCACCTTCCCCGAACGTGACCCCGATCGCATCGCCGCGTGGCGGCTCGCGATCTGCCTGTCGCTCGGCAGCGCGATCGCGCTCGGCCTCGCGCGCTTTTCGTATGCGCTGCTGCTGCCGCCGATGAAGGCCGATCTCGGCTGGACGTTCGCGCAGGCCGGCGCGCTGAACACGGCGAACGCGGCCGGCTACCTGGTCGGAGCGCTCGCGTTTCCGTGGCTGTCGCGGCGCTGGAGAGCCGGCTCGCTGCTGGCGGCCGGATGCGTGCTGACTGCGCTGTTGATGGCCGCATGTGGGCTCACGTCCGGCATGCATGCGCTGCTCGTGCAGCGGCTCGCGACCGGCGTCGGCAGCGCGCTGATCTTCATCAGCGGCGGCGTGCTGGCCGCGCGGCTCGCATCGGCGTCGCCACGCGATGCGGGCTTGCTGCTCGGCCTCTACTACGGTGGCACCGGGTGGGGCATCGTCGCATCGTCACTGCTCGTGCCGGCGACGCTTTCACACGGCGTACACGGCTGGCAACCCGCGTGGTTCGCGCTCGCGTTCGCATGCGTGCTGTTCTCGGTGGTGGCCGTGTCGGCCGCGCGGCGCATCGAGCGCATGCACGCGGCACCGACAGCGCCGCGCGGCGGTGCAGCGCCGGCCGCGACCGCGAGCCCCGCGCGCTTCGCGCTCGCGCTGGCCGGCTACGGCCTGTTCGGCGTCGGTTACATCGGCTACATGACGTTCATCGTCGCGCTGCTGCGCGGCGCGGGGATGAGCGGCACGGTGGTCGCCGCGTTCTACGTGATGCTCGGCGTGGCGACCGTCGTGTCGGCGCGGCTGTGGTCGGGGCTGCTCGACCGGATGCGCGGCGGCCAGGCGCTCGCCGTGCTCAACGCGCTGCTCGGCATCGCGACGCTGATGCCGGCGATGTTCGTGCATCCGGTGGCCGCGTTCGCGTCGGGCGTGCTGTTCGGCGCGACGTTCCTGTCGGCCGTCGCATCGACGACGGCCTTCGTGCGCCACAACCTGCCGCCGCACGGCTGGGCGAAGGGGATCAGCGCGTTCACGACGGTCTTCGCGTTCGGGCAGATCGCCGGGCCGGTCGCGATCGGCTGGGTGTCGGATAGCGCGGGGCTCGCGCGCGGACTCGTGTATTCGGCGCTGACGCTGTTCGCGGGCGCCGCGCTCGCGGCCAGTCAGCGCGCGTTGCGGGCCGCCGAGTAATCATCCGCTGAACGTGCCATTCACCGCACGCACGCCGTGCGCGACACGCGATGAAACGCACGGCTGAAGTAGATCAGGCTGTCGCCGTCGTCGCGCACGCGGATCGACGTCGCCTCGATGAACATCACCGAATGCGAGCCGACTTCCTTCATGTCGGCGATCGTGCCCTGCAGGCTCGCGAGCGCGTCGCGCAGCACGGGCACGTCCTGTTCGCCGCGATCCCACACGGGCAGGTCGAAGCGCCGTTCCATCGGCAGGTCGGTGAGCCCCGCGAAATGCCGCGCGAGTTGCTCGTGTTCGGCCGGCAGCACGTTGATGCAGACGTGGCGGTTGCGTTCGAACGTCGCCCGCATCGCGCTCGACCGGTTGAGACACACGAGCAGCGTCGGCGGCGTGTCGGTGACGGAGCACACGGCGCTCGCGGTGATGCCGCAGCGGCCGTGCGGCCCGGCGGTGGTGATCACGTTGACGGCCGCGCCGAGGTGGGCCATCGCTTGCCGGAAGGCCTTCTGCGCGTCGCTCGGCTCGACGCGTGCCGGTCGCTGGATATCGGTCGTGGAAGACATGGGCGCTCCTGGTTGGACGAAAGCGGCGATCGCTTGGCGCTACCGGTGCAGCGCCGGTTCGCCGACGATGACCCAAGCGTACGACGCGAAAATGCCGGCGACCATTCGCACGATTGACGATGGAGATGGCGTTCTCGCCAACGCGTCTAAAGGTTCTACCTAGATGCGCGGCACCCCGCGCGAAAAAAAACGAGAATGTGCGTTCGTGCGGCCCGTGAAGGGGTTTTCAGCGGGTTTTCGGCTCGTTATGATGTGCCGCACACCCCCAGCGAACGACGCGCGCGACGCGCCGGCACCCGGCCCCGTATGCGGCGCGTGCGATACCGATACCGATATTCAGTGAGACACCCGCGATGACGTCACCCGCACCGATCGTATACATCGTCGACGACGACAACGGCATGCGGAGCTCGCTCGCGTGGCTGCTCGAATCGGTCGGCATCGCGTCCGAAGGGTTCGCGAACGCCGCCGATTTTCTCGCGCGCTTCGACGTGAACCTCCCTGCATGCCTGGTGCTCGACGTGCGGATGCCGGAGAAGAGCGGCTTCGACGTGCAGGCGGAACTGAACGCGCGCGGCGCGACGCTGCCGGTGATCTTCGTCAGCGGGCACGGCGATATCCCGATGTCCGTGCGCGCGCTGCAGAACGGCGCGATCGATTTCGTCGAGAAACCGTACAACTCGCAACAGATGCTCGAGCGCGTGCAACGCGCGCTGCGGCTCGCGCAGCAGCGGCATGCGGTGAGCCAGCGTCACCGCGAGCTGCGCCAGCGGCTCGATGCGTTGACCGCGCGCGAGAAGGAAGTGCTGCGCGGCGTGGTGGACGGCAAGGGCAGCAAGCAGATCGCGTCGGACCTGTCGATCAGCGTGAAGACCGTCGACGTGCATCGCGCGAGCATCAAGGAGAAGCTCGGCGCGACGTCGATCGCCGCGCTCGTGCGCGACGTGATGGTCGTGTGGGGCGACGACGGGGAAGCGTCGCGATAGGGGCTCGCCGCGGCTTCGGCGAGGCGCCGCACGCAATGCGCGCCGCTCAGCGCATGTACAACCCGCCGTTGATGTCCCAGCACGCGCCGTTCGCGAAATGCGCGTCGCCCGACGCGAGCAGCACGGCGGCATCCGCCACGAAACCGGCCGAGCCGAGCTTGCCGCCCGGCAGGCTCGCGAGCACCTGGCGCAGCTTCTCCGGCGCGACGCTTTCATACACGATCGGCAAATCGAGCGGGCCGGGCGAGATCGCGTTGACGGTCACGCCCTGCGCGGCGAGATCGCGCGCGAACACCTTGGTCAGCGTCAGCGTGCCGCCCTTCGCGGCCGCGTAGTGCGCGCCCGTCGCCGAGCCGCCGTTCTGCCCGGCGAGCGACGCGATGTTGACGATGCGGCCCGCGCCGCGCGTCGCGAAGTACTGGCCGAACACCTGGCAGCCGAACAGCACGCTGCGCAGGTTTACATCGATCACCTGGTCGAACTGCTCGGCCGTGATCTCCATCGCGGGCACGACCTTCGAGGCGCCCGCGTTGTTCACGAGCACGTCGATCGTGCCCCAGCGTGCGACGAGCGCATCGCGCGCGGCTTCGAAATCGCGTTTCGACGTGACGTCGAGCGGCAGCGCGATCGTGCGTTCGCCGCTCGGGTCGAGTTCGCGTGCGTGTGCCTGGATCGCGTCGGCGGCAATATCGGCCAGCGCGACGCGGTAGCCGGCCGCATGAAAACGTTCGGCGATGACGGCGCCGAGCCCGCGCGCGGCGCCGGTGACGAGGACGACTCGGTCTGACATGGTGCGTGTTTCCCTGGTTCGCGAGCGCGCATCCGTCGATGTCGCGCCCGCATCGTGGTTCATGCGGCGAGTGCCGTTTCGAAGTGTGCCGCGATCGCGCAGACGTGTTCGTCCGCGCCCTTGCGCCCGACGATCTGCAGGCCGGCCTTCAGCGGCGAACCGGCGAGTGGCAGCGGCAGGCTGAGCGCCGGATGGCCGCTCAGGTTGAACGGCCGGATCAGCGACGACATCGCGATCACCGATACGCCATCGCGCGCCTGCTGCAGCGTGATCGGCAGCGCGGGCAGCGTCGGCAGCACGAGCACGTCCGCGTGTTCGAGCGCGGCGTCGACCTGTGCGGTGAAGCGTGCACGTACGGCTTCGGCTTCTTGCAATGCCGCGGACGTGGTCGTTGCGGCCGCACGCAATCGGGCATCGAGATCGGCGCCGAGCTTGCCGGTTTCGACGAGATGGCCGAACGCACGCGACGTTTCCGCGTTGATCACCGTGAGCCCGGCGGCAAACGACGCCGGCATGTCGTCGAGCACGACCGCGTGCGCGTGCAGGCCCGATGCGCGTACGGCCGCGTCGAGCGCGGCGGCGATGGCCGGATCGGCGTCGACCGTGACGTGCGCGACCGTGCAGCCTGCCACGGAGGCCGCGGCTTGCGCATGATCGAAGCCCGGTGCGATCGCGGCCATCACCGCAACCAACGTTCGGATGTCGCGTGCGAACGGCCCGACGCAATCGAGTGTGGTGTCGACGGGCGCGACGCCGCGCCGCGATACGCGGCCGAACGTCGGCTTCAGCCCGGCCACGCCGCAGCAGGCCGCCGGCCCGCGAATCGAGCCGCCGGTGTCGGTACCGAGCGCCGCATTGACCGTGCCGAGCCCGACGAGCGAAGCGGAACCGCTCGACGAGCCGCCCGGAATGCGCGCCGCGTCCTGCGGATTGACGGGCGTGCCCGTGTAGTCGTTGATGCCGGTCATGCCGAACGCAAGCTCGTGCATGTTCGCCTTGCCGGCAATCTGCCAGCCCGCGTCGAGCAGCAGGCGGACGACGTCCGCGTGTTGTGTGGCCGGCGGTGCGTCGGCGAGCGCACGGCTCGCCGCGCGGGTCGGATAGCCTGCGATGTCGATCGTGTCCTTGATCGCGATCGTGGGGCCGGGGCCGCCGAGCGTGAAGGTGTCGATGAAGCCTGTCATGGTCGGTATCGTGAGCAAGCGGTGGAAAGGAGCAGGAATCAGGACCGCGGCGCGGCGGCGAGCGGCCACGGGCCGTCGAGTACGCGTTCGGTGCGGAAATGGCGAATCAGCCACGCAGCGCCGTCAGCGGCCGGCGCGAAATCGACGGTCAGCCGCGCGGCGATCAGTTCGGCCGAGCCGTCCGCGTAGCGCGACGCCTGCAGCATGATCCAGCGGCCACGCGCGCTTGCGTTGCCGACGCCGATTTCGATCGACTCCGACGTGAGGAAGTGCAGGTTCGCCGAGAAGTGCGGATTGGGCGGCAGGTAGCGGCCCAGCATCGCGACGATCGCGGCCGTGCCTTCGAGGCGGCCGAACTTTTGCGCGTACTGCGGGCCGATGCCTTCCCACACGGCATCGGGCGTGAACAGCGCGGCGAGCGACGGGCCGTCGCCGGCATCCTCGGGCACGTCGCACAGCGCCATGTAGCGCGTGATCGTCGCGCGTACCGCGCGTTCGGCGTCGAGCGCCGCCACGCGCTGCGCGAGCGTATCGATCAGGCCGGGGGACAGGTCGGTCATCGCGCGCCTCACGCCGCGGGCTTCGCGGCCGGCGGCACCGTCAGCGCACGGCCGACGCGCGCTTCGATCTTGCCGTAGCGCCACAGGTTGTATTCGCCGACCGGCGTCGTGCGATACAGGTTGCACACGGCGACGGTCGTGTCGAAGTCGGCGACGTCGGCCATGATGTAGAAGGTCCACGGCGCGCCGTCGGCCTGGCCGACCACGAGGCGATCGTCGTCCATCACGCCGAGCACGCGCACGCCGGGCATCGCTTCGACGGCGGCGAGCATCGCGCCGTACGCCTGCCACACTTCGCCGATTTTCTCGCGCGGCAGGTCGAAGAAGTTTTGCGACACGCCGCAGCAGAACAGGACGCGCAGCGGCAGCGGATTCGAATCGGACATATCAGGTTCTCCAGAGGAATCGGTGGGGCGCATGAACCGGCCGGCGACGGTGCGTCGGCTTCATGCGCGTTCAAAACAATTCGGTCGATGCAGGTTACAGATAGCCGGGGAACGGCGTGACGCCGGTGAACACCGCGCCGGCGCCGTCGAAGTTGCCTTCGCCGAGAAACGCGTGCTGCGTGACGACCATCGCATCGCGCAGCAGCCGCTGCAGCGGATGCGTGCGATAGATCGCCGCCGTGCCGCCGAGCCGGTACGCGCGTTCGACGACGCTCGCGCCTTCGCGTGCGATCTGCGTGGCCGCGAGCCGCAGCAGGCTGACCTGGTCGGGCGTCACCGGGTTGCCGGCGAGGATCGATTGCCACACGCCGTCGGTTGCGTCGTAGAAGAACGCGCGCGCCGAGCGCAGTTGCGCCTCGGCCTTCGCGAGCTCGATGCGGTAGTACGCGCGATCGGCGAGGCGCGGTGCGCCGGTCGTCGTCTGCCGGCCGCCCGACATCCGGTTCACGACGTCGAGCGCCGCGCGCGCGAGGCCGAGGTTCACGACGGCCAGCACCTGCGCCGCGTACGCGACGGTCGGATAGCGGTACAGCGGCTCGTCGACGGTCGGCTCGCCGCCGCGCACGAAGGTCCACGCTTCAGGCACGAAGCGGTCGTCCACGCGCAGGTCGTGGCTGCCGGTGCCCTGCATGCCGACCACGCTCCAGTTCTCGACGATCTCGACGTCGGCCGCCCGGAACACGGCCGTGCGCGGCTTGTTCGGCGCGGCGTCCTGCGCGCCCGGCACGGCGATGCCGACGCCGAGCCAGTCGGCTCCCTTGCAGCCGCTCGCGAATTTCCACGTGCCGTTCACGCGCCAGCCGCCCGGCGCGGGCTGGGCCGGCTGCACCGGGAACAGGCCGCCCGCGAACACCTGGTCGGGGCCGCTCGCGTACAACTCGGCCTGGGTGTCGAGCGGCAGCGCGGCGAGATACACGTTCGCGGAGCCGAAGCTCGCGACCCACGCGGCCGAGCCGTCGGCGGTCGCGATCCGCTCGATCATGTCGAGGAACGCGGTCGGCGCGAGCGCATCGCCGCCGAACCGGCGCGGCGTGCCCGCGCGATAGATGCCGGCCTGCTTGAACAGCGCGATCACGTCACGCGGCACGTGCGACAGGCGGTCGAATTCTTCGCGGCGCGCGGCGACGGTCTCGATCACGACGTCGAGCGGCGACAGCCGGGCGGCCGGTTCGCTGGCCGCGTGGCGAGCGCCCGGGGCGGTATCGAGGGCAAGGGCGGCGTGGGGCATGCCTGTCTCCTGGGGTGGATGGGGGTTCGAATGCGGGGTGGTCACGACGATGCAAGCAGTCTAGAAACGCCGAAAGCGCGCAGCAATTGGGACGAAAAGCCGCGCGACTGGTGACGTTCCGTGCCGCACTAAAGAAATCTTCAGATGCGGGCGGCGCGCGCCGGTGCTATGTTGGGTTTCCGGCCGCGCGATGCCGCACGGCCTCATCCGAAGCCGATCATGAGTTTTCCCGACGAAGACGATTTCCACCGGCTGCTCGACGCGCTGACGACCTGCGTGCTGCTGCACGACGCGCACACCAAGGCGATCGTGTGGGCGAACCGTGCCGCGTGCATCGCGCTCGGTTTTTCCGTCGAGGAGCTGCTGCCGCTGAAGGCGCCGGACATGACGCGCCCCGAGCCGAAATACCAGCGCGAGATTGCCGTGAGCGCGTGGGATCGCGCGCTCGTCCACGGGCCGCAGGTGTACGAGTGGTGCTACCGGTCGCGCACGGGCGTCGACATGCTGTCCGAGGCGACCGCCACCTACGTGCCGCTGCGCGGGCGCGACGTCGTGATGGTGCAGTTCCGCGACATCAGCGCGGAAGAGGCGGTGCGCCAGCAACTGCGCCGCTACGAGGCGCGGCTGCGCGAATTCATGCAGGACCTCGACGAAGGCATCGCGGTCGTTACGCCGCACGGCGGCGTGCAGTTCATCAGCGAGTCGGGCCGCCGCGTGCTCGGCCTCGCACCCGACGAAGCGCTCGGCGAGGTGCTCGACTACTGCTCCGCGGCCGACCGCGACCGGCTCGTCGCGCAGCTGCGCGATGCGCCGTCCGCGTATCCGTCCGCGCCGCAGCGCTACCGGATCGTGCGGCGCGACGGCTCGCCCTGTTGGCTGCGCATCCTGTGCCGGCAGGTCGAGATCGAGGACGATCTCGACGGCCTGCTCGTGCAGTTCCGCGACGTGAGCGACGAAGTCGCGATCGAGGATGCCCGCCGCGCCGAAGCCCGCATGCTCGAACACGCGGGCCGTTACAACGCGATGGGCGAGATGGCGAGCGTGATCGCGCACGAGCTGAGCCAGCCGCTCGCGGCCGTGCGCAATTTCATCGAAGGCGCGGTGCAGCGGCTGAACGCGCGCGGCGCGATCGACGACGCGATCTGGGGGCTGCGCAGCGCGGACCGGCAGGCCGAGCATGCGGCGCTGATCATCAAGAGCGTGCGCGAGTTCATCGTGAAGCGCGAGCCGGTCGTCGCGCTCGCCGACCTGCGCGACATTCTCGCGGACGTCGCGTATTTCATCGAGCTGCGCGCGAAGGAGGCCGGCGTGACGGTCACGATCGTGCAGGCCGACGCGCCGCTGCCGATCCGCTGCGAGCGCGTGCTGATCGGGCAGGTGATCCTGAATCTCGCGTTCAACGCGATCGAGGCGTTCGCCGGTTGCGAGCGTGTGCCGCGCACGCTGACGCTCGGTACCGCGAACGTCGGCGGAGATGCGGAGTTGCGCGCGATCGACAACGGCCCGGGTATCGCGGCCGATGCGCACGACCGGCTGTTCGACGGCTTCTCGTCGTCGAAGGCCGGTGGGAACGGAATCGGGCTGTCGCTGTGCAAGAGCATCGTCACGCGCCACGGCGGCCGGATCGCTGCGAGCCCGGCCGCTGGCGGCGGGCTCGACTGCCGCGTGACGCTGCCGCTTGTCGCGACGAAGGCTCGGGCGGACGCAACTTAGCAAGGGAATGCTTGATGCCGCGGCCGCCCGGCGGCCGCGGTGCATGAGCGGGCAGGCACGCGCGCAACGCATGATCAGCGCCCGAGCGCCCGTGCGGTTTGCCCGCCGATGCCGAAATCGGTGTTCGGGATGTCCTTGATCATCACGCGGGTGGCTTGCAGCGGTGCGTCGAGCACGCTGGCGCTCGTCTCCGACAGCGCGGCGATTAGTGCACGCTTCTGTTCGTCGGTGCGGCCGGCGATCAGGATCGCGACGATCACGGGCAGCAATGGTGGTGCGCCGTCGGCGGCGCTGCGGCCGCCGAGGCCGATGTGCGTCGCCGGCAATTCGGTCAGCAACACGCGCACCGAATCGATCGGTGCGCCGATCGATTCGACGGTCGCACCGGTCAGCCGCGCGATCAGTTCGGCCTTGCGGGCGTCGTCATGGCCGGCCGGCAGGAAAACTTCGAGTGTGGGCATGGTCGTCGGGAAAGGTGAAGGTGACCGGCTCACCGTTGCGCTGGCGGCGGCAAACCGGTGGTCGCTCAAAGGTGAAGGTGACCGGCTCACCGTTGCGTTGGCGACGGCAAACCGGTGATCGCTCAAAGGTGAAGGTGACCGGCTCACCGTTGCGCCGGCGACGGCGAACCGGCGGCCGCTTACAGCAGGAAGCCGATCGCGCTGAGCGCTTCGGTCGAATCGATCAGGCGCACGACCTTCTCGGCGATCCGCATCTCGCCTTCCGCATCGACGTGCAGCTTGTGCGTGACGTCGGCCGCGAACAGCGTCGCGACGCCGCGCTTGTACGCGACGACGACCTGCGCCGATTTCAGTTCCACGGTGTCGGCGCTGCCGCTTTCCAGCGTGAAGCGCGACACGGTGCGCACCGTGCGCGCCGCGTCGGTCGCCGACGCCGAATAGCCGGACACCATCCGCTGCACGCGCTTCTCGCGCATGTCGTGGTCGTCGAACACGTAGTTCAGCGTGGCGGCGAAGTCGGTCGTATCGGGATCGATCGGCACCACGTAGTGGCCGGCCGGGTCCCACATGTCGAGCCACGCGCGATAGTCGCGGCGGTCGAGCATCTCGGCTTCGCGCCACACGAATTCGACCGCGCGGGCGAAGGTCTGCTCGGAAAAGAGGGCGTTGCGGTCGTCCATTATTGTTGCTCCATCATCTTGCGCCATTGCTGGTAGGCCTCGCGCATGCCGGTCTCGTCGGTCGCATGCGCGGTCTTTTCGCCGTTCGCGGCGGTCGTTTCGCGGTTCAGCCCGCGATTCACGAGGATCGGCACGTCGGGGCCCGCATGCGCGCCGCGTTGCACGCGCTCCCACGCTTCCGCGTCGTCGGGGCTGCCGAAACCGAACGGGCCCTGGAAGTGTTCGTGGATGCGCAGCCGCTCGCGGTTCGCTTCGTCCGGGCCGCCGTCCATCGCGAGCGCGACGTGGCGGATCTCGGTTTCGTTCGCGGAGATCGGCCGCAGCACGCGGAAGAACGCCATCGACAGCGCGAGGTTCGGGAACAGGTTCAGGTTGAAGCCGACGCCCATCAGCGAACGCACGATGCGGCGCACTTCCTCCGGCGTGTGGCGCTCGGCGAGCGTCGCCGCGAGCGGCGCGAAGCGCTCGGGCAGCGGCGCGCCGTCGTCTTCGTCGAGGTCGATCAGCTCCGGCATCAGCACCGCGAGGCTGTGGCCGTTGCCGAGCCCGCGGCAGAACGCGTCCTCGCTCGTCATGAAGCTCGTGATCGCGGCGGCCGTCTCGTCGTCGATCGACTTCATCCACGACTTGTGCACGACCGGGAAGTGATAGAGGTCGGTCGTGTTCTCGAGCTGGATCTTCCAGTTGCCCTTGAACTTGAACTTGTGCTCGCCGTTCGCCTTGATCGGGTAGCCGGCGCCCTGTTTCATGAACAGGTCGATCCACGGCTTCGCGCCGCCGAGGAAATCCTCGAGCGATTCGATCGCATCGTTGAAGCTCGCGAAGATCAGCCCCTGGTACACGCCGACGCGCAGCCTCACGAGCGGCAGGTCGCCTTTCTCGCACACGCCTTCGTAGCCGTCGCCGTACGGCAGCGCGCGCAGCGTGCCGTCGAGCGCGTACGACCAGCTGTGATACGGGCACGTGAAGCCCTTCGCGTTGCCCTTGTGCGATTCGCACACGGTCGCACCGCGATGGCGGCAGCGGTTCTGCAGCACGTTGATCTCGCCGGTCTTGTCGCGCACGACGATCACCGGCTGGCGGCCGATCGTCGTCGTGATGAAGTCGCCCGGGTTCGGCAGCTCGCTTTCGTGCGCGACCCAGATCCAGGTGCGGTAGAAGATGCGGTCGAGCTCGGCTTCGAACAGCGCGGGATCGTGATACATCGCGGGCGCGATGCGGTCGGGTTGCGCGAGGCCATGCAACGCGCTGGTGTCGATCGTCTGGTAGGAAATGTCGCTCATCGTCGTGTGGGGGAAAGAGTCGCGAAATCGGGCCGCGCAGCGCGCGGTGTCGAGTACCCAGTCTCGTCTCCCACTACATATCCGTCAAATTGATCTAAAATTGGCGGATCAATAAATGCGGCAAATAATGGAGGCGGTCATGACATCGGTCGATCATCTCGATCTGAATTTGTTGCGCGTATTCCAGGCGATCGTCGAGGAACGCAGCCTGACGAAGGCCGGCGAGCGGCTCGCGCTGTCGCAGCCGGCCGTCAGCTATTCGCTCGGCCGGCTACGCACGCTGTTCGACGATCCGCTGTTCGTGCGCACGCGCGCGGGTATGCAGCCGACCCCGGTCGCGCTCGAACTCGCGGGCATCGTCGGCAAGGCGCTCGACATGGTGCGCGTGGCGCTGCGCTACGCGGAGCGCTTCGATCCGGCCACCAGCACGCGCACGTTCCGGCTGTCGCTGTCGGACGCGGGCGAGATGGCGTACCTGCCGGCGATCTGCCAGGCGCTGCGCGAGCGCGCGCCGCGCGTGACGCTGAGCGTGCAGCCGCTGCCGGTGGAGGAGATCGAGGAAGCGCTGCGCGCGAGCCGGCTGGATTTCGCGATCGGCAACCTGCCGGAGCTGATGCCGCGCACGCGCCACCAGACGCTGTTCGAGGAAACCTACGTGTGCATGACGGGCCGCCGGCGCGGGGTGCCGAGCGGCGCCGCGCTGAGCCTCGAGCAATTCGTGCGCGCCGCGCACATCAACGTGAAATCGGTCGAGCACAGCCACCACGCGCTCGACGATGCGTTGCGCGCGCAGGGCGTGGGCCGCAACATCGCGCTCGAAGTGCCGCATTTCGTCGCGCTGCCGAGCGTGCTGTCGGTCACCGATCTGTATGCGACGCTGCCGAAGCGGCTCGCGCAGATCCTGAACCGCGACAATGCGTTCCGGCTTTATGACCTGCCCGTCACGCTGCCGCCCGCGCCGGTGACGATGCATTGGCACGAACATTTTCATGAAGACGAAGGCAATGCGTGGATGCGCACGTTGCTGGCCGAGCTCGTCGAGCGGTTCGATGACGTGTGATCGATGAGCGCGCCAGCAACGCCCAGTTGCACGCGTTGCTTGCCGAGCGGATCGGATCGCGCGACGACGCGTGACGCATGAGGACAAGGGCAGCGCGCGGATGCGCACGCGGCTGGTCAAGCTTGTCGAGCGTGTCGGCGACGTGTGATCCACGAGAGCGCGGGCAGTGCGTTGGAGGCGCGCGTAGCTGGCCGAATGCATCGAGCCGTTCGAGCGCGCGCGACGTCCTTGACAGACGTCGCCCGAACCTCGCGCATCAGAGATCGAGCACGAGCACCGCGGAGCGCGCACGCGACACGCAGCAGCAGATCACCGTGTTGCTCGCGCGCTCGGCCTTGCTGAGGCAATGGTCGCGATGATCGGGCTCGCCGTCGATCACGGGCACCATGCAGGTGCCGCACACGCCTTCGCCGCATGACGTGTCGACTTCGATGCCGATGCGTGCGAGCGCGTCGACGATCGACGTGTCGGGCGTGACGCGTACCGATTGCCCGCTGCGCTGGAGGCGCACTTCGAAACCGTCGGCGGCCGGGCCGGCGCCGGCATCGGCATTGCCCGCATCGGCGGCGGCCGGTTCCGCCGCGAAGCGTTCGAGATGGATCGAATCTTCCGGCAAGCACGTCGCGGCCGCCGCGACGACCGCATCCATGAATGGCCCCGGGCCGCATGTATAAACATGGGCACGCGCGTCGACCGATTCGACGCAGCGGCCCAGCTCGGCCGCGAGCGCGACGGGCTCGATGCCGTAGTGGAACGTCACGTGCGACGCGAACGGCTCGGCCGACAATTCGTCGACGAAGGCCGCATGCTCGCGACTGCGTGCGAAGTAGTGCAGCCGGTAGCGTGCGCCGCGCCGATGCAGCGCATACGCCATCGACAGCAGCGGCGTGATGCCGATGCCGGCCGCGATCAGCACGTGCTCGCTCGCGTCATCCGTCAGACGAAACAGGTTGCGCGGCACGCCGATCGACAGCTCGGCGCCGATTTGCACGTCGTCGTGCAGCGAACGCGAGCCGCCGCGCGACTGCGCTTCCTTCTTCACCGCGAACAGGTAGCTGCCGCGCTCGTCGGGGTTGCCGCACAGCGAGTACTGCCGCGTGATACCGGACGGTGCGGTCACATCGATATGGGCGCCTGGTTCGTACGCGTCGAACGGCTGGCCGTCGACGCGCGACACCCGGAAACAGCGGATGTCCTGCGCCGCGTCGATCAGCGCGTCGATCCGGACTTGGTGGCGGTTCGCTTGCATGGGTCAATCCGTGGGGTAGGGGAAACGCGGCGCGGCGGGCACCGCGCCGTCATGCGATCGAGAATAGGGAGGGGCATCGCATAAATCAAATCGATTAAAAACTGATGCCTGAATCAGTGAGATGGATGATGGTCGGGCGGCGCGATTGCGCCTGATTGCGCCCGATCTCGCCCGGTGTTCAGCGCGCGGCGATCGCGTTGCCCGCTTCGGCGGCGTGCGGCGCGGTGGCCGACGCAAGACCGCGTTCGCGGTCGAGGCTGCGGCGATAGTGCCGGCACCCGGCGGCGAGCAGCAGCGCGGCGAGCGTGGCCGCCGCGACGTTGACGATCGACATCGAATGACCGACCGCCGCCGGCGCGCCGAACACGCGATCGGTGAACAGCGCGACGACGGTCGTCCCGATCCCGAGCGCGATCAGGTTCGACACGAGCAGAAAGAGCGCGGAGATCTGCGCGCGCATCTGGTTCGGCGCGAGCGTCTGCATCGCGGCGGTGGACGTCGGCATCGGGAACGACGCGAAGAACATCGCGACGACGAGCATCGCGAGCGATGCGGGCAGCGAGTCGAGCTGCGTGAACAGCGTCGCGGGGATCACCATGCACGCGGCGCCGATCGCACCGGCGCGCATCGGCGCATCCTCGCGGCCGCGCCGCAGCAGCCAGTCGTTGAGCCAGCCGCCGCAGAACACACCGGCCGTGTTCGCGACCAGCAGCACGATGCCGAGCGTGTAGCCGGCTTCGACGGCCGTCATCCCGAAGTGGCGGATATAGAACGCGGGCGTCCAGCTCAGCAGGCAGTACAGCGTCATCGCGTAGAACGAGAAGCCGAGGTAGTGGCACGAGAAAGTCGCGCGATGCGTGCCGACGAAGCGCAGCGAATCGCGCATCGACACGCGCCGCACGGCGCCCGAGCGATCCTGAGCGAGCCCCTTGCGCTGCGGGTCGCGCACGGTCGCGGCGAACAGCAGTGCCACGAGGATCCCCGGCAGCCCGACGATCAGGAACGTGACCTGCCACGCATGCACCTGCCCGACCACCGGCAGCGTGAACGCGCTCGCATGCTTGAGCAGCGCGATCACGTAGCCGCCGATCAGGAACGCGACGCCGCCGCCGATGAACGAGCCGAGCGAATACACGGCGATCGCGCGCCCGAGCTTCTCCTTCGGGAAGTAGTCGGCGAGCATCGAGTACGCGCCGGGCGACAGCGCGGCTTCGCCGACACCCACGCCCATCCGCACGATGAACATCTGCACGAAATGCTGGCTGAGCCCGCACGCGGCAGTCGCGACGCTCCACAGCGCGATGCCGAGCGAGATGATCCGCGGGCGCGCATAGCGGTCGGCGAGATACGCGACGGGCAGCCCCATCACCGCATAGAACAGCGAGAACGCGAAGCCGTTGAGCAGGCTGAACTGCGTGTCGGACAGATGCAGATCGCGCTTGATCGGCTCGATCATCAGCACGAGGACCTGGCGGTCGACGAACGAAAAGACGTACGCGAGCATGCAGATGACGACGACATACCATTCGTACGTATAGCGCTTGCCGTCGGCAGCGCGGGCCGTGGATGCGGACATGCGGATTCTCCAGGAGCGGGCGGTGAAAAGCGCGGCAGCGGCCTGGCGGGCCGGGCGCCGTCGCGGCGCGAAAGCGTGCGGGGGCACGTGTCGGAGACGCAGCGTAGTCGGCCAAATTCGGCCGCCATAGCCGGAGTGACAGCCGCACCACACGGGCATTTACCGACCCGGATAAAGAAAACACCAGGGTCGCGCGCGCCGGCCGCCGCGCAGCGCGCCTGCGGCGGGGCGCACGTGCATCATGCGGCGCATCTATAAGCGTTATAGAGCGCATTGCGTCGACGTCCGAAATTGTCGTTCCTAGACTCGGCCCGTTTTTGATCGGCAGCGTTGGCCCTTCGCGGCGAACGCGCTTCACACCACACGGCGCAACGCCGACCGGCGCCGCAAACTCTACGGGACGACGACGATGAACCAACCGAACGGGCGGGCCGACCGGCTTGCCGTACCGCTTGCCGCGCTGCTTGCCTGCGCGGCGCTGCCCGCCTTCGCGCAATCGAGCGTGACGCTCTACGGCCGCATCGACACCGCGATCGAATACGCGAACGCCGGGCCGAACCACGTGACGCGCATGGGCAGCGGCAACCTGTGGGCGTCGCAGTGGGGGCTGAAGGGCGTCGAGGATCTCGGCGGCGGCTACGCGACGATCTTCAAGCTGGAAGATGGCTTCAACGCGGCAAGCGGCGCACTGTCGAACAGCAGCGCACTGTTCGGCCGCGAGGCGTGGGTCGGCATCACGGGGCCGTTCGGCGGCGTGCAGTTCGGCGAGCTGTACACGATCCTGCACACGACGCTCGTCACGTACAGTCTGCCGGGCCTCGGCGCGGGGCTCGCGTGGGGCAATGCGACGAACAACTTCGTCGGGCCCGCGTTCCTGCGCGTGCGCAACTCGATGCGCTACACGTCGCCGCGCTATGCGGGCTTGATGCTGCGCGCGATGGCCGCGCGCGGCACCAACGGCGCGGCCGGCCAGCCGGCGACGCTCGGCGATACGTACGGCGCGGGGCTCAACTACGCGCGCGGCGGCCTGTCTGTCGACGTCGACTACATGCAGCAGAAGTTCAGCCCGGTGGCGGCATCCGCTCTCGGCGACACGAGCCCGGCCGCGAACGGCAACTACACGCTCGGCGCGATTTCGTACGATTTCAGCGTCGTGAAGGTCGCCGCGCTGTACATGCGCCATCGCGGCGGCCCCGACGTCGCGACCGCGATCGACAGCCAGAGCGCGTATCCGCACAGCGACATCATGGAGCTGAGCGCGACGGTGCCGATCGGGCGTGCGTCGCTGCTGCTGAGCGTGGGCCACTACCGCAAGGTCGCGGACAGCGACGGCAACGCCGATTCGTACGGCATCCGCTTCGACTATCCGCTGTCGAAGCGCACGGTGCTGTACACGGGCGCCGCGATGGTGCGCAACGGCGCGCATGCGCGCTTCGTCGTGAACGGCGCGGCGGGTGGCGGTGTCGCGGTCGCGAAGCCGGGCGCGACCGCGAGTTCGATCGTCGCGGGCATCCTCACGGCGTTCTGAGCGCTTCGGCCGCTCCGGGGCCGCGTGCCTTCCCGCTTGCGCCGCTACGCGCAGGCGGGCGGCTGCGGCGCGAGCCATGCATCGAACGGCGCCAGCTCGCCGATGTTGAACAGTTCGAGCAGCAGCGCGCGCAGCCAGCGATGGCCGGGGTCGGCGTCGAAGCGCCGGTGCCAGTACGCGTTGACGGCCCATTCGCTCGCACCGGCGATCTCGTACAGCGCGCACGGCTGTCGCGCCGCGAACGTGATCGCGATCGTCTCCGGCAGGATCAGCGCATAGTCGCCGTCCTGCAGCAGCGCGGGCACCACCAGGAAATCGGGGAGCGCCGCGCGCACGCGCGGCATCAGCCCGTGCCGCTCCAGCAACTGCATCGATTGCGGGTGCGACGTGACCGCGACGAAGCGCAGCGTGTCGGGCGCGTCGCCGTCGAGCACGTAATCGTCGGATAGCGCGACGCGCTGCGCGGTGCGGCGCGGCATCAGCAGCACGCAGCGCTCGTGCAGCAGCGCGGTGCGCTGGAAGTGGCTCGACGCATCGGCGAAATGCCCGAGCGCGAAGTCGATGCGCCCCGATTCGAGTGCGACATTGAGCTGGCATTCGTCGACGTGCAGCGTCTCGATCACCGCGCCCGGCGCGCGGCGGTCGAACGCGGCGAGCAGCGTCGGCAGGAACGCGCTCGCCGCGAAATCGCTCATGTGCAGGCGGAACACGCGCTGCGTGCTGTCGGGCGTGAAGCGCGAGCCTTCGTCGAGCACGTCCTGCAGGATCGCGAGCGCCTTGTCGACCGACAGCGCGAGCCGCTGCGCGCGCGGCGTCGGCTCGACGCCGGTGCCGGTGCGCACGAACAGCGCGTCGCGGAACATCAGCCGCAGCCGGCCGAGCGCGTAGCTGACGGACGGCTGCGTGACGCCGAGCCGCAGCGCCGCGCGGCCGACATGCCGCTCCTCGTACACGGCGCGAAACGTCTTCAGCAAGTTGAGATCGAGATCCTGCACGCGCAACTCGGACGGGTCGTTGTCGTGCGGCGCGGATTCGGTGCGGGCCGGGGCCGCCGGGCGGCCGGGTGCGGAGTGCGTCATCGGGGTTGCCTCGCGGTGACCGAAGGCGCGTGGCCGTAACGCCGCGCATACGCCTTCGCGAAATGGCCGAAACCATGGATGCCGTGCGCGATCAGCACGTCGGTCACGCTGCGCGCGTCGCCGCGTTGCAGCGCCGCGTGCACGGCGGCGAGCCGGCATTCGCGCACGTAGGCGGCCGGCGTGGTGTGCAGGAACGCGCGGAACGCGTGCTGCAGCGTGCGCGGCGCGACGCCCGCGACGGCCGCCAGCGCGGCGAGTGCGAGCGGTTCGCCGAGGTGCGCATCGACGTGATCGCACGCGCGCCGCACGTGCGCCGGTAGCGGCGGCGTGCCGCGCGTGAGCGCGTCGCTGTACGAATGCGGCAGGTGCGTGAGCAGAAGCGACATCAGCCACGTGGTGAGGTCGGCGCCGAAGGTCGTCGCGGCCGTGCCGATGCCCGGTTGCGCGCCGAGCCGGCACAGGTATTCGAAGGTCGGCAGCAGCAGCGCGGCGCCCGCGCCGGTGCCACCGGCCGCGAGGTCGAATTGCAGCGGCCGCGTGAGCGTGGCCTGCAGCATGTCCTGCAACTTGCGTTCGAGCGCGCCGCGTTCGAGCCGCAGCACGAGGTTGCGGCAATCGGGGCTCGTGCTCAGGCGGCTCGCGAGCGCGGGCGACGACACGGTCAGCTCGCCGGGGCCGGCGCGCGCGACGACGCTGCCGGCCTGCAGCTCGCATGCACCGGCGAGCGTCAGCCTGAACAGGAAGTGGTCGGCGTCGTCGCCGAAATCGATGCGCGTTTCGCGGCCGTAGCAGAGTTCGAGCAGCGCGCCGTGATGCAGCGGCACTTCGTACAGCTCCGCATGAAACGGATCGCGGCCGCGTGCGGCCATCCGGTGCGGCCCGAGCCGGTGCGCGACCGCGCGTTCGACTTCGTCGGGGGCGTGCAGCGTGCCGAGCCGGTTCGGCGCATGGCGGGACAGGGCGATATCCATTCACGGACCTCGTAGCGGATGCGGCGGGCGCGGCGGCATGCACATCGCCGCGATTGCGTTGCGCGAACGGGCGCGCCGTTGCGCGTTTTGAAGCGACGCGGCGAAAGCGGCCGCGTAGTCTCGGAAACACTCAATCACCGGGAGAAGACGATGAAGGTATGTGTTCTGGGCGGCGGCCACGGCTGCCATGCGGCGGCGATCGACCTGCTCGAGAAGGGCCATGACGTGACGTGGTGGCGGCGCGACCGCGAGCCGCATGCGCGGCTGCGCGAGCTTGGCGTGCTGAACGTGACCGACTATCGCGGCACGCGCGCGGTGCCGCTCGGCGATGCGCCGGGTGCGATCCGCCTGACCGGCGATCTCGCGGCCGCGCTGCGCGGTGCGCAACTCGTCGTGGTGCCGCTGCCGGCTACGTCGCACGAAGCGCTCGCCGCGCAGGTCGCGCCGCTGCTGGAGGACGGCCAGGTCGTGTTCCTGCCGCCCGGCACGTTCGGCAGCTTCGTGTTCGCGCAGGCGGCGGCCGATGCCGGCAACCGTTCGCGCGTCGCGTTCGCCGAGACGGGCACGCTGCCGTACCTCGTGCGCAAGCATGGCGACAACGACGTCGTGATCAGCGCCTATGCGACACGCTTGCCGACCGGTGTATTTCCCGCGAACGCGGCCGGCTGGGCGTTCGACATGCTGCGCGCGGGCTATCCGTCGGTCGAGCCGGTCGAGGATGCGTTGTCCGGTGCGCTGATGAACGCGGGGCCCGTGATCCATCCGCCGCTGATCCTGATGAACGCAGGGCCGCTCGAACACTTCGACGCATGGGACATCCACAACGAAGGCACGCAGCCGTCGATCCGCCGCGTGACGAATGCGCTGGATGCCGAACGCATCGCGGTGCGCGAAGCGCTCGGTTACCGCGCGCCGCATTTCCCGCTCGCGGATCACTATGCGGCCGATGGCGACGAATGGATGTATGGGCGCGGCGCGCACGGCAAGCTGACCGATAGCGGCGACTGGCGCGAGAAGATCGATCTGCGTGCCCATCGCTACATGCTCGAGGACACCCGGCTCGGGCTGTCGTTCATCGTGTCGTGCGGGCGCTGGGCCGGTGTGCCGACGCCGGTCGCGCAGGGGCTGCTGAGCATCGCGAGTGCGGTCGCGGTGCGCGACCTGTATGCGCAAGGGCGCACGCTGGAGCGGCTCGGGATCGCGGCGCTGTCGAAGGACGCGATGCGTGCGCTGCTCGACAAGGGCCTCTCGGGCATCGCGGGAGTTTCAGCATGAGCGCCGTCAAATTGACGCGCGTGCACGTGCTCGGCGCGGGGCGCATGGGGCAGGGGATCGCGCTCGTGTTCGCGTTCGCGGGGCTCGACGTGACGCTGATCGACTTCAAGCGGCGCGATGCGGCCGGCCGAAGCGCCTTCGACGAGCGCACGCGCGACGAGATCGCGAGGCCGCTGCACGCGCAGGTTGCGCTCGGCCGCATCGATGCCGCGCGGGCCGAGGCGGTCGTCGCGCGCATCGCGATCGTTTCCCGGGATGGCGCCGCGGAAGCCGTGCGTGATGCAGACGTCGTGTTCGAGGCGCTGCCCGAAGTGCTCGACGCGAAGGCCGACGCGCTGCGCTGGCTCGGCGAGCATGTCGATGCGCGCGCAACGATTGCGTCGACCACGTCGACGTTCGTCGTCACCGACTTGCAGCGCCATGTCGTGCACCCCGAACGGATGCTGAACGCGCACTGGCTGAACCCGGCATTGCTGATGCCGCTCGTCGAGATCAGCCGCAGCGATCTGACGGATCAGCCGGTGGTCGACGCGCTCGCCGCGCTGCTCGAGCGCGTCGGCAAGAAGCCGGTGATCTGCGGGCCGGCGCCCGGCTACATCGTGCCGCGCATCCAGGCGCTCGCGATGAACGAGGCCGCGCGGATGGTGGAGGAGGGCGTCGCGAGCGCGGAGGATATCGATACGGCCATCCGCACGGGCTTCGGCCCGCGCTTCGCGGTGCTCGGGCTGCTCGAATTCATCGACTGGGGCGGCTGCGACATCCTGTACTACGCGTCGCAGTACCTGGCGGGCGAGATCGGCCCGCGCTTCGCGCCGGCCGCGAGCGTCGCGCGCAACATGGAAACCGGGCGCGACGGTGTGCGCACGGGGGCCGGCTTCCACGACTATGCGGACGTGGATGTGCCCGCGTACGTGCGGCAGCGGCTCGGCGAATTCGCGCGGCTGCTCGATCACCTGGGACTGGCGCCGGTGTTCGACGGCGGGCGGCGCGACCCGCGCGAGTAGCGCGACTGGCGCGAACGACCCGGCCGCGCGCGCTCGCGGTGCCGCGAATGCGCGTACGCGGCACCGCGAGCGGGTAAGCTGCTCACCCGCCGCAAACGTCGAAGGCACGGATGCGGCCGACGCGTGCAGCACGCTCACGCCGTATCGCCGCGCGTGGCGGCGTCAGGCGCGACGTGCGTCTCGCGCATCACGCACAGCGTCGCGACGGTCACGAGGCCGAGCGCAACGAGAAACAGCGACACCGGCCACGACGCGTGATAGCGCGCGAGCAGCGCGGTCGCGATCAGCGGCGACATCCCGCCCGCGAAGATCGACGCGACTTCATGCCCGAGCGCGACGCCCGAGTACCGCACCTCGGTGCTGAACAGCTCGCCGACGAGTGCGGGCAGCGTGCCGATCATCGCGCCGTGACTCACGGCGGTGCCGACCGTGAGCGCGAGCCACACGAGCGGCGTCACGCGCGTGTCGAGCAACCAGAAGAACGGGAACGCGCACGCGACGAGGCTCAGCGCGCCGATCAGGTACACGGGCTTGCGGCCGATCCGGTCGGATAGTTTGCCCCATGCGAGCATCGCGCCCATCTCGACGATCATCGCGATCATCACGCCGGTCAGCATCACGCCGTTCGGGATGCCGACGTATTTGCCGTAGACGAGCGAGAACGCCAGGAAGATGTACGCGCCGCCGTTCTCGGCCACGCGCAAGCCCATCGCGAGCAGGATTTCCTTCGGATGGCGACGAATGCATTCGACGATCGGCAGGTGCGTGTGCGCGCCGCGCTTGCCGGCCTGCTCGAAGTCGCGGCTTTCCGGCAGATGGCGGCGGATGTAGATGCCGATCGCGAAGATCACGACGCTCGCGAGGAACGGCAGCCGCCAGCCCCAGGTGCGGAACGCGTCGTCGGGCAGCGCCTGCGCGGCGAGAAACGCGGCCGACGACAGCACGAAGCCGCCGCCCACGCCGAGTTGGCTCCACGCGGCGTAGTAGCCGCGCTGTTCCGGCGGCGCGTTCTCGCTGATCATCAGCACGCCGCCGCCCCATTCGCCGCCGGACGCGATGCCTTGCAGCAGACGCAGCACGACGAGCGCGGCCGGCGCCCACACGCCGATCTGCGCATAGGTCGGCAGCAGGCCGATCGCGAAGGTCGATGCGCCCATGATCAGCAGCGTCCACACGAGCGACGCCTTGCGCCCGTAGCGATCGCCGACGTGGCCGAACACGATCCCGCCGAGCGGCCGCGCGACGAAGCCGAGCGCGAAGGCCGCGAACGCGGCGAGGCTGCCCGTGAGCGCCGATGCGCCGGGCGGGAAGAACACATGGCCGAACACGAGCGCCGCGGCCGTGCCGTACACGAAGAAGTCGTACCACTCCATCGCGTTGCCGGCGACGGAGGCGATGACGATCCGGCGCAGTTGCCGGTCGGCGAGCGGCCGGGCGGCGCTCGGGGATTGCACGGTGTCGGTTGGATACATGGCGGACTCTGAAGGGGAAGGCAGGCGCGTGCCGTCTGTGCAGCACTGCGGGCTAGTGTTGTCGGCACCGTGCCCCCGGTCAAATCCGCAGAAAAAGGGGAGGGTCATCACTCCCGCAAATGATGGTCGCGGCGCGTCCCCGCGCCTACCCCACGCTTTCCCGCAGCAGCGCGATCATCCGCTGCGCCAGCGGCGGCACGTACGCGCCTGCCCGGTGCATCGCGCCGATGCGGCGGTCGAGGTCGAGCTCGCCGGCCCGCAGGTCGAGCGCGCGCAACCCGGTCACCTGGTCGAGCGCATCCGCGCCGCCGACACACAGCAGCGGCGTACCGCGCAACAACTGCAGCAGCGACGTATTGCCGAAGTCCGTCTCGATGCGCAGGCGCGGCGCGGGCAGGCCGCGTGCGCGGAACGCGTCGTCGATCCGGTGCCGCACGGGAATCGTCGCTTCCGGCAGCAGCCATTCCTGGTCGGCGAGATCCGCGAGCGTGAGCCCGCGCTTGCGCTGCAGCGGGTGCGCGGCGTCGGCGAGCACCGCCAGCCGGTCGTCGAACAGCGCGATGGTGTCGAGGCCGGCGTCCTGCTGCTGCGGTTCGGGCGCGACGACGAGATCGAGCTCGCCGGCCGCCAGCAAGTCGAGCAGTTCGCGCGCGAGCCGGCAGCGCAACCGCAGCCGCGCGGCCGGCCGCTCGCGGATCAGTTGCCGGCACGCGCCGAGCACGAACGCATTGGGCACGGTCGGCGAGTAGCCGATCCGCACCACGCCCTGCTCGCCGCCGCGGATCGCGCGCATCTCCTGCAGCGCGTCATCGAACTCGAGCGCGATCCGCTGCGCCCGCGCGACGAAGCGTGCGCCGGCCGGCGTCGGCGTCATCCCGTTCGCGGTGCGCTCGAACAGCGTCACGCCGACTTGCCCTTCCAGCCGCTGCACGGCTTTCGTGAGCGCCGGCTGCGACAGCCCCAGCGCCTCGGCGGCCTTGCCGATGCTGCCGTGCCGCTCGACGGCCAGCAGGTACTCCAGATCGCGCGTATCCATCGGGGGATTCCTGTCGGTTATGACTTTATATCCGGTGATGCATTGTGGTGATGCCTGGGCATCTTACAGACTGGCGGCACTGTTCGACCAGGAGAATCGTTTTGAGCTTCGCCTACTTCCTGCGGCGCGCGGCCCGCTACTGGGGCAGCCAGCCCGCCGTGATCCACCGCGACCGCGCCGTCACGTACCGCCAGCTCGACGAGCGCTCGACACGGCTCGCGAATGCGCTGCGCGGCCTCGGCTTCGCACCCGGCACCCGCATCGCCGTGCAGGCGCGCAACTGCATCGAGCTCGTCGAGATCGAATGCGCGCTGTACAAGGCCGGCCTCGTGAAAGCCGCGCTGAATCCGCGCTTCACGGCAGCCGAGGCGGCCGACGTCGTCGGCAACTGCGCGCCCGCCGCGTTCATCGGCGGGCGCGGCTACACGGATTACACGCCCGATTCGCCGGGCTTTTCGTCGGTCGAGCGGTTCGTGTCGATCGGCGGCGCGACGACCGGCTATCTCGACTACGACACGCTGGTCGCACAGGGCAGCGATATGCCGTCCGACTACCAGCCGGCGCCGGACGACCTCGCCGTGCTGCATTTCTCGTCCGGCTCGACGGGGCGCATCAAGGCCGCGATGCAGAGCTACGGCAACCGCCTCGCGTCGCTGCGCAAGATCGTGCTGGGGATGGACCGCCCCGCGCAGCCCGGCGACCGGCTCGCGCTGATCGGCCCGATCACGCATGCGTCCGGGATGCTGATGCAGCCCTACCTGTTCTGCGGCGCGACGCTCGTGCTGTTCGACGTGTTCGAGCCCGCGCATTTCCTCGCCGAGGTCGCGCGCCAGCGCATCACGCACACGTTCATGGTGCCGGCGATGGTCAACATGCTGCTGAACGCGCCGGAGCTCGCGCAGGCCGACCTGCGCAGCCTGAAGGTGCTCGGCTACGGCGCGGCGCCGATGGCGCCGGCGCGCATCGAGGAAGCGTGGGCGCGCATCGGCCCCGTGCTGTCGCAGGGCTACGGCGCGAGCGAATCGACGTCGGGCGTCACGCGGCTCGGCATCGCCGACCACGCGCACGCGCTGCTGCACGATCGCGAGCGGCTTGGATCGTGCGGCCGGCCGCTCGGCGAAACCGAGGTGCGGGTGGTCGATGCCGACGGGCGCGAAGTCGAAGGCGACGCGATCGGCGAGATCGTGATTCGCGGCGCGGACGTGTTCCAGGGCTACTGGAATGCGCCGGAGCTGACGCGCGAGGTGCTGGTCGACGGATGGCTGCACACGGGCGACCTCGCGCGCACCGATTGCGACGGCTTCATCTATCTGGTCGACCGCAAGCACGACATGATCATCTCGGGCGGCTTCAACGTGTATCCGACCGAAGTCGAAGCGGCGCTGTACCGGCACGAAGGCGTGCTCGAGGCCTGCGTGGTCGGCGTGCCCGACGACAAGTGGGGCGAGGCCGTGAAGGCCGTGGTCGTGCTGCGCGCCGGCCGTGATGCGCAGGCGGACGATCTCGTCGCGCACTGCCGCGCGCAGCTGGCCGACTACAAGCTGCCGCGCTCCATCGATTTCGTCGCCGAGCTGCCGAAGAACGCGAACGGCAAGATCGCCCGCAAGCTCGTGCGCGAGCCGTACTGGCGCGGTGTCACGCGCCGCGTCAACTGAAGGAATCCGCCATGTTCGATCATCTGCAACGCCCTGAATTCGTCGCGCTGCGCGCGGCCGTGCTGCGCTTCGTCGACGACGAACTGCGCCCGATCGAGCGCGAGTTGCGGCTCGACTCGGAAGACGTGTGGCCGCGCGACGTGCTGCGCCGCGTCTGGCAACGCTCCGCCGCGCTCGGCTTCTATACGGCGAGCCTGCCCGTCGAGATCGGCGGGCAGGGGCTGTCGATCGCCGAGGGGTGCGCGCTGAAGGCCGACCTCGCCGCGAGCGGCGCAGCGCTCGCGCCGCACGTGCTCGGCGAACTCGGCGGGCCGCCGCGCGTCGGCAACATGCTGAAGTACGCGACGCCCGCGCAGCTCGATCGTTATTTCAAGCCGGTGATGCGCGGCGAGAAATCGACGTGCTTCGCGCTGACCGAACCGCACTCGGGCTCGGACGCGATGAGCATCCGCACCACGGCGGTCGAGGACGGCGATGCGCTCGTGATCAACGGCACGAAGCACTACATCAGCGGCGCGCCGTTCGCCGATTTCGCGATCGTGATGTGCGTGACCGATGCGTCCGCGACGCCGCCGCAGATCACGGCCGTGCTGGTCGATCTCGACCTGCCCGGCGTGAGCGTCGAGCACGAATACGTGCCGATGTCCGGCCAGCACATCGATGCGGACCTCCGCTTCGTCGACGTGCGCGTGCCGCGCGAGAACGTGTTCGGCGGGCTCGGCAACGGCTTCCGGCTCGGCATGTCGCGCATCAACGTGAACCGGCTGCTGCATTGCCCGACGATGCTCGGCCTCGCGATGTCCGCGTACCGGGCGTCGCTCGATTACGCACGCACGCGCCGGCAGTTCGGCGGCCCGATCGCGCGGTTCCAGGCGATCCAGCACATGCTCGCCGACATGGCCGCCGCGCTGTGGGCATGCGAAAGCATGATCGCGCATACGGCCGCGCTCGCCGATGCAGGCGCCGACCTGAGGATGACGGCCGCCGCCTGCAAGCTCTACGTGTCGGAGCGCTGTTTCGAGGTCGCGGACAAGGCCGTGCAGATCCACGGCAACGTCGGCGTCACGCGCGGCCATCCGGTCGAGCAGACGTTCCGCAAGCTGCGGATGTTCCGGATCCTGACAGGCACCAGCGAGATCCAGCGCAACACGATCGCGAAGGCGATTCTCGAGCCGGCCAGCGCGGGAGGCGCTGCATGACGGCCCACGACGACGCACGTGGCGCGTGGCCGGCCGCCGATGGTGACGGCGACGCGCCGGCCTGGTCGTGCCTGCGCGGCGTGCGGATCGTCGATGCCGGGCAACTGCTGCCCGGGCCGCATGCGTGCGCGCTGCTGCGCCAGCTCGGCGCGGACGTGATCAAGGTCGAGCCGCCGGGCGGCGATGCGTTGCGGCAGTTCGGCGCCGACACGTTCGCGCAGTTCAACCGCGGCAAGCGCTCGATCGTGCTCGACCTGAAGACGCCCGACGGCCGCGCACGCTTTCTCGATCTCGTGCGCGATGCCGATGCGGTGGTCGAAGGCAACCGGCCCGGCGTGATGGCGCGGCTCGGGCTCGGCTACGACGTGCTGGCGCACGCGAACCCGCGCATCGTGCTGTGCTCGATCACCGGCTATGGGCAGCACGGCCCGTATGCGAACCGTCCCGGCCACGACCTGAACTTCCTGGCCGACGCCGGTTACTGGTCGGTGCCCGCGCAGCTGCATGACACCGTCGCGCGGCCGCGCGTGCGGCTGGCCGACCACGCGGCCGCGTTGCACGCCGCGCTCGCGCTGGCGGTGGCCGTGATGAGCGCCCGCACGAGCGGGCGCGGCCAGCATCTCGACGTGTCGATCCACGACGCGATCTTCGCGTGGACCGCGCCGGCCGCGTGGGCGCTGCGCACCGGCCGCGATACACCCGACGCGGCGCGCTGGGTGATGCCCGACAACGACCTGTTCGAGACCGCCGACGGCCGGCACATCGTGCTCGCGACGCTTGAGGACAAGTTCTGGGCCGTGTTCGCCGATGCGCTCGGCGACGCGTATCCGGCGCTGCGCGAACCGCGCTTCGCGCAACGCGCGGGCCGGCAGCAGCATCGGCACGCGCTGGGTGCGCTGTTGCGCGCGATCTTCGCGACGCGCACGCAGGACGACTGGATGCGCGTGCTCGGCACGCTCGGGCTGCCGGTGTCGCGCGTGCCCGACGCGAGCGCGGTGTTCGACGATCCGCACGTGCGCGAGCGCGGCGTCGCCCGCGAGGTGGCGGCCGACCGGTCGCTCGCGGTGCGCTTCCCGGTGAAGTTCTCGCTCGGCCTGTCGGATGGTGACGACCGGGTGCCGGCGCCCGGCGAGCACGGCGGCGGATAGCGCGACGCCACCGGCCGCCGACGATAAATACTCAGGAGACAGCCATGACGAATGGTGCGCAGTACCGCCCCGGACGGGCGTGGTCCATCGCGACGATGCTCGCGCTGATGATGCTGGTGAATTTTCTCGACAAGGTCGTGCTCGGCCTCGTGTCGGTGCCGATGATGCGCGACCTGCATCTGAGCCCGACGCAGTTCGGCGTGATCGGCGGCAGCCTCAACTGGCTGTTCGCGGTCGCGGCGGTCGCAGGCGGTATCGCCGCGAACCGCTGGCCCGCGAAATGGCTGCTGTTCGCGATGGCGGCCGCATGGGCGCTGCTGCAACTGCCGATGCTCGCCGCGAGCTCGATCTGGGTCGTCATCGCGTGCCGCGTGCTGCTCGGCATCGGCGAAGGGCCCGCATCGCCGGTCGCGACGCACGCGATCTACAAATGGTTTCCCGATACACGGCGCAATCTCCCGGTCGCGCTGCTGCACCAGGGCAGCGCGCTCGGCCTGCTGATCGCGGGGCTCGCGATTCCGGTCGTCACGTCGCACTGGGGCTGGCGCGCGAACTTCGCGGTGCTGGCGGTGCTCGGGGCCGTGTGGTGCATCGCGTGGGCGGTGCTCGGCGAGGAGGGCACGCTGTCGCGCGGCCCGCGCGCGGCCGGCGGCGAACGCGTGCCGTACGGGCGGCTGCTCACCGACCGCACGGTGCTCGGCAACTTCCTCGGCCACTTCGCGGCGAACTGGATTCTCGCGATGACGCTCACGTGGATGCCGACCTACCTGCAGCTCGGGCTCGGCTTCGGGCCGCACGAGGCGGGGCGCATGTTCGCGCTGTTCGTCGCGGTCACGTCGCCGCTCAGTCTCGCGCTGGCCTGGCTGTCGCAAACCTTGCTCGCGCGCGGCATGCCGTCACGCCACGGGCGCGGCACGTTCATCGCGGTCACGCTCGCGATCGCCGGCGCGATGCTGGCCATGCTGCCGGTGCCGGAGCTGCCGCGCGCGGCGAAGCTCGTGCTGCTGACGCTCGGCAGCGGCCTTACGCTGACGATGTACTCGATCGGCCCCGCGATGCTCGCCGAGGTGACGCCGGATGCCCAGCGCGGCGGCGTGCTCGCGCTCAGCAACGGCTTCGCATCGCTCGCGGGCCTCGGCGCGCCGGTCGTCACCGGGATGCTGATCGAGGCGAGCGGCGCGTCGGTCGCGCGCGGCTTCGAACAGGCGAGCGTCGTGTGCGGCGTCGTGCTGATCGCCTGCGGCGTGTTCGCCGCCTGGTGCCTCGATCCGCAGCGGTCGCTGCGGCGCCTCGCGGGCGACACGGAGCGTGCCGCGCCGACGGTCGGCGCGTGCGGCCGCTAGCGCTTGCCGCGCACATCGCATTGCATCGCATTCGGCGTACGGCCTGCCAGTCGGGCCGCGGCGCCTTTCGACGGGAGCAGTACCACGACACGCCGCGCGATGACGCGGCAGGAGGAGACATGAAGAAGATGGTCGCGGCGGCGCTGATCGGCGCGCTGTGGGGGAGCGCGCATGCGCAGTCGAGCGTGACGCTGTTCGGCCAGGTCGGCGGCGGCGTGCGATGGGTCAACGGGCAACAGGGCGGCAGCCAGGTCGGCTTCAACGGCACCAACATCATTGCCGGCAACGAGTTCGGGATACGCGGCAAGGAGGATCTGGGCGGCGGCACGACCGCGCTGTTCGTGCTCGACGGTGCGTACAACACCGGCACCGGCGCGTTGAAGACGCCGGGCACGCTGTTCTCGCAGGCCGCCTATGTCGGCGTGTCGGGCGCGTTCGGGCGATTCACGTTCGGCCGCCAGTTCAATGCGGCCGAGGATCTCGGCATCGCGCTCGATCCGCTCGGCGGGCGCGGGCAATCGCTGACAGTGGAGCCGGGCGTGCAGTTCGTGGGCAATTTCTTCACGCTCGACTCGCGCTTCAACAACACGATCAAGTATCTCGGCCAGGCGGGCGGCCTGCGGTTCGGCGCGAGCTATTCGCCGGGCGGCGTCGCGGGCAACACGCGTGCCGGCACGAATTTCTCGGCGGCGGCAATGTACTCGTTCGCGAACGTGATGGGCGGCGCGTCCTATTCGAAGACGTACAGCGCCGACGGCACGCAATCCGCGCAGACGATCCAGACGGGCGGCACGCTGCAGTTCGGGCCCGCGCGCCTGTATGCCAGCTACGCGTCGCTGGCCGTGACCGCACAACGCGCCGGCGCGCCGACGCGACACGATGATATCCCGTCGCTCGCGCTGCTCGTGCAGCCGACGCCGCGCCTGCAGTTTTCCGCAGCCGGCTTCTACGACATCGCACGCCGCATCGGCAACGTCCCGGGCGCGGACGGCAACAAGCTGACGGTCTACGCGGTTGCCGAGTACTTTCTGTCGAAGCGCACAGAGCTGTATGTCGAACTCGATCGCAACGGCATGACGGGCGCTTATATGCGCGACCCCGTGACGCGCGCCGCGTTGGGTTTGCGGCCAGGTGCGAGCGCAACGACCGGCGTGACGCTCGGGATGATGACGCGCTTCTGAACGCCGCGTCTTTCTCATTCTACGAAAAGAGGAATCCTCATGAACATCCTGAAGAAGTCCGTTGCGTACAACATGCTGGCGATCGCAGCGTGTTGTACCGCCCTGACGCCGGCGTTGGCGCAATCGGACGCGCCAGCCGGGCCGTCATCCGCGCCGGTTGCCGCTGCCGCGCCGGCGGCATCGGTCGTCAAGCAGCGCAAGGCGGCCGACCGCAAGCTGATGCGGCGCGTGAGCGCGGCACTGGCCCGCACGCAGGGGCTGAATGCGACGCGCGTGCTCGTGCGCGTGCGAGACGGTGTCGTGACGCTCGCCGGGTCGGTGTCCGACACGGGCCAGGCTGCGCTGGCGGCCGAGGCGGCGCGGGGCGTCGACGGCGTCGTGTCGGTCGTGAACCAGTTACGGATCGACAGCCAGCCGTTGTGACGCGTACGGCTCGGGCTCACGGCCCGAGCGGTCGGTGCCCGAGCGCATGCCGTTGCGCGCATCGCACGGGCTATCCGGGAAAACCGCATAGGCGCATCACGCGTCGCCGTTTCGTCAGCTTGCTTACGCAAGCCATTCATGTCTGAGTAAAGCGCGCCATGTCCAGCGGACACGCGCGCTTTCGTTTGTCTTGCAGCGGCGCGCCGTCCCCGCTCGTTTCCTCGTCATTCGATTTTCAACTGCCGCTCAGTTGAACATTTCATTTCTTGATGTGATTGCGGCTGGATACCATCCAGCGACTGTCTATACAACCCGATCGGCGCGTATGGGCGGGCTCAAAAAAAACACAACACATCGATGAACAGGTTTGGAGCGGAGAAGACGGAGATGGTGAGAATCAAAGGTGGGAAGGCGGGCGCCGCAGGCGTGGGCGCAGCGGTGGTCATGCTGTTTGCCGGCGCCGCGCACGCGCAGTCGACGGTGACGCTGTACGGGATCGTCGACGCGGGCGTGACCTACACGAACAACGCGAAGGGCCACGCATTGTGGCAATTCACCGGCGGCAACGAATCGGGCCCGCGCTGGGGCTTGATCGGCACCGAGGATCTCGGCGGCGGCCTGAAGGCGAACTTCCGTCTCGAAAACGGCTTCAACGTCGCGAACGGCGCGCTCGGGCAGGGCGGCCGGATGTTCGGGCGGTCTGCGTGGGTCGGCCTGAGCGGCGCGAACTGGGGCGCGGTGACGCTCGGCCGCCAGTACAACTCGACGCAGGACATCCTCGGCTCGCTGCAGATGAGCAGCTTCCTCGCGCAGTACTCGACGCACCCGTTCGACAACGACGACATCAACAACACGTTCCGCACCAACAACGCGGTGAAGTATGTGTCGCCGACGATCGCGGGCCTGCAGGCGAACCTCGTGTACGGCTTCTCCAACTCGACCGGCTTCGCGAACGACAACAGCTGGAGCGCGGGCGTCACGTACGTGGACGGGCCGCTCAACGCGGGCGCCGCGTATGCGCGCGTGAACCATCCGGCGGTCAGCACGAGCGGCGCCGTTGCTTCGGACAACTACTATCCGGCGTCGGCATCGGTGTTCGGCGCGAGCCTCGGGAACGCGATCCGCCAGCAGATCTGGGGCGCGGGCGGCAGCTACGCGATCGGGCCGGCCACGCTCGGCCTGCTGTACACGGGCTCGAACTTCGGGCAGGCGACGGGCGGTGCGCTGCGCTTCAACAACTACGAAGGCAGCCTGCGCTACCTGATCACGCCGGCGCTGATGGCCGCGGCCGGCTACACCTATACGCAGGTCGCGCGCGCCAGCGACAGCGGCCACTATCACCAGGTATCGGCCGGCATGCAGTACCTGCTGTCCAAGCGCACCGACGTGTACGTGAACGGCTTCTACCAGAAGGCGTCGTCGGGTATCGGCCGGGCGTGGATCGACGGCACCGACAGCGCGTCGTCGACGACGTCGCAGGTGGCGGTGGTGGTCGGCATCCGCCAGAAGTTCTGATGTTCTGACGCATACGCGCGTCTTCCGGAGGAGGCACTCATGAAACTCAAACTGTTGCTGGCGGCGTTGCCGTTCGTCGGAATGTATGCGGGCGGCTCGCTCGCCGAGGTGCGGCCGCTGCTGTTCGGGCTGCCGTTCCTGCTCGTCTGGAACCTGGTCTGGATGGCGGCCACCGCCGCGATCCTCGCGATCCTGTTCCATCTCGATGAACGCGATGAACGCGATGAACGCGACGAGCGCGATGAACGCGCCACGGCCCGCGCCGGCCGCCCGGGAGACGCGCGATGAACGCATCGATCCTCATCATCGCGGCGTTCGCCGTGTTCGCGCTCGCGATCGGCGTGATGGCGCGCCGCGGCCGCAAGCTCACGCTCGAGCAGTGGGCCGTCGGCGGCCGCGGCTTCGGCTCGCTGCTCACGTTCCTGCTGATGGCCGGCGAGGCGTTCTCGACCTTCTCGTTCCTCGGCGCGAGCGGCTGGACCTACAGCAAGGGCGTGCCCGCGTTCTACATCCTGTCGTATGGCTGCCTCGCGTTCGTGATCGGCTACTGGATGCTGCCGGCGATCTGGCGTTACGCGAAGGCGCGCGGGCTCGTGTCGTTCGCCGACTATTTCGCGGCGAAGTACGACAGCCGCGCGATCGGCGTGCTGGTGTCGGTCGTCGCGGTGTTCTCGATGGTGTCGCTGCTGATGATCCAGTTGCGCGGGCTCGGCGTGATCGTGTCGGAGATGTCGTACGGGCTGATTCCGCAAGCGGCCGCGATCTGGATCGCCGCGACGCTGATGGCCGTGTACATGGTCGTGTCGGGCATCCACGGCTCGGCGAGCATCGCGATCTTCAAGGACGTGCTGATCCTCGCGATCGCGATCTTCCTCGGGCTGTACCTGCCGATGCATTACTACGGCGGCCTCGGCGCGATGTTCGCGAAGCTCGATGCCGCGCATCCCGAACTGCTGCGCATGCCCGAGCACGGCTTCAACCTGAGCTGGTACAACTCGACGATCCTGCTCACGTCGCTCGGCTACTACCTGTATCCGCACGGCTTCACCGCGATCTACGTCGCGAAGGACGAGCGCGCGCTGCGCCGCAACGTGATCCTGATGCCGCTGTACCAGGTGCTGATCGCGTTCCTGTTCCTCGTCGGCTTCGCGGCCGTGATGATCGTGCACGGGCTCGAAGGCGCGCAGGCCGATCTCGCGCTGCTGCGGCTCGTGAAGCAGACGTTTCCTGCATGGTTCGTCGGCATCGTCGGCGGCACGGGCCTGCTGACCGCGCTGGTGCCGGGTTCGCTGATCATGCTGAACGCGTCGACGACGATCGCGCGCAACATCTACCGCGAAGGTTTCGCGCCGAACGCGACCGACCGCGAGGTGACGCGCGTCGCGCGGATCGCGCTGCCGATCTTCACGCTGGTGGTCGTCTACTTCGTGCTGCGCGGCGGCGCGACGTTCGTCACGCTCGCGATCTTCTCGTCGAGCCTGCTCACGCAACTCGTGCCGATGCTCGCATCGAGCTTCCTGAAGCGGCCGTTCGGCACGCGCGAAGGCGCGTTCGCGGGGATCGCCGCCGGCGCGATCGTGATCGCGATGACGAACACCTATGGCGTGACGCTCGCGTCGCTGTTCCCGCGCGCGCCGAACACGCTGACGTCGATCAACCCCGGGCTCGTCGCGCTCGCGGTGAATGCGGTGGTGTTCGTCGTGATCAGCGCGGGGCAGCGCAGGCTGAAGGCGCGGGTTGCTGCGCCGGTCGGTTCCGCGTGACGACTGGACGGCTGGGCGGCAATGACATCAATCGAACGACAACAGGACACTATGCGATGACGACCGAGGACAACCGAGCGGACAACCGCGAAGCGATCGACACGCTGATCGCGAACGGCTGCGTGATCACGATGGACCCGCAGCGGCGCGTGATCGAGCATGGCGCGGTCGCCGTGAAGGGCGATCGGATCGTCGCCGTGGGCGGCACCGACGAACTGCAGGCGCGCTACCGCGCCGCACGCACGATCGACGCGCGCCGCAAGGCCGTGCTGCCGGGCCTGATCGATGCGCATGCGCATGCGGGCCACGCGATGCTGCGCACGATCGGCGGCGCGGACGGCGATGCATGGTCGGCCGCGGCCGAGACGATCTACACGCGTGCGTCCGACGAGGCGTTCTGGGAGACCGAATCGCACCTGGCCGCGCTCGAGCGGCTGAAGGCCGGGGTGACGACGGGCGTGTCGCTGCTCGGCGGCGGCAACTCGATCATGCGCGTCGACGATCCGGTCTATGCACGGCGCCATTGCGATGCGGTCGTGCGCACCGGTACGCGCTCGATCGTCGCGGTCGGCCCGTCGCGGCCGCCCGCGCCGCGTGCTTACACGCGCCACACGCCGGACGGCAGCGACACGCGCGACATCGACTTCGACACGATGTACGCGGTGTGCCAAAGCATCATCGACGAATGCCACGGCGATGCCGACGGCCGGATCCGCATCGCGCTCACGCTGCCCGTGTACGGGCCCGAGCACGACCCCGAACTCGCGCGGTACGAACGCGACTTCCGCGACCAGGCCGCGCGTTACGGCGCGCTGGCGCGCGAGCGCGGGCTGACGTTCACGCAGGACGGCCACCGCGCGGGCACGCTCGCGTTCGCGCACCGCGAGCTGGGCTTGCTCGGCCCGACGTCGTTCATGTCGCACAGCATCGACCTGACCGACGACGACATCGCGGCATGCGTCGAGACGGGCACCGCGATCGTCCACAACCCGAGCGCGATCATGTCGATCATCGGTCGCTGCCCGGTGCCCGAGCTGATCGATGCGGGCGTGACGGTGGCGATCGCGTCGGACGGCGCGGCGCCCGATCGCGGCTACGACATGTTCCGCCACATGTGGCAGTGCATGCATTACCACCGCCGGCATTTCCGCGACCCGGACGTGTTGCCGCACGGCAAGGTGCTGGAGATGGTGACGATCGACGCGGCGAAGGCGCTGTCGGTCGATCACGAAGTCGGTTCGCTCGAAGCGGGCAAGCTTGCCGACGTCATCCTCGTCGACCTGTTCCGGCCGCACATGATGCCGATGAACATGCCGGTGTATCGCGTGACGTGCTTCGCGAACGCGGCCGACGTGTGCATGACGATGGTCGGCGGAAGGGTGCTGATGGAGGATCGGCGCGTGTTGTCGGTCGATGAGCAGGCGATTCTCGAACGGGTGAACGAAGTCGCGGCACTCACGATCGAGCGCAGCGGGTTGCGTCACCTGCTCGACGAGCCGAAGACGCTGTGGGGGCGCAGCCGCTATTGACTGACAAAAATTGACATGACGGGACGAACTCGTGTCGGTTTTGTGGCGACTAAGGAATCGTCACATCGATAGGAGTATGGATAAATGAACGTCAGGATGCGTCTTGCCGCTGCCGCACTGATCCTCGCCCAGGCCGCATGGGCCGCGGGCCCCGCGCCGACGAAAACCTGGACGATGAGCGCGATCCCCGGCGATCGCGCGGCGAGCGATGCATTCGCCGCGATGAAGAAAGGCCACGCGGTGCCGGCATGGGTGACGAACGGCACCGAATCGCCGGCGACCACCGTCGTGTTCGGCGGGCACGACGTTTACGTGATGACGGCCTGCAAGCCGCACAACTGCGGGACGGAGCGCGTCGCGGTGCTGTACGACCCGCAGAAGAAGGTGATGTACGGTGTGCTGTCCGTCGCAAGCCCGAAGGAGGGCGCCGAGAAGCTGACGTGGCTCAATATCGGCGGCGGTAGCGAATCGATCGACGGACGGACGATTCTGTATGCGGCACTGACGGGCAGTCTCGAGAACCACCCGGACGCGTTCAATTACAAGTGATGCCGGCCGATTGACGGTCAGTCATGCATCAATCGCCGTCGCTGCCCGAACGGGGCGACCGAAGTGAAGCAGGGGCGTCGCGCGATCCTACGCGACGCCCTTTTTCTTTTGCCAGCGCGCCTCGGTCGGCATGCCGCTACGAAGGTCAGCGACGGTAGATGAACTCCAGGTCGGTCGCTTCCCCGACCTTGAAATCGTACGTGCCGACGCGCTTGAACCCGGCTTTCTCGTAGAAGGCGATGGCCTTCGCGTTGCCGGACCACACGCCCAGCCACACCGGGCCGGGGCGTTCCGTGGCCAGATAGTCCAGTGCGGAATCGAACAATGCGCGCCCGGCACCGGTCCCTTGCGTGCCGCGCCGAAGGTAGATCTGATGGATCTCCCCGGCACCGTCGGTAACCTCCGGGTGCGGGAGCTTGCATGGCCCTGCGTGCGCATACCCTACCAGCCGGCCGTCGTCGCTTTCGGCGACCCACGTGCGGCACTGGGGATCGTTGAGCTGGCCCGTGACCGTTTCCACCGAGTAGGTCTGGGTTTCGTACGCAGCCAGATCGTGCGGCGGGTAGTCGATATTGAATCCGTCATGCAGAAAGGTTTCGCGAAACGTGTCGCGCTTCAGTTCGGCGAGCGGGATGGCATCGGACGGCATGGCAACGCGGATCAACATGGAGGATGGCTGGGTTCGTGGATCGGGCCGACAGTTTATCCCGGCTGACGAACGGCTTGCGAGCGCCGGGTCGACCTGCGTGTAAGCCGTATCAAGGGCGTATGAGCCCGCACCTGATCAACCGCAAGGCAATCCCGCCGATGCCGGTGGTTGACCGCCGACGGACATGCTAGGATTTCCGACAAACAACTTCGGAGACTGCCATGCCGTTCATCTGCGAAAACGTTGCATGCCGCGCCGTGCTGGCTCGCGGGCAGGTCAGGCCCCATCAAGAGGACGCGGGGTGGTGCTTCCACTGCCCGGACTGCAACACCCGGAACGAGTTGATGTACGTCGACGTGGCCGGCGGCGGCGTCGAACTGGTTCAGCCGGAGCGTGCCAGCCCGCCGCACAAGGTGGTGGCGACGGCCCGGCCGTTGCAGGACGGCAAATACGCCGCGGAGTTGAGCGTGCAGCGGGCGCTCGCCGTGAAGGGAACGTACGCGGCCGAAGAACACTGGGATGAACTCGGTGTGTTCGGCGACGCGCAGGAAGCCGTCGCGCACGCGAAGTCGTTCGCCACCGACCTGTTGCAGCGAGCGGCGTAGTCGCTCCGTACGACGCTGACGGGTCGTGCCTGTCGCGATCGCTCGCGACAGGCGTCACGGCTTGTCGAGCACGGCGATACAGTCGATTTCGACGAGAAAGTCGGGATTCGGCAATGACGCCACGATGGCGGTACTTCGGGTCGGGAATTTCCCGGCCTGGAAGTATCCCGCGTAAATGCGGTTCATCTCCTTGAAGTCTTCCCGGCGCACCAGCATCACATCCACCTTCACCACGCGGTCCCATCCTGTGCCTGCGGCCTTGAGGATGCCCGTGACGTTCTCCATCGCCTGGGTCATCTGCCTGGTGAAATCGCCGACGGCGAGCTTGCCGTTTCGGTCATAAGCGGGAATCCCCGAAACGAACACAAGATTGCCGGCTTTGATGGCCGGGGCGAGTGGTACGGGGATCACGTACTGATCGGGGGGCTGCACATATTCCAGCGGTGTCCGAGCGGAAGCGGCTTGCTGACCCATCGGTGTCGCGCAGCCGTCCAGAAGGAGGCCGGATCCGACGAGTCCGGCAACAAGGAAGGGCGTTCGCATCGTGTTCTCTCCCGGGATCGGTCCAGTGCGCGATCCGGCAGTGGGCACGCTGCGAGACAGCGGATCGTGAACTCCTCCAGACAGTTTAGGAAATCGAAGTACAAAGGGTTAGGTTTCCCGCGCGGGAGGGTGCCGTACCGGGAGAAGGGGGCGGCCGGTGCTCCGTTTGTCCTACGAAAGGCGGCTGGCGATCGGCATCGACGGGTCGAGGAAATTATGCAGGGGCGTCGTGCATTCGTGTACGACACCCCTTCGCGTTGCCTCGTTCGTTCCCGTCAGTTGTAGATGTCGAACGAAAAATACTTCTTCGCGATCCGCTGGTACGTCCCGTCCTGGATCAGGCTCGCCAGCGCCTGGTTGATCTGCGTGCGCAGCGCGTCGTCATCCTTGCGCACGCCGATCGCCGAACCCACGCCGAGCGTCTTCGGATCATGCAGCGGCGGCCCCGCGAATTCGAAGTTCGCGCCCTTCGCGGTTTTCAGGAAACCGAGGTCGGCCTGCACCGACGATTGCAGCGACGCGTCGAGCCGCCCCGACAGCAGGTCCTGGTAGACGAGATCCTGCGTCTGGTACGTGCGGACGATCACGCCCTTCGGCTCCCAGTACGTGCGCGCATAGGTTTCCTGCGTCGAACCCTGCTCGACGCCGACGCTCTTGCCCTGCAGCGATTCGGGCGTCGGCTGCAGGTTCGAGCCGCGCCGCGCGACGAGCCGGGGCGGCACGTTGTCGATCTTGTCCGTGAATGCGATCTGCGCGAGGCGCTTCTCGGTCACGCTCATCGACGACAGCACGCCGTCGAACTTGCGCGCCTTCAGCGCGGGGATCATCCCGTCGAACGCGTTCTCGACCCACACGCAGCGCACCTTCATCCGTTCGCAGATCGCATTGCCGAGATCGATGTCGAAGCCGACGAGCTTGCCGTCGGGCGCGAGCGATTCGAACGGCGCATAGCTGGGGTCGACGCCGAGGCGCAGCACAGCCGGGTCTTTCGCGGCGGCGGCGCCGGCCGTCAGCGCGAGCGCGACGGCCAGAACGAGCTTTTTCATGTCTGTCTCCAATACCGATTGATGTTGTTTGTCGTGAAGCGAACCAGCGGCCGTCGGGCGTGACTGCCCGCGCCCGGCCATGCGCGGGCGGCGGGACGTTGCGCCGGCAGCGGCCGGCGAAACGTCCGGATTCGAAGGGGCGTTAGCGGGCGGCGCCGGTGATGCGCAGCATGCTGTGCCGGTAGCCGGCGGGCGCGAACGCGGCGTTCAGCGCGGCCATCGCGGCGATCACGCCGAGATGCATCCACCACGCGATCGCGAAGCCGCCGCCCGCGTCGCGCAGCCAGCCGATCAGCCAGGGGCTGGCCGCGACGGTCAGGAAGCCGATGCCCTGCACGAACGCGGCGAGCGCGCCGGCGAGCCGGGCATCGGGCAGGTGGTCGAGGGTGACGATCAGGCTCATCGAGAAGAAGCCGCCGAGACCGAGGCCGACGCTCGCGACCCAGAGCCATGGCGCGAGCGCGGGCAGCGTCGCGAACCCGATGAAGCCGGCCGCCTGCAGCGCGAGCGTGAGCCACAGCACGGCGCGGCGGTCGGGCGAGCGTTTTGCGAGCATCGGCATCGCGAGCGCGCCGGTCGCCTGGAACAGCGCCATCCACGCGAGCAGGTTGCCGCTCGCTTGCGGGCTCATGCCGATGCCGCGGTAGAACGCGGGCAGCCACGCGACGAGGCTGGCGTAGCCGCTGTTGCTGAGCCCGAAGAACAGCGCGAGCTGCCACGCGCGCGGAATGCGGATGAACGCGGTGAGCGGAGCCGATACGGCCGTCGCGCGCACGGCGTCGCGCGGCGCCTTCGCCCGCCACAGCGCGAGCGTGACGAGCGCGGGTACGGCCCACACGGCGAGCGCGAGATGCCAGCCGCCGTGCGCGGCGAGCCACGGGCTCGCGACCGCGCCGAACGCGCCGCCGCCGACCAGCGCGGCCGAGTAGAGGCCCATCGCGAGCGGCAGCCGGTCGACGAACCAGCGTTTCGCGAGGCCGGGCACGAGCGCCTGGATCACGGCGACGCCGGCGCCCGCGACGATCGCGGTGCCGATCAGGCCGGCGCTGCCGTCGGTCCACAGGCGCACCGTGCAGCCTGCCGCGATCAGCGCCAGCGCGACGCTCAGCGCGCGCTGCTCGCCCACGCGCCGCGCGAGCCCGACGCCGACTCCGGCGACGACACCCATCAGCACGAACGGCAGCGTGGTCAGCAGCGCGGCCGCGCGAAAGCCGAGGCCCGTGTCGGCGCGCACGACGTCGAGCACCGGGCCGAACGCGGTCAGGAACGGACGCAGGTTGAGGCCGGCCAGCACCAGCAGCGCGAGCGCGCCATAGGACACGGAAGCCGCATGCGGGCGGGGGACGGCTTGCGCGGTGCCGGGGTCGGACATCGGAATGCTCCAGGGAGGGGCCGGTGGCCCTGTGATGCGATGCCGAAAGGGTAAGCGCGCGCTACGCCAGGTGAAAATTAAATATTCGACTGGGAATCAGTGCGGAATGCGATGGGGCGTCACGGGGCGACGGGGGCGGATGGCCGTGGCCGGCGAGACGGTTCGACGGCGCGTTCATCAGATGAAACGCGCGCCGTCATGCCACGGGCATCTGCTCGGCCAGCGCTTGTGCGCGCGCGGCCACCAGCGACCGGACGAGCGCGCGATCGGCCGCCGTTTCCGGCGTAAAGATCACGAGCGTCTGGTCGGGCCGGCCGTTCACCGCGAACGCCGAATATTCGAGCGCGATGCGCCCGACCGCAGGATGGTGGATCTCCTTGGTGCCTTCCTCGTGCGAGCGGACATCGTGGTCGCGCCACAGCGCGTCGAACTCCGCGCTCGCCGCGCGCATCTCGTCGACGAAGGCCTGAACGGCCTGCGTCGCACCGCCGCGCGCAACGTCGGCGCGAAACGCGCCCACCGCGAACCGCGCGACGCGTTCCCAGTTCGCCTGCACGCCGCGCACGTGCGGATCGACGAAGATGAGCCGCAGGATGTTGCGCCGTTGCGGCGACAGCGTCGTGTAGTCGGTCAGCGTCGCGGCTGCCGCGTCGTTCCACGCGACGACGTCCCACGTCGCCGAGCGCACGATCGCGGGGCTCGCATCGAGCGAATCGAGCACGTGCTGCACGCGCGGCGACACATGGTCGGCCGCGTGATAGCGCACTTCCGGCAGGTGGCCGACGCCGATCAGGAACAGGTGCTCGCGCTCGGCGTCGTTCAGCAGCAGCGCGCGGGCGAGCCGGTCGAGCACGTCGGCCGACGGCGCACCGCCGCGCCCCTGTTCGAGCCACGTGTACCACGCGGTGCTCACGTGCGCACGCTGGGCGACTTCCTCGCGCCGCAGGCCCGGCGTGCGGCGGCGCGTGGCCGGCAGGCCGAGCGCGGCCGGGTCGAGTTTCTCGCGGCGGGCCCGAAGGTATGCGCCGAGCAGGTTGTCGGGGGCGTCAGCCATAGCCTGTTAGTTCGTTTACCGGTAAACCGTCACGGCTTCACCGTGCACGGCGATCGACAGATAGTAAGCCTCCCTGCCATCCGGAGGTGTTGAACATGCGTGTCTTTGTTACTGGAGCGTCGGGCTTCGTCGGCGCGGCCGTCGTGGCCGAACTCATTGCTGCCGGGCACTCGGTGCTCGGCCTCGCGCGGTCCGATGCGGCCGCGTCGTCGGTCGCGGCGGCCGGTGCCGAGGTCCACCGCGGGTCGCTGGAGGATCTCGACAGCCTCACGCGCGGCGCCGAAGCCGCCGATGCGGTGATCCACACGGGATTCAATCACGACTTCTCGCGCTTCGCGCAGAACTGCGAGCTCGATCGCCGCGCGATCGAGACGATCGGTGCGGCGCTCGCGGGCTCGGCGCGGCCGCTGGTCGTCACGTCGGGCCTCGCGCTCGTCGCACCCGGGCGCGCGGCAACCGAGGACGATCCGCCCGTGCCGGTGTCGTCGACCTACCCGCGGGCGTCCGAAGCGACCGCGGCCGCGCTGGAGGCGCGCGGCGTGCATGCGTCGGTCGTGCGCCTGCCGCCGTCCGTGCACGGCGACGGTGATCACGCTTTCGTGCCGCGCCTGATCGCGTTCGCGCGGGAGAAGGGCGCGTCGGCGTACATCGGCGAAGGCGACAACCGCTGGCCGGCCGTGCACCGGCTCGACGCGGCGCGTGTGTACCGGCTCGCGATCGAGCGAGGTGCGGCCGGCGCGCGCTATCACGCGGTCGACGATACCGGCGTGCGGTTCAGGGACATCGCGGAAGTGATCGGCCGGCGGCTGAACGTGCCCGTCGTCGCGAAAACGGCGGCGGAAGCCGGCGAACACTTCGGCTGGTTCGCGATGTTCGCGGGGATGGATGCGCCGGCCACGAGCGAGCGTACGCGGGTGTCGCTCGACTGGGCGCCGACGCAGCCGGGGTTGCTGGCCGATATCGACCGGCCGCGGTATTTCGAAAGCTGAACGGCGGCGGGCATGCTGCTGTTGACAGACGAGTGGCCCGCCCGCCTCGCAACGTTCAGACCGTGGCGACGATCTTCCCGACCTGCGCGCCGGCTTCCATGTAGCGATGCGCTTCGACGATGTCGTCGAACGCGAACGTGCGATCGATCAGCGGCTTCAGCGCGCCGGCCGCCACCCGCCACCCGTCATTCGACCGGATGCAGATCCTGCAGCAACGTCGGCACGAGCTCCGACACGGTCGGGTGGATATGCATCGCACGGCTGATCGTCGTGTACGGCGCGCCGGCGGCCATCACGTCGAGCATCCCGTGCACGACTTCGTCGCCCGTCACGCCGAGGATCGACGCGCCAAGGATCGCGTGGCTGTCCGCGTCGACGATCACCTTCATGAAACCCAGGCTCTCGCCTTTTTCCACCGCGCGGCCCACGCGCGTCATCGGACGCGTGCCGACGAGCAGCCGGCGGCCGGCCTGCTTCGCTTGCGCGAGCGTCATGCCGACGCGGCCGAGCGGCGGATCGATGTACAGCGCGTACGCCGCGATGCGATCGGACACCTTGCGCGGATCGTTGTCGAGCAGGTTCGCCGCGACGATCTCGTAGTCGTTGTACGCGGTGTGCGTGAACGCGCCGCGCCCGTTGCAGTCGCCGAGCGCCCAGATGCCGGGCACGTTCGTGCGCAGCTGTTCGTCGACCTCGATGTAGCCGCGCGCGTCGGTCGCGACGCCCGCGCGGTCGAGCCCGAGATCGTCGGTGTTCGGCACGCGTCCGACTGCGAGCAGCAAGTGCGAGCCCGCGACCTCGCGGCCGCCGCCCGTGCAGTCGAGGCCGACCGCGATGCCGTTGCCGTTGCGCCGCGCGCTCAGGCAGGTCGCATCGAGCTGCACGTCGATCCCTTCGTTTTCGAGAATCTCGCGCACGGCCTGCGACACGTCCTCGTCCTCGCGCCGGATCAGGCGCGAACCCTGCTCGACGATCGTGACCTTCGACCCGAAGCGGCGATACATCTGGCCGAACTCGAGCCCAATGTAGCTGCCGCCGACGATCACGAGATGCTCGGGCAGGAAGTCGACGTCCATCATCGTCGAGTTGGTCAGGTACGGCACCGTGTCGAGGCCCGGCATGGCCGGCACCTGCGCGCGCCCGCCGACGTTGATGAAGATGCGCTCCGCTTCGAGTACGTCGTCGCCCACGCGCACCGTGTTGGCCTGCTCGAAGCGGGCGTGACCCTGAAACACGGTGGTGTTCGCGAGGCCGCGCACCCATTGCTCGACGCCGTGGTTCGAGCGGCCGGAGATCTGGTCCTTGCGCGCCTTCACGGCTTGCATGTCGACGGTGACGGGGCCGCCGACCGACACGCCGTATTCGCCGGCGCGCCGCGCGAGGTGCGCGGCGTACGCGCTCGCGATCAGCGTCTTGGTCGGGATGCAGCCGGTGTTCACGCAGGTGCCGCCGAAGCGGCCGCGCTCGATGATCGCGACCTTCATCCCGGCGGCGGACAGCCGCGCGGCGAGTGGCGGCCCGGCTTGACCGGTGCCGATGACGATCGCGTCGAAGTGTTGCGTCATGACGTCCTCCAGTGCGGGTGCAGCGAGGGAGCGTAGGCGGGCGAGCCGCGTGCGAGGCCGGCGCGCGGTCGCGCGACGGCGAGCGCCTATGGTAGTCCTGTTGGCGTGCGCTCGCGAGCGCGGGAGAAGCGGGATGTGACTGCGTCCGGCCGTGCCCGCGCCGGCCGGCGTGCGATGCAACCGGTTGCGGCGCGTGGCACCGGCCGCGTCAGTCCTTGCGTTTCCATTGGCCGAACGACACCGGCCGATGCGCATCGGCGCGCGTGACGGTGACGTGGTCGGGCTGGTCGTCGAGCGGGAACGATTCGGTGACGATCTGGTTCGAGAACAGCCACCCGTGCGTGTGCGGGTCGTAGCGGAACGTCACGTAGTCGCTCCAGTGCTGCCCGCACGCGACGAAGTTCTGCACGGTGAAATAGTGGCCCTTGATCGCGAAGCCGTTGTCGGCGGCATCTTCGGGATCGAACGGATCGCACTGGCCGCCTTCGTTCGCGCGCAGCACGACCTGATCGTTGCGCGCGACGAGCCGGAAGGCGTGATCCGGTTGTTCCTCGAAGATCAGCAGCGGACGCGGCGACGGCTGCTCGCGCGTATCGACCGCCCGATGCACGACGACGAGCCAGCTGTGCCGCCCGTTGTCGAGATCGGGCCCGGCGTGCGCGACGAGCGGCTGGAAGCCGGCGGGTAGCTGCACGGCGACCGATTTCGGCAGGTCGCCGGCGCGGGCGTTGAACGAAAGCGCGGCGAGCAGCGGAAGGAGCACGAACGGCAGGCGGGAAGCGCGCATCACGAGGTGTCCGGTCGAAAGGAAAAAGAGGTGCCGATGGTATGGATGTTACAAGTCCCGCCCGAGAAACGCGGTGCCCGGCACTGGATTGAACGCGACGGGCGGCGCGGGCGTGAAGCCGAGCGACGCATACAGTTTCCTGGCGGCGACGAATTCGGGCAGCACGTCAAGGCACATCCGCGCATAGCCGGCTGCCTTCGCGTCGTGGAGCAGCCGTTCGACGAGTTGGCGGCCGACGTTCAGCCCGCGCGCGTCGGGGCGCACGTAGACGCGCTTCATCTCGCACGTCGTCGCGTCGATCTCGCGGAACGCCGCACAGCCCACCGCGCGCTCGCCTTGCCACGCGAGCAGCAGCCGCCCGCGCGGCGCCGCGTACTTGCCGGGCAGCGCGGCGATCTCGGGCTCGTAGTCCTGGAAATCGAGGCTGACGGTCGGGCTCGCGATGTACTCGCGGAAGATCGCCTCGATGGCACGGGCGTCGTCGGGATAGCGGGCGGCGCGAATCTCGATCATGGGGAGCGGCGCGAATCACGGGAAAGGGGCCAGCATAGCAGCGCAAAGTTGCTTTCGGCCATGCGCGAAGCGTGCCAGAATCAGCGGCTCGACCCTCGGAAACGACACGCAGGCGCTGGCGATTCGGCGTCGCTCACCAAGGAGACTTCGATGACTGCATCGGCTGCCGTACTCGCCATCCTGGCTGCGCTGTTTCTCGGCGCGATGATTCCGGGCCCGAGCTTCGTGCTGGTTGCCCGCAATTCGATCGGGCTGTCGCGCCGCGACGGGCTGGCTACCGCGCTCGGCATGGGCATCGGCGGCATCGTGTTCGGCGGCGTCGCGCTGGCCGGGCTCTATACGCTGCTGCAGGCCGTCGAATGGCTGTACGTGGGCCTGAAGGTGGCGGGCGGCGCGTACCTGATCTACATGGCGTCGAAGATCTGGCGCGGCGCCGACCGGCCGATCGCGATGGACGATCCGCAGGCGATGGCCGGCGGCAGCGCGCGCAAGTCGTTCTGGACGGGCCTCACGACCCAGCTCAGCAATCCGAAGACGGCGATCTGGTACGGCAGCATCTTTGCGGCGCTGCTCCCGCAGCATCCGCCGCTGTGGTGCTATCTGGCGCTGCCGCCGCTCGTGTTCGGCGTCGAGTTCGGCTGGTACACGATCGTCGCGCTGTGCTTCTCCACGCGCCGGCCGCGCGAGCTCTACCTGCGCGCGAAGAAGTGGGTCGACCGCATCGCCGCCGGCGCGATCACGCTGCTCGGGCTGCGACTGATCCTGAATGCCCCGAAAGCGGGCATCTGACCGCATCTGACCGCCTCCATTCCCGATCTGCATCGCACGGTGGCCGGCCATTCCGGGGGCCCGCTGCCGGCGCGCACCGCGCGAACGCGCATCGGCATCAGGCTTCGCTGAACCGCGCCAGCAGCGCCGCGAACCGCGTGTCGTCCGGAAATGCCTTCACTTCATACCGCACCGGGCGATGCCCGGTGGCCGTCATCAGGTCGCCGCACGTGCGCAGCAGCTCGGCCATCGGCACGTAGGCGGATTGCCCCCTCGAGCCGCGATGGAGCGCGACGATATCCGTCTCGGGCAGCAGGGAAGGCACGCCGTCGCTCCATACGCCCACGCTGAACAGGCTGCCGTCCTGGCGTTTGTACACCGAGTAGGCCGCCACGAAGAGGTCGGCGCCGTTGCGCTCATGCACGTCGTTGAGCAGCATCCGCTGATCCTGGTAGTCGCCCGCGAGCTCGCCGATGCGCAGCGCATGCAGCTTCGCTTCGAGCCCGGCCGGCACGAAGCGCCGCCAGGCGGCGCCGTCCCAGCGCAGCATCAGCGGCGGCAGCGGGCGCGGCTGCGCCTGCGCCTGTTCGGCGAGGTCGACCATGGCGGCGAGCCCGGCCGGGTTGCGGTCGCCGGTGAGCAGCAGCACCGCGCGGTTCGGCGCCATCACGACCGGCGCGCCGGCGATCGGTTGCCGGTGGAGCAGGTCGGTCAGCAGCAGCCGCGCCGCGTCGTACGCGTCGTCGAATTGCGACAGGAATACCCCGTTCGGCAGCGCGGCCCACGGCGTCGACGATGCGGCCCGCAGGTTGTCGATCGCGATGTCGCAGGCTTCGTCGAACGAGACGCCCCATTGGTCGAGCGTCGCGGTCGGCAGGCGCGCGATGTTGAACTCGCCGTCGTACGCGATGCCGATCTCGAGGTTCTCGCACAGCGGCCGGAACGCCAGCGCCGTGATGCCGGGCTGCCCGGCCAGTTGCAGCGCGGCCACGCAGCGCTCGGTCGCGCTGCGGATCACGGGCCGCAGCTTCGCGCGCGCGACGGCGAAATCCGTCGGGATCTCGTGCTGCATCATCGCGTTCGCCTGGCGCTTCAGCACGGTGTCCCGCTCGGACGGCTTCGCGGCCGCGTAGTCGCGAAACAGGTTGTTCAGGTTGATGATGTTCGACGGCGCATCCGACTGGACGAGGCAGCCCTTCTCGTCCTCGTGGCGCCAGGTGCGCGTGTCGCCCGACGCGCGCAGCGTGGCGATCAGGCGTTCCGCGAAGGCCTGCGGGGTCGGCGGTTTGCCGAAACGGTCGCGCAGGCGCGTGACGAGATTGGCAAGCATCGTGTGCGGTCGGGCCGGGCCCGTCTGTTGTCGTCGTGGGTCGGTGGCGCCCGGTCTCGGCGGCGCCGCCCGCGGCCGGCTCGCATGGCTCGACGGGTGCTTTGATGGTAGTGCAACGCGGCCGGTATCGTCGGACGATATTCGCAACCGGCGGGGGGCGCGGTGGTGGGCGGCGGCGAGGCGGGGGCGGGAGGGGGAGCAGGAGTCGGGGCACGAGCAATGCCAAGGGCAGCGGCAACGGCAACGGCAACGGCAACGGCAACGGCAACGGCAAGGGCAAGGGCAATTGCCCGGCAGGACCGCCGCAGCAGCAGCCTCCAGCCGCCCGCCAAGCCTTGCGCGGCGGGCGTTCGCGTGTGTCGCCCGCCGCGCCGATCGGCGCCGCTTCCCCGATTCTGGCGGCCGACCGCCCGCCGACGTGTAAACTGCTGCCTTTTTTGACGGTTTGCAGCATGGTGCAAGCACCTCCGCGCCCGGCGCTGAGCGGCCCGGCGCTCGTCCGGTTGCTCGCGCGCCTGGCCGATGCCGACGTCGCGGAATCCCGGCAGACGCTGTCCGATCGACTGAGCCAGTGGCTCGGCTGGACCGACGCGATCACGCTGTCGTCCGCACTGAACGCGAGCCCGCCGGGCGTCGCGGCCGGCGTGCGCGGCTACGACGCGGAGCGCGACTGCGCACGCGTGCGCCACGAGCTCGCGCAGGCGATCACGGCCACCAACCGGCCGCGTGCGCGGCGCCGGCCCGGCGATCCGCCGCCGCCGGCCGCCGACACGGCCGATTTCGCGGACTTCCGCCAGCGTTATCTGACCCTGCAGCAGGACATGGAAACGGCGATCGGCCAGTTGCGCGGCCGCCTGCGGGTCGCGGTCGCCGCGCGTTCGTCCGGGATGGCGCGGCTCGCGACGCTCGACGCGATCATGGAGCGTGTGCTCGGCGCGCGCGAGCGCAGCCTGCTGTCGGCCATCCCCGCGTTGCTCGCCACCCGTTTCGGGCGGCTGCGCGACGCGGAGCGGCAGGCGCTGGCCGATGCCGAATCCGCAGCCGCAGCCGATCCGGCCGATGACGACGGCGCGGTGGTGGCCGACGCCACGGCCGTCGCGGCAATCGTGCCCGGCGCATGGCTCGATACGTTTCGCGACGAGATGCAAAGCATCCTGCTTGCCGAACTCGAAGTCCGGTTTCAAACGGTAGACGGGCTGCTCGCGGCCCTTCGCACCAGCTAATCAACACGCTATGTCCAGAATTCGCCTTGATCTCGTTGTCTTCGTCGCCGGTCTGGTCGCTGTGGGCTGGATCGGCGTCGGCTATGTCGCGTCGAACCCGCTGGCGGCGGCCGTCACGCTGCTGATCGCCGCGTGCTACGTCGCCGGCGCATGGGAATTGCTGCGCTACCGGCAGGCCACCGCCACGCTGTCGCGCGCGGTCGCCGGCCTGACCGAGCCGCCCGCGAAGCTCGACACGTGGCTCGACACGCTGCACCCGGGCCTGCGCGGTGCCGTGCGTGCGCGGGTCGAGGGCGCGCGCGTCGCGCTGCCGGGCCCGTCGCTCACGCCTTACCTCGTCGGCCTGCTCGTGCTGCTCGGCATGCTCGGCACGCTGCTCGGGATGGTCGTCACGCTGAAGGGCACCGGCGCCGCGCTCGAAAGCGCGACCGATCTCGACGCGATCCGCGCGTCGCTGATCGCGCCGGTGAAGGGCCTCGGGTTCGCGTTCGGCACGTCGATTGCCGGCGTCGCGACGTCCGCGATGCTCGGGCTGCTGTCCGCGCTCGTGCGCCGCGAGCGGATCGACGCGGCCCAGCAGCTCGACGCGAAGATCGCGACGACGTTGCGCGTGCATTCGTCCGCGCATCAGCGCGACGAATCGTTCCGGCTGTTGCAGCGCCAGGCCGACGTGATGCCGGCGCTGGTCGACCGGCTGCAGACGATGATGACGACGCTCGAGGCGCGCAGCGTCGCGCTGCACGATCGCCAGATCGAAAGCCAGCAGGCGTTTTTCGACCGGACCGAGCGCGCGTATGCGGGCCTCGCGTCGAATGTCGGCGACGCGCTGAAGGAAAGCGCCGCCGAGAGCGCGCGCGTGGCCGGTGCCGCGCTGCAGCCGGTCGTCGCCGCGACGATGACGGGGCTCGCGCAGGAGATGGCCGCGCTGCGCGACACAGTGACGGGCGCCGTGCAGCGTCAGCTCGACGGGCTGACGGACGGCTTCGAGAAGACCACCGGCAACGTGACGGCCGTCTGGAACCGCGCGCTCGACGAGCAGCGCCGCGCGGGCGATGCCGTCGCGCAGCAGCTGCAGACGACGCTCGGCCAGTTCACCGACACGTTCTCGCAGCGTTCGACGGCGCTGCTCGACGGCGTGGCGACGCGCCTCGAATCGACTGAAAGCCGCCTGTCGGAAGCATGGCGCGATGCGCTGTCGCGCCAGGAGCAGGTCGGCGAGACGCTGGCCGGCCAGCATGCGCGCGCGCTGGGCGAGGCCGCCGCGACGTTCGAACGCCATTCGGGCGCGACGCTTGCCGCGATGCGCGAGTCGCACGCGGGGCTGCAGGCCGACCTGGCGGCACGCGACGAGCAGCGCGTCGCTGCATGGAACGATTCGCTGGCCGCGCTGGCCGCGAAGCTCGGCGACGAATGGCAACGCGCAGGTGAGCACAGCGCGGGCCGTCAGCAGGAAATCTGCGACGCACTGGCGCAAACGACGCGCGATCTCGCGGCGCAGGCTTCGACGTTCGAGCAACGTTCGAACGAATTGCTGTCGACGATCCGCGATTCGCACACAGGCTTGCAGACGCAACTGGCCGCACGCGACGAAGAACGCCTCGCCGCATGGAACGACTCGCTGGCCGCGATGGCCACGAAGCTCGGTGACGAATGGCAGCGCGCAGGCGTGCACAGTGCGGGCCGTCAGCAGGAAATCTGCGACGCACTGGCGCAAACGACGCGCGATCTCACCACGCAGGCTTCGACGTTCGAGCAACGCTCGAACGCGTTGCTGTCGACGATCCGCGATTCGCATACGGGCCTGCAGACGCAACTGGCTGCACGTGACGAAGAACGCCTCGCTGCATGGAACGATTCGCTGGCCGCGATGGCCACGAAGCTCGGCGACGAATGGCAGCGCGCAGGTGTACACAGTGCGGGCCGTCAGCAGGAAATCTGCGACGCACTGGCACAAACGACGCGCGACCTGACCGCACAGGCGTCGACGTTCGAACAACGCTCGAACGAACTGCTGTCGACGATCCGCGATTCGCATACGGGCCTGCAGACGCAACTGGCTGCACGCGACGAAGAACGCCTCGCTGCATGGAACGACTCGCTGGCCGCGATGGCCGCGAAGCTCGGCGACGAATGGCAGCGCGCAGGCGTGCACAGTGCGGGCCGTCAGCAGGAAATCTGCGATGCACTGGCACAAACGACGCGCGACCTGACCGCACAGGCTTCGACGTTCGAACAACGCTCGAACGAACTGCTGTCGACGATCCGCGATTCGCATGCCGGCCTGCAGACGCAACTGGCCGCGCGCGACGAACAGCGCCTGGCGGCATGGAACGACTCGCTCGCCGCGATGGCCGCCGCGCTGCGCGACGAATGGGCACAGACAAGCGCGCAGGCCGCGTCGCGCCAGCAGGACATCTGCGACACGCTGGCCCGCACCGCGAACGACATCACCGCGCAGGCGCAGGTGCACGCGAGCGACACGATCAACGAGATCGCGCGTCTCGTGCAGGCTGCCTCGGAGGCGCCGAAAGCCGCGGCCGACGTCGTCGCCGAGCTGCGCCAGCGCCTGTCCGACAGCCTGGTGCACGACACCGCGATGCTCGAGGAACGCAGCCGTCTGCTCGCGACGCTCGAAACGCTGCTCGGCGCGGTCAACCACGCGTCGACCGAACAGCGCACCGCGATCGATGCGCTCGTCAGCACGTCGGCCGACCTGCTCGATCGCGTCGGCGCGCGCTTCAACGACACCGTCGATGCCGAAACGCGCAAGCTCGACTCGGTGGCCGCGCAAGTCACGGCAGGCGCCGTCGAGGTCGCGAGCCTCGGCGACGCGTTCGGGATGGCCGTGCAGGTATTCGGCGAGTCGAACGACAAGCTGCTGACCCATCTGCAACGCATCGAGGCCGCGCTCGAGAAGTCGCTCGCGCGCAGCGACGAGCAGCTCGAGTACTACGTCGCGCAGGCGCGCGAGGTGATCGACCTGAGCATGATGTCGCAGAAGCAGATCGTCGAAGACCTGCAGCAGCTCGCCGGCCGGCGGGCGAGCGTCGGAGCGTAACGCATGCATGACGAAATCGACGGCGGCGCGTCTTCCGCGCCGGTATGGCCCGCGTTCGCCGACCTGATGTCGGTGCTGCTCGGCGCGTTCGTGCTGATCCTCGTCGGCGTGATCGGCATGCAGCTTCAGCTCACGTCGAAGCTCGAGGAGGCCGTGCGTGCGCGCCAGCAGGAAGCGCAGCAGCGCAAGTCGCTCGAGCAGGCGCTTGCCGGGCCGCTCGCGGCCGGCCGCGTGACGCTCGTGAACGGCCGCATCGGCATCAGCGGCAACGTGCTGTTCGCATTGAATTCCGACCAGTTGCAGCCCGCGGGCCGTGACCTGCTGAAGACGCTGGCCGCGCCGCTCGGCGCCTACCTGAAGACGCGCGACGAGATCCTGATGATCAGCGGCTTCGCCGACGACCAGCAGGTGCATGCCGGCAACCGCCTGTTCGCGGACAACTGGGAACTGTCGGCCAAGCGCGCGTTGACGGTCACGCGCGCGCTGATCGACGCCGGTGTGCCGGCGTCGTCGGTGTTCGCGGCCGCGTTCGGCTCCGAGCAGCCGGTCAGCTCGAACGCGGACGATGAAGGTCGCGCGAAGAACCGCCGCGTGGAGATCGCGCCGGTGCCGCGCAAGTCCGCTTCGAACGGAGGGAAGGCGAAGTGACCGGCGACGCGACGCACGTTCGCGCGACGCTCGACGCATGGCGCGAGCAGGGTGCCGACCGGCTCGATCCGGTGCGCTTTCACCGGATCGACGCGCTCGAACGGCGCGCGGCCGCGGTCGAAGGCGATGCGCGCGCGTTGCTCGACGCACGGCTGGCGACATTGCTCGCAGGCTTCGAGGAGATCGTTGCGCGCGCCGGTGACACGGCAACCGCAAGCGGCGCGGCCGGTGTGCCCGTGCGCGGCGCGCTGGCGGCACTCGTCGAGCGGCTCGCGCGCGATGCGCAGGCCGACCGGCGCGGGCTCGATCCCGAACTGGTCGACTACTTCCGTACGATGTGGTCGAAGGTCCGCACGGAGCAGCAGTACCGCCAGTCGCTCGACCAGGTGCCGCGCAACGCGGGGCCGCTCAATTCGAACAGTCTCGTGCACCGGTCGCTCGCGACGATGCGCGAGTTGTCGCCAGCTTATCTGCAGCAGTTCCTGTCGTATGTCGACGCGCTCGCGTGGCTCGAGGATCTCGCCGGCGGCGGCGCGCAGCCCGAGAAGGAAGCGCCGCGCGCGAAGGCGACCAAGCCGGCGAAGAAGGTGACGCGCACGAAGGCGCGGTAACGAACGCGGGTGGCTACCGGCCCGGCTCGGCCTCCTGGATAGCCGCGCGCAGCGCGTGCAACGCATCGGCCAGCGCCGCTGCGAACGGCGGATGCGCGGCGATGCCCGCCGCGTCGAGCTGGCTCCCGAGGATCGGCAGCGTGATCGACGCGCGCTCGACGATGTTCGCCGACATCACCGACAGCGTCTCCCGCAGCGCGGCGTCCGCATGCGTCGCGCGCGGCGACGCATTCAGCACCGCGACCGGCTTGTACACGACGGCCTCGCATCCCACGATCCAGTCCAGCGCGTTCTTCATCACGCCCGTTACGCCGTGCGCGTATTCCGGGCTGGCGATCAGCAGGCCGTCGGCGGCATTCACGCGGTCGATCAGGTCGCGCACCGCGGCGGGCGACGGATATTCGGTATCGGGATTGAACAGCGGGAATTCGCCGAGACGATCGAAGCGCACGATGCGCATGTCGCGCGGCGCGATGAGCGCGGCCGCATCGAGCAACGCGGCGTTGTACGACTGCGCGCGCAGGCTGCCGCACAGCGCGACGATGTCGAGGTGGCGGTCGGCGTGGGGGCGGAGATCGGTGGTCATCGATGGGCGTGTCGGTTGGCGCGTCGCGTCGCGGAGCGCGTCGCGTCGCGCAGGTCGCACGGATTATCGCACCGGGGTTCGGGCGGCGCCGGCCATCCCCGTCACGCGCGCGAATTCCTCGATCTCCCATCCATGACCGAGCATCAGCCGCCGCGTATGCAGCGCGCCGTGCACGTCGTCGGCGACGGTTTCGCCGAGATAACGCAGCGCACGCCCGTCGATATCGACGAAGCCGTGCCGGTAATCCTGCGCGAGCGCCGTCCACAACTGCGCGGCGCCCACCGACTGGCGCGCGCCGCTGATCAGGCACAGGCCCGCGTCGAGCCCCCAGCGATACAACGTCGTCGCGAGCCCCTTGCGCTGCGCGGACCCGCGCAGCCGCGTATGCGGCGCGCGCAGGTAGCGGTCGGCGCGGCGCGGGATTTCGGGCAGGCGGTTGAACACCGTATAGCCGGCGAGCTGGCGCGCGGCCGGATCTTCGACATACAGGAAGTACTCGCCGTCCGCCTCGCGGTGGCGGACGATCAGGCCGGAGCGGCCGAGCGCGACCGCCGGCAGGCCGTGCAGGCGATGGCCGGGCTGGTGGAGACGCGCGTGGAGCGTGTCGAGTTCATCGTCGATGTCGTGCTGGGAATGCTGTACGTCGATACGCATGGCAAAGGTCGCCCGTCCCGGGCGGTCCGAGAAAGTGGTTCATCGCAAACGGGGAAAGGAATGGCTGCGGCCCCCGGGCTCGGCGAAGCGAGCCGGGGCCGCGAATCAGCTGGGGATGTGCTGGAAACCGGCGGCGATCGCGGCGAGGCCCGCGATGCAGAGTGCGAACAGGATCAGGACTTTGTGGATCACGTCTCTCTCCTCATGAATGCGCGGCGCCGAAGGGCGGCATCGCGGAGACGGTGAGCGGCGGGCACGGCCCGCGCGGCCGTCGTGCGGGACGACGGTCGAAGGTCCGGGCGACACGCGCGCAGGTCGGGCGCCGTATCGCACGCGGACGGGCAGCACCATACGCGACGTGATTCGGGTGGGCAATCGGACAGGAGATGAAAAGCGACGAAAGGCGGAGAATCGCGTCGTTTCGCGACAATTGGCCGCATGGGGGCGTGCCGTCGCCCGAGCGGAGGGCGACGCGGGGCGGCCCGACAGCCTCCGCTGGCCGTGCGCACGCGGCTGGTGCCGCCCGGTCGAACCGACTACACTGCGCAGTCAACGCACACCGCAAGGATTTCTCCATGGGAGCCGGCCCGTCCACGGATCGCTAAGCCGCAACGACCTTCGTCAACCGGTCGTTGCGGCGATCTCCCGTTGTCCCTCGCTGACCAGGCAGATCGCCGCCAGATTCCCTTTTCTGAGCGGATGCCTCGTCATGCCTGAACAATCCACGCCCGTCTGGGCTTATTCGTTGCCGTCGGCGCTGCTGCTGATGGCGCCTTTCGATCTTCTCGCGTCGCTGGCGATGGACGTGTACCTGCCGGTGATCCCGGAGATGCCGTCTGCGCTGGGCACGACACCGGCCATCGTCCAGTTGACGCTGAGCGTCTACATGGTCGTCCTCGGCCTGGGGCAGATGCTCTTCGGCCCGATATCGGACCGCGTCGGCAGACGGCCGGTGGTGCTGGGCGGCGCACTGTGTTTTGCGGCGGCTTCGCTGGCGCTTGCAATCGCGACCGGCGGCGGCCTGTTCGTTGCACTGCGCGTGCTGCAGGCACTGGGCGCGTCGGCCGCGCTCGTCGCCACGTTCGCGACCGTGCGCGATGTCTACGCCGATCGCCCGGAAGGCCGCACGATCTACAGTCAGTTCGGCGCGATGCTGGCGTTCGTGCCCGCGTTGGGCCCGCTGCTCGGCGCGGCCATCGCGGCCGCCTGCGGATGGCGCGCGATCTTCGCGACGCTCGGCCTGCTGGGTCTGCTCGCGTGCGGCCGTGCGTGGCCACGCTGGCACGAAACGCGGCCGCGGCCGGCGAACCGGCAGGGGCCGTCCGTCGCATCGATTCTCGGCAGCCGGCCCTTTCAGGTTCACACACTCGCGTTTGCCGCCGCGATGGGGGCGTTCTTCGTGTTCTTCTCCACCGCGCCGCGCGTGCTGGTCGGCGGGGCGGGCTACTCCCGCGTGGCGTTCAGCGTGGCCTTTGCCACCGTCGCGATCGTGATGGTCGTCGCGTCGCGCTTCGCAGGGACGGTCGTGTCGAGGTGGGGCGAGGCCGGCTGCGTTGCGCGAGGGGCGCTCACGATGATGACGGGTGCGATCGTGCTGGCCGTCTGTACGGTCCTGGCGAAGCCGTCGTTCGCGACGTTCGTGATGCCGATGTGGCTTATCGCGGTCGGTATCGTGCTGATGTCGTCGGTGTCCGCGAACGGCGCGCTGCGCGATTTCGGCGATGCCGCCGGCAAGGCGGTTGCGCTTTACTACGCGGTGCAGGGCGTGATCGTCACCGGCGTGGGCACGCTCACGACGCTGGTCTTCGACGGTGCCACCGCGTGGCCGCTGGCGGCCTGCTGCTTCGGTATGGGCCTCGCGAGCTTCGTCGCGATCAAGGGGCTGACGCGTGCGACCGGTCGCGCGCGTGACGGGCGTGACCGCAGCGTCTCGTTCGACTGAGCATGCGCGCGGCGACGCGCCGTGGTGTGGGGCCGCGCGGCGCTTCGATGAAGTGGCGGGGCAGCGAGCCCCGCCATTGGCCCAGCGTCAAGCCGGCGCGCGCTGCCCGAATGCCTGCCTGATCCGCGCGAACAGCCCGTGCTGCTCGATCCATTCGGCATACGCGCGATAGTCGGGATCGCGCATCAGGTGGCGCTCTTCCGTCTTCGCCCGCGTGTAGTAGATCAGGTTGATCGCGACGAGCCCCGCGCAGTGCATGAGCCCGACCTGCCAGCCGAGCGGCTCGACGAACGGCACCGACACCATCCAGTACGACAGGTTCTTCGTGATGTACGCCGGATGCTTCGTGAAGCGGTACGGGCCCGACGTGATGATCCCGCGGTTCGTCAGGTTCGAGAACCGCAGCCCGAACGAGATCGTGCACAGCGCGTAGGTCAACAGCAGCAGGATGATCACCGCGCCCCAGATCACGCGCAGCGTCGGGGCCGACATCAGCCAGTTGTCCCAGAACATCGAGCCTTCGTAGCGGATGTAGTTGTTCGAGAACAGCGACCAGAACGGCTGGTAGCACATCAGCGCGGCCACCCAGCCGAGCGTCGTCGGCTCGACGGTGCGCACGTGGCTGTCGAGGATGCGGAACGTGCACAGATAGCCGACCGTGCCGAACATCAGGTCCATCGTGAACGACAGGTCGTACATGAACACGAAGGTTGCGATCGTCATCGGCGCATGCATCGCGTTCGCGAGCGACGCGGTCAGGTGATCGGCGTCCTTCGACAGGTAGACGGTCATCAGCGGCAGGAAGAACGCCTTCACGCCCCAGCCAGCCAGCATCTCGCGCACCGGCTTCCAGCTTGCGGGTTGCTCGCGGCGGAACAGGAAGCGGCCCCACAGCAGGTACGCGTCGTCGGTCTCGCGCTGGTGGCGATCCATCCACGCGAAGTAGAACGGCGCGGCGACGATCACGTACGGCGCGAGCGAGCGCAGCAGCGACCAGAACGGTAGGTAGAACTTGCCGTGGTATTCGGGCAGCAGCCAGTAGATCACGCCGATGCCGGCATAGATCGACGTCAGCGCGCCGAGCCGCGTCGCGACGCGCGCGATGCCGAGCGGCCGGACGGCCTGCCGCGACAGGCCCGCGCTCGGGCGCAGGTAGACGCGCGAGATGAAGATTTCGTGCAGCGCGATCGTGCCGATGATCGCGAGGCTGGCGATGACCGCGCGCGTGGCTGCGTCGAGGGTCGGCTGGTCGCGCGTGATCCACAGCGCGAAGAGGCCGGCGGCGATGCCGATCAGGCCGGCGCGCAGCGGCGTGGCGGAACGGGGTGGGCGGTCCTGGACCGCGGCGATGCCGTCAAGCGTGGAATTCATGATCGGATCCTCGTACGGATGAGGGCCGGCGCCCCCGCTTGGCGGGTGACGCCGGCCGTCGGCCGGGCTTTGTATGGATGCGCGCCCGGCCATTGGCCTGTGGTTCTGATAGGTAAAGCGTTACTTCTTGTTGCCGCCGCCCAGCAGACCGCCCAGGAGGTTCGTCACCGGCGACAGCAGGTTGCCGGCGCCGCCCGCGGCACCACCGCTCGAGCCGCCGGTCAGGCCGCCCACCACGGAGCCGCCACCCGCCGGCGTCGTGACCGTGCCGGCCGCACCGCCGGGGCTGGCCGTGCCGGTGGCGCCCGCGCCGCCTGCCGGCGTCGTCAGCGCTCCCGTCACCGTGCCGACCGGGCCGCTCGACAACAGGCCGCCGAGCGTGCCCGTCACGTTGCCGCCCGGCGTCGTGACCGTGCCGGTGAGGCTGGCGCCGAGCGGCGTCAGCGAGTTGACGAGGTTGGTGACCGGCGCGAGCAGGCCGCCGATACCCGCGCCACCGGTGCCGCTGGTGCCGCCCGTTCCGCTCGTTCCGCCGGTACCGCTCGTGCCGCCCGAACCGAGGCCGCCGAGCGCACCCGTCAGCGAACCGAGCAGGCCCGTGACCGGTCCGAGCGGGCCGCCGCTGCTCGTGCCGCTGGTGCCGCTGGTGCCGCCCGAACCGCTCGAACTGCCGCCGCCCAGGCCGCCCGTCAGCGTGCCGAGCAGGCCCGTGATCGGGGCGAGCGGGTTGCTGCCGCCCGTGCCGCTGCTGGAGCTGCCCGCGTTGTTGTCGTGGACGAGGCCGCCGGTGGACGTCACCGTGTTGCCGAGCTGTGCCACGACACCGCCGAGCGCGCCGCCGACCGGGTTGTCGGTTGCGCCGCCGACCTTCGTGCCGGCGCTGGCGAGGCCGTTGCCGAGTGCGCTCAGCAGGCCGTTGAGCGGCGTGCCGAGCAGCGTGACGCCGCCGAGCGTCTGCGTGGCGCCCGGCGTCGTGACTCCGCCGGTCAGCGTGTTCGTGATCGGGTTGATCACCTTGCCGACCTGCGTCTCGAGCTGCTGGACCGGCGAGCTGTTCAGCGCCGTGTTGAGGCCCGACGCGGTCGAGTTGACGGCGCCGCCGACGGTGTTGACGAGATCGCCGACGAGCGTCGTGACCGGCGACAGCGGCGACAGCGGGCCGGAGCCGAGGCTCTTCACCGCGTTGCCGAGGTTGTTGACCGCGCCGCCGGCGCCGGTCAGCAGGCCGGTGGTCGACGTCAGCGTCGGTCCGAGCGGGTTGGCCGACACGCCGATCGAGCCGAGGCCGGCCGCGACGCCGTTGCCGAGCGCCTGCACGCCGTTGCCGAGGCTCGTGACCGCGTTGCCGACGCTGGTGGCCGTCGTCGGGTTCGTGCCGGGGATCTGCACGCCGCCGATCTGCGCGCCGCCGGTTGCGACCGTCGTGCCGAGTGCCGTCACGAGGTTGCCGGATTTCTGGAGAACATTGCCAAGGGGGGTGACGCCGGTGCCGGAGGTGCCCGACGTACCGGAGGTACCCGACGTACCGGAAGTGCCGGAGGTACCGGAAGTGCCCGAGGTACCGGAAGTGCCCGAGGTACCGGAAGTGCCCGACGTGCCGGAGGTGCCCGACGTGCCGGAGGTGCCCGACGTGCCGGAGGTGCCCGACGTGCCGGAGGTGCCCGAGGTACCGGAAGTGCCCGACGTGCCGGAAGTGCCCGAGGTACCGGAAGTACCCGACGTGCCGGAGGTGCCGGAGGTGCCGGAGGTGCCGGAGGTGCCGGAGGTGCCGGAAGTGCCGGAAGTGCCCGACGTGCCGGAAGTACCCGACGTACCGGAAGTACCCGATGTACCAGAGGTGCCCGAGGTACCGGAAGTACCCGAGGTGCCGGAGGTGCCCGAGGTGCCCGAGGTACCGGAAGTGCCCGAAGTGCCGGAGGTACCCGAGGTACCGGAAGTGCCCGACGTACCGGAAGTGCCCGACGTACCGGAAGTGCCCGAGGTGCCGGAAGTGCCCGACGTGCCGGAAGTACCCGACGTGCCCGAAGTGCCGGAGGTGCCCGACGTGCCGGAGGTACCCGAGGTACCGGAAGTACCCGAGGTGCCGGAAGTGCCCGAGGTGCCGGAAGTACCCGACGTGCCGGAAGTGCCCGAGGTGCCGGAGGTGCCCGAAGTGCCGGAAGTGCCCGACGTGCCCGAAGTGCCGGAGGTACCCGACGTACCGGAAGTACCCGAAGTACCGGAAGTGCCCGAGGTACCGGAAGTACCCGACGTACCCGAAGTGCCGGAAGTACCCGAAGTAGTACCCGACGTCCCGGACGAGCCCGACGTACCAGAGGACCCCGAAGTACCAGAAGACCCCGACGTTCCCGACGTCCCCGAGCTGCCGCCCGTCCCTGACGTGCTCGGCTTGATCGTCGGCGGCGTGGTCGGTCCATCGACCGAGCCGCAACCATAGAGTGCGAGTAGCGACGAGACGGCCATCGTTACCGTCGTCTTCTTGAAGAGTTTGTGCATGTTGGCCTCGACATTGGAAGTGTGTCCAAGCCACCACTGCAAATTTCGCGCCACGACAATATTCCCGAAACGGTGTCGCGCTTTATTGCAGGAATCGGGAATATACGTGCGATTTAAACGGAGTAGCGGGGCTTTCGCGCGACGGGCACGCAGGGTGCGCCGGCGCGGCAGTTGCGATGTTCCCGCACGCGGCCGTAACGCGCGGCGCGATGTTACGTAGCGTTCGACATCGCGTGACGCGGGCGCCGCGAACCGAGGCCCGCATCTTTGACGAAACGCGCAGGCCCGATGAACATGGCGCGACATCCCCGGCTCGCGGCGACGCCGCAACACCCACGACTCCACACAGGACACGGACATGAGCGAACAGGACAGGGAATACGGCAAGGCGCGACGCATCGACGTGATGGGCGAGGCGTTCGTCGAGCGTGCGATGCGCGACCTCGACGGTTTTTCGCGGCCGCTGCAGAACTGGCTGAACGAGCACGCGTGGGGCAGCACGTGGCAGCGGGGCGGGATCGACCTGAAGACGCGCAGCCTGTGCACCTGCGCGATGCTGGCGGTGCTTGGCCGCAGCACGGAACTGAAGGGTCACATTCGCGGCGCGCTCAACAACGGCGCGAGCCTCGTCGAGATCCGCGAGGTGTTGCTGCACAGCGCGCTGTACGCGGGCGCGCCGGCCGCGGTCGAGGCATTCCGCAGCGCGCGGGAGGTGATATCGGATCTCGGGCTGTCGCTGCCCGACGACGAAACCTGATTCCGCCGCAGCGCCGGCGGCACGGCACGGAATCAGGGTCTGCTACACGGTGCCGGCTTACGCGATGCGTGCCGACGGCGCGGCCACCTCGGCCGGCGCGGCGGCGACTTCGAGCAGCCAGTCGGCGGTGGCTTCGGGAATCGTGACCGGCAGCATGTGCCCGCCCTCGACGACCTTCAACCGCACGCGCGCCGATTTCTTCGCGAGCGCTTCGCCGTGCTCGCGCCAGTTCAGAATCGGATCGGCACGGCCGTACAGCACGTCGACCGGCAGTGTGAGCTCCGGGTAGCGGCATTCCATCGCGGGCAGGTCGACCGGTGCCGACAGCAGGTCGGTCGCCGTCGCGTAAAACACGTGCGGGCGCATCCCGAGCAGGCCACCGCCCTTGACCGGGAAGTCGCGCGGCACGTCTTCCGGCGCGAACACCTGGCACACGGCCTTGCGGCCGGTCAGGATCGTCAGCGGAATCGCGAAGGTCCACGACACGAAGCGGCGCACCAGCGGCGACGGCAGCATCAGCGGCTTGAACGGCGCCGGCGGCTCGCTCTGCTCGTGCGACAGCGGCGCGATCAGCGCGAGGCGGCTCACGCGATCCGCATGATTGAGCCCGACCGCGAGCGCGATCGCGCCGCCGAGCGAGTGGCCGACCAGCACCGGCTTGTCGAGCTTCAGCGCGTCGATGAACGCGGCGACCGTGCGGGCCTGCGCGAACACGTTCGCCTGCGAACCCGCGCCGCGGAGCGAGCGGCCGGCGCCCGGCCGGTCGATCAGGATCACGCGATGCTGCTGCGCGAGCCGCGCGAGCGGCAGGTACGCGAAATTGCGCAGCTGCCCCGCGAGCCCGTGGACGAACACGATCGGCGGGCCGTTGCCGTATTCGACGTAGTGGATGCGGTCGCCGCCGACGTCGACGAAGCGCCCTTCGGGCGGAAACGCGCGCGTCACGCGGCGGGCCACGTAACCGGTAAACAGCGCGAGCACGGCGAGCACCGCGACGACGCCGAGCAGCACGTTCTGGATCAGATGGAGCGTAGGGGTCATGTCGGCCTCAGCGGGTTTCGAGTGCGGGTTCGGCAACCGGCGCCGTGGCGGTCGGGCCGGCTTTTGCGCGGCGTTCGAACTGCATCGCCGAATCGGCGAGTCCGCTGAACTTCAGCGATGCGAGATCGAGCACGTAGTTCTGGTGGAATTTCCACGGCTTGCCGTGCCCCTGCTTCGGCAGGATGCCGGCCGCGCGCTGGATGTAGCCCGAGCTCAGGTTGACGGCCGGCACGTTGCCGAGGTCGCCGGTGCCGAGCCGCGGCACGCACGTGTCGTAGCCGTTCGCGCGCATGTGGTTGAGCAGCCGGCACACGTAGCGCGCGATCAGCTCGGCCTTCAGCGTCCACGACGCATTCGTGTAGCCGAACGACGATGCGAGGTTCGGCACGTCGCTGTACATCATGCCCTTGTACGACACGGTGTCCGGCAGGTTGACCGCTCGCCCGTCGACGGTCACGCGCGCGCCGCCGAGCATCTTAACCTTCAGCCCGGTCGCGGTGACGATCACGTCGGCGTCGAGTTGCTGCCCGCTCTTCAGCTTGAGGCCGGTCGGCGTGAAGCGCTCGATCTCGTCGGTGACGATCGACGCGCGGCCCGAGCGGATCGCCTTGAACAGGTCGCCGTTCGGCACCAGGCACACGCGCTGGTCCCACGGCATGTAGCGTGGCGTCAGGTGTTTCGCGACGTCGAAGCCGGGGCCGACCTGCTTACTGGCCGCGCGGATGATGAACTGCTTCGTCCGGTCGGGCTTGCGGCGCGACACGTTGTACAGGTACATCGTCAGCAGCACGTTCTTCACGCGCACGAGCCGGTGCGCGAGCCGCGACGGCAGCACGCGGCGCAGCGCGTTCGCGATCTTGTCGCGCGCGGGCAGCGACACGATGTAGGTCGGCGAGCGCTGCAGCATCGTCACGTGCTGCGCATCGGCCGCCATCGACGGCACGAGCGTGACGGCCGTCGCGCCGCTGCCGATCACGACCACGCGCCGGTTCGCGTACGACAGATCCTTCGGCCAGTGCTGCGGATGCACGAGCTTGCCTTCGAACGTGTCCATCCCGGCCCAGTCGGGCAGGTAGCCGGCGTCGTAGTCGTAATAGCCGCTGCACATGAACAGGAATCGGCAGGTATAGACGAGCGTGTCGGTCGCACCGTTCCGCGTGCGCTCGATGCGCACCGTCCAGCGCGCGCGGGTCGAGTCCCAGTCGGCTGCCACCACCTTCTGGCTATAGCGGATCGTCTTGTCGATGCCGTATGCGCGCGCGGTATCGCGGATGTAGTCGAGGATCGTCTGGCCGTCCGAGATCGCCTTGTCGCTGTGCCATGGCCGGAAGCTGTAGCCGAGCGTGAACATGTCGGAATCCGAACGGACGCCCGGATAGCGGAACAGGTCCCAGGTGCCGCCGATCGCGTCGCGCGCCTCGACGATCGCCACGCTGGCATACGGGCAGCGCTGCTTCAGGTGATAGGCCGCGCCGATGCCGGACAGGCCGGCGCCGACGATCAGCACGTCGAGGTCGTTGCTGTCCTGGCGGGCGTCGGGGGCGGGCGGCGCGTCGCGCCGGTCGGTCGTCGTCGAGGTCATGCGGGGTCCTGGGTCGGCGTGGTCGGGAGTGCGGCCGGGGCGTGCGCGCGTTCAAGGTTACGGGCACGGGCGCGGCGCACGTGGCGCAGCATCAGCCACTGGTAGCCGGCGCCGAGCAGGCGCGCGATCCGGTCGAGCCGGCGCGCGTCGGCGCCGACGAGCACGCGGCGCGCATTGCGCTCGACCCCCGCGAGGATCTGCCGCGCGGCGTCTTCGGCTGTCGTCGCGTTGATCAGGCGGTTGGCCTGGCGGCGATGGGTCGCTTCGTCCTGGCCCGTGAGCGCATGGATGCTGGTATCGACGCGGCCTGCGTCGACGATGTTCGTCGCGACGCCGCCCGGATGCACGCAGGTCGCGCTCACCGGCGCACCGTCGAGTTCGAGCTCCATCCGCAGCGCCTCGGTGAAGCCGCGTACCGCGAACTTGGTCGCGTTGTACGCGCTTTGGGTGGGCATCGCGACGAGGCCGAACAGGCTCGACGTGTTGACGACGTGCCCGTCGCCCGACGCGCGCAGATGCGGCAGGAACGCCTGCGTGCCGTGCACGACGCCCCAGAAATTGATGCCGACGATCCATTCGAGATCGGCGATGCGCGCGGTCTCGGCGCTGGCGGCCAGCGACACGCCCGCGTTGTTGAAGACCAGGTTGACCTTGCCGTGTTCGGCGCGCACGAAATCGGCCCACGCGAACACCGCATCGCGATCGGCGACGTCGAGCCGCCGCGTGCTCACGCGCACGCCGTGCTGCGCGCAGGCGGCCGCCGTGCCGGCGAGCCCGACGTCGTTGACGTCGGCGAGTGCGACCTCGCAGCCGCGCCGCGCGAGCTCGACCGCGAGGCTGCGGCCCATGCCCGAACCGGCGCCCGTGATCGCGGCGACCTTGCCGGAAAACCCGTTCATCCGTTGCTCCTCCCGTTCCGCTTGCACTGCGCCGGCGGCGCGTCTAATGTGGTGTTGTTCGTCACCACTTTAGTTTTAGGGTGTCCTGATGTCAAATAGCGGAATGGAGAAAGCACTCGAAACGGAAAAGACGGAAAAAAGGGGCCGGTCGTACGGTGGCGTGGCGCCCGAGGTGCGGGCCGCGGAGCGGCGCGACGCACTGATTCGCGCGGCGACGCGCGTGTTCGGCACGGTCGGATTCCGCAAGGCGACCGTGCGGTCGATCTGCCAGGAAGCGAAGCTGAACGATCGCTATTTTTATGCGGCGTTCGAGAGCACCGAGGATTTGCTGCGCTGCACCTACCTGCATCATGCGCAGCAGCTGCACGAAGCGGTCGCGCGGGCGGTGGCCGAGCGCGGCGGCGATCTGCGCGAGAGCGTCGATGCGGGGCTCGCCGCGTTCTTCGCGTTCCTGCGCGACCCGTGCGCGGCGCGCGTGCTGCTGCTCGAGGTGATGGGCGTGAGCGCGGACACCGACATGACCTACCAGCGCATGCTGATCGACTTCGGCAAGCTGATCATGGCGATCGGCGCGCCGCGCGAAGCGGCAACGCCGGCGGAGCGCACCGAGCAGCGGCTGATCGGGCTCGCGCTCGTCGGCGCGATGACGAACGTCGGCGCGGCGTGGCTGCTCACCGACTATCGCGATCCGGAGGCGCAGATGGTCGCGAGTTGCAGGAAGGTGCTGCTGGGGACGTTGCGGGAGGTGGGGTAGCGGGGACGGGGCCGTTACCCGCGACCATGTATGGCCGACAATCAATAACAAGGAACCTATGCAAGCACGAAACCGATGGTTGCGTCGCATGTCGTCGGCGGGGATGGCTGTGTCTGTCCTGGGGCTGACGGGCTGCGGCTGCTGGCCGTTCAGCGAGTCCACGACTTCTGAAACCGTGTGGAAGTCGCAGACTTTCGCGGCGAAATTCAAGAACCTGGATCAGGAAGGGGATCGATGCCGCGACGCGGTCTACACGCGACACCTCAAGGAAGCCATTGCAGCCTGCAAGGGCGGGGAATATGAAAAAATCCGCAACGTCATCACCGGGGAACCCGTGAAGCTCAGCTTGGCCAAGGCGACCTGCGAAGAGGCGCAGGACGAACTGAATCATGGCCTGCCCACCGCGATCGACCAGCGGATCTTCAATCTGAAGCCGCTGCCCGACGAGTACGAGGCATGCATGGCCGAGAGCGGATTCAAGCGCGAACAGGTCGAGAAGAAGTCGTGCTACGTCAAGTTCATGTGACGGGCTGGCTACCTGGCGAGACTGACGTCGGACCATGGCAGCGGCGACGCGGAACCTGCCGTCGTGGCGGTCGGATCATGCGACGCGCATGACGAGATGCTTCCTCGCCCCGTCGCGCCGTATTCTTCGGCTAAGCCGGGCTTGAGCGCTTCGTCACCCGCGTCCCCGCCGTCTCCCCGATCCTCGCCTTCATCGCGGCGACGAACGCCCGCACTTTCGGCGAAGGCAGCCGCGTCGACGGATACACCGCATGAATCCCGGCCGGCGCCGAGCGCCACGTGGGCAACAACCGCACGAGCCTGCCCGCCGCAACGTCGTCGGCGGTCGAGAAATCCGTCAGCAGCCCGAAGCCGCCGCCTGCGAGCACGATCGCGCGGCACGCGGTGGCGGTGTTCGACACGACCTGCGCGACGCAGCGCACGGAAGCGGTGTTGCCGTTCGCGTCTTCCAGTTTGACCGTATGCGCGTGCGGCAGCGACGACAGCATCACGAACGGCAGCGCGGCGAGCGCATCCGGTTCTTGTGGCCGCCCATGGCGGGCGACAAACGCGGGGCTCGCCACCAGCCATTTCTCGTACGTGCCGAGCTGCACTGCCCGATAGTTCGAATCGGCGAGGCGGCCGATGCGGATCGCGACGTCGAGGTTGTCCGCGACGAGATCGACCACGCGGTCGTTCGCGACGAGTTCGACGTCGAGCCCCGGATGCCGGTCGCGCAACGCGACGACGGCAGGCGCGACGACCAGCGCGCCGTAGTCGATCGGCACGCTCACGCGCAGCGTGCCCCGAAGCGGCCCCGCATCGGACGACACCGCGTCGAGCGCGCTTTCGGCGGCGCGCACGATGTCGCGGCACGCGTCGTAGAACGCCCGCCCCGCATCGGTCACGCTCAGCCGCCGCGTCGTGCGCACCAGCAGGTTCGCGCCGACCTCGGATTCGAGGCGCTGCATGTGCGTGCTGACGACCGTCTTCGCCAGGCCGAGGCGCTCGGCCGCGGCTGTCAGCGAGCCGGCGTCGACCACCGCGACGAAGATCGCCAGCCGGTTCAGGTTCACATCGCGCAGATCGGCCATCGTCGATTGTCCTATGAAAAAGGATGATATTTAAAAGATTATCCGTCTTCTGGTGACGAACGGCGAGCGCTACGCTGCGGTTGTGCGTCGCCGATCCCCGGCGGCGCGAGAGCCCGGAGCGTTTCCATGTCTGCCGCCAACAAGCCTGCTTCACCGATCCGTGTCTATTCGTTCCTGCTGTCCGGGCACGCTCATCGCGTCCGGTTGTTTCTGTCGCTGCTCGGCCTGCCGTCCGAGACCGTCGACGTCGATCTGGCCGCCGGCGCGCAACGCGAACCGGCGTTTCTCGCGCTCAATCCGCTCGGGCAGGTGCCCGTGATCGACGATGGCGGCACGGTGATCGCCGATTCGAACGCGATCCTCGTGTACCTCGCGAAGCGCTACGGCGACGCGCACTGGCTGCCCGACGATCCGGCCGGCGCGGCGGTCGTGCAGCGCTGGCTGTCGTATGCGGCCGGGCCGATCGCATCGGGGCCGGCCGCCGCGCGGCTCGTGACCGTGTTCGGCGCGCAGCTCGACCACGAGGCCGCCAAGCGCACGGCCGCCAAAGTGCTCGACGTGATCGACCGCGAGCTGGCCGGCAAGCCGTTTGCCGCCGGCGCTCAACCGACGATCGCCGATGTCGCCGCGTATTCGTACATCGCGCACGCGCCGGAGGGCGGCGTGTCGCTCGAACCGTATCCGCACGTGCGTGCGTGGCTGGCGCGCATCGAGGCGCTGCCGGGCTTCGTCGCGATGCCGACGACGCGCGCGGGCCTGCTCGCCGCGTAACACCCACCGAAGCCGAGCCTGCTCAGGGAGAACGCGATGAATGCCCCGACTGTTCCGACCGCCGTCGTACCGGGCTGGGAACTCGATACCGCGCCGTTTCACGCGGGCGAGCTCGCCGTGCAGCAGCGCGCGGGCGTGACGGACGCCGCGGGTTCGGCCGGACGGCGCGGGATCCGGCGCTTCATGCCGGACCAGCACCGGGCGTTTTTCGCGCAACTGCCGTTCTTCGTGCTCGGCGGCGTCGACGCGCACGGCCAGCCGTGGGCGACGCTGCGGGCCGGCGCGCCGGGGTTCGTGACGTCGCCCGATGCGCGCACGCTGCGCATCGCGTCGCGCGCACTGCCGGGCGATCCGCTGGCCGGCGCGTGGCAGCCGGGCGCGCCGCTCGGCGGGCTCGGGATCGAATTCGATACGCGGCGGCGCAATCGCGTCAACGGCGTCGTGCGTGCGGCCGACGGCGATGCGCTGACGATCGCGGTCGAGCAGAGCTTTGGCAACTGCGCGAAGTACATCCAGGGGCGCAAGCCGACGTTCGTCGCACGGGAAGTCGATGCGTTCGCGCGGCCGGACGTGTCGGACGCGTTGAACGACGCCGATCGCGCGCTGCTCGCGCAGGCCGATACGTTCTTCGTCGCGAGCGCGAACACGTCGGCGGACGCGGGCGCCGCGCGCGGCGCGGACGTGTCGCATCGCGGCGGGATGCCGGGTTTCGTGCGCGTCGACGATGCGCGCACGCTGACGTCGCCGGATTTCAGCGGCAACCGCTTCTTCAATACGCTCGGGAACCTGCAGCACGATCCGCGCGCGGGGCTGCTGTTCATCGATTTCGACCACGGCGACCTGCTGTATGTGGCCGCGCGCGCCGAGATCGTGTGGGACGGGCCGCTCGTCGCGTCGTTCGACGGCGCGCAGCGGGTCGTGCGGTTCCATGTGCGGGAAGTGCGGCGCATGCGCGCGGTGCTGCCGTTCCGGTGGTCGGCGGTCGAGCGTGCGCCGCAGTTCGCGGCGATGGCGGCGGGTATGGGCGCAAACGCAGGCGCAGGGGCAAACGTAGGGGCAGGGGCAGGCGTAGTGGTATCGTCCGCATCCGCATCCGCATCCGCATCCGCATCCGCATCCGCATCCGCATTGCCGACCGCATCGGCGTCGGCACCCACATGGCGCCCACTGCGAATCGCAAAGGTCGTCGACGAAGCGCGCGCGATCCGCTCATTCCATTTCGAACCGGTGGATGGCGGCCCGTTGCCCGCCTACGAAGCCGGGCAGCACCTGACGCTGCGCATCCCGCTGCCGGGCAGCGATGCGCCGGCGATCCGCAGCTACACGCTCTCCGATGCACCGGGCGGCGCGCACTATCGAATCACCGTGAAGCGCGAAGGGCGCGTCTCGGCGCGGCTGCACGATCACGCGTACGCGGGCATGACGCTCGACGCGCAGATGCCGCGCGGCCGCTTCTCGTTCGATCTCGCGAGCCCGCGCCCGGCCGTGCTCGTGTCGGCCGGTATCGGCATCACGCCGATGATCGCGATGCTGCGCCGTGCGCTGGCCGACGCTCAACCGCCGCGCCGCGTGGTGTTCGTACACGGTGCGCGTGAAGCGGCTGATCGACCGTTCGCCGAGGAACTGGCACGCGTCGCCGCCACCGACGCGCGCTTGTCGCTCCACTGGTTCGACAGTCATCCTCACGAAGGCTCGGCAGCGCATGCGGGCCGCATCGATATCGCGCAGCTGAAGCGGATCCTTTCGTTCGACGATCACGATTTCTACCTCTGCGGGCCGTCGGCGTTCATGCGCGATTTGTACGACGGATTGCGCGCACTGAACGTGCCGGACGAACGCATCCGTTTCGAGGCATTCGGGCCGTCGAGCGTGGCACGTAGCGCGACCCGCGCGACCGCAATGCCGGCGGCGGTAGCGAGCGTGCCGGTCGTCTTCCGGCGCACCGGCCGGGAAGCCGCGTGGACGCCCGCCGACGGCACCTTGCTCGAATTCGCGGAGGGGCAGCGCGTGGACGTGCCGTCCGAATGCCGCTCCGGCTCATGCGGCACGTGCGCGACGCGCGTGCTGTCCGGCGCGGTCGACTACGAGCAGGCGCCCGATGCCACGGTCGAACCCGGTTGCGCGCTGCTATGCGTCGCGCGGCCCGCGCCAGGGGCGGAACCGCTCGTGCTCGACCGCTGACACACCCCATGCGACATGCCGCCGCAGATGCGCTGCTGCGCGAAAAGCGCACGCAACTGCTTCTTTTTTCAGATGCCGGTCGGATCGACGATAGCGTCAACCGATAGATGAAAGGAGCGCAATCATGAAACTGCTCGGCATGATCAAACTGGTCCTGTGGAGTTTCTTCGGCGTACGCAACAGCAAGGCGCACGCAACCGATCTCGCGAATGCCAACTTCACGATGCTGCCGTTCGTGGCGATCATCCTCGCGGTGCTCGTCGGCGCAGTCATCTACGGCGTCGTGCACCTGGTCGTCGATCCGACCGTGACGATGCAGGGGTTCTGAGCAGACGGCCGATGAATCGCGAGCGGGAGAACGTCCCCGCTGCGGTTTCCGGCCGTATGACCGGCGCGCAACGGCGCCGGTTATCGAGGCGGCTGCGCACGACGCCAGTCACGCGCCCATCGGCGCCGTCGTCGTGCCGCGCGAATCGCGCTGCCCTCATTCCCGTCTTCCCCGTTTCCCGTTTCGCCCGATTCCAGGTCGGTCAGCCCCGCCCGGGGTAAAATGCGCGCCGCGCCGCGATGTCGCGCGCGACGGGCACGCCGCCGTTCCAGCGAACGGTGCGCGCAAGTGCGTCGCGCCCGCACCGAGGCGTTCGAAGCGTCCCCCGCATGACAAGACCGCGCGATGCCGCCGGCCGCCCGACACGCCCCCGACGAACCCGTCGACGGCTGCTTCGGTTCCCGGCGCATCACCTGAATCCGACGTCCCATCCTGCGTCTTCCTGACCGAGCGGCCCGCTTGCGTGCCGTATCGTCCGGTTCGTCTGATGAATGTCGCGCACGGGCACGCTTCGCAGCTTCGTAAACGGTTTCGACAGGTCGAGTGGCGAGTTTTCCATCCAGAACAATGACGGTGAATAGAACAACAGCGTCGCGCGCACGGCGGCGGCGCGCGAAAGTCGGGCTTGGCGTCGGTCTCGGCATCACGCTTTTCGCGGCCCAGGCCGCCGCGGCGCAGGGCGATACGCCGGCGACGGACGCCAACGTAGCCGGCAGCGCGACGCTGCCGACGATCACGGTGAGCGGCGAGCGCGGCAATGCGCTGCGCGTACGCAACGCATCGGTCGCGGGGCTCGACGACACGCCGCTGCGCGACACGCCGGCGTCGGTGAGCGTCGTCACGCGCGAGCAGCTCGACGACCAGCAGGCAAAGCGGTTGAGCGACGTCGTGCGCAACGACGCGTCGGTCGTCAACGACTATGCGCCAGTCGGCTACTTCGAAGGCTTCGCGATCCGCGGCTTCCCGGTCGATCTCGCGAGCGCGATCCGGATCGACGGGCTGACGGTGTCCGGCGAGCAGAACGTGCCGCTCGAGAACAAGGAGCGCGTCGAGATCCTGAAGGGGCTCGCCGGTATCGACAGCGGTGTCGTCGCGCCGGGCGGCGTGATCAACTTCGTGACGAAGCGCTCGGCGAACGTCGCGAGCGTGACGGGCGGCGTCGACAGCCGCGGCTCGACGTCGGCGGCCGTCGATCTCGGCCGACGCTTCGGCCCCGACAATCAGTTCGGCTTCCGGATCAATGCCGCGAAGGAGAACATGCACTCGTACATCGACGGCACGAACGGACGGCGCACGTTCGGCTCGATCGCCGCCGACTGGGACATCAGCCCGCGCGCGAGCCTGCAGCTCAACGCCGAATTCCAGCAGTGGATCCAGCGTTCCGCACCCGGCTATCAGTTGCTCGGGGGCACCGTCGTGCCGTCGGTCAAGACGACGTCGAAGGCGCTCGGCACGCAGCCGTGGGCGAAACCGGTGACGACCGACGCGCTGAACCTGAACGCGCGCTTCGACTACCAGTTCAACGACGACTGGAAAGCCTACATCGCCGCCGGCCGCAGCCGCACGATGATCGACGACAACAGCGCGTTCGCGTACGGCTGCTCATATGCCGCGAGCTGCACGGCCGGCGCGACGTCGCCGTTCTTCTTCGGCGCGAACGGCGACTACGACGTCTACGACTTCCGCAGCCCCGGCGAATATCGTCGCAACGACGACCTGCGTGCGGTCACGACCGGCAAGTTCGCGACCGGCCCGCTGCGGCACGAGCTGACGCTCGGCGTGAGCGTGCAGCGCCGCGTCGTGAGCATGGCCGACGCCGTGTACGACTACGTGGGCAGCGAGAACATCTACGGGCCCGACACGGCGTTCTCGCCGTCGCCGAATTCGCCCGGCCCGTCGTATCCTCGCCTCGATGCGTGGCAGTACGGCGTGTTCGGGCTCGATCGCATCAGCATCGGCGAACACTGGCAGGTGCTCGCGGGCGGCAAGGAAGTGCTGCTGCGCCAGCGCAGCTGGAGCAGCCTCGACGGCGACGCGACGCATACCGACCGCTCGGTGTTCCTGCCGCAAGTGGCGCTCGTCTACAAGCCGGTGAACGTGCTGTCGCTGTACGCGTCGTACAGCAAGGCGCTGTCGCTCGGCGACCAGGCGCCCGTGCGCGCGACCAACGCGTATGCGTTCCTGCCGCCGGTCGAATCGCACCAGTTCGAGGTCGGCGCAAAATACGACTGGCTCGACCGACTGAGCCTCACGGCCGCAGTATTCTCGATCAGCAAGCCGTTCCAGTTCGCCGACCCGGACGCATCGGGCACGAGTTACACGTTCGTGCAGCGCGGCACGCAGCGGCACCAGGGAATCGAGCTCGGCGCGGCCGGGCGCGTGACCGAGCGCCTGGGGCTGACGGCCAGCGTCGCGGCGATCCGTGCGCGTGCGTACGATTCCGGGTCGCCGGCGTACGAAGGGCACCAGATCATCAACGTGCCGGCGCTGCGCGCGTCGCTGTATGCGGACTACGCGGTGCCGGGCGTCGCGGGGCTGAACGTGCTGGGCGGCGTCGAATACAGCGCGGCCCGCAACGCGAACGAGGAGGGCACCGCACGCGTGCCGTCGTGGTTCGTGTTCAATCTCGGCGCACGCTATACGACGAAGATCGGCGGCCATCGCACGGTGCTGCGCGTGTCGGTGGACAACCTGTTCAACAAGTTCTACTGGCGCGACGCGGGCGAGCAGCAGGGCGATGCGTACCTGTTCCCGGGTGCGCCGCGCACCGCGCGCGTGTCGTTGACCTATGATTTCTGATCGACCGGAACCGGCCGCGTGATGCGCGGCCCCGGTAGCCAACCTGGAGAGCACAGACGATGTCCCCACTCGAAATCGCCGGCGTGATCGTCAGCGCGCTCGCGATCTGGCTGACCGCGAAGCGGCGCATGCTGTGCTGGCCGGTCGGGCTCGTGTCGGTCGCGCTGTACGGCTGGATCTTCTTCGACGCGAAGCTGTATTCGGACATGCTGCTGCAGGGCGCGTTCGCGGTGCTGCAGGTGTACGGCTGGCAACGCTGGCTCGCGCAGCGTGCGAGCGAAGCCAATGGCAGTGCGGCACCCGCGGGCGACGTCGCACCCGTCACGGGCGTGCGGCCGCTGCAGATGTTGCCCGACCTGATCGCGGCCGTCGTCGGTAGCGCGCTGCTCGGCGGCGTGATGGCGCGCTGGACCGATGCGGCGCTGCCGTTCGTCGATGCATCGCTGACCGCGTTCAGCCTCGTCGCGCAATACTGGACCGCGCGGCGCTACATCGCGTCGTGGGGGCTGTGGATCGTCGTGAACGTCGTGTACGTCGGGATGTTCGTGTTCAAGGAACTGTATCTGACGGCCGGACTCTATGCGCTGTTCATCGGGCTGGCCGTCGTCGGCTGGCGCGACTGGAGCCGCACGGCCGCGGCGCTGCGCGCGGCGGCGGGCGGTGCGCTGGCAACCGGCGGTGGCGCGCGCTGATCCGCGTGCCGATCTGAATTCACCACGGAGCAACGTCGTTCATGTCATTCCCCCTCGAGCCGGACGGATCCCTGTCGCGTGACGTCGCGCCGCCGCAATTCGGCGTCGACGGCGAGCAGGCCGAACGCGACTGGCCGCTGATGACGCACGACGAGGTGGCGGCGGTGCTCGCCCGGATCGACGGCGCCGGGGAGCCGGCGCGGCTCACGTGGCACAGCCCGCGGCAGTTCGCGGCGGCCGTCCTGGTGCAGATGACGGACGGGCGCGGGCTGTTCGTCAAGCGTCATCACGTGAGCCTGCGCGATGTGGAAGGGCTCGAGGAAGAGCATCGCTTCATCGCGCATCTGCGCGAGCGCGGGATGCCGGTGGTCGACATTCTTGCCGATCGCGACGGCGCGACCGCATTCGCCTCCGGCGACTGGACCTACGAGGTGCACGTACGGGCGCCCGGCGTCGACCCGTATCGCGGCGTGATGTCGTGGCAGCCGTTCACGCATGCTTCGCACGCGTACGCGGCCGGCCGTGCGCTGGCCGAGCTGCATCGCGCGTCGGCCGGCTACGATGCGCCGGCGCGGCCCGTGCGGACGCTGCTGTCGAGCTTTCGCGTGCTGTCGTCCGCCGATCTGGCGGGCGCGCTCGAACGCTGGGTCGACGCGCAGCCGCTGCTCGTGCGCGCGCTCGGTGCGCGTGACTGGCGCGGCGACGTGGCCGACGCGATCGGCCCGTATCATGCGCGCCTCGTGCCTTTGCTGCCTGCGCTGCCGCCGCTGTGGACGCACGGCGACTGGCATGCGTCGAACCTCCTGTGGACCGAGGCAGGGCCCGGCGCGCAAGTGCGGACCGTGCTGGATTTCGGGCTGTCGGATCGTACCTGTGCGGTGATGGACCTCGCGCTCGCGATCGAGCGCAATACGGTCGACTGGATGGCGCCGGCCGATGCGCGGCGCGTCGAGTACGCGCAGATCGATGCGCTGCTCGACGGGTACGAATCGCTCGAACCGCTGGGCGACGAAGCCTATGCGGCGCTGGTCGCGCTGCTGCCGATCGTGCATACGGAGTTCGCGCTGTCGGAAGTCGCTTATTTCGGCTGCATCATCGATGCGCCGGCCATCGTCGACATCGCATACGACGGTTACCTGATCGGGCATGCTCGCTGGTTCGGCGAGCGCGACGGGCGGCAATTGCTTGACTGGCTTGGGCAGCGGCGGCGCGCCAAGCGAGGGGCTGCCTGATTCGCAGGCGGAGAATCGCCGTGCACGTGTGCCGATTCTCCGTATCACCGTCATCCTCCGTGCGGCCGTCGCGCCGTACGTTCATCAAATCCTCCTGATCGCCGAAGCGGGGCATGACTCTCGCAGGGCGCCGCACGCGCGCACGCGGCCGCCCCCAACATGACGGAAATATCATCTTCGCCTCATGTTCGCACTGCGGCCGGACCGTAGCATCGGTCGCGAACCGTTACCGCAGAACCGAACATGCTCAAGCTCAACCTCGCCGTGGCCATCGTCTTCGCGATGGCCGCGACGGCTCATGCGCAGCCGTCGCTGTCGCCGGGGCCGGCCCCGTCTGCCTCCGGCAGCGTCGCGCCGATCAGCGTACCGCCCCCCGATGCTCTCCCTCCCAACTCATTGACGCTTGCCGACGCGCTATCGGTCGCGGCGCGGAACAACCCGGCGCTGCGCGGCGCGCGCGCGGACGTCGATGCGTCGGCCGGTGCACTGATGCAGGCCGGCGCGCGTCCCAATCCCGAAGTGTCGTTCCTGCAGGAAGGGTTCCGCCGCGCGGAACGCACGTCGACCGCGCTGATCAACCAGACGATCGAACTCGGCGGCAAGCGCAGCGCGCGGCTCGATGTCGCGTCGTACGGCAGGGAAGCGGCCAATGCATCGCTCGACGAGCAGGGCGCCGTCGTGCGCGCCGACGTGATCGCCGCGTTCTACGGGCTGCTCGCCGCGCAGCGCCAGCTTCAGGTGACCGAGGAATCGGCCGCGATCGCCGCGCGCTCTGCGGACCTCGCGAGCCGCCGGGCACAGGCGGGCAAGGTGTCGCCGGTCGAGGCGACCAAGGCGCACGTGGCGGCCGCCGGCGTGCAGATCGAAGTGGTGACGGCGCGCGGCCGTGTCGAGGTCGCGCGCGAAAAGCTGAACGCGGTGATGGGCGAAGCACGCGACGGCCGGCTTGCGGTGCAGGGCGACCTCGAAGTCGTGCCGCCGGTCGAGCAACTGTCCGCGCTGACCGCGCAGCTCGATGACGCTCCGCTGGCGCGGATCGCACGCGCCGAGATGCTGCGCTCGAACGCGGCCGTGTCGCTCGAACGGGCGCGGCGCATACCGGACGTCACGATCAGCGCGGGCGTGAAGCGCGTGACCACGGGCGGCGTGCCGGACAACCAGGCGGTCGTCGGCGTGTCGATCCCGATTCCGCTGTTCAACACGAACAAGGGCGCGCTGCTCGAGGCGACGCACAAGGCCGAGCGCGCGAATGCCGATCTCGATCGCGAACGCACGCGCCTGCGGCTGGACCTCACGCAGGCGTACGCGAATTTCGAAGCCGCCGCGCAGGAAGCGCAGCGGCTGAAGGCCGACATCCTGCCGGCCGCGCGCCTTGCACTCGATGCGATGTCGCGCGGCTACGAGCTCGGGAAGTTCAGCTTCCTCGACGTGCTCGACGCGCAGCGCACGCTGTTCCAGGGCCAGTCGCAATACGTGCGCGCACTCGCCGATGCCCATACGGCTCGCGCCGACATCGGCCGGCTGGTCGGAACGCCGCTCGCGCCGTTCGCACCGGCACCGGTCGCGCAATAGCGCAACGGACGCCTCTTTCACCTGAAGGATCACCATGTCACGCAACAGAATCCTGATCATCGCGGCGGTCGTGCTCGGCAGTGCCGGGATCGTCATCGGCGCACTCGGCGTTACCCGCAACGGCGGCGGCAACGGCGCGGCCGCGGCCGTTGCCGCTTCATCTACCGAAGCCACCGGCGAGCGCGGCGGTGTCGTGCTCACGCGCGGCAAGCTGTCCGTCGAAATCGTGATGACGGAAAAGCCCGGCGATGCGCGCCTCATCGTCTATCCGTTCGTCGACGGCAAGCCGGCCGACAAGGGCGTCACCGTGTCCGGCACGCTGGTCCGCTACGACCGCACGCACGAGCCGTTGCGTTTCGACGCGGCCGGCCAGAAGTTCGTGTCCGCGCAGTCGATCGGCAAGCCGCACGTGTTCGACGCGACGATCGACGTGAAGGCGGGCAATGAATCGGCATCGTTCCCGTTCGCGCGCGCCGACGGCGCGATCGCGTTGACCGACGCGCAGCTCGCGACCTCGAAGATCGCGCTCGCGAAGGCCGGCCCCGCGCAGATCGCGACGCCGTTCCAGTTGCCGGGCGAGATCAAGTTCAACGAGGATCGCACCGCGCACGTGGTGCCGCGCGTGGCCGGCATCGTCGAGCAGGTCTCGGTGTCGCTCGGGCAGAACGTGGCGAAGGGGCAGGTGCTGGCCGTGATCGCGAGCACCGATCTCGCCGACCGGCGCAGCGAGCTGCTGACGGCCGAGCGCCGGCTGTCGGGCGCCCGCGCGACCTACGAGCGCGAACGCACGCTGTGGAAGGAGCGCATCTCGGCCGAGCAGGACTACCAGCAGGCGCAGGTGCAGTTGCGTGAAGCCGAGATTGCCGTGCAGAACGCGCGTCAGAAGCTCGCCGCGCTGAACGCGCCGGTCGGCGCGGGCGCGCTGAACCGCTACGAACTGCGCGCGCCGTTCGCGGGCACGATCGTCGAGAAGCACGCGACGCCCGGCGAAGCGATTGCCGCCGATGCCAGCATGTTCGTGATCTCCGATCTCTCGACGGTATGGGCCGAGATGGCCGTGCCGGCGCAGCGGCTGAACGACGTGCGGGTCGGCCGCGATGCGACGGTCATCGCAACCGCGTTCGAATCGCGCTCGAGCGGCCCGATCGCGTACGTGGGGTCGCTGCTCGGCGAACAGACGCGCACCGCGCCGGCGCGCGTCGTGCTGCCGAACCCGGACGGCGTGTGGCGGCCCGGGATGTTCGTGAACGTGTCGGTCGACGCGGGCAAACAGGACGTGCCGCTCGCGGTCGCGAGCGACGCGCTGCAGGACGTCGACGGCGCACCGTCCGTCTTCGTCCGCTCGTCGAAGGGTTTCGTCGCGCAGGCCGTCGAAACGGGCCGGCGCGACGAACGCGCGACCGAAGTGTTGAAGGGGCTCAAGCCGGGCCAGGAATACGCGGCGTCGAACAGCTTCGTGCTGAAGGCCGAACTCGGCAAGGGGAGCGCGGAACATGAATGAGCGCTACATGTGTGCCATTGCACGCCTCGCGGCCCGATATGCGGCCCGCTTTCCGGCCCGCCGTGTAACTGGCCGGGCGGCTCGTCCGTCGAGGGTGACCGTGCCCCGTTTCAAGGAAACCCGCCATGTTTGAACGCCTGATCCGCTTTGCGATTGCGCACCGCTGGCTCGTGATGCTGGCGATCGCGGCCGTGGCCGCGCTGGGCGTGTTCAGCTACCAGAAGCTGCCGATCGACGCGGTGCCCGACATCACCAACGTACAGGTCCAGATCAACACGGCCGCGCCCGGCTATTCGCCGCTGGAGGCCGAGCAGCGCATCACCTATCCGGTCGAAACCGTGATGGCCGGCCTGCCGGGCCTCGAGCAGACGCGCTCGATCTCGCGCTACGGGCTGTCGCAGGTCACGGTGATCTTCAAGGACGGCACCGACATCTACTTCGCGCGGCAGCTCGTCAACGAACGCATCCAGGAAGCGAAAGACAAGCTGCCGGCCGGCATCGCGCCCGCCATGGGGCCGACCTCGACGGGCCTCGGCGAAATCTACCTGTGGACCGTCGAAGCCGACGCCAACGCGCGCAAGCCCGACGGCACGCGCTATACGGCGGCCGACCTGCGCGAGCTGCAGGACTGGGTCATCCGGCCGCAGCTGCGCAACGTGCGCGGCGTGACCGAGGTCAACTCGATCGGCGGCTACGTGAAGGAATACCGTGTCGCGCCGAACCCGGCGAAGCTGATGTCGTACGGGCTGACGCTCGCCGACGTCGTGCGCGCGCTGGAGCGCAACAACGACAATGTCGGCGCCGGCTACATCGAGAAGCGCGGCGAGCAGTATCTGGTGCGCGTGCCGGGCCAGGCGCGCACCGTCGACGACATCGCCAGCATCGTGCTGACCAACGTCGGCGGCGTGCCGGTGCGGATGAAGGACGTCGGGCTGGTCGACATCGGCCGCGAGCTGCGCACCGGTGCGGCGACGTCGAACGGCGAGGAGGTCGTGCTCGGCACGGTCTTCATGCTGATGGGCGAGAACAGCCGCACGGTCGCGAAGGCCGTCGCCGCGAAGATGGAGGACGTGAACCGCACGCTGCCGTCGGGCGTGAAGGCGATCCCCGTGTACGACCGCACGGTGCTCGTCGAGAAGGCCGTCGCGACGGTGAAGAAGAACCTGCTCGAAGGCGCAATCCTCGTGATCGCCGTGCTGTTCCTGTTCCTCGGCAACATGCGCGCGGCGCTGATCACGGCGCTCGTGATCCCGCTGTCGATGCTGATGACCTTCACCGGCATGGTGAACGCGAAGGTGAGCGCGAACCTGATGAGCCTCGGCGCGCTCGACTTCGGGATCATCGTCGACGGCGCGGTGGTGATCGTCGAGAACTGCGTGAGACGGCTCGCGCACGCGCAGGCCGCCGCCGGCCGGCCGCTGACACGCGACGAGCGCTTCGCGGAAGTGTTCGGCGCGTCGCAGGAAGCGCGTCGCGCGCTGATCTTCGGGCAACTGATCATCATGGTCGTGTACCTGCCGATCTTTGCGCTCACAGGTGTCGAAGGCAAGATGTTCCACCCGATGGCCATTACCGTCGTGATGGCGCTCGCGGCAGCGATGGTGCTGACCGTCACGTTCATTCCGGCGGCCGTCGCGCTGTTCATCGGCGAGCGTGTCGAGGAGAAGGAGAACCGGCTGATGGGCTGGGCGCGGCGCGCGTACGAGCCGGCGCTCGCCGCATTCATGACGCGCCCGGCGCGCGTGATGGTCGGCGCGGGCGTGATCGTGCTGGCCACGCTCGGGCTGGCCACGCGGCTCGGCAGCGAGTTCATCCCGAGCCTCAACGAAGGCGACCTGGCCGTGGCCGCGTTGCGGATCCCCGGCACGAGCCTGTCGCAGTCGGTCGAGATGCAGAAGTCGATCGAGAAGACGCTGAAGGCGCGCTTCCCCGAGATCGAGCGCGTGTTCGCGCGCACCGGCACGGCCGAGATCGCGGCCGACCCGATGCCGCCGAACCTGTCGGACGGCTACATCATGCTGAAGCCGGCCGACCAGTGGCCCGACCCGAAGAAGCCGCGCGACCAGCTCGTGCGCGAGATCGAGGAAGCGCTCGCCGAGCTGCCGGGCAACGCGTACGAGTTCTCGCAGCCGATCCAGCTGCGTTTCAACGAACTGATCTCGGGCGTGCGCAGCGACGTCGCCGTGAAGATCTTCGGCGACGACATGGCCGTGCTGAACCAGACCGGCGAGCAGATCGCGGCCGCGCTGCAGAAGGTGCCGGGCGCGTCGGAGGTGAAAGTCGAGCAGACCACCGGCCTGCCGGTGCTGACTGTCAACCTCGATCGCGACAAGCTCGCGCGCTACGGCGTGAGCGTGGCCGACCTGCAGGATACGGTGGCCGCGGCCGTCGGCGGCCAGAAGGCCGGCACCCTGTTCCAGGGCGACCGCCGTTTCGACATCGTCGTGCGGCTGCCCGACGAGCTGCGCTCGGACATCGAGGCGATCAAGCGGCTGCCGATCGCGCTGCCCGCACCGGCGGCCGGCGCCAGCGCACCGCTCGCGGCGGCGCCGTACGTGCCGCTCGCGGAACTCGCGACGATCGACGTCGCACCGGGCCCGAACCAGATCAGCCGCGAGGACGGCAAGCGGCGCGTGGTCGTCAGCGCGAACGTGCGCGGCCGCGACGTCGGTTCGTTCGTCGCCGACGCGCGCGAGCAACTGCAGCAGGACGTGCGCGTGCCGGCCGGCTACTGGGTGTCGTGGGGCGGTCAATTCGAGCAGCTGCAGAGCGCGAGCGAGCGCCTGAAGCTGGTCGTGCCGCTCGCGCTGTTCATGGTGTTCGTGCTGCTGTTCGTGATGTTCAACAACGTGAAGGACGGGCTGCTGGTGTTCACCGGCATTCCGTTCGCGCTGAGCGGCGGCGTCGTATCGCTGTGGCTGCGCGGGATTCCGCTGTCGATCACGGCGGCGGTCGGCTTCATCGCGCTGTCCGGCGTCGCGGTGCTCAACGGGCTCGTGATGATCTCGTTCATCCGCAACCTGCGCGACGAAGGGATGCCGCTCGAGGCCGCCGTGCGCGAAGGCGCGCTCACGCGGCTGCGGCCGGTGCTGATGACCGCGCTCGTCGCGTCGCTGGGTTTCCTGCCGATGGCGTTCGCGACCGGCACCGGCGCCGAGGTGCAGCGCCCGCTCGCGACGGTCGTGATCGGCGGTATCCTGTCGTCCACGGCGCTGACGCTGCTGGTGCTGCCGGTGCTGTACCGTGTCAGCCATGCGGTGTCGTGGCGCGCGGCGTTGCGCGGCGGCTTCGGCTCGGGCGTGCTGCGCCGGCTGGGTTTCTTCAAGGGTAATGCGTGATGCGAATTCTGATTGTCGAGGATGAACCGAAGACGGGCGCGTACCTGCGCAAGGGGCTGACCGAGGCCGGCTATGTCGTCGACTGGGTCGAGGACGGCATCACGGGCCAGCACCAGGCCGAGACCGAGGAGTACGACCTGCTCGTGCTCGACGTGATGCTGCCCGGCCAGGACGGCTGGACGCTGCTGCAGAACCTGCGGCGCAGCAAGTCGACGCCCGTGCTGTTCCTCACCGCGCGCGACGATGTCGGCGATCGCGTGAAGGGCCTCGAGCTCGGTGCCGACGACTATCTCGCGAAGCCGTTCGACTTCGTCGAGCTGACCGCGCGCATCAAGTCGATCCTGCGGCGCGGCCAGCCGCGCGATTCGAACACGCTGCGCGTGGCCGACCTCGAACTCGACCTCACCCGCCGCAAGGCCACCCGGCAGGGCGACACCATCCTGCTGACCGCGAAGGAGTTCGCGCTGCTGTGGCTGCTGATGCGCCGCGAGGGCGAGATCCTGCCGCGCGCGACGATCGCGTCGCAGGTGTGGGACATGAATTTCAACAGCGACACGAACGTCGTCGATTCGGCGATCCGGCGCCTGCGCTCGAAGATCGACGACGCATACGACCCGAAGCTGATCCATACGGTGCGCGGGATGGGCTACGTGCTTGAGGCGCGCGGCGGCAGCGCGGCATGATCGCGCGCCTGCTGCCGCGCACGCTGCGCGGACGCCTGACCGCACTGATCATCCTGTCGACGTCGGTGATCCTCGCGTCGAGCGGCGTCGCGCTGTACGAGGCGCTGAGCAATCGCGTCGAAACCGCGGCGGCCGAGCAGATGGCCGGGATCTCCGCCGCGCTGGGCGCGCATCTGGCCGAAGCGCGCTCGACCGCCGACGTCGCGCGCAACACCGACATCTGGATCGACCAGCTGCATGGTCATCCGAACATGGATCTCGCGATCTTCGACGCCACGGGCGCGCGTTTGGTCCGCACACCCGGCTTCCGCCTCGTTGCGCCGCTGATGTCGCTGAATGCGGGGCGCGTGCCGGTCGGCGTCGCGCCGCCGGGCGCACGGCACCAGTATCTGGTGACGAATGTGCCGCTTTCAGGCACGGGCACGGGTGCGCCCGTGGTGCGCGTCGTGGTGCAGTACGACCGCAGCGCCGACGTGCTGCTGCTGCGCACGCACGCTTATACGATCGTCGTGATCGAGGTGTTCGGTGTGGTGCTCGCGGCCGCGATCGCCTACGGCATCGCCGCGCTCGGGCTGAGCCCACTGCGGCGGTTCGCGGCGCGCGCCGAACAGATGTCGACGAGCCGGCTCGCCCATCCGCTGCCGGCGCTCGATACGGCCGGCGAGCTGAAGGAGCTCGAGCACGCGTTCAACGGCATGCTCGAGCGGTTGAACGAGTCGTTCACGCGGCTGAGCCAGTTCTCGTCGAACCTCGCGCACGACATGCGCACGCCGCTCACGAACCTGCAGGCGGCCGCGCAGGTCGTGCTGTCGCAGCCGCGCAGCGCGGACGAATACCGCAACGTGATCGAGTCGAGCATCGACGAATACCAGCGGTTGTCGCGGATGATCGAGGACATGCTGTTCCTGGCGCGTTCGGAACAGGCCGGCACGTCGATCAGCGTGCGGCGCCTGGATGCGTCGGAAGAGGCAGGGCGCGTCGCGGGCTATTACGAGCCGCTGGCGGAGGATGCCGGCGTGACGGTGAAGGTCGACGGCCATGCGTGGGTCGACGCGGATCTGACGTTGTACCAGCGCGCGCTGAGCAACCTGCTGTCGAATGCGCTGGCCTACGCGCCGCGCGGCAGCATCGTGACGATCGATTGCGTGGAGCAGGGCGGGGCGACGACGATCGCCGTGTCGGATGCGGGGCCCGGCATCGAGGCCGAGCATGTTGGAAGGATCTTCGAGCGCTTCTATCGCGTCGATCCGTCCCGGCACAATTCGGCGCAAGGGACGGGGCTTGGGCTCGCGATCGTCCGGTCGATCATGGACAACCACGGCGGCGAATGCGGCGTCGACAGCGACCCGGGCCGGCGCACGACGTTCTGGCTACGCTTTCCGCGCCGGCCGGCCGAGCTGAAACGGCCGGCGGCCCTCCCTACCTGACACCGCCGGCGGGCGTGCCCGCGCGTTCGCCATGAGGCGGCCGCGCGTGGCGCGCTGCCCGCGGTCGGATGACCGAGCGTCATTTCTGCGCGGTCAGGTTGTCGTGGTTGTCGGTCTGCGGCTTCTTCTCGCCGCCATGCACCGAAACCCCGTGCAGCTCCTTGTTGCGCGCGACGAGTTCGCCGGTCGGCGGGTACTGCGTCTTGCTCACCGGCACGACGCCGTCGTGCTGTGCCTGCTTCAGTTCATTGACGACCTGCGTGCGGGTCTTGCCCTGCGTTTGCGTCTGCGCGAAGGCGGCCTGCGTGGCCATGCCGAGCGACAGCGTGGCGGTGACGAACAGTGCAGCGAGTTTTGCGGTTTTCATCGAGTGCTCTCCTTGATCAGGGTCGCCGGGTGGCGAACCATGGACCCAGTATGCGAAAGCAGCCGTGCGTGATCGTGATCGCGAGATGAAAAATGCGTCAGATTGCGTGAAGAGGAGAGGTGCAGTTGGGACGCGACCGGCATGACGCATTCGTCATGTTCGCGTCATGGGTGCGATGAGCGGGAAGCGGAACATGAAGTCTGCCGATGGTCAACGTGGCCGGCGGCATTCATGCCGTTCGCGATAGCTGTATGGAACGCGGGCGGCCTTGTTCTGACTTTCACACCGGACTTGAAACGTGCCTCGTCCCGCCATTCGCCTAGCCTTGATCGCAGTCCTGATCGTCCCGTTGTTCGCGGGCTGCGCATCGACACGTTCCGGCACTACGCCCACTGCGCAGACCACGCCCGCCACCGCGACAAAAAGGCCGGTGCCGGCCGATCTCATGCCGGGCGAGCAGATCGATTACGCCGGGCATCGCTGCGGCAATCCGAACTTGTATGTGAAGACGCATAACTGCCTGTTTCCGCAGCGCAATTCAACGCCCTGATCGTCGGCGCGCGATCAAAAAAAGGCCCGGCACTCGACGTGTCCGGGCCTAACGCGTGACGTGCCGTGCGGCAGCGACTCGCTTGCGTGGTCTGGAACGGGCGCTGCCCGTCACGTTTTCGATCGTAGCGATGCGACGCTTCGCGAACCTGATCGGATCATGAAATTTTCGTCATGCGGCGCGCGTCATGCCGCAGCGATCAGAACCGGTGGCGCAACCCGAGATTGACGATGCCCTGCGTGCGCGTTCCGCCATAGCCGTACGACCCGATCGACGCCTGCGCCGTTTGCGTGCCGCCGTCGAGCGTGCGCTGTTCACCGTTCGCGCGTTGCCATGCGCCGACCGCGTAGAGATCGGTGCGCTTCGACAGCACGTAGTCGGCGCCGGCGGACACCTGATGGTAGGTCGCGCTCGTATCTCCTCGGGCACGCGTGTAGCTGTAGCCGACGCCGACGAGCAGGCTGGGTGTCGCCTGATAGTTGAAGAAGCCGCGCGCGGTGTCGTACTTCTGCGTGCTGCGAAACGCGGACATCGCATCGGCCTTGTACAGCGCGTTGCTGTAGTCGATGCCGACCGCGAACGGCGCGAAGTTGTAGCGCAATGCGCCGCGCGCGATGCCGATCGATTTCGCGGAGATATAGCCGCCGTTGACCAGCGACCCGTCGAATGTGCCGTCGGATGTGCCATTCCAGCCGGTGCGGATGCCGTTGGTGAGTGACGAGCGATTGGCCGCGTAGTAATAGCCGCCCGCCGCGTCGACCGGGCCGTTGCTGTACGACAGGCCGGCCGACCAGGTTTGTCCGGCGCCGCTCTTGCCGGCCACGCCGCCCAGCGCGTACATGCCGACGAACTGGAGTCCGCTGATCACGGGCGACGTGTATTTCACCGCGTTGTCGGTGCGCGACGACGTGTCGTAGTTGTCGACGTCGCCGGGTGTCGCGTAGACGCTGCCGAAGTAGAAGTCGCCGGTGACCGGCCACGCGACATCCGCGAGCGCGTCGTACTGGCGGCCGAATGTCAACGTGCCCCAGCGCGCGCTGTCGAGGCCGACGAACGCCTGCCGGCCGAACATCCGGTTGCCTTGCCCGAGCGCGCCGGTGTTCGGATTGAAGCCATTTTCCAGCGTGAAGATCGCCTTTAGACCGCCGCCCAGGTCTTCCGCACCTTTCACGCCGAAGCGGTTGCCGAGCAGATTGCCGTTGCCGAGGCCGACGAGATTCTTGCCGTCCGCATTGGCGTTCCATACATACGTCAGCGACGTATCGAACAGGCCGTATAACGTGACTTCCGCTGCATGTGCCGCGTGAGCGGTCGCGAGCAGCGCACCCGACATCATGGCGAGCCGAACTGGAGTTTTCATGGTGTTCCCCTGGGATTCAAGATGATCGTTTCGTGCATCGGTCGATTCCGTGCCGCGCGTGGTGCAGGCGGGCGCGGAATGTCGCGATGGCGTTGCCGATTCTGGAAAGCGTTCGGATCGTGAAGGTGAGGGACAAATGAGAAAAATGTCATCGCCGCGTCATGCGCGCGGAAACGCGTCACGTATTTTCATTCGCAGTGCGATACAGGGAATGTCGCGGTGGTGACGAAACCGTCATGCTGCGATCACGATTCCGCACCGCTGCCGGCTCAAAGTGAACGCTCCCGTCACGGATTTCCTGCAAGGAGCGAACCACATGACCATTCCGCGACCGATGATCGTCATCGCCGCTGCCGCCCTGTCGATGGCGGTCTTTTCACAGGCCGTGGCCGCGCAGCAGAAGACGCGGCAGGAGGTCCGTCAGGAACTGGCACGGGCGCGCCACGACGGCGTGATCCCGAGCCCGAATCACGACTACCCGGCGAGCCCGGCCGCCGTCGCGCGCAACCAGGAAATCCATCGTGTGACGGTGCATCGCGGGGAGAGTGCGCCGCTGGTCGATGCGCACGACAACCGTTTCGCGGTGCGTTGACCGTTCATTCGCGGCCGGCAGGCGCGGTGCCCGCCGGCCGCACCCCACACGAAGAGGAGCGTGCCATGCGCCATTTCATGAAAGGAATCGTGCTCGCGGCGTGCCTGATGTCGACGGCCGCGATGGCGGCCGGCTGGCCGGAGCGGGCTTTGTCGCACGCGTCGGCGCATGACGTCGGCCGGCGCGCGAGCGAGCGGATGCGCTGCGAGTTCGCGGCCGTGCCGGCCGGCGAGTGGAGCGCGACGTTCACGCGCGGGCAATGCGAGGTCGACAACGGCCGGCTGACGTTCGTGCCGGCGGATGCAGGCGGCGAATCGACTGTCGCCGAGCAGCGGATCGTGCTCGGCGACGTCCGCACCGCGTCGCATCAGTCACGCAAGCTGAAGGAGCAACTGCAACTGGCGACACGCGACCAAGTGATCGCGCTGAACGTGCTGACCGACGACGGCAGCCGCAAGTCGCGCGAACATGCGATCGACCTGTGGGCCGCGCTGCGCAACGCAGGCGTGACGCCCGTCAACGGCACGCGCATCGTCGAGCCGTACCCGACGGGCGCGACGACGTGGTAGCCGGCGCGCCGGCGTGCGTGGCTTATCCGGCCTTCACCGATCCTTCGATCAGAAAGAATACGATGAAGCCGATGAAGAACGCGGCGGTCGCGAACGGCGTTTCAGGGACCTCGTGCGCCTCGACCAGCAGTTCCTCGGTGACGAGGTACAGCAGCGCGACGGTGCCCAGCCCGAGCAGTGCGGCGTAGATATTGGAGGGAAGTCCGGCGAATGCCGCGTTGCCGGCCACGGCCGCGATGCTCAGCAGCGCCGCGAGCCCGACCGGTACGACGATCGACAGCAGGCGGCCGATGCCGGCGGCCGCGAGCGCCGCGCTGACCGACAGCGCGAGGAACAGCACCTCGAGCGTCAACGCGACGGTCAGGATGATGCCGCTTTCGTCGCTGGCCGAGAACGCGATGCCGAGCACGAGGCCGTCGATGACGAGGTCGATCGCGGTGACGATGATCAGGCTCACGGGCAGCCGCGCTTGCTCGAAGCGCGTCTCGATCGCACCCGACAGTGCACGGATCGCGAGCATCAGCGCGATGCCGAGCACGAAGCCGACGACGACCGGAAACAGCGCATGCGCGCGATCCTGCGGCAGCAGTTCGAGCGCGGCGGCCGCGAACACGATGCCGCCGGTGAAATGCTGGATGACGCTCGATGTTTTCGGGCCGGGGGCACGCCACGCCGCCGCGAGGGCGCCGAAGCAGGCCGCCAGCAACGGCGGTAACGTGAGCAGCGCGAGCTTCGCGGTCGGTGTCATGCGGCCTCTCGGACGGTTGGCGTACCGCAGCGGACTCAGCGTCTGGCCATCCGGCTGCAGGGTACGGGTGGTTCGTACACGCCGGGCATCGCCCCGGCATCAACCGGGGATTGAACACCTTGAAGCCGCTTCAAGGTCAACATATTCGAGGCAGGGCGCACCGGCAAGCCGGCGCGCCCGTTATCCGTCAAAGCTGCGCGAGCGCCTGGTCGAGATCGGCGAGCAGGTCGTCGATATGCTCGATGCCGATCGACAGCCGCACCGTTTCTTCCTTCACGCCGGCCTTCGCGAGTTCGGCCGGCGACAGTTGCCGGTGCGTCGTCGATGCCGGGTGCGTGGCGAGCGATTTCGTGTCGCCGATGTTGACGAGCCGCGTGAACAGCTTCAGCGCGTCCTGGAACTTCGCGCCGCCGTCGCGGCCGCCCTTCACGCCGAACGTCAGGATGCCCGGCGCGCGGCCCGACAGGTAGCGCGCGACGAGCGGATGGTCCGGGTGATCGGGCAAGCCCGCGTAGTTCACCCATTCGACGTTTTCGTGGCGCGCGAGATGCTGCGCGATCTTCAGTGCGTTGTCGCTGATGCGCTCGACGCGCAGCGCCAGTGTTTCGATGCCCTGCAGGATCTGGAACGCATTGAACGGCGAGATGGCCGCGCCCATGTTGCGCAGCGGCACCACGCGTGCGCGGCCGATATAGGCGGCCGGCCCGAACGCTTCCGTGTAGACGACGCCGTGATAGCTGACGTCGGGCTCGTTCAGCCGCTTGAAGCGGTCCGCATGCTCGGCCCACGGGAACTTGCCCGAATCGACGATCGCGCCGCCGAGGCTCGTGCCGTGCCCGCCGAGATACTTCGTCAGCGAATGCACGACGATGTCCGCGCCGTGCTCGAACGGGCGCAGCAGATACGGCGACGGCACGGTGTTGTCGACGATCAGCGGGATGCCGTGGCGATGCGCGATTTCCGCGAGCGCGGCGATGTCGGTGACGTTGCCGAGCGGGTTGCCGACCGATTCCGCGAAGATCGCCTTCGTGCGCGCGTCGATCAGCGGCTCGAACGACGCGGGGTCGCGTGGATCGGCGAAGCGCGTCGTGATCCCGTATTGGGGCAGCGTATGCGCGAACAGGTTGTAGGTGCCGCCGTACAGCGAACTCGCGGACACAATGTTGTCACCGGCTTCGGCGATCGTCTGGATCGCGTACGTGATGGCCGATTGCCCCGAGGCCAGCGCCAGCGCGCCGATGCCGCCCTCGAGCGCGGCGATCCGCTGCTCGAGCACGTCCGTCGTCGGGTTCATGATCCGCGTGTAAATGTTGCCCTGCACCTTCAGGTCGAACAGGTCGGCGCCGTGCTGCGTGTCGTCGAATGCGTACGCAACGGTCTGGTAGATCGGCACGGCGACCGCGCGCGTGGTCGGGTCGGGACGATAACCGCCGTGTACGGCGATGGTTTCGAGGCGCCAGTTCGATGCGGCCTGATCGGTCATGGGTGCTCCGTCTGTTGTTGTGGTGGTCGAGCGATTATAGGAGCACGTGCGCCACTGCCTTTAGAACGAATGGTTTGTTGCTTATGGCAGGGCGGCGCATAAAATGCCTGTTCCGCAAACGAGGGGCGCTCGATGAATCAGGATCATTGGAACCAGGTGGATGCGTATTTCTCCGCGACGCTCGTGCCGTCCGACGACGTGCTCGACGCCGCGCTCGCGGCAAGCGACGCAGCGGGGCTGCCCGCGATCAACGTCGCGCCGAACCAGGGCAAGCTGCTGCAACTGCTCGCGACGATCCGCGGCGCTCGGCGGATCCTCGAGGTCGGCACGCTCGGCGGCTACAGCACGATCTGGCTCGCGCGCGCGTTGCCGCCGGGCGGCACGCTCGTGACGCTTGAACTCAATCCCGCGCATGCGAAGGTCGCGACGCAGAACATCGCGCGTGCCGGGTTGGCGGAAGTCGTGACGGTGGTGGTCGGCAGTGCAAAGGACAGCCTCGCGCGGCTCGTCGACACGGGCGAAGCGCCGTTCGATTTCATCTTCATCGATGCCGACAAGGACAACAACCCCGTCTATCTCGACGCGGCGCTGAAGCTGTCGCGGCCCGGCACGGTGATCGTCGTCGACAACGTCGTGCGCGGCGGGCGCGTGGCCGATCCGGACAATCGCGAGCCCGACGTGGTCGGCGTACGCGACGGGTTCGCGCGTCTCGTGGCCGCGCCGAATCTCACGACGACGGCCGTGCAGACGGTCGGGCAGAAGGGCTGGGACGGGTTCTCGATCTCGATCGTCGGTGTGTGAGGTGGTGCGTCAGCGCGGGCTGGCTGCCGCATCGGCCCGTCGATACAAGCGTGGCCACTGATCGTCGAACAGGCCGTTGCATGTGCCGTGCGTGGCGATATCGCCGAGCATGAAGCGCCGGCCGTCGAAGATCCACGATGCGGTCGATCCGCAGTCGCCGGCACTGCGCAACCTCACCTTGCTCGACAGTGTCGCACTGGCGGGATCGTAGACGGCCTCGGTCAGTTCGTTCGCGAAGGAGGCCGAATCGAGTCCCGCGTTCGCGTTCTCGCCGAAATTCATCGCCGCTGGCGTGAACGGCGCCGTCCGTCGCACGCGATACCACAGGTCGGTGTGGTTATACATGCTGCTGGTCTGGCACGGTATCGCGACCAGCGCTTCGTCGGCGGAAATCGCCACGGCGCGCGACGCCTTTCGGCGCTCGCTCGCCGACATCTCGTCTTCGACATCGGCCGCACATTGCTTCACGTCGCCGCCGAACTTCGCGAGCACCGCGTCGACGAGCGGGCGTTGCTCGGCGGCCGACAGGTCCGCGACGGCCGGTGCCGGCGTGACGGCGGGCGGCAGTGCCGGCGCGGCCGGCACCGACGACGCGGGCCGGGTGCCCGGGCGTAGCAGCGCGGTGACGGTGCCGACCCGGCCCTGCGTGTCGTCGATCAACAGCAGCGCGGCATTCAATCCCGTCAAAGGCGTGCGGGCGGTTTGCGCCGATGCTGGATCGCCGAAGCTCAGCAGTTGCGCATTGCGCGACGCGGTGAGCCAGGCGGCAACCGTTGCCGGATCGTTGGTGCGGACCCGGAACGGGTGCGCTTCGTCATCGTCCGGCTTGCCGCCGAATGCATGCCATTGGGCGGCCATGGCATCGAACGGGCGGCCATCCATGCGTGCGCTGCGCAGGTCCAGCGGCGCCGACGCGTAGAGGTCGAGCGACGCTTGTGCGTCCGGGCCCGCATCGCGCGTCACGCGCAGGATGAGGCGGGTGCGTGCGTCGTCGATATCGTCGGCGTGGCTTTCGGCAATGCAGCGGTTGCCGTTGTCGCAGACGACCGACCAGTTCTTGAAATCGCGCTCGACCGGCGGCCGCGCGAGCGGGCGAGCCTGGGCAACGATCGGGGAAACGGCGAGGAGGGCGGCGATGGCGAGCGAAAGGCGGTGCGACATGACGGTTCGTATCGACGGTGGATGGGCGGGCGGAAGACGTCGGACTGCAAGCGCATCGTCAGCAAACGAGGCAGGTCGAAGGCTGCGGCGCATGCGGCGGCGCGCGTTACCGAACGGCATCGAGTATACCGCCGCAATGGGCTGCAACCGTGACGGCGGCGCGTAGTGTGCGGGCGCGACCGTTGCTGGCCGGTATGGGACGGACGCATGCACATGCAAAAACGGCGCGACGCCCGCAGGCACCGCGCCGTTCGTTTTTCATCGTGCGCAGCCGCGCACCGCGCTATCCCTTCACGCACACCACCTGGCGCAGCGTATGCACCACTTCGACGAGGCTGCGCTGGGCCGCCATCACCGCGTCGATGTCCTTGTAGGCCATCGGGATTTCGTCGACGACGCCCGCGTCCTTCCGGCATTCGACGCCCTGGGTCGCCTTCACCTGGTCGTCGACGGTGAAGCGGCGCTTCGCTTCGGTACGGCTCATCGTCCGGCCCGCGCCGTGGCTGCACGAACAGAAGCTGTCCGGGTTGCCGAGCCCGCGCACGATGAAGCTCTTCGCACCCATCGAGCCCGGGATGATCCCGAGCTGCCCCTTCTGCGCGGACACCGCACCCTTGCGCGTCACGAGCACGTCTTCGCCGAAGTGGCGTTCGCGCTGCACGTAGTTGTGGTGGCAGTTCACCGCGTGTTCGTCGACCGAGAACGGCTTGGCGATCACGCCGCGTGCTGCCCCGATCACCGCATCCATCATCGCCTGCCGGTTGCGGCGCGCGTAGTCCTGCGCCCAGCCCACCGCTTCGACGTAGTCGTCGAAGTGGCGGCTGCCCTCGGTGAAATACGCGAGGTTGCGATCCGGCAGGTTCGCGATGTGCTGCCGCATGTCGGCCTGCGCGAGCTCGATGAACAGGCTGCCGATCGCATTGCCGACGCCGCGCGAGCCGCTGTGCAGCATGAACCACACGTGGTCCGCTTCGTCGACGCACACTTCGATGAAGTGATTGCCGGTGCCGAGCGTGCCGAGATGCGCGTAGTGGTTCGTCTTTTCCAGCTTCGGATACTTGTCGACGATCCGCTGGAAGCCCGGCTGCAGCGCTTTCCACGATTCGGTCACGGCGGCCGGCGTGCGGTCGCCCCACGCGCCCGGATCGCGGCGGCCCGGCGCGCGGCCGTGCGGCACCGCGCGTTCGATCGCGCTGCGCAGGCCTGCCAGCGAATCCGGCAGGTCGGACGCCGTCAGCGTCGTGCGCGCGGCCATCATCCCGCAGCCGATGTCGACGCCGACCGCGGCCGGAATGATCGCGCCCTTCGTCGGAATCACGCTGCCGATCGTCGAGCCCTTGCCGAGGTGGACGTCCGGCATCACCGCGACGTGGCTGAAGATGAACGGCATCTGCGCGGTGTTGCGCAGTTGCGCGCGCGCTTCGTCTTCCACGGCCACGCCTTGCGTCCACATCTTCACCGGCTTGCCGTGCGCCAGTTCCATGACCTGATAGTCCATTTCACTCATGTTCATCACCTTGCTACTTCGTTCATGAGACACGACGCGCGTGCGCCGTGCCCGGTCATTCATGACGCGCCCTTGATGCTGACGAGTCCGTTCAGCACCTGGTCGAGACCGCCGAACACCGAGATGCGGTCGATCCGTTCCGCGACGCGCTCGAGCGTTTCCAGCTCCTTGAGCCGCAGCGCGGTCGGGTTTTCTTCCATCACCTTCGCGGTGTTCAACAGCGAGCGCGTGGCCGCCGTTTCCTCGCGGCGGCGAATCACGTTCGCCTGTGCGGATTTCTCCGCCTCGACCACCTGCGCGAGGATCGTCTTCATGTCGCCCGGCAGCACGATATCCTTCACGCCGACGCTGCGCACGTCCACGCCCGACTCGCCGAGGCGGGCACGCACCTGCGCGATCACGACGTCGTCGATCGACTGCTTGTCTTCCAGCAGCTCGTCGAGCGAGCGCGTGCCGACGGCCGATCGCAGCGCGAACTGCAGCTCGCGATACAGGTGCTCGACCGGCTTCTGCAGCTGGCCGAACGCATGCAGCACGTCCGCATAGCACCACGTCGCCGACAGGTTCAGCCGCAGCGCGACCTTGTCGCGCGTCAGGATTTCCTGTCCGCCGACTTCGATCGCCTGCAAACGCAGGTCGACCAGCTCGACCGCGACGTCGCGGTTGAAGCGCCAGAACGCCGCGACGCCCGCGTCCAGCAACCGCTCGATCTTGCCGTCGATCTTCAGCACGCCGACGTGGTACGCCGGCACCTGCGCCAGCAGCACGCCCGTCAGGCCCGCCACGCCGCGCGCACGCAGCGCCGGTTGCGCGATGCGCTTCACGAGCGCGGCCGGCAGCAGGCTGTCCTGCGCGAGATCGACGCGCTCGAGACGGTGCGCGGTCAGGCCGCGCCAGTACAGCCGGCGCGTGCCCGGCGCCAGGATCTCGACGAGCACGTCGTCTTCGTAGCGCAGGCCCGCTTCATCGTCGGCGAGATCCATCGCGACGAAGTGCTGCGCGAGCACGTCCGGCGCGTCGTGACGCAGGTAATCGGCCAGGGCCGCGTCGGCGAGCGGCGCGTCGAGACGCGCGGTCTGCACCGACAGGCGCTTGAACGGATCGAAGGCCTTGAGCACGCCCGGTTCCAGCACCTTCACGAAATCGCCCTCGTTCATCAGCAGCGCGCGTTCGTTCTTTTTCACAACATGTCGCATCCACATATTCTTGTCCTTTTCTTCATTGACCGCCGGGTAACACGCATCGTGCGGATCGCGGGGCGACGCAACCGGGCGGGCGGCGCGCTGGCCCGGCGTCGACGTGCACGGCGACGCATCCTGCATCGCGTCGTCGTGCGCGTTCGCGCGGGCCGTGCGGCCGTCCGGCCGATCGCGCGGAACCGCAACCGGTCCGACGCACGGCGGGCCTTGCGGCCCGCACCGGCGGGTACTGCTTCCATCAAGAGACTGTCCTTGCGGACAGTGTTCGAGCGGGATTCGAACCCGCTACACACCGGCTTGCGCCGGCTGCTCTACCTATGAGCTTCCGAACGGAGGGCGCCCCGGGATTCGAACCCGGGCGAAGCGCCTTGCGCGCCCGTTTGCCTTCGTCTGTCCATGGCGACATGCGCTGCCGCGACGAACCAGGTTCGGCGGCGGCGCACCAGCAGGGCTTGGTGAACCCTGACTCGCGGGCCAGCGGGACATCCGGCGCTTTCTATTTAGCGAGGAGCGTGCCAGCGGGTGGCTCGATGCTCGAGAAAAATCTCAAGCTATTGAAGTAAAAGGGGAAATTATTTTTATCGGCAGGTGGGGCCTGAATATCCGATGGTCGCTCGATCCGGAATATTCGATACAATCGGATCGCTTCTTATCCCATGAGATAAACATGCGAAAGACTGTTGCGATCGGTTTTCTCGGTACCGTGCTCGACCAGGGCGGCGGCTCGCAGCGCCGCTGGCGCAACTGGCGGCCGACGATTTCGCTGTGCGAGCAGCGCGACACGCCGATCGACCGGCTCGAACTGCTGCACGCGCCAAACTACGCGCGGCTCGCGGACCGCGTGAAGCAGGATCTCGAACGCGTGTCGCCGCACACCGACGTGCGGCTGATCCCGATGGAGATTTGCGATCCGTGGGATTTCGAGGAGGTCTACGCCACGCTGCACGATTTCGCGCGCGCCTACCCGTTCGATCTCGACCGCGAGGACTACCTGATCCACATCACGACCGGCACGCACGTCGCGCAGATCTGCTGGTTCCTGCTGGCGGAGGCGCGCTACCTGCCCGCGCGTCTCGCGCAGACGGCGCCGCCGCAAAAGACCGACGAAGGACCGAGCGGGCCCGGCACGATGTCGGTGATCGATCTCGACCTGTCGCGTTACAACCGAATCGCCCAACGTTTCACGCGCGAACGCGACGAAACGGTATCGTTCCTGAAGGCCGGCATTGCGACGCGCAACGCGCGCTTCAACGCGCTGATCGAGCAACTGGAGCGCGTGGCCGTGCGGTCGCGCGCGCCGATGCTGCTGGTCGGGCCGACGGGTGCCGGCAAGTCGTTTCTCGCGAAGCGCGTGTACGAGCTGAAGCGCGGCCGTCATCGGCTCGCGGGCCCGTTCATCGAGATCAACTGCGCGACGCTGCGCGGCGACGCGGCGATGTCGACGCTGTTCGGTCACGTGAAGGGCGCGTTCACGGGCGCGCAGTCGGCGCGGGCCGGGCTGCTGCGCGCGGCGGACGGCGGGCTGCTGTTTCTCGACGAGATCGGCGAACTCGGGCTCGACGAACAGGCGATGCTGCTGAAGGCGATCGAGGAGAAGCGGTTCCTGCCGGTCGGTGCGGACGTCGAGGCGACCAGCGATTTCGAGCTGATCGCGGGCACGCACCGCGACCTGCGGCAGATGGTGGCGGCCGGCACGTTCCGCGAGGACCTCTACGCGCGGATCAACCTGTGGACATACGAACTGCCGGGGCTGGCCGAGCGGCGCGAGGACATCGAGCCGAACCTCGAATTCGAACTCGACCGCTTCGGCCGCGAGCAGGGCGAGCAGGTGCGGTTCAACGTCGAGGCGAAGCGGCGTTATCTCGCGTTCGCTGCGTCGCCACGCGCGGCGTGGGCCGGTAACTTCCGCGAGTTGTCCGCGTCGGTCACGCGGATGGCGACGCTGGCCGATGCGGGACGGATTACCGAAGCGCTCGCCGAGCAGGAAGTCGAACGGCTGACGCGCACGTGGTCGTCGCGGGGCGCTGCGGGTGCTGCCGATGCATGTGTCGACGCGGTGTTCGGTGCGCGTGCGGCGGAACTCGACCTGTTCGACCGTGCGCAGCTCGAACGCGTTCTCGACGTGTGCCGTGTGTCGGCAAGCTTGTCGGAAGCCGGGCGCACGCTGTTCGCGGTGTCGCGGCAGAGCAAGAAGCAGCCGAACGATGCGGACCGGCTGCGCAAGTATCTCGCGCGATTCGGGCTGGATTGGGACGGGGTGCGGCAGGCGCTCGACGGGGCATGACGCGTCCGGCGGCGCGGGCGCCGCGTGCAGCCGGAGTGCCCGGCACGCGGCCAGCGATCGGGAGGGGTTACACCGCCGCTGCCTCGTGAAACGGCGCCAGGAATGCCCACTCCGGCTGCGCAGCTGCCACATCCGCGAGCCCGCGGGCGAATGCGTGTGCCGGACGACGTGCTTGCGCAGTTCGCACGCCACAACGGCCGCTTCGTCGACGGCACCGCGATGTTGTGCGGCACGCTTGCGGCGATCGGCGGCATCCGGCCGGCCGAGCGGTTCGAGATCGAGCTGGAAGATCCGGTGCTGGGGCGCACATTGCGGCATGCGTATGCGGTGGACACGCTGCCCGTGGCGGGCTGACGCGGTAGCGGCGCGCGCAAGCACTCACGCGCGGCAGATCGCGATGATCTCCGCGCTGGTCGCTTCGTCGAACGGCGCGTGCTGCCAGTCGCCGTACCAGTCGGCCGACGAGAACCCGGCTGCGATCACGCGTGCCTGCAGGTCGAATTGCGCGACGAAACGCAGCCGGCTCGTGTTCGTCAGCACCGTGCCGTCGCGGTGGAAGCGGTAGTGGGTGTCGAACGTCACGATCGCACCGTCCACCGAGCGCACCGCATGATGAAGATCGACGATGCCCGCCTCGCGCGACTCGACGCTGCGTGCCGAATGCTCCGGCGTCCATGCACGCCACGGCTGGATGCGCGGATTGCGCGTGTCGAACAGGAAGCGGCCGCCGTCGGCGAGTACGCGCCGCACGCCGCGCAGCGTCGCGTCGATTTCGGTGTCGGTCAGCAGGCACTGGAACGCATGCCCGGTCATCACGACCGCATCGAACGGTGGTGCGTCGGGCGGCAGGCTGTCGAGCCCGCATGCAAGCCAGCGCACGGTGGCGGCGCCGGGCTGGCGTCGGGCGTATTCGATCATCGCCGGCGCGGGATCGATCGCGACGACGTTGTGCCCGGCTGCCGCGAGCCGGCGCGCGAACGTGCCGGTGCCGCAGCCGAGATCGAGGATGCGTTGCCGCGCGGCACCGATCACGGACGCGTAGAACGCGAAGTCCTGGTCGCCCGCGTTGAACAGGTCGTAGAGCGCGACGAGGCGCGGGTCGGTGTAGAGGGTTTCGCCGGCGGGCGCGGTGGAAGACGTCATGCGGCCGCGCGTGTCAGCGCTGCTGCACCGCCACGCGCAGCCCGAGCGCGATGAAGATCGAGCCGATGATCTTCCCCTGCCAGCGCGTGAGCCACGTGAGCCGCTTCACGATGCGGCCGAGCGGGCGGATCGAGCACGCGATCAGCGTCGTGTAGAGCGAGCTGAGCGCGACGAAGATCAGCCCGAGCACCGCGAACTGCACGAACGTCGAGCCGCGTTCCGGATGCACGAACTGCGGCATGAACGCGAGGAAGAACAGCGCGGTCTTCGGATTCAGCACTTCGGCGGGAATCGCCTGCAGGTACGCCTTGAGCGGCGTGACCGGCGATACGCTCGGCAGCGACGGATCGGAAGGCTTCTCGATCAGCGCGCGCACGCCGAGATAGATCAGGTACGCGGCGCCGACCACCTTCACGACGTTGAACGCGAGCGCCGACGTCATCAGCAGCGCCGACAGGCCGACGGCCGCGAACAGCGTATGCACGAAATCGCCGCTGGCGACGCCGAGGCCGGTCAGGATGCCGGTCCTGCGGCCACCCTGCACGGTGCGGCTCAGCACGAGCAGCACGGCGGGGCCGGGAATCAGGAACAGGCCCAGGACGACGGCCGTGAAGGTGGTCAGCGTGGTCAGGTCGAACATGGCGGCTCCGGCAGGTGGGCGCAGCGACGGGGGATCGGGGCATTGTATTCGTTTCGCCGCCCGACTGCAGACGCAGCCCCGGCACCCGCACGGCCCCACCGGCCCCTTTCTGGTATAAGCACGAAAGGACGCGCGGGCAGCGCGTCCGGCTTCCTCCATCGTCCATCGTTTCATGCGCGAGCTTCCACCGACCACCGATCCCGCAGCGGATGACGAAGTTTTCCACGTGCCGCGTCCGCTCGTCGTGTTCGGCGGCTCGGTCGTCGAGCCCGAATGGCGACTGGAGCGGCACAGCCATCCGCAGGCGCAACTGCTCTACACGCTGAGCGGCGTCATCTATTGCGAGGTCGACGGCGGCGTGTGGAGCGCGCCGCCGCAATGCATGGTGTGGATTCCCGGCGACGTCCCGCACTCGGCGCGCGGCTCGGCCGGCGCGACGTTCTATGCGGTGCTGGTCGAACCTGACGCCGCGCTCGACCTGCCGGCGCGCTGCTGCACGCTGTCGGTGTCGCCGCTGCTGCGCGAACTGCTGCTGAAGGCGGCGAGCTTCCCGAACCTGTACGACGTCGACGGGCCGCAGGGGCGATTGATCGCGACGCTGCTCGACGAACTCGTCGCGGCGCCGGTCGAGGATCTGTACCTGCCGATGCCGGCCGACCGGCGGCTGCGCAAGCTGATCGACCATCTGCTCGACGATCCGGCCGACAAGTCGCCGCTGCCCGAACTCGCGCGACGCGTGGGCATCAGCGAGCGCAGCCTGACGCGGCTCGCGGCGAAAGAGCTCGGGATGAGCCTCGGCGACTGGCGCCGGCGGCTGCACGTCGCGCTGTCGCTGCGGATGCTGACGGCCGGCCGCCGCGTGCACCAGATCGCGATCGATCTCGGCTACGAGAGCGCGAGCAGCTTCGTGACGATGTTCCGCAAGGCGACCGGCAAGTCGCCGACGCAATTCCTGACCGACCGGCAACGCTGAGCGATGAAGGCCGTGCCTTCGTGCCTGCGCGATTGGCCGGATTGAGCAAGCGGTTGGCCGGGACGATAAATGACGCCACAGGCCTCGATCCATAAAATGAGAATCGTTCTCATCTGGAGGCCGACATGCAAATCGTCACGACTGAATTCCCGTTTGTCTGGTTGCGTTACACCGGTTCGACGCACACCGATCCCGTCCGCCTGATCGCCGAACTCGACGCGTTGCTGGCGCGTCGCGAACCGTTCGTTCTGCTGACCGACGATGCACCGTCCGGCGACGATCGCGGCGGGGACGATCACGAACTGCGCAAGCAGCTCGCGAAGTGGAGCAAGGCCAACCGTGCGCAGTCGCGCGAATGGATTCCCGCGATGATCGCGATCGAGCCCGACGCCGCGAGGCGGGTGGCGCTCAACGCATTCTCGGGTGCGTTCGAGAAGGTATGGGGCTATCCGCTGAACGCGGCGGCCACCCGCGACGACGCGCTCGCACTGGCGCAGCAACTGCTCGACGAACCGGCGCGCGGCGCCGCGGCGGCGAACGGCTGAAGCCACGCTGCCGCGCCGGCGGCGCGGCGTTCCTCGATACGCATGCACGGCGCGCCAGCGCGCCGCGGCATGCGGCCAACATGCAGGGGTGTCCGGTGGACAATCCGATCCGCGCGATGCGCATCTTCACGCGCATCGTCGAAATGAACAGCTTTACGCGTGCGGCGCAGGCGCTCGGCATTTCGCGCGCCACCGCGACGCGGACCGTGCAGGAGCTCGAAACGGCGCTCGGCATGCCGTTGCTGGTGCGTACGACGCGTGCGCTGCGGGCGACGCCCGAAGGCGACGCGTATTACCGGCGCTGCGTGCGCATCACGGCCGACGTCGACGAACTCGCAGCCAGCATTCGCGGCGCGGCGCTGCGTCCGAGCGGGCCGCTACGCGTCGAGTTGCCGGCGGCGGTCGCGGACGCGATCGTGCTGCCGGCGCTCGGTGAGTTTCATGCGCGGCATCCCGATCTGGTGCTGACGCTGGGTGTCGCGGGGCGCGCGGCCGATCGCGTCGGCGATGCGATCGACTGCAGTGTCCGGCTCGGCGAACTGCCCGATTCGTCGCTCGTCGCGCGCCGGCTCTGCATGCTCGAGCGGGTGACCTGCGCGAGCCCCGCGTATCTCGATCGCCACGGCGTGCCGCGCACGCTCGAGGATCTGGCCATGCATCGCGCGGTTGGCCTGTCGTCCGTTCAGGGTCAGCGCACGGCCGAACTCGATTTCCTCGTCGATAGGGCGGTGCGCAAGGTGCGGATGGACGGAATCGTCAGCGTGGACGACGAGCCTGCGTATCTGGCGTGCGGCGTGCACGGCCTCGGGCTGATCCAGCCGCCGCGCGTCGCCGCGCAGCCGCTGATCGACGCGGGGCGGTTGCGGGAAGTGTTGCCGCGCTGGCGGCCCGACGCGGTTGCGGTGTCGGCCGTCTATGTGAAGCGGCCGCATGTGTCGCCCGGCGTGCGCGCGTTCGTCGACTGGATCGCCGAGCGTTTCGAGGCGGCGGTGAGCGGCCATGCGGGCATGATCACCGCACGGGTGTGGCGGCCGACGGCGGGCGTCGCGGACAGGGTTGATCAGGTGGACGCCCAGATGGCCGCAGCTTGATCAGCAAGTGTCGAGTCAGGCGCGCTCAACGGTTCGCAATCGTCGTGGGTGCGCGCTCTTGACCGACGAGCTTGCGGAAGCGGATCGATGATCCCGCCGGGTGGCCGTGGCGAAGCGGACGGCCGCGGCCGGGCGCTGCCGGCTCATATGACAGTATCAATATTCTGGCGATTTTTTGACGAAATAGCTGAAATACTGGCGCTTTTGAGCGAGCCGCACGTTGGTCTCTCCTGAGTCGACGGACGTCGTTTCGTGCGTCCCGATCACTGCCCCAGTTCGTCCGCCAGAAAATCGACGAACGCGCGAATCCGCGTGGACATCTGGTGGCGCTGCGCATACACCGCATAGATGTCGGCGCTCGGCGTCTCATGGTCGGGCAGCACGACCACCAGGCGGCCGTCGGCTAGATAGTCGCGCAGATCCCATTCCGCACGCATCAGGATCCCGTGCCCGTCGAGCGCCCATTTCACGGCGATCTCGCCGTCGTTCGTCGTCAGGTTGCCGTTGATCCGCACGGCTTCCGTGTGGCGTGATGCGCCGCGCCCGCTCGTCAGGCGCCAGATTCCGTAACCTTCGTCCCCCTGCCGGATGCCGATGCAATTGTGGCGCGTCAGGTCGTGCGGCGTTGCCGGTGTGCCGTGCCGCGCGAGATACGCGGGCGCCGCGCACAGCAGCCGGCGGTTCGGCGCGAGCCGCCGCGCGACGACCCGCGTATCGGGCGGCTCGCCGAAGCGGATGCACACGTCGAACGCGTCGTCGGTGAGCGGCGGCGGCATGACCGACAACTGCAACTGCACCGACACCTCCGGATAGCGCGCGACGAAGCGCGAGATCGCGGGGCCGACCTGGTTGCGCCCGAAGCCGAGCGTCGCGTTCACACGCAGCAGCCCCTTCGGGCGCTGCTTCGCGCTGCCGAGCAGTTCGCCGAGCTCGTCCATCTGGTCGAGAATCCGGCGCGCATAGTCGAGATACACGTCGCCTTCCGGCGTCAGCATCATCCGCCGCGTCGTGCGGTTCACGAGCGTCACGCCCGCGCGCCGCTCCATCTGCGTGAGCCGCTTGCTGACGGCCGCCGCGGTCAGCCCGAGTTCGCGCGCGGCCGCGCTCAGGCTGCCCGACGCGGCCAGCGTCGAGAAGAAGCCGAGATCGGCCGGCTGAACGGTATCCGCCATGTCGAGATTCGTGAATTCAAGTTAAAGATGCTTTGAGTCTAGCGCCGGTTCCCACACTGCTGGTTCGGTAAAGTGCCTTCACGCTGACGATCAATCGAGGATGTGCGCATGAAGACCTACCGTATCGCAACGATTCCCGGCGACGGGATCGGCAAGGAAGTCGTGCCTGCCGGCAAGCAAGTGCTGGAAGCGCTGGCCCGCGGCAGCGACCGCTTTGCGTTCGAGTTCGAGGATTTCGACTGGGGCGCCGATTACTACCGCCGGCACGGCGCGATGATGCCGGCCGACGGCCTCGACGCCTTGCGCGGCAAGGACGCGATCCTGTTCGGTTCGGCGGGCGACCCCGACGTGCCCGATCACGTGACGCTGTGGGGGCTGCGCCTGAAGATCTGCCAGGGCTTCGACCAGTACGCGAACGTGCGCCCGACGCGCATCCTGCCCGGCATCGACGCGCCGCTGAAGCGCTGCGGGCCGGACGACCTGAACTGGGTGATCGTCCGCGAGAACTCGGAAGGCGAATATGCGGGCGTCGGCGGCCGCGTGCACCAGGGCCATCCGATCGAGGCCGCGACCGACGTGTCGATCCTCACGCGTGCCGGCGTCGAACGCATCATGCGGTTCGCGTTCCGGCTCGCGCAGTCGCGCCCGCGCAAGCTGCTGACCGTGATCACGAAGAGCAACGCGCAGCGCCACGCGATGGTGATGTGGGACGAGATCGCGAAGCAGATTGCGCAGGAATTTTCCGACGTGACGTGGGACAAGGAGCTCGTCGATGCGGCGACCGCGCGCATGGTCAACCGGCCGGCGTCGCTCGACACGATCGTCGCGACCAACCTGCACGCGGACATCCTCAGCGATCTCGCGGCCGCGCTTGCCGGCAGCCTCGGCATCGCGCCGACCGGCAACATCGATCCCGAGCGCCGCTATCCGTCGATGTTCGAGCCGATCCACGGCTCCGCGTTCGACATCATGGGCAAGGGGCTCGCGAATCCGGTCGGCACGTTCTGGTCGGTCGTGATGCTGCTCGAGCACCTCGGCGAAACGGCCGCCGCCGCACGGGTGATGCAGGCGATCGAGGCGGTGACGGCCGATCCGTCGCTGCATACGCGCGATCTCGGCGGCAGCGCGACGACCGCGCAGGTGACGGCGGCGGTGTGCGAGCGCGTCGCGCACGCGGCGGTCGCCGCCTGACGACAAGCGCGGCGATGGGTGGGCGGGCCGCGACATAGCGGCTCGCGACCGGTGGCTGGCGGCTGGCGGCGGCGCGCGGGCGCAACCGGTTACCGTTCGTCGCCTGTTCATCGTCCCCGGATGTTCCTGCCCCGCGACTCGCGCGTCCGACGCGAGCCGGGCGTCGGCCCACGCGCTTCGTCGCGACGCCGGCGAGCATTCAAACACCGAGTACGACTCGACGGCTCGACCTCGAAGGAGGAGACACATGCAAGCGGATCTGGAAACCCGCGTCGCGCGGAAACTGATGTGGCGCATCATTCCGTTCGTGATGCTGCTTTACTTCGTCAGCTTTCTCGATCGCGTCAACGTCGGCTTCGCAGCGATGACGATGAACAAGGCAATCGGCCTGTCGCCGACCGCGTTCGGGTTCGGCGGCGGCCTGTTCTTCATCGGCTACTTCCTGTTCGAGGTGCCGTCCAACCTGATTCTTCATCGCGTCGGCGCGCGCATCTGGATCGCACGCGTGATGATCACGTGGGGGATCGTGTCGGCCGTGTCCGCATTCGCGGCCGGGCCGACGAGCTTCTACGTGCTGCGCTTCCTGCTCGGCATGGCCGAAGCCGGGTTCTTCCCCGGCATCATCCTGTACCTGAGTCTGTGGTTTCCCGCGAAGCAGCGCGCGGTGGCCGCCGCGTGGTTCATGGCGGCCGCGCCGATCTCGACCGCGATCGGTTCGCCGCTGTCGGGCGCGATCATGCAGATGCCGCCGATGTTCGGGCTCGCCGACTGGCAGATGCTGTACATCGTCGAAGCGTTGCCGGCGGTCGTGCTCGGCTTCGTCGTGCTCAGGTGCCTGACCGATGCGCCGTCGAAGGCGGCGTGGCTGCGCGCGGACGAGCGCGACTGGCTGGTCGCGAAGCTGAAAGCCGAAGCCGATGCGCGCCACACGCATGCCGGGCATACGGCCGGCGCGTGGCAGGCGCTGCGCGACCCACGCGTGCTGGCGCTCGCGCTGATCTACTTCGGCACGTCGGCGGGGCTGTACACGCTCGGCCTGTGGGCGCCGCTGATGGTCAAGCAGTTCGGCTTCACCGCGCTGCAGACGGGCTTGCTCACCGGCATCCCGAGCATCGCCGCCGTCGTCGCGATGATCGCGTGGGCGCGGCATTCGGACCGCACCGGCGAGCGCACGTGGCACGTCGTGACGCCGTGCGTGCTTGCCTGCATCGGCTTCGTGTTCGCGGGGCAGGCGAGCACGGCGCTGCTGACGGTGCTCGCGCTGGTCGTCGTCAACATCGGGATCAGCGCCGCGAAGGCACCGCTGTGGGCGATGCCGAGCGCGTTCCTGTCCGGCGCCGGCGCGGCGGCGGGCATCGCGATGATCAACTCGATCGGCAATCTCGGCGGGTTCGTCGGGCCGTTCGCGATCGGCTGGTTGAAGCACGTGACGGGCGGGTATGCGGCGGGGCTCTACGTGGTGGCGGGCACGCTCGCGGTGTCGGCGGTCGTCACGCTGATGTTGAGCCGCAAGGGCGCGAGGGATGCCGCCGTGTCGGGGGTGCGGCATCACTCGTAGGCTCGACGCGTGCATCGAAACGCCGGACGGTCGCATAGGACGTGCGCCCGTCCGGCGTCATGCATCGTGCCGCGCGATCAGCTGTGCGTGAGCGTCAGCGCATAGAACTTCACGACGGTGGCGGGCGTCGTCAGCGGCGTGCCGGACACGGCCGTCTGGTCGTAGTCGCCCGCCTTGAAGTAGAAACTCTCGCCATCGAAGCTCGAATCCATCGTGAAGGTCTTGGTCGTGCCGTTCGCGGTGACGGTGATCGTCGTGCCGCTCAGGCTCAGCGCGTAGCTGAACTTCTGCCCGACACCGACCGTGGTGATCGGCGTGGTCGTCGACTTGCCGCCCTGGTTGGTGCTTTCGAGCAGCAGCTGCACGACGCCGCCCGACGTGAACTGCAGCTCGCACAGCGGCTTGCTCGGGCCGGTGCCCTGGAAGATCTGGCCGATCGTCGTGTGATCGGGCACCTGCGTGACGGCCACCGTCGCGTTCAGCCGGTTCGTGCCGGAAGTCGGCCAGATCGTGTTCTCGCGCAACTCGGTGCGCGGATGCAGCGAGCCGGATGTCGTCCAGCCCTGCGTCGGGTCCATCATCACCATCGATCCGTCGCTGCCGTCCGTATAGAAATACGTCGGGTTCACGTAGCCGCCCGCGAGCGACGAGCCGCTCACCGTGTCGACCTTGCCGGACGAGCCGGTCGGCAACTGCAGCGTGAACGGCGCGAGGTTGAAGTTCGAGCCGGGCGGGTTCGACGGGCTGAGCGCCATCGCGGTGGCCTGCTGGCGGGCGGCGGCCGGGCTGGCCGGATCGTCGCCGCCGCAAGCGGGCAGGCACGCAACGGACAGAACGGCGACGACGCACGGGATGATCCTGTTCTTCATGGTGTCTCTCTCTGATGGTCCGTGGCTGGGCGCCACGTTGTGGATAACGTTTTCCTATTCGGGTGCCTGATCGTTGAAACGAGATCGGTGCCCATAGAATGCACGCCAAAATACAGAAAGCAGATGAGGCTCTAAGGCTGGAACAGTGATACCAGGAATTGCGGGGTTTTCAACGCTTGCAATCGGCTTTCCATGAACGCGCGCAGGCCGACCGAGGATGATCCTAGCAAGAAGCGTCGGAAGAGTAAACGTTTTCCTATTCGGGCTGGAGAGGCGGTCTTTCGCTGGTTGCTGCGAGGTATCCGCGTGCCGGCGTGAAGGGCGCGGGCAAGTGTGCCGGTTACGACTCCGTCGCCGCGACGTGTTGCGCGATACGCGCCGCACAAGCATCGGGCGTCGCATCGGACGTATCGAGCACCATCTGGCTGAACGGCCGCGACGCATAGCCTTCGCGATACATCTCGGCAATCCGGTTGCGCTCCCAGTCCGTCAGCGCACGCGAGCCGCGATTCGACGCTGCGACCGCTTCGGGCGGCGCGAGCGTCACGATGAAGAGCCGCGCATCGCGCGCGTCGCAGGCCGCGCGCAGCCGCTCGAACTCCGTTTCGCCGATCGGATAGGCGATGACCAGATGACGCTCTTGGGCGTGCGTGATCTGTGTGACGAGACGTTCGAGCGCGATCGCCCACTGCACGTCGAACGGTGCATCCTCGGGCGCATCGTGATCGTCGCCGTCGATGAAGCGTGCGTCGGGCAGCAAGCGTGTGAGCGCGAGACCGATCGTCGTCTTGCCGCTGTTGATCGGGCCGTTCAGGTGGATGACGGTAAGGGCGGTCATGGGTGAGCGCTGGAATCGGAAGACTCGCAGCTTGCCATGACTGGCGCGGCGATGCCGTGGCGTCGGTACGTCACGCGGGGCGATGCGATTGCGGAGGGAAAGCAGACAGGCGAGGGGGCGGAGAAAGCGGCAGGCCGAGTGCGCGAAGCGGATGCGCTCACCCGGCCTGCCCGACCGTACCGCATCCATCGATGCGGCACGGCGTCGAGCGAAGCGACTTACTTGTCGTCGCCCTTGATCTGCGGCAGCGCCGACGCTTCACCCGGCGTCAGCAGCCCGACTTGCGAGTACACGCGCAGCTTGTCGCGCGTATCGGTGATGTCGAGGTTGCGCATCGTCAGCTGGCCGATCCGGTCGCGCGGCGAGAACGTCGATGCGACCTTCTCCATCGACAGGCGTTCCGGCTGGTACGTGAGGTTCGGCGACTTCGTGCTCAGGATCGAGTAGTCGTTGCCGCGGCGCAGTTCGATCTTCACTTCGCCGGTGATCGCGCGTGCGACCCAGCGTTGTGCCGTTTCGCGCAGCATGATCGCCTGCGGGTCGAACCAGCGGCCCTGGTACAGCAGGCGGCCGAGGCGGCGGCCGTTCTCGCGGTACTGCTCGATCGTGTCTTCGTTGTGGATGCCGGTGACGAGGCGCTCGTACGCGATGTACAGCAGCGCGAGGCCCGGGGCTTCGTAGATGCCGCGGCTCTTCGCCTCGATGATGCGGTTCTCGATCTGGTCGCTCATGCCGAGGCCGTGGCGGCCGCCGATGCGGTTCGCTTCCAGCAGCAGCTCGACCTGATCCTTGAACTCGACGCCGTTCAGCGCGACCGGCTGGCCGGCTTCGAAGCGCACCGTCACTTCTTCGGCGGCGATCTTCACGTCGTCGCGCCAGAATGCAACGCCCATGATCGGGTTCACGATCTTGATGCCGCTTTCGAGGCTTTCGAGATCCTTCGCTTCGTGCGTCGCGCCGAGCAGGTTCGAATCGGTCGAGTAGGCCTTCTCGGCCGACATCTTGTACGCGAAACCGGCCTGGTTCATGAATTCGGACATTTCGGCACGGCCGCCGAGCTCGTCGATGAACGTCTGGTCGAGCCACGGCTTGTAGATCTTCAGATCCGGGTTCACGAGCAGGCCGTAGCGGTAGAAGCGCTCGATGTCGTTGCCCTTGTACGTGCTGCCGTCGCCCCAGATGTTGACGCCGTCTTCCTTCATCGCGGCGACGAGCATCGTGCCCGTCACGGCGCGGCCGATCGGCGTGGTGTTGAAGTACGTGACGCCGGCCGTCGTGATGTGGAACGCGCCGCTTTGCAGCGCCGCGATGCCTTCGGCGACGAGCTGCGCGCGGCAGTCGATCAGGCGGGCGCCGGCTGCGCCGTATTCGATCGCGCGTTTCGGGATCGCGTCGTAATCGTCTTCGTCGGGCTGGCCGAGGTTCGCCGTGTATGCGTACGGGACGGCGCCCTTGAGTTTCATCCAGTGCAGTGCAGCGCTGGTGTCCAGGCCGCCGGAGAAGGCGATACCGACCTTCTGGCCGGTCGGGAGGCTTTCGAGAATCGTGCTCATAGGAATTACCGTGGATTGAAGCCGGTGGGATCGTATTTCGCGGAATATGCGAGTATCGGCTGTCCCGGAGGTTGGGGCAAGGGCTGATTTTCGCGCGGAACCGTCGTCGAGCCTGTTGCGGCGGGCCTGGCGGGCGATTAACCGGGTGGAGAATACCGCGTTCGCCGGTGCGAAATCGCGGCAGAAACAGGCATCGGCGAGCCCGGCTGCGGGCCGTGTTTCCGGGGCCGGATCGGCCGAAGAGCGCGGCGGCCCGCCGTCAGGATGCCGATGGGCCGAACCGAAAGGCATATGAAAGACGGGCGCGCGAGGCCCGAATTCCCGCCCGCGTCAGATATTCCACGACTGCGCGGTGTCGAGCAGCTTCTCGCGCAACTGGTCGACTTCCCCGGCCAGCTTGGCCGTGATCGACACGTAGCCGGACAACTGCGGCGGCGGCGCGTCGTGCGGCGGGTCGACCGGCCGGCGGCGCGGCGAGAGCCGGCTCGGCGTGCCGAACTTGAGCGCGCGGCTCGCGCCGACCAGCGTGTCGCGGATGCGCCGGTTCACGGCCTTCATGTCGACGCGCATGTATTCGCGGGCCGCGATGTCGTCGCGGGCCGGCAGCGCGCTCGACAGGATCTCCAGATAACCGATGCACAGGCGCAGGCTGCGCTGGATCGCCTCGAGCTGCGCCATCGACGTCTCGCATTCCTTCGACACCGACGGCATCAGCGAGCGCAACTGCACGAGCAGCGCGCTCAGCGCGGCCATTTCCTTCAGGTGCGCGTCGTCGCTGACCTGGCGATCGCCCGAGAGCCGCGCATGCACGGCCGCGCAAGCGCGCAGCGCGTCGGCGAGCTTGTAGCGCCACGAATAGGTCGCGTAGAGCGGCAACGCGAACGAGAACGCCAGCGCGATCGCGATGCCGACCAGCACGTTCACCGCGCGCCACAGGCCGTCGACGATCTCGTTGTCGCCGTGCCCGGCGACGATCACCATCGTGATCGCCGACAGCAGCGCGATGTAGCCGGCCTTGCCGATCGCGTGATACGCGCAGATACCGCACCCGACGGCCATCAGCAGGTAGATCGCGAACGGCGCGTGCAGGAACGAGTAGAGGAGGATCAGCCCGAGCCCGGCGAGCGCGCCGATCGACGTGCCGAGCGCGCGCTCGGCCGCCTTCTTGCGGATGTTGCCGTGGTGCTGCAGCCCGCCGACGACGATCAGCACGGTGATCGTCGACCACTCGCCGTGCGGCACGTTCAGGCCGGTGGACAGCGCGATCGACACGAGAATCGCGAGCGACACGCGCGCCGCATGGATCAGCTTCGCGTGCCGGTAGCGGCGATACGGGTCGAGCAGCGGGCGGAGCGCGTGGCGCAGGAACGGCGGCAGCCGGGTAGGGAGCGGGGTGGTCATGGCGGAACGGGAGTGGCTGGAACGCGCACGGCGGCCTGCGCGGGCCGGCGCCGCGCCGCGTGCGCAGCAGGTGTCACGCTAACCGAACGCGGGAAGGCTGTCCACGGTGCGGACATCCGGCCCGGCCGGCCGCCGCGCGACTTCACGCCACGTCACGGCGACGTCATGCGCCGGCGGCGCTCGGCTGCGCCTCCAGCACGCGATTGCGGCCGCCGGACTTCGCGCGGTACAGCGCCTCGTCGGCCCGCTGCAGCAGCGTCGCGGCGTTCACGCGGCCGTCGGTGGCGGTCGCCGCGCCGATGCTCGCCGTGACGCGCCCGTACGGGCTTTTCGCGTGCGCGATGTCGAGCGTCGCGATCGCGCGCCGGATGCCCTCGGCGACGGTCAACGCGCCTTGCGCATCGGTGTCGGGCAACGTGACGACGAATTCCTCGCCGCCGTAGCGCGCGACGTGATCGCTGTTGCGGCGCAGGCAGCGCGACGCGGTTTGCGCGACGCGCCGCAGCACGTCGTCGCCGGCCGGATGGCCGTAATAGTCGTTGAACGCCTTGAAGTGATCGACGTCGACGAACAGCACCGACAGCGGGCGGCCGCTGCGCGACGCACGCTGCGCCTCCTTCGCGAGCACCGTGTCGAACGTGCCGCGGTTGTCGAGGCCCGTCAGCGCATCGGTGTGCGCGAGCCGGTACAGCTTCGATTCGGCGACCTGGCGGCGCTTCAGTTCGCGCGACAGCGCCAGCGACCCCCACGCGATGAACCCGGTGAACAGGCACATCAGCACGACGGTCCAGATCGCGCGGTGCTGCCACGACGCGTAGACGTCGACCTCGGCGGGCGCGACGTCGACGATCAGCGGCAGCGCGGCGAGATGCTTGTAAACATAGATGCGCCGGATGCCGTCGATCGCGCCGACCCCGGCCAGCTCGCCGTCGGGCGCGCGCTGCGATTCGATGAACAGCGGCGAGCTGTGCAGGTCGAGGCCAACCACGTGCGGGTCGTACGGCAGGCGCGACACGAGCGTGCCGTTGTCCTCGACGATCGCCGCGCTGCCGTGCTTGCCGACCGCGAGGCCGTCGAGCAGCGCGCGGAAGTAGTCGATGCTGAGCGTGCCGACCACGATGCCGGCGAACGTGCCGTCGGGCCGGTTGATCCGCCGGCTGAGCGCGATCGTCAGGGCACCGCCGCGTAGCCGGGCCGCATACGGCTTGCTGATGTAGAGGCCCTGCGCGAGCCCGTCGCGATGGACGGCGAAGTAGTCGCGGTCGGCGAAATTGCCTTGCCGCGCGGGCGACGCGCTCGAATCGATCACGATATTGCCGTGCGCGTCCATCACGAAGATCGACCCGAGAAATTCGCCGGTGGCCGCGCGGTCGAACAGCAGCCGGTGACGCTGGCGCGGCGGCAAGGCCATCAGTTCCGGGTCGGCAATGCCGTCGACGACGTTCTGCAGCGACAAATCGTAGAGCGCGATATTGCGGGCGATATCGCGTTCGATCAGCAGCATCAGGTTGCGTGCATTTTCGACCGCATGGTCATTTGCGTCGCGCCGCGCCTCGATTAAAAGCGACGTGGAAAGCCCCCAGCTGAACATCAGCAGCACGATTCCCGCCACGAGTACGCCGCGTGGCGACAGAATGCGTGCCACGATCGACGCGGTATGGCGGCGCAGCGCGGCGGGCAGCGTGAGTGACTTCATCCTCGATGGGCGGCGGGCGGCGGATTTTCGCGTCGTTGGCGATTCCGTACGCTGTTTATTTTGAATCGGGCCGCATTATCTCGCGAATTCCGGCGATTCGCGTGCGCATGCAAAACATGCATGCGGATACGGCGATTCCGAATTGTTACGCATCGTTACTGCTTTACACGCACGTGATTTGATTTGAATCAATCGCCGATATCGGTTGTATTGTCTGAATAATTCAGCGATTACCCGGTGATTATGCGCGCTGGCGCGGCATCGGGCGGATTGCGACGGGATAGTGGTGAAACCCCGTCGGGATCGCGGAAGCGGATAACCATCCGTGGCGCGGGATTTTGAGCCGACCTGCGACGGCGGCCCGGTTCGACGCGGCCAACTCCTTGATTCTGCGAAGTCTCCGTGGCGGCGGCGGGCGGCGCCACGTGAGCTGTCCCCGTGACGAATCAGGTAGAATCCGCGCTTCGCCGCAGGCGCCCGCCGCGCAACGCGTATCGGGGCCGCATCGAATGCATCGCAGGACGCGCACTGCGCTCCGATTTCGCATGCGCCGGCTACGGATGCCGGCCCGCTCAACGTTCGTCTCGTTTATGTCCGCAATTCCGAAATCCGACCCATCCGGTTCGTCAGCGAACCCACCCAAGCTTCATCGCGCGCTGAAGGCGCGCCACCTGACGATGATCGCCATCGGCGGCTCGATTGGCACGGGCCTGTTCGTCGCGTCCGGCGCATCGATCTCGCAGGCCGGCCCCGGCGGCGCGATGGTCGCGTACATGGCGATCGGCCTGATGGTCTACTTCCTGATGACGAGCCTCGGCGAAATGGCCGCGTTCATGCCGGTGTCGGGCTCGTTCGCGACCTACGGCGCGAAGTACGTGGACGAAGGCTTCGGTTTCGCGCTCGGCTGGAACTACTGGTACAACTGGGCCGTGACGATCGCGGTGGAGCTGGTCGCCGCGCAGCTCGTGATGCATTACTGGTTCCCGAACGTGCCGGGCGTGTGGTGGAGCGCGGCGTTCCTCGGCGTGATGTTCCTGCTCAACGCGCTGACCGTGCGCGGCTTCGGCGAAGCCGAATACTGGTTCGCGCTGATCAAGGTCGTCACCGTGGTCGCGTTCATCGGCGTCGGCCTGCTGATGATCTTCGGCATTCTGAAGGGCGCGCCGAGCAATGGCTGGGGCAACCTGACGATCGGCGACGCACCGTTCGCGGGCGGCCTGCCGGCGCTGATGGGCGTCGCGATGATCGCGGGCTTCTCGTTCCAGGGCACCGAGCTGATCGGCGTCGCGGCCGGCGAATCGGAAAACCCGCGCACGACGATCCCGCGCGCGGTGCGCCAGGTGTTCTGGCGGATCCTGCTGTTCTACGTGTTCGCGATCTTCGTGATCGGCGTGCTGATTCCCTATACCGACCCGAACCTGCTGAAGACGGACGTGACCGATATCGGCGTAAGCCCGTTCACGCTCGTGTTCCGCCACGCGGGCCTTGCGTTCGCGGCCGGCGTGATGAACGCGGTGATCCTGACGGCCGTGCTGTCGGCCGGCAACTCGGGCATGTACGCGTCCACGCGGATGCTCTACAACCTCGCGACCGAAGGCCGCGCGCCGAAGATCTTCGCGAAGCTGTCGCGCGGCGGCGTGCCGCGCAATGCGCTTTACGCGACGACCGCCGTCGGCGCGTTGTGCTTCTTCACGTCGCTGTATGGCGACAAGACCGTGTACCTGTGGCTGCTGAACACGTCGGGGATGACCGGTTTCATCGCGTGGCTCGGCATCGCGGTCAGCCACTACCGGTTCCGCAAGGGCTACGTGAAGCAGGGCTACGCGCTCGATCAGCTGCCGTACCAGTCGAAGTGGTTCCCGTTCGGCCCGCTGTTCGCGTTCGTGCTGTGCCTCGTGATCGCGCTCGGCCAGGACTATCAGGCGTTCCTCGCGAACCGGATCGACTGGGCGGGCGTGGCCGCGACCTACGTCGGCATTCCGCTGTTCCTGGCCGTGTGGCTCGGCTTCCGGCTCCTGAAGAAGAGCCGCTTCGTGCGCTACGAAGACATGGAAATCGCGCCGTGGATCGCCGCGAGCCGCGGCGCGCAGCGGGAGCCGGTGGCGAACCGCGAAACCGCGGGCTGACGCGGGCGCGGCACGTGGCCGCGTGACGTACGACGCAACGGGAAGCCTCGCGCTTCCCGTTTTTTTTGCCCGGCTTTTGCCTGCACGGGGTCAAAGCCGGTTATATTGCCCGACCCTACCGGGCCACGGCCCGGCCGGCGCGAGGCGCGCCGCGCGGATCGGCATCCGGCGCGCGCGACAGGCGGCGGCCGGCGAAACGCCCGGCGTTCTCATCGTTCCATCCGGGCCGATCCGGCCCGCGGAGCGCGCAACCCAGAGGAATCCATGAGCGCATCACCCGCCGAGCGGAAGGCCGGACCCGTTTCCATCGTGCGACTCGAAGCCGCGATCAACGCGTGGCGCGAAGTGTACCCGCCGGCCCCGGACGGCGAGGACGGCTACGCGCTCGACGCCGGCAGCAATTGCCTCGCCGAGTTGTACGGCACGATGATCTGCTACCAATTGCCGGACGTGCCGCTCGACTCGCTGAGCGACGCGCAGCGCGACGCGCTCTACGCGACCGAGGTGTGATGCTCGGCCTGCACGGTGCCGCGGCGCGGTATCGGTGAACGAACGGGAAGCGTTGCGGCTTCCCGTTTTGCTTTGCGCGGCGCCGGCCGCCGCTGCGCGCGCCATGCGGTTCGCGCCGGGAGCGGTGCCGGCTGAGGTATCGTGACGGGATCGGGAAGCAAGTGGCCGACAGGGCCGGTGTGGACGGCCGACGCGCGCGCCGTGCGCGGTGCGGAATCAACATCCGTCGCCTGCCCGGGAGGATTCGAACATGGAGTTGAGACACCTCCGCTACTTCGTCGCGGTCGCCGAAGAGCGGAATTTCACGCGGGCGGCCGAACGGCTGCATATCGCGCAGCCGCCGCTGAGCCGGCAGATCCAGCAGCTCGAGGAAGCGCTCGGCGTGCCGCTGTTCGAGCGCAACGCGCGGCCGCTGAAGCTGACCGACGCGGGGCGCTTCTTCTATTCGCACGCGGTGCAGTTGCTCGCGCAGACGACCGAGCTCGAATCGATGACGAAGCGGGTCGGCAAGATCGAGCGCAGCATGTCGGTCGGTTTCGTCGGCTCGACGCTGTACGGGATGCTGCCGAAGATCATCCGGCGCTTTCGCAGCGAGTATCCGGCGGTCGAGCTGAGCCTGCACGAGATGTCGACGATGGACCAGATCAAGGCGCTGAAGGAAGGGCGCATCGACGTCGGGTTCGGGCGCATCCGCCACGAGGATCCGAGCGTGCGGCGCGTCGTGCTGCGCGAGGAGCGGATGATCGTCGCGCTGCCGGTCGGCCATCCGCTCGACAGCGCGAAGCCCGTGCTGTCGCTGCACGATCTCGTGAACGACACGCTGATCATCTTTCCGAAGGCGCCGCGTCCGAGCTATGCGGACCAGGTGCTCGCGGCGTTTCACGATCGCGCGCTGCAGCCGCGCAAGATCTACGAGACGCGCGAACTGCAGATCGCGCTTGGCCTCGTCGCGATGGGCGAGGGCGTGTCGGTCGTGCCGCACAGCGTGTACGGGCTGAAGCGCGACGACATCAGCTACAAGCCGCTCGACGATCCGAACCTCGTGTCGCCGATCATCATGAGCATGCGGATGCTCGACGAATCGGAGGATCTCCGCGCGATGCAGGCGCTGATCTACCGGCTGTATGACGAGGCGCAGATGGAGTATCTGCCGCCGCAACCCGAATGAACGCGCGGGCGGTGGGGGCTTGCTTGACGCTGTGTGCGGGCAAGGGCCAACATCGCAGGATCCGATGCGGCCGCCGAGGGGCGGCCGCTTTCATGCAGACGACACACCCATGACCGATATCCCGATCGAGGAGACCACCGTCGAGACGCCGCAAGGGCGCCTCTTTGCGAAACGTTGGCGCGGTGGTCTGGCGCAACCGGCGGTACGTGCACCGGAGCCAGCCGCGCCGATCGTCCTGCTGCACGATTCGCTGGGCTGCGTCGAACTGTGGCGCGACTTCCCCGCGCAGCTGGCGAGCGCCACGCAGCGCGACGTGATCGCCTACGATCGCCTCGGCTTCGGTCGTTCCGATCGTCATCCGGGGCAACTCGGCACGACGTTCGTGCGCGACGAGGCCAATCACGCGTTCGCGGCGCTGCTCGAACAACTGGGCGTCGACGCGTTCGTCGCGCTCGGGCACAGCGTCGGCGGCGGGATGGCGGTCGGGTGTGCGGCCGCGCATCCGGAGCGTTGCCGCGCGCTGGTGACGATCGCCGCGCAGGCGTTCGTCGAGGATCGCACGCTGGCCGGTATCCGCGATGCGGGGCAGCAGTTCGACGAACCGGGCCAGCTCGACCGGCTCGCGCGCTATCACGGCGACAAGGCCGAATGGGTGCTGCGCGCGTGGGTCGACACGTGGCTGTCGCCGGCGTTTCGCGACTGGAATCTCGACGACGACTTGCCGCGCGTGCAATGCGCGACGCTCGCGATTCACGGCGAAGACGACGAATACGGATCCGACGTGCATCCGAAGCGGATCGCCGCGCGCGTCGCGGGGCCGTCGTCGTATCTGTTGCTCGGCCGGTGCGGGCACATGCCGCATCGCGAGCGAACCGGCGACGTGCTGGCCGCCGTGACGACGTTCCTGCGCGACGCGCGCGCCTGAGCGCGCTCGCGATCGCCAGCGGGCGGACGCCCGCCGGCCGTCAGAACGCGATCTGGATCGCGAGGTCGATCGCGAGCACGGCGATCGAGAGGCCGATCCCGAGGACCACGTTCGGCAGCCGGTGCTCGAAGTCGCGATTGTCGCGACGCATCGCGGCGCCGAGCAGGAAGATCGCCTCGACGACGATCTGCAGCCCGACGAACAGCAGCATCAGCAAATACTCGTAACCCATCTGCTTGAACGCGGCGAATTGCATCCCGTGATCGCGGATCCATTGGCCGACGCGCAGCAGTTCGTACACGAACAGCAAGGCGGGGAACAGGTAGCTGATGAAATAGGTCGGCGCGGTGGCGTGCCGTAGTTCGAGGTGGAAGTGCTGATGCGTGGTTGCCATCACGAATCCCTCCTTGCAACGCATGATTGCGGTCGCGACGGCGGCGCGACAACGTGCAAACGAAGGGATTACCCGAAGCGTCGCGCGCGGCCGTACGACATCAGCATACTGCTGCGCGGGAAATTTGGCATGCGATGCGTGCGGCCGTCGTAAAAATGCATCGGCGCCGCGCGACGCCTTTATCGCACCGTATGCGCCGTATGCGCGCCCCGACCGCCTCAGTGGCGCTCGCTCCTCGCGGTCGTGCCCGGGCGCTTGCGCCCGGCGAGCGCCCGACTGGCACCGGTCAACGCTTACCGGTGCCGCTCACCCTTTCGCTCGAGCACCTTCGACGAACAGCTTCGCGACCGCCTGGAACTCCCGTTTCAGCGACAGCCCCGGCACGGTCAGCCAGCGCAGCATCGCCGCGAGATACAGGTGATGGAACCACGTCGCGAGCTGGTCGGCCGGCAGCGTGCCGTTCAGTTCGCCGGATTGCTGCCCGGCCGCGATCAGTTGCTGCCACACGAGCGCGATATCGCTGCCGTTCTCTCCACCGCTTGCCACTTCAACCGTTCCGATGCTCAGGAAGCGATGGCGCAAATACGCGAGCAGATACGCGGGATGCTGCTCGCACCAAGCAGCCGACGCATCGAGCACGCAGCCGATGCGTGACGCGAAAGTCTTGCGCCGCGCGACGTCGCGCTGCAGATGCGCGAGATCGCGTGCGAGTTCACCCTCCAGCCAGTGCGCGAGCACGGCTTCCTTCGTTGCAAAGTGGTTGTACAGCGTGCGCTTCGCGACATCGGCCTGCGCGGCGATCTGTTCCATCGTGACGGCTTCATAGCCGTGCGCATCGAACAGGCGTGCACCGGTGGCGGCGAGATGCGCGAGCATCTGGATACGCTTGCGCGCGCGGCGGCCCGGATCGTCGGTCGGATTCGTCATGGCGGAGGGATTGACTGAAAGTGCACGAGTTGCATTAGTATACGACGTGCATTTTTCTGAATCCACCCAATGCCGCCGGCACGAGGAGTCACGCATGAAGCTCGTCATCGCCACCTACGGCACCGAAGGCGACACGCGTCCGCTCGCTGCGCTCGGCCGTGCGTTGATCGATGCCGGCCACGATGTCCTGCTGCTGGCCGATGCGGCGACGCTCGGGTCGGCCGCGGTGCTCGGCGTGCCGTCGGCGCCGTTGTCCGGCGCCATCCGCCGCGCGATTGCGCCGGATGGCGCGTTGGCCGATGCGGTGCGCGGGCGCGGCGGCTTCAACGACACGTCGAAGGCGCTCGCGGCAATCGCCAATGCGAACACGGCTGCGTGGATGCGCGAAATCGCGGATGCATCGGAAGGCTGCGACGCGATCCTCGTGTCGGGGCTTGCATCGTTCGTCGGCTTGTCGGTCGCCGAGTATCGCGGCGTGCCGGCGATCGGCACCGGCATGATCCCGATCACACCCACCACCGAATTCGCGTCGCCGTTCCTGCCGCCGGGGAAAGTGCCGCGATGGCTGAATCGCGCGAGCCACCGGTTCGTGAACGCGCTGCTGTGGCAGGCGTTCAGGAAGGCGACGAATGCGGCACGAGCGAGCGTGTGCGGGTTGCCGCCGCGCAAGCAGGTGTGGACCGATCATCCGATGCTGTACGGCGTGTCGCCGGCGCTGCTGTCCGGGCCGGGCGACTGGCCGTCGAATGTGCAGGCATGCGGCCAGTGGCGGATCGATGCGCATGCCTGGGCGCCATCGTCCGAACTCGCGGCATTTCTCGAAGCGGGCGATCGCCCCGTGTACATCGGTTTTGGCAGTATGGCCGGCTTCGATCGCGCCGCGATGGTCGGAGCGCTGACGCACGCGCTCGCCGGCCGGCGCGCGTTGTTCTATCCGGGCTGGAGCGGTATCGACGCGTCGATGCTGCCGACGAACGTTCACGTGATCGGCGATACGCCGCATGACCGGCTGTTCCCGCAGGTATCGATGGCAATCCATCACGGCGGATCGGGCACCACGCATTCGGCGGCGCGGGCCGGCATTCCGTCGGTCGTCGTGCCGTTCGCGGGCGATCAGTTCTTCTGGGCGAACCGGCTGCAGCGACTCGGCGTGGCGGATGCTTCGGTGGCGGGGCGGCGCATGGACGCCGCTGCACTTGCACGGGCGATCGCATTTGCCGAACGGGACGAAACGAAAGCGCGAGCGATCGAACTCGGCGCGCGCATCGCACGAGAGGAAGGCTTGAAGCGGGCCGTCAGCGCGATCGAGCGATGGGGGCAGCCGGGCGCACGGTAAGCCCGCGCCTCCACCTCAGCTCAGAAATGCCCGGTGAACCGGTACCGGCTGCCCGGGTGCCACAGATTGGCGACCGACGCGACCATCCCCTGCGACCACGTGCGCCGATGCAGCAGCAGGCACGGCTCGCGGTCGTCCATCGTCAGGTGCCGGCGCGTTTCGGTGTCGGGCATCGCGGCCTCGATCCGGTATTCGACGCGCTGCAGCGGCGCGACGCGCGTCAGGTACTGGTTCGGCGTCGTGGTCGTGAAGTCCTGCAACGCATACTCGGGTGCGCAGGCCGGATTGACCCAGCGTTCCTCGAGCTGCACGGGCGTGTCGTTCTCGAAGTGCAGCACGCGCGAATGGAAGATCGGGCTGCCCGTGTCGATCTGCAGCTCGTCGGCGAGCTTCGCATCGGCGACGGCCGCGCCGACCTGCAGCACCTGCGCGCGATAGCCGTGGCCGCGCGCGGCGACTTCGTCCGAGATGCTGCGGATCGCGACGAGCGTCGATTCGTACTTCGGCGACGCGACGTACGTGCCTGAGCCGCGCGTGCGCGTGAGCACCTGCTCGGCCGTCAGCTCGCGCAGCGCGCGGTTGACGGTCATCCGCGCGACGTTGAATTCGCGCGCCAGCTCGTTCTCCGACGGCACCTGGTCGCCTTCCGCCCATTCGCCGGCATGAATGCGCGCGAGGATGAAGTCCTTGATTTCCTGATAGATCGGTGTGGTCATGGGATCACGATTCCAGAGTCGGCAGCGGCCCGCCGCCGAATGCCGATCCGGCGCGCGCCCGGCGCCGAGTGTACCGGTTTCGCAGGCGCGCGGGCCCGGATTCCCCGAATGATCCCTGTTCGGCCGGCGCGCGTCCATGCGGGATTGCACAGAGCGGCCGGCCTTGGGCAACTGGCGTACGGTCAGAACCGATGCCGGATGCCGACCGTCCCGACCACCTGCGTGTTGGTCGACGAAGGCGCGAGCCCCGTGACGTTCGCGAACCCGAGCGTCGCACCCGCCGGCGCGCCGAACTGGTGCTGGTAGACGGTTTCCGCGTACACGTCGGTGCGCTTGCTCAGCGCGTAGTCGGCCATCAGCGTCACCTGGTGCCATTTCGGCCGATGGCTGCCGGTTGCGTCGTCGTAGCGGCCGTGGGTGAACGTATAGGCGCCCGCGAACGAAACGGCCGGCGTCAGCGCATAGCGTGCGTTGACTTCGAAGTTGTCGAAGCGCAGCGCATTCAGCGCGCCGGGCAGCGACGACGCGGCCGTGTCGTCGAACATCGAATGCGTCCACAGCGCGCCGACCGTCAGCCGGTCGAACGCGTAGCTGCCGCCCGCGCCCATCACCCGCTGGCGCACGGCCGGGAAGTTCGGGCCGTCGTTGGTCGACAGCGCACCGCCGGCCGTCAGCCCGCCGCGGTTGAGCTGCAGGTACGCGGCGCCGAGGCTGACCGGCCCGTTCGCATACGACACGCCCGCGCTGTACGCGCGGTTGTTCGCGAAGCCGCCGGCCGCGTTGCTGAACCCGTACAGGCCGCCGAACTGCCAGCCGGCGAGCGTCGGGCTCGTGTATTTCACCGCGTTGTCGATGTAGAACGAATCGTCGAGGTTGTCGTTGTCGAACGGATGCGACGCGAGATTGTTGCCGTCGCCGTTGTTCGCCATCGCGAGCGGGCCGAGATAATCGACCACGGCATCGTATTGGCGGCCGAGCGTCAGCGTGCCGTACGGGTCGCTCTGCAGGCCGACGTACGCGCGGCGCCCGAACATCGTGTTCTTGTAGGACTGCGTGCCGTTGTTCAGGTTGAAGCCGTTTTCGAGGCGAAACAGCGCATGCAGGCCGCCGCCGAGATCCTCGTTGCCGCTCAGGCCGAAGACCGTGTTCGACAGCAGGCCGCTGCCTTGCTGCCACGCGCTTTTACCCGACTGGTTGTTCGTATAGACGATACCCGCATCGAGCATCCCGTAGAGCGTGACGCTGCTTTGCGCATGCGCGGCCGCGCTGAGGAACGCGAGGGATAGGGTACCGGCGACTGCTTTTTTCATTGTGAGTGCTTCCTGGAAAGGCCCGTAGCGACGGGAACGACGATCCGGCGCGCATGCCGGTGGCGAGCGTGCGCGGCTCGTGACGAAGACGAACCGCACGCGTTCGCGTCGGCAACGCGCGTTCGAATCGATGAAAGGGGAGCGGGCGCGTGACGCGTGTCACGCGCGACCGCAATGGACGCCGGCTAGTGCTGCAGCAGGCGGATCGTGCCGAATTCGGCGGCCGGCAGCAGGCGCAGGATCGACAGGATGGCGGGCGACGCCTGCGAGCGCGCGACTTCGAGCTCGATGCACGCGCGCCCGGTGCGGTTGTCGATCGCGGCCGTGTAGAAATTGAGCGCGGTGCCGACTGCCTGGTGCAGCAGGCGCCGCACGACGGCGAGGTTGTCCGATTCGACGCGGATCGACAGCAGCACGAGTTCGTCGGCGGGGCACCGGCGCCGCGCACGAACGGGCGGCAGGTCGCGTGAGGCGGCGGTTTCGGTTCTGGTCGGTTTCATGCTGGCATCCCCGGGTCGCATCGTGCTCCGCACCGCGGAGATCTCGTCTTGGACATGCCGCTCATTCTAGGAATGGCGATGAAGATACGGTGTATAGACTCGTATTGGCCCTGAAAAGAACGCATAAAAACGCCATCGCCGCCGGCTTTCGTCTTTACGGCTTTTTTACTTTGCGTAAGGAAATTGAACACCGCTTTGATACGCGGATTTCTACACTGTCGCATCCCATCCGCCAACTGAGCATGGGGGCGTCACACGAGCCTGCGCCAGCGCGGCGAGGCCCGATGCGCCGACGATCGCGCGGCGTTGCCGCGCATACAGAGAAAAGGGGAAAGCCATGTTGTGGATCACCGGCGCGTTGTCGCTCGCGCTCTTTATCTATCTGTTTCATGCGTTGATCCAACCCGAGCGGTATTGATCGGCGCGATTCAACAGGAATTCGAAAATATCGGTGAATGTCATGAGCGATCTGCTTTTCATCTTGTTCACGCTCGCGTTCTTTGCCTTGACGGCGGGTTTCATCACCGGCCTTGACCGGATCTGAGCGAGCGTCGACATGTTCAACAATCTCATTCAATTCGCGATCGTTCTCGCGATCATGCTGGCGCTGGTGCCCGTCGTCGGAAAATGGCTCGCGCACGCCTTGACGAGCCCGCGCCACGCGTGGGTCGAACGCCGTACCTATGCGCTGCTCGGCGTGAATCCCGACGAAGCGATGTCGTGGCAGCGCTACGGGATGGTGCTGCTGCTCAGCAATGCCGGGATGATGCTGCTCGGCTATCTGCTGCTGCGCATCCAGGACACGCTGCCGTTCGACGCGCTGCAGCGCGCGTCGCAAAGCCCCGACCTCGCGTTCAACACCGCCGCGTCGTTCATCACGAACACGAACTGGCAGGCGTATGCGGGCGAAAGCAGCCTGTCGAACTTCTCGCAGATGGCCGTCATCACGTTCCTGATGGTGGTCAGCGCGGCCACCGGCGTCGCGGCAGCGGGCGGCTTCATCCGCGGGCTGAGCCGCAAGAGCGCGGCGGACATCGGCAACTACTGGGTCGATTTCACGCGCGTGACCTATCGTGTGCTGCTGCCGCTCAGCTTCGTGATGGCGCTCGTGTACGTGTGGCAGGGCATGCCGCAGACGCTCGCGTCCGACGCATGGGCGACCACGCTCGAAGGCGCGCGCCAGCAGATCGTGATGGGGCCGGTGGCCAGCCTCGAATCGATCAAGCACATCGGCACGAACGGCGGCGGCTTCTTCAGCATGAACGCCGCGCATCCGTTCGAGAACCCGACGCCGCTCACCAACACGCTGCACATGCTGTCGATGCTGCTGATTCCGTCCGCGCTGACCTACACGCTCGGCACGATGATCGGCCGGCGCCGCCAGGGCTGGGTGATTCTTGCCGCGTTCGTCGTGATGTTCGTCGGCTTCCTGGCCGTGATCTATTCGGCCGAGCAGCACGGCAATCCGCTCGTGACCGGGCTCGGCGTCGACCCGCAACTGAGCGCCACGCAGCCGGGCGGCAACATGGAAGGCAAGGAGATGCGTTTCGGCATCGCCCAGACGAGCCTGTTCGCCACCGTCACGACGGCCGCGACCACCGGGTCGGTCGATGCGATGCATGACTCGCTGACGCCGCTCGGCGGGCTCGTGCCGATCGCGCAGATGATGCTGAACAACGTGTTCGGCGGCGACGGCGTCGGGCTGATCAACCTGTTCACGTTCGCAATCCTCACGGTGTTCCTGGTCGGGATGATGATCGGGCGCACGCCGGAGTTCCTCGGCAAGAAGATCGAGGCGCGCGAGATGAAGCTCGTGATGCTCGCGGTGCTCGCGCATCCGTTCAGCATCCTCGGCTTCACCGCGGTGGCGTCGATGCTGCATTCGACGATGGACAGCCTCGCGAACCTCGGCCCGCACGGCTTCAGCGAAGTGCTGTACGCCTACACGTCGGGCACGGCCAACAACGGCTCCGCGTTCGCGGGCCTGAACGCGAACACGCCGTTCTTCAACACGACGATCGGCTTCGCGATGCTGATCGGCCGCTACCTGACGCTGCTGCCGATGCTCGCGGTCGCCGGCAGCCTCGCCGCGAAGAAGGGCGTGCCGGAAAGCGCGGGCACGCTGTCGACGTCGACGGGCCTGTTCGCCGGCCTGCTGGTCTTCGTGATCCTGGTCGTCGGTGGTCTCACGTTCCTGCCGGCGCTCGCGCTCGGCCCGGTCGTCGAGCACCTGATGATGTCGGGCGGCCAACTGTTCTGAGGAAAACATCATGATGCAAGGCAATCGCCAGGCAGCGGCCGCCGCCGCGCCGGCACCCGGTTCTTCGTTCGGCGCGGCGACGCGCGGCCTCGTGCGGCCCGTGATCGCGTCATCGGTGCTGTTCATGCTCGTCACGGGTATCGCATATCCGCTGCTCACCACCGGCGTCGCGAACGTGCTGTTCCCGTCGCAGGCGCGCGGCAGTCTCGTGCAGCAGCACGGCACGACGGTCGGCTCGGCGGTGATCGGGCAGCCGTTCACGCGGGCCGGCTACTTCCACGGGCGGCCGAGCGCGACGGTCGGCACCGATCCGGCCGATCCGTCGAAGACGGTCGACCAGCCGTACAACGCGGCCGGCAGCGGCGCCAGCAATCAGGGCGCCACCAGCAAGAAGCTGCTCGCGGATATCGCGCAGCGGGTGCGCACCTACCGGCAGGAAAACGCGCTCGCCGCCGGCACGCCGGTGCCGGCCGATGCGGTGACCGCGTCGGCGTCGGGGCTCGATCCCGAGATCTCGGTCGCGAACGCGCGGCTGCAGGCGGCGCGGGTCGCGCAGGCGCGCGGCGTCGATGCCGCGCAGGTCGCGGCGCTGGTCGACCGGATCGCCCTGCCGCGCCAGCTCGGCGTGCTCGGCGAACCGCGCGTGCGCGTGCTCGACCTGAACCTCGCGCTGGACCGCGCATTCGGCCAGGCGGCCGGCGCGAAGCAATAGCAGGAACCACGGAGTCACTCATGTCCCATATCGAAACCCCGATCAATCCAGTGGCGATGCCGGCCGGCGGCGTGCCGCCGATGCGCTGGACGGCCGTGCTGCGCGAGGCGTTCCGCAAGCTCGCGCCGCGCGTGCAGTTGAAGAATCCCGTGATGTTCGTCGTCTATCTCGGCAGCATCGTCACGACCGTGCTGTGGTTGCAGGCGCTGGCCGGCACGGGCGACGCGCCGGCCGGCTTCATCTTCGCGGTCGCGTGCTGGCTGTGGTTCACCGTGCTGTTCGCGAACGCGGCCGAGGCGCTGGCCGAAGGGCGCGGCAAGGCGCAGGCCGATGCGCTGCGCGCGGCGCGCAAGCGCGTGTACGCGAAGGTGCTCGACGAGCCGAAGCAATTCGGCAGCACCAGCCATCGCGTGCCAAGCGACGAGCTCGCGGCCGGCAGCATCGTGCTCGTCGAAGCCGGCGACACGATTCCGGCCGACGGCGAAGTGATCGACGGCGTCGCGTCGGTCGACGAATCGGCGATCACCGGCGAATCCGCGCCGGTGATCCGCGAGTCGGGCGGCGATTTTTCGTCGGTGACGGGCGGCACGCGCGTGCTGTCCGACTGGATCATCGTGAAGATCACCGCGCAACCGGGCGAAGCGTTCCTCGACCGGATGATCGCGATGGTCGAAGGCGCGAAGCGCGGCAAGACGCCGAACGAGGTCGCGCTGACGATCCTGCTCGTCGCGCTGACGATCATCTTCCTGCTCGTGTGCGTGACGCTGCTGCCGTTCTCGCAGTTCAGCGTGCTGCTGAACGCGTCGGGTACGGCGGTGAGCCTGACCGTGCTGATCGCGCTGCTCGTGTGCCTGATCCCGACGACGATCGGCGCGCTGCTGTCGGCGATCGGCATCGCGGGGATGAGCCGCATGATGCGCGCGAACGTGCTCGCGACGTCGGGCCGCGCGATCGAGGCGGCCGGCGACGTCGACGTGCTGCTGCTCGACAAGACCGGCACGATCACGCTCGGCAACCGCGAGGCCGTGCAATTCCGGCCGGCGCCGGGCGTGGACGAGCGTGCGCTGGCCGAGGCCGCGCAACTGTCGTCGCTCGCCGACGAAACGCCCGAGGGGCGCTCGATCGTCGCGCTCGCGAAGCAGCGTTTCTCGCTGGACGTGGCCGCGACCGCCGGCAGCATCGCCGTGCCGTTCAGCGCACGGACGCGAATGAGCGGCCTCGACATCGGCGAGCGTCAGGTGCGCAAGGGCGCGGCGTCGGCGGTCCGCGCGCACGTCGATGCGCTCGGCGGTGTGTTTCCTCAAGCGGTCGAGACGGCCGTCAACGATATCGCGCGACGCGGCGGCACGCCGCTCGTCGTGGCGGACGGTGCCCGCGTGCTCGGCGCGATCGAGCTGAAGGACATCGTCAAGCACGGGATCGCCGCCCGCTTCGCCGAGCTGCGCAAGGTCGGCGTGAAGACCGTGATGATCACCGGCGACAACCGGCTCACCGCGGCCGCGATCGCGGCGGAAGCCGGCGTCGACGACTACCTCGCCGAAGCGACGCCCGAGGACAAGCTGCGGCTGATCCGCGAGCACCAGGCGAAGGGCCATCTCGTTGCGATGACGGGCGACGGCACCAACGACGCGCCCGCGCTCGCGCAGGCCGACGTGGCCGTCGCGATGCACAGCGGCACGCAGGCGGCGAAGGAGGCGGCCAACATGGTCGACCTCGACAGCAACCCGACGAAGCTGATGCAGGTGGTCGAGGTCGGCAAGCAGATGATCATGACGCGCGGCGCGCTGACGACGTTCAGCGTCGCCAACGATCTTGCGAAGTATTTCGCGATCATCCCGGCCGCGTTCGTCGCGACGTATCCGGCGCTCGGTGCGCTGAACGTGATGGGGTTGCACAGCCCGACGTCGGCGATCCTGTCGGCGGTGATCTTCAATGCGCTGATCATCGTGGCGTTGATCCCGCTCGCGCTGAAAGGCGTGAAGTATCGCGCGGAGCCGGCCGAGAAGCTGCTGGGGCGCAACCTGCTGATCTACGGCGTGGGTGGCGTCATCGCGCCGTTCATCGGCATCAAGCTGATCGACATGCTGTTGACGCCGTTTATCTGACCGAACGCGCCGTCGCGGCCCCGCTCACGCCTTCATGGCGTGCGCGGGGCCGTTCGGCGTTTCAATTGCCGGAAGCGATCATGGATGTGAATGTGAACGTGAGCGAAGCGAATCGACGGGCAACGGGGCCGCGGGACACCGCCGCCCACCGCAGCGGGGACGACGTGCGCCGCGACCGCTGGCGCGGCGTGCTGCGCGTAGGCGCGACGCTGGCCGACCGCATCGCGGGCGCCGGGCCCGACACGCAGCCGACGCTGGCCGTGCGCGAAGCGCGCCCGCGCACGCACGTGTGGATGTCGCAGTACGCGGTGCCGCTGCTGCTCGCCACGCTCGTGTGCGCGCTGGCGACACTCGCGGCCAGCGCGCTGCTGCGCGTGTTCGACCTGTCGAACGTCGTGATGCTGTTCCTGATGACCGTTGTGCTGATCGCGCTGCGGCTCGGCCGGCTCGCCGGTGCGTGGGCCGCATTCGTGTGCGTCGGCTGCTTCGACTTCTTCTTCGTCGAGCCGAGGCTGTCGTTCGCGGTGTCCGATACGCAGTACGTGTTCACGTTCGCGCTGATGCTGGCCGTCGCGCTCGCGATCGGCCAGCTCGCGGCGCGCCTGCGCGCGGAGGCGCGGGCCGCGCGTGCGAACGAGAAGCGCTCGGCGGCGCTGGCACGGGTCGCGCATGACCTGTCGGCGGCGATCGAGACCGAGCAGATCGCATCGATCTGCACCGGCACGATCGCGCCGCTGCTCGGCGTGCGCGTCGCGCTCGTGCTGCCGGATGCGGACGATCATCTGATGCCGGCGCAGCACGCCCGGTTCGTCGAAGCACCGATTGCCCGCTGGGTCTACGAGAATGCACGTGGCGCGGGGGGCGGGCTGCCGCCGTTCGAGCGCGCGGCCGCGCAGTACCTGCCGCTGAAGGCGCCGATGCGCGTGCGCGGCGTGCTCGTGCTGTTCGGCGACGCGCAGCCAGTTCCCACCGACCCCGACGATCGCCGCCTGATCGACGCATTGTGCTCGTCGATCGCGATGGCGCTCGAACGCGTGCACTACGTCGATGTCGCGCAGCACACGCTGGTCCGCATCGAAGGCGAGCGGCTGCGCAACGCGCTGCTCGCCGCGGTGTCGCACGACCTGAAGACGCCGCTGACCGCGATCCGCGGGCTGGCCGAGACACTGGAGCGGCCCGAGCGGCTGGCCGACGGGCAGCCGGCCGCGCTCGCGCACGGCATCCGCAACCAGGCCGAGGCGCTGCACGGGCTCGTCGTGAACCTGCTCGATCTCGCGCGCATGCAGAGCGAGGGCGTGCGGCTGAATCGCGAATGGCACATGCTCGACGAGATCGTCGGCAGCGCGCTCGCGCATTCGGCCGGCGTGCTGGCCGGCCGCGACGTGAGCACCGACTTGCCGGCCGACCTGCCGCTGATCGACGTCGATGCGCTGCTGATCGAGCGCGTGCTGATGAACCTGCTCGACAACGCGGCGAAGTATGCGGGCGCGAACGCGGCCGTGGCGGTGCGTGCGCGCGTGTTCGGCGAAACGCTGTACGTATTCGTCGAGGACGACGGGCCCGGCTTCGTCGCGCGCAACACCGAGCCGCTGTTCGAGCCGTTCGAGCGCGAACGCAAGGAATCGTCGATCAGCGGCGTGGGGCTCGGGCTCGCGCTGTGCCGCAGCATCGTCAACGCGCACGGCGGCTCGATCCGCGCGGTGCCGCTCGAGCCGCACGGCGCGCGGTTCGAGGTTCGCCTGCCTCTGGGCGCGCCGCCCGATATCGAACACGAGAGCCGGACATGATCAGATCGCGCGTACTTATCGTCGAGGACGAATCGGACATCCGCCGTTTCGTGCGGATGGCGCTGGAACAGGAAGGGCTCGACACCTGCGAGGCGTCGACGGCCCGCGAGGCGCGGATGTATGCGTCGAGCAGCAAGCCCGACCTCGTGATCGTCGACCTCGGGCTGCCGGACGACGACGGCAAGACCTTCATCCGCGAGCTGCGCAAGTGGTCGACGGTGCCGGTGATCGTGCTGTCGGCGCGGCAGCAGGAAGTGGAGAAGGTCGCGGCGCTCGATGCGGGCGCGGACGACTACCTGCCGAAGCCGTTCGGCGTGCCCGAACTGCTCGCACGGGCGCGCGCGCAGTTGCGGCGCGCGGCGTTCGTCTCGGCCGACGGGCAATCGTCGTCGATCGTGCGGTTCGGCGAGGTCACCGTCGATCTCGGCAAGCACGAAGTGGCGCGCGGCGGCGTGCCCGTTCACCTGACGCGCCTCGAATTCCGGCTGCTCGCCGCGCTGATCCGCGCACGCGGCGGCGTGATCGCCGCACGGCAGTTGCTGGCGGAGGTCTGGGGCATCCACGACGCCGACCGCGCGCACTACGTGCGCGTGTACATGACGAACCTGCGGCAGAAACTCGAGCCGGTGCCGGCACGCCCGCGGCACCTGCTGACGGAGCTGCAGTTCGGCTACCGGCTGGTCGGTCTGGAAACGGTCGCCACGGCGGACGGGCCGTGCGGCGCGGCGCCGGCAGGTCTAGACAACTGAAATCCAGCTCCCCGTCGTTCGCCAACGCCCGGAGAAAGCTGTTGTTTAGCTCGGTGTAATTCGCAATTAATTGAAATATAAGGAAATTTGCGACCCACGATCCTATTGAACCGACAATTAGAGATAAACACGGATTGCTGGCGCACCTTGTGAAAAGGCAAAGTTGTATGTACAACTTGAGGTGTCGCCGGAAGGGGCGACCCCCGGGTTGGAAGGGTTCACGGCGGCGCTGCCCGACGGAACCCGGCCCAGTTCGCCTCTGACAGGAACGCCATGAAGAAACTCGCGCTCAGTATTGCCCTTGCCTGCATCGCGGTCGGTGCCCACGCCAAGGATTGGTCGACGATCCGGTTCGGCGTCGACGCCAGCTATCCGCCGTTCGAATCGAAGGACGCAAGCGGCAAGGTCGTCGGCTTCGACGTCGATCTCGGCAACGAGATCTGCGCCCGCCTGAAGGCGAAATGCGTGTGGATCGAGAACGACTTCGACGGGATGATTCCCGCGCTGAAGGCGAAGAAGTTCGACGGCGTGCTGTCGTCGATGTCGATGACGCCGGCGCGTGCCGAGCAGATCGCGTTCTCCGACAAGCTGTTCAACACGCCGACGCGCCTCGTCGCGAAGAAGGGCACGAACCTGCAGCCGACGGCCGAATCGCTGAAGGGCAAGTCGGTGGGCGTCGAGCAGGGCACCATCCAGGAAACCTACGCGAAGGCCTACTGGGCGCCGAAGGGCGTGCAGGTCGTGCCTTACCAGAACCAGGACGGCGTGTACCAGGACCTGATGTCGGGCCGCCTCGACGCGGCGCTGCAGGACGCGGTGCAGGCCGACATCGGCTTCCTGAAGACGCCGCGCGGCGCGAACTTCGAATTTGCCGGCAAGGACATCGACGATCCGAAGACGCTCGGCAACGGCGCCGGCATCGGGCTGCGCAAGGACGACGCCGACCTGAAGGCGAAGATCGACCACGCGATCGCCGACATCATCAAGGACGGCACGTACAAGAAGCTCGAGAAGAAGTACTTCGCGTTCGACGTCTACGGCGGTTGATGCTCCCCGCGGCGCGCACCGGTTGCGATGCGCGCCGCGTCCGTCGCGGGTGCAACCCGCTTCGCGCGATGCGTCCGACTTGATGAGCAGGCTGCATCAGGTAGTGCGCAGATATCGTTTGATGCGCGGGTAATGGCTATTGACAATCCAGCCACATCGTTCTGGATCCCTCATATGATCTTCCAAGGATTTGGCCCGCTGTTGTGGGCCGGCACGGTGGAAACCGTGAAGCTCGCGGTGCTGTCGCTCGCGGCGTCGCTCGTGCTGGGCCTCATCGGCGCAAGCGCCAAACTGTCGACGAACCGCATGCTCAGGTCGATCGGCACCTTCTACACGACGCTGATCCGCGCGGTGCCGGACCTCGTGCTGATGCTGCTGCTGTTCTACGGGATCCAGATCCTGCTGAACAACGTCACCGACATGCTCGGCTGGGACCAGATCGACATCGACCCGTTCGTGGCCGGCGTCATCACGCTCGGCTTCATCTACGGTGCGTACTTCACCGAGACGTTCCGCGGCGCGTTTCTCGCGGTGCCGCGCGGCCAGCTCGAAGCGGGCTTCGCATACGGGATGAGCGGCTGGCGCGTGTTCCGCCGCATCCTGTTCCCGCAGATGATGCGCTTCGCGCTGCCCGGCATCGGCAACAACTGGCAGGTGCTCGTGAAGGCCACCGCGCTCGTGTCGATCATCGGCCTCGCCGACGTCGTCAAGGCGTCGCAGGACGCCGGCAAGAGCACGCTCGATTTCTTCTTCTTCACGCTGGCTGCAGGCGCGATCTACCTCGCGATCACGACGGTCTCCAACGTCGTGCTGCATCACCTCGAGAAGCGTTATTCCGTCGGCGTCCGGAGGCTCGCACTGTGATCGAACTCGTCAGCCAGTACTGGCAAAGCTATCTCTATACCGACGGCTACCGCTTCAGCGGCCTCGCGATCACGCTGTGGCTGCTGGTGGTGTCGATCGCGTTCGGCTTCGCGCTCGCCGTGCCGCTCGCGATCGCGCGCGCGTCGTCGAACCGCTGGATCTCCGGCCCGGTGTGGCTCTATACGTACGTGTTCCGCGGCACGCCGCTCTACGTGCAACTGCTGATGTGCTACACGGGCATCTACAGCCTGCAGGTCGTGCACAACCACGTGCTGCTCGACACGTTCTTCCGCAACGCGATGAACTGCACGCTGCTCGCGTTCGTGCTGAACGAATGCGCGTATGCCACCGAGATCTTCGCGGGCGCGATCAAGGCAACGTCGGCAGGCGAGATCGAGGCCGGCATGGCCTACGGGATGTCGCGCTTCAAGCTCTACACGCGGATCATCCTGCCTTCCGCGCTGCGCCGCTCGCTGCCGAGCTACAGCAACGAAGTGATCCTGATGCTGCACGCGACGACGCTCGCGTTCACCGCGACCGTGCCCGACATCCTGAAGGTCACGCGCGACGTCAATTCGGCAACCTACATGTCGTTCCAGGCCTACGGCATCGCGGCCGTGCTGTACGCCGCCGTCGTGTTCACGCTCATCTGGGCGTTCCGCAAGCTCGAGACGCGCTGGCTCGCGTACCTCTCGCCGCGCGGCCATTAACGCATTCGCAAGATTCGCAAGGAAGGACCCAGCATGTACAAGCTTACCGTTGACAACCTGCACAAGAAGTTCGGCGACAACGAGGTGTTGAAGGGCGTGTCGATGAAGGCGAAGGCCGGCGACGTGATCAGCATCATCGGCTCGAGCGGCTCCGGCAAGAGCACGTTCCTGCGCTGCATCAACTTCCTCGAGCAGCCGTGCTCGGGGCAGATCACGATCGGCAGCGAGCCGATCCAGACCACGCGCGACCGCAACGGCTCGCTGCGCGTGGCCGACCAGAAGCAGCTGCAGCGGATGCGTACGAAGCTGTCGATGGTGTTCCAGCACTTCAACCTGTGGGCCCACATGACGGTGCTCGAGAACATCATCGAAGCGCCGATGGCCGTGCTCGGCGTCGGCAAGGACGAGGCGATCGCGCGGGCGCGCAAGTACCTGGAGAAGGTCGGCCTCGCGCCGCGCGTCGAGGGCATGTATCCGTCGCACCTGTCGGGCGGCCAGCAGCAGCGCGTCGCGATTGCGCGCGCGCTGGCGATGGAGCCGGAAGTGATGCTGTTCGACGAGCCGACCTCGGCGCTCGATCCGGAGCTCGTCGGCGAAGTGCTGAAGGTGATGCAGAAGCTCGCGGAAGAAGGCCGCACGATGGTCGTCGTCACGCACGAGATGGGTTTCGCACGCAACGTGTCGAATCACGTGATCTTCCTGCATCAGGGGAAGATCGAGGAGGAGGGGAATCCGCAGGAGATTCTCGTGAATCCGAAGAGCGAACGGCTCGGGCAGTTTCTGTCGGGGCGGTTGAAGTAAGCGGGCAGGCGGCGTCGCGCGTCATCGGCGACGTCGCATACTGGAACGCTAAATGCTTGTCACGCGGGATCCTTTCAATGAAGGAGCACCGCGATGAGCACACCGATCACCACCGCCTTTTCCCATGTGAAGCCGCAGGACACCGCGTATCGCGGCGAAGGCCTGCGCGACTTCTTCCTGTATCGCGATCTCGGTATCGCGGCCGCGACGAACGGCAAGGTCGTCGCGCAACTCGTCAGGGCGAATCATGCACCGGAGGCGGGCACCGGCTGGCACCGTCACGAGGCCGAGTTCCATATCGTCATCATGCTGAAGGGCTGGGCGCGCTTCATGTACGGCGACCAGGAAACGCTGGTGGCGGCCGGCGACTGCGTGCACCAGGCGCCGGGGATCGTCCACTACCTGTTCGACTACTCGCCTGACATGGAGTACCTGGAGATCGTCGGGCCCGCCGATTTCACGTCGATCGATGTCGAGGGGCCGTGCGCGGTGCCGCCGCCGACGCCTTGGGGAGAGGCGGGGGCGTAGCTGCGTGGTGTTGCCGCATGCATCGTCGGTACGCCTGTTTGTGACAAACCGCCCTCGTGGCGGTTTTTTCTTGCGCGTTCCACGGAGGTTTCCGTGCGAACCGCTTTCCCTGCTTCACATTCTTTCGAATTCCGAATCGTCGCGAAGCTGAAGATCCTGAAAGGAAAGAAAGACATTCGTCGGCTTCGATGCGTTGACGGCGCCTCGATGTCAAATATCGTCAATTGCGCGTGGACGCGGTGCACGGCGAGTCGACGACCGGCGTTAAGGAGGTACCAGCCGGATCACCGGTTGAGTTACCCGGGAGAGTTTCATGAAGCGCATCGCGAAGATCCTGACGGCCACCGCAGTGGCATGTGCCGTCCTTGCTCCGGCACTGGCCGAAGCGCATTCGCACCGTGTGTGTCATTTCGATCATCACCACCATCGCGTGTGCCGCTGGGTGCGGTAACCGCGACTTTCCCGGGGATACCCGGAACGCATGCTTTATCAGGCAAATCAGGAGAGGACTATGAAAAAGACGATGTTGATCGCCGCGCTGGTCGCCGGCATGGGGTTGTCGATCGGTGCATTCGCGCAGGTTCCGGCCAGCGCGCCGGCCGGCACGACCGGTCTGTGCAAGGATGGCTCGTTCTACTCGGGCGCATCGAAGAAGGGCGCGTGCGCCGGCCACAAGGGTGTGAAGACCTGGTACGGCGCATCGTCGGCGGCAGCCGCCAGCGCACCGGCCGCAGCGCCGGCCACGGCAGCCTCCGCAGCGCCTGCATCGGGCACCGCGCCGGCGAAGAGCGCGGCAGCAACGACCGCGGCGGCAGCGCCGGGCGGCGGCGCGGGCAAGGTGTGGGCGAACGACAGCACGAAGGTCTATCACTGCTCGACCGACAAGTACTACGGCAAGACGAAGCACGGCAGCTACATGTCGGAAGCCGACGCGAAGGCGAAGGGCTACCACGCATCGCACGGCAAGGCCTGTTCGTAACGCGGGCTGACGCGCGAGGCCGCTCCCTCGCGCATCATCTGAACACTGCAGCAACGCACGCCCCGCCATCAACGGCGGGGCGTTTCATTTTCAGCGCCGTCCGGCTTCAGTGCGCGAGCTGCGATTGCGTGTCGGTCGCAGCATCGTGCGCGGCTGCGCGGGCGTCGAGCAGCGCGCGCAGCGTCACGTAGTGCGTGCCGTCCGCGTTGCCGTCTGCACCCGCGGTGCGATCGTATGGCTCGTTGTCGTGGATCGTCGCGCGCACGATCGGATAGATCTGCGTTTCCCAGCGGCTGCCGTTGAACACGCCGTAGTGGCCCGCGCCCGTCTGTACGTGATGCGTCTTCAGGTACGGCGGCAACCCCGAGCACAGCTCCTGCGCGGCCACCGTCTGGCCGACCGCGCAGATGTCGTCCTTCTCGCCTTCGATCGTCAACAGCGCGGTGCGATGAATCGCCGCCGGTTCGACGAGCCGGTCGCCGACCGTCAGCTCGCCGCGCGCGAGCGCGTATTGCTGGAACACCTTCTCGACCGTTTCCAGATAGAACTCCGCGGTGAGATCGGCGGTCGCGAAGTATTCGTCGTAGAAGTGCCGCAGCGTGTCGGCCTTCGCCGGATCGCCTTTCGCGCGCTCGTAATACAGGTCGGCGAACGACGCCGCATGACGATCGGGATTCATCGACATGAACGCGCCCACCTGCACGAAGCCCGGATACACGCAGCGCTGCGCCCCGACGAAGCCCGCCGGCACGACACTGATCAGGTTGCGCGCGAACCATTCGATCGGCTGGCTCGTCGCGAGCGCGTTGACCTTCGTCGGATTCACGCGGCAATCGATCGGGCCTGCCATCAGCGTCAGGCTCGCGGGCTGCGCTGGATCGCCGCCGGCCGCCATCAACGAAACTGCTGCAAGCGCGGCGACGGTCGGCTGGCAGATCGCGAGCACGTGCGCATCCGGGCCGATCTGGTGGATGAAGTCGATCACGTGCGCGACGTATTCGTCGAAGCCGAACCGTCCGGCCGTCAGCGGGATGTCGCGCGGGTTGTGCCAATCCGTGATGTACACGTCGTGGTCGGCGAGCATCGTCTGCACGGTGCCGCGCAGCAGCGTCGCGAAATGCCCGGACATAGGAGCTACGATCAGCACGCGCGGCTGGCGCGCCACCGGCCGCGCCTTGCGGAAATGCAGCAGCGTGCCGAACGGCGTGGCCGCGGCGGCTTCCTCGACGATCGGCACCGTTTCGCCGTCGACGACGATCGACGCGATGCCGAACGGCGGACGCCGATGCGAGAACGCGCAGCATTCGAGCAGTTCGCACAGCGCGTCGAGCATGCGGCCGGTCGGCGTCGCGGTGGCGGGCGGCCACAGCGACATCGTCGCGCGGGTAGCGGCGGCCCATGCGCGCGCCGGGCGCGTGCATTCTGCAGACCATTGATAGAACGGATAGGCAAGCAGATTCATGGCTGTCGCTCGTTGTGCCGCGTTGCAGGGAACGAGGCAAGCGATGTGCCAGCTTGCGGCTGGCACGCGCGTTGCACGTGGTTCGGGAACGCGGCGACGCAGGCGGCACGCGACACACGGCAGCCGCACGCGATGCGTTGCCCGGCCGGCCTGTCGTGCGGCACGTGACGCGACAGCGTGCGGCGCTGCGCCAGTTCGGCGAATGCGCGGCACCGGCATGGTGCGGGTGACGCCGCGCGGCGTCCGTTTTCGGTGCAGGGGCACGAACGGTCTTGAACAGGGGAGCGACATGGAAGTCACCGGAGGACAGACGACGCTGACCATCAGCAGCCGCAATTACTCGTCGTGGTCGATGCGCGGCTGGCTGCTCGCGAAGCTGAGCGGGCTCACGTTCGAGACGGTCAGCGTGCCGATCGATGCCGCGTCGCGCGCGGAGTTGCTGCTGCTGTCGCCGTCGATTCTCGTGCCGTGCCTCACCCACGACGGCAACACGGTGTGGGACACGCTCGCGATCGCCGAATACCTGAACGAAATCCGGCCGCAGGCGCGGCTGCTGCCGGAGGACCGCCGAGCACGCGCGCATTGCCGGTCGATCTGCGGCGAGATGCATTCCGGCTTTAGCGCGCTGCGCTCCGCGTTGCCGATGAACCTGCGCGCGCATTTTCCTGGCTTCCGCATCTGGTCGCGTGCACAGCACGACATCGAGCGGATCGTGACGATCTGGCGCGAGTGCCTGGCCGCATACGGCGGCCCTTGGCTGTTCGGCGCGGAGATCGGCATCGCCGACGCGATGTATGCGCCGGTCGTCACGCGCTTCCTGACCTACGACGTGAAACTGGAGCCCGACGTCGCCGAGTACTGCATGCAGGTACTCGCGCAACCGTTCGTCGCGGAGTGGATCGATGCGGCGAAGGCGGAGCACGAAGACATCGACGAACTCGACATGGAGTTCTGACGCGCCGGATCACGTGCGGCACACGCGTCGTCATGCATGACGCGCTCAAATATCGGATGAATGGCGTCTGACCAAAGCGCGCTTAAATCGGACGAATCGCCGCCACGGCGTGAGGCCCCGTGCGGCGGGCCTCGTGCGTTATCGGGGTAAACATCGCGGGCGCGGTGCCGATAACGCAGGTCCAGTGACCGCAAGAGAAACACGTGAAACCGTTCGTCATGCTTGTCTTTGCCGCTGCGCTCGTCACGTCAGCCGGCTGCGCCCAACTTCAACCCGCACACCAGGACGCGAATACGCACCCCGATGCGCCCTCCGCGTCGACGTCGCTCGTCGATTTCGTCATACCAGCCGATGCGCTTGGTGCGCGCGATCCTCAGTTGACCGCGTTGCTTACGAAAGTCGGTGCGCTGGCATCGAAGCAGTCGCAACCGATGACGATTCGCGTGGCCGCGCTGCCGCAGGATTTCGGCTACCTGAACCAGTCGATCAAGCGCGGCATTGCGACGCCGCGTGCTGCGGCGGTGCGCGTCGAGAACGTCGCGGCCGGCAGTTGCCGGCCGTACAGCGTCCAGGTCGGACCGAGCCAATAACAGGAGATCCCGCGATGCTACGACTGTCGATCTGTGCCGCCATGTTCATGTGCGGCACCGCGTGTGCGGCGCCGCCCGGCGATGGCGTGCCGTTTGCCCCTGCTGCGTCCAACCAGGTGTTTCCACCGCTGCCGCCATTCGCGTCGCTGCCGCCGGGAGCGGGCGGCGACGACGAAGTGCAGGCACCCGCACCGACGGGCGGCCGTCACGCGAAGAAGCTGCGCCACGCATCGCCCGTGAAGAAGGCGCCGGAATGGCAGGTGCGTCTCGTCGTGACCGACGAGTCGCGCGCGGCGCTCGCCGCCGAGGACAAGAAGCTCGACGACGCGCTGGCGAAAAGCACGCACGAGCGGCGCACGACGGGGGCCGGCGCGGCAGCGCTGGCGATGACGCCATGAGCGCGCGGATTCGAAGCGGCGGATACGTGACGGCTCGAACCGGAGTCGCGTCGACGCAACGACGTTGCACGCCATGGCTGTGGTTCGCGATGTTGGTGTTGAGCGCGCTCATCGTCACGCCGGTGCGTGCCGCCGACGACGCGCCCGGCAACGAATGCTTCGAGCGCGCGGCCGGCTATCAGGGCGTCAACCCGCATATCCTGCGCGCGATCGCCTGGTACGAATCAAAGGGCAATCCGGCTGCCGTGCATCGCAACGCGGACGGCAGCATCGACGTCGGCCAGACCCAGATCAACTCGGTGCATTTCGGCGAGCTGCGCCGCTATGGCGTGCCGCCACGCGCGCTGAAGGATGCGTGCGTGAACATCTACGTCGCGGCGTGGATGCTGAAACGCAAGATGGTCCGCTATGGGAACACCTGGCAGGCGATCGGTGCCTATCACTCGGAAACGCCGCGCTATCGGGACGAATACGCGCGAAACATTCATGCTGTGGTCGTGTCGTGGGGCTTGCACGAATGAGCCGCCTTTTGGTGAGTGTTGAAGGCCGCAAGTAAGGATCGCGGCGGGCTCGGCCGGTTCGACGAACGTGCCGCAGCCTGTCGTTTTCCCGAATACATCAAGCCGATTCTGCTGCGCAAACGATTTACATCAAATTCTGCTCAAGGAACCCCTGCGACGAGGTTAAAGAACTCCACAGCGTATGTCGTAAACGGGAGCACGGGGAACGGCGGCGATGATCGCGCATGCAGCGCGACGCGCCGCCGCACAAGAAAGCAAGCGCAGCAGGGGAATCGACTTGAATCGTCAGCAATCGTGGACGCGTACGGCGGCGCCCGGAGAAATCATCTACTCCGAGGGCTTTGCGGGTGAGCCCGTCATCTTCTTGATCACCGACGGCAAGGTCGAGCTGTCCACGCGATGCGACGACAAGCGCGTCGTCGTCGCGACACTCGGCCGCGGCGAGTTCTTCGGTGAATCGGCGTTGCTCGCATCCGAGCCGCGTGCCCATACCGCGAAGGCCCTTTCATTCTGTCAGTTGACGGTCGTGCCGGCCGGCATGCTCGACGACGAAATCGAGCGCGTGTCGGCGCTGCTGCGTCACATCGTGCGAACGATGATCCGCCGCGTGAAGCGCAAGGACGACCAGCTCGCCACCTACACCCATGCCGACTTTATGCCGGGCGTGCTGTCGTATGCGCATGTGCTGTCGCTGATGGCGGGCGCCGAAGCGCGCGATGGCGGCGACACGTGGGCGCGCCGGCCGATGCAGGCCCATGCGGCCGAAACCTCGGTGCCGCTCGCCGACGTGATCCGCAAATGCCGCGCGATTGCCGGCCACTCGCGGCCGCACGTGCTCGCGATGCTGCGACGCATGGAGAAGCTCAATCTCGTCACGATCGAAGCGGCGCAGGCGGACCATGCGGGCGGGGCGGTCGACTATGCGGCGTCGTCGGATGCACGCCAGGTCGTCACGTTCGACGCCGCGCGCGTGATCGATCGCGCGCAGCAGGTGGCCGATCACGATCTCGACCTGTCGATCAACAGCGAACTCGAACTCATCGAGCTGGCCGACCTCGAAGCGCTGATCGGTGTCGAGAAGACGATGCTGCTCAACAAACTGTCGAACGGCGAGATTGCCGACGAGTTGTTCGCGTTCCGCAAATCGAAAGTGCTCAGTTACGTCGAACAGAAGGGCGTGACGTACTTCTCGCGGCGCAATGCGCGTCGCGGCGGCGACGTGCGCGCGCTGGAGGATCTCGTGTGGATCGACCAGCGCACGCTGTTCGACGTGATCAGCGCGTTCGATACGTACGATCTCGCGAAGCTGATCGCGAATCTCGACGATCGCGCGGTGGCCGACAAGCTGTTCTCCGTGATGACCGAGGCGCGGCGCAACGAGGTGTCGTGGGTGATGCGCCGCGAGCTCAAGCTCGATCCGGTCGAGATCGAGGACATCGAGCAGCGCGTGCTGGATGCCGTACGCGCGGCGAAGGCGCCGGCGGCGGGCACCGTGCCTGTCGCGTCGGCATCGGATGCTTGACGAGGAGGCGCGCATGGATCTGTTGACTCTGGCCGGTGTGCTGTTGGGCGGCGCTGCGATCGTGTTCGGTTTCGCTCTGGAAGGCGGGCATTTCTCGATGCTGTTCCAGTTCGAGGCGCTCGTGATCGTGCTCGGCGGCACGCTCGGCGCGGTGATGATCCAGAACACCTGGGCGCGCTTCTTCGACGCGGTGAAACAACTGCGGCTCGCGTTCGTGCGGGCACGCGAAGTCGATCGCAAGAACCTGTCCGACCTGCTCGAATGGGGCGACCGCGCGAAGCTCGACGGGCTGCTCGCATTCGAATCGATGGACGTGAGCGGCATTCATCCGTTCGCGCGCCGCGGGCTCGAACTGCTGGCGAACGGCGTGTCGACCGCCGTGCTCGAAGACGCGTTGCAGCGCGAACTCGATGCGTATGAACGCAGCCGACTCGCCGCCGTGCGCGTGTGGCAGCAGGCCGGCGGCTATGCGCCGACCTTCGGCATTCTCGGCTCGGTGCTCGGGCTCGTGCAGGTGACGAGCCATATTCTGGAGCCGGCGCAGCTCGGGCCGGGCATCGCGGTCGCGTTCATCGCGACGCTGTACGGGCTGGCGTTCGCCAACCTCGTGTTCCTGCCGCTTTACGGCAAGCTGCGCGCGCAGATCGACAGCGAGCTGCGGTTTCGCAAGCTGTATCTCGACGGCTTGCTCGCGATCTCGCGCAAGGAATCGCCGCATACGATCGAGACGCGCCTGACCGGCGACGTGCGCGGTCGCGCGGTCGAATCGCTCGCATGATGCGCGTGTGTCATACGACGAACCCGGAATGCCAATCGCATGACTGCTCGAACTGACGGCGCATCCGCCGCCGATCGCGACGACGACGAACTCGAAGGCGCGCAATCCGGCCGCTGGCTGATTTCGTACGCGGATCTCATCACGACGCTGATGGTGCTGTTTCTCGCGTTGTACGTGCTCCAGCTCGCGAAATACAACGCGCTGGACGCGCGGTACCAGACGCTCGCGCGGCATGCGGAAAGCGCGGCGAGTGCATCCGCTGCTGCGACCGCTGCGGTGACGCCTGAGCACTCGCCGCCGTGGCTCGCTTTGCTCGATTCGTTGAAGTCGAATGGCCGGATCTCGCTCGTGAAGGCGCCGCATGGCGTCGAGATCGGCATCGACGCGAAGATCCTGTTCAACGTAGGCGATGCGCGCCTGCTGCCCGATTCGTCGCCGGTGCTGAACCAGATCGCGCAGGCACTGAGCGATCACGCAACCGGCGAGATTCTCGTCGAAGGCCACACCGACAGCGTGCCGATCGCGAACGCGAAATACGAATCGAACTGGGAGCTGTCGTCGGCGCGCGCGGGGAGCGTCGTGCGCTACCTGACCGAGCGCGGTGTCGCCCCGCACCGGCTCGCGGCGATCGGGCGGGCCGATACACAGCCGCTCGTCGCGGGCGACGATGCGGCCGCGCGGGCGCGCAACCGGCGTGTCACGATCTTCGTTGCATATTGATCGGCGCTGAATTTTCGTTGTTCGCGCATCTATAAGCGGCCGCATATGTCCGCCTGACAACAACATAACGAATCTCGCATGATGAGCATGTGAGATCAGCGATGCGGTTCTGCGCGTGCATGCCGATAACCCAAACTGGCTCAGACCGAGCGGTTATCGAGGGTTCCCCATGCATTTCTGGCGCAAGCTTTCCATACAGAACAAGCTGATTCTCAGCATGACGAGTTGCCTGCTCGTGTTCGTCGCGATCTCGAGCGGACTCAGCATCCGCCTGATCGGCAACGCGGTGCGCGATCGCGTCGTGCGCGAAGAGCTGCCGACGGCCGTGAACGGCATCCGCGCCGACGTGCAGCGGCAGATGGCCGGGCCGATCGCCGCGTCGCGGATTCTCGCGCGCGATGCGTTCCTGCTGCAATGGGAAGCCGACGGCGAACCCGACGCCGGCACGCGCAACTGGATCCAGCTCGCGAAGAACGTGAAGGACGAGCAGAAGGCCGCGTCGGTGCAGTGGGTGTCCGTGAAGAGCGGCAACTACTACAACGAATCCGGCCTGCAGCGGAAGGTGACCGACAAGGATCAGTGGCTGACCGGCTTCCTGTCGTCCGGCAAGGCGTTCGACGTGAACATGGACCGCGAGGTGACGGTCGGCGGCTACATGATGTTCATCAACAGCCGCGTCGAGCTTGATGGTGTGCCGATTGGTGCTGCGTGCATGAGCCTGTCCGTCGATGCGCTCGCGAAGGGGATTGCTGCGTACCGGATCGGCGAGACCGGGTTCGCGTATCTCGTACGTCCCGATGGCGCGATCATGATGCATCGCGATTCGTCGCTGATCGACGGCAAGCATTTCATGAAGGATCAGCAGGGGTTGCCGGGGGATGCGTCGGCGACGCTGTTGGCCGGGCAGCCGTATGCGTACCTGAGCTACAACGGTGATGGCGGCGCGCGTTTCATCGCGACGTCGTTCATTCCGGAGTTGAACGCGTATGTGGTCGTCGAGGTGCCGCAGGCGGAACTGCTCGGGCCGGTGACGCGTGCGATTCGTAGCGCCGCGCTGGTTGCGGCGGTGGTGGGACTGGGTGTCGCGCTGCTCGTGATCTGGCTGGTGGGGCGTGCGATTGCCGCGCCGATTCGTCGCGCGGCGACACTGCTGTCGGAGATCGCTAGCGGGCAGGGTGACCTCACGCGCCGGATGACGGTCGAGAGCCAGGACGAGATCGGGCAGTTGTCGGATGCGTTCAACCGGTTCGTGTCGTCACTGTCGGCGCTGGTGCACAGCATTCGCGCGGCTTCGTCGTCGATTGCGACTGGGTCGGCGCAGATTGCTACCGGGAATGCGGATCTCAGTGAGCGCACCGAAGGGCAGTCGAGCAACCTGGAGCGCACGGCTTCGTCGATGGAAGAGATCACGGCGGTGGTGCGGAACAACACCGAAACGGCGACGACGGCCGCGAAGATGATCAACGGTGCCGCCGATACGGCGGCGCGCGGCGGGCAGGTGGTGGGTGAAGTCGTGACCACGATGCAGGAGATCAGCGACGCGTCGCAGCGGATCTCCGAGATCATCGTGATGATCGACAGCATCTCGTTCCAGACGAATATTCTTGCTTTGAACGCGGCTGTGGAAGCAGCACGGGCCGGGGAGCAGGGGCGCGGGTTTGCGGTAGTGGCTTCTGAGGTGCGGAATCTGGCGCAGCGCAGCGCGCAGGCAGCGAAGGAGATCAAGACGCTGATCGAGCATAGCGCGGGGACGGTGAATACCGGGTCGCGGCTGGTGAGTGAGGCGGGGAAGGTGATGCGCGATGTTGTCTCGCAGGTTCAAGGCGTGAGCGCGATGATGAGCGAGATCGCCGAGGCTAGCCTGGAACAGAGCGCCGGTATCGACCAGATCGGGGACGCGGTGCAGTCGCTCGATCAGATGACGCAGCAGAATGCGGCGCTAGTTGAAGAAAGCGCGGCGGCTGCGGCGAGCTTGAAGCAGCAGGCGGCGGAATTGACACGATTGGTGTCGGCTTTCAAGGTGGATGAGTAAAGTCTGATTCGCGATTTAGAATAAGGCGTTTCTGAGGGACGGCTGCCGTGGGGTTACGGTGGCCGTTTTTGCATGTTTGCGCGGGATTCGGTGGCGTCTATAAAAATGAAACGCATTTCCAAATGGAAGATCGGGGTGGGGGCGGCGGTGCTCGTCGCGGTGGCGGCTGCGGTGGGGGCGAAGGTGATTGCGTCGCCTACCGATTCTTATCTCGCCTATCGGAAGAAAGCCGTCGACACCATTACAGCGGCGCGGATGGAAGATCAGGCGGATCTGGACAAGAAATACACCGCTGAGGTGAATGCGCGGTTGGTTAAGCTTGTCGGGACGGTCAGGGCGAGAGGGTTTTCCTCGAAGGCGGGGAGTACCGTGGAGACCCTCGTCATCGACAACGGGATTACGCCCGGGCCGGATGGACTGCTCTTGAAGTCGAATGACGGGAAGGTGAATCTCGTTGTGACGACGGTTCCGCTTTTGAAGGCGTGGGTGGCGACGGCGGATGCGGGGATCAAGTTCACGGACGATGTTGCCGTTATCTTCGATAACGAGACGTTTTACACCGACGTGCTCGGCGGCGACGCTGCGGAGTTTCGGTTTACCGAATTGCCGGTGAAGCGGAAACCGGCTGATGCGGTGGTGAAGGCGTTGCTGCTGGGTGACAGCCAGGACGGGATGCCGGATGGGCCGAATACGTTGGTGGTGTCGGTCAAGCAGGGCGCGCGGGTTTATCTCATGTGGCGGGATGCGACGTTGCCGACGATTGTCGCTTGCAGTGCGGGGCACGTGGCAGAGGAACAGCGGCCAGCCTGTTACGCGCAGCAATTGCCTAAACAGCGGCGCTTTTCGCGGTTTGTGTCGGAAGCGCAGGCGATGGTCGATGCGGTTGTTCAATAGGATGCGATTGTTTCCATGGTCGGTGAGTCGGGCGATATCACGAGGCGATCGGATTCGCCCGCTTTTTTGAGAAGTTCGCCAGTACCGGAGACATCGCTAACAATCAGCGGCTGAAGACTCGATCGCCGAAGATGTCGCGCATGGCTTCGTCACCGGGTACTTCGATTTCCCTTTTGCCCAACTCGTCTGCCATGACTAGTGGGCACGGTTTGGCGAGGAAGCTTATAGCTATGCTTGAGTTACGGGCGGTCGACTCGGGTTGCACGGTGATCAGGCTTGAGACTGGACCCTATCAACACGAGGCGCTGGCTTTGTATGCGTCTGCCGGATATCAGCGTCGGGGTCCGTTTGGTGATTACACGGACGATCCGTTGAGTGTTTTCATGCAGAAACACATCGCGTCCTGAGGAGCAGGCTCGTGCGGACTCAAAATGGTGTCTAGCGATGTCAGGTTGGTCGTCCGGTTTGCGGCACTTGCTGCCGCCGCCCGAGCCATGCTGTGGTCTCTCGAATGGTTGGTCCGTTCGAAAACTCGCCCCATGTTCAACGCACGCTTGCAAACCTTTGCTGGCATTGGCCGAGTGTTGGGCAATGGCGGTATAGATCGCTGTCCGGTCTGCGGCCAGCGGATCGTTCGAAGAACATCATCCTGCGTGAGATCATTCGAGCCAGTCTCAATCATCCCGCGTGCCCTGGCGAAACGCGATTGCAATATGAGGAATTGCAAGAGGAAATTTTCCTCTCTTATTTCAATAGAGATCGTGCTACAGTCACGGAGTAGTGATTCCAAGGCGGCGTCATGCGATGTCGGTTAAGGTCATATTCGGACTATTTTATTAAATTGCGATAGGCTACAAAAGCTGGCGCAGAATAAAAATGAGACGCTGCAAGTCAAGTACCAAATCGGGGCGTCGCTGTCTCAATCAGCCGTTGAAAGGAAGCGACTTCTGCAGGATTCATCAGTCTGCTTTATCGGCGAGCGAGGCAATCGCCGTTGGTACAGGCGCATTGCTTGGCAATACCATCGCTCCAGGTGTGGGCGGCCTATTGCTCGGCGGAATTGCAGGCCATTTTTTCAGGACGGTTTTCAGGAGGGAAGGCGTGGAAAAGACGCGTATATTCGTGAGTTTTGACTTCGATAACGATCGGGTGCTGAAAGATTTTATCCTTGGGCAGGCTAAGCTGCAGGATTCCCCGTTCGAGGTCATCGATCACTCCCTAAAGGAGGCGGCCCCTGAGGACGACTGGGAAAATAAGGCGCGCACGGCAATTAGCCGTGCCGATATCGTCGTCGTTATGGTTGGACCCAAGACGCACAAAGCACAAGGCGTTCTCAAAGAGGTAGCGATGGCGCGTGCAGCGGGCATCAAGATTGTTCAGGTCATCGGGTACAAGGACGGTGACTACACCGCAGTTCCGAATGCGGGCCGGTTGTACGCATGGAACTGGGAAAACCTCAAGAAGCTGTTGGGCTAAGAGAGCGAACGGGATGAGCCCAGACGGTATCGTTGTCCAACGTTGCACTGATCGGCTCGCTAACTCACGTTTGGCGCTGCGTATAGTAAAAACTATGAAGTACATCGGATATCACTCAATAGATTCGTAGCAATATGTTGTGCGTTTGGGCGATGTGATGCTATTTATAAGGCTAAGAATATTGCGTTTGCTTTTTAATATAAATCAAAAACTCTGATTTTTTTAATGAGCGAATGTCGAGATCGGCTTAAGAAAAAATGAATAGGGGGATGTATGCATAGGGACCAAATAAAACTCGTGGAGGCTCTTTCCAAAGAGCTCGAAGAAGGAAATCTCGCAATATTCGCTGGCGCAGGATTTTCCCGCGGTGCTGGATACGTTGATTGGAAAACTTTGCTGAAGCCGATCGCAGACGATCTCGATCTTGATGTCGAAAAAGAATGGGATCTTGTCACATTGGCGCAGTACCACACAAACGTCAATCACTCAAATCGAGCAAAGCTCAACCAGCTTCTGGTAACAGAATTCTCTACGAATTTAGTGCCGACGGAGAATCATCGCATTCTTGCTAGACTGCCTATTTATACGTTCTGGACAACAAACTACGACAAACTGATTGAATCCGCTCTTGAGTTAACGGGAAAAATTCCTGACGTCAAGTACACGGTCAAGCAGCTGGCGACGACGCGTCGCCACCGAGACGCTATTGTTTACAAGATGCATGGTGATGCCGACCACGCATCAGAAGCTGTGTTGATTCGCGATGACTACGAGCGCTACCACCTTGCAATGCAGCCGTTCATTACTGCGCTGAGTGGCGACCTCGTGTCAAAGACCTTCCTGTTCTTGGGGTTCAGTTTCACTGATCCGAATCTTGAATACATCCTCAGCCGTGTCCGAATCCAGTATGGGAAGGACCAACGGCAGCATCATTGCGTTCTGCGGCGGGTAAGCCAAAGTGAAGGTGAAAGCAAGGCCGATTTTGAGTATAGACAGCGAAAAGAAAAGCTGTTCGAAGGAGAGCTGTTGCGCGTTGGTATTAAGGCAACCTATGTTGACGAGTACGCTGAGATAACGACTGTCCTGAAAGCAGTTGAAGACAAGCACAAACGGCGAACGATTTTTATCTCTGGAGCCGCACACGATTACTCGCCGTGGACCCAGGCCGAGTCTGAGAAGTTTGTGTACAACCTGAGCCGCGAAATCAGCAGGGCAGACTTTCGGGTCATCTCAGGATTTGGTCTCGGTATCGGCAGCGCGGTTATCACGGGTGTCCTTGAGCAGACCATAATGAATGGAGGTCGCCTCGACACCGATCAGTTGGTCTTGCGACCGTTTCCCCAGACTCGAGCCGGAGCCCGACCACTCCCAGAACTGTGGCGGGAGTATCGCCACACGATGATTGATCACGCGGGCATCGCTATCTTCCTATTTGGAAATAAAGTGCAGGGTGATGACGTTGTGGAGTCGAACGGAATGCGCGAGGAATTTGACATTGCTCGCGAGAAAGGTGTATTCGTCATCCCCGTCGGTATTACCGGCTCGATAACCCGAAAGATTTGGGAGGAGGTGCTCGCAACTTTTGATCCGACCAAGCACCAGAACGGCGCTCAAATGCTGCCGCTACTACAAGCTCTTGGCGACGATAAGACAGATCTCGATGCCGCCATGGGAATCGTGTTGAAACTTCTGAAAATCATCTAGGAACAGAAATGGCAAGAAAAGTCTTCTTCAGCTTCAAGTATGACGATGTCCAGCGTGCAATGAATGTGCGCAATAGCAATGTCATCACGGGTGCAATCAAGTCGGGATTCATCGATAAAGCGGACTTCGAAGAGGTCGAGCGCAAGGGCGACAGTGCCATCAAAGCATGGATTGACAAACAGCTCGAGGGTACGACAGTCACCGTGGTGCTGGTCGGCGCGAATACGGACAAGAGTCGATGGGTCAAGTACGAGATCGACCAGAGTATCTCTCGGGGAAATGGCATTCTGACCATTGATATCAGCAAGATCAAGGATCTGGACGGGAACACCACTGGGTGCTGCAACCTGCGAGTTAAGGGGTACAACCACTACCTGTGGAACAACGACAACGGTAGGGATAACCTCGGTAAATGGGTGGAGGACGCAGCTGTAGCCGCAAGCAAATAGTTAGCAGCTTCGGGCGGACTGTTGGTTTCCCCGACTCGAATCACTTTGGCCGATCGAAAATTGATAAAAATTTTGGATGGCTTGTTTCACAAAAGCGGAGGCGTGACCAGCTGCTGTGCTGACGCCCTCCGCACAACGACGAGCGGGCGTGAGTTTCGACACCAGCTTCCGGGAGGAGGCAAGGCCCAGAACGGTAGCGAAGGTTTTGACGTTTTCCTTGCGCATCCGTCAACGATATTGAACTTGATCTTGGCGTGAAGGCGTGTTTGGACATACATGGCTGTAGGGTTTATGTCGATTTGGCAGAAAACTCGTTTCTGGACCGTGGTGCGAACGTTCGGAAAGAAACTAGTAGCTGCTACGCAATCGCCGTCATCGGAGCATCGGCAAAGACCAATGACTTGTCCGCGAGTGACGGCAGGGAATGACCGATCCACTCTCATACCTCCTCTCGGGACTATGATGCATCGACCGGTTGAATCTGCCATCGATTGCCGCCGTTGGCATTGGCGGTAACCTCGCACGATTGGCGCTCCAACGTGGCTCCTAAGGGTACGGCCATAAGCGGCCGTGCGTAACCTACGCGTTGAGCGTTGGCAGTCTTGGACGATACGGCTTAAGAAGAGTTGCGGTCGACGTATTTCCCGAAATTGAAATAGTCGGGGATCGATCGGCCCTAGGGAAACGCTGATTTATTCGGCTCGGCGGTCATCGCAGACGTAGCCGAGGACGTTTAGAAGACAGCTCACGGAACGGACCCACGACGATGAAGAGGCAGATCGGCTTCGCGGAAGCGGAAATTGCAGGCAAGAAGCGAGTGACGAGGCGCCAACGCTTCCTGGAAGAGATGGAGAAGGTCGTTCCGTGGCAGCGCTTGCTGTCGGCCATCGAACCGCACTATCCGAAGGGCACGCGAGGTCGCCCGCCGATTGGCCTTGAGCGGATGCTGCGAATCTACTTCGTGCAACAGTGGTACGGACTGTCGGACGAAGGACTGGAAGACGCGCTGTATGACAGCATCACGCTGCGAGCCTTCGCCGGCATCGATCTGGCGATCGAGAACGTGCCTGATGCAACCACGCTGTTGAAGTTCCGGCGCCTGCTGATCGAACACGAACTGACACGGAAGTTGTTCGACGAGATTGGCATCTCGCTGTGCGAGCGTGGGCTGATGATGAAGGAAGGCACGCTGGTTGACGCGACGATCATTGAAGCGCCGCCGTCGACCAAGAATGCCGGGAAGAGCCGTGACCCGGAAATGCATCAAACGAAGAAGGGCAACGAATGGCACTTTGGCATGAAAGCCCACATTGGCGTCGACGCCGACTCGGGCCTGATTCACAGTGTGGTTGGCACGGCGGCCAACGTGTCGGATGTATCGCAAGCTCATGCCCTGCTGCACGGGCATGAAGAGCAGGTGTTCGCCGACGCGGGCTACATTGGCGTCGACAAGCGCGAGGAAATGGCGGGCAAGGCCGTGAAGTGGCACGTCGCTGCCAGGCGGGGAAAGATCAAGGCGATGCAAGAAGGAGCGCTGAAGGACCTGGTGATCGCGCTCGAGCGAACCAAGGCGCAGATCCGTTCGCGGGTTGAGCATCCGTTTCATATCGTCAAGAATCTGTTTCAGCATCGCAAGACCCGATACAAGGGCTTGGCCAAGAACACCGCGCAACTGTTCAGCCTGTTCGCTCTGGCGAATCTGGTGATTGCGCGAAATCTGTTGCGATCGGTCCATGGGAGCAGTCCGTCATGCGTATGAAAAATGCGAGCAGGGGAGGCTCGCTTACGCGCCAAATTCACTGAATTGAGCGCCGATTCGCTTCGTCATCCAGAAAATTTGAAGCCATCTCGCCTGCAACTTCGGAAGTTGGTCCATTGATCAGCGTTTCCCTAGCGATTCATGGGGTACAAGTCCTCCGAATCACTGACATGAAACATCAGGCACGGACACGCTCCCTATACCTAACGGCCAATCCCCCCAATCCCCCATTTCTGAGATGCCAGCCCGACTACACTGGTCTTGAAGCCTTGCTTCTCGTCATCGGGAGTAGAACGCAGTCCCCTCCGCCCCGATGGTCGACCGTAAGCCGTCTTGCCCAACAAGACCCAGCGAAGGGGGAGAAAGAAGGGAAAACCCAAGGCATCAAAAAAGCGCGGGCCGCATGGGCGGCAACCCATACGACCCGCTGACCACCACCAACTCACACCAGGAGTCGGAAATGGCTGACGCCAATACTAAGCCACGTCGTAGAAAGAACAAACCGGTCAACATGCAAAAGACGTTTGAGCTGGTCCTGCGCAACTACCCGGACCTTCCCAAGCGAGGCTGGCCGTATCTGCCGTGGATGAAGGCGATCGACATTGATTTCAAGATCTTCGGATTCAAGCCTGGCGACCGCGTATACGTGGACGCCAACTACGCGACCCGGCAGATCACGATCACGCCGGATTACAGCCAGTTGGCGTTGCGAGAGCAGCCGTACCACGATCTTGACCGTGGACCGTCGACGCTATAACGCCTGCAAGGGCCGCTTGATGCGGCCCTAGCGAGTGGAATGCAGGCGTTTCCCGAATGCGACTGACTGCCGGGGCGACACCGCCCCGGCCATTGCTGCAAACGCCGCGACTCACACCTCCAGCCACCTTCAACAACTGTCACGACCGCAAGGTCCGTGAGGCGACACGGCGCCTGCCGAAACAGCCGAATGGCGTCAAATCATCAAATCAACGCCCACCGGCTTGCCGCTTCACAAGCGCCCCCCGCTGCAACACATACTCGACCCGCGCGCCTTCATCGGCCACGACTCCGATATCTTCAAGCGGATTCCCATCCAGCACGACGAGGTCGGCGATCGCGCCCACGGCCACCACCCCAAGCTGCCCCTGCATATTGACGATCTCCGCCGCGACGGTCGTCGCCGACCTGAGCGCTTCCAGATTCCCGAGCACCTCCGCCCGAATCCGAAACTCTCCGCTTTGAAACGCGTGCATTTCCCCGAGTAGATCCGACCCGAACCCCATCTTCACGCCGGCGTTCGCATAGATTTCCAGCGATTCGCGGCCTTTCTGCTGAACGGAAGCCACCTTTGCCACCGAATCCGGCGGCATCCCGAACTCCGCGCCGTGTTTGGCCAGCGCGTCATAAGTGACAAGCGTGGGCACGACAAACGCGCCATGCTCGCGCATCAGCTTCGCCGCCGCCTCATCCACGAGATTCCCGTGCTCGATCGTCCTAACCCCACACCGCACCGCCCGAGCAATCGCCCGCCCCGTATACGCATGCGCCATCACATACGTATTCGCGGCTTCGGCCTCATCCACGATGGCCCGAATCTCGTCCTCGGAGTACTGCGTGTTCGCAATCGGGTCGGTAGGCGAAGCCACGCCACCTGACGCCATGATCTTGATCTGCGTCGCGCCTTTCTGAATCTCCTCACGCACGGCAAGCCGCACACCTTCGACCCCGTCCACCACCCGAGCAATCGCCCCCGTCCTGAAACAGCAAGAACAAGGCTCCAGCAAATCCCCGCGCGGCCGAAAGTCCCCATGCCCGCCGGTCTGCGACAACGCCTTTCCCGACGGAAAAATCCGCGGCCCCGACACCAGCCCGGTTTCGACCGCCTGCATCAAACTCCAGTCTGCGCCCCCAGCATCGCGCACGCTGGTGAACCCGCGCGACAACATCGCATCGAGAATCGGCAACGACCGAATCGCGGCAAGAATATTCGGCTGCGTCGCATTCACACCGAGGTTCGCATTCGAAGCCAGCACATGCACATGGCAATCGATGAATCCCGGCATCACGGTCTTGCCGCGCACGTCGATCACCTGCGCATTCGGCAAATCCACCGGCCGATCGGTGACTTCGACGATCCGTTCTCCGTCGATCACGACATGATGATGGTCGAGCAGCACGCCCCGTTCGAGATCGAGTACGTTGCCGCCTTGCAGCACGGTAATGGTCATGGATAGAGATCCTTATCGATTGACGGAAGCCGCCCGCTTGGCGTCCTTCACGAAGCGCGTTCCGATGAAACTGACGGCCGCCGCGAGCGTCACGTAGAAGGCCGGCGCCATGTTGCTGCCAGTGCGGGCGATGAGCCACGTGATCAGGAACGGCGCGAAGCCGCCGAAGATCGTGACCGCGAAGTTGTACGCAACGGACAGCCCGGTCGACAGCACCTTGGTCGGGAACAGTTCGGCGAACGCCGCGAGGATCGGCCCCGTGTAGGTCGCGATCAGCACGCCGAACACGGCCTGGAACACGATCAGCGACGTGAACCCGGGCGCATGGTTGATCCACGCGAACATCGGCCACGCGAGCAAGAAGATGGCCAGCGCCGATCCGGACAGGAATACGCGCCGTCCCCACACGTCGGCGAGCCGGCCGACGATCGGCGAGCAGCACATGATCATCAGCCCGCCGACCATGCCGGCCGCGAAGCCGGTCGATTGCGGCAGATGCAGCGTGCGCACGGAATACGTCGGCATGTAGAAGAGCAGCACGTAGGTGCAGACGGTCCACAGAATGACCATCGAAAAGCTCGCGAACGTCTCGCGCGGGTAGGTGGACAGCACTGCCTTCAGCGGCGAGCTTTCTTTTGCCTGCGCTTCGACGGCGCTGAAGGCGGGCGTCTCGTCGATATGGCTGCGGATGTAGTAGCCGACGGGCCCGACGATGATCCCGAGCAGGAACGGCAGCCGCCAGCCCCAGCTATGCAGCGCCTGCGTGTCGAGCGACGTCGTGACGAAGGTGCCGGTCGCGGCGCCGAGCAGCACCGCGAAGCCGATGCTCGACTGGATCCAGCTCGAGTAGTACGCACGCTTCTCCGGCGGCGCGTATTCGGTGAGGAACGCGGTGGCGCCGCCCATCTCGCCACCGGCCGAGAAGCCTTGCAGCAGCCGCGCGACGACGATCAGCAGCGGCGCGGCGATGCCGGCCTGTTCGTAGGTCGGCGCGAGCCCGATGAGCGCGGTGCCGGCGGCCATCATGAGGATGGTGAGCGACAGCGCGGCCTTGCGCCCGACCTTGTCCGCGTAGATGCCGAGCACGATGCCGCCGACGGGCCGCATGAAGAAGCCGACGCCGAACGTCGCGACGGTCAGCAGCACGGACGTCAGTTCGTTGCCGGTCGGAAAGAACAGTTTCGCGATGATGACCGCGAAGAAGCTGTAGACGGTGAAATCGAACCATTCGAGACCATTGCCGATCACGGTCGCGACGATGGCGCGGCGGCGCTGCTGCACTGCCGCATCGACGGCAGGCGCGGCGCGCGGGGAAAGCGTTCCTTGCATGGTCTCTTCCTCTATCGGAATCAGAAGGCGGGACGGCTGCCCCGCGTGAACCCATGCTAAGGACAGCGCGATTTTTTTCTGAAACGAAAGATTTGCATGCACGCATGCGCTACGCGCATGCATCGCAATCAGGACGCGGTCTGCTTCTCCGCCTGTTCGAACAGCCAGCGTGTGAACAGGCGTGCGGCGTGGTTCTGCGCGCGGTCGTTCGGCGAGATCACGTAGTAGCCGCCGCCGTGGCTCGCGGATGCTTCCGTCACGCGCACGAGCAGGCCGGCCTCGATGCATGCGTCGATCATGTAGCGCCAGCCGAGCGACACACCCTGGCCGAGAATCGTCATCTGTACGATCTGCGGATAAGAATTGATCGTGATGTCCTGCGGCCGTGCCTTCTGCCGGTCGATGTCGTTCTGGTCGAACCATTCGGACCACGACATCCATTGGCGCTGGCCATCCTCGAGACGCAGCAGCGTCTCGTTCGCAAGATCGGCTGCGTCGAGCGTGCGGCCGGCCAGATAGCCGGGCGAGCAGACCGGAAACACTTCCTCGTCGAACAGGCGGCGCGCGGTGTATTCGGCCGGCGCCTGCTGACGCACGTAGTACACACCCACGTCGAACTCCGCCGGCGACATCGACGCGAGCCCGTCGCGCACGATCAGCCGCAGCTTGATGTCCGGATAGGCGGCGCGAAACGCGGGCAGGCGCGGTGTGAGCCACAGCAGCGCAACGCCCGACGAGCATGCGATCGTCAGTTCGAGATCGCCATAGGGCTTCATTACATCGTGCGTGGCTTCCGCGCATTGCGTGAGGAGATGGTGCACCTGCGCGGCGTATTGCTCGCCGGCGATCGTCAGCCGCAGCGAACGATGTTCGCGCACGAACAGCGAGCGGCCGAGGAATTCCTCGAGCTGCTGGATCTGCCGGCTGATCGCGCTTTGGGTCAGATGCAGCTCGGTGGCCGCGCGCGTGAAGCTCGCATGCCGCACGGCGGCTTCGAACGCGATGAGGCACTGAAGGGGCGGCAGGGGCGTGATGCGCATGGCAGCTTGGGAGGTCGAGGAGGCTGCCGATATGATACGAGCGGATCGAAAGGAAATCACAAGGAAGCAGGGTGCGCCAGTCACCGCATTCATGCGAAGATTGACCGCACAACACACTCGCCCGAGAACGACGTGACCCTATTCAACCCTGAGAGCAAACCGGACGCCGCCCATCCGCCGTGGATGCCCGTCGCGATGGCCGAACTCGGCATCCGCCGCCATCCGCCCGGCAGCATCAACCCGCGCATCGTCGAATACAACAACCAGACGAACCTGGTCGGCTACGACGACAAGATTTCCTGGTGTTCGTCCTTCGTCAACTGGTGCATGACGCACGCCGGCATACGCGGCACGGGCTCGGCGCTTGCGCGTTCGTGGCTCGAATGGGGGAGGCCGCTGGAACGCCCGGTCTACGGCTGCATTGCAATCCTGACCCGCGACGATCCCGCGAGCTGGAAAGGGCACGTCGGTTTCTACCTGCGTCACGATGACGAGCAGGTGTATCTCTTCGGCGGCAATCAGCTGGAAGAAGTACGCGAACTCGCGTACCCGTTGAACGAAGTGATCGGCTACCGCTGGCCCGACGCCGCGTGACGACGCAGCAACAGCCCATACAAAACCACGAGCGCCGCGTAACCGGCCGCTGCTAACCTGTCACACAACCGCATCGACCCACCCGGAGCCCGTCGGCGCATCAACGCGCCGCCACCGGCCTCCGCACCCACAAGGAGCCTGCAGTGCAAACCGGTCATCTCCGTCTCTACGCGGATACGCAATACACGAGCCCTTACGCGATGTCGGTCTTCGTGGCGCTCGAGGAAAAAGCGTTGCCTTACGAACTGGTGACCGTCGACCTCGGCAACCGCGCGCATTTCGCGCCCGACTACGCGGCGACGTCGCTGACGCAACGTGTGCCGACGCTCGTCCACGACGATTTCGCGCTGTCGGAATCGTCGGCGATTACCGAGTATCTCGACGAGACTTTCCCGGGCACGCGGCTCTATCCGGTCGAGCCGCGCCAGCGTGCGCGGGCGCGACAGGTGCAGGCGTGGCTGCGCAGCGACCTGATGCCGGTGCGGACGGAGCGGTCGACCGAAGTGCTGTTCTACGGGCCGTCGAGCGAGCCGCTGTCGAGTCTCGCGCAGGCCGCCGCGCAGAAGCTGTTCGTGGCCGCCGACAAGCTGCTTGCACCGGGCGCGTCGAACCTGTTCGGCGAGTGGAGCATCGCGGATGTCGACCTGGCGGTGATGCTGAACCGTCTGGTGCTGAATGACGATCCGGTGCCGCAGCGCCTCGCCGACTATGCACGTGCGCAGTGGGAACGGCCGTCGGTGCAGCGCTGGGTGAAGCTGAAGCGGCCGCCGTTGTAATTCGCCATGAACGTGATCTGGCCGATCCTCATGGTGCTCCTGTTGGCGGCAGGCGTGTTTGTTGCGGTCCGGTTCTGGCACAAACTCATCACGCGTATCGTCACCGTGATCGTCGGATTGGGTATTGCGTGGATCGTGGCTTACTCGATTGCGTTGACGACGGTCCAATGTCTCGGATCGTGCGGCTGAAGAGCGGGGCGCCGGCAAGTATGGAAGCCGCCGCCCTGTCGTGATCCCGCCTAGTTCTTCGCCACTTCCTCCGATTCCGTCGGCGGCCCACCCGCCGCGTCATTCCTGCTCCACCCACCCCCGAGCGACCGATAAAGCGCCACCGCCGCCAGCGCATGTTCGCGCTTGACCTGATTCAGCGAATCCGAATCCCGCAGATAAACCTCCTGCGCGGACAGCACATCCAGAAAATCCGTCGCACCGCCCTTATAGAGCTGATTCGCCAACCCAAGCGCCTTGTCCGACGCAGCCAGCGCGCTACCCAGCCTGCGCGTCGCCTCATCGGAACTGACGAGATTCGCCCGCGCATCCTCGACTTCCCTCAGCGCCTGCAGCATCGTCTGCCGTAACCCGAGTTCCGACTCGCGCATCCGGCTTTCGCTCTGCGAGATGTCGGCGGTAATGCGCCCCGCATTGAAGATCGGGCTCGTCGCACTCAACGCCGCACTGAACAGGTTATCGGTCAACGTCGGCAACCCGAGATAAGAAGCCGCCAGAATCCCGTCCGTCAGGTTCAACGAAAACTTCGGATACCGCTCGGCCTTTGCCACACCGACTTGCGCGGCCCGCCGCTCGACCTGCGCATACGCGGTCAGTACATCAGGCCGCCGCAGCAACGCCTGGAAGGCAACGTACCCGGTGCGCCAACCGGCGGCGCGGGAATTTCCCCGCCTGCGCGAGCACCAGCCGATCAACAGATTCCGGCGTCCTCCCCGAATACACCGCAATCAGATTGAGCTGATGCGCAATCTGCGCCTGCGTCGGCGGAATCCGCGCTTCGAGCGCATCGAGCTGGTTCTGCGCACGCGTGACGTCAAGCTCGGTCGACAGCCCGAACGTCTGCCGCTTGCGCGTGAGTTCGAGCGCATGCTGCCGGATCTTCGCGTTGTCCTGCAGGATCTTCAATTCCTGCTGCGCCCAGCGCAGATCGACATACGCGGAAGCCGCATCGGCCGCGAGCGCGAGCCGCATCGCATCTTCCGCATGCTTCTGCCCGACGAGCTCGGCCTGAGCGGCAAGCAGATCGAGCCGTTCACCGCCGAACACATCCGGCGACCAGCTCAACGCGAGCCCGGCACCCGCCTGCCGCACATACCCGAGCGGCGGCGGCGTGTTCTGGCGTGCGTCGGCCGCATGCGCGGTCGCATCGAGTTCGGGCAGCAGCACTGCGCGCTTCTGCACGGTCAGCGCCTGCGCCTGCTTCACGCGTTCGGCGGCGGCCTGCAGATCGAGGTTGCCGTCGAGCACGGTGGCGATCAGCCGGTCGAGCGCGGGATCGTGGAATTGCGCCCACCACGCGGCGGCGTCGATGTCCGCGCGCGGCACATCGGTGTCCCATGCGTCCGGCGCGAGCGTCCGAACCGAATCCTGAAGCGCCGGATGCTGCGCGGGCTGCACCGCGCATCCGGCGGCGAGTGCGCTGACGGCGAGGGCGACGAGAAGTTTTTTCATGATGGGGATGACCTCAACCTCAGTGCGCGTCCGGCGGCGGCGCGTTCAGGGAAATGGGTTTGGAGAAGACGACCGCGAGCAGCGCGACGACGAAGCACAGCGACAGCGCGTAGTACGCATCGGCATAGGTGAGCGTGAGCGCCTCGCGATAGATCAGGTGATGCAGGTTCGCGAGCCCGGCTTGCGCGGTGTCCAGCGTGTTGCCGGCCACCGACGTCCAGTACGCAGCCTGCCGATCGAGCAGCGACGCGATCTGCGGCTGGCCGGCGCTCACGTGCTCGTTCAGGCGCAGGTAGTGAAAGTTCAGCCGGTCGTTGAGCATCGTCGCGCTCACCGCGATGCCGATCGCCCCGCCGAGATTGCGCATCAGGTTGAACAGGCCGCTCGCCGATTTCAGGCGCGACTGCGGCAGCGAGCCGAGCGCCATCGTCACGATCGGCGGCACGCTGAACTGCTGGCCGATGCCGCGCAGCGCCTGCGGCAGCAGCAGTTCGCGCCAGCCCCAGTCGTGCGTGATCGGCGTGTACAGGTAACAGCCGAGCCCGAAGCAGATCAACCCGAACACGAGCAGCGCGCGCAGGCTGAAGTAGCGCGCGGCGAACGCATACGCGCAGAGCGCAATCAGCTGGAACGCGCCGACCGACAGCAACGCGATGCCGATCTGCAGCGAGCTGAACGCGCGCACCTGCGCAAGAAACAGCGGCGTCAGGAACACGGTCACGAAGATCCCGATGCCGGTCACGAACGACAGCAGGCTGCCGATCCCGAAGTTGCGCACGACGAGCGCGCGCAGGTCGACGATCGGATCCTTCGCGGTCAGCGCATGCACGATGAACAGGAAACCGCAGATGCCGGAGATCCACGCGCAGATCACGATCGCGTCGTCGCCGAACCAGTTCTTGCGCGGGCCTTCCTCCAGCACGTATTCGAGGCAGCCGAGGAAACCGGACATCAGCATGATGCCGAGATAGTCGCCGCGCTTGATGAGGCTGAGGTCGGGTTCGTCGATGTGCACGTAGCGCGGCACGAGCGCAGCCACCGCGATGCCCGCACGAGGTTCAGGTAGAACAGCCAGTGCCACGACCATTGATCGGTGATCCAGCCGCCGATCACGGGCCGATCGCCGGGGCGAGCGACGCGAGCGCGCCGATGGTCGTCGACGCGATCAGCCGCTGCTTGCCGGGAACAGCACGAACGCGGTGGTGAACACGGTCGGGATCATCGCGGCGCCGAGCGCACCCTGCAGCCGCGAAACAGGATCATCGAATTGATGTCCCACGCGACGCCGCACAGCATGCTGGTGATCGTGAAGCCGACCGCCGATGCGGCGAACAGCCAGCGCGTCGACATCACTTTCGACAGCCAGCCCGACATCGGATCACGATGATCTCGGCGATCAGGTAGGCGTTTGCACCCACGACAGTTCGTCCTGGCTGGCGGACAGGCCGCCGCCGATGTCGCGCAGCGACGACGCGACGATCTGGATGTCGAGCGTCGCCATGAAGAAGCCGACGCACATCAGCGCGAACGCGAACACGCGCTGCTTCGTCGGTTGCGACGCCGGGTCGCCGGAAAACGCGGTGGTCATCGTCGGCTCCCGTTCAGTTCGCGTGATCGGTATGCACGGTCACGACCGCGGAGAGCCCGGGGCGCAGCACCTGCTCGAGGCCCGGCTGCGGATCGAGATGCACGCGCACGGCACGCGCTGGACGATCTTCGTGAAGTTGCCGGTCGCGTTCTCGGGCGGCAGCACGCTGAAGGTCGCGCCGGTGGCGGGCGCGAGGCTGTCGACGCGGCCGTGCAGTTTCGTGTTCGACGCATCGAGCGATACGTCGACGCGATCGCCGCGTGCATCTTGCGCAGTTGGTCTTCCTTGAAGTTCGCGTCGATCCACAGGCCGGACGCCGGCACGACGGTCAGCAGCGGCACGCGACGTTCGCGAGCATCCCGACGCGGCCGTGCGGTTGCCGACGTAGCCGTCGACCGGCGAGCGGATCGTCGTGTATTCGACGTTGAGCGCGGCGACACGCTGCGCGGCAAGCGCGGTGTTCACGCGGGCCCGCGCATCGGCGAGCTGCGCACCGAGCACGTCGAGCTGCCGCTTCGACGCGAGCAGCGCGGCGTCGCTGCGGTCGACGGCGGCGCCGGCCTTCGAATAGTCGGCGTCCGCGCGTTCGACGATCTGGTTCGACACGGCGTCGGATTTCACGAGCTCGCGATAGCGCACGCGGTCCGACGCGGCACGCGTCAGCTCGGCCGACGACGCATTCTTCTCGGCCGCCTGCTGGCCGATCACCGCGAATTGCAGTTGCTGCTTCGCCTCGAGTTCGGTCACCGCGGAGCGCGCGCTGTCGACTTCGGCGCTGGCCTGTGCGAGCTTCGCGTCGTAGTCGCGCGCATCGAGTTGCACGAGCACGTCGCCGGCCTTCACGCGCTGGTTGTCGGTCACGAGGATCTTGTCGACGAAGCCGTTGACCTTCGGCGCCAGCACGGTCACGTCGCCGCCGACATACGCATCGTCGGTGCTTTCCTGAAAGCGCAGCACGAACAGCCAGTCGAGCGCGGCGCGGCGACGACGATGACGACGGCACCCACCGCGATGCGCATCCACGGCACGCGGCGCTGTTGCTTCGCGGCTGTCGAGTGTGGCTGCTTCACGGGATGAGGCAGCGGCTTGGGTCGTATCCATCGATTCACCTATGTATATGCACTTATCAAGTCGATCGACGCATGTCGTCGATCGGGGAAGGGCTAGCGTTCCGGCAGGTTGTGCGTGATCCGGAACAATTCGTCTCTCAGGCGGGCCGCCTGCGTCGACCCGAACCGCTGCTCGAACGCTTCCTGCGCGGCGAGCCAGTGCACGTGCGCGTCGGCGATCTTCGTTTCGCCGTGCGCGGTCAGCGCGAAGGTCTGGCGGCGGCACCGCGGCTCGATCTGGCCCGCCACCAGCGCCGCGCCGATGAGCGGCTTGAGCGCGCGCAGCAGCGCGGTGCGTTCGATCACCAGCACGGTCGACAGCGTCGCCATCGTCAGGCCGGGCCGGTCGCGCAGCAGCGCGAGAATGCTGTACTGCGACGGCGTCACGCCCGCCCGCGACAGATAGCGCTCGTAGAACTGCGAGATTCGTCGGGCGGCTTGCCGGACCGCGAAGCAATCGTCATCGGTGAGCGTCATCTTGTGCATGTACACATGTTAGGAGGCAATGCGGCTCGAAGCGAGCGGCGGGGCACGATCAGATTGTTGTCGCGGCTGTACCAATCGGCGTCAGGCGGCCGCCGGAACGATCCAGCCTTCGCGGTCGCAATAAGCGGCCGTGTAGTCGATGAACGTCTTGACCTTCGCGGCAGCAGCGCGCGGTTCGCGTAGGCGAGCTTGATCTCGACGAACGCATCGACGAGATCGGCGTCGGCCAGCAACTGCACGAGCGCGCCTGACGCAAGCTGGGCATCGACGAGCGTCTTCGGCACGACGCCGATGCCGAAGTCGTGCATCACCATTTCACGGTTGAAGACGGGGCTGTTCGACGAGATGTCGAAGCGGAACGGCACGGTCAGCGTGTTGCCGTCGACGCGGAACGACAGCGCGGGCCGGCGCAGAGACGGCGACATCGGCACGAATGGGTGATCGGCGAGATCGGCTGGCGCGACCGGCGCGAATGCGCGCGCAGGTACGCGGGTGTCGCGACGATCACGAGCGGAATCCGCTCGATCAGCCGCACGACGGTCGATTCGTTCGTCAGCATGTACGGGACGACGATACGATGTCGTAGCCTTCGCCGACGAGATCGATGGGGCGCTCGGTCAGCGTCACGTCGAGGCGCACTTTCGGGTGCGCGGCTTGAAGCCGGCGATCAGCGGCACCAGCCGGTTCAGCGTGGCCGTCGTGTGCGCGACGAGCCGCAGCAGCCTTCGGGCTCGCGCGTCGGCGACTGCGCTTCCGCCTCGAGCGAGTCGAGTTCGTCGAGCACGGCCGCGCAGCGCTCGTAGATGCGCTCGGCCGTTTCGGTCAGCGACACCTGGCGCGTGTCCGGTGCAGCAGCCGGCTGCCGAAGCGCGCTTCCAGATCCGCGACCGCGCGCGACACGACCGGCCGTGCGAGGCCGTGCATGTCGGCGGCGCGCGTGAAGCTGCGCATCTCCACCACCGACCGGAAAATCCGCAGCTTGTCGATGTAGTCCATGTCCGTCTCCTTGACGCGAGGCCGGCCGCCGGCCTGGTTACGGCGGAGTGTACATTGACTTTATGCATATGCACATATAAATTGCGAAACATGAACGACACCTCGATTGCCCAGGCGTGCAACTGCCTCGCGCTGCGTCAGGCGGCGCGCTTTGTCACGCAACTGTACGAACGCCATCTGGCCCAGTCGGCGTCACGCCCGCCCAGTTCTCGATCATGGCGAACCTGACGCGCCAGCCCGGCCTGCTGATGAGCGAACTCGCCGATGCGCTCGTGATGGATCGCACGACGCTGCTGCGCGCGCTCAAGCCGCTGCAGCGCGACGGCTTTGTCGCGACGGCCGCGTCCGAGCACGACGCGCGCGCGCATGCGCTGAGCCTCACGAAGCTGGGCGAGCGCACGTTCGCTGAAGCGAAAGTCGCCTGGCAGGCCGCGCAGGACGAATTCGAGACGCAGTTCGGCCGCGATCGCGCGAAGGCGCTGCGCGACGAGCTGTTCAGCGTGACCTCGGAACGCTAGACAGCTGGCTGGCGGCAAACTGGAGCTGAATTCGAGCCATTGGTCGCTTCAAAGCCGCTCAAGGGTGGAAATTGGTTTTTGAAAATGTCGGTTAAGTGCTGATCTGGACAGTTTTTATTTCCAGTTGTAGAGTCCCCTGACGGATTTCACGAGCCGGCGCCGCCGGCACGCGTCAGAGGAGCAACCGATGCTGCAGTTGAGTGACCGCGACAGCGCGATGCTGCGCGGGGATTTCGGCGAGGGCGTCGCGCGCGCGATGCGGATCGTCGCGCGCACGGCGCACGTGATGTCCGCGCCGCATTTGATCGACATCACGTCCGCCCATATCGACGGCTGCCTTTACCACGGCCAGACCAGCCTCGACTTCGTCGAGTATTTCGTCGACACCGGCGCGAAGGTCGCGGTGCCGACCACGCTGAACGTCGGTCGCTCGACCTGATCCATCCGGAGCTGTACCACGGCGACCGCACGATCCAGCGCGATGCGCAGCGCCTGATGGATGCGCATCTGCAGCTCGCTGCGAATCGAGCTTCACGTGCGCGCCGTACCAACTGAAGAACCGTCCCGCGAAAGGCGAGCAGATCGCGTGGGCCGAATCGAACGCGATCGTGTTCGCGACTCGGTGCTCGGCGCGCGACGAGCCGCTACGGCGATTTTCTCGACCTGGCCGCTGCGATCACCGGGCGTGCGCCGTATGCGGGGCTGCATGTCGAAGCGAATCGCGCCGCGCGGATCGTGTTCAACGCACCGGAATTCAGTCGCTTGGCCTCGCGCGACATCTATTTCGCCGCACTCGGGCTGCTGATCGGCAGGATCGCGGCGCGGTCGTGCCGGCGATCGTCGGGCTGCCGGCGGACACCACGGAAGACGAACTCAAGGCACTGGGCGCGGCCGCCGCGTCGAGCGGGGCCGTTGCGCTGTTCCATGCGGTCGGTGTGACACCGGAAGCGCCTACGCTCGACGCCGCATTGCACGGACAAGCGGCGCCACGCACGGTCGATGTCACGATGGCCGATCTCGATGAGATTCGCCGCACGCTGAACCACGGCGCGGCCGGCGATGCACTCGTCGCGGTAGCGCTCGGTACGCCGCATTTCTCGCTGGCCGAATTCCGCACGCTCGATACGTTGCTCGATGCATTCGACGGCAGGCCGGCCTGCGATTTCTACGTGAACACGAGCCGATTCATCCT
>NZ_NKFO02000004.1:0-241033 GCF_002223045.2 Burkholderia sp. HI4860 | reverse complement strand
GGCTGGATCGGTACCGCCCCCCGAGCCGCAGTTCCTTGACCTGCCGCGCGAGACCGGCAACCTGCCGCACCAACAGACCCGACAGGCCGAAGGACAGCCAGATCGTGAGCAATGCAAAGACACCTGTGCCTGCCATCAGGGCATTGATGACTTCCTTGAAATGCTTTTCGTAAATACTGAAGTTGTAAACGCGGTACAGCCGCGCCGCGCCGAGCGGCTCGATCGCGACGTGGATCTCCCGTCCGTCAATGATGATTTCGTGCGTGCCGGCAGGCAGACTCCCGATCGTCACCGGCAGCGTAATGGTCCGGCTGTCCGCGCCCGAAACATAGCCATTCATTCGGACATCGAAGGCGGCAGCAGGGACGGGTTGGCTTCGTAACTCTTGAGCACATTCGTCATGTCGTCATGGATGAGTGCCGTGATCAGCCGCTCTTCCTGTGCCTCGGCCAGTGTCCTCACGCCGAGCGCCTGGGCGACCAGCAACGCGATGGTCAGCACCGAGAAGAAAAGCGCGACCTTGAAGCGCAGGCTATTTCGCATCTTGATCAGGTGCAACGAGCCGGTAGCCGACGCCATGGATGGTCTCGACAAGGTCGGCCTCGCCCTGCTCGCTGAGCGCCCTGCGCAGGGTGTAGATGTGCGTGCGCAGTGTGTCGCTGTCGGGCAGCTCCTCACCCCAGACTTCAGATTCAAGCTCGGCGCGAGTGAACATGCGCGCAGGCGACTGCAGCAGGATGCGCAGCAACTGAAGACATTTTGGGGAAGCTTGACCGGATGCCCGGCCCGTTCGACGGTCATCGTCGACAGATCCAGTCTTACGTCGGCGAATAGAAGATCCATGGTGGCGACCTGCCCGCGATAGCGCTTGATCAGGGGCCCAAGACGTGCACCGACTCCTTCAGCGAGAACGGCTTGACCAGATAGTCATCGGCACCGTGCACGAAGCCCTCCAGCTTGTCGTCCAGTGCGTCCCTGGCCGTGAGCATCAGCACCGGTGTGTCCCGCCGCGCCTCTTCGCGCAACCTGCGGCAGAGCGTGAGTCCGTCCATGCCGGGCAGCGCCAGATCGAGCAGGATGGCGTCCCACGAGTCGGCGATCGCCATCCGCAGTCCTGCCTTGCCATTGGAAGCAATGTCGACCTCATAGCCGTTACCTTCGAGATAGTCGTAGAGGTTCGCTGCGATCGCGGAATCGTCTTCGACAATAAGAACCTTCATGGACTTGCGTTCGTCACGTCTCGGCTGGAAGAGAGCTTGATGCTACCGCAGACTGCGTGTACTGGAGTCGGGAAAGCCGGATAGACGATGGGCACATCCCTATTGTGGCAGCGCTGGGGCATCCGTGGCCTGTGGTTCATCAGTGTAACGAGCGGACTGGCGCGGCCGGATGACATCGCATCTGGTCAGTCTTCTGCATCACGCCCACAAAGTTAACTTGTAGATATCGCTACATAAACGTAGCATTGTCTACATGAATACGTTGATGACCTGGTCCGTCCTTGTCCTGACGCTACCCACCGGGAATGCGACAGCCCGCATGCGCTTCTGGCGCGCCCTGAAGGGGAAAGGCTGCGCGGTGTTGCGCGACGGCATCTATCTGCTTCCTTACAGTCCTGAAGGGGAAAACATGCTGCGCGAGCTGGTCGCGGCGATCGGCGAGAGCGGTGGCGCAGCGCACCTTCTGCGCGCCCCCAGTCTCGATGCTTCGCAGGACGCGGAATTCCGCGGACTCTTCGACCTGGCCGATGAGTACGATGGCTTCATCCGGACACTGGCCGAAGCGCGCAAGACCGTGTCCGGGCAGTCCGCCACCGAACTGACGAAACTGCAGCGACGCCTGCGCAAGGACTACGAGACCATTGTCGCGATCGACTTCTTCCCTGGGGAAGCGACTACGCGCGCGAGGTGGCGTGGCAGGATTTCGTGGCCCACGTCGATACGGTGCTCTCGCCTGGCGAGCCCCACTCGCGGACCGCGCAATCCGCCTGCTGTCCGTCCTGGACTACCAGGGGCGCACGTGGGCAACCCGCCGACGGCTGTGGGTGGATCGCGTGGCAAGCGCCTGGCTGATCCGCCGGTTTATCGACGTGCAGGCCCGCTTCGTCTGGCTGCCCTCGCCGGACGATTGCCCGAAGGACGCGCTCGGCTTCGATTTCGACGGCGCGGTCTTCACGCATGTGGGAGAACGTGTGACGTTCGAAGTGCTGCTGGCGAGCTTCGGACTCGAAGGTGATCCGGCGCTCATGCGGCTTAGCTCAATGGTGCATGCGCTCGACGTGGGCGGCACGCCGGTGCCGGCCATCGGCTTCGAAGCGATCATTGCGGGCACGCGCGAGCGTGCAGCTGACGACGACCAGTTGCTCAGTGACATGAGTCCCGTCCTCGACTCGATGTACACACACTTCGCCGCGGTCGAAAAAGCGCGCGACACGGGAAAACGTTCATGAGCACAACCACCGCACACGCGCCCGGATACAGCCTGGGCCAGATGGCGCTCTACATGCTCAAACTCGGCACGATCGGATTCGGTGGCCCGGTCGCGCTGGTCGGCTACATGCGCCGCGATCTGGTCGAACAGCGTGGCTGGATTACCGAGGGAGACTATCGCGAAGGGCTGGCCCTCGCGCAGATGATGCCGGGCCCGCTTGCGGCGCAACTCGGCATCTATCTCGGCTTCGTGCACTACCGGCTGCTGGGCGCGACCATCGCCGGTCTCGCCTTCGTGCTGCCGTCGTTCCTGATGGTGGTGGTGCTGGGCTGGGCCTACGCGCATTTCGGCGGACTGTCGTGGATGCAGGCCGTTTTCTACGGCGTCGGCGCGGCGGTCGTCGGCATCATTGCGATGAGCGCATACAAGCTCACGACGAAGACGCTCGGAAAGGACCGGCTGCTCTGGGCGGTCTTCCTGATCCTCGCGGCAGTGACCGTCGTGACCGAGTCTGAAATCGCCTGGCTTTTTATCGCCGGTGGCATCGTCAACTGGCTACGCCGCGCGCCGCCTCAATGGCTGGGCAAAGGCGGGATCAACGCGCTGGCCGCGACACAGGCACCGGCCCTTGCCGGGCCGCTGAGCGGTCTGGACCTTCCGCTGCTCGGTCAGATTGCGCTTTTCTTCACGAAGGCGGGCGCGTTCGTGTTCGGCTCAGGCCTCGCGATCGTGCCTTTCCTCTACGGCGGTGTCGTGACGGAACACCACTGGCTGAACGAGAAACAGTTTGTCGATGCGGTGGCCGTTGCGATGATCACGCCGGGGCCGGTCGTCATTACCGTGGGCTTCATTGGGTATCTCGTCGCCGGGCTGGCTGGCGCCTGCATCGCTGCCCTAGGGACGTTCATCCCGTGCTACCTGTTCACGGTGCTGCCTGCGCCGTACTTCAAGAAATATGGGCGGCTCCCCGCCGTCAAGGCGTTTGTCGACGGCATTACCGCCGCAGCCGTGGGGGCGATTACCGGCTCGGTCATTGTGATCGCAAAGCGCTCGGTCATCGACTGGCCGACCGCGCTCATCGCGCTCGCGACCGCGTTGCTGCTCTGGCGTGTGAAGAAGCTTCCGGAACCCGCAATCGTGGTTGCCGCGGCCCTGACGGGTCGCCCTCTATCCGCTTGTCCATCTGCACGCCCATTAATCGGGTGCGTTCACGAAAACTGTGAGGATTGCAAATGAAGACACGTCGCACGTTTCTGCATGATTCCGCCACAGTGGGGCAGGCATGATGCTGGCCCAGGCGCAGCTGGTTCACGCGGCTAGTGCGTCGGGCTTTACCGACAGACTGGTCAACGCGGACGGCAACTACGCGGCGGCACCGCTGCCGTTTGCGTACGATGCGCTCGAACCGGTAATCGACGCCCACACGGTGGAACTCCACTACAACTTCCATCACAAGCCCGCCGCCGCTGCGGCGAACAAGGCGGAAGAAGGCTTGGCCCGGGCACGGGAAACCGGCGACTTTGCGCTGGTGAAATTCCACGAGAAAGAACTGGCGTTCCAGCTTTCCAGCCATATCCTGCATACGATCTACTGGACGAGCATTTCTGGCAAGGTTGGTGAGCCGGGAGGCGAGCTTGCGTATTCCGGCGAACGTGATCACGCATTTCGGCGGATCGTGATCATGGATTCCGAATGATCGTGATCACCCGTTTCGGTTGATCGTGATCGCTGATCACAGGTTTCCGAAACGCGTGATCACGATGCCGGAATGAGCGATCACGGGACCGAAACGGGTGATCACGTAACCGGAACGTAATCCGGGTTTGAGTCTGGCGGTGGCGTTGCGCATGTATTCACCGACGGCGTTAGCCTGCTCCCTTTTTTGCGGGAGAAGTGCCGATGCCGACACCTCGGATGAGCATGCGCAAATTGAAGGAAGTCCTGCGACTAAAGTGGGCGTGTGGCCTGACGCATCGGCAGATCAGCCGGGCTATCGGCATCAGCGTCGGTGCCGTCTCGAAGTTCGCGGCCCAAGCCAGCCAGGCGGGACTCGATTGGGCGGCAGCCGAAGCAATGTCCGACGACGAACTGGACGCGCGCCTGAGGCCTGCGGCAACCAATGCCGCGGCGACGACGACGCGACGCATCGAGCCCGACTACACGGCATTGCATCGCGAGCTGCGCCGCAAGGGCGTGACGCTGCAACTGCTGTGGGAAGAATACGCTGAAGCGAACCCCGGCCAGCGGACGTACCGCTACACGCAGTTCTGCCAGAAGTACAAGGACTGGGCGAAGTCGATCAAGCGCTCGATGCGTCAGCAGCACCGCGCCGGCGAGAAGCTGTTCGCGGACTTCGCGGGTCCCACCGTGCCGGTCCTGGCGAGCGATGGCGGCGTCGAGTTCGAGGCGCACGTGTTCGTTGCCGTGCTCGGCGCATCCAACTACACGTTCGCGTGCGCGACGCGCACCGAGACGATGGCGGACTGGATCGGCAGCCTGTGCGATGCGCTAGAGTTCATTGGCGGCGTGCCCGAGCTGCTCGTGCCCGACAACCCGAAGGCGCTGATCGCGCGACCCGACCGTTACGAACCCGGACTCGGCACGACCACGCAGGACTTCGTGAACCACTACGGCACCGCGATGCTGCCGGCGCGTCCGCGCAAACCGCAGGACAAGGCCAAGGTCGAAGTCGGCGTGCAGATCGTCGAGCGCTGGGTGCTGGCCCGACTGCGCCACTATCGCTTCTACAGTCTGGCTGAACTCAACAAGGCGATTGCAGAACTGATCGCCGACCTAAACCAGCGCCCGTTCAAGCGGCTCGAAGGCAACCGGCGTGAATGGTTCGAACGGCTGGACCAACCCGTCCTGCGCCCGTTGCCCGTGCGTCGCTACGAGATCGCCACCTTCCAGAAGTGCCGTGTGAACATCGATTACCACGTCGATGTCGGCGGCCACTATTACAGCGTCCCGCATAGCCTCGCACGGCAGGAGGTCTGGGCGCGTATCACACGCCACGGCGTAGAGATCCTGCATGGCGGCAAGCGTGTCGCTGCGCACGCTCGCTCGCGCCTCAAAGGCAAACACACGACCATCGCCGAACACATGCCGGCTGCGCATCGCGCGCACATGGAATGGACGCCTGGGCGCCTGCTCAACTGGGGCGCATCCGTCGGCCCGGCGCCGAGGCTGTCGTGCGGCATCTGCTGACCAACAAACCTCACCCCGAGATGGGCTATCGCGCCTGTCTCGGTCTTCTCTCGCTCGCGCGCAAGTACGGCAAACACCGCCTCGAGGCCGCATGCCAGCGTGCATTGAAGATCGGCTCGCCCACGCGTCGCTCCGTGCTGTCAATCCTGGAAGCGGGACTTGACCTGCAGCCCTCGCTCCCGACCACGCCCGCCGAATGGCGCTCGCCCGAGCACGAGAACGTGCGCGGCCCCGACTACTACCACTGACCCGAAGGAGGTCACGATGTTGATGCAGCACACCCTTACCCAGCTAAAGGCGCTCAAACTGGACGGCATGGCTCGCGCGTTCGAGGAGCAGTCAACGCTCACGGCAAGCACCAGCCTGTCATTCGAGGAACGCGTGGGCATGCTCGTAGATCGCGAGCTGGCCTGGCGTGATACGCGACGACTCGAACGTTTGCTGCGCGCCGCGAAGCTCAAGAACCCACAGGCCTGCGTCGAAGACATTGAATACCGGCAAACCCGTGGGCTGGACCAGCGCATCGTCGCCACGCTCGCCGGCTGCGACTGGGTGCGCAATGCTCAGAACCTGATCCTGACCGGCCCCACCGGCGCGGGCAAGACGTGGCTCGCTTGCGCGTTCGGCCAGCAGGCGTGCCGGCAGGGCTTCTCCGTGTTCTATGTGCGCGTCGCGCGGCTGTTCGAAGAGCTGAAAATCGCGCACGGCGACGGCAGCTTCACACGTCGGCTTGCGCAACTCGCGAAGATTGATGTGCTGATCCTCGACGATTGGGGCTTGCAGGATCTCGACCAGGCGGCGCGCAATGATCTGCTTGAGGTACTTGATGATCGTGTCGGTACGCGCTCGACTGTGATCACCAGCCAGTTGCCGCTCGAACACTGGCACGCGTGGCTGCAGGACCCCACGCTCGCCGATGCGATTCTCGATCGGCTCGTGCATCAGGCCCACAAGCTTCCGGTCAAGGGCGATTCGATGAGAAAGAAAACGAAATCCGAGTCCGCTGACGCCTGATCGTGATCACCGTCGCTATAATCCATTGACCGCGCAACACCACCTTCCAGACTGATCACGTTCGCCGAAACGATTGATCACCATCGCCGAAATCCGCAGCGAGCTCGCCAGAACGATCGACCGCCATTTCGGCTCGTATGCGAAATTCAAGGCGCAACTCGTCGCTGCGACCATTGCCACCGAGGCCTCGGGCTGGGGTGTCGTCGGCTATCTGCCGGCGACCGGCAAGCTCATGATCCTGCAGTGCGAGAACCACCAGAAACTCACCGCGTGGGGCATCCAGCCGATTCTGGTGCTCGACGTGTTCGAGCATGCCTACTACCTGAAGTACCAGAACCGCCGCAACGAATACGTCAACCAGCTGTTCAGCATCCTCAACTGGGACAACGCAGCGTTGAGACTGCAGGCCGCAATGCAGTCGCACGCCCTGGCCTGACAAGGGGGGCGGTACAAGGCCGCATGCAGGCCCGAATGTGGAGACATTGATGCCCCCTGTCCGTGCACCCCTGTCGGACCTGCTGTGGCCGCCGGGCATCGATCGCAGCGCGCGGCTGTTGCTCGCGGCGCGAGGTTTGCGCGGAGTCTGTGATGGTTTCGTTGCGGTACTGCTGCCCGCGTATCTTCTCGCCCTCGGCTTCGAGCAACTCACGGTCGGCCTGATTGGCACGGCCACATTGCTGGGATCAGCTCTCGCCACGATCCTGGTCGGCGTGACCAGCGTCCGCTACCCGCACCGCCCGCTGCTGCTGTTCGCCGCGGCCTTGATGGGCGCGACAGGGCTTGCGTTCGGCTGCCTCTCAACCCTGTGGCCGTTGCTCGTGGTGGCCTTTATCGGCACCCTCAATCCCAGTTCAGGGGACGTCAGTCTTTTTCTGCCGCTGGAACACGCACGCCTCGCCGAAGCGTCGCACCCCGATTCCCGGACAGCGCTGTTCGCGCGTTACAGCCTCGTGGGCGGGCTGTCGGCGGCGCTCGGCTCGCTGCTCGCAGCTTTGCCGCAATGGTTCGCGGTGCGCTCCGGCATGTCCGGACTGTTCGCCATGCGCGCGATGTTCGTCGTCTACGCGCTGACGGGCAGCGTGGTCTTCCTGCTGTATCTGGGTTTGCCAAAGGAGACAGTGCACGCCGCGAAGGCGCACGTGCCACTGGGTCCATCGCGCGCGATTGTGACGCGTCTGGCGCTCCTGTTCAGCGTCGATGCGTTCGCCGGCGGCCTGCTTGTCAACTCGCTGCTGACGCTGTGGCTGATCCAGCGCTTCGGACTTTCGCTGGCTGCGGCCGGGCAGTTTTTCTTCTGGTCGGGGCTGCTCAGTGCCGGCTCGCTGCTTGCCGCGGCGCCGATCGCGCGCAGGATCGGGTTACTCAACACGATGGTGTTCACCCACATCCCGTCGAGCGTGTGCCTGATTGCCGCGGCATTGACGGCATCCCTGCCGCTGACCCTGACGTTGCTGCTCCTGCGCAGTGCACTTTCCCGGCTGGATGTGCCGACGCGTAGCGCCTACGTGATGGCCGTCGTGACGCCCGCTGAGCGGCCTGCTGCCGCGAGCTTCACGGCTGTGCCGCGCAGCCTTGCCGCGGCCGTGGCGCCGTCGATTGCCGCAGCGATGCTCGCAGCCGGATGGCTTGCTGCGCCGCTGATCGCGTGCGGGACGCTCAAGATTGCCTACGATCTCGCCGTGCTTGCCGCCTTCCGCCATATCCGGCCGGATGGAGGCGCGCCATGATTCGCGGCAGTTCATTGTGTGGGCAACTTGCGGCGAGGGTCGCCATGGTCGTCTGGTTCGCGGTGATCGCCGGGGCGGCACAGGGTGCGTCGCGCACGGTTCGGATGACCCGGCCATCGATACCCTGCCACTGAAGCTGATCGGCGATGTGCCACTACCCGGCTGCGCGTCGCGGTTCGACTACGAGAGCTACGACCCGCAGCGGCACCTGCTGTTCATCGCTCATCTGGGCGACGGCGAAGTCGTCGTTTTCGACACGCTCGCTTCGCGCGTTGTCGCGCGCATTCCGGGTGTGTCCGCCGTACATGGTGTGCTGGCTGTTCCGGCGCTGTCCCGTGTCTACGCCTCGGCCACCGGCACGAACAAGATCGTCGCGATCGACGCGGACACGCTGAAGATTGTCGCGAGGACGCCCGGTGGCGTCTATCCCGATGGGATGGCCTGGGTGCCTGACGTTCAGAAGCTTTACGTATCGGACGAAACCGGCGAGACAGAGACCGTGATCGACGGCTCGACGAACCGGCGCGTCGCGACCGTGTCCCTCGGCGGTGAAGTGGGGAACACGCAGTACGATCCAGTATCGCGGCACGTTTTCGTCAATGTGCAGTCGCGACGCCAACTGGTGGAGATCGATCCCCGCACCGACACCGTGGTCGCCCGCACTGAGCTGCCTGGCGCGCGGGGCAATCACGGTCTGCTGATCGTGCCGGAATTCCGTCTGGCATTGATTGCCTGCGAGGACAACGATCGTCTGCTAGTGCTCGACATGCGCACAATGAAGGAGATCGCGGCGTTCGATGTCGGCGGCACGCCGGACGTGCTGGCGTACGATCCGGCGCTGCGCACGGTCTATGTCGCGGGCGAGGCGGGCGTGGTGTCCATGTTCCACGTGGACACTTCGCACGTGGTGAAAATCGGGGATGGCCGTGTGGGACCGGATGCCCACGTCGTCAGTGTCGACGCAGCATCACACGATGCCTGGTTTGCGCTCAAGGACGTCGATGGACATCCCGTGTTACGGATCATGGCGCCGCGATGAGGGACAGGCGCGGAGCGCAGTTTAGATTGCCGCATGAGGCGCATCGCGATCGAGTTTTGCCTGGCGCAGGAACCTTTCGTTGAGGATCTGGGTGGCGACGGTAGCCGCCCCGCCAGCCAAGGATCACCAGACGCCGAGCTTGATTTTCTCTCGAATCGCCTTACGGCCGACGTTGATAGGCACGCCCTCCAATGGCTCGGCCTTGCCACGCGGGCGGCCCCTCCCATTTCGGCGTAATTCCCGCTTCAGACAGCTTCGCCAGCGCATCAAACTTCGCAGCAAGTGGCAACACAGGTTCCCATCCGCAATGTTCAATGATTGCCTGGGCCGCGTAATGGCCAACGCCAGACAAGATCACGGCTTCTCTCGCCGGCGCGGCGTCGCCCCGTGCGCTCATCAGTGCGTATGCCCACCACAGTCGCCGCGCCCTGAAGTGCCACGTGGATTCCCGGTTATCCGTGACCCGCGTTAGCGTGTCGGGATATCGCTCGCGTTGCCGGGGCGTGTCGGCAATGCGCACCGGAAGAACCGCGAGTAATCGCTCCTTTGTCACCTGTTGCGGCTTTCCCGGCCTAGCGAGCATCGCAACGGCGGCCTCGTCGACGAGTGCGGCGAAGCGCTCGTCGTCCGGAGATACGGTTTTCGCTGCGGACTGACCACCGCCCACTCTATCTGCTGCCGAAATCGAGAGGGTCTCCTGTATCCACTCCCGGTCATGCTCGTAGAGCCACGAGGTGACACGATATACCTTGCGCCACAGATCCTGGATGGTCGTTTGCGGGTTTCTTCTCAGCTCGTCCCGTATTCGACGCCGGTGCGCTATACGCGGCATCGACACCGCCGCCCCCTCAAGTGTCGGGCCTTCCTCAACTGTCCTGGTGCGTCTAATCGCAGTCTCTTCCTGGGACACACGCTGCAGGCTCAATGCAAGTTCGTCCCGCGTACCAAACAGATACATCGCGAGCAACAGGTGCCGCGTAATCGGCATATCGCATACCGTGCTGTTGCCCGGTGCAAAGCGTATCCAGAAGCTCATCCGCTTCGCGGCGAACGCCGGATCCACTGCAGAGAGGAACGTTTCGCCCAGTTCTTCAATCAGGTGTTCCTGGAACGCTTTCGCCTGTAGCCTTGCCCCCCATTTGAAGCCTAGCTCTCGAATGCGGTTCTGGTACGCCACGCGCAGGCGAAAGGGGTCCACCCGGCCCAGGGGACGGTTAAGCAGATCGCGAGCAAAGCGCGCGTATTGCAGCGGGATCGGTGAGCCTGCCATGCCATCATCTTCCGCCGCAGTCACCTGCCAGCCACAGCGGCAAGCTAGCCACGGTTGGCGTAGTAGTCGCTGGCGAAACTGGAAAGGCCGGTGGCACTGCGGGCAACTCGAAAGCAGGCGCGCGCCATGCCGCCAACACATGCTCACGCCCGGGACGTGGTGCGCCCGGTGCCAGTACCCCATCCCGAACGCATGAATGTCCTCTTCAACGCAGGCCGGGCAGAGATGCGCTTCGCCGTAGAGGCCGACAACACGACGTGGTAACCGGCTCATCATCGCTCCAACGTCAGCCGTCAGCGGCTGCAACACGCCGTCCAGAAACGGCTCGAAAAGCGGCCACAGGGTGTTGCCTGCCAGAAGCGTTTGCAGGGCTGCCTGCGAGCCGTCGTTCACACGATCCGCAAGCCGCATGAGGGATGGCGGTACGATTTGCTCGAGCGAAAACGGCGCACTGTCGAACAGGTCAAGAAAGGTGTCGCTCTCCACCCGGTTGCCCGACAGCACATGATGTCGGGCAACGCGCGACTGGATGGTCTCGTCAGGTAAAGACGGGACAAAGAACAGCAGATTCCGCATCGGCACTAGCAATCGGCATATGCCGTGGAGAATTCCAGCGCGTCTGCCTGCAGCCATCCGGCATCGCGCAGGGCGACAAACGGTGCATCGCATTCAACGAGGCGCCGGGCTTCGGAAGGAACCGGAACTCCCGATTGCTTTACACCGGTCGATGGAATTCCGCTCGTTACCGCGATGGGGGACAAGGATGCCTCAGCGTTTCCGGCGGGAGGACGCCGCATGTCCTGAAGCATCGCCAGGCGCGACGAAACGCGCGCATCCCCATCGATCGCTCCCATCATCGCGGCAATCTGGCTGTCGGGTGGAAGCAGATCCTCGAACTTCGACATGCGCTTCGTGTCACCGCTTCGCAACGCGTCGAGCGCCGGCTTAAGCAACTGCATCCTGGTGTCGGCAATCGTACGCAACAGCTTGAGCGTCAGCCGCTCTTCACCCGTGTGAATCGCGTGTCGCTGGGCGAGCACGAGCAGTTTGATCAGAAAGTCCGTCACCCCTTGAGTTAGATCGTACAGCACCTTCCGAAGCTCGTCCGTCAGGGGTTCGACATGACGAACCCACTGGTATTGCCACGCGGCATCGACTAGCAGTGCCCACGCCGGATCATCGCGCTTCGGTTGCCGGAAGTCGCTCAGCCCCAGACCTGTGGCGCGTCGCGCATTACGCATCACGTCGGAGAATAGTTCGATCATGGAATTGGTCCCCACAAACACGACCGGAATGCCGATGCTGTTGATGAGGTTGACGAAGAAATTAAGCATGTTCTCCTTGCCGCCCGTCTTTGCAACCCGCAGATGCTGCAATTCGTCGATGATCAACACGCCGACGAAATGGGTACTCGCGATCTGCTCGATCTGATGGACGAGTTGGACAATGCCCCGGATCGAACGATAGCGTCTGGCATACCGTTCCTCTCCGATGGCCCGGTCGAGAGCGCGAAAGAACGCGTGGCATAACCCGGTAAGCGAACCGTCGAATGGACATTCGATCTTCAGCCACGGGATCTGGACCTGAACCAGTTCCTGCCTCCGGTATTGCCGGTGGCGAATCGCCTGCGGGTAGAGTCGCAGGATGGACTCCAGTGCCGTCGATTTGCCGATCCCGCTCAAGCCCACGACACTCAGCGTGGAAGCCGTCGAACGGAAGCCGCTTTCTTTTGCCTGACCGAGGGCAAGCGAATACACGTGCCGCCACGTCGACTGCGACAGGGGATTGCGGCCGACATAGCCGCTGCGTATCAAAGCGGACAACGCCGACTCAAGTTCCAGATGAATCGGGAGTGGCTGAACCAGGTGCAGCAACCGGTCGATACAGTGCAGGCGGACTTCCTTCGACAGCCCGGTTTCGCCGCCGGGCTCATCGGGAAACAGCGCCATGCAAGCCGCGGCGTCCGCTTCCGAGCGGATCGGCGGCAATGCCTCAATGAGGGGATTGCCCTGATATTGCGCAATGGGCGAATCGGCATATTCGGCGGCAACGAGTATTCCGGCAGGCGTCATGACCTCGTCCCCTTGTCGCGTAGTCGTCCAAGCAGGCTTAACACTTCGCCGCCGCGCTCGCCAGCATAAGCCTCGGCCACACTCGACGAAGCCGGCGTGGTTACGGGCACATCCACCGCATGCTGATCGGGGCCCGGCAACGTCACCGGGCGTTGCCGCTCGGCTGCCTTTTCGAACGCCCGATGCCTTTTGATGTCCGCTGCCTGGTTGCTGACCGGCACTGGCGCGACCGGCTGCGCCGCTCGCTTGTCCATCTGGGCCTGTCCAACTACCGCACCAATATGCGCGTCCAGGCGGATCCTGTCGTTGAGCGCCGCATATGTGCTTTCGCCTGTCGGCGATCCAGTCATTTTGAGCATGTCCAGCACTTCCTCCAGCCGGCGTTGTGCGACCCGCTCCTCCGAAGCGAGCAGGTCACAGCGCACAAAGTTGCGCTTGCTGTCCTGGAGCCACACGTGCGTCGTATCATTCGGGTCGTACCAGACGGTTACGGTGCGGCGCCCGTCTCTGCGCGCCCTCGCAAACCAGTTTTGCTCAATCGCGTAGGCGCACGTGTAGTACATGCCCTTGAAGCAGATCCCACCGCGCTGGATCGAGGCGCTTTCGCGTGGCAGCAGATGCAGATACACGAGGTCATGAGGTTGCGTATTGGGAGTTGCCAGCCCATTTTCCATCCCCCAACGCCACAGATTGATGGGCGATGGTTCGAGTTCCTCGTGAATCATGTCCGTTGTGAGCCGGTCCGGTCGGCGGCTGTGGTGGTTGTAATGCAGCACGCTGCTGATCATGATGTTGGTGAACTCCGCCAGATCGAGGACGGCATCCAGGCGGTAATCGCGCTGGCCGCGCTCGGCAATCCGCTCCCTGACTGCGCCCGGGATCCAGTGGATCTGCGACGTCTTGTTCAGCAGGCGAAACCGGCTCTCCACGATCGCCTTCCAGTCGGGCCGGAACGGTGGCGCGATCGCTATATCAATGCCCAGCCCAGCCACAAGGCCCTCGGCCGCCTGCCCGAGCATTTCGCCCCGGTCGGCCATCAGTTCGTGCGGAAGATGGTGCGAGGGCCACGCGGACGACTCAATCTCGATGCCGTACGTGCGGCAAAACGCGACCTTGTCGGTGAACGCGTTAAACAGCGCGTGACGGGCGCCGTTCCAGCCCGGTCCTTCCAGGCCAACAAAGATACCGACGATCATGGTCGAAAACACGTCGACGACGACGTAAATCACAGGACGACCGATCACCCAGTTCCGGTTGTACCGGCTCACGAGATAAATGTCGGCGATCGTCGCATCGATTTCGAAGCGGTGACAGGGGCCATACACCCCGTCGCCAGCGCGTCCCGTCAGCCCGCGATGATCTTTCTGCCAGCGCCGCTCGCCCGCACGCGAGCGCTGGACGGTCAGATCGTCAAACGCCTTTTTCCCCCAGTAGCTGAACTGCCGCAGACTCGGCAACTGGTCTAGCGGCTTGAGCGTGAGATCGTCCGTCGATGTGCCGGGTACAACGTGTTCCTCGACGTAGAATCGTCTCAAGGTGCGATGGTAAGCGTCCGTCACGGACGCCACTTCGTTGTTCTTGAAGAGGGAGTACCCGATCCTGATAAAGCTCTTGTCGTCCTCGCCAAGAATCTTTCCGCAATGTGCGCCGCGCGTCGCGGAATGCCTCGGCGGACGCCCGGGGCGCTTGCCGGCAGCGAACACGCGAGCCTTACCAGGTGCTCCGACGTTCTCGTAGTTCGGCAACAATGCATTGCGAATTTGCCCGAACGTCCAGTATCGATAGAGAAGGCGGTACAGGGTCTTGCGTTGCGCCCCTGTCGCTTCGGCATGCAGCGCGACGAGCGCGCCCATCGCGCGTCCCTCGAAAATTTCACCCGGTACTGCCGTGTCGACCAGACGAGCAATGCGCTCCCAGTTGCGATCCCGTATTTCCCGTTCGCCCTTCGGGATATCCTCTTCAACCTGAAGCATATAGGCCGGCAACCGGAACTGACTGGGCCGGACGTCGCCGCGCCGGAACCACATGCGAACATCCTCACTCGCGACGACCCACGGCTTCCTTGGCGTCTCCGCTATCGTAATCAACGTGGTCTTTGCAGCCGCTTCGTCGATCCAGAGAATACGGGCGATCCCTTCAAACGGTAGCTGATCAGACAGTGCTTCGATAACCGTATTGGGCAATGCAATCGTATTGGCCATGTCACGCCGCCCGCTTTATGGGCGCCGCACCACTCGCCATGACCTGAATCTTAGGTGCTTGCGATGTCAACAACATCGGCGTCCTGAGATCAACCAGGAGTACCTTGTGCCAGATCAGATACTTGAAAAGCTTGACGGCATCCGGATAAGGCATGCGCAGCCGATAGCTGACCGTGCGCAGAAGCGACGACAGGGTCCGGTCATGGCTTCCGGCATCCCCAATGCCCTCAACGAACCGGGCGCGTAGCTCATCACTTTGCATGTCTCGCTCGATCTGCGCGCTGCCGCGAAGCCAGATGAGATTTCTGGCGAGCACGGGATCCACGCTCTGCTCGGTGACGATCTGCCAGTCAACCCCGCGCTGCAACCACCAGGCTCTCTCGAGCTCGAGCTTTTCCAGAGTGCGCAGGAGCCTGTTCCCTGACGACAGTTCGTCCGCGTATTTCACGGTACGAGCGTATTCACGCGCCAAACCGTCGTCTGTCCTGACGGTGACGACGAAATCGGTCGTCATCACGAACGGCACCGTTGTTTGAGCATAACGCGGATATCGAATGCCACGCTGCGTCGCGACATCCTGGATCGGCGAAACTGGGAGCAACGGGAACTGCTCCCGGATATCGATCACGCGCTCGGAGAATTCGAGTACCACAAGGTACGCGTATTCGAGATCGGAGAGCACGTGGTGGACGCGCCCAGTCTTGAGGCCCTTAACCTTTCGAGAACGGCCACGCGATGGCACGTCCTGTACGCGAAGCCACGGCTTGTAGTCCACACCGGAACCCTGTCCGTAGCCTTGCGCCACGTACCTGTCGATGTCGTTCTGCGTCTTGAAACGTCGCCCTCGCATATCCGCCCGGTCGAACAAAATCGTGCAGTATAGCGAGGCATTCGTTTGTGTCAAACTCTATTGTTTTGTGTCAAGAACTATTGTCTTGTGTCGAGCTCTATTGTCGGTTCACAACGCCCAGATCGAGAACTTTCTTCCGGGTTCCGGCCATGGCGTTTTCCTATGCTCGCAGGCGCATCGCTCGCGCCGCGTCTCGAATACGCGTGGCCGCCCGGCGCGGCGTATCGTTGATGCACGTCCAGTCGTGATGCCACCACGCAATCAGGTCCGCCGCGATGCTGATCGTTCGTGCTGCGACGACGTCGCGAATTTCGTCGGCTACCTCATCCCACCAGGCCGCGCCTTCGCCGTCGCCGGCCCGCGAGTCGATTGCTTGACGGTAGATCGCCTTAGCAGCGTCGAGCGTGATCGTCATCGCGTTTTCCTATTCCGTTTCTTGACGCGCAAGTCGGATCTTCGCGGCCGCATCGAGCAGCTGCTGCGCGAGCGCTTCCGACTCGTCCGCCGTGGCGAGGATCCGGAAGTGGTGTTCGCTGTCGAGCTGGCCCACGACATCGAGTTCGATCACTTGATGGTCCTCCCACGCGAACACGCGTGCCCTGGCGTGGACCGACGCGTCGCCGCGGCCTTTGGTGTAGCGGGCGGTTGTTTTCATCAAGGCTCCGTCAAAACCCGTACTGATCGTCGCCCCAGCGACGCAGCACCTGGTAATCATGTTCGGGCAGCACGATCAGCCCCGCCTCGGCCGCCTCGAGCACGCGCTCCATCTGCCCGCTCAGGATCAGGTTGCCGTGCAGACCGTAGAAATACCAGGCGAAGCGATGGCCGATGCGCTCGTCGAACTGCATCAGCTTCCCGTACAGGCTGTACACGTCCAGCTTCGCGGTGTTCTTCAGCGCCGCGATCTTGCGCGTGTGAGTCCAGCGCGGTATGAAGTCCATCTCCCGGCCGATACGTGGATCGGTGTTGTCCTGGGTGATGAAAACCCACCGCTGACAAATGCGCTCGCCCGCCTGGCCGGCGCTTGACGCAGCCCAGTCGTCGAAGAAGCGGCGGCCGCGCCATTGTTGGTTGTCGTAGCCCGGCGTGAGCTCGCGCACACTGACCACCCGCGATTCGCCCGTGTCGAGGTTCCGCTCGACCAACTGCCGATCGCCGTCGCGCTGCCGGCGCTCGTTATAAGTCGTCTCGGCGAGCGCCGCAAAGTGCTTCATGTCGATCACCGCCTCGAGCCGATAGCGCGGCGAGCCGAGCGTGCGCCGCTCGAACCGTTCGACCGGCATGTCGTGCCAGCCGGAGCGCAATTCATGCACATCCGGCGAGCGCCACGGCGTGCTGCGCGGAAACACCTCGCGCTCGACGAATTCCTGTTCTTCCCAGATTTCGAGCTGCACGAAATTGTCCTGGTCACCGCCGCGGTCGAATACGAAGTAGTGCAACAGCGGCTGGACGTCGACCAGTAGATAGCCGGAATCCCGGTGCGCGAGCAACACGTCCTCCACCGAGCCGCCGTGCACGTCGAGCTGGCCGTCGATCCACGCGTGATAGTCGGCTGCGATCTCGCGGCCGTCGGCATCGATCACGCGGGCGGGCCGTTCAGAGAACTCGTCGCGTGTGACCGCGTAGCGCGCGCCGCGATAGTCGGTGCGGGTCGCAAACGTCGTCAGCAGCGCGGCGTGCTTCGACGTGACCGGGGTCGCCGCGACGATCGTCGCGAGCACGTCGGTCTGCAGTTCGTATTCCTTGCGCATCGCAGGGTTCCTATTAGACATGGGTTTGAATACGAGTCAGGCCATCAGCCGGACGAGCGCATCCCTGGCACTTCGGACTGCATCTGCCGCGGCGGGATGTTGAGCGATGCGATGTCCAGGCAGATCAGCACGGCGAGTCGCTTGCAATCGGCCAAATAGGCCGCCTCATCTGCCCCGTGGAAGTCTCTGGCGAGCACCTTCCACATCGACAACACGCCAAGCGCCGCGCGCCATGCGCTCGCCGCGCGGCTCCGGTCATTCGCCACACGATGTGCTTCGGCGATCGCAAGGTACTCGACCATCTCCTGCTCGGCACGCGCGGTGATTCGTTCGTAGGTCAGTTTTGACATGACGGGATCTCCTGATCGTTTCAGCGCCTCGGCGCGCGCTGCTCGAGGTGGATCACGTTCGACCGCGCGAAGGTCACGCGCTCGCCGATGAAGAAGCCGCGGTATTCCTCCCCGGCGCCGGCAGCACCGACGAACTCGGTGACGATCGCGCCGTAGCTGTCCTCGTCGACCAAGCCGTCGTGCACCCGATCCAGGCACACCGTCGCGCGCAGTAGCGGGCCGTCGACCGGCTGTAGCTCAACCACGTCGCCGCGCTCGATCGTCCTGCGCTTGACGTCGCGGTCAGGATTCCAGTCCCGCTCGAAGTCCTCGTGGCGCTCAAAATCGCTCGGATAGCGATAGCCCCACGACCGGCGCAGCAGCAACCACGCGGCGATCGGCATCGGCGCCTGGCCGGCCTCCCAGCGCTGGACCTGGCGCTCCTTCACGCCGAGCAGCGCGGCCGCCTGCGCCTGGGTGCGCCGGCCGCGCTGCCGCATCGCCCTGATCTCGTCGGGCGTCGGCCCGCCGTCGTACGGCGCGACTTCGAGCGTCACACCGCCGTCCCACTCCAGCGTGACCGGCTCGTAGCACTTCGCGCAGGTGGCGGCCGCGCCGTCGTAGCTGTCGTCCGGGTGATGGACCTCGCCGCGTTGGCCGCAGGCTCGGCAGCGATACACGTACAGCACGGACATGATGCCTCCTGAACAGAACCCGTCTTAAAGACGTATAAACCAGCATAGCACGTCTTAAAGACGTGTCAAGCCACTTTGATAAACCGCCCTTTCGGGTATTCGTGCATTAAACGCAATGCCGATAAGGGGAGTTATCGGCATTGACGGCACGCCATAAAAACCCGGCCGCAGCCGGGTTCGGCGTCGTTCAGGACCGCAGGATCAGGTACGCGGCCATGAACGGCAGGTTCGCCGCGGCGATCGCCGCCAGCGGGTGAACCAGCCCGTAGCTGGCCGGCCACAGCGCCGACAGCCCGCGGTCAACGGCCGCCAGCGCGATCAGCGCCCCTCCGGCCGCTACGCCCCTGCCCCACCCGCTTTCCTCGAACTGCCATGCTGTCACGTTCATTGCCGAGATCCTCTGCATTCACCCGGTGGATTCCATCGTGCCGGCCACTCACGCAGCGGGCTCACCGTCCGGCAGTTCGGGATCCGGCAGGAACGACACCTGGCCGGGCGGGATGACAAAGCTCGGCAACCAGTCGTCCAGGGCCGTACACACGCGCTCGTAGGCCGCGTCGAGCCCGGAACCCTCCGGTGCGTTCGGCGCGTCCGGAAACAGGCGCCGGCCGGTCTCGATCATGTCGTCGCAGGGGAAGCCGTACCGCCCCTTCTGCAGCATGGTCCACAGCGCGTCGTAGCGCTCGGCCTCGAGGGACATCAGGCCGACCGACATCGCATCCGCGATCCGGAATTTCATGTAGCCGATGCACCACTCGAGGAACATCTGCTGGACAGCCGTCATCGGCGTTGTCACTTCGCCATCTCCTTCGCCACGCCCACGTATCGCAGAACGGCGATCGGCATACCTGGTTCGCCCGGCGGTCGGCCGGCGCTCAGTGCTCGCCCCGGGACGCGTAGACCGTGCACACAATGCACGCGGCGAACGTTACTCCCGCCGGTACGCTCCAGCCGAGCGCGAGGCACCCGACAGTCAATGAAAAGGCAAAAACCGCCGCACCGCCGAATCCGTTCATCCCCGCTCCTATTCTGTTCTCAGGCGCGCTGTCGTGCGTCGGTGGCGCCCATCGTACCGCCGGCGGCCGCCACGCCGCGTTACGTCGCCGGCCGCAGCCAGTTTTCGACCGGCAGCCCCGCGATACGGGTGAATTCAGCCGTGTTGTCCGTGACCAGCACGGCGTCGACGGCCAGCGCATGCGCGGCGATCAGCATGTCGTTGGCGTCGATCAACTGGCCTTGCTTCTCGAGCTCGGCCCGCAACCGCCCGTAGCAGCGGTCCGCGTCCGGTTGCAGCGGCAACACGGTCAGGCTTGCGAGCAGCTGCTCGACGCGCTGCGCGAGCGTTGACGAGCCACGCTTCCAGACGCCGAACCGCAATTCCGCGGCCACGATGATCGAGGTGCACACTTGTTCGGGCGGCGTTTCTCCAATCCGGGTGGCGCATGCGCCGCGCGGGTCGCGGATCACGTTCGACAAAATGTTGGTATCGAGCAGGTACAGCGTCATTCGATATCGACCGGTTCAGGCGGAAGGTCCTCGATGTCCGGGAAGATCTCGTCCAGCGGGGTCCATTGGGCGAACAGCTCGCGCAAGGGCGCGGCCTCTACGGGCTCAATGATCAAGCGGCGACCTTCCCGGTGGATGGTGACCTCCGACACCGGCAGTTCGAATTCGCGCGGGATCCGCACGGCCTGGCTCCGCCCGTTGCGGAACAGGCGCGCGTGGCGGGTGTCATGGTTTGGCATCGGGGTAGCTCCAATTCAAACAGAATGGCATATGCCACAGCATATACAAACCGACGCGAGTTCGCAACGCGCTCAGCGCACCGATTGATCGGTCTTACTGCTTGGAGGGCAATCTCTTGCTGCTGTGGGGGCGTTTCGGCGCGCGCGGGTCTTCGCGAGTCACGCTCCGTGCAGGCTTGTCGGCGCGCCGCCCACGAAACGACGGATGACGCAACTGTCCGGTCGGCGTCCACTCGAGAAACGCTACTTCGGCAACGAGTTCCGGCTTCAGCCAGTGGAACTCGCGATCGGCTTCGGGTTCCGGCGCGCGGACGAACGGCGAGCGCTTGCGGCCTAAGGATGCAAGGCGGTCTTCGAATTCCCGTGCCTGGCGGGGCGCGAAGCGCGGCGCGACGTGCCCGACGTACCGCAGTTGTCCGCCCTCCTCGTACACGCCGAGCAGAACCGCTCGCACGCCCCCGGCGGCGCCCTTACGGCGCGAAAATCCCCCAATGACGAACTCCTGGCGTTTACTGCATTTGAGTTTGATCCAGCGGTCCGTTCTTCCCGAGCGATACGGCGCGTCCACCCGCTTGCCCATGATTCCCTCTAGACCAAGGGCACACGCCGAGGCCAGCATGGCGTCGGGGTCGGCATCGACCGCCTCAGAGAAGCGCACCTCGTTGCCGAGAATATCGGCAACGAGCTTCGTTAGCGTGGCTCGGCGTTCACGCCACCTCCACGGCCGGAGATCATTGTTGTTAAGCCACATCAGGTCGAAGACGACAAGCGAAATCCCTGCAGTTCGACGTCTATCAAACGCATTCTGCAGGCCGTTGAAGTTTGGCCGCCCTTCTGTATCGAACCAGACGGCCTCCGCGTCAAGCCACGCACGGTCGACCGGCAATCGTTCAAGGACGGACCTCAGGTGCGGTAGTCGGGCGGTCCAGTCGTGGCCGTTCCTAGTGAAGATTCGAACGTCACCAGCGTCGATACGCGCGAGCATCCGGTAGCCGTCGAATTTGATCTCATATCCCCACTCTCCCGACGTTGGAGGTTCTGCAGCAAGCACGGCCAGCGACGGCTCGATGAATTCCGGCATGCGTTCATTTTTGGCTACTGGCGTCCGGGCACGGATGCCGAGCTCACTTGTCCACCGCCCCATATGCCCTCCTCGCTTTGCAGGTATGCGGGCAATCTATATGCCTGTTGCATGGGGCGCCTGACTAGGCCAGGCCGATCTTGGCTCGAGCCAAGATCGAGCCGTCCAGAGGGTGAATGAACTGTTCTGGATCGGCGGGAATCGTAGCCACCCCAATCTCAGTGAGTTGCTTCCGCGAATCTTGGCTCGAGCCAAAACTATTTAAAAGTGTGGTTCATGGCGAATCATCCAACATGGGATCTCCGATCTTGGCTCGGGCCAAGTCGGTAGCATTTTCGCTCCGAATCGTTGTTACTTGACCACATTTTGTAAAGATCACAAAAAAATATAGTTATTTGATTGACTTATTTTGACTGAGGAATAAAACTCCGAGCGTTGAAACAAACACTTTCCAGTGGAGGTGAAATGGTCATCACGATTGGGGCGGAAAAAGGAGGTGTTGCTAAAACGCGGTTAGCAACGCACATAGCAGCCCTGGCTGCCGCGGAAGACGTGGATGTCGTTCTTCTGGATACTGATAAACAGGGCTCTGCGATGAGTTGGTCGCGAATCCGAAATGAGGAGGGCGTTACACCAGCCATTCCAGTGCTCGCTCTCCCGGCTAATCCGGCCCGGGAACTCGCAAACCTCGCCAACAAGTACACCCTCGTCGTGGTGGACATCGGCGCGCAGAACTATCGGACGATGCTTGAATGTGCACTGTTATCCGATCTCGTGCTGGTCCCTTGTGGGCCAGATCAACAAGAAGTGGAGTCGACCTTGAATGTCTTCGCGACCCTTAAAGAAATGGGGCCGCGGCATGAAAGCGGTGAGATCCCCGCGTACGTTGTGCTCACTCGGGTGTCGCCGGTTGAAGGATCGAAGGCGACTGCGGAATTGCGGGCATATTTGAAAAGCGAAGACATTCGACTTTTCGAATCACAGATTCCGCAGAGAGAAGCTTGGCGTGCGACGGGCAAGACTGGCCGGGCCGTTCATGAGCTGAAGGGCCGTGATCGATCGAAGAAGGCGATCGACGAGATGGAGGCGGTCTATCGGGAAATCATCGAACGGATCAACGGTACGGAGGTCAAGTAATGGCTACTTTTAAGAAAAAATCAGTAGCGGTCGAGCGAGTCGCGGCGGTGGAGGATGCCGCTTCGTTGGCTCCCATTGTGGGCGATCCCCGCATGGCGCCGCCGGTGGCAACTATCTCGCAGCTTCGGGGAGGCGAAGTTGGCTCGAGCCAAGAGCCTACCAGATATGAGATCGGGCAAACGTATGAAGTTCCGATTGGCAAAATTAAATCAAATTCTGTCAATCCGAGAGCCATCTATACAGCTTCTGCTGTATCAGAGATGGCGGAGTCGCTAGCGGCGCGGGGGCAAGGCCAGTCGGCGAGTGCGTATGTCGATGAAGTGGGGGACATCGTGCTCATTGACGGAGAGAGGCGCCTTCGCGGGGCTCGAACGGCCGGGCTCCCGACGTTGCGGGTGGAGATTCGTCCGAAACCAGCGAGTGAGCGGGAACTGTATGAAGAAGCACGCGCTGCCAACGTGGAGCGTAAGGATCAAAGCCCGCTCGATGACGCGCTCAAATGGAAAGAGCTGCTTTCGCGGAAGATTTATCCGACACAAGTGGCTCTGGCCAAAGCGCTCAATCTCGGGGAAGACCATGTGAGTCGGACTCTGTCGCTCGCTCAATTGCCGAGCAAGATCGTTCAAGCCGCCGCCGAGTATCCGGAACTTCTCTCTCTCAAAATGCTGAACGCAATTCGAGAGTTCTGGGAAGTGAAAGGGGAAGAAGAGACCCTCGAATTGATCTTCGATGCTGCTAAGACCGGGATCGGGTACCGCGATGTCGCCGCTCGCAGAAAGGCTGCGGCAAAAGGGACGGTTAAGCGGCCGCGGTCTACGCGCGAGCAACTGTCCTTCCGTGGAGCGAAGGGGGAGTTCAAGTCGTTCGAGGAAGATGGCCGGATCGAGTTGAAGCTGAAGGGTTTGGCGCCGGACGTCGCGGCAGAGATCACCGAAAAGATCTTGGCTCTCTTTCCGAAGGAATAGCGCGACTGTTAGACCGTGAAGGGAGTTGGGGTCGATATCGGGGTGTCCCCTGGATGACGCTGGAGAACATTGCTCACGTGACCGAGCAAAAACGACTATCGGTTATGCAGCGATGGAAGCCAGCGTCGCCTAGTCGTTTGGACTCGTCTCTGGAGCGATGGAGGGTGACGTTCTTCCAGCGATGCTCTATATGCGGCGGGCATCTGCGTGAGAGTGTGTACTCACCTTGTAGCGCTGCCGCTTGACGGTATTGTCTCGTTCTTCCAGCGATGCTGATAGGGCGGGGGTCGTCTCTCCAGCGATGGTCGAGAGGACTACTTTCTCCAGCATTGTCGTTCTTCCAGCGATGGTTTGCCGCTCCGACGCGACTCTGTTGGCGCGGAGGTATCGTGCTTACAACGATGGATCGGTCGATTAGAAAAAGATTAAAAGAAGATTAGGCTCTGTGGACAACAGAGGTAGGCGATTGATTACAAAGGTGTTTTTTGTAAGGCTCGCTCGCTGGAAGAACGATAGTGCCATCGCTGGCGATACGAGTGGTGCCTCGCTGGAGGCACGATTGACCTCGTTGCAGGCACGATAGGGGCTTCACGCTGGAGGAACGAGGAACATCGCTGCAGTGACGAATGCACCGTGATACCTCGCTGGAGGCACGATAGTCCCGTAGTTTTTTTGTTGAACCATCGCTGGAGAGACGAGACAAGGGTCTTGATGGCGAAATTCACGTACTTATACTTCTCGCATGGCAAATTCCATCGTCGACCAGGTGAAAGCGATCGCAGCCCGCGCTAGCAGCGCGGGTGTGGAAACGCAATCCCATCCGACACAGATTCCACTGTGGCCGGCGAACGTTCGTGGGATGCCAAACGCGCTCGCGCGCTCGGCACTGTTCAACGTGAACAAATCGAATGCGCCGCGTAGCCGAATGGAGAAGGCGCTGATCGCTAGCGTTGATGGCGTCGAAATTTCGTTTAGCGGGGAAGAGCTTAGACAGGACGACGCGGACGTCTTTCTTGAAGTGCTTCACCTGGCCCGTGATACTCAGCTGAACGAGAAGGTGGAATTCACAGGCTACAGCGTGTTGAAGTCGCTTGGCTGGGGCACGTCGGTAAAGTGTTACGACAGGCTCGTGACAACGCTGGAGCGGTTGCAAGCGGGGCAAGTTAAGGTTCGCTTCACGGGCAACAAAAAGGGGTTTGTCGGGTCGTTGATCCGTAAATTCCTGTGGAAGGAAGGCACCGAGACGGGAACTGACGGCAAGACGCGGTGGGTGGCGTACGTCGAACCGGAAATCGTCGCGCTTTTCTCTGACGACGACTACACGCGGCTGGCGCGTGAGCAGCGTCAGCGGCTGCGATATGAGTTGTCAAAATGGTTGCATACGTACTACCACACCCATGCAGTGCCTTTCGCGCATTCCGTACGTTTCCTTCATCGTCAATGCGGTTCGCAGACGAAAGAGTTGTTCCACTTTCGCGCGAACTTGAAGAAGGCGCTCGACGAACTCGTGAAAGAGGGCTTCTTGGTCAGCTGGACGATTGACAAGAACGACCTGGTGCATGTCGTGCGTGCGTCGTCGCGTGGCGCGATTGCGGCCTGAAAATGAGGCGGTGTTCGCCGGCCAACGACGCGCCTTGTAGTTTGGTGATGATCGACTAGCAAAACTCCCGCGACGTCGTCGGCAGGGCACCGAGCAATTCGGTCCTGTCGACGAGCTTGCTAGCGATCGGGTGACACACTTTCCCTTCGGCGTGCCAAACGCCGTACACGGCCAGCAACGCGGCGCCGAGCGCCTCCTTCCGAAACTTCTCCAGCAGTCCGGAAGAGGGTCACGTTGACCTGGCCCGCCTCGTCCTCGAGCGTCATGAAGAGCACGCCGTTCGCCGTGCCCGGCCGCTGCCGTACCGTTACCAGTCCGTACGCACGCGCTGCCCGCTGCCCAGCGTTGCCAGCTGCTCGCTCGACTGCAGGGGTGTACCGAAATATGGTCAGGTTGGCGCGAAGCGTTCCAGCAACCATCTGCCAGCAGGGCCGGGCAAGCGATCAGTGAGATAGGTTGCCTGGAAAGGCATTAAACCTGCCGAAGGCCCTTCCAATACGATACGCACCAAGCGTCCTTCCTTCAGGTCTTCTTTGATAAGCCAGAGCGGCATGTGCCCCCATCCGAGTCCCGCGCGCAAGAAAGCGTGCTTCGCGCCGAGATCGGCGAGCCGCCAAATATTCTTTCCCTGCACTCCGAAGTCGACGCCGTGAGTCAGGGTAGAGCGGTCGGTGAGGACGAGTTGTGTTTCATTCAACAACTCCCGGAACACGATAGCGCCCCGTTTACCGGCTAGGGGCGATCCTGGGGCCACTACCGTGACCATTTCCTCGCTGAACAGCCGCTCGGCAGCAAGTCCAGGGGGAAGGAACGGCAGCGTCCCGGTTATACCGAGACTGCACTGACCATTGAGCACAAGTTCCGCCACCCGACCCAACGCCTCGACATGGAGCCTGAGCGGCGTGGACGGGAAGCGTTGCTTAAAGCTGCTCAAAGCATCGGTCAGGCATTGCTGCGGAAACATGACATCGACGACGATGGAGAGTTCGGGCTCTAGGCCGGCGGAGAAGCTTCGGGCCTTGGCCTTCAGGGCGTCGGCATCCAGCACGACGCGGCGCGCATCCACCAGCAGGTTCTCTCCGTGTGCCGTCAAGCGGGGGTAGCGGCCGACGCGTTCGAACAAGGTGACGCCGAGCTGCGCTTCCAAATTGGCAATGGTCTGGCTCACTACCGATTGCGCGCGGCTGATCGCTCGGCCCGCCGCCGAAAAACTGCCCTCGTCTGCTGCAGCGACGAAGGTACGCAAGTGATCGAGGGAAACACCGTCCAGCAATGTATCTTTTCCGTAGATGGTTTGTATCGAATAATATAGGCTTCTCAGGTGGATGGATAGACCCTACGCTGCATGGCAAAGGAGTCTTCCATGTCACAGAATATTTTTGTCATTGGCGCCTCAGGATTTGTGGGAAGCACCCTTGCAAGACATTTCGTTGCGCAAGGGCAAGAGGTGTCAGGGCTCGCGCGTTCCAGCCACGCAGAATCTGCTCTGCGGGCCGTCGGCGTCCAGCCCGTGCACGGAGATCTCGACACCGATCTCGCACCGGTACTGGCTGCAGCTTGCTCGGCTAACGTCATTGTCTATGCCGCCCAGGTCGCTTTTGAGCGCGAGCCGGCTGTTATCCGGAGGCTATGCGACGCGCTTGCCGGCAGCGCGAAGACTTTGATCTTTCTTTCAGGAAGCGGTGTCTTCATGCAGCGAACGGGCGGTGCGTGGAGCCCGGACAGCTTCGCGGAGGATGATTCCTTCGTGCCGGAGCCTTTGGCACTTCTCAGGGTCGAGGCGGAAGAAATCGTCCGCGCTGCCGCTCGGCGTGAGTTGCGCAGCATGGTGATCCGGCCACCGCTAATCTGGGGCCCGGGGGACAACGGCCCGGTAGCCCAAGTGTATCGCTCGGTCGCGCTCACAGGGGCGGCCTGCTACATCGGGTCCGGGCTTGCCGCCTATTCCAACGTGCACGGCGACGACCTGGCACGCCTGTTCTCACTGGCCATCGAACGCGGGCAACCCGGCGCGCTGTACCACGCTGCTGCCGGCGAAATTGCTTACGGATGGATTGCCGAAGCCGTGGCGCGTGACCTGGGCGTCAAGACGCGCAGCCTGTCGATGGACGAGGCCGTCAAAGTATTCGGCCCCTTCGGCGCACTGATTCACTCGGCGTGTAGCCGCTCACGCGATCCGCGAACTCGGGGTGAGCTGGGCTGGAAGCCTACCCGACTCGACCTTCTTTCCGAAATCGGTGAGCCGCGCCTGCGGGCGCTCGCGATTTCTTAACCCAACCAAGGAGCACATTCATGAAGACACATGACAACAAGATCGCCATCATCACTGGCGGCAAGCAGGGCATCGGTCGCGGCATCGCTAATCTTCTCGCACAACGCGGTGCTCAGGTGGTGATTGTTAATCGCGAGAAGGCCGACGAAGCCGCCATGGCGATCGGCCATGACGCCATTGCCATTGCAGCCGACGTGACGAGCGAAGACGGCTGGGCCGCAGTCGCCAGCCAAGTCGAACAGGCATTCGGGCGGGTCGACATCCTTGTCCATGCCGCAGGCATTTATCCCCTGGCGACACTCGACCAGATGACGCCTGCCGAATGGCGCCGCGTGATGGCGGTGAACCTCGATGCGCATGTGCTCGGCGCCCGTGCCATCGTGCCGCTAATGCGCAAGGCGGGCCGCGGTGCGATCGTCACGATCGGATCGGATGCTGTCGGCATGGTGACCCCGCCCGGTATGGGTTTCTCGCACTATTACGCATCCAAACTGGGCGCGATCGGCTTGGTACGTGCGCTCGCCAACGAACTGGCGGCCGACAACATTATCGTCAATGCGGTGCATCCCGGCATCACTGACACCGAAGGTGCCAGCGGCATGCCGAACGAGCAGAAGGCGCAAGTCTACATGCAGCAGGCCATCAAGCGACTCGGTACACCCGCTGACATCGCCGGCCCGGTGGCTTTCCTCACCAGTGACGATGCCCGCTTTGTCACGGGTCAGACGCTAGTGGTCGATGGTGGCTGGATGAGGCTATGACGGAAGAGGGGGAGCGGCCGGAAGAATACCGGATCGATTCTCGGTAGGGGCCACAGAGAGAGATCTCAACAAAATTCCCGCGATGTGGTCGGTAGGGCGCCGAGCAACTCAGTCCTGTCGACGAGCTTGCTCGCGATCAGGTGCCGCACTTTCCCCTCGGCCTGCCTAACACCGTAGACCGCGAGCAACGCGGCGCCGAGCGCCTCCTTCCGAAACTTCTCCAGCAGTCCAGGCCACAGGATCACGTTGACCTGGCCCGTCTCGTCTTCGAGCGTCAAGAACAGCACGCCGTTCGCCGTGCCCGGCCGCTGCCGTACCGTGACCACTCCGCACGCGCGCGCGAGCTGCCCGCTGCGCAGCGTTGCGAGCTGCTCGGCAGACTGCAGGTGATCCAGCGCGAGGCGATCGCGCAGCTGCGCCAGCGGGTGCCGGCCGAGCGTGAAGCCCATCGCGCGATAGTCCGTCACGATCTCGTGACCCTCCGATGCCCGAGGCAATGCCGGCACCGCGTCGTCACATTCGGTGCCGCGCAGCAGATCTCGATCAGGCACGGCGGGGGCAGCCAGCCAGAGCGCGTCGCGTCGGTTATCGCCGGCGAGCGAGCGAAGTGCGTTCGCACCCGCGAGCACCTGCAGGTCGTGCCGATCGAGCTGCGCACGGCGCGCGAGGTCCGCGACGTCGACGAACGGGCGCGCTGCGCGTGCGAGCTCGATGCGGCCGGCGACGTCCTCGCGCATGCCGCGCAACAGCGAGAAGCCGAGACGCACGGGCGCCGACGTTGTCGGCCCTTCGATCGCCGAATCCAATGTGCTCCCGTCGATGTCGACACGGGAGCACCGCAGCGCCGCGGTGTCTTGCGTCCTGCGGTAGCTGCGAGGATATGCGAGAACCAATCGAACGGCGTGGGCCCCAGAGTACCGAACCCGAGCACGCGGCGCACGGCTCTAGACTAGGTACTGGACGAAGCCTCCGTTTGTTTGGGCGTATACCCTAGGGAAACGCTGATTTATTCGGCTCGGCGGTCATCGCAGACGTAGCCGAGGACGTTTAGAAGACAGCTCACGGAACGGACCCACGACGATGAAGAGGCAGATCGGCTTCGCGGAAGCGGAAATTGCAGGCAAGAAGCGAGTGACGAGGCGCCAACGCTTCCTGGAAGAGATGGAGAAGGTCGTTCCGTGGCAGCGCTTGCTGTCGGCCATCGAACCGCACTATCCGAAGGGCACGCGAGGTCGCCCGCCGATTGGCCTTGAGCGGATGCTGCGAATCTACTTCGTGCAACAGTGGTACGGACTGTCGGACGAAGGACTGGAAGACGCGCTGTATGACAGCATCACGCTGCGAGCCTTCGCCGGCATCGATCTGGCGATCGAGAACGTGCCTGATGCAACCACGCTGTTGAAGTTCCGGCGCCTGCTGATCGAACACGAACTGACACGGAAGTTGTTCGACGAGATTGGCATCTCGCTGTGCGAGCGTGGGCTGATGATGAAGGAAGGCACGCTGGTTGACGCGACGATCATTGAAGCGCCGCCGTCGACCAAGAATGCCGGGAAGAGCCGTGACCCGGAAATGCATCAAACGAAGAAGGGCAACGAATGGCACTTTGGCATGAAAGCCCACATTGGCGTCGACGCCGACTCGGGCCTGATTCACAGTGTGGTTGGCACGGCGGCCAACGTGTCGGATGTATCGCAAGCTCATGCCCTGCTGCACGGGCATGAAGAGCAGGTGTTCGCCGACGCGGGCTACATTGGCGTCGACAAGCGCGAGGAAATGGCGGGCAAGGCCGTGAAGTGGCACGTCGCTGCCAGGCGGGGAAAGATCAAGGCGATGCAAGAAGGAGCGCTGAAGGACCTGGTGATCGCGCTCGAGCGAACCAAGGCGCAGATCCGTTCGCGGGTTGAGCATCCGTTTCATATCGTCAAGAATCTGTTTCAGCATCGCAAGACCCGATACAAGGGCTTGGCCAAGAACACCGCGCAACTGTTCAGCCTGTTCGCTCTGGCGAATCTGGTGATTGCGCGAAATCTGTTGCGATCGGTCCATGGGAGCAGTCCGTCATGCGTATGAAAAATGCGAGCAGGGGAGGCTCGCTTACGCGCCAAATTCACTGAATTGAGCGCCGATTCGCTTCGTCATCCAGAAAATTTGAAGCCATCTCGCCTGCAACTTCGGAAGTTGGTCCATTGATCAGCGTTTCCCTAGGTATCGGGGAACGAAATGCTTTGATATGTTTATTTCAAAATGTTTCAGAAAAGAAATTCTGAGAGCCGAAGTGCAAAACAGGCGTAGGGAAAGTTCCACTTTCTTGCCTTAAGCGCGTTGCGACAAACGATTACAACGGATGCACCCGGGGGCAATATGCGTCGTCCGAAATTCGAGCTTGGCGTTCGCCATGGCGAACGAGTCATGCACCGTTTCATTCGAGGGACTATAGCCCTGGCGTTAGTGGTTGTCAGTGCTATCGCAACGTCCGGCTCCATCACCTATACGTACGACCCGCTGGGCCGGTTGACAAAGGCCGTTTTCAATAACGGCTCCACTACCACAACGGTTACCTACAACTACGACGCAGCGGGAAACCGAACGTCCGTCTCCACCACATCCCCATAGCGAGGTAAGCAGTCACAGCACATAGCACGCAACAACAGCTCATCTAATTTCGTAGTTCGAAGTATTTAGAATCCTATCGGGGGATGTAATGCCCACGTTTCCGCGCGTCGATTTCCGGCAGTCAGTGCGTGTCTTCCTTCTGAGTGCCCTGATGGCTCTCGGATCTCACACTCTTGCTAGCCCTATTCAATCCGCCTTGCCACCAACCGCCAAAAAGGTGCCAGCGGATTGGATGTTGGGTGCACAGCCGACTGCACCGAAGTCTTCGAAGCACTACGTTGGAAAGGAGCCACCTCCCTCTGGCGTCGGGCAGCCGGTGACCTTCGTGAGCGGGAAGCCTGCGATTGCGTATTCTCCGGAGGATATTTCGGCACTCGCTAATGCGCAGGGGCCGGGGAGAAATGCAGTCAATATGTTTCCGATCTCCGGTAAAGAGTGGGAGCAATCCCGCTCGCGAGTCGTCCTCCCGCCGAACGTCAATCAAGGCGCAGCGGTCAATACGAAAACCGTTGCACCGTCCACGCGCAGCGCACGTGCCAACGTCATGAGTGCGGGCGGCAACGGAAGTCCTCAAGGGCCGGCATCGATTGCCGAACTTGCTCGCGCACTCAACTATAACCCGGACGTCATCTATCAATACGTTCGCAACAACGTCGAGGTGTATCCGGTATACGGTACTCAGAAGGGCTCATTTGGCGCCGTGCTGGACAATCAGGGGACCGTCTATGATCAAGCGATGTTGATGGTCGATCTCCTCCGAGCATCCGGCTATACAGCGAGCTTCACGACAGGGGTGATCAAGTACACGGCAGCACAATTCAACACGCTTTACGGCGTCGATACATCAAATGTTTGTGGAATCCTGAAGCTGCTAGGCGACGGCGGATTTCCAATCTATGGGGCGACGGCAGTGAGTCCCGGGCAGTGTCCTGGTAACACATCTGCACTGGTTGACGTGTCAGTGGGGCACGTCTGGGTAAAGACGGTCATCAACGGTACGACCTACTATTTCGATCCGAGCTACAAAACTCATTCATTCAAGACCGGCATCAATCTCGCCAGTTCGAGCACGACAGGCTACGACGCACCGACGTTCCTGAATTCGGCGAAGAGCGGAGCGACGATCACCGCGGACTATGCACAGAACATCAATCGCACGAACATTCGAAACAACCTGACGACCTACGCCAATAACCTCGCGACGTATTTGCGATCGAACATGCCAGCGGCTACGGTCGACGATGTGGTTGGCGGCAAATCAATCGATCTGATCTACGGGGCGATTCCGCACTACACATCGCCACCGCTGCAAAACACGGTCTATGCGCTTCAGGATCAGACGGATGTTCCGATATCCATGAAGCCGACTTTGCGGATCCAATATCAGGGGATCGATCAGACCTACTCGTCGGATGCGATCTACGGTCATCGGCTAACCATCACGTACAACTCTACTAATCAGCCGATCCTCACCCTCGACGGTTCTGCAGTGGGAAGTCCTGGCACGGCCCCTCCTTCTGGTGCGTCCACGATCCTCACCCTTACAGCGACGCACAACGCATATGCTACGACAGCTGCAAACCTGACCATCAATCAAACGATTGTCGCGAAACCCGGAAACGTGTTCACGATTGCGAATGCGTGGGGACCGACCGGTCGTGGCCTGCCGAACTATTATCAAACCGCGCTCGGCAACCTTCGAGCGGCGGGCGCGGCCGACACATCGGAGGCGGTGGGGGGAACCACTTTGGCTGTTGTCGCCGCACATTGGCTTGGCCAAACATCTCGGATGCAGTCCCTAAGCGAGCGCTTGTCCAACACCACGTTCCTGGTTCATCACGATATCGGTGTTGCAGGTTATACCGGTGCGTCCTCCTACGTGGACCTGCCCGGCGGCACATTTTCAGTGGCGAGCGTCTCTGGTGACTCGAATAGCGAGACCATGGCCTTTTTCCTACAGGGGATGCACTCGAGCATTTTGGAATCGACTGTTGTGCAACAGATCAGTTCTGTTTCAGCGGCGTCTACGGTGAAGTTGATCGATACGGCTGCGGCGGCCGGGCAGCCGATCTACAACGCAACATCGGCAAACTATGCTACCGCCGTTCAACCGAATTTGGTGAATTGCAGCGCTTACTACGGCACCTTCAGTTCTTACCTGTCTAGCGGGTTCAGCCTGGTTTTGCCGCAACACTGTGATCTGACTGAGAACAGCTGGACGGGTGCTGGCTACTACGTGCAGAGCCCCGTATTGTTGGCGCGCAGCTAAATTTGACCCACCGTTTTCATCTAAATTTGACCCACCCCGAGACAGCGTAATACATCTACCGCGTTGTGGATAACTCTGCGTTGTCCGCCTCCCTGACGGTCTTTTTCCGGGTTGCCCGGACCTTGGTCGAACTCTCCTTGAAGCGCCACGATTCGTTTCCGGTTTCAACGATGTGGCAGTGATGCGTGAGCCGGTCGAGCAGCGCCGTGGTCATCTTGGCGTCGCCGAACACACTGGCCCATTCCCCGAAGCTCAGGTTGGTCGTGATCGCCACGCTGGTGCGCTCGTACAGCTTCGAGAGCAGGTGGAACAGCAGTGCCCCGGCGGTCTGGCTGAATGGCAGATAGCCCATTTCGTCCAGAATCACCAGATCGACGTGCGTGAGCCGGTGCGCGAGCTGCCCCTGCTTGCCCGCGGCTTTTTCCAGCTCCAGTGCGTTGGCCAGCTCGATCGTGGAGAAGTACCGCACACGCTTGCCGTGCCGCTGGACGGCTTCGATGCCAATGGCCGTGGCCAGATGGGTTTTGCCCGTGCCCGGCCCACCGATGAACACGACGTTGTGCGCGCTGTCGAGGAACTTCATCTGGTACAGCTCACGGATCAGATCTTCATCGGCACGCGCCTGCGCGAAGTCGAAGCCCTTGAGGTCGCGGTGCGCCGGGAAGCGGGCTGCCGCCATCTGGTAACCAATCGAGCGCACTTCGCGCTCGGCCCCTTCGGCCAGTAGCAACTGCTGCATGAAGCGTTCCGGGTCGAACTCAGTGTGGCGGGACTGCGCATACAGTTCCGCCCAGCTGCTGGCCATGCCGTGCAGCTTCAGCTCCTTGAGGCGGGCGATGACTTCATTGGACATGGCGGTGCTCCGGTTCGGTTGCGCGCAGGCGTTCATAGCGGCCGACATCCGCGACAGGTTCTTCGTTCAGGTTGAGTGCGGTGACGGCCATGACCTTCCGGTCGGCCGGAGCCTTCAGGCGGCTCAATACGTTGAGGACGTGATCGCCACTGGGGCGGCCCGAGTCGAGCGCGGTCTGTCAGCGTCGGATAGATACTCCCCACTTTCGTCGAAGTAATTTTCCCCAGTTTTTTGTCTGACGGCGCCGCGGTAGCGGCGCCGTCCTGTCGATCGCCGACCATATCGCCCTGGAGATCCGTCGTGGGGGTGTCGGTGGTCGAGCTGGAGGAAGTGATGACGATTCTGGAATTGCATCGGCAAGGGCTGAGTATTTCGGCCATCGCTGCTCGACTGAGTATGGACCGCAAGACCGTTCGTAAATACATCAGGAATGGCGTTCAGGCGCCGCGTTACGGTCCGCGCGCACCGCGACCGTGCGTGGTCGATCCGTTCGTCCACTACGTCACCGAACGTGTCCGCGAGTTTCCCGACCTGAGCGTCGAGCGTCTGCTGCGCGAGATTCGAGCCATGGGTTACGCGGGCGGCCGCACGGCGCTGGGCGATCTCGTTCGGGAGGTCCGCCCCCCACGCCAGCGCGGCTTCGAGGTGCGCTTTGAAACGCCTGCGGGGCATCAAGCGCAGGTGGATTTCGCCCACTTCAATGTCGAGTTCGACGACGCGCCTGGCCAGCGACGTTCGATCTGGCTGTTCTCGATCGTGCTTGGACACAGCCGTTATCTCTGGGGACGCTTCGTCGAGCATCAGGACCTGCAGACCGTCCTGCGCTGCCACATGGAAGCGTTCGAGCACCTCGGCGGCGCTCCGCACGAGATTCTGTACGACCGGATGAAGGCGGCTGTGCTGGGCGAAGTCGAGAAGCACATCGTCTACAACGCGAAGCTGGTCGCGTTTGCGCAGCACTACGGCTTCGCGCCGCGCGCCTGCAAGGCGTATCGCGCCAAGACCAAAGGCAAGGTCGAGCGGCCGTACCGCTATATCCGGCAGGACTTCTTCCTGGCGCGTCGCTTCCAGAATCTCGCCGACCTGAACCGACAGTTGCGCGAGTGGCTCGACACGGTTGCCAATGTCCGCGTGCACGGCACCACGCACCGCGTCGTCGCTCAGCACTTCAGTGAGGAGCGTCCTACGCTGCAGGCGTTGCCGGCCGGCACCTTCAACGGCGTGATCCGGCTTGAGCGGCGCGTGAGCCACGAAGGTCTCGTCTCGGTCGGCGGCAACTACTACAGCGTGCCCGATCGTACGCGCAAGCGCGTGCTCGACGTCCACAGTCTGGCTCACGAGATCCGTATCTACGAGGACGGTGAACTGCTGGCGGTGCATCCCGTGTTGGAAGGCCGGCGACGAACCTCGCTGTTGCCCGGTCATCGGCGTGCAAACCAGCGTAAGCAGCCGGCACGGCACCCCGTGCCATCGGTGACGGCGAGCGTGGCTCGCCGGCCCTTGTCGTTCTATGACCAGGTCGCAAGACGTCTCGCAGAAGCCGGGAGGACCGCATGAACAGCATGCCTGCCTCGACACTGGAGCGCATCCGGCGCTATCTCGTCGGCCTGCGCATGCCGCGCGCGCTCGAAACGCTGGATGCCACCCTGAACCGCTTCGAGCAAGGCGACAGTTCGATGCTCGAAGTGCTGGAAACGTTGCTGGGCGAGGAGTTCACGACACGCGAAACACGCCGCATCCGGATGGCGCTGCAGACCGCGCGGCTCGGCACGATCAAGACGCTGGCCGGCTACGACTTCAGCTTCCAGCCGAGCCTGGATCGCGATCGCATCATGACGCTTGCGCAACTCGAGTTCATCGAACGACGACAGACCGTTCACTTCCTGGGGCCGCCCGGCACGGGCAAATCGCACCTGTCCATTGCGCTGGGCGTGGAAGCCGTACGCGCGGGCAAGAGCGTCTACTTCGGCTCTCTGGCCGAGATCGTGAACTCGATGGCCAAGGCCGAACGGGAAGGCAACTTGGCGCAGCGCGTGCGCTTCCTTGCCCGTAACAGCCTGCTCATCGTCGACGAGATCGGCTACCTGCCCATCGGCTCCAACGGCGGCAATCTGTTCTTCCAGCTCGTCAACGCCTGCTACGAGCGCTGCGCGATCATCCTGACGTCCAACCGCAGCTTCGGTGAATGGGGTGACGTGTTCGGCGACAGCGTGGTGGCCGCGGCGTTGCTCGACCGGCTGCTGCACCACGCGATCGTCGTGCAGATCGAAGGCACATCGTACCGCCTGCGAGAACACGCCGATCTGCTGCCGGACCATCTGCGCAACCGTCTGTCTTCCCTGAACCCCGTGCCCGCTGAACCGGCTCGCCGGCGCCCGGGCCGCCCCCGAAGGAACCCATTCGATCACGTCGCCGGTTGATCACCGTCCGAACAGGGTGGGGAATTTTACTTCGACACTTCTGGGGAAATTACGGCCGAGGTTGACACGGTCTGCGCGGCCAGCAACACCGCATCGAGTCCGTGCTCGCGCACCGCGCTCAGCACCTCGGTCATCACGCGATCCCCGCCGGGATGCTTCAGCAGATGCCGCTGCAAGTCCTGAAGCGGCTGCGGCATCGTCGCGAACGGTGCGCCGTTGCGCAGCGCACCGGGCTTGCGCTCGACCAGCGTGATGTAGTGCTGCCAGTCGTAGAACGTCATGTGCCGCTCGAAGCTGCGCGTGTGACGGGCGATCTCCCGGTCGTCGGCGACCACGCTTAGCCACGCCGGATAGCTGCGCACACTCACGAGCTGGTTCACGAACTCGGTCGGCACGCTGTAGCGGTTGCGCTGGAAGTGGATCAGGCCGGTCGACGACACGCGCAGGAACTGCTCGACGTAGCCGTCGAACGGACGCGGGTTCGGCATCAGGCGCGTGCGCTCGTCCTGCAACACGTCCTCGACCGTCAACTCCGGCCACTGCGGATGCCGCATCTGCCAAGCCTGGCGGCACCGCTGCGACACCCAGTCGTTCAGCGTTTCCAGCGACGCCCAGCGCTGCTGGGCCGCTTCATGCCAGATCTGCCGACGCCGATCCTGCACGTTCTTCTCGACGATGCCTTTCTCCCACCCGGCCGCGCGATTGCAAAACTCCGGCTCGAACAGGTAGTGACTGCACATCGCCTCGAAGCGGGCGTTGACCGTGCGCGCCTTGCCACGCCCGACCTTGTCCACGGCCGTCTTCATGTTGTCATAGATGCCCCGGCGCGGTACGCCGCCGAACGCGGCGAACGCCTTCGCGTGCGCGTCGAACAGCATCTCGTGACTCTGGGTCGGGTAGGCTACCAGCCAGAACGCGCGGCTCGCGTTCAGCTTCACATGGGCGACCTCAAGGCGTCGGCGCAGTCCGCCGACGAAGACGTATTCGCAGCTCCAGTCGAACTGGAAGGCCTCGCCCAGCTCAAACGCCAGCGGCACGTAGGCCTGTCGGCGCGGAGCCTGCGTCTGCTGCTCGCGCCAGCGTCGCGCGAACTCGCTCACGCGCGTATAGCTTCCGCTGAATCCCTGCGCGCGGATCGCCTCGAACATGAACCGCGCCGTGCGCCGGTCCCGTTTCGGGCGGTGGCTGTCCGTGCGCAGCCATTCCTCAAGCTGCCCGGCCCATTCGTCCACCACGCTCGGACTGACCCGTTTCGGGTACTTCGGCTCTGCCGCTTCCGGCTGTTTTAGCCATGTCCGTACCGTGTTTCGGGACAACCCCGTTCGCCGCGCGATCTCCCGCAACGGCACCTTCTCGCGGAAATACATCCGCCTGATCTTGGCCAGCATGCCCACCGTGATCACCTCTGTATCTCCTGCTCAAATATTGAGCAGGACATTCAATCACGTGGGTCAAATTTCGGTGCAAATCACACCGTCAGGTGGGTCAATTCTGCGCGCGCGTTAACACCCCGTATTTCTGGGTGCGTTGATCACGGGGAACCTCGCCGGAGGATACATGACCCTGGGTCAGTTTCTCTCCACCCTTTCCCCGTTGGCGCAGGTCGCGTCGCCGTTTCCGCCTTCGATGTACAACCTTCCGGTGACCGTCCTAAGCGATGGCAGCTTCCGATTTGCGCCGTCTCTCCAAGGTGGGACGTCTCTCCAAGGCGAGCCATTCAATTTCGTTGCCGACCCCATCGGCCTGGCGGCCGGGAATTTTACGTACAGCCGCGATGACCTATCGTCAGGTGTGGGCCTCTTTCCGCAGCGCCTCACCTTCAGCCGCATATATAGTTCGAGCGCCAAGAATCAGGACAGTGTGCTTGGGAAGGGCTGGGCTCACAACTTCAGCGTGACCGCAAAGGTAAATTCCGACGGTTATCAGGGAATGGGGGAAGATTCAGCGCTCGATGCGGTAGCCGCGTTGGTCGAGATGAAGGCGTCGTCGGATCTGCTTACTGATGCGTCACACCCGATTGAAAAATTGGTCATTGCGACTTTGGGGCAACGGTGGTTCGGCGATCAGCTGATCAACAATACCGTGATCGTCACACAAGGTCTGAATGGCGAGGTGTTCGTGAAGTTGCCGGACGGTAGTTTCAACCCACCCCCGGGGAATTCTTCGAAGCTGATACTGAACGGGGATGGCACTTACACGTACGACACCGTTCACCATAACTCGATGCACTTCAATTCGTCGGGGAACATCGATACCTACAAAGACGCCAACGGCACGCAGGTCAACTACAGCTACACCGGAAGCAACTTGACCAGCGTCAGCAACGGCTTCTGGCGCACACTAAATTTCAGCTATACGAACGGACGGATTAGCCAGGTCTCTGACGGCGCTCGAACGGTTCAATATGGCTACGACGCGAATGGCAATCTGACGACCTTCACCGACACGTTGTCGAAGAGCACGACATACGGCTATGGGTTGCCCGGTCAGATAACGCAAATCTTTTATCCGAGCTTCCCGTCCACCGCCGGCGTGACGAACGTCTATGACAGCCTTGGACGAGTCCAAACGCAGACGAACGCGCGAGGCAAGACATACAGCTACTATTTCGCTGGATCGCGAGCTCTTGAATCTGCGCCGGGTGGTATCACGAGGCTCAGCTATCTCGATGTGCTCGGGAATGTGTTGCAGCAAGCGGATCCGCTGTTCAACGTCACCCAATTCGCTTACGACGGACAGGGGCGGCTGATTACCAAGACTTTGCCTCAGGGGAATGGCTTCTCGTACACGTACGACGATGCATCCTGTGCGAGCTCGGAGAAACGCTGCACGCAGAACGTGAAGTCGATCACGCAGTTCGCACCATCCGGCTCAGGTCTCGCACCGCTCACTCGAAGCTTCACCTATGAGAGTGCCTACAACAAGGTTGCAACTGAAACCGATGCGCGAGGCAATGCCACGACGTACACCTATGCGCCCTGGGGCGACATCGCGACCGTTACCTCGCCGGTTGACGCGAGCGGGGTAGCGCCATGGACAGCCTATGATTACTATTCCTGGACACCGACGGGCTTCCCGACGATGTATCTCTTGTGGAAGACGACGGTCAAGACGAGCGCATCGAATTCCACTGCGACGACGCGGACCTATGATTGGGCGCACCACGAAGTGCCCGCGACCACGACAGTCGACGCCGGCACGGGAACACTGAATCTCACGACCACGTACACCTATGACGACATCGGCAACCTGACCGTGGTGGACGGGCCGCGTACTGACGTGACCGATACGGTGACGACTAGCTACGACAGCGAACGGCGCCCGACCGTGGTCACGGATGCGCTGGGGAAGCAAACTCAGACCACCTATGATGCGGACGGCCGGCCAATTGCTGTCGCCCGGCAGATCGGCGCTCAATGGTTGACAAACTGCTCGCGGTACAGTGCGACAGGAAAAGTTATCCGGGCATGGGGCCCTTCGCTGACTGCATCGGCGACGACTTGCCCAACAGAGGCAGCACCAGTGCCGATCACCGACACGGCATATGACGATCTCGATCGGCCATATCAGCAAACGCAGTATCTTGCCGCTGCAGACGGGGGGAACAGAGTGACGACGACGGTGTACAACGTCGACGATTCGATCAACACCATCCAGAAAGCGACAGGCACGGCGCAGCAACAGAACTATGTGCAATACACCTATACGCCGAACGGTAAACTCAATTCGAGCGCTGATGCGAAGAACAATCTGACCGTCTATGCATACAATGGTTTCGACCGTCTGACGAACCGATACTACCCGCTGGCCAACACACCAGGCTCGGCGAACAGCAATGATTACGACGGCTATACCTACGATCCGAACGGGAACGTGGTTACCATCCGCAGACGTAGCGGGGGCACGATCACCCAGACCTGGGATAACCTGAACCGCCTGACCGCACGTACCTATCCGAGCAGCGCTAACAATGTTCAGTTCGGTTATGACCTGCGCGGACTACGCACCGCGTCGCAGTACGCGAACGGCAGTTACGCGGTGTCCTATGCTTGGGACAACGCAGGTCGATTGCTCAACACGACGGCGGGGGGAAGAACGCTCAATTTCCAGTACGATGCCGCAGGAAATCGGACCCAGACGACGTGGCCGGATGGGTTCAATACGACTACCAGCTACGATGCGTTGAATCGGCCGAGTGTGATCAAGGAGAACGGAAGCACAGCACTCGCAACGTACACCTATGACGACCTGAGCCGGGCTACCACCCTCACGTTCGCGAATGGAACGTCGATTCAACGCGGGTACGACAATCAAGGTGGGCTAGCAACGCTGACGAATGCGTTGACTGCGCCGGGCGACCAGGTGCAGTTCGTATACGCACGTAATCAAATTCTGGATGTAACCAGCGTCACACCGAGCAACCTCGCGTACCAGTGGAGCGGTGGAACGACCGGTAGCCAGAGTTATACCGCGGATGGCCTGAATCGTTACACGACGGCTGCTGGCGGTTCTGTCGGGTACGACAACAACGGAAACGTGGCTAGCTACAGCGGTTGGTCGTATGGTTACGATCTCGACAATCGCCTCGTATCTGGTACTACTGGATTGTTCTCAACAGTGAGTCTTGCGTACGACGCAGAAGGTCGCCTGCGCCAGACTGTTGAACCGAACGGTCTTGGCAGTCTCACGACGAACATGCTGTACGACGACACGAAACTCGTCGCCGAATACGATTCGTCGGGCAATATCCTCCGGCGCTATGTTCATGGTTCCGGTGCAGACAATCCGCTCGTTTGGTACGAAGGATCAGGGACCACGAACAAGAATTGGTTCTACACGGATCAACTGGGGAGCGTCGTCGCGACGGCGAATACATCGGGGGCCAAAACGGCAATCTATACCTACGGTCCGTTTGGTGAGCCGAACGCAACGAGTGGCACGCGGTTCCGCTACACGGGGCAGCAACTGATCGGTTCGCTCGGACTGTACTATTATAAAGCGAGGTTCTATTCACCGGGGCTGGGACGATTCTTCCAGACCGACCCTGTTGGCAGTCGCGATGATCAAAACCTGTATGCATATGTCGGAAACAACCCGGTCAATCGGTCCGACCCGGACGGATTGACTGGCACGATCGTAGGTACGGATTCGTTTCAACTTGCGGGTAGTTATATATGGGGGCACGGCGACAGACACGTAAGCGATCCGGATGCCGCGCGCGCAGAGATCGGCGCCCATCTTCCTCCAATAGGGGATGTGGGTGGCCCATTTTGGGGCGTCACACCGAACTATATTTATCGCGTCTTTCCGTTACCGTCTGGTGATGTAAATATTGGAACGTACTTTTATCGGCCATCTGGGATTCCGTATTAAACACTTAAATTTCTATGTGGGACGGGCATTGGGAGTTTGCGAATGAATATTTCTCAGTTTCGAGAGCTGAGTCAATTGGAAGTCGCCCTCTTGCGCAGGATGGCGACCTGTGGGGTGCCGAATGGCGATATCTTAATGGCACAGATATTAGCTGCACGCGCAAGTCCAATTGATGAAGAGGGATCGCTCCGCCTCGTGACAAGCAGTGATAAAAAATACGGTGACGCGACCGGACCTCTGATAACGGCTGTCCAAGAGGATGTCGACACAGTGCGAAATTATGGGCCATATATTAATTTCGTATTGATATTGAAAAATGGATTTATCGACGAGCTGGAGGTTTATAAGGATGACGGGGGAAAAATTGCCGCTGACTTCAATCCTGATGGCTTGTCGATCACATGGGGTGGCCCGAAAGATTCGCGAGTCTTTTAGGTTCGGTGTGCAATATCGCGGTGAAGCTTGCGCTAAGCTAGGGGGTGCCCTCACGATTTGGCACAGCGCATACAAGACGCCGCTTTAGTATCGTCATGGAGAACGCGTAAGCGTTAGCAAAACTCCCTTGACGTCGTTGGCAGTGCACCGAGCAACTCGCTCCTGTCGACGAGATTGCTGGCGATCAGATGCCGCACGTTCCCTTCGGCCTGCCACACGCCGTAGACCGCGAGCAACGCGGCGCCGAGCGCCTCCTTCCGAAATTTCTCCAGCAGACCGGGCCAGAGGATCACGTTGACCTGGCCGGTCTCGTCCTCGAGCGTCATGAACAGCACGCCGTTCGCCGTGCCCGGCCGCTGCCGCACCGTGACCAATCCGCACGCGCGCGCGAGCTGGCCGCTGCGCAACGTCGCCAGTTGCTCTGCCGACTGCAGGTGATCCAGCGCGAGGCGATCGCGCAGCAGCGCCAGCGGATGCCGGCCGAGCGTGAAGCCCATCGCTCGATAGTCCGTCACGATCTCGTGACCCTCCGATGCCCGAGGCAATGCCGGCGCCGCGTCGTCACATTCGGTGCCGCGCAGCAGATCTCGATCAGGCACGGCAGCGGCAGCCAGCCAGAGCGCGTCGCGTCGGTTATCGCCGGCGAGCGAGCGAAGTGCGTTCGCACCTGCGAGCACCTGCAGGTCGTGCCGATCAAGCGTAAGCGGCTCGGCGCGACCAGTTCCATATTCGCGCGCGCATGGGGCATGATGTGAGAGCTTGGGGAGTTCCGTGAGGATCACGTGAGATCGTGCCCACGATCGTGGATCATGGGCACGATCTATCTGGATCTATGAAGCAGTCAGGCAGTGCCATGCGAGCTGACCGACGTCAGCTTGTCGACCACATTCCAAGGCAGCAGTTCGTCGACGCGGGTGATGACGTGATCAGCGATGTGGGTCAAGACGTATTCCAGATAGGCGCGCGGGTTGATGCCATTGAGTTTGCACGCACCAATCAAGCTGTACATCGCGGCGGCCCGCTCACCCCCGCTGTCGGAACCAGCGAACAGGAAGTTCTTTCTCCCGAGGCTCACGCAACGCAGGGCGTTTTCTGCCAACGCGTTGCTGATCTCGGCTTGCCCATCCTCGCAGAACAGCGTCAGCGCAGTCCAGTGATTCAGCGAGTACTGGATCGCGCCGGCCAGCTCCGACTTGCGCGACAGCGTCGCGAGCTTGGCCCGGATTCTCGTTTCGAAGGCGTCCAGCAGCGGCTTGCTTTTCTCACGCCGCACGCGCTGCCGTTCATCGGGCGGCTTGCCGCGGATGTCGGTTTCAATGCCGTAGAACTCGCCGATCATCTCGAGCAGTTTCTGGGTCTCGTCCGTCGGTGTGCTCGCGTGGATCTCGTAGTACTTTCTCCGCGCGTGGTCCCAACAAGCAGCCTCGCGGATCTTGCCACTTACGTACAACTCGTCGAAGCCGCCGTAGGCATCGGCTTGCAGGATGCCTTCGAATCCGGCGAGATGCGTCTGAGGATGGATGCCTTTGCGATCGCACGAGTACGCGAACCACACCGCAGCCGGCTCCGTCGAGCCCGAACGGCTGTCGTCGCGCACGTACACCCAGAGTCGCCCGGTCTTCGTCTTCTTGTTGCCTGGCGCGAGCACGGGGATCGGCGTGTCGTCCGCGTGCAACTTCGTGCCCGCCATCGTATACCGGCGCAGCGCGTCGGTCAGCGGGCGGCAGAGCGCCTCACACTGTCCGACCCAGCGACCCATGCTGGCGCGGTCAAGCGTCACCCCGTCGCGCGCCGCAATTTCCGATTGTCGGTACAGCGGCGCATGATCTGCGTACTTCGACACCAGAATGTCGGCAAGCAAGCTCGGATGCGCGATACTGCGCTCGATCGGCAGTCCCGGCATCGGTGGCTGCGCGATGTGGCCGCAGGCCGGACAGACCGTCTTGTGCCGGATCGTGCGGATCACCTTGAACATCGCCGCAACACGGGCGAGCTGTTCCGAGACGTCCTCGCCGAGGCACTGCATAGCACCTTCACACTTGGGGCAGATCGAATCCGGTTTGAGCACGCGATCTTCTCGCGTAAGGTGCGGTGGCAGCGGCTCACGTACGGCCGGATCGCTGCTAGTCGTGGACCTTTCTCGTCGGACCTTTGTGTGCTGAACGTCGGCGACACCGCTGCCTGCGGCCAAATCCTCAAGCCGGAGCTCAAGCTTCTCGATCTCTCGGGCAAGTTGTTCCGACTTGCGGCCGAAGTGCATTCGCTTGAGCTTGTCGATCAGGAGCTTCAACCGTGTGATCTCGAGATCGCTTGCGGCGATGTCGCGGCGCAGCTGTTCGATCTCGAGTTCCCGTTCGATGGCCGACGCGCGAGCCTCAGCCAGCATGGCCTTCAGTGCAGCGACATCGTCGGGCAGATCGTCGAGATTCGGCATGCGCCGGAGTTTACGAGCCTCCCGAGCGGTTTACAACACCTACAGCATCGACAGAGGTGCCGTACGGCGGGGCTGCCGCCAATCGATGCCTTCGAGAAGCATCGACAACTGCGCGACCGTGAGCGAGATCTTGCCGCCATCGGCTTGCGGCCAGATGAAGCGGCCGCGTTCCAATCGCTTCGACAGCAGCCAGAGCCCGTCGTCGGTGGCCCAAAGCAGCTTCACGAGATCGCCTCGACGTCCGCGGAAGATGAACACATGGCCGCACAACGGATTCTCCTCGAGCGTCGCCTGTACCTTCGTGGCAAGCCCCTGGAAGCCGCAGCGCATGTCCGTGACGCCCGCAGCAAGCCAGATGCGGGTGCCGGCCGGCAATGTGATCACTTCAGGCATTCCTGCAGGAACGCTTCGGCCCGCTCAGCAGACAGGCCGCGAATCTTCACGCGCCGCTTGCCGATCTCCACCTCGATCTCGCACACGGGCGTCGGCATCGGTACGCCGCTTGTCACCTTCGACGTCGCGTTTCCCGTAGGCTGCGGCGCTGGCAGCATCAACACCGAATCGATCACGTCAACGCTCAGCAACTCCGTGCCTGTCATGGCCGACGGCGCAGCTTCGAGTCCCGGCAGTTCCAGCTTGCCTTCCCGATATTGCTTGCGCCACCCGAACACGACGTTGGCGTTGATGTCGTGCCGCCGCGCGACGATCGACACCGACATGCCTGGTTCCAACGTTTCCCTGATCACTTGCTGTTTGAATGCCCGCGCATACGTGCGATGGGCCGGGCGCGCTGCATTCGGCATAGCTGACCGTCTCCGTCAATCTAAACGCGACTATCATGCGCCAGCAAAATCAGCATCGGGAAACGGTGTCGCGGGGCGGCGTAAAGGAGCCGGGGATGGGCGGCGTAATGGCGCCAGCAGAACCGGGGGTAAAACGCGGATTCGAACGGTTTCAAGGTTGCGGTTTTTTGCCGTTTTTGGCAACTGCATTTTGAGGGGGATCTGGCATCGGTTTCGGGGTGCGGTAACTGTCGCCCTCGAGGACGAGCCGGTAGGCGCCGTGGCGTAGTCGGTCGAGTGTGGCGGTGCCGAGGATGCGGTTGTCGGGGAACGCGGCGCCCCATTCACCGAAGTCGAGATTCGACGTCAGGATGGTCGCCGCGTGCTCGTAGCGGGCCGCGACGAGATCGTGGAAGTCCTCGTCCTGCGGGGTACGTAGCGGTTTGAGCGCGAAGTCATCGACGATCAGCAGCGGCACCCGGGCGTACTGCTGGAACTTGCGGTCATAGGCGCCGGTGGCGCGCGCGGCGTTCAATCGCTTGAGCAGCTCGGTCTGCGAGATGAACAGCACATCGCGGCCTTGGCGGGCGGCGCAGTGGCCCAGCGCCTGGGCCAAGTGGCTTTTGCCGGTGCCGGTTGGACCGGCGATCAGGATCGCGACCTTCTCGTCGAGATACCGGCCTGTCGCGAGATCATGAACGTGTGAGCGGTTCAACGTAGGCAGCCGGTCGAAGTCGAACGTCTCGAGCGTCTTGCCCATCGCGAAGCCGGCGCGCAGCAGACGGGTGCCGAGCTTCTTGTGTTCGCGACGGGCAACCTCGTCGTGCAGCAGCATGGCAAGGAACTCGGTATAGGCGAGCTGCCCGTCGATCGCCTGACGGTTGCGCTGCTCAAGCGAGTCGAGGATGCCGGACAGGCGCAGCTGTTTGAGGATGGAATTCAATTCGGGACTCGGGTTCATGGTGTCAGTGGATCAGCAGGGATTGGAGATCACGGCCGAAGCGGCCGCCGTTCTGGTAAGCGCCAGTCGGGGCCGACGCGGGACGCGGCACCGGTTCGCTGTCCAGGCCTTTGTCGAGGATGCCCTTGATGGTGCTGTACTTCGCGCTGCTGAACGCGAGCGCACGCTCGCAGGCTGCTTCCAGCCTCTGATCGCCGACTTTCTGTCGCAGCCGGATGATCCCCTGCGCGCCGCGCAGGTTGACGAGCACCTTGTCGTTGAACAGCGCGAGGATCACGCCGTGGCACGACGGCCCGATCTCCTTCGCGCGCGCCAGACACCACTGCGGATCGTGCTCGAGCCAGGCCTGCGCTTCGGGCGGCTGGTGATCTCGCACCGTGTGGCGACCGCCGGCCCGCTGCCGCGGATGGGTTGCGACGAGTTCATGCCGATGGAACAGCTGGATGACCGTATCGGTCGCCTTCAGCCAGAGCGACTTGCCGACGAGCGTGAACGGTGCAGAGTACAGCGCGTGCTTGTAGACGACGTGGCCGTCGCGATGGACCGCCACCTCCTTCCAGACCGACAGTACCGGCGGCACGTCCGGCAATGCAGCGAGCAACGGGCGCTCGACGCCGAAGCGCGTCAGCGGCCGTTCGTGGACGGTGCCGTGGATACGAGTGCCGGCCTGCTGCATCACCCATTCGCGCAGTTGCCGGTTGGCGTCGGCCAGATCCCGGAACTCGCGCAGCGGCACGAAGGACTTCTTGACGTATTTGACGCCCGATTCGACGACGCCCTTCTTCTGGGGATCGTGCGGCGGACAGGCGTCGATCCGGAATCCATATCCCTCGGCAAGCGCGGCGTACGAGCGTTGCACCGCCGGCTCGTATCGACACGCCCGGATGATCGCGCACTTCGCGTTATCGATGATGACCCGGTCGGGACAGCCGCCGAACCATTCGAAGGCGCGCCGGTGGCTGGCGAGCCACGTCTCGACGGTCTGGTCCAGCACGATCTCGGCATACTGGTGGCGCGACCAGCACAACGTCATCACGAAGATCCACGTCCGGACCGCAATGCCCTCGACCGTCAGCACGGGTCCCGCGCCGAAGTCGACCTGCGCGGCGTCGGCCGGTGCGAAGTCGAGGATCGTTGTGGTGGCCACGCTGCGCTCGGCAGCCAGATGGCGCAGCATGCGCTTCACGGCACAATAGCTGCCGGCGTAGCCATGATTGCGTTGAAGGGCGGCATGGATCGTGGTGCCCTGAACGCCGGCGGCAAGCCATTCGCGGACCTGTTCGCGATATGGCTCAACCGTCGACACACAGGTGTGCGGCAGGTGCGGCGTGCGCCCGAAGACACCCGCGATCGTAGCGTCGTCCGGCAGCGGCTGCACCGGATCCAGCCAACTACGCGCTTCAGCCTCGCGGCGCACGGTCGTCAGCTTCTTGCGCCCCATCAAACCGCCGCGCGCGATGTCGCGGTCAGAATCGCCTTGCCGCATGCGGACAAGGACTTGGCGGTATTCAAACAATTCGAACCTCCTGTTGGCCATGGACGCTCCGTTCAAAAAGAACGGAGCGTACCGACTCGGAAAGTTCGAACCGCGTTCTCGCCCTGATGCTGCTGGCGCCTATGCGCCGCCCCTAACGTGGCGCCATTACGCCGCCCTTGGACTGGCGCCTATGTGCCGCCCCTCAAGTGGCGCCCTTATGCCGACCCCGCATTGGCTCCATAGCGCCGCCCCGTGACAGTTGGCCCAGTGTGTCGCCTGCAGCATGGCGCTGGACCAGCTTCTGGATCTCGCCATCGAGTGTGTCACGCACACGCTTCGCAATATCGAGCAGCCACTTTTCCTGCTTTTCTGACAAGGGTAGGTAGCTGTTCATTCTCGACTGGCAGTTACGAACGAGACTTCGTTCGTCCTGTTGGAGAACTGATAGTCCAACGCCTCAATGCAGATGTTCAGTTCGCGACGCAAAGCCCTTTCGTGTGCTTCGGCTTTAGCTTCCTGCTCTTCGCGTTCCTTACGACATTTCTCCCGGCGCTCAGGGTCGTTCAATTGTTTGAAGTCCAGCATCATATGCCTCCGTGAGAAGACGAGAAAGCCCGGGCATAACGATGCCCGGGCGCAGTGACGACAACATCAATCGATTGCCGCCGAGATCTCGGCCGACTCGGGGCGCTGCGATGCATAGTCCAGCAGCCGATGATAGCGATCCACGAACCGATCGTCGCCGGTGACTTCGGCAATGTGACAGAGCACGAGCAACGTGACGACGATCCCGAACGCGTCGGCACCCGTCTCGCCCTCGTCGCCGTTGAGCGGCCACTGAACTTGGAACCGGCGCACGTGATCGGGGCAAGGTAGCACCCGCCATTGTCGAGCTCGAAGAATTGCCAGAGGCCGCCCGTATAGCTTTCGGACAGACGACTCGCGTAGTTGAAGATCATGCTTTCTGCGTTGAGATACTCGGTGGCGAACCGCCGCGGCGGGCAGTGGTGGCGATCGGTACCGCGCATCGGCGTCGGCCGCGCCCGCGTGCTGGTCGCCTGGTTGCGGCGCCACGCGTCGTCGATCGGCGCAGCCGTCGAGGCCGACGTCGACGCCGGCGACGCGCTCGCGCCGACGTCGGCGGGCGTCACCGCCGGCGCCGGGCAGCTGGCCCCGCTCGAGCGCCTGGCGCTGCCCGTCGAGCTGTCCGGCGCGCACGGGGCGAACCGCGCGCCCGTGTTCGCGTATCTCGGCGCGGCGCACGATCTCGATGCGGTGCGGGCCTATCTGCATCGCTACGACGACCGGCCCGCGACGCAGCGGGTCTACAGGAAGGAGCTCGAGCGCCTCGTGCTGTGGTGCGTGGCGGAACGCGGCGTCGCGCTGTCGTCGATGCGGGTTGAGGATTGCGAGGCCTACAAGGCGTTTCTCGCCGCGCCGGGCGAACGCTTCACGGGGCCGCCAGTCGCGCGCACGAGCAGCCAGTGGCGGCCGTTCGCGCCGGGTGGCCTGTCACCGGAAAGCCAGCGCTACGCGGTGCGCGCGATTCGCGCGGCATTCACGTGGCTCGTCGCGGTGCGGTATCTGGCCGGCAACCCTTGGGCGGCCGTCTCCGATCCCAGCGTCGTCAGGCGGGTGCGCAAGCTGCAGGTCGAGCGAGCACTACCGCTTGACCTCTGGACGCGCGTACGCGAGACGCTGGCCGAACGCAGCGAGCTGCAGGGGCCGAGCGGGCCGCGCTGGCGGACAGCACGTGCGCTGTTGCTGCTGATGGGGGATGGTGGCCTGCGGATCGCTGAGGCGGCCGCGGCGAGGCGTGCGGCGCTTGTCTGGATGCCGGCGGACGACGACACGCCGGCCAGCTGGTTGCTCGAGGTGATCGGCAAGGGCAACAAGCAACGCTTCGTGCCGATCAGCGACGAGTGCGTCGACGCGCTGCGCGCGCACTGGCGCGATCGCGGCCAGGATCTCGACGCGGCGGCCGCAGCGAAGCCGCCCGGGTTGCCGCTGGTGGCGCCGTTGGTCATCCCGCCGACGCCGCGAGCCCGCGAGAAATTCGGCGAGCCCGTCGACACTGACGAAGCAGTAGCCGGCGCCGCAGCGCGGGGCGGCTATTCGGTGCGCGGCGCGCGCGGACTCACGCAATGGGCGATCGCGCAGCTGCTCGCGGTGATGTCGGATCTCACTGAGTCCGAACGGCGCAAGCTGGCCAGTACGTCGATCTACGTGTCGCCGGAAGAGGCACGGATGCGGCGCGAGGCGGCGAAGTACCACGCCCGGCTGACGAGAAAAACCTCTGCTAGAGAGAACGATCAACTGGTGGGTTGGGGGATGCGCCGCCCAAACCCTAGCACAAAATAAAATTGTCGCCGTTTGCGAAGTAAAAAAATTTCACTTCGACGCCCGGGCCGCAATGAATGCAATTTTCATGAGACTTATTCGCCCGTTCGTTCAGATCATCGGTAACGTTTGCGTTTGCGGTGCTGCCGACGACGCGGACAGGTGGCGTTGGTAATAAATAAATCCACGACGAGCGAAACGGCTTGCGACAACTCGCAGTTATCCGAGCCCGTTTGATGACGCACACATGACGTTTACTTCATCTTAATGTCATTATTTGCGGGCCCGTAGCCGGTCCGTGGGCCACATCATGCGCTGGCAAATGACGCGACATGTTGTGCACAACTTAGAGAGTTAAGATTTTCGGTGCTCAGCATTTCCATCGGTATCCTCGGGCATATGTACTGCTCGGTATCGGCGGGCCATTATCACTGATACTAGCGAATCGTGCCCTGCGACTTCCGGTGATGGCCCTACTTCGACGGAGGCGATATGGAAAGCATTGCAAACTTGAAGGGTGAGCGACCGCGAGCGCGCTTGACGAGCCTTAGGAGAATTGTGCGACTCCCGCTACTGGGTCTGATGGTGGGAACATTCTTGGGCCCTACTATGGCGTTCGCGAGCGCGCCCGGTCGTGGAATTACAGCGGAATTTGAAGTCGCGCTAATGGAGCAGGTAATAGATCATCATTATTCTGCACTCAGAATGACCGAGCTCGCCGCAGGCACGGATACTCGGCGGAGTACCGAACTGTCTGCATATGAAGGGACATCGCCGACGCCGTCCTATCCGGCGACAAACGCGAAGGCCTCAATGGTAGAGATTAGGTCTAGTGCGCGGATGGAAAACCGTGGTCAGCGCGAACAGATCATTCAGCTTCAAAAGTTTCTGCGTGTCTGGTACGGAGTCAACTACCAGCCGAAGGTCCGTTCAGAACAACAAGCAGCAATTGCAATACTTGAGCATGCGCAACCAGGCAGAGCATTTGACCACGCGTACCTCGAGATATTCGCCCGGCACCATTATGAGCTTTTTGAACCGCTGAATGCTTGCATGACCGGTGTTGACCGGCGTCATGATGCTCTGATTCGGCTGTGTTCCGAAATGTGGCATGCACAGACATCGGCGGTCGACGAGATGCGTGAACTGCTGGAGCAGGATTTTGGGGTTGTCGATTATCAGCCGTTCAGCGATGCCCGACCGCTTCAGACCGAGCATGCGAGTCCTCGGGGACAACACAGTGGGGGCGACTGATCCGCCGGGTGGATAGACAATTTCCGTCTGAACTGCCCGAAGATGCCGCCGCACGCCGCATTATCGGGAGCGCAACGTGTGCGTGGGATCGAACGAATGAGCATGGCACCGCACATCCGTAATTGCGATCCGGGGTCAGCATTAGTGCGTACCGGAACCGGAGAGAACCACGCGATGTTCCTCGCCGATGGCCACCGTCCAATGGCCATTTATGCCCGACGTTGATACCGGTGATGAAACGATAAAAAGTACGCGATGGCGCGGGAGCAAAGGACAGCAGACGATCAATTTACCGACGGCTTTCGCGCCGACGCGGAAGCCGTCGTCCTTCATTTTGTGGTCCGAGTCTATTGTGCCATCGAGCGGCACTCTTGGGTACATCTTCGACATGCGAGTGCGCATTCCTTGCAATGTTCGTGAGGGTGCTTCTCGCACTCGGCCGCGCAAGCTTCGCAGATATTTGCACAGCTCGAACATAGCGCCTTTGTTTGCCCGCTTCCGCGCGCCATCGCGCCCGACGCGAGTCGGCAGAAGGCCGCGCAATCGAGGTCTAGTTTGATGCAATCCGCGAGTTGCGCAACTTCACTCTCATTGAGGCATGCAGTTGCACAGTGATAGCATGCGGCTGCGCAATCATCGCAGGCGGAGATGCCGGACTGATACTGTTGGTGTGCCATTTGATTCTCCTTGACTGGGCTGCCCGGATCGGGCCGGGCGCATCGCGCAAGCGCCGTACCCAAATCCAAGACGAACGCGTGACCGTGCACGTGTTGACTGCATGTTTAAGGGCGGAAACATAAGTACAATTCCGATGCAAGCGCCGGTACGGGCGGACTATAATGCGCGTTATGAAATTGCTCCGGACCTTCATCCTCTTGCTGCTTTGCGCGATGCTGCCCATTAGCGGGCTGGCAGCGAGTGGCTTGACGGGCGACTGTCCGATGCAGCAAACCATGTCCATGAACACGGACTCGAGCATGTCAGCCGATATGCCCGGCTGCGACTTGATGAAGTCGGCATCCGCCGGCCACGCCAAAATGAAGGGCGTCTTCTGTAAAGTGACCGCCCAGTGCCAGTTCGGCAGCCTTTACCACCCAACGGTGCAGGTCAGTGTCAGTCGGCCGGCTGCGCTCGTCAGCCCGGTCATTTTCCACTACGCCGACTCCCTCCCGAGCCGTGACCCGAACGGGTTGTGGCGACCTCCGCGTCTCGTCTGATCCCACGCTGACAGGTTCACCGCGTATGCGGTGAGGTTCGTCCTTTGCCAGGACGTGGAATCCCTATGGGATTCCGTCGTTGGGGTTAGAACATGCCATTCATTTTCGGCACGCCGCGGGGTCGGCGAGCTTCGATGCGCGCGCATTCTCTTGTTGCCGCGCTACTGCTTGCGGGCGTCGTTCACGCCGAGCAAGCACCTTTCACGCTCGACGCCGCGCTGCAATCGGCGACCGACCATTCCGCATCGATGCAGGCGGCGCAGGCGTCCGTTCGCGCCAGCTCCGAGGCGGCCGTCAAGGCCGGCCAGTTGCCCGACCCGATGCTCTCGGCCGGTGTCGACAACTTGCCGATCAATGGCGCGCAGCGCTTCACGATCGGCCAGGACTTCATGACGATGCGCCGCATTGGCATCCAGCAGGAGTGGGTGTCGGGCAAGAAGCGGCAACTGCGTTCAGCGCTGGCCGATGAAATGGTCGGTCGCGAGCGAGCCGGTTATCTGATGCAACTCGCGACGGTCCGTCAGCAAACCGCGACGGCGTGGCTGAACGCCGTCTACGCCAAGCAGGCGGTCGCGCTTCAACAGGCTTTGCTTGACCACATGACGCACGAACTGGCAGCCACGAAAGCGTCCTACCGTGGAGCGAAGGCGAGCGCTGCCGACGTCGTTCAGGCGCAAGCGATGCTGGCGCAAACCCAGGATCAGGTTCTCAAGGCGCAGCAGACCTACCAGACGGCGCTGATCGGCCTGTCGCGCTGGACTGCCGTACCGGTGTCAGACGTGACGGGGGAGCCGCCGGCGCCCGAATCGTTCGTCTCCGCGCTGCCGCCGGACGAACTGCGCATTGCGCACCCGACACTCGTGGCGGCATCCGACGACGTGGCGGTGGCCGAGGCGGATACCGCGGTGGCCAGCAGCGAGCGCAGCCCGAACTGGACGTGGCAAATCGCCTATCAGCAACGTGGCGGGGCCTATTCGAACATGGTGTCGATCGGGGTCACGATTCCGCTGCCGCTCAATCGGAAGAATCTTCAGGACCGTGATCTCGCGCAGAAGACCGAACTTGCGACGAAGGCGCGGCTGACCTACGAGGACACGCTGCGCCAGGTGCAGGCGGACATCCGCACGCAGTCCGCGACGCTGGCAAGCGGGCGCGAGCGCATCGCCAACCTGAGCCAGTCGCTGCTGCCGGCCGCCGATCAGCGCGTGCAGCTTGCCAACGCGGCTTATCGCGCCGGAAGCGGCTCGCTCGCGGATACGTTCGCGGCCCGACGCGCCCAACTGGAAGCGCAACTGCAAGTGCTCGACCTCAAGCGCGAGGTATCGCAAACCTGGGCACAACTCGAATATCAGGTCGTGCCATCGACGATGGCCGCCGCACAGTGAAGGAGAACAACATGACGAAGACCACGCTCGTGCGCGCAGTGTTGATGCTGTTTGCCGGGGCGGCCCTGCTCGGCGCCGGCTACTTTGCGGGTACTCGACACGCAGGCGACGGCTTTCCGACCAGCGCTGCCGCGCCATCGATGTCCGCGGCGGGCGACAAGATCGACCCGAAAACCGGCCGAAAAGTACTGTACTGGCACGATCCGATGGTGCCGAACCAGCACTTCGACAAGCCGGGCAAATCGCCCTTCATGAACATGCAGCTCGAACCCGTCTTCGCGGACGAAGGTGGCGGATCGAGCGGCATCAAGATTGACCCGGGCTTGCAGCAGAATCTCGGCATACGCTACGCGACCGTCCGTCGCCAGGATACGGCCGGTGGCTTCGATGCGGTTGGCACGACGCAGTTTGACGAGTCGAGAGCGGACGTCATTCAGTCGCGTGTCACCGGCTACATCGATCACCTGTATGCCAGCGCGCCGATGCAACGCGTCGCGAAGGGCGCGCCGATCGCGTCGCTATTCGTGCCGGATTGGCTCGCGCCGCAGGAGGAATATCTCGCTCTCAAGCGCGGCGGGATGGATCATAGTCTGCTCGATGCATCACGTGCGCGCATGCGCGCGCTGTCGATTCCCGACGGCATGATCGCGGCGCTCGACCGTACCGGCAAGGCGCAAACGCACCTCACGCTGGCATCGCCGGAAGCGGGTGTCGTCAGCGAACTGAACGTGCGCGACGGTGCGATGGTCGCGCCGGGGCAGACGCTCGCGAAGATTTCGGGCCTCTCGAAGCTCTGGCTGATCGTCGAGATTCCGGAAGCGCTCGCGCTCGATGCGCGTCCGGGCATGACCGTCGACGCGACGTTCTCGGGCGATCCGACGCAGCATTTCACCGGGCGTATCCGCGAGATCCTGCCGGGCATCACCACCAGTAGCCGCACGCTTCAGGCGCGCCTTGAAATCGACAACAGTGCGCTCAAGCTGACGCCCGGCATGCTGATGCGCGTGCGCGTCGGCGGCCAGAAGGCCGTGTCGCGGTTGCTCGTGCCGTCCGAAGCGGTCATCACGACCGGCAAGCGTTCGATCGTCATCGTCAAAAACAGCGACGGCCGTCTGCAGCCCGCGTCGGTGACGGTCGGCAACGACGTCGGCAACGAAACCGAAGTGCTGAGCGGCCTGAACGACGGCGACACCGTCGTCGCGTCCGGTCAGTTCCTGATCGATTCGGAAGCCAGCCTGAAGTCCGTGCTGCCGCGGCTGGAGGGCGGGAAGGGTGCCGGTGCGGCGACAGCGGCGTCCGCGCCGGCAGCCGCTTCACCAACCTACGAGACCACCGGCAGGGTCGAAAAGGTGACTGCGGCCGACATGACGTTCTCGCATCAGCCGGTTCCCGCGCTTGGTTGGGGCGCGATGACGATGACGTTCAACAAGCCGGCGTCGAACGCCTTTCCGGACGTGAAGGTTGGCCAGGCCGTGCACTTCGCCTTCAAGCAGACGGATGACGGCTACCAACTGACGAAGGTTGAGCCGGCCGGAGGCGTCCAATGATCGCGCATCTCATACGGTGGTCCATTCGCAACCGGTTCATGGTGCTGCTCGTGACCATCCTCGTCGCGGCGTGGGGTGTCTACTCGCTCAAGGAGACGCCGCTCGATGCGCTGCCCGACCTGTCGGACACGCAGGTCATCATCAAGGCGTCGTATCCAGGCAAGGCACCGCAGGTGATCGAGGATCAGGTGACCTATCCGTTGACGACCACGCTGCTCGGCGTGCCCGGCGCCAAGACCATCCGCGCGTATTCGTCATTCGGGGATGCGTTCGTCTACGTGCTGTTCGATGACAAGACCGATCAGTATTGGGCGCGCTCGCGCGTGCTGGAATACTTAAATCAGGTGCAAAGCCGCCTTCCGCAGGGTGCGACGGTGTCGCTCGGCCCAGATGCGACCGGTGTCGGTTGGGTGTACGAGTACGCGCTCGTCGACAAGACCGGACAGCACGATCTCGGGCAACTGCGCGCGCTGAACGACTGGTTCCTGAAGTTCGAGCTGAAGGCCGTGCCGGACGTGTCTGAGGTCGCCAGCATCGGCGGGATGGTGCGCCAGTACCAGGTCGTGCTCGATCCGGACAAGCTGCGCGCGTACGGCATCACGCAGTCGATGGTGGCCGACGCGCTCGGCAAGGCCAATCAGGCGTCGGGCGGCTCGGTCGTCGAACTCGCCGAGTCGGAATACATGGTGCGCTCGTCCGGCTATCTGCGCTCGCTCGACGACTTCCGCCACGTCGTGCTGCGCACGAACGAAGCGGGTACCCCGGTACTGCTCGGCGACGTCGCGCGCATCCAGATCGGCCCGGAGATGCGCCGCGGCATCGCCGAATTGAACGGCGAGGGCGAGGTCGCGGGCGGGGTCATCGTGATGCGCTCCGGCAAGAACGCCCTGACGACCATCGACGCGGTCAAAGCGAAGCTCGCCGAGCTGAAGCGCTCGCTGCCGCCCGGCGTCGAAGTCGTCACGACGTACGACCGCTCGCAACTCATCGAACGCGCGGTGGACAACCTGAAGGACAAGCTGATCGAGGAATTCATCGTCGTCGGGTTGGTATGCGCAGTGTTCCTGTTCCACCTGCGCAGCGCATTCGTCGCAATCCTGTCGCTGCCGCTCGGTGTGTTGGCCGCATTCATCGTGATGCGCTACCAAGGCGTGAACGCGAACCTGATGTCGCTGGGCGGTATCGCGATCGCGATCGGCGCGATGATCGACGCGGCGATCGTGATGATCGAGAACGCGCACAAGCATCTTGAGGCCTACGAACATGCCCATCCTCGCGTGCCGATAAACGCAGCGCAGCGCTGGGAACTGATTGCCGCGTCCGCGGCGGAAGTCGGGCCGGCGCTGTTCTTCTCGCTGCTGATCATCACGCTGTCGTTCATCCCGGTCTTCTCGCTCGAAGGGCAGGAGGGCAAGCTGTTCTCGCCGCTGGCGTTCACGAAGACCTATACGATTGCGGCCGCAGCCGGGCTGTCGGTCACGCTGGTGCCGGTGCTCATGGGCTACCTGATCCGCGGCCGCATTCCGCATGAGAACGCGAACCCGATCAACCGCGTGCTGATCCGGCTGTACCGGCCACTGCTCGAAGCGACTCTGCGTCGCCCATGGTTGACGATCGGTTTTGCCGTCGTCGCACTGGCCCTGACGGCGATTCCGGTGTCGCGACTAGGGGGCGAGTTCCTGCCGCCGCTCGATGAGGGCGACTTGCTGTACATGCCGACCGCGCTGCCGGGCATTTCGGCTCAAAAGGCGTCCGAACTACTGCAGCAGACCGACCGGCTCATCAAGACAGTGCCGGAGGTCGCGACCGTGTTCGGTAAGTCCGGCCGCGCCGACACGGCCACGGACCCGGCGCCGCTCGAGATGTTCGAGACGACGATCCAGTTCAAGCCTCGCAGTCAATGGCGGCCCGGCATGACACCCGAGAAGCTGGTCGACGAGCTGGACCGGACCGTCAAGGTGCCGGGCCTGTCGAACGTATGGGTGCCGCCGATCCGCAACCGGCTCGACATGCTGTCCACCGGCATCAAGACACCCGTCGGGGTCAAGATTTCCGGACCTGACCTGACGCAGATCGACACGATCGCGACGCAGGTCGAAGCTGCGGTGAAGCACGTGCCGGGCGTGACGTCCGCGCTGGCGGAGCGTCTGAACGGTGGACGGTACATCGACGTCGACATCGATCGGCTTGCGGCCGCGCGATACGGCCTATCCGTCATGGACATCCAGTCCGTCGTGTCGTCGGCTGTGGGGGGAGAGAACGTTGGCGAGGTAATTGCCGGGCGCGAACGCTTCCCGATCAATATCCGTTATCCGCGCGAAGTCCGCGATTCGCTCGAGAAGCTGCGGCAGTTGCCGATCGTCACGGATCGGGGCGCGCAAATCCAGCTCGGCGACGTCGCGCATGTCACGATCGCCGACGGGCCGCCGATGATCCGCAGCGAGAACGCACGGCTGTCCGGCTATGTGTACGTCGACATCCGCAATACGGACCTCGAATCGGCCGTGCAGGCGATGCAGAAGGCCGTCGCGCAGCAGGTGAAGCTGCCGCCCGGCTATTCGATCGCATGGTCCGGACAGTTCGAGTACCTGGAGCGGGCGGCGGCGAAGTTGCGCACCGTCATTCCGGTCACGCTCGTCGTGATCTTCGTGCTGCTGTTCCTGACGTTCAATTCGGCGGCCGACGCATTGCTGCTGATGTCGACCGTGCCGTTCGCACTGGTGGGCGGCCTCTGGTTCATCTGGGGCCTGGGCCACGCGGTGTCGGTCGCCACCTCGGTCGGCTTCATCGCGCTGGCGGGCGTCGCGGCAGAGTTCGGCGTCGTGATGCTGCTGTACCTGAAGGGTGCGTTGAACGGTCGGCTCGAAGCCGGCGCGCCATTCACGGAGGCCGTGCTGGCCGACGCGATTCGTGAAGGGGCGGTGCTGCGCGTACGACCCAAGGCGATGACTGTTGCCGTCGTGCTGTCCGGCCTTGTGCCGATCATGATCGGGCACGGCGCCGGTTCTGAAGTCATGCAGCGTATCGCTGCGCCGATGGTGGGCGGTATGGTCACCGCGCCGCTGCTGTCGATGTTCGTCATTCCGGCAGCCTGGTTCCTGTTGCAGCGTCGTCGTGCGCGCAAGGTGGACCAGGCGGGAATTCACCAAGCAGTTCCTTCCGGCACGAAGGTGCCTTCAATCCAATCTGGAGAAGCTCAATGAAGAAATTTGTCATTACTGCCGCTGCAGTTTGTGCAATGGGCGCGTTCGCATCGTCGGCATTCGCCGGCGACGACATGTCCGGCAAGGGGATGTCGATGAAACCGTCCGCATCGAAGAAAGCCTCGGAGTCGGCACTGACCGATGCGGAGGTGATGAAGGTCGATGCCGCAACCGGCATGGTCACGCTCAAGCATGGCGAATTCGCCAATATCGGCATGGCCGCGATGACGATGGCGTACAAGGCCAAGGACGCCGCGATGGTCAAGCAGGCTCACCAGGGTGACAAGGTCAAGGTGCGCGTCGAGGATGTCGGCGGCACCCTGACCATCGTGAAAATGGTGAAGCAATCGTCTTGATGGGGTAAAGCCGTGCCTGCGGGCCGGCCATCGATGGCCGGTCCCGCATGCGGCGTCTCTGAATGGAGGCGGCAGTGCACACATGGCATTCCACGGCGAGGGCGTTCGGTGGACGCTGGGCGCATGCGCTCGTGCTGCGCATCGCGCTTGGCGTGCTGTTGATGCTGGCATCGTTCGCCGCCCACGCGCTCGGCGAGGCCGATCTTCTACCGCCTGAGAGTGCCTTTCCTCTGAAGGTGTCGCTCGGCGGGCCGCAGCAAGTCGATCTCGACTTCGATACCCATCCGGGATACTACCTTTATCGAGACCGCTTCAGCTTCGCGGCGGACGGTGTGCCGGTCAAGCCCGACGCGCTGCCGCCGGGCGAGGTCAAGAAGGATCCGACGTTTGGCATGGTCACGGTATACCACCGGCCGCTACATCTTCGCATTACGCTGCCTCGTGCCGTCGCAGCAGGCAGTGTCACGTTGTCGGTCACCTCGCAAGGATGTGCGGACGCGGGCGTCTGCTATCCGCCATTGATGCGCACCTTCCGGATTGCCACAGATGGAACGGTGACGCGTGTGGCCACCGGCGATGATGCCGGGGCGGCTGCTGCTCAGACCGGCGGCTCGAGAAGTCATTCGACACTCTCGGTGTTCGGAATCCATCTGCGTCCGGCAAACGGAATCAGCCTGCCCGAAATCGCCGGTTTTCTGCTTGGCGGTCTGCTGATGGCGGCCACGGTCTGCATGTATCCGCTGATTCCGATCGTTGCAGCCGTTATCGGCGCGGGCGCGCGACCGGCTTCGCTGTGGCGCGGCTTCAGACTATCGTTCGTCTACGTGCAGGGACTCGCGCTCACCTACGCCGGTGCCGGCACCGTCGCGGCGCTCGCGGGTATGCCGCTCGTCGCATTGACGCAGCGGAGCTGGGTGCTGGCCGCGTTCGGTGCGCTGATGGTCGTATTTGCGCTCGGCATGTTCGGCGTGTTCCGGCTGCAGATGCCCGTCAACTGGCAGACCCGCTTCGCGAACTGGAGCCGCCGGCTGCCGGGCGGGCGCGCGGGCCCCGTGTTCGTGATGGGCATGCTGTCCGCGCTGATCGTCGGTCCGTGCTCCACGCCGGTGCTCGCGGGTGCGCTGCTCTATATCGCGAACAGTCGCGACCTGATCGGTGGTGCGGCGGCGCTTTACGCAATGGCGATCGGCATGGGGCTGCCGTTGCTCGCGTTCGGCACGTTTGGCTCGCACGTATTGCCGAAAGCCGGCCGTTGGATGATCCCCGTGCAGCATACGCTTGGATTCATGCTGTTGGCCGCGGCGCTCTGGTTTGTCTATTCGCTGTTGCCTGATTGGCTGTTGATGATGGTGCTCGCGATGCTGTTCGCGAGCGCGGGCATGACGCTGCGGGGGATCGATCCGTTGCCGCCGAACGCGCACGGCATCCAGCGGATCGGTAAGGCTCTCGGTGTGTTGCTGTTGGTAGTGGGCGTCGCAGAGCTAGTCGGCGTCGCATCAGGCCACTTCGATGCGTTACGGCCACTGGGCGGCTTCATGCAGATGTCTGTTCCAGCGAGCAGGCCAACCCAGGCGAGCGCGCGCTTCGAATCGATACGCTCGAATGCCGAACTGGACCGCGCGCTCGCGGACGCGCGCGGTCGGCCCATGATGATCGATTTCTATGCCGACTGGTGCATCACGTGCAAAGAGCTCGAACGCTTCACGTTCAGTGATTCGGTAAGCGACTCGGCCCGACCGTTTCCCGATGCTGATTTTGCTGGCGCATGATAGTCGCGTTTAGATTGACGGAGACGGTCAGCTATGCCGAATGCAGCGCGCCCGGCCCATCGCACGTATGCGCGGGCATTCAAACAGCAAGTGATCAGGGAAACGTTGGAACCAGGCATGTCGGTGTCGATCGTCGCGCGGCGGCACGACATCAACGCCAACGTCGTGTTCGGGTGGCGCAAGCAATATCGGGAAGGCAAGCTGGAACTGCCGGGACTCGAAGCTGCGCCGTCGGCCATGACAGGCACGGAGTTGCTGAGCGTTGACGTGATCGATTCGGTGTTGATGCTGCCAGCGCCGCAGCCTACGGGAAACGCGACGTCGAAGGTGACAAGCGGCGTACCGATGCCGACGCCCGTGTGCGAGATCGAGGTGGAGATCGGCAAGCGGCGCGTGAAGATTCGCGGCCTGTCTGCTGAGCGGGCCGAAGCGTTCCTGCAGGAATGCCTGAAGTGATCACATTGCCGGCCGGCACCCGCATCTGGCTTGCTGCGGGCGTCACGGACATGCGCTGCGGCTTCCAGGGGCTTGCCACGAAGGTACAGGCGACGCTCGAGGAGAATCCGTTGTGCGGCCATGTGTTCATCTTCCGCGGACGTCGAGGCGATCTCGTGAAGCTGCTTTGGGCCACCGACGACGGGCTCTGGCTGCTGTCGAAGCGATTGGAACGCGGCCGCTTCATCTGGCCGCAAGCCGATGGCGGCAAGATCTCGCTCACGGTCGCGCAGTTGTCGATGCTTCTCGAAGGCATCGATTGGCGGCAGCCCCGCCGTACGGCACCTCTGTCGATGCTGTAGGTGTTGTAAACCGCTCGGGAGGCTCGTAAACTCCGGCGCATGCCGAATCTCGACGATCTGCCCGACGATGTCGCTGCACTGAAGGCCATGCTGGCTGAGGCTCGCGCGTCGGCCATCGAACGGGAACTCGAGATCGAACAGCTGCGCCGCGACATCGCCGCAAGCGATCTCGAGATCACACGGTTGAAGCTCCTGATCGACAAGCTCAAGCGAATGCACTTCGGCCGCAAGTCGGAACAACTTGCCCGAGAGATCGAGAAGCTTGAGCTCCGGCTTGAGGATTTGGCCGCAGGCAGCGGTGTCGCCGACGTTCAGCACACAAAGGTCCGACGAGAAAGGTCCACGACTAGCAGCGATCCGGCCGTACGTGAGCCGCTGCCACCGCACCTTACGCGAGAAGATCGCGTGCTCAAACCGGATTCGATCTGCCCCAAGTGTGAAGGTGCTATGCAGTGCCTCGGCGAGGACGTCTCGGAACAGCTCGCCCGTGTTGCGGCGATGTTCAAGGTGATCCGCACGATCCGGCACAAGACGGTCTGTCCGGCCTGCGGCCACATCGCGCAGCCACCGATGCCGGGACTGCCGATCGAGCGCAGTATCGCGCATCCGAGCTTGCTTGCCGACATTCTGGTGTCGAAGTACGCAGATCATGCGCCGCTGTACCGACAATCGGAAATTGCGGCGCGCGACGGGGTGACGCTTGACCGCGCCAGCATGGGTCGCTGGGTCGGACAGTGTGAGGCGCTCTGCCGCCCGCTGACCGACGCGCTGCGCCGGTATACGATGGCGGGCACGAAGTTGCACGCGGACGACACGCCGATCCCCGTGCTCGCGCCAGGCAACAAGAAGACGAAGACCGGGCGACTCTGGGTGTACGTGCGCGACGACAGCCGTTCGGGCTCGACGGAGCCGGCTGCGGTGTGGTTCGCGTACTCGTGCGATCGCAAAGGCATCCATCCTCAGACGCATCTCGCCGGATTCGAAGGCATCCTGCAAGCCGATGCCTACGGCGGCTTCGACGAGTTGTACGTAAGTGGCAAGATCCGCGAGGCTGCTTGTTGGGACCACGCGCGGAGAAAGTACTACGAGATCCACGCGAGCACACCGACGGACGAGACCCAGAAACTGCTCGAGATGATCGGCGAGTTCTACGGCATTGAAACCGACATCCGCGGCAAGCCGCCCGATGAACGGCAGCGCGTGCGGCGTGAGAAAAGCAAGCCGCTGCTGGACGCCTTCGAAACGAGAATCCGGGCCAAGCTCGCGACGCTGTCGCGCAAGTCGGAGCTGGCCGGCGCGATCCAGTACTCGCTGAATCACTGGACTGCGCTGACGCTGTTCTGCGAGGATGGGCAAGCCGAGATCAGCAACGCGTTGGCAGAAAACGCCCTGCGTTGCGTGAGCCTCGGGAGAAAGAACTTCCTGTTCGCTGGTTCCGACAGCGGGGGTGAGCGGGCCGCCGCGATGTACAGCTTGATTGGTGCGTGCAAACTCAATGGCATCAACCCGCGCGCCTATCTGGAATACGTCTTGACCCACATCGCTGATCACGTCATCACCCGCGTCGACGAACTGCTGCCTTGGAATGTGGTCGACAAGCTGACGTCGGTCAGCTCGCATGGCACTGCCTGACTGCTTCATAGATCCAGATAGATCGTGCCCATGATCCACGATCGTGGGCACGATCTCACGTGATCCTCACGGAACTCCCCAAGCTCTCACATCATGCCCCATGCGCGCGCGAATATGGAACTGGTCGCGCCGAGCCGCTTACGTGATTCGCGCGTGATCGACGAATTCATGCACTGGACGCTGCTACGTATCGACGTGACGCGCAACACCGCGGAAGACACTGCGATGCTGCGGCGCTTCGGATTGTTCGGGCCGCCGGCACTGATTTTCTACGGCAAGGAAGGCCGGCTGGCGCCCGACGCGCAACTGGTTGGATTCGTCAGCGCCGATACGTTTCTCGCGCATCTGCGACGATGGAACCGATGAGCCGCTCCAGGCGCTGACCGGCGCCCGTGTCGCAACCGGCGTCCCGTCGGCACGATTTTCACCGCCGTGAGGGCGCGGCGTCGAGATCCGAAGCCGGAGTTTCACGGCCGACGAGACGACGTGCTGCGCATGGTCGCGGATAACGTCCTGATGTCGCGGTAAAAATCGACCATGGTTTGCAACCTCTTTCTGGTCAAGGAACCACCGGTTTCATCGTATGGATGCTGTAGAAACCGGTGACCGGGATGACCGCAACGACACCGTCGCCGGGCGCGCCGACGTGCGTCACTCGCATGATGGCCTCGATGAGCGCGTCGGCGTCCGATGCTCGCGTGAAGATCTCGATTTTCAGGTGTTCGGTTTCCCAATGTTTGGCATAGGGATTCAGGTGTGCGCCGAAGCCCTTTACTTTAGTGATCGTGACGCCGTGTGTATCAATCGAGTGGATCTCTTTCTCGATCGCATCGAGCGTTTCTGGTCGAACGATCGCGACAACGCATTGTGTTTCCATGGTCTGCTCCCGGTGGTTTTGAGCGATCAGGCTCGCTTCATGTAGGCGCTACACCAGCCTTTCGCGCTGACCCGCTTGCCGCCAAACACCGTGCACGGTGCCGCGGTGTCGCCGGTCTTGCCCTGAAAGAACTGGCAGCTCGCACACGCTTGTCCAGCCTGAAACTTTGGAAATTTCGTCCTGTCGACCTTGCTCGCGTCCGTCTTGTAGCCGAGCGCGACGGCATTCGCGTCGCTTTCCTGCACGACGCCGGCATCCGCCTGCGCGTGCCGGCCGAACGTCGCCACCGAGGCAAGTCCGGCGGCGACCGAAATGAATGTGCGGCGGGTGATCCTCACGATTGACCTCCTATGGCGTTGCTTTGAGCCGAGCCCTGCAGGCGAAGCGTTCCGCTATCGCTCGACCAGATAGTTGCGCATCAATCCCGAGTCCTCGTGCTCGAGCATGTGGCAGTGGTACAGGTACATGCCAGTGCGTTCTCCGAAATAAACAAGCAGACGCACGCGTTCGCCGGGCATCATGAACACGGTGTCCTTCCATCCGTCATCGACATAGCCATCCGACAGCGTGTGGCGCGCGCCGGCGAACTCCGCATCGACCACGCGGTCGAGCACGCGGAACTGCACGCCGTGCACGTGCATCGCGTGCGCCATCAGCATCATCGATTCGTCGTTGCGGAATTCCCAAATTTCGGTCGTGCCGGCCTTGACGGTTTCCGCCGGCGCTACGCCGTCCATCTCGAATCGTCGGCCGTCGATGCCCCACGTCATCATGCCCATCGTGATGCCGAACGCGCGCGGCTGCATGAAGTTGATCGCGTCACGCGGGTGAGCGACGGGAACTCGCGCCAGCGTAGCGGGCAAGCCGTCGTTCGTGTGTTCGCGGCGAACAACCTTGACGGTCAGGACCGGAAAGCGTGCACCCAGCGGCAGCCGGGTACGCGTCATCATTCCCCCCATGGCGACGTCGCCGGAGAACGTTTGGCTCTGCAGCGTCAGGACAGTGCCGATCGGCTTGCCGCTGAAATCCACCCAGAGGTCAAGCCGTTCGGCCGGTGCCAGGGTCACATAGGACCGCCGCAGCGGGCGGTCGAGCAGGCCGCCATCGGTTCCAATGACGGTCAGCGGAGAACCGTCGTGCCAAGCGAGTTTGTAGATGCGGCTATTCGATGCGTTCAGGAAACGCAACCGGTAGGCCCGTGTGGCGACCGGTAGCACGTAGTCGGGCCGGCCGTTGACGAGAATCCGGTCGCCGAGGAAACCCATCATCTGCACCATCATGTCGGCCATGCCGCCTTGCCCGCCGTTCATCATGCCGCGGCCCATCATTCCACCGCCCATCATGCCCCGGTTGCCCATCATCCCGCGACCACCCATCATTCCACCGGATTGCTGCGACAGATAGACAAGCTGGTTGTCGTCGTCAAATGTGCGGTCCTGAATCATCAACGGCACGTCGTAGCTGCCGCGGGGCAGGGGAAGGGCGGCATCTTCCTCGTCATCGACGATCAGAAGGCCCGCCTGGCCGTGATAGATCTGCGCACCGGTGCGGCCATCCGGATGTGCGTGAAACCAGTACGTCCCTGCGCGATTCAGGACGTCGAATTCGTACACGTAGCGCTGTTTCGTGGCGATCGCATCGCGCGGGTGCCCGTCCATCGATGCGGGCACGAGCAAGCCGTGCCAGTGGACAATCGTTGGTTCAGGCAGGTCATTGACGAATTCGATTCGCACTTTCTGTGTCCGGCGTACGTGCACAACTGGCGCGTAGCCGTCGGAGACGAACCACAAGGCGTGTGGATCGCCGTGCGTGACTTTTCCGTCATAACGCCATACGCCTGTTGCGGGGCCGCGCAACAGGTTCAGCCGATCCGGCCGCGCATGCAGTTCGATCGACACATCGGGGATGAAAGGCGTGCCGGCGGCACGCGCATTCGGCTGTAGAAGCGTCGCAAGCGGCCGGGGGCCGACGGCAATCACAGTGGATGCGAGCGACGCTCGCAATAGCGTACGGCGCGTGATGCGGTCGATCGTCGTCATCGTTCATCTCCGTGACAGGATGCGTGCATCAATGTACGGGTCGCGCAGGCATGTCGTGGGCCGCGCGCGAGGCATTCCGACTATCCCTTTGGTGCCCATTTCGCATCGACCGCCGCTTGGATGCGTCCCGCGTCGGTGATCCCTTTGCGCTTCATGTCGAACGCAATCTCCGCCGTGCCGCGGCAAACCGGGCAGGAAACGGCCATCTTGTCCTCGAAGCACTGGAGGTTCGAGCGATGTTCGCCGGTGTTTTCGCAACCGCACCAGCAATACAGTTGATTGAGGGTCGCGGGGATTTGCGTGGCCACCCAATACGCATGGCGCGTTTCGGGATCCGCGAATTGCTCGGGCGCGAGCACGCGTGACGCGTCGTGGCGCCCGCTCGGGACAATGCGCAATCCGTTGGGCCTTAACATGCCGACACGCCAGTTGGATTCACGCGTTGCCGAAGTCGAAGCCGGCGCACTGGCTCGAACACCCGGGCGTCTCGACGTAACGACCTCGAAGAGTATCGATGATGCGCCTGCCGCCAGGAAGGTCGGCACGACCCAGAACAGGATGCGCCGACGATTGCGGTCAATGCGGCTTGTCGCGCTGCGGCGAGACTGCGTTGGTGGTGTTCGATCAGGTTGATTGCGTTTCATATCGCGTATCTGCTGCAACGGGTTGCCATGCTGGGGCGACGGGCATCGACACCGCAACCATTGAATTCGGTTCATGCAAGCCGCACTGGGCAAGCTAGTTGGGATGCTGACGAATGCGCCCTGTGCCTCGAACTCATGCCAAGTTGCGCTTGAACGCGCGCGTTACGGCACAGAAGGCATTTTCACGGCGACATGGACGAGCGTACCCGGGGGGCGGGATGGAACCGCGAGGAATCAGGCTGCTCGAGGAGGGCGCTGGAGCGGCTCCGGCGCGTACTGGGTGATCAGTACACTGTTCCTGGGTGCGTAGGGGCTGGGCGCGGCAACGGGTTGAAACGTCAGCGGCACGGATGCCATGAAAACTATTCCGCAGGACAGTCCGCCCATCGTCGTGCGACATGCGGCGCTGGCGTCTGCGATGTGCGTTTTCGTGTCATGCACCATCTTGCATGGCTGCGCATTGCACGCGTGTCGGGCCTGGATATCGGATACCGGGAACATGGCCGGGCAAGCCGAGCCCGTCGCCGGGTAGCCGAGAATCGGCAACCATGCGATCAGCACGATGGCGACAAGGCGAGACAGGAATTTCATGGAATCCAGTATAGGCGACGTCAGTCGTCGCGGTCACTGCGGGGCGGACCCTATTCGGATGCCATTGGAAGGTCTGACATGGCATGGCCGTTTCGAAAGAATCGTAGACATACCGGCGCCAAATTTCGACGGACTGACCGCCGGAAACTGTTCGCGCCATCCTTCCTTTTGTTGGAAGGCATATAGTAAGCTGAATGATCTCGGACGTGCGCGGGGTCGGATGCACCGCGTCATCGCGGAACGGGACGACGCCTCGTATTCCTTTGATTTGTTGGGAGAGTCATGAACATTGGGCAAGCCGCGGCGGCTGCAGGTGTGTCCGCGAAGATGATTCGCTATTACGAGAGTATCGGGCTTGTTGGAACCGCCGGGCGTACCGACAGCGGATACCGTATCTATCGGGAAGACGACGTCCAGGTGCTGCGCTTCATCCACCAGGCGCGCACGCTCGGCTTCCCAATCGAACAGATTCGGCAACTGCTTTCGCTGTGGCAGGATCGGGGGCGCGCAAGTGCAGAGGTCAAGGCTATCGCGGTGCAACATATCGCCGATCTCGATGCACGCATCGCGGAATTAGTCGAGATGCGAGATAAGCTTGCGCACCTCGCGCGCCATTGTGCGGGGGACGAGCGGCCGACGTGCCCGATCCTGGACGGGATCGGTGGCGAGCGGCAGATGGTGACTTCAGGAAAATGTTCGGCGAACCCTCCCGAACTGCCGACAAAACCCTGAGGCAAACGCCACGCGCTGTCAGACAGAGGCAGCGCCGTCATGCGTCGCCACTTTCGTCCCGACCGATGACGAGGTGGATCGACGACGGAAACATGAATTTCGGCACGTCGAGATTTTGGGGTGCGGGTTTGTTCTTGAATACGCGCCCGGCCAGGTCGTAAGTCGAGCCGTGACAGGGGCAGAGGAAACCGCCGGGCCAGTCGTTGGGCAAATTAGCCTGCGGGCCCGGTTGAAATCGTGCGGTGGGTGTACACCCGAGGTGCGTACAGACGCCAATGAGCACCAGGATATTCTTGCGCTCCGCTCTGGAACGATATTCGTTTCGGCAGTAGCTCGGCAGAGGCATCGAAAAGGGATGCCGGGTAGCAGGATCGGCGACCTGGGAATCGGACGAAACAACTGTGGCCAGCATCCCATCCGTTCGGTTCACGACGAACACGGGCTTGCCGCGCCATGCGGCGGTGAGGCTTTCTCCCGGCTTGAGCCCCGCGATGTCGACGTCGACCGGTGCACCCAGCCCTTTGGTCTTTTCCGACGGCGCCAGCGATTCCAGAAAGGGGACGGTGGCGGCCACCATCCCGATTCCACTCGCGGTCGTTGTGGCGACCAGCCAGCGTCGGCGAGACGTATCGACCCTGACGAGTTGTTCGTCGTTCATCACACACTCCGTAATTCCGCGCCTGACTCAAGTTGGAGTGGCGTCGGTAACCTGCGGTTCTCAAATACCTTGATCGTGACTGCTCGCGACCGGCTGGCCATTGAACGGGTGCGCCGATCGCTCGCCACACAAAGGCGGCTATCGTGTGGCGAGGGCGGCGAAGCCGTCGTGGTGCTTACTTTCCTGCCGTGGTGACTTGATTCGTTGACTGCCACCAGCTTTCTGCGATCTTGAATCGCATCAGGTTGCGTTCAATCGTCACCGGCCCGGGCGGGTAGTCGGCATTTCCGCTTGGGACGAATCCGGCACGTTCAGCCTGCACGAGTTCTGCGTAGACCTCGGTGCGCGTCTTGCCCTGCGCGCTGATGCCGACGGGGAGTGGCAATCGGGTCTCGGTCCGTACGGCCGTCGTGGAAACTTGCTCCAGTGGAACTGACGATGCGATCGTCACCGCGTTGGACGGATGCTGCGTATAGTCCTGGCCACGCGGCCCACCGCCGCCAGCGATCACAGATACCGATACGGATGCCATCAGGACTGCAAAAGCGGCACGATTGATGAAGGAAAAGCGGTTCATCTTGAACTCCTGGGAACTTGGTTCGATGTCGAGCGCCTTGGACGACGACATCGAGGTATGGTTTTCGCATGCACGCCCGTCAGGGATCTGGTCATCATTTCAGTTGTATGGCGCCGCCGGTGTACCGGCGGCGTCATACTCCGGAGCGGATGGCCGCTTCCCGACCTATCGCGGCACGACTATTGCGCTGTGGTCAACCCGCTCGTCCCCCACGCATGCTGGATCTGCTGAAACCGGATACGGTTGCGTTCGATCGCCGTCGCACTGATCGGATAATCGTTTTTGAGCACGGGGAGCATCCCTGCTTCTTCGGCCTGCAACAATTCACCGCGAACGTCCGCACGGGTCTTGCCTTGGGCACTCGGAGCGGCATCAGCGGTGCTCGATTGGGTTAGAGACGGTTTCATAAAGACTGATCGGCCCGCCGAAGGGTATTCCAGCAGATCAGACAGCAACCGAGTTTGAGGAACGCGCCGTGAATGTCTGCACGGCGCTCGAAACGAATACGGAGACGACGGAAGTGATGCAGCCAGGCATGCGTGCGTTCGACGACCCAGCGATATTTGCCAAGGCCGCTGCCATGTTCGGTACGGCGCTTGGCGATCACTGGCTCGATACCGCGATCGCGCAACGCGCGCCGATGTCGCTCGGAGTCGTAACCGCGATCCGCGTAGACCACACGCGGCCGCTGCAATGGGTGGCCACGCAATCCGCGGATCGGCGGAATCGCGTCGATCAGCGGCAGCAATTGCGTGACGTCGTTGACGTTCGCGCCGGTCAGGATCGCGGCGAGCGGCGTACCGTTGGCGTCGGTGACGATGTGGTGCTTGGAACCGGGTCGCGCGCGATCGGTGGGGTTTGGCCCAGTTTTTGGCCTGCCCCAACGGCGCGAATCGATGATGAATCGACGGCGGCTCGTGAGAAGTCGATCTGGTCCGCTGCGCGCAGCTTTGCGAGCAGTAGCTCGTGCAAGCGATCCCAGACACCGGCTGCTTGCCAATCGCGCAGCCGGCGCCAACATGTCACGCCCGAGCCGCATCCCATCTCGGCCGGCAGGTCGCGCCAGCGTAGTCCGGTCTTGAGAACGAACAGGATGCCGGTCAGCGCGGCGCGATTCGAAACAGGCAGGCGGCCCGGGTTCTTCTCGCGCCGCGGCTTGGGTGGCGGCAGTAACGGCTCGATCAGTGTCCACAATTCATCGTCGATGATCGGCTTGGCCATCTCCTCAGTCTCGGTTGTTCCGATGCCTGAGGTTAACAGCTCACCGCGAAAGTTAACAGCCCCACGGGGCCTTTTTGAAACCGTCTCTTAGCGTTGCGGTGGTTGTTCCGGTTGACGCATACGGATACGGCCCCGGACCACGCGAGCCGCCGCCTCCACCTGCAAAAGCGGTGGCGGACAGCGCAACGAGCACCACGGCAATGGTGGCGCGATTCAACAGCGAAAACTTGCTCATGATTAACTTCCTTGAAATTGACGAAATTCTGTGACGTGCAATGGCACATTCACGAAAAAGGGGCTCAGCGCTCGCCGATACCTGCAAGCCGCTTCCGGCTGCGACAGCCCTTGCGTCCGAGGAACGATTGAACGACGGAAGCGCGGGCGCGCGAACGCACCGCGCATCGACGTCATGCGTCAACACGTGCGCTAGCAGGGCTGGAAGCGCGATGGTGCGTGCGAGCGCGGACACATGCCAGCATGTGCGGGCACGGCCACGATCAGTCGACCGGGATTAAGTGCGGAATACCTGGAAGAGGATGCGTGATGGCGGGGGCGCCGACACGAGGAGGGGCTCGACATGCGCCGGCCGATCCGGCTGCAGCGCGAGTGTCAGAATGCTCGAGTGTCCCCAGATCAAGGGCAGCCACACGAGTGGCGCCGGGACAGGTTGATCGGCGTGATCCGGTTGCGCGCTGTTGTCGCAGTGCGCGTGGCATGTCACACCGACGTGATGATCCTGGAGATCGCCGTGGCTGTTGGCTGGGATCGCCGAAACCATCGACGATGTGCCCCGTGCGTCACCCGTGACTGTCGTACACGCGTACGCCGAAATCCACAACTGACTGAAAATCAGCGTGAACATCACGGCAATGGCGACGAGTGCTCGTTTGACAGGGCGGCGCATGGTATCTGAACGGTGGGCCGGGCAGTTGAAAGCGATGGCCCGAATTATGCGCATTGCCACGAACGGAATGTCAAGAGTATTTATCCGAGGATTTTTCTTCGCTCGCCCCTCAAAAAACCTTGACATTCCCGCCGTTGTATCGCCTAGAGTCGAATCAAGATGTGAGAGGTCCTGCGTGCGGCCGTTTGCAAAGATCACGCGCGGCGTAGCGGAACATAGATTCGGCGATATCGAGGTACACCATGAATATCGGACAAGCCGCGAGCGCGTCGGGGGTTACCCCGAAAATGATCCGCTACTACGAGAGCATCAATCTGGTGCCGGCGGCAGGGCGCACGGTTGGCGGGTATCGAATCTATGGTGCAGACGATGTCCAGGTGCTGCGGTTCATTCATCAAGCGCGCACACTGGGCTTTCCGATCGAGCAAATCCGGCACTTGCTCGCGCTCTGGCAAGAGCGCGATCGCGCGAGTGCCGAAGTCAAGAAAATTGCTTCGTTGCAGATCGCCGAGCTTGATACGCGGATCGCGGAGTTGCTCGAGATGCGTAGCGCGCTCGACCATCTGGCCAGTCATTGCGCCGGTGATGACCGACCCGCTTGTCCGATTCTCGAGTCGATTGACAGTGGTCAGGAGATTCGCCGACTCGCTCATCAATCTGTAGCGTCGTCGGCAACAATCGGCGGCTTGGATTCACAGGGCTGACGATGCTGGGACGAATCTTTACGTGCTAGGCGAAGACCCAAGGGGGCGACCGTGAGGTGGATGGTCAAACTGGTGCTGATGTTCCTGATTGCGTGGCTGCCCATTGCGGGCTTCTCCACGCGGACCTATCCGTCATTTTGTGGGCGGGGCATATCATGAGGTGTAAAAGCCATGGATATGCCGATGAAGAAGAAAAGACAAACCGTAGCGCGTCAGGCAGCGGCCCGCGGGCCGCTGCCTGAGTTGCCCAAGGAACTGCTGGACCAACTGGTCAAGGGGCCGATGACGCCGACCGAGGTCCAGGATCTGATGCTGGCGTTCAACAAAGCGATCATCGAACGCGCAATGGGCGCCGAGATGAATCTGCATTTGGGCTACCCGTCCGGCCAGTCCAAGCCTACCGGGCAAGCCAACGAGCGCAACGGCGCCAGCGGCAAGACGGTCATCACCGATCGTGGCCCGGTTCGGGTCGAAGTCCCCCGCGATCGCGACGGCAGCTTCGAGCCGATTCTGATTCCCAAGCACGAGCGCCGCTTCACCGGCTTCGACGAACGCATCATCGCGATGTACGCCCGCGGCATGAGTGTGCGCGAGATTCAAGGGTTTCTGGCCGAGCACTACGGCACCGAAGTGTCGCCCGACTTCATCAGCTCGGTCACCGACGAGGTGATGGCCGAGGCGCTGAGCTGGCAGAACCGCCCGCTCGAGCCAATGTACCCGGTGGTGTTCTTCGATGCGCTGCGGGTCAAGATCCGCGACGACGGCGTGGTCAGCAACAAGGCCGTCTATCTGGCCTTGGGCATCCAGGCCGACGGCCAGCGCGACGTGCTGGGCCTCTGGATCGAGCAGACCGAGGGCGCCAAGTTCTGGCTCAAGGTGTTCAACGAACTCAAGACGCGCGGCTGCCAGGACATCCTGATCGCCGTGGTCGATGGCCTGAAGGGGCTGACCGAGGCCATCAGTGCAGCCTATCCGCGGACAACCGTTCAGACCTGCATCGTGCATCTGATCCGCAACAGCCTCGAGTACGCCAGCTACAAGGACCGTAAGGCGCTCGCCACAGCCCTGCGCCCGATCTACGCAGCCGCTAGCGAAGAGGCGGCAAGGCAGGCGTTACAGGACTTCGCCGACGGCCCGTGGGGCGAGAAATATCCGACCATCGTGCAATCGTGGCAGCGCGCCTGGGAGCACGTCATACCGTTCTTCGTGTTTCCGCCGGAGATTCGACGGGTCGTGTACACAACGAATGCCATTGAAAGTCTGAACATGCAACTGCGCAAGATCATCAAGACCCGTGGTCACTTCCCCAATGACGAGGCGGCGATCAAGCTGCTCTGGCTGGCGCTGCGCAACGTGCTGGCCAAGACCGTGCGGGCCGCCTTCGACTGGAAATCAGCGATGAACCAGTTTGCTATCCTGTTCGGCGAGCGATTCACGCAGGCGCGTGGATAACCTGTTGTTCAACCGCCTCGCCCACAAAAATGCGGACAGGTTCCTCCACGCCGGCACTGCTTTGTCAGCACAGCGCGTCGCCCGTCTCGACTTCTCCGGCCGGTACGGCACACATGTTGAACGCGATGCCCAGCGTGCATGCCACGGCGCCGGACGGCGGTCAGCATCATCAACCCGTCTGTCAAACCAGCGCGGGCACGGCATCCTGTACCATGCTGGCGATACCGTCGGCGACGATCGTCACTGTCCCTGTGACGTCTTCCTCCACGTACGCACTCCGTAACGTACCGTCGGCATCCCAGTTCATTCCAGAACTGCCTCAGCGCCCGCCGCAAGCACTCTAACTCCTGCTGTTCCCTGATCGGAAACCGCCGTCGCGGTTCGATCGCACTCGCCATTCCTCGTCGATTCGACCAATTTCGTAAGGATCGCGAGCTGGTCAGGAGTGCACCAATACGCCTTTGACAGGAGGAACACACCATGAACACCAAACGCATTTTCGTCATGCCGTTGCTCGTGATCACGCTACTCGCCGGTAGCGGTCTGAGCATCGCCGCCGACTCGCATTCTTCGTCGGCATCGTCTCGATCGACCATGGATCAATCCATGATGGGCGGCTCGATGATGGGCGGGCATATGAAAGGCGGCGCCATGATGCAAGGTTGCCCGATGATGGGCCAATTGCCGCCGGGCAACGAGAAACTCGCGATGCAGATGCACGGCGAAATGATGAAGGCGATGGGCGACATCATGCTCAAGTACGCCGACAAGGTCCAAACCTCACCGTCGAAATAGCAACGCGTCCGACTGACGCCAAGCTTCCCGAATTCTGAATCTCAAGGAGTCACATCATGAAATGCACGAAGAACATGCTGGTCATCGGCGGCATCATGCTCGCCGTCCTGGCAGCCGCCTATTTTGCGTTGCCGCAGTTTCGCGCGCTCGTCGTGAGCGCTGGACCGTTCCTCCTGTTCCTGATCTGTCCGTTGTCGATGTTCTTCATGATGAAGGGCATGAACTCGCACAGCGACCGGCCTGCGTCTTCCGACAACGCGAACAAGGAACGTCTGTCGTCGAACGAATCGCACGGAAAGCACTGAGTGTGAACGGTGGAAGCCATGCGTCGCAAATACGCGCTTGATGCAATCGCAGCACGGCTTCCGTGGCGGGCACCGCCTATCGGATGAATGACAAGCAGGCGGTGCAACGATCCAACGTATCGCTGGCGCGAGCCGGCCACAGGACGACACGATGGAAACCAGCATTTTCTTTGGCGGGTCGGTCATCGCGGCTTTCATTGCCGGCATGATCGCGCTGTTTGCGCCGTGCTGCATTTCGGTGATGCTGCCCGCGTATTTCGCAAGCTCGTTTCAGAATCGCCGCAAGCTGGTTGCAATGAGCTTCGTGTTCGCAGCTGGGATCGCGACCATCATCCTGCCATTGGTGATGGGCGCGGTCGCGCTGCGGCAACTCTTCGTTACTCGGCATCTGTTCGTGTATCTCGCCGGCGGACTCGTGATGATCGGCATGGCGGTATTCACGTTGCTGGGCGGAAAGCTGCAACTGCCGATGCCAGGCCGGCGCGCGGCGACGCCCGCCGGGCCGCTTGGCGTCTACTCGCTCGGGATGTTTTCGGGTGTGGCCAGCTCATGCTGCGCGCCGGTGCTCGCCGGGGTGATCGCGCTGTCGAGCGTCGCGCCGTCGATTGCGATCGCGATTGGTCTCGGCAGCGCGTACGTGTTCGGCATGGTAGCGCCGTTATTCATTGTGTCGCTGTTGTGGGACCGGGTCGACTGGCGATCGAGCGGGTTGTTTCGCGCACGCCGGATCACATGGCGGCTCGGCCCGATCCAACGCACGTTATCGGCGTCTGCGCTCGCAAGCGGGCTGCTTCTTGCCGTGATGGGAGCAGCGACGGTGTGGATCGCATTCGCGGATCAGTCGATGCCCACGCCGAGCCATTGGGCGCTGATGCTGTCGGTGAGGTTGCAGCATCTGGGGCGGATCGTCACGACCGCGCTTTCCTGGGTACCGAACTGGCTCGCCGCACTCGGTCTCGTCATCGCGGTCGGCGCGCTGGCCGTACGCGCGCACGCGCAGTGGCACGGTCAGGCGCTCACCGAAAAGCAACACAACACGCCGTCAACGAAGCATCACGCAGATGGAGGAGATCATGAAGCAGATACAACCATTCTCTGACGGGCAAGCAGCTTCACGGCGCGTGCTTGTGCTGTCGGCTGGCCTGGCTGTTTTGGTCGCATTGGTGGCCGCGATCTTTTGGATCCACGCACAACAGGAAGCGGGGCGTGGGGGGGCATTCGGGCAGCTCGCGGGCAAGTACCGGTTTCAGGTAGGCGATCCGGGCCCGGGTCAACTCGCCCCGCCGATTCGATTGATGAGCACCGACGGTAATGTCTTCGACCTGAGCGGCATGCGAGGCAAATCCGTGTTGTTGTATTTCCAGGAGGGCGTGACGTGTCAGCCTTGCTGGGACCAGGCGAAAGACCTCGCCACCCATTCCGATCAGCTCCGCGCGCTCGGCGTCGATTCCGTCGTCACCATCGCGTCGGATCCAGTCGACGTGATGAGGCGCGTGGCAAAGGACATGTCGCTGTCCTATCCGGTGTTGTCTGATCCTGATCTCGCAGTGTCGTCGGCATATCACGCGAACGACTACGGCATGATGGGACGAAGCCGTGACGGACATTCGTTCGTTCTGGTCGGTCCTGACGGTCGTATTCGGTGGCGCGCGGATTACGGTGGCGCCCCCGACTATACGATGTACCTGCCGGTCCCGAATCTGATCGCCGACATGCGGCAAGGCATGCGAATCCCTGGATGAGGTGCGGATGAGAACGCTACGAATCACCGTGCTGACGCAGGACGATTGTGTGTTCTGCGTCGATGCTATCGCGATACTCGACCGCCTCGCGGCCGAGTATCCGTTGGCCGTCGAAACAATTGCCTTCCAGTCGGCGGAGGGCGAAGCACTTGCCATCCAGGGCGGCATCTATTTTCCGCCGGGTGTGTTGATCGACGGTGACGCCGTTTGCTATGGCCGTCCATCGGAAAGGCTGCTCCGTAGGGAACTTGAACGGCGATTGTAGTGACGGATGGTATTTGCCGGCGCATTGCGTCCCGTGAAGCACCCGGGTCGAGGCGATGGCAAGGAGAAAGGACATGGATGATGAGGCTGGCTTCGCTGCGCACTACGGCCATTGGGGGCTGGTTGCGATCATGATCGTCGCAGCCAGCTGGATCCTCTACCGATTCGCGGCACCGAAACGCTGGCGAGAATGGACGGGCGCGGGACTCGTCCAAGCCTTCATCATCGCCCTGTACGCAGAGATGTACGGATTTCCGCTCACGATCTATCTGCTGTCTGGATTCTTCGGTCTCGATATCCCGCGTACGTCGTTCACGGGGCACTTGTGGGCAACACTGCTCGGCTATGGCGAAATGGGCGCGATACTCGAAATGCTGATCGGGGGCGTCTTCGTTGTGCTCGGTCTGGCCATGCTCGCTTTTGGCTGGCGAGAGGTCTATCTGGCGCGGCGCGATGACCAACTCGCGGACGACGGGCTGTACAGCGCAATACGACATCCTCAGTACGTGGGCATCATGCTCGCCGTGTTCGGTCAGGTCGTTCACTGGCCGACGGTCGCGACACTCGCCCTGTTTCCGGCGATCGTGTTCGCGTATGTGCGTCTCGCTCGCAAGGAGGAGCGCGAAATGTCTGGACGGTTCGGTCCGGTCTGGAAAGAGTATGCGCGCCGTGTACCGATGTTCGTTCCTCGCCTCGACCATTGGAGCGTACTCCTGAATCCGTTGAGGTGGTAACAAGCTTGCGCTGGCCCCGTGGAGGCGTCGGCTGTGCGAACCCGAATGATCGAGACCTGTGGCCGATGTTGACGCGTACGAAGGCGGCCACGGTGAGCGTGGCAGTCGTTTCTTGATTCACTTTCCGTATGGAGGCACAAGATGGCTATTCGCATTGGAGACGAAGCACCCGATTTCACCGCCGAGAGTACCGAGGGCACGATCCGCTTTCACGAGTGGATCGGCGATCACTGGGCAATCCTGTTTTCCCATCCGAAGGACTTCACGCCGGTATGCACAACGGAGCTCGGCTACATGGCCGGGCTTAAGCCGGAATTCGATCAGCGCAACACGAAGATCATCGGGCTCTCCGTCGACCCCGTCAGCGATCACCAGAAATGGGTGAAAGACATCGAGGAGACGCAAGGGCACGCGATCAACTATCCAATGATCGGCGACGACAATCTGGTGGTCGCAAAACTGTACGACATGATTCACCCGAATGCGAGCGGCGGGCCGCGCACCGCGGTCGACAACGCGACCGTACGCTCGGTGTTCATCATCGGGCCCGACAAGAAAGTGAAGGCGATGCTGGTCTACCCGATGAGCGCGGGCCGTAATTTCGACGAGGTGCTGCGCCTGCTCGATGCGCTGCAACTCAACGCGAAGCACACGGTCGCGACGCCGGTGAACTGGACGCCCGGCGACGACGTCATCATCCCGACCTCGGTGTCGGACGACGATGCGAAGAAGAAGTATCCGCTGGGTTTCAAAACCCTGAAACCTTACCTTCGTTACGTGAAGCAGCCTGGCTAGATCTGAATCCGCGGGGGCGCCAGAGAGTATCCCGGCGTCCCATTAGCGCAGGGTTCCGCCGACAAAATGGGGATTCATCGACGACACAATTGTTGTGCCGCGACGGCGGACGACGGAATCGCCAGTCGTGCGAGAGCAGTTTCTGCGACGGGGAAAGTAGTGAATCGACTGCGAAGAGATTTAACTGCACGTGTGTATCAGGCGACCGGCTTGACCTTCCCACCGGGGCGACGTCGATCGTGTAACTAAAGCCGCACCACAACGGGACCGGACAAACTGCTGATCCCGCGCCGTGGCAATGGTGCCCGCGAGGCGTTGCCGAATCGGTTCAACCGTATTCGTTGAAGGAGCAAGATCGAATGGACAAGCAGCACGACGACCACGCCTCTTGCGTGCATCGCAGCACCGCAGAACCCAGCGCATCCGGTCAAGCCAAACGGGTTGATGACGCTCGAAACGGTGCGAACACTTCATCACTGAAGGATCCAGTGTGCGGAATGACCGTAACGGCGGATACTCCGTACCAGACTCGTCACATGGGCCACGCATACAGTTTCTGCAGCGAATCGTGCCTGCGGAAATTCAAAGCGAATCCGGCGCGATACGTCGACTCGACTGGAGAGGATATGCCGAGCAAAGCGCCGGACGGCACGGTTTATACCTGCCCGATGCATCCCGAAATCCGCCAGGATCATCCCGGCCACTGCCCGAAGTGCGGGATGGCACTCGAGGCACTGATACCGGACACGAGCGACGAAGTAAACCCGGAACTGGTCGATTTCCGCCGTCGATTCTGGCGGACCTTGCCGTTTTCCGTCGCTGCCTTCCTGATCGCCATGTTCGGCCACCGGATCGGCGGAGCATTTCCATTGATGCAGAACTGGGTGGAACTGGCGTTGTCCGCGCCGGTCGTGCTGTGGGCCGGCCTGCCGATCTTTGCGCGCTTCGTGCAGTCATTGCTCCAGCGTAGTCCGAACATGTGGACGCTGATCGGACTCGGCACCGGTGCGGCGTTCATCTACAGCGTCGTGGCGACTGCCGTGCCGGATGCCTTCCCGCAGACTTTCGTCGTAGACGGCAGGGTGGGGGTGTATTTCGAGGCCGCGGCGGTGATTCTGTCGCTGACGCTACTCGGCCAGATTCTCGAACTGCGGGCACGCGCGCAGACATCGGCCGCGATTCGATCATTGCTCGAACTTGCACCCAAGACGGCTCGCCGAATCATGGTGGACGGAACGGAAGAGGATGTGCCGCTGACCGATGTTCGTCCGGATGATTGCTTGCGGGTGCGACCCGGTGAGAAAGTCCCGGTCGATGGCGTCGTCGTAGTTGGCGCCAGCACAATCGACGAGGCTATGATCACCGGCGAGGCGATGCCAGTGCCGAAGCATTTGGGCGATCACGTGATCGGCGCGACGCTGAATACGTCAGGCAGTTTCGTCATCCGCGCGGAAAAAGTGGGATCGCAAACGGTCCTGGCACAAATCGTCGAACTTGTCGCGCACGCACAGCGTTCCAAGGCGCCCATGCAGCGCATGGCCGACAAGGTGGCCGGTGTGTTCGTGGTGGCGGTGATCGCGATTGCGCTGACAACGTTCGTCGCGTGGGGACTGTGGGGGCCGCAGCCCGGCTGGGTGTTTGGACTGATTAACGCTGTCGCGGTGCTGATCATCGCGTGCCCATGCGCGATGGGCCTCGCCACACCGATGTCGATCATGGTGGCGAACGGCAAGGGGGCATTGAACGGCGTGCTGTTCCGTGACGCGGCCGCAATCGAACATCTGCGGAAGGTGGATACCCTCGTCGTCGACAAAACCGGGACGCTGACCATGGGGCGGCCGGCGTTCTCGGAGGCGCTCGCCGCGAACGGCTTTGCCGACAACGAGGTGCTGCGTTTGGCGGCGAGTCTGGATCAGGGCAGCGAACACCCGCTGGCCGCCACGCTCGTCACGGCTGCGGTGGAGCGCAAGCTGGCGCTCGAATCGGCGACGGACTTCACGGCGCTCGCTGGACTTGGCGTGCGCGGGTCGGTTGCAGGGACGCCACTTGCACTTGGCAACGCCGCGCTGATGCATGAGATCGGTGCCGATATTGGGCCGCTTGCCACGCGCGCTGACACGTTGCGCGAGCAGGGATCGAGCGTCATGTACCTCGCAGTGGACGGTGCGCTCGCCGGCTTGGTAGCTGTCTCCGATCCGATCAAGGAGACTACGCCTGAGGCACTTGGCACGCTGCAGGAAGCCGGCATCCGGGTTGTCGTCGCGAGCGGTGACGGGACTGCGACCGTCAAGGCCACCGCAGAACGTCTCAAGATCGGTGAATACCATGGTGAAAGTAAGCCGGCCGATAAATTGGCGCTGGTGTCGAGACTGCAGAACGAAGGCGCGGTCGTTGGCATGGCCGGGGACGGCATCAATGATGCGCCGGCACTTGCGAAAGCCGATGTCGGCATCGCGATGGGAACCGGGACGGATGTCGCGATGCACAGTGCTCAGGTGACCCTCGTAAAGGGTGATCTGCGCGGCATCGCGCGGGCGCGAGCGTTGTCCGAAGCCACGGTGCGCAACATGAAGCAAAATCTGGCGTGGGCATTCGTCTACAACGCGTTGGGCGTGCCACTGGCGGCCGGCGTGCTTTATCCGCTGACCGGTTGGCTGCTGTCGCCGATGATCGCGGCGCTGGCAATGAGCCTGAGCTCGGCGTCGGTAATCTCGAATGCGTTGAGATTGAGAAGCGTCAGAATTTGACACGCGTGAATGGCCGTTTCCCGACGGCGATGCGCAAGACAATGCAAACGCGAAGCGGGGAGATCGACGATGGAACGAACATACGGGATCGATGGCTTCACCCGACGCCGTTTCTTATGCGCACTGGCAGCGCTGGCCGGATACTACGGCGGCCCGGCTGCCGGCGCGTCCGAAGATCGATCGAACGGGCGTTATCAGATTTACGTCGACGATGTCGTTCCAAGACAGGGCGTCGACACGAGAGTCGCTTTTGGCGATGCGATTCATCGGCTGGTGGCAGCGGGCGTGATCGTCCCCGACAAATACCGCGCAGTGATTGGTGCGAAGGCGCGCCTTCCGGATTGGGTCGAGCACCTATTCGTCGGGCCGTCGTCGTCGCCGATCGTGTTCTCCGCCGAGAATGCGCCGTATCTGCTTCATTTGCTTTGGCCGCTCGGCTTGGCGACACGCGCCCGCTTCAACGAGCACAGCCCGATGCGAACGGTCCGGCTGCCATCATTTGCGAGCACGGGCGGCTGGACGCTCGGTCAGGCAAGCAACGGCTACGTCTATTTCGACCGGATCGACACGATGCGTCTGACGCCTGCGCAAGAAGCAATCGCTCTCGAGGTCGCGACGAACACCTATCGGCCATGCTGCGACAACTCGACTTTCTATCAGGACTGCAATCACGGCTCGGCTCTCCTTGGAATGATCGAGTTGGCTGCGTCGCAAGGTGCATCGGCTGACTTGGTGTTCCGGATCGCGCGGGTAGCGAATTCGTACTGGTTCACGTCCCAATATGCGATGACGTCGATGGTCTTTACGCATCTTCGCCAGCAAGCGTGGCATACGGTGTCGCCACGGCTCGTGCTGGGACAGGACTATTCGTCGTTGAGCGGGTGGCAACGGAATGTGGCCGACGTGCTGGAGCGGAAGAAGGTATCCGGGCCGCTACCGCAACAGGCGTCGGCATCGTGCGGCATGCCCGGCGACAACGCCGCGCGACTGGCCGCGCCGCATATCGTGCGACGGGAGTAAGACGTGAGCGCCGTCGCGTACCTTCGCCGAGTTCGGCGACATCGAAAGGGGCATTTGATGGGAATCTACAGTCGCTATATTTTTCCTCGGCTCTGCGATCTGGCGATGGGTCAGGCGATGCTGGTCCCGTACCGTGAGCGCGTCGTCGGAGGCGCAGCGGGACGCGTGCTCGAGGTCGGTTCGGGCTCGGGCCTGAATCTGCCGCTGTATCGCGAAGATGTACGCGGCGTATTCGCGCTGGAACCGTCGGCGGAACTGTTGAAGATGGCGAGCCGTCACGTCATGCAAGCTGGCGCGCCGGTCGATTTCCTGATGGCGTCTGCGGAATGCATTCCGCTTCCGGACCAGAGCATCGACACGGCGGTCAGCACCTGGACGCTGTGCTCGATTCCGGATGCCGATCGAGCGTTGCAGGAAATCCGGCGGGTGCTGACGCCCTCGGGGCGCTTGCTGTTCGTCGAGCATGGTCTTGCGCCGGAGCCCGGTGTGCGACGCTGGCAAGATCGGCTGACGCCCGCTTGGTGTTGCGTCAGCGGCGGCTGTCACTTGAACCGTCCGATCCGCTCGCTAATCGAGCGTGCAGGTTTCGGGTTCGACCAAATCGGTACCGGTTACGCGCCGGGACCCAGATGTTTCACGTATTTCTACGAGGGCGTTGCGCGGAAATGCTGAGATCGTGGCGTCGCGATATCGGACGTGACCGCGGCGCATGGTCGCGAACGATTGCCTTGCCAAATTCTTTCGATTTGACTGCGCCATTTGTGGCAGTTGGCGAGTTTTGGCATGCGTTCGACCCGCAGCTGTGTTCGCGGCCGCGTCAAGTGGAGGTCGTAATCGAACACCTTGGAATTTCACGCGGAAAGTGCCGCACGGGATAGAACGATGACGAGACGGATGGGGGGCACGATACAACCGCAGGACGCGGGCAGAGCTTCACCCGTCGCCGTTTTGCGTGCTGTCGCCGCAATTTGACCCGGTACCCAACTGGAGCCGTTCAATGATCTCGCCGCTTCGCCCCCCAACGATTCTGGCTACCCTGGTCACGTTTGCCTTCGGCGGTCCAGTTCGAGCAGAAGGCGATCTCATGCGCGGCGCGCAGGCGGCCCGCGAGTGCATGGCCTGCCACTCGTTCGCGCCGGGGCGACACATGACGGGGCCGAGCCTCGCCAACGTATGGGGCCGCAAGGCGGGCACAGCCGCTGGTTTCCAGCGCTATTCGGATGCGCTGAAACGGTCGGGCCTGGTTTGGGACAAAGAGCACCTGGATGCGTGGCTCAAGGACCCCGCGGCACGGGTTCCCGGCAACGCGATGGACTTTCCGGGCATTGCGGACGCGCGCACGCGGGCCGATCTGCTCGCTTATCTCGAGGCGGTTTCCGGCGGTCGTGTGTCGGTCCCGGACCAGGGCCTGCCGAACCTGAAGGCGGCAGGCGCGGCTTCGCAGCTGACCGCCATCCACTACTGCGGCGACACGTACCGCCTGTCGACGGCCGACGGAAAGCTACATACGTTCTGGGAGTTCAATCTGCGGTTCAAAACGGACGGCAGCGTCGACGGCCCGCGTCCGGGTACGCCCGTACTCGTTGGCACCGGCATGCGGGGTGACCGCGCCGCTGTGATTTTTTCGCGTCCGGAGGAAATCTCCGGATTTATTCGAAGGCAGTGCACATGAATCAACGCCGCCCTGACCGATCCGACGAACCCATCCCGCCAAGCGATACCGCAGAGCGGCATGACGGCGAGCGCAACTGGCGCATGTCGAGACGAGCGTGGCTTGCAATGCTGAGCGTCACGGGCCTGGCGGGTGCTGGCTTTGCTTACGGGAGCTGGTTTTCGGATGATATTGTAAACGGCGTTGTCATTCATCCGCGTCCACGCGAGCTCGGAACGCTGCGTTTCGCAGACGACAAGGGCACCGCGACAAGCCTGAGCGCGTTTCGTGGCCGAGTCGTGCTGCTGAACGTCTGGGCTACCTGGTGCCTTCCGTGCCGTGATGAGATGCCGACACTGGATCGTCTGCAGGCAGCGCTCGGCGGACCGAGTTTTGAAGTCGTCGCAGTTTCTCTTGACGCGGGCGGCTTGCCGGCGGTGCAGGCGTTCTTTCGCGAGATTGGCGTTAAACACCTGCGCCCATATCTCGATACCTTCCACGATGTCGCGGCTCTGGCCTCAACGGGCATACCGCTCACCTTGTTGATCGACCGCAACGGCCGCGAAGTGGGCCGCAAGCTGGGGCCTGCCACGTGGGACGATCCTCAAATGCTCCGACTGATCCGGCGTTATCTACCGGCCACGCCGTGAGCGAGCGGCCCCCCCGAATCGCACGCTCACATGAGGAGATCGAGATTTGGGTCTTTAACGCCACACCACCATGCCACGGCACTGCGATCGGGCGATCGCGCAATGCCATGCTGCTCCCTTATCGCGAGCGCGTCACGGGCAGCACGGAAAACGCCGGATTGGAGATCCGGGCCGGTTCCGGGCTGAATTTTCCCTTGTGAAAAAGGGGGCTCGGCGATACGCGCGAGCCCCGTAAAAGACGGTCGAGACCTGACAATCGATCACGGCAGGACAGCACCCTAATCGACTCTCCGGCCAGCACCGTCTGCGTGGACGTTGCGCCGCGGCGCTCTTGCACAGTGCGTCTTGTCGGGCAACCGCCTAGACCCGGCGCCGCAGCAGTAGCAGGGACACCGACAGCAAGACGTGGCATTCACGCATGCGCGCATGCTTCTGGACGTCGGTGCTGCGCCATCCTAGCCCTCAGAAGTTCGCAAAGACTGTGGGCGCTGGCCCTGGCTGCAATTCGTAGACGGTCAGCGGCCCTTTACGGGACCCCGGCATCCCCGGCGCGCCGGCCGGCATGCCCGGCAGGGCGATCCCCTTGATCGCCGGATGCTCGTTCAGCAGGCGCTTGACGAGATTCGCAGGGACGAGCCCTTCGACGACATAGCCGCCTACGATCGCCGTATGGCACCCTTCCAGGCTTTCAGGCACGCCGTATTGTTTCTTGATCGATACCAGGTTGGGCGTATTGATTGTCTCCACCTTGAAGCCATTCGCCGCGAGGTCTTTCGCCCATGCATCGCAGCACCCGCAATTCGGGTTCTTGTACATCTTCACGGGAATTTCAGCCGCCAGCGCGGACAATTGCACGCCGAGCGCGGCGATCATCAGCAGGCACATCTTGAGGTAACGCATGACAGGACTCCTTCGTCGTGAGGTGAGTGACTAAACAAACGAATGCTGCTGGTTACGTCGTGTCCATCGAAGCGACGACGTTCGCCGGGGGCAGGCAGATGCCCTGGGTGCTACAGGCCTGCACGTGCACCACGACACGGTAGCTCTTGAGGTTCGAGGGAGCCGTGAACGGGATGACCGTACCGTCTTCGTACACCTGAATGTCCTTGCCGTCGATCACGATCCCGCTGTTTCTACCGGGCGGATAAACGGCCTGCGCATCATGCGATGCGCCTTCGCCCTGAAGCGTTAGGGTCGTCGGAATGAGCGATTCGAGCGACGCGGGATTGGCGTTCACATGCCAGCCGGTGGCGATATGCAAGGTCAACTCGGCGTGGTGGTCACGTGCAGCGACGGAGGCGCTCACGTATCGAGACGAGTCAGCCATGCCGATCGCTTGCGAGTCGGTGACGGAGGGGAGGTGAGCGCGCGGGCCAGCCTCGATCCAGACGAAGGCCGCGGCGACGGCCAGCACGACGACGGCGGCCGACGCGGCGAGCACACGGTTGACATTCTTCTTCATCAAGGATTCTCCATTTACTTCAGCGCATTCAATGCGTCCACAAGGCTTCCGGCGGTGAACAGGCCGGAAAAGTGTTGTACCTCGCGCCCATCGCGATCGAGCACCGCAACGAACGGCAGCCCCACTCCGCCGTAGAAAGCAAGCAGGCGTTCGAGCGCGGGATCGGGTCGTGTGAGGTCGGCCTGAAACGGCACGACGCCGCGTCGGTGAATGGCCTCGGCAACGTTATCGGCCTGGTACACGCTGCGCTCAAGGACCTTGCAGTTGATGCACCATTGCGCAGTGAATTCCACGATGGCGGGGCGCCCGAGTACCGGCAGCATTGCCAAGTCGCGATCGTGCAGTGGTTGCCAGGCGATGCTGCGCGCCGCGGATGATCCGAAACCGGTGCTGACATTGACCATCACCGCTGTTACGACGCCGACGATGACGACCGCGCGGCGCGAACCGCGGTCTTTGCTGCGTACAAAGACTGCGCACGCCCATGCCAGCACGCCGAGACCAAATGCAAACCACAGCAGCGGTTCCCAGGCCGCAGGCAAGACACTGCGAACGAAGAAAATCGCCGCGCCGGACAGGATCCAGCTGAAACTCTGGCGCACTACGTCGGACCAGCCGCCGGCGCGCGGAAAACGCAGGAGCAGCGCAGGCCGGAGAATCAGAAGAGCGTAGGGCGACGCGAGCCCGACGCCGATTGACACGAAGAGCGCGACGATATTCGGTGCCGGCTGCGCGAGCGCGAATACGAGGACACCGCCCAGCAACGGTCCCGTGCACGGTGTCGACAGCAACGCACACACCAGGCCGGAAACGAAAGGCTCGAGAAACTTCACGCCATGCGCCGACGCGATCACGGCGGGCAGGCGCAGCCCACGCCAGCCGAAATTGGCGATCGCCAGCGCGAGCAGCAGCGCGCTCAACATGGTCAACACGATCCGCGATTGAAACAGGACGCCCCAATGCAAATGCAGCAGCGCCGTAGCCAATCCCAGCGCCGCAAAAAAAAGTACCGATCCGGCGGTAAACAGCGCGGCCGACATCGCGCGCGCGCTCAGCCGTTGCCCGGTTTCGCGCAGGATCGCGCGAACCTTGAGGGGGATGGCTGGCAGCACGCACGGCGTGAGATTGAGCAGGGCGCCGGCGCCGAACGCGAGCGGAATCTGAACGAAGAGCAGAGACAGCATGTCGGCACACTCATCAGGAAGCTTGCGCGAGCGCCTGCTCGATCAGATGATGCAGCGCGGGAAAGTCGGGCTCGCCGAGAATTCGTTTCAGGATCTCCCCCTTTTTGTCGACCACGAAAGTCGTGGGCGTCATGTTCACGTTGTCGAATTGCTGAGCGAGGCCGCCGTCCGAGTCCATTGCCACTTTGAAAGGAAGTCCGTGCGTACGGGTGTAGTTGACGACGTACACTGGCGGGTCGTACTTCATCGATACCGCGATGAAGTCGAATCCTTTCCCTTTGAACTTGTTGTACGTGTCAATCATCTGTGGCATTTCCTTGATGCAGGTCGCGCAACTTGTCGCCCAGAAATTGACCAGATATACCTTGCCGCGCAGGTCGGCCGTCGTCAGCTTCTGGCCCGACAGCAGGACGAAGGTCGCCTTCGGCACGGACTTCGTCGGAGCCAGTGCGAGGTATGCGGATACGAGAAGAGCGGCCGTTACCAGCGCGGCGGCGACCTTGCCGATTGAAAGCCTGAATCTGCGCGTCGCGGTCATGTCGGGCCTCATGATTTCATTCCAGCAATTGCCGTATGTCCGCCGCGAGTGTCGTGGCATCGGCACCGGTCTGCTCCAGCACGCGCACGGCGCCCTTTGTGTGGAACAGGAAGACATTGCCGTTATGCATAATGGTGTTATCGCTCGGTTCTCCGGATCGGCCGCCAAACACCTTCATCTGGCTGGTCGCGGTCTTCAGTTCCTCCGGCGTGCCGCGCAAGCCGAGAAAGCGCGGATCGAACGCGGATACCCACTGCCGTAGCACGGGCAAGGTGTCGTGCTCGGGATCGACAGTCACGAACAGTACCTGCACCTGACCGGCGTCCTTGCCGAGTTGCTGCATCGCCCGTCCAAGCTCCGCCATCGTCGTCGGACATACGTCCGGGCAGTGTGTGTACCCGAAGAACACCGCGACGACCTTTCCCCGGAAATCGGCCAGCGACCGCCGCCGGCCCGTATGGTCGGTCATTGTGACGGTCATCGTCAGTGGCGATGCGCTGATGTCCAAGCCCTTGAAGTCGGGCGTCCGACTGCACGCGACCAGCAGCATCGCGGCGGGCACGAGCGACAGGTAACGCAACGCGGTACGCCGGCCCGTGCACAACGGCTTGGCATGGGTCACTGGGGGCTTGCGAAACTGCATATACGATCCTTTATGGTGGCGCGTGACTGGCGGCTGTCGGATTGCGTCAGCGGGCGAACAGGTTCGGGAGGCCGGTGTCATTGCCGAGCCTCCGGCGGAAACGATGCGTCGCGACTCTCGGACCGCTGGAATGCGCGTTGTTCAGGTGTCCACATCGTCTTCAGATATTCGATCACGCTGCGAATCTCGATCGGCGTCAGCGTGGCGCCAAAGGGCGGCATGGTCAGCCGCTCGGTCTTGTTGAACGGATCGCGCCAACCGTCGTGGACGAGCTTGTACAACATGCCATCGGCGTGCTTCCACGTGTGTCCCTTTGCGTTGTGCGGGGGCGCGGGCATCTCGCCCAATGCATCGGGTTGCTGCCAGTTCGGTGCACCTTCACCGTGTGGCCCGTGGCACGACGCGCAGTTTTGCTGGTATATCGTCAGGCCGGCCTTAAGCAAGTCGAACCTGTGCGGCGATGCCGAGGTATCGCCGGCATGCGCGAGCGGCGCCAGCGTGAGCAGCGCGGCGAACGCGGCGGGTGTCGGCTTAGCCATCGAGGCGCTCCCATGTTCCTGCGTGATCTGCGCGGCGAAAGAGCGCGCCGTCGCCAGCCGCGTACAGCACCCCGTCCGGGGTGACTAGCAGAGCGGTGATCGCCGGGCCGGGCGCGGCCAGATGCGTCCATTGCTCGCCGCCGTCCCGGCTCAGCAGGAGTTCCTTGCCCAAAGCCGCGTAGATCTGCTGCGGTTCGCGTGGATCGTAGGTGACCGCATCCACTTTGCCGGTCAGCCCGCCGGCCTTGCGCCAGCCGCAGAAGCAGTCCATCGACCGGCTGACGCCGTTCGAGGTCGCGGCCAACAGCCAGCCGGTCTGCATGCTGCCGGGCATGTTCGAGTGAACAAGACGCAGGATCGTGGCTCGCGGTCCGGCATCCATCAGGCGCCAATCCCGTCCGTCCTTCTGGCTCCGGAAAATTCCACGCCCGGCCACATAGGCGTAAACCGTATCGGCCTGATCGGCATGCGTGGCAAGGGCCTCGACGGTACGGCTGGGCAGTCCCGCGTTGGTCGATTGCCAGCTTTGACCGTCGTTGTCGCTACGAAGGACGCCCAGACCGGGCCCGCCGACGTACAGCAGGCCCGGTCGCCGCGCCGACGTCGCGATGGCCAAGACGCGGCCATGCGTTTGCGGCAGCGCGATTCGATTCCAATGCCGCCCGTCGTCGACGCTCCGGTAGAGCGCATCGACGGTAGCTTTCAGCAGCACATGGTGGGACGCGTCGATCCCGAGCGCGACGATCGGGCTTCGCGCGGCCGTCGTCAGCGCATCCGCGCTGGCATCGTGCAGCGCGAGCAAGCCAGTGAACAGGACAACAACCACGCTCAGCGCGTGTGCTGGCAAGTTGCACCGTCCGAAGATTCTGCGCTTGCCGTCTTTTTTGGGTTTCATTGAAGTCTCCAAGACAAACGACTCCCGTTTGCCGACGATTTCCGGTCAATCCGTTCGTCCGCACCGCAACCGCGCCCGCCGGCCCTCAGCCGACGGACGGGACACAATTCAGCGCGCAGGCTTCAATCCCACACGCGGGATAGGCGGCGAAATCCGTCTTTTCCGCAGTGGTATGGCGGACGGAGCGGTGCGTCGTCGAAGGCGGCAATCGGCCAACGGACTAATCGCGCAGTGCGACGAAACGACACCGTCGTGCTGCGGACGCGAAGGAAAATCAGCCGAGACTGGGAGGACGCAGCAGCGTCCGCGGGAAGTCCTGCAGGATGAAATGCGAGGGGAGGTGGGGATAGCGGAACCGCTGATATTGAGAATCAGGGAGACTGGAATCCGCTTGGAGTACCGGCATGGTGGGACTGCACACCGTAGCAGCCTTGCACGGCTTGCCCATCAACGCATGCTGGCTGGCGTCCGCTGGCAAGCAATCGGCGGTGGCTGCCACCGTTCCCGTTGCCATCGCCGAACCTTCCGCGCATTCCCCCGACGCTGACAATGCCGCTCCCGCCTGTCCCAGGAAGGCCAGACAAACGAACAGCGAAAGGAGAAGGCGGACTGCAGCGGTCATACAAGGGGGGACGGACGCCCCGGCAATGGCGCAAGCATGACGAAGACTATATCAAAGTATTCGCGCTGATCGGCAACATTGAATTGAACGTTGCGTGAGAAGGCGGCCGAAGTTCGATCATCCGTCCACCGCTGCTTGCGCAGTGCATCGCAGCAATTTCCGCATGATGCCGGCGTATCGGCACGCGGCTGCGTCGCCCCGGGCGGTCCCGGATGGGTTTCACGCGTCAGGGGCACGCGAGCTGATCGCTGAATCGACGTGTCAGGTGGGGTGGCGGCGACGACTCCACGTCCGCGTTCGCGCCCCGGGAGTGGCGATGACAAGCGTAGCTCGTCATCGCTGCGGCGCGAGCCACCCCAACAGCCGTGGCCCATACCAGGCACTGAGCACGAGGAGGAGAGCTGTAACGCCGAAATTCCACAGGAGAACCATCACCGTTGCGTCGAGCGGATGGAGTAGTGACAGCGCTATCGTTGTCACGGCCGAACGGAGACCGCCCATTATCGCTACGGGCACCGGCGCGAAGCGCGCTGCGTGGCGCAGCATCGCAAGCATCAGTAGTGACAGCGGCGTGCCGGTGAGGGTCAGCGTGGCGAAGCAGCGCGCGGTTTCCCCGGCGGATATACCGTCCGGCCCAATTTTGATCCAATTGGTGAGGCACCCGTAACCGATGGTAGCTATCCACACGGCGAGTGCGGGCGCGGGAAGCAGCAACCACCGCCGTGAGCGGCCCGGAACGCTGACGATGAAAGCGGCCACCGCGGCGAGAACGCCGGTGGTTGCTGCTGCCACGCCGGTGACGAAAGTGGGCTGACCCAGCTTATTCATCAAGTCCGGCCGCACCCCGTGTTCGAGTGCCACCAGCGTCAATATCAGGGCTGCAAACGCCAGCCAGCATGCCGCCCGCAGCGTAGGCGGCAGCAGGCGTCGAACCGGTTTTGCCTCGGCGACCAGCGATTCGATCAGATCCTGGGTAGATGTCATGCTTCGCCTCCCCGCTTTCCGCTCGGCTGACGCTGATTGTGCCGCGCCCGGTGTGTCGCAGACCTTCGGCGTGGCCGTCGGGATCCCGCTGGCCACCGCAGCTTCCCATGCTAACGACGCTTCGTCGCATTTCCAGTGATCCGGATCGCATCCCACTGCGCCTCCGTCACGCGCTCATCCGGTCGAAGAGCCTCCGGCACCTGCAGCACTATGCAGTGCGACTCTTCTGGCTCAGAGGGCTAGTAGCCCTTCGCGCCGGAGGCGTGGTTCCCCATCCCGCTGTCTTGCTTTTTCATCATTTTCTTTTGATGCTTCATCGGTGTCTTGGCCATCGTCCCGCTGGCAGCCAGCGTTTCGGACGACATCGCATTGTTACTCATCACGCCGCTCGCTTGTGCAAACGTTGCACCGCCCGCCATCAATAGGCCAGCGGAACATGCAGCAATGATCAAGTTCTTCATTTTGCGCTCCTTGTTCATTACTTGATTCCGACGGATCGCCGGCTGCGTCGAGGGCGCCCGCTACGCGTTCCTTCGCGCCTCAGGAGCCGCCGAACCAACTGTACCCTTGGTCTTCCCAGTAACCGCCAGGGTACGTATTTGTGACGAACATCTCCATAATGTGCTTCGGGTTTTTGTAGCCGAGCTTTGTCGGCATCCGCAGCTTCATCGGAAAGCCGTATTCGGGCGGCAGCGTCTTGCCGTCGTACTGAAACGTCAGCAGTGTCTGGGAGTGCAGCGCCGTCGCCATGTCGATACTTCCGTAATAGTCATCCGCACATTTGAAGCCGACATACTTTGCCGACGTGTCCGCACCGATCCGCTGCAGGAATTCGCGGAAAGGCGTCCCGCCCCAGCGGCCAATCGCGCTCCATCCTTCCACGCAAATGTGACGCGTGATCTGTTCGGCATGCGGCAGTGCGTACAGCTCCGGTAGCGTCCAAGTGCGCTTTCCGGTCACAAGGCCGCCAATCTGCAGCCGGTAGTTCGAGCCGTCCACGTCGGGCACCTCGTCTATTCCGTAATACGCATTGAACGGAAACGGCCGCGTGATTTGCGCTTCGGTGTAAGTCGGCGCCAGCCGGGTCGGGTCGAACAGCCACGCCTGCACGCGGTCGTTCATCCGCGACACCCGCATCAGGAAGGCGTTGACCGATTGGTCGTCGGTGAGGCTGCAGCCCGTCAGCATCGCGAGGCCGCCGAGCGTCAGCGCGCGCTGGGTGAAGAGGCGCCGCGACGGCAGCGCCAGTTCGCGTTGCGCGTCTTTCAGGATCGACTTGCGATCGAGCGACGGGCTGACAGGAAAACTGATCTTCTGCCTAATGGACATCGCAATCTCCTCAGCGTCCGCGGATCATCGTCAGCAGCGAGCGGGGCACCACGGCGACCATCGCGACATGCACCACGACGAACGCTACCAGCACGGCCATCGCGCAGAAATGGACGATGCGCGCGGACTCGTAACCGCCCATCAATTCCCGAAGCAGCGGGAACTGCACTGATTTCCAGAGCACTATCCCGGACAGCACCAGTACGATCAAGTCGATGATCGCAATCAGGTAGGCGAGTTTCTGCACCGCGTTGTAGTTGTGCAAATCGTCGTGATGCAGCTTCCCAGCCAGCGCTCGCATGAGATCGCGCAGCACGGCCACCGGCGCCAGCGGAAAGAATTTACGAAAGAGGCGCCCGGTCACGAGGTTCAGCACGAGATAGACGATGCCGTTGAAAACCAATACCCACATCGCCGCGAAATGCCATTGCAGCGCGCCGGCGAGCCACCCGCCCAGCGTAATGTCCGGCGAAAACATGAATCCTTTGAAGATCGGCGACGCATCATAGATGCGCCAGCCGGACAGCACCATCACGATCGCGGCGAGTGCGTTCACCCAGTGCGTGATGCGTAGCCAGATCGGATGAATCGCCATGATCGCCTCTCTTAACCGCACACCGTCAGAGCGGTCGCCTGCAGCTCGCCGCTGTCCCTTGCGCCCATGCGTGACGGTGACGATGCCGCATGTATCAGATTGTAGATTTAGCTGGTACTGCCGACCGCGATTTTCTGGCACATTTCGACGGCTGCACGACGTGCAGCTCCGCCGCCCGTCAGCCACGAGCGTCTTGCCGCCGCTTTCGTCTGCTTGAACCGGCTGCAAGACCCGCTCGTCGCCGAAGTACCGGCACGCTCCGCGTCGACCAACACTTGAGACCGTGTCCGACCATCCTGTTATGTCGAGATTCGACGTTGGCGTGCTTGCGAAGAAGGTTCGTGGCAATTGCGGCGTCGCAAGAAGGAGAGCGAAATCCCATCCGCTAATCACTCGCCCGCTCCGACCCAACGGAACAGCCGCGCGCCGTACGACGCGCTCGCGATCAACAGGACGATTATCAGCCCGACGTTCCACGCGAGAATCATCATCGTGGCGTCGAGCGGATGATAGAGCGATAGCGCGACCGCCGTCATCGCGGAGACGGCAACGCTTCCCGCCATGACCACGGGCACCGGCGCGAGACGTGCGGCATGGCGCAGCATGATCAGCAGTGTCAACGAAAGCGGCACACCGGTGAGCACGAGCGTGACCCCGCGATGGACCGCGACCTCCAGGGCGGCAACCGTCATGCCGCTCGCGACGGCCGCTTCCTTCAACGACATTTCCTCGAGTTTGAGCGTCCGGATCGCGTCGCGCTGGCCCTGTGGTAACCGGGAGGGCGCGTCGCGCAGCACCCGCGAATCGGCTGCCTCCTCCATAAGATTCGCTCCGTGGCCGGCCAAGGTTTCGTGGTCGGGGTCGAGCGACATCTCGCGTGATGCCGCACGGCCCCGGCGACGTTGTATCAGGCAGGCAGAGGTGGCTCCGTACGTTCGGACAGTCGTTTCGCGATTTAAAGTGGAAGCCGCTGATCGTTAAGCTGCCGTTTTGATCGCAGGCAGCATCGCGAAGTAAGCCTCGTCCGGCGTCCGGTCGGTCAGACTGGAATGAGGCCGTTGCCGGTTGTACCACGTCATGTAAGCGGCGATCGACTCGCGGGCCTGGCTCACCGATTCATACGGTTTTAAATATACCTATTCATATTTCACACTCCGCCATAGCCGCTGAACCTGTCCGCATTTTTGTGGGCGAGGCGGTTGAACAACAGGTTATCCACGCGCCTGCGTGAATCGCTCGCCGAACAGGATAGCAAACTGGTTCATCGCTGATTTCCAGTCGAAGGCGGCCCGCACGGTCTTGGCCAGCACGTTGCGCAGCGCCAGCCAGAGCAGCTTGATCGCCGCCTCGTCATTGGGGAAGTGACCACGGGTCTTGATGATCTTGCGCAGTTGCATGTTCAGACTTTCAATGGCATTCGTTGTGTACACGACCCGTCGAATCTCCGGCGGAAACACGAAGAACGGTATGACGTGCTCCCAGGCGCGCTGCCACGATTGCACGATGGTCGGATATTTCTCGCCCCACGGGCCGTCGGCGAAGTCCTGTAACGCCTGCCTTGCCGCCTCTTCGCTAGCGGCTGCGTAGATCGGGCGCAGGGCTGTGGCGAGCGCCTTACGGTCCTTGTAGCTGGCGTACTCGAGGCTGTTGCGGATCAGATGCACGATGCAGGTCTGAACGGTTGTCCGCGGATAGGCTGCACTGATGGCCTCGGTCAGCCCCTTCAGGCCATCGACCACGGCGATCAGGATGTCCTGGCAGCCGCGCGTCTTGAGTTCGTTGAACACCTTGAGCCAGAACTTGGCGCCCTCGGTCTGCTCGATCCAGAGGCCCAGCACGTCGCGCTGGCCGTCGGCCTGGATGCCCAAGGCCAGATAGACGGCCTTGTTGCTGACCACGCCGTCGTCGCGGATCTTGACCCGCAGCGCATCGAAGAACACCACCGGGTACATTGGCTCGAGCGGGCGGTTCTGCCAGCTCAGCGCCTCGGCCATCACCTCGTCGGTGACCGAGCTGATGAAGTCGGGCGACACTTCGGTGCCGTAGTGCTCGGCCAGAAACCCTTGAATCTCGCGCACACTCATGCCGCGGGCGTACATCGCGATGATGCGTTCGTCGAAGCCGGTGAAGCGGCGCTCGTGCTTGGGAATCAGAATCGGCTCGAAGCTGCCGTCGCGATCGCGGGGGACTTCGACCCGAACCGGGCCACGATCGGTGATGACCGTCTTGCCGCTGGCGCCGTTGCGCTCGTTGGCTTGCCCGGTAGGCTTGGACTGGCCGGACGGGTAGCCCAAATGCAGATTCATCTCGGCGCCCATTGCGCGTTCGATGATCGCTTTGTTGAACGCCAGCATCAGATCCTGGACCTCGGTCGGCGTCATCGGCCCCTTGACCAGTTGGTCCAGCAGTTCCTTGGGCAACTCAGGCAGCGGCCCGCGGGCCGCTGCCTGACGCGCTACGGTTTGTCTTTTCTTCTTCATCGGCATATCCATGGCTTTTACACCTCATGATATGCCCCGCCCACAAAATGACGGATAGGTCCTAGCCGCTCGACGAACACATTGTCGCGCCAACTGCCCTTGCCATCCATCGACAGCCGGACGCCTTTGCCGAGCACCATCTCAGTGAACGCGTCGCTGGTGAATTGGCTACCCTGATCGGTATTGACGATTTCCGGCTGCCCATACCTCGCGAACGCCTCTTCCAGCACGGCGACGGCATGCTCGGCTTCGAGCGTGATGGCTACCCGGTGCGCGAGCACACGGCGGCTTGCCCAGTCGACGACTGCCGTCAGATAGACGAAGCCGCGCGCCATCGGAACGTACGTCGTGTCGAGTGCCCAGACCTTGCTTTCGATGATCGCCTTCAAGATGACTTCGCCGGAGGCTTACACTGAGACTGACTCCCCGGCTACACAACGTGTGCGGGAGCCAGAAGGCACGGATGCGACGGATCACCGGCCTCGATCTGAAACGTAGCGTGATTGATGGAGAAGCGCGTGCGTAGTTCCTCGCAGGCTGACTGAACAAACGCATCATCGATGCCGCCCCCGGGTCGTACCAGATGTACTGTCAACGCAGTCTCTGTCGTGCTCAGCGGCCAGATGTGGAGATCATGAACGTCCTGCACGCCAGGCATAGAAGCGAGAAAGGCCTGTACCTTCGCTGCATCTACCGCTTCCGGTACTTTATCGAGCGCCAGATTGACGCTGTCGCGCAGCAGTCCCCATGTTGAAAACAGAATCAGCGCCGCGATGCCGAGGCTGACAATCGGATCGAGCAGGGACCAACCGGTCATCATGATGACGAGTCCCGAGATCACGACTCCGGCGGAGACGGCGGCGTCCGCAGCCATATGCAGGAACGCTCCTTTGATGTTCAGATCGCCCGCACGTCCGCGGGCAAATAACAGCGCCGTTGCGCCATTGATCAGGATGCCGATTGCAGCGACGATCATGACGGTTCTGCCGCCGACCTGGTCGTTAGCCAGCCCCGAAGTCAGTCGCCGGATCGCCTCCACGGAAATGCCGCCAACGCCGACCAGCAGTACAACCGCGTTGGTCAACGACGCGAGGATCGAGCTTCTGCTGTATCCGTAGGTGCGACTATGCGTTGGTTTTCGCCGTCCAAGCCATGCCGCGAACCAGGCCAGCAGGAGTCCAAGGACATCGCCAAGGTTGTGTGCGGCGTCTGCGAGCAAAGCGATGGAGTGCGCCGCGAGACCATATACAACCTCTGCCACCACGAAACCGGCATTGAGCGCTGAGCCGATCGCGAACGCGCTATCGAACCCGGCGGGCGGTGCGTGATTGTGGTGGTGATGCCCGTGGCTATCCTGATGATGAGCGTGCTCGCCGTGGTCGTCGTGATGATGGTCGTGTCCGCTGGGGCGTGTCATCCTGGCTCCTACGTTCTTCATGGTCATGCCAACGCGATAGCAATGTGGATGCCTTGCACTCGCGCGCCATGTCGACTTGCGGTAATGCTCAGACGTGGCTGTGCGATGGGGGCGAACCAGCCATCACCGTCGTGCGAAGCTCCTGCATAATGCCGCAGTCTTCGACTGCATTCCTGGCGGCGCACCGGCTGCGCACAGCAATTGCCCTTTCAGCGCGTTGAGTTCGTCAATCCGTTCCGCAACGTGACCAATATGTTCATCGACAAGCCCGTTTACGCCAGCACAGTCAACGCCTGAGGCTTCGCTTGCATCCAGCAGCGTCAGGATCTCGGTGTGACTCATGCCCAGGCCCGGCAGTTTCGAAGGAAACGCAGCCTCTGAAGGTGCGTGTCGCCGTAGATCCGGTAATTGGTATCGGACCGTTCCGCAACGGGAAAAAGGCCTTCCTTCTCGTAGAACCGGACCGTATCGGCCGTGCAGCTGCCTGCATGGCCAGCTCGCTAATTTTCATACAAAATTTCCTTGCGCTGTGCTTGACCTTGGAGCGGCTCCAAGGTGTTTACTAGACCACAACGCGCTTAAGGAATCCAGCAATGTCCAAAACGACCCCTTCGTCTGGCGGAAACACCAATCTCCAGCAGGTTGGCCATCAGGATCAATCCGCTCACAGCCATGGCGGTCAGCTCGCCGCGGCAACCGACGGCTCCGCTCATGCTCACGATCGCGACCAGGAGCATTGCTGTGGCACCGCCCATTGGCATGAGCACGCTCCCGTACACAGCGACAGCCATGATCATGGCCGTGATCACGACCACGACCACGACGGCAGCTGCTGCACTCCCGGCGCAGCAACGTTGGGTGCGCTCGCCTCGCCGACGGTGGCCAGTGACAGCGTCTGCACGCCGATCCGCATTCTGCAGATGGACTGCCCCACGGAAGAAGCCTTGATTCGCAACAAGCTCGGCGCAATGGCGTCCGTCAAGGGCATGGAGTTCAATCTGATGCAGCGGGTGCTGACTGTTACCCACGCGCCGGACGCCCTCGCGCCGGTGCTCGACGCAATCCGCTCGCTGGACTTTACTCCTGAGGTTGCCAAAGCCGGTGGGCAGCTTGCAGCGGTTCCGGAAGCGCCCGCGAAGCCGTGGTGGCCACTCGCGCTAGCCGGTTTGGCGGCGATTGCGTCGGAAGCAGCGAGCTGGTTGGGACAGCCGGGATGGGTGAGCGCCGCACTGGCCATCCTTGCTGTCCTGGCGTGCGGTCTCACGACTTACCGAAAGGGCTGGGTGGCACTCCGCAACGGCAATCTGAACATCAACGCGCTGATAAGCATCGCCGTCACCGGCGCACTGGCGCTCGGCCAGTGGCCGGAAGCCGCGATGGTGATGGTGCTGTTCACGATTGCCGAGCTGGTTGAGGCGAAGTCGCTCGACCGCGCACGCCACGCGATTCAGGGTCTCATGCGGCTTGCCCCTGAAAAGGCCACCGTCAGGCAACCGGACGGCTCGTGGGCCGAAATCGAGGCGGGGTCGGTGATCGTTGGCTCCGTGGTGCGCGTGAAACCGGGCGAGCGTATCGGCCTCGACGGCAACATCGTGGCGGGGCGCTCGAGCATCAACCAGGCACCGATCACGGGCGAGAGCCTGCCGGTCGAAAAAGCCGAAGGTGACCTGGTGTTCGCTGGGACGATCAACGAAGCGGGCTCGTTCGAATATCGCGTCACCGCGGCGGCGGGCAGCACGACGCTCGCCCGTATCATCCACGCGGTGGAGGAAGCGCAAGGCGCGAAGGCGCCAACTCAACGGTTCGTCGACCAGTTCGCACGAGTCTACACGCCAATCGTGTTCGCGATCGCCATGGCGGTCGCGGTCGTCCCGGCGCTGGTGATGAACGGGAACTGGCATGACTGGATCTACAAGGCGCTCGTGCTGCTCGTCATCGCGTGCCCGTGCGCCCTTGTGATTTCGACGCCGGTCTCAATTGTCAGTGGCCTCGCCGCTGCAGCGCGCCGTGGCATCCTGATCAAGGGCGGCACCTACCTTGAACAGGGGCGAAAGCTGACCTGGCTCGCTCTCGACAAGACAGGCACGATCACCCATGGCAAGCCGGTGCAGACTGATTTCGAACTGCGTGCGCAGGTCGACCTCGCGAACTGCTGCGCGTTGGCCGCGAGTCTTGCAAGTCGCTCCGATCATCCGGTTTCACTGGCGATCGCCAACGCCGCGGAGGTGCAGCATCTTCCGCGTCTGCCGGTCGATGACTTCGAAGCAATTCCCGGCCGCGGCGTGCGCGGCACGATCGATGGCGTGTCCTGGTCGCTCGGCAACCACCGGCTGGTCGAAGAAATGGGACGTTGTTCGCCGGACCTGGAGGCCCGTCTGGATACCCTTGAGCGACAGGGAAAGACGGTCGTCATGCTGGTCAATAATGACCGCGTCGTGGCGCTCTTTGCGGTCGCAGACACCGTGAAGGACACCAGCCGCGCAGCCATCGCGGAATTGCATCGGCTGGGGGTGCGCACCGCGATGCTCACCGGCGATAATCCGCACACGGCAGAAGCGATTGCCGGGCAGGTCGGCATTGACCAGGCGAAGGGAAACCAGTTGCCTGAAGACAAGCTCAATGCCGTCGATGCATTGGCGGCCGACGGGGCGACAGTCGGCATGGTCGGTGACGGCATCAATGACGCGCCGGCGCTCGCGCGGGCCGATATTGGCTTCGCAATGGGCGCAATGGGAACGGACACCGCGATCGAGACGGCAGACGTCGCGCTAATGGATGACGACCTGCGAAAGATTCCTGCCTTCATCCGCCTGTCCAGAGCGACGCATTCCATCCTCGTGCAGAACATAACCGTGGCGCTTGGAATCAAGGCTGTCTTCCTGACACTCACGGTGGCGGGGTACGGAACCATGTGGATGGCGGTATTCGCCGACGTGGGAGCCAGTCTACTGGTGGTGGGCAACGGCCTGCGTCTGCTGCGCAAGTGAACGGCAGGCAGTGCCAGAACTGACCCGACTCTACTGGAGGTTGCGATGGGGTGGTTGGAAAGAATACTTGGTGGTCATCATGGCGGCCGCGGTAGCCACGAGGGCGGACGGGACGCACACGGCGGTGGCCACGGCTATGGTGGCGGCCACGGCTCAGGTGGTCATCATGACCAGGCTTGGGGAAGGACGGCGGCACCTCCGCAGCGTGCCACGGACGCCGTTACCTGTCCGAAATGCATGACGGCCAATGCGCAGGGCGCACGTTTCTGCAGTCAATGCGCCACGTCGCTGGGTCCAGTGGTATGCGGAAAATGCAATGTTGCGCTGGCGACCGGCGCGAGGTTCTGCAGCCAGTGCGGCAGTCCGGTCACTGGATGACGCCCGCCGTTAAACTGGCGCTTCTTACGCTTCCGCCCCTTCTCGCAGCAGGCGCCGGGGCGCTCGTCGTATCCGTGAAGACGCCCGGTGCCCGCACAACCAGTGTCATCCAGCATTTCACCGGCGGCATCGTGTTCGCAGCTGCGTCCCTGGGGTTACTGCTCCAGGACAGAACGCACACGACGACCCCAGTCGTCATCGGCTCCGTACTGGGCCTGTTGCTGACGCTGGCATCCGGCAGATGTGCGACCGGCTGGAGAGGTGGTTGGAAGATGCAACGCTGCCGACAGGTCTGATCATCGTCACGGCCATCGACCTCATCGTCGATGGTCTGGTACTTGGTATCGCATTTTCGGCGGGCGAACAGACGGGCCTCATCCTCACGATAGCTCTCACGCTCGAGGTGCTTTTTCTCGCGCTGTCGGTGAGCGCCGCGCTCAACGTTGCGCGCACAAGCAGGCTGTGGACGCTCGCCGTACCGGTCGTGCTCGCCGCATTGCTGAGCATATCCGCGGTTGGCGGCCACGCGTTGTTCGCCGGCTCACTGCGCGCGGGGCAACGTGCAGCCGCGATCATGAGCCTGATCCGGTCGGCGCAGCTTAACGGCCATGATCCGTACGCCTACCTGAAAGAGGTGCTTACCCGACTGCCCACGCATCGTGCCGACGACATCGCGGCGCTGCTTCCGCATCGCTGGACGCTCGCCGCGGCTTGATCAGCGGCACCTCACGAGTCTCGGTGCCTTTACCGGGTGCTTACCGATGTTGAGCACTATCGCTTAGCTGAACGTAACGGCTGCGATCACGACGTCTGAAAGAGATGGCCGCGCAAATTCGGACAGTGGGATCAGTGGAACGCTCGGGGCCTGAGCCGGCGATAATGCCGACAAAGGAACCAGAAAGATGACGAAGAGAACCCGACGGACGCACTCAGCCGTGTTAAAAGCGAAAGTGGCGATGGCGGCGGTCAAGGTGAGCGGACGCTAGCCGAACTGGCGCAGCAGTTCGATGTGCACCGGGCATCCGCTTGTCCATGGACGGCAAACGTGCCGAGCGACAAAAACAGCCTGGTGCTGCACGGCGATAACGGCGCGACGCTGCGTTGCGATGGCCCCGCACGTCGGCAGCAAACAGCCTCTGGCTGCATGAATCAGGCGGCAACTACATTGACGCGCGCCGATCTACCAACCTCAACACCTGTCGCGCCGGACATGACGGAATTGTCATCTTCGCCTCATGTTCGCACTGCGGCCGGTCCGTAGCATCGGTCGCAAACCGTTACCGCAGAACTGAACATGTTCAAGCTCAACCTCGCCGTGGCCATCGTTTTCGCGATGGCCGCGACGGCTCATGCGCAGCCATCGCTGTCGCCGGGGCCGGCCCCGGCTGCCGCCGCCGCGCCGATCGGCGCACCGCCGTCCGACGCACTTCCTGCATCGTCATTGACGCTTGCCGACGCGCTCGCGGTCGCCGCCCGAAACAACCCGGCGCTGCGCGGCGCGCGCGCGGATGTCGATGCATCGGCCGGCGCGCTGATGCAGGCAGGCGCGCGCCCGAATCCCGAAGTGTCGTTTCTGCAGGAAGGCTTCAGCCGCGCGGAACGCACGTCGACCGCGCTGATCAACCAGACGATCGAACTGGGCGGCAAGCGTCGCGCGCGGCTCGACGTCGCGTCGTATGGCCGCGAATCGGCCAGCGCATCGCTCGACGAGCAGGGCGCCGTCGTGCGCGCCGACGTGATCGCAGCCTTCTACGGGCTGCTCGCCGCGCAGCGCCAGCTTCAGGTGACCGAGGAGTCGGCCGCGATCGCCGCGCGCTCCGCGGATCTGGCAGCCCGTCGCGCGCAGGCCGGCAAGGTGTCGCCGGTCGAGGCGACCAAGGCCCAGGTGGCGGCGGCCGGCGTGCAGATCGAAGTCGTGACCGCGCGTGGCCGTGTCGACGTTGCGCGCGAGAAGCTGAACGCGGTGATGGGCGAAGCGCGCAACGACCCGCTTGCGGTGCTCGGCGACCTCGAAGCCGTACCGTCGGTCGAGCCGCTGTCCGCGCTGACTGCGCGGCTCGATGATGCGCCGCTCGCGCGAATCGCGCGTGCCGAAATGCTGCGCTCGAACGCGGCCGTGTCGTTGGAGCGCGCGCGCCGCATCCCGGACGTGACGGTCAGCGCCGGCGTGAAGCGCGTGACCACGGGCGGCGTGCCCGACAACCAGGCGGTGGTCGGTGTGTCGATCCCGATTCCGCTGTTCAACACGAACAAGGGCGCGCTGCTCGAGGCGACGCACAAGGCCGAGCGCGCGAACGCCGATCTCGACCGCGAACGCACGCGGCTGCGGCTTGAACTGACGCAGGCATACGCCAATTTCGAGGCCGCCGAGCAGGAAGCGCAGCGGCTGAAGTCCGACATCCTGCCGGCCGCGCGCGTCGCGCTGGACGCGATGTCGCGCGGCTACGAACTCGGGAAGTTCAGCTTCCTCGACGTGCTCGACGCGCAGCGCACGCTGTTCCAGGGGCAGTCGCAATACGTCCGTGCGCTTGCCGACGCGCATACGGCCCGTGCCGATATCGGCCGGCTCGTCGGCACGCCGCTCGCGGCCGGCGCGCAATGAGCGCCCCTCTTAACTGAAGGATCATCATGTCACGCAGCAGAATCTTCATCATTGCGGCGGCCGTGCTCGGCGGCGCAGGAATCGTGATCGGCGCGCTCGCCGTCACGCGGGGCGGGAGCGGCGCATCGGCGCCGACGACCGCCGAATCCGCCCAGCCGGCCGAGGGCGCCGGCGCGCACGGCGGCGTCGTGCTGAAGCGCGGCAAGCTGTCCGTCGAGATCGTGATGACGGAAAAGCCCGGCGATGCGCGGCTCGTCGTCTATCCGTTCGTCGACGGCAAGCCCGCGACCAACGGCGTGACCGTGTCCGGCACGCTGGTGCGGTACGACCGCACGCACGAGCCGTTGCGGTTCGACGCGGCCGGCCAGAAGTTCGTGTCCGCACAGTCGGTCGCGAAGCCGCACGTATTCGATGCGACGATCGACGTGAAGGCCGGCAACGACGCCGCATCGTTCCCGTTCGCGCGCGCCGACGGCGCGGTCGCGCTGACCGACGCGCAACTGGCGACGTCGAAGATCGCGCTCGCGAAGGCCGGCCCCGCGCAGATTGCGACGCCGTTCCAGTTGCCGGGCGAGATCAAGTTCAACGAGGATCGCACCGCGCACGTGGTGCCGCGCGTGGCCGGCATCGTCGAACAGGTATCGGTGTCGCTCGGGCAGAACGTCGCGAAAGGGCAGGTGCTCGCCGTGATCGCGAGCACCGATCTGGCGGACCGCCGCAGCGAACTGCTGACGGCCGAGCGCCGGTTGTCGGGTGCGCGCGCAACCTACGAGCGCGAACGCACGCTGTGGCAGGAGCGCATCTCGGCCGAACAGGATTATCAGCAGGCGCAGGTGCAGTTGCGCGAGGCCGAGATCGCCGTGCAGAACGCGCGACAGAAGCTCGCCGCGCTGAACGCGCCGGCGGGCGCGGGCGCGCTGAACCGTTATGAACTGCGTGCGCCGTTCGCCGGCACGATCGTCGAGAAGCATGCGACGCCCGGCGAGGCGATCGCCGCCGATGCGAGCATGTTCGTGATCTCCGACCTGTCGACCGTGTGGGCCGAGATGGCCGTGCCGGCGCAGCGGCTGAACGACGTGCGCGTGGGCCGCGATGCGACCGTCAGCGCGACCGCGTTCGAATCGCGTTCGAGCGGCCCGATCGCGTACGTCGGTTCGCTGCTCGGCGAACAGACGCGTACCGCGCCGGCGCGCGTCGTGCTGCCGAACCCCGACGGCGTGTGGCGCCCGGGGATGTTCGTGAACGTGTCGGTCGACGCGGGCCGGCAGGGCGTGCCGCTCGCGGTCGCGAGCGACGCGCTGCAGGACGTCGACGGCGCGCCGTCGGTGTTCGTGCGTTCGCCGAAGGGTTTCGTCGCACAGGCCGTCGAAACGGGGCGGCGCGACGAACGCGCGACCGAAGTGCTGAAGGGGCTTAAGCCGGGCCAGGAATACGCGGCGACGAACAGCTTCGTGCTGAAGGCCGAACTCGGCAAGGGGAGCGCGGAACATGAATGAGCAGCAATACGCGTGCGCCGTGGCGCGACTGGCAGCCCGTTATGCGGCGCGCCTTCCGATCCGCCGGGTGACCGGCCGCGCGGCGCGCCCGGTACGGGCGACCGTACCCCGTTTCAAGGAATCCCGACATGTTTGAGCGCCTGATCCGCTTTGCGATTGCGCACCGCTGGCTCGTGATGCTCGCGATCGCGGCCGTGGCCGCGCTGGGCGTGTTCAGCTACCAGCGGCTGCCGATCGACGCGGTGCCCGACATCACGAACGTGCAGGTGCAGATCAACACGTCCGCGCCCGGCTACTCGCCGCTCGAGGCCGAGCAGCGCATCACCTATCCGGTCGAGACCGCGATGGCCGGGCTGCCGGGGCTGGAACAAACGCGTTCGATCTCGCGCTACGGGCTGTCGCAGGTCACCGTGATCTTCAAGGACGGCACCGACATCTACTTCGCGCGTCAGCTCGTCAACGAGCGCATCCAGGAAGCGAAGGACAAGCTGCCGGCCGGCGTCGCGCCCGCGATGGGCCCGACGTCGACGGGCCTCGGCGAGATCTACCTGTGGACTGTCGAAGCCGACGCCAATGCGCGCAAGCCCGACGGCACGCGCTACACGGCGGCCGACCTGCGCGAGCTGCAGGACTGGGTCGTGCGGCCGCAACTGCGCAACGTGCGCGGCGTGACCGAGGTCAACTCGATCGGCGGCTACGTGAAGGAGTATCGCGTCGCGCCGAATCCGGCGAAGCTGATGTCGTACGGGCTGACGCTCGCTGACGTCGTGCGGGCGCTCGAGCGCAACAACGACAACGTCGGCGCCGGCTACATCGAAAAGCGCGGCGAGCAGTATCTCGTGCGCGTGCCGGGCCAGGCGCGCACTGTCGACGACATCGCGAACATCGTGCTGACCAACGTCGGCGGCGTGCCGGTGCGGATGAAGGACGTCGGCGTGGTCGACGTCGGCCGCGAACTGCGCACCGGCGCCGCGACGTCGAACGGCGAGGAAGTCGTGCTCGGCACGGTGTTCATGTTGATGGGCGAGAACAGCCGGACGGTGTCGAAGGCCGTCGCCGCGAAGATGGAGGACGTGAACCGCACGCTGCCGGCCGGCGTGAAGGCGATTCCGGTGTACGACCGCACGGTGCTCGTCGAGAAGGCCGTCGCGACCGTGAAGAAGAACCTGCTCGAGGGCGCGGTGCTCGTGATCGCCGTGCTGTTCCTGTTCCTCGGCAACATCCGCGCGGCGCTGATCACCGCGCTCGTGATTCCGCTGTCGATGCTGATGACCTTCACGGGGATGGTCAACGCGAAGGTGAGCGCGAACCTGATGAGCCTCGGCGCGCTCGACTTCGGGATCATCGTCGACGGCGCGGTGGTGATCGTCGAGAACTGCGTGCGGCGGCTCGCGCATGCGCAGGCGGCGGCCGGGCGGCCGCTCACGCGCGACGAGCGTTTCGCCGAAGTGTTCGGCGCATCGCAGGAGGCGCGCCGCGCGCTGATCTTCGGGCAACTGATCATCATGGTCGTGTACCTGCCGATCTTTGCGCTGACCGGCGTCGAGGGCAAGATGTTCCACCCGATGGCGATCACGGTCGTGATGGCGCTCGCTGCCGCGATGGTGCTCACCGTCACGTTCATTCCGGCGGCCGTCGCGCTATTCATCGGCGAGCGGGTCGAGGAGAAGGAGAACCGGCTGATGCGCTGGGCGCGGCGTGCGTACGAACCGGTGCTCGCCGCGTTCATGACGCGCCCGGCACGCGTGATGATCGGGGCGGGCGCGATCGTGCTCGCCACGCTCGGACTCGCCACGCGGCTCGGCAGCGAGTTCATCCCGAGCCTCAACGAAGGCGACCTGGCCGTTGCCGCATTGCGAATTCCCGGCACGAGCCTGTCGCAGTCGGTCGAGATGCAGAAGTCGATCGAGAAGACGCTGAAGGCGCGCTTCCCCGAGATCGAGCGCGTGTTCGCGCGCACCGGCACGGCCGAGATCGCGGCCGACCCGATGCCGCCGAACCTGTCGGACGGCTACATCATGCTGAAGCCGGCCGACACGTGGCCCGACCCGAAGAAGCCGCGCGAGCAGCTCGTGAGCGAGATCGAGGAAGCGCTCGCCGAGCTGCCGGGTAACGCCTACGAGTTCTCGCAGCCGATCCAGCTGCGCTTCAACGAACTGATCTCGGGCGTGCGCAGCGACGTCGCCGTGAAGATCTTCGGCGACGACATGGCCGTGCTGAACCAGACCGGCGAACAGATCGCGGCCGCGTTGCGGAAGGTGCCGGGTGCGTCGGAGGTGAAGGTCGAGCAGACCACGGGCCTGCCGGTGCTGACCGTCAACCTCGACCGCGACAAGCTCGCGCGCTACGGCGTGAGCGTCGCCGACCTGCAGGATTCGGTGGCCGCGGCCGTCGGCGGGCAGAAGGCCGGTACGCTGTTCCAGGGCGATCGCCGCTTCGACATCGTCGTGCGGTTGCCCGACGAGCTGCGCACCGACATCGAGGCGATCAAGCGGCTGCCGATCGCGCTGCCCGCGCCGACGGCCGGCGCCGGCGCACCGCTCGCGGCGGCGCCGTACGTGCCGCTCGCGGAGCTCGCGACGATCGACGTGGCGCCCGGCCCGAACCAGATCAGCCGCGAGGACGGCAAGCGGCGAGTGGTCGTCAGCGCGAACGTGCGCGGGCGCGACGTCGGCTCGTTCGTCGCCGATGCGCGCGAGCAGTTGCAGCAGGACGTGCGCGTGCCGGCCGGCTACTGGGTGTCGTGGGGCGGGCAGTTCGAGCAGTTGCAAAGCGCGAGCGAGCGCCTGAAGCTCGTCGTGCCGCTCGCGCTGTTCATGGTGTTCGTGCTGCTGTTCGTGATGTTCAACAACGTGAAGGACGGCTTGCTCGTATTCACTGGCATTCCGTTCGCGCTGAGCGGCGGGGTCGTGTCGCTGTGGCTGCGCGGGATTCCGCTGTCGATCACGGCGGCGGTCGGCTTCATCGCGTTGTCCGGCGTGGCCGTGCTCAACGGTCTCGTGATGATCTCGTTCATCCGCAACCTGCGCGACGAAGGGGAGCCGCTCGACGCCGCGGTGCGCGACGGCGCGCTCACGCGGCTGCGGCCCGTGCTGATGACCGCGCTGGTCGCGTCGCTCGGCTTCCTGCCGATGGCGTTCGCGACCGGCACCGGCGCCGAGGTGCAGCGCCCGCTCGCGACGGTCGTGATCGGCGGTATCCTGTCGTCCACCGCGCTGACGCTGCTGGTGCTGCCGGTGCTGTACCGTGTCAGCCACGCGGTGTCGTGGCGCGCGGCGTTGCGCGGCGGGTTCGGCGCGGGCATGATGCGCCGGCTGCGTTTCTTCAAGGGTAATGCGTGATGCGAATTCTGATTGTCGAGGATGAACCGAAGACGGGCGCGTATCTGCGCAAGGGGTTGACCGAGGCCGGCTACGTCGTCGACTGGGTCGAGGACGGCATCACGGGCCAGCATCAGGCCGAAACGGAGGAGTACGACCTGCTCGTACTCGACGTGATGCTGCCGGGGCAGGACGGCTGGACGCTGCTGCAGAACCTGCGGCGCAGCAAGTCGACGCCCGTGCTATTCCTGACTGCGCGCGACGACGTCGGCGATCGCGTGAAGGGCCTCGAACTCGGCGCCGACGACTATCTCGCGAAGCCGTTCGACTTCGTCGAACTCACCGCGCGCATCAAGTCGATCCTGCGGCGCGGCCAGCCGCGCGATTCGAACACGCTGCGCGTGGCCGATCTCGAACTCGACCTGACGCGCCGCAAGGCCACGCGGCAGGGCGACACGATCCTGCTGACCGCGAAGGAATTCGCGCTGCTGTGGCTGCTGATGCGCCGCGAGGGCGAGATCCTGCCGCGCGCGACGATCGCATCGCAGGTGTGGGACATGAACTTCAACAGCGACACGAACGTCGTCGATTCGGCGATCCGGCGGCTGCGCTCGAAGATCGACGACGCATACGAACCGAAGCTGATCCACACCGTGCGCGGGATGGGCTACGTGCTCGAAGCGCGCGGCGGCGCGGCCGCATGATCGCGCGCCTGCTGCCGCGCACGCTGCGCGGACGCCTGACCGCGCTGATCGTCCTGTCGACGTCGGTGATCCTCGCGTCGAGCGGCGTCGCGCTTTACGAAGCGCTGAGCAACCGCGTCGAAACGACGTCGGCCGAGCAGATGGCCGGCATTTCCGCCGCATTGGGCACGCATCTGGCCGAAGCGCGCACGACGGCCGACGTCGCGCGCAACAGCGATATCTGGATCGACCAGTTGCACGGTCACCCGAACATGGACCTCGCGATCTTCGATGCCGCCGGGACGCGCATCGTCGGCACACCCGGCTTCCGTCCGTATGCGCCGCTGCTGTCGATGAACACAGGGCGCGTCCCCGTCGGCGTCGCGCCGCCGGGCGCACGGCACCAGTACCTGCTGACGGCCGTGCCGCTCGCCGGCGCGGGTGCGCCCGTGATGCGCGTCGCCGTGCAGTACGATCGCAGCGCCGACGTGCTGCTGTTGCGCACGCATGCTTATACGATCGTCGTGATCGAGGTGTTCGGCGTGGTGCTCGCGGCCGCGATCGCGTACGGCATCGCCGCGCTCGGGCTGAGCCCGCTGCGGCGGTTCGCCGCGCGTGCCGAGCAGATGTCGACGAGCCAGCTCGCGCATCCGCTGCCGGAACTCGATACGTCGGGCGAGCTGAAGGAGCTCGAGCATGCGTTCAACGGGATGCTCGAACGGCTGAACGAATCGTTCACGCGGCTGAGCCAGTTCTCGTCGAATCTCGCGCACGACATGCGCACGCCGCTCACGAACCTGCAGGCGGCCGCGCAGGTCGTGCTGTCGCAACCGCGCAGCGCGGACGAATACCGGAGCGTGATCGAGTCGAGCATCGACGAATACCAGCGGTTGTCGCGGATGATCGAGGACATGCTGTTTCTCGCGCGTTCGGAACAGGCCGGCACGTCGATCAGCGTGCGGCGGCTGAATGCGGCCGAGGAAGCGGAGCGGGTGGCCGGATACTACGAGCCGCTGGCGGAAGATGAAGGCGTGACCGTGAAGGTCGACGGCCACGCGTGGGTCGACGCGGATCTGACGCTGTACCAGCGCGCGTTGAGCAATCTGCTGTCGAATGCGCTGACCTATGCGCCGCGCGGCAGCGTCGTGACGATCGATTGCGTCGAGCAGGGTGGTGCGACGACGATCGCCGTGTCCGATACGGGGCCCGGCATTGCCGCCGAGCATGTCGGGCGGATTTTCGAGCGCTTCTATCGCGTCGATCCGTCGCGGCACAATTCGGCATCGGGCACGGGGCTCGGCCTCGCGATCGTCCGGTCGATCATGGACAACCACGGCGGCGAATGTGGCGTCGACAGCGAGCCGGGCCGCCGCACGACCTTCTGGCTGCGCTTTCCGCGACGGCCGGCCAAGTCGAAGCGGACGCCGGCCGCTAGCGCATAGCGGCGCCAGTACGTGGGGCCGCGCGTGGGTCCCAGAGCGCTAGCGCCTGCCACGTTACCCTCGATCAGTCCTTAGCGAGATATTACCGCTGGGCCAGATTATCGTGCTGGTCGGCCTGCGGGGCTTTCTCACCCGCATGCACTGAGATTCCGTGCAGTTCCTTGTTGCGCGAGACCATGTCCTTTGTCGGCGGGTATTGCGTCTTGCCCACCGGTACGACGCCTTCATGTTGCGCCTGCTTCAGCTCCTCTATGACCTGTGCGCGGGTCTTGCCTTGCGCCTGCGTCTGTGCGTGAGCAGCTTGCACGGCCATGCCGAGCGACATCGTGGCGGTGAGGAACAGAGTAGCCAATTTTGCGGTCTTCATTGTGAATACTCCTTGATTTGAACGAGGCCGCCGGGTGGCGAACCATGAGCCCAGTATGCAAAGACGGCCGTGCGCTACCGTGATCGAAAGATGAAAAATGCGTCAGATTCGGGGGCGTCACGGCAATTGCGGCATATGCGTGCGGCATGACGAAATTGTCATGTTCGCATCATGAATGCGATGCGCGGAAGGCGGAACATCGAGTCAGCCGCCTGCCGATGGCGTGGACGGCATTCGCGCCGTTCGCAAGCAGCAGGATCGAAAGCGGGCGGTCCTGCCTCGATTTCATTACAGGTCGAAAATTGCATCGTCCCGCCATTCGCCTCGCCTTGATCGCAGTCCTGATCGTCTCGCTGTTCGCGGGCTGCGCGTCGACACGTTCCGGCACCACGGCCACCGCCCCTGCCGCCGCGCGCAAGCCCGCGCCGGTCGACCTGACGGCTGGCGAGCAGGTCGACTATGCCGGGCATCGCTGCGGCAATCCGAACCTGTATGTGAAAACGCATCCATGCCTATTCCCGCAGCGCAATTCCGTGCGGTGATCGTCGGACACGCGTAAAGAGAAAATGGCCCGGCACTCGACGAGTCCGGGCCTAACGCGGGATCGTGCCATACGACATCGACCCGCTGCGTGGGTGTGAACGAGCGTGGCCCGTCACCGTTCCGATCGTAGCGGCGCGACGCATCGTGGACCTGATCCGAACATGAAATTTCCGTTACGAGGCGCGCATGGTTGGCCGCCGCGATTCAGAACCGGTGACGCAACCCGAGATTGACGATGCCCTGCGTGCGCGTGCCGCCATAGCCGTACGAGCCGATCGACGCCTGCGCCGTTTGGGTGCCGCCGTCGACCGTGCGCTGTTCCCCGTTCGCACGTTGCCAGGCACCGACCGCGTAGAGATCGGTGCGCTTCGATAGCACGTAGTCGGCGCCGGCCGATACCTGATGGTAGGTCGCGCTCGTATCTCCACGGGCCTTCGTGTAGCTGTAGCCGACGCCGACGAGCAGGTTGGCCGTTGCCTGGTAGTTGAAGAACCCGCGTGCGGTGTCGTATTTCTGCGTGCTTCGGAATACCGACATCGCATCAGCCTTGTACAGCGCATTGCTGTAGTCGACACCGACCGCGAAGGGCGCGAAGTTGTAGCGCAGCGCGCCGCGCGCGATGCCGATCGATTTCGCCGAGATGTAGCCGCCGTTGACCAGCGACCCATCGAACGTGCCGTCGGAAGTGCCGTTCCAGCCGGTGCGGATGCCGTTGGCGAGCGACGAACGGTTGGCCGCGTAGTAGTAGCCGCCCGCGACATCGACCGGGCCGTTGCTGTATGAAAGGCCGGCCGACCAAGTTTGCCCGGCACCGCTCTTGCCAGCCACGCCGCCGAGCGCATACATGCCGACGAATTGGAATCCGCCGATCGTCGGCGACGTGTACTTCACCGCGTTGTCGGTTCGCGACGACGTGTCGTAGTTATCGACGTCGCCGGGTGTTGCATACACGCTGCCGAAATAGAAGTCGCCGGTCACGGGCCACGCGACATCGGCAAGCGCGTCGTACTGGCGGCCGAGCGTCAGGGTGCCCCAGCGCGAGCTTTCCAGTCCGACGAACGCCTGCCGGCCGAACATCCGGCTGCCTTGCCCGAGCGCGCCGGTGTTCGGGTTGAAGCCGTTTTCCAGCGTGAAGATCGCCTTCAGCCCGCCGCCGAGATCCTCCGCGCCTTTCACGCCGAAGCGGTTGCCGAGCAGATTGCCGTTGCCGAGACCGACGAGATTCTTGCCGTCCGCACTGGCGTTCCATACATAGGTGAGCGACGTATCGAACAGGCCGTAGAGCGTGACTTCCGTCGCATGGGCCACTTGGGCTGTCGTCAGCAGCGCCGCCGACATCGTCACAAGCCGAACTGGTGTTTTCATGGTGTGTCCCTGAAGTTCAAGATGGTCGTTCCGTGCATCGTTCGACCCCGGTGCCGAGCTTTGCGGCGGCGGGCCGGAATATCGCGATCGCGCTGGCGATTCTGGAAAGCGTTCGAATCGTGGAGGTGAGGGACAAATGAGAAAAATGTCATCGCCGCCTCATGAGCGTCGAAACATGCGACGAATTTCATTCGCAGTGCAATGCAGGAGATGCCGGAACGGTGACGAAACCGTCATGCGGCGATCACGTTTCCGCACCGCCACCGGATCAAAGTGAAGGCTCGAGTCACGGATTTCCAGCAAGGAGCGAACGCCTTGAACATGCCGCGACCGATGATAGTCATCGCCGCTGCCGCGTTATCGATTGCGGCCTTTTCGCGAGCAGCGGCCGAGCAGCAGAAGACCCGGCAAGAAGTCCGCCAGGAACCGGTGCGCGCGCGCCACGATGGCGTGATCCCAAGCCCGAAACAAGATTACCCGGCGAGCCCGGCCACCGTCGCGCGCAACCAGGAAATCCATCGTGCAACGCTGCATCGCGGCGAGGCGGCGCCGATGGTCGATGCGCACGACAACCGCTTTCCGGTTCGCTGATCGTTCGTTCGCGGCCGACCGCCGCGGTGCCGGCCACCGCACCCCATAAGAAGAGGAGCGCGTCATGCGCAATATCGCGAAAGGAATCGTGCTTGTGGCATGTCTGATGTCGACGGCCGCGATGGCGGCCGGCTGGCCGGAGCGTGCGCTGTCGCATGCGTCGGCACACGACGTCGACCAGCGAGCTAACGAGCGGATGCGTTGCGAATTCGCGGCCGTGCCGGTCGGTGCGTGGACCGCGACGTTCATGCGCGGGCAATGCGAAGTCGACAACGGTCGGCTGACGTTCGTTCCTGCCGATGTCGGCGACGAGTCGACCGCCGCGGCGAAATGGATCGTGCTCGGCGACGTTCGCACCGCGTCGCATCAGTCACGCAAGCTGAAGGAACAGCTGCAGCTGACCACGCGCGACGAAGTGATCGCGCTGAACGTGCTGACCGACGACGGCAGTCGCAAGTCGCGCGAGCATGCGATCGATCTGTGGACTGCGCTGCGCAACGAGGGTGTCACGCCGGTCAACGGCACGCGGATCGTCGATACCTATCCGACCGGCGCGACGACCTGGTAGCCGTCGCGCCGTCGCGTGCGGCTCATCCGGCTTTCACCGATCCTTCGATCAGGAGGAACACGATGAAGCCGATGAAGAACGAAGCCGTCGCGAACGGTGTTTCGGGCACTTCGTGGGCTTCGACCAGCAGTTCCTCGGTGACGAGGTACAACAGCGCGACCGTGCCCAGTCCCAGCAGCGCCGCATAGATATTCGCCGGCAGCCCGGCGAACGCCACATTGCCGGCAACGGCCGCGACGCTCAACAGCGCCGCGAGCGCGACCGGCACGACGATCGACAGCAAGCGCCCGATGTCGGCCGCGGCCAGCGCCGCGCTGACCGACAGCGCGAGGAACAGCACCTCGAGCGTCAGCGCGACGGTCAGGATGATGCCGCTTTCGTCGCTTGCGGAAAAAGCGATGCCGAGCACCAGGCCGTCGACGACGAGGTCGATCGCGGTGACGATGATCAGGCTGACCGGCAACCGCGCTGCCTCGAAGCGCGTCTCGATCGCGCCCGACAGCGCGTGGATCGCCAGCATCAGCGCAAGGCCGAGCACGAAGCCGACGACGACCGGAAACAGCGCATGCTCGCGGTCCTGTGGCAGCAGTTCGAGCGCTGCGGCCGCGAACACGATGCCGCCGGTGAAATGCTGAATCACGCTTGACGTTTTTGGCCCAGGCGCGCGCCACGCGGCCGCGAGGGCGCCGAAAAAGGCCGCCAGGATGGGCGGTAACGTGAGCAACGCAAGCTTCGCGGTCGATGTCATGAGGCCTCTCAGCGGTTGGTGTGCCGCAGCGGGAGCTGCGTTGCACAATCGTACGCGCCGGGTGTCGCCTCGGCACGAACCGGGGATTGAATAGCTTGAAGCCGCTTCAGGGTCAAGCGGTTTGATGCGGTCGCACCGGCAAGCCGGCGCGACCGCTCTGGTCAAACCCGCGCGAGGAATTGGTCGAGATCCGAGCAGGTCGTCGATATGCTCGATGCCGTTCGATAGCCGCACAGCTTCTTCTTTCACGCCGGCGTCCGCGAGTTCGGCCGGCGACAGCCCGCGGTGCGCGATCGAGGTTGGAAGCATCGCGAGCGACTTCTATCGTCGATGTTGATGAGCTGCGTGAACGGATTCAGCACGTCGTGGAACTTCGCACTGCCGTCGCGGCCGCCTTTCATGCCGAGTGTCAGACTGCCCCGGCGCGCGGCACAGCAGGTAGATGAATTTCAATTGATGAACTATCCAATATCAGATTTGGGCCGATAATTAACATTATCTGTCCAGCGACATTTTTGACTTAAACTGGCGTGCATGAAAACGCGTGAGACCGAACCCATCGCCTTTCCTGACGATGCCGAACTGGCCGCGCTGCGTGCCTGGTACGCCGGGCTCGGCGCTCGAGCGGCAGTCGCCCGCTATCTGGGCGACCGCAAGGCGCCAGGGGCCTCCGCGCGAGGCGTACTCGGCCGCATCCGGCGCGCGCTGGTCGCGTTCGCGACGAGCCGTCACCGGGTCGATCTGGCGGAAGCCTTCGGCGAGCGGTCCGCCGCGTCGGCCGACACCGTTGCGCGCGCGATCGAGACGTTGCGCAGCCTGCCAGCACCCGTGCCGCACATCGCCGACGAGATTGACCAATGGTTGCCGCCGCGCGCGGTGGCCGCGCTGCGGGCGCATGGCATCCGGACGCTGGCCGAGCTGACCGTGCGGATTCCGCGCCGGCGCCGCTGGTGGATCGCGATTGCAGGTCTCGGCGTCGCCAGTGCGCGCCGAGTGGAGGCGTTCTTTGCTGCCCATCCGGCGCTGACCGAACGGGCGCGGGCGCTGATCGTCGCGGCACCGGCCGGGGACATCGTGCCGTGGGAGCAGTTGCGTGTGCCGCACGAAGTCGACGGCTCGCACGGACAGTTCCGCGCACCGCGGGCCGCCTGCCTGCTCAATGCATCCAACGACTACGAGGCAGTCCAGTCCTGGCTGTCGCTACACGAATCGGCCGCCACCCAGCGCGCTTACCGCAAGGAAGCGGAGCGGCTGATCTTGTGGGCGATTGTCGAGCGCGGCCGCGCGCTGTCGTCGCTCACCACCGACGACGCGATTGCGTACCGGGCATTCCTGCGCCGCCCGACACCGCGCGAACGGTGGGTCGGGCCGTCGCGGCCGCGGCACAGTGTCGAATGGCGACCGTTCACCGGCGCGCTCGCGCCCCGATCAGCGGCATACGCCCTGAACGTGCTGTCGGCGCTGTTTCGATGGCTGATCGAGCAGCGCTACGTGCTCGCGAATCCGTTTGCGGGAGTGAAGGTCAAGAACCATGCGCCGCGCGCCGGATTGGACGTGTCGCGCGGCTTCTCCGAGGGCGAGTGGTTGCTGATCCGCACGCTGGCCGACGGCCTGGAATGGTCGTATGGCTGGAGTGTGCCGGCCGCTCAGCGCTTGCGGTTCCTGCTGGACTTCGGCTACGCAACCGGCTTGCGCGCGAGCGAACTGGTCGGCGCGACGCTCGCCGACATTCGCCGGGACGAACACGGCGATCACTGGCTGCACGTGCTCGGTAAGGGCGGAAGACGTGGGAAGGTGACGTTGCCGGCGCTGGCCCGGACGGCGCTCGACCAGTATCTCGTGCAGCGGAGCCTGCCGGTCACGCCCGCGCGCTGGAGCCCGGCGACGCCGCTCGTCGCGAGTCTCGACGAGGACGGCGCACGCATCGAAAGCACGCGGCTTTGGCGGGTGTTGAGACGGTTCTTCGTGCTGGTCGCCGATGCGATCCAGGACGAGCGGCCCGCGACCGCGGAGAAGTTGCGCCGCGCGAGCCCGCATTGGATGCGCCACACGCACGCGTCACACGCGCTGGCGCGGGGCGCCGAGCTGATCATGGTGCGCGACAATCTACGCCACGCGTCGATCTCGACAACGTCGACCTATCTGCACAGCGATGAAGTGCAGCGGGCTCGGCAGTTCGATCAGGCTTTTGCTCCGCGGAAATGAGCGGCGAGCCACAGAGAGCCGCGTTAAAGCGCCAGATTTTGCACCTGAAGGGCGCAATTCCGCGAAATCGATGGTTTCATAAGCTTATGATTTTTAGGTGAATTTTTAGATAAACCGCCAGATTTTGCACGAAAAGGACGATTGCCCCTAATCGAGCGTGCAGGTTTCGGTATCGAGCGGATCGGTACCGGATATGCGCCAGGACCTCGATGCTTTACTTACCTTTACGAAGGCATCGCACGGAAGCCCTAAGAACAGGTAATCAGGACCGATCGAACATCGGCGTGATATCGGCGCCGGGCACCGTAGGTATCCGCCATCCATTGACCGCGAAACACCACCTTCCAAACTGATCACGTTCGCCGAAACGGCTGATCATCGTCACCGAAATCCGCAATGTACTTGCAGACGAAGCCGCCGATCGATCCGTCGGGCTTGAAGCGCTGGCGCAAGCGGCTGGGCGAAGCCGGCGTCGAAGAACTGCTGGCCGAGACGATCGGAGTAGCCAAACGGGCCCAAGTCGTCAAGAGCTCGAGTCCGAAGTGCGTGATCGTCGACACGACAGTGATGGAGAAGGCGATCGCGCATACCCCCGGAAGTTGAGTGCTTGGCGAAGGGCAAGGCACGCAAACCGTATGAGTTCGGCGTGAAGGTGTCGATCACGACCACGCACAAGGAAGGTTTGGTGGTGGGCGCGCTCGATGCCAGGTAACCCGTGCGACGGACATACGCTGGCCGAAGCACTGGAACAGGCGGCAATCCTGAGCGACGTCCAACCGGAGATCGCCGTCGCCGTCCGAGGCTACAAGGGAGTCGCCATTGACGGCGTGAAGATCTATCACCCGGGTTTGCGACGAGGCATCACGCGCGGCCTGCGGGCGATGATCCGGCGCCGAAGCGCGATTGAGCCAGCCATCGGGCCCATGAAGGCCGACGGCAAGCTCGATCGAAACTAGCTCAAAGGCGCGCTTGGCGACGCGATTCACGCAGTGCTGTGCCGTGTCTGCCACAATCTGCGGATGATACTGCGCAAGCTGCGGCTATTTTACGCCCCGATTCTCCCCGCTTTGCTCAATTTCAACACTGCTACGCTGTCGCCGGCGTGAGCCTATCTGCGCGACAATACGATTTGTTCAGGGCCGACCACTTAGTCGACAGTGCGCGGCGGATTCTCAGATGCATCATGCACTGGGAATCCGGTCGCGCTTTTAGGCGGGCTGTGCTCGACTCAATATTGAAATGTCCGGCCCAGACCAATCAAAACACGTGCCGCATCGCAACGCGAGTAAGGACTTGATTTGCCGTCGAGGAAGAAGACGCTGCCCCCGTGATATAGGCAGTATTCAGCGGAGCGATGCTATCGGTGCCACCGGACAGATGTTGATACATGCCCTGGACATACAAGTCAGTTCGCTTGGAAAGCTGGTAGTCCACCATCAGGCCGACCTGCTGCCATTTCGGGGATACATTTCCAGCGGTGCTGTTAAAACGTCCGCGAGTATAGTTGTACATTCCTCCGATATATGCATTTTTCGTGAATTGATATTTCGCATTGATCTCAAAATTATCAAATTTCAGCGAATTTGCCAAGTTATCGAAGTTTCCGACATAAACCGAACTCGACGTGTTTTTGAGGTCCGTATGTGAATAGACGAAGCCGATCATCGCGTCGTTCGTAATTTGATAATTGATGCCGGCACCCCAGACACGTTGGCGACCGGCGACGAACGAGGTGTCGTCCGTTGCGAGTGATCCAATCGACGTGCCGCCGGGGTTGTTGATCTGCATGTATGCTGCGGCGATTGAAAGCGGGCCGCCTACATACTGGGCACCGACGCTGTATGCGCGATTGTTGGCAAAACCAGAGGCTTGGTTACTGAACCCGTACAGCCCCCCAAACGAGAAGCCGCCATACGTGTTGCTTGCAAATTTTACCGAATTGTTCAGCCGGAATGAATTGTCGGTGTTGTCGTTATCGAATGGATGGGAAAGGAGATAGCCACCCCAGTTCCCGTTTGCCGTCAGCGGCGCCAAGTAGTCCACTACCGAATCGTATTGACGGCCAAACGTCAATGTCCCCAAGCGATCACTCTGCAAGCCGACGTACGCCTGTCTGCCGAACATCCGTTTCCCTTGGCCTGCAGCGCCAGAGTTGACGTCGAAACCATTTTCCAGTTGGAAGACCGCTTTTGTGCCGCCGCCGAGATCTTCGACTCCTTTGAGGCCCCAACGGCTGCCTTGAGCGAACCCGCTCTGCATCTCGAAGTTGCTGTGACCGCCTACATTGTTCGTGTAGTTGATCCCCTCGTCGATCAAACCGTACAGCGTGACGCTGGACTGCGCGTGCGAAATGTACGGAATAGCCAGTATGCCAATGGCAAGGCTCGACTGGATTACTTTATTCATGCATCCCCCTTTTTCTTGAAGTGTTTCAAATGGATGTGTATGGCGGATAGCCGCGGATGAGGCACGCTTCGCCTTCGTCCAGATCCGAAGGATAAGAGTGCAAAAATTTACGGTTTTTGAAATACTGTAGTGACAGATTCGTGTTGTAGCTATCCTACATTACCGTTGTCGTCGGGGCGATGTTGCGCTTTGCTGGTGCCATCGCGAATGAAGTCCGTCACGAAGTCGATGAACCGGCGGACGCTGCGGGTCATGTATTTGTTGCTTGCGTACAGCATTTGCAGTTTCCGTTGACCGGTGACGACTCGGAATTGGGGTAGGACAGCCTTTAGGGTCTCTGATTCAAGGTCGCGGTGGACAAGCGCATGTGGAAGGCAAGCGATGCCGAGTCCTGCGATCGCCGCGTGGCGAACCATTACAGTGCTCGGCGCGCTCAACGCAGGACGGAGCGACGAGCGATATGGGATACCATCAAATTGAAACTCCCAAACGCGCTCGGTGCTGTCTGCTGCAAGGAGTGTTCGGTGGGACTCGAGATCGCTCGGATGTCGCGGCGTGCCGTGTTGTGCCAGGTAGATTGGGGATGCGACAACCACGTCATAAACTGGTGAGAGGGCGCGGTAGATGAGAGAAGAATCTTTAAGTTGAGTATCGAATGTGAACCAGATGTCAAAGTCGTTCGTAATCAGCTCCGGAATGCGCTCGACCAGTTCGACATCAAAGCTTATGCGAGGCTCTATGAGATTGAAGGCAGCAATGAGGTCGGCAAGAGCGCTCGCGGCAAATGCTTCCGGCGCTAGGATTTTCAATGTCCCGGTTGTTTCCCGGGCGTCGGACGTGACAGTCGATTCGAGGCAATCTAAGGAAACGCTGATCAATGGACCAACTTCCGAAGTTGCAGGCGAGATGGCTTCAAATTTTCTGGATGACGAAGCGAATCGGCGCTCAATTCAGTGAATTTGGCGCGTAAGCGAGCCTCCCCTGCTCGCATTTTTCATACGCATGACGGACTGCTCCCATGGACCGATCGCAACAGATTTCGCGCAATCACCAGATTCGCCAGAGCGAACAGGCTGAACAGTTGCGCGGTGTTCTTGGCCAAGCCCTTGTATCGGGTCTTGCGATGCTGAAACAGATTCTTGACGATATGAAACGGATGCTCAACCCGCGAACGGATCTGCGCCTTGGTTCGCTCGAGCGCGATCACCAGGTCCTTCAGCGCTCCTTCTTGCATCGCCTTGATCTTTCCCCGCCTGGCAGCGACGTGCCACTTCACGGCCTTGCCCGCCATTTCCTCGCGCTTGTCGACGCCAATGTAGCCCGCGTCGGCGAACACCTGCTCTTCATGCCCGTGCAGCAGGGCATGAGCTTGCGATACATCCGACACGTTGGCCGCCGTGCCAACCACACTGTGAATCAGGCCCGAGTCGGCGTCGACGCCAATGTGGGCTTTCATGCCAAAGTGCCATTCGTTGCCCTTCTTCGTTTGATGCATTTCCGGGTCACGGCTCTTCCCGGCATTCTTGGTCGACGGCGGCGCTTCAATGATCGTCGCGTCAACCAGCGTGCCTTCCTTCATCATCAGCCCACGCTCGCACAGCGAGATGCCAATCTCGTCGAACAACTTCCGTGTCAGTTCGTGTTCGATCAGCAGGCGCCGGAACTTCAACAGCGTGGTTGCATCAGGCACGTTCTCGATCGCCAGATCGATGCCGGCGAAGGCTCGCAGCGTGATGCTGTCATACAGCGCGTCTTCCAGTCCTTCGTCCGACAGTCCGTACCACTGTTGCACGAAGTAGATTCGCAGCATCCGCTCAAGGCCAATCGGCGGGCGACCTCGCGTGCCCTTCGGATAGTGCGGTTCGATGGCCGACAGCAAGCGCTGCCACGGAACGACCTTCTCCATCTCTTCCAGGAAGCGTTGGCGCCTCGTCACTCGCTTCTTGCCTGCAATTTCCGCTTCCGCGAAGCCGATCTGCCTCTTCATCGTCGTGGGTCCGTTCCGTGAGCTGTCTTCTAAACGTCCTCGGCTACGTCTGCGATGACCGCCGAGCCGAATAAATCAGCGTTTCCCTAACCTATATAGTAGGTCCTTGCAGCCCTGCCAATATGCATGTCCCGCATCAGTCAGCGAAACATGTCGCGTGGTTCGGTTCAATAGGCGCACCTCTAAGTGCGCCTCCAGGGCAGCGACCCCTCTTGTGACCATCGCACTTGAAACACCCAATTGCCGCGCCGCGACGCCAAAGTTGAGCGTCTCGGCAACTCGAGTGAACATTCGCATTGCGGCTATCTGATTCATAATCACCAGCGAGACATGAATACGTAAGCATGATGACCTAGTGGCGACAGCTGGATGGCGTGCAAATTACAAGATTGTCATTTTGTGCGAGCCGGGCCAGAATCGTCGACCACATGACGGAACTAATGTTCGTCTGGCTTCGCCACGCGAAACCGGTGGCAATTCGGTCGGTCGTCTAAGGAACGATACAAGTGGAATGAGGAGCGCACGGTGACAGATCAACACAGCGGAATTGGGTCGCCTCACAAACCGACATCGGATTCGCATCAGACTGATATCAATAGCGTTCCGAGTCACGAGGCCGCAGACCAAACACATGATCCCCGTACGCACCACCACGGGCACGAACATGCTGCTCGCGCGGATGAGCATGTGGAGTCTCGAGACCCAGTGTGCGGGATGACGGTCACTGAAGACGCTCAGTTTCGCGACAGCTATAAGGGGCACCTCTACCGCTTTTGTGGCGAGCTCTGTCTGGCGAAATTTCAAGCGGCACCGGCCAAATATGTTGTCCCGTCTGCTCCCACGACGGCGGCGGCACCAAGTGGAACACTTTACACTTGCCCAATGCATCCGGAAATACGGCAGGATCATCCAGGCCAATGCCCGAAATGCGGCATGACGCTTGAACCGGTTCTCCCGAATCTTGAGGAAGGCGAAAACCCTGAGAGGAGCGATTTCCGGCGCCGATTTTGGTGGACGCTTCCGCTGACGCTCATTGTGTTCGTGTTGGCGATGTTTGGCCATCGTCTGGATTGGATGCCAGCGACCATCCAATCGTGGATCGAACTTGCACTGTCGGCACCCGTCGTGCTGTGGGCGGGATTTCCGTTTTTCGAGAGGTGTATCCAGTCCCTTGTCCACCGTAGTCCGAACATGTGGACGCTGATCGGCCTGGGGACGGGCGCAGCCTTTATCTACAGCGTGATCGCAACCGCTCTTCCGAGCGCCTTTCCAGCAACGTTCACTGCCCACGGCAGGATCGGCGTCTATTTCGAGGCTGCAGCTGTCATTATTTCGCTGACTCTGTTCGGCCAAATACTCGAACTTAGCGCGCGTGCGCAAACGTCCGCTGCGATCAAGGCGATATTGGGACTGGCCCCGAAGACCGCGCGGCGTCTTCGTGCCGACGGCATGGAAGACGACGTGCCACTGTCTGATGTGCACGTGGGAGACCTACTCCGGGTTCGCCCTGGCGAAAAAGTTCCGGTAGACGGTGTCGTGACCGATGGGTCCAGCTCGCTTGACGAGTCGATGATTACAGGGGAACCCATTCCAGTCACGAAGCACGTGGGTGACCATGTCATTGGCGCGACCATGAACACTTCCGGCAGCCTTGTCATCCGATCCGAGAGGGTTGGCTCGCAAACCGTCCTTTCGCAAATTGTCCAGATGGTGGCAGAAGCGCAGCGGTCTCGAGCCCCCATGCAGCGCATGGCGGACAAAGTCGCGGGCGCATTTGTCGTCGCGGTCGTCGGTATCGCCCTGCTGACCTTCCTCGCATGGGGCATGTTCGGTCCTGCGCCAAGCTGGGTATTCGGTCTGATCAACGCGGTCGCAGTACTCATCATCGCATGCCCATGCGCTTTGGGTCTTGCGACGCCGATGTCAATCATGGTGGCTAGTGGCAAGGGCGCCTCGAATGGCGTGCTCTTTCGTGATGCCGCGGCGATCGAAAACATGCGTAAAGTTGACGTGCTGATTGTCGACAAGACTGGCACCTTGACCGAAGGGCGGCCTGCATTCGAGTGCGCATTGGGCGTGAACGGGTATACAGACGAAAACGTCTTGAGATTCGCTGCGAGTATCGATCAGGGAAGCGAACATCCACTCGCGTCCGCGATCGTCGCCGCCGCTCGTGCGAGAGGTCTAGCCCTGGATCGCGCCGCAGACTTCGAATCGTCGACGGGTATGGGAGTCAGAGGGAGGATTGGAGCGCATCGACTTGCACTGGGCAATACCGTGTTAATGCAGAGCGAATCGATTTCTGTTCTACCTATTGCCGCTGAGGCAGAGCGACTGCGCACGCAGGGTGCGAGCGTCATGTATCTGGCAATCGACGGTCGCTTGGCGGGGCTCTTGTCGGTGGTAGACCCGATTAAGAGTACGACGCGTGAAGCGCTTGCAACCCTCAGGGCCGACGGTATCCGAGTTGTCATGGCGACGGGGGACGGCTTGAGAACAGCCCAGACCGTCGCTGAAAAGCTTGGAATTGAGGAGTTCCATGGCGAGGTAAAGCCAGCCGATAAGCTCGCGCTGGTGGCGCGTCTTCAGCGAGACGGGCACGTAGTGGGGATGGCCGGGGATGGGATCAATGACGCCCCAGCATTGGCAAAAGCGGATGTTGGGGTGGCCATGGGGACGGGGACGGATGTGGCAATGAATAGCGCACAGGTCACGCTAGTAAAGGGGGACCTGCGTGGCATCGCGCGAGCCAGAGAATTGTCCGATGCAGCCATCGCGAACATGAAGCAAAACCTGGCGTTCGCGTTCGTATATAACGCGTTGGGCGTGCCTTTGGCGGCCGGCGTGCTTTATCCTTTTACGGGGTTGCTACTATCACCGATGATCGCCGCGCTTGCCATGAGTTTGAGTTCAGCTTCAGTCATCATGAATGCGCTGCGTCTGCGTCATTCCAAGATTTAACCGCGCAATGCACGGCTGTGCTTTGGAGGGGGGGAGTATCTATCCGACGCTGACACCATCGTCGTGCGTTATTGAATCAGAGTACAAAACTCTGGTTACGTTCGAGAGGTTGGGGAGTATTCGTTCGTACCCCGCGCCTTAAAGGTTAGCGTGAATGACGTTTTCCCATTTTTGCTGACCACAGTAACATCGCCGTCGTGGAGGTTCATTATAGATTTTACGATTGCAAGGCCGAGGCCAGCATTTTTTGCCGAGCCATGCCTTGCATGGTCGGCACGATAGAATCGTTCAAACACGAAATCGATATGCTCTGGGGGGATCGCTTTCCCGACGTTTTCAACGCAAATCGAAGCTGTTGACGAAGTTTCGTATGATCGAATTGAAATAACGGAATTCGGCGATGCGTGTTCGACCGCATTCGACAGAAGATTCCCAACTGCCCGACGAAAGAGAATGGCATCGGCTGAAATCGTCGCGGCCCCATTGTTCTGCAGTGTCACATCTTTCTCATCTGCCGTGTTCTGAAAGTAAGATATGATTTTCGGGAGTTCCTCGTTTGTTTTAATTTTAACGAGATTGATGTGTTGAGTAGCGTTGTCTGTCCGGGCGAGAAAGAGCATATTTTCAATCATGCGCTGTAGTCGCTCGCATTCTTCAATATTCGACTCAATCAGTGTCTCGTATTCTTCGCTTCGGCGGGGGCGTGAAAGCGTGATTTGAGAGGAGCTGATGATATTGGCCAGCGGAGTACGCATATCGTGCGATAAGTCTGACGAAAATTGCGAGAGGCGCGTGAATGCTCGCTCCAGTCGGTCGAGCATTTTATTAATAGACGATGAAATCTCAACAAGCTCGATCGGACCTCGATCGATGTTTAATCGATCACTCAATCGGTGGGCTTCGATATTCGATGCTTGATGTCCAATATTCTTGATCGGGCGAAGTCCGCGCCTCGTGACGATATATCCCAAAACGGCGACAGCCAAGGCGCCAATTGTTGATGCAATGAACGCATCCATTCGGTAGTCTTGCAATAAGGAATGCCGATCATCTGCGCTCCTTGCGATGATAATAATCACCTTGATGTCGCTGAGTGATGCGGTTCCGTAAATGCATTCCGAAAAGCCAATTCCAGGTGGGAAGCATTCGAATGGCCTATTCGGTTGCTGGCCGTTGATCAGCTTCGAACTCAGACTCACCGATTTGATGTCGGAATGTTGGATCAGTGGGGCACCATCGGGACCGAATACGCCGACAAACAAGCCGGGGTGAGATAAAAGGGTCTCGTGAAAAAAGAGTGAATTTTCCCGTACACCGTCCAGTGAGCCGGATTCTCGTGCAAATTTTGTAAATTGATCTAGTTTTCCAGCGATTTCAATATCGTCACGTTGGTTGAGTTTGGAAGATAGTGCCTGATAAAGATATGCGCCCAGCATTGAGAATATTAGTGCTGCGACGATTGCGAACGCCGCAGTCAGGCGCTTGAGTAAAGAATATTGCGCGGTGCGGCTCATTCCGATCTATTTTCCAGAACGTAGCCCATTCCCCGGACGGTGTGGAGCAACTTCGGTTCGAAGCAGTCAACTTTTGCTCTTAGACGCCGCATGGCCACGTCAACGACGTTCGTGTCGCTATCAAAATTCATATCCCACACTTGAGAGGTAATAAACGCACGGGTCAGAATTTCGCCTTCGCGCTCAGCGAGCAGCTGGAGGAGAGCGAATTCCTGAGCCGTGAGATCGATGCGTGTGCCAGTTCTGCGGACGCGCCGTTTGATGAGATCAATCTCTAGGTCGGCGATTTGCAAAACCTCCCGCCCGTCTTGCTGCGTCCGACGAAGCAACGATCGTATCCGCGCAAGCAATTCCGCGTAAGCGAACGGCTTCGCTAAGTGATCGTCGGCGCCAAGTTCGAGGCCCGCAACCTTGTCCTCGACACTATCGCGTGCGGTCAGGAGCAGAACAGGGGTCTTCTTTGTCTCCCGGAGCCGGCGTAACACTTCGAAGCCATCCATACATGGCAGCATGACGTCAAGGATGAGCAGGTCAAAATGCTCATTCAATGCTAGGAAGAGGCCGTCCTCCCCGTTTGTTGCGGTCGAGACGCCATAGCTTGCCTCCGTGAGACCTTTGCGGAGGTAGGAAAGCATCTTCTCTTCGTCTTCGACAATAAGGATACGCATGATGGTGAGCTGTCTCGTCTCGTAATGCGGCGGTCGAAAAAATGTCTGTCGGCCGGCGCGCTTTGACGAAAGAAGATATCGCCAAACGTGCGGAATTTCCAGACCTTACGTTCATGACAAAATGGTCATCTGGTGGCAATGTGTGTGACTACATGAGGGGGGTAGTCTCCTCATCAACGGTTTGGTAGCGTCAGAGCGCAGTGGCGGCGCAATTGTCTACTCTCAAGGTCGGTGCGCGAGGTCGCGTGTCGTCGTAACCCAAGGCCCGTCCTGCGCGTGCCGACGAGGGGCCACAATCCGATGGGCGTCGTTGAGATGGTTGAGCGAGGTCGCAGGTCGAAACGCCAGCTATGACTCTAGCGCTGAACGTGGGGCTCGCCGCTTGTTGATTTAGAATCCGTGGCTGCCAAGTGGTGAAACTCAAACCAATATCAACTGGATACTGATAGATGCGATCGAATATCAGCAGACGAACCTTCGTGAAAGGCCTAGGCGCAGCCGGCTTGGTCGGCGGTTTGGGGATCTGGCGCCCGCAGGTCTGGGCGATGACAAGCCCGGACCAGCCTCGCGTGCAGGCGGGTAACGACTTCGATCTGTCCATCTCCGAAGCGCCGATCAATATTACCGGCCGGGCGCGAACTGCCACGATGATCAATGGGACGTTGCCCGGTCCTGTTCTGCGGTGGAAGGAAGGTGACGTCGTTACCTTACGCGTTGCGAATCGTATGTCCGATCAAACTTCGATTCACTGGCACGGGATTATCGTGCCTGCCAACATGGACGGCGTGCCAGGACTGAGTTTCAACGGAATCGACCCCGGCGAGACCTATACCTATCGCTTCAAAGTAAAGCAGCACGGAACTTACTGGTATCACAGCCACTCGTCGTTGCAAGAGCAAACCGGTGTGTATGGTCCGCTCGTGATCGATCCGAAGGATCCTGAGCCATTTAAGTACGATCGCGACTACGTGGTCATGCTCTCGGATTGGACCGACGAGAACCCTAAGCGCGTAAAAGCCAAGCTCAAGAAGCAATCGAATTACTACAACTTCCATCAACGAACGTTCGGGGATTTCATCCGAGACGTCAAGAAGGACGGTCTGAGCGCGACCATCGCTGACCGGAAGATGTGGGCTGAAATGCGCATGAGTCCTACCGACCTCGGCGACGTCAGCGCGTACACCTACACCTATCTCGCCAATGGGCTTGCGCCGAATGGAAACTGGACGGGAATCTTCCGTCCTGGCGAGCGAGTGCGCCTTCGTTTCATCAATGCTTCCGCGATGACCTATTTCGATGTCCGTATCCCCGGGCTGCGAATGACAGTGGTTGCCGCTGACGGCCAACCGGTCAAACCCGTCAGCGTCGACGAGTTTCGTATCGCAGTGGCCGAGACCTATGACGTCATTGTGGAGCCGACCTCCGAACCGGCGTACACCATCTTCGCGCAATCGATGGACCGGACGGGCTACGCGAGAGCGACGTTGGCTGTGCGCCAGGGCCTCTCGGCGCCGGTTCCGATGCTTGATCCTCGTCCGTTGGTTACGATGGACGATATGGGGATGGGGGGTATGGCAGGAATGGACCATGGCTCCATGGGGGGCATGACTGGAATGGACCATGGGTCGATGCAAGGTATGTCCGGAATGTCAGGCATGAGTGATGACTCGATGCAGGGTATGAGTAGCATGTCGGGGATGGACCACGGTTCTATGCAAGGCATGAGCGGCATGTCCGGAATGGATGGCGGTGCAATGAAGGGCATGGGTGATATGTCCGGCATGGATCATGGTTCGATGCAAAGCATGTCCGGGATGGACCACGGCTCCATGCAAGGCATGAGCGGCATGTCCGGAATGGATGGCGGTGCAACGAAGGGCATGGACGATATGCAGGGAATGAGCCACGCATCCATGTCCGGCATGAATCACGGTTCAATGCAGGGCATGGGCGCAATGCAGTCCCATCCTGCGACGGAAAATGGTAATCCGCTCGTCGATGCGCAAGCAATGAGCCCAACCCCGCGGCTTGACGATCCTGGCATCGGTTTGCGAAACAATGGTCGGCGGGTGCTGACATACTCCGATCTGCGAAGTACGTTTGCGGATCCAGACGGCCGCGAACCTGCTCGAACGATCGAATTGCATTTGACCGGCCATATGGAGAAATTTGTCTGGTCGTTCAATGGCGTCAAGTTCGGAGATTCTCAGCCCATTCGTCTCAAGTATGGTGAGCGGGTCCGGTTGGTGTTGGTTAACGACACGATGATGACTCATCCGATACATCTGCACGGTATGTGGAGCGATCTCGAAGACGACCAAGGTCGTTTCATGGTCCGCAAGCACACCATCGATATCGCGCCTGGCTCCAAGCGTAGCTATCGCGTCACAGCCGACGCGCTTGGTCGTTGGGCCTACCATTGCCACCTTCTTTTCCACATGGAGACTGGCATGTTCCGCGAAGTGGCTGTAGAGGAGTGAGGGCTCTCATGTTCGAAAAAAAGCAATATGGGAAATTTGCCGCCACGGCCGCGACCGTAATGTTTGTCACCATGGCGCCCGTATCGGCAATGGCCGAGTCCTCAGGATCGAATCAATCGGCAGGAGTGGGGGAGCCGACCATGCAACCGATGGAGTCCTCGCCGAAAAGCGTGCCATCGCCGGTACCGCCATTGACGGATGAAGACCGTAAAGCGGTCTTCACCGGCGGCCACTTGCATGATATGGGCGATAAGGAGATCAACTATCTGTTCCTGCTCGATAACCTCGAGTGGCAGAACGGCAGCGATGGCGGTGTTCTGAACTGGAATGGAACCGGGTGGGTCGGAGGTGACGTCGATCGTCTCTGGTTGCGGTCGGAAGGGAAACGGACAACGAAGGGACTTGAAGACGCCGAAGTTCAAGCGCTTTGGGGGCACTCGATCGGCCCTTGGTGGGATGTGGTTGGAGGAGTTCGCCATAACTTCAAGCCGGGAAGGTCGCAAACGTGGGCGGCTGTTGGTATTCAGGGACTCGCGCTCTACAACTTCGAAACGCAAGCCACTGCGTTCGTCGGACAGAGTGGACAAACGTCGATGCGCCTCGAAGGGACCTACGATTTCCTGATCACAAATCGCCTGATTCTTCAGCCGTCGCTGGAACTCAACATATATGGAAAAAGCGATGCAGCAAGAGAGCAGGGGGCTGGTTTGGCGAACAGTTCCTTGGGTTTGCGTTTGCGATATGAGGTCGATCGTCAGTTTGCGCCATACATTGGCATTACCTGGGATCGTTCATACGGCAACACCGCGCGCTTTGTTGAGCACGAGGGCGGGCGCCGGAACGAGGTGTCGTTCGTGGCCGGCGTACGTGTGTGGTTCTGAAACGCAGAAGCTTGCTTGCCGTACGGTGATTGAAAGTAGGGCAACAAGATAACTATCACTATTTACTTGAAAGGGAGATTTACTATGTCGCTCCAACGTTTTGTTTCGAGAACTTTCGTCGCTGCTGCTGGCCTCGTAGTCGCAACGGCTGCATTTGCTCACCCGAAACTGCTCTCGTCGACGCCGCAGGACAACACTGAAGGCTCCGCACCTCAGAAGATCGAACTTCACTTTTCGGAGAATCTGATGACTCAGTTCTCCGGTGCGGGCCTTGTGATGACGAGCATGCCGGGGATGACGGACCATTCCGCCATGAAGATCGCAGCCAAGGTTTCCGGAAGCGATGATCCCAAGACGATGGTGATTACTCCTGCTCAACCGCTCACGGCCGGTACGTATCGAGTCGACTGGCGCGCCGTGTCGTCCGACACGCACCCGATCACCGGGAAGATCACGTTTATTGTGAAGTGAATATTATGGACAGCTGGGTAAACATCGCAATTCGGTTCATTCTTTACATGGACCTGATGCTGCTCTTTGGCCTCCCGCTTTTTGGTCTGTATGCCTTGCAGCATCACGAGCGTCGATCCCTGCACATCACGAGACAATTTTCCGCCATCCTCGGCGGAGCGGCCGTAGTCGGGATTGTGATGTCCTTACTCAGCATGCTCGTACTGGCAAAGATGATGACGGGCGCGGAAGATTATTTCAGCGTGAGTCGGCACGCTTTTGAGATGATTGTGTCTGGCACGGCGTTGGGCGCAGCATGGGTCCTTCGACTCGTCGCACTCAGTGTCGCCCTCGTAGTCACGCCGCTTTTGGTGCGTCGCCCGACGTACGGATTCGCGATCACCGCCAGTGCCGGATTGATCGCGTTGGCCACCTTGGCTTGGGGTGGTCATGGGGCAATGGACAGCGGTGGCAAAGGTGTGCTTCATCTGTCGGCCGACATTCTTCATCTTGCTGCCGCGGGCGGATGGGTGGGCGCCTTGACGGCCTTTGTATTGCTGCTTCGCGTAAACCATGCATCACCGAATCAACAATTCGAGCTTTTGCAAAGGACATTGGCCGGCTTTGCCGCGATTGGGACAATGATCGTTCTGACGCTCACCGCAACCGGGCTGATCAACTACGGCATGATCTCCGGACTCACACTTAGTGGTTTGACATCGACGTTGTACGGCCAGCTCTTGTTGACTAAGCTGGGGTTTTTCGCTTTGATGCTCGCGCTTGCTGGGGCGAATCGCTTTCACTTGACGCCACGTCTCGAAGAGAAAATGCGAATCGGAGATCATGTTGGTGCAATAGCTGCTTTGCGCAAGAGCTTGTTGATCGAGTCGGGTGCGGCGACGGCGATCCTCCTGTTAGTCTCTGTACTCGGCCTCCAAAGTCCGCAATAAGGTTTTCCTCCTATTGGGCGAAGGCTCGCGAGCTCGCTCAAATTTTGCCCCCTTAATCGAATTAAAACACAACGGCGTCCATATATATGAGCGCCGTTAATCGCATTCAAGAATTGGGGCCATGGAAACAATCCTCAATGGCGCTCAGATTTCAGAATCTTAATCTATCAGCCATGCATTCGTCGGGTGCGTTGCGTAGTATTCATTTGTAGTTCCCTGACATGGAGGATTGTATGAAAATCGCAACTATCTTGATCGCAGTCGCCAGCTTTGCGACGATTTACCCTGCGTTCGCTGATTCCGGTATGTCACAAGACAGCGGTGTCGGATACTCGAGTGCCGCGAATAGCCAATCGGGAAACCCGGTGCGCGGAAAAACGAGGGCGGAAGTATACGCGGAGCTGATTCAGGCCCAAAAGGACGGTCTAATCCCGAGTAGCAAATCGGATTATCCGCCGAGCGAAGCAACTATCCAGAGAAATCGCGAGCTTTATCGGTTGGGACGTTTTTCGTCAAACTAAATGATGCTGTAAATCCGTGGATCGGTGGTACTTGCATATGGCTATTTGGGAATTGTGGTGATACGAAAAGGCATCTCTTGCAAGTACGCCGATCGAAGTGAATTTGCTTTTATTCCGCTCAGGTGGCTCCCAAAACGAGATTTGCGATGCAATTGAAGGCCTGGAGGAGATATGAAGACTTTTCGCCACAAGTACATGCTGTTGGCGAGCTGCATCACGTTGCTGCTTTCCGCTTGTGCAGCAAGGAGTGTGACCGCCGAATCTGGAAAGGTCAGCCAAGCCGAGGAGAGCTCGAAAATTCAGGTGCCGAAATCGTACCCTTGTCAAAATCTTCACGTCAAGACCGGAAATTGCCCGCCTCGGTAACTCCGGATAGGGCTGATGATGTTCGGCAGATACGTGACGTCCCGGGATGCCGCTGAACAGATTTTTTGAATCGGTATGGTGGAAGAAATGAAGACTTCAAGATTGCTAGTTATGCTTGGTGTGCTTTCTATCTCGGCTGCCGCATTTGCGAATGGCATGCCGGAAAGCAAGTACAATGAACTTCAAAAGCATGTAAGGACCGAATCGACGCGAGATCCTTATCTGCGGTCACATCAGGATAGGACTCAATCGACATTTTCAAAACATGCTGTCGGTGTTTATAGGAAAAAATAATATGACCGACCATCCCGCGCCGTGATCTTGCTTCTCTCCGTGCCCCTCCAACCTTTCCAGTCTTGAATCGGGTGTGCTCGTCTACTCCAAACATATCAAGGAATGTGGTAAATTTTGCGAGGTTGGATTCTATGCGGTCTTTTTTGCGGCCTCATCTGCGTTCCATCGTGTTTGCGTTGCGCTGTATGTGACAAAGATGTAATGCTGCTGCCACGCTGCAATTGGGTGAATTCCTGCATGCTTGTGACCATTGCGATCACGCGGGTTTTGATGCAGAACGGAAGGCCCTCGGATCGTTCAAGTTAATTGCCTGGGAGATTGAAATGAAAGAGATAGCAGCTTTTGTAGCCCTGACCATCGCGCTCGTTTCGAGTTTGATCGCTGCACCGGCATTCGCCGATGCGGACCACAAGTATCCGCAATTGCCGAGCGTAGCCGCGAGCGCCAACGCACAAGCAGCTGGTGCCACGGTGCGGAAGGAATATGGGCAGGACGGCTATGGCAACGACGCCACGAGCGCCGCGCAAAGCGGTGTGCGCTCGGCTTCCGAATCGTTCATGATCAACGACCGCTCGCTATACCGCAATCCGTGATCTTCACCGTCCACGCAGGTGAGCCATCCCACGTCGTCCTCACCCTAGCGTCTAAGCGAGAAAGGCGCTAACCGTGTGGCTCACCTTTTATGCCCCGGGCAGTATTGTCCGGGGCACTTTTTTTTGCGAATCATTGCGGGCTAGTGGAGCGGACGCCAACTTGTACTTCGCGACGTGCCGAAGCCTGTTCGTTTGGTAGAAAGTGCGAGTAGACTCGTGAGCCGAGTTCTCCAATTTGCCTGGTGAGTCCGGTATGCAATTCATCCTTCAAGTCGCTTGTGCCGCCACTGTCGCTTTGGCAGCGACACATTCTGTCTTGGCGCAGACGTCTCAGACGATTCAACTAGAGGACTTGACCTGGACCGAACTGCGTGATCAGATCCACGCCGGCAAGACCACTATCGTCGTTCCCATCGGCGGAACTGAGCAAAGCGGGCCGTAGTCGCGCTTGGCAAGCACAACGCGCGCGTCGGGGTGCTATCTCGGCGCATCGCGGAGGGTCTCGGCAACGCGCTCGTCGCCCCCGTGATTGCCTACGTTCCAGAGGGCGGCTATGCGCCACCCACGTCCCACATGCGCTTTCCCGGTACGATTACGGTGCCTGACGACGTATTTGAAAGGACCCTAGGGAAACGCTGATTTATTCGGCTCGGCGGTCATCGCAGACGTAGCCGAGGACGTTTAGAAGACAGCTCACGGAACGGACCCACGACGATGAAGAGGCAGATCGGCTTCGCGGAAGCGGAAATTGCAGGCAAGAAGCGAGTGACGAGGCGCCAACGCTTCCTGGAAGAGATGGAGAAGGTCGTTCCGTGGCAGCGCTTGCTGTCGGCCATCGAACCGCACTATCCGAAGGGCACGCGAGGTCGCCCGCCGATTGGCCTTGAGCGGATGCTGCGAATCTACTTCGTGCAACAGTGGTACGGACTGTCGGACGAAGGACTGGAAGACGCGCTGTATGACAGCATCACGCTGCGAGCCTTCGCCGGCATCGATCTGGCGATCGAGAACGTGCCTGATGCAACCACGCTGTTGAAGTTCCGGCGCCTGCTGATCGAACACGAACTGACACGGAAGTTGTTCGACGAGATTGGCATCTCGCTGTGCGAGCGTGGGCTGATGATGAAGGAAGGCACGCTGGTTGACGCGACGATCATTGAAGCGCCGCCGTCGACCAAGAATGCCGGGAAGAGCCGTGACCCGGAAATGCATCAAACGAAGAAGGGCAACGAATGGCACTTTGGCATGAAAGCCCACATTGGCGTCGACGCCGACTCGGGCCTGATTCACAGTGTGGTTGGCACGGCGGCCAACGTGTCGGATGTATCGCAAGCTCATGCCCTGCTGCACGGGCATGAAGAGCAGGTGTTCGCCGACGCGGGCTACATTGGCGTCGACAAGCGCGAGGAAATGGCGGGCAAGGCCGTGAAGTGGCACGTCGCTGCCAGGCGGGGAAAGATCAAGGCGATGCAAGAAGGAGCGCTGAAGGACCTGGTGATCGCGCTCGAGCGAACCAAGGCGCAGATCCGTTCGCGGGTTGAGCATCCGTTTCATATCGTCAAGAATCTGTTTCAGCATCGCAAGACCCGATACAAGGGCTTGGCCAAGAACACCGCGCAACTGTTCAGCCTGTTCGCTCTGGCGAATCTGGTGATTGCGCGAAATCTGTTGCGATCGGTCCATGGGAGCAGTCCGTCATGCGTATGAAAAATGCGAGCAGGGGAGGCTCGCTTACGCGCCAAATTCACTGAATTGAGCGCCGATTCGCTTCGTCATCCAGAAAATTTGAAGCCATCTCGCCTGCAACTTCGGAAGTTGGTCCATTGATCAGCGTTTCCCTAGAGTCCGCCGCTCACAGTTTCAAAATTCACGGCTTCGTGAATATCGTTTTTCTCGGGGACCATGGCGGCTATCAGGACGACATCAAATGCGTGGTAGCGCGACTTAATAGGCCCTGGACGCATGTCGTTATACAGAAGTGCCGGCGTCACCGTCATCGCGTAATAAGCGCATGGTTTCCGCGGCGATATGAACTTTCGTGAGTCCCTTCCAGATCGTCTCAGCGCCGGGTTCGCCGTCGCTCTTGCGAGCGAGGAATCCACCGAGACGCGCGACCAAGCGCAGCACTTCGTTGAGCTTGGGTTGCGCAGATCGAGGCGTTTTCGTAAGCAGGTACGCAGCCCGAATTTCATCGGGATCGAAGAACAGACGCGCGTCCAAATCAGGGCAGGTGCGCCCCAGCCGCATCAGATAGGTCACGCGCCAAGCCACCACAAGGAACAGCGCCAACGCGCGCTCAAGTGTATGCGGTCTTTTAACGACACCCATCAGAGGTTGGGAGTGGCAGGCATGCTCCATGGCATGAGGGCCGCGTAGTCGTCGGCGGTTGCAGCGAGAGGCAGCTTCGTGAACAGCCAGACGAGGTAGCGATACGGTTCGATGCCGTTCGCCTTGTACGTCTCGACGAGGGAGTACAGATTGGCGCTGGCCTGCGCGCCGGCGACAGTGTCGGAGAACAGCCAGCCTTTGCGGCCGACGACGAACGGTCTGATCGCGTTTTCACACAGGTTGTTCGAGAGTGGCCAGTTGCCGTTCTCGATGTAGCGGACCAGCTTGGGCCATTGCCCGCTCATGTATTGCAGCGCCTTGCCGAGCAGACTCGACGGCACGACGGCGGGCAGATGCTCGACCATCATGCGTTCGACGAGGGAGAGCACTCGGGCGCTGTATCGGGTACGCAATCGCTGCCGGCGTTCAGGCGTCCACTTCGCGCTTCGCGCCTCGGCCGTGAACAGCTTGCCGATCAGCTTAACGAAGCGCGTGGCCAGCAGATCCGATGAGCGTGCCGCTTTCGGCACCGACTCCTCGGCCTTGATGAAGCCGCGGCGTACATGCGCCCAGCATCCGAGATGCACGAGCTGGTGATCGTGGGCGATGCCGTTATAGAGTTCGTACCCGTCCGTCATCAGCACAGTGTCGGGCTGCACGCCGGCATAGAGCTTCTGCGCATGTTGGGCACCACGTCCCGGCGAGTACGAGAACATCCGCACGGGCGGCCCTGAGCCGTTGACCTGCGCCCACAGGTAGCTCTTTGCCTGCGGCCTTCGTCCCGGTTCCTTCAGCACCTGGAACGTTGTCTCGTCGCCGTAGATCAGGTCGGATTCGAGCAGCGCGTCACGCATCAGGTTGATCACCGGCTGCGTAGCAAGCCCCACTCGCACCACGCTAGCGGCCAGCGTGTTCGACAAGATGTCGCCGCCGAAGCGACGCAGCAGCGTGGCCTGGCGATACAGTGGCATGCCGTATTGGTACTTGCCAGTGATGATCCACGCCAGCGCGGATTCCGTGAGCAGCCCGCGAGGGATGATGCGCGTCGGCGCTGGCGTGACCTTAATGCCGAGATCACAGCAAGGGCAGGCGTACTTGACCCGCTGGTGCTGAACGACGCGCACTTGCTCGGGAATCACGTCGAGCTGTTCGCTCGTTTCTACGCCAATCTCGACGAGGGCGTGGCCGTCTGTCACGGGGCGGCGCTATGGAGCCAATGCGGGGTCGGCATAAGGGCGCCACTTGAGGGGCGGCACATAGGCGCCAGTCCAAGGGCGGCGTAATGGCGCCACGTTAGGGGCGGCGCATAGGCGCCAGCAGCATCAGGGCGAGAACGCGGTTCGAACTTTCCGAGTCGGTACGCTCCGTTCTTTTTGAACGGAGCGTCCATGGCCAACAGGAGGTTCGAATTGTTTGAATACCGCCAAGTCCTTGTCCGCATGCGGCAAGGCGATTCTGACCGCGACATCGCGCGCGGCGGTTTGATGGGGCGCAAGAAGCTGACGACCGTGCGCCGCGAGGCTGAAGCGCGTAGTTGGCTGGATCCGGTGCAGCCGCTGCCGGACGACGCTACGATCGCGGGTGTCTTCGGGCGCACGCCGCACCTGCCGCACACCTGTGTGTCGACGGTTGAGCCATATCGCGAACAGGTCCGCGAATGGCTTGCCGCCGGCGTTCAGGGCACCACGATCCATGCCGCCCTTCAACGCAATCATGGCTACGCCGGCAGCTATTGTGCCGTGAAGCGCATGCTGCGCCATCTGGCTGCCGAGCGCAGCGTGGCCACCACAACGATCCTCGACTTCGCACCGGCCGACGCCGCGCAGGTCGACTTCGGCGCGGGACCCGTGCTGACGGTCGAGGGCATTGCGGTCCGGACGTGGATCTTCGTGATGACGTTGTGCTGGTCGCGCCACCAGTATGCCGAGATCGTGCTGGACCAGACCGTCGAGACGTGGCTCGCCAGCCACCGGCGCGCCTTCGAATGGTTCGGCGGCTGTCCCGACCGGGTCATCATCGATAACGCGAAGTGCGCGATCATCCGGGCGTGTCGATACGAGCCGGCGGTGCAACGCTCGTACGCCGCGCTTGCCGAGGGATATGGATTCCGGATCGACGCCTGTCCGCCGCACGATCCCCAGAAGAAGGGCGTCGTCGAATCGGGCGTCAAATACGTCAAGAAGTCCTTCGTGCCGCTGCGCGAGTTCCGGGATCTGGCCGACGCCAACCGGCAACTGCGCGAATGGGTGATGCAGCAGGCCGGCACTCGTATCCACGGCACCGTCCACGAACGGCCGCTGACGCGCTTCGGCGTCGAGCGCCCGTTGCTCGCTGCATTGCCGGACGTGCCGCCGGTACTGTCGGTCTGGAAGGAGGTGGCGGTCCATCGCGACGGCCACGTCGTCTACAAGCACGCGCTGTACTCTGCACCGTTCACGCTCGTCGGCAAGTCGCTCTGGCTGAAGGCGACCGATACGGTCATCCAGCTGTTCCATCGGCATGAACTCGTCGCAACCCATCCGCGGCAGCGGGCCGGCGGTCGCCACACGGTGCGAGATCACCAGCCGCCCGAAGCGCAGGCCTGGCTCGAGCACGATCCGCAGTGGTGTCTGGCGCGCGCGAAGGAGATCGGGCCGTCGTGCCACGGCGTGATCCTCGCGCTGTTCAACGACAAGGTGCTCGTCAACCTGCGCGGCGCGCAGGGGATCATCCGGCTGCGACAGAAAGTCGGCGATCAGAGGCTGGAAGCAGCCTGCGAGCGTGCGCTCGCGTTCAGCAGCGCGAAGTACAGCACCATCAAGGGCATCCTCGACAAAGGCCTGGACAGCGAACCGGTGCCGCGTCCCGCGTCGGCCCCGACTGGCGCTTACCAGAACGGCGGCCGCTTCGGCCGTGATCTCCAATCCCTGCTGATCCACTGACACCATGAACCCGAGTCCCGAATTGAATTCCATCCTCAAACAGCTGCGCCTGTCCGGCATCCTCGACTCGCTTGAGCAGCGCAACCGTCAGGCGATCGACGGGCAGCTCGCCTATACCGAGTTCCTTGCCATGCTGCTGCACGACGAGGTTGCCCGTCGCGAACACAAGAAGCTCGGCACCCGTCTGCTGCGCGCCGGCTTCGCGATGGGCAAGACGCTCGAGACGTTCGACTTCGACCGGCTGCCTACGTTGAACCGCTCACACGTTCATGATCTCGCGACAGGCCGGTATCTCGACGAGAAGGTCGCGATCCTGATCGCCGGTCCAACCGGCACCGGCAAAAGCCACTTGGCCCAGGCGCTGGGCCACTGCGCCGCCCGCCAAGGCCGCGATGTGCTGTTCATCTCGCAGACCGAGCTGCTCAAGCGATTGAACGCCGCGCGCGCCACCGGCGCCTATGACCGCAAGTTCCAGCAGTACGCCCGGGTGCCGCTGCTGATCGTCGATGACTTCGCGCTCAAACCGCTACGTACCCCGCAGGACGAGGACTTCCACGATCTCGTCGCGGCCCGCTACGAGCACGCGGCGACCATCCTGACGTCGAATCTCGACTTCGGTGAATGGGGCGCCGCGTTCCCCGACAACCGCATCCTCGGCACCGCCACACTCGACCGACTACGCCACGGCGCCTACCGGCTCGTCCTCGAGGGCGACAGTTACCGCACCCCGAAACCGATGCCAGATCCCCCTCAAAATGCAGTTGCCAAAAACGGCAAAAAACCGCAACCTTGAAACCGTTCGAATCCGCGTTTTACCCCCGGTTCTGCTGGCGCCATTACGCCGCCCATCCCCGGCTCCTTTACGCCGCCCCGCGACACCGTCGTGCGCGCAGAATCGTTCAGCTTCTGGCAACTCGTGCCGCACGACCTCGCGCGGCAGGCTCGGATTGAGTGGTTTGCGCCCGCGCTTGCCGCGCGTGTGGGCGGCGACCGAGGTGCCGGGCACGTCTTCACGCGCGGGCGCGTCGGCAGTCGCCGCCAATGCCTCTGCTTCGTTGAACAGGCCGAGCTGGTCGGCATGGCGCGCCTCGCTCGATGCACCGAACAGTTCGTGCTTGTAGGCCCGCAGCTTCTCTTCGGCCAGATCGCGCTGGGCCGTCACGAGTCGAAGCTCACCGCGCAGCGCATCGCGTTCGGCGAGCAGTGCCTGGTATTCCTCAACACTCGGCATGACGGGGCTGTTCGGCATGGCCGATTAGACCATGTCACCCGCGCGGTGTTCAGCTCATCCGCGCGTAATATCGCTGGGGATGCTTCTGGATCACGGCCAGGTCGATGCCGTCGAGCAGCCAGTGCAATTGCTCGGCGCTGAGCGTGATTGTGTCGCCTCCGTTCGGCCAGATGAAGCGATCGGCTTCGAGTCGCTTGAGCAGCAACCAGAAGCCGTTGCCGCCCCAGCCGAGAATCTTGATTCGATCGCGCCGGCGGTTGCCGAAGACGAACAGCGCCGAGGTCATCGGGTTCAGGCGCATCGCCTGTTCGACCAGGATCGACAGTCCGTTGATGCCCATGCGGAAGTCGACTGGATCGCGATGCAGATAAACCTTCAGCCCTTCGTCGAACCGGAACATGGCAGCCTCCCGAGCATTTGCACAACGGCCGTCAGTTCATCGAAGTTCGCCGGGCCCAATTCTAAGGAAACGCCGTTTGGCAGGTGCACATTCAGTGAGAATGCCGCAGCCAATTTAGTCGGAGTGGGAGCAACCGCGGAGGTGACGACCTGCATAAAGGCTGATTCCTCATGCACGGAAGCCGCCGGCAGCTCGACGCGAGCCTCTCGTGACGGCTCCGTCACGGAGCTGACTATCTCGCCCGCGGCTTGTTCGCGCTGATACTTGGAAATCCACGTCCGAACGAGGTTTGGATTGACGTCGTGCTCCATGGCCGTCCGCGCGATCGACACCCCGGGCTTCAGACACGCCTGTATCAATTCGCGCTTTGCATCCTCGTCGTACTTACGCCGTCCGTCTCGCTTGCGATCGACCACCAATCGGCTCTGCAAACCTCCGCGTTGCTCGTTCATGCACACCTGTCCACGCTCATTGAACATGGACACGTAGCCTCGGTGAATCAGCCTCGCCGTGCAATGGCGTCAATCAAAGAGCGCTTACGCTCAAGTCGCTCAATCGTGCCCAACTGCAGTTCTTCGACCTGACAGCCGTTCTTCAGAACGTTGAACAGGATTTCGATTTCCCATCTGGCCCGATACCACTCGATCAATTCCGTCGCTTCATCCAGCGTGGTCGCCGTACGGTTAGTCAGCAAGCGCCATTCGATCGGCTTCACACCGGCTGGTGCGTCAAACTCGCGCGCGACCAGGCACGTTGCAGCGACGCTTTTGCCCTTGCTCGCAGGCAACTGCACGCGCCGCAGCCACAGGCGCTGGCGCACCGTGCGCGCTTTCACACCTTGGCGCGCGGCCATCGGGAAGGCGATTTCGCCCACCGCTTCGTCGTGCGTGGCGTACTCCCACAACTTATCGCCTTCGGGCAGGCTGCGGTTATGCGCGGCACGTACCAGCCAGTCGGCCGGGTTGCCCAACGCGTCGGCGCGCTCCATCAACGCCATCAAATCCGCTTCGCGGTCGGCCACATACAGCAGACGGGTCGAGGACATATCCGGCGCCATCTCGGCGATGCGCTCGTAGCCTTCGATCCAACGCAAACTTTCCTTCGGGCCACCACGTCGGCCCGAGTCGTCCTTCTTCTCGCGGGCCCACATCCATACGTCAAGGATGCCCAACGGCTCGCGCTGCGGCGTCACCGCATAGGTCGGATGAACAAACATCCCGCGCTGCGCCTCATACGTCAGCGGCCCCAATCCGAGCGCATCCTGACCATTGAAATCAAGCTCGGTGGTGTCTTGAAGACAGAGCACAACCTGATGCGTTTGCATCCGCTTTTGCGTCTGCTGCCAATGCGGCTCCAGAATCGCATGCCACTGGACCTTCTCGTTATCGAAGAAGCGGTACGCCGCTATCGTTTCGCCCCAACCGTGACATGCCTGCGGCACGCTGGCCGTCGGGTCCGCCGCCATCCTTTCCATCAAAAGCCTCGCTCGCTTGTTCAGGCGCGCGTCGCCAAGGTCCAGTTGCTCGAATTCCGTTTGTGTCCAGGGCGTCGATTCGGTGACCAAGGCATCCGCTCAAAAGCGGAGAGTAGACGCGATCCGCCGACAGTTTACAAGCGCCGCTCTATGTCATTGAAAGTAAACGGGCTTCGTCGCCGTCGCCGAACAACGAGGACGTTGTGTATAACGACATGCCCTGGACGGGGTCACGCGCGCGTGCGTTCGTCCCATCAGAATATTATGCGTCGAGTTTTGACGGCTACGCGCAGATTTTGCGCGAGCGTCGCGTGCGAAGCGACGAGATCGGTACGCACGCCGGACTCGCGGACACATCATTGCAACTGGCGGTTGTTCCGCAAATGGTGCGTGTCGAAGAACTGCGCAACGCGGCTAAACCCGGGGTTGCGGATGGAGTCTATGGCGGCGACCCGCGTCACGCAAGCTCGGAGTTCGGGCAGCTCGGCGTTGAAGCAATTGTCGCCCACACCGTCAAGGCGATCAACACCCAACCTGGGCGCTACTCCCTTGGGGACACTGGTAATATCCGCTAATGCCATGCAACAGTACAGTACGCTCAATACTTGGCAAGTTGATCATGTCCGGTACTGGATAGTTTCCGCCGATATACCCATTCAATTAAGGAGGAGTTTGTATGAAAAAGCCTTTGAAGGTCGGATCGATTTCACACGCAAGGCGATCAGTCGTGGCCGGGTTGGCACTTTTGCCCGTCATAGCGTTTTCGCAGGAGACTGCTGGCAAGCCTGTCGTGCAAGTATGGAAGACACCAACCTGCGGTTGCTGCGAAGACTGGGTATCACATCTCAAGAACAACGGCTTCAAGGTGGCCGTGCAAAATGTCGACGATACAGTCGAGGCAAGACGTAAAGCAGGCATGCCTGATCGCTACGCTTCGTGCCATACGGGTATCGTGCAGGGATATGCTATCGAAGGACATGTTCCGGCTCGTGAAATCAAGCGCCTTCTGCGCGAGCGACCGAAAGCAATCGGATTGGCTGTACCTTCCATGCCGATTGGGGCTCCTGGTATGGACGGGCCGGCATATAACGGACGCCACTTGCCGTACAACGTCATGTTGGTGAGTCGCGATGGACAAACCAGCATATTCCAATCGTACAGATGAGATGCCGTGCCTCTGCGGCCGCGGATGCTATCACTGGTGGAATCGATTCGCCTGATTGATAGTCGATGGCGGTAAAATCCGCGCTTTTCGGGCGGCCCCAAGGTGTAGCGATGCGGCTTGGTGATTAGTGTGATCGCAACTAATCGTTCGTCGCGATCCGATTAAGTTTTGGGGCGAGCACGTAGAAAACCATCGGATAGATTAGTACGAGCCGTCGATCGCGCGCTCAGAGAATAGCGAAGCGCCCACTCTCGAAGCGGTGCGCAACGGCGATCGTGACGCGCGATGCCGTCACGGACGAATCCCGAGCCGAGGCCTTTGGCGCGGCAACGCAGCCGGCGACTGCCTGAACGATGGCCGACCGTTCCCTGCAGCAGCTGGCACAGATGCCGTTGCGCAGCTACAGCCGTACCGAATTCACAGCTTTGCGCGCGCGCGTTCAAGGCCTGGCGATCGAGATGATCGAGCGGCTGTCCTTCGATCGCGATGCGGATGAGCGGGCCGACGTCGCGCAGCGCTGCGTACGATGCGCGACGACTTGGTCGCGGCTGCGCTGCGCGACGGTTCGCCGGTGCTGAAGTCGCAGCTGCAGGCGACGATAGAGAAATGCGGTGAGGCGCGCCTGACGCTGATGTCGCTGCAGATGATCGAGCAGGTGGCCGGAACGCATTCCGACGTCGAGGTACAGGAGCGTCGACTTCATGCCGAAAGCCCGCACCAGGCAACGGCCGCCTTCAGGCGGTCGTTGGTATCTGGCGCGCGATCTGGTGAATAAGTATGGCGGGTGGCCGACAGTATGGGACGTTTCCGGGACTGAAGCCGAAGTTCTCGACGCGCTTGAGCGTTACCTTAAAATGTGCAAAATGTCGACGTTAGTATCTGTTATGTAAAATCATTCGGATTGCTATCAAATAAGGTGAGCGCCAATGGAATTGGAACCTCGGAGCATTCTCGCGCCCGGAACAGGTCTGCTAGAGATCTTGGGATGCGGGATTGCTTGGATCGCCGTTGTCGCAGCACTTATCTATCTTTTCGGAAGGTTGAATAAGACTGCGGGGGTAACTGCGGGGATTGTCGGTATGGTCGGCGGCTGCGCGATACTGATCCTGCACTTCATACAGTGATACGTTGAGAATCGCGCAACGTCCAATATGCTGTATTACCCGCCGGACGCAGCAAGCAACCGCTTTTTGCTTCCGACGGCCGTTGAATAGGGAGCACTGACGATGTCGTTACTAGCCGGATGGTTTTTCGAGGGAGCGATGCTGCGCCACACGCCGTCGCTCACGGACCTTGCTGTTTGGGAAATCGCGTCCGGGGGAAGTTCGAAATCGCCGGCAACGCGCGAGCAACCAGACGGGCTCCAAATGACAAGGAGGCGCACGCTCGCAGTTGCTGTCAATGGTCGGAACATGATCCTCCGAGGTGACCTCGATCGTCTCCCCGGGCAGGGGGAGTCCGTCCGCATGCTGGGCCTCCTCTATGCACGCCCGGACAGCGCGGCGGCCGAATTCGGAGGAACGAGGTGGTACGAGATCCGCCGTGACGGCGATTCGTACCGTGCTACCCCGACTTAAGACGCAGGCGACTTGGCCTCTAGAGTTGCAGTACCGTTCGTCGCACAACTACTGACGGACGCTCACCAGCGCCCCCTAATCCGCCCTATCGATGTCCACGCCGGCTACGTTAGAGTCGGCTTCGACCACGAGCTCCCGATGAAGGCCTCCCCTTGATTTTCGTGCGCTTTACCGGTGTTGCGCGCGGTAGGCCTGGTAAGGGTCTGCGGCCAGGCCCTTAAATAATGTTCAGCGAATTCAAGGGCTTCCTGATCGTCGCTTCATCTATTCTCCAGAGGGCTCCGTCCACGACTCTGGGTGCGCCGCTGGCTCTGGAGATCAGCAAGCGGACGAAATTCTTGCCTCTAATTCGATATTTCGACTAATATGGAATCATGGAAACGAACCAAACTATTGCCGCCCTTGCGGCGCTTGCCCACGAGTCCCGGCTCGCCGTCTTCCGCGCCCTCGTACAGGCCGGGCCGGAAGGCATGCCGGCCGGGCAGATTGCAACACTGCTGGACGTGCCGCCGTCGTCGCTCTCCTTTCATCTGAAGGAGCTGGCGCATGCACAGCTTGTCACCAGCCGGCAGGAAGGTCGCTTCGTTTTCTATTGCGCGAACTTCGCCACGATGAACAGCCTGCTGGCCTATCTCACGGAGAACTGTTGCGGCGGCAATCCCTGCTCGCCAGTTGGTGCATGTTCTCCATCCAAGGAGCAACAATCATGAAGCGCTTTCACGTGCACCTCAGCGTGCCGAATCTCGCTGACAGCATCCATTTCTATTCGGCGCTGTTCGCCGCCGAACCGACCGTCGTCAAGACCGACTATGCGAAGTGGATGCTCGACGATCCCCGTGTCAACTTTGCGATCTCGCAGCGCGGCGCTGCGGCCGGCCTCGATCACCTCGGCGTACAGGTCGAAAACGATGCCGAGCTGGCCGAAATGCACGAGCGTCTCAGCGACGCCGCACTGCCCCTCGACGAACAAACGGGTACGACGTGTTGCTACGCGCGCTCCGACAAGTACTGGACGGTGGACCCGCAAGGCATTGCATGGGAGACGTACCAGACGCTCGGGAACGTCCCGACCTATGGCGAATCCCGTAATGCGCAGCCGGCCGAATCGAATGCCGACACTGCCGCTTGCTGTACTCCTGCGCGCGGCAATCCGACCGGCGCGGCCGTGAAATCTGCCTGCTGCTGAGGTCCAACCATGAGCGACAAGCGCTACAACGTGCTGTTCATCTGCACCGGCAATTCCGCACGATCGATCCTGTCGGAGGGGCTACTGAACCAGCTCGGCGACGGGCGTTTCGTTGCCTACTCCGCCGGCAGTCATCCGAAAGGCGAGGTGAACCCGTTCGCACTGCGCGAGCTGGCACGGTGGCACTTGTCGACCGAAGGGTATCGAAGCAAGAGCTGGGACGAATTCGCCGCGCCAGACGCGCCCGCGCTCGACTTCGTTTTCACTGTGTGCGACAAGGCCGCCGGCGAAGTCTGCCCGATCTGGCCCGGTCAACCGGTTACCGCACATTGGGGCGTGCCCGACCCGGCCGATGTCGAGGGCTCCGATGAACAGAAGCAGCAGGCCATGCACGACGCCGCGCTGACGCTGAAGCGTCGGATCGACCTGCTGCTGTCATTGCCGCTCACCAAACTCGATAACGTCGCACTGGAGAAATCGGTGCGCGATATCGGCCAACAGTAAATCCGGATGTTTTGACATGACTACGAACGTACTGATCCTCTGCACCCACAACTCGGCGCGCAGCGTGCTGTCGGAAGGGATGCTCAATCATTGGGCCGCGAAGCTCGGCAAGGATGTACGCGCGTACAGCGCAGGTAGCGCGCCGAGCGGTCGCCTCAATCCGTTCGCGCTGGAAGCGCTGACGAACGCCGGCGTCGACGTCGACGGCTATCGCAGCAAAAGCTGGGACGAATTCGTCGGCGACGGCGTACCGGAAATGCGCGTCGTCATCACCGTGTGCGACAGCGCGGCGGCGGAAACCTGCCCATACTGGCCCGGCAGCCCGGTCAAAGTCCATTGGGGCTACGCCGATCCGTCGAATGCGACGGGCGGTGACGAAGGCAAGCGCCTCGCGTTCGAACTCACACGTCAGGCGATCGGCTACCGCATGCTGCAGTTGCTGGCGCTACCGCTTGACCGCATGAGCAATGCCGAACTCCAGACGGCGTTGACTGAGATCTCGCAAACCTGATCATTCGCGCGGCGGTCTGCCGAAACTAGCGGCCGCCAACGACTTCGAGACTGAACCCTGTCCAATGAACACGTCCAACATCGCCCCGCCCGGCAAGGCCGTCGCAAAGCCCTCCATCAACTTCTTCGAACGGTACCTGACCGTCTGGGTCGCGCTGTGTATCGTCGCCGGCATCGCGCTCGGCCAGGTGCTTCCCGGCCTGTTCCAGCAGATCGGCCGGATGGAGTACGCGCAGGTGAACCTCCCGGTCGGACTGCTGATCTGGGTGATGATCATCCCGATGCTGGTCAAGGTCGACTTCGGCGCATTGCACGAAGTGCGTCAGCACGTCAAAGGCATCGGCGTCACGCTCATCGTAAACTGGCTGGTCAAGCCGTTCTCGATGGCATTCCTCGGCTGGCTGTTCATCCGCCACCTGTTCGCGCCGATGCTGCCGGCGGATCAGCTCGACAGCTACATCGCCGGCCTGATCCTGCTCGCTGCGGCGCCGTGCACGGCGATGGTGTTCGTATGGAGCCGGCTGACCGGCGGTGATCCGCTGTTCACGCTGTCCCAAGTTGCTTTGAACGACAGCATCATGGTGATCGCGTTCGCGCCGCTGGTAGGGCTGCTGCTCGGCATGTCCGCGATCACGGTGCCGTGGGCGACGCTGCTTACGTCGGTCGTGCTCTACATCGTCATTCCGGTGATCCTCGCGCAGGTCTGGCGCAAGGTGTTGCTCGCGAAAGGACAGGCGGCGTTCGATGCCGCGATGGCGAAGATCGGCCCGTGGTCGATCTCCGCACTGCTGGCCACGCTGGTGCTGCTGTTCGCGTTCCAGGGCGAAGCGATCCTGAAGCAACCGCTGGTGATCGCGCTGCTCGCTGTGCCGATCCTGATTCAGGTGTTCTTCAATTCGGCGCTCGCGTACTGGCTCAATCGTGCGATCGGCGAAAAGCACAACATTGCATGCCCGTCGGCGCTGATCGGCGCGTCGAACTTCTTCGAGCTGGCGGTCGCGGCCGCGATCAGCCTGTTCGGTTTCCATTCCGGTGCGGCGCTGGCCACCGTCGTCGGTGTGCTGATCGAAGTACCGGTCATGCTTCTGGTGGTGCGCATCGTGAACCAGTCGAAGGGCTGGTACGAGTGCCGGACCTGACATGTCCAACAGGACGCCCCGTCCGCGCGCTTGGCTGACGCCCTCGCTCGGGCTGACGCAGATCATCGGGTGGGGTTCGATGTTCTACGCGTACGGCGTCCTGATGCAGCCTATGCAGGACGAGCTGGGGCTGTCGAAACCGATTGTCGTTGGTGCTTACTCGGTGGCGCTACTGATCTCCGGGCTGTGCTCCACGTCGGCTGGCGCCATCATCGATCGCATGGGTGGGCGCTTGCTGATGGCAACCGGATCGCTACTTGCGGCGCTCATGCTTGCTTGCCTGTCACGCGTGCATGGCGTTGTAGGGCTGTATCTCGCATGGGCCGGCATTGGCGTCGCAATGAGCGCGACGCTGTATCAGCCCGCGTTCGCGGTCATTACGCAGGCGTTCGGCACCAACTATCGCCGGGCCATCACGCATCTGACCTTGTTCGGCGGCTTCGCCAGCGCGGTTTTCTGGCCGCTGACGCAAACCCTGTTGCAGCATGCCGGGTGGCGAGAGACATGGCTTCTCTATGCCGTGGCGAACCTGCTGGTCTGCCTACCCATTCACGCCACCTTACCGAAGCGCGGCAAGGCAACGCACGGGGTTGCAGCGGCGCGCACGGAAGATCCGGCTACCAACCTCATCGCTGTCCTGCGCGAGCCGGCTTTCTATCTGGTGACGGCAGCGGTCACGCTCAATGCGCTGGTGTTCGCCGCGATGTCGCTGCACATGATCCCGGTCTTGCAGGCACACGGCATTTCCGCCGCGAACGCGGCATGGGTGGGTGCGTTGGTTGGGCCGATGCAGGTTCTTGGTCGCGTGCTCGAGACGACGATCGGCAAACGCGCCAGCACGCGCCACGTCGGCATGGCAGCGATCTCCCTGTTGCCGTTGTCGTTGATCCTGCTCTTTGCATCGGGTGACTGGCTACCGTTGTACGTCGTATTCGCCGCACTGTATGGCATCAGCAACGGCATCATGACCATCGTCCGCGGAGCGCTGCCGGCGGAACTGTACGGGCGAGCTGCGTACGGGGCGATCAGCGGGGCAATGGCGACCCCGGTACAGATCGCTATCGCAGCAGGCCCGTTCGTCGCGTCACTTCTGTATGCCGCCGGGAACGGCTATCCCGGCACGCTATTGGCCTTGGCCGGTATTGGCTCGGCGGGCGCGATTCTGTTCCGCTTCGCGATCGCGCAAATCCGGCAGCAAGCCATCGACCTATCAAACAAAGGAACCTCTACATGAGCGACATCACGATTTACCACAACCCCGACTGCGGCACGTCGCGTAACACGCTGGCCCTGATCCGCAACAGCGGCGAGGAGCCCGTCGTGATCGAGTACCTCAAGACGCCGCCGTCGCGGGAAACGTTGATCAAGCTGCTGGCCGACGCGGGCCTGACCGTGCGCGAGGTGCTGCGCGAGAAGGGCACGCCTTATGCGGAACTCGGCCTTGGCGATCCGAAGTGGACCGATGAGGAGTTGCTCGATTTCATCGGGCAGAATCCGATTTTGATGAACCGGGCCATCGTGGTCACGCCGATTGGCACGAAGCTTTGCCGGCCGTCGGAAGCCGTCCTAGACATTCTGCCGAACCCGCAGAAGGGACCGTTCACCAAGGAAGACGGAGAGGTCGTGATCGATGCGGAGGGCAAGCGTGTCTGAGCATCTGAATGACCTGCCGCAGCTCGACGCTACACTGTTTCGCGTGCCGGACGCCGCTCAACTTCGGCCGGCGACGCCGTCGACTCATCCGCCCCGGCTCTTGCTTTTATACGGCTCGTTTCGCGAGCGTTCGTTCAGCCGCCTGCTGGTCGAGGAAGCCGAGCGCTTGCTCACCGCGATGGGTGCCGAGGTCCACGTGTTCAATCCGAGCGGCCTGCCGCTGCCCGATGATGCGCCCGAGAGCCACCCGAAGGTGGTCGAGCTGCGCGAGCTGGTGATGTGGGCGGAAGGGATGGTCTGGTGCTCGCCGGAACGGCACGGCGCGATGACCGGGATCATGAAGTCGCAGATCGACTGGATTCCGCTGTCGGTCGGCGCCGTGCGGCCGACGCAGGGCAAAACGCTCGCGGTGATGCAGGTCAGCGGCGGCTCGCAGTCGTTCAACGCGGTGAATCAGATGCGCGTGCTGGGCCGCTGGATGCGCATGCTGACCATCCCGAACCAGTCGTCGGTCGCGAAGGCGTTTGCTGAATTCGACGAGGCTGGGCGGATGAAGCCTTCGGCGTATTACGATCGGGTTGTCGACGTGATGGAGGAACTGGTCAAATTAACCTTGCTCACGCGCGACGTCGGTCCCTACCTGGTCGATCGGTACAGCGAACGCAAGGAAAGCGCCGAGGAACTGTCTAAGCGCGTGAATCAACGCAGTATCTGACATGCCAAAATGCCGTGACCGCGGGAATTCGCCGCGGCTTGCCGGCCGCATGAACGTCGTTAGAGCCCGAAGCATTGTCAATCGCATCCGAACACCCGATGCCGTCACCACCTGAGGACCGACACCATGCAACTTCGTGCAGCCGCCGTATCCGATCTGGTCTCAATCGAGACACTCCTGCGCGTGTCCAACTTGCCGACCGCCGGCGCGGCGGAACACCTAAGGAAACGCTGATTTATTCGGCTCGGCGGTCATCGCAGACGTAGCCGAGGACGTTTAGAAGACAGCTCACGGAACGGACCCACGACGATGAAGAGGCAGATCGGCTTCGCGGAAGCGGAAATTGCAGGCAAGAAGCGAGTGACGAGGCGCCAACGCTTCCTGGAAGAGATGGAGAAGGTCGTTCCGTGGCAGCGCTTGCTGTCGGCCATCGAACCGCACTATCCGAAGGGCACGCGAGGTCGCCCGCCGATTGGCCTTGAGCGGATGCTGCGAATCTACTTCGTGCAACAGTGGTACGGACTGTCGGACGAAGGACTGGAAGACGCGCTGTATGACAGCATCACGCTGCGAGCCTTCGCCGGCATCGATCTGGCGATCGAGAACGTGCCTGATGCAACCACGCTGTTGAAGTTCCGGCGCCTGCTGATCGAACACGAACTGACACGGAAGTTGTTCGACGAGATTGGCATCTCGCTGTGCGAGCGTGGGCTGATGATGAAGGAAGGCACGCTGGTTGACGCGACGATCATTGAAGCGCCGCCGTCGACCAAGAATGCCGGGAAGAGCCGTGACCCGGAAATGCATCAAACGAAGAAGGGCAACGAATGGCACTTTGGCATGAAAGCCCACATTGGCGTCGACGCCGACTCGGGCCTGATTCACAGTGTGGTTGGCACGGCGGCCAACGTGTCGGATGTATCGCAAGCTCATGCCCTGCTGCACGGGCATGAAGAGCAGGTGTTCGCCGACGCGGGCTACATTGGCGTCGACAAGCGCGAGGAAATGGCGGGCAAGGCCGTGAAGTGGCACGTCGCTGCCAGGCGGGGAAAGATCAAGGCGATGCAAGAAGGAGCGCTGAAGGACCTGGTGATCGCGCTCGAGCGAACCAAGGCGCAGATCCGTTCGCGGGTTGAGCATCCGTTTCATATCGTCAAGAATCTGTTTCAGCATCGCAAGACCCGATACAAGGGCTTGGCCAAGAACACCGCGCAACTGTTCAGCCTGTTCGCTCTGGCGAATCTGGTGATTGCGCGAAATCTGTTGCGATCGGTCCATGGGAGCAGTCCGTCATGCGTATGAAAAATGCGAGCAGGGGAGGCTCGCTTACGCGCCAAATTCACTGAATTGAGCGCCGATTCGCTTCGTCATCCAGAAAATTTGAAGCCATCTCGCCTGCAACTTCGGAAGTTGGTCCATTGATCAGCGTTTCCCTAACGAACTTCGTTGTGGTGGTGAATTCCCAGGGCCTTGTCGCATGCGGCGGCATCGAATTCCACGGCAACTTCGCGCTGATCCGTTCAATCGCGGTCGCGGAACAGGCGCGAGGAGCCGGTGTGGGAAAGGCGATTGTTTCGCGATTGCTCGCGCAATGCCGCAGCCGTGCAGTCGAAGCGGTTGCCTTGCTCACGACGACGGCCGAGGACTACTTCGCAAAGGAAGGTTTCATGCGCGTCGCGCGCAACGACGTGCCTCATCTCTTGCTGGCATCCAGCCAGTTCCAGGGCGTGTGTCCGGGATCTGCTACGGTCATGTTGAAAGTGCTCTAACCCCCAATAAATACTCTTGACCTTCCGATCGTGGGAACCTCCATCACAAGAAGCGATGGAGCTGCGCTTCGCTCAGGTTCGCTTCTCTGAACATCTTGCACGATTGTCATATTTCGGTTTGCGATTGCCCGCCGAATAATTTCTCGCTACGCTGCACAGTCCGTTTTTCGCGCGGGAGTGCGGGCGATGGACCACGGACAGTTGGCGTATCTCGGCATGCGGCATTTCCCGCAAGAGCTCTCTGAGTTCGAGCTCAACATATTCTTCACGTTCTCCGCTCGCGAGCGAGCGCTGATCGATGGGCGCCGCTCGCATCTCTACCGGCTGGCAGTTGCCTTGCATCTGGGTTTCGTGCGGATGACGGGGCGCACCCTCGACGCCTACAAGCAGGTGCCCTAGCGGGGCGATCATGCTTGACTCCGAGGGACGCGGACTAGGTTCCCGCGCGCGGTGGCCAGCTTGTAGTCGCCGATGCAGCCAGACCGTCCAGGGAGCGCACTGCGATCTCTCGAACGTCGATCACTCGAATCAGATTGTCCGTCCCACCTTCTCGCGCGCGGCGGCCGGTGCCGCCGAAACACTGTATATACATCAGGGGGCTGGGGCGAGCGCAACATCCGGTCGAAATTGCAGCGGTGTCAGCCGAGCCTGGATCCGGTGGCAAGGTGCCGCGCGGGCGGCCGGCCGTACGATCGACCCTCCCGCATCCGCTCAAGTCGCTCGAGCGCCTCGACGAACACCGCCAGCGGCTCGCGCCCAACTGGTCCCCGTGCCACGTGATCAGCGCGGCGACGACCTCGTCTGCTCGATCCTCAATGGACCTTGGTCGTCTTACTGAAGGCGCGGGCAAGCCGCGCGATCCAGCGTCGCCATCCCGGCAAATGCGCGATCTGAGCTTCTGCCCGGCGTGTCGGGATTCGCGTGCGCCCGCTGTCTTTGACGATACGGTGTGGACGCATGGGTCGAATTCTCGCGTGGAACGTGTTCATTGTTCGGCCAGCTGCTCGAGCTCGTCGCATTCGCCGAAGAAATCTTGCTGTCCGGGAAGCGGCGCCGGCGGCCGGCGCACAGCGCGCGGCCGCGGATGGCCGGAACGCTTCAGTGTACGCGCGATCGCCTGCAGCTGCGCCCAGACACGGTCTGCCTCGGCGGCCGACATGGTGTCGGCCGCGACTTCGAGTGCACCGACGAGCGATTCCAGTTGCGCAGGCGCCGAGGCCAGCATCGCACGCGCCTCCGTGCGCGCCTGGCCTTCCCGGTAGACCGAGAGCCAGCGTGCGAGCCCTTCGCGTTCGTCGGGAGTTAGTGCCGCGAGCAGCTCGGGCGGTATCGGCTCGTCGGCGCGAAACGTGCCGAGCACATGTTCGCGCCGACGTCCCCTTGCACGCGGTTGCTTGGGAGGCTCGACGCGCAGCACCTTGATGAGGTTTCCCTGTTCTCGAATGAGCATCGACTCGTCTTAGATTTCACACGATCACGCCGAAGGATAGCGCAACCGCGTGTCGCGAACGACCGCGACACGCGGCACACACCTCACCAGTCTTGCGGCCGCGGCCGCAAGACGGGGCGCTCGCCGCGCGGCGAGCCGGTGCCGTCTCAACTATCCGCATTCCGCCAGTCCCCTGAGCTCGCCGTCCCAAACGCGACCGTAGCCCACCGTCGTTCGCATTCAAGGGTCCGCTCCGCCGGCCGCAGCACCCGTTCGGTGCTCGCCCTTCGGGCTGCGCTCCGCGTGCGGCTTTGCGACCGCCCTTGAACACGCCCGCCGGCAGGCTCCTTCAGTCGCGGGACGACGAACTCAGGGGACTGGCGGCAGCAGTTCTGCCGAAGTCCAGGCAGCACCGGCACAACCCCTACGTGGGGACTCGGAATCTTGGGTCCCGGTCGGCCTGAAGAGCAAACCAACCGCAGATGGAGGTCACGATGGAAACGAACCGATTGCACCATTGGATAGGAGTCCTGCACTGTGCGTACATGGAATACACGTACACGCCCTGGGATGGACGGAACTACTACCGGCGCACCGTCGCTTACGACCACGTCGTCTGGTGTTGACGGACGCCAGCGAATTCCTGAACGACTCGCATCGAACCTGAATCTTCACTGGAGAAAACCATGCAACTCGCAACCAAGTTTGGCAGTAACGCCCCGATCCTTCGCTCGAACACGCCGCTCTCCGATGACCAGATTCGTGAGGTCGCGCCGTCGATTTTCGCCGGGGACAAGCACGACTCACGGTCGGACCGATACACGTACATTCCGACCATCGAGATCCTCACGAAGCTTCGCGCAGAAGGGTTCCAGCCCTTCATGGTTTGTCAGACCCGCGTGCGCGTCGCCGCGAAGCGCGAGCATACGAAGCACATGCTCCGACTGCGGCACGCGTCGCAGGTCGCGTCGCCGGAAACCCCGGAAATCATCCTCCTCAACAGCCACGATGGGTCGAGCAGCTACCAGATGCTGGCCGGTTACTTCCGGTTCGTCTGCCAGAACGGTCTCGTATTCGGCGACACGACGCACGACATCCGGGTGCCGCACAAAGGCGACGTCGTCGACCACGTCGTCGACGGCGCGCACGAGGTGCTCGACGGGTTCGACCTGATCCGCGAATGCAAGAGCGAGATGGAAGCCGCGCAGCTTGATGAAGGCGAGCAACAGGCGTTCGCGCGGTCGGTGCTGGCTCTCCGGTACGACGTGACCGAAGCGCCCGCGCCGATCACCGAGGATCAGCTGCTTCGCGCGCGTCGTACCGAAGACAACCGCCCCGACCTCTGGACCACGTTCCAGCGCGTGCAGGAGAACGTGATCAAGGGCGGGGTGCGTGGTCGCTCGGCCACCGGCCGTCGGATGTCGACACGCGGTGTGACCGGTATCGATCAGGATCTCCGCCTGAATCGCGCCATGTGGGTGCTCGCCGAAGAGATGCGCAAGTTGAAGGGCTAACCCGAACGCGCCGGCGGCCGCCGCCGGCGCCCTCGCCTCACGTTGTCCCGTACACCATCATTCGAGGTTCAACATGTTCCATCACATTGCAGATCGCCGTACCCAAATCTCCGAGTCCGTCCGCGCGCGGGGCAGCCGGGATTCCGCAACCGCGCCCGCGGTGCTGGCCGACGTGCTGACGCTTGTCGAGACCGCGCAGTTGGTGCAGACCGTGTTGCGTGAAGGTTTCCCCGCGACGTCGTTCGCAGTGCGCGTCGCAAAGAACGAACGCGGCACGCAGCTGACCATCGACTGGACCGATGGCCCGCGAGACGTCCAGGTCGCGCGCCTTGTGATGCCGCTGCAGGCCACCCGTCTGGCCGACGGCGGCAGGCTCGAGCGGGTCGAACACTTCATGTTGACGTCCAGCGGCCGGCGGACGGTCCGCCTCGCCGCAGATCGGATCGCGCTGTCGCGACAATTCAGCGATCGCGCGGTTGAGCGTGTGCTCACGCGGCTCGCGTCGCGCTACGGCGATCGGCTGGCGCCGGACGTGCGCGCCTCGATGACGGTCGACGGATATCGCGCGGGCGACCTGCAGCTGCTCGAGGTGATCGGCGTGCATCGGGCGGGCAGCGTTCGCTCGGGATCTAACGTGCAGATGGACGTCGCCGCAATGCTTGCCGAGACGTCCGACGTGCATGGCTTTCCCCGTTCGGCCACGGCCGCGCGTCTATTCGTGCGCCGCGATGTCCACTGACCGGAGTGACCAAGGAGCGAAACATGACAGCGATCGAAACTGCAGCAATTGAAGCGGCCCGCGCGTATGGCCTTCAGCTGCGCACCGTACCGGATTGGAACGACGAGGACGGGAGCGAGTGGGCTCGTGCGCGCAAGGCTGGCCGCGAGCAGCTCCTGACGGCCTTGGCCGCCCTGAGCGACGCAGATGCATTGCACGTCATTCTGGAGAACCCTGGCATCGAGCCAGACGGCGAGACCCCGTTCGAGCTCATGAAAGTTTACGAGGTGCAGGCGTGGCGGGAGCGTCCCGACAGTTCCCGATGAGCTGACGCCGATCGTCGCGCACATGGTGATGATGGATGGTGCGCGATCTCACATTTTGCGGGCAGCCAGCCGCCGTGGTTCGGCTGCCTCGAGCACGACCAGGACGACCCAATGAATCAACTTTTCCTGAAGATGCCCAATCTGCATCGCGTCATCGACCGTGCGCACGCCGATCTGATTGCGCGCGGCGCGGCGATCGCCGCTGAATGTGGTCTAGCGCCTTGCGGGCCAGCGGGCTGGTCCAACGGCCTGCGCGACGCCGATCGTATCGCTCTGGTCGTATACCAGCCGAGGCACGGCGGCGGAGAACGGTATGGCGTGACACGATTCTTTGACGGCCAGTACGCGTCGGCCGACTGCGTGCTGCCCGAGCATGCCACGCGTGCCCTTTTGGCCGCTACGCGTGCAGAATTCGAGCGCATCTGTGCGGCCGACGCCACGCGACGTGCGGACATTCGGCTCGACGCGAGCGTTGAAGACCCGGATGGTGCATCGATCGAGCTGCTCGCGAGCGACGTCGACGTGCAGCGTCGAGATGTGCGCCTCGAGGCGCAGCAACTGGCGCTGTTCTGACGCTGCCGTACCTTAACCTGCTCGGCCGTCGTACGGGCAAGTTTGCGCGGCGGCCGCTCTCGCGGCCGCGCTGACGGAATCGCGATCGCGCCGCGCGATCGGAGATCGCCGCGGCGCTCATGACCGGGACGCAGCACCGTCGGTCCGCTACGTCCTGCAGGTCCATCCCCTTCCGTCGGCATTCCACAGCCGTCGACCTTTCAACCCGGAGCCCACGTTCGCCCGCCGTGTCCTGGCGGACGGACCGCTGCGCCGTGCGCGACGAATGTCGCACGGCGCCCCGCTCCTGCAAGGGGCTTTCGCGGCATATCCTCGCGCGCTTCGCGCACTCCGGTATTCCACGGTCCCCTTGCCCGCCATTCCCCTGCGGGCGCTCGCCAGCTCCGGGTAGCACGGTTTGCGAGCCAGATCGTTCTGGCTGTGCTCCGGCTGCCCCTATCTCAACTCTATGGAGCTGACCGTGAGCTATTTGTACAACGGCGACTGCCTGGTCGCCATGCCCAAACTCGCCCCCGAATCCGTCGACTGTATCGTGACGGACCCGCCTTACCTCGTGAATTTCCGCGATCGGAGCGGTCGCTCGATCGCGAACGACGTGAACGGCGACTGGCTGGCGCCGGCGTTCGCCGAAATGTTCCGCGTCCTGAAACGCGATGCCGTGTGCATTTCGTTCTACGGCTGGAACAAGGTCGACCTGTTTTTCGACGCCTGGAAGGCCGCCGGCTTTCGCGTGGCCGGCCACTTCGTCTTCACGAAATCCTACGCGTCCAAGGCCGGCCTGGTGAAGTACCAACACGAATCCGCCTACCTGCTCGCCAAGGGGCGGCCCGTGGCGCCGGCGGCGCCGATCGCCGACGTCATGCCGTTTCCGTACAGCGGCAATCGCCACCATCCGACCGAAAAGCCGGTCGCCGCGCTGCGCACACTCATTTCCGCTTTTACGCAGCCCGGCGACGTCGTACTGGATCCGTTCGCCGGCTCCGGCTCGACGTGCGTTGCCGCCCGCGAGCTCGGGCGCCGGTATATCGGCATCGAACTGGACGCGACCTACTTTGCGGCCGCCAAGGCGCGCCTGACGGCGCCCGTCGCCGGCGCCGCGTTGGCCGCCGCCTAAGACCCGAACAGAGGACATTCATCATGCAACTGATCGTTTCAGCCTATTCCGGTCTCGAGCAGCTCGACCATCCCCGCACGAACGAAAACGGCGACCCTGTCGACGTGTTTTGCGTCCGCCTCGACGCCGCGGCGCGGTTCCCGCACCGCGCCAGCGACCTGGACATGGCGCGTATCTACCGCTACCGGAATTCGTTCGAGTTCAGCGCCGGCACCTACGTCATGCACGACATCTTCCGCGAGCGCCTGGCCGAGCTCGCCGATTACCCGGCGATCTCGATCGGCGCCGCGCGGATCTGCCATACGAACGGCGCCATCGCGGCAAAGGACGGCCCGTTCAAGGAACTGATCGATTTCTCGATCACGTCGGGAACGATCGGCACTCGGACTTCCGCAAAGCTGGCCGACGATTTCAGTCAGTTCCTTGGGGCAATCGACGCCGATTGCGATCACCTGTTCGCCGAACTGTACCGAAATTGGTATTTCGCCTTCTGCCTGGCCGAGAACTGCGGCGCTGTGCAGCTTTCTTGACCACACGAGCGCCGGCCGCGCGCTGCGGCCGGCGCAACTGGAGAACAGCATGCCCCGATATTTGATTGATGCAATTTTGGCCGCGATCGCTGCAAACGCCTTCGGTCCCGAGATCTCGGACGTATGGGATTCCGATACGGAAATCGAAGTCCTGCCGACGTCGTTGCGTTACGCGATGCTGGAAGCGTTCCAGGCCGGCCAGTGCGCGCGGCGATAAATCCACTCGCCGGCCCCGGCTTTGCCCGGGGCCGGCCTTTCCAGAGAAACCCATGAACAAAGGCGAATTCGAAATGTTGCTGTTTGCGATCGCGCGTATCCATCTGAACATCGACACGCTTGAAACGCGTTACAGCGACCGGCTGGATTTCCACGATTGTGCCGTCTGGTGTATCCGTGCCGCATTGACCGCGGCGTACGACGCTGGCGTTATTGACGGGCGCCGAAACGCTTCGAAGTGACTCGCGGCGGCCGGCGCGCGCCTGGCGCCGGCGGTGTTCGCCGCTCGACCATGTTCCACCGCCGGCGTGGGCCCGCGGGCCCGGCCGGCGCCTGGAACGCGGAAAGCCGATTCCGTACCGCGAGATGTTCCACTGATCCGGGGCGGCCCACCCCGCCCGCATCGAGCGGCCGGCGCGGGCGGGGACTGCTCGCCCCAGCTGGCCGCGGTGGATCTTCACCGTTCCCAATATCCAGCCGGCGCGCGGCACCTTGCGCGCCCGGCTGCGCCAGGCACGCAAGCCGCAGGCACCCGCGCGCCAGAGAAACGGGCTGTCCGCTCCTGGGGCTCGGCCGCCACCGGCGTCCGGCCCCGGCGCTGGCCGCCCCGTCAGCCACGCGGCGAGCCGCGCGGAGTTCGCGCTCGGGCCGCGCGTGCGGCCCCGCGCCGGCGATGTCCGGGTCTCGGCAGCCGTCCCCGCGTTCCAGCCTCTCCCGTCGGCGCATCAGCTGCCATCGGGCCGCCTCATCCCGACGCATAGTGCGGCCCGCCGTCACCGCAAGGGTTCGCGTTGCCGCGCGCGGCGCCCGGTCGCCGGGCCTGGCGGCCGCGGCGCTGCGGCCTTGCTCGCGCCCTTGCAGTGCCTGCGCGTCCGCACTCCCCATGCGTCGAGGCGGCTCCGAATGGCAGCTTTTTCCACCCCGACGTAAAGGAGGCTTTTATGAACGCAGTGACCACCGAGATCCCGGCCCTCGCCCACGATGCGGGCGTTCCCCCCGCACCCCCCGAGGCTCACCGAACGGCAGACGAGCTGCGCGACATTCCGCTTAAACGGCTCGTCGCGTCCCCCTACAACGTGCGGCGCGTGCCGCCCACCGGCATCAAGGAACTCGCCCTCAATATCTGGAAAGTCGGTCTGCTCCAGAACCTGATCGTCCATCCAATGAAGGTCGGCGCGCGGAGGGCGCAGACGTTCGGCGCGGCCGCTGGCGAACGCCGCCGCCTCGCGCTCATCTACCTGTTCGAACACGACTACATCCCCGCCGACCACCCGGTGCGCTGCCGGGTCGTGCCGGTCGAGGACGCAGTGCTGCTGTCGGCAACCGAGAACGAAATGCGCGAGCCGATGCACCCGGCCGACGCATGCGACGCTTACCGGATTCTGGTCGAATCCGGTCGATCGATCGAGGAAATCGCGGACCTGTACGGCGTGCATCCGAAAACTGTGCAGCGCCGCCTCAAGCTCGCACGCGTCTCTCCGAAGCTGGTCGACCTGTTCCGCACCGGTGAAATCAAGCTCGATCAAATGCAGGCGCTCGCGCTGTCGGACAGTCACGACGAGCAAGAGGCCGCGTGGTTCGACGCCGAGCCGTACAACCGCGACGCGCACGCGATCCGCCGCCGCTTCGTGCGCGACGAACAGTCGTTCGTGAGCAACCGCGTCGCGAAATTCGTAGGCGTCGAGGCGTTCGAAGCGGCTGGCGGTGCCGTGCGACGCGACCTGTTCTCCGCAGCCGAGGATGCGTGGTATCGCGATCATGCGCTGATGCTGCGCCTCGCGACCGAGCAACTGGAAGCGCTCGGCGCGTCGGTGCTGGCCGAAGGCTGGGCGTGGGTGAAAGCCATGCCGGAACGCGACCATGCCACCCGGTCGCAGTTCCGCCCGGTGCTGCCGCGTCGAACGGAACCCACCGATGAGGTGGAGAAAGAACTGACAGCGATCGATCAGCGGCTGGCCGAACTCGCCCAATTTTGGGATGCCGACGAGAGAGACGACGAAGTCGCCGAGCGCGTCGAGGCGGAAGAAGAAGCGTTGACCGTGCGTCGTGACGAAATCGAAGAGTCCCTGCTCGTCTACCATCCCGACGACATGGCGCAGGCTGGGGCGCTTCTCTCGCTCGATGCTGACGGCGAGCCCGTGATCGAGCGCGGACTCGTTACGCGTGAGCCGGTTGCAGCCGCGACGACCGAAAGTGGCGAGAATGGTGACGACGATGACGACGACTCGTCAGATGGTCAGCCCGCGCGCGTCGCCGTGTCGGCTGTGAAGCCCGTGAAGGGGCCGCACTCCGAACGGCTGGCGCTGCGTCTGAACGCGCATCGCACGGCGGCCGTTGCCGCCGCCCTCGCGCAGCAGCCGCACGTCGCGCTCGCCGCGCTCGTGCACCGGCTGCTGGCGGGCGAGTACGGCCACAGTACCGAAGGCAGCGCGCTGGACGTGACGTTCCGCGACCACTCCCACACCCTGACGAAGCATGCGCCGGAACTGGACGACGACCTTGCGTTCACCATGCGCCGAGAGCAACGCCGGGTTTGGGGAGGCGTAATCCCCCACGACAGCGACGCGCTGCTGCGCTGGCTGATCGAGCAGACCGACGAGCGCCTGCAGCTGATCCTCGCGCAGTACGTCGCGGCGAGCGTGGACAGCGTGCGCCCGGACGAGCGGCCGCACGCGATCAACGCGCTGATCCCGGCGCTCGGGCTGAATCTCGCGGATGCGTGGCAACCGACGAAGGCGGGATATTTCGACCATGTTTCGAAGGATCGGATCGTGGACGTCGTGAGCGCGGCCGTGTCGCCTTCCGATGCGATGCGCGTGGCGAAGCTCAAGAAGGGGGACGCGGCGACAGAGGCCGAACGGCTGATCGGGGGGCGCGGCTGGTTGCCTGAGCATTTCGCGAAGGCCGAAGTCGTGCGGGTGAAGCTGTGGGACGTTCCGGCGAAGGCGTCGGATGCCGAGGCGAGCGCTGAGGAAGCGGAGCCCGACGCCCGTGCTCTGGCCGTGTCGGCCGACGACGTGCGCGACGATGCCGCTGTAGCGGAAGGCAAAGGCATGCCGCCGCGAGATTGACCGGATCGACGCCAGCGGGTGCGTTACGCCCGCTGGCGCAGTGTGCCGGTCAGTGTCCTTCGGCGGGCCGTCCGCAGCATGATGATCTACTCCCGAAAGTTCTCACTTTTCGATTCTCTGCCGCTCCCGTAAAGGATCACCTTTCCGATGCTGCGCATGCGCGCCCGTCGCTGTGGCGCATGCGCTGGCGGCACTTTCCTGACTCGCTGCTGGGGCGTCTCCCTCCGCTTCGCTCCGGGCCGGGCTTTCGCGCTGCGCGTCGAGCCCCGCTGCGCGTGTCTCGCCCCTGACGGGCTTCAATCCCTGACGTCTGCGCGCCGTGCCGGCGCTGCGCGCTTCGCTTGCTCGTGGAGTACGCGCCCGCTACGCGCGGGCGGACAGCAGGTCTAGCGGCCGGCTACGCCGGCCGAGGGGGCGCGGGGCCGGCTGCCCCGCGCCGTGTGCGCGATCCGGTCGGGGAAACCGCGTGGTTGCGCTCCATCCTTTTGCGCCGGGTTAAGCGCGTGGATCTGCCATTGGGAGCCGCCCCTTTTCGACGCATAGCGCGGGCGGGCACGGGCGCAAGGGTAAAGCCTGCGCTTCGCTCCGCCCACGTCCTCACCCGTTCGGTGCTCGGCTACGCCTGCGCTCCGCATGCGGCCTCCGGGCGCGCCCTTGCACCCGTGCCCGCCCGCGCTAAACCCGCGTCGAGGCGGCTCCCAATGGCAGATCCACAACCCGACACAAAAGGACGAAATCGTGAGCACAACCACCCCCGACCGAATCACGCACACACGCGCGGGCGTTCCCCCCGCACCCCCCGAGGCTCACCGCCAGGCAGGCATTCGACACACGAAAAATCGCCTGCGCGCGACCGCCGCGCACTGGCTCGGCTGCCCGGTCGATGCCCCCATTCGCGTTTTGTACCGCTGGACCCGCCCTGATGACGACGCGCGCGCTGTGCGGCTCGAAACGAGGACCGACGGTTGCGCTCAGCGCATCACCCTGTTTCGCCTTTCGTCCGGCGCGTGGTCGCCGGTTTGGCAATAACCCGGAGACTCACGATGAGCTACGAGACTGACGAACTGATGATCGAAGGTATCACCGAAGGATTTTTCGCAATTGCGTGTTCCGAACGTGCTGCGTCCTCCATCGGGGTACATCATGGCGACGATGGCGAACTGGCATTTACGCTGCCCACGATCGACTGGACTGCGTGGCAAATCAATGTCGCGATCATGATCTACGAAAAGGCGTACGCGCGCGGCGAGCGCTACGGCGCCGCGAGCGCTCAACGCGTCGTTCGTGAAGCGCTCGGCATCTTCCATTGACCCACTTGCCGGCGCGCAGAAGCTGGCGCGCCGATCGGAGCGAGCTGTGAAAAATGATCGCCCTCCCATCGACAGTTTCGATTTTGCCCTCGAAGCGCGCATACAGCTTGCGCTGCACGGCATCGCCGCGATTGCCGGAAACCAGTGGAACGCGGAGCAGCACTTGATTGACGCCGTTATCTGCGCCCGAGAGAGCGGTGTGCGCGCGTGCCGCGAAGGGTCCGACATGTCGCTGATGCTGGCGGACGAGCCCACTCTTCTTCCGTATTGGGATGACGGCTTCGAAGCCGAGGAATGCGGTCGGGTCGTCTGGTTTGGAGAATGGTTCAGCGACATGGACGGATTGAACGAAACGCGCCCGAGCGTGAGCCTGACCCGGCACGGCTATGTCCCCGCCCTCGAAGTGTCTCATCGTGGCGGCGATTGCGAGCCGAACACCGGCCATCCACGCGAGACGCTTCAGGAGGCGATCGGTGCCGCCAAGGAAATGGAGTCGCGCTGGCACTTCGACGAATGTATCGACTAACCTGCGTGCGCCGTGTACACGGCGCACTCCACGGAGCGAAAACGATGAACAGCACAACAGTTTTGCATATCGAGCAGATCGAGCGCGCGATCAACATTTGGCGCGCACGCCAACCGAGCGTAGACGGTGATCCAATCCTGTGCCGCGAAGCGCGGATTCTTGCCGAACCCTACGCGCTGATGATCGTGAACCGCGCGACGCAGATCGACGCGGCGCACTTGTCGGACACGCAACGCGCCGCGTTCGACGGCGCGTTTTCGAAATAACGCGTCATCGACGCGACCCGCATTCGATTTAGCCGGAGTTCGCGAAGGAGAATGACATGCAGGCACAGTGGGCGATCACCTACAAGACAGAGACTGGATTCGACGTCGAGATCATCGACGCAAGCAGCTTCGAAGAGGCTTGGAGCCGTGCGGAAGCGCCTTTTGGGTCGCAGCTTGTAGAAGTCGAGCGCGTCGCGTGAAAACCGTACCCCCTTCGACGGGCGCATTTCGCGTCGCCGGGGCGTTCAGCCGGCACCCAGAATGCATCTTGAAATCGTGTATCCTATGGGATACTATATAGGATATGAGAATCGAGCAGACAGACGACTTCGCGAAATGGTTGCGCGGCCTACGCGATCACATCGCGCGCGCGCAGATCGCCAAGCGGATTCAACGGCTCGCGCGCGGCCAATATGGGGACATGAAGCCGGTGGGTGCCGGAGTGAGCGAAATGCGCGTGCACGTCGGCCCCGGCTATCGCGTCTACTTTGTCCAACGAGGCTCAACGCTCGTCGTCCTGCTATGCGGTGGCGACAAGTCAACGCAGCAGCGCGACATTGAGCGTGCTATCGCGCTTTCGGCGCAATTGGGAGATTGACATGGGTATCAAGACAACGCCGTTCGATGCGGCCGAATACCTCGACACGCCCGAGGCGCAGGCCGAATATCTGCGGATTTCGTTCGAGACCGGCGATTCCGCCGACATTCAGGAAGCCATCGGCACCGTGGCGCGTGCGCGTGGCATGACGCAGATTGCGCGCGACGCGGGCGTCGGCCGCGAAAGCCTCTACAAAGCGCTGGACGAGCACGGCAACCCGGAATTCGCGACGATCCTGCGTGTTGTGCGCGCGCTCGGCCTCACGTTGACCGTGACGACGCCCGTACACGAGCACGCCTGAGCCGGGATTTTCGCGGCGTCGCGGGCTGGCGGGCGCTCGCCGCTACGCCGCGACCACCCGCCAGCCCGCGACCAATGCGTTAGCCAGTTTGCGCGCTGCGCAAACGAATCGGGGCAATCCCGCTCCGCGCACACTTCGTGCGTCGCCGGATTGCCCCAACGATCACACCGACGCGCCGTCGGCGACAGCGGCGGCCGGCACGCCCTGGGCGGGTTTCGCCGGCACCGGGGTCTCGCACGGTTTCGCGAGTGCGACTTTTACCGCATCAAGCCGCTCTTTCCACTGTTCCGCCGGGATCTCGTCCAGCCCTTCCGCGCGCAGCAGCTCGAGCACCGCCTTATGATTCCGCTCGCGATCCCTGCGGATCATCTCGCGCTGTTGGTCCTGCAGCTTTTTCAGCTTCGCCGCCGCCCTCGCGATCTCGTCTTCGATCGATCGCGGCTTGCGCGCTGTCTTCCCTGCATCTGCTGTCATGGCCTCTATCACTCCATCTTGTCCCTCCCCCTTGCCGCGAAGTGTAACGGAATTCGGCCGCGCAACGTAAAGCACTGAGGCCTGATACCCCGCTGTCGCACCGCTGCCCCGCGCGTCATCCGTCGCGGCGCAATTGCCCGCTGCGCAACTCGCGCGCAGCGGCCGGCACCGTCGCGGCCGCCGACGCAACCGCTCCGAGCGCTGATCCGGCGCCCCCGCATTTTTCCTGCTGTCGCCGCGCGGGGCGTCACCCGCGCCATTCCGCGGCCACCGCCCCGCGCGGACCACCTAGCCAGAGCGCAATGCTCGCATTGCGCAGCTCGAGCACGGCGGTCGCCACCGTCGCGACCGCCGGCCCGACCAACCCGCTCGCCGAGCCCCCGGCCCCGCGACTTTCATGCTGTCGCCGCGCCGGGCGGCGCCCGCGCCATTCCGCAGCCGCCGCCCGGCGCGGACCATCCACCCAGACGCAATGCACGCATTGCGTAGCTCGAGCGCGGCGGCCGCCACCGTCGCGGCCGTCGACCCGACCAAGCCAGCGCGCGAGCGCCCGCCCCGCGCTTTTTTTCGCACAGTCGCCGCGCGGGGCGTCGCCCGCGCCGTTGCGCAGCCGTCGCCCCGCGCGGACCACCCATTCAGTGCGCAATCCTGAATTGCGCAGACCGTGATCGGCGGCCGCCAAGTCGCGCCCGCCGAATACCGCCAAACCGATCGTGCTCACAGCGTTTTCTCTCTGGCTGTTGCTCGACACCCCATCTATCCACGACCGTAATCCGCGCACGCCGGCAGGTTTTCCACATACCCACCGGTCCCCGCGCTTCTCCCGTTTCCCACAACCAACACCGTTGTGGAAAACGGCGCGCGGCCAACGCTCTTGCGATGTAGGCGCATCGCTGCGTCGGTTCGGACCCGTGGATATGTGGAAAACCTGCGTGGCATAACCACCCTCGTCGCTCCGAATTTCCCCCTGTCCGCTCCCTGCCTCCGTTCGACCTCCCTATTCCGTTTTTTCCCTGTGCGGAACGGATCGACGCTCGCCTCGTTTTTCTCTCTTTCGTGTCGGTGACTCAACCTTCACTTTTCTGCAAAATTTTCGCGGTGCTCCACCCAGGCGAACGCCTCAACGGAACGAAATCCTCGCTCTTGCTGGCTGCGATGCCGATCGCCACGCCTGCTGAAAAACCGGTGATACCCGGACCCGTCCGGGTATCACCATCCAGATACCGTCCGTCCGTCCGAGGGGCGACCCGTGGGGCAAGCCCCACCCCCCGACCGGACGGTCACACACCACGCAACTCCGTTGCGGGTGCTTAAAGCCTTGCTGCGCAAGCCTTTAAGCGGTACGACGCCTAAAATCGCGATATCGATAAGGTAGAGCCAAGACTCAAAGCTGGATATAGCGTATGCCGGTATGACGCCCGTAAAACCCTTTTAATACCGTTCGACCTAAGATCGAAAGCGCGCGTGACAACGGCTATATGCGTATTACACCATTGGCGTCACGGTAGTACACCTAAATTCGATGAAGATCCAGATATACAGCAAACGATAATTAAATCAGTGCTTTAAAGACGCGAGGGGGATGTTGATGGAGAAAACAATGCGAAACGACAAGATTGTCGCCCTTCCCAGAAAAACACATAGCCGTATGACGAAACAGCGTGACCATGTGCTAACATCTTCACACGACAGAAGCGCGTATCGGCAGCGCAATCCGCACATAACCACGGCCACAAAAAGGTAAGGATCTCTCGCTACGAGGTCTTCATGCCGCGTCTCAAAACGCCGGGGAAAGGTGCGTCCAAACCCATCTCCTTCAAACTCGATCCCGAGTCGGAACGCTTCTATCGGCGCAAGGCCCAGGAGAACGGTGTGTCGCTGTCCGACTACATTCGCAAGCAGCTTGCGCTCGGCGTCGTCACCGAAAATGTCTCGCTCATCGACCAGCGTCTCAAGGCCCTCATTCAGCAACTGAGTGGGCACACGCCGTCCGATGGCAGCCCCGGCAAATCCGTCCAGACGCTACCGTCCGAACTGGTTCAAGCCGTGTTCTTCAGCCGCGAAGTCCTGACCAGCATCATCAGCGACAGAAACATCCAGTTCTTCCACCAGGCACAGGATCGCGCCGAAGCCGCTACCAAGAAACTGCTGGGAGAGAGCAATGGCTGATCAACGCTCACCCAGCGGACTCGCCACCTTTTCACGAGGAACTGCCCTCTGGTGGCAACAGGCAAAGCTTCTCACCAGTGCGATCGTGGCGGTTGTCGTCGCGGCAATTCTCGTCGGTGCGCTGGCCGGCGGTGCATACGTGTACTTCGTCACGTCGGCCGAAACTCGCTATTTGACGATCAAGCACCTTGAGGCGGAAATCCTCACCGTCGTTCCGATGGCGAATCCGAACGTCTCGTTCCATCTCGGCAACGACGACACGGCACTGCCGCCCGCTGCGGCGCGGTCGTTTACCGAGGATGCGGCCGACGAGTTCTTCGTCTATGCGCGCAATGCTGCCGTGTACGCTGTTCTAACGGCGATTGCCGTCACGTTCCTTTCCGTCCTGTTTTGGATGGAGTACGGCCGCGGAAAACTTACCGACAAGCAGGTGCGCGGTGCCAAGCTCGTCAAAGCAAAGGAGCTCATCAAGGAACTGGAGGCTCGAGACGACGCGAGCCCCTATCGCATCGCCGGCGTGCCGATGCGGAAGAAGGCCGAAGTGCTCGGCACACTCTTTTCTGGTGCCCAAGGCAGTGGCAAGTCCCAGCAGTTTTTTGCGCTGATGGATCAGGTGCGCGCCCGCAAAAAACGGGCGATCGTCTATGACCCATCAGGTGAATTCACCGCTGCGTATTATCGCGAAGGGAAGGACGTCATCCTGAATCCCCTCGACGCGCGTAGCCCGAACTGGAATGCCTGGCGCGAAATCCAAAGCGAGATCCATTACGACGGGCTGGCTGAGGGGCTCATTCCGATTCCGCCGAATGTCGCCGACCCATTCTTCGCGATTGCGGGGCGCATGGTTTTCAAGGGAGCGATTCGTGCGCTTGGCGGCGACAACAAACGAACCAACGCAGCGCTGTACAAGGCCATCGCCCATAGCAATCTCGAGGAATTGCACGCGATCCTAGCGAACGAGTCCGCGGCGACCTACGTCGATCCAGTCACTGAGCGTACGGGCATGAGCCTTAAGATGACCGTGCAGAACCAGCTCGATTGCTTTCGTTACCTGCACGACGAAGGCGAGCCATTTTCGATCCGAGAATGGATCCAGAATGAGGATGAAGACGACGATTCCTGGCTGTTCATTTCCGTCAACGAGGAGCAGAAAACCGCCCTGCTTCCGCTGATCAGCCTCTGGTGTGATATCGCCATCCGCTCGCTGCTGACACTCAAGCCGATTCATCGCGAACGTCTCTGGTACTTCTATGACGAGCTCCCCACTCTGCAAAAGCTCGAGATCATGAAGCTCGCCGTTACCAACATTCGGAAGTACGGCGGTTGCTTCGTGCTCGGCATCCAGGACTTTTCCCAACTCTTCCAGATCTACGGCGAGCACTTGGCGCGCACGATCATCTCCGGATGCCAGACCAAGCTCCTGTTGCGCGTGACCGATGGTGACGCGGCCAAGGCATTGGCCAACGCGATCGGTCAGGCCGACCTCGACGAAAAGGAAGAAAGCCTGAATCTCGGCATCGACGAGCGGCGCGACGGCATGAGCGTTTTTGCGCGACGCAATCTCCGCGATCTCGTCCTCTCATCCGAAATCCTGCACCTGCCCGACATGCAGGGCTATCTGGTCACACCGAGCGACTATCCGGTTGCTCGGGTCAAGTACGAATACGTCCCCCATCCCCAAACGGTGACGCCCTTCATCCCGCGCCAAACGTACGATCTCTGGCTTCCGGCAGGCGCTGTAGCTGACCGTCCGGCTGCGCCGGAGAGATCCGGCAGCGACCCGTCCCTGTCCCACTCCCCGTCACCCAATCCTTCCGGCGCACCGACCACGGCCGCCGAGGATTCGGCGACCAACGCCGCTGCGGCCGGCCCGGCTGTCGGTGCCTCCGCGCCGAACACTCCTCGTTCCGTAGTACAGCCGTCCAACGTGATCTCGCTGTCGACCGGCGAAATCGTCGACGGTGACACCGGCGAGGTTCACGATACGTCGGCTTCCCGCGAGCCAGGCGCCGGCGAACGGCCCACCGGCCGCGCCGGCCTCGGTGACCTGTTGGGGTGACACGCCATGATGAGCATGCACAATGTCGGCAGCGCCAGCCAAGCGCTCCACTATTTTTCGAAAGACAACTACTACACCACCGATCAGGGACTCGAACATTCCGCCTGGTTCGGCAAGGGGGCGGCCACCCTCGGTCTGAACGGGCAAGTCGATCGGAACGTGTTTTTCAAACTGCTGTCTGGGCAGGTCGGCGATCAGCAACTCGGTCGCGTCGTCTTGGACGAGAATGGCGAGCCCGAGGTCGTGCATCGGCCCGGCATCGATTTGACGTTTTCGGCACCGAAAAGCGTCAGTATCGCTGCCGAAGTTTTCGAAGATCGCGAGGTCCGTCTCGCCCACGAGGAAGCCGTCAAGGAGGCGCTCGAGTACGTCGAGGCGTATGTGGCGCAGGCCCGCAAAACGGTCGATGGCGAGACGCTGGTCGAGCCGACCGGCAATGTAGTAGCCGCCCTCTTTCGACACAACACGAGCCGAGATCTCGACCCCGATACGCATACCCACGCCCTGGTCATGAACGCGACCCAACGCGCCGATGGCGAATGGCGATCGCTCACCAATGACGAGTTGTACGTGCAGCAGAAGGTGATCGGGGCAATCTACACGTCCTCGCTCGCGCGCGGGTTGCAGAAGCGCGGCTATGCCATCACGGCACCCGACGAGAACGGGAATTTCGAACTGGTCGGCGTCACGCGGGAGCAAATTGAACACTTCAGCCAGCGCTCGGCAGCGCGCGATCGATGGCTGCGGGCCAACGGAATCGATCCTGCAAACGCCACGGCCGCCGAGAAGGAGCGTGCCGTGCTCGCGACCCGCGAACGCAAGGTCGGCGTCGACCATGAGGCCTTGTCGGTTCAATGGCGTGAGCGCGCACAAGCAGTCGACCTCGACTACAGCGTCATCCAGCAGAAGGCACGGGAGGCGCGGGAAGCGGGAACGGATGCACGGGTCGTCAAGTTGTCCGGTATTGAAGCCCTACGGTTCGCTGCGTCTCACCTCGGTGAGCGCGAAATCGTGCTGAACCAATATGACCTCGTCCAGACCGCGCTCGAACATGCGGTCGGCCGAACGTCTCCGAATCAGATTCTCGATGCCTACAAAAAGCTGGTCCATCAAGGCAAGATCGTCGACCTTCCGGACGGCAACATTACCACCGAGAAGATGCTCAACACGGAGCGCTGGACGGTCGAGAACGCGCTCGCGCAGCGAGATGCGACGCCGGCGATCGCGCCTGCCGAATTAGTCCGGTCCAGAATCGAACAGGCCATCGCCACCGCGCGTGCGGAGCGGAACGATTCCACCTTCGACTACACCCCCGGCCAGCGAGGCGCGATCGAGCATGCGCTGACGAGCAGAGACCGGATCGTCGCGGTGCAGGGGCTCGCCGGCGTGGGCAAAACCACGATGGTCAAGGGAACAGTCCAGGTCGCGCACGAGCAGGGTTGGCTTGTACGAGGGATGGCCGCAACCGGGCAGGCTGCCAAGCAGCTCGAGAACGACTCCGGTATCCAGGCCGATACGGTTACGATGTTCGAGATTCATGAGCAGCGGCGCCAGGATGATTTGAAGGTCCTGCGCGAGTATGTGCCGGACCTATCACGAGAGCGCGAGCTCTGGCTCGTCGACGAGTCATCGTTCCTCGCCCAACGGCAAATGGCTCGCCTATTTAAGATGGCGGAACGAGCGGATGCGAAGGTCATCCTCCTTGGCGACCGCCTCCAGCTGCAGGCCATCGAGGCGGGCAAACCGTTTGAGATCCTGCAGGACGAGGGCGTGACCACCGCTCAGATGACCCAGATCCAGCGCCAGAAGAATCCCGAGTTGCAGCAGGCAGTCGCGATCACCGTGGGCACCGCCGACCTTGCACCGGATGAGCCCCTCACCGACCTGAACCTCGCACGTAACGCTCGCGCCTTCGACTTTCTCGAGCGAGCTGGGCGCGTGACGGAACACGAGGATCCGCGAGACCTGATCGACCTGTTGGCGCGCCAGTACGTCGACCGGGGACCACGAAGAAATCAGACGATCATCATCACCCCGTTTAACGAGGACCGCGTCGAAATCAACAATGCGGTTCGGGCGGAGCTGCAGGAGCGTGGCGATCTCGATGTCAACGACTCGGCACACACCATCTTCCGGTCCGACGGCGATTTGACCCGGGCCAAGCAGAAGGAGGCGCAGTACTACACCAAGGATATGACCGTCCGGTTTGGTCGTGACTATCAGAAAATACTCGCCTCCCGCGGCGAATACATGGGCGTTGTGGGCACTCGACCCGACGAGGGTATCGTCGTTCTGCGGAAGTCCGACGGGTCTCTAATGGAATGGGAACCGAAAAAGTACAACCGGGTGGAGGTGTATCTCTCGGAAACGAGGAATCTCGCCGCGCGTGACGTCATCCGCTTCACCCGCGGCGACGAGCTCGTCAAGAATGGCCACGAGGCGACCGTCGTTTCTGTCAACGAGAACCAGGCGGTCCTGCGGCTCGCGGATGGCAAGGAAATTCCTTGGGATCTCGACGCGCAGCGTCATTGGGATCACGCGTACGCGGTGACGGTTCACGCAGGCCAAGGCGCGACCCGCGAGCAAGCCATGCTGCATATCCCTTCACACAAAATGGAGCGTGATCCGGAAGATGCTCGGCGCCAGTCAGACGTCGCGATGACGGTGCGTAGGATCTTCGGCGACCGGAGCTTCTATGTCGGGCTCACCCGGGCGGTCGAGGATCTCCAGATTTTCACGACCGACGCAATTCTCGCTCGAGCGGCCGTCTCACGCCACCAGGACAAGTCAAGCGCCATCGAGACGCTGCGTGAACATGAGCTGGCCGAGCAGGCGAATACCCAGCCGCAGCGCCAGCGACGTCAACAAGCTGCGCAACAGATGCAGATCGAGCCGGACTGAGGTTGCGGCGCGCGCCCGCGACGGACGCTGTTCCATCGCCTCGCCGCTACGGTTATAGGGGCGATGCTCGGTCGCAGGCGCGCTGCGCGTTCAAATTAAATCAAATCGAAAGAATTGTGTTGGAGTCTCGAATATACCTTTCGATTTGTTGACATCTGTTCGGCGCGGGAACCTCCGTATTGCAAAGCGGTAAAGAATTCCAAATCGATGTCGATATCATCGTGTAGGATCAGCAGCGGTACTATTTCCCCGTGCACCTGCGGTCTCGCGATGTATTAGAAATTTCAACTAAAACCACATCGTATGTTTGCGAAAAACAATAAATTTATGTGTAGAGGGCCGAAGGCGGTGCTTCAACGAGTAACCTTCGTTTCGATTTTTGTAATAGTTTTCATGATATCTGCGGGAAACGTTATGCCAAATTCAAATAGCAGCAGACCTCGCGAATCCAGGGAATTCTGGATGGAGAAACTTGGTCTGGAGCCTCATCCGGAAGGAGGCTATTTTAGATACGCATTTGGTTCTGACATTTATCGAAAGACGGCGAGCGGCGCTGAAAGGAAAAATTATAGCGGAATCTATTTCATGGTGACCCATGATAGCCCGTCGCACTTCCATCAGATGATATCCGATGAAATATGGTACTACCACTCTGGCGACCCGCTCATGATGCACGTCATCGATGAAACGGGAGCATATCGGACGGTCCGTCTCGGCCCGAACGTGGAACATGGAGAGGTACTTTCTGTAGTTATGCGCGGAGGATGGATTTTCGGGGCGTCGGTCGATTCAGGTGATTACACGTTGGTCAGTTGCGCTGTTGTGCCGGGATTTGACGATGCTGATTATAGAATTCTTACTCAGTCCGAGTTGCTGGGAAAGTATCCGCAATATCGAGATATCATATTGAAGATGGCGTATCAGAATCTGCCCAAGTGACGTAAGTGTTCGGTTTTCCAAGGTAGGCCGGTGGTGCTTTTGGTTGTTTGGTGGATCGATTTTGAACAGGCGCAATTATGGTAACGGCAAATAGTATCCCGAGATGCCAGGTAGAGGCGATTCTTCCGAAGGATGGTGAAAAGCGATTTTCGGTCGCGAGAGTGCGCGTGAATGATACGGGTATTTCGATGAAGCTGCCCGTTGGTGAACTGTTAGAGGCGGATTGGATTGGCAAATTCTCTGCCAACGATGTCGCATTGCTCGCTACGGTAAATGCTAACGACGTCAATATCCAGAACATCACCGAGCGAGTGCCGCACTTCCCTTACGGGATTATTTATCTTACGGCACTTTTCAGCGTCATGTTGGTCACTACCAATTTAATTGGAGATAGTATCACCACCATCAACCTGCCGTTCCTGCATGGGTACAGCGTCCTCTTTCCGACCGCGCTAGTCGTTTTTCCGTTGACGTATTGCTTTGGGGCTTGCATAACGGAGACGTATGGATTTGTTGTAAGTCGCCATGTGATATGGGGTGCGTTTTTAGTGAACATCCCGGTTATTCTGATTATTCTGTCGCTCGAGAAGGCGGGATGGCTGGGCGGTAGCGTTCTCGGAGTGTCCCATCAAATGATGAGGGCGCTGGGCGCGTCGGCTGTCGGCTACTTCGCAGGCGAGTTATCTAATTCGCTGGTCGTATCTAGGCTGAAGATCGCACTAAGAGGCCGCGCCCTGATTCTTCGTTTTCTTGCGGCCAATGCAGTCGGAGCAGTCGTCGATAGCGTTCTATTTGGGACACTATTGTTTTACGGTGTTGTGCCGTTGACTGTGCTTCTCAAGATCGTGCTTGCACAAATCACGATAAAGATGTTGTACGAAATGGCGTTCTCTGTCTTGTTTTCCAGAATCGTTCTCTGGATAAAGTCGCGTGATGGTGTCGATCATTACGACTATAAGGTGAATTTCATTCGGAGCTAGTGCCCATTATAATTTCCACAACTTTTCCGATGATCGCTTGCTCATTTATCAATATGGGCCGGCGCTTTGAGGTTGATTCTATGTCGTAACCGATGAGTTTTTCGCCATCCGTCAACTTGACGAAGGTGTAAGTTTGTTCATCTACTTCGACAAATGCAAAATCGCCTGAATCAAGAGAAGCATAATCTCCTATGACAAGGATGGCATTGTGCGGAAGCGGTTCGGTGCGGCTCTTGGGGGCGAGTGCAATCGCAAATCGACTCGAATTTGCGTTCGATACCCTGATCCACAGCTGACCGTGGCGCGGCGCCGCGGATACTTTTCGCGCGTCGCGCAGACTCCGCTGCTCATAGACAGGCACGAACCCCCTGCTCTCTTCGCCGAAGAGGGACGACATCGGAACGGCGAAAAACCGGGCAATTGCTGAAATCGTGCTCAGTCTCGGATCGATAGTTTCACCCGATAACAGGCGGCTGAGCGTCCCCCGGTCAAGATCGATCGCGCGCGACAGTTCCGAGTCGTTAACCCCGGCCTCCTGCTGCAAGTGTTTGATTGTTGCCACAAACGTGGCCGCTAGACTTGCAAGTTCTTCCTTTTTCTTCACGCGCTTTGTCCGACCCTAATTTTTGTTCAACGAAGGAGTTGAAAATTTTCAACATCCTGTTACAGTTGGTAACGTCATTTGCTGGTCGACCGATCGGCGCTGGTCAGGGTGAGAGGACAAGATCGTCGTCTCCCGCTGCGCCCTGCAAAATATGTTGTTTTGCAATGCAAGTCATGTTCTATTGCAGTGCAATACAGGTAATGTTGGTAGAAATTGAATCGAACCATCCGAATCGGTAGCTATCGCTTTACTATCCTCCAGTTGAGCACATTGGAGGGTGGGTTGAGCAAGATTACTGAGGCGGAATTTCGGGATGCCGCGAAGAACAACGCTATCAAGCACGCATCGGTTTTGCGCACGGATAGGGGCTATCTCTTCGTCGTCGAACTGTCTTGGAAAGAGGGCTTGCACACGTTGTATACGTTCCGCAATGAACCGAGGACATGGGCAAGCCTGGATAGCATGATGAAGTACTTTGAGAAGCACGAGCTGAACGTTAACGTGATCACCCTGCAGTGGAATCCAAAGGGATGAGCGGTACGAACCTGGTAGCTCCAGGTAGCGGCAGTCGCCAGGTTTACCGATGCGAAGTCGGCCCGGCCTCTGAGCCGCTCGCGCGAAAGCGTAATGAGTTCTGAGCGCTGCCCACGTGTGACTAGCTGTTCTATACGCGATCTTGGTCAATTGACCGCCGTGGGTTTTGAAGTGGACAAAAAAACATGTGCGGCGCTTCGAATATCGTCACGCCGCAGATTCGGAAAGTCTCCGAACATTCATGTCTGTGTTGTGCAGTTGTAGTTAATTAAGACGGACATACAGGGTGCGCCAACACCCCATATGTCCTGACCACAAGCAAATAGCTGGGAAAGCTGAGAGAGACCACTCGTGGCTACAGATATTGTACGTCAATCCTTCGGGATTGACGCATTCGATGCGTCCCTTTTTAAGGCGACGGCGATACGCCTTGTCCACCGCACCGGAATATCACGCGCGAGCAAGACATTCGATCGCTGTTCCGCGTCAAACCTCCTCCGCAGCGGCATGTCTTGCCCTGCGGGTTCGGTGTCACGCATCTTTTCGGACGGACCCCCTTTTTGCTCCATGTTGCTCTTTTGGTACGAGCAGCTTTCGCTCGTATCCCGCCTGTCGCTTTCTTCTCTCAGTGCCTCGACTGCAGGCGGTCTCGTAGCGTTTCGGGGCAACCCGATACGCTACGTTTTTTATTCCGTGCGTCGCCACTCATCGTGTGCGATGCGCACCTTCTGCGTGGCAGTTGCTGCCACGATCGCCCTGCTCGCTTCTCCGCCAGCGACCGCGGACGTTTGCAAGGGCAATATCTTCAATGAGGCGGCAGCACTCTATCACCTCGATCCCGATCTCCTGCGGGCGATAACCTGGGTCGAATCCCGTGGCGTGCCCGGCGCCGTTGGGCCGCGCTTGCCGGACGGCCACAGGGCGTGGGGAGCCGCGCAAATCAACGATGTCCATCTTCCCGAACTCGTCAGCTACGGCGTCACCCAACGCGACCTCCTGAACCCGTGCGTGAACCTTAAGCTCAGCGCGTGGGTGCTCGCCAACTGCATCCAGGCCAAGGGCGCGACCTGGGCCGCCGTCGGTTGCTACAACACAGGGCCCGGTTCCACGAACATCGCCGCCCAGGCGCGCTATGTCCGGCTGGTGCAGCGCGCATATGCGGGCTATCGCGCCCAGTCGGCGCTCGGCAAGGTCGCCGAAGGAGGCGCGCGATGATGCGCCTCGTCCCTCTTCTTGGCCTGATTGTCGGGACCCTTACGCAAGCCTGCTTTGCGTCTTCCCGCCTTCCGGACTACGACGTCACGCAGATCGGCGAACCCGGCTCCGGCCGCTACGTGTTCTGTTCCGGCGACTCGTGCCCTGAACCGACGATCAAGCACCTCGCGGCGCCGGCGCCTGTCGTTCAAGAGAATCTATCGCTCCCTGTATCGGCCGCAGAAACCCGGCCCGTTCAAGCGCTTTCCACGCCGATCGCCAAGCGCCACCAATCCCTGCAAGCGCGAATCCGACATGTCCACCGAGTCGCGAAGGTGGCGAATCGAACGCTTTGCACCGCGGGCGCCGCGGTCGGGACGGCGTCGAAGCACCTGGCGGGCCGTTAGTCCGCGCAGCTCACCGATTCACCACTCGACCAAGGAGGAAACGCGACAGTAAGTAATCCGTAATGAAATTTCGATTGTTCGTTTAACTACTTTCCCCCTGAATCGTGCTCGCGCTGCATATAGCGGCGCGAGCACAACCCCCGGCCCGCGCTGCTGGCTAGCTACCACATGAGGACTAGATGAATACCGCTCAATTCAACCAGCTCGAGATGCTCGAATATCGAGCCGCGAGCGCCCTCGTTGCTTTCGAGGATCGCGCGAAGGCGCTTCTGGAGAAATCCGAAGTGCGTGAAACGCTGAACTTCGTCGTTGCCGTGATCCTCGCGGTCACGCTAATGATGGTCGCCCGTTACGCATTTGGAACGGACGGCGTGGAGTTCCAGCAAGGGTCGACCACCCTTGAGGGATGGGTCAAAGGCAATCCCGGAAAAAGCTGCGCACTCGCTGGTTTGATGTTCGGGAGTGTGCGCGCGATGTTCGTGAAGGACTACGGTGCTTTCGTTGTCCCGTCGGGAATCGGCATCCTGACCGGGATAATCGTCGGCATCATCGACGCCAGCTATACCGCGACGATCTGACCGGGAGCGGCGATGTCGGATGATCTCAGTCACTACGTACCCAGTCGCCTTGACGACCCGGAGAAGTTTCTGTTCTTTCGCAAGGATGTAGCAGCGATCGGGCTCACTGGCACGATCGGCGGTGTGTTGCTTAACCACACCCTGCTTGGTCTAGTCGCGGGCGTTGCGATCGCGGCGCTTTGGCAGAAGTTCAGCTCGGGCCAGCATCCCGGTATGTCGGCTCACGTCATGTACTGGGTATTGGGTCAGCCAGCGCCGAAGAAGTTTCCGCCGTCCGATCTTCGCGAACTGAACGGGTGATTCGATGACACCCGGTAAAGCCGCCCAATCACGCGAACAGCTGCAGGCCGAGAACCGCTTTCTGAAGAAAGTGCTGCTCGGAAACGGCACCACCAGTGTGGTCATCGCGCTCACCTGTGCATGGCTGGTCGTCACGCAGCGCGTCATCATCATGCCGCCAGCCGTTCGCGGCACCTACGTCGTCGGGGCTCGGTATGCAAACGACCAGTACCTCGCCGATCAGGCCGCGTACGTGCTCTCCCTTTCCAAAAGTGTCACGCCGACCACCGTCGACAACAACGTACGGATTCTCCTGTCCATGGTCGACGACGATCGACGCGCCGCGCTCAAGACGGCATGGGAGGCCGACGCACTCCAGATCAAGCACGACGGCGTGACGGACGTCTTCGAGCCGATGGGGGTAGGCGAGGTGGATTTCCGCAACAAAGCTGTGAAGGTCACCGGCACCTTGACCACCTACATCTCCGGCAAGCGCACGAGCTCGGAACAAAAGACCTACGAGGTCTATTTCGGAATCACCGTCTTCGGCCGCTTAGTCCTCCTCGACATCCGAGAAGCCGCGCGCGGCAAACAAGGCGTCGAGCCGCTGGTCACAACGGAGACTCCCGCATCATGAAATTTGCCTTCAATCGACAGTCGCCGAAATTGTGCACGGCATTCAGGCCGCGTCTCGTGTTTGCCGCCATGATGTTCCTGACTACCACTAGTGCGCATGCGATCCAGGTCGTCAAGGGAGCGGATCGGCAAACGCAGCAGGTCTCGATCTCCGCGGCGGAATACAACGTTCTGTCAATGTCCGGGGGGCGCAGCTTTTCGAAGATCGTGCCAGCTCTACCAGGCTCGATCTCGTGGACGCAAGACGGCGGAAAGCTCTGGCTCATGCCCGCGAATCCGACCGCGCTGAATGAGTCGATCACGGTGTTCGTGATCGATGACGCCGGCACGACCTACCGATTATTGCTCGTTCCCGGTCCGCGACCGGCCGAAGATATCCGTATCGAACCGCCTGCAGCGCGCTCGACCCAAGCGCTCCACGCGTCGGCTTTTCAACGACGGGTGAAACTCATGATGCTGGCGATGGCCGGTGGTCGGGGGGCACCGCAGCTGTCGTACACGTCGCTCGACACTGTCGTGCCGCTCTGGAAGGAGGCTGTATTGACGCTGGTCCGTCAGTACAGCGACGGCGATTTCATTGGCGAGACCTACACGCTCTCGAATACCTCGCACACCGACATGGCCATCGACGAGCGCGAACTCTACGCGCCGGGCGTGCTCGCCATCGCGATCGAAAACGCAAACCTGCCGGCCGGCGCCAGCACGATTGTCTATGTCGTTCGTGAGCGGGGCGACCATGAGTGATGTCAATCAAGCAACCAAGCGCCGCCAGCGGATCCTGACCGTGGCCTGCTTCGCCGTCCTCGCTGGCCTCTTCACCGTTGGTATGTTCTTCACGCAGAGCGGGCCGGCCAATCGTCAGTTCACCACGAAGGTGCCGTTTACGAGCCTCGGCGACCAGAACGATCGCAATGCCTGGCGGGCTCACTCGGAGGCGCAACTCGCTGAGCTTACGCGCAGGATGTCGAGTATAGATTCGCGCGCCGACGATGCCGTGTCACAGATGAAAGCCTTGTCGAAAGCCCAGGACGAGCTCAGCAAGCGGATCGACGCGATGAAGAGCACGCCGGCAAGCGCCCCCGCGGCCGCGTCCGGAGCAACGGCAGACCGCGCGGCCCTGGACAAGCCAATTCCCCTCAACGGGGCCCCGGCCAAGACGGGCGCAATCCTGAATCCGCCATTCGGCAAATCCGGCAACCCCGGTGTCGATATGGCTGCCGCCCCTCCAAAGCTCGCCATCATTCAATTCAATGCGCCGACCGGCAACGGGGTCGACTGCGTCGACCCCCGCTACTCGTCGTTGCCGTTGGATCAGGCGACACGCGCACAGCAGGACTGCCTGAAGGCCAACGGCAAGAAGAAAGTCACTTTCATCCCTGCCACCTCCTTCGTGCGCGTATTCATGATGAACGGCGTCGACGCTCCGACGGGCGGCGAGGCCCAGCACGATCCGCTTCCGGTGTTCCTCCAGGTATTGGACGCAGCCAATCTACCGAACAGTCGCAAGCTCGACATCACGGAGTGCCGCATCCTGACGCAGGCGTATGGCGACGTTTCCAGCGAGCGCACTCACATGCGCGGTGAAACGCTCGACTGCATCCTGAAGAACGGCCGAACCGTGGAAATGCCGATTAAGGGCAACGTCATGGGCGAGGACGGCAAGGAAGGCGTGCGAGGTCGACTAGTCTCGAAGGCAGGATCGGCACTGGCCATGTCGGTGTTCGCCGGTATCTCCTCCGGGATTGGGCAAGCGTTCAACGAATCAGCCAACACCCTCAGCAATACCGCACTCGGGTCCACCTCCATTATCAACCCGAGCCAGGTCGGCCGTGCCGCCATCGGCAGCGGCGTATCTGGGGGTGCAGACACTCTTAAGCAGTACTACATCCGAGCGGCCGAAAAGCTTTTCCCTGTGATCGAGACGGACGGTGGTCGCATCGTCGAGTTCGCCGTGTCAAAGGGAGCCGAATACGACGGCGCCCTCTCCGATATCAGCAACATCAACGATGGCTTGGCCAACGATGGCCGTGCTAACGATGGGGGCTACACCGATGATTGATGAAACGAAGAGCGTGACCATCGCAGCGTTCGAGGCCGCGATGCTGCGGTGTGCGGACCAAGCGGTTCACGAAGCGTCGTTCACGAAGGATGGAGACGGCAACTACCACCAACCGGAAATGCGCCGGGCGCTTGCCGGTTGGTGCGGCGCTGCTTTGCTCATTGCCGAGCAGGTGCGGGGATTCGCGGATATCGGTGCCGATCGATTTCGCGGTGATCCCGCGTTTCAATCGGGCTTCCTTGAATTTCTTAAGCAAGCTGCGGATCTGCTCGACCTCTCCAGCAACGAGCTTGGTTCGTCAGCCGTTACCGACGTGACCGACGCGAATCCACTGACAAGTGCGGCAGCGTTCGACGATGCAGCACTCGACGGGTTCAACCGCGTGTTGAAGGCAAAGATGGCAGTGGGTAGAGCCCAGGGGCGTGCCGGGTGGTGGAGCGCACAACGGGGTGATCTGTCGACTATGTTGCGCTCGCACGTCGACAAGGGCGACCCCATCGATATCGGCCTGCTCGCCATGATGCACTGGTACATGGACGAGGCCGTCGCGTCTGCCCCCACGCAGCCTGACGCGATCGTTGCCGCTGGCGAGCTCACGAAGATTTCCAGCAGTCCGGTCATGGGCGGCCAACTCGACATCAGGACGCCGGCCGGTGCCATTGGCATTACCGGCTTTCCGAACGAACTTGCGCGCGACTGCAAGCCCTGGCTCTGGGAACAGGTGGAGATTGTGATCCGTTCCACGGCCGAAGCGCGCCGCGCCGGCGCCGTCAAGCTGGACGCAGGCGCGGATCGTGGAGTCGCCTGCCAGGATGCTGCCACACCTGCCGTGGAGCATAAAGCGTGAGCCGGCTGACGAAAGCACAGCGCGATCGGCTCCGGCGCAAATACGACGGCCGCTGCGCGTACTGTGGAATGCCATTGCCCGATCGGTGGCATGGCGACCATGTAGACCCGGTTGTACGCGCGGTCGAGACCAAGCGAACCGCGAATGGCCAATGGAAGCTTGTGAGCGTCCCGTCGAGGCATCCGGAGCGTGACGTCGAGTCGAATTACATGCCGTCCTGTCCGCCTTGCAACATCAGCAAGGGGCAGATGTCGCTTGAGCAGTGGCGCCAAGCGCTCATGAAGCATGTCGCCTCCCTCAACGCGTATCACCCGATCGATCGCCTGGCGAAGTGCTACGGGTTGATCGAGGAAACCGGGGCGCCTGTCGTCTTCTATTTCGAGCGGGTCGCTGCGCGCGCGGCCGTCTCTGGAGAACTTCAATGAACTCTCCCCGCGATTATCAACTTGTCCCGTGTCCGTACTGCGACCTTGACGCGGTCATGCGTGTTTCCGAAGCGATGTTCGGTGGGAGTTGCGTCGAACCCGCGTGCCCCGGTTATCAGATGGTGCTGCTCTTCAACGACGCCGCTGCCGCTGCAGCCGCCTGGAATCGACGCGCTGGCTCAGTACATCCGGACGATGTCGCCGTTGACCTCTTCGCTGCACGGATGAAACGCAAGCTCGCCAAGAAGCGTCAAGAAGGCCGTCGCGGACGGCGCGACCCCGCGACCGTCTCGGCGATGACGCTCGCGAGCGAGCTTATCGAGGTCGTCGCGATGGGCGATCCCGTGGATGTTGCCAACGTCGCGATGATGCTCGACCAGCGAGGTGCAGAGGCGCGGTTCTTGCCGGCCGCGCTGTGGGACTTCGTGCAACGCCGCAAGCCCCTGGAGGACTGACCATGCCTCGTGCCAAATATATGCCGACTGCCAACGATGTACTTGCTGCGATGCGCCCACGTGTCGCCTATGCAGCCTACGCGTTGGCAAGCGAGTTTCACCTGAGCGCGGCACGGATTCGCCCGCTGCTCGAAGCGATGGTCTCGCAGGGCACGCTCTCGATTGCGCATGTTCCGAATTCGCGGGGCTACAACGTCCGCATTGCCGGAGATAAGCAGACCGCGGATTCCCCTGTTGAAGAGTATGTCGGTGTGCCGGCCGCACCGCGCACGCATGTTGTGTTGACCGGCGACTTGACCGTATACGCGGCTGAGATCAAGCGCCGGGCGGACCTTTGCATGATGGTGCGGCGATGACCGAGATCAGCAAGATCGAGTGGTGCGACCGCACGTGGTTTGGAGCGTGGGCCAAACGGACTGGCCAGGTCTACGACGGCATCGATTCAGCAGCCTACGACGACGGCGACGCCCGCATGCTGCGCGTTGGTAAGAAGCTGGCTGGCCGCACGATCGATGGGGTCAAGCATCACGCTTTTTCGAAGCCATCTCGGCAAATGACCGTCCCTCCAGCGTCGGCGCCCACGTTCGCCGCCGGCACCTCGCCCTCAACATGCTCAATGATCCAATGAAACACGCCAAATTCACTTTCGCTCTTCTGATGACGACGTGCATCGCGTGGGGCTGCACCACCCAAGGTACATCCGCGGTGCCATCCACGGTTCCGGCGCGCGTCGCCGGGCCAAGCTCTGAAGTCGGTGTCACGGCGTCCGTCGCTCAGGCTGCGACGTCGCAGATAAACCCTGCCGACCCGAACCTTGATCCCGGCGTAGCTGCGCTCAAGGCGGCGCTCCATGCACGCTACCCGGCAACCAAGTTTCGCGAGGTCGCCGCCACGCCGTCGGTCGGCATCTATGAGGTCGTGATGGGTAACAAGGTTGCCTATACGGATGTCACCGGGCGGTACTTCCTGTTTGGCCATCTCTTCGACATGGTGACGCAGCAGGATCTGACCGTGCCGCTCGAGCAAGCGCTGCAGAAGGTGCGGTTCCCGGCGGATCGGCTTCAGGACGCGTTCGTCGAGGTTCACGGTACCGGCCGCCGCAAGCTCGCAATCTTCGACGATCCCGATTGTCCCTACTGCCTGGCCTTGGAGGACGACCTCTCCAAGCTCAAGGACGTCACGATCTACCGCTTCATGTACCCGCTCGAATCGATTCATCCGCGTGCCCGCGCCCATTCCATAGCGATCTGGTGCGCCGAGGACAGGCTTGCCACCTGGCACGCGTGGATGCCCCTCGCATTGTCGCGCTGGATGCGTGATCAGGGATCGACTCCGACTGGCGTCGCTGCCAAGACACCTGCCCCGCCACGCGTCGAGCCGAAGCTCGTGTCGTGCGCAAATCCCATCGACGCGAACGAAGCCCTGGCCGCAAGCATGGGAATTTCCGGCACGCCTGCGCTCGTGAGCGAGGACGGGCGGGTGCTGCCGGGCGCCGCCAGCGCCGAAGCAATCGATCAATGGCTTGGAGCGAAGTGACCATGAAAAACAAGATCATGCTCGCCACGCTTTCAGCGCTTCTCAGTCTGACCGGCTGCAGCTTCAGCGGCTACGACGCGAACTCGCAATTCGCCTGCAAGGCGCCTGAAGGTGTGCTCTGCAGCAGCATGTCCGGCATCTATGCCAACGCGATGGCGCATAACCTGCCTGATCAGCACGTTCATACAGGCGCGGGCGCGACGACCAATATCGCACTCGGCAGCTATGCCGGAGATCCCGGCCCGGCATCGAACGCATCGGGTGCTGCGGTCAGTGCCAGTTCTCGACCCGTCGTCGGCTCCGCCGAGATTCTCCCCAAAGCGCTCGATAGCGGCGCTCCGGTTCACACGGCTTCGCGCGAAATGCGTGTCTGGTTCGCGCCGTGGCAGGACGCGGACTCCGACTTGCATGACCAGGAATACGTCTATCTGATCGTCGATCCTGGCCACTGGTCGATCGCGCACAACCAGCAGCGCATCCAGGCCGCGTTCCGGCCGGTGATGCCGCCGACTCCTGCGCGGGATGCTAGCAGTAGCGGTAGCAAGGCGGCTACTTCCAGCTCCAACAGCGATTCGACGTCGGGGGCGATATCGAGTGCTGATCGGGTCATGCAGGGCATTCTCACGCCTGCCGGCGCAGTCGACCGTGCAGCGGCTGCGATGCCCGCAGCGACGGACCATTGATCCAGGAGTCATTGATGAGCACCTTGCAGGCCTGGATCGATGACGCGAAATCGCTCGCGCGAATTGCGATCAGCGAAGCAATTCTCGGCACCGAGGACGATCTCGGGCCGCCCGCGCCCGTTGCCGCGGACCAGCGACGCATAGAGACGGTCGGACTTCATAACCTGCTTCCGTATGACCAGTACGACCCCGCCACCGAGCTCTACTACAACACGGATTCGGTTGGCTTCGTGCTTGCGGTTGCACCGCAGACGGGCGCCGACGCGGAGTTGACCCGCAGTCTCCACGGCCTATATGACTCGGTTCCGGCCGGCTATGGGCTCCAATGGATGCTGTTGGGCGACCCCATCATCGAGGAGTCATTGAACGCCTACGTCGACCTTCGGCGCGAGTACGCCGAGGCGGGACGTGCGCCCTCGTTCTATCTGGAACAGGCCGAGCGCCGCGCCGCATTCATTCGCGGCAAACTCGGCCAGCCGCTGTTTCTTGGCCAAAACTATTCGATCACGGACAAGCGGCTGTTGCTGTCGATCGTGCGCAAGGGCTCGCTCGACGATCTGAAGCTGATCGAAGAAATCCAGAATATTCGCGACGTCGTCGGTGCGACGTTGAGTTCCGCAAGCCTGGCAAGCCGTAGCGCGGAGCCCAACGATCTGTTGCGTTTTCTCTGGCCGATCCTCAACCCCGGTGCGTTCTTTGGCGATGGGGCTGAAACGATCGATCAGACTTATAGCGACGACAAGCCCATTCGTGACCAACTGACGGCTTTCGGTCACCACATGCGGGTGAAGGCAAAGCATTTGCTCTACGGAGTGCCGCCGGAGGATGCCGACGAGCCCGACGCACGCATCGCTGTGCGCAGCTTTGGCGTGCACCAGTATCCGAAGAGCAAAGAGCTGTGGGAGATGAACAACATCGTCGGCTCGCTCTTCAACGATGTCCATCAATACCCCTGCCCGTACCTGATCACGCTCGGCGTCCTGATTCTCGATCAGACCGCCGTCGAGACACGGGCCGCTTTGCGTAGTGCGCGCGCGACGCAGAACGCCGAATCGAAGATCGCGAAGCTGCAGCCCGAACTGGCGCTGCAGAATCAGGACTGGAAAGCCGTCTCGATGCAGCTCACGCAAGGGGGCTCGATGTGTGAGCTCTATCACACGCTCACGCTCTTCGCGCCGCGCAAGAAGATGGAGCAGTGTGTGGCGGCCGCGAAAGGCATCTGGCGTTCGGAGCGCTTCAAGCTGTTCCCGATGCTGACCCAGCAGCTGACGACATTCCTGTCGGCCCTGCCCATGATGCTGACAAGCGACATGCGGGACGACCTCAAGAAGTTTCGGTTGATCACCACCAAGACCACCGTAAATGCGACCGATATGGCACCGGTGCTCGGCGAGTGGTCGGGTACGAATGGACGGGCAAGCCTGCTCTTTTTTGGCCGTCGCGGTACACCCGCGCTTGTAGACATTTACTCGAGCGGAACGAACTACAACGGCTTTGTCGATGGTACTTCCGGCGCCGGTAAATCGGTGCTCATGAACGACATCATCGGAGCGTTCCGCTCGGTCGGCGGAATCATCCGGATCTGTGACGTGGGCTATTCGTACGAAAAGCAGATCGACATGGGAGACGGCCAGTACATCGACTTCAAGCCTGGGTCGCGAATCGTCATCAATGCGTTTTCGACCGCTGGCATCGATACCGAAAATGGTCTCGACAGCGAGGTGAAATTCATCCGGCCGATCATCGCGCGCATGGTATCGCCGACCGCTCCTATCACTCCGTTCGAGGGCGCGTTGCTCGATGTCGCAGTGCGCATCGTATGGAAGGACTACGGCCAGGAAGGTAGTCCCACGTTGGTGCGAGACGCCCTGCTGAGCCTGAAGGACCAGAATGGGCAACCCGAGCGCATCGCGTATGAACTTGCCGTGCGTCTCGAACCGTTCTGCAAGGGGGGTGTTTACGGCGACTACGTCAACGGGCGCACCAACGTACGACTCGACAATGAAGTGGTTGGACTTGAGCTCGAGCACCTCAACAGCGATCCCCAACTGCGCACGGTGATCATGCTCGGCCTGACCAATCAGGTCACCAACGAAATGTACCGCTTTGACCGGTCGCGACCGAAGCTGTTCCTGCAGGACGAGGGCTGGCAGATCGTCGGTGACGATCAGGAATCGGCCGACTTCATGGAAGAAGGCTATCGGCGTGCGCGCAAATACGAAGGCAGCTTCTTTTTCGCGACGCAGGGGATCACCGACGCCGGGATGAACAAGGCAACGCAGGCCGCGTTCGACAACTCCGCATGGAAGTTCCACCTCAAGCAAAGCGACGACACGCTCAAGAAGATCGAGAAGGGCGACGTGATGGATCTGTCGCCGGGGTTGAAACGCATGTTGAAGTCGCTACGCCCGGTACCCGGTCGCTATAGCGAGTTCGTCCTCGTCGATCCGAACGGCGGCACGCACCTACTGCGCCATATCCCTGACGAATTCACGCTGGCCATGGCGACCACGAAGGGGCCGGACTACGAATTCATGCAGCGTTTGCGTGCCGGCGGCACGTCCACAGAAGACGCGATCCGCGCCCTAATCCAAGCCAAACGGAAGTGAACATGCGACACGACCTCGTACTCACCGGCCTTATCTCGATCGGCGCTTCGTTGGTGCTGGGCTCCCCGCTCGTCTACTTATGGACGCAACGCGAAAGAGTTGCGCCGGTCGTCGTGGTTGACGTGCAGAAGCTCATCAGCGATGAGCAGGAAACGCTGCTGAAGACCTTCAATAATGGCGATCCCGTCCACATGACGGACGACGCGAAGAATAAGGCGACCCAACACGCCGGCGATTACGCAAAGCGCCTGTCGGCCGCGCTGGACCAGCTCGGCACACAGTGCGGCTGCGTTGTCGTCAATAAAGCTGCCGTGCTCGCAGGTGATGCGCCCGACCTCACTGACCTGATCGCCAAGAGGATCGCGAAATGACTCGTCTCCGATCGACGGCCCTCTCCCAGTTTTCTGCGCGCACGCTTGGAACAAAAATGGTGGGCGGACGATTTGCACCGACCGCCGTTGGTGATTATCTGGCCGCCTCGACCAGTACTTGTGCGGCGGCGCTTGCAAACGTAACGACGCATTTCGACTTGCGTCGATCGGGGGGCGCGAATTTTGCAAGAACCGACCTTCGCGGAGATGAGCAGTGATCGCGCTCGTCGCCTACTCCAGCGGCCTGGCTCGCTATCGACGGTTTGTTCGCACCGTGGTCGCGCTGACGGTCGTGGCGGCTGTCGCATGGGGCCTCACGCCTTGGTATGGGCTGACGTTCAACATGTCGACCAGTCTGCCGGGGACGCTCTACTTCATCCGCAAGGGCCCCTGTCGGCCGCGCCTCGGCGACACCATCGCATTTCGGTGGCACGGTGGGGCGACCTACCCCGCAGGACTGACCTTCATCAAACACGTGGCTGGTTTGCCTGGCGATGTCGTGCACGTCGTTGGTCGCAACGTCTGGGTCAATCAGACCTATATCGGCTACGCCAAGCCGCTCTCGCTTGCAGGGATGGCGCTGTTTCCGACCGAAGACGGCGTGATTCCGCCGGGACACTACTTCGTGGCCACGCCGAACCCGAACAGCCTCGATTCGCGGTACTCGATCGCCGGCACCGTTCCTCAAACCGCAATCGTCGGGGAGGCCTATGAAATTTTTTAACCGCTGCCGCGCCCTCAGCACGCCGGCCGGCGCTTCAACTGGAGGCTCAGATGACGCTTCTGATGCTTGCAATTGGCTTGTTCATATGGGCCGTATGGATGTGCGTGATCGTGTTCTGTCTTGGTGTGGGGTTTCTGGTGGCCTGGTTTATAGGCATGTCATTGGTACACCACATTTCTTTATCGTCCAAATAGTGGACACAGGGATAGGTCCAGCCTGCTTGCTCGTTGGTTGGAGGCAGCTACGACAGCTTATCCGACGAGCTGCAGTCCTGTGGATCGCGGCACTGACGGTCGCGGTATCCCCGATTTCAGCGATTGCGGAGGACCTGGGCGTGGTTGGCCCGACGTATCCGATTGCGGAGCACGACGCGATTGCGATGCTGAAGCGCCGCCTGCTCGAACTGCAAGCCAATGGTGGGCTGGCGGCCATCGAGCGCCGTGCGCGCCAGCGCGCGCTGCATGACGTCACGTCCCTGCCCCCGGTGCCGGGCATTTCGACCGTCAGCGCGTACTCGAGTCGCCTGATTGATCCGACGGTCACCTACTCCAAGCCCGTCACCAACGACGAGGGCGCCGTGATCGTCGCCGCCGGCACGCGTATCAATCCGCTCGACATTGTCACGCTGCACGAGCGCCTGGTGTTCTTCGACGGCCGCGATGCGGGACAGGTCAAGGCGGTGCAGGCGCTCGCGGCCCGCTCCGGCGATTCCATCAAACCGATCCTGACTGCTGGTTCGTGGTTTGACCTGACGAAGTCGTGGAAACGGCAAGTGTATTTCGATCAGCAGGGTCGACTTAGCCAGCGTTTCGGGATCACCCGCGTGCCGGCCGTCATCAGCCAGCGCGGCAACCAACTGCTTCTTGAGGAAGAACCTGCGGAGCAACTGCGTTGACCCGGCGACCAAATCACCTGTCACCTCCCAATTTATCGGAATCGCGATGAACAACTATGACCGTCTGGACTTCACTGCCGACCCGGCCGTTATCGACGTCGTCGAGAAGAACTCGCCCCACGACGGCGCTGCTGCTCTTCAGCACTTCAATGCGACAGTCGAGCCGATCCGGTATGTCGTAGACGTCACCAATGATCAGGTCGTCGTTTCAGGAAAGGGTGTGCTCGCGACTTACTACTGGCGCGCGAGCCCCTACGACAGCAGGGTCGCTCGTCTATCCGTTCAACCTGACCGCCAGATCGTAGGAGACAGCAGCGGGGAAACCTTTCGTGTTGTGGTGGGTGCTGTAGATGATATCCACCGTCCTGCTGCGGTCATCGCCGAGCATCTGAGCGAGGTCGAAGCCGTTGAGCTGATCGGTCGTATCGAGAAGGGGGTGAAGGGCGCCCTCGGTATCGGCGTCGAATCGACCCATACGGTCCAGTTGGATGAGCCTCTTCCCGTCTCCGGCGTTGTTGAGTCCGCACGTCGTTCGATTGGAGCGAAGCTGCTCGACATCCTGGCCACGGTAACGTCACGTGTGGTATGGGTCGCCGCTTGGGGCGTTGCCGGTGCGGCGACCGGCGGTCTTGCAGTGATCCTCCTGCCGATCGTCTATCGCCTTGGCCATCACGTCGGCGCATACCTGATCGACTTCGTCTTCCACGTGTATCCGGCGATGCGGGAGCTGCTTTCATGAGCATGCGCCCTCTCCTTCGCCGCTGGATTCTCGCGATCGCGCTGGTTGCCAGCTGCTTCTCGTTCTCGGCGCCGGCCGATGCGGGTCAGTGTGTCGGCCGATTCGCCAATCCGATCACGGATATCTGCTGGGAATGCGCTTTCCCGATGGCCATCGGTAGCGTCACGTTCCTCAATATGGGCCAGGACGACACCCCGAACCCGGGCGGATTCCTCTGCTTCTGTAGCGGCACGTTTGGCGTCAAGTTCAGCTTCTGGGAGCCGATCCGGCGCGTCGACGTCACGCGCTCGCCCTACTGCTTCGTGTCGCTCGGCGGGATCTCGCTGAACCCGGGCATCCACGCCCCGGAGGGGGAGGTGCGCGAGCAGAAGGACGACACCAAGCAGAGCTTCTATCAGGTGCACTGGTACACCGATCCGGTCATGTACTACACCGAGATCCTGCTAGACGACCCCTGTATGGAGACGGGCAGCTTCGATGTCGCGTACATGACCGAAGTCGATCCGACGTGGAGCGACGACGATCTCACCATGCTCCTCGAGCCGGAGACCTACCTGTTCGGCAGTCCGATCGCCCAGGCCGCTTGCGCAGGTGACTGCGTGCTCTCGAGCCTAGGTTTCGGCAGCAACCTGCTCTTCTGGTGCGCGGGCTGCAACGGCTCGATCTATCCATTCAACGGCCACGTTCAGGCCCATGTGTCCGCGATCCAGGCGTCGTCACTGCTGGTCGAGCGCATGACCGCAAAGCTGCATCGCGAGGGTTTGATGTGGGGCACGACAGGTGACGGGGCCATGTGCGGCTACTACCTGCAGCCGGTGATGGACAAGACCCAATACAAGTACACGATGCTCTACCCCGTTGCGCAAACCGACCAGATCAACGGTCAGTGCTGTCAGCCGTATGGCCGCACGTCGGCGCTCTGGGGCGCCGGAAAGATGATCCCGTACACGGGGGAGGACTTCGCGTACGAGATTTTCCGCAAGCGCAACTGCTGCATGGGTGCGAACCTCGGAGACTTGCCCCAATGAGTCGGCTCACTTTCTCCATCATAGCCGCCGGCACGATCGCCCTCGCGGCCGGTCATGTGTCGGCACAAACCGTGTCGAATGACGCGCTCGCGCGTGAGCAGCAGCAGATCAATACCACGCGCCGAGCGATCTTCGATGAGGCAGCCAGCGGCACCGCACGTTACCGAGGCGTGATGCCATCGTCGGATGCGATTGATGCCGAGATGAGCCGTATCCAGCGCAGTCGCGATCGGCAGATGGCCCAGGCGGCAGCAAAGGCAGCTCACGATGGCAACGCGTTCCCGAACCTACCGGCGCCGGCGCCAGCCGCCGCCGGTGCAGATCCGTTCGCCGTCGCCAAACGGTACGAAAGCCGTACGCAGCGTCGTGTGACCGACTCCTTCGTCGCGTTCGCGAGCTTCTCGATGCCCGCTGCCTCGCTGGTACGCCTGGTGAAGACCATGAATCAGGCCGGGGGAACTGTGGTGTTCCGGGGCTTCAAGAACGACTCGCTGAAGGCGACGGCCGCTGAAATGCAGCGGCTGGGGATTGCGTCCGGCGGCATCGTCGTCAACCCGAAGGCGTTCACGCAGTATCGCATCGCCCGTGTGCCCGCCTATGTCGTCACACGCGGTGGAGACGCCAACAGTCAGGTCGACAGCAGCGGATGTGCGCTGCCGGCGTCGTACGTCTCCTTGTCGGGAGACGTGACGCCCGCGTATGCCCTGCGCCAGATCGTCGATCACAGCCCTACCTACGGGGGGATCGCCGAGCGATATCTCCGTGCACTGGGGGATGTCGAATGAACGGAATGCGGGCAACCCTGCGCCGAAGCGCACCACTGGCCATCGCGACCGCTCTGGCTGCGGTCGCCGTGTGCGCTGCTGCGGACGCCCCATCTACCGGGACTGCGTTTACTGAAGGCCAGTCGTTCGGTAAGTCAGGAATGAACGCGGCTCACGGAAGCATCAGTGGCGGTAGCTCGAACGTGCCGAACTACACGAACCAGGACGGCGAGCTGACGCCGCTGTATGGCGGTGGGCAGGGCAGTCTCGGGCCGGCCGGGTCAGGGAAGGAAGCGGATTGCTCAACGCAGCCAGCGAACCCGAGTGCCTACTGGCGTCAGGAATGCGATGCCGTGAATTACCTCGCGAAGAAGCCTCCCAATCGCATGCCGATCACCGCGAGCGATCCGATCGTGACCGGAAGCAAGGGCGCGATCAATAACCCCGGGTCTACGACGAGTTCGCAGGACTGCCACAACGTGACGTCGACGGTGCCGGCGACCTACCGGAAGGAAACCTGCGAACAGGCCGTGGGTACGCAAACCTATACCTGCAACCGCATCAATGACCCCGTCTGCACCGAACCCTATCAAGGCTGCGCCGCTGGCGGGGTCGTCGAGGGAAGCTTCACCGGCGGGTTTGCCGCGCGCCTGGCATCGAACTCTGCGCTCTGGAACTTCGGCGCTGACACGGGCTATCACGACAACTCAGGCTACAACGGACTGACCGTGTCCGGCTCGATGAGTTTCAGCGTCCAGAACCTTGGTCAGATCGGTACCGCAGTCATCAGCCAGATCACGGCAAACAATACGCTGCGCAGCGTCGACATTAACGGCGTCACGGTCTACACCGATGCGCCGGACGGCGGGCGCATTCTCCAATGCGGAGTGGCGACGCTGCCGGCGTCGGCCGGCGGTATTGATGGACGGCAGACCACCGGCTATCTTGCCGCGTCTTCGCCTGGTGTGACCTTCACACACAATTTGATTTACAACGGCATTCGGAGCGTGTGTTCGGATAAAACTGCCTTTACGGCAGATGGCGGTCTCACAGAGTATCGACCGTTCTTTACCTTCGGTAGCGAGTACGAGGGGAACCCGTCGACCATTGCGCCCAACACCGACATCCGCGCGTATTTGCACGAGGGCGTCAATACCGTCGAGATTCAAGCGGCGATAGGCGGGTACGGTTTCCAGGGCGGCGGGCAGGCCCGAGTTCAGCTCACGCTGAACCAGATCTGCACCGCGACTTGCACGCCGAACTGGATCGACCAGTGCAGCTCGTTCGAACAGCGGGCCGCACAATGAATATCCGCGCTCTCATGTTCGCCGCGCGTGCGTTCACCCTCGTCGGCAGTGTAATGACCGTCACCCTGCTCGCCGCGCCGGTAGCGTATGCCGCGCCCACCTGCCAACGCACTGGTTCAACCTGCATCGAGCCGGCCGGCACACGCATCATCAACGGGATTCCGCTCTACCAGGATTGCTGGAACTACCAGGATACCTACGAATGCCAAGCCGCTTCCACCGTTAACGACTGCGCGCCATTGCAGCAGCAAGGCTGCGGCCTAGTGAACCAGCAGTGTGTGTCATACAACGACGCGGTGCAGGGAAGCTGCGACACGATGCAGTACACGTACCAGTGTCTCGATACTCCGGCGCACACGACGACCGTCACCCAATGCACGAACACGATGTGCGCACCGGGTGCCGGATGCTTCTCGTCAAGTAGTGGTGCGGACGGCGCGCTCGGCAAGGTCGTAGCAGGGCTGGAAACCGGGCGCGAAGCCGGCGCCTACGGTGTCGGTGGCGGTAACGTGAACATTTTCAAAGGCTACGACAGCAGCTGCTCGATCAAGGTGCTGGGCGGCCTCGAGATCAAGAGCTGCTGCACCAGCAACGGCGGCGGTGCCGCTTACTCGAACAACGCGATCGGAAGCGCCGCGGTCAGCGCTGGACTGTCGGTTGGCGGAACGGCGGCGAAGCAGGGCATCGCGTTAGGGTCGAAGTATGTCTTTGACCAGCTGTACGAAACGGTCGATAGCTCGATCGTGAACTCTGGTCTCTTGCAGATGGGCGCATGGGCGGACAGGGCGTTGTCTACCTCCGGAACCTTTGGTGCCTACGGCTTTAGTTTTTCGTTCTCCCTCACCAATGGTGTTCAGCTTGCCGATTTCAATCCGTACGTATTCGCGGCCGAGATCGCTGCGCAGCTGATCCAGATGTGGCTCGCCTGTTCCCCTGACGAGCAGGTGCTCAGTCTGAAGCGTGGCCAGAACCTCTGTGTCCAGTACAACCAGGGCTGCTCCAAGCGCGTGCTCGGCGTTTGCGTCGAGGAAAAGAAGAGCTACTGCTGTTTCAATTCGTTGATCGCGAAGCTCGTCAACCAGCAGGGCAAGGCGCAACTCGGCATCCCGTTCGCAGGCTGCGGTGGCTTCACGGCCGACCAGCTGCAGCGTATCGATTTTTCGAGTATCGACTTTACCGAGTTCGTCAATTCGATCCAGTCCAAAGCCGTCGACGAGGACGCGATTCTGCAGCGCGTGCGGCAATCGATCGGAAGCGGCAAAGGGGTATCCCAATGAAGCGCCTCGTCTCCGCAGCGTTTACTACTGCGATTTTTGCGCTGCCGGCCGCCGCCTTCGCCGGCAGCTACGACGACTTCAGTGCAGTTCTCATCGACGCGATTGATCACGGGTCAGCGTTTGGCGCGCTGCGTGGACCCGTTGCGGGTTCACTCGTCACCAAGCTGCACGCCAACGGTCCGGTCTACGTCACGGCTCGCTCGATCGGCGACTTGCCGCGGCCTGGCTGCAAGCGTCTGGATGTGCTGTTCGACGTCCGCGGCATCCAGACCGAGGCGGGCGAAACCAGCGGGCGTCTGGACGTGAAGATGAACTACTGCCGCGATCGAATTCCGCCGATTGGCTTGGCGCCGGCGGCGCCGGCGCAACCTGCAGGAGATACACCGTGACGCGGGGCCGCCCACTGGTTGCAGATTTCAAAACCCTCACTACCCAGGAGCGTTGATCATGTCCATCGAAAGCCTGTTTCCCCCTTCGCGTGTCCGCTCGAACTGGCGCTATGCGCTACTCGCCAGCCTGCCCTGCTACGTGCGGCGATTCCTCTTCGCTTTCGTCATTGTGCCGGCGGCCGTCCCCGTCGTCGCGCTCGCAATACTGAATCATGGGTCTTTCACGGGTATGGCAACGACCGTGCTCGAACAGGCGGCTGGAAGCGGTACGAATCCGGACACGATCCGACTGCGGACATGCACCGATACGGCGGCTCGCCACGCGCCGTCGGCCGCCATTTGTATGCACTGGCGCACTGACGACGTGCCGATCACGACGCTCGCCCCTCAGGTTGGTCACGGCTTGTTCGTCGCGTGGCTCGTTGCTGTCGTCGTCATGCTTGCGACGGATCTCGGCGTTTCCCCGCCCTCGCCTATCGGACTGCGCAGACGTCTCGACTCGATCGGACGGCCGCGTGCCGAACTTAGTCGTGCAATCCGCGAAGGAGAGGTGAAGTGAGACTGCAGATTACGATCACCAGTATGCGCGCCGCGCCGGCGCCCGACTTGCCGAGCCATCTCTTTGCTGGTGCCGCCAGTGACCGCGCGACCTTCCGGGTAACGCACGGCGCCGCGCCGTCGCGCGAAGCCATTTCCGTGTTGCTCGAGGACGCCGGCTTTGAAGTCGACGCGCAGCGGAGCCGGCCATGAGCGCATTCCGTGGATTCCGGCTCGCGGTAGCGGTCCTGCTTCCTGCAGCGCTGCTGGTGCCGCCGTTTGCGGACGCAGACGGGTTGGACTACAAGTCCGCCTGGAGCTGCGACGGGCAAGAGAAATTCAACTGGTACTGCGATGACGACAAGCCCGCGGCGCCCGCGGGTGCGAGCGCGGCCAAACCGGTCGATTCCGACGACTTCGATCAGATCAAGTCGGCCGACGAGATGCGCGAGGCACTGAAGCACCGACTCGACGTCGCAAACATGGACCCGACGCCCGAGCACATCAAGGAGTACATCAAGCTTTGGGAGTACGTCCAGCAAAAGAGCGCTGTCTTCGCCGATCAATGGCGCCGAGTCGTATGGCAGAACCCGAGCCTCGATTACTCGCTCAAGCGTCCGACCAACAACGTCGCTGTCCATACCTATGACCGGACCCGGGATTCCGACCAGGACGGGCAACTGCGTGCACTCGCGCAGAAGCACGGCCTGATTTTCTTCTTCCGCTCGGACTGCCCGTACTGCCATGCGATGGCCCCGACGATTGTGCTGCTCGCGCAGCGCTATGGCATCGACGTGCTGCCGGTCTCTCTGGACGGTCGGGGTATTGGCGAGTTTCCGAACCCGACGCCTGACCACGGTCAGGCGTCGGTCTGGGGTGTGCAGCAGGTGCCCGCCCTCTTCATTGCGTCCAAAGAGACCGGCGACCACGCAATGATCGGCTCGGGAACGATGTCCCTCCAGGACATCATCGACCGCATTTTCGTTCTCACTGCCTCGCAGCCCGGGGAGCTTTTCTGATGAAACCGACACGCTGGTTTGCCGTACTGACGGCTGCAGTGGTTGCCATCGCCCCGGTGTGTGCGCAGGCGATGTCGATGCAGCAGGTCTTCGACTCAATCAACGCCATGGGCAACGTATCGAGCCCTCGGGCGTTGCAGGGCGAGACGATGGATATGTACAGCGGCGGCAGTGTGTTCATGCGCACGCCACACAAGACTTACCAGCTCGCGAGCGTCACCGCCCCGGAATGGGGTGCGGGTTGCGGCGGGATTGACCTGTTTGCCGGCGGGTTCAGCTTCATCAATAAGGAGCAGTTTGTTGCGCTGCTGCGCAACATCGGCTCGAACGCCTTGGGCTACGCATTCAAGCTTGCCCTGCAGAACCTCTGCCCGACCTGCGACAACGTCATGCAGTCGTTGCAGACCATCGCCCGCGACGTCAACCGGATGAACATCGACTCGTGCCAGGCCGCTGAGGGCATCGTCAATGCGGTGACGCCTGTTGCATGGAAAAAAGAGCAGGCGAACCTGGCCGACACGCTCGGGCCATTCACGAACCTGTATTCGGATATGACGGATGCCTGGACAAATACCGGAAACAGCTCGGCGCAAGCGGCGCAGACGATCAATACGGCCACTGCATCGGATTCCAATCTCGCGGCCAAGCAGCCGTACGGCAATGTGACGTGGCAGGCGCTGCAGCAGCTGCCGGACCTGAGCACGTCGGATCGCGAATTCCTCATGTCGCTGGTGGGGACGGTCATTTTTCCCGACCCGTCGGATTCGGGCGGCACGGAGGTGAATCCTGTATTCCTGCCGCGAATCGGCAGCCTCACGGTGCAGGAGTTGGTCGGTAACGATCCTGCTGCGAACAGTGGCACCACGATTCAGGTGTACGTGTGTGACGAGACGACGAAGTGCCTGAATCCGTCAGTTCAGGAAATTGGATACACCCCCTTCCGTACGCTCGTACAGCAAAAGCTGCAGGTAATCACGGATGCGATCGCATCGCGCTCCGCGATCCCGAACCCGGCGGACACGTTTCGGTTCCTGAGCATGACGGACCTGCCGGTCTACAAAATGATCGCGGTCGGCACGCGTCTGAACAATTCGTCTCTGGCTGACCAGTTGTTGAGTACCTACCAGTCGCTGATCGCTGCCAAGTACGCCGAAGCGTATATCCACGGATCCGCTGAAGATCTTCGCCGGGCAATCGCGCGTTACGGCACCGTGAAATCCAGCACGTCGCTGCTCGACGAGGCCACGAAGCTCAATACCAACATTGACACGGTCGAATCGGAAGCACGCAGCGCAGTGATGCAAGCCTTCAGCCAGACGTCGAACGCGTGGCAACTGGTCGAGCAACTCCAATCGATCGAGCGCGCCGTGCACGCGAATGTGTCGTCCTCGCTTCGGAACTCGTTGGCCTTTGGCCAGACGTTGAACGGCGGGGGGACTCAATGAACATGGAAATCGACACCTATGGGAACGTCGATACCTTGTACTACGTCATGCAGGGTATCGCGTCTTTCATGGGTAGCGGAACCTGGACAGGTCTCATCCGTTACACGTTGTTGAGCGGCGTCGTAATCTGGACGATCGTCGCGATCGGCCGGAAAGGCTATGAGATCTTCCGGTGGTTCGCCGCCGCGATGCTGATGACGCAGCTGCTGTTGCTACCGGTCGAGAACGTGTTCATCACGGACGTCAACAACGTGCAGCCGACTCGGGAGGTGGATCACGTCCCCGCCTATCTCGCCGCGGTTGCCCAGAGCTTCACGCTCATCTCTCGCGTGCTGACACAGTCGTACGAAACGATCTTTTCGGTGCCGGATACGCTGACCCTGAAAAAGGGGGATGTGGGTTTCGGCATCTCCGTGCTGCAGAAGGTGAACAAGGCTGAAATCACCGATCCGGGGCTGCACGCTGACCTTATCCAGTTCTTCAAGGAGTGCACGGTCTACGACATCCAGGACGGCGCGATTGATCCGAAGACGATCATGAACGGCACCGACCCCTTCAATACCGTGTTCACGTCGACGAGCCCTGCCCGATATGTGACGACGAACACCCTCACCGCGAACCCTACGACGGACACCTGTTCCGCGACCGGCACTTTGTTGCTGCTGCGCGTACAGGACGCTGAGCAAGCGGCCGAGCAGATGTATGGCAGCGAGATGTATCCGGAGATCGCCGACCCCTCCATGGCGAAGGCGGAATTCGTCAACGCGATTGGAGATTCGTACGGCTTCATCCTCCAGTCGTCGCAGAACGCGTCGTCGGCGCTACGACAGGCAATGTTCAACAACGTATGGCGCCAGGCGGGAGCGGAGCTGCCCGCGATGCTGAACGATCCGGCGCGCGTGGCCGAGGTCAATGCGTTGATGAGTTCTGCCCAGGCTGCAGTGGCGACGAACGGCTCACTCGCCTCCATGGCGATTCTCGCCAAGAACACGCTGCCGACCGTTCGCAACTATGCCGAAGCGATCATCTATGCGGTTTTCCCGCTCATTCTGGTGCTCTGCCTGATCAGCGGCGCGGATGGGGCCAAACGAATCCTCGCGATGTACGCCAAGACGGTGGCATGGGTGTCTGTCTGGCCGATGCTCTTCGCGGTCATCAACGGGCTGTCGCTGATTCACCTGAGCCATGAGATGCGCTCGATGTCGCTGCAGGCCGGCGTGCCGTTCGGCATGGCGGCGAAGTTCGGACAGACGTTGCTCGACGAGCAGGCGCTGCTTGGATACATGGTGATTATTACGCCTCCCCTTGCGTGGCTGTTGCTGAACTTCGCATCGGCCGGCGTTGTCGGTGCGTTCTCTCAACTGAGCGGCGCGTTGACCGGCTCTGCTCAACAGATCGGTGGTCAACAGGCGCAAGGCGACGAAAACATCGGCAACGTGCACATGGATTCGTCGTCGATCGATAACGCGTCGCGCAACGTGACCTCGGCGAACAAGTACGACAACACTGTGCAGTCGCGCACCGGGTCGATGAACGTCGATACCGGGACCGGCTCGGCCTTCACGAACTTTGCCAATGGCCTGATCGCTCGCACCGAGTTTCAGAACAGCCTCGGCGTTTCGGCCACGTCCCAGGACGCATTTGAGCGGTCGCTCGGCACCGACACCTCGACGGGTGTCGCGGCAAACCGCACGAATTCCACGTTCGCTGGGCGGGAGCAGCTTGCGTCCAGCACGAACAGTGTCTCGAGCAGCCAGGAGCGTGGAAGCTCACAGCGCCTGTCCGACGATTCCAGTTCGGGTACGCGGGCCTCGTCTAGCCAAACAGGTGAGCGGCGGACCGCACATGATCAGCAATATGCGATAGATCAGTCGCACTCCGTCGACGGTACAACTTCTGCAGGAGCCAAAGGTTCGATCATGCTTGGTGGCGGCTTTGCCAAGTCGTTTGGCGAGGATGGGGCGCCGTCCGGCAACGCCGGCGGTGGAGGCGGCGGCTCAGCCGGTGGTAGCGGGCGTGGGCCTTCCGGCAATGGTCGGCAAGGAAGCAGCAATCCGGTCTCGAACTCGCCTCTTTTTAACCAAGCAGAAGAAGACAAACTCGCTCGTAAGGCCGAGTCACTTGGAAAATCGCCGAACGAAGTTCAAGCGATTCGGGATGCGTATCGATTGAAGGTGCGGGCTGCGGATTATGCAAATGGCGGTGGCACGGGGAAAGGGCAGTCGAGTCTGAAGTTTGGTCTCGATGTTTCGGGCGAAGGTGGATATACGAAGTCTTGGCGGAATTCTGACGCACAAAAATTCGTCGATCAAAACAGTAGTTTGGCCGCCTACACCGAGAGCGATAACGTCTCTCACGAAGGCTCGCAGATGCACAATGACTCCACCGGAATGGAGTCCGGGCAGCACGTTCGCCGCGACCGGTCGGCGTCTCTGACGGACCAGGTTTCGTCCGGCTCTCGCGTTGCAGCGGATCTCACTCGCAGCGCAGACGTGCGCCAGCGCGGATCGACGCAAGTGGTTTCGCGCGTAGATACCTCGACCAACCTGATGACGCCTGAGAACCTGCAGGCGGTCGCTGCGCGCAACGGTATCCGATACAGCCAGCTGATGACGTTGCCGTCCCCGCAGATCGCTCAGCTGGTCGCCCAAGATGCAGCGATGCGCGACATCGTTTCGCGCAACTCGACGTTGCCGACCACGGCTCGTGATGGGTCTACTCTCCCTGCGAGCGGCATCGACGTCGTTCGCCAGGACCAACGCAACCAGTCCGGCGTTGGTGCAAGTGCCCCCGCGTCGTTCCAGCGTTTTGCAGGTGCGGTTGGACCAGTGGATACGACACCCCTGGATGTTGCGACGCCGATGCCCCAAATCGTGACCGACGCACAGCACCGTGTGGATGTTACGCAGCAACGGGTCGCGAGCGAGTCCGCCGCGCCGATCAAGCAGGTGCGTGACCACGTCGATCCGTCGGCCGACAACAAGCCGCTCATGACGCCCGAGCGGGCGCCGGGCCGCTTGCTTTCCTCTCCGCCCGCGGCGCCGTCAGCTTCCGATAGCAAGGGGCCCCTGTCGGCATGGGTGAACTCGATTCAGCCGAGCGGGCCGGCTGGAACAACGTCCACCTCGGCACCAATTGAAAACTTCCTACATCCGCGAACTACGGGAAATGGCCCGACTCTTGAAGCCGCTCGAGCGACGGAAACCGGCACGGGCTCGCCCGCGACTCAACCGCGTCTGTCCGAATCTGACTTCAGGATCGTGACTCTGCCGGCCGGCAATGATCACATGTCACATCGGCAGAGTGATCGTCGAGTGCCCGATGCTCCTGACGGGACATACAGCCGGCCGTCTCCGGAGCTACCCAGCCCTGATCAAGAAGCTGTAGCGCGGCCCGTCGGCTCGATACGGGGTCGCCGGGTGGTTGACGATGGAAGTCGGGGAAGTAGCTTGCCGACCGCATCAATGAAGCGTAGCGGCGGGGTCTCAGTCATGGCTCCTGGAACGACGGCTGGCAACCCTGGTTCACGAATCGACAACGTCAAACCAGCTAACTCTGGTCAGGAGCAGGCTACGCCGGCGCCTATCGCGCCTGAACCAGCTGGCCGGAGAAGTTCGCCGTCCGGTGGCATCGGCCTCGCAAGCGTCGGGTCAGAAGTCGGTGGCGTCGACAGAAAGGTGCAGATCGGTCGCGCGCCAGGCGGGTCATCTGCTGCAGGGGATGCCTTGCCATCGACACCCTCGCAATACCTCGATGCCGCAACCGTCGGAGCCGACGCATCTGCTCCGCACGACGACTCGGCGGTAAGCGGCGCGGCCACTTCCCCGAGCGTTTTGGCTTCGGCGAGTCGACTAGGACGCGGTTCTGCAGATGACGCACGTGGAGTCAAGTCGCTCCCGAGCGCGGGCGTTGCAAACGATGATCCCGACAACCAATGAAAAAGGGGCCTTGCGGCCCCGGACGGTAATTCCCCAATCAATGACGCCAATCGCTATGACTCATCTGATTTCTTTGGTCTCTCCAAAACCAATCGTTCGAGAGGTCGCTGCTTGCATTGTTGCTCGAACGAGCGGTGTTCCAGCCGTCATCATAGTGCGCGCCGGTCATGATGAGATGGCCCAGCTTGACTGCAACGCCCAATTGGGCGAACACGCCGAAGATGCAGGAAAAGAGAGCGCCAAAAGCCAAAATGGTAAAGGGCAGCTGCATTACCGTAATCACGATGGCCGCAACCAGGAGCGTGGTCAGATAGCCCCACATGATTTTCCGGTAAATCAATCGGCCACTGCGCGAGGCGATAAACGATGTGAAAACCGAGAAAATCGCTGCTGCCATTATCGCCATGAAATTCGCAAGCACATAGTCCATGATGAGCGCCCCCGTACGCAATTAGTATCGACGTTACGCCTGATTTCTCGTACTGGCAAGTTAATCCTTGATGACGTAATTCGTCGTGGTGTCAATTCATTTGCGTCTTTAATTAGCGCGATCTCGACGGTGAGTCGAGTGCGTCTGGTCGCGCTCACGTTTTCTGCCCTGCTTCTTGCTGCTTGCGCCTCGGTGCACAGCTACGACGCCTGCGCCCGCTCCTATTCAGCGGATGGCCACGCCTCCCACGTCGGGAGGTCGGCATGAAGTTTCTCCTCTTCCTCGCGATCACGGCCGGTGTCGGCTACTACGTGCTGCATGACGGGCCGACGCCGGATCTCGGCAATTTGTCGTCGTCCGTTGGGCATTTTGCGAGCTCTCTGAAGCACCCAGCCGACAACGCCTCACATTCTGAAAGCGCAGGCTCTGGCGACCACGCCTCCGTCCAATTCGCGACTTCACCCGACGGCCAGGCCGAGGCGCTCGTGCTGAGCGTGATCGACAGCGCGCAGTCGGAGCTCGACGTCGCCGCTTACGAGCTCACCAATCGTCGCATCGTTACCCATCTGATCGAGCGCGCCCGCGCTGGTGTCCAGGTCCGTGTCGTCCTCGACCGCTCCCAGCTTGACGGCCGCGGCTCGAAGCTCGCGGATCTCGTCGCGGCCGGAATACCGGTTCGCATCGACATGGCCGTACCGCTCATGCACGACAAGTTCATCGTCGCTGATAGCGATACGACCCAGACAGGCTCGATGAACTACACGCAGGCCGGTGCCAATCACAACGCTGAAAACGTCCTCGTCATCTGGCATCACGCCACGGTCGCCGCAGCCGTGCGCGCCGCGTGGGCGCGCCTATGGAATGAATCGAAGCCTTACCCAGGTGTTTGACCCGGCAATCACGCGCGTAAGCCGAACTTTTTAATGGAGAACACGATGCCTCATGTCGATTTCGAAGTCGCCTGCCAGACGATCGGGCAGCTGATCGCCCACTATGTCGCCGTCATCGCTGAAGAGGAGTCGCGCAGCGAGCCGGATGCGGAGTGCATCGCTATAGCCGACGCGGAACGCAAGACTCTGGTTGCCGCTCGCGATGCGCTGCATCCGGATGATGCGGCTGCGATCGCTCGTGCGCTGGACATCTACGGCCTGCGTGTCCGTCGCTTGAACATCGGTCACGCCTGATTCCGGAGCCCATCATGGACACTATTCCGGATGTCGTGATGCAGCGCGCGTATGCGCGAGTGGAGCGCGAGGCGATTGACGGCAGCCGCGAGCAAGCCGAGCCGAAGGCGATCCTCATCGGTGGCCAACCCGGTGCCGGCAAGACGGCCATTGCGCGTCAGGCGATGGGCGAACTCAACGAGCGCGGTGGTGCCGTTTTGATCGACGCCGATCGCATGAGGGAGAACCTGCCGCAGTACAGCCGGCTTCTTCGCGAGGATCCGCAACATGCAGCCGACCTGACGCATGCCGATGCTGGCCGGTGGGCGGGCCGGCTAACCACGGCCGCATCCGACGTGCGCCGTGATCTTGTGGTCGACGGCACGATGCGTAACCCCGATAGCCTGCGCAATCTGGCGCGGCGGCTCAAGGACCGCGGTTACACGCTGGAGGTTCGGGGCGTGGCCATGCCAGCGGACGTGTCGCTTACGCGTGCGCAGATGCGTACCGAGCGCGAAATCGCGACGACGGGCGTGGGACGGGTGGTCAATCGCGAGCAGCACGACCAGGCGTATGCCGGCATGGTGGAAACGGTCGCATTGCTCGAGCGTGAGAAGGCAGTGGATCGAATCCTGATCGTCGATCGGCATCACCGCGAGATATACCGCAACGAACTGCATCAGGGTGAATGGCGCGAGCCGCAAGCGGCCGCGGCGTCGATCGTGCATGAGCGCGAGCGTCCGATGACCCGCGACGAGATAGCCCATCACGTTCAAATGCTCGATGACATTCGTGACGCTCGTACAGGCCGAGGCGCGCCGGCGCCGGAGATTGCCGACATCTCGCTGCGTCGTGAGCAGGCGCTACGCGTCCCGGAGAGGGATGCGCAAGCACGGGTCAACGGAGCGTCTGCGGATGCGCGGCCGGCACCGGAGCGCGGCTTGCGCGACGTCCTCCGGTCGATGACGCGTGACGTGCCGAACGTCGGTGGCCACTTCCCCGATCCGGTCGCCGAGGAAATCGCTGCGTCGCGCCATCTGCCCGCCCTCGAGGCCAGGCTTCGCTCGCACGGGATGACTCACCTGACACCGCTGGACGCCGGCGCGTCGTCGGTCGTGCTGGCGGCCGACGACAAGCATGTGGTGCGGCTCGGAACCGGCGATCTTGCCGTTCGGCCAAAAATTCCCGAGGTCTTGCAGCCGGTGGCGAGCGGCACCGAAGGCAATCTGCGATACGAAATCATGCCCCGCGCCGATATGCGAGGCGTGACATCGGCCGACGTCGCGCGCACGGCCGACGCGCTTCGTCAGCGCGGATACCACTGGAGCGATCAGGGCGTCGACAATCTGGGCATCGTGGACGGTCGTGTGGTCGTCGTCGATCCGGGTGGCATAGAGCCGGTACGCGAACGGGCCATTCTGCCGTCTGCACGCCAACCGGATCAGCCAAAGACGGAGGTCGAAGTCGATACGGCGCGCGCGCCGCGCCGGCGTACCGTTGACCACGCGCGCGACGCGGAGCGCGGCCGCGCGTTCGACACGCTGGGCCGTGACCAGGCGCTCGCCCTCTTCCCCGAGCTCGACGCGGCCTACCACCACCTCGAAACGCGGACCTCGATCAGCACGGTTCCCCACAGCGAAATCGAACGCGCCAACCTGTCCGAACAGATCCATCGGGGCCAGCTACCCGAGGGTGACGTGCCGGACGATGTTTCGCGCCGGGCGATCGGCCTGGCCGGCGATTACCACAACCTGATTCTGCGCGATGCGCAGCAGTTGGAGCGCCACTACCGCGGTGAGGTGCTCGCCAACTCGACGCACCACTCGCTGGTCAAGATCGGTCAGACCGTTGGCATCGTCTATCCGCGCGATCGTCTGTCCCGCGATGTCGAGGTCGGCGAGCAGATCGCGATTCAGTATTCGCCGGACAGCGCGCTGCACCAGGTCAGGGAGCGCGATCACGAAGCGGAACGCGCAGACCGATCACACGACCACCAGCTTTCTATCGAGCGATAGGGGCCGCCATGTCTATTTTCAATCGCCCCCGACGTGTGCGTCCCGTTCCGCATTTTACGCGGCTCTATCTGGCCGAACGTCGACACATTCGCCGTCGGCTGTGGACCAGTCCGAGACTGCTGCGTATCGAAGCCGATTGGGCGACGCGTTACGTCGTGCAGTGGCTCGCACTGTGCTGGTTGGCATGGGCACCGGCGTTGTTGCTCTGGTGGCGGCTGATCTCCAACGGATTCCACCTCGACTACCCGATCGTCGTCGAGCCGCGCGCTTCGCTGCCGATGTACGTGTTCGCCGGCCTCGTCGCTTCGCTTTTCTACGCGTGGTGGCGACCGTACATCAGCTACGTCGAGCTGCAGGTCAGGCGCCACATGGACGACTGGTATCGCACTGTATGTGAAGCGGCGCGATCCGGCCGCCTGTATTAGGCCAGCAACGAATCACCGCCATTTTTGACTGTTGATCACACCAAGGGGAAGACCATGAAATTCACGAAGAACACGCTCCTGATCGTCGCGTTGTCGGCCACTGCGTTACTTGCCGGTTGCGCCACCACTGGCAACGAGCACCTCGAATCCGCGACGCAATCAAGCGTTCAGGCCCAAATCCAGCAGGGCAAGAGCACGAAGCAGGACGTTCAGGATGCTTTCGGTTCACCGAACAAGACCACATTCACCGATTCGGGTCTCGAGATCTGGACATACGAGCTGGCGCACGCCACGCCGCACGCTATCAACTTCGTCCCGATCGTCGGTGCGTTTGCACATGGCGCTGACGTGCGGAAGAAGACGTTGACAGTGCTGTTCGACGACAGCGGGGTCGTCAAGAAATACACGTTTGCCGAGACCACCGACGTGGCCAAGGGAGGCATCGGCCAGTAGCGCCTGCCTGATCGCAATTTAGTGGCGGGAAGGTGCTGTTCCTTACCTTGCGCCTTCCCTTTGACGCCAGCCGGCTTGCCGGCTGGTCTTTTTCCCCGATCTCGCGTTTCTGTAGAGGCACCCGCAATGAATCGATATCGCGCATCTTCCATCGAGCGCCGGCGAGCTGCAGCCTCGATCGCCTGGCCAAAAGGCACGTTGATCCTGACCAACACGGATCCCTCTGCCCAACGCACGCTGAAGGGCGCGGCGGTCGCGCTTGCGGCGGCGGCTTGCCTGTTTTCCATCACTTGCACAAACGGGCCCTTGCAGTCCTGGGCTCGCTCGCGCGAGCACTTCGACATGCGACCTGCGATGGAGGCCGCCCTGAAAGCCGGAAGTCGTTCCGCCGGTACATGGCTTGCCGTTCATTTCAATCGCGACTATCCGGGCTTGCTCCAGGCCGAGTCAGACGCTGGCGAACCGACAGCGATGTACCTGGTTGCTCGCATGCACCTGCAAAAGCACGCGGGTTTCGGCCACACCACGGCGGCGACCGATTCGGATCAGGAAATCGGCATGCAACTCATGCGTCGAGCCGCGGCGGCAGGCGGTCAGGACGCCCTGCGCTATCTGGTCAGTGGGTCTGCGAACTGAACACCACGATGGAATTGGACAAATACGCGGCATGTAAAGGAGAAAGCCGTATGCATACGCGTCCCCTTCACCCCCCCGTTCATCGTCGACATGTGCGAATCATGCTTGGCGTGTTGGCGCTCGTTACCTGGTTACTGATTGCGCCTATTGCTTACCTTGATGCGCTCGGATTCTGGAATAGCACGGAGCCCGTGTTCATCGCCGCGTTTGTTACGGCGCTACTGTTCTTGGCGGCTGTACGTTCGACGTGCACTCGACGTGGAACGTGGAGCGCACTACGTCGTGCGCAACGCGGTTTGCACCGTTTCGGCATGTGTGTCTATTTCATTTGCATGCTGTTGATGATCGTGATCGTCGGGAACTTCGATTCGTCGGCGGCCGGGTTGGCGGAATCGGCTTTCGACTTGTGTTTCGACGGAATGGTTGCCGGCGCAACGTTGTACTTCTGGAGCCTACTGGCGCTGCCGGTCTTATATATTCTCGCCCGCACTGAATCGGCGTGGAAGCAGCGAGGTGCGCGATGACCGCTCGAACTCGCGTTCTGCACCGTTTAGTCGTGGCCGTGTCGCTGGCGTTGCTTGCGTGGATCGTTGGCGGTGTCCTCGCTCGCCAGGCACACGCGCAGGAGTTTCTGTCGCCCGAGCAAGCGTTCCGCGTTCGCATGACCGAAGAACGTGGCGCTGTCGTCCTCCATTTTGCGATCGCTGACGGTTACCGACTTTACGGCGACCGCTTCCGGGTCGCGAGTGATGACGGCCGCGCGCACCTCGGTTCAATTCAGCACCGCGCCGGCAAGGTCGTCGCTGATCCGAGTGCTGGGCGTCCGGTTGAGGTGTTCGAGCGAGAAGTGACGTTGCGTGTGCCGGTCAATGCTCGCGAGATGTTCGGCCTCACGGTGACCTATCAAGGCTGTGCAATCAACCAGATCTGCTATCCGCCGATGCAGCGGACCTTTCCGGTGATTGCTGCTGCACTGCTGTCGCAGTCGGAGGCGTCGCGATGACGGCCGTCCTTTCTCCCTTCTCGCGTGCCCAGTACGCCTATGCGGTCTGTACGACAGACCCCGGTTCGCCAAAGTGGTTCAGCCACCTCCATGCCGCTCGGCACCACGCGATAGCACCCGCTCGCGCATGCGTCGGCATCCACGATGGGGAATTCCCGCCCCTGACTGCCGATATCCCGATGCTGCGCGACGCCTTCGAGGGTGCCGTGCTTGAGATTCACCAAAGGCAGCGCCGTCAGATCGATGGCGATGTTGCCGAAAGAAACCCCCTCTGTTCCCGGAATCTTGGCGGAGGACAGGAACAGAGGGCTCCAGGTCCTGCGCGAGCGCAGGCGTAAACGTCCCGTAGACCGGGCACTCGTTGTTAAGCGGGGATTGTAATGAAATTTTCGAAACGCCCTACACCAAGCGGTTTATCGATCGCGATCGCCGCGGCGATCGCATCGATGGCTGGTCCAGTGCATGCTCAGACGTCCGGAGACGGTGCGCTTTCAGATGGGAATGGTGCCGTTGCCTCTGGCGATTATTCCGTTGCGATCGGCACGGCGGTTACCTCTGCCGGGCCGCGCTCGTTGAGCTTTGGTTACGCGTCGACGGCGGCCGGAGCCGATTCGATCGTGCTCGGGACGTCCAGCACCGCGCAGACGAATGCGGTAGCGGTCGGCAATACGACGGCGGCCGGTACGAATGCAACGGCAATGGGTTCCGCCGCCACTGCCGCGGGCAATGGTTCCGTCGCGATCGGAACCGGCGCCGTCGCGAACAATTCGCAGGATGTCGCAATCGGATCGGGATCCACGACCGGCGCCGCGCACCCGCTTAGTAGCTTCGTTATTGCTGGTGAGAACTACTCGGTGGCGGGATCAACGTCCAACGGGGTGGTGAGTTTCGGTGCGCCGCAAAGTCCGAGGCAACTGACTAATGTTGCCGCCGGCGCCGTTAGTGCAACAAGTCTCGACGCCGTCAACGGATCCGAGCTCTATCACATGGGACAGGCAGTTGGGAGTCTCTCAACGTCGACGAGTCAGTCCGTGACGTCGCTGTCGACTGCGACCGCCAACAATGCCACGGGAGTTGCCGCCGTCTCTTCCGGACTCGCTACGCTGTCAACCACCGCCTCACAATCTTTGTCGTCGCTATCGACAGGGCTCTCGAGCAACACGGCCAACGTCACGAGCCTGTCGAGCAGTGCAGCCTCAAGCGTAGGTTCGCTCTCAACCAGCGTGGCCGGCGCCGGTACGGCGTTGGCCAGCTTGTCGACCGGTATTGCGCAGTCAGCCACGTCGCTGTCAACGGGCCTGGCAAGCAACACGGCCAGCATCACGAGTCTGTCGAGCAGTACGGCATCAGGCTTTGGTTCGCTCTCAACTGGGCTGTCCGACGTCGGCACGACGGTCGCGAGCTTGTCGACGAGCACGGTTGCAGGGTTCTCGTCACTGTCGACGTCGACCGCTCAAACGGTCAGCAGCCTGTCAACCGGCGCGGCCAGTGCGATCGGTTCGTTATCGACCGGGACCGCACAGGCTGTCACGTCGCTGTCGACGGGCTTCGCCAGCAACACGGCCAACATCACGAGTCTGTCGAGCAGTACGGCATCAGGCTTTGGTTCGCTCTCAACTGGGCTGTCCGACGTCGGCACGACGGTCGCGAGCTTGTCGACGGGCACGGCTGCAGGGTTCGTGTCGCTCTCGACGTCGACCGCACAAACGATCGGAAGTCTGTCGACGAGCACGGCCAGCGCGATTGCGACGTTGTCGACTACGACAAGCCGATCGATCTCGTCTCTTTCGACTGGCCTGGCCGGCGACGGCGCGACACTCTCGGCAATGCAGTCCGCTTTGGCTGCAGGGACCGTTGGTCTGGTTCAGCAAGCAGGCGGTGCCGGCACGGGCGCGATCACAATCGGCGCCAGTACCGGCGGTACGGTGCTCAACGTCGCCGGCAACGCGGGCGCGCGGCAGGTCAAGGGTGTGGCCGCAGGCACAGACGCTACCGATGCGGTCGACCTGCAGCAGCTGCAGAGCGTGGCGGCTCAGACAGGCGCAATCGGCTCGAGCGCGGTCGTCTACGACGATGTGTCCCACACGAGCATCACCTTTGGTGCGGTGGGTGTGCCAGTCACTTTGACCAACCTCGCGGACGGCTCCGTGAACGCCGGCAGCACGGACGCGGTCAACGGCCGGCAACTCTATGCCGCGCAGCAGGCGACGAATGCCAACAGTGGTGCGATCGCCGCACTGTCTACTTCAACGCAGGCGGTCACGTCGTCGCTTTCGACGGGCGCGGTTAATAGTGCGGCCTTGTTCGGAAGCTTTTCATCCAGCACGGCTGCCACTTTCTCGCTCCTGTCGACTGGCTTGTCCGCGACCAACGAAAGTGTGTCGTCTCTCACGTCGAGCCTGGTGGCCGGAACCGTCGGGTTGGTCCAGCAGACCGGCGGGACCGGCAGTGGCCGGATCATGGTCGGGGCCAACACCGGCGGTACGGCCCTCGACGTGGCCGGCACATCTGGACCGCGTCAGGTCGAGGGCGTTGCCGCGGGCATCGACGGCACCGATGCGGTCAACCTGCAGCAGCTGCAGAGCGTGGCAGGCCAGACGGGCGCAATCGGCGCGAGCGCAGTTAGCTATGACGGCGCGTCGCATACCCGCGTCACGCTCGGTGCATCAGGGTCGCCTGTGACCCTGACCAACCTCGCGGACGCCTCGTTGAACGCGAGCAGCACCGACGCTGTCACGGGTCGGCAGCTCTATGCTGCCCAGCAGGCGACGAACGCAAACGTCGGCGCGATCGCTGCCCTGTCCACGTCAACGCTGGCGGCAGCGTCCTCGCTTTCCACGGGCATCGCCAGCAACGTCGTCTCGATCGCGAGCCTGTCGACCAGCACGACCACGGCGCTTTCTTCTCTCTCGACCGGCGTCTCCCATGGCCTGGCGTCGCTGTCGACCGGCTTGTCCTCGGCCAACGCCGGCATATCAGCCCTCGCGTCCAGTCTTGCGGTCGGGACTGTCGGGCTGGTGCAGCAGTCCGGCGGCGCCAGCACCGGCACGATTACGGTCGGCGCCGGCACCGGCGGCATCGCGCTCGACGTCGGCGGAACTGCGGGCGCGCGCCAGATCAAGGGCGTAGCCGCCGGCACAAACGCCACCGACGCGGTCAACCTGCAGCAACTGCAGGGCGTAACGGCGGCTGTGGGCGCCGTCGGCGACGGCGCAGTCTCCTATGATGACTCGACGCATTCGCGCGTCACGCTCGGCGCCCCCGGCGTCGGATCGCCCGTCGTGCTCACCAACGTCGCAGACGCGGCACTGACGGCCACCAGCACGGACGCCGTGTCTGGTCGGCAGCTTTACACCGCCAACCAGGCGATCAGCGCCAACGCGGTCTCGATCGCAATGCTGTCGACGTCGACTGGCCTCGCCGTGTCGTCGTTGTCCACCGGCGTCGCCAACGGCGGGGCGACGCTGGCCGCGCTGCAATCGGGACTGGCGGCCGGTACGATTGGCCTGGTGCAGCAAGCCAGCGGTTCCAGCACGGGCACGATCACGGTCGGCGCCAGCACCGGCGGTACGGCGTTTGACATCGCCGGCACTGCCGGCGCGCGCCAGGTCAAGGGCGTAGCTGCCGGCACTGACGCCACCGATGCGGTCAACCTCCAGCAGCTGCAGGGCGTGGCATCTCAGGCCAGCGCGCTCGGCGCGAGCGCGGTCGCCTACGACGACGCCTCGCATACGCGGGTCACATTCGGCACGGCAGGCGCGCCCGTCGCCCTAACCAACGTCGCTGATGCGGCCTTGACGGCGAACAGCACCGACGCGGTCTCGGGACGTCAACTCTATGCGACGAACCAGAGCGTCTCCGCCCTGGCTGGCCAGCTCGCTACGGGTACCGTCGGACTCGTGCAACAACGCGGCGGCTCGAGTGCCGGCGCGATTACGATCGGTGCCGGCACAGGCGGCACCAACATCGACGTCAGCGGCCTGGCTGGCGCGCGCCGCGTCTCTGGTGTGGCAGCGGGTGTGAACGTCACCGACGCGGTCAATGTCGGCCAGTTGAACCAGGTTATCGGTACGGTCAATACGATCGCCGGTAACGCACTGTCTTACGACGATCTCACGAAGCTCAGCGTGACGCTTGGAGGGCTCGGAGCCGGGGTGGCCGTCACCATCCATAACCTGGCGCCCGGCGCGTTATCAGCAACCAGCGCGGATGCGGTCAACGGGGCTCAGCTCTTTGCCACGAATGCGAACGTCGCCGCCAATACCAGCGCGATCGATGTACTTTCTGCCCGACTTGGCGCGATCCTTCCGTCGAGGTTCAGCCAGAGCCTCCCCGAGCCCGGCCAGGGCAGCCTCAAATATGCTGCGTTCAACAGCACCGGCGCCGGTTCAGTTGCAACCGGCACGGATGCGACGGCTATCGGCAGCAATGCGGTGGCCACCGGCGATCGCAGTGTTGCACTCGGCGTGGGTGCCGTTGCCCAAGGCAGCGGCTCGATCGCGGTCGGCAGCGGTGCGAGCACAACTGGCGCCAATGCCGTGGCGCTGGGCGCCGGTTCAGTGGCCGATCGCGACGATTCGGTGTCGATCGGCAACTCGGCGACCGGTACGACGCGAACACTGACCAATGTCTCGGCCGGAACGGCCCCGACCGATGCCGTCAACGTCCAGCAGCTGAACGACACGGTGACGAACCTGAGCAACCGCATCGAACACGACCGACGTGACGCCAATGGCGGCATCGCCGCGGCTGTCGCGATCGCCAGTCTGCCCCAGGCGCCGGCGCCGGGAAAGAGCATGGTGGCCATCGGGGGCGGGACGTACGGCGGGCAGTCCGCCATGGCGCTCGGCATTTCAACGTATGCCGGCCACTGGATTCTGAAGGCGAACGGCTCGACCGATACGCGCGGCACCGTGGCCGCCGGTGTAGGTGCGGGATTCGTCTGGTAACCAAGGAGATCACCATGAATTCGAAACTTCCTGCTGGACCGGACGTGGTGACAGGCATCGGTCTGCGCAATCCTGAGGTGCCGATTGCTTTCGAGCGCGCGCTGCAGGCTCGCGTCGACTACGCGATGGCGATCTGCACGACCGATGAGGGATCCGAAGCGCGGAACGCACTCCTGAAACGGGCACGCTATGGGGCGAGCGATCTCGGCCGAGATCTTGTCCTGGTCGGTGCCGACGATCTCAGTTGTTCGCCGTTGCTCGCCGACGTGCCCGTGTTGCGAGACGCATTCGAAAGTGCCGTCGACTGGGCGCAGGTCGACCAGGCCAACGCCGAGGCTGAACTGGCGGAGGCCTTGGCTGAAGCCGAGAACGAGCTGGCGCGAGAGAAGGCGGCCGACGAGCGACGTGCCAACACGAAGGCGGCAATCGAAGCCGGCGATTGGCCGGCGCTGGATCTCCCAACGCCCGACGCCTTCGTGCAGGCGCTGGCCGCGGGCAAATCGGTCGACGTCGACGGGCACTGTTTCGACTTCGTCAGCGGCGAAGGTCTGTGGTGTACGAATCCGTATGGCGTCGATGCCTATTTCGGAGACGCCATACCGTCGGTCACCTACGCCCGTGAACTGCTCGGTGCGATTGCGCTCGGCACCGTATTCGGCGACGTCCCGCCTGACAGCGATTGAGCTACCCCATCCACATACCGGAGCTTCCCATGCCCGATCAGGTGTTTCGAAGTGGCAAACCCGTGACAGCACACAGCATCGTGTCGGCCGCGATCGCTGGCGACATGACGGCCGACGAGGCCGTGGAACTCGTCCAGTTGCTGATTGAGGCCCGCGCGCGCGGCCTAGATGTCCGAGAGGCCGATCCCCGCTCTGCCAAAGCGCCCTTGAGGGGCTCGGCCAAGCGCTCAGCCGCCGTTTAAACCAGGAGATCTGGCATGCAGAACTTTGAATTAGACGGGTTGGAATACGAGGCGGGAAGCAATAGTTTCCTCGCGAAACTGCCAGCTGCGCACGAGGCAAAGACACGTCCGCTCTGCCTGTGCTCGACCCCACCGATTCCGATGTACATCGCACGTTTCGAGGGGCGGTATCAGGTCAAGCGTATGCCCGGTACCGGCGCGAAGCACAAGCTCGGCTGCGACTCGTACGAAACCCCGCCCGGCCTGAGCGGTTACGGCGATGTAGAGGGGTCGGCCATCGTCGAGGATCCGGAATCCGGAGAGGTCACCCTCAAGTTCGGTTTCGCGTTGGCGAAAGGTGCCTCGCGGGAGATGCCGGAGCCCTCTGGCGATGAGCCTGACAGCATCAAGACGGATGGCAAGAAGCTGACCTTGCGGGGTTTGCTGCACTACCTCTGGGAACAGGCCGGCCTGAATCGCTGGTCGCCGGCCATGGCCGGCAAGCGGAACTGGTCTGTGGTCCGCAAATATCTGCTGTTGGCCGTCGCGGGCAAGAATGCGAAGAAGATGAGCCTCGAGGACATGCTGTACGTCCCTGAGATGTTCGTCGGCGACCAGAAGGACCGCATCGCCCAGCGACGCACCGAGCATCTCGCCCGGATTTCTGTTTCCGAATCCGGGAAGCCGCACTTCGTGCTGGTGATCGGTGAGCTCAAGGAAATCGCGACCGCTCGCTTTGGCTTCAAGCTGGTCATCAAGCATCTACCCGACTATGGCCTGATGGTCGACGAGAAGACCAAGAAGCGGATCGAGAAGGTCTTCGCGTCCGAGCTCGAGATCTGGGCGGCAACGGAAGGCACCCACCTCATGGTCATCGCCACCGCGAGCCTGTCAGCGGCCGGTATCGCCACCGTCCAGGAGGTGTCGATGATGCTGGCCAACGAATCGTGGATCCCGTTCGAATCGCTCGCCGATAACGCGCTTCTGAAGGCCTTGGCCACCCGTCGTTACCAGAAGTGCCTGCGCTACAACCAGACCGCTAAGCATCCAATCGCCACGGCGTTATTGACTGACGCCGAGCGCGGTACGGCGCTCTATGTTGTGCCGGCCGACGTGTCGTCCGGCTACCAGTCCGAGCTAGACACGCTTATCGCGGAGTCGGAACTGGATTCATGGATCTGGCGGCCGGGGACCGAAGTGATGCCCCCGCTTCCCCTGACCGCCTTCGACGCGGCGCGGAAGGCCCAACGGCAACCGCGGCCGCTCGCATCGGCAGCGGCCACGAATGCCCTAGCGGTACCGGGCTCCGCGATTGCGCGCGAGCTCGAAAACAGAACGCGCACGGTGGTTAAGGCGCCCGAAACGGAACCGGATCCGACTCCGCTGTTCGCCGAACCACCGGTCGTCGATGAGCCGCCCCCGAGGTTCGATGATCAACCGCCCTATACCGATGAGGATCGACCGGCGAATTGGTTGTGAGTGCAACTGGTCATGGAATCGCCTAGTTCCGCTGGACTGAAAGCGATTCTTTTGGAATGTTGTGTAGCGCTAACGAATACGGAGGACTGGATAGGCCAGTCAAAAAAAACGCCCCGATTGCACTCGGGGCGCGACCAAGATGACGTACGACAGGGACCTTCGGCGTCGCAGGCGTCAAACCAGAAAGTTCGGATTCTAGAACAGAAGCGTGCCCTGTCAAGCGTCATCTATGTGACAGCAACTTAACGAATCAGCACATCAGATGATGATCCAGAACAACATTGGCCGTATTGTCGGTGAGGCATTGAAAACAGATGCAACGGCGCTGCCGCTCCGCCCCGTGGTAGCGGCTGGCGGCGATCCGGATATCCAAAATTCGAGGGTATCGGGTACGGACTGAACCAGCTCATGACTCGGCTGATTCCCGGTACGTCGCCGAATCTGGCGCACGCCCCGATGAATCCGACCTGTCCGGCCGCCAGCGACGACTGGATGGCCGCGCCTACGCACGCCCCCCGTCGACGCGCGTCGCTGCCCGAGCGCGTTTGGCCGGCGGATATTCCGTGTCCGGCGCCGGCGAACAGCCCCCGGCTGCTGCGCGAGTTGAAGTTGCGCCTCGGCCGATATCTCGAAACGCCGCAGGCCTGGTTGCCGGCCCTGAACGCTGCCAATGGAAGCCGCCGCCAGCAGCGCAGCGAGCGCCGTATAGCGTGCGTGCAACTGGTGCGAGCGCTCGTCAAATTTTGTGATGTCTCGACGTTGCGTATTGCAGTGCCGGCGCAGAGCGGCTGGGTGGATTTCACCCTGCCCTACCTGGCCGAGCAGGCGGGTCTCTCGGTGCGCCGTGCCGAGCGCGCGCTGCGCGACCTGGTCACCGCACGGCTGGTGAAAAGCCGGCCGCAGTGCGAGGTGGCGGTCGGCGACGAAGGGCCGCGCTATCGTGGGCTTGCCGCCATTCGCTACGTGACGCCTGCACTATTCGAACAATTCGGCCTGGGCAAGTGGCTGCGCCATGAGCGCACTCGCGCCCACCTACGTGCGCAGCGCCGGCGTAATGCCGCGCGCAAGTCCGAGCGGAAGGCCCATGCCAGTGCCGGCCAGCTGCGCACGCTGCTCACCGACAAACTGGCCGCTGCTCAGGCCAAGGCCGTCGCTCGGAGCACGCGCTCCGACGACGATCGTCGTGCCGATCTCGAGCGCGCGATCATGATCCGCGCCGGCGAACTCAAAGATATCTACCCGGACTGGGACCGCGACCGGTGTTTCCGGGTCGCGCATAACCAGCTCGCCCCACCCGCCTAGCGTACAAACGGTTTCCTCCTATCTATCGCTACCGCGAGGATGGCGCTTGCGCGGATCCGCCGTCGTGCCGTCTTCTGCCGGTATTTGGTGTCTCATTCGCTGGTTTTCGGCCTGGATTCTGACGCCGTGTCGCCGCCTAGCCGTTCGCAACTGTGGATAAGTGCATTTAACTGTCGGGACGGCTCGCCGTTAAGTGTCGGGGCTTAGTCAGAACCTATCTCTACCTATACCCCATATCGACCCGCGGCAATGCCGCGGTGTCACGCGGGCTTCGCCCGCTTGGCAGGAAACCCCCACGGGCTGCATGCGCTTTCCACCGGCAGGCCGTAAGCGCTACGGCGGCCGCTGGCCGCCGCACCGCTAACGGCGCGACAAAAGATTTCGGGGCGCGTCAAAGCCGCACCCCGAAATCAGCGCGCGCGCGTGCGCGCCCGACTGCCCGCAAGCACCATCGACTATCCTCGGCAGCTTAGCTTTCAGAGAGGGGGGGTATCTTAATACGCAACTAACGGTCAAATGGATCGCCCCCACCAAAATTTTCCCTGCCGCTCCACACCCCCATGTCTACAAGAACGGGGCCGCCCCCAACCCGAGTGGAATCCTCACAATTCTGTTCAGCCCGTGCCTGAGCGCGATACTCTGTCGGAAGAGCAATGGTTATGGGAGGCGACGATGTGCTACTCGGCCAAGATCCAGGCGAACTATCGAGAGTACGTTCGACGTTACGGCGCCGACATGGACATCGAGACGTTCCGGCGCATCTTCTTCGCGCGCGCATCCGGGGCTGACATCAAGATCCCGAAAGCTGTCGACGCCGCGTTCGCAGGTGTCGATGATGAGATCACTACCGCGATCGCCGCGTATCGAAACCAGCGAACACGCGAGCTGGAGACCGCTCTGTTCGAGCAACGCGCGCGGCTGGCCGCGGCCGAGAAAAAGCTCGCCGCGAAGATCACGAAGAAGGCCAGCGAGGACGTCCGAATCGCCACGAACAAGATCGATGCGGCAACGCGCGGGCTCGACGATCTTCGCCGGCAGGACCTGCAGGAGCGTGATTCGCGGATCTTCCCCGGCTGGTATGCGCCCGTGCTGATCGAACTCGACGGCAAGCGCCTGATCGTGCCGATGCGGTACCGCTGCCGTATTCCGGGCTGGACCGAGGCGGAAGAAAAACAGAAGCAGGGAAGCTACAACGCGCGTTTCGACTCGCTCGGCACCGCCTGGCGCAAGGTGTTTGGCTTCACGCACGGTATCGTGCTCGCCGACACGTTCTTCGAGCACGTCGACCGAGACGGGAAGGACGTCATCCTGCGTTTCGATCCGACACCACCGCAGCAGATGCAGCTCGCGTGCTTATGGACGTGCACCGAGATTCCCGGTGCCGACGACCTCTGGTCGTTTGCGGCGATCACCGACGATCCGCCGCCCGAAGTCGCGGCCGCAGGGCACGACAGGTGTGTGATTCCGCTGAAATCCTCGAACGTCGACGCCTGGCTCGCACCGGATCCAAGCCGGCGCGCGCAGTTGCGCGACATCCTCGCCGACCGCGAGCGGCCGTACTACGAGCACCAGCTCGCTGCGTAAACCCGGGGGTTGGAGGGACGGTTATCTCTGTCATATACTGTACAAACATACAGTATTTTGCGAACCGACCCCATGCACCCCGCTCTCGCCCATCCAGAAGCAATCCATCCGAGTTTATGGCGAGCCAGCCAACTGGCGCGCTCGAGCGTGCGCGGCGTCGACACGGGCCATCCGGAGTTGACGGCCGAACTGCCCGGCGGCGGATGGCCGCCCGGCGCGCTGATCGAACTGCTCGCGCCGCAGCCTGGAATCGGCGAACTCCGGCTGCTGGCGCCGGTGCTCGCGCGCGCGGCCGGCAAGCCGGTCATGCTGATCCAGCCGCCGCATGCGCTGCAACCGCTGGCGCTCGCGTATTGGGGTATCGATCCGTCCGGCTTCGTGATGCTGCCGGCACCGCGCTCGGCCGACGCGCTGTGGGCCGCCGAACAGGCGCTGCGTGCTGGCACGTGCGCCGCCGTGCTGCTCTGGCAGTCGCACGTGCGCGCGGACGCATTGCGGCGGCTCAATCTGGCCGCGCAGAGCGGCCAGGCGCTGTTCTACCTCTTCCGGCCGGCGGCCGCCGCGCGCGACGCGTCGCCGGCGCCATTGCGACTCGCGCTGGCACCCAAGCGCGACGGCGTCGACGTCACGTTCGTGAAGCGCCGCGGGCCTGCACGCGATACGCCGCTGTTCGTTCCCTTGTCCCCCTCGCCGATTCGTCGATTTCGAACATCAGCGTCGCGAAGAGGTCATGCAGTACATCTACCGCAAGTACGGCCGCGATCGCGCAGCGCTGACGGCCGCCGTCACGACGTACCGGCCGCGCAGCGCTTTGCGGGAGGCCGGCAAGGCGCTCGGCGTGGATCCGGCGATCGTCGAACGCGTTGCGAAGCAGCACCACTGGTTCGATTCGCGCGCGGATCTGCTGCAGCGGTTTGCCGAGGCTGGCCTCGACCCCGACGCGCCGCTGAATCAGCAGTGGGCCGCATTTGCCGCGCAGCTGCTCGGCTATCCACGACACCTGTCGCAGCACTCGGGCGGCTTCGTGATCAGCCGCGGCAAGCTCACGCGCCTTGTGCCAGTCCAGAACGCGAAGATGGTGGATCGCTCGATCATCCAGTGGGACAAGGACGACATCGAGGCGCTCGGCATTCTCAAAATCGACGTCCTGGCGCTCGGCATGCTATCGATGGTGCGCCGCGCGCTCGACATGATCTCGGAGAAGCGCGGCGAGACGTTCGAGTTGCAGGACATTCCGGCCGAAGACAAGGCGACCTACGACATGCTGTGCGACGGCGACAGCATGGGCGTGTTCCAGGTCGAATCGCGCGCGCAGATGTCGATGCTGCCGCGACTGCGGCCGCAGTGTTTCTACGACCTGGTGATCGAAGTCGCGATCGTACGGCCGGGCCCCGTGCAAGGCGGGATGGTGCATCCGTTTCTGCGCCGGCGCCAAGGGCTGGAGCCCGTCACGTTTCCATCTGAAGGCATGGAGAAGGCACTGGCGCGCACACTCGGCGTGCCGATCTTCCAGGAGCAGGTCATGCAGGTCGCGATGCTCGCGGCCGGCTTCTCCGCCGGCGAGGCCGACCAACTGCGCCGCGCGATGGCGGCATGGAAGCGCAAGGGTGGACTGGAGCCGTACCACGAGCGTCTGGTGAGCGGCATGCTCGAGCGCGGCTACGATCGCGAGTTCGCCGAGTCGATCTTCGCCCAGATCAAAGGCTTTGGCGAATACGGCTTCCCGGAAAGCCACGCGGCCAGCTTCGCGCTGCTCGTCTACTCGAGTGCATGGCTGCGTCGACACGAACCGGCCGTGTTCCTGGCTGCGCTGCTCAATAGCCAGCCGATGGGCTTTTACACGCCGTCGCAGCTGCTGCAGGACGCGCGGCGCCGCGGCGTTGAAGTGCTGCCCGTCGACGTCAACGTCAGCACATGGGATTCGGCGATCGAAGGGCCGACAACGTCGGCGCCCGTGCGCCTCGGCTTCTCGCTGCTGCGCGGCATGCGCGAGGACGTCGCGAGCCGGATCGAGCTCGCACGCGCGGCGCGGCCATTTGCCGACGTCGCGGATCTGGCGCGTCGCGCCCAGCTTGATCGTAAGCGACTCGGCCCGACCGTTTGTCACGGGGCGGCGCTATGGAGCCAATGCGGGGTCGGCATAAGGGCGCCACTTGAGGGGCGGCACATAGGCGCCAGTCCAAGGGCGGCGTAATGGCGCCACGTTAGGGGCGGCGCATAGGCGCCAGCAGCATCAGGGCGAGAACGCGGTTCGAACTTTCCGAGTCGGTACGCTCCGTTCTTTTTGAACGGAGCGTCCATGGCCAACAGGAGGTTCGAATTGTTTGAATACCGCCAAGTCCTTGTCCGCATGCGGCAAGGCGATTCTGACCGCGACATCGCGCGCGGCGGTTTGATGGGGCGCAAGAAGCTGACGACCGTGCGCCGCGAGGCTGAAGCGCGTAGTTGGCTGGATCCGGTGCAGCCGCTGCCGGACGACGCTACGATCGCGGGTGTCTTCGGGCGCACGCCGCACCTGCCGCACACCTGTGTGTCGACGGTTGAGCCATATCGCGAACAGGTCCGCGAATGGCTTGCCGCCGGCGTTCAGGGCACCACGATCCATGCCGCCCTTCAACGCAATCATGGCTACGCCGGCAGCTATTGTGCCGTGAAGCGCATGCTGCGCCATCTGGCTGCCGAGCGCAGCGTGGCCACCACAACGATCCTCGACTTCGCACCGGCCGACGCCGCGCAGGTCGACTTCGGCGCGGGACCCGTGCTGACGGTCGAGGGCATTGCGGTCCGGACGTGGATCTTCGTGATGACGTTGTGCTGGTCGCGCCACCAGTATGCCGAGATCGTGCTGGACCAGACCGTCGAGACGTGGCTCGCCAGCCACCGGCGCGCCTTCGAATGGTTCGGCGGCTGTCCCGACCGGGTCATCATCGATAACGCGAAGTGCGCGATCATCCGGGCGTGTCGATACGAGCCGGCGGTGCAACGCTCGTACGCCGCGCTTGCCGAGGGATATGGATTCCGGATCGACGCCTGTCCGCCGCACGATCCCCAGAAGAAGGGCGTCGTCGAATCGGGCGTCAAATACGTCAAGAAGTCCTTCGTGCCGCTGCGCGAGTTCCGGGATCTGGCCGACGCCAACCGGCAACTGCGCGAATGGGTGATGCAGCAGGCCGGCACTCGTATCCACGGCACCGTCCACGAACGGCCGCTGACGCGCTTCGGCGTCGAGCGCCCGTTGCTCGCTGCATTGCCGGACGTGCCGCCGGTACTGTCGGTCTGGAAGGAGGTGGCGGTCCATCGCGACGGCCACGTCGTCTACAAGCACGCGCTGTACTCTGCACCGTTCACGCTCGTCGGCAAGTCGCTCTGGCTGAAGGCGACCGATACGGTCATCCAGCTGTTCCATCGGCATGAACTCGTCGCAACCCATCCGCGGCAGCGGGCCGGCGGTCGCCACACGGTGCGAGATCACCAGCCGCCCGAAGCGCAGGCCTGGCTCGAGCACGATCCGCAGTGGTGTCTGGCGCGCGCGAAGGAGATCGGGCCGTCGTGCCACGGCGTGATCCTCGCGCTGTTCAACGACAAGGTGCTCGTCAACCTGCGCGGCGCGCAGGGGATCATCCGGCTGCGACAGAAAGTCGGCGATCAGAGGCTGGAAGCAGCCTGCGAGCGTGCGCTCGCGTTCAGCAGCGCGAAGTACAGCACCATCAAGGGCATCCTCGACAAAGGCCTGGACAGCGAACCGGTGCCGCGTCCCGCGTCGGCCCCGACTGGCGCTTACCAGAACGGCGGCCGCTTCGGCCGTGATCTCCAATCCCTGCTGATCCACTGACACCATGAACCCGAGTCCCGAATTGAATTCCATCCTCAAACAGCTGCGCCTGTCCGGCATCCTCGACTCGCTTGAGCAGCGCAACCGTCAGGCGATCGACGGGCAGCTCGCCTATACCGAGTTCCTTGCCATGCTGCTGCACGACGAGGTTGCCCGTCGCGAACACAAGAAGCTCGGCACCCGTCTGCTGCGCGCCGGCTTCGCGATGGGCAAGACGCTCGAGACGTTCGACTTCGACCGGCTGCCTACGTTGAACCGCTCACACGTTCATGATCTCGCGACAGGCCGGTATCTCGACGAGAAGGTCGCGATCCTGATCGCCGGTCCAACCGGCACCGGCAAAAGCCACTTGGCCCAGGCGCTGGGCCACTGCGCCGCCCGCCAAGGCCGCGATGTGCTGTTCATCTCGCAGACCGAGCTGCTCAAGCGATTGAACGCCGCGCGCGCCACCGGCGCCTATGACCGCAAGTTCCAGCAGTACGCCCGGGTGCCGCTGCTGATCGTCGATGACTTCGCGCTCAAACCGCTACGTACCCCGCAGGACGAGGACTTCCACGATCTCGTCGCGGCCCGCTACGAGCACGCGGCGACCATCCTGACGTCGAATCTCGACTTCGGTGAATGGGGCGCCGCGTTCCCCGACAACCGCATCCTCGGCACCGCCACACTCGACCGACTACGCCACGGCGCCTACCGGCTCGTCCTCGAGGGCGACAGTTACCGCACCCCGAAACCGATGCCAGATCCCCCTCAAAATGCAGTTGCCAAAAACGGCAAAAAACCGCAACCTTGAAACCGTTCGAATCCGCGTTTTACCCCCGGTTCTGCTGGCGCCATTACGCCGCCCATCCCCGGCTCCTTTACGCCGCCCCGCGACACCAACATCCCACCTACCCCCGCAGCGACTGGCCGAATTTCGGCCTCACCGACGTGGATCCACGGGAATACTGGTTCTGGGTGCTCCGCTTAGTCGGAGCTTTCGGCGAGGATACCGAAGGATAAGTTGCAAACCTGCCCTCGACGCTTGAGGGCATTTTTTTCAATCGGAAATGTGGAGCGGGTGAAGGGAATCGAACCCTCGTCGTAAGCTTGGAAGGCTTCAGCTCTACCATTGAGCTACACCCGCGGAAGCGGAATTCGCGGGCTTTGCCGCGAAAGCGCTCTTTTACTCTGCAGCGGGAATCAGAAAGCGATCGCGATTCTTCGCGTTTGCAATCCACTGCGGTGCCTTGCCCCGCCCGCTCCAGGTGGCTCCTGTCTTCGGATCCTGATACTTGGGTGCCACGGGAGCTCGCTCCCCAGACGCTGCAGCACGTCGGCGCCCAAACAGCTGCTCGGGCGTGATGCCGTACTCTGCGATCTGTTCGCGCATCGCTGCAATGACACTGTCGAGCTCTGCGAGACGTGCTTCTTCTGCTTGCTGTGCCAACGCATCAGCCTGCGCTTTCAATTCAAGATAAGTTGCCATGGAGATGGAAGAGAATCAGTTAAACAACGAACGAGTAGCCTAGTCGGCAAACTCGGTCCCGTCAACACGATTCCGGCATAATCACAAATACCGTCGGTTACGTTTTTCGCGTCCAAAGGTACGCCGGCACGACGCACACACGATAACCAGTCAGTCGATTGAGAGCGACTAGAAAATGGAACAAGCGATGAGCGCAACTACCACCTCACTCGAAGCCGTCGTGGACAACATTTCCTCGAAGCTGCGCGACGAGATCAGGCTGCTCGTCGACGCAAAATACGAAGTCGACGAGCTCGCATGCCGCAGTGCGGCCGGTCGGCGTCTCATTGAACCGTTCCACGACGGTGCCTACGGCCCACGGATCGGAGCTTCTTTTTTCAGAACCGTCTTTCCGTTCAGCAATCTCGAACCGTGCGGCGATTCGTTTAGCGCGCTTGCGCCTGTTTCGCAGACGATCGGCGCGAGCTGGCGATGGACTACCTCCTCTGTCCCTGAGAACGAGCGACCGGCTCTGCTGGCCAGGTTGCAAGACCCGGCTCGCGCGACGGCAGAAGGCTACGATCGAGCCGAGTTCATCTGGATCAAACCGCTCGGTCTATTTCTGGCGCACGAGGGCAAGAATCGCGTGGGATTCTTCCGCGATATGGGTGCGCAATGGATCCCGGCGCACGTTGCGCCGTACGATTACCCGGCCGCCGATCGCCTCGCGACCTACGCGGCGAAGCACGCGCATCAGACCATGTATTGGGCCGTGCTAGACGGCCAACTGCTAGCACCGATCAACCATCCTGCCTGGGCGCTGCCGATCCTGCGGGCCTACGGTGTGGCGGAACATCATCGGTGGCCGCACGAGTTCCCTGCGGTCGACGTAGTCACTGCAGCGCTTACCGAACGCCTGGTCAATCCGGTCTCCAGTCGGCCGGCACCGCTCGACTTGGAGTTGGTCCGCGAGAAAGAGGAATACGAATCGGAAGAGATTCCGTGCTCGATCCTCGACATCGACGCGCTCTCCGCACCATGGTTCTTTCTGAAGGTAATGTTCGGCGTCAGCATCATCGCGATCATGTTGATCTGCATCATGCCGGCAGACTGGTCGAATCTGCGCATCGCGGCCGGAGTCGTCGCCGGCTTGGGTTTCGGCGGCTTGCTAACACCAGGCGTCAAGCTGCTTCGTGCGCCGCGACGGCTCGTCGATCCCTACGCGTCGCTACGCAAATTCTCGCCGCTCGAGCGTAAGGCAGCGGGGATCCGGTGACGTACAACCAAGCCGGCATGGCCGGCCACTTTTCTAACACAGTGTCGAGCTATGCCGATCAAATTGACGCACGAAACAGCGCCGTACATTGCGCGCGCCATCGTCGAATCCGGGTCGTTTATCGGCGGACCGATCCTCGGTGACGCAGGCATGAACGCCTACATTGATGGTGGCCTCTACAACCGCGACTAGGCCGAGCGAACCGGCGCTACCCTGGAATTCGAATGGACTGGACCGGTTTCCGCTGCGCCGGCGAGAGGTGTGCATGAGCCGGATGTGCTGTATGACGAGCGGCCGCACCGCGCGTTCATCGTCGTTTGTACACGCAAGCATCTTCGAGTCACTGGCGTGCGGTTCCGGTCGGGCCTCTCGTGGCGAGACGCGGTTTACGTGCCATCGAAGCCGACCGCGGCCGCCAGCCTTTCGCCAGCGGCTTGGCTCGCGTGGGCCCGAACGTGGCAGCCAGGGTGGTTGGACAACCAGGCGGCCGAACTCGAAAGCGCAATGTTGGCTCGCCTGGCGAGCAAGCCTTCCGTGTCGATCGTGCCGCCGGCGGATTGCCCCTACCTTTTCATCTTGCGCAATCGCGACCTGATCTAACAGTTGTTTTCATTGTCTCTGATCGATTTTCCGATGAATCGATTAATCTGATACCCGTTCGTTTGAAAAGTCGTTATTCAAGGCCCTATGCCAGACGTCAAGAAAGTCCCGTATTACCAACTGGAGTCCGGAGTTCTATATTCCAGCAAACGGTGGAAATGTTACTCTGGCGTGGTCGGATGCGTTCCCATCGACACGCAGCAAAAAATCTCGTTCGATAGACTTGCGCCGAACGAGCCGCCGTCACCGCCACCATCGAAGGCAGCCGCTCCTCTCGCGCCACAGAAGCCGCCTGCTCCAGCACCGGCCAAGCCGCCCGCCAAGCCACAACCGAGTGATAAGCCCCAAGACGCCGAGCAAGCGAACAAGCTGCCTGAGTTCGATCTGCAGGACATTCCCAAAGCGATGGACAAGATGGGCTGGCCGATCTCGGCCAAGCTTGCGCGAGAGTGGTTTGCAAGCCCTAAGCACGCCTATAACGACCAGCTCAACTCGGTGCAGCCGATCGACGACAGGACAGTCTCTCTGGAATGGGCGTTGCGGTTTCGCGGAGCACTTGAGCGTTTCAATCAACTCGTCCGACAAGCGATTTACACTCCGAATGCTGCTACATCGGCGAGGAATACGCTGACGCCCGTGATCGAGAAGAGTTTCGCGGCCGGACAAATGAACGCGGCAGGTATCGTGATCGACACTACGCCGTTTCTGACGGATCTGCTTCAGTTTCATGTCGCCTGGAGATTTCAGTACCAGTCAGTATCATCCGTCGACACACTCGACGGTACGGCGTTGACCGATCTAACCGGCGCACTGGCAAACTTCAACTTCTACGCTGCTGTTGGGAAGGCGACCGTTACCGGCGAGCGTTACTACAAGTACGAAGGCAAGAACAAAATATTCTGTCTCGAACCGGTTGCACAGATTACCCACATCTATGTCTACATCAAGGATAGCTATTCATTTAACGATGATTCGCCTTCCAAGAGCCAGTATCTTGGCCACTGGAACAAGAACGGAATGGTGCTGTCGTACGTCGCTGCAGCCAACGATTTCTTCAAGAGCAGCAACTTGAATGTCGGAAATTCAACCATCGAAAAGTGGCACTATCTTCCTGAAGGCGAAGAGGTCAACAAACCGATCGACAAACGGACAAGTCTCTTTCGGAAATTTATGGCGAAGGATGTGTACTGGCCAGTGCACAACAAGACATATCGCGAGTGGAGAGCGGCACACAATCGTGGCGGTGACTTTATGGTTTACAGTAGACCCAAACTCGTGAAACTGGACAACCCGATTGTTTTGAAACTTGATACCGTATGCAGACCCATCCCGGCGGAACAATGAAGATGATCCGCCTCATCCTCAGAGCGATCTTGGTAGTCGGGGCCGTGGCCTTGGTTGCCGCCATCGTGTGGCCGTTCCTGCCGCCTGGCGCCACGAACGCGATCGCGATTTTCGCGCTCAAGAACGGCAAGACCGCGATCTTCATCGTCACCGCGGTCATCTTTGCAGCCTACTTCTACTGGCTTCTTCGAAATATCGCCCATTTCGGCCGAGCGAAGCGCGCGGGACTGGCGATCGTGACACTTGGCTTATTGGCCTGCCTCGCGCTCATCAGTTTAGGCGGGGTCACGACAGACGACACCGATTGTCAGCGCTTCAACTACAACGCCAAGATGAATGGTGGAATCAAACAGGTCGACGGCACGACCTACATCGTCAACATCTGCGGAAGTGGTGCGCGCAGTCATGGATTTTTTGCAGATCAGAACGAGCAGGTCAAACTCGTCATCACCGATGCGAATGGCTCGACGCTCGCCACGCGCTTATTTTTCGTTTTTTGGGACGGCCGGCCGGGTGAAGACTCGATCAAGATCCGCGATGGCAAATTGATTTACTTCGACGCGTCCGATCAGTACGACAGCATGCGTTCGATCTCGCTGCCGCCCACCTTGATCGACTGGGTTGCCGCAAGAATTCCGATTTGGCTTCGCTGAGAGTAGCCGCCCGTACAGCCATCAAACGGCTCCGCCGTCCAATCCCACAAAAATCAGCCTCGGCGAAATATGCAGGTCACCAGAAAACATGTAATCGCGATCGCGCTTGTCTTGGTACTGGCGATTCCGGCTCTTGCGTTACGGAAGCCATACGAAGATTGCGAGAGCTATACGCAGGATCTTAACGGGGGAACGAAAGAGTTCGGTGGCAAGAAGTACAAGATCGAGCTATGTCGGGTGCCCCGCTCTTTTGCCGATGGTGACGAAATTCGACTCCGGGTGATGGGTCCGGCAGGAGACGTGCTGGCGGAGCGTTATTTTGCGGTGCGCACGCTCAACGATGCAGCACCCACGGAACTGCGGTACAGCGACGACAACATTTTCTACTACGACCAGTCGAAGTCGTCTCCGTTGCGCTTCATTGCCATGCCGCCTTCCCGGACGGACTGGTGGACGGCACGCATACCGTTGCTGCAACGACTGCTCGCGTTCTTTTCATAAGATCGGGAGACGCACTCAGCCGTCGCGTGTTAGCCGGGCATGGTACTTCGCCGCCTCGCGGCGCATCCGCGCCTCTTCCGGCGACACGTAGATCGACGTGGTGCCGAGCGACGCGTGGCCGAGCGTGCGCTGCACGACCTCGAGCGCGACGCCGGCGGCCAACATCTGCGTGCCGACCGTGTGCCGGAATGCATGGGGCGACGTGCTGGCCAGCTTGCGCCGTTCAGACTCAGTGAGATCCGACATCACCGCGAGCAGCTGCGCGATCGCCCATTGCGTGAGTCCGCGCGCGCCGCGCACCGAATAGCCGCCCCGCGCTGCGGCGCCGGCTACTGCTTCGTCAGTGTCGACGGGCTCGCCGAATTTCTCGCGGGCTCGCGGCGTCGGCGGGATGACCAACGGCGCCACCAGCGGCAACCCGGGCGGCTTCGCTGCGGCCGCCGCGTCGAGATCCTGGCCGCGATCGCGCCAGTGCGCGCGCAGCGCGTCGACGCACTCGTCGCTGATCGGCACGAAGCGTTGCTTGTTGCCCTTGCCGATCACCTCGAGCAACCAGCTGGCCGGCGTGTCGTCGTCCGCCGGCATCCAGACAAGCGCCGCACGCCTCGCCGCGGCCGCCTCAGCGATCCGCAGGCCACCATCCCCCATCAGCAGCAACAGCGCACGTGCTGTCCGCCAGCGCGGCCCGCTCGGCCCCTGCAGCTCGCTGCGTTCGGCCAGCGTCTCGCGTACGCGCGTCCAGAGGTCAAGCGGTAGTGCTCGCTCGACCTGCAGCTTGCGCACCCGCCTGACGACGCTGGGATCGGAGACGGCCGCCCAAGGGTTGCCGGCCAGATACCGCACCGCGACGAGCCACGTGAATGCCGCGCGAATCGCGCGCACCGCGTAGCGCTGGCTTTCCGGTGACAGGCCACCCGGCGCGAACGGCCGCCACTGGCTGCTCGTGCGCGCGACTGGCGGCCCCGTGAAGCGTTCGCCCGGCGCGGCGAGAAACGCCTTGTAGGCCTCGCAATCCTCAACCCGCATCGACGACAGCGCGACGCCGCGTTCCGCCACGCACCACAGCACGAGGCGCTCGAGCTCCTTCCTGTAGACCCGCTGCGTCGCGGGCCGGTCGTCGTAGCGATGCAGATAGGCCCGCACCGCATCGAGATCGTGCGCCGCGCCGAGATACGCGAACACGGGCGCGCGGTTCGCCCCGTGCGCGCCGGACAGCTCGACGGGCAGCGCCAGGCGCTCGAGCGGGGCCAGCTGCCCGGCGCCGGCGGTGACGCCCGCCGACGTCGGCGCGAGCGCGTCGCCGGCGTCGACGTCGACCTCAACGGGCGCGCCGATCGACGCCGCGTGACGCCGCAACCAGGCGACCAGCACGCGGGCGCGGCCGACGCCGATGCGCGGCACCGATCGCCACCACTGCCCACCGCGGCGGTTCACGAACGCGACGAGCTCGCCGAGCGTGTGGATGCCCTCTCCCTCCAGGCGTGCGGCAACGAGCGGCCGAAACCAGCGACCGACCGGGTGCTCGGCCCGCGGCGCGGCGACCGCCCACTGCGCGGCGACCTGCTCGATCAGTTGCAGCGACACGGGCGTCAGGCGGGGCTCGCCGTATTTCGCGATCGCCGCCTGCAGGTGGGCTTGCAATACTGGCGAGCCGTCGCGTAGCGCGGCCGCGACCAAGTCGTCGCGCATCGTGCGCAGCAGCTGAGCGACGTCGACCGGCTCGACGGCATCACGGTCGAAGTACAGTCGCTCGATTGTCTCGATCGGCAAGCCTTTCACGCGCGCGCGCAGCGCCGTGAATTCGGTGCGGCTGTAGCTGCGCAACGGCATCTGGGCGAGCTGCTGGGGACGATTTGCCATGGCTCAGCCTGCAGGAATGGGCGATACGACCGTATCGGCCGTGGTGACGCGCTGAAGCCGTTCGAACGCGGCGATATAGCGATGCATCGGTACCGCCGCCAGCTGCGCGTCCAACCGTGCGAGCACGTGCTCGACCGCCGCGCGCTCGAGGTCGGTCAGCGCGCCCGACTCGCCCCGCTCGGCGCGATCGGCGCAGTCCTGGAGGGCCGCCTCGGCCCGTCGATAGAGTGCCGCCTCGGTCGAGTCGAGAAAGTACGCGAGGTAGATCGCATTCAATAGCGTGGCCAGCTGCGCGACGTCGTCGTTCGCGTCGCGTAGTGCCGCGAGCGCCACGTGGTGCTTCAGCTGGATCCGACGCAGTTCGCCGGTCGGGATCGGCAGCAGTTGCGCCCTGGTCAGCGGCCGGCGGTTACGGGACGTGGCTTTTCTCATCGGCTCGGAAAATTCGACGAGCGGACCTTGTCGCACCGCTCGCATTGATACGCGTGGAGACCGCTGTCGTTCAGTATGTAGCGGTAATGGGTATGCTGCACCCAGCGATGCGCACCCACCAGACACGCTAAACGTGCCATCCAATTGCGGAGCATGTTGTCCTCCAGTTCGATTTTCGTCTGCAGCTCGAGCGGCGCTGCGGCACCGTTCGGGCAGCGCATCGGGAAACTCGCAGAGCGCCGTGCAGGTTGTCATTCGGCCGTCGCGGTTTGAGCTGGCCCGAATGTGTCGGCCCAGCTCTCGTCCGTCACGTTGTCGAGCGTGGCAATCGCCGCCGCACGCGACGCGTCGATGCTCGACGCCTCACTGTTCGGCACGTGCATGCCTGTCAGCACGTCGGAAGCCGCATAGCAAGGGACATCATCGCGCCCGACGATCGCATGAACGGCCCATGTCCGACCGCGGTGCTCGAACGGTATGCCGATCACCTGGACATCGCCCGTCCGCATGGCGAGCGTGAACACCACGCCATTGACGTATTGGGGCGCCGGCCGGACAGGCGGTTTTTTCCGGTAAGAGCGGGCCATGGTATTAACTCCTGCAGGGAATCGGCACCCAGAGTTCGGACACCGGCGGTTCGCCGAGGACAAGCGCGAGGAAATCGCCTGCCGCCGCCGGGTGTTCAATGAAGCGCTGTACATGGGCCGGCCGAGCAAACGCGACATCCAGCAACGCGCCCGATGCGCTGCGGACCAACGAGTGCGAGACGAAGCGTTGTTGCGCGCCGTCGCCACCGTTCACAAGCCAGCCGCGTACCGGCGTATCGCCGGGATGCGATTGCAGCCAGCGCGTGACCTGCTCGTGGCAGCGATGCGGATTGGGAGGCCAATGCGCCAGCGCGCCGGCACCCGCGTAACGGTCGATCGACAGAGCGTTCGCATAGTCGTGCGCGATGGCGTCGGAAAGCGTCAGCTTCACGGCGGTCAGCGCGGCGTTACGGTCGAAGGCAGCGGTCATGATGCGCGGTCGTCCGATGTGGTGCGCCCGGACGGTGCGGCCGCGGCGCTGACCAGATCCAGCAGCCGATGCTCGTCGCGCTGCAGCGCTTGCCGTCCCGCGTCATCGACGGTCTTTCGGGCGGCGTTCACGAAGCCGAGCCAGTACGCGAACAGGCTGACGGCTGATGCATGCAGTGCCCTGCGTTCGGCATCGTCGCCGGCGGCCGCGGCGAAGGTCATATAGTCGCGGATATGCCTTTCGGCCGATGCGGTCAGTTCAGGATACGAGACGGTGTAGTCGTGCACGTTGGTCTATCAGGTGTTGAAGTTGGAGGAATCGAGATCCACCGGAACCGCTCCGATGGATCTCTCGTCATTGCTGTTTTTCTACCAGGCCGGTGCGAACGCGCCGGGCTTCAAAATGAGATTCATGAAATGGTGCGTGGTCAGCGACACCGGCCGCTTCTTCGGACGCTTCAAGATCTCGAACTGACACGGCGCCACTTCGACGAGCAAGCCACATCCTTCCGGCACCTCCGACGCCTCGATCATGCCGGCCGGCGCTGCGTAGTACAGCACCTCCGCGATTTTCCCGTAGCCGGCCCGCTTCTCGGGGCGAGCCACGTCCGCGAGAAAATCCGCGCGACTCACCTTCACTTCATCGACACACGGATTGATGCGCTTTTCGTCGTAGTTCGCAGCGACTGAAAACACGTCGGGACGAATCGCTTGCCGGCCACCGCTTTCAAGGTCGACCAGCAATTCGATGTTCTGCCACGTCACGCGACCTTGACTCTGACGCCACTGCGCCAAGCGGCCAGCAAGAGTGTGATGCGGCTGACGCCGCTCGACCTCGCGCGCCTTCTCGGCGGCAAGCTCTTGCTCGCCCGCTTTCGTGATGCGAAAGCGAACGCCGTAGCCGAAGCGCTCGAAGCGCTCAACCAACCCGAGTGCGGCCAGGTCCAGGTCGATGCCGTCCGTCATCCCGGCACCACCATTCGCCAGGCCTTGCCAATAGAACCGCAGGCGTTTGTAGTGTTGGCGTGTCAGCGTCGTCATCGCGTTTTCCGTTACGATTCGTATCCCGGTTGGTGAATAGGATCAGTCGGGTGACCGCCACAGACGCGACACCAGAAGACCCCTTCCGATGGTTGGTCCATCGGAACCACCTCGTGACCGATCATCTCCCTGTCCTCATCATAGTGACGTGGATCTAGGGGAGGCAGTACGCCTGTGAACGAACAATAGAGTTTGACACAGCGCGCACAATAAAATCAGATGCTTAGCGATCTACTGGGTTAGGCACCGATGAAATAGAGCTTGACACTAACGCAATCCAACACAATTCGCAGAAGCATTTTGCGACAAAAGAGTTTGACACAAGTTGTAATGCCCCAAGGGTACACCGGCGCCGACTGCCGAAGCTTCTAGCCTCTGATCAGAGCGGGAACGGCACCTCGTAATCTTCGTCTTGCCCGTGGCATATCGCCTGCTCGCCGTTCTGCACGCGCTCAGTTCGCGCACCTAATGCTTGTGCCGGTGATGCACATCCGGGAAGTGTGCATGCGAATGGGTGATGGGCAGGTGCACATGCGGATGGGTATGGGGTTCATCGCTATCGAATGGGAAATCGTGCTCGTGCTGGTGATGTTCGTCGTGGCGATGGCGATGCGTGTGTTCGAGAGGCTCGTGCGTATGCTCATGCTCATGTCGTTCACGCACGTGCAGCCAAATGCCCAGCGCCATCATGGCGGTGGCGATCCAGAAAGACACGGACGGCCACTCGGGCCAGATAAGCAACGATAGCGCCACGCCGAAAAGCGGCGCAACCGAGAAGTAGGCGCCGGCCCGGGCTGACCGAGGTGCCGGAGCGCGATCACAAAGAACACCAGACTCACGCCGTAGCCGGCAAGCCCGGTCAGCATCGCAGCAGCGACCGTGATCGCGCCCGGTAACGGGTGCCCTCAAGAAACGGACTTTTGCGTACGTTAATGGCGAATGGCACTTACGCGGCGCCGACGTCACGTGGTTCTTCGCCTCGCTGCAATGAGGCAATCAGCGGACACGACACGTTGCCCTTGCGCGAATGGCACGCGCACACGAGCTGGGTGAGCACGGCTTCCATGCGTTCGAGATCGGCGAGTTTGTCCTGAATGTCGCGGAGCTTGTGCTCCGCGAGGCTGCTCGCCTCGTCGCAATGCGTCCCATCCTCCAGTTTCAACAGGTCCGCTATTTCGTCGAGGCTGAAGCCCAGCCGCTGGGCCGACTTGACGAACCGAACCCTCGTCACATCGCCTTCGCCATAGCGGCGAATGCTGCCATACGGCTTATCCGGTTCCAGCAGCAATCCCTTGCGCTGATAGAACCGGATCGTCTCCACATTGACGCCGGCGGCCTTCGCGAAGGCGCCGATGGTCAGGCTTTCGCTACCGTTATCCATACCGCTTGACTCCGTACATAGGTACGGAAGTAAGGTTACGCTACTCAGTGGATATTCGGAAGGGCAGCGTATGGCGGAACAGCAGAATGGGCGCGGCGCACTTGCCGCCGGCGGACTGGCCGCTATCCTCGCGTCGACCTGCTGCCTCGGGCCACTGGTGCTCGTCGCGCTGGGTGTGAGCGGCGCCTGGATCGGCAATCTGACTTTGCTCGAACCCTGGCGGCCGGCTTTCATCGGCGTGGCACTGGTGGCGTTGTTCTTCGCCGGCCGACGCATCTTTCGGCCCGTTGCGGTGTGCAGGCCCGGCGAGGTGTGCGCGATTCCACAGGTGCGCGCCGCGTACAAGCTCATCTTCTGGATCGTTGTCGCGTTGGTACTGATCGCGGTTGGTTTCCCCTACGTACTGCCCCTGTTCTATTGAACCTGGAGTTCATCATGAAAAAGCTGCTTGCAGCACTCGCGCTCGCCGTTGTTGCCGTCCCGGTCTGGGCCGCGACGCAGACGGTTACGCTGTCTGTGCCCGGCATGACGTGTGCCGCCTGCCCCATTACGGTCAAACACGCGCTGTCCCAAGTTACGGGCGTCGAAAAAACGGATGTCCGTTTCGAGCAGCGCGAAGCCGTCGTGACGTTCGACGATGGCAAGACGAGCGTCCAGGCACTGACCAAGGCTACGGCGGACGCGGGCTATCCGTCGTCGGTCAAGCCCTGAAACTACAGAGGTACTGCAATGTCATTCGTCACGCGCGCGGCCGATAAGGCCGGTTTGCTTGGCAGCATCGTGTCGGCGATGGGCTGTGCGAGCTGCTTCCCGCGATCGCCAGTCTGGGCGCCACCATTGGTCTGGGCTTCCTGAGCCAGTACGAAGGGTTGTTCATCCGCATCCTGCTACCGGCCTTCGCCGGCGTCGCGCTGTTCGCCAATGCGGTCGGCTGGCTCAAGCATCGGCAGTGGCGCCGTACCGTGCCCGGCCTGATCGGGCCGCTGCTGGTGCTGGCAGCCGTGTTTGTGATGCGCGCCTATGGCGAGCGCAGCGGCTGGCTGCTCTATCCCGGTCTCGCCATTATGGTGGCGACATCGCTCTGGGACCTGTTCTCCCCGGCCCAACGCGTCTGTGCCACCGATACGTGTGATTCGTGCACGGGCAGCGTGCGCAAGGGTTGAGTAGTGGCGCATCTAACTAAATCCATGAAAGAACGGAGCAAGGCGATGATGACCTTGAAGATTGACGGGATGACCTGCGCTTCCTGCGCCGAGCATGTCAGGCAGGCGCTGGAAAAGGTGCCCGGCGTGCGCTCGGCAGCGGTCTCCTATTCCAAAGCCCTAGCCGATCTGACGGTCGATGAAGGGGTTAGTCACGACACGCTGACTGCCGCGGTGACGACAGCCGGCTATCACGCCAGGGTGGCTGACGTGCCACCCCACTCAGCAGGCCTGCCCGGCAAGACGCCCGGCTCGGCGGAAACTGGTGGGAAGCGTAGCGGCGGTGATAGCGCGCTGCGGATCGCCGTGATCGGCAGTGGTGGCGCTGCCATGGCGGCTGCGCTAAAGGCTGCCGAAAACGGCGCGCAGGTGACGCTGATCGAGCGCGGCACCATCGGCGGCACCTGCGTGAACGTCGGCTGCGTGCCCTCCAAAATCATGATCCGTGCCGCCCATATCGCGTATCTGCGGCAGACGAGTCCCTTCGACGCGGGCATTACCGCGACGGCACCGGCCATTGACCGGCCGCGCATGCTCGCCCAGCAGCAGGCGCGCGTGGACGAGCTGCGCCACGCCAAATATGAAAACATTCTCGACACGAGCCCGAACATCAACGTCCTGCACGGCGAGGCGCGGTTCACGGGAAGCCATTCGCTCACGATCACGCTGACCGCCGGCGGCGAACGTACGGTGTCGTTCGATCGCTGCCTGATTGCCACAGGTGCAACTGCCGCAGTGCCGCCGATTCCGGGCCTGAAGGACACGCCGTACTGGACCTCGACCGAAGCGCTGGTGAACGACGCGATTCCCGAGCGACTGGCTGTGATCGGCTCGTCGGTAGTCGCACTGGAACTGGCCCAGGCATTTGCACGGCTGGGCAGCCATGTTACGGTCCTGGCCCGTCACACGCTGCTCTACCAGGAGGACCCGGCGATCGGCGAAGCCGTGACGGCCGCCTTTCGCGCCGAGGGCATCGAGGTGCTGGAACAGACCCAGGCAACCCACGTGTCGCACGCCGATGGCAAGTTCGTCGTCACCACGAACCACGGCGAGCTGCGGGCCGACCAGTTGCTGGTGGCAACAGGTCGTGCTCCCAACACCGGTAGTCTGAATGTGGCGGGCGCCGGCGTGCAGCTCGACGAGCGCGGCGCCATCGTGATCGACGGCGGCATGCGCACGAGCGCACCGGATATCTATGCGGCGGGCGACTGCACCAACCAGCCGCAGTTCGTCTATGTCGCGGCGGCTGCCGGTACACGCGCGGCGATCAACATGACCGGAGGTGATGTACGTCTCAATCTCGATACGATGCCGACGGTCGTCTTCACTGAGCCACAGGTTGCGACGGTTGGCTACAGCGAGGCGCAGGCGCACCGGGCGGGCATCGAGACCGACAATCGCACCCTAACGCTCGACAATGTCCCACGTGCGCTGGTGAACTTCGACACGCACGGCTTCATCAAGCTGGTGGCGGAAGCCGGCACCGGCCGGCTCATCGGCGTGCAGGCGGTGGCGCCCGAGGCGGGCGAACTCATCCAGACGGCCGCGATCGCGATCCGCGCAAGGATGACCGTGCAGGACCTCGCCGACCAGCTGTTCCCGTACCTGACAATGGTCGAGGGGCTCAAGCTCGCTGCGCAGACCTTCTCGAAGGATGTGAAGCAGCTCTCATGCTGCGCGGGATAACCTGTGGGGGACGACGATGAACCTTGCGCGCCATACGGCCGAACTGGTCGAGCGCCTGGCGATGGCCAACCAGTTGGAAGGCTTTGCAGATCTCTTTGTCGTGCTGCTGCGTGAACTCAGCAAGGGGGCGCCGGTTTCTCCGGCCGCATTGGCCCTGGCCTTGGACTGGCCCATCGAGCGGGTGAGCGTGGCACTCGAACAGGCGGTAAGCACGGAGTGGGACGACTATGGCAACGTCGTCGGCTACGGCTTGACGTTGCGTGAGACCCCGCACACTTTCGAGGTCGACGGCCGGCGCCTGTACACGTGGTGTGCCTTCGATACGCTGTTCTTCCCGGCGCTGATCGACCGGACGGCCCACGTGGTCTCGCGATGTGCCGCCACCGGCACACCGGTCTCGCTCACGGTCACGCCCACCGCGATAGAGGACATCGAGCCGACGGGCGCGGCCGTGTCGCTGATCCTCCCGCAGAACACGCCTGACATCCGCGCTGCGTTCTGCTGTCATGTGCATTTCTTTGCCTCTGCCGCTGTCATTTCCAGAAGACGACTGCACCATTCAGCGCGGTTTGAAGCCTCTTGTGCATACGGCTCCTGACAGCCAGATATCAGGACTCCTCTGCACGAAACTCGTCTATGCTCAATACTCGTGTGCACCAAAGCGAGATGAGCATGGCGACCGATACCGCACCGATTACCGAGCACGGCGTGGCCACCCTGCCAGAACAGGCATGGGAGCGTGCGCGTCGTCGCGCGGAGATCATTGGGCCGTTGGCGCAGTCGGAGACGGTTGGGCATGAAGCGGCCGACGCGGCAGCCCAGGCATTGGGGCTGTCCCGGCGGCAGGTCTACGTCCTGATCCGCCGTGCCCGGCTAGGATCGGGGCTGGTCACTGACTTGGCTCTTGGGCAGTCGAGCGGTGGCAAAGGTAAAGGCCGCTTGCCGGAGTCGGTCGAACGAATCATCCGCGAGTTACTGCAAAAGCGCTTCCTGACCAAGCAGAAGCGTAGCTTGGCGGCGTTCCACCGCGAAGTTGTGCGGGCGTGCAAGCTGCAAAAGCTGCGGGTGCCGGCGCGCAACACGGTGGCTCTGCGGATCGCCGGCCTCGATCCGCGCGAGGTCACTCACCGCCGGGAAGGACAAGATGCCGCCCGCGACCTGCAAGGTGTTGGTGGTGTTCCGCCACCCGTCTCCGCGCCGCTGGAGCAGGTGCAGATCGACCACACAGTCATCGACCTGATCGTGGTGGACGAGCGCGACCGGCAACCGATTGGCCGTCCATACCTGACCCTCGCCATCGACGTATTCACCCGCTGCGTGGTTGGCATGGTCGTTACGCTGGAAGCCCCGTCCGCCGTCTCGGTCGGCTTGTGCTTGGTGCATGCCGCCTGCGACAAGCGCCCTTGGTTGGAAGGGTTGAACGTAGAGATGGATTGGCCGATGAGCGGCAAGCCCAGACTGCTCTACTTGGACAACGCGGCTGAGTTCAAGAGCGAGGCGCTGCGCCGTGGCTGCGAGCAGCATGGCATCCGGTTGGACTATCGCCCGCTCGGGCAGCCGCACTACGGCGGTATCGTGGAACGGATCATCGGCACGGCGATGCAGATGATCCACGACGAATTGCCGGGGACGACCTTCTCCAATCCTGACCAGCGCGGGGAATACGCCTCCGAGAAGATGGCCGCCCTGACACTGCGCGAGCTGGAGCGCTGGCTCACATTGGCGGTCGGCACCTATCACGGCTCCGTGCACAACGGCCTGCTCCAACCGCCGGCCGCGCGCTGGGCCGAAGCTATCACGCGGACCGGCGTGCCAACCGTCATCACTCGCGCTACGGCTTTTCTGGTCGATTTTCTGCCCATCATCCGCCGCACGCTGACCCGCACCGGCTTCGTCATCGACCACATCCACTACTACGCCGATGCGCTCAAGCCGTGGATAGCTCGGCGGGACCGCTTGCCTGCGTTCCTGATCCGGCGCGACCCGCGCGACATCAGCCGCATATGGGTGCTGGAACCAGAGGGGCAGCACTACCTGGAAATTCCCTACCGTACCTTGTCGCACCCGGCTGTCACCCTCTGGGAACAACGACAGGCGCTGGCGAAATTGCGGCAGCAAGGGCGCGAACAGGTGGATGAGTCGGCGTTGTTCCGCATGATCGGCCAGATGCGCGAAATCGTTACCACCGCGCAGAAGGCTACGCGCAAGGCGCGGCGCGACGCGGATCGACGCCAGCATCTCAAGGCAACGGCAACGCCTGTCAAAACCACGCCACCACCGGCGCTGACATGGATGGGCAGCAGGCAGACAACCAGCCGCCGGCCAAACCGTTCGACCAGATTGAGGAGTGGTAGCCGTGGAAGAATATCCCATCATCGACTTGTCCCACCTGCTGCCGGCGGCCCAGGGCTTGGCCCGTCTCCCGGCGGACGAACGCATCCATCGCCTTCGCGCCGACCGCTGGATCGGCTATCCGCGAGCAGTCGAGGCGCTGAACCGGCTGGAAATCCTGTATACGTGGCCAAACAAGCAACGCATGCCCAACCTGCTGCTGGTCGGCCCGACCAACAACGGCAAGTCGATGATCGTCGAGAAGTTCCGGCGCACGCATCCGGCCAGAGCCGATGCCGACCAGGAGCACATTCCGGTACTGGTCGTGCAGATGCCATCCGAACCGTCGGTAATCCGCTTCTACGTCGCGCTGCTCGCGGCGATGGGTGCGCCATTGCGACCGCGCCCACGGCTGCCAGAAATGGAACAACTGGCGCTGGCACTGCTGCGCAAGGTCGGCGTGCGCATGCTGGTGATCGACGAGTTGCACAACGTCCTGGCCGTAACAGCGTCAATCGCCGGGAATTCCTCAATCTCCTGCGCTTCCTCGGCAATGAACTGCGCATCCCACTGGTCGGGGTCGGCACGCGCGACGCCTACCTGGCCATCCGCTCCGATGACCAGTTGGAAAATCGCTTCGAGCCGATGATGCTGCCGGTATGGGAGGCCAATCACGATTGCTGCTCACTGCTGGCCAGTTTCGCCGCTTCGCTTCCACTGCGGCGACCCTCGTCGATTGCCACGCTGGACATGGCCCGCTACCTGCTCACACGCAGCGAGGGCACCATCGGCGAACTGGCGCACTTGCTGATGGCGGCGGCCATCGTCGCAGTGGAGAGCGGCGAGGAAGCGATCAACCATCGCACGCTGAGCATGGCCGATTACACCGGTCCCAGCGAGCGGCGGCGGCAATTCGAGCGGGAACTGATGTGAAGCCAGCGCCACGCTGGCCACTGCATCCGGCCCCCAGAGAAGGCGAAGCCTTGTCTTCGTGGCTCAACCGCGTGGCCCTTTGCTATCACATGGAGGTGTCCGAGCTGCTGGAGCACGATCTTGGTCACGCTCAGGTTGATGACCTGGATACCGCGCCACCACTGGCGCTGTTGGCGATGCTCTCCCAGCGGAGCGGCATCGAGCCGGACCGGCTGCGTTGCATGAGTTTCGCCGGCTGGGTGCCTTGGCTACTGGACAGCCTTGATGATCAGATTCCAGACGCATTGGAAACCTATGCGTTCCAGCTCTCGGTGCTGCTGCCGAAACTCCGCCGTAGGACGCGATCCATCACGAGCTGGCGTGCCTGGCTGCCCAGCCAGCCGATACATCGCGCCTGTCCTCTCTGTCTGAACGACCCGGCAAACCAAGCCGAACTGCTTGCATGGAAGCTGCCCCTGATGCTGAGCTGCCCGCTGCATGGCTGCTGGCTGGAATCCTATTGGGCGTGCCTGGGCGGTTTCTCGGCTGGGAGAACGCCGACACTGCGTCGCGCACCGCCAGCGACGCGATTGCAGTGATGGACCGGCGTACCTGGCAGGCACTGACGACCGCCATGTGGAACTGCCGTGCCGACGCATCCACGCTGGATTGTGGTTTCGACTGCTACGCACGCTGCTCGATGAGCTGAACACCCGCTTTCGGCGTGCGGAACCTACGCGGGGTATCTCCGCCAAGTCTGGCAAGGCTGCGGGCATCCGCTGCGTGCTGGGCAAAGTCTGTGGCGACCGTATGAAACCCTGAACCCGGCAATACGGTTGCAGATGCTGGAGGCGGCGGCAACGGCAATCAGCTTGATCGAGTTGAGGGATATCAGCCCGCCAGGCGAGCATGCAAAGCTGTTCTCGTCCGAGCCCCAAACCGGGTTCACCAGTGGTCTGCCGGCGAAACCGCCGAAGCCCGAACCCGTCAATCACTGGCAACGGCGGTCCAAGCTATCAGTGAGGCGATCATTGAAGCCCGGCACGACCCCGAGACGGCACGCTCGCTGTTCGCGTTGGCTTCCTATGGTCGGCGCGATCCCGCTTCCCTGGAACAGTTGCGCGCCACCTTTGCAAAGGAAGGCATTCCCCCGGAATTTCTGTCACATTACGAGGCTGATGGACCCTTTGCATGTCTTAGACAGAATGACGGGTTAAGTGACAAATTTTGACGACCAGAACTTTCCGAGTGCACACTGTCACATAATCGAACGTATACGTGACGGGTGAAAAGGTGCTGATCGGCTACATGCGGGTATCGAAGGCGGACGGATCCCAGTCCACCAATTTGCAACGCGATGCGCTCATCGCCGCTGGTGTGAGCCTTGCGCACCTTTACGAGGATCTGGCCTCGGGCAGGCGCGATGATCGCCCAGGGTTGGCTGCTTGCCTGAAGGCGCTTTCGTGAAGGGGACACGCTGATCGTGTGGAAGCTCGATCGGCTTGGCCGTGATCTGCGCCACCTGATCAACACCGTGCACGACCTAACTGCGCGTAGCGTGGCCTGAAGGTCCTGACCGGTCACGGTGCGGCGGTCGACACGACGACTGCGCCGGCAAGCTTGTGTTCGGTATTTTTGCCGCGCTGGCCGAGTTCGAGCGTGAGTTGATTTCCGAGCGAACAGTCGCTGGACTTATCTCGGCGCGCGCTCGCGGCAGGAAAGGGGGGCGCCCCTTCAAGATGACCGCCGCCAAGCTACGCCTGGCCAGCATGGGCAACCGGAAACCAAGGTGGGCGATCTCTGCGAAGAACTCGGGATTACCCGGCAGACGCTCTACCGGCACGTGTCGCCCAAGGGCGAACTGCGGCCAGACGGCGTAAAGCTGCTCTCCCTCGGTTCAGCCGCATAAATGGAGGCGACCTGGAACGGGGCGCTGTTCAGTGCGGCAACGATCCGATTACCGGTGTCGACCCTCAAGAGCCGCTCAGAATTTCTGGCCCAGCGCCGGCAGTGCAGCGGTTGCGGTCAGTGAGATGCGCGCAGAGAAGGTCAGCTCTCGGCCAGAAGCAGACATTCGTTTTGCTATTTATATTCTATTGAGCCTAAATCCGGAGAATGGAGAATCAAATCTGCAAGGCTTGCCACCGGACCGCTTAACGAAGTTTCTGAGCGATGTACGAGATAAAGATCTTTGTAAACATCTTCTTCAATCGGAATTGCATGTAACCATCCGCTTGCCTGTTCATGCTTGACCGCGCTTTCCATCACAAGCGAGATTCCTAGCCCTGCGTGGACCGCGTGTTTGACCGCCTCGGTGCTACTAACTGCATACCCACTGTGAACTCTGCCGAGTCGGCACCGGCATATTGTTGTAGTAGGCGCCCAGTCCGGTAGCCGCTTCGCCTCCAAGCAAGATCTGGGATTTTAACCACTTAAGTGGAATGGTCGACTCGGCAGCCCAAGGATGGCCGGGCGAACAATGACAACATCCTCTCGCGCCGCCATACTGTTGAGACGAACCAGGACGTGAGTCCCACCACTCCATTACCGCTACATCCACTTCAAGCGTTTCCAGCAAAGCGGCAATCTCGATATTTTTGCCGATCCTCACATCGATCTTGTTTGCTAATTTATCTTGGAGCGCCTTGATATAGGGTTGTAAAAGATAAATGCGATATTGGAGCTTGCACCAACGACCAGGCTTTTATTGTGGAGGGCTGCCGTAGCCTTATGGCTAGTACGGAGCAATTGTTCCGCATAGGGGAAAAAATCTTTCCCTCCAATGTCAGGCTTTGCGGCATTGTTGCGCGGTCAATCAGCCGGGCCTGCAAAGACTGCTCCAGCCGCTTGATATGCTGCGTTACTGTTGGCTGGGACAATCCAGTTTGC